>NZ_LT629702.1:0-2438750 GCF_900103345.1 Pseudomonas azotoformans
TGCACGAAGCAGCGTTGGCAGTGAATGGCGGCGCCATCCACATCGCCAACCGCAAGAAGCGCTAAGCGAGATAATAAGAAACCACGGCGGAGTTGCCCGTCGTGAGCCTTGCGCGCAAGACTCACCGCGGAATATCCGCTGGACGCAGCCTTGCGCAGCTTTACGGGCCTTGAGCCCCGCAAGTTGCGCAAGCAGCAGTCACAGGTGGCGCGGCACTCATAATGAGCGCAGCGCCGAATGCGCAGTACCTAACGAAGACGGTAAAAAGCATGAATCTTCACGAGTATCAGGGTAAGCAGCTGTTCGCTGAATACGGCCTGCCAGTTTCCAAGGGCTACGCAGTAGACACCCGGAAGCAGCAGCAGAAGCTTGCGACAAAATCGGCGGCAGCGAGTGGGTTGTCAAAGCCCAGGTCCACGCCGGTGGTCGCGGTAAAGCGGGCGGCGTTAAGCTGGTTCGCAGCAAAGAAGACGCCAAGGCCTTCGCACAGCAGTGGCTGGGCAAGCGTCTGGTGACTTACCAGACTGATGCCAATGGCCAGCCAGTCACCAAGATCCTGGTTGAATCGTGCACTGATATCGCTAAAGAGCTGTACCTGGGCGCTGTCGTTGACCGTTCGAGCCGTCGCATCGTGTTCATGGCTTCCACCGAAGGTGGCGTGGACATCGAGAAGATCGCTCACGAAACCCCAGAAAAAATTCTGAAAGCCACTATCGATCCACTGGTTGGCGCTCAGCCGTTCCAGGGTCGTGAGCTGGCTTTCCAGCTGGGCCTGGAAGGCAAGCAAGTTGCCCAGTTCGCCAAGATCTTCGTCGGTCTGGCCAAACTGTTCCAGGATCACGATCTGGCCCTGCTGGAAGTGAACCCGCTGGTGATCAAGGCTGACGGCGATCTGCACTGCCTGGACGCCAAGATCAACATCGACGCCAACGCCATGTACCGTCAGCCTAAGCTGAAGACTTTCCACGATCCGTCGCAAGACGATCCGCGGGAAGCGCACGCTGCCAAGTTCGAACTGAACTACGTAGCCCTGGAAGGCAACATCGGCTGCATGGTCAACGGTGCCGGCCTGGCCATGGGTACCATGGACATCGTCAACCTGCATGGCGGCAAACCAGCCAACTTCCTCGACGTGGGCGGTGGTGCTACCAAAGAACGCGTGACCGAAGCGTTCAAGATCATCCTGTCCGACTCCAACGTCGCTGCAGTACTGGTCAACATCTTCGGCGGCATCGTTCGTTGCGACATGATTGCCGAAGGCATCATCGGTGCAGTGAAAGAAGTCGGCGTTAAAATCCCGGTTGTTGTTCGCCTTGAAGGTAACAACGCTGAACTGGGCGCTAAAGTACTGGCAGAAAGCGGTTTGAACATCATCGCGGCTACCAGCCTGACCGACGCTGCTCAACAAGTTGTCAAAGCTGCGGAGGGCAAATAATGAGCGTCCTGATCAATAAAGACACCAAAGTTATCTGCCAGGGTATTACCGGTTCGCAAGGTAGTTTCCCACACCCAGCAAGCCATCGAATACGGCACCAAGATGGTTGGCGGCGTAACGCCAGGCAAAGGCGGCACCGAGCACCTGGGCCTGCCAGTGTTCAACACCGTGAAAGACGCTGTAGCTGCCACTGGCGCCACCGCCAGCGTGATCTACGTTCCAGCTCCTTTCTGCAAGGACTCCATCCTGGAAGCGGCATTCGGCGGCATCAAGCTGATCGTCTGCATCACCGAAGGCATTCCTACCCTGGACATGCTGGACGCTAAAGTTAAGTGCGACGAACTGGGTGTTACCCTGATCGGCCCTAACTGCCCAGGCGTGATCACTCCAGGCGAATGCAAGATCGGCATCATGCCAGGTCACATTCACTTGCCAGGCAAAGTCGGTATCGTTTCCCGTTCCGGCACCCTGACCTACGAAGCTGTGAAGCAGACCACTGACGCCGGTTTCGGTCAGTCGACTTGCGTCGGCATCGGCGGTGACCCGATCCCAGGCTCCAACTTCATCGACATCCTGAAGCTGTTCCAGGAAGACCCGAAGACCGAAGCGATCGTGATGATCGGTGAGATCGGCGGTTCGGCTGAAGAAGAAGCGGCTGCCTACATCAAGGCCCACGTAACCAAGCCGGTTGTTTCCTACATCGCTGGTGTGACTGCCCCTGCGGGCAAGCGCATGGGCCATGCTGGCGCAATCATCTCTGGCGGCAAAGGCACTGCAGACGAGAAATTCGCTGCGCTGCAAGACGCAGGCGTTAAAACCGTGCGTTCGCTGGCAGACATCGGCAAGGCCCTGGCCGAGCTGACCGGTTGGGCTGTCAAGTAAGCTCCATGCTTAGTTGACGCCGTACCAACACAAAGGCCACCTTCGGGTGGCCTTTGTGCGTTCTGCAGGTTGCTGAAGATCAAAATGTGGGAGCGGGCTTGCTCGCGAATGCGGTGTATCAGTTGATGCATTCAGTGCTGACCCACCGCATTCGCGAGCAAGCCCGCTCCCACATTCGATTGCATTTCAATATTTAGATATGAAAACGCGACATTTGAATGTCGCTTATCGGACAGTACGCCCCGCAACAGTGCGTTCGTCAGCCAATTTCTGTAACCTAGCCGCCTCTTTATGCGTGTGCATCCCAAAAGGAAGCCTCGCGCTAGACCGGTCGGCCGCCATAAGGGCCGGCAGCATTTCCCTCATCCATAGGGAATCCCTCTCTAAATTCCGATTCAGTAGTGTGGTATTTCCTCAAATGAAAGTGTTGAAAAGCCAGGACATCCTGGCGCTGGGCTTTATGACTTTTGCCCTGTTCGTGGGTGCCGGCAACATCATCTTCCCGCCTATCGTTGGTTTGCAGTCCGGGCCTCATGTCTGGATGGCAGCGTTGGGCTTCCTGATCACCGCCGTGGGTTTGCCGGTGGTCACCGTGATCGCCCTGGCCAAGGTCGGTGGTGGCATGGACGCGTTGAGCAGCCCGATCGGCAAGATCGCCGGTGGCCTGCTGGCGGCGGCGGCGTATCTGGCGGTAGGGCCGCTGTTCGCTACCCCGCGTACCGCGACCGTGTCCTTCGAAGTGGGCCTGGCGCCGCTGACCGGCGAAAGCCCGCTGGCGCTGTTCCTCTACAGCTCGGTGTACTTCCTGGTGGTGTTCTTTGTCTCCCTGTACCCAGGTCGGCTGCTGGACACGGTGGGGCGTTTCCTCGCACCGTTGAAGATCATCGCCCTGGCCATCCTCGGTATTGCCGCGTTTGCCTTGCCGGCCGGTGACGTGGGCGTCGCTACCCCGGAATACGTAGCCGCACCGTTTTCCCAAGGCTTTATCCAGGGTTACCTGACCATGGATACCCTGGGCGCGCTGGTGTTCGGTATCGTGATCGTCAACGCGATTCGCTCCCGTGGCGTCGAATCGCCCAAGCTGATCACCCGTTACGCAATCATCGCTGGATTGATCGCGGGCGTCGGCCTGGCCCTGGTGTACTTCAGCCTGTTCCGCCTGGGTTCGGGCAGCCATGCCGTGGCTGCCGGTGCCACTAACGGTGCTGCGGTGCTGCACGCCTATGTGCAACACACCTTTGGCTCCCTGGGCAGCGGCTTCCTGGCTGTGCTGATTTCCCTGGCGTGCCTGGTGACCGCGGTGGGCCTGACCTGTGCCTGCGCCGAGTACTTCAGCAAAATCCTGCCGCTGTCCTACAAGACCCTGGTGGTGATCCTGGCGCTGTTCTCGTTGTTCGTGTCGAACCTGGGCCTGACCAAGCTGATTGCCTTCTCGATCCCGGTGCTGACCGCGATCTACCCGCCGTGCATCGTGCTGGTGGCGCTGAGTTTCTGCAAAGACTTCTGGCAGGAGCAGGGGCGTATCGTTGGCCCGGTGATGCTGGTGTCGTTCATCTTTGGCTGCATCGATGCGCTCAAGGGCGCTGGCTTGGCGGGCTGGATGCCTTCGCCACTGGCGAACCTGCCATTGAGCGAGCAGGGTCTGGCGTGGCTGGTGCCGTCAGTGATGACGCTGGTCGTGGCGTTCGGGGTTGATCGGATGCTCGGCAAGCGCAGCGAAGCTATCGCATAAACCCCTGTTTCCCGCTGTACTGAAATGCCCCGTATCAATCGATATGGGGCTTTTTTTATGGGTGAACGGCAGTGTCTTTTTCTGTGCACTAACGTCGAACTGACGCAAAAGCGTTTCAGCCCTCTTTCTGCAAAGGACCCGCATGTCGTTCATCGAAACCAATCAGATCCACCTGCTTGCCGCCCTGTGGTTCGCCCTTTGCTGGGGCGGCTATACCCGATACGCCATTTGGAAGGCCCGTGACACGGCCTGCCTCGCCAGCGTGCTGCACCTGTACCGCGAAGACTGGATGCGCCGCATGCTGCTGCGCGACAACCGCATCGCCGACGCCAGTGTGATCGGCAACCTTGAGCGCAACGCTTCGTTCTTCGCCTCCAGCACGCTGATCATCCTCGCCGGCATTCTCACAGTGTTGGGTGCTTCAGAGCGGGCGGTGTCGTTGCTGGCGGACATACCGATGGTGCAACAGGCGTCCCAAGGCATGTCGGAGATCAAGCTGCTGTGCCTGGCACTGGTGTTCGTCTATGCGTTTTTCACGTTCAGTTGGTGCATGCGCCAGTACAACTTCGCGGCGGTGCTGGTCGGCTCGGCGCCGATGATCGGCGAGCGGGACGTGTCGGAGCAGGAGCGCAAGGCATTTGCTCTACGTGCGGCGCGAGTCATCTCCATGGCCGCCAACCAGTTCAACTTAGGCCTGCGTTCTTATTATTTCGGCATGACCATGCTGGCGTGGTTTGTCAGCCCCTGGCTATTCATGTTGATGAGTGCTGGGGTGGTGTTGGTGCTGTATCGGCGGGAGTTTCATTCCGACGTGCTGCAAGTGATGGTGTTTACCCAGACGGATACGCCGCTGTCGGAACCGGTTAAAGACGCGGTTTGATCAAACCCTCAGGTAAAAAAACACCAGACAAAGTAAAGCCCGCTATCTAAGCGGGCTTTCTTTTTGCGGCGAAGCTACTTCAAACCGCGGTCTCAAGAACCGGTAGCAGGTGCTGCTTCTTTTGCGGCGGCCTGGTTCGATTCAGCCTGAGCTTTGGCAGCTTCGGCGTTTTCTTTCGCCGCGTCGTTCACTTTATCCTGAGCCTTGGCCATATCTTTCTGAGCTTGCTCAGAATGGGCTGCAGCGTCTTGGGCTTTGTCTTCGGATTTCTTGTCGCAGGCAGCCAGGCCGAGGGCAGCGGCCAGCATCATGGAAATAGCTAAAGTCTTGCGCATGGGTGTTTCTCCTTATTGAAGATATCTACTGGCCTTTCGAGCATGGCGGTTCGGCATTAGTTCCTTTTATTCGGTAGATATATAAATCGCTGACTAACAGGAACTTTTGCCCTGTCGACCATTCTGCGGATCAACACTAATAAGAGTCTGGAACGAATGACCGAAAATCCCCTGTTAGAGCGTGCGACACGCTTTGTTTCGGCCTTGCGCCACTGTCAGGTGCTGGGCATTACCGCTCATCAGGCCAGCGAGGAGGGCATCACGCTGATCATGCCGTATGCGCCCCATCTGGTCGGCGATCCCCAATCGGGGGTGATTCACGGTGGCGCGCTGACCTCCCTGATGGACACCGCCTGCGGCATGGCCACCCTGTGCGTATTGCCGGAATTTGAGGTGTGCCCGACCCTCGACCTGCGCGTCGACTACATGCATCCCGCTACCCCACACAAACCGGTGTACGGCTTCGCCCAATGCTACCGGGTGACCACCGACGTGATCTTCACCCGTGGCTTCGCCTACCAGGATGACCCGCAGCAACCCATCGCCCATGTCGTCGGTACATTCATGCGCATGGGCAAACGCCTCAAGGGCACACAAGGACTGGGCAGCACGATCAAGGGAGAGCAGGCATGACGCACCGATTCAAGACCCGCCTGGAGCAGGCCCACGGGCGCGGCGATTACGCAGCGCTGCTCAACCTGATCCCCTACGCCAAGCTGATCGGCATCGAATGCACCCGGCTGGGGGATGAGCTGCTGTTTCGCCTGCCGGCCAACAAGGACAATATTGGTAACCCGATATTGCCGGCGCTGCACGGCGGGGTGATCGCAGGCTTCATGGAGCTGTCGGCGGCGCTGCACCTGCTGGTGTTCACGGGTTCGCCGGGCATCCCGAAAATCATCGACTTTTCCCTGGATTACCTGCGCACCGGTCAATTTCGCGACACCTACGCCAAATGCCAAGTATGGCGCCAGGGCCGGCGGGTGGCGAACGTAGCGATCACCGCCTGGCAGAGCACGGCGGCAGAGCCCATCGCCACGGCCCGCGCGCATTTTAAGATCGAGGAACCAGGCCACCCTTGAAATCCTGGTCTTAGCCCCCAACTTTGATGACAACCCGCCGCTAACCCTCTAGGGCGCGGCCACTGCCATCCAATTGGAGTTTGATGACCATGAGTGTGGAAACTCAAAAGGAAACCCTGGGCTTCCAGACCGAGGTGAAGCAACTGCTGCACCTCATGATCCATTCGCTGTATTCCAACAAGGAAATCTTCCTTCGCGAATTGATCTCGAACGCCTCTGACGCTGTCGACAAATTACGTTTCGAAGCCCTGTCCAAGCCTGAGTTGCTGGAAGGTGGCGCCGAACTGAAGATCCGCGTGAGCTTCGACAAGGACGCCAAGACCGTCACGATCGAAGACAACGGTATCGGTATGAGCCGTGACGATGCGATCGCCCACCTGGGCACCATCGCCAAGTCCGGCACCGCCGATTTCATGAAAAACCTCTCGGGCGACCAGAAGAAAGATTCGCACCTGATCGGTCAATTCGGCGTGGGCTTCTATTCGGCCTTTATCGTTGCCGACCAGGTTGAAGTGTTCAGCCGCCGTGCCGGCCTCGATGCCAGCGAAGGCGTGCACTGGTCCTCCAAAGGCGAGGGCGAATTCGAGATCGCCACCGTCGACAAGGCTGACCGTGGTACCCGTATCGTCCTGCACCTGAAGTCCGGTGAAGACGAATTCGCCGATGGCTGGCGCCTGCGCAACATCGTCAAGAAATACTCCGACCACATCGCTCTGCCGATCGAACTGCCGAAAGAGCAAGCGGCAGCCGAAGGCGAAGACGCGCCTGCCCAGGAATGGGAAGTGGTCAACCGCGCCAGCGCGCTGTGGACCCGTCCGCGTACCGAGATCAAGGACGAGGAATACCAGGAGTTCTACAAGCACATCGGTCACGACTACGAAAACCCGCTGAGCTGGAGCCACAACAAGGTCGAAGGCAAGCTGGAGTACAGCTCGCTGCTCTACGTACCGGCCCGTGCTCCGTTTGACCTGTACCAGCGTGAAGCGCCGAAAGGCCTGAAGCTCTACGTACAGCGCGTGTTCGTGATGGACCAGGCGGAATCGTTCCTGCCGCTGTACCTGCGCTTCATCAAGGGTGTGGTCGACTCCAACGATCTGTCGCTGAACGTGTCGCGGGAAATCCTGCAGAAAGACCCGATCATCGATTCCATGAAGTCGGCGCTGACCAAGCGCGTGCTCGACATGCTGGAAAAGCTGGCGAAGAACGAGCCCGAGCAATACAAGGGCTTCTGGAAAAACTTCGGCCAGGTCATGAAAGAAGGCCCGGCGGAAGATTTCGCCAACAAGGAAAAAATCGCCGGCCTGCTGCGTTTTGCCTCGACGCACGAAGAGGGCGGCGAGCAGGTGGTCTCTTTGGCCGAGTACCTGGCCCGCGCCAAGGAGGGTCAGGACAAGATCTACTACCTCACCGGCGAAACCTACGCGCAGGTCAAGAACAGCCCGCACCTGGAAGTCTTCCGCAAGAAAGGCATCGAAGTGCTGCTGCTGACCGACCGTATCGATGAGTGGCTGATGAGCTACCTCAACGAGTTCGACGGCAAATCCTTCGTCGACGTGGCCCGTGGTGACCTGGACCTGGGTAACCTGGACTCCGAAGAAGAGAAGAAAGAAGCCGAGGAAGTCGCCAAGTCCAAAGAAGGCCTGGTCGAGCGGATCAAGGCGTCCCTGGGCGATGCAGTCAGCGAAGTGCGCGTGTCGCACCGCCTGACCGACTCCCCGGCGATCCTGGCCATCGGCGAGCAGGACCTGGGCATGCAGATGCGCCAGATCCTCGAAGCCAGCGGGCAGAAGGTTCCGGATTCCAAGCCGATCTTCGAATTCAACCCGGCTCACCCGCTGATCGAGAAACTCGACGGTGAGCAGAGCGAAGAGCGTTTTGGCGACCTGTCGCACATCCTCTTCGACCAGGCAGCCCTGGCCGCCGGCGACAGCCTGAAGGACCCGGCCGCTTATGTGCGCCGCCTGAACAAGCTGTTGGTTGAACTGTCGGTTTGACCCTGCTGTAGAAAAACCCGCTTCGGCGGGTTTTTTCGTTCTAACGCTTCACTGTAGGAGCGAGCTTGCTCGCGAAGAACGTCAACGATAACGCGCCGATCCTGGATACATGCGGTGCCCTTGAGTTTTTCGCGAGCAAGCTCGCTCCTACAGGGGGCAGGTTGCGACGAATTGATAGTGCACCTCAACTGGAGTAAATGATGAGCCAAGTCACTGTACGTTCCGTGGTCTATCAGATTGATGGCCAGTCCTACGAAAGCCGCCTGGCGTTCGATGCCAGCCACAAGGGCCCGTTGCCGGGGTTGTTGATGGCGCCGAACTGGATGGGCGTGAGTGCGGGTGCCGAAGAGATCGCCAAAAGCGTGGCCGGCAAAGGCTACGTGGTGCTGATCGCCGACTTGTACGGGCAGACCGTGCGTCCGTCGAATGGTGATGAAGCCGGCGCTGCGATGATGCCGTTGAAGAATGACAACCCGAAGCTGCTCAAACTCATGCAAGCGGCGTTTGAGCAACTGCAGGGCCAGGCCGAGGTGGATACCTCGAAGCTTGCGACCTTCGGCTTCTGTTTTGGCGGCTTCTGCTCGCTGGAACTGGCGCGGACCGGTGCACCGTTGAAGGCAGCCGTCTCGTTCCACGGCACCATCGACACCCAGAACCCGGACGGCGCCAAGCACATCAAGGGTTCAGTATTGGTCCTGCACGGTGCTTCCGACCCATTGGTGCCGAAGGCGCAACTGCCGGCATTCGAAGATGAAATGAACGCGGCCGGCGTGGATTGGCAATTGCTGAGCTATGGCGGCGCGGTGCATTCCTTCACCGACCCCCATGCGAATGTGCCGGGCAAGATGATGTACGACGCCAAGACCGCCACGCGCGCGTTCCAGTCGATGCACAACTTGCTGGATGAAGTGTTCAAGGGCTGATTCTTCAGCGCCTGTCCGGGCCTAATCGGGGGCAAGCCCCCTCCCACACTTGGATGCAATCACTGATCAAATGTGGGAGGGGGCTTGCCCCCGATGGCTATCTCACTGGCAACTCAATCCTTTCAGACTCCCCCGGCACCGTCGGCCAATCCCCGGCCGCCCAGCGCTGCCTGGCCTGCTCGATCACCGCCGGGTCACTCGCGACAAAATTCCAGTTGATCCGCCGTGGCCCATCCAGCGGCGCGCCGCCAAATACCACCAAGTGGCAATCACTGTCCGAAAACAACGTCATCTCCTGCCCGGCCGGCAATACCACCAGGCTGTGCACTTCAAGCGCCTCGCCGTCCAACTGGGCGTCACCCGCCAGCACATACACCGCGCGTTCCTCATGCTCATCCGGAATCAGCAGGGTTGTGGCCGTTTGCATCTGCACCTCGGCATACAAGGTGGGCGACAGCACCGGCACCGGTGACTTGAGGCAGAACCCGTTGCCCGCGATCAGGCGTATCTGCACGCCCAGGTTGTCACTCACCGGCAGACTCGCCGCCGGGTGATGGCTGTAATGCCCCGGCCCCGTCTCGTGGTCTTTGGGTGATGCCAACCATACTTGCAGCCCATGCAGGCTGAAACCACTGGCCTTGAGCGCCTCGGGTGTGCGTTCGACGTGGGCAATCGCGCTGCCGGCGGTCATCCAGCTCACATCACCCGCCTGCACAACCTGGTCCGAGCCCAGGCTGTCCTTGTGCTGCAGCGCGCCCTCAAACAGGTACGTGAGGGTCGACAGCCCGATATGCGGGTGTTGACGGATATTCATGCCGTGACCCGGCGCGTAGCGGGTCAGCAGCATATGGTCGAAAAATACAAAAGGCCCGACGCTGCGGCATTCCCGCGACGGCAGCGGGCGCAGGATCGGTTGGCCTTCGACGTCTTCGGGGCGAGGGCGGATCACGGTGAGGGTGGTCATGGTGCGTCCCAGTCTGAGCGGGTTGGATGCTGCTGAGCATAACCCGCTCCACGGGAGGTTGCCGCTATTGGCTGAAGGCGCCTTCCGACAGTTTGGTGTCGATGCTGATCTCGGCGGTGGTCATCAGCTTGTGCACCGGGCAGCGATCCGCCACGCGGTGCAGCTCATCGCGCTGTTCGTCGGTGAGCACGCCCTTGAGGGTGAGCTTGACGTTGAGTGTGTATTTGCCCTTTTGCTCTTCGGCGGCGTCATGGGTGACCTCCACGGTCACGCCGGTGAGGGGGATACCTTTTTTCTGGGCGTAGAGCTTGAGGGTCAGGGCTTTGCACGAGGCCAGGGCGGCGTCGAAGTAGTCATGGGGGGAGGGCGCTGAATCGTCGCCGCCGAGGCTCTTGGGCAGGTCGGTGAACAACTCATGGTTGTTGATGTTGAGGCTGTGGCGAAAGTTGTCCTGGTTCAGGGTGTTTACGGTAACAGGCATGGCAAACCTCACAGGGTGGCAGGATGAAGGTCATGCAGTTATAGAGCATGCTGGCACTTCGATGTTCCGCGTTTTTTGCCGGATGAACCCTGGCAAGGCGTTCAAGGTCTACCCGTATCAGCCCCTATCGAGGTGTTAACGTGCCCTGGACTCGCCTGACCCTTGCCCTGTTGTTCGCCGCCGGCAGCCTTGCCGCGCAGGCCCGCGACTATGCCTACAGCGATGCGCACCTGCATTACGTGGATTTCTTCCAGGAAACGGCGGGCATGGACAAGCTGCTCAAGGCCATGGCCGACAACCGCATCGAGCATGTAATGATTTCCGGCATTCCGGTCGCGAAGAAATGGCACGAGGATGAACCCAAGCGCCCGCGCTATTACGCCGGTGATGACGCCGATGCCTATTGGTACAGCGCGACCGATGTGATCGTGGCCGCAGCGGTCAACAAACTGACCCCTGAGCAACGCGAGCATTTTCATCCGTTCCTGTCCGGCTTCAACCCCAACGACAAGAACTCGGACGCCCATATCCAACGTATGCTCGATCTCAACCCAGGGCTGTGGCAGGGCATCGGCGAGGTCTTTACCCGTCATGACGACCTCACGGCCATCACCGCCGGCGACACACCACGGGCCAATAACGAAGCCATGACCCGCATTTATCACCTGGCGGCAGAAAATGACCTGCCGGTGATGCTGCACTCCAATATCACCTCCAAACGCGAGCGCAACCCGCTGTACCTGGCTGAAGTCGAAGAGCCACTGCGCAACCATCCGCACACCCGCTTTATCTGGGCCCATGCTGGCACCAGCAAGGAAATCCACCGTCACCAGGTGCAGATGGACTTTTTGCTGCCCACCTTGAGCCGCATGCTGGAGGCGTATCCCAACCTGTACATCGACCTGTCCTGGAGCATGCTTACGCCGTATTTGCTGGATGACAGAGGCCATCCTCGTCCGGAGTGGGTAACGCTGGTGGAGCGTTTCCCGGAGCGGTTCATGCTGGGCTCTGACGTCGTCGGGCGCTTCAACAAGCTGGGTAAGGAAATGCGTCGCTTCGAGCCTTTCCTCGATGCACTGCCTGAGGACGTTGCGCACAAAGTGGCACGCGACAATTTCTTGGCCATCTTGCCTAAAGCCCATCGCGATGGGGTGTCACGCTGATATCGCGTTTTGATCTTACGCAAACCCGAGAATGCGCCGATACCTTTCAAGAGCCAGCTGCAAATGGATGCAGCGCAATTGGAAGGAGCCAGAGGCATGAGTATCAGAAGTCTGAATATCGCCCCGCGTGCAGGGCTGGGGTTTGGCGTGTTGGCGCTGATGGTGTTTGCCTTGGGCGGCTTTGCCCTGTTGCAGATGGCCAATATGCGCCAGCAGTCGGACCAGGTGGAGAACAACTGGCTGCCCAGCGTGATGGCGGTGGGGGAAATGAGTCAGGATTTGCTGCGTATTCGGGCGCTGACCTTGCGCCTGCTGGTCAATCGTGACCCCCAGGCGCTGGCACAGAACGAACAGAAGCTGGGCGACCTCAAGAGTGGTCTGCATCGCGCGCAGAGCCTCTACGAGGCGTTGATCGTGCTGCCCGAGGAGCGCACGCTGTTTGACCGCTTCAAGGCCCAGGAGCAGCAATACCTTCAGCGCCAAGAGCAAGTCATGGGCTTCTCCAAGGTCAATCAATTGGAAGGCGCCATCAAAGTCGTCAACGGTGAGATGAATCAAATCGCCGATGAGATGGCCGCCACCCTGCACGACCTTGTCAGCCTCAACAAAACCAACGCCAACCAGGCCGCCAGCCTGGCGCAGCGTGTGTTCAGCCAGTCGCGTACCTGGGTGATCGGCATGATCGTGTTCACGGCGCTGATCACCATCGGCCTGGCGGTGTGGCTGACGCGCAGCATCGTATTGCCGCTGGCGCAGTCGTTGAAAGTGGCCCAGGGCGTAGCCAGTGGCGATCTGACCGGCGAGATCAGCGTGAGTGGCAACGATGAGCCGGCGCGCTTGCAGCAGGCGCTCAAGGGTATGCAGGAGAACTTGCGCGATACCATCCGGCGTATCGCCGAATCTTCCAACCAACTGGCGTCCGCTTCGGAGGAGCTCAGCTGTGTGACCGAAGACGCCACCCGTGGTCTGCACCAGCAGAATCAGGAAATCGAGCAGGCCGCCACGGCGGTCAACCAAATGACGGCGGCGGTGGAAGAGGTAGCGAGCAATGCGGTGGCCACGTCCCAGGCGTCCCGCGAGTCCGACCGCATTGCCCAGCATGGTCGCCAGCAGGTGCACCAGACCGTGGTGTCGATTGAAGCGCTGGCCACCGATGTGACCGACAACGTGACGCAGGTCGAGGACCTGGCGCAGAAGGTCTATGGCATCAGCAAAGTGCTGGACGTGATCCGCGCGATTGCCGAGCAGACCAACCTGCTGGCGCTGAACGCGGCGATCGAGGCGGCACGCGCCGGGGATGCCGGGCGCGGTTTTGCGGTGGTGGCCGATGAAGTGCGCGCCCTGGCCCATCGCACCCAGCAGTCGACCCAGGAAATCGAGCAGATGATCAGTGGGATTCAGCAAGGCACCGACCAGGCGGTCAGTTCGATGCAGCAAAGCAACACCCGCGCACGCTCGACCCTGGATATCGCCAAGTCGGCGGGTACGGCGCTGGAGGAAATTGCCTCGGCGTTCACGCTGATCAACGAGCGCAACCTGGTGATTGCCAGCGCATCGGAGCAACAGGCGGCGGTGGCGCGGGAGGTGGATCGCAACTTGATGAACATTCGCGATCTGGCGCACCAGACGTCCACGGGGGCGAACCAGACCAGTGCGGCGAGCCAGGAGCTGTCGCGGTTGGCGGTGGACCTGAACACCATGGTGGCGCGGTTTTCGGTGTAGGGCCGGGCGCCGAGGCGGCGCTATCGGGGGCAAGCCCCCTCCCACATTTTGAATGCATTCACCAATCAAAGGTGGGAGGGGGCTTGCCCCCGATGAGGCCCTCCCAGCCACTAAAAAATCCAGCCCATGAAAAAGCCCCGAACCAGTCGGGGCTTTTTCATGCGGTCAAGCTACAGGTCTTACTTACCCTGCCAGCGTTTCAGCACCAGGGTGGCGTTGGTGCCACCGAAGCCGAAGCTGTTGCTCATCACGGTGTCGATTTTTGCATTTTCAACGGTCTTGGTCAGGATCGGCATATCAGCCACAACCGGATCAATCTCGTCGATGTTGGCGGAGCCGGCCATGAAGTTGCCTTCCATCATCAGCAGGCAGTAGATCGCTTCGTGAACGCCGGCGGCGCCCAGGGAGTGACCGGACAGGCTCTTGGTAGAGCTGATGGCCGGGGCCTTGTCGCCGAATACCGCACGCACGCCTTCCATTTCCTTGGCATCGCCGACCGGAGTCGAGGTGCCGTGGGTATTCAGGTAGTCGATTGGGGTGTCCACGGTGGACATGGCCATCTGCATGCAACGGATGGCGCCTTCACCGCTTGGGGCAACCATGTCGTAGCCGTCGGAGGTCGCGCCGTAGCCGACGATTTCCGCGTAGATCTTGGCGCCACGGGCCAGAGCGTGCTCCAGCTCCTCGACCACCACCATGCCGCCACCGCCGGCAATGACGAAACCGTCACGCTTGGCGTCGTAGGCGCGGGAGGCCTTTTCCGGGGTTTCGTTGTACTGGGTGGACAGTGCACCCATGGCGTCGAACAGGAACGACTGGCTCCAATGCTCTTCTTCACCGCCGCCGGCGAACACGATGTCCTGCTTGCCCAGCTGGATCTGCTCCACGGCAGTACCGATGCAGTGAGCACTGGTGGCGCATGCGGAGGAGATCGAGTAGTTCACGCCCTTGATCTGGAACGGCGTGGCCAGGCAGGCCGAAACGGTGCTGCCCATGGTCCGTGTGACACGGTACGGGCCAACACGCTTCACGCCTTTTTCGCGCAGGATGTCCAGCGCTTCCATCTGGTTGAGGGTCGATGCGCCGCCGGAGCCGGCGATCAGGCCGGTGCGCACGTTCGATACCTGGTCTTCGCTCAGGCCGGAGTCGGCGATCGCGTCTTTCATCGCCAGGTAGGCGTAGGCGGCAGCGTGGCCGACGAAGCGATAGATCTTGCGATCGATCAGTTCTTCGAGGGGCAGGTCGATGGAGCCGGAAACCTGGCTACGCAGACCCATTTCGGCATATTCCGGGTTGAAGCGGATGCCAGGGCGACTTGCACGCAGGTTAGCGGTGACGGTCTCTTTGTCATTGCCCAGGCAAGAAACAATGCCCAGACCAGTGATAACGACGCGGCGCATGCGGATAACCCTTAAAAGTTGTCAGTGGAAGTGAATACGCCGACCCGAAGGCCTTCGGCAGTATAGATCTCGCGACCGTCGACGCTCACCGAACCATCGGCGATGGCCAGGTTCAGCTTGCCCTTGAGGACGCGCTTGATCTGAATGTTGTAGGTGACTTTCTTGGCGGTCGGCAGGACCTGGCCAAAGAACTTCACTTCGCCCGAACCCAGGGCGCGACCGCGGCCCGGCAGGCCTTGCCAGCCCAGGAAGAAACCGACCAGCTGCCACATGGCGTCAAGGCCCAGGCAGCCCGGCATCACCGGGTCGCCTTCGAAATGGCAGGCGAAGAACCACAGGTCCTCGGTGATATCCAGCTCGGCGACCAATTCACCTTTGCCGTACTTGCCACCCTCTTCGCTGATATGGGTGATGCGATCCACCATCAGCATGTTCGGGGCGGGCAGTTGCGCGTTACCTGGGCCGAACAGCTCACCGCGACTGCAGCGCAGCAGGTCTTCCCGAGTAAAGGCGTTTTGTTTGGTCATGCGAGCTCCTCAATAATCCCATGCGGCAGGGTAGGGCAAATCTTCCCGAACCGAATGAAGCGTTCATGCCTCATGTCGGCAGCCTACACGTAGACTATTGCGTTGTAGTGAAAGTCACAGCGGCAAGGCACTGAATGTACACTTGTTCACTGAAATTTTAAACCGGGCCTGTTTATAGGCCCGTTCGGGTGCCTAAGACTGCCGCACTTTCGTCTTTCACGCCAGTCGGAGTTGGCTGATGGCGCGGCGCTATTGCACCCAGCGCTGCAGGATTTGCTGCAAATCCGTGCGTTTGAACGGCTTGGCCAGGTAATCGTTCATTCCGGCTGCCAGGCAGGCTTCACGGTCGCCCTGCAACGCGTTGGCAGTCAGGGCGATGATCGGCAGGTCGGCGCAGCCCGGCAGTTGGCGGATCTGCCGGGTGGCCTCGTAGCCGTCGATCAACGGCAGCCGGCAATCCATCAGGATCGCGGTGAAAATCAGGCTCTCGGCACTGCGGATCGCCTCGGCACCGTCGGTGGCCATGCTCACTTCAAAGCCCAGGCTGCGCAACATGGCTTCGACCACGGTGCGGTTGACCGGGTTGTCCTCTACCAGCAATACATGGCGGCCATCGCCGGCGTTGGCTTTGCCGTCGGCGCCTTGCGCGATGGCCGGCACGCTCTGCTGGTCGATGGCCAGGGGAATTTCCAGGGTAAATACCGAGCCGCGGCCTTCTTCACTTTGCGCGCGCAGGGTGCCGCCCATGCGTTCGGCCAGGGTACGGGCGATGGGCAGGCCCAGGCCGGTGCCGCCGTAACGTCTTGAAATGGAACTGTCGGCTTGCTGGAACGCATCGAACATCAGCTCCAGGCGTTCGGCGGAAATCCCGATGCCGCTGTCGCGCACGGTACAGGTGAACCACACCAGTTCATGGTCGAGGGTCTGCCAATGGGGTTCGACGCTGACGCTGCCCTGCTCGGTGAACTTCAGCGCGTTGCCGATCAGGTTCACCAGGATCTGGCGGATTCGCGTCGGATCGCCCTGCACGCGCAAAGCGTCCAACCCTGGGGGCATCGACAGTTTCAACGCCAACCCGCGCTGCTGGGCGCTGTGCTGGAACGCCTGGGCGCAGCTGTTGATCAGGTCTGCCAGGTTGAACGGAATATGCTCCAGCTCCAGGGCCGCGCGTTCGATGCGCGAGAAGTCGAGGATGTCGTTGATGACCTTGAGCAAGTGCTCGGTGGATTCGGAGGCCAGCGCCGCGTATTCGGTCTGCTCCTCGGTCATCTCGGTGGTTTCCAGCAATTGCAACATGCCCAGGACGCCGTTCATGGGCGTGCGCAGCTCATGGCTCATCATCGCCAGGAAATCCGACTTGGCGTTGTTGGCGCGCTCGGCCTCTTCGCGGGTCTGGATCAACTGGGCCATGGCCTGTTGCTGTTCGCGGCTGGCCTGGTTGAGGCCTTCGGCCAGGTTATTGATGTGTCGCGACAGGTCGCCCAGTTCCGAGTCGTCCACGATCGGCAACGGCGTCTTGTAGTCGCCTTGCTGGATGGCCTTCACCGCATTGCCCATGGCGCTGATCGGCTGCGACAGGCTGGCAGCCAGGCGCCGCGCGAGCAGGAAGGTAAACAGCAGGGCGAACAGCGCCAGGATGCCGGCCTTGAACAGGATTTCCTGCTGGCGCTGGCTGAATGCGTCGTTGGACATGCCGACGATCACCCGGCCCAGGTAGTCGGCCCGTGGTGCCTTGGGTTCGTTGAGGTTGTCCTGGAAAAAATCATTGCCCAACTGGATGTGTTGCAGGCGAATCGGTGCCTGGAACACTTTGACCGACAGCGAACGGTCGTGTTTTTCCGACGGTTGCTCGACATACACCAGGATGTTCTCGCTGCTGTCCTGGATCTCCAGGAAACGCACATGGGGCGTAGCGAGCGTGGCGCGCAGCAGGCTGTCGAGCACTTCGTTGTTGCCGGAGATCACCCCGTACTCGGTGGCGGGCGCCAGTTGGTTGGCGATCAACTGGCCGGTGTGGTCCAGTTCCTGGCGCAGGTCCTGGATCCGCACGAAGGTGAAAAAGCTGATCAACAGCAACGTCAGCAACAGCGCCGGGCCCAGGGTGATGAGCTGGGTGCGGGTGTTGATGTCCCAACGACGGCGCAAGGTCATGGGCGTTTTTCTCCTTCGGCCAAGCGGATCGCCACGCCGGCTTCGTCCACCTGTTCGATCCCCAGTGAGCGCGCGACTTGCGGGTTGCCCACGACTTTGAAGTGTTCCGGGTACAGCGAGCGCGGCCAGTTGGCCGGCGGGTGGTCGAGCAAATGGTCAAGCACGGCCAGCCAGTCGGCCTGGTCGCTGTAGGTACTGGCCAGGCTGCCGGCCCGCACAAAGCCTGCATTCGGGCCCACCAGCGGCAATTGCTGGGCATAGCTGCTCAGCAACAGGTTCTTCGCGGTTTTCGAGTTGTACAACTGCGGGTCATCGAGGCCGAGCAGCACGTCACTGTTCCTGAACAGGTTTTGCAGCGGGCGGCTGTCATTAATGTTGTCCCAGAGCTGCGGCACGATTTCCAGGCCGAGCGGTGTGGCGTGCTGGCGCAGTTCGGGCAGCAGGAATTCACTGTCGGCGCCGTACAGCACGCCGATGCGCCGCGCCTGGGGCAGGATGGCGGCGATCAGGTGCAGTTGGCGCTCCAGCGGCGGGTCGCTCCACAGTAGGCTGATGTGCGGGTGAGGTGTGCTGCCCAGGCGTTGATGGGCCTGTAACCGACTGATACGCAGCACCAGGGTCGGCGGGCCCTGGGTTTCCTGCAAGCGCCAGTCGAGGCCGGGCAGGTCGAGCAGGATCAGGCGTGTGTTGGTCGGCAGTCGACCAGGGGCTGGCAGGTTTTTGAGCGGGGTGAAGGTGACGCGGTCTTCAGGGCGTTGCTGGGCCAGGGCCTGGGCGAAGGCCTGCACGCCGGCGCTGTCTTCGGCGGCGGTCAGCAGGATCTCGGCACTCCAGGCCGGCGCGGCGAACAGCAGGCAAGCGAGCAGCACAACGCGTCGCCAGAGCGTGGTGATAAAGAAGCAGGTCATCCGTGACGAGTCGCCCATGTCAGAACTCTAACTCCGCACTGAAGTAGAGCACGTGGCGATGGTCATAGTTGTTATCGGCCCAGGTGGTTGGCTGGTTATCGAGGCGTTGTTGCAACATGCCGGCCAGCTCCACGTTGGCTTTGCCCAGGGCAATGCGCTTGGCCACCCGCAGGTCGACCCGTTCGAAGCGATATTGGTTGAGTGCGTCATCGCCGTAGTAGAACAGCGCGCTTGACCAGCCCTGGCCCCATTCACGCAACCAACCGGCAGAGCCACTGTTGCGCGCGGTCTGTGCCTTGTCCAGCGGATTGCTGGTGCTGGCATCGACATAAGCATAGGTCAGCCGCAGGCGGTCGGCGTTGCTAACGCGCCAGTCGAACTGGGATTCGGCGCCGGTGAACCGCGAACTGTTGGCGTTGCTGGCAATGTATTGGTTATTGCGCAGCGGCGAACTGATCATGTCGGTGATTTCGTCGTAGAACAGTTTCACGTCCATGTTCAGCCCGATGTCGGCAAAGAAGCCGTTGTACCCCAATTCCCGCGACTTCATCATCTCTTTATCGAGGTTGCCCGGCCCCCGCGTCTTTACGAAGTATTGCCCGCTGGTCTGACCGTAGGCCGGGGAGCTGAGGTTGGTGACGCGATAACTCCAGTTGACGTTGTTCTCGAACATGTCCGGCGAGCGGATCGCTTCGGAGTACACCGCGCGCAAGCCATGGCGGGGGTTGATCAGGTAGTTGACCGCCACCCGTGGCGTCAGCGAGTTGCCGCTCAGGTGCGTGTCCTCATACATGGCGCCGCCTTGCAGCAGCCAATGTTCGCTGGCGCGCCATTCCAACTGGCCGAACAGGCGCCAAGTGGTGTCGTCCAGGGTGCCGTTGAAGTAGGTGTCGGAGTCGGCGCGGTCGTAGCGGTAATTCATGCCGCTGACCAGGCGCAGGCTGTCGGAGAGGCTGAGGGTGTCCTGGATTTCCAGATCGTAGCGGCTTTCGCGGGTGCTCTGGTCGATGTCTCCGCACACGCTCTGGTTGGCGCCGTTACGCCATTGGTCCAGCACTTGGTTGGCCAGCGCTTGCTCGGCGGCGCTGCCCGGTGGCGCGGTGCCTTGGCTGTAGGTGTCCATGTGCCGGGCCAGCAGTTCGGCGTAGTTGGGGTTCATCTGCCACAGTTGGGTCAATTCCGGGCTGAACGACACTTTGGCGTCGCAGGCCTTCCAGATTTGGCGGCGGTCCCACTGCTGGGCCGAGCCCTGGATGTAGAGGCTGTGCTCGGGGTTGAAATCGAAATTCCAGCGCAGCGAGCCGGCGTAGTCCTTGGCCGTGACGTCGGAGTTGTCGCCACCTTCGGTAATCCCGGCGAATACCGGGCTGTAGGTATAGGGACGTTGGTTGGTGCCTTCCTTCGCATCCAGTTGCCAGTCGATGCTCTGCTGCGCGTTCAACGTCTGGCTAACTGCCAGGCTGAAGCGGTTGAGGCGGCGCCCGTCGCGGCGGTCGGCGCCAGCGGCGTCGCTGTCGAATCCATCATCCTGCTGGCCGGACAGCGACAGGCGCAAATCGCCGGTTTCCCAGCCCACGCCCTGGCTGGCATAGAAGTCGTTGATGCCACGTTCGCCACGCACCACCTTGACCCGCGTGCCGTGGCTGTTGGCCGGCGAGCGCGTAAGGATGTTGACCACCGCCATCAAGGCATTGGCGCCATAGCTGACGGTGTTGGGGCCGCGGAACACTTCGATGCGTTCGATATCTTCCATCGCTACCGGAATGTCGCTCCAGTCCACGGTGGCCAGGCCCGCGCGGTACACCGAGCGGCCATCGATCAACACCTGCATGCGCCTGGCATCGCTGGCGCTGGTGCCGTGGTAGTTCACCGCCGCCTGGTTGCCGGTGGTGTAGCCGACCATCATCCCCGGCACCAGGCGCAGCAACTCGCTGATATCCCGTGCGCCGCTGGCCTTGATCAACTCGCTGTCGATCACGGTCATGCTGCCGGGCACGGCGGCGGCCGATTGCTTGAGGCGCGTGGCGGTCAATACCTGGGGCAGCGGCTGGCTGTCGAGGAACAGGTCGTCAGCCACGACAGGCGCACTGCACAGCAGCATCAACCACAGAGATGAACGGGGAGGAGGGCCCAAATACACGGCACGGCCTTGATAATTACGGATAGCCGCCCATGTTAACTGAGGTGGGGCCATTTGCCAGTCGCAGGACTTGCAATTACTTCATGTGAGTGTGGCATTTTCCGACAAGCGCACGAATTGATACGGGGGCTGGCCGCCGGCGGGTCGGCCCGTATAATGCCGCCATCGCCACTGGTATGGATTAACGGATTGCATATGACTGAACAGCGCCCTATCGCGGTCCTGGGAGGCGGAAGTTTTGGTACCGCCGTGGCTAACCTGCTGGCCGAGAACGGTCACGCTGTGCGCCAGTGGATGCGCGATCCCGAACAGGCCGAGGCCATTCGGGTGCACCGGGAAAATCCGCGTTACCTTAAAGGCATCAAGATTCATCCGGCGGTCGAGCCTGTCACCGACCTGCTGGAAACCCTCACGGCCTGTGACCTGTGCTTCGTCGCGCTGCCGTCCAGCGCCTTGCGCTCGGTGCTGGCGCCCCACGCCGAACGCCTGGCGGGCAAGCTGCTGGTCAGCCTGACCAAGGGCATCGAGGCGCAGACCTTCAAGCTGATGAGTGAAATCCTCGAAGAGATCGCCCCCCAGGCGCGTATTGGCGTGCTGTCCGGGCCGAACCTGGCGCGGGAAGTGGCCGAGCATGCGCTGACCGCCACCGTAGTCGCCAGTGAAGACGAAGAGCTCTGCGAACAGGTCCAGGCCGTGTTGCATGGCCGTACTTTCCGGGTCTACGCCAGCAGCGACCGCTTTGGCGTCGAGCTGGGCGGTGCGCTGAAAAACGTCTACGCGATCATCGCCGGCATGGCCGTGGCGCTGGGCATGGGCGAAAACACCAAAAGCATGTTGATCACCCGCGCCCTGGCCGAGATGACCCGCTTTGCGGTGAACCAGGGCGCCAACCCGATGACGTTCCTCGGGCTGGCGGGCGTGGGCGACCTGATCGTCACGTGCTCCTCGCCGAAAAGTCGCAACTATCAAGTCGGGTTCGCCCTGGGCCAGGGCCTGAGCCTGGAAGATGCAGTTACGCGCCTGGGCGAAGTGGCCGAGGGCGTCAATACGCTCAAGGTGCTCAAGGCCAAGGCCCAGGAAGTTGGCGTATATATGCCGTTGGTCGCCGGGCTGCATGCGATCCTGTTTGAAGGGCGCACCTTGAATCAGGTCATCGAGTTGCTGATGCGCGCCGAGCCCAAGACCGATGTCGACTTTATTTCCACCAGTGGTTTCAACTGAGGAACGCGTCATGAACGATCCGAAAGCAGCCCCCAAGTACGAATCCATTGCCCTGCGCATCCTGTGGATGCTGGTGTTTGCCCTGGTGTGGCAAGTGGCGCAGTTCCTGCTCGGCGCGCTGGTGGTGGTGCAACTGATCTACCGCCTGGTCTACGGCGCCCCGAACCTGGGCCTGATGAACTTCGGCGACAGCCTCAGCCAGTTCCTTGCGCAGATCGGCCGTTTCGGCAGCTTCCACACTGAGCAAAAGCCGTGGCCGTTCGCCGACTGGCCGACCCCGCGCGCGCCCGAGGGCGAAGCCGCCCACAGCGTGCCGCCGGCACCGCACCCGGCGCGTGATGAAGAGCCGAAACTGTGAAGTTGTGGATACTGCGCCACGGCGAGGCCGAAGGGCATGCGCGCACCGATGCCGAACGCAACCTCACCGAGCATGGCCGTGGCGAAGTGTTGCGCAGTGCTGCGCACCTGATCGGTCAGCCCCTCAGCGCGATCATCGCCAGCCCTTACGTACGGGCGCAGCAGACCGCGCACCTGGTGCGTGATGCGTTGGGCTTCGAGCCGGAGATCCGTACGGTGCCGTGGCTGACACCCGATGGCAACCCGTTGCAGGTGCTGGAAAAGCTCGACACCGACGACAATGTGCTGCTGGTCAGCCATCAGCCCCTGGTGGGCAGCCTGATCAGCTTTCTGCAGCACGGCCACCAGCGCCTGCCGCAGCCGATGCACACCGCCAGCCTGGCGGAACTGGAGGGGGATTTCCCGCTGGCGGGGCTGATGAGCCTGGTCAGCGTGAAGAATCCGTAGGCGTTATCGCGGCTTTGTGTGTGCTATATAGTCAACCAAGCAAGTGCTTGGTTGGCTATCGTCGGACCACAAAGGAGCGCGTCCCATGCCCGTCGCATTTCGATTGCCGTTGCAGGTGTTTTTCGAACGTGAAGCGCGGCACCCGCGCCAGACTTTTCTGGTGCAGCCCATTGGCGGCGGCGAGGTGCAACGCCTCACTTGGGGCGAAGCCGGCCATCAGGCCCGTTGCGCCGCGCACTGGCTGCGTGCCCGCGAGCTGCCCCCTGGCTCGCACATTGCCCTGATCTCGAAAAACTGCGCGCACTGGATCATTGCCGACCTGGCGATCTGGATGGCCGGGCATGTCTCGGTGCCGCTGTATCCCAACCTCACTGCCGACTCCGTGGCCCATGTGCTCAGCCATTCCGAGGCGGCGCTGACGTTTATCGGCAAGCTCGACGACTGGCCCGCCATGGCGCCCGGCGTGCCGTCCAATGTCCCGACCATCAGCTTGCCGCTGTGCCCAACTGGCGCGTTCGATTTCAGATGGGCCGACCTGCAGGCCTGCTCGCCGATCCAGGATGACCCGCTGCCGTCCGCTACGGACCTGGCCACCATTATCTATACCTCCGGCACCACCGGCCTGCCCAAGGGCGTGATGCACAGCTTCGGCGCGCTGGGGTTTGCCGCCACCCGTGGCACCGAATTGTTCGGGCTGGGGGAGGGCGACCGCCTGCTCTCGTACCTCCCGCTATGTCATGTAGCCGAGCGTATGTTCGTGGAAATGGCGGCGATCTACACCGGGCAGACGGTGTTTTTCGCCGAAAGCCTGGAGACATTTCTGACCGATCTGCGCAGGGCGCGGCCGACCGCGCTGTTTGGCGTACCGCGTATCTGGACCAAATTCCAGATGGGCGTCTACGCTAAAATCCCGGAAAAACGCCTGGACACCCTGTTGCGCCTGCCCTTCATCGGCAAGCGTGTAGGCCGCAAGGTGCTCGCCGGCCTGGGCCTGGATGCGTTGCGTATCGCGCTGTCCGGGGCGGCGCCGGTGCCCGAGGCGCTGCTGCGCTGGTATCGACGCCTGGGCCTGGACGTGCTTGAGGTGTATGGCATGACCGAGAGTTGCGGTTACTCCCATGTGTGTCGCCCCGGCCAGCAGTCCCTCGGCTGGATCGGCCTGCCGTGCCCCGGTGTTGAAGTGCGCATCGACCCGGCGGGCGAGGTGCAGGTGCGCAGCGGTGCAACCATGCTCGGCTACTACAAGGACCCGCAGAAAACCGCCGAGACGATCACCGCCGACGGCTTCCTGCGCACCGGTGACAAGGGCGAGCAGGCTGCCGACGGCCGGCTGCGCCTGACCGGGCGGCTCAAGGAGATCTTCAAGACCAGCAAAGGCAAGTACGTGGCCCCGGCGCCGATTGAGAACCGCCTGGCCGAACATGCGCGCATCGAACAGGTGTGCGTGGTGGGCGATGGCCTGACCGCACCGATGGGGTTGTGCGTGTTGTCGGCAATCAGCGAGGACCCGCATGCGCTGCGCAGCAGCCTTGAACGCTGGCTGGAGCAGGTCAATCAAGCATTGGACAAACATGAACGCCTGCGCCAGTTGGTGGTGGTGAAAGACAACTGGGCGGTGGAGAACGGCTTTTTGACCCCGACGCTCAAGATCAAACGCAATGTGATCGAATCGACCTACGGTGAACATTTCCAGAGGTGGAGCGAGCGATCCGAAACCGTTCTGTGGCAGGATTAGGGCCATCATAAAACCAACAAGGACAACCCCATGAGCCTGTGGCGCACACAACCGAACATCGACCAACTCAATGCGATCCAGAAAAACACCATTGGTGAATTGCTGGATATCCGTTTTGAACGCTTCGACGACGAATCGCTGACCGCCAGCATGGTGGTCGACCATCGTACCCATCAGCCCTACGGCTTGTTGCATGGCGGCGCATCGGTGGTCCTCGCCGAGAGCGTCGGCTCCATGGCCGCCTACCTGTGTATCGATGCGAGCAAGTTCTATTGCGTGGGCCTGGAGATCAATGCGAACCACCTACGCGGTGTGCGCAGCGGGCGAGTGACGGCGGTGGCCAGGGCGATCCATATCGGCCGCACCACCCAGGTGTGGGACATTCGCCTGACCAGCGACGACGGCAAGGCCAATTGCGTGTCGCGCCTGACCATGGCAGTGGTGCCGCTGGGCGAGAACCCGCCGGCGCGATAGGCGTGGCGTGAGTGTCATCATTCCTGGCAGTTACAGTCATTGCTGTGGCGGTCGGGGCTGGTGACAATCAATTTCTGTTTTTGTCGATGGATCCGGTATGTCGCAGCACGTGTTTTTCGCCCACGCCAATGGTTTCCCCTCGGCCACCTACGGCAAGCTGTTTGCCGCCCTGGCCCCGGAATATCCAGTGGCGCACTTGCCGCAGCACGGTCACGACCCCAGGTTTCCGGTGGACGATAACTGGCAGAACCTGGTGGATGAGCTGATCCACCACTTGGAGCAGCAGCCGGAACCGGTGTGGGGCGTGGGGCATTCCCTCGGTGGCGTGTTGCATCTGCACGCGGCCATGCGTTGCCCGCAGTTGTATCGCGGGGTGGTCATGCTCGATTCGCCGGTGTTGACCCGCGCCGACCGCTGGGTGATCCGCGCGGCCAAACGCTTTGGTTTTATCGACCGCCTGACCCCTGCCGGCCGCACCCTGGGCCGTCGCGAGGAGTTCAGCGACCTGGAGGCGGCACGTCGTTACTTCGCCGGCAAGACGCTGTTTCGTGGCTTTGATCCCGAATGCTTCGACGCCTACCTGCAACATGGCCTGCAGCAAGTGGGCGATCGCCTGCGCCTGCGCTTCGACCCAGCCACCGAAATCAGCATCTACCGAGGCGTGCCCCACACCAGTCCCGGCCAGGTGCGCCAGATGAAGGTGCCGTTGGCGGTGGTGCGCGGCCGCCAGAGCCGGGTGGTGATGCGTCACCACGCCAGCGGCGTCGGTCGCCTGCCCCTGGGCGAAATGCTCACCATGCCCGGCGGCCACATGTTCCCTCTTGAACGCCCTCAGGACACCGCGACCTTGATCAAGAACCTGTTCTCCCGCTGGGAAGCCCGCGAGCGCAGTTGCGCATGAGCACACCGGTCGAAGAAGTGCGCCTGAGCCTGCCGCATATCGAATTGGCAGCCCATCTGTTCGGGCCCGAGGACGGTTTGCCGGTGATCGCGCTGCATGGCTGGCTGGACAACGCCAACAGTTTTGCGCGGCTGGCGCCGAAACTTCAGGGCTTGCGCATCGTTGCACTGGACATGGCCGGGCACGGGCATTCGGCGCATCGTCCTATCGGCGCCGGTTACGCCTTATGGGATTACGTGTATGACGTGCTGCAAGTCGCCGAACAGCTGGGTTGGAAACGTTTTGCATTACTTGGCCACTCCCTCGGCGCTATCGTTTCCCTGGTACTGGCCGGTGCGCTGCCGGAACGGGTGACGCACCTCGGATTGATCGACGGGGTGATCCCGCCGACCGCCAGCGGTGACAACGCCGCCGAGCGGCTGGGCATGGCGTTGCAGGCGCAATTGAACCTGCAAGACAAGCGCAAGCCGGTCTACACCACCCTGGACCGAGCGGTCGAGGCGCGCATGAAAGGCGTGGTGGCGGTCAGTCGCGAAGCTGCCGAACTGCTGGCCCAGCGCGGTCTGATGCCGGTGCCGGGCGGTTACACCTGGCGCACCGACAGCCGCCTGACCCTGGCTTCGCCGATGCGTCTGACCGATGAGCAGGCGATGGCCTTCGTGCGGCGTGTGGGTTGTCCTACACAGTTGGTGGTGGCCGCAGACGGCATGTTGGCGAAACATTCCGAATTGCTTTCCCAGCTACCCTTTACCGTAACCACGCTGCCAGGCGGCCATCATTTACACCTGAATGACGAGCCCGGCGCGGTCCTTGTTGCAGACTGTTTCAATCGGTTCTTCTCCGCGCCTTGACTTGGGGCGGTCAACTGCCGAGGCTGGGCGGATTGAAAGGGAGTCAACCATGAACTACTTCAACACCGCTGTGACCGCCGATGGCCAGGGCTCGTTGATCTTATGAGCGTGCGTAACGGATGTATCCGTATCCTGGGCTTGAGCCTTCTGAGCCCACTGGTATTTGCCGCCGACGTACCGGGTAGCCAGGACCTGCCCACCGTGGCCCGCCAGGTCGACGCGCAAATCGTCGACTACCGTCCCGCCGAAGAAAAAGAACGCATCTACCCCATGGGCGCCATCCGCAAGATCAGCGGCCAGTTGCGTTATGAAGGCCAGGCCACCGCGCGGGGCCAAGCCACTGCCATCACCTATGAATTACCTGCCGAACACAGCTCCAGTGCCGCATTCACTGCGACGCGCGAAGCGTTGCAGGCGAAGGGCGCGCAGTTGCTGTTCTGGTGCCAGGCCCGGGATTGCGGTGAAAGCAGCCTGTGGGCCAATGAAGTGTTCGGCAACGCCAAGTTGGTCGGTGCCGACGGCCAGCAGGAATACCTGCTGCTGCGCCTGGCAGCCCCCCAGGAAAATTCCCTGGTGGCGCTGTATGGGATCACCCGTGGCAACCGTCGCGCCTATCTGCATGTGGAGCAACTGGACGCCAACGCGCCGCTGGCCGACCTGCTGCCTACCTCCGCAACACTGCTGCGTGAGTTGAAAAGCACCGGCGAGCTGGACTTTCCCGCACTGGGCGGGGAGCCTGACGACACCTGGTTGACCCTGATTTCCCGTGGGTTGAACCTTGATACCACCTTGCGCGTCAGCCTTACCGGCCCGAACGCCGAAGCCTGGCGCCAGGCCCTGGTCGACAAAGGCGTACGTGCCGCACGCATGGAAACCGGCACTGGGGATGCCAAAGGCCTGCACCTGCATCTGATACGCTAGGTATCACTAGGCGAACGGACCCGTGCCGTTCGCCTAAGCTGTCTTCCTACAGTCTTCCTTTCGAGATCCTACATGCTCAATAACGATCGCCTACTGGTGCAAATCCTGCTGCTGGTGCTGTTCGGTGCCAGTTTCTGGGTGATGGCGCCGTTCTGGTCGGCGCTGTTCTGGGGCGCAGTGCTGGCATTTGCCAGTTGGCCGGTGATGCGCCTGCTGACCCGTTGGCTGGGAGGCCGGGAATCCCTGGCGGCCGGCATCCTGACGCTGTGCTGGATGTTGCTGGTGGCGGTGCCGCTGGTGTGGCTCGGCTTCAACCTGGCGGACCATGTACGTGACGCCGTAGGTCTGATCAAGGATATCCAGGTGGACGGCTTGCCGGCTGCGCCGACTTGGTTGGCTTCGATTCCCTTCGTCGGCGAGCGGCTGGTGGCGATGTGGGACAGCATCGACCAGCAGGGCGCAGCCCTGATGGTCAGCATCAAGCCCTACCTGGGGCAGGTCGGCAATTGGTTGCTGGCGCGCAGTGCGCAAATCGGCGGTGGGATTCTAGAACTGACCCTGAGCCTGGTCTTCGTGTTCTTTTTCTACCGGGACGGGCCGCGCCTGGCGATGTTCGTTCACCGCCTGCTTGAGCGCTTGATCGGCGAGCGTGCCGGCTACTACATCGAACTGGTGGCCGGCACCGTGCAGCGAGTGGTCAACGGCGTGATCGGCACCGCCGCCGCCCAGGCCCTGTTGGCGCTGATCGGCTTCCTGATCGCCGGGGTGCCGGGTGCGCTGGTGCTGGGCATCGTCACCTTCCTGCTCAGCCTGATTCCCATGGGGCCGCCACTGGTGTGGATCCCGGCCACGGCCTGGCTGGCCTGGAAGGGCGATTACACCTACGCGGTGTTCCTCGGCGTGTGGGGCACGTTCATCATCAGTGGCGTGGACAACGTGCTCAAGCCTTACCTGATCAGCCGCGGCGGCAACCTGCCGTTGGTCATTGTGCTGCTCGGAGTGTTCGGCGGCTTGATTGCGTTTGGTTTCATCGGCCTGTTTATCGGCCCGACCCTGCTGGCGGTGGCCTACAGCCTGCTGATGGATTGGAGTGCAACCCAGGCCCAGGGGCGCCGTGAAGATAAGCCGCTTTAAGCCCTGGGCAGCCACATGACGGCGGTCAACCCGCCCCCTGGGGTTTCTTCAAGGTCCAGTCGGCCGCCGAGGCGTTCCGCCGCCTCCTTGGAAATCGTCATGCCCAGGCCAACCCCGCCGGAATTGCGGTTGCGTGAGCCTTCCAGGCGATAGAACGGTTCGAACACCGCCTCACGCTGGTCGGCGGCAATCCCAGGGCCATGGTCGATCACACGGATGACCAGCGCCTCGCGGCTGTCTGTCAGCTCGATGCGCGCCGAACCGGCGTAGCGCAGGGCGTTGTCGATCAGGTTGTTGAGGCATGATCGCAAGGCCATCGGTTGCACTTGCAGCGGTGCGCAGGTCCCGCCGAACTGCACATCGGCGCCCTGGTCCTGGGCGTTTTCGCTCATGGACTCGACCAGCGCCTGTACGTCCAGCCAATGCCGGGTTTCGCTGGTGCGTTGTTCGTGCAGGTAGCTCAGGGTAGCGTCGAGCATGCCGATCATGTCGTCCAGGTCCTGACGCATCTGGCCTTGCAATTTGCTGTCTTCGATCTGTTCCAGGCGCAGCTTAAGGCGCGATAGTGGGGTGCGCAGGTCATGGGAGACGGCCCCGAGCATGCGTGCGCGTTGGCTGACTTGCTCGCGGATGCGTCGCTGCATCAGGTTAAAGGTCGACGCCGCTTGCTGCGCCTCACGCGGGCCAGACTCGTCGAGGGGCGGGCTGTCGAGGTCCAGGCTCAGGCGCTCGGCGGCTTCACTCAGGCGCTGGATCGGACGGCTCAGCAGCTTGGCGCCGTACCAGGCGGCGATGATCAACGAGATGAACTGGAACGTCAGCGGCACCACCGGGCCACCAAACCACGGTCGCTTGTGCCTGGGCAGGTGTTTCATCGTGCCGTCCGGCTGTTCGACAAAGGTCTCCTGAGGTGGCGGCGGAGGGGGGCCGTAATAGCGAAACCAGGAAATGGCCAGCACATGAGCCAGCACAATCGCCACCAGCAACACGCCAAACAGTCGACCGAACAGCGTGTTGAAGGCGTTGCGCATCAGCCGATGTCCCGGGCGTCGAACAGGTAGCCTTCACCCCGCACGGTCTTGATCAATTGAGGGGCCTTGGGGTCATCCCCGAGTTTTTGCCGCAGGCGCGAGACCAGCAAGTCGATGCTGCGATCAAAGGCTTCGATGGAGCGGCCACGGGCGGCATCCAGCAGTTGTTCGCGGCTCAACACCCGGCGCGGACGCTCGATGAACACCCACAGCAGGCGGAATTCCGCATTGGACAGCGGCACCACCAGGCCATCGTCGGCCACCAATTGGCGCAGCACACTGTTGAGGCGCCAGTTGTCGAAGCGGATATTGGCGCGCTGTTCGGTACGGTCGTCACGCACACGGCGCAGGATGGTCTGGATGCGTGCTACCAGCTCACGCGGTTCGAACGGCTTGGACATATAGTCGTCGGCGCCCAGTTCCAGGCCGATGATGCGGTCGGTGGGTTCGCAGCGAGCGGTGAGCATCAGGATCGGGATATCCGATTCCGCACGCAACCAGCGGCACAGCGACAGGCCGTCTTCGCCCGGCAGCATCAGGTCGAGCACCACCACGTCGAAGGTTTCCGCCTGCATCGCTTGGCGCATCGCCGTACCGTCGGTGACGCCGCTGGCGAGAATGCCGAAGCGGGCCAGGTAGTCGATCAGCAGTTCACGGATCGGCACGTCGTCGTCAACGATCAGCGCGCGGGTGTTCCAGCGTTTGTCGTCGGCGATCACCGCGCCTTTTTGCTCGTCGTTCATAGAGACGGAAGGGGTATGCATAGTGCGATCATCTGCCTGGTTGTTGCGGTCAGCATAGGCGCCCAGCCCCATGGCTGGAAGTGCTGGTCGGTGGGTCGTGCGAGCGAGGCTAGCCGTGGGGCGTGTTGGGGGCATGTCGTGAATGTATCAGCTTTGAAATAATTACCTGAAATGCCCACCCGATGGCGCTTGGTCAGTATTTACCGATCATCGGATCCCGCAACCGCGCCGCTTGCGCTACAATCCGCGCCGATTTCGACTTGCCTGAGAGCCTATTCCAATGTCCGTCTGCCAGACTCCTATCATCGTCGCCCTGGATTACCCCACTCGTGACGCCGCACTGAAGCTGGCTGACCAGTTGGACCCGAAGCTTTGCCGGGTCAAGGTCGGCAAGGAACTGTTCACCAGTTGCGCGGCGGAAATCGTCGGCACGCTGCGTGACAAAGGTTTCGAAGTATTCCTCGACCTGAAATTCCACGATATTCCGAACACCACCGCGATGGCGGTCAAGGCCGCCGCCGAAATGGGCGTGTGGATGGTCAACGTGCACTGCTCCGGCGGCCTGCGCATGATGAGTGCCTGCCGTGAAGTGCTGGAACAGCGCAGCGGCCCTAAACCTCTGCTGATTGGTGTGACTGTGCTCACCAGCATGGAGCGCGAGGACCTGGCCGGTATCGGCCTGGACATCGAGCCCCAGGAGCAGGTACTGCGCCTGGCCGCCCTGGCGCAAAAAGCCGGCCTGGATGGCCTGGTGTGTTCGGCGCTGGAAGCCCAGGCCCTGAAAACCGCGCACCCGTCGCTGCAACTGGTGACCCCGGGCATTCGTCCGGCGGGCAGTGCCCAGGATGACCAGCGCCGTATCCTGACCCCGCGCCAGGCGTTGGATGCAGGTTCCGATTACCTGGTGATCGGTCGCCCGATCAGCCAGGCGGCCGATCCGGCCAAGGCATTGGCGGCAGTCGTCGCCGAAATCGCCTGACACTTGAAAGCAAACACAGTAAAAAATGTGGGAGGGGGCTTGCCCCCGATGACGATTGCTCAGCCAAAAATGTAGTGGCTGACCCACCGCTATCGGGGGCAAGCCCCCTCCCACATTTTGCTCTGCGGTGTGTCAGCTGACTTTGAGCACCAACTTCCCGAAGTTCTCACCGTTGAACAATTTCATCAGCGTTTCAGGGAACGTCTCCAGCCCCTCCACGATATCTTCCTTGCTCTTGAGCTTGCCCTGGGCCATCCAGCCGGCCATTTCCTGCCCGGCAGCGGCAAAGCCTGCGGCGTGATCCATCACCACAAACCCTTCCATGCGCGCACGATTGACCAGCAATGACAAGTAGTTGGCCGGACCTTTCACGGCTTCCTTGTTGTTGTACTGGCTGATGGCGCCGCAGATCACTACGCGCGCTTTCAACGCCAGGCGGCTGAGCACGGCGTCGAGGATATCGCCGCCGACGTTATCGAAATACACATCCACGCCCTTGGGGCACTCGCGCTTGAGTGCGGCAGGCACGTCTTCGCTTTTGTAGTCGATAGCAGCATCGAAGCCCAGTTCATCCACCAGGAACCTGCACTTGTCGGCGCCGCCGGCAATGCCCACCACACGGCAGCCTTTGAGCTTGGCGATCTGCCCGGCAATGCTGCCCACGGCACCGGCCGCGCCGGAGATCACTACGGTTTCGCCAGCCTTCGGCGCACCGGTGTCCAGCAGTGCGAAGTAGGCGGTCATGCCGGTCATGCCGAGTGCAGACAGGTAGCGGGGCAGGGGCGCCAGTTTCGGATCGACCTTGTAGAAACCGCGCGGCTCGCCCAGGAAGTAATCCTGCACGCCCAGGGCGCCGTTGACGTAGTCCCCGACCGCGAATTGCGGGTTGTTCGAGGCAATCACTTTGCCCACACCCAGCGCGCGCATCACGTCACCGATGCCGACCGGCGGGATATAGGACTTGCCTTCATTCATCCAGCCGCGCATGGCCGGGTCGAGGGACAGGTATTCATTGCGCACCAGCACCTGGCCGTCCTGGGGCGTGCCCACCGGGACTTCCTGATAGGTGAAGGTGTCCCGGGTGGCCGCGCCGACCGGGCGCTTGGCGAGCAGGAATTGGCGGTTGGTCTGGGCGGTCATGGCAGCGACTCTTCTGGAAATGAACCTGAAGTGATAGACCTTGAACGGGCCGGGAGCAAGGTCCACCGGGCGTGCGAATGCCGGTCGATAGGCGTTGCTGATAGTCAGGTGGCGTCTGTTATCACTGGCACTCATGCAGCCCCAACCGGCCTTTTGATAGTGCTGACGCGCCTGGCGCAGCCTTGGCTAGACTCGACCCACGGTTATCTCCCCACAGGACATCTTTCATGAGCATGACGTTTTCCGGCCAGGTCGCCCTGGTGACCGGCGCCGCCGCCGGTATCGGCCGCGCTACCGCACTGGCGTTCGCCGCCGAAGGTTTGAAGGTGGTGGTCGCTGACCTGGACGTTGCGGGCGGCGAAGGCACCGTCGCACTGATCCACCAGGCCGGCGGCGAAGCGCTGTTCGTGCGCTGCAACGTCACGCTGGAAGCGGATGTGCAGCAATTGATGGCTCAGACCCTCGCCGCCTACGGCCGCCTGGACTACGCCTTCAATAATGCCGGGATCGAGATCGAGAAGGGCAAGCTGGCGGATGGGACCCTGGACGAGTTTGACGCCATCATGGGCGTCAACGTCAAAGGCGTGTGGTTGTGCATGAAGCATCAATTGCCACTGCTGTTGGCCCAAGGCGGTGGGGCGATCGTCAACACCGCGTCGGTCGCGGGGTTGGGCGCGGCGCCGAAGATGAGCATTTATGCCGCGTCCAAGCATGCGGTGATCGGCCTGACCAAGTCGGCGGCCATTGAGTATGCGAAGAAGAACATTCGCGTCAATGCGGTCTGCCCGGCCGTGATCGACACCGATATGTTCCGGCGTGCCTATGAAGCCGACCCGCGCAAGGCCGAATTTGCCGCCGCCATGCACCCGGTCGGGCGCATCGGCAAGGTCGAGGAAATCGCCAGTGCAGTGCTGTACCTGTGCAGCGATGGTGCGGCCTTTACTACCGGTCACGCCTTGGCAGTGGACGGTGGCGCGACGGCTATCTAGGACCGCAGGTCGCCCTCCATTCGAAAAGGTCATGGAGGGTGTGAGGTTTTTCCATAGCTGGCACGGTGCCTTGTCAGAATGTGTATCAGCAGGTAAATAACTTAATAAAATCAATACTTTAATAAAACTTGGCGAGCGGCCGACGTGGGCTTCCGTGCTTAACTGTCTCGGGTTGAATTACAGACAGTTGAAGTGAGTGGCGCATGGATTTAGGGATCGATCGACAAGCCCTTGTACCGGTGGTGCAGCAAATCATCAGCGCGGTGGCGCAATGGATTCGCACGAGTGGGGCGAGCCCTGGTACACGCTTACCCTCCGTTCGCCAGGTGGCTCTCGATAACCTGCTCAGCCAGTCCAGTGTGATCGAGGCATTCGAGCGGTTGGTCGCCCAGGGCCTGCTGGTTTCGAAACAGGGGTCGGGTTTCTGCGTGGCCCAGCCACCGACGGTGCACGAAAGCCAGTGGTATGAAGGTGCCGAGCGGGATTGGGGAGCGTTCGCTGATAACCCGTTGGGCGAGCTGAAACTGGGCTGCGGCTGGCTGCCGGATGCCTGGCGCGAAAGCGATGACATCAGCTACGCGATTCGCGAAGTCACCCGCTGCGACACGGCTGCGCTGTTCAACTACAGCACCCCATTGGGGCTCCCGGCGTTGCGCGAGCAATTGCTCAAGCGCCTGACCCAGGCGCACATCCCCAGCCACCTGGACGGCATCCTCACCACGGCGGGCGCCAACCATGCACAGGACCTGCTGATACGCACCTTGCTCAAGGCCGGCGATTGCGTGGTGGTCGAAACGCCGGGGTACGGCAACCTTTATCGGCAACTGGCATTCCATGGTGTGCAATTGCTGCAGGTGCCACGCACCCGTGGCGGGCCGGATATCCCGGCGCTTGAAGCCTTGCTGCAGCGTCATCGGCCCAAGTGCCTGTTCATCCACAGCCTGTATCACAACCCCACCGGTTCCAGCTTGAGTCGCACCGTGGCGGAGCGTGTGTTGGAGTTGGCGCACCGCGAGAACTTTTTGATCATCGAAGAGGATGTATTCGGCGACTTGCAACACGCCAGTTGCACGCGACTTTCGGCTTTACCTCACGGTGAGCGGGTCATCTACGTCGCAAGCTTTTCCAAGACCCTGAGCAGCGCCTTGCGCGTGGGCTATCTCAGCGCCAGCACGGCGATCATCGCGCAATTGGCCAGCCTCAAGACCCTGACCGGCTTCGGCACTTCGCGGTTTGCCGAGGCCGTGGTGGCGACACTGCTGGCAAATGGCACCTATCGCAAGTGGGTACAGCGCCTGCGCAAGCGGCTGAGTGCGCAAATGGCTGCGACCTTGCAGGTGCTGGAGGATGAGGAATGGGAGGTGTTCGCCAACCCTGCCGGCGGGATGTTCGTGTGGGCACGGCCGGGGGCTGGGGATCGGTCGCGGTTGCAGGCGTGTGCCCGGCGGCTGGGGGTTTTGTTGTCGCCGGGGGCACTGTTCAGTCCAACGGATGAGCCCAGTGAGTGGCTGCGCATCAATGTGGCCTATGCTGCTGATCAACGGGCACTGGCGCTGTTCCGCGCCATGGGACCTGCCAGATCGACCTCGACCATTCTGAAAACGACGAGCGTGTAGCTTTTTGCCATTATTGTGGCGCCAACGACTTGTGTTCGGTGCCTTGTGGTTGCCAATCTCGCTTGTGTAAACCGGGCTTGATGGCATCTGCCATTGCAAGAGGATGCAAGTGCAATGATTTCGGCCGTGCAACGACGCTTCGCCAACCTCGGTATGGCAAAAAAACTGGGCTTGGGCTTCACCCTGGTATTGCTGTTGACCGCCCTGGTCGCGGCGATCGGCGTGTGGTCCCTGCAAACTGTTGGTCAGCGCTTCGAAGGCCTCAAGGCCATGTCGTCGCTCAACAGCGGCTTGCTCAAGGTACGCCTGATCGAGCAGGACTACGCGTTGCATGCGGACCCCAAGGCCGTCGACGCCCTGCATGAAAGTGTTGATGCCTTGGCCGCCCTCGCGGCGAGCCTCAAGGCCCAGTCGGCGGCCAACGTGCCGGTCATGACCGATGTCGAACAGGCGCTGGCCGCCTACCGCAAGGCGTTCGATGAGTTTGTCGAGCTGACCCAGACCAAGGACTTGGCGTTGGAAATGGCCAGTTGGTCAGTGTCCAGCGTGGCCAATAACCTCGATGTGTTGCAGGCCGGGCTGGCTGACGACGGTGCCTATGGCCTCAAGGAAAGCCAGGGCAAGGAGGGCGCCGAGTTTATCGAGCAGGCGGGGCAGGTCAGCCAGGTTTCACGGCTGATGCTGCAAGCCATGAACGAAGCCCACGTACGTCTGGACCAGAGCCGCAAGGTGGACGCCGATGACGCCGAGCAAGGCAAGATCGAGCAGGCCGACCAGGCGCTGGCCCAGGTTGAAACACTGAAAACCGCGGTCAAGGACCCCGGTTACCAGACGGTGTTGAATGAGGTCTCCGGGCATATTGCTTCGTTCAGTGAAAAACTCGGTGAGTACACCGGCCTGCTGGCCCAGGAGAAGGTGGTCTACAAGCAGTTGCATGATCGGGCCGAGCAAGTGGTCAGCCGGGTCAACCAGGCTTACGACACCGAAGACCTGTCGATGCAGGCGCAGTTGAGGAAAAGCGCGATGCTGATCATCGGCTCTTCGGCCTTGGCGCTGTTGGTGGGGTTGATTGCGGCCTGGGTGATTACCCGCCTGATCGTCGCGCCGCTGCGCAGCGTGATTGCGGTCGCCCAGCAGATTGCCGCCGGTGATTTGAGCGGGCGCATGGACGTCAGTCGCCGCGATGAAATCGGCCAACTGATGCAAGCGATGCAGCAGATGGGCAATGGCCTGAGCCAGATGGTCAGCGGCCTGCAGGCCGGTATCGAGCAACTGGCCAGCTCGGCGCATTCGTTGTCCAGTGTCACCGAACAAACCAATGTCGAAGTCAGTAGCCAGAAAGACGAAACCGAACAGGTCGCCACGGCGATGAACCAGATGACCGCCACCGTGCAAGACGTGGCGCGCAACGCCGAAGAGGCCGCACAAGCCGCACAGACGGCGGACGATAAAGTCGACAGTGGCCAGCGGGTGGTGCGCCAGAGTTTGCAGCGTATTGAATTGCTGGCCACCTCCAGCACCAGTGCCAGCGCCAGCATCGAGAGCCTGAGCGCCGAGATCCAGAACATCGGCACTGTGTTGAGTGTGATCAAAAGCGTGGCCGAACAGACCAACCTGCTGGCCCTCAACGCGGCCATCGAAGCCGCCCGCGCCGGCGAGCAGGGCCGTGGTTTCGCGGTGGTAGCGGATGAGGTACGGGCGTTGGCCAAGCGCACCCAGCAATCGACCGAAGAAATCGAGCGGCTGGTGAGTACCTTGCGCAACGCGGCCCAGTCCTCGGTGCAGCAGATCCAGCAAAGCGGCGAGCTGGTGAAGCTGGCGGTGAGCGATGCGCTGGAAACCGAGAGTGCCCTGGGCAGCATCGCGGTGGCGGTGTCGCTGATCCAGCAGATGAACCAGCAGATTGCCGCGGCGGCCGAGGAGCAAAGCTCGGTGGCCGAGGAGATCAACCGCAGCGTTACCAGTATCCGCGCCAGTGCCGATCAGTCGGCGCTGAGCATGCAGGGCAACGCCGCATCGAGCATTCAGCTGGCGCAGTTGGGCGCGGAACTCAAAGGGATGGTCGGGCACTTCCGCCTGTGATCGCAGCGTTCATGCGGCGATCACAGGGGAGGGCGGTCAGGCGTTGTTGGCGAGGAAGGTCAGCAGGGCTTCGTTGACGAAGTCGGGGTTTTCCCTGGCGCTGATATGCCCGGCTTGCGGGATCAGGATCAGGCTGCAGCCGATCAGGCCGGCCATTTCCTCGGACTCGGCAGGCGGGCGCGGTTTGTCCTGTTCGCCGCACATCACCAGGGTGGTATCGGCGTCCAGCTTCGGCAACTGCTCCAGCACATCCTCGCGACTGAAGATCAAGCGACCCAGGGGCACGATGCTCTGCAGCAGGCGCTCCTTGGAGTAGCCCTGCAATTGCTGGCGGAAATCCTGATACAGCGCGGATTCGCGGTCGATACCTGGGCGGAAGAAGATCGGCGCGACCACGTCCAGCAACGGCTCAGGGATGGCACCGGCGTCTTCGATCATCTTGAATAGCGAGAAGTAATACTGGCGCGTGGCCTCGGGCTCGGCACCCAGGTAGGTGTCCATCAGCACCAGGCTGTTGATCCGCTCGGGAGCCAGCAGCGCCAAACGTGCGCCCCACATACCGCCGACCGAGAGGCCGACCAGGTTGATCTGTGGAATATCCAACTGGTCGAGCAGTGCCAGGGTTTGGCGTGCAAGGTCATCGAGGGAGTGGGTTGACGCGGGCAACGGGCCGGATTCGCCGTGGCCCCATAGCTCGGGCACGATCACCCGGTACTGTTGCGACAGGGCGTCGATCTGCGGTGCCCACATGTCGCGGTCCCACAGGTAGCTTGAGCCCAGCACGACGACCGGGCCGGAACCCTGGTCGACGTAGTGCAGCGGTTGTCCATCAATGACGGCGACAGGCATAACGGGCCTCTGACTTCATGGAGTGAGGGGCACTTTTTTACGCTAGTCGGGGGCGGGGGGATAGATGCAAAGTGATGGCATCTTGTGAAGCGGCGAGGTTGTTTGTACTGACCTGGCTTTTATTACTGTGGTGAGCGGGCTTGCCCGCGCTGGGCTGCGCAGCGGCCCCAATAAAAACACCGCGTTCTGGCAGGCAGATTGCGGTGTCTGGTTTCGGGGCTGCTTCGCAACCCAGCGCGGGCAAGCCCGCTCACTACAGGCCAGCGAATCAGTCGTAGATGACTTTCTTCTTCCACTCGGCGTCGGCGTCGACCACTTTGAGGCCTTCGGTCAGTTCGTTGACTTCGTCTTCAGCCGGCTTGCTGTTGGTCAGCACCGTGGAGTTGGCGCGTCCCAGCTGGGCTTCCAAATGTTGCAGTTGGGCACTGTAAATCACCGGCTCCGGCTGTTTGCGCAGGTACTGCACGCCACGTTCGAATGCCAGTCGCGCCTGGCCCGGCTGGCCCTGTTGCAGGGCGTGCTGGCCGAGGTTGTTGAAGAACTCGATATGCAGCAACACCAGGATATGGCGGATCTCGCGGATCCAGTGCTTGGCCTCGTTGGCCGGCAGGAAACCATCCTGGGCCGCACGGGTGACCTGGCCGTGCAGGGCTTCGAGCAGGAAACGCACATCCTTGGCCTTGGCTTCGGTCTGGATCGGCGCGGGCGGGTTGTTCACCGGGATCGATTCGCCCTGGGCCACCAGCGTATTCAACTCGGTGATGCGGGCCTTGAGCGGCGCGCTGCCTTTGTTCAGGTTCAGCAGGCGCTGGTTGACGTTGAGTTCCAGGCGGGTCAGCAGCAACTTGAGCGCCGGGGTCATCAACTGGCCGGGGAAGGTCTCGGTGATTTCACCGCAACGGCGCAGGCGATCATTAAGCTCGATCTCGGTGCGCTTCTTTTCCAGCTTGTTGTTTTCCACCACGTGGTTCATGTAGCCAATGGCGATCAGTATTGCGATCCCGGCTATTACCAGCAGGGTGATCATGAGTGGTGTCACCGGTGTGACCTCTTTATAGGGTTTACAGTGGAGTGTAGTGACTGGGCCATCCGGCGGATAGGACTGATCGACCAGTTGCCCGGGTAGTTTGCTTCTATATGGATAGGCGTTCCCTGCATGGATGCACATTGCCATCATTTGCCGGAGCGAACTATAGCGTCTTGTCGGGCGCCATAATATAGGCGTCAAGGCCCGGGCGTGCACAATCGCCCCCTGAGCCCGAAAAGCTGGGGGAAGTCATTGATTTTAATAAATTTATCCTTGGGGGTTGACGATCTTTCAATCCGTCCATAGAATGCGCGCCACTTAACGCGTAAAGCACACAGCAAAATGCAGTTAAGTAGTGAATGTTGTACGTGTGTCCCCTTCGTCTAGTGGCCTAGGACACCGCCCTTTCACGGCGGTAACAGGGGTTCGAGTCCCCTAGGGGACGCCATTTGCGGGAATAGCTCAGTTGGTAGAGCACGACCTTGCCAAGGTCGGGGTCGCGAGTTCGAGTCTCGTTTCCCGCTCCAAGTTTAAGCAGTGTGGCTCTCGGGCGGCACTGAGTGAAACCAGGGCATGATCTTCGGATCTAACCCCTGGACACTGAAATACACACCATGTGTTTCAGTTGTGTGTCCCCTTCGTCTAGTGGCCTAGGACACCGCCCTTTCACGGCGGTAACAGGGGTTCGAGTCCCCTAGGGGACGCCATTTTGCGGGAATAGCTCAGTTGGTAGAGCACGACCTTGCCAAGGTCGGGGTCGCGAGTTCGAGTCTCGTTTCCCGCTCCAATTTAAGCAGTGTGGCTCTCGGGCGGCACTGAGTGAAACCAGGGCATGATCTTCGGATCTAACCCCTGGACACTGAAATACACACCATGTGTTTCAGTTGTGTGTCCCCTTCGTCTAGTGGCCTAGGACACCGCCCTTTCACGGCGGTAACAGGGGTTCGAGTCCCCTAGGGGACGCCATTTGCGGGAATAGCTCAGTTGGTAGAGCACGACCTTGCCAAGGTCGGGGTCGCGAGTTCGAGTCTCGTTTCCCGCTCCATATTCAACAAAAACGCCGATCAGCAATGATCGGCGTTTTTGTGTGTGTGCGATTTGTGCTGAGCCGCCGCAGGCCCGCTGTGGCAGCGTTCACTGCGCCGTCAGGGCCTCTTGCGCCGGCATGAAAAAACGCGCAAACAACTCGGATTGAGACTTGATGTTCAATTTGTTGTAGAGGTTGCGACGGTGAACTTTGATGGTCTCTGCCGACAGGTTCAGCTTGCCGGCGATTTCTTTGTTGGAAAAACCGCTCAACAGCAACTTGAGCACATCTTTTTCGCGCGCCGTGATTTGTGTGCCCAGTTGCACGATGGCCTCTGACCAGGGTGGCGGTTCGTCCTGGCTTTTTTCCGCATCGGTCTCAAAGCACATGCGCTGATGCATCAACGCCATCACCCACGGCTTGATGATGTCCAGGGTTGCGATCTGCTGCGGGCTGTAGCGCACGTTGCTGCCAAATGAAATGCACAGCGTTCTGTCGGCGTCGAGTTGTACGTTGTACTGCACCTCATCCACGCTGATGTACTGGGCGAAATACTGGTGGTAATACTCGGTGGTCAGGAAGTGCTCCGGCGCGATGTCGGACAGGTGAAAAAAGCCGCTCTGCGGGTTTTCGCGGTTGGCAATGTAGAACGGGTCGAGCAGGTACAGCCCTTTTACGTAGCGCTGGGTCAACGCGTCCACTTCGTCCGCATCGGCGACCTCAGTCACGCTGACCACCCGTACCTGCTGGTCGCTGAAGATCAGCACGACCCAGTTGTCGATCTGGACGTATTCCTTTAACACACGAACCAGTGAGCTCCAGAACGCCGGGCGGTTCAGTTGCATGATCAGCGTCCCGGCCGACCGATGCCAGGCCAGGTTGTGAAGGTCGAGCGACATGTACTACCCCTTTAGGGTTAGGCATTCATGGGGCGGGGCTAAGTACTTCTAGGTATTTACTAATCGGACGTGCCGAGTATATTCACCCCTCAGCGGATGAAGGCCATGATGGCCTGTCGTTTTTGACAAGGATAGCAATATGAGTCAACCCCCTTTGCGCGCCATGTTCATGGCGGCGCTGGTCTGTGTGGGCGCGAGCGCGCCGGTCTTGGCGGCCGAACCCCGGGTCAACCTGTACAACTGGTTCGGGCTGATCGCCCCGGAAACACCCAAGGAATTCGAGCAGAAAACCGGCACCCGCATGCACATGGATGCCTTCGACAGTGCCGAGATCATGCAGAGCAAGGTCATGGCCGGGCGTACCGGGTATGACGTGGTCGTCGCCACGTCGAATGTCTTGCCCAGCCTGATCAAGGCCGGCGTACTGGCGCCGCTGGACCGCTCTCAACTGAGCAACTTCTCGCATATCGATCCGGAGATGCTGGCGCTGCTTTCCGCCAATGACCCGGGTAACCGCTACGCCGTGCCCTACCTGTGGGGCACCACCGGCATTGGTTACGACGTGGATAAGGTCAAGGCCGCCCTGGGCGAGAATGCCCCGGTGGACAGCTGGGACCTGATCTTCAAGGAAGAGAACATCAGCAAGCTCAAGTCGTGTGGCGTGGCGATGCTCGACTCGCCGAGTGAAATCATTTCGATCGCCTTGCATTACCTCGGGCTGCCCAGCAACAGCCAGAACCCTGAGGATTACCAGAAAGCCCAGGCGCTGCTGCTGAAGATCCGCCCTTACGTCCTCTACTTTGACTCATCCCGAACGGATGCCGACTTTGCCGATGGCAATATCTGCGTGGTGGTGGGCTGGGCGAGCGGGGCGCTGACGGCACAGGCCATCAATGAAAAAAACAACACCGGGCGCAAGATTGCCTACAGCCTGCCGCGTGAGGGTGGGTTGGTGTGGTCGGAGAACTTTGTGCTGCTCAAGGATGCGCCGCATGCCAAGCAAGGTCTGGCGTTTATCAACTACATGCTTGAGCCGCAAGTGATTGCCAAGAGTTCCAACCACACGCTGTACCCCAACGCCAACAAGGATGCCACCGAGCTGGTCGAACAGAAGTTGCGCGACAACCCCTGGATTTATCCATCCAAAGAGACGATTGCCACATTGGTTCCCCTTGAACCGCTGCCCTTGAAGTTGGAGCGAATCCGCACGCGTGTGTGGACCAAAGTGAAGAGCGGCACGTGACCGGCTGAATGACCAGGCACGTCGGGCGGTTGCAGGCGTGCCGTTGAAGGAGATCAATCATGGGCCAAGCCGAATATCAGCGCGACGTGAAGTCGGACGATGACGAGGCGTACACGGAAATCGAAGAACAGATCGGCCACTGTACGCCCGAACAAGCCTGGGCCATGTATTACGTCTCGACCGGCATGGTGCGTGAGTACATTACGCGGGCGGTGATGGAGCACATTGGCCGGGGCAACCGGGCGCTGTTGCTGGAGTTCCCGGAACTGGCCCGGGCCGAAGAGAAATCCCGCTTCCTGCTGCCGCTCTAACCGCATGCCGATCAGCGATGATCGGCATTTTTGTGTGTGCGCTGGTTTGCCGCTTTGGCCAGGCGCACCGTGGCCTCACGGATTTCCGCCTGATCGAGTGAGGCAAAGCCCAGGCGCAGCGCGTTTTCCGGCTGGTCCATCGGTGAAAACTGCCGACCACTGCGCACGACCAGCCCATGCTCCAATGCGGTTGCCACCAACTGATCGACGTTTATCCGATCGTCAAAACGCACCCACAGCGCCAGCCCGCCTTCGGGTTCGCGCACCCTGATCCGATCACCGAATGCCGCATGCAGGCAGCCCTGCAAGACTTCGCGGCGGGCGCGGTATTCCTTGGATACGCGGCGCAGGTGTTTCTTCAATTCACCCGCGTTGATCAGGTCCGCGAGCATCTTCTGCGCCACCGCGTCGGCATCGCCCAGCATCAACGCGGCGTTGCCGTGCAGGGCTTCAATCACGGAGACGGGCGCCACCACATAGCTGCAGCGAAACGTCGAGCCGAGCGCTTTGGACAACGAGCCGACATAGAGCACATGGCGCTGTGAACGGTCGCTGGCCAGCGGCAGATAGGGCCGCCCGTTGAAGTGATATTCGTGGTCGTAATCTTCTTCGATGATGCAGAAGTCATGCAGCGCCGCCAATGCCAGCAACTGTTGCCGCCGCGCTGCGTGCAGGCTCACGGTGGTGGGGAATTGGTGGTGTGGCGTCAGATAGATCATCCGTACCTTGTGCTCGCGACACAGGCGGTCGATCTGGTCCGTGCGGCAGCCTTCGTCGTCGACGTCCACCGTGACCAGTTGCGCGCCCAGCTTGCGGAAAATCTCCCACGCCGGCGGGTAGCTCAGGCGTTCCACCAGCACCACGTCGCCAGGCTTGAGCAGCAGGCTGGCGCTCAGGTACAGCGACATCTGGGTGCCTTGGGTCAGGCAGATATTCTCGGCGCTGACCGTCAGCCCACGGTTGTTGCGCAGCATTTCGGCCAGGGCACAGCGCAACTCATAGCCGGTGCCTTCACTGCCATAACGCACGGTGTTGGAGGTAAAGCTGTTGCGCAGGGCATTGCGGTAATAGCGGTGCAGCACGGCTTGGGGCAGCAGGCGGTGGTCGCTGGTACCGTTGTCGAAAAACAGTGCGCCATGCCGATGTTGCAGCGCCGTCACCTGGGCGTTTTGGGTGAAGTACGGGGCATTCGCCTGCGCCAGGATGGGTGGTGCGAAGGACGGTTGCGCGCGACTCGGCACCGGCTTGGGCGCCAATTGCGCATTGACGAAGGTCCCGCGTCGCGGCTCGCTGACCAGCCAGCCTTTGGTCATGGCTTCTTCGTAGGCCAGGATCACGGTCTTGCGGTTGACGTCGAGCAACTGCGCCATTTCCCGCGTGCCCGGCAGAAGGGTGCCGGGCGGCAAGCGGCCTTCGACGATTGCTGTCACCAGGCCTTCGGTGATCTTGCGGTAGGACGCCTGGCTGGCGCTCTCGTCCAGCTTGAGCAGCGGCCGCCATTTACGCATCTGGACCATCTGAAGTATCCAAAACTGGAGGTTTTAATGGGCCTAGTCTAGCGCAACAATCAAGCCTCACTCACCCCCGAGGTTGTTATGCACACACGTCATGTCATCGAACTGTCCCCCTCGGGGAAAACCTTTGCGGCCGGTGACGAACTGTTGCTGGATGCGATGCTCGCCAGCGGTCTGTCGGTGCCGTTCTCCTGCCGGCGCGGTGCCTGTGGGTCGTGCAAGGTGGTCGTCGCCGAAGGGGAATACCGCGCCAAACACCTTGCGCCGGACGCACCGGTGCCATGCTATCCATTGGCCGCCAATGAAATGTTGTTGTGCCAGAGCCACGCCTGCGGCGACATGCGCCTGGAAATCCCCGGCTGGTCGCTGGACACGCCGGCACTGAGGGTCGAGGCGCAGGTGCTGAGCAAGCGTGCACTGACCCCCGATATCGTGGAGCTGGTGCTGATGCCGGACCTGCCATTGGCGGTGCGTGCAGGCCAGTACCTCAAGTTCCGTCTGGTCGACGGTGACTCGCGGTGCTTCTCGATCGCCAACCTGCCGGCCGACGACGATGGGCGCCTGGTCTTCCACATTCGCCGGGTCAGCGGCGGGTTGTTTTCCGAGGTCCTCCTGGACGACTTGGACGCTGGCGATCTAGTGCAACTGGAAGGGCCTTTTGGTGCCTGCACCTGGCAGGACCATGACGCTGCGCCCGTGGTCCTGTTCGCCACGGGCACCGGCTACGCCGGCATCAAGCCGATCCTGCTGAGCGCCTTGAAGCGCAATGTCGAGGTGACGTTGTACTGGGGCGGCGCGCAGCCGGCGGACTTTTACGACCGTGCGTTCCTGGACCAGTCTGTCATTGACCATCCGCGTTTTCACTGGCACCCGGTGCTGGCGTCGCAGGGGCGGGTGCAGGAGGTTGCGCTGGGCCACGGGCATCACTGGGATGCCGCCCAAGTGTATGCGTGCGGCAATGGCACAATGATCCGCCAAGTCCGCGAGCAATGCCTCGACGCGGGCGTGCCGGCTCACCGGTTTGTCGCCGAAGCCTTTGTGCCCAGTGGAGGCGCAGGTGCGCAAACGCCTTCACCCGCGTTTGACCCGATCTGGGAAAAGGTCGGCCCCCGTTACTCGTTCGACGGCATGCTGGCGGCCCGTGACCAATCCATCCGCGCCCTGGCGGCCATTGCCAGCCGGCTGCGGGTGGGCATGACTACCGGCGAAGCCCTCGACATGGCCGCCGCACAACTGCTGGCGATGGGCGCGTCACACACCTGGCACCCGACCTATATTCGCTTTGGCGCCGACACGGTCCGCCCACCCCGCGAAGGGATCGACCGCCAGCGCAGGCTGCGCGCCAGCGATATCGTAGTGGTCGACCTGGGGCCGGTGTGGGACGGTTACGAGGGCGACTATGGCGACACCTTTGTGTTCGGTGACGCGCCGCTGCACCTGGCGTGCACGACCGCGCTGCACGAAGTGTTCGACGAGACCCGTGACGCCTGGCTGCGAGGCCTCACCGGTCGCGAACTGTATGACTTCGCCGAGCAGAGCGCCGCGTCAAAAGGCTGGAGGCTGGCGCGCAATCTCGCAGGGCATCGCCTGGCAGACTTCCCCCACGCGTTGTTCGAGAGCAAAGAGTTGGCGGATCTGGACATCCCACCGAGTGAAATGGCCTGGGTGCTGGAAATCCAGCTGTGCCATCCCACGGAACCGGTCGGTGGTTTTTTCGAGGATATGTTGAGGCTGCAAGCCTGAAGGGCCCGCCATTGCGGCGGGCTCCTTAACATCAGAGCTTCGGCAGTTGGCCGATACGGCCCATCATCTCGGTGACGATCTGCAGGTCGAGCAGGAACTGGTCGACGGTCTTGAACTCGCCGTCGGTGTGCCCGGTGTACTTCACTTCCGGGCGCGCCAGGCCGAATTGCACGCCGTTGGGCAATTCATGCACCGAGGTTGCGCCGGCGGAGGTGCCGAACTTGTGCTCCATGCCGAGGTTTTCCGTGGCGACTGCCAGCAAGGCCTTGACCCACTCACCTTCCGGGTTGCGATACATCGGCTCGGCCACCGAGTAGGTGAAGTCCACCTTGACCTTGGTTTTCTTGTCCCAGGCGCTCAGCTTGTCGGCGATCTCGGCCTTGAGTTTCTCTGGCGACTTGCCCTTCGGCACCCGCAGGTTCACCGCCAGCTTGAAGGCTTTGTCATCCAGGCCGACAAAGGTCGGCGAAGTGGTCAGCGGCCCCATGAACTCATCGGAGAAGCCCACGCCCAACTTGCCGCCCAGGTAGTCCAGGCCCCAGTTGTCGGAGGCATACCGCGCCGCGTCAGTGATGTGGTTGTGCTTGAGGGCGATCTTGCCGTCGACGCTGTGGATCAGCTCCAGCATGCGCGCCACTGGGTTGACCCCGGACTCCGGCTCTGAGGAGTGAGCGGACACGCCGGTGACGGTCAGCTTGACGTCTTTGCCGTCGACCTTGGCGGCCACTGCAAAATCGCCGCCGTTGCGCTTGGCGTATTCGCTGCCGGCCTTTTGCAGGCTGGCGGCCAACTCGGCAGGCTTGTCGCTGACGAAGGTCGCCACCGACGCCGACGGAATCTGGTTGGTGGCCATGCCGCCGGTCATCGCGATGATTTCCGCGCCTTTGCCTTCACCCTTGCGCCGTGGGAACGTCGCCATCACGGTGCCGTAGCCTTTCTCGGCGATCACCACCGGATAGCCGCCATCCAGCGCCAGGTTGTACTGCGGTGTCGGGTTCTTTTCGAAATAGTAGGGGATCGCGTCGCCGGAGGTCTCTTCGGTGGTGTCCACCAGCAGCTTGAAATTGCGCGCCAGTGGCAGCTTTTCTTCCTTGATCACCTTCATGGCATACATCGCCACGACGATGCCGTTCTTGTCATCTTCGGTGCCTCGGCCGTACATGCGGTCGCCGATCAGCGTGACCTTGAACGGGTCGAGTTTAGTGCCATCTTTGAGCACCCAATTTTCCGGCGTCACCGGCACCACATCGGCGTGGGCGTGGATACCGACGACTTCGTCGCCACGGCCTTCCAGGGAAATCTCGTACACGCGGTTGTCGACGTTGCGGAAGTTCAGGTTGAAGGCCTTGGCCAGGTCCTGGAGCTTGCCGGCGATCTTGATGAATTCCGGGTTCTTGTACTGCGGCAGGCCGTCGACGTTGAAGGTCGGGATTTCCACCAGCTCGCGCAGGGTTTCGAGGGCGGCTTTGCCGTACTTCACCCGGGTATAGATGCCCAGCAGGCGATTGATTTCGTTCTGCTGGTCGGCGCTCAGGGTTTTGTTATCGAGGAAGGCACTGATTGCCGGGCCGACGTCGCTGGTCTTGCCCTGGTCGCCTTTAGCCAGCGCGCCGAGGAAGCCGCGAAAATCGGTGACGGACGTTTCGTTGAAGTTCTTGAGAATCGCTGTGCTTTGCTCGGGCGTGATGTTGGCGAAGGCGGGGCAGGTAACCGCCGAAAGGCTCGCCGCAAACAGGGTGGCAGCCGCCAATTGCTTGAGTGGAAAGTGCATGGAGAGACGCATTCCTTTGCAGGTAGTGAGTAGGAGGTTTCTGATCAAGTTGTCAGAAACATTTTCACACACTAACACTGTGATGGAGCGCTAGGGGAGATGGGGCTGTGGGAAATGTCCGACTTCAATAAGAAAACGCCGCCCCTGGATGAGCGGCGTTTTTGCAGGTTCAGCGAGGAGCCAAATACAAGGTTTGTTTGAACGTACCGTCGGGCACTGGTTCGGAAGTCATATGCCCAGTGAAGCCTGCATACTTGCCGGTACTGCCTAGGACGGCGACGGTGGACAAACCTGTTTCGTACTCCTGTCCGCCGACGACAATGGTGCCCACGGTCTGTCCAGCAAGATCCACGAAAATCAATGTCCATTGGCATTGGCTGTGAACGCCAGGTTGTGTGGTAACGCAATAGCCATTGTTGTGGCCGATGTCCTGGCGACCCTGATCCATCAAGGGTTGAGCGAAGACAAACAGGTCGCCCTGGGAAGGTCCCGGTGCGCCTGTATCCACCGGTGTCTTGAGGCCCCGGGTACCATCGGCGAAGGTGATCAGAGTGGCGGTTGGCTGATTGTTGACACAGGCGCCGAGGGGAATAAGCAAAAGCAGTGTGCACAAGGTGCGAAGGGTAGCGGTTTTCATGGCTGTGCTCTCCTGTAGTGGGCTCCGGCCACAGCACCGCTAAAGCTGCGTCCGGAGACTGAGAAGGCTAGCTGCCAATTTTCAGAATTCAAATGCCCGCAGCCGACTTTGTACTACAGCGTTCCAGGATGCGGAGCCGCGTAGTCGGCCGTAACCTCCAGTGCCTTGGCATAGGGGCCATCCCACAACTGCTCATGCAATTGCCCGACACGCTTGGCCATCGCTTCGTTGTGCATCACCACTTCCAGGTTGCGCGAATTATCCAGGTAGCCACCCAGCCAGTTGCTGGTGCCGACCCACGCAACTTGGCCGTCGATCTCCATGGTCTTGCTGTGGATCACCCGCGCATACGGGATAAACCCTTGTTTGGCCTCGGGCAGGGTCACGATCTTGATCTGCACATTGGGCAGCACCGCCAGGCTCTTGAGGTAGGGCAGTTCCAGCTTGTCGGTGTTCCAGTTGGACACCATCAGCTTGATCGACACCCCACGTGCCGCTGCAGCGCGCACGGCGTTGTCGATCACCGCGTAGTACGGGCGCGTTCTATCCGGGCCGTAGGACAACGGCGCGTAGTCCAGCAATTGCACACGCACTTCCTGCTTGGCTTCGCTCAACAGGCGCGGCAGTTCCAACTGTGAGTCGCCCACGCCGGGCGGGTTGTAGCGCTGCGGGCTGGCGACCAGGTAGTTGCCGGTGCGCGGTGGTTCCTTACCCGCGACGGGCAGCGGCACCGGCTGGTTGTCGGTCAAGGCCTGTTGGGCGTTCCAGTCCTGGTCGAAGATGGCCTGCACTTGGCCCACGACCGTTGCATCGGTGATGCGCAGCCCGGTTTCGTGGATGTGTTCCAGCGAGCGCCAGTCGAAATTCTGGCTGCCGACAAACGCCTGCTTGCCATCCACCACCAGGTATTTGGCGTGGATGATCCCGCCACTCACACGGGCGTAGGGCAAGACGCGAAAGGTCAGGTTGGGGATCGCGCGCAGGCGTTCCAGGGTGGAGGCCTCCGACAACTTGATGCCTTTTTCTTCGAGCAAAAAGCGAATCTTCACACCGCGTTTGCCGGCGGCTTCCAGGCGCTCTATGACACGGTCCATCACCGAGCCGGGGTGATCGGCGGCGTAGAACTGGCCGATATCGATGTGGCTTTTTGCGCCGTCAAACAGCTCGCTCCAGACCGGGCCGGGCTGGCGCAGGTCGTCGGTGCCGAGGGCGCTGTCCACCGGCACGGTGTGCACCAGCTCAAACCCCGGAATCGAAAAGTCCGCCTGGGCCAGCGGACTGAGGAGCAAGCCGGTAAGGCCGGCGATACGCAATTTCAAGGACACGGACATAACACTCTCTTCACTGATGTAGTGAGCGGGCTTGCCCCGCGCTGGGGGGCGCAGCCGCCCCAAACAGTCCACCGCGTTGTCTCAGAAAGACCGAGGTGCCTGGATTGGGGGCGGCTGCGCCACCCGGCGCGGGGCAAGCCCGCTCACTACGGGTTTATGCGGTGCGGCTGTGCAGCGGCGTCGGTACCAAGTGCGGCACTTCATTCTGCACGCGGGCACCGGTGGCAGCGCGGATCAGCAGGATTTTCAGCTGGTCGTTGATGCGCTCCAGGCTGTCCTGGAAGAAGTTGTGGAACACCACGCAGAACAGTGCGATGGCGATCCCCAGGCCGGTGGCGAACAAGGCCGTGCCGATACCACCGGAGATCTGCCCTGGGTCGGACACGCCCGCTGTCGCCAGCGCCTTGAAGGTGTCGATGATGCCGAGGATGGTGCCCAGCAAACCCAGCAGAGGCGCGGCGGTGGTGATGGTTTCGATGATCCACAGGCTGCGGGCCAGTGGCGCGCGGGTGGTCAGGTACTGGGTCTCGATGACGTCATCCAGGTCCTTGCGCGAGCCTTGCGAGGCTTTCTGTGCCAGCACCGGCAAGATCATGCTCAGCGGCAGGCTGTCACGCCGGGTCAGGCTTTCCGGCAGGTCGCGTTCGCTGTGCACGTTGGCGCCGAGCACTTCGGTCAGCGCACGGGCCTGGCGGCGTACATACGCGAAGTAAATCCCGCGCTCGATGGTGATGAAGATCGCGATGGCCATCGCGGCATACATCACATAAAAGGTGATGTCGTGGAGCAGGTTCATGTCCATGTTCACTTACCTCGCAATTAGAAATTGGCTTCCAGGGAAACCGTCACGGTGCGCTCCAGGCCCACGATGTAGGCCGGGTCGCCGTCGCGGAAACCGCCGTAGGTGGCCGCGTTGGTCTTGGTGGTGTACACGCCGTCCAGGTACTTCTTGTCGAACAGGTTGTCGACGTTCAGGCGCAGGGTCGCGTCCTTGACCACTTTCTTGTCCACCGGCAGGTAGATACCGGCGCCGGCGTTGAATACGGTGCGCCCGGAGATGGCTTCGTCGTTGGTCAGGTCGCCGTAGAGCTTGCTGGTGTACTTGCCGCCGAAGGTGCCGTAGAAGCGCCCGTCGTCGTAGCCGATGTTGGCGGCCAGCATGTTTTTCGGCACGTTGGCGAACTGCTTGCCGCTGGTGGGCAATACGATCGCTTTGCCGGCGTTGTACACGGTCAGGTCGTCTTGCTGCTCGGCCTTGGTGTAGGTGTAGGAGGTGTAGTAGTTGAAGTGGTTGGGCAACAGGCCGCTCCACTCCAGTTCCAGGCCGCTGTTGTTGACGGAGCCGGCGTTGATGTCGGCGAAGTCGCCGTTGATATCGCGCGACGACACCTGGCGATCCTTGAACTGCATGTAGAACAAGGTGGCGGCCACGGTCATGTCTTCATCGGTGTAGCGCCAGCCCAGTTCATGGTTCCAGCTGGTTTCCGGCTTGGCGTCGATGGAGCCGGCGCCCTTGTCGTACAGCACGTAGTTCTGCGGGATGCGCATGTTGCGCGACAGGCTGTAGAACACCTGGTCGCGTTCATCCACCTGGTATTTGAGGCCGGCGTTGGGCAGCAGTTTGTTGTAGCTCTGGTTACGTTTTTCTGCTTGCTCGGTGAGGCTGCCATGGTTGGTGCCGTCACGCTTGACGTTCATGTAGGCCAGGCCGCCGATCAGGGTCCAGTCCGAGTTGATGTACCAAGTGTCCTGGGCCCAGACCTTCTGCGCCGGGGTAATGGTGAAGCGGTCGCGGCCCTGGATGGTGTTGCCATTGGCATCTACCACCGCCTCGTTGGAATCCGGCCAGGTGTCGACCGGCTTGCCGCTGGCCTTGAGCGGAATGAACGGCTGGGTCTGGCTCTGGCGTGCGCGCTCGTACCAGTAGCCCACTTGCACGCTGTGATCGCCCAGGTCCCAGTTCAGTTTGGTGGTGATGCCCGGACGCCAGGTCTGGGTACGTGAAGGGCGGTAGTACACGCCGCTGTTCGGGGTGCCGTCGGCGTTGTATTGGGCGCCGGTGGGCAGGTTGCCCAGGTCGAACACACCGCCCTGGTTCGAGCCGCGGTTGAGGGCATAGCTGGACGAGCCGACGCCGCTGCCGTTACCCCAGTAGTAATACGGGATCACCGACAGCGCGAGGTTGTCGGCCAGTTTGAACTGGGTGTTGAGCACGGCGGTGAACGTCTGGAACGGGTTCTGCGCCAGGGCGTAGTAGCTGTTGTACTTGCCGTTGCTGCCCACGGTGGGCGTGGCCGGGTAGGGGTCGTACTTGCGGCCGTTCTGCTGGAACTGCGCCTTGGTCAGTTGGCTGTAACTGTTGTTGTCCTGCTCATGGTACTTGAGGATCAGGTTGGCGGTGTTGCCATCGCCGGCATCGAAGAAGCTGTTCCACTCGACTTTATCCGCGCGCACGGCGCCCGAACCGCGCCACATCTGGCCTTCGGTATGGGAGGCCGACAACCAGTTGCTCAGGCCATTGATCTCGCCGGTGTTGAGGCGGGCGAAGGTCTTGCGGGTGGCGTTGCTGCCCATGATCTGTTTGACGAACGCACCGGTTTCCTTGGTCGGGCGAATGGTCACGATGCCTATGTTGCCGCCGCTGGAGCCGATGTGCGGGCCGTCGGCTTCCGAGGAACCCTGGGTGACGAAGATCTGCTCGATGTTTTCCGGATCGCCCAGCAGGTTGGAGTACAGCGCGTAGTTGCCGGAGTCGTTGATCGGCATGCCGTCCACCGACATCCCCACCTGGTCGGAGTTGAGGCCGCGCATGGTGAAGCGAAAGCCCGACAGGCCGGTGTTGTCTTCGCTGGAAATGTTCAAGCCCGGGGTGTACTTGAGCTTGTCCACGGCGTTGCCGGTGGCGGTCTGTTTATCCAGCGCTTCCTTGGTCACGGTGGAGCGGCCCTTGATGCTTTCTTCCTGCACCATGTAGCCGCCACCTGCCGTGGCCTTGCCCTGAACCCCAATGGTCCCGACGTCACTGTCGCTGGTGTCGGCCATGACCATTCCATGGCCCATGCTTGCGGCAACAAGTGCCAGATGAATCCGTGTGAACCTCATCTCTGTCGTCCTGGTGTCGGGTGCTTATTGCACGCTGTAGTTGAAGGTGGCGGTGAAGCGCTGCTCATTGCGGCCCCCGAAGGCTTGCTCGGGGAACGGCTTGACTTGCTTGATGCGACGCAAGCTGTTGGTGGCGGCCCGGTTGAGCAACATGCTCGAGGCCTGGGTTTGCAAGCCAGAGTCGAGAACCCGACCCTGGCGGTCGACCAGCAACCAGACCACCACTTCGCCGGTCGGGCGTTCGAGGGAGGCCTGGCGTCCGGTGGGGTACTGCTTGTAGGTGTCCAACTCGTTGCGCAACCCCTTGAGGTAACCGACTTCCAGTGCCTGGCCGTCGACCTTGGGAGGGGCGGGTGGCGCCGGTGTCGGCGCGGCCTGGGCCACAGGCGCCGGTGCCGGTTTGGCAGCGACCGGTGGCGGCGTCGGTGCGGGCGTTGGCTTGGCCACCACGGGCTTGGGCAAAGGTTTTGGCTTGGGCTCAGGCTTGGGTTTTGGCTGCGGCTTGGGCGGTGGCGGTGGCGGGGCCGGCTCCGCCTCTTCATCCTCGATTACCGGCGGTGGCGGCTCTTGTTCCACCACCGGTTCCGGGATCACTTCCGGCTCCGGCTCGACCAGCGCCAACTCGACGGCGGACTCGTCATACACCGGTTCGACCTTCAAGGTCTGGGACTGGATACCCAGTGCAATCAGCACCAGGGCGATCAGGGCCGGGACGCTGCCCAGCAGCTGACGCGCACGAAACAATACGTACATGATCAGGACTTACGCGTGGCAATGGACACGGAGGTAAAGCCACCCAGACGCAGGGTGTCCATCACCTCCACCAGGCGCGAAACCTCGACGCCTTTGTCGCTGTTAACGATGATGGTCGACTTGGTGTCAGGCTTTTCGGCGGCCTTCAACGCCGGCACCAGCGCATCGACCGTGAGGTCCTTGCCATCCAGCTGCAACTGGCCTTCGAGACCCAGGGTCAGGATGAATTTGTTCTGCGGCTTGAGCTGCTGCGAACTGCTGGCGCTGGGCAGTTGGGTCTTCATGCCGAGGGCCGGAATCACGTTCAGGCTCACGAGTACGAAAAACACCAGGAGGAACATCATCACGTCGATCATGGGGATCAGTTCGATGTGCGCCTTGCGTTTTTTCGGTTCGTCCCAGGTTCTCATTCCGCTACCCCGTTATTGAATTAGGGGCGACACGCTAACAACCAAAAATGACCGATTGGTTAACTTTAATTGACGTTTTGAGGGCTCTAGGACAAGTCTTTCAGGCGATTTTCAAGACATTTTTGTGACGTAACAGAACTGACATGCAGCGGGGGCATTCTCAAAAACTTTACATCGAGGGCCCCTGGTAATGAGCCGTGACCTGCCACAAATAACCACGCCGCGACTGTTAATGCGCGCATTGGAAAAGCACCAGGCCGAGACGTTGTGCAGCCTCGCCAACGGGCCGAAGATTGCCGATAACACGGCGAGTATTCCGTCGCCCTACACCTTGCAAACGGCGTTGGATTTCATCGATGGCATGCAGGAGAAATTTCGTTCGGCCAACCTGTTGAGCCTGGGCGTGCATCTGCGTGACACCGGCGAATTGATCGGTATCGCCAGCTTGCGCATCAATGCGCTTCATCACTATGGGCACCTTGGTGGCTGGACGGCGGCGGATGCACGTAACCTGGGGTATGCGACCGAGGCGGCGACCGGGCTGATGGACTACGGCTTTGGCGAACTTGGCTTGCACCGTGTGGGCAGCCAGTGTTTCAGTCGCAACAAGGAGTCGGCGCGGGTCATGGAGAAAATCGGCCTGCAGTACGAAGGTTGCATGCGCGGGGCGTTTCTCAAGAATGGGGTGCATGAAGACATGCTGGTGTTCGCCACCCTGCGTGCGGACTGGGAGTTTCGGCTGTGAGGGGTGACGTTGATCACGGCCGGCGCCGGGTCCTCGCCGGGCTCGCCGTTGCCACCACTTTTTCGATCCTCAGCCCGTTCGCGCGCAGTGCCGGGGTGGACTACCCGTTCACCTTGGGCGTGGCCTCAGGCGATCCACTACCCGACGGGTTTGTGATCTGGACGCGCCTGGCCCCGCTGTTCAATGCCGCCGATGGCCGGGGTGGCTTGAGCCGCCCGGTGCCGGTGCGTTGGCGAGTCGCCCGCGATGCGGCGATGACCCGCGTGGTGCGCCAGGGCGAGGTCATGGCCAGCGAGCGCTGGGGGCATTCGGTGCATGTGGAGGTCGCGGGGCTGGAGCCGGGCAGGCCGTACTGGTATCAGTTCGAAGGGCTCGGCGCGCAAAGCCCGGTGGGGCAGTCACGCACGGCTCCGGCGGTGCATGCCACGGTGTCGGCACGCTTGGGGTTTGTCTCGTGCTCCCATTGGGAGCGTGGCTATTTCAGTGCGTATCGCCACCTGGCGCAGGAGCAACCCGACCTGGTGTTTTTTCTCGGGGACTACATCTACGACAGTTCCTACGCAGCGGACTCGGGCAAGATCATTCGCCCCCATGGCAGCGGCAACGCGGTGAGCCTGAGCGACTACCGCAACCGCTATGCCTTGTACAAAACCGATCCGGATCTACAGGCCCTGCACGCTGCCGCACCGAGCGTGGCGACCTGGGACGATCACGAAGTACAGAATGACTATGCCAACCGCTGGTCCCAAGACCCGAAGATCCCGGTGGGGCAGTTTCTGCAGCAACGGGCGGCGGCCTACCAGGCCTTTTATGAGCACATGCCGCTGCGTGCCAGTAGCTTGCCGAAAGGGCCGGACATGCGCATTTATCGACGCATGGACTACGGCCGATTGGCGCGTTTCCATGTGCTGGACGGCCGACAGTACCGCTCCGAGCAACCGTGCATTCTGGCCAATGGCAGCCACCAGGGGCATATCGCCGATAACCTCTGTCATGACTTGCGCGACCCCGGCCGCACCCTGCTCGGGTGGCAACAAGAAGCCTGGCTGGACCAGGGCTTTGCCCAGTCGAGGGCGCAGTGGAACATCATCGCCCAGGACTTGCTGGTGGCGCCGTTGACTCAACGCGACCTGACCAACCACAAGCCGGGGCGCTGGACCGATGGTTGGGATGGCTACATGGCCAATCGTTCACGGATGCTGGCTTCCCTCGAGCGCAACCGGGTCAACAATCCGGTGTTCTGGGGCGGTGATATCCATTCGTTCTGGGTGACGGACTTGCATGCCGATGGCAACAACCCGGATTCGCCCGTGGTGGCCACGGAGTTCGTCGGTACCTCGGTGACGTCCGACGGGCCGCCGTTTGAGGCGTTCAGCAAGATCCTGCCGCTTAACCCCCATGTGAAATTCTTTGACAGTCGTCAGCGTGGGTATGTGTCGGTGGAGGTGGATGAAGGCAGGATGCTCACGCACTTGCGCGTGATTACCGACCCGCGTGATCCGGCGGCCAGGGTGTCGACGCTGAGGTCGTTTGTGCTGGAGGCGGGGCGGGCGGGGGCGATTGCGGTGTAAGGGATAGACGCACTTTTTGTGGCGAATGAGCTGTTGTGGCCAGTGGACTTATTGTGGTGAGCGGGCTTGTTGTGGCGAGCGGGCTTGCCCCGCGTTGGGCTGCGTAGCAGCCCCAAAACCTGCCGTGAGGTTTATCTGACATAACGCGGTGTTCCGATCAGGGCCGCTTCGCAGCCCAACGCGGGGCAAGCCCGCTCGCCACAACAGGCCCGCTCGCCACAAGGTAAATGCGGCTGGTTCAAGCGATTTCGTAGCGCACCGACAACGCGCCCTTTTTCTCCGACAACGCCAGGATGGTCACCTGGCCCAGTTCACCCAGGTTTTGCACATGAGTGCCGCCACAGGCATACGCAGGCAATTCGCCAAAGCCGACCTGGCGGGTGCCGTCTTCCAGGTTCATATGGCGCGGGTAGTCCGCGGCGATCCATTGGTTGACCTGTTGTTGGAGAGTCTCGGCCTCCATGCTCTGCGCCGTTTCACCACGGATAAAGGTGATCTTGCCTTCGCCTGGCCAGTGATGGGCCTTGATCGGCATCCAACCCAGGCTCTCGCCCACGTTACCGATCAAGTGCCCGGCGGAATGCAGCCGGGTGTGTAACGCACGGCGCTGTTCATCGACCCGTGCGGTGACGGGACCTGGCTCCAGCGGGCGGTCGACGTAGTGCACCACGCGATCGGCCTCTTGGATAACGCGCAGCACAGTGCTCTCGCCGAGCCAGCCGGTATCGAAGGGTTGCCCGCCGCCCTGTGGATGAAAAATCGTCGACTGCAGGATCACCGCGAACTGGTCTTCGTGGAGCGTGCAACTCAGCACCTCCAGTTCGGCAGTCAGGTGGTCGTGGGTGAAAAACAGGCGTTCGGTCATGATCTACATCCGCATCAGGGTTCTGCGGGCAGTATAAATAGTGCGTGGATGAGTGATAATCCGCTCAATTATCAATGGACCTGTGCACCATGAGCATCAATCTACCGTTGCCGCTGCTGGGCGAGATGGCGATTTTCGTCAAAGTGGTGGAAACCGGCAGCTTCTCCGAAGCCGCCCGGCAACTGGGCGCTTCACCGTCCTCGGTGAGCCGCAGCATCTCGCGCCTGGAAAAGGCCCTGGCCACGCGTTTGTTGCAACGCACTACACGCAAGTTACGCCTGAGCGAGGGCGGTGAAGAGGTGTTCAAGCGTTGCCAGGAGATGGTCAACGCGGCACGTTCGGTAATGGAGATCAGCGGACAGTTCACCCATGAAGCCGAAGGGCTGGTGCGGGTCAGTGTACCCAAGGCGGTGGGGCGGTTTGTGGTGCACCCGCATATGCCGGAGTTCCTGCGGCGTTATCCAAAGGTCGATGTGCAGTTGATCCTGGAGGATCGGCAGGTGGACCTGATTGATGACAATGTCGACCTGAGCATTCGCATCACCGACAGCCCGCCGCCGGGGTTGGTCGGCCGGCAATTATTGCCTATCGAGCATTTGTTGTGCGCGACCCCGCAGTACCTGGCGGAGCAGGGTACGCCGGGCCATCCCCATGATCTGTTGGAACACAGTTGTATCTACCTGGGGGAAACGCCAGGGGACTCGCGCTGGAAATTTCGCCAGGCGGGCAAGGCGGTGACGGTGGCGGTGCGCGGACGGTATGCGGCGAACCACACCGGGGTACGGCTGGATGCGGTGTTGCAGCATGTGGGGATTGGCAGCCTGCCGTACTTTACGGCGCGCCATGCGCTGGAGGAGGGGCGTTTGGTGCAGGTGTTGCCGGCGTGGGACTTTATCGCGTCCTACCATGGCGAGGCGTGGTTGCTGCATTCGCCCACGCGCTATCTGCCGCCGAAGTTGCGGGTGTTTATTGATTATCTGGTGGCGTGCATGGCGAAGGAGCCGACATTGCGACGGCCCATTCCGGATCGCTGATCAGTGCTTGCTCTGGTCGTCGGGCATGGCCAGCAGCTGTTTTTCCTGGTTCCAGTCGAACGGTTCGTCATTCTGTTCGGCTTCGAAACGGCGCTCTTCCAGGGCCTGGTACAGGTCCAGTTCTTCATCGGGCATGAAGTGCAGGCAGTCACCGCCGAAGAACCACAGCAGGTCGCGTGGCACCAGGTGGGCGATCTGCGGGTAGCGCAGGATGACCTGGCTCATCAGGTCCTGGCCCAGGTACTGGCTTTCGATCGGGTCGATGGGCAGCAGGGCGCGCAACTCGTCGAAACGCTCCAGGAACAGCGTATGGCTTTCCTCGGGCACCTGTTCGGCTTCGCCGACGGCAACCAGGATGCTGCGCAAGTGGTCGAGCAAGACGAGATGATCGGCAACGACGTTGGACACGAGATAAGTCCTCTAAAGCAAAAACGGGCGCGAGAGTATATGCCTCTCGCGCCCGTTTTTATATGACCGCTCGACTCAGCGGACTTTGCCTTCAGCCTGGGTCAGCTCTTCCTTGCTGAAGTCGTCCACGTCAATCACCTTGCGCCGCGCCGCTTCGGCGTCACGCAGGGCCTGCGCTTCAGCCGGTTGCAGCACGCCGGCGTGCAGTGCCGCATCAATGACATGCTCGCCGGCAGCAGGTTTGACCTGGCCGCTCTTGAGCGCGGTGTGCAGTTTCTTCTGCAGCGGATGGCTGGCACCGAGCAGGTCGTAGGCGTGTTGCAGGGCGCCCACCGGGTCTTCCGCCGATTGCGGGCGGTAGCAGCCGGCCAGCAATTCTTCCAGGGTCGGGTCGCCTTTGGCACGGCCGATCACCGCTGCCACTTCAGCATCCAGCGCATCGGACGGTCCGGTATGGCGACGCCCGAACGGGAACACGATCACCCGCAGCAGGCAACCCAGCACCTTGTTCGGGAAGTTGCTCAGCAGCTCATCCAGTGCGCGTTCCGATTCACCCAGGCTTTCTTCCATGGCCCAGGCGAACAGCGGTTGCAGGTGGTCCGGCGAATCCAGGTCGTGGTAACGCTTGAGTGCGGCCGATGCCAGGTACATATGGCTCAGTACATCACCCAGGCGTGCCGACAGGCGTTCACGACGCTTCAACTCGCCACCCAGCAGCATCATGCTCAGGTCGGCCAGCAGTGCGAACGCGGCCGCCTGGCGGTTGAGTGCGCGGAAGTAACCCTGGCTCAAACGATTGCCCGGTGCCTTCTCGAAATGCCCGACACCGAGGTTCAGCACCAGGGTGCTGGCGGCGTTGCTCACGGCAAAACCGATGTGTTGCATCAGCAGGCCGTCGAATTCCTTCAACGCCTGGTCATGGTCTTCGCGACCGGCCAGGGCCATTTCCTTGAGCACAAACGGATGGCAGCGGATCGCGCCCTGGCCGAAGATCATCAGGTTGCGCGACAGGATATTCGCGCCTTCCACGGTGATGAAGATCGGCGCGCCTTGCCAGTTGCGCCCCAGGTAGTTGTTCGGGCCCATGATGATGCCCTTGCCGCCGTGCACGTCCATGGCGTGGCTGATGCACTCGCGACCGCGCTCGGTGAGGTGGTACTTGAGGATCGCCGACAGTACCGAGGGTTTTTCCCCCAGGTCCACGGCATTCGCGGTAAGCATGCGAGCGCTGTCCATCAGCCAGGCGTTGCCGCCGATTCGGGCCAGGGCTTCCTGGATCCCCTCGAAGGCCGACAGCGGCACGTTGAATTGTTCGCGCACCTGGGCGTACTGGCCGGTCACCAGGCTGGTGAACTTGGCCGCGCCGGTGCCGACCGCCGGCAGGGAAATCGAACGGCCCACGGAGAGGCAGTTCATCAGCATCATCCAGCCCTTGCCGAGCATCTCCTGGCCGCCGATCAGGAATTCCAGAGGAATGAACACGTCCTTGCCGGAGTTCGGACCGTTCATGAACGCGGCGCCCAGGGGCAGGTGGCGGCGGCCGATTTCCACTCCGGGGGTGTCAGTGGGGATCAGCGCCAGGCTGATGCCCAGGTCTTCTTCTTCACCCAGCAGGTGGTCCGGGTCATGGGCCTTGAAGGCCAGCCCGAGCAGGGTCGCGACCGGGCCGAGGGTGATGTAGCGCTTTTCCCAGTTCAGGCGCAGGCCGAGGGTTTCCTTGCCTTCCCATTCACCTTTGCAGATCACGCCGATGTCGGGCATGGCGCCAGCATCGGAGCCGGCCAGCGGGCCAGTCAATGCGAAGCAGGGGATATCATCGCCACGCGCCAGGCGCGGCAAGTAATGGTTGCGTTGTTCTTCGGTGCCGTAGTGCAGCAGCAGCTCGGCCGGGCCGAGGGAGTTGGGCACCATCACGGTGGAGGCCAGGTCGCCGCTGCGGGTGGCGAGCTTCATCGCGACCTGGGAATGGGCATAGGCAGAGAAGCCCTTGCCGCCATATTCCTTGGGAATGATCAGGGCGAAGAAACCGTGGGTCTTGATGTGCTCCCAGGCGGAGGGCGGCAGGTCCATGGCCTGGCCGATTTCCCAGTCGCTGACCATGGCGCACAGTTCTTCGGTGGGGCCGTCGATAAAGGCCTGTTCTTCTTCGGTCAGTTGGGCCTTGGGGTAGGCCAGCAACTTGTCCCAGTCGGGGCGACCGCTGAACAGCTCGCCGTCCCACCACACGGTGCCGGCGTCAATGGCATCGCGCTCGGTTTCGGACATGGGCGGCAGGACTTTCTGGAACCAGTTGAACAGTGGCTTGGTGAAGTATTGGCGGCGCAGGTCGGGCAACAGCAGGGGCGCGGCCACCACGGCGATCAACACCCAGAAGATCAGCAGCAGCCAACCCGGTGCGTGGCTCCAGGCACCCATCGCCAGCAGGTAGACGGCGACCACGCCCAGGGCGGGCAGGGGGGCGACGCGGCGGTGTGCGAGGTAGGCAATGCCGACCACCAGCACCAGTATCCACAACAACAGCATATTCAATCCTCCGTGAAACCAGGGGCGAAACCACCAGGGAGCTTAGTCGGCATCCGAACAAGCGGGGTGATCAGGGTGTAACGAGATTTGGCCGATTCGTCGTTATCGCCGTGGCAGACCTGTCGTTAAACTCCAGGCTTCCTTCGGAGATAAAGCTCATGGATACGTACCTGAGTCCCAGCCGCTTCATCGATAGTGACCACCCTGCGGTGGTGGAGTTCGCCGAAAAACACCGCGGAACCCACGCGGCTCCAAGTGACCAGGCAGTCAGCCTTTACTACGCCGTGCGTGAGGCGATTCGCTACAACCCCTACACCTTCAGCCGTGATCCCGACACCTTGAGTGCCAGCTTCGCGTTGAGCACCGGCGAAAGCTATTGCGTGCCCAAGGCCACCTTGCTCGCAGCCTGCGTCCGGCACTGCGGCATCCCGGCGCGCATCGGCCTGGCGGATGTACGCAATCATTTGTCGACGCCGCGCCTGATCGCCTTGCTCAAGAGCGATGTGTTCGCCATGCACGGTTACACCGAGCTTTACCTGAATGATCGCTGGGTCAAGGCCACGCCCGCGTTCAACCGGCAACTGTGCGATCTCTTCGATGTGCCGCCGCTGGACTTCGATGGCATTCACGACAGCGTCTTCCATGCGTTCAACCGCCAGGGCCTGCGCTCAATGGAGTATGTGGTCGACCATGGGCAATTTCCCGACGTGCCCGAGGCGTTTTTCTTCGCGCATATCCAGCAGTGTTACCCCCACCTGTTTGCCGAGGACATGCCGCCCCTGCTGGGCGATATGCAGAGCGATTTAAGCCGCGCATGAACCGGCGTATGCTGCTGCCTTCATCAAGCCATGTTCATCAACAATAAAGGCGCGGTCATGCTGAAAATCTGGGGTCGTAAAAATTCATCAAACGTCAGGAAGGCACTGTGGTGCGCCGAAGAGCTCGGCCTGGACTATGAAGCAATTGATGCGGGCGGGGCTTTTGGTGTGGTCGACACGCCGCAGTATCGGGCGCTGAACCCCAACGGTCGGGTGCCGATGATCGAAGACGGCGACTTTGTGCTGTGGGAGTCCAACACCATCGTGCGCTACCTCTGCGCCAGGCAGGCCTCCAGCTGGTACCCGAGCGACCTGAAGGCCCGCGCCAACGCAGAAAAGTGGATGGACTGGACCACCTCCACCTTCGCCGAACCGTTCAAAATCGTGTTCTGGGGCGTGTTGCGCACCCCGGCGGAAAAACAGAACTGGGACAACATCCACGCCGGTCGCCAGGCGTGTATCGATGTGCTCAAAACCGTTGATGAAGCCCTGGCCACCCAGCCGTATCTGTCGGGCAGCGAGATCGGCATGGGCGATATCCCCTTGGGCAGCTTTATCTACGCCTGGTTTGAAATGCCCATCGAACGGCCTGCAATGCCCCATCTGGAGGCCTGGTATAAGCGCCTGCAGCAGCGCCCGGCCTACCGCAAAGCGGTCATGACCGCGTTGACTTAATACCCACTATTAATACGGGTGACTGTACTTGTGCGGCGCGGGCAAGCACCATGCTTGTCATGCGCCGCCGTTGAACTACCTGGGCTGCGCCCTCATCTACTCTTTCTATTCCCTTCTTTGGTGCGTATTCCGATATGAGTTCCGCTCTGTCCATCCGGCAGCTAACCAAAACCTACGGCAACGGTTTCCAGGCCCTGAGTGGTATCGATCTGGACGTTGCCGAAGGTGACTTCTTCGCCTTGCTCGGCCCCAACGGTGCCGGCAAATCCACCACCATCGGTATCCTCTCCACCCTGGTCAACAAGACCAGCGGCTCGGTGAATATCTTCGGCCACGACTTGGACAAATCCCCGGCGGCGCTCAAGCGTTCCATCGGCGTGGTGCCCCAGGAATTCAACTTCAACCAGTTCGAAAAGACCTTCGACATCGTGGTGACCCAGGCCGGCTACTACGGCATCCCGGCGAAAATCGCCAAGGAACGCGCCGAGCAGTACCTGACCCAGCTGGGCCTGTGGGACAAGCGCGATGTGCCTTCGCGTTCACTCTCCGGTGGCATGAAGCGTCGCCTGATGATCGCCCGCGCACTGGTGCACGAACCGCGCCTGTTGATTCTCGATGAGCCTACCGCTGGCGTGGACATCGAGTTGCGCCGCTCGATGTGGACCTTCCTTACCGAGCTGAACGAGAAAGGCATCACCATCATCCTCACCACCCACTACCTGGAAGAGGCTGAGCAGCTGTGCCGCAACATTGGCATCATCGACCACGGCACCATCGTCGAGAACACCAGCATGCGTAACCTGCTGGGCCAGTTGCATGTGGAAACCTTCCTGCTGGACTTGAAGAACAACCTGTCGGTGGCGCCGCAGTTGCTCGGCTACCCGAGCCGCCTGGTGGACAGCCATACCCTGGAAGTCCAGGTGGACAAGGCCATGGGCATCACCGCGCTGTTCACCCAGTTGGCGAGTCAGAACATTGAAGTGCTGAGCCTTCGCAATAAAACCAATCGCCTTGAGGAGCTGTTCGTGTCCCTGGTTGAGAAAAATCTGTCGAAGGTGGCGGTATGAGTTCCGAACTGCAACCCAACCTCGTCGCGCTGCAAACCATCGTCTACCGCGAAGTGAAGCGCTTTACCCGGATCTGGCCGCAGACCCTGCTGCCGCCGGCGATCACCATGGTCCTGTACTTCGTGATCTTCGGTAACCTGATCGGCCGGCAGATCGGCGACATGGGTGGCTTCACCTACATGGAGTACATCGTCCCGGGCCTGATCATGATGTCGGTGATCACCAACTCCTACGGCAACGTGGTCTCGAGTTTCTTCGGCAGCAAGTTCCAGCGTTCCATCGAGGAACTGATGGTGTCGCCGGTGTCGCCCCATACCATCCTGATCGGCTACACCCTGGGCGGTGTGCTGCGCGGCCTGATGGTCGGCGTGATCGTGACCCTGCTGTCGCTGTTCTTCACCCACCTGCAGGTGCATCACCTTGGGGTCACCATCCTGGTGGTGGTACTGACGGCGACGATCTTTTCGCTGCTGGGCTTTATCAACGCGGTGTTTGCACGCAACTTCGATGATATCTCGATCATCCCGACCTTCGTGCTCACGCCCCTGACCTACCTGGGCGGGGTGTTCTACTCCATCACCTTGCTACCGCCGTTCTGGCAGACCGTGTCCCTGGCCAACCCGGTGCTGCACATGGTCAACGCTTTCCGCTACGGCATTTTGGGTGTGTCGGATATCAAGATCAGCGTGGCGATCACGTTCATGCTGATTGCCACCGTGGTGCTGTATATCGGTTGTGCGCGGTTGCTGGTGAGCGGGCGTGGGATGCGTACCTGACTCAACGGGTGTACGCGGGCAAAAATGTGGGAGGGGCGGTGCGACGACTCGACTTGCCCCCGATAGCGTTCTGTCAGTCATTCATGCACTGACTGATCCACTGCTATCGGGGGGCAAGTCGAGTCGTCGCACCGCCCCTCCCACATTTGTATTGGCGTAACGTCAGGAATTGAGTGCCAGCTCGATCAGCCCGTGCAGCTCTTCAACCGTCAGCGGCGTGGTCGAGAACAGAATGCGAAACACTGTCGGCGCTGCGATAAGGTTGATCAAGTGGTCCACGCTCGGCGGGTTGCTGTCGGGATAGCGCTCGACAATCGCCTGAAACTGCCCGCTCAGAATGCTCACGCAATACCCCGGCGTGATCATGCACTGCAGGTCGCGCATCATGTTGCGCCCCGGTTCAGAACTCATTTCATCCAGGTATTGCTCGGCCCAGGCCTGCAAATCGCCGCGCAAGCTGCCGGTATTGGCCGGCTCGCTGTCAGGGCGCATGCGTGCCAGGGCCACATCCGCGAGCAGCACGGAGAGGTCGCCCCAGCGCCGGTAAATGGTGGAGGGCGTGACACCCGCACGCGCAGCAATCATCGGCACGGTGACGCTGGAGCGCTCATGGGTTTCCAGCAGTTCGCGCACTGCGTTGTGCACTGATTCTTGGACCCGGGCACTGCGGCCCCCCGGGCGAAGGCCTTCTTTAATCGCCATGCTGGTGACCTTAACACAAAGAATTTGCTTTAAGCGCTGGTCGGTAGCACACTCGGCAAAAGCAAAATATTAGCTTTAGCGGAGCGTGCGTATGTCCAGTCCTGTTTCTCATCGTTCCAGCCTGGTGTTCCTCGCGATCACCTTGCTGACCTTCCTGGCCGCTTCGAGTGCGCCGACGCCGTTGTACCACCTGTATCAGGAGGGCCTGCATTTTTCGGCAGGCATGCTCACGCTGATCTTCGGGGTCTACGCCCTGAGCCTGCTGGCGGCGCTGCTGACCGTCGGCTCATTGTCGGACCACCTGGGGCGCAAGCCGGTGATTTTTACTGCGCTGCTCCTGAATATGTTGGCGATGTTGCTGTTTATCAATGAAGGCAGCGTGGCCTGGTTGATTGCCGCCCGTACCCTGCAAGGCTTTGCCACCGGCATGGCCACCGCCGTGCTGGGCGCGGCATTGCTCGACACCGACCGCCAGCAGGGCCCGCTGGTCAACAGCGTGGCGCCGCTTTTGGGCATGGCCTGCGGGGCGATGGGCAGCAGTCTGCTGGTGGAATTCGCGCCATTGCCGACCCAATTGATCTACTGGGCGCTGCTGGCCTTGATGCTGTTGCAGGCCCTCTACGTATGGCGTTTGCCGGAGACAGTGAGCCGCATCCCCGGTGCACTGGCGTCGCTGCGCCCGACGTTGCACGTACCGCCCCAGGCGCGCCGGGCGTTGTGGCTGTCGTTGCCGGTGGATATCGCCGTCTGGGCAATGGGCGGGTTCTATTTATCCCTGGCACCCTCGCTGGTGCGCGCAGCCACCGGCTCCACCTCCAACCTGATCGGTGGCGGCCTGGTGGCCGTGCTGACCCTGAGCGGCGCGCTGATGATCTTTACCCTGCGCAATCGTCCGGCCGACAAGGTGCTGCGTCTGGGCGCCGGCTTGCTTGCCATCGGCGTGACGCTGATCCTCACCGCCGTGCACAGCGCCAGCCTGCCACTGTTCTTCATCGCCACCCTGATCGCCGGCAGCGGCTTTGGTGCGGGCTTTCTCGGCGCCTTGCGCAGTGTGGTGCCACTGGCCTTGCCCCATGAGCGCGCTGGGCTGATGTCGGCGTTCTATGTGCTGAGCTACCTGGCGTTCTGCTTGCCTTCGTTGTTGGCGGGCAACCTGATTCGCAGCTTTGGCCTGATCGCCACCACCGACGGCTACGGTGCGGTCCTTATCCTGCTGGCCCTCGGTGCGCTGGTTGCGTTGCTGCTGCAGGATTCGGCGCGGGTGAGGGCGACGACCGGCGGCTGATGGGTAATAATCGATGCCCGAATTCGCCTGATCGAGATTCAAGCATGAAGATCATCCGCAGCAAGGACTTCACCGGCAGTCGCGCCTGGGAGGCGCTGGATATTGCCAACATGAAGGGCATCACCACGCGCCTGCACTGGACCGACCAGCCTTACCGCTGGCACATCAATGACGGTGAAGAAGTGTTTGTGGTGCTGGATGGTCGTGTGCAGATGCACTACCGCGACAATGGTTTCGAACAGGTGGCGGAGCTGGAAGTCGGCGACATCTTCTACGCCAGTGTCGGCACCGAGCATGTGGCCCATCCCCAAGGCCCGGCGCGCATTCTGGTGATCGAATGCGAAGGCAGCGTTTGACGCTATATCGGCAAAACAGATAACTGTTAGAGATATTACCCGTTATATCGATATTCGATCAGGTTCTATGATGGCCTCAACCTCATACGAGAAAGAGGAGCGTCATCATGCCCTGCTCGAATACCCTCAGCTACAAACCCTTCAGTCACCTGGCCCGTCCACGGGAAGTGATTCGCCAGTTCACCCCCAACTGGTTCGCCGCGACCATGGGCACCGGCGTGCTGGCGCTGGCCCTGGCGCAACTGCCGGTCAACCTGCCAGGTTTGCACGCCATCGCCGAAGCGCTGTGGTTTTTTACCATCGGCCTGTTTGTGTTGTTCAGCGTGCTGTATGCGGCCCGTTGGGTGATGTTCTTCCACGAGGCGCGGCGGATTTTCGGGCACTCCACCGTGTCGATGTTCTTCGGCACCATCCCCATGGGCCTTGCGACGATTCTCAATGGCTTGCTGCTGTTCGGGTTGCCGCGTTGGGGCAGCGATGTGATACCGCTGGCCGAGGCCTTGTGGTGGCTGGACGTGGCCATGGCCCTGGCCTGCGGCGTGCTCATCCCGTTCATGATGTTTACCCGCCAGGAACACAGCATCGACCAGATGACCGCCGTGTGGCTGTTGCCCGTGGTCGCCGCCGAAGTCGCCGCCGCCAGCGGTGGCCTGCTGGCGCCGCACCTGGCAGACGCGCATTCGCAACTGGTGATGCTGGTGACCAGCTACGTGCTGTGGGCGTTTTCCCTGCCGGTGGCGTTCAGCATCTTGACCATCCTGATGCTGCGCATGGCGTTGCACAAACTGCCCCACGCCAATATGGCCGCGTCGAGCTGGCTGGCCCTGGGGCCTATCGGCACCGGTGCATTGGGCATGTTGCTGCTGGGCGGCGATGCGCCGGCGATCTTCGCGGCCAATGGCTTGCCGGGCGTGGGTGACATGGCCAACGGCCTGGGGCTGGTGGCCGGTATCACGCTGTGGGGCTTCGGCCTGTGGTGGATGCTGATCGCCGTGTTGATCACCTTGCGCTACTTGCGCGCAGGCATCCCGTTCAACCTGGGCTGGTGGGGCTTCACCTTTCCGTTGGGGGTGTATGCGCTGGCCACGTTGAAGTTGGCGAGCCTGTTGCACCTGGGTTTCTTCAGCGTATTCGGCAGTGTGCTGGTGGTGGCGTTGGCGCTGATGTGGCTGATCGTTGCCAGGCGCACGGTGCAGGGCGCCTATAAAGGTGAGCTTTTTGTTTCGCCATGCATTGCGGGACTAGGGAATAAGTAAGCGGAGTTAGGTAAAGTCGTGGCCTGATAACTATTAGGCCACGCAGGAACACGGACGATGAGCCACCCCTCGCAATTCACCTTGCTGCGCACACGGCGTTTCCTGCCGTTTTTCATCACCCAGTTGCTGGGCGCGTTCAACGACAACATCTTCAAGCAATCGCTGATCCTCGCCATTCTCTACAAGCTCACTATCGAGGGCGACCGCTCGATCTGGGTCAACCTCTGTGCCTTGCTGTTTATCCTGCCATTCTTTCTGTTCTCGGCGCTGGCCGGGCAGTTTGGCGAGAAATTCAACAAGGACGCGTTGATCCGCGCGATCAAGATCGGCGAGATCGTGATCATGGCCGTGGGTGCCACCGGCTTCCTGACCAACCATCTGGAATTGATGCTGCTGGCGCTGTTTGCCATGGGCACCCACTCGGCGTTGTTCGGCCCGGTGAAGTATTCGATCATGCCCCAGGCTCTGCATGAAGATGAGCTGGTGGGCGGCAACGGCCTGGTGGAAATGGGCACGTTCCTGGCGATCCTGGCCGGCACCATTGGCGCCGGGATCATGATGTCGTCCACCCATTACGCGCCGGTGGTGGCCGTGGCGATTGTCGGCGTGGCGGTGTTGGGTTACCTGGCCAGTCGCAGTATTCCGCGGGCGGCGGCGTCGACCCCGGGGCTGCGCCTGAACTGGAACATCTTCAGCGAATCCTGGGCCACCCTGCGCCTGGGCCTGGGGCAGACGCCGGCCGTGTCGCGTTCCATTGTCGGTAACTCGTGGTTCTGGTTTGTCGGTGCGATCTACCTCACGCAGATCCCGGCCTACGCCAAGGAATGGTTGTACGGCGACGAGACCGTGGTGACGCTGATCCTGACGGTGTTCTCTGTCGGCATCGCACTGGGCTCGATGCTTTGCGAAAAGCTGTCCGGGCGCAAGGTGGAAATCGGCCTGGTGCCGTTCGGCTCATTCGGCCTGACCGTGTTCGGCCTGTTGCTGTGGTGGCACTCCGGCGGCTTCCCACAGAACGTGCAGGCCAACGACTGGCTCGCCGTGCTCAGCTACGGCCAGGCCTGGTGGGTGCTGTTCGATATCCTTGGCCTGGGCGTTTTCGGCGGCTTCTATATCGTGCCGCTGTATGCGTTGATCCAGTCGCGCACCGCCGAGAACGAACGCGCGCGCGTCATCGCGGCCAACAACATTCTCAATGCGCTGTTCATGGTGGTCTCGGCGATCGTGTCGATCCTGCTGCTGAGCGTGGCCAAGCTGTCGATTCCCGAGCTGTTCCTGGTGGTGTCGTTGCTCAATGTCGCGGTCAACGCCTACATCTTCAAGATCGTCCCCGAGTTCACCATGCGTTTCATGATCTGGCTGCTCAGCCATTCCATGTACCGTGTGGAGCACCGCAACCTGGAGGCGATTCCGGATGAAGGCGCGGCGTTGCTGGTGTGCAACCATGTGTCGTTTGTCGACGCGCTGTTGATCGGCGGCGCGGTGCGTCGGCCGATTCGCTTTGTCACGTACTACAAGATCTACCGCTTGCCGGTGCTCAACTTTATCTTCCGTACCGCCGGGGCGATTCCGATTGCGGGGCGTCACGAAGATATCCAGATCTACGAAAAAGCCTTCACACGCATTGCGCAGTACCTGAAGGAAGGGGAATTGGTGTGCATCTTCCCCGAAGGCAAGTTGACCGCCGATGGCGAGATGAACGAATTCCGCGGTGGCGTGACGCGTATTCTGGAAGAGACGGCGGTGCCGGTGATTCCGATGGCGTTGCAGGGGTTGTGGGGGAGTTTCTTCAGCCGCGATCCGAAAAAGGGCTTCTTCCATCGCATCTGGTCGCGGGTGGTGTTGGTGGCGGGGGGGCCGGTGGAGGAGCCGACGCCTGCGAGGTTGCAAGAGGTGGTAGGCGGGTTGCGAGGGAATGTCAGGTAGTTTTGGTTTTGGCTGTACCGGCCCTATCGGGGGCAAGCCCCCTCCCACATTTTGACTGTGTTCACAAATCAAAGGTGGGAGGGAGCTTGCCCCCGATGACGGTAGTGGCTCAGGTGCTGATCTTGAGGCCAATCAGCCCACAGATGATCAACGCCACACTGGCCAACCGGAACAGCGCCATGGACTCCCCAAACAGGATGATCCCCGCAATCACGGTGCCCACGGCGCCCACGCCGGTCCATATGGCGTAGGCCGTGCCCAGCGGCAGTTCCTTCATGGCCAGCCCCAGCAGGCCGAGGCTGATGGCCATGGCGGCGATTGTCAGCGCAGTAGGCAGTGGCTTGCTGAAACCGTCGGTGTACTTCAGGCCGACGGCCCAGCCGACTTCAAACAGACCCGCAAAAAACAGAATGACCCAGGACATGATGACCTCCTAACGTTAGGTGGGGTCGTCCCCGGATTAGGCGCTTGAAGCGTCGCAGGGTCGTCCCCGCGAAGCTCGGTAGAGTGCCGAAAAGTGCCCGGCTGATCAAGTTTGTGGCGTGTTCTCCAGGGCGCGACGGTCTTCCTTCTCGCTTATGCGGCGGAAGTAGGTCGACAGCAATGCCCCGGAAATATTGTGCCAGACGCTGAACAGCGCACTCGGCACCGCCGCCAACGGCGAAAAGTGCGCACTGGCCAGCGCGGCGCCCAGCCCGGAGTTCTGCATGCCCACTTCCAGCGCCAGCGATTTGCGTTGTGCCAATGGCAACTTGAACACGCGGCCGGTGAAGTAACCCAGCAGATAACCGAAGCTGTTGTGCAGCATCACCACGGCCATGATCAACAGGCCCGACTCGGCGATCTTCGCCTGGCTGGCGGCAACCACTGCCGCGACTATGATCACGATGCTTACCACGGACACCAGTGGCAATACGTCGACCGCATGGCGGACACGATCACCGAGCACGCGTTGCGCCAGTACGCCGAGCACGATCGGCAGCAGCACCACTTGCAGGATCGACCAGAACAACTCCATGAACGACACCGGCAGCCAGGCCGAGGCCAGCAGCCAGATCAGCGCCGGGGTCAGCAGTGGGGCGAGGAGGGTAGTGACGGCAGCGATGGCCACCGACAACGCCAGGTCACCACGGGCCAGCCAGGTCATCACGTTGGACGACGTACCGCTCGGGCAGCAGCCAACCAGAATCACGCCGACGGCAATTTCCGGCGGCAGGTGGAAAGCCTGGCACAGCAGCCACGCCACACCCGGCATGATCACAAAGTGCGCGACCACGCCCAGGGCCACGCGCCAGGGATGGCGGGCGACCTCGGCGAAGTCGTCGAGTTTGAGGGTCAGCCCCATGCCGAACATCACCAGGCCCAGCAGGGGCACGATGGCGCTTTTCAGGCCGATGAACCAGCCCGGTTCCAGGAAGGCGACGACGGCGAAAATCAACACCCAATAGGCGAAGGTGTTGCCGACGAAGCGGCTCAAGGCGGCGAGTGCGCGCATGGGATGTCCTTTTTGTTGGATTCGATCAAATGTGGGAGGGGGCTTGCCCCCGATTGCAGTCTGTCAGTCAAAGGTGTTTTAACTGACAGAACGCTATCGGGGGCAAGCCCCCTCCCACATTTTGAGTTTCACATGGCTTAGATGCCCTGCGGGGTTTCTTCGCCACCGAGTGCTTCAACCAGCGCCGGGATGAAATCGCCGAACGTCAGCATCATCAGGGTGAAGCTCGCGTCCAGTTGGCCCAGGGCTTCTTCACCGCCGTCCTGTTCCGCCTGGTCTTGCAGCAGGTCTTCGAACTTCAGGCGCTTGACGGTCATTTTGTCGTCGAGCATGAAGGACAACTTGTCCTGCCAGGCCAGGGACAGTTGGGTCACGACTTTGCCAGTGGTCAGGTGCAGCTGGATCTCTTCGCCGGTCAGGTCCTGGCGCTTGCAGCGCACAATGCCGCCGTCTTCGTGGGTGTCGCGCAGTTCGCATTCGTCGAGGACGAAGAAGTCATCGGCCGGCTTCTGGGTGGTGACCCAGTCGGTCATGATCGCGGTTGGCGCGGTTTTTACCGTGAGCGGGCGCACCGGCAGGGTGCCGATCACTTCACGCAGGGTCGACAGCAGGTCTTCGGCGCGTTTCGGGCTGGCGGAGTTGACCAGGATCAGGCCCTGTTTCGGTGCGATGGCGGCGAAGGTCGACGAGCGACGGATAAAGGCGCGGGGCAGGAACGCCTGGATGATTTCATCCTTGATCTGGTCGCGTTCCTTCTTGTAGACCTTGCGCATTTGCTCGGCCTCGATCTCTTCGACTTTCTCTTTAAGTGCGTCACGCACCACGCTGCCCGGCAGGATGCGTTCTTCCTTGCGCGCGGCGATCAGCAGGAAGTCACCGCTGACGTGAACCAGGGGAGCGTCTTCACCTTTACCAAACGGCGCGACGAAACCGTAAGTGGTCAACTCCTGGCTGGCACAAGGGCGCGCCAGTTTGGTGGCCATGGCCGCTTCCAACGCCTCGGCATCAACAGGCAGATCTTGGGTCAGGCGATAGATAAGCAGGTTCTTGAACCACATGGGGTGAGTCTCTCCTTTATACAAAGGGGGGCATTATTCTCTTGATAACGTCCCAGGCCAACCCTGCCTAAGCCATTGGAAGCTATCAAAAAAAAGATTTAAGAAAGTGCTTGCCAGACTTAAGGTCGCTCCGTAGAATGCGCGCCACACCGAAACGAAGGGTGATTAGCTCAGCTGGGAGAGCGTCTGCCTTACAAGCAGAATGTCGGCGGTTCGATCCCGTCATCACCCACCATTCGCTTCATGTGTTACGCGCAGCGGTAGTTCAGTCGGTTAGAATACCGGCCTGTCACGCCGGGGGTCGCGGGTTCGAGTCCCGTCCGCTGCGCCATATTCGGTAATCTGGAATGCTGAACGCCAGGTCACCACAGGAAGCCCGCTCATCGAGCGGGCTTTTTGCTGTCTGGGGTTTGTAAAACCCCCAAAAACGCCGCCGATCATTTCCGATGATCAGCGGCGTTTTTTATTGGGTAATCAGAAATCCCAGCGGGTGCTGACCATGAAGTTGCGCGGCTCGCCGTAAGCGGCAGAGTTATAGAAGCCGATGTTGGTGTAGTAGTGCTTGTCGAACAGGTTGTTGACGTTCAGCGTCGCCGACAGGTTTTTGCTGATCTGATACTTGGTCATCAGGTCCACCAGCCAATAGGCCTCCTGGGAAAACTCCTCATACCCACCATGGGGTGTGTTGTAGATGTCCTGCCAGCCCACGCTCTGCCAGCGCACGCCACCGCCCACGGTCATTTTGTCCAGGTCGCCCTTGAGTTTGTAGGTGGTGTAGAGCTTGACCTGGTCTTCAGGTTCAAAGGTGGAGATCTTCACGTCCTTGTCGTCGCGCACCACCTTGTGGGTGTAGCCGGCCTGCAACTGCCAGCCCGGGGCGATTTCGCCGGACATCTCCAGCTCATACCCTTTGGTCACCGCCTTGCTGCTCTTGTAGGCATAGTTGTTGGGTATCGGTGTCTGGTTGTTGTATGCGTCATCCGAGAGTGCGCGGTTGGATTCATGGATTTCAAAGTAGGCCGCGCTGGCGTTCACCCGACCGTCGAGGAAGTCGGCTTTCACCCCCAGCTCCCAGTTCTGGCCTTCATCGGGTTCAAGCAGTTTGTTGTCACGGTCGCGGTTGTAATTTTCCTGCGGCATGAAGATATCGGTGTAACTGGCGTAGACCGAGTACGTGTCATTGAGGTCGTAGACGGCGCCGATGTAGGGCACGAAACGCCCCGATTCGCGGTAGTTGGGGTTATAGCCTGTGACCTGGTAATTGACCACGCGTCCGCCCAGCAGCAGTTTGAGGTCGTCGGCCAGGTTCAGGCGCGTGGTCACGTAGGCGCCGGTCTGGCGCACGGTGTCGTCGGTCAGCGATTGTGCCTTGCCCCAGTCCGGTATCGCCGCGTGGCCGCGCCAGTTATTGAAGTCGACGATATTGGGGGAGAGGTTCCAGTAACCTTTGCCTTTCCATTCCGAGGCGCTGATGGAACCGCCCAGCACCAGTTCATGCTCGCGACCGCCCAGGCTGAACGGGCCGCTCACGTACAGGTCGGCGGAATCGCTGACGGTTTCCCCGGTGTACTTGCCCGACGTGAGTTGCGCGGTGCCGTCCGGCTGCGGCTGGTCGCCCTGGATCGAGCCCATCAAGGCGTGGTAGCCGTTGATCTTATGGTCCAGTTGCAGCTTGGTGACCCAGCCATTGCCCAGGTCGTGTTCAAGCATGGCAAACACGGTGCGGGTGTACTGTTCCCAACTGCTCCAGTCGGCGGCGTTGTTGAACGAGCGCTTGACGCTGTTGCGCTCGCCTTTGGAGTTGATCAGCGGGAAGCTGCCCGACCAGGAAGAGCCTTTGGGCAGCGTGTCCTGGTAGTCGCCGCCCACAGTCAGCAGGGTGTCGGGTGACAGATCGAACTCCAGGATGCCGTAGTACACCGGGCTCTGGCGCGAGTAATGATCCATGAACGAATGCTTGTCTTGGTACGCCGCCACGGCCCGGCCACGCACATTGCCGCTTTCGGTCATCGGGCCGCTGACATCCAGCTCGCTGCGGTAGTTGTCCCACGAACCGGCGCCGAGGGTCGCGTGACCCTGGAAGTCGGCGGTGGGTTTCTTGCGCACCAGGTTGATCGTCGCGCCCAGCGAGCCTGCTCCGGTGAGCAGGCCGGTAGCACCCTTGAGCACTTCGACACGGTCGTAGATGGCCATGTCGCTCAGGGTATTGCCCGCCGAGTAGGCGACGTTGCGCGCCGTGGACGGAATGCCGTCGTACTGGAAGTTGTTGATGGAAAAGCCCCGGGCGTAGTAGTTGGAGCGCTCGGAGTCGAAGGCGGAAACGGTGATGCCCGGCGTATGGCGCATCACGTCATCGACGTTGTTCAGGCCGAAATCATCCATGTGCTGGCGGGTCACCACGCTGACCGACTGCGGCGTTTCCTTCGGCGTCAGCACCAGCCGGGTCGAGGTCGCGATAGTGCCGGGGGTGTAGGAGCCGGTGCCTTCAGTGACGTTCCCCAATTGGTTGACGGTGACGGCGGTCGGGCTCAGTTCCAGGGTGCCGCTGTCGGCAATGGGGGCGGGCTGCAGCGCGTAACCCTGGGCACTTTTCACCGCGCGATAACCGCTGCCTTGCAACAACCGGTCAAAGCCGCCCTGGATGTCGTAGTTGCCTTTCAGGCCTGGGCCTTTGAGGCCTTCCAGCTCATGGGACTGGAACACGATGGCCACGCCGGCCTGTTGGGCAAAGCGGTTGAGCGAACTGCCCAGCGGCCCGGCGGGAATGTCATAGGTGCGGGCGGCGACGCTGGCGGCATCGGCCTGGGCCAGGCTGATGTGCAACGTGGTGGCGGTGAGCATGGCCAGGGACAGCGGCGCGCTTTTCAGTAGCCGAAAGCGCCCGCGTGGGTAGGAAGGGGTGTGCATGGTGGAGGCAGTCCTTTATGTGTCGAATTACCTTCCTTGACGGGCAGTCTCGAAAAAACCGGAAGCAAATGCGAATAATTATTTATTGGGCTGTGCCTGGGGGCTGACCACGATCAGCCAAGGGGAGTAGGCCTGCACCTGGATCGGCAATGTTTGCGCCAGCAACTGCAGGGCCTGATCGCTGTTGTCCAGCGGGATCACCGCAGACACGCGCAAGCCTTGCAGCGCATGGCGATCAAATTGCACGCGGCCAGAACGATGCCGGGCGATCTCATCCAGTACCTCGGGCAAGGGCCGGTTCTCTACCACCAATTGGTGGCGGCGCCAGGCCTCGTTGATACTGCTCGGGTCGACAGTGCCGGTCAGGCGTACCTCGTTCGAGTGCATGATGGCCTGCGAGCCCGCGTCGACTTCCAGCGTCTGCTCGCCGTTGGCGCTGTGTGCGGCCACGCGGGATTCGAGCATGCTCAGCACCGTGACATCACCTTCACGCTTGACCACAAACCGCGTGCCCAGCGCCCGCAATGTGCCTTGAGACGTCTGCACCACAAACGGTCGCGTGGCGTCGTGGGCGACCTCCACCAGAATCTCGCCGTGCAGCAATTCGATACGGCGCTGTTTACCATCGAAATGCAGGTTTGCCGCACTGATACCATTGAGTTGCAGTGTGGAACCATCCGCCAGTTGCAGGGTTTGCCACTGGCCCGGACCATTGCGCACATCGGCCATCCACTGCCGGGGATAAGGGCTGAGCAGCAGCGCCGCAGCAGGTATCGCCAGGCTGCACGCCAACACCAGCGCGCGTACGGCGCGCTTGCCGGGACGGTTTTTGGGCTGCGCAAACGCGGCGCTCAACGCTGCCCGAGCCGGGGCTTTTTTGCCGCGCAGGGCCTGCATGCGGCAGATGACAGCCTCCATACGTGCGGCGGCTGCTGCGTGCTGCGGGCTTTGCTGTTTCCAGCACTCGAACGCCAATCGCTGGGCCTCGTCCAGTTCGCCGTCATGCAGGCGCAGCAGCCATTCGGCGGCTTGTTCTTCTATCTGTGGGTGGACGTGCGACATGCTTGATCAAGTGTCCATGCTGTGGCTGCAGTGCATGAGCGCCTGGATCAGGTATTTGCGCACTGTGCGTTCCGACAATTTGAGCTGTCGGGCGATTTGCTGTTGGGTCAGTTCTTCGAGGTAATACAGTACGAATGCCTGGCGCGAGTACTCGTGCATGCCTTCGAGGATAAACGCGATCTGTTCAAGGGCTTCGAGGGTGGTGTGGATCTGCTCCGGTGATTGGAATCCCTCAAGCGCCTCCATGGTGAGGGCCAATTCATGCAAGTAGGCCTGTTCAATCTGCTTGCGCCGTGCCTGGTCGATGATCAGGCGCCTGGCCGTGGTGCTCAAGTAAGCCCGGGGTTCGCGGATGCCGGCCACCGATTCGCGCGCGTTCAGGATCCGCGCAAAGGTATCCTGCGCCAGGTCGGCGGCATTCTGGCGGCAGCCCAGTTTGCGTCGCAGCCAGGTGAGCAGCCAGCCATGATGCTCGCTGTAGAGCTGGGTAATTTCCCGTTGGAATGGCGGTTCACCCACAGACATAGGCGTGACTCAGGCGTTATTGAGAATAGTTTTTAATTGTGCGGTCTAGCCGCCGGTAAACGCAATAGACTCGCGTTTGAGGGCACAGAACCCCGTTTTTGCTGGGTTTTGTCATTGGCGAGAAAATATTTCAAATAAAGTGCATTTAAATCAAGACATTGCGAATTTTTGGTGTATGATGCCGCCCACACCGAAAGTGAAGGGTGATTAGCTCAGCTGGGAGAGCGTCTGCCTTACAAGCAGAATGTCGGCGGTTCGATCCCGTCATCACCCACCATTCGCTTCAAGTGTTACGCGCAGCGGTAGTTCAGTCGGTTAGAATACCGGCCTGTCACGCCGGGGGTCGCGGGTTCGAGTCCCGTCCGCTGCGCCATATTCGGTAATCTGGAATGCTGAACGCCAGGTCACCACAGGAAGCCCGCTCATTGAGCGGGCTTTTTTTCGTCCGCGATTTGACCTCCCTTGCCTTGACGTTGTGCACTGCCTCTTCGCCCTGAACTGTGCTGGTGCGTCATGACGTGGGGGAATACCCCCATGCACATTGGTCGATTGCACCCCTTGCCGCTTAAACGTTTATCTATAGCCACGCGAAGACTTCCAGGCGAGTCATCGGCAGCAGGACGCTGCGGTGCCCGCTTTCCAACACAAAAAATAGTCTGCAAGGGGAATGGCTCTAGATGAAATATCCACTGCGTCCGTTGGTGTTCTGGCCAACTTTCCTGATCCTGCTGGCGGCGGTGATCGCCAGCTACGTCGACCTGAATGCGTTCCTGGCGATCAGCAAACAGCTCAACAACCTGATCCTGAAAAACTTTTCCTGGCTGTTCAGCGCCGGCTCGTTTGCCATGGTCGTGCTGACCGCCATCGTCTACTTCTCCGCGCTGGGCAAGGTGCGTATCGGCGGTGAAGACGCCCAGCCGTTGCTGAGCAAATGGCGCTGGTTCATGGTGGCACTGTGCACCACCCTCGCGGTGGGCGTGCTGTTCTGGACCACCGCCGAACCGCTCTACCACTTGTACGGCCCTCCCACCAGCCTGCCGATTGAAGCCGGCAGCGCAGCGGCGAAGAGCTTCGCCATGTCGACGATGTTCCTGCACTGGACCATCACACCCTACGCGATCTACCTGGTGCCCTCGCTGGTGTTTGCGCTGGTGTTCTACAACCGTCGCAGCAATTTTTCCATCGGCGCCATGCTTGAACCGTTGCTCGGTGAAGCGCGGGTCCGGCGCTATGCCGGGCTGATCGACACCCTGGCGATGTTCGCCCTGGTCGCCGGTATGGCCTCGTCCCTGGGCACTGGCGCCCTGACCCTGGCTGGTGGCCTGGCCCAATACATCGGCGGTGAAACCACGCCGTTCCGCCTGGCCATCATCATTGCAATCATCGTCATTACCTTTGTCGCCTCGGCCGCCAGTGGCCTGCAAAAAGGCATTGTGATGCTGTCTTCGTTCAACACCTGGATCATGCTGGCCCTGGGGCTGTTCGTGCTGTTGTGCGGGCCGACCTTGTACATGTTCAGCCTTGGCGTCGAATCCCTCGGCATCTACCTCGACACCTTCTTCAGCCGCAGCCTGTTCACCGGCGCTGCCAGTGGTGACACCTGGCCGCACAGTTGGACGGTGTTCTACTGGTCGGTGTGGTTTGCCTGGGCGCCGGTGAGCGCGCTGTTCCTCGGCAAGATCGGCCGTGGCTATACCGTGCGCGAATTCATCCACATCAACATGCTCTACCCGGCGTTGTTCACGGCGGTGTGGATCTGCATCTTCTCCGGCACCAGCCTGTATTTCGATGCGCTGGGCGACGGCAGCCTCAACCGTGTGCTCAACGAGCAAGGCGTGGAGCACGTGCTGTACCAGATGTTCCAGCAATTGCCGGCCAGCGGCCTGATGATCGCGTTCCTGCTGTTCGTGGCGTTCATCTCCTTTGTCACCGCTGCAGACTCCAGCACCGACGTGATCGCCAACCTGTGCAGCAAGGGCGTGACTGCCGATTCCGACCTCGACGGCAACCCGCTGCTGAAGATTGTCTGGGGCCTGATCATCGGGACGGTGTCGTGGGTGATGGTCGCGTTTGTCGGCGTGGACGGGGTCAAGATGCTCTCTAACCTCGGCGGTTTGCCGGGCATGATCCTGGTGTTGCTGGCCAGTACCTCACTGATCTTCTGGTTGAAAAATCCCGCATTGCTGGATGAGAAACGCCTTCAGCGGACACCTGAGACGGAACTGCGTGGCGCCAGCCCGCTGCCGGATTTCGCCCGCTGATCGATTGAACTGCTGTTGGAGTTACTGATGGAAATCGTCACTGAGTTTACTTACACCGTGCGCGAGATCGAGCACTGCCTGATCCCTTTGAAGGATGGCACCCAACTGGCCGCCCGCATCTGGCTGCCGCAAGTCGCCGACCCGCAGACCTTCCCGGCGATCCTGGAATACCTGCCGTACCGCAAGCGCGATGGCACGGCTGTGCGTGATGCGCTGACCCACCCGTGGATGGCGGGGCAGGGCTATGTGTGCGTGCGCGTCGATATGCGTGGCAATGGTGAATCCCAGGGCCTGATGGCCGATGAATACCTGTTGCAGGAACAGGAGGACGCCCTCGAAGTGATCGATTGGCTGTGCCGGCAGCCGTGGTGCGACGGCAACGTCGGCATGATGGGTATCTCGTGGGGCGGCTTCAACGGCCTGCAAGTCGCGGCACGCCAGCCCGAGGCGCTGAAGGCGATCATCACGCTGTGCTCCACCGATGACCGCTTTGCCGATGACATCCATTACAAGGGCGGCAACCTGCTGATGGAGAACTTCGGTTGGGCCGCCACCATGCTCAACTTCAGCGCGGCGGTGCCCGATCCGCTGTTGGTCGAGGACTGGAAAAGCCTCTGGCACCAACGCCTGGACGCCATGCCGTTGCTCGCCGAAACCTGGCTGCAGCACCAGACTCGCGATGACTATTGGCGCCATGGCTCAGTGTGCGAGGACTATGCGCAAATCAAGGCTGCGGTGTATGCGGTTGGCGGCTGGGGCGATGCCTACCGTAATGCCGTATCGCGCCTGATGGAAAACCTGCCAGGGCCGAAGAAGGCCATGATCGGCCCGTGGATTCACAAATATCCGCATTTCGCCGTGCCCAATCCAGCCATCGGCTTTCTGCAGGAGGCCAAGCGTTGGTGGGATCACTGGCTCAAAGGCGTGGATAACGGCGTGATGGATGACGCAGCGTGTACCTTTTACCTACAGGATATTCTGCCGCCCAAGGGCAGTTATGCCGAACGGCCGGGCATTTGGGTACAGACTGCCGGCTGGCCGGACCCACAGGTGCAATGGACCGATTTCAGCCTTGGCGAACACGGCCTGGATCCTGGTACACAGCCCTTGGTCACACCGCGCAGCATTTGCTCGCCGCTGACCACTGGGCTGCACCAGGGCGAATACTGCGCCATCTGGTTTGGCCCCGATGGCCCGACGGATCAGCGCCGTGATGATGCCCACTCGCTGTGCTTCGATTCCCAACCGCTGACCGAGCCATTGGCGTTGCTGGGCGACGCCCGCCTCAAGCTGCGCCTGGCGAGTGACACAGCCTGCGGCCAATTGGTCGCCCGGCTGAATGCCGTGGCACCGGACGGGCAGGTGACGCAGATCAGTTATGGCGTGCTCAATCTCACGCTGCGTGAAGACTTCTCCCGCGTAACACCTGTAGTCCCGGGTCAGCCGATGGACGTGCAGTTAAACCTCGACCACATCGGCATGCGCCTGCCGGCCGGCTACCGTCTGCGCCTGGCCCTTGGCACCGCCAGTTTCCCGTTGCTGTGGCCGAGTCGCGAGCTGACGACGTTGACCTTGCTGCCGACCCTGCAAAGCCTGCAACTGCCGGTATTCACCGGTGTGGCGGTTGACTGCCCGTTCGAGGCGCCGCAATCGGCGACGCCAGTGGCGATGGACGTGCTGCGCGCTGCGGCGCCGAAACGCACCCTGATCGAAGATGTGGCTAGTGGTGAAATCTGCGTGAAGATCGAAGACGACCTGGGTGCGGTGCGTTTTACCGATCACGGCTTGTCGGTCGACCAGCGTTGCACCGAGCAATACCGCACCTTGCCCTGGGACCCGCTGTCGACGCGGGCGGATATTGAATGGCACTACCGCGTCAGCCGTGACCAGTGGGCCGTAGAGGTGGAAAGCCATTTGAGCGTGCACGCCGATGCCGAGTGGTTCTACATCGAAGCGGAGCAGACAGCCTGGGAAAACGGCCAATTGGAACATCGTCGGCAATGGAGCAAGCGCGTGGCCAGGGTCGCGCTGTAAGCGAGCAACTGGCAGGATACTTGCCATCGTGATCGCTGCGGGCCTGGGGCAACCCGGGCTCGTCATTGCCAATGGAACTGCTCATGTCGCGCCGAAACGTCGATCTTCCACCGCTCAACTGCTTGCAGACGTTCGAAGCGGCTGCCCGCCATTTGAGCTTTACCCAGGCCGCCCATGAACTGAACCTGACCCAGAGCGCGGTCAGCCGTCAGGTCAAGCGCCTTGAAGAGGACCTGGCCCGCCCGTTGTTTTATCGGCTGGCCCAGGGCCTGAGCCTGACACCCGCCGGGGTGCGTTACTTTCGCACCATCCAGCGCCTGCTGCGCGAACTGGATCGCGAATCCGCCGAGTTGCGCCGGCGTGGCGCCGACCGCCAGTTGACCCTGGCCAGCACGCCCACCATCAGCACGATCTGGCTCGCCGGTCTGTTGCCGCAATTCCAGCGCGAACACCCGGACCTCGATATCCGCATCCTGTGCAGCGAAAGCCCCAGCCATCTGGACGTCAATGAGTATGACCTGGGCCTGTTCTATCACCTGGATGAACTGGCCGCGCCCCACGGCCTCGAACTATCGCCGATGTTCGCCAGCGAGCAGGTCATCACCGTGTGCAGCCCGGCCTACCTCGAGCACCACGGCCCGATTCGCGATGTACACCATTTGCTGCATGCCCATACCTTGCTGATCGTGGAGGATCACTACCACGATTGGCTGACCTGGGCCGACTGGTTCACCGACGCCGGTGCCGATTATTACTCTCCGCGCCACGCGCTGCGCACTAACAGCTATCAGTTGCTGATGCAGGCGGCGGTGATGGGGCACGGCGTCGCACTGGGCTGGAAGAGTCTGTTGGAGGACGACCTGGCGTCCGGGCGCCTGCAAATGGCCTTGCCCCATACCATGCACAGCCGCGGCCGCCTGCATCTGATGCAACCCCATCACCGCAACCCGCCGTCGGCTGCGCGCAGTTTTCGCCAATGGTTACTGGCGAAGACTGCCGAGGTCGAGTGACCTGGCTGAAGGTCAACGCTGGCCGGTTTTTTTCTTCCGGTTCTGGCGCGTCGCCAAGTGCTCGAAACAAAAAGACGCGGTGCCGAACACCGCAATCAGGGTGAGTACGAGCATGCCGAGGGTTGAGCTTTCCACGGTGTTTTCCTACGGGTGATGGAGTAGGTTTTCACGGTAGAGGCGGGAAGGTAGTGGCTCAATAGACCCGACGCAATCCTTACGCCGCCGGGTCCATTGTTACGCACTTTTTACGGGGCGTTGCGGCTGTGGCGGTAATCGCTGACCGCTTCATACACCGCCTTGCGCAGGCGGTTGATGCCGCCGATGGGGCGATGTTCCGCTACACCGAACCAGGGGTTGAACGACTGGTTGTCGCACGCCAGGTTCTGCTCGGGGGTATCGAAGTCCTGCGCCGGGATACGCACCTTGGCCACGGTTTCGTAGGGCGCATCGCTTTCCTTCCACTCGATGCTGGTGTCTTCGATCGGCATGAATTTCTGCGGGTTCTGCCGCTGGATCTGCAGCACGAAACACGCGGGCACGCGATCGGTGGACAGCTGCTGGCTCAAGGCGCTGCGCAGGAAATTCGGCAGGTCCTGGTTCTGTTTGGGCAGTGCATACTCCGGGCAACTCTGCGGGTCTGGGGCCACGCGGAACTTGGCGTTGGCCGTGCCGAACTTGTAGGGCGAGACCGAGAAGTAGGTGGTCTGTGTCGGGCTCGCCGGTGCTGGCGCCAAGGTCGCCAGGGCGATGAACAGGTGACGGACCTGCCAGGTGCGCGGGTCGACCTTGGGGAAGAACGCCAGGACTTTCTTGCCATCCGCCTGGGCGCCGATGTTCTGTGCGTACTCCGCCACATCACTGACAAAGAAGTTCGGGTGGCTGAACATCACGAAGTCCTGTTCGGTGCGGGTCTGCTGGTCGGCCAACAGTTGCTTGCCCGGCACGTCCAACAACTTGAGGGCCATGCCCCGGGCATCGCGGATGCTGTCGAATTGCGGGTAGGCGTTGCCGTTGGACAGCCGCATCAGCGCCTGCCAGGTCTTGCCCGGTTCGGCGAACACGCCCTGGCGCAGCGCCGGATCAAGGTCGGCCATTACGCTGACTTCGGCTTTCACGCAGCCGTGGGCCTTGGCGTGGGCATCGCGCAGGTAGCGCGTGCCTTCGCGGTGTTGGTCGACGATGCGCACCGCCGTCTGGATGATGCCTTGGGTCATCGCCGCTTCGCCGGGCGGAACCTGCTCATTCGGTGACACCGGCCCGCTGTGCTGCCAGGCATACCAGGCGGTGGCGGCCAGCCAGCCGAGCAGGCCAAGGCCTACCAGCCAGAGCAAGGTCTTGCCCAGAAACGCGCCGATGCGCAGCCACAGGCGGGCGAGCAGGGAAGGTCGGTCGTAGGGGGATCGAATCATCATGGCAGTTGTTGCTCCAGCGGGCCGCCCAGCACTTTGAGGTATTCCAGCAGCGCCCAGCGTTCCTGCGGTAGCAGGCCACGGCCGATCACGCCATTGCCACGACTGCCGGCACGGAATTCATGGCCGCTGTTGTGGTTGCCGGTGATTTTGGTATCGAACAGGAACGCATTCTTGAACGCCGCCGTCTCGAAGCCCAGATGACGCGGGTCGTAGTTGAAGGTGCCTTTATAGAAGGTGGTGCTGCGCTCATCCTGGGGCGAGAGCAACTGATAGATCGTCGGCACCGAGCCGTTGTGCAGGAACGGCGGCGTAGCCCACACGCCGGCCAGCGGCCGTGCCTTGTAGGCGCGCAGCTCGCGCACGCCGATGGGCAAGCCGTAGCCATCCAGGCGCGGACGCTCGGCCGGGGTCACGCCGGCGGCACGGTAGGCGTGCTCTTCGACAAAGGCGGTGACGTAGGCGAGGCCCTTGGCCACGGACATTTTTTTCAGGTCCAGCGGTTCGGTCGGCGTCGGGTGCAGCTCGACATTGAGCTTGGCCAGTTCCGCCGGGTCCCATTGCAGGGCGCTGAGGTCGTAGCGCTGGTCAGCAATGTTGCTGGCGGTGCCCGGGTCGGTGCCGATGTAGTCCACCGGCAGCATTTTCAACTGTTGCACCGGGCGGCCGTTTTCCTGGGTGACACTGGGCACATGGCAGCCGGCGCAGTTTTCCGCGAACAGTGCACGGCCTTGGGTGGCGAGGGGCTTGTCGATGGCGCCGAACAGGTCCTCGGGCCAGGTCGGCGGCTTGAGGCGTTGCAGGGTTTCTTCGATCAGGTTGAGGTCACGCACGCGGACGCTGGACGGGTAACGCGCATCGCCCTGGAGCGGCTGGCCGGCGGCGTCGAAAAAGCTCAGTGTGGCGCCGACACCCAGGGCCTCACCGATATTGCGCGCCATGGGTTGCTGGGCCGAGCCGTTCCATTGCACCCAGTCGAAGGTCCAGATATCCCACAACTGCGGGTAGTCCACCGGCGCGTTGGCGACGCGATAATTGTCTGGGGAAATCGCATCGCCAAAGCTGGCGTTGGCGATACGGCCAAATGCGTCGGTGCGGCCGGGGCCTTCTTCGGTGGGATAGAGGCCGCGATGAGTGTCGTTCCAGGCCACCTTGAGGAATTGGTTCAGCGATTGCTTGAAGTCCTGGCGCAGTTGTTTGTGCTCGGTGTCGTAGCGATCGCCGAGCACTTGGCGGGCAAAACGCTCGAACTTCCACGGGTTGTAGTAGGTGGCGGCGAGGCTGGCGACCAACGCCTGGCCGAAACTGCCGCCGCGCAGGGTCGGAACGCTGGAGGGCAGTACATGCTGGGCCGAACCGCCGTCGATGCGCAGGGCCTGGCCTTTGAAATGCAGCTCGCCGGTGTGGCAGGCAGCGCAGGTGATATCCAGGTATTCGACGTTGCTGCCGGTGTTTTTATGCCGTGCGAAACCCACGGGCAAGTTGCCGGGGTTTTGCGCGGTGGGCACCTGCTTGGGGTCGACCAGGAAACCGAAGCGCGCCAGGTAGTCGGGCGTGGCAAAACGTCGCTCGGAAAACGGCAACTCCAGGGCGGTGAACCAGTCGTAGTGCAGGCCTTTTACTTGCGTGCCCTGGGGCGTGAAGTAATAGGTCTGGCGGTCGGCGGCACTCCATTGATCCTGGTAGTGCACCTGCTCCACGGGCACGTAGTCCGGCAGCTTGGGGTTGATGGTGTAATAGAGCACCAGCGCCAAGGCGATGCCAAGCAGGGCGAATATCAGGAGTAAAACACGGGAAAAAATGCGCAAGATAACTATCCTTGTCGAGTTGTCGCGTTGTTATGCCACTACGCCACAGGTGCGGCAAGTGGCCATGAGCCTGGTAGTAGGCGGTCCCACGATCCTTCGCGGGCCCCCATCATGAATGAAAATGCTTTTAAACACGTGAACTTATCGGAAGTTTCCTGCTCACATGCCGGTAGCCATTGGTCGTGGCCGCCTGATAAGCTCGCGACTTTATTCGAATGCCCTTTTGGCGCATGAACAAGGAAATAGCATGAAACAGCATCGGTTGGCGGCGGCGGTGGCCCTGGTTAGCCTGGTACTTGCGGGTTGTGATTCGCAGACCAGCGTAGAGCTGAAAACCCCGGCGCAGAAAGCTTCCTACGGTATCGGCCTGAACATGGGCAAGAGCCTTGCCCAAGAAGGCATGGATGACCTGGACTCCAAAGCTGTAGCCCAGGGCATCGAAGATGCCGTCGGTAAAAAAGAGCAGAAGCTCAAAGACGACGAACTGGTTGAAGCGTTTGCCGCACTGCAGAAGCGTGCTGAAGAACGCATGACCAAGATGAGCGAAGAGTCGGCAGCCGCCGGCAAGAAATTCCTCGAAGACAACGCCAAGAAAGACGGCGTCGTCACCACCGCTTCCGGTCTGCAGTACAAGATCGTGAAGAAGGCTGATGGCGCCCAGCCCAAGCCGACCGACGTGGTGACTGTTCACTACACCGGCAAGCTCACCAACGGCACCACCTTTGACAGCTCCGTGGATCGCGGCAGCCCGATTGACCTGCCGGTCAGCGGTGTGATCCCGGGTTGGGTCGAAGGCCTGCAACTGATGCACGTGGGCGAGAAGGTCGAGTTGTACATTCCGTCCGACCTGGCCTACGGCGCACAGAGCCCGAGCCCGACGATTCCAGCCAACTCCGTGCTGGTATTCGACCTGGAACTGCTGGCTATCAAGGACCCAGCCAAGGCTGACGCGCCTGCTGCACCAGCCGCCAAGAAGTAATCGGCGCCTGAACACACAACGCCCCGTCTCGACGGGGCGTTGTTGTTTCTGGGGCCAGCAGGCACCTGAATGTGGGAGGGGGCTTGCCCCCGATTGCGGTAGATCAGTCACTTATGCTGTGGCTGAACCATTGCCATCGGGAGCAAGCCCCCTCCCACATTAGAGCTTGGCGAATTCAAACGAACGTCTGCAGCCGGTAACAGTCTGATATAAGACTCGAGTACGGGTAGCCGCACATCAACGCCAAGTCAATGAAATCTTGGGTTTTTTTTCAGTGCGCAAAAAACGCCCGATCTGACTGCAAGCCTTGTACTACGTGGCTTTCAGCCCGGAAAATAGGCTCTGTTCACAAGGTTATCCACAATTTGTGTGGATAACCTTTTATGTCGCCTGGAACTGGAGTGACGAATGAAACCACCCTTCAATTTCACCCGTTTCCTGCCCATGGCCGCACGTCTCCTGGGGCGTGGGCGCTTGCCGACGCTGTTGTTTGCGGTCGCCGGCAAAGGCTCGAGCCAAGGCAACCGCCTGGGCAAGCTCAAGGATGATCTCAAGTTGCTCCAGGCCCTGTGCCTGGCTTACTGGCGCGGTGAGTACCGGGCCATCAGCCCCAAGGCGCTGATCTCGGTGGTGGCGGGGCTGATGTATTTCCTCAGCCCGATTGATGCGATCCCGGACTTTATCCCCATGTTCGGTATGTTGGATGACATTGCCGTGCTGGCATGGGTCATGAAGACCCTGGACGGCGAACTGAGCGCGTTTCGCGCCTGGCGCGAGGCCCAGCGCCCGGAAAAACTCGCTGTGGTTGAGCGCCTGCCTGCGACACCCGCGCTGCTGGCCCAGGAAAACCCGCAAAAAAACCCATGACTTGGCTATCCCCTGCGACCTTTGTGGCTGTTAGGATTACACTCCTAAGGAAAGAGCTTACTTAGTAAGTGCAGTTATCCTACGGGGCAGTCATGGATATTCAGATAATTTCACGTAATGGCGAACCCGAATATGCGGTGTTGCCATGGGATCAGTACCAGGCGCTGCTAAAAGCTGCCGGTCAGCAACAGCCTACGCTACCTCCTTCCTCATCGACTGCCCAAGCCGCCCCTGCACAGGACCTGCGCCCGCTCGCCGACCTGTGCGGCTTGCGCGAAGCCAAGGGCCTGGCGATCGAGAGCCTGGCCCGCACCGTGGGCATCAGCCCCTCATATCTTGGATTGATTGAAAGTGGTGAACGCCAGCCGGATGCCGCGATCCGCCGCAGCCTGGCCTGGGAATTGGGCGTTGCAGGTTGGAGGGATGAATCTTGAGTCTACGTATCAGCCGTCAACACTGGGATGGGTTACTCAACGAACTGGACCAGGCGCGCCGCCAGCGCCATTTGCTGACTTACCGTGCGCTGCTGGAGCGCCTGCAATTTCCCACCCCGGCCATGCAGACCTTGGCCGCCGCGCTGGAACACCTGGCGGCGCTGGACGCCAAGGCCGAGCAGCCATTGCGCAGCTCGCTGGTGATCAGCCAGGGCGCCAGCCGTTTACCGCGCACCGGATTTTTTGAATGTGTGGAGCGCCTGGGGCGTTTCAGCGGGCCGTCCGATGGCGTGGCCGCCGCCTCCTGGCATGCGTCGGAAGTGGTGCGGGTGTTTGAATACGAGTATCCCGAGTCCGCCGAGGCCTAAAGCGCCTGGGGCAGTGCGTCCATGCTGTCGATCACGTGGATGCTGTAGCCGGCCATATCCTTGGCATGGTGTTTGGCTTGTGACGCCAACTCCGCCAACTGACTGGCATCGAGTTGTCCACAGGCCTGTGGATATAAATGCACCACCCCGATGGACAGCGACAGCAGTGCAAACTCCTGGCGCACGCCCTGGCGGTTCAATGCCACGAAACAGCCGGCCTCAAGATGCTCGGCGCGGTAGAAACGCCGGCATTGGGTATGGAAGTCATCCAGCAACTGGTTGAGCCGCTTGCGCCAGTCCTGTGGGCCGAGCACCAGCAAAAAGTCATCGCCGCCGATATGCCCGACAAAGTCGCGGCTGGGATCGACGCGGTCGTTCAGGCACTGCGCCAGGCACAGCAACACCTCATCCCCACGCCCATAGCCGTAGATATCGTTGAACGGCTTGAAGCTGTCGATATCCACGTAGCAGATCACCGACTCGCGCTGCTGTAGCAGCAGGCGTGTGAGGCACTGCTGGATCGGCACGTTGCCGGGCAGAAGGGTCAGTGGATTGGCGTAGCGCGCCTGCTGGATCTTCAGCTCGGTGATCAGCTTGAGCACATCGATCACCCGGCCCAGGCCCAGGTAATCGCCATTGAGGGTGATGATGAAGTCTTCTTCGATGCGTTGCCGTGCACGGCTGGTGAGCAGGCGGCTGACCTGTTGCAGCGACTGGCTCAACTCCACCGCCAGGAAGTCGGTGCTCATCAAGCGGCTGATGGGCTTGCGCGCAAACAGGTCGGTGGCGAACGGCTTGAGCAGCGCATCCGACAGCGAATGCCGGTGCACGATGCCGACCGGGTGCCCACGTCCGTCCAGCACCGCCAGGGAATTGAGGTTGGCCTGGCGCCGGAACGCTTCGAGTACCTGGGCGGTGGCGGTGTCCTGGTCCACCGCCGGCTGTTCGCTGAGCAGGGCGCTGAGGTCGCTGCCTTCCTCGTTCAGCGCCACGTTGGCGCTGTCGGGCTTGGGCAGCATGAGGCGCGCTTCCTGCGGCGGTTGCTCTTGTGGACGGCACAGCAGGTAGCCCTGGACCAGGTCTACGCCCATCTCGGTCAGCACCGCCAACTCTTCGGGCAACTCGATGCCCTCGGCGATCACCTGGGCGCGTGACGCCTTGGCGATCTGCAGGATGGAGCCGACAAACTCGCGCTTGAGCGCATCCTGATGGATGCCGTCGATGAAGTGTCGGTCGATCTTCACGTAATCCGGGCGCAGCTCCGACCACAAGCGCAGGCTGGAATAGCCGGCACCGAGGTCATCCAGGGCAATCGAGAACCCCATGTTGCGGTAGTGGTACAGGGCGGTTTGCAACAGGTCGATATCATTGGTGGGGGTTTGTTCGGTGAGCTCGATCACCACCTGGCTCGGTGGGATGCCGTAGTCATGCAGCAGTTGCAGGGTGCGCCCCGGTTGGTGCGCGGTTTCCATCAGCGATTGCGGCGAGACGTTGAGGAACAGCTTGCCCGGCAGCTTCTGCTCGCTGAAGCGTCGACACGCGCTTTCGCGGCAGGCCATTTCCAGTTCGCTGAGGCGTCCGGCCTGGCCGGCCACGGAGAACAAGGCGACGGGGGAGTGCAGCGGGCTGTTGGACGGGCCGCGACTGAGGGCTTCGTAGCCGAGAATGCGCCTCTCAGACAGGCAAATGATCGGTTGGAACAGGCTGTGCAAACTGCCTTGAGCCAGGATAGAGCCCAGTGCATTCAGCTGTTCGGTCATGGTCATGGCGATCTCGATCGAAAAAAAAGGACCGCAGGCTTGAAACCTGCGGTCCTTCATTTCACGACAGAATGATGTCTATATGATGACACTCCAGGGAGCGATCACATTAAATCGCCATCATTTACTGTTTGGCCACCTGCTTGCTGATCTTCAGGTAGTCCAGCAGGATCCGACCGGTCTCGGCCAGGTAAGCGTCGTCTTCCGGCTTGGTTTTTTCCGCTTCGGCCGGCAGCGCGTCTTCGTCTTCCTTCTTCAGCTCCTTGAGTGGATCCTCACCCTTGGCCTTGCGGCGGATGTTTTCCAGTACGAGTTGCTTGTTTTCGATGTCGGCGTGCTGCGCGCGGCGGTCCACTTCGTTGAGGCTGACGGTTTTTTCTTCCATCAGCTTCTTGGCCAGGGCCAGTTTGTCGCGGATGAACACGAACTCGGCATCCTTGGCGGAGCGGGTGTCGTGGTCAGCTTTCAACTGCGCCAGGAACGGCTTGAACGGGTCCGACGCCGGCTTGATCGCAGGGCGGATGGTGTCCCACGGCATGGCTTCCGGCAGGGCGCTTTCGCCGATTTCCTTGGTGTCGATGATCGACGGGAAATCGATGTCCGGCAGTACGCCCTGGTGCTGGGTGCTCTGCCCGGAAACCCGGTAGAACTTGGCCAGGGTCAGCTTCAGTTCGCCATGGTTCAGCGGCTGGATGGTCTGCACGGTGCCCTTGCCGAAGGTCTGGCCACCGATGATCAAGGCGCGGTGGTAGTCCTGCATGGCACCGGCAAAAATCTCCGAAGCCGACGCCGAGAGGCGGTTGACCAGCAAGGCCATCGGGCCTTTGTAGAAGGCGCCCGGGTTCTCGTCTTCCAGCACGTCGACTCGGCCGTCAGCGTTGCGGACCAACACGGTCGGGCCTTTATCGATAAACAGGCTGGTCAGCTCTGTAGCTTCCTGCAGGGAGCCGCCGCCGTTGTTGCGCAGGTCGATGACCACGCCGTCGACTTTTTCCTTCTGCAGTTCGGTGAGGATTTTCTTCACGTCGCGGGTGGTGGACTTGTAGTCCGGGTCGCCGGCACGGAAGGCCTTGAAGTCGAGGTAGAACGCCGGAATCTCAATCACACCCAGCTTGTAGTCCTTGCCATCCTGCTTGAGGTTGAGGACTTTCTTCTGCACGGCCTGGTCTTCGAGCTTCACCGCTTCACGGGTGATGGACACGATCTTGCTGGTCTGGTCGTTCGGTGCATTGGTGTGCGGAATCACTTCCAGGCGCACCACGCTGCCTTTCGGCCCACGGATCAGCTTGACCACTTCGTCCAGGCGCCAGCCGACCACGTCGACCATCTCTTTGTCGCCCTGGGCCACGCCGATGATCTTGTCCGCCGGAGCGACCTGCTTGGTCTTGTCGGCCGGGCCTGCCGGCACCAGGCGCACGATCTTGACCTGATCGTTGTCGCTTTGCAGGACGGCACCGATGCCTTCCAGCGACAGACTCATGTTGATATCAAAATTTTCCGCGTTATCTGGCGACAGATAATTGGTGTGCGGGTCGTAGGACATCGCGAAGGTGTTGATGTAGGCCTGGAAGATATCTTCGGCACGGGTCTGGTCCAGGCGCGCCAACTGGTTCTTGTAGCGCTTGGTCAACAGCTCCTGGATGGCCTTGGGCTCTTTGCCGGCGATCTTCAGGCGCAGCACTTCGTCCTTGACGCGTTTGCGCCACAGGTCGTCAAGCGCGGCGGTGCTGGTCAGCCAAGGCGCGTCCTTGCGGTCCACCAGAAGGGTTTCCTTCTGGGTGAAGTCGAGCTTGTCGACGCCTTTGCCCAGCTCACCCAGGGCGAAGTCCAGACGCGCTTTGACGCGGTCCAGGTAACGCTTGTAAATGGTGAATGCGGGCTGCAGGTCGCCGCTCTTGAGGAAGTCGTCGAACTGGGTCTTCCATTTGTCGAACTCAGCAATATCGCTGGCCAGGAAGTAGCTGCGCGACGGATCCAGCAGCTTGAGGTAGCTGTCGTAGATGATCACCGAGCGAGCGTCGTCCAGCGGCGGCTTGCTGTAGTGATGACGCTTGAGCAACTCGACGACGTTAAGGCTGGCAATCACCTCATCGCGATCAGGTTGAAGATTGTCCCAGCTGTTGGCTGCGAACGTATTGGTCGACATCGACGCGAAGCCGAGACCAATGAATAGAGCGAGGGCGGTGCTGGGGAACAGATGCTTCATGCTGATTCGACGCGGGGGCAATTGATAACGCATATTAGGCCGTCTTTGAGGGAGCCGGTTCCATATGGTCCGGTCGCATAATGCAAAAAGCCCGGCGATACAGCTACGGGCTCAGTCCAGACTCACTATGGAGGCACTGTGAAAGCATTGCAAGGCGTTGACGGTCATGTGGAGTGGTTGGAAGAACCCAGTCCTACTTGCGATGTAGGGCAAGTTCGTATTCGTGTGGCGGCAGCGGGCCTCAATCGCGCCGATTTATTACAGCGTGCGGGGCTCTATCCGCCGCCACCGGGTGCCAGCCACGTGCTGGGCCTGGAGTGTTCCGGAGTGATCAGCGAAGTGGGCGCCGGTTCATCCTGGCAAGTCGGTGACCGGGTTTGCGCACTGCTCGCCGGTGGCGGCATGGCCGAAGAAGTAGTGGTGGATGCGCGGCATGTGCTGCCGGTGCCGGAAGGCCTGTCGCTGGTCGAAGCGGCGGCGCTGCCTGAGGTGTACAGCACGGCGTGGCTCAATCTATTCCAGTTGGCGGGCCTCAAGCCTGGCGAAAAAGTGTTGCTGCATGCCGGCGCCAGTGGCGTGGGCTCGGCGGCGATCCAGCTGTGCAAGGCGTTTGGTAGCCCGTGCTGGGTCAGCGTTGGCTCGGCTGAGCGCCTGGCGTACTGCGAGGCACTGGGCGCACAAGGCGGCGTGGTGCGTACCGACGGCATCGAAGGGCTGCGCGATTTCGGGCCGTTCGATGTGATCCTCGACCCGGTCGGCGGCAACTATGCGGCGCTGGACCTCAAGCTGCTGGCCCTGGATGGTCGGTGGGTGTTGATCGGCTTGATGGGCGGGCGTGACGCACAACTGGACCTGGCCCAGGTGCTGGGCAAGCGCATTCAGTTGCTGGGCTCGACCTTGCGCAGCCGCAGTGATCAGTTCAAGGCCGACCTGTTCAGCGACTTGAGCCAGCATGTGTGGCCGCTGTTTGTTGAAGGGCGGCTGAGCCCGCAACTGGCCAGGACCTTCCCGATCAAGGATGCCGAAGCGGCGTTTGCCGAGCTTGCGACCAACCGGATTTCCGGGAAGTTGGTGTTGGTGATTGACGAAAGCCTGAGCTGACCCCGGATTGAAATGCAGTCAATGTGGGAGCATTTCAATTTCTGAAGGGGCTGTTTCAGGTCCAGTGATGGATCGGCCAGCCAGCCTTTTCGGCGTGCTCGCGCAATACCGGGTCCGGGTTCACCACTTGTGGATGTTCCACCTTCAGCAACAACGGCAAATCATTGCGCGAGTCTGAATAGAAGTACGCCCCGTCCAGCGTTTCACCTTCCTGCGCCAACCATTCCAGTAAACGCGTGATCTTGCCTTCACGGTAGGTCAGTACACCCTCGGTATGGCCGCTGTACACGCCGTGATTCACTTCAAGGTTGATCCCCAGCATTTCATCAATACCGATCCGCGCCGCAATCGGGGTGACCAAGTGCGTGCCAGAAGCGGAGATCACCAGGATCCGGTCGCCATTCGCACGGTGGCGGGCGATGGTCTTGGTGGCGTCGCTGTAGATCAGCGGCTCGATCACGTCCTCGACCCAGGGCTCCACCAGATGCTCGATTTCCTCGGGCGTGCGGCCGATCATCGGCTCCAGGCTGAAGTCCATGAAGTCTTCCATCTTCAGCTGGCCCTGGCTGTAGGCGGCCATCAATTCGTTGTTCCTGCGCATGAACGACTCAGGGTCGACCCAGCCCAGGCGGCCCATCTGCTCGCTCCACAGGGTGGCGCAGTCGCCGTGGATCAGGGTGTCGTCCAGATCAAAAATTACCAATGCCATCCGTCACGCTCTCTCAATAAATCGTCGCTGCTCAGGCTACTTCACACAGGGCGCTTGGGTCGATGGAAAGTGCCAGGCGTTGCCCGTCAGGGTGCAGGTCGTCGGCCGAGCGGTTGAGTACGTCCACCACCAGTTCCACGCCACGCGCTTCGATGCGGTAGCGGATCACGTTGCCCAGCAGGCTGTGGCTGCGCACCAGGGCATCCAACTCGCCGTTGCGGCTCAGCTCGATGGCCTCCGGGCGAATGGCTATACGGCTGTTGATCGGGCGTTGCAGCAATTGGGTGGCCTTATCGGCATCCAACAGATTGTAGTTGCCGATGAACCCGGCGGCGAACACGTCCACCGGCGCGGTGTAGAGAGTCTCGGCGTCGCCGCTCTGCACGATCTTGCCCTGGTTCATCAGGAAGATCCGGTCGGACATGGTCAGGGCTTCTTCCTGGTCATGGGTCACGAAGATCGTGGTCAACCCCAGCTCGCGCTGGATCTGGCGGATCTGCTCGCGCAGGTGCTTGCGAATCCGTGCGTCCAGCGCCGACAGCGGTTCATCCAGCAACAGCAGGCGCGGACGGGTGACCAGGGAGCGGGCGAGGGCCACGCGCTGGCACTGGCCGCCGGACATCTGATGCGGGTAGCGGCCGGCGAGGTCCTTGAGTTCCACCAGTTGCAACACGTCCTGCACGCGCTTGTGGCTGTCGTCGGCGTTGACCTTCTGCATGCGCAGGCCAAAGGCGATGTTCTGTTCCACGGTCATGTTGGGGAACAGTGCATAGCTCTGGAACACCATGCCGATATGACGTTTCTGCGGGCTCAGCGGGACGATGTCTTGCCCATCCAGCAGAATTTTCCCACTGTCGACCGAGGTCAGCCCGGCGATGCAGCGCAGCAGTGTGGACTTGCCGCACCCGGACGGGCCGAGCAGGGTGACGAATTCGCCCTTGGCGATTTCGCAGTTGATATCGCTGAACACCGGGGTGCCGGCGTAGCCTTTTTGCAGGTGTTGGACGCTGACGAAGCTCATTGGCTTTTGTCCTTGTTCAAGATATTGGCGGCCCAGGTCAGCACCAGCACAAAGAAGAAGTAGGAAATCACGACGGCACTGGTGAAGTGACCGCTGCTGTTGCGCATGTTGTTCAGGTACACCTGCAGGGTTTCGTAGCGCGTACCCACGAGGATGTTGGCGAACACGAACTCACCGAACAGGAACGAGAACGACAGCAGCAGTGCCACCATCAAGCCTTTGCGCAAGTTCGGCAGCACCACCAGGATCGCCGCCTGCCAGGTGCTGGCGCCAAGCAGTTGGGAGGCGTCCATCAGGTCGCGCAGGTTGATCGCTTGCAGGTTGTTGGTGATCGCCCGGTACATGAACGGCAGCGCGACGGTGAAGTAGCAGCCGATCAGAATCCACGGCGTGCCCACCATCGCAAAGGGCCCGGAGCCATACAGTTGCAGCAGGCCCACCGACGAGACCACCGGCGGCACTGCGAAGGGCAGCAGGATCAGGATGTTCATCAGCGCGTCGAGCTTGGGAAAGTGGTAATGCACCACGAACAGCAGCGGCAAAATCAGCACAACCGACAGCACCAGCGCGCCGACGCACACCAGCAACGATTGCCCGAAGGCCATAAGGAAGCGCGGGTCGCTCCACAGCTGCACGTACCATTTCACCGTGAAACCAGCCGGCAGGATTGTTGCCGACCAACTGCTGGCGATGGAGTAGACGAAGGTGCCCACTAACGGCAGCACCAGGATTGCAAATAACAGCCACACCACCACGCGGTGGTAGAGGGAGGCCGGGCCGGCTTCAGCGCGAGACATGGTAGCTCCTCTTGAGCAGCAGTTGATGGACCACGGTGACCACGGTCATCAGCGCCACCAGCACCACGGCCAGGGCGCTGGCCAGGTTCGGGTCGAGGGACACGTCACCGGAGACCAGGCCCGCGATGCGGATCGGCAGCACGTTGAAGTTGCCGGTGGTCAGCGCATACACCGTGGCGTAGGCCCCCAGGGCGTTGGCCAGCAGGATCACGAAGGTGCCGAGCAGGGCCGGGGTGAGCACCGGCAGGCCGATATGCCGCCAGAACTGCCAGCCGTTCGCGCCCAGCAGCGATGCCGACTCGCGCCAGTCTTCGCGCAGCGCATCGAAGGCCGGGTACAGCAGCAACACGCCCAGGGGAATCTGGAAGTAGGTATAGAGGATGATCAAGCCGGTCTTGGAGTACAGGTTGAAGTCCTGAATGATCCCCGCCTGCTTGAGCATAATCGTAATGCTGCCGTTGAAGCCCAGCAGAATGATGAACGCGAACGCCAGGGGCACCCCGGCAAAGTTGCTGGTCATGTTGGCAAAGGCGGTGACGAAGTTGCGCAGCGGCGAGTCCACCCGGCGCAGGGAGTAACTGCCGAGGGTGGCGATGATGATGCCGAACACGCTGGAGTAGAAGCTGATCTCCAGGCTGAACTGGATCGCTTGCAGGTAGAACTTCGAGCTGAAGATCCGCGTGAAGTTGTCCACGCCCCAGCCAGCCTCTTCGGTTTGCAGGCTGTTGATCAGCACCCACACCAGCGGGGCGATTTCGAACACGATAAAGAACAGCGCGAAAGGCACCAGGCACAGCAGCGCCAGCCATTTGCCACGCGTCATTTCAACAGCTCCCGGCATACAGGTTTGTCGTGGGGTACGCCCAGCAGCTCACAGACGGTGCCGCAGAGGTCGGTCTGTTTCGGCATGGCGTTGGGGTTCAGGCTGAAGGCATCGCCGAGGACAAACAACGGCACTTCGCGCTCTTCCGGCAACAGGCCGTTGTGGGAACGGTCGTTGTTCATGCCGTGGTCGGCAGTCACCAACACTTGGTAGCCGGCATCAAGCCAGCCCTGCAGGTAATCGGCCAGGATGATGTCGGCCGAGCGTGCGCTGTTGCGGTATTGCGGGGTGTCGAGGCCGTGCTTGTGGCCGGCATCGTCGATGTTCATCGGATGCACCACCAGGAAGTTCGGCGCGTGCTTGAGGCGCAGGCTTTCGGCGTCGGCGAACAGGTGGGAGTCCGGGTAGTGGTCATTCCAGTAGAAATGCCCATGCTGGATCGCCAGCGCCGGGTCGTCGGTATGACGGTCGCGGGCGGCGAGAAAGGGCGTGCGGTTATACAACTCGCTGACCCAGTGATAGGCCGCCGCTGCCGTGGTCAGGCCGGCGTCGGTGGCGTAATGGAAAATGCTGCGCTGGTTGGACAGGCGCGAGACGTTGTTGTGGACGATACCGCTCTGGATCGGTGGCACGCCGGTGAGGATGCATTCATACAGCGGGCGGGACAGGGCGGGCAGTTCACATTCCAGTTTGTACAGGGCTGCGCGTCCTGCGCCGACATAGGCCTGCAAGTGCCCCATGGCGTGCCTCGCAACCTCGAAGTTGAGGCCGTCGAGCACGACAAGGATGACATTGTGCTTCATGGGGGCTGGGGCTCCGCAACAGAGGGTTCGACTCGGTATCAACTTGGGGCTGGGTCAACTGTGGGAGGGGGCTTGCCCCCGATAGCGGCGTGTCAGTTTGAATACCTGTCACTGATCCACCGCCATCGGGGGCAAGCCCCCTCCCACAGTGGATCTCCAGTGGAGTTCCAATGTGGATGACAGGCTTACTTCATCTCTACGATGACTTGCTCGTTCCACAACTGAGGCAGCTTCTTGGACGTGGCTTCCCAGGCATCGGCATCCTTGATCGGCTGCGGGTTGGCCTTGGTGTACTGCTCGCCCGGGATCAGGTTCTTGGCGATGTCGGCCGGCAGTTTCAGGTCGGTTTCAGCGCGGATCGGACGCGCATTGCCCTTCGCCAGGTTGAGTTGGCCGGCGTCGCTGAAGATGTATTCGCGGGTCAGCTTGGCGGCGTTCGGATGCTTGGCGTATTTGTTGATGATGGTGGTGTAGCCGGATTTCACCGAGCCGTCCGATGGGATCAGCACCACGTAGTCATCCGGGTTGGCCATCTTGGCCTTGTAGCTCAGGCCGTTGAAGTCCCAGACCACACCCACTTCGACTTCGCCTTTTTCCATGGTGGCGATGGTCGGGTTGGACAGCGAGAGACGGCCTTGCTGGGCGATCTTGGTGAAGAATTGCAGGCCAGGGGCGATGTTCTTTTCGTCACCTTTATTGGCAATGGCTGCCGCCAGCACGCCGTTGGCCGCTTGCGCCGCAGTGCTTACGTCACCGATGGAAACCTTGTATTTGCCTTTCTGCAGGTCAGCCCAACTGGTAGGCACTTCAGAACCGTGCAGCAGTTTCTTGTTGACGATAAACGCGATGGTGCCGGTGTAGGCCAGGGCCCAGTGACCGTCTTTGTCCTTGGCCCAATCCGGGACCTGGGCCCAGGTGGACGGTTTGTACGGTTGGGTGACGTCCTGCTTCACCGCAATCGGACCAAACGCCGCGCCCACGTCGCCTATATCGGCACTGGCGTTGTCTTTTTCAGCCTTGAACTTGGCGATTTCCTGGGCCGAGCTCATGTCGGTGTCAATGTGCTTGAGGCCGTAGGTCTTGGCCAGGTCTTCCCAGGTGCCTTTCCAGTTGGCCCAGTCATCGGGCATGCCGACGCTGTTGACAGCGCCTTCTGCCTTGGCGGCAGCTTCCAGGGTTTTTAGATCGGTATCAGCGGCCATGGCGGCGGTGCACATGGCAATGGTCGAGCCTAACAGTGATGCCAGGAAAAGCTGTTTCATCCGAAGCTCCTTTGGGCGTTTTCAACGCGGCGGTTGTTTCTGCGGTGTTGTTGGTCTAGGTCAGAGCAATACCTGAGCCAATCTAGGCTCGATGGATGACAGTTTCATGTCGATGTCGTTTTTAAATCGTTAATGTCGCTCGTCGCAGAGTGAGCGTAGACCATGCTCAAGCGCCCGTAGGGACTGGACTTGGCCGATGTATTGCAGGGTGTGCTGCGACGGATGCACACGGACTGTCATCTGTCGGTCATCTGTAATACCTAGGCTGGCACGCAACCGTGCAAGCCCATTTACGCAGCGGTTTGTGCACCTTGTCGGTGCTGGTCTAGTCCAGATAGGTAACGTTGATGCGTGATGAGGCAATCAAGGCGGTGACATCCATCGGCCTGGCGCTGCAAGAGCAGATCGACCACGGCCTGTTGCCGCCTGCCAGCAAACTGCCCGCCGAGCGCAAGCTCAGCGAGTTGTTTGGTACCACCCGGATTACGGTGCGGGAAGCCTTGTTACAACTGGAAGCCCAGGGGCAGATTTATCGCGAGGAACGGCGCGGCTGGTTTGTCTCGCCGCCACGGCTGGCCTACAACCTGATGCAGCGCAGTCACTTCCACGCGATGGTCAGCGACCAGGGGCGGGTGGCTTCCACCGAGGTCATTTCCGCGCGGCTGCAACCGGCGTCGGCGGCGGTGTGTGCGTGGTTGCAGTTGCCGGCACTGTCGAGCGTGATCCAGATCTGCCGTGGCCGGCGCATCGATGGGCGCCTGGTGTTGTATGTGGAGCACTACCTGAACCCGCAGTATTTTCCGGGGATCCTGGGGTGTGATCTGAATCAGTCGATGACCGAGTTGTATGCGCGCAAGTACGACCTGCATTATGGGCGGGTGCGTTTCGAGATCGTGCCGACGTCACTGCCGGTGGAGGCCGCCGCTGCGTTGCGCGTGTCGGTGGGCAGCCCGGGCTTGCGTATCGCCCGGGTCAACTATGACCAGCACCAGCGGTTGATCGACTGCGACCTGGAATTCTGGCGGCATGATGCGATTCATGTTGGTGTGGATGTTATGGGGTCAGCGCCTTGATCACCTGGTCCACATTGGTTTCCAGCTCCGCCACCGGTTCCGCACCGTCCACATTCAGCACCAGCAGCTTGGCGCCCCCTGATGTCACCGCCGCCGTCACCGCCTCACTCGGCTGGCGATGATGCAGCACCACCGCCACATCGTTGTGCTTCAATGCGGCCGTGAGCTTCTGTAACGCCTCGGGTGTCCAGTCGGCATCCGGCCGTGCGTCGGTGGTGAGCACTTCCAGGTTCAGGCTGCTGACCAGATAAGCAAAGTGATCACTCAGGCTGACCACGCTCAGGTTGTCCGCCTTGGCCAGACGCGCTTCGCTGTCGGCGGTGAGTTTGAGCAGGCGCTGCTTGAGGGCGGCAAGGTTGGCGTCGATTTTCGGCTTGGCATCCGGGGCCAGGCGGCCCAGGTCGGCGGCCAGTACATCGGCCATGCGCCCCATATTGTTGCTCGACTGCCACGGCTGGCTGTTCAGACCGTCTGCAACGCCCGGCTGTACGGCGATGCCGGGCAAGCCACCATCTACCGGGCGGGCGGCGTCGACTTCGACGATGCGGATATTGCTGCGCCGCGCCACCGGGTACAGCGGGTCATCGGCCCACAGTGAGCGCAGGCCGATGGCGGCGTCGGCGTCCAGCGCCAACTTGCTCAGGGCTGGCGCGCCACGCCCGGTGAAGTAGGACACCTGGCGTGAACCCGGCAAGTTGGCCGGCGCTGCGCGCTCAAGCTGTACGTTGGTGCCTTTGAGCAGCACCTCGGCCAGGCCGTAGGTAATCGGCAGCGAAGCGAGGATCTTCACCTGTTTTACCGAAGTGGCCTTGCTCAGTGCGGCGTGGCCCAATCCCTGATGGATCTTGAGAGGCTTGGGCTCTAACCCGTCGACCGCCAGGGCCGAAGTGCTGATGAAACATATGATGGCCAGAGCCAATGGACGAAGTACAGGACGCATTATCCAAGATTCCCTTTGAGGCTGGGCACCGTGCCGCGCGCGATGGCGGCCAGGGCGAAGGCGATACCGGCGACCAGGATGATGGCGGCACCGGACGGCACGGGCAGGTCGAAAATGATCGGCAGCAGGATCCCGCACAGGGTGCTGACCGTGGCAATGGCGACCGAGACCCAGAAGAAGCCCTTGAGCGATTGGCTCAACAGGCGTGCCGCAGCCGCCGGAATCACCAGCAGTGCACCCACCAGGATTGCGCCGATGACCTTGACCGCCGCAACGGTGATCAGCGTCACCAGGATCACGAACAGGTAGTCCAGGGTTTTCACGGCGACGCCGCGTACCGCCGCCAGTTGCGGATTGAAACTGGCCAGCATGATGCGGTTGTACAGCGGCAGCGCCAGGGCCATCACCAGCGAACCGACAATCGCCAGCACCAGCAGGTCGTTGCCGTTGACCGTCAATACCGAGCCAAACAGCACGTTCTCGAGGATGTGCACGTTGATCTTGCCCGCCAGGATCAGCAACAGGCTCGCCCCCAATGCCAGTGACACTGACAGGAACACCCCGATCAAGGTATCCGGCGCCAGGCCCGTACGGTTGCGCAGGTAGTTGAGCAGGATGCCGAACAGCAGACAGTAGCCGAACAGCGCGCCATATGGCCCAGTGTAGGGTTCACCGAGCAGAATCCCGACCGCCACGCCGGTCAACGCAGCGTGGCCAACGGCTTCGGAGAAAAACGCGAAGCGCTTGACCACCACCAGCGTGCCCAGGCCGCCCAGCACCGGGCCGATCAGCAAGCCTGCAAGTAGGGCGTTGACCACAAAACCGTAGGCCAGCGCCTCCGGCAGATAGCCGGAAGAGGCCCAGCCCTGGACCATCAAGCGAAAAGCTTCATAACTCATTGCGCCGGGCTCCGAGGATGGGTGGAGAACAGGGTCAGCAGACGATCCGGGGTCAGCGCCTCCTTGGGCGTGGCGTCGAACAGCACGCGGCGGTTCAGGCCGGTGACGCGGTCGGCCAGGCGGCCCACGGCCTCCAGGTCATGCTCGATCCACAGCACGGTGATCCCGGCCAGGCGCCAGTCATTGAGCAGGCGCTCGAACACCTGGATACCGGCTTCGTCTAAGGCCGACATCGGCTCATCCAGCACCAGCAGGTGCGGCGCCGGGATCAGCCCCTGGGCCAGCAGCACACGCTGGCGTTCACCACCGGACAGGGCGCCCATGCGTCGCTTGCGTTTGTCCTGCATGCCGACGCGTTCCAGCGCGTCGCCAATCGCACCGGCGTAATGCTTGGACAGGCCCAGGAACGCTGGGCGCCGCTGACACATGGCGGCCATGAAATCATCCACGGTCATCGGCAAGCCCCGGTCGAACTCCAGGGCCTGGGGCACATACCCGATGGTGCCGGGCGCGGCCGGCCAATGCAGGCTCAGCCGACCCTGATGGGGCGTTTGCCCGAGCAGGGTCTTGATCAGCGAGCTTTTGCCGCCGCCGTTGGGGCCGACCAGCGCATGGATGCTGCCCGGCTGTACCTGGAAACTCACGGTGTCGAGGATCACGGTGCGACCCAGGGTCAGCGATACCTTGTCGAACTCGAGCGTCGGGCCGACGCTGAGCGCCTTCAGCTGTTGCGCCGCCGTCATGCCCCGGACTCCTGAATCGCCCGGACCACCGTATTGAGGTTGCCGGTCATTTCCACTTCGTACTTCTCGGCGCTGTATTCGCCGTAGGAAATATGCGACAGCGGGTACAGCTTGACCCCGGACTCACGCTGAATGGTGTCGACGTAGGTGGACGGGAAGTCCATCTCCGAGAAGATCACTTTCACGTCCAGGGCGCGCAGTTCATCGATGGTCTTCTTCAACTGGCTGGGGCTGGGCTCGATGCCGTGGGCCGGTTCGACCACGGCGGTGACTTCCAGGCCGAACTCGCGCAACAGGTAGTCGTAGGCCGCGTGCACGGTGGCCACGCGCAGGTCCGGGTTGGGTGCGCTGGTCAATTTGGACAGGGCATCGGCGCGCATCTGGCGCAGGCGCTTGCCGTAGGCGCGAGCATTCTGGGTGTAGGTCTTGGCGTTGTCCGGGTCGAGCTTGCCCAGTTCGCGGGCGATGTTGTTGACCTGGGCAATCGATGCGCTGATCGACAGGAAGGTATGCGGGTTGACCACCTTGCCCGCGCCGCGTGCGGCGTTGCCGGTGGCGGCCAGCAACGGCACATTGGCGTTGGCTTCGATCACCGGGATGTCCGGACGCTCGCTGGTGGCGATCATGCGGTCAGCGAAATCGTCATGGCCAACGCCGTTGAGCACGATCACGTCCAGGGTGCCGATGCGCTTGATGTCTTCGGCGCGTGGCTCGTAGGCATGGGGGTTGAAGCCGGCCGGAATCAGCGGCACCACCTCGGCCTTGTCGCCGACGATATTGGCCACGTAGCTGTAATAAGGGTGCAGGGTGATGCCGATTCGCAGGCGTTTGGCGGCTTCGGCATTGGCCAGAGGGGCGAGCATCAGGCTGAACAGGCCAACCAGCAACAGGCGCAACAGGGGCGATGAAATAGACATGGGCAATCGGTCTTCTCGTTCAGTGACGGTGCTGGCGGGTGACGCCAGCATCGAATTGCGCGACCACCTGCTGCCAGCCGGCTGCGATCAGCGCCTGGTCAGAGAGGTCGGAGGGAGCGGCGAGGTGGGCCTGGCGATTGAGCCAGATGTCCGGCTCGGCACCGTGCACGCGCATCAGCAGTGAACCGCTGGTGGCCGGCACCTGGCTCACGCCCAGGTAGGCAGAGGGTTCCAGTAACTGCCAGCGGTGATCGCCACGGCTGACCGAACTGGCATCCTGGGCAAACGGCGCGAAGCCTTCTTCGGCCAGTTGCGCCGGGCTGGGCAGCGCGCTTTGCTCCTGCTGCAACAGTTGGATCTCATCCAGGGTCACCCGCAGGTCGGCATAAATGCCTTGCTCGGCGGCGCTCAGGTCACGGCGTGCGTCCAATTGGTGGCTCGGTATTGCCGCCATCTCCTGGGATTCACCGTGCAGCGCGACCACCGAGCCGGCCACCGCGAGGATGATCAGGCACAACAGCAGCACGTAGAGGGTTTCGTGACCGGCACCGGCGGGGCGTACAACCTGTGTGGTACTCATTGCGGCTGGATATCCGCTTGGTCGATTTCCACCACATGGCCGGGGCCAGCGTCGAACAGTACGTAGAACTCGGCGGACGGCTTCTTGAAGGTCAGGGTCGAATCCTGGCCGAGTTTGCCGGGCACCAGGATGGTTTCGTCGTAACCGATCACGTCCAGGGTCACGCCGGGTGCACCACTGCCGTCGGAGAAGCCGCCTTTGCACTGGATCTGCTCGCCGGGGATTTCCTTGCACTCGCACATCGGGTTGTGGGCGAGGGCGACGGTGCTGAAACCGGCACCCATCAACAGCACGCCGCAGGCGCGGGTCAATCGCATCAAAGTCATGGTTTAACTCCTTGCTTGTTCAGCCAGGCAATCGTGGCAGGCGAGGCCTGGCTCAACGGGATGGAACCCTGGTGCATGCTGCCGTCCCAGCCTTCCATGGTCACCCACAGTTCGGCGTCGACGGGCGTGCGTTCCGGAATCGGCAGGCCGGCGCCCATGCGGTACGGCGTGCCGAAGAAGATCACCCCGGCAGCCCGCAGGCTGCGCGGCTTGCCGATGCGCAGGTAGGTGGCCTTGACCTGGTCGGCACAGCTGTCGCACAGGGCGGCGTTGAAGAACTTCATCGGGCCGGCCGGGTCGCGGCGCGGGCCTTCATTGCGAAACTCGGCAAGCTTCAGGCTCCAGGGGCCGACCTGTACGTCGCCGGCCACCCGTTCACCGATGCCGGTGTCGCCGCGAAACAGCGCTGCGTCGGCGAAGTACTTGGGCATGAAGCCCAGTGGCACCAGTAACAGCAGCACGTTGATATGGAAACGCCATTTCAGCCAGAACGCCCGCAGAGGCGATGGCTTTGCCGCAGCGACCTTGCTCATGAGTTGGCCTCCGAGGTTTGCGCCTGCCGGGCGGGGAGGGAAACCGGTTTGTGTTGAGCCTTGGCTTCACGCTTGAAAGCATTGAGGGTGGCCAGGGCGGTGCGCTTGGTCCAGATCAGCAGGCCGCTCAACACCATCATGCTCATGATCAGGCCGAAGAAGGCCCAGATCAGCTTGATCCAGATCCCGCCGAAATCGCCGGTGTGCAGCGGGCGCATGGATTCGGTGACGAACTCCAGCTTGGAGCGGTCGGACAGCAGGTGCGCCGCAGCCACTTCACCGTCGTAGGGGTTGATCTGTGCGGTCTGGAACATCAACGGGTACCAGCCGCGCCCGCCGATCTGCAGGTGGCTGTAGGCATTCAGCGGCAGGCTGATGAAACTCGCCTCCAGGCCCGGAATGCGCTGGGTGGCGATCTTGATCGCCTCGTCCACCGGAATCATGGGGGCCGGCACGCCGGGCGCCGACATCGGCACCTTCTCCCGTGCAATCACGGGGATGACCGGTTCGGTGGAAATCGAAATCTGGTTGTCGCCCAAGATCGCCCGGATCAGGAACCAGATGCCGGTGACCGAGATCACCGCAATGAACCAGATCGACCAGATACCGCTCAAGCGGTGGAAGTCCCCCCAGAAAATCCGCGCGCCGTGGCGGATACGCAGGGTCGGGCGCAGGAAGCCCTTCCAGAACCGCTTGTACACCACCAGCCCCGTGACCAGCGACGCCAGCAGCGGGATGCCGAGTGCCGACACCAGGTACCAGCCCCAGCTGTAGCCATTGGTGAAGGGCACCAGCCACCAGCCATGCAGGGCGCGAGTGAATTGCTGGAAGTTGAAGGACGGGCTGATGCCCTGGATCGCCCCGGTGTACGGGTTGACGTAGACCTCCACCGAGCGTCCGTCGGGGTAGCTGAGGTCGACGCTCAAGGCAAAGTGCGATTCGTCGGGGCGGCTGATCGACTGCACGTACACCTGGGGTTCATCGCGCTTGATGGCGGCGATCACCTGGTCGTAGCTCAGCGGTTCGGCATCGTCCGAGGGCTTGCTCGCACGGATATCCGGGTTGGCCAGCCAGACGATCTCCTGGCTGACCACCGCCAGGGTGCCGGTGACGCAGACGATCAGTACAAAGAACCAGATAGGCAATGCCAGCCAGCTATGTACGAGAAACCAGAGTTTGGAGCGTGACTTCTTCGACATGTGAATGAGGGTCTTGATCGGAGAGGGGCAGTGCAGGCCCGGAAAAGGCCAGTCGTAGCTTTTGCTGACGCGACAGGCTGTATCTAAGTTAAGACGGATGAGAATGAGAAATCCCTAAGGCGGATATGAAAGAAAATGTTTCAGGTTCACATTCACAGCGTTTTATTGCCTTGATCGAACACGAAACATGTTCCAAGCCATCACCCAGGCGCCATTGATGGGGTGGGGCGGCTGCGTAGGATGGGCGCATACCGTTGAGCGAGCGCCTACAAAAGTGAGTCCAGAAAAATGACTGCCCGAACCCTCTACGACAAACACATCGATTCCCACACGGTGTGCCCCCTGGATGACCAGGGCCATGTGCTGCTTTATATCGACCGCCAGGTGATCAACGAATACACCAGCCCCCAGGCCTTCAGCGGCTTGCGTGAGGCCGGGCGCAACGTGTGGCGCCCAGGCACGGCGCTGGCCGTGGTCGACCATGTGAACCCCACCACGCCCAAGCGCATCGCGGCGATGCCCGACGCAGGCGGGGCGCGGCAGGTGTCCTACCTGGCGGAGAACTGCCGGGACTTCGGCATCGAGCTGCTGGACATCCTCGACAAACGCCAGGGCATCGAACACGTGATCGCCCCGGAGCAGGGCTTTATCCTGCCAGGCATGGTGATTGCCGCCGGTGACAGCCACACCACCACCTACGGTGCCCTCGGTGCCTTCGGCTTTGGCATCGGCACCTCGGAGATCGAACACCTGCTGGCTTCGCAGACCCTGGTCTACAAGCGCCTGAAGACGATGCGCGTGAGCGTGGACGGCGACCTGGCGCCAGGCCTGACGTCCAAGGACGTGATCATGGCGCTGATCGGCAAGATCGGCGCCTCCGGTGCCACCGGCTATGCCATCGAGTTTCGTGGTTCCACCATTGATGCGCTGAGCGTCGAGGCGCGCATGACCATCTGCAACATGGCGGTGGAGGCGGGCGCGCGGGGTGCGTTCATGGCGCCGGACGAAAAAGTCTTCGCCTACCTCAAGGGCAAGCCGCGCGCGCCGAAAGGCTCGCTGTGGGACCAGGCGCTGGTGGGCTGGCGCCAACTGCACTCGGACGCCGATGCGGTGTTCGACCAGGAAGTGCACCTGGACGCCACCACCCTGGAACCCATGGTCACCTGGGGCACCAGCCCCGACCAGGCCGCGCCCATCGGCGCCCGCGTGCCCGACCCGCAGGACGTCAGCGACCTGATCCTGCGCCAGGACATGCGCCGCGCCCTCAACTACATGGGCCTGGAAGCCGGTATGCCGCTGAGCGAGATCGTCATCAGCCATGCCTTCATCGGCTCCTGCACCAACGCCCGCATCGAAGACCTGCGCGACGCCGCCAGCGTGGTGCGCGGCAAGCGCGTCGCTGAACACGTGCGGGCGATGATCGTGCCGGGCTCCACCGAGGTGCGTGACCAGGCTGAAGCCGAAGGCCTGGCGGCGATCTTTATCGACGCCGGCTTTGAATGGCGCCAGTCGGGTTGCTCGATGTGCCTGGCGATGAACGACGACGTGCTCGCCCCCGGCGACCGCTGCGCGTCCAGCACCAACCGCAACTTCGAAGGCCGCCAGGGCGCTGGCGCACGCACCCACCTGATGAGCCCGGCGATGGTCGCCGCCGCTGCGATTACCGGCCGCCTTACTGATATCCGCCACTTTGGAGCGCGCCCATGAGCCTGCAACCCTTCACCCTGGTCACCGGCAAGGCCGCGCCGATGCTGGCGGCCAATATCGATACCGATGTGATCATGCCCAAACAGTTTCTCAAGGGCATCGACCGCAGCGGCCTGGACCGGGGGCTGTTCTTCGACCTGCGTTTCTTGGCGTCCGGCGAGCCCAACCCCGAGTTCGTGTTGAACCAGCCGGCCTGGCAGGGCGCGAGTTTCATGGTGGTCGGGCCGAACTTCGGCTGCGGTTCCAGCCGGGAGCACGCGGTATGGGGCTTGAAGCAGATGGGCATCCGCGCGCTGATCGGCAGCAGCTTTGCCGGGATTTTCTATGACAATTGCCAGCGCAACGGGGTGTTGTTGATCACCTTGGACGAGGCGGTGTTGCAGCAGCTGGGCAAGACCGTCAGCCAGGCGGACCAGGCGCATATCAGTGTCGACCTTGAAGCCCAGCAGATCCATTTGGCGGATGGCCAGGTGATCCCGTTCCAGATCGATAGCCTGCGCAAGACTGCGTTGTTGCTGGGCCTGGATGCCATCGGCAGCACCTTGCAACGCAGTGACGAGATCAGGGCTTTCGAACGCCGGCACCTGCAAGCCAACCCCTGGCTCAACTGACCCACTTGAATCCAAATGTGGGAGGGGCGGTGCGACGGTTCGACTTGCCCCCGATTGCAGAGTGTCAGTCACTCAAAAGTTGACTGACCCATCGCCATCGGGGGCAAGTCGAACCGTCGCACCGCCCCTCCCACATTTTTATCCGGATCATACCGCTTAGATTGAGAGCCCCTTGAAGTGCTCCTGCAAAAACTCCACGCAGGCCCGCAGCTTCCCGGAATACGCCAACCGTGTCGGGTACACCGCCCACACGTTGGCACTCTGGGTATAACCGTGCAGTAGTTGCACGAGCTTGCCTTGCTCCAGCAGCGGCTTCACATCCCACATCGAACGCAGCAGCACCCCGCGCCCATCCAACGCCCACTGCAACACAATCTCGCCATTGTTCGATGACAGCGGCCCACGCACGCGCACGCTTTCCTGGGTGCCGTCGCGCTCCAGGTTCCAGATGCCGAACGCATTATCACGCTCTTTGAGCACCAGGCAGTCGTGCTGCTCCAGGTCGCTCAACTGTTGCGGTGTGCCGCGTCGCTCCAGATAAGCCGGGGCGGCGCACAGTACGCGGCGGTTGCTCACCAGGCGGCGGCCGATGTGCTGGCCGGGGATGTCATCGCCTACGCGGATCTCCAGGTCGAAGCCTTCGCTGACGATATCCACCACGCGGTCGAACAGGTCCAGGCGGATTTCCAGGTCCGGGTAGTGCTCTGCCAGTAACGACAGGGCGGGGGCCACATGGTTGCGACCGAAGCCGAAGCTGCTGCACAAATGCAGGTGGCCACGCGGGCTGTCATGGGCGTCGGAGAGTTCGTCGCAGAGATGCTGGAAGTCTTCGAGGATACGCACCGCCCAGCGCTGCACCCGTTCACCGTCTTCGGTCAGGGCGATGCGCCGGCTGGTGCGATGCAACAGGCGGGTGGCCAGGGTGGTTTCGAGGATCTGGATGCGCTTGCTGACATACGCCGGCGACAAGCCCAGCTCATCGGCGGCCGCAGCGAAGCCGGCCTTGCGGATCACGGTCAGGAACACCCGCAGGTCTTCGGGTAGGGGCACGGTATCTTTCTTGTTAGTCATCACAAACAGGGCTGGCGGCATGAGCCGCCAGAATAGCACCGGTTGGGCGCGTCTTCCGGCACGCCCAGGTGTTGTCGATTATTCGGCGGCGACCTTGGCTTGAGCCGCCGCCCGAGCATGGCGGCCACGCTTGAGAGCGATGGGCGCCATTTTTTCGCGGTCCAGTTCACCTTCCCAGGCGGCTACCACCAGCGCAGCCACGGCGTTGCCGATGATATTGGTCAGCGAACGGCATTCGGCCATGAAACGGTCGATGCCGAGGATCAGCACCATCGCCGCCACCGGCACGGTCGGCACCACCGCCAGGCTGGCGGCCAGTGCCACGAACCCTGCGCCAACCACCGCGCCCGCGCCCTTGGACGTGAGCATGGCCACCGCCAGCAAGGTCAGTTGCTGCTCCAGCGGCAGATCAATGTTGGTGGCCTGGGCCAGGAACAGCACCGCCAGGGTCATATAGATGTTGGTGCCGTCCAGGTTGAAGGTGTAGCCGGTCGGCACCACGATGCCCACCACGCCTTTGGAGGCGCCCAGGCTTTCGAGTTTCTGGATCAACTGCGGCAACGCCGATTCCGACGAACTGGTGCCCAGCACGATCAACAGTTCCGACTTGATGTAGCCCATCAACTTGAAAATGCTGAACCCGGCGTAGCGGGCAATGCTGCCCAGCACCACCGCCACAAAGAAAAACGCGGTGATATAGAAGGTGCCCACGAGCTTCAGCAGCGGCAGCAACGAACCCACCCCGTATTTGCCGATGGTGAACGCGATGGCACCGAAGGCCCCGATCGGTGCGACCCGGCTGATGATGCCGACGATGCGGAAGAACACTTCGCTGGCCTGGTTGACCACACCCACCAGTGGCCGGCCCTTTTCACCGACCATCACCAGGCCCACGCCAAACAGTACGGAGACGAACAGCACCGGCAGGATTTCGCCCTTGGAGAACGCATCGAAGAAGGTTGCTGGGATCACGTGCAACAGGAACCCGGTGATGCCTTCGCCATGTTCAGCCTGGCCGACGAAGTTGGCGATGGCCGAACTGTCGAGGGTCTTCACATCGATATTGAAGCCCACGCCCGGATGCAACAGGTGCGCGGCGAGCATGCCGATCAACAAGGCGATGGTCGAGACTATTTCAAAGTACAGCAGCGCCTTGCCGCCGACCCGGCCCACCTGTTTCACGTCGTGCATGCTGGTGATGCCGGACACCACCGTGCAGAAGATGATCGGGCCGATGATCATCTTGATCAGCTTGATAAAACCGTCGCCAAGGGGCTTTAGGTCGACGCCGATCTGCGGCCATTGATGGCCGATCAACACGCCCAGCGCGATAGCGATCAGCACCTGGATATACAGGGTTCCCAGCAGTTTTCTGATTGTCATTGTTATTATCTCGAGACGTTGTTTTGGGCAAAGCGAACCCGTCGCAGGCCATTGGCAGCCTGCGAGGCGGGTGGATCAGGTCACGGGGTTACAGCGTTGCTCAGCGAAGGAAGGTCAGGACTTCGCCCAGCAGCAACTCAGGGGCTTCTTCAGCAATGTAATGGCCGGCCGGCAGGGCCTTGCCACGCACGTCGGTGGCGACTTTCTGCCACTCCTTGAGCGGCTCGAAACAGCGCCCGACAGTGCCTTCGGCGCCCCACATCACCAGCAACGGCAGGTTCAGGTGATTGCCGGTGTCGATGTCCGCCTGGTCGTGCTCGAGGTCGATGCCGGCGGCAGCCCGGTAGTCCTCGCAGATGCCGGTAGCGGCACCCGGCAGTTTCAGGCAACGCAGGTATTCGGCGAAGGCCTCATCGGTGAACGGCTTGAGCCCGGCACTGCGGCTGCCCATCACGCTGCGCAGGTACAGTTCCGGGTTGCTTTCGATCAAGGCTTCCGGCAACGGTGCCGGACGGATCAGGAAGAACCAGTGCCAGTAGGCGCGGGCGAAGGCTTCGTCGGTCTGCGCGTACATCGACAGGGTCGGGGCGATGTCCAGCAGCACCATGCGTTGCACGGCGGCCGGGTGGTCCAGGGCCATGCGATGGGCCACGCGCGCGCCACGGTCGTGGGCCAGCAGCGAGAACGTGTCGAAGCCCAGCGTCTGCATCAGCTCGACGCCGTCCCGGGCCATTTCGCGTTTCGAGTAGTTCGTGTGGTGGTCATTGGCCGGTGGTTTGCTGCTGTCGCCATAGCCGCGCAGGTCGGCGGCCACCACGGTGAAGTGTTCAGCCAGTTGCTCGGCGATTTTGTGCCAGATGACGTGGGTTTGCGGATGCCCGTGCAACAGGAGCAGACCGGGACCTGTACCACCTTTGCGGTAGCTGATGTCCACGCCGTTGACGTGGCACTGGTCTTTCTGGAATCCGGCGAACATGGAATGACTCCTTGTGATGAGTGCGTGCATCCTGGAATCACGGGGCGTTCGGGGCAAGGGCGAAAACGTGGAGGGCGGGTTCATGAAGTGTGATGTTGGAGCGAGCTCGTTCGCGAAAAACGCCACTACATTGAGTGCATTCAGGATGCTGGCGTTATCGTTGACATTCTTCGCGAGCAAGCTCGCTCCTACAGAGGGTTAGCCTTGCTGGAACAGGGCCTCGGCACGTTTGCGGATCTGCGCTTCGGTCAGGTCTTCCTTGTGGGTGGCCACGAACCACACATGCCCGAATGGATCCTTCAGCGTGCCGGAGCGGTCGCCGTAAAACTGGTCCTTCGGTTCGGAAATCGCAGTCCCCCCAGCGGCAATGGCTTGTCTGTACTGGGCGTCGACGTCATTTACGTACAGATGTATACCGACGCTGGTGTGCCCATCGCGTGGGCTGCCGAACGCGCTTTCATCGCAGGGTGAGCCGAGCATGATCGGTGAATCGCCGATGCGCAGTTCAGCATGGCCGACCTTGCCGTCGGGCATGTCCAGGCGCATGACTTCGATGGCGCCAAAGGCTTTCTTGTAGAACTCGATGGCTTCGGCGGCTTTTTCGACGCCCAGGTAGGGCGTGATGTTGTGGAAGCCCTCTGGAACAGATTTAACGCTCATATCGTTCTCCTTGATTGTGGTTGTGGAGGGACGGCCTTTTCACTATAGGCCACGTATCGCATGGCCTGTGGGTCGCCGACGAGGTGTCGGGTTCGCCGGTCATGCATGGGGTGTCGGTTCTAGCAATTGCGCCCCCGGCCCACGGTCACCCAGTTGATCATCCTGATTGCGCAACGGGCACGCTTCCAGCGACAAACACCCACAACCAATACAGCCATTGAGCTTGTCGCGCAGCAACATCAGCTTGTTGATGCGCTCATCCAGGTCTTGCCGCCACAGCGCGGACAAACGCTCCCAATCCTGGGCGTCGGGCGTGCGCCCTTCCGGTAACGTCTGCAGCGCTTCACCAATGGTTGCCAGCGGAATGCCCAGGCGCTGGGCGATCTTGATCACCACCACGCGCCGCAGCACATCCCGTGGGTAACGTCGCTGGTTACCGGCATTGCGATTGCTCTTGATCAGCCCCTTGGTCTCGTAGAAGTGCAGCGCGGTGACCGCCACACCACTGCGGGCGGCCAGTTGGCCGACGGTGAGTGCCTTGTTGAGCATAAAAACTCCAGATAAGTGCTTGACCTTGACTTAACTAGAGGTTTTAGCCTGCGTGGCATCGAATCGCAAGATTCTGCCTACAGAGAAAGGGGAGTGTTCATGCAGGTATCTGAGAAAAATCGCGGCTTCACTCAATTGATCGAGTTTCAGATCGAGCCCCGGCAACAATCTGCCCTGGTGTCAGCCCTGAGCCTTCAGAGCGAACGCCTGGCCCAAGGCCATGGCGGCTTTATCAATGCCAGTGTGCAGGTCAGCGATGACGGACGGCGGGTACTCAATTACCTGCAATGGCACTCGCGTGAAGACGGCGAGGCGGCCTTCCAGTGTTTTGAGCACGGCGAGGAAGATTTCTGGACATTGATTCGCGCCCACCAGGCCACGGCCGTGACCTTTGGTTCGTTCCAGGTGCTGCGCAGTTTCGAGCGCAGCCACGACAACGCGTTGCACTGCCGGCTAAATGGATAGGTGCAGCATGCGCTCACCTTGCACGTTTTCTCCGGGCCGGCGTTTGTTCACCGCCAGCTCGCCGATCTTGATCAGGCGCGTACGGGTGACGTTGCGGCTCAGGCCCAGCAGGTTGGCGGTGTGCACCTGGTTGTAATGGCTGAAACGGTAGGCGGCGCGCAGCAGGGCATCTTCGACTTTTTCATGCAGGGCGCCGGCCTGTTCTTCGAACAGCTTCTGGAAGGCCCGCGCCAGCAACGCGTCGGCGCTGTTGTCGGTGCCGTGCTGGCTGTCGTCCTGACGCTCGATGCGCATGTTCGACAGGCGCAGATCGTCGCGCTCGATCACGCCGTTACGGCAGATCAACAGGGTATGGTGGATCACGTTTTCCAACTCGCGGATGTTGCCCGGCCAACTGTAGCTTTTAAGCTTGTGCTCGGCTTCGCGGCTGATGGTGATCGGGCCGTAACCCAGGCGCTGGCTGTAGGCTTCGATAAAGTGCCGGGTCAGCGGCAGGATATCGCCGGGGCGCTCGCGCAGCGGGCTGAGTTCCAGGCTGACCACATCGAGACGGTAGTAGAGGTCTTCGCGGAAGTGCCCGGCGTTGATGGCCTTCTCCAATTGCACGTTGGTCGCGGCCAATACGCGCACATCAATCGGAATGCTCTTGCGCGAACCCAGGCGTACGACTTCGCGTTCCTGCAGGACCCGCAGCAGTTTGACCTGGATCGCCATCGGCAAATCGCCGATCTCATCAAGGAACAAGGTGCCGCCGTCGGCCTCCTCGAACCAACCGGCCTTGGCGCTGAGGGCACCGGTAAACGCGCCTTTCTCATGGCCGAACAGTTCGGCCTCCACCAGGGACTCGGAGAACGCCCCGCAGTTGACCGCTACGAACGGCCGGTTGCGGCGTGCGCTGAGGTTGTGGATGTGGCGTGCCACCAGCTCTTTACCGGTCCCGGTCTCGCCGATGATCAGCACGCTGGCTTCGCTGGGCGCCACTTGCTGGATGTGGTCGAGCAGTGCCTGGGATTTCGGGTCTTCGAAGACCTGGGCCGTGGCGCGGATCGACGTCGCGAGAGCAGGCGAGGGCGGTAGGGTCAAAAGCTGCATGGGCACCTCTCTTAGGAATAGAACGTCGGAATTGGCAGGGAGTGGTTCAACGCCCAGTCCCCCAGTTCGTGGAGTTTGTAGTCCACCGGGTCGTGCAGGGTTTGCGTGCGCAGGTTGCGCCAGTGACGGTCCAGGCGCAGCGACGCGTGGGTGGAGCGCGCACCAGTGACCTCAAACAGGCGGCTGCACAACTCCAGGCCCTGCTGGGTGGCGGCGACCTTGGCGGTGGCGATGGCAATCGCCAGTTGGCCGCGCTCGTGCTCGCTGAGGTTCGGGCCTTTGGCCCAGGCTTGGTCGAGCAGGTCGGCGGCACGTTCTACCAGCAGGCGCACGCCTTCCAGGGCGACCCAGAATTCGCCGTAGTGGTGCAGCACGTATGGGTCCTGGCGCACGTCTTCGGCTGAGGATTTATGCCAGGCGCGGGTTTCGGTCAGCGTGTAGTTGCGGGCTTCTTCGAAAGCACCTTCGGCAATGCCGAGAAACATGTGCGTGAAGGTCAGTTGGGCAATCAACGGGCGCAGGCAGGCGAAGGGCGTGCTCAGCGGGCCCGGATCGAGCAGCAGCTCGGATTCTTCGACGCGCACCCGTTCGAAACTGGCGCTGCCACTGTCGGTCTGGCGCTGGCCGATGTTGTTCCAGTCGTTGTGCAAGGTGATGCCGCTGCGCCCGCTGGGGATCGCGGCGATCAGCAGTTTGCCACCGGCGGTTTCGTCCACCGCCGAGGCGATCAGCATTTCCGAGTCGCTGGCGCCGGAGCAGAAGCTCTTTTTGCCGGAGAACTCGCGCCAGCCGCTGAAATCCTTGACCACGGTGCGTGTGTCCAGTGGGTTGAGGGCGTTGCCCCAGAACCAGTTTTTGCGCGCGGTCTGTTCGAACCAGGGTTGCCATTGGTCCGGGCGCGAAAACAGGCGCACGGTGGCGAGCATCAGGTGGTGAAAGCCGAAGACATGGGCGATGGAACTGTCGACCTTGGCGAATTCGCGCACGATACCCAGGGTGTCGCTCCAGCGTGCGCCGAGGCCACCGTATTGGGTGGGAATGCTCAGGGCCAGCAGGCCGCTCTGGCGCAAGGCGTCGCGTTCAGCCTTGGGCGTGCCGCCGCGTTCGTCGCGTTCGACGGCGGTGAGGGCGAATTCGGCGGCTAGCAGTCTGGCGGTCTGCAAGGGGGACGGCAGGACGCTGTGGGGTTTGGCGGTCACACGGTGTTCCTCAATGTCTGTTTGGCAATGAAGGCTAAATGTGGGAGGGGGCTTGCTGTGGTGAGCAGGCTTGTCCTGCGTTGGGCTGCGAAGCAGCCCCTCCCACCCAAGGCGGACTTCATTGATCTCAAGCTCTTGTCGGCAATACATCGTTGGCAATCATTTCGCCAAACGGGCCCGTGAGGTTGGTGATGCCGTGCCCGGCAAGGCTGGCGTAGGGCTCCGGCAGCAACGGGAACACCAGTTCGGCGAAGCGATAGGCTTCTTCCAGGTGCGGGTAGCCGGAGAAAATGAAGCTCTCGATCCCCAGGTCCGCGTATTCCTTGATGCGTTCGGCCACTTGTTGCGGGTTGCCCACCAGCGCGGTGCCGGCCCCGCCACGCACCAGGCCGACGCCTGCCCACAGGTTGGGGGCGATTTCCAGGTTGTCACGGCGCCCGTCGTGCAGGGCGGCCATGCGGCGTTGGCCTTCGGAATCAAAGCGCGAAAAGGATTTTTGCGCGGCGGCGATGGTTTCGTCGCTGATGTGCTCGATCAACGTGTCGGCGGCTTTCCAGGCGTCTTCTTCGGTCTCGCGCACGATCACATGCAGGCGGATGCCGAACTTCACGGTGCGCCCGTGGCGGGCAGCGCGTTCACGTACATCCGCGAGTTTTTCCGCGACAGCGGCGGGTGGTTCGCCCCAGGTCAGGTACACGTCGACCTGCTCGGCGGCGAGGTCGTGGGCGGCGTCGGAAGAGCCACCGAAGTACAGCGGCGGGTAAGGCTTCTGCACCGGCGGGTAAAGTGCCTTGGCGTTCTGCACACGCAGGTGTTTGCCTTCGAAATCTACCGATTCGCCCTGCAACACGCGACGCCAGATGCGTAGGAATTCGTCGGAGACTTCGTAGCGTTCGGCGTGGTCGAGAAAGCTACCGTCGCCACGGTTTTCGTCGGGGTCGCCGCCGGTCACCACGTTGATCAGCAGACGGCCATTGGACAGGCGATCGAGGGTCGCCGCCATGCGCGCCGAGACAGTCGGCGAAATGATGCCCGGACGAATCGCCACCAGGTAACGCAGGCGTTCGGTCAGTGGCACCAAGGCCGAGGCGATGACCCAGGAGTCTTCGCACGAGCGCCCGGTAGGAATTAGCACGCCGTGGTAGCCAAGGCTGTCAGCCGCCTGGGCGACTTGTTTCAGATAATTGAGGGTGACCGGCCGCGCACCTTGGGTGGTGCCCAGGTAATGACCGTCGCCGTGTGTGGGCAGAAACCAGAAAACATCCATGACCAATCCTTAAGCGATTTTCAGCAGAGAGGGGGAGTGCGCTGCAAACAAGGGCGCTGCGCGTTCTGCCGCCAGTTGAATACGGGCTTTCAGCAATTCGCTGGTTATCTGGTAGTCGGTGAAGTCGGCTTCGGTGGCGTACACACCGATCGGCAGGGTCAGTGCCTGGAAGAAGCTGAACAGCGGGCGCAGCTGGTGGTCGAGGACCAGCGCGTGGCGTTCACTGCCGCCGGTTGCCGCCAGAAGCACGGGTGTATTGATCAGCGCATTGAGGCCGACCAGGTCGAACAGGTGCTTGAGCAGGCCTGGGTAGGAGCCGCGATAGACCGGTGCGGCGACGATCAGCAGGTCGGCCTGTTCGATGGCCAACAGTTGCGCTTCGACTTCTGCTGGCAGTTCATCACGGGACAGCGCACCGCCCAGCGGCCGGGCGATATCCCCCAGCTCGATCAAGGTGGCCTGGATCGGCAGCAAGGTCGCCAGCTCAGCCAGCACCGCCTGGGTCAACACCAGGGTACGGGATGGGCGCCAGGTTCCGCCGGACAGGGCAACGACATTCAGGGGACGGGTCATGAACAGTTCCTTCTTCAACAGTGGGTCATCGCAGGTGGAGTGCAATCGCTTGAGCAAGAGCTGTACCAACGGGTGCAGGCCTTGATTGACGTGGGTTGCAGGCTCACTGCTGAAAAATGCCGGTGTTGGCTGCCTGGTGTTTTGTTGATTGGCTGTTGCCAGGGCAACAGTTGCGTGGGCAACAGTGCCAAGGCGATGTAGGACCCGTTATAGAGGGTTGTATTTATTCCGTAAATGAACGTATTTCCATATTTATAGAGCATAAAGAAATATGCAGTGGATGCTATCGGAGGTGTCTTGGCGGTTGATAGCAACTATCAAGGCAGGTGATTTTTCACCGTGAAAGGGCGGGAGTAGCCTGTGTTCATTGACTCGAAACCTCCTTTGCAGGGCCACCGCCATGAACCGATTCCTCGCTGTTTCCTTATTGATTGTCAGCTCAGTCCTTGCCGGATGTGCGACCCATCCTTCGCCTGAATTGCGTCCCTACACCGCGGAAGAAACCAAACAGTTGGCCCTGGAGGCATTGAGCCGTCGTGGTTTGTCGTTTGACGAATATCAACAGCAGCGTGCCGCACTGACCGGCCAGCCACAGAAACCCTTCGGCTTTGATCGCCAGAGCGAGATGAACGCCGAACGCAGCGTGATCCTGCATGGTCGTCCCAGTTGAATCCGTACCCAGCGGCAAAAAGCCCGAGGTTATCCACAAGGATCCTCGGGCTTTTTGTTTGCCATGGAGCGACTTCAGCCTGTTAAGCTGAATTTCAGGAGCGTTCCTACGCACATTTACATAAAGTGGTCCTTCTTTAATGGCATGTGATCGGTTAAACCTGACGACCTCTGTCCCGGTCCGCGCCCCTGAGACGCTGCTCTCGGGAACCTGCTCTGCGAGTTTCTAACGTCATGAATAAACGTCCGTTGTATTTCGACTACGCCGCCACCACCCCGGTGGATGAGCGGGTCATCCAGGTGATGATCGAGTGTCTGGGCTTCAATGCCAATTTCGGTAACCCCGCGTCCAGTTCCCACGCGTTCGGCCAGGCGGCCCGGCAAACGGTCGAACAGGCGCGTCGCCAGGTGGCCGAGCTGGTCGGTGCCAACCCTGAACAGATCGTCTGGACCTCCGGCGCCACCGAGTCCAACAACCTTGCGATCAAGGGCGTGGCCCAGGCGAGGGGCGTGGTGGGTGGGCATATCATCACCAGCCAGATCGAACACAAGGCCACCCTGGATACCGCGCGACAATTGCAGGAAGCCGGTGTGGCCGTGACCTACCTGGTGCCGGACGCTGATGGCTTGATCAGCGCCGAGGCCGTCAGCGAAGCCTTGCGTGAGGACACCTTCCTGGTGTCGCTGATGCTGGTGAACAACGAACTGGGCACCCTCAACGATATCCCCGCCATCGGTGCCCGCGTGCGTGAACACGGCGCGTTGTTGCATGTGGATGCGGCGCAGGGTGCGGGCAAGGTGGCGATCGACCTGGCGCAGTGGCCAGTGGATCTGATGTCGTTTTCCGCGCACAAACTGTATGGCCCCAAAGGTATCGGCGCGTTGTATGTCGGGCCACGGGCGCAGCAGAAAGTCCTGGCGCAGATTCACGGCGGCGGCCACGAAGGCGGCTTGCGTTCCGGCACCCTGGCGACCCATCAGATTGCCGGCATGGGCACCGCGTTCGCCTTGGCGGCGGCGTCTTTCGCTGAAGAAAAGGCGGTGATCGTGGCTCTGCGCCAGCGCCTGCTTGACCAGTTGGATTCGGTGGCCGGTGTGCGCCTCAACGGCAGCGCTACACAGCGTATCCCACATACCCTGAGCCTCACGTTCAGTGAAGGCGAAATCAACGCCGCTGCGTTGAGTGCGGGGATCGCGTTTTCTGCGACCTCGGCCTGCAATTCGGCCAGCAATGCACCGTCCCATGTGCTGCTTGCCCTGGGCCATGATGCACGCAGCGCCAGCCGCACCATTCGCTTGAGCCTCGGCCGGTTTACCACCGAGCAGGATATCGACCAGGCGGTACAACTGATCAAGGCGGCCCTCGCCAGTGCACCGGCGTTCTGGGCGGTCTGATTCATTTATCGCAACACATAATAATTATTCGTGGTTAGCAGGAGACACAATGAGTACGCAGCCCTTGACCCATGGAACGGTTCCCCAGCGCCTGGCGCATACCCGTGAACTGATGAGCCGCGAGGGCATTCACGCCCTGCTGGTGCCGTCGGCTGACCCGCACTTGTCCGAGTACTTGCCGGGTTACTGGCAGGGGCGGCAGTGGCTGTCGGGGTTTCATGGCTCGGTGGGCACGCTGATTGTCACTGCGGATTTCGCCGGTGTGTGGGCCGATAGCCGTTACTGGGAACAGGCGACCAAGGAACTCAAGGGCAGCGGCATCGAATTGGTGAAGCTGCAGCCGGGCCAACCCGGCCCGCTGGAGTGGCTGGCCGAGCAAACGCCGGAAGGTGGCGTGGTGGCGGTGGATGGTGCGGTCATGGCCGTGGCTTCGGCGCGTACCCTGGGCAGTAAGTTGGCGGAGCGCGGCGCGAGCCTGCGTACCGATATCGACCTGCTCGATGAAGTCTGGCATGACCGTCCGGCATTGCCGAACCAGCCGATCTATCAACACCTGCCACCGCAGGCGACTGTCAGCCGTACTGAAAAACTCGCTTCGCTGCGTGCTGCCTTGCAAGAGAAGGGCGCCGACTGGCATTTCATCGCGACCCTGGATGACATTGCCTGGTTGTTCAACCTGCGTGGTGGTGACGTCTCGTTCAACCCGGTGTTCGTGTCCTTTACGTTGATCAATCAACAACAGGCCACGCTGTTTGTGGCGCTGAGCAAAGTCGACGCCGAGCTACGGGCTGTGCTGGAGCAGGATGGCGTGACGCTGCGCGACTACAACGAGGTGGCGGATGCTTTGCGCGCGGTGCCGGCGGGCGCCAGTTTGCAGGTCGACCCGGCGCGCGTCACCGCGGGTTTGCTGGAGAATCTCGATGCCGGCGTCAAGCTGGTCGAAGGCCTCAACCCGACCACATTGGCCAAGTCCCGCAAGAGCCTGGCCGACGCGGAACATATCCGCCAAGCCATGGAACAGGATGGCGCAGCGCTGTGTGAATTCTTCGCCTGGCTGGACAGCGCGCTGGGCCGTGAACGCATCACCGAGTTGACCATCGACGAACACCTGACAGCTGCGCGCACCCGCCGCCCTGGTTATGTGTCGTTGAGTTTCAACACCATTGCGGCCTACAACGCCAATGGCGCGATGCCGCATTACCACGCCACTGAAGAAGAACACGCATTGATCGAAGGCGATGGCCTGCTGCTGATCGATTCGGGTGGTCAGTACCTGGGTGGCACTACGGACATCACGCGGATGGTGCCGATTGGCACGCCGAGTGACGAGCAGAAGCGTGACTGTACCCGGGTGCTCAAGGGCGTGATTGCCTTATCCCGCGCCCACTTTCCGAAAGGGATCCTGTCGCCGCTGCTGGATGCGATTGCCCGCGCGCCGATCTGGGCGGAAGGCGTGGACTACGGTCACGGTACTGGCCACGGTGTAGGTTATTTCCTCAATGTGCATGAAGGTCCGCAAGTGATTGCCTACCAGGCGGCCACGGCGCCGCAAACGGCGATGCAGCCGGGGATGATCACCTCCATTGAACCGGGGACTTACCGTCCGGGGCGTTGGGGCGTGCGTATCGAGAACCTGGTGTTGAACCGTGAAGCGGGCAAGACCGATTTCGGTGAGTTTCTCAAGTTCGAAACCCTGACCTTATGCCCGATCGACACGCGCTGCCTGGAGCCATCGTTGCTCTCGGCCGACGAGCGTCAGTGGTTCAACGCTTACCACGCTGAGGTGCGCACGCGTTTGAGCCCATTGCTCAGTGGTGCAGCGCTGGAGTGGTTACAGGTACGCACTGCCGCTATCTGATTGCCTGCAGTTCAGGAGCCTGGGCCAGGGCGTCGGCGATATAGTCGACAAACGCCTTGACCCGGGCCGACTGGCGACGGTTGGATGCCGACACTGCATGGATCGGCAGCGACTGCGGGGTGTAGTCCTGCAACAGCGCGACCACGCGGCCAGCTTTCAAATCGTCGTAGAACAGCCACAGGGGCGACAGCGCAATGCCGAGTCCCGCCAACACCATCTCGCGCACCGCTTCGGAGTTGTTGCTCTGGGCGTTGCCGACGATGCGCACGCTGTGCCGCTCACCCTTCTTTTCGTAAACCCACTGGTTCTGGCTGCTGAGCAGGTTGAAAAGCAGGCAGTTGTGCTGGCTGAGGTCCTTCGGGGTTTTCGGAGCGGCATGCCGGGCCAGGTAGGCCGGGCTGGCCAGGGTGGCGCGGTGGGTGGTGCCGATGCGCCTTGCGATCAAGTTGCTATCGGCTAATTCGCCAATGCGCAGGGTCACGTCGAGGCCTTCGCTGACCATGTCCTGCAGGTGATCGTTGAGTTGCAGGTCGACTTGCACGTCAGGGTATCGCTGCAGGAAATCGCCCAGGCGTGCCGCAATCTGCAGGCGCCCGAAACTCACTGACGAACCAATGCGCAAAGAACCGGCGATCGACTCTTTGCCGGTTTGGAAGCTGTGTTCGGCGGCGTCTACGGCGGCGAGGATTTCACGACAATGGCTGTAGTACCGCTGACCTTCATCGGTCAGGGATAGTTGGCGCGTGCTGCGGGCAATCAGCTTGCCACCCAGTTCGGTTTCCAGGGCGCGCAGGATCTTGCTGATAGTGGGTTGGCTGGTCTGCATTTCCCGGGCGACGGCAGAAAAGCTGCCGCGTTCGATCACTCGAACGAAAATCGCCATTGCGTTGAGTTTGTCCATGAACTGTCCGATTCATGCGGAATAGGCATGGGTACTATAGCTTTTTGGCGTCTTATCGGCATGGAGTGGCAGGCGGATCATTGGCTTCATTCTTCAATGACGCGAGATGGCTGACATGACTGATATGCACGCTTTACTGGTGGACGCCGTGGATGCTCCCTTTCGGTTGGCGACAATGCCCAGGCCCTTGGCTGGCGCTGGCCAGGTGTTGGTGCGGATTCGCGCCAGTGGCTTAAACCCATTGGACGGCAAGATCCGTGCGGGCCAGGCCGCCCATGCGCGGCAGCCGTTGCCGGCGGTTCTCGGTGTCGACTTGGCGGGCACTGTTGAAGCGGTAGGCGTTGACGCCGGTGATTGGCAAGTAGGCGATGATGTATATGCGTTGGCGACCGGTATCGGCGGCGCACAAGGCTCGTTGGCCGAATACGCAGTGGTCGATGCGCGCTTGCTGGCGAAGAAGCCTGTGACCCTGAGCATGCGTGAAGCGGCGGTATTACCCCTGGTGCTGATTACGGCATGGGAAGGATTGGTGGACCGGGCTCATGTAGATTCTGGGCACAAAGTGTTGATTCAGGGAGGCGCAGGTGGCGTAGGACACGTCGCAGTGCAATTGGCGATTGCCCAGGGTGCACAGGTGTATGCCACCGGCTCCGCCAGGCATCGCTCGATCATCGAGGGGCTGGGTGCGACCTTCATCGACTACCGGCAGCAGACGGTCGAAGCGTATGTCGCGCAGTACACCGGCGGCGAAGGCTTTGACATTGTGTATGACACCGTCGGTGGTGAGACGCTGGATGCGTCCTTTCGGGCCGCCAGGACCTATCAGGGGCATGTCGTGAGTTGCCTGGGCTGGGGGCAACATAGCCTGGCAACGTTGTCGTTTCGTGGGGCGACCTACTCGGGGGTGTTTACCTTGTTGCCGTTGCTGACAGGTAAAGGCTGTGAGCATCACGGGCAGATACTGGCGCAGGCGGCGCAGTTGATCGACGCCGGCAAGCTCAGGCCTATCATGGATGGGCGTCAATTCGACTTGCACAGTGCAAACGCCGCTTACGAACTGCTCGCAAGCGGCGCACAAGGGCGCTTGGCTATCGAGTTCTAACTCAAGGCTTCGCGCACAAATTCCAGACGGTCCTGACCGAAGAACAGCTGGTTGCCTACAAACATGCTGGGGGCACCGAACACGCCGCGTTGCACGGCTTGCTCGGTGGTGTCCTTCAGGGCGGCCTTTACGGTTTCGTCATTGGCCAGATTCAGGATTTCATTGGGGTCAAATCCGTTTTCAGTGAGTACAGCAGCCACGACGGCAGGGTCTCCGAGGTGACGGCCTTCGACCCAAAGGGCATGGAACAGGCAATCAACGAAGTCCTGGAAACGTTTGGGCTGGTGCAATTGGATGCCGGTGACCGCTCGCATCAACATCAGCGTATTGATGGGGAAGTGCGGGTTGAATTGAAGCGGTACGTTGTAGCGTTGTGCGTAACGTGCCAGGTCATCAAACATGTAGCGACCTTTTGCGGGAATGGTGATTGGAGAGGCGTTACCGGTCGCTTTGAACACGCCGCCCAATAGCATGGGCTTATAAACCAGCTGTGTAGCGGTTGCTGCGCATAACGCGGGTAGTTGGGTATAGGCCAGGTAGGTGGCGGGGCTGCCCAGATCAAAGAAGAATTCCAAGGTTTTACTCATGGTCGATGCTCGCTGCTTATTGTTATAGGGGCGTTCTTACCAGGGTTCATTCCAGGGGCGCAGGTCCAGTTCAAAGGTCCAGGCGTCGCGTGGCTGGGTGTGCAGGTACCAGTAGTTATCGGCGATGTGCTCGGGGTTGAGGATGCCGTCCTGGTCCTTGAGTGCGTATTTTTGTGGGAAGTTGTCGCGAATGAAGTCAGTGTCGATGGCGCCGTCGACCACGACATGGGCGACATGGATGTTCCTGGGCCCCAGTTCCCGCGCCATGCTTTGCGCGAGCGCCCGAATGCCGTGCTTGGCCCCGGCGAATGCAGCGAAACCTGCGCCGCCGCGCAATCCGGCGGTGGCGCCGGTGAACAGGATGGTGCCTCGATTGCGCGTGACCATGCGCTTGGCCACCTCGCGTGCGTTCAGGAAGCCGGAGAAGCAGGCCATCTCCCAGATCTTGAAATACTTGCGCGCTGTTTCTTCCAGGATACTGCACGGCACATTGGCGCCGATATTGAACACAAAGGCTTCAATCGGGCCCAGCTCAGTTTCGATCTGTTCGATCAGCGCTATAACGTCTTCTTCTTTACGCGCATCACAGGCAAACCCGTGGGCTTCGCCGCCAGCTGCGTGAATACTGTCCACCAGCGGCTGCAACTTATCGGCGCTGCGACGGGTGACGCAGGCCACGTAGCCTTCGCGGGCGAAGCGTCTGGCAATGGCGCCGCCGGTTGCATCACCGGCACCCACTACCAATACGATTTTTTTATTGTGTGTCATGGCAACTCCGTTGGCTCGATGGTCGAGCAGGAGTTTAGACGCCGTGTCGCGAAGGGCCGGATTTGTATCCGGATTTGATAGGAGCAGTCAGAGATGACTGCTCATTCGATTACTTACAGATGACGATCATACTGCGGCTGGTGTAGCCGGCAGGGTTGAGGCCGAAGGGGTAGTCCCCAGGTTCCTCGGAATTGTCACCGGACTTTGCGATTACTCGGTAGCCCTTGGCGCCACAGGAGTTGGTCGCACTGGTGTAGCACTGCTCCCAGGAAGAGGACAGGCCGGAACAGTTGATATGCAGCCCTTTTTTGCCACGTTTCACTTCTGTCTTGGTGGTCGCGGCACAACCAGCAACGGCCATGACCATTAACAGTATCAAAATTCGCTTCATTCCTATCCTTAATAGCCGCCTTGCAATGCCAGAGGCCGGCTCTACTCGCTCTCGGGTGTAGCGTTCGCGCTGTCCTTGTCGAAGTTCTCCATGAGTGACATTCGTGTGCGGCCTAAACATGGCTTAAATGTGCGGCAAATACCAGAGCTACATTCAAACAGACTTCAATCCGAGGCAACCAAAGGCTTTGGCTCACTGCGCATCGTCACCGTGGCACCTACGGAGGCCAGAATGATGCAAGTGATTGCCAGCCACTGCGCGAATGACAAGTGCTCGTGCAGGAATAACAGACCGGAGAGCGCGCCAAAAGCAGGCTCGATGCTCATAAGAGTGCCGAAGGTGCGGGCAGGGAGGCGCGTCAGTGCAACCATTTCCAAGGTGTAGGGCAGGGCGGTGGACAGAATGGCGACGCCGATGGCGATCGGGATCAGTGCGGGAGTCAGCAATGCGCTGCCGGCGTGGACGATGCCGATAGGTGCAACAAACAATGCGGCGATCATCACCCCAAGGGCGGCGGTCTGGACCCCGTTGTCATTCCCTGCTTTCTGGCCATATAGAATGTAGAGCGCCCAGCACACGCCTGCTCCCAGCGCGTAGGCTGCCCCCAGCAAGTCGATGCCGCTGCTGGCCTCGCCCATCGGGATCAACAAGAGAAGGCCGATGATGGCGAGGGCAATCCACAGGAAGTCGACTGCGCGCCGAGAGGCGTAGATGGCTACCGCGAGGGGGCCGGTGAACTCCAGAGCGACCGCAATCCCCAGGGGCACGCTGCGCAATGACATATAGAAGAGAAAGTTCATGCCACCCAACGCCATCCCGTAGACGATGACGGTGCGTAAGGACTTGGAGGTCAGCTTGGCGCGCCACGGGCGCAACAGCAGCAGCATGATCACGCTGGCGAAAATCAGGCGCAGGGTCGTGGTGCCTTGTGCGCCAACGATAGGGAACATGCTCTTGGCCAGCGAGGCGCCGGACTGGATGGAGGCCATGGCGATCAACAGCAGGCCGACAGGGAACAGTGTCGAGGCCGGGCCGCGGGGTGAGGTGGTCATTGGGGTATTCGTCCGAAGTCATATATAGAGAAGCAAGGGCGCTATGATGCTCAACTGTTTGGTGATGAGCAATATATTGCTCAACTATCCTTTTTAATGCGTTATACAGGGCGAATTTGGAGCGTTTCAGGTTCTTTGATAGAAAAAGCAAATTAAGGGTTGACGGCAGATTCTGGAAGTCTATAATTCGCCCCACTTCCGGCGCAGTCGAAACGGAAAACTCCTTGGTAAACAAAGAGTTACGCAGAATTCGACAGCGACTTGCTTCAGATCATCGAGGCCCAGAAGGAGTTGGTAGAGCAGTGTTGTGTGGCTCTATTAACGTTTCGATCCTCTCGGTCGAAAGCGGAGAAAAAGAGGTGTTGACAGCAGCGTGTAACGCTGTAGAATTCGCCTCCCGCTAACGAGAGATCGGAAGCGCAAGTGGTTGAAGTTGTTGAAGAAATCTTCGAAAACTTCTGAAAATAATCACTTGACAGCAAATGAGGCTGCTGTAGAATGCGCGCCTCGGTTGAGACGAAACATCTTAACCAACCGCTCTTTAACAACTGAATCAAGCAATTCGTGTGGGTGCTTGTGGAGTCAGACTGATAGTCAACAAGATTATCAGCATCACAAGTTACTCCGCGAGAAATCAAAGATGTAACCAACGATTGCTGAGCCAAGTTTAGGGTTTCTTAAAAACCCAAAGATGTTTGAACTGAAGAGTTTGATCATGGCTCAGATTGAACGCTGGCGGCAGGCCTAACACATGCAAGTCGAGCGGTAGAGAGAAGCTTGCTTCTCTTGAGAGCGGCGGACGGGTGAGTAATGCCTAGGAATCTGCCTGGTAGTGGGGGATAACGTTCGGAAACGGACGCTAATACCGCATACGTCCTACGGGAGAAAGCAGGGGACCTTCGGGCCTTGCGCTATCAGATGAGCCTAGGTCGGATTAGCTAGTTGGTGGGGTAATGGCTCACCAAGGCGACGATCCGTAACTGGTCTGAGAGGATGATCAGTCACACTGGAACTGAGACACGGTCCAGACTCCTACGGGAGGCAGCAGTGGGGAATATTGGACAATGGGCGAAAGCCTGATCCAGCCATGCCGCGTGTGTGAAGAAGGTCTTCGGATTGTAAAGCACTTTAAGTTGGGAGGAAGGGTTGTAGATTAATACTCTGCAATTTTGACGTTACCGACAGAATAAGCACCGGCTAACTCTGTGCCAGCAGCCGCGGTAATACAGAGGGTGCAAGCGTTAATCGGAATTACTGGGCGTAAAGCGCGCGTAGGTGGTTTGTTAAGTTGGATGTGAAATCCCCGGGCTCAACCTGGGAACTGCATTCAAAACTGACTGACTAGAGTATGGTAGAGGGTGGTGGAATTTCCTGTGTAGCGGTGAAATGCGTAGATATAGGAAGGAACACCAGTGGCGAAGGCGACCACCTGGACTAATACTGACACTGAGGTGCGAAAGCGTGGGGAGCAAACAGGATTAGATACCCTGGTAGTCCACGCCGTAAACGATGTCAACTAGCCGTTGGAAGCCTTGAGCTTTTAGTGGCGCAGCTAACGCATTAAGTTGACCGCCTGGGGAGTACGGCCGCAAGGTTAAAACTCAAATGAATTGACGGGGGCCCGCACAAGCGGTGGAGCATGTGGTTTAATTCGAAGCAACGCGAAGAACCTTACCAGGCCTTGACATCCAATGAACTTTCTAGAGATAGATTGGTGCCTTCGGGAACATTGAGACAGGTGCTGCATGGCTGTCGTCAGCTCGTGTCGTGAGATGTTGGGTTAAGTCCCGTAACGAGCGCAACCCTTGTCCTTAGTTACCAGCACGTAATGGTGGGCACTCTAAGGAGACTGCCGGTGACAAACCGGAGGAAGGTGGGGATGACGTCAAGTCATCATGGCCCTTACGGCCTGGGCTACACACGTGCTACAATGGTCGGTACAGAGGGTTGCCAAGCCGCGAGGTGGAGCTAATCCCATAAAACCGATCGTAGTCCGGATCGCAGTCTGCAACTCGACTGCGTGAAGTCGGAATCGCTAGTAATCGCGAATCAGAATGTCGCGGTGAATACGTTCCCGGGCCTTGTACACACCGCCCGTCACACCATGGGAGTGGGTTGCACCAGAAGTAGCTAGTCTAACCTTCGGGAGGACGGTTACCACGGTGTGATTCATGACTGGGGTGAAGTCGTAACAAGGTAGCCGTAGGGGAACCTGCGGCTGGATCACCTCCTTAATCGACGACATCAGCTGCTCCATAAGTTCCCACACGAATTGCTTGATTCATTGAAGAAGACGATAAGAAGCAGCCAGAGATGGATGTAGCTTAGTTGGTTAGAGCGCACCCCATGCTCTGTGGTAAAGAGCAGGGTGAGGTCGGCCTTGTAGCTCGAAATTGGGTCTGTAGCTCAGTTGGTTAGAGCGCACCCCTGATAAGGGTGAGGTCGGCAGTTCGAATCTGCCCAGACCCACCAATTTTGTGTGGGAAACGCCTGTAGAAATACGGGGCCATAGCTCAGCTGGGAGAGCGCCTGCCTTGCACGCAGGAGGTCAACGGTTCGATCCCGTTTGGCTCCACCACTACTGCTTCTGAAAGTTTTGAAAGCTTAGAAATGAGCATTCCACCAAGACGGTGATGAATGTTGATTTCTAGTCTTTGATTAGATCGTTCTTTAAAAATTTGGGTATGTGATAGAAAGATAGACTGAACGTTACTTTCACTGGTAACGGATCAGGCTAAGGTAAAATTTGTGAGTTCTCGTAATTGAGAAATTCGAATTTTCGGCGAATGTCGTCTTCACAGTATAACCAGATTGCTTGGGGTTATATGGTCAAGTGAAGAAGCGCATACGGTGGATGCCTTGGCAGTCAGAGGCGATGAAAGACGTGGTAGCCTGCGAAAAGCTTCGGGGAGTCGGCAAACAGACTTTGATCCGGAGATGTCTGAATGGGGGAACCCAGCCATCATAAGATGGTTATCTTGTACTGAATACATAGGTGCAAGAGGCGAACCAGGGGAACTGAAACATCTAAGTACCCTGAGGAAAAGAAATCAACCGAGATTCCCTTAGTAGTGGCGAGCGAACGGGGACTAGCCCTTAAGTGGCTTTGAGATTAGCGGAACGCTCTGGAAAGTGCGGCCATAGTGGGTGATAGCCCTGTACGCGAAAATCTCTTAGTCATGAAATCGAGTAGGACGGAGCACGAGAAACTTTGTCTGAATATGGGGGGACCATCCTCCAAGGCTAAATACTACTGACTGACCGATAGTGAACTAGTACCGTGAGGGAAAGGCGAAAAGAACCCCGGAGAGGGGAGTGAAATAGATCCTGAAACCGTATGCGTACAAGCAGTGGGAGCCTACTTTGTTAGGTGACTGCGTACCTTTTGTATAATGGGTCAGCGACTTATTTTCAGTGGCGAGCTTAACCGAATAGGGGAGGCGTAGCGAAAGCGAGTCTTAATAGGGCGTCTAGTCGCTGGGAATAGACCCGAAACCGGGCGATCTATCCATGGGCAGGTTGAAGGTTGGGTAACACTAACTGGAGGACCGAACCGACTACCGTTGAAAAGTTAGCGGATGACCTGTGGATCGGAGTGAAAGGCTAATCAAGCTCGGAGATAGCTGGTTCTCCTCGAAAGCTATTTAGGTAGCGCCTCATGTATCACTGTAGGGGGTAGAGCACTGTTTCGGCTAGGGGGTCATCCCGACTTACCAAACCGATGCAAACTCCGAATACCTACAAGTGCCGAGCATGGGAGACACACGGCGGGTGCTAACGTCCGTCGTGAAAAGGGAAACAACCCAGACCGTCAGCTAAGGTCCCAAAGTTATGGTTAAGTGGGAAACGATGTGGGAAGGCTTAGACAGCTAGGAGGTTGGCTTAGAAGCAGCCACCCTTTAAAGAAAGCGTAATAGCTCACTAGTCGAGTCGGCCTGCGCGGAAGATGTAACGGGGCTCAAACCATACACCGAAGCTACGGGTATCACGTAAGTGATGCGGTAGAGGAGCGTTCTGTAAGCCTGTGAAGGTGAGTTGAGAAGCTTGCTGGAGGTATCAGAAGTGCGAATGCTGACATGAGTAACGACAATGGGTGTGAAAAACACCCACGCCGAAAGACCAAGGTTTCCTGCGCAACGTTAATCGACGCAGGGTTAGTCGGTCCCTAAGGCGAGGCTGAAAAGCGTAGTCGATGGAAAACAGGTTAATATTCCTGTACTTCTGGTTATTGCGATGGAGGGACGGAGAAGGCTAGGCCAGCTTGGCGTTGGTTGTCCAAGTTTAAGGTGGTAGGCTGAGATCTTAGGTAAATCCGGGATCTTAAGGCCGAGAGCTGATGACGAGTTAACTTTTAGTTAACGAAGTGGTTGATGCCATGCTTCCAAGAAAAGCTTCTAAGCTTCAGGTAACCAGGAACCGTACCCCAAACCGACACAGGTGGTTGGGTAGAGAATACCAAGGCGCTTGAGAGAACTCGGGTGAAGGAACTAGGCAAAATGGCACCGTAACTTCGGGAGAAGGTGCGCCGGTGAGGGTGAAGGACTTGCTCCGTAAGCTCATGCCGGTCGAAGATACCAGGCCGCTGCGACTGTTTATTAAAAACACAGCACTCTGCAAACACGAAAGTGGACGTATAGGGTGTGACGCCTGCCCGGTGCCGGAAGGTTAATTGATGGGGTTAGCTAACGCGAAGCTCTTGATCGAAGCCCCGGTAAACGGCGGCCGTAACTATAACGGTCCTAAGGTAGCGAAATTCCTTGTCGGGTAAGTTCCGACCTGCACGAATGGCGTAACGATGGCGGCGCTGTCTCCACCCGAGACTCAGTGAAATTGAAATCGCTGTGAAGATGCAGTGTATCCGCGGCTAGACGGAAAGACCCCGTGAACCTTTACTATAGCTTTGCACTGGACTTTGAATTTGCTTGTGTAGGATAGGTGGGAGGCTTTGAAGCGTGGACGCCAGTTCGCGTGGAGCCATCCTTGAAATACCACCCTGGCAACTTTGAGGTTCTAACTCAGGTCCGTTATCCGGATCGAGGACAGTGTATGGTGGGTAGTTTGACTGGGGCGGTCTCCTCCTAAAGAGTAACGGAGGAGTACGAAGGTGCGCTCAGACCGGTCGGAAATCGGTCGTAGAGTATAAAGGCAAAAGCGCGCTTGACTGCGAGACAGACACGTCGAGCAGGTACGAAAGTAGGTCTTAGTGATCCGGTGGTTCTGTATGGAAGGGCCATCGCTCAACGGATAAAAGGTACTCCGGGGATAACAGGCTGATACCGCCCAAGAGTTCATATCGACGGCGGTGTTTGGCACCTCGATGTCGGCTCATCACATCCTGGGGCTGAAGCCGGTCCCAAGGGTATGGCTGTTCGCCATTTAAAGTGGTACGCGAGCTGGGTTTAGAACGTCGTGAGACAGTTCGGTCCCTATCTGCCGTGGACGTTTGAGATTTGAGAGGGGCTGCTCCTAGTACGAGAGGACCGGAGTGGACGAACCTCTGGTGTTCCGGTTGTCACGCCAGTGGCATTGCCGGGTAGCTATGTTCGGAATAGATAACCGCTGAAAGCATCTAAGCGGGAAACTAGCCTCAAGATGAGATCTCACTGGAACCTTGAGTTCCCTGAAGGGCCGTCGAAGACTACGACGTTGATAGGTTGGGTGTGTAAGCGCTGTGAGGCGTTGAGCTAACCAATACTAATTGCCCGTGAGGCTTGACCATATAACACCCAAGCAATTTGACTACTCTAACGAGCATCAGATTGCGGTGTGTGAAGACGAAATGAACCGAAAGTTCGACGCTCACAAAACACCGAAAGCTGTCACATACCCAATTTGCTGAAGCGAGGCATAAGCCACGACTCGGTACCCGAATTTCTTGACGACCATAGAGCATTGGAACCACCTGATCCCATCCCGAACTCAGTAGTGAAACGATGCATCGCCGATGGTAGTGTGGGGTTTCCCCATGTGAGAGTAGGTCATCGTCAAGATTAAATTCCAGAACCCCTGATTGCTAACGCAGTCAGGGGTTTTGTTTTGGGCGGTCGAAAAGCCAAGCGCTACTCGCTCCCGATAAATACCGTACCGTTGGGGAAATCGATGCAAAGTGTTTCTGCATTTTTGGTATGGTGCAGCACATTTTCACAGGGATTGATCTTTCACCCGCAGGACGCGGCCTCGACCTTCTTCAACGAGATGCTGTAGAAATGCCTGAACCGATACCCATCAAAGATCACGAAAAAGAAAACCGCCTGGTCAACAAGCGCCTGCTCGCCTGTGCGCTGCTGGTGATTGGCATTTCCTGCGCCCTGGTGGGGCGCATGTACTTCCTGCAGGTCGTGCAGTTCGACTATCACTCCACGATTTCCGAAAACAACCGCGTCCACGTATTACCCATCACGCCGACGCGTGGGCTGATCTACGACCGCAATGGCGTCGTGTTGGCCGACAACCGCCCCAGCTATAACCTGACCATCACCCGTGAGCGCACCACCGACCTCAAGGGCGAGCTGGACGCCATCGTCAGTTTGCTGCACCTGCCCGCCGAAGATCGTGCGGTGTTCGACAAGGCACTAAAGCAGGCACGTCACCCGTTTGTCCCTGTGACATTGTTTTACGAGCTGACCGAAGAGCAGATCGCGCTGCTGGCGGTGAACGAATTCCGTCTGCCAGGGGTTGATGTTGAGCCGCAATTTGTTCGCCACTACCCCCTGGGTGCTCACTTTGCTCATTCCATCGGTTATGTGGGACGGATCAACGAGAAAGAGTCCAAAGCCCTCGATTCGGTGGAGTACCGTGGCACTCAGTCCATCGGCAAGACCGGTATCGAGCGCTTCTACGAATCCGAGCTGCATGGTCACGTGGGCTACGAAGAAGTCGAGACCAACGCCCAGGGCCGCGTGCTGCGCGTGCTCAAGCACACCGATCCGATCCCCGGCAAAAACATCGTACTCAGCCTCGACGTCCACCTTCAGGAAGCGGCGGAAGAAGCCTTGGGCGATCGTCGTGGCTCGGTGGTTGCCCTCGACCCACAAACCGGCGAAGTGCTGGCCATGGTCAGCAAGCCCAGCTTCGACCCTAACCTGTTCGTCACCGGTATCAGCTTCAAGGAATATGCCGCGCTGCATGACTCCATCGACCGGCCGCTGTTCAACCGCGTCCTGCGCGGGCTCTACGCACCGGGCTCGACCATCAAGCCGGAAGTCGCCATCGCCGGCCTCGACAGCGGTGTCGTCACTGCACAGACCCGTGTGTTCGATCCTGGTTACTACCAACTGCCGGATTTCGACCACAAATACCGCAACTGGAACCACAGCGGTGATGGATGGGTAGACATGGACGCCGCCATCATGCGCTCCAACGACACCTACTTTTACGATCTGGCCCACAAGCTAGGCATCGATCGCCTGCACGACTACCTGGCTGAGTTCGGCCTGGGTCAGAAAGTGTCGCTGGACATGTTTGAGGAGTCAGCCGGCTTGATGCCATCCCAGGCCTGGAAGCGCGCCACTCGCCGCCAACCCTGGTTCCCGGGTGAGACGGTGATCCTCGGTATCGGTCAGGGCTACATGCAGGTCACGCCGCTGCAGCTGGCCCAAGCCACCGCGCTGATTGCCAACAAAGGCGTGTGGAACCGACCGCACTTGGCCAAGACCATCAACGGCGTGCCACCGGTGGATGAAAACCCGATGCCCAATGTGGTCCTCAAAGACCCACGTGATTGGGAACAGGTTAACCATGGCATGCAATTGGTGATGCACGACCCACGCGGCATTGCCCGCGCTGCCGCACAAGGCGCGCAGTACCGTATCGCCGGCAAGAGTGGTACCGCACAGGTGGTGGCGATCAAGCAAGGCGAGCGCTACAACCGTGAAAAGACCCTGGAGCGCCACCGCGACAACGCCTTGTTCGTCGGTTTCGCGCCGGCCGAACACCCGAAAATCGTGATTTCGGTAATGATCGAAAACGGTGAAGCCGGCGGGCGGGTTGCTGGGCCGGTGGTGCGTCAGATCATGGACGCCTGGTTGCTTGACCAGGAAGGCCACCTGAAGCCGCAATATGCAACGCCGGCCAAAGCACCAGGAGACCCGAAGGTTTAAATCATGCTTTCCACTCCTCCCATTGCTCTATGCCTTCATAGGCAAGCCAGGGCACATCATGGGCCGTCCAGATGTGCGTGGTGGGCCTGACGCCCGGATCATCATCCAGCGTCGCCACCCGCACAATGACGTGGGGTTGATGCTCACGTTCGGCCATCAGGTGTGAGCCGCAACGCGAGCAGAAATGCCTGAGCTTGCCCGGCGACGATTCGAAAGATGCCAGCAACTCCACGCCCTGGGTCCAGCGAAAGTGTTCGCGCATCACTCCGGCTGTTGTGACAAATGCCGCTGCATGCACCTTGCGGCAGCTGTCGCAGTGGCAGTGGCTGATCGGCATGTCCAGACGCCTCACCTGGTACCGCACGCCCTTGCAGAAGCAACTTCCATTCAATGGGTCAGTCATAACGTAATTGCCGGTAAGGAAGGGGCCATCATCATTGCTTACAATCCTAGGTTGCGCATTGGTCGATGTCGCCTACTGTCAATGGAGGAGGTGACTTATGCATGTATTGGATCGAATCGAACGGAAAGTCCTGCTCAACGCTTCACGTAGACAGGTGTGGGACGCCCTCACCGATGCCGAGCAATTCGGCCATTGGTTTGGTATCGCCCTCGAAGGCAAAGCCTTTGTTGCCGGGCAAACCATCGAGGCACCTATCACCTATCCGGGTTATGAACATGTGATCTGGAAGGCCAGGATCGAACGCATCCTGCCGCAAACGTTGTTCTCTTTCTGGTGGCACCCCTTCGCGGTCGAGGCGGGCGTCGACTACGACCAGGAAACCCCGACACTGGTGGAGTTCACCGTTGAAGACCGTGCACCGGGCATTTTGCTGCGGGTGGTCGAGTCCGGCTTTGACGCGGTGCCCGAAGCACGTCGGCAAAAGGCCTTCAAGATGAACTCACGCGGGTGGGACGAGCAAATGGGCAACATCGAAAACTACCTGAGCCAGGCCCGACAGGCTTGACCCCAGCGGGCATCAATGCGTGATGCCCGCCTCTTTGCACCGTACTCAGCCTTCGTGAGCGGTGGTGATCTCCAAGGTGTCGGTAAACGTTACCAGGACACTCTGCCCGACTTTCAGGTCTTTGAGGCCGGCGCGAATCTCCGGCTTCTCCACATTCAACACCTTCGTCGCACCGGCAGGGTTCTCCAGGGTGACCTGGTTTTTCTTCAGGTCGATATGGGTGATCTTCAGTTGCACCTGCACCTGGCGGAAAGCTGCACCGCCTGGGTTGGGATTGTCGGCGGTGGCGCGGATCACGCCGGTTTTTTCGCTGGCATCCGGTCGGCTCTTGTCCACATCGGTGTCCAGCACCGCCGCAACCGAGTGAGTGGTCAGCACCTTGACCTGGTCACCGACCTTGAGGTTGCCTAGGTCCTTGGCGGCATCGGTAAGTTGCACATGCACTTCACGCCCCTCGGCACCGGCCAGCACCACCTGATGTTTGGCCGCATCGACGGCCAACACTTTTGTAGTGACTTCATCGGCTTCCAGGGATTTGGACAGCGGGATATCGGCGGCGTGAGCGACCAGGTTGCCGGCGGACAGAAGGGTGGCCAGTGCAATTGCCTGGCGCAGGGAACGGGATAGCTTCATTGAAGGGACTTCCATGTGAGAGGAGCCCTGAGTCTAGTGGTGAGCCGGCGATGCGCAAATTCGCTGACTCACCTTGGTGTAACGCGTTTAGAAGTCCACAGTCGCCGACAACTTGGCAACACGCGGGTCGCCCTGGCTCAGGAAACCGCCCTGGGCCGATTCCCAGTACTTCGCGTTGGCGACGTTCTCCACGGTGGCGCCGAGGGTGACATCACGCTGGGCCACCTTGAAGTTGTAGCGCGCGCCCACGTCGAAGCGGTTCCACGTCGGCAAGCTCAAGTTATTGGCGGCGTCGGCATACTGCCCGCCCGTGCGCAGCCAGCGGCCATTGAGGGTTACGCCTTGCAGGCCAGGCACATCCCAATCCACATCGGCGTTGAGCTGGAACGAAGGCACGCCGATCGCACGGTTGCCGTCGTTGGCACCGTTTTGCGTGTCCTTGAGTTCGGTCTTCATCACCGTCACACCGCCCAGCAAACGCAGGCCGCTGAGGGGTTCGCCGAAGACGTTCAGTTCCACGCCTTTGTTGATTTGCAGGCCTTCACGCACATAGCGCGCTGTAGTCGCATCGATGACCTGAACGTAGCCGGCCCCAGGCTGTTCGATACGGTATACACCCAGCGTCGCGCCATAGGTGCCCATGTCCACTTTCACACCCGCTTCGATTTGTTTGGAGCGAGCAGGCGCAAACGCCTGGCCGCCGCCGATGATCGTCCGGTTGCCCGAGTTGACCGGCGACGTCGGGCCTTGCGCCAGGCCTTCGATGCGGTTGGCGTAGAAAGACACATGTTGCCACGGTTTGAACACCAGGCCGTAGACTGGCGTGGTAATTGATTCGTCATAGTTGGAAGTGCGCGTACCGCTCATGTAGTTGTAAGCCTGTACCACCATCTGCTGGCGGCGCGCGCCCAACGTGACCAACAGGCGGTCATCGAAAAAGCCCAGGGTGTCGGACACTGCTGCGCTGCGCACGAATGTTTTGCCTGTAATGGTCGGGTCACTGAAGTCAGTGCCTGGCGTATTGCGCGGGTTGTTCAGGGTGGGCGGAGCGCCGGTCACAGGGTCGTAGATATTGGTGCGGGTGGCCGTCGACGAGGCGTTGAACACATAGGCATTGCGTGCCTGGGTCCAGATACCGGCCAGGCCGAAGTTGAGCCGATGGCTCACAGGGCCGGTCTGGAACCTGCCGTTCAACCCGCCCATTAAGCTGCGGTTGTCTTCTTCGTGGGCGATGGTCGAGCGGCTTGCCAGGGCATTACCGCTGTTGTCCGTCAGCGTGACCGACGAGTAGCGCCCCATTTCCCGGGTGTGCTTGGCACCGCCTGCTGCGTAGGCCGTCCAGTTCTCGTTCAGGTCATACTCGGCGCGCAGCATGCCCAGGGTGTCTTCGAGGTTGGTGCTGCTCCAGCTCGGCGCGTAGTTGGTGTCGGCCGAAGGCGCATCCGGCACATGGGTGGCCGTGCCCAGGAATACCGAGTTACGCCCACCGTTGATGCGCTGCTTCTGATACACAAAATCACTGGACAGGCGCAACGCATCACCGCGGTAGTCCAGGCCCACGGTGAACAGCTTCGAGCGCTGATTTTCATCATCGATGCCGGTATCGCCTTCGCGCTGGGACAGGTTCACGCGTGCACCAAACTGGTTGTCCTCGCCGAAGCGCTGGCCAATATCCAGGTGCTCGCCCACCCGGCCATTGCTGCTGATATCGGTGCTGAATCGACGCAGTGGCAGGTCATCGGCGCGCTTGGGTTGCAGGTTCACACCGCCGCCGATCCCCGAGCCGGTCGGAGTCACACCATTGATGAAAGCATTCGGCCCCTTGAACACTTCCACACGCTCCAGGGCGTCGGTGGACATAATCTGACGCGGCAGGATGCCGTACAGACCGTTAAAGGACATATCGTCGCCGGTGAGCGGCAGGCCACGGATCATGAAGGTCTGTGACTGATTGGCGAAGCCAGACGCCTGGCGCACCGACGAGTCATTGAGCAGTACATCGCCGATCGTTTCGGCCTGCCGGTCGCGAATCAATTTCTCGGTGTAGGAGGACATGCTGAACGGCACGTCCATGATGTCCTGGTTGCCCAGCACCCCCAGCTGACCGCCACGTGCCACTTGGCCGCCGGCGTAAACGGGGGGCAGGGCGCCTGGCGCAGGGGCGTCGGCGCTGATAGTGGTGGCGCCCAGTTCCAGCGTGCCGGTTTCCTGGCTGGCGTGAGCCGAGAGGCTCAGGGAACAGCACAGGGCGAGCAGGGTGGGGCGATACGGCACAGCGAATCGGGTACGGGCGGGCATGGTCGATCCTGACGGTGAACCGTCAACGGTGAGGGAAAGGGCAACAATGGTTGCGCTTCCTCACTGCGCCGATACGACTCCGGTGCAAATGATAGTAATTATTATTAACGTCGTGCAACAATTTTGTGAGATTAAGGTCTGCGCGCATTGATGCCGAGTAGAATCACGCCCTGAAAGCGATTCCTGAGGTGCGGTACGGTGGATTTACAGCAGGGTTTTGTCCTGACCCGGCATTGGCGCGATACCCCGGCGGGCACGGAGGTCAGTTTCTGGCTGGCCACCGACCAGGGCCCGAAGTTTATCCGCCTACCCGTGCAGACCTCGGTGATGTTCATCCCCGAAGCCCATCGCAAGCCGCTGGATTGGCTGCTCAAGGGCGAGCGCGATATCGAACTGCGGCCGTTGCAGTTGTGCGATTTCCATCATCGCCCGGTCCTGGGCCTGTACACCCGCCAGCACCGCCAGGCCATGGACGTGGAAAAACGCCTGCGCGCTGCGGGCGTCGACGTGTACGAGGGCGACGTGCGCCCACCCGAGCGCTACATGATGGAGCGCTTCATCACCGCGCCGGTGTGGTTCGGCGGCACCCCCGACGCCACCGGCGTACTCTGCGAGGCGCAGATGAAACCCGCGCCCGACTACCGCCCACTGCTGAAACTGGTGTCCCTCGACATCGAGACCACCGCCCAGGGCGACCTCTACTCCATCGCCCTCGAAGGCTGCGGCGAACGCCAGGTGTACATGCTCGGCCCGCCGAACAAAGCCGATGCGGTGGACTTCAAGCTCGACTACTGCGACACCCGCGCCCAACTGCTCGAACGTCTCAACGCATGGCTCGCCGAGCACGACCCCGACGCGATCATCGGCTGGAACCTGGTGCAATTCGACCTGCGTGTGCTCCACGAACATGCCCAGCGCCTCAACGTGCCGCTCATGCTCGGGCGTGGCGACGAGCCGATGGCCTGGCGCGAACACGGCAGCCGTAACCACTACTTCGCGGCGGCAGCGGGACGCTTGATCATCGATGGCATCGAAGCCCTGCGCTCAGCTACGTGGAGCTTCGAATCCTTCAGCCTGGAAAACGTCGCGCAAACCCTGCTTGGCGAAGGCAAGGACATCTCCACGCCGTACCAGCGCATGGACGAAATCAACCGCATGTTCGCCGAGGACAAGCCCGCCCTGGCGCGTTACAACCTCAAGGACTGCGAGCTGGTCACGCGGATTTTCGCCAAGACCGAACTGCTCAAGTTCCTGCTGGAACGCGCCAGCGTCACCGGCTTGCCGGCCGACCGCAACGGCGGTTCCGTCGCCGCGTTCACCCATTTGTACCTGCCGTTGATGCACCGCCAGGGCTTCGTCGCGCCGAACCTGGGCGACAAACCACCCCAGGCCAGCCCGGGCGGTTTTGTCATGGACTCACGGCCCGGCCTCTACGAATCGGTGCTGGTGCTTGATTACAAAAGCCTCTACCCGTCGATCATCCGCAGCTTCCTGATCGACCCGGTCGGCCTGATCGAAGGCCTCAAGCACCCCGACGACAGCGCATCGGTGGAAGGCTTTCGCGGCGCGCGGTTTTCCCGCACCCGACATTGCTTGCCGTCCATCGTCGCACGGGTCTCCGAAGGTCGCGAAGTGGCCAAGCGCGAACATAACGCGCCGCTGTCCCAGGCTTTGAAAATCATCATGAACGCCTTCTACGGTGTGCTCGGCTCCAGCGGTTGCCGGTTCTTCGATACACGGCTGGCGTCGTCGATCACGATGCGTGGGCACCAGATCATGCGCCAGACCCGCCAACTGGTCGAAGCCCAAGGCTACGAGGTGATCTACGGTGACACCGACTCCACCTTCGTCTGGCTCGGCAAAACGCATAGCCAAGCGGAGGCCGGCCGCATCGGCCAGGCGTTGGTCCAGCACGTCAACGACTGGTGGCGCGAGCACCTGCACAATGAATTCGGCCTGCAAAGCGCCCTGGAACTGCAATACGAAACTCACTTCACGCGCTTCCTCATGCCGACCATCCGTGGCGCGGAGGAGGGCAGCAAAAAGCGCTACGCCGGCCTGGTGGTGCGCAGCGATGGCAGCGAGGACATGGTCTACAAAGGCCTGGAAACCGTACGCAGCGACTGGTCGCCCCTGGCCCGCCGTTTCCAGCAGGAACTTTACCAGCGCATCTTCCACCGCCAGCCGCACCAGGACTACATCCGCGACTACGTGCGCCGCACCCTGAGCGGCGAGTTCGATGAGTTGCTGATCTACCGCAAACGCCTGCGTCGCCGGTTGGACGACTACGAACGCAACGTGCCGCCCCATGTGCGCGCCGCGCGCCTGGCCGATGAGTACAACGACCGCTTGAACCGCCCGCGCCAGTACCAGCGCGGCGGCTGGATCAGCTACGTGATCAGCGTCAACGGCCCCGAGCCGTTGGAGGTGCGACAAGCGCCCATCGATTACGATCACTACGTCACCCGGCAATTGCAGCCGGTGGCCGATGCGATACTGCCGTTCGTGAATGACGATTTCAGCACCTTGGTCGGCGGGCAAATGGGCCTGTTTTAAAACGCTTGATTCGTCCGTGTGCGAGCCTGCACTCTTGGTCACTGACGACCACCCTGACGGCGCAGCCCCCATGACCGAACTTACCTTGACCGGCACCACGGTCGAACTCCTGCCCCTGCAACGGGCACACAAGGCCGCCTTGCTCGAGGCCGCCGCCGATGGCGAATTGTGGAACCTCAAGGTCACCAACGTGCCGGGTCCGGACACGGTCGACCAGTACATCGACACCGCCCTGGCCGGGCGCGATGCCGGTAGCGTGATCCCGTTCACCCTGGTGCGCCGCGACACCGGCCAGGTGGTCGGCAGCACACGGTTCTGGAAGGTCGACCGGGTCAATCGCAAACTGGAAATCGGCCACACCTGGCTGGCGCTGTCCACCCAGAAAAGCGCCATCAACACCGAAGCCAAGCTGTTGCTGCTGACCTACGCGTTCGAAGTGCTCGACTGCGTGCGTGTGCAATTCACCACCGATGAACTCAACGAAAAGTCCCGTGCCGCGATCCTGCGTCTTGGCGCCGTGCAGGAAGGTATCGTGCGTCACGAGCGCATCATGCCCGACGGGCGCAAGCGCAACTCGGTGCGCTTCAGCATCATCGATTCGGAATGGCCGCAGGTAAAAGCCAACCTGCAGGCCAAACTGCAACGCTAGGAGGAAAGGTCCATGTACACGCTCTACGGCATCGACGAATCCGGCTCCTGCATGATCGAAATCGCCCTGCAGCGCTGTGCGGTGCCGTGGCGCCGGGTCGACGCAGCTTCCTGGGCAGAGGGCGAGGGCAGTGACGAGCTGGCCCGGATCAACCCGCTCAAACAGGTGCCCACCCTGGTGACCCCGGACGGCCAGGTGCTGACGGAAAGCGCAGCGATCCTGATCCACCTGGGCCTGGAATTTCCTGCCTCCCACCTGTTGGCCGGCAATCGCGCGCAGATCATTCGCGGCCTGGTGTACATCGCCGCCAATTGCTACTCGGCCATCGGCATCATCGACTACCCGCAACGCTGGCTCGGCAACGTCAGCGAAACCGTGCAGGCCCAGCTTGTCACGGGCACCCGACGCTACCTGCACCAGGCCTGGGTGCTGTTTGCCGATCAGTTTGCCGAGCAGTTGTTTGGCCCGGACAACACCCCGAATGCACTGGGCTTGATGGCGGCCGCCGTGTCGCGCTGGGATGAGGCACGCGACGCGTTGAACGGCCTCGCGCCAGGCTTTGCCCAGAGTTTGGCGCAGGTGGACGCCGACCCCATCGTCGCGCCTGTATTTGCTCGGCATTGGCCGGAGTGGAAGGTCTCATGATGTTTCCGCAATCAGTGGAAACAATGACAGTCGCAGCCACCAAACCCTTGCGTAGCGGGCGTCCTGACCTACGCTTTCTTAAAGTGATGTAGGAATCATCCTTGAATTTGACTGTCGCAGACATGAAACTCAAGAACCCTGCATGGAATTCAAAGGAGGTGCGCATGCTCATCCGGTCGCTGACCCTGGCTACCTTGATGGCTTTTACGGGGCCGCTGTTGGCTGCTGATGATATCAACCCGCTCAAGCAGGACTTGGGCAAGGCCCGACCGCTGGTGGTGGTGGAGCTTGACTCCGGCAACGCCACGTTGGCCGAGCTGAAGAAACAGCTGGACGAGCCTGCGACCAAGCAGTCCTTTGAAGAACGCAGCATGGTGTTCTACACCGTGAAGTTCGGCAGCATCGGTGCCGAAGGCGAGAAATTCGCCAAGGACCCCAAGGACAGCAAGAAACTCACGCCGCCGGAAACCAACGCGCTGATCCGTGCCCTCAAACTGGGCGCCGGCAGCGGCACCAAAGTGATCCTGGTGGGCAAGGACGGTGAGAAAAAACTCGAGAAGACCGTACCGCCGGATACCCTCGACCTGAAGGCATTCTTCAGCGCCATCGACCAGATGCCGATGGCCGAGAAAGAAACCGCTGCACCGGCCGAGCCTGAACCCGCTGCCGCACCAGCAGAGAAGCAGGGTGCCAAGGCTGGCACCAAACCTGGCAAGCCCGCCAAGCATGCAGCGCCGCAACCATTGGATGACTGACCCTGTGCGGGAGCCGGGCAACTGGCTCCCGCAGCAGAAACTTGCAGTAACGGCTCTACGAAGAATATGATAACCGTTATCATTTACGCCTTATTCTTCGCGCGCGACCTCCATGTCTTCGACTCCTGCGGTAAGCCCCACTGAACTGGCCACTCTGTACCGCCAGCAACATCGCTGGTTGCAGCGATGGCTGTGGCGTCGTTTGAACTGCTCGCAGAGCGCCGCCGACCTGGCCCAGGACACCTTCTTGCGGCTGCTGGCGAAGAACCAGCCCATTGAAATCCAGGCGCCGCGCAGCTTCCTGGCGAAAGTGGCGCAAAGCGTGCTGTCCAACCACTTCCGTCGGCAGAAACTGGAAAAAGCCTACTTGCAGGCCCTGGCCCTGGTGCCGGAAGACGCCGTGCCCAGCGCCGAAACCCAGTGGATCCTCCTCGAAACCCTGATGGCCCTCGATGAAGTGCTCAGCCGCCTGGCCTTGCCCGTGCGTCAGGCCTTCCTGTGGTCGCAGCTCGATGGCCTGAGCCACGGCGAGATCGCCGAACGCCTCGGTACCAGCATCACCACGGTCAAACGTTACATCGTCAAGGCGGGTGCACAATGCATCCTGCTGGACAGCCAGCGGTCATGAATCCGTCGCCGTTGTCGATCGAGGTCGCCGAGCAGGCGATGCACTGGCAGCTGGAGCTGCAGGCGCCGGACGTCAGCGAACAAACCCGCGCCGAATGGCAGTGCTGGCGCGAGCAGGACCCCGCCCATGAACAGGCCTGGCAGCATTCCCAGCGATTTTTCCAGCGTTTGCAGGATGTGCGCACACCGACCCATCAAGCCTTGGCCCGCGCGACGCTGTTGCCGGCGTTGTCTCGTCGCCACGTCGTCAAGCACCTCGCCGTGTTGCTGGCGGCAGGTACCGTCGCCTGGAGTATCAAGGACGCGGAGCTGCTGCAACCCTGGACCAGCGACTTCAGCACCACCGTCGGCGAGCAGTGGCGCATAGGCTTGGCGGACAACACCCAAGTGCAGCTCAATACCGACACTGCCATCGACGTGAAATACACCGCGGATGTACGCCAGATCCATGTGCTGCGTGGTGAGATCCTGGTAGACCCCAACCCTACGGATATCCGCCCGCTGTGGGTGAAAACCGCCGAAGGCCTGACCCGTGCGATCAGTGGTCGCTTCAGTGTGCGCCAGCGCGATGGTTTTACCCAATTGGGCGCAGACCAGAGCGCGCTGTCGGCACAGATCCCGTCGCGCAGCCTGGTGCTGCAGGCGGGCGAACTCGCCAGTTTTGATGCCCATACCTTGCTCGCCCTCCGCCCGCAACGGGACGGTGAACTGGCGTGGAGCCGTGGCATGATCGTCGCCCAAGGCATGCGCCTGGAGGCGTTCCTCGAAGAGCTGAGCCGCTACCGTCGCGGGCGCCTGGCTTGTGATCCCGCCGTGCGCGGCCTACGCGTATCCGGCACCTATCCGCTGTCCGACACCGACCGGATTCTCGCCGCGCTGGCGCAAACCCTGAAGCTGGATGTGCAGCATTTCACCCGTTTCTGGGTCACCCTCAAGCCGCGCCAGAAGCTTGTGTGAATTTATTTCGCGCTTGGGTGGTCCGTTTGCGAATCTCACGAGACTTATATCCCCAGACACTACCTTCACTGGGGAATAGGGCATGCAGCCGCGCACACCGAAGAAAAACATACGCTTGAAGACATCATTGGCCCTTGCCGTCATGCAGGGCATTGCCAGCGTCACTGTGGCCATACCGCTGTTGCTGGCGTCGGCCTGGGTGCACGCAGCACCGCAAGTGGCGTTCGACATTCCGCCAGGCCCGCTGGCAGAGGCGCTCAACCGGTTCGGCCAGGCCAGCCAGATCCTGCTGTCCTACCCGGCCGCGCTCACCGAGGGCCAGACCAGCCCAGGCCTGCGCGGGCGGCATGACCTGGATACCGGCCTGGCTATCCTGCTCAGTGCCAGCAATCTGCAAGCCGTGCATGGCAGCGGCAACACCTACTCACTGGAGCCGCGCCCGAGCGATGGCGCATTGCAGCTGGGCACCGTGTCCATTTCGGGCAAGGCACCCGGCTCTACCACCGAGGGCACGGGCTCCTACACCACGCAGTCCTCCAGCAGTTCGACGCGCCTGAACCTGACGCCCCGGGAAACCCCGCAGTCGCTCACCGTGATGACCCGCCAGCGCCTGGATGACCAGCGTCTCACCAACCTCACTGACACTCTCGACGCCACCCCCGGCATCATCGTATTGCGCGATGGCCTGGGGTCGGAGAGCGATAGTTATTTCTCGCGCGGCTTCCAGGTCCAGAACTTCGAAATCGACGGCGTGCCCACCGCCACACGCATGGACAACTACACCCAGAGCATGGCCATGTATGACCGGGTCGAAATCGTGCGCGGTGCCACCGGCCTGATCAGCGGCATGGGCAACCCGGCGGCCACCATCAACCTGATCCGCAAGCGTCCGACCGCCGAGGCGCGCGCCAGCGTGACGGCCGAAGGCGGTACTTGGGATCGCTATGGCACGGGCCTGGACGTCTCCGGCCCGCTGACCGAAACCGGCAATGTGCGCGGGCGCCTGGTCGCGGACTACAAGACCGAACACGCCTGGATCGACCGCTACAAGCAGGAAACCCAGCTGCTCTACGGCATCACCGAGTTCGACCTCAGCGAAGACACGCTGCTTACCCTGGGCTTCAGCTACCTGCGCACCGACGTCGATTCGCCGGCGCGTTCCGGTTTGCCCACACGCTTTACCGACGGTTCGCGCACTAACCTCAGCCGCTCTCTGAACACCGCGCCGGCCTGGTCCTACAACGACCATGAGCAGACCAGCTTCTTCACCGCCATCGAGCACAAGTTCGACAGCGGCTGGAGCGCCAAGGCCGAATTCACCCACACCGAAAATCAGTTCGACGAAGTCTTCAACTACGTCAACGGTTCCCTCAATTCGGATGGCAGCGGTACCTCCCAGTTGCCGGTGCGCTTCTCCGGTACGCCGCGCCAGGACAACCTCGACCTCTACGCCACCGGCCCCTTTGACCTGCTCGGGCGTGAGCACGAGCTGATTGCGGGCGTCACCTTGTCCAAATACAAGGAAAGCGTGCCGAGTTACGGCGGCTGGCATTACGACTATTCCGGCTCGCCGGCCGGTGCCATCGACAACCTGTTCAACTGGGATGGTCAGTCGGTCAAGCCCGCATTCAACGTGACCGGTAAATCCTCGGTGGAAGAGCACCAATATGCCGCCTACCTGAGCACGCGGCTGCGGGTCACCGACGACCTGAGCGTGATCCTCGGCAGCCGCGTGATCGACTGGAAGCGCGAAACCGAAGATCGCCCCTACGGCGGCACGGCGACTAGCACCGACGAATCGGAAACCGGCGTCTACATTCCTTACGCCGGTGTGGTGTATGACATCACCGACAACTGGTCGGCCTACGCCAGCTACACCAAGATCTTCAATCCCCAGGCCAGCTGGGTCCGCGATATCAATAACAAGGCGCTGCCGCCGATGGAGGGCAAAGGGTATGAGGTCGGCCTCAAAGGCACCTTCTTTGACGAACGATTGAACACCAGCCTGGCGCTGTTCAAGCTGGAGCAGGACAATCTGGCCATCTGGATCGACACCCCGGGCGGCAACACCTATCGCAACGAGCAGGGCACTACCACCGAAGGCGTGGAGATGGAGCTCAACGGCGAGCTGGCTGAAGGCTGGCAAGCTTCCGCCGGCTATGCCTATGCGGTGAGTACCGATGCCGACGACAAACGCATCGTCACGACGTTGCCGCGCCAGAGCCTGAAGACCTTCACTTCCTATCGCTTGCCCGGTGAGTTCAACAAGCTCACCGTGGGCGGCGGAGTGAACTGGCAGAGCAAGGTCGGCGAAGACCTGCACACCTTCAGCCAGGGCAGCTATGCCATCACTAACCTGCTGGTGCGCTACGACCTGACGCCCGAGCTGAGCGCTTCAGTGAACCTCAATAACCTGTTCGACCGCGAGTACTTCAGCTACGCCGGCAACCACGGCATGTACGGGGCGCCGCGCAACCTGATGACCAGTGTCAAATACGATTTCTGACGCAATGATTGAGCGGCGCCCTCAAGGCGCCGTTTTTGCGACAGGCGCCTTGCGCACCGGAAACGGAAAGTAGAAAAACCGCAAAAACGCCACCCGCTTGATCACTTCCCCGATCAACAACGGCACCACCACCGCCACCACAAACCCCACGCAGGCCGCGACAAACGCGTGCAGGCCCAAGCGCTCCATCAGGTCGAAGGTCTTGTGCTGGATCTCGCCGTGGAAGATCAGCAGGATCAAGGTGTTCTGACCGATGTAGGTCATGGCCCGCGTGATCCAGGTCGACACCATCAGCACCCGCGACAGCGCCCAGCAGGCGTACACGCCGATCACGGCCGGCAGGGTGGTCCAGAACCAGTGGTCGTAGCGTCGCTGCGCCAGGTCCATGGTGTCCCAGGTGAAGGTGAACACGGCCACGAACAATGCGATTGAAATCAACAGTGTCAGCCAGGAGCCTGCGTGGGTGCGCAGCCAGTCACGCAGCAGGTAGCCGACAATGAAATAAGTGCTGCTGATCAAGGTGATATCCAGGCTGAACGGCAGGCCCGGCAGCACCCAGGTTTGCCCGCCGAACGCTACTGGCAACTGCCAGAACCACGGCAGCATCCAGACGCCCACAATCAACTGCAGCGTTACCAGCGCGCAACTGAGCAACAGTGACAGCTTCAGGCGCTGGATCAGGCGCAGCATCACCCAACTGAACAGGATCGCCACCCAGAAGTGCGGCAGGAACCACAGCGCCTGCCACGGAATGGTATCCACCGAGGCGTACAGCACACCGCCGATATCTGGCAACAGCGGCTGGCCACGCAGAATGCTGCGCACGATCACATAGGTGAGCATGGTGAAGAAAAACGGTTTGAGCAGGCCATCGGCCTTGCGTATCGCCATCTCCACGAACGGCTGCTCAGGCTTGAAGAACACCCCGGACAAAAAGAAGAACAGCGGCAAGATGAAGGACGCCAGCACCGGGTACAGCAAGTCCGGCGAAGTGGCGACGAACCAGCTGTGGGCAAACACGATCACCAGGATGCCGATGCCTTTGGCAATGTCCATTTGAATCCAACGATGCTTCACCTGATCACCCTCCGTCTAAATCCCGCACCCACAGAAAACCTCATGCCTTGCGCCACGGCCTCAGCCACAGCCCCATCCCCAGCAACACCGCCACGCCGGCCAGGGTGCTCAGCCCCAGTTGCAGCCACACGCCTTCAACCCGAAACAGCGCCAACGCCGCCGCGCCCATCAGCACAGTGCTGAGCAGCCAATGTCGCGCCCAGGGCAGCGCGGCGAGCAATGCCTGGCGCTGCATCAGCAGCAACGCGGTGCAGAGCACTCCGGCCAGCGCAGCCAGCGGAATCCCGGCCAGGCCGAACACAAACGGCAGCACGCCCAGCAACGCCACATTGACCAGGCTGCCGAGCAATTCACAACGCAATGGCTGGCGTGTATCGCCCGCAGCGTAGGCGTAGCGTGCGAGCAACGCGTTCCAGGCGCCGAACACCAGTGGCACGGCAAACCAGGCCAGCAGCAGCGGCAACGGCGAGTCCAGCGATTGTTTGGGCAGCAGCAACGCCACCAGGCTCGGCGCCGCCGCCACCAGGCCGACCCCGGCGGGCAGGGTCAGCACGCTGGCGGTTTCCAGGCCACGCTTGAGCAGGGCCAGCCGCTCATCGCCCTGGCGCCGACTCATCATGCCCAGCAACACCTGGTTAAGGCTCATCAACGCAATCAGCGGCAGGTTCATCAACTTGCGGGCCAGGTTGACCCAGGTCACCGCACCTTCGCCCAGCAGGGACGCCACCAGCCGTTCGATCAAGGCCAGGCCCTGGCTGGCGCCGTTGCTCAACAGCAGCGGGCCGATGCGTTGGCCCAACTCCCGCAGTGGCGCCCACGACCGCTGCCAGTGCCACGGCCGCCAGCCCTGGCGCCACATCGACGGCAGCAACGCCAACGGCATCAACAGGCTGCCGGCCAGGCAGGCCAGGGCCAATGAGTGAGGTTGAGTGGCGGTGCCGGCCAGCGCGAGGTAGGTCACCGGCGGCAGGTTGAACAGCAACGACCCCAAGCCCGCCAACACAAAACGTTCGCTGGCCTGCAATGGAATGCTGAACAGCGCATGCAGCATCAACCCCGGCACGCACCAGGCGACAATCTGCAGGTTGCTGCTGGCGAGCGCCGTGGCACTGGTCGCCAGGCCCGGCCCGAGCAGTTGCACCAGCCACGGCGCCAATAAGGTCAGCAGCAGGCTGGTGATCAGCGCGATCAACAACAACGCCGGGAACAACACCGCCAGCCAGCCCAGCCGCTCGTCGTCCTTGCGGGCCAGGTACAGCGGCAGCGCCGCCGCACTCAGCACACCGCCGGCCAACGACATGCGCAGCGCCTCCGGCAAAAATAGCGCGATCAGGAACGCATCACTGCGCTCGCCGGCGCCCCAGGCCGCCACCAGCAACCATTCGCGGGCGAAACCCAGGCACAGACCGAGTAGCGTCGCCAGCGTCAGCCATGCGGCAGAGCCCAGCATCAGGGCCGTACGCCATCGGGCAGCGATTTGCGTTGCACTACGCTTTTCACCTGCGGCAGGCGCGCCGGAAACAGACGCCGCGCTTCCAGCACATTAATGCCCACCATCAGCCAGAACAGCGCGACCATCACCACGGCAAAGCTGAAGTAGTGGTCAAACAGGCCGCTGACCAGCGCTGAGAGAATCCCGGCGGTGGTGCCCAGCCACAGCGCGTTGTCCTTGGTCAGGCGGATCGGGCCGTTTTCCGGACGCGCTTCACGCCACCAGCGTACGGTCACCGCCACGAAGAACAGCATGCCGACAATGCCGGTCTTGTAAATGAAGTTCAGCCACAGGTTGGAGATGCCCAGCAAGTGCGTGTCGGGTACGGGCGGGTCGACCTTGAAGCCGATACCGAACGGATACGCGGCCACCGCCTGCGGAAACATGCGGTACTCGTCGAAACGCACTTCGGTACTGGCGTTGCTCGACGAAAAAATCGTCGCCAGGCGCTCCTGCAACGGCGGATACGCGATCACCAGTGCGACGGTCAGCGCCGCGCCGATCATCAGCAGGCGCCCGGTGTACGGCACTCGGCGCGTGGCCATCCACAGCAGCACCAACGCCAGGCTGACCATCGCGCCACGGCTACTGGCCAGCAGCAAGGCGGCGGCGCCCAGGCACGCCACGCCCAGGCCCAGCGCGCGTTTCCAGCCTTGCTCGGTCATACCGAAGCAGAACGCCAGGGGCAGCAGCAGCGCCATGATCCCGCCGATGGCATTCGGGTGCATCCACGGCGAGCCCATGCGCGACGACATTGCCTCCAGGCCGAATTTGAGCATGTCGAAGTTGCCGTAGTTGAACAGCGCCAGCACCGGTGCAATGCCGGCCCCGGAGCGTGTGCGCACGAACACCGCAATCGACAGCACCAGCATCGCCAGGCTGCCCAGCAGCAGGGCGATCACCAGGGATTCGCGGTGCTTGTGGTCCACCAGCAACTTGGCGCAGAGGAACACCGCCGACAGGCTCAGCAACCAGCGCAGCCAGTTGGCCACGCCGCTGGTGTCGGCGTGAATGGTGACCTGGCCGACGATGAACGGGAACACGCTGAACAGCATCAGCCACAACAGCATCTGATCGGTGGGGCGGCGGGCGAGGCTTGGCGTATCCGGCAGGCGCGCCAGAAAGTTGTGCCACAGCACCGCGCCCCAGGTCAGCGCTAGGATCGCTTCGCTGACGGTACTGCGAATGCCCAGGTTAATCGTGGAGTACGGCATGAACGTGGCGACCAGGGCGAACAGCACCAGGCCCCAGAACGGAAAGCGCAGGATGGTCACCGCACCGGCCAGGCCGATCACGGCGAGGAACGCCTTGGCCGGCGACAACAGCAGGGCGACGGCACCAAATAGCAGGCCGAAGAGAATGGCGACGAGGCTGGGCAGGTTCACGTTCACTTCAGCTCCTCGATCAGTTCGGCCAGGCGCCGGCGATAGGCGCGATGGTTAAAGCGTTCTGCCCACTGTCGGCATTGTTCGGGCGATTCTTCGGCGGCCGGCTCGCCGAGGCTGATCATCAACTGCGTCAGCGCCGGGCCATCGGTGGGAGAAAAACGCGGTGCCGACGGCGGGGTGATTTCATCCAGCGACGTGCCGCTGGCCACCGCCACCGGGGTGCCGACGCTCAGGGCTTCGATCACCGGCAGGCCAAAACCTTCGGCATATGACGGTTGCCACAGGCGCGACGCCTGGCGGTACAGCGCATGCAATTCGGCATCCGACACGCCACTGAGTGCGCGAATGCCCGGCAGGCTGCGCTGGGCTTCGGGCAAATGATCGAGGCTGCCCACCAGCACCAACTCCGGCACGCTGGGGGACTGGCGCCGCGCCTGCTGCCAGGCTTCCACCAGGAACGGCACGTTCTTGCGCAGCTCGCGGGTGCCCACCAGCAACCAATAGCGCTCGGGCAATTGGCGCGGGCCGAGGTCCGCCGCCAGTTCGGAAAAGCTGTCGACCTGATTGGGCAGCACGCGAATCTTGCCCGCCGCCTTGGGAAACAACCGCGCGGTTTCATCGGCGCTGTACTGCGACGGCGTCCATACCCGGTCGGCGCTGTGCACTGCATAGGTGATCGACAGGCGATCGCTGGTCTTGTAGACCAGCGCCTTCAGGCGGTTGGCGTGGTAGTTGTTGAGCGTGATCTGGAACAGGTCATGCAACAGCACCACGGTGCGCAGGCCCTTGGGCTTGGGCGGCAACGGCAGACCCATGTTGAAGGTACTGATGTACAGGTCGATGTGTTGCTCACGCAACGCGCGTGGCAGAAACCCGGCTTCGAAGCGCAGGCGGTTCTGCGGCTGGTGCATGGCGGTCTTGGCACAGCCCCAGGCCGGGCAGTGGGCCTGCAAGCGGGTTTCATCGCCCAGGGGCGCCACGGTAAACCGCTCAAGCTCGATGCCGGGCAGGCCATGCAGGGCGCTTTCCAGCGCGTACACCTGGCGGCTGATGCCCGATTGCGGCGAGGTGCCGACGGTGCGGTAATCCAGGCCTACACGCATGCGGGCTCCTTTTGATCCTGAGGCGAAAGGTCCGTATAGACCTTTTCCAGCTGGCTGGCGGCCACGCTCCAGTCATGGGCGCGACGCGCATAGGCGCGGCCGGCTTCCCCCATGGGCGCGGCGGCGTCAGGAAATTGCAGCAGGCGCACCACGGCATCGGCCAGGCTCGCAGCGGTTTGCCCGCCGAGGTAATCCAGGCCTTCCACCAAGTCCAACCCCGACACGCCTTGCTCGGTACTCGCCAGTGGCAAGCCCGCCGCCAACGCTTCCAGCACCTTGAGTTTGGAGCCGCCGCCGTGGCGCAATGGCGCCAGAAATACCGAGCAACTCGATTGCAGGTTCAGCAGGTTGGGCACAAAACCCTGCCACTCGATACGCGGGTCCGGCCAGCGTGCGCGCCAGCTGTCGGGCATGCCGAAGCCGCACACGCTCATACGCGCGTCGGGGCAGCGTTCCCAGACCTTGGGCAGGATTTCATCCAGGGCCCATTCGATGGCGTCCACATTGGGTGCGTATTCGTAGTTGCCGAGGAACAGCACGCGGCGTGTCGATGGGTCGGGGTGGGCGGCGGCGAAGTGATCGCAATCCACGCCATTGACCACCACCGACACCGGTTTGCCGGCGATTTTTTCCAGTACCTGCGCATCGCTGTCGGTCACCGCCACCACCTGGGTGGCCTGGCGCATCACGCGGCGCTCCCAGCGGGCGTAGCGCCATTGATCGTAGCGAATGAACGGCAGCGACCAACCCGGAAAACGGTCATAAGTGGCGGCGCCAAGGGCCGATTCAACGTTGTGTTCAGTCAGCACAAAGGGTTGGGACTTACGCGCCAGCACCTCTTCATAAGGTTGGAAGCTGTAGCTGTGTTCGATTTGCACCACGTCCCAATGCTCACCCAACAGCCAATTGAAGGTGTCCTGCAAATCACTCGACAAACCATTCACGCTGGCCAACAGCGGGTAGGGCGCAAACAGCCCGGCCAACAGGGTCGTCACGCTGCGCAGAGGGCGGCGCGGCAGGATGATCAGTTGTTCGAGAAACGCCTCCAGCACTTGGCGGTCGCTGAGCGACACCGGGTGTTTGTCATGCAGCAGCAGAGTGATCCGGTGCCCACGTGCGGCGAGGTTGCGCAGCAGATGGAACTGGCGCGTCTTGCCGCCGCTGGTGGCGGGCCAGGGTGAATAGGGCAGGATCCATAAAATACGCATGGCAGGCCTCAGTCCCATAACAGAATTTGCAGGTTCGACTTGACCGGCACGGTCAGGCCGCTGGTGCCGCTTACCGGGGTTTGTGTGCCGCGCAGCGGGTCGTACAGCGTCGCGTTGGCCAGGCCCGGCAAGTGTGCGTTGCCGCCCTGGGCCGACCAGAAGAACCACAGCTTGCGCCCGTCGGCGCGGGTCCAGCCGATGCTGAACAGGCCGTCGGGCAACTGGTCAGCAACAGGCGGATCGCCCGGCGTGAGCGTCGGCCCGCTGACATCGAGGAAGTTCTTCAAGGCGGTGTAGACGGGCTTGGGGTTGGTGTCGATATCCAGCAAGCCATAGGCGCGGTCACGCACGCTGGCGCGCTGGTCAAGGTCGCTCAGGGTGAACAGGAAGATCTTGTCGAAATCCATCGCACTCATCAGCGCCAGGCGGCGGACCACGTAGTCGGCCTGAGCCTGGAGGGTGATGATGTCCTGGGCGTCCTTGGGCCCCTTGTAGGTTGACCAGCCCCACTCGGTGCTCCACAGCGTGTTCACGCCGCCATTGCGCAGGGCCTGGTTGAGTTGGGTGGTCTTGGCGATGAAGTCGAGGTTGGCCGGGTCGTTGCCTTCGGGCAATTGGGTATAGGGGTGATAGGAGATGACTGTATTGAGGCTGGCCACGCCGAGTGCGCCCAAGGCGTCGAACATGGTCTGGCCATTGGGCATTTCGCTGAAGAACGCCATGCCGGCGGCCACTACTGGTTTGCTCGGGTTCACTGCGCGCAAGGCGTTGGTGGTGACGCTCAACAGATTCGCATACCCGGCAGGGTCTGCCGCCGGGCGCCAGAAGCCGATCAGGTTAGGTTCGTTCCAGACTTGCCAGGCCTCGACGCTGGGGTAGCGCTGGGCCAGCATGGCCATGCGATTGGCGAACACGTTGGGGTCTTTCGGCGGGTACTGGTCCGGGTACAACGACAGCGGCGGGGCGCTGCTGATAAAACGCGCCGACCCCACCAGGTAAAATACCGACTTGATCTGGTTCTGCTGCAGCTTGCCCACCAGCTCATCGAGGGTGGCGAGCTTGTATTGGTTCTGCGCGGTTTCCAGCTGATCCCAATGCAGGTCCAGGCGCACCCACTCCAAGCCCAGGGCCTTGAGGCGGTCAATCTGCTTCTGGTAGCGCTCGGGGCTGAACCACAGGAACTGCGCATTCACCCCCAGGAAATCCTTCCAGACCACCTCCTTGCTGCCCTTGAGCACATGGCTTTCGGCATCCGCCTGGCGTCCCCACAAAAATGCGGTCAGGCCCAGGGCGGCGACCACCGCGAGGGTGGCCAGGTAGGTGCGTCTACGCGCCATAAGGGGCTCCGGTGATAGCCTGCTCGAAGAGCTGCTTGAATTTCTGCGCGGTCAACGGCCACAACCGTTCGCGGCCAATTTCCCCGGCGCGTTCGGCCCAATCCCTGGCCAGCAGCGGCGTACGCGCCAGGCGCAGCAGTTGTTCGCCGAGCGCGGCCACATCACCCTCGGGGTAAATCGCGCCGTTGCCGCTGGCGACTTCTTCGGCAAATGCACGCGCATCGGAGGTGATCGCGCCGCGCCCGCAGGCGGTGGCCCAGGACAACGCACCACTGGTGCCGCGCTGGCGTCCCAGCAGGCCGAGTTTTTTCGATTCACGGTAGGGCAGCACCATCACGTGGTGCGCCTGGATGGTCTGGGCGATTTCATCGGCCGGCAGGTTCAGGCGCCAGTCGATGGCGTCGGTCAGGCCCAGCGCAGCGATCTGCGCATTCAACTGCTCCAGGTAATTGCCACCTGCGCCAAATGCCATTTCCGCGGCGGTGCCGCCAGCCAGGGTCAGGCGCACGCGATCGCGCAATTCGGGGGCTTGCTTGAACACATCCGCCAGGGCCTGCACCAGGTCTTCGATACCTTTGCCACGGTAGATAAACCCGAAATACAGCAGGCGCAGCGTGTCGAGGGTGGGCAACGGTGCCGCTGGGATCGGCAGGTTGGCATGGTTGATCACCGCGACTTTGCCGGCCGGCAGTTGCATGCGCTGGCTCAGGCAGTCGGCACCCAGGCGGGTGAGGGTCACCAGCCGGGTCAGCCCCTTGGCGACCTGGCGTTCTTCGCGCAGGGTCAGCGGGTCGGCCAGCACCACGGCAGCCTGGGGCAATGGGCTGGGCAAACGTTCCATCAGGTTCAAGGGGAACGGCAGGTGCTCACGGCGCCACACGATGCGTTCCGGGTCATGCACGGTCGCGGTCAGCGGCAACTGGGGGTAAGCCTTGCGCAACTCACGCAACGCCAGGAATTCCCCCAGGCGCCCGCCGCCCAGTTCGGCGTGCACTAGGTCTACGGTTTGCCAGTCGAACGCGTCGATGGCCTGCTTGATCGCTTCGCTGTTGCCCGCGACGCCGGCCAACGGTGTCAGCACCGTCACACCGAGGTGTTCCAAGGCCGTGCGAAAATGGTTCGCGTAGTCGGCGATCCCGTTTTTCTCCGGCGGCAAGGGTGCGAGCAGGGCGATTCGCATCAGAACGCTCCCCGGTATTTGCCGATGGTGCGCAGCACTTTGCTCGGCACTTCAAACTTGCGACGGTTGATGATGATGCCGTCCACCTTGCCGAACGCGGTGTTGAGGATCGACAGCGCATGTTCCACCACCGGCACGGTACTTTTGCGCGCTTCCACCACCAGCCCGATCAGGTCGGCACGACGCAGGTCGACGAACGCCTCGCGGTTGTCCAGCAGGGCCGAGGCATCCAGCAGCACCACTTCACCTGGCGCAGCAGCTTGCAGCCCGCCGACGCGCACGTTGATGCCGTTTTCACTCAGCAATTGGCGCAGTTGCTCGACCACGAAGGTCACCCCTTCGCCATGGCGCGCCGAGGTCAGGCCCAGGGTCAGGCCCTGTTCGGCGATCCGCTCGGGCTGCAGCAGGCTGTACAGCCGGTAGATGCTCGCATTGAACGCGTTGGTGCTTTGCGCGGTAGAGGTGTCCAGCTCCGGCAGGGTGGTCCACAGCGGCAGGCCGAACTTGCGCTCCACCAGGCCACCGTCGTGAATCCGCTGGTCGAGCAGGTAGCACAGGTAGATCACCAGCAGGCCGACCACGATGGCAAACGGGATCGCCAATACCAGCATCACCAGGGTTTTCGGGAAAATCCGGCCAGGGTTCAGGGTGGCTTCTTCGATCACGGCGATGTTGCTGATCTGGCTGTTGTCCAGCTCGCGGTCGATGCGCGATTTTTCCAGGTTATCCACGTACAGCGCGTAGTTGCGCTCGGTGGTGTTCAGCTCGCGGGAAAGGCGGGCCAGCTCCGGCTCGATCTCCAGGGCCTGCTTGCGTTGGTCTTCCAGGTTCAGCAGTTGTTTCTGCTGTTGCACCAGCTGGGTACGCAGCGCCACGTTGTTGCTGGTTTCATCCAGCAACACGCGCTGCAAGTGGATTTCCAGGGTGTTCGGTGCACGGTTCTCCGAGGCTTGCACCGTGTTGCTCTCGCTGTTGACCTGCATCTGCATGGCCCGGATCGACGCGTCCAGGGCTTTGACCGGCGGCGCGTTGTCGGTGTAGGTGCGCATCATGTCGGCCTTTTCCAGCAGCTTCTGGTTGAGCAGGCGACGCAAATCCTGCTGCTGCGGGTTCAGGGCGATCTGGCGCACCGTGGTGACTTCCTTGGGCTGGCCCTTGAGCTGGGTGCGCGTGCTCTGGATGGCGCTGTCGGACGAGGCGATCAGCCGCGTGGTGTTGAAGGTCTCGCCGCGCAGCACGTTGATGCGCTCGGACAAATCTTCCAGGCGGTCGGTGATGCTCGCTGCGCCGATCTCGTTCAGATGCGTGAGGATCTGCTCCTTGTAGCTCTTGATCTCGGTGGCGCTGTTGGCCACCTGGCCTTCATAGAACGCGTACAGGCTCTTGCGCCCCAGGGCCTCGGTGCGTTCGTTGATGTAGGTCTCGACCCAATCCTTGACCACCGCCTGGGCGATTTCCGGGTCGCCCCACTTGAAGCTGATGTCCATCACCGTGGAACCGGCGGCGTGGCTGACTTCGAAGTTTTTCTCCAGGCTGGCGGCCAGGCGTTCCACCGGCGTGGTTTTTTCCACGATACCGATGGTTTCCAGCACCACGCGCAGGCCATCGAACACAGCGCCCACGCCGCTCTTGACGTAGTACTTGGTGCGCTTCCAGAAACCTTCCGGCGGCGGCGCGTTCTCGATCACTTCCAGGTAATGCTCGGCCACCGCGCGCACGATCGGCCGGCCAGTGAGCAGGCGCTCTTCGTCGACAATAGGGTCGCGCTGGGTGCTGGGCATCACCAGCGCCTGGCGGTTGCTGATCTCGATGGGCAAGGTTGAGTCACGCCCCGGCTTCACCAACAGGCGCGCGGTGGACTCGTACTTGGCCGGCAGCAGGAACGCCCCCAGCAGGATGATCACCAGCGCGGCAATCGCCGCCAGTTTGAACTCATGCCGGAAGATGAAGAACAAGCGCAGAAGATCACGAAAAGAACGGATCTCGATCATTGGGATGTCGCTCCTTTAGTTGTTGCCGCCGCTGGTTCGGGTGTAGTTGTAGCCAACCCCGATCGACTTGGTGAACGGGATCAGTTGGTTCATGTAGGTATCCACCCCTTGGATGCGCTCGCCCACGTTGGACTTGGGCACGAACACCACGTCGCCGCGTTGCAGGCGCACGGGTTTGCGTCCGTTAGGGCCGGTCTTGAGCAGCTGGCTGAAGTCCAGGAAGTACGCGCGATAGGCACCCTGGGCGTCTTCGCGCAGCAGGGCGACCATGCTGGCGTTGCCCGCCGGGCTGACCCCGCCGGCCCCGATGATGGCTTGTTCCAGGGTGTTGGCCGTGGCGATCTGCACCGCCGTCGGGTTGTTCACCGCGCCGCCGACAATGATCGAGCCGCTCGGTGCCTGGTTGATGTTCACCGTCACCCGCGGTTCGCGGTAGATGGGCGCGAGCTTGCCGGTCAACTCCGTGGCCAGCTCCGACGGCTGGCGACCGGCGACCTGCACCGGCCCCAGGAACGGGTAGTTGATCTTGCCGTCGGTCTGCACCGTGTACAGCGTCAGCTCATAGATGGTGCTGACGTTGAACGCCGACAGTGTCGGCATCTCGCCGGCATCGCGCACGATGCGCAACTGGTCGCCGATGCGGATGCGTTCCACCGCTGGCGGCAATTGCGCCAGCTGGTCGAGGGCGCGTTTGCCGGCCTCGACGGTGTCACTGTCGGGCGCGACGATGCGTGCCGGCGTATTGCAGGCGGCCAGGGCCATCATGGCCACGACGAGCAGGGTTCGTTTCATCAAGGGGGACTTCCTGTAGGTCATGATGCTCACCTCCAATAACCGGGAAACATGCTGATGCGCCGCTTGAGGGCGAGGGGGAGGCGGCGCTCCAGTTGACCCAGCCGGTAGCCGAGCAGTTTGAACGCACTGCGCACCAGTACTTCGGGAACACGGTGCAGGGCGCCGGCCTTGCGCAAGGCCGCCAGTTCAGCCAGCACGTAGCGTTTGCCTTCGCCACCCGCGTCGCCAAAGGCCTGCCTGATCCACGGCTCGCGGCCGTAGAACACGCCGATGTCGAAGTAGCGGTGAAACTCATCCATGAGTTTGTAATCGTGGGAGTGATGCACCAGCGCGGTGGCGGCGTAGCGCACCTTGTAGCCATCGAGCAGCATGCGCGCCGCCACATAGGCGTCCTCGCTGCCGATCACATCGGCCGGGAAACCGCCCACCGCCTCCAGCACGCTGCGCCGGTACACGGAAAACGAGTCGGAACTGAAGCAGGTCTTGATCCCCAACTCCGGCGCATCGGCCAGGCTTTTGCTGCGGCTGTGTTCCGGGTAATTGAAGTGCCGTGACTGCGCACCCAGTACACCGGCGTCGGGGTGTGGCAACTGGCGACCGTAGGCCACGCCGTTGAGCGGGTCCTGCTGCAATTCGGCGAGCAGGTTGGCGAAGGTTTCCGGGGTAGCGGGGATCGCGTCCTGGGTCATCACGATCAGCGCGTCGCCGCCCACCTGTTCGCTGGCCCAGCGCCGGGTGCCGCCGTGGTTGAAGTCACGTGCGTCGATCACCTCGACCCGCGCCCCGAATTCGCGAAAGCGCGCCACGGTGTCATCGTTGGAGGCGCTGTCCACCACCAGCATCTCGTCAGGTTGCAGGGTTTGCATCTTCAGCGCCGGCAGCAGGCGGCCCAGATGGCTGGAGGCGTTACGGGTCGGGATGATCAGTGAGGTGAGCATGTCATTTCTTCACTTCTGCGGGCGCGCGCCCGTAGATGTCGTCGAAACGCACGATGTCGTCCTCGCCCAGGTACTCGCCGCTCTGCACCTCGATCATCACCAGGTCGATGATGCCGGGGTTGGTCAGGCGGTGTTTGTGCCCGGCGGGGATGTAGGTGGACTCGTTGGCGTTGATCAGGAATTCACGCTCGCCGTTGGTGATCTGCGCCGCACCGCTGACCACTACCCAGTGTTCGCTGCGGTGGTGATGCATCTGTAGCGACAGCGATGCCTGGGGCTTGACCACGATGCGCTTGATCTTGAAGCGGCTGCTTTCCTCCAGCACGGTGTAGGTGCCCCACGGCCGGGTGACGGTGCGGTGCAGGCTGTACGCCGGGTGGTTCTGGCGCTTGAGCTCGGCGACGATGTAGCGCACGTCCTGGCTGCGGTGGGCGTCGGCGATCAGCAGGGCGTCAGGCGTGTCGACGATGATCAGGTCGCGCACGCCCACAGCGCCGAGCACACGCTTGGGCGAGTCGATGTAGCAGTTGTGCACGTCATGCAGAATCGCTTCGCCATTGACCTGGTTGCCATGGGCATCGCTGGGGGTGAGCTGGCGCAGGGCTTCCCACGAGCCGATGTCGCTCCAGCCAATGTCGCAGGGCACCACGGCGACTTGCCTGGACTTTTCCATCAGCGCCACGTCGATCGACACATCCGGCGCACTGCCGAAGGCGTCCGCGTCCAGTTCGCGCTGGCGTGAGGTCTTGTTCTGCAGGTGCTGGCTGTGCTCCAGCGCGGCGCGGGCAGCGTCCAGTACGTCCGGTGCATGGGCGGCGAGTTCGTCCACCAGGGTGCTGGCCTTGAAGCAGAACATGCCGGCGTTCCACAGGTGTTTGCCGCCGTCGAGGTAGCCCTGGGCGGTGGCCAGGTCGGGCTTTTCCACGAAGCGCTTGACCCGGTAGCCAGTGCCCAGCGCCTCGCCCTGCTCGATGTAGCCAAAGCCGGTTTCCGGATGATCCGGCTGAATGCCGAAGGTCACCAGGTAGCCGGCTTCGGCCAGGTCGCGGGCCTGGGTCACGGCCTCGGCGAACGCCACTTCATTGAGGATCAGGTGGTCGGCGGGCATCACCAGCAACTGCGCGTCGCCGCCGAAATGTTCCTGCACGTGCAACGCCGCCACGGCAATCGCCGCCGCCGTGTTGCGGCCGAACGGCTCCAGCAGCAGGTCCAGGGGCAGGTGGGCCTGGTTGACCAGGCGGTAGTCATCCAGGGTGCGGAACAGCAGGTCGCGGTTGGTCACCGTCAACACGCTTTCCACACCCGGCAGCTTGGCTGCGCGCTGGAAGGTTTTCTGCAGCAGGCTCTGGCCGTCGCGCATGCGCATGAACGGCTTGGGCATGTTCTGCCGGGACACCGGCCACAGCCGCGTGCCCGAACCACCGGAAATGATGCAGGGAATTAATCCGTTGAGTGTGTTCATCAATAGACTTCCTTGGTGGAAAGGACGGCCGGGACCGTCATGAAGACGATGTACAGGTCAAACCACACCGACCACTTGGAGATGTATTCCAGGTCGTACTCGACCCGTTTCTGGATCTTGAACAGGGTGTCGGTCTCACCCCGGTAGCCGTTGATCTGCGCCCAGCCGGTGATACCCGGCTTGACCCGGTGCCGCGAACTGTACTCGCTGACCGCCACTTCAAACGGAATGCCCGCGGCCTTGGTCGCGGTGGCATGCGGGCGCGGGCCGACCATGGACATGTTGCCCAGCAGCACGTTGAACAGTTGCGGCAGCTCGTCGATGCTGGTCTTGCGGATAATGCGCCCGACGCGAGTGATGCGCGGGTCTTCGCGGGTGGTCTGGCGTTCGGCGGTGAAGTCGCTCTGGTCGGTGTACATCGAGCGGAACTTGAACACGCGGATTTCGTTGTCGTTGTAGCCGTAGCGGTTCTGGCGAAACAGCACCGGGCCTTTGGAATCGAGCTTGATCGCAAGCGCCGTCGCCAGCATCACCGGCGACAGGCACACCAGCGCCAGGCTGGCCAGCAGCAAGTCCTCGCAGCGCTTGATCACCGGCGACCAGCCGCGCAGCGGCAACTGCGAGGTGTTGAACATCAGGATGCCGCCCACGTCGGTAATCTTGCTGTGGCCGTAACGCAGGGCGGCCATGTCCGGCACCAGCATCACGTTCACCGACAGCTGCCGCAGGCGGTTGACCAAACCATGGATGCGCTGTTCGGCGGCCCAGGGCAGGCAGATCATCACCTGGTTGACCTGTTCGGCGCGGATCAGCTTTTCCAGGTCGCGGGTGTTGCCCAGAAGGGGCAGGTTGCTCAGTTCCTTGGGAATGCGCTCGGTGCGGTCGTCGATGAACCCGACCAGGCCGGAACGGATGTCACCGTTGCGCAGCAGGTGATCGGCGACGTGTACGGCGGTGTCGGTAAAGCCCAGGATCACCGTGCGTTGCAGGAATTTGCCGGCACGCATCAGCTTGCGATACAGGCGCAGCATCAGCAGGCGCTCCAGGCAAAACAGCCCCAGGCTGGCGACGTACCAGACCGCCAGGTTGCGCGGGGTCAATTGCGGGAAGAACTGCAGGATCTGGTACATGAACAGCAGGATGCAAAAGGCTGCCGTCCAGGCTTTGATCTTGGTTTTCAGGCGCAGGCGATTACTGAACAGTTCCTCGGAATAGATGCCCAGGGCCTGGAACAGAATAATGGTGAGGACCGCAAAAAATACCAGCAGGCCCAGGAAGTGGGCACGCAGCTCAGGGGCCATCGGGTCGAGGAAAAGCACCAGGACCAGGGGGGGCAGAATGGCCGTCAGGCCATGGACCAACTTGACGAAAACAACAAAGAACTCAACAAAACCGGCGCGCGTTAAGAACAGGCTGTCGACGGACGACTTCTCTCGCATACAAACATCCCTCATTGCACTCCAGGCTTGACGGTTCGACGGTTTGTTCAATAAGCGCTGGCTTGCTTTAGAACTAGGGTCGAACGACTACGCTGGGTAATACGCAACTAGCCATTCCAAATGCAGCTATCCATTTGAGTGGGTTTTGCGGGGTAGTGACTAAAGGAGTGTTCCTTTGATGTGTATTCAGTCAACGAATTGACAGTGGTGCGGAGGCGGCATGCTAGACAGGTTAATCAGTCTTTTTTGCGGCATTTTATTGACATTTCTTGTCCGAACACTCGGTGATTGGGTGTGTTTTTGAGTGTAGGAACAAATGTCAGATTTTTCCTGCTTAAAGGAGAAACCTTTTTCTATGCGAGGTAGGAAAGGGGGACAAAGAGGGAGCGGCAGGGCGCACTAAGTGCCCTGCCACCGGGGCTTTCATCGGCTCAGAAGTTACCTTTCAAACTCACGGTAAAATTGCGCGGCTCACCGTAGAAGTTACCCCAAGAGGCGGTGCCGACCGTGTTGTAATAACTTTTATCGAACAAGTTGTTGCCGTTGAGTGCCACGGTCCAGGTGTCATCGAGGCGGTACGCCACGCGTGCGTTCCAGGTGGCGTAACCGGCCTGCTCCAGCTTGATGTTCTGTACGCGGTAGTTGCTGCTCTGGGCGTTGACCCCGGTGCCCACGCTCCATTTCGACAGGGCACCGTCGAGTTGGTAGTCACCCCACACGCGCAGCATGTGCCGAGGGACATAGGTGTTGGAGACGCCGCCTTCTTTGCTGCTGTCGATGGTGTTCAGGGATTGGGTCTGGGTGTAGGTGTAGCCGCCGAACAGTTGCAGGCGCTCGAGCACTTCGCCGCTGATTTCGGCCTCCACGCCTTGGGCGCGCACCTTGCCTTTATCGGTGTAGCAATAGCCATCGGCAGAGGTCGGGCAGAAGCTGTTGTAGTCGGTTTCGGCACCGTTTTTCTCGATGGCGCGGAACAATGCCAGGGAGCTGTTGAGGCGCCCATCGAACCATTCGCCCTTGATACCCAGCTCGTAGTTGTCGCCGATTTTCGGCTTGAGCGCCGCGCCATCGGCCGTGGCGTATGAGCTTTGCGGCTGGAAGATATCGGCGTAGCTGGCATACACCGAGAGGTGCTCGTTGAGGTCGTAGATCAGTGCGGCGAACGGCGTGACTTCACCGGTTTCCCTGGTGTGCGCATCTTGCAGGGACCACTCGCCCCAGCCCAGGTTATAGGACTCGCGACGGTTGTCGTACCAGCTCACGCGGCTGCCGACGATCAACATCAACGGCTCGGCCAGGCGCAGGCGCAAGGTGGCATACGTGCCGTATTGGGTGGCGGTTTCCTTGACCGTACCGCCACGGTACATGTTCGGCCAGAAGGTGGTGTTGGCCGGTTCCGGGAAGTGGTGGTCGGGCTGGTAGATGCTCTGGCGCCTGGGCAGGTTCTGGATCGCGTAGACGTCGTCCTGGGTGCCACGGCTGCCGTTGGCGCCGAGGATCACTTCGTGTTCCAGGCCGAAGGCTTCGAACTTGCCGTCGATATAGGCATCGAGGCCGTAGTCCCTGTGGTCGTAGTCCATCAGCGCGGCATAGGAGTTGGCCGTCGGCGCCGGGTCGCCATAGTTGATGGTGCCTTCGCTGGCGGCGTATTTGGTGTCTTGCAGGTTGCGGCTGTGCACTGCCGAGACCTTGAGTTTCCAGTCATCGTTGAAGTGGTGGGTGACGTCGGCAAAGAACGTGGCACGCCGGCTTTGCCAGTCGTTCCAGGATTGGCCAAGGCAGGTCGAGCGGCTGAGTTTGGCGCTTTTGCCGTCGGCGTAGCGCGGCAGGCCACCCCAGCACGGGGAGGCATCGACATCTTCGTAGCTGGCGCCGACGCCCAGGGTCGTGTCAGGTGTGAGGTCAAAATCCAGCGCACCGTAGAACGCCTGGTCCTTGCGCTTGGCGATGTCCATGTAGGACCCGCGATCCTGCTGGCTCACGGCAGCGCGGCCACGCAGCGTGCCGCTGTCATTCAGTGGGCCGCCGGTGTCGAGATCGGCGCGGTAGTTGTCCCAGGTGCCGGCCGACAGCGACAGGCTGGTGGTGGGCTTGGCCTGTGGCCGTTTGCGCACAAAGTTCACCGCGCCGCTGGCGGTGCCGGCTCCCTTGAGCATGCCGGCGGCGCCCTTGAGCACTTCCACGCGGTCATAAATCGCCATGTTTGCACTGAAGCTGTCGGCCTGGACGTAGTCCTTGCCCATGTCCAGGGGCACGCCGTCGTACTGGTACTGGCCGAGCATCTTGAAACCACGGGAGTAGAAATACTTGCCGCCCATGGGCGACTCGTAGGAGGTAATGCCGGGCGTGCGCTCCATCACGTCGTCGATGGTGGTGACGTTCTGGTCGTCCATGAATTGGCGGGTCATCACGCTCACCGATTGCGGGGTTTCCCGCAGGCTGTGTTCGCCCTTGCCGATGGTGACCGCACCGGTGGTATAGGAGCCGGTGCCCTCGGTGGTGGCACCCAGGCGTTCGCCGTTGATAAGGGTGGCTCCGAGGTTCAGCGGACCGGTGTCGGCCACTTGCGGCAGCAGCATCCAGGTACTGTTGCCCTGGCGCTGGGCTTGCAGGGCTTGACCGCGCAGCAATTGTTCCAGCGCTTGCTGAGGATCAAAGCGGCCATTGAGGCCCGAGCTGGTTTTGCCGGCGACGCTGGTGGCATCGTACGACAGGCTGATGCCGGCCTGGCGCGCGAACTGATCCAGTGCAGTGGCCAGGCTGCCGGCGGCGATGTTCCAGTCACGGGCCTGGGTGTCGCTGGCCGGTGTCTCGGCCATTACGGCCAGGGGCAGGGCGCTGCTCAGGCAGACGCCGAGCAAGGCGGCCTGCACGGCGCGCTTGAGAGGTGAACGTTGGGAGGGGAACGCTTGCATGACCGCGGGGTGCTCCTGAAGGAAGTGGACAGAACCGGCCTGTTGATCGGCCTTTCCTTACAGGTCGAGCGGCAATGAGAATTCACCTCATTTATTTTTTGAAAGGTTACACGTGCGCAGAAACCGTCACCCAATAGCGGCTGCGGTACGTGATATCAAGCTTGAGTGAGTGCGCGACCAGGCTCAGCACCTGATCGGTGTCGTCCAGTTGATAAGTCCCCGACACCCGCAGCCCGGCCACTGCTTCGCTGCAACGCACCAGGCCGTTGCGATAGCGCGCCAGTTCGGTGAGGAAATCGTCCAGCCGCATGGCGTGGGCACTGATCACGCCGTCGCTCCAGGCCCAGGGGTCAAGGCCGTTGCCGACCACCGGGCGAATGCCGCTGCGGTTGAACAGTACCTGCTCGCCGGGCTTGAGTAGCTGGCGGGCGTTGGCCGCATGACTGTCGGCGAACACCGCCACAGTGCCCTGTTGCACCGCCAACCGTGTGCCCTGGGTTTCTTCGCGTACCAGCAAGCGCGTGCCAAGGGTGCGCAGATAACCGTCGCGGGTCTGTACCCAGAACGGTCGGTGGTCGGCGCCGGTGTTGACCAGTATTTCACCTTGACGCAAGTGCACCAGGCGCCGCTCCTGATCGAAGGCCGTGTCGAGGGCGCTGGCGCTGTTCAACTGGATCCGGCTGCCATCGTCCAGCGCCACCCAGCGCCGCTCGCCGGTGGCCGTGCGGTAGTCGGCCATCAGTGCAGGCAGTGGCGTGTAGTCGCGGCCGAGCCAGGTCAAACCGGCCGCACCCGCAACCAGGCCGAGCAGTTTCAAGCCTTCACGACGGGAGATGTGTCGGCGCGCGCCGCGCAGGGCGTGCCGGCCGACCTGGGGCGGCAGTTGGCTGAAATCGTCATTCATTGCGGCCACCCGCTGCCACACCAACTGGTGCTCGGCGCTGGTGTGCAGCCAGCGTTCGAACGCGGCGGTGCTGGCGTCGTCGGCCACATTGAAGCGCAGTGTGATCATCCACTGGATGGCCTGGTCCACCAGGCGCGGGTCAGCCTTCGGCATAACGCAAGCGGTAACAGGCATGTAGCGCTTTGGACAAGTCACGCTCCACCGTGGCCTTGGACACACCCAGGCGCAGGGCGATCTGCGCACAGGTCAGGCCGTCCAGTTGCGCCAGCAGGAAGGCTTCGCGCACCCGCGGCTTGAGCTGGTCGAGCAAGCGGTCGATGCGTTCCAGGCTATCGAGAATGAGCAGGCGGGTTTCTTCCGACGGCACTTCGAGTTGCGGAAAATGCGCAAGGCTTTCCAGGTAGGCGCGCCCCAGTTCGCGGCGGCGGTACTGGTCGATCATCAGGCTGCGGGCGATGCTGCTCAGGTAGGCGCGCGGCTGCTGCAAGGTTTGTTGCTTGCGCGCGTTGAGCAGGCGTACGAAGGTTTCCTGGGCCAGGTCGGCAGCGTGTTCACGGCAACCGGTGCGCCGGCTCAACCAGCCGCGCAGCCAGGAATGATGGGCCTGGTAAAGCTGGCCGATGGCGGCGTGGTCCAGTGGGTGATCGCTCGACATGGGCATCCTGGCGCAGCTGTCTTAATTGATAATGTTTCGCATTCTAGACGTTGCTCGTGGCCCTTCGCAATTACCGGCGCGCATTGTATCCAGCACAATTTTTTGTTTGCCGCGGATGCACCGACTAATCTGCAGGCTTTTCCCGGTGGAAGGCTTGAGCATGATCGACCTGGCGACCCTGGTGGTTTTTTCCGGTGCTGTGCTGTTGCTGCTGTTGTCTCCGGGGCCGAACATGGCCTTTGTGATCAGCCACGGCGTGACCCACGGCTGGCGTGGCGGGATGGCGTCGGCCCTGGGCATTGGCGTGGCCGATGTGCTGCTGACCGCCTTGACCGCCACCGGGGTGACGGCGCTGGTCGCCAGTTGGCCGCCGTCGTTTGATGTGATTCGCTATGCCGGGGTGATCTACCTGCTGTGGCTGGTGTTCAAGACCTTGCAGAAAAAACCTGGGCTGGCTGCAGACCCTGTCAGCCGCGTGCCGCTGGGCCGGGTGTTTCTGCAAGCCATGCTCAACAGTTTGCTCAACCCCAAGGCGCTGCTGTTTTTTGTGGTGTTCCTGCCGCAGTTCGTGAGGCCCGAGGCGGGGTCCATCGCTGTGCAGTTGATAGTGTTGGGGGGCGTGCTGACCGTGATTGCGGGCGTGTTTCATCTGCTGCTGGGCATGTTTGGCGGGGCGCTGAGCCGGTTCTTCGCCAGGCGCTCGAAAGGCGCCTGGTTGCAGAAATGGGGACTGGCGACGGTGCTGACAGTGCTGGCGGTGCGCCTGGCGGTGATGTCGCGTCCGGCCTGACTAAATGTGTTTGGCGAGCTTGTTGTAGTGAGCGGGCTTGCCCCGCGTTGGGGCGCGAAGCGGCCCCAAAATCTGGCGCTGTGGAGTGTCTGAAGAAACTCAGTCACCGTTAGGGGGCTGCTACGCAGCCCAACGCGGGGCAAGCCCGCTCACCACAGAGAAAGCGTATCAACCCAACCGCGCCGCCGCCCGAGCAACGATCTCCCCGCGTACCCTGCGTGATTCAGCCGTGCGCTTGTTGGCCTCATCCAGCACATGCTTGGGCGCGGTGTCGGGGCGGCCGGCATCGAACGGCGGTGCCGGCGCGTATTCAATCTGCAATTGCACCAACTGCGCCGCCGCTTCGCTGTACAGCTCCGCCGCCAGCGTCAGGGCGAAGTCGATCCCGGCAGTGATGCCGCCACCGGTCAGCAGGTTGCCATCGCGTACAACGCGCTCTTGCACGGGGATGGCGCCGAGCGGGGCGAGCAGGTCGTGGTAGGCCCAGTGGGTCGTCGCCTTGCGCCCGCGCAGCAAACCTGCGGCGCCAAGCACCAGCGAGCCGGTGCACACCGAGGTCACGTAGCGTGCGGTCTGTGCCTGGGCCTTGAGGAAATCCAGGGTCTGTGGGTCTTCCATCAAGGCGCCGACGCCGGAACCGCCGGGTACGCAGATCACATCCAGGCGCGGGCAGTCGGCATAGGTCATGGTCGGGGTGAACACCAGGCCGGTGCTGGAGGTGACCGGAGCCAGGTCTTTCCACACCAGGTGCAACTTCACGTCCGGCAGGGAACCCAGTACGTCGTAAGGGCCGGTAAGGTCCAGTTGCTGGATGCCGGGGAACAACAGAAAGCCGATCTGCAAGGTCATGAATGAAGCTCCGATAAAGGGGTGGACGGCTCCACTCTAGAGGCCTAGGCTTTGGCGAATACGCCATTGAACCCACGAATCACGCCAATCATGCCTCGAATCGTCCATGTACTCGCTTTCGATAACGCCCAGGTGCTCGATGTCACCGGGCCGCTGCAGGTGTTTGCCTCCACCAATGACCTGGCGCGCCAGCGCGGCGAACCTTTGCCTTACGCGGTATCGGTGATCGCCGCGCAAGCGCAGCCGGTGATGACCTCCGCCGGCCTGGCGCTGGTCGCCGAGGCGCTGCCCGCCGTTGATGCGCCGTGCGACACGCTGGTGATCGCAGGCGGCTGGGGCGTGTATGGCGCAGCTGAAGACCCGGCGCTGGTGGACTGGGTGCGCGAGAAAGCCAGACACACCCGCCGCATGACATCGGTGTGCACCGGCGCTTTCCTGCTGGCCGCCAGCGGCCTGCTCGACGGCTGCCGCGTGGCCACCCACTGGACCCGTTGCGAAGAGCTGGCGCGCAAGTTCCCTGCGCTGACGGTGGAGTCCAACCCGATCTTCATCCAGCAGGGCGCAGTGTGGACCTCCGCTGGCGTCACCGCCGGTATCGACCTGTGCCTGGCGCTGGTGGAAGCAGACCTGGGCCGCGCCGTGGCCCTGGAAGTGGCGCGGCACCTGGTGGTGTTCCTCAAGCGCCCCGGTGGCCAGTCGCAATTCAGCGTGACCCTGTCCCTGCAAAAAGATGACAGCCGCTTCGCCGAACTCCACGCCTGGATGGCCGAAAATCTCACCCTGGATTTGAACATCCCGACCCTGGCCGCCCAGGCCGGCATGAGCGAGCGCAGCTTTGTGCGCCACTACCGCGCCGAAACCGGCCAGACCCCGGCGCGTGCCGTCGAACTCATCCGCGTCGAAACCGCGCGCCGGCAATTGGCTGATAGCAGTGCCTCGATCAAACGCATTGCCGTGCAATGTGGGTTCGGTTGCGAAGAAACCCTGCGTCGCAGCTTTCTGCGCGCCTTGTCGGTGACGCCCCAGGCTTACCGTGAACGCTTTTCGCCGAGCAATTCCAACACCGCATCCAGTGTGGCCTGCGGTGCTTCCTGAGGGATGTTGTGACCCACTCCGGGCAACACTTGTCGCCGATAAAACCCGCTGAAGTGCTCCACGTCATCATCCACTTCGGGCGGTGGGCCCACTCCATCATCGGCACCGCACAATGAAATGCTCGGCACCGAAATCGCCGGCTGCAACGCCAGGGCCTGCTCGATAGCTTCCAGCGCCGGGTCGCCAGGTGCGTACATGAAGCGGTGGCGGTAGGAGTGAATCACCACCTCGACAAAATCCGGGTTGTCGAACGATGGCGCCGTCTGCGCATACAGCCCCGGCCCCTCGGCCCAGGACGGCGACCACAGCGACCACAACAGTTTGCACAATTCGCCACGGTTGGCGGTCAAGCCGTCCACCCCGCGCTGGGTATGAAAGTAGTACTGGTACCACAAGCGATGCTCCGTCACCGGCGCCCTGGGTTTCAGCGACTTGGCGATGTTCTGGATGTTGTAGCCATCCCCGGTCACCAACCCATGCACCCGTTCTGGCCACAGCGCCGCGACGATACACGCGGCGCGCCCACCCCAGTCGTACCCGGCCAGCGTGGCCTGCGGGATCGCCAGTGCATCCATGAAATCCAGCAGGTCCTGGGCCAGCGCCGCCTGCTGCCCGGAACGCATCACCTGCGCGTTGATAAACCGTGTCGGGCCGTAACCGCGCAGGTAGGGCACCAGCACCCGGTAGCCATGCCCGGCCAATACCGGTGCAATCGCGTCATAGGCACGTGGGTCGTAAGGGAAGCCGTGCAGCAGGATCACCGGTTTGCCGTCGGTGGGGCCATGGGCTTCATAGGCTACATCGAGCATTGACGTGCGTACGTGGAGCAGTGGGGGTGTCATGGTCATGGTTCATCAACTGGCCAGAGATGCTGGAACTCTAGTCGAAAGGTGTGACGGGAAGGGGTGGGTTTTGAGACTGCGGGATTACTTGTCCAGTCTGGATTGATACGGCCATTCCCGCGCCAGCAGCCCCAGCACTTCAAGGTCATGTCGCTGGCCGTTCCAGAATCCGGCTTCTCGCAGTTTTCCTTCGGCTTTGAAGCCAAGACGCTCCAGCAAAGCGCGGGACGCGTGGTTATGTGGATGAACCAGCGCTTCCACTCGCTGCAAGTGCATCTGCCTGAAACCCCATTCCAGGGTGGTGCGCAGCGCTTCGCTCATCAGACCCTCGCCTCGGAATTGCGGTGCAAGCTCACAGGCCAGCGAGCAACTGTTCCATCCACGGTTCCACTTGAACAAGCCACAGCTGCCGATCAACCGGCCCTCGAACTCCAGCCCCCAGCGAGTTCCCGGATTCGGTTGGGTACGCCATTGGGCAAAGGTCTCGATCAGGCGCTTTGCCTGGGCAATGTCGGTCATCGGGTCAGCGCCGAACCAGCGCATACTGTCGGTATCGCGGTAGATGGCGAACAGCGCCTGGGCATCTTGGGTCACCAACTCCCGCAGTTGCAGGCGTTGAGTGTGCAGGGTAGGAAAGGGGGTCATAAGGTGGCAGCGACCTGGTCTCGATCAACCACGTGCCCAAAGTGATGCCGCCATAGGTCCACCCCCAACTGCCCCGACCGATCCAGCGACGAGCCCATGGTCAGATCGCTGATCAACGTCGGCTGCAACCCGGCATCAAACAACGCAAACCCCGCCGCCAGCACGCAGGTGTCGGTCTGGATACCGCACACCAGCACGCGTTCGGGGGCCAGGCTTTTCAGGTAGGCGACGGTCTCGGGTGTCGGCGCGTAGCCGTGCTTGATGAAGATGCGGTCCGCCGCAATCAGGCTTTGGTCATCCGGTGCCGGTTGCCAGCCAAGTTGCCGGGTGAAGGGGGTGATGCGCTCGTCGTGACGCTCCACGGTGGCGATTGACGGCATGCGACCCAGCAGGGCATTGATGCCGTCCACCAGCCACGCGGGAGGGTTGAACGAGGGTTGCACATCGATGATCAGCAGTACCTGGCGCATGGTGTTCCTGTCCGTGGCCTGGAGGGTTGCCCATTGTGCACAGGCTATTTCAGGGTTGCCAGGTGGTTTTCTCCCCACTGAGCTTGCGGTCGAGGAACGTCGCCGCGCTGATCAATGCCAAGTGGCTCAGGGCCTGGGGCGTATTGCCCAGGTGTCGGGCCTGGTTGTCGAACTCTTCGGCGTACAAACCCAGGGGGTTGGCGTAGCGCAGCAGTTGTTCGAATTCCAGGTGGGCTTTTTCCACCTGGCCGGCGCGGGCCAGGCATTCGACGTACCAGAACGAGCAGGCCGCAAACGCACCTTCGGTACCTTGCAGTCCGTCGATCTGGCTGTCGTCGTTGCGGTAGCGGTAGACCATGCCGTCGCGCACCAGGCTTTTCTGGATCGCTTCCAGGGTAGAGAGCCAGCGCGGATCGGTCGCCGCGACAAAGCGCACCAGCGGCATCAGCAGCATCGAACCGTCCAGCGCCGTGCTGCCGATATGCTGCACGAAATGCCCGCGCTCCTCGTTCCAGAAGTTGCTCCAGATGTCGGCGTAGATCGCCTGGCGGGTCTGGTCCCAGCGCGCAAATGGCGCCGGCAGTGAACGCTTGGACGCCAGGCGGATGGCACGGTCCAGCGCTACCCAGCACATCAGTCGTGAGTGCAGGAAGTGGTGCTGCTCGCCGCGCATTTCCCAGATACCCACGTCCTGGGTGTTCCAGATTTCGCAGACCTGGTCGGCGACGTCCACGGTGTGCTTCCAGCCTTCGTGGGAGATGGCTTCGCCGTACTTGTTGACCAGGTACACCGCGTCCATCAGTTCACCGTAGATGTCCAGCTGGATCTGGTCGAATGCCCCATTGCCGATGCGCACCGGCTTCGCGCCGCCGTGGCCTTTGAAGTGGTCCAACTCGGCTTCCGGCAGTTCCTGGCGACCGTCGATGCCGTACAGGATATTGATCTTGGTCGGCTGGCCGCAGCAGTCACTGACGCGGCCCTTGAGCCAACGCATATAGGCGTTGGCCTCGTCGACAAAGCCCAGGCGCATGAAGGCGTAGACGGTGAACGATGCATCGCGGATCCAGGTATAGCGATAGTCCCAGTTGCGCTCTCCGCCAGGGCTTTCCGGCAGGCCGAAGGTGGCGGCGGCGATGATCGCGCCGTGTTTGCGTGACGTCAGCAGCTTGAGTGCCAGGGCTGAGCGGTTGACCATTTCGCGCCAGCGTCCACGGTAGTTCGATTGCGCGATCCAGCCGCGCCAGAATTTCAAGGTGTGGGCCAGGGCCAGGTCGGTGCAACCGCTGTCCACGCGTTCGTCGTCCTGGCCGCCGAGGACGAACTCGGCACCTTCGTCCTGGTCCAGAGTAAAGCGCGCCACGGCAGCGCAGTCCTCGATCAGCAGCGGATGGCTGCCGGACAGGCGCAGGCCGGGCTGGCCATCGGCGCTGAAGCATACGGTGCCGTTGTCGAGGCTGGCGTGTGTGGGCGTGCGCGCATAGTCGTGCCGCACGGCGCAGCGCAGATGAATCTCGGCCGTGCCGCTGACCACCCGCACGCGGCGGATCAGCAGCGGCAGGTCGTCGATTTCTTCGCTGATGGCCAGCAGGTCAGTGATCTCCACCACGGCGTCGTCGCTGAGCCAGCGGGTTTGCAGGACGTTGGTGTCGGGCAGGTAAATCTGCTCGCGACGCGCGTTGGGCAGCTCCGGGGTGAGTTGGAAGATGCCAGCATCGGGGCTGTCCAGCAGCGAACAGAAGACCGACGGGCTGTCGAATTCCGGCCAGCAGAAGAAGTCGATGCTGCCTTTGTCGTTCACCAGTGCCGCGCTGCGCATATCACCGATGATGCCGTGGGCATCGATGGGGCTTTGTTGTTCGCTCTTCAAATCAACCATTGCCACGGAACTCCGGATACAGGCTCATGCCGCCATCAATAAAGAGTGTGCTGCCCACGACGTAGTCGGACGCATCACTGGCCAGCCACACCACGGCGTTGGCCACGTCTTCCACATCGCCAACCCGTCCATAGGGAATCAGCTTCAGCAGTTCCTTTTCCGCTGCGCCTTCGGTGGCGGCACGGTTGATGGCGGTGCGGATCGCTCCCGGCGCAATGCCATTGATGCGGATGCGCTGTTCGCTGACTTCCTGCGCGAGGGTGCGCATCAACATCTCCACGCCGCCCTTGGACGCCGCGTAGTTCACATGCCCGGCCCAGGGGATCAATTGGTGCACCGAGCTCATGTGGATGATCTTGCCGGCCGCCCGCGATACGCCATCGCGTACGCCCTGGCGGTTGAAGATACGCACGGCGGCACGGGCACACAGGAACTGGCCGGTGAGGTTGACGCCGATCACCGTGTTCCAGTCGTCGAGGCTCATGTCCACCAGGTTGGCGTCCTTCTGCAGGCCGGAGTTGGCCACGAGGATGTCCAGGTGGCCGAAGGCGTCCAAGGCCTGGGCAAACAGCCGTTCTACGTCTTCTTCTATTGAGACGTTGGCGCCGATGGCAATCGCCCGGCCACCCTCGGCGTTGATCTGCTTGGCCAATGCCTCGGCGGGGGCGGCCTGGCTGTTGTAATTCAGCACCACGGCCGCTCCGGCTTGTGCCAGAGCCTTGGCCGCGCCGGCACCGATTCCGGAACTGGCGCCGGTTACCAGCGCCACTTGTTGCTCCAACGAGATACGCATTGCTCACCGACCTTTATTTCGTGAGTTCAAGTAGCTGACTGACGCTGCGCAAGGGAAGTTCAGCCGTGTGAATTTAGCGACTACAACCATGGTGGAAAATGGAATAACAGAACTATAAAAAATAACCATAAGATACTAAAAAACCGCTTAAAAGCGTTTGACAGGCTTTTTGTCCGCGTGTCTTATAGGCACACCTCAACCCGCTCCGTTGGTAGTTCGGATGTCATCGCGGGGCCACTTGCAAGAGGTATCTATGTGCCTTTCGGCCGATATAGGGGAACTACCAGTTCAGGCAAAAACCGCTGCCTTAGTTGGCATGCCGAAGTTAGTGATCTTTGATTGCGACGGTGTACTCGTCCAAAGTGAAGAAATCACCCTGTCTGTGTTGATCTCCATGCTTAATGCGCTTGCGCAGGGTAATGCCACACTTGATGTGGCACGTTTTATCGAACACTTTCGTGGACGCAAGATCGCGGACTGTTTGCGTGAGGCTGAACAGATTTTAAATGTCTGCCTGGACCGTGAGTTTGAACAGCACTTTCGCAAGCGAGCGCTGGAGGCATTGACACAGGGTTTGAAAGCGACGGATGGCATTGTGGAAGTGCTGCAGGGTTTGCAAGTTCCTTATTGCGTTGCCTCCAGTGCGCCACGCAACAAGATAGAACACTGCTTGCGTATTACGGGGCTGTTTTCCTACTTCGAAGGGCGAGTATTCAGTTGTTATGAAGTGGGTAGGTGGAAGCCAGACCCCCTGGTGTTTCTAACGGCCTGTGAAACTTATCGCGTTGACGTAAATGATGCGTTGGTGATTGAAGACAGTGTCACGGGTATTCAGGCGGCCGTCGCAGCCAATATAAAAGTTTTGGGTTTTGGTCCACCGCACCGGCATGCACAGTTGGCGGCTGCCGGCGCATTACCGATCGCCGACATGCGTGAAGTACTGGCGATTTTCAATTGATCTTATTACTCAGGGAGGAGGCGTTGTGAACACACTGGGTTACCTGGAAAGACTTAAACGCAACGATCAATCTTCACAGGTATGGTGGGATTCATCGCCTGCCGTTTACCTGCCTTACAAACAGCACCTGCTGGATAAGTACCCGGCCGCCGCATCTTATATTGATGCGTTGATGCCGGACGATTTCTCCGAGCCCCGGGGCTTGTGCAGTGTGACCACCAATCCCCGGTTGGTGACCGCCGTTATCCTTGAAAAGCGCGAATACTGGTCATCGCGCTTCAACCTGGCGAGCCTGTCTCCCAGCCAGTTGCACAAACAGCTGTACAACGAGGTCATCGTCGAAGGGGCGGCGGCACTCCAGCCGCTGTGGGTCCAATCCGCGCAGGTCGAAGGCTGGATCTCAGCGCAGGTCGACCCGGTGGATGTGCGTTGCACAGAGCGCATGACCGTCAGGGGGCTGGAACTGCATCGCCTCGCACCGAATGTGATGGTCAAGGTGCCCGGCAGTCTGGAGGGGTTGGTGACCGTCGAGCAACTGGCCGCCCAGGGCGCGTCGATCAATATCACCTTCTGCTTCACGGTTGCGCAGTTCCAGGCCGGCATCCAGGCCATCGAGCGCGGCATGGCGACCGCGCGCAGCAATGGGATCGATACTGCCCACTGCAAGTACGTGATCACCTTCATGATCGGGCGTTTCGCCTGTCAGCCCGAACTCACGCTGCAGGCCGCGGAGCGTGGCCTGGCATTCAGCGCCGAGGAGCTGCGCTGGGCCGAGCTGATGATCTACGAGCAGGTCCAGGCGTTGGTGGCGGCCGCTAGCGTGCCGGTCCAAACCCTGCTGTCCAGCATCAAAGTCGATGTGGACGAGCGAGGCAACAAGCATTGCTGGCACCTCGAAAAGACCGGGCATGCGGCAACCTGCTACACGCTGACGCCGGATGTGGTGGAGTTTCTCATCGAGCGCGAAAGCCACGGCAAACCGGTGGTGCCCGCCGTCGGACCACAGAAACCGCCCGCGTCGACCTTCGCCAAGCTGATCCGTATCCCGTACTTCTACGAAGCCTACTTTGTCGACAGCATCGAGCCGTATGACTTTGGCAACCACGAGGCGTTTATCAACGCCTGCAATGAGGCCAACAGCGCGCACCGGCGCCTGGCCGATTACTGCGTTCGACTCTGCCCGGTGACCAAGCCCTTCAAGCGCGCGCTCAACGCGTTGCTGGCCGCCGAATTCGGGGTGATCGCATGAACCGGATGATCGGGTTATGGGCACACCCACGTTCGCGCTCCACCGTGCTGGAACGTGTGTTTATCGAGCGGGGCGATTTTGAGGTCTTCCACGAGCCGTTTGCGCACATGGCGTTTTCCGAGGACTCGGCGATCCCTTCGGATGAGTGGGATCACAGTTTGCCCACGACGTACCAGGGTATAAAACAGCATCTGTTGACCGCGCGTGAGCGCACCAACGTATTTCATAAAGACATGTGCTACCACTGCCTGGATGATTTGAAAGTCGACCGTGGGTTTCTTGCGCAACAGGACAATATCTTTCTTATTCGTGAACCGGCCAGCAGCATTATTTCCCATCATCGGGTGCATCCGGATATGCCGCTGCAGGCCATTGGGCATAAAGCCCTGTACGACATCTTTTGCGTGGTTACAAAACTCACGGGCAAAGTGCCCTATGTGATTAACGCCGATGATTTGGCCGCTGCACCCGAGCGGGTGATTCGTAAGTTGTGCGATTACCTGGGTATTGAGTTTCTGCCGCACGCCATGACGTGGAAGCGAGAGTGCCCGCAACAATGGAAAACCTGGCGTCGTTGGCATGCTGCGGCGGAAAACAGTGAACGTATTGTGACGCCGGATAAACCATACATTGATATGAAAGCCTTTGAGCAATACCCGAAGTTAAAAGCGATGTATGAATACCATCGAACTTTCTACGCGCGCATGAATGAATTTTGCCAATAAGGATGGTTGTATGAAGAAGTTGATTGTTACCGGAGCGGCTAACGGCATTGGTCGGGCCACTGTGGACATGGCGATTCAACAGGGTTACTTCGTTATTGGCGCCGACAAGGATGCCGAAGGCCTCGATGTTTTACAGCGACTCTACGGCGCTGAAGTATTCGAAGCGCAGATTGCCGATTTTTCCGATATGGCGGTTATCAAGGGTTTTATTCCTAAACTGTATGAGCGCCATGCAACTATTTATGGCCTGGTCAATAACGCCGGGCTTTATCACGGTAAAAGCGTCTACGCCTATTCCGATGAGCAGATCGACGAAATCCTCACCGTCAATCTCAAGGCACTGGTCTATCTGTCCAAGGACTTCGCCGAACGGGAAATGACCCACGAAGCCCCGCGCAGCATCGTCAACATTGCTTCGGTGGCCGGTGAAGTGGGCAGCTGCGATGCCCTCTACGGCGCCACCAAGGCGGCGGTGATCGGCCTGACCAAGGCCAACGCCTGGAACTTTGCGCCGTTCGTGCGGGTAAACGTGGTGTCTCCGGCGCTGATCCATGACACCGCCATCTACGACACAATCCCCGAATACCGCCGCGCCGAGTACGCACGCCAGGAAGTTCTCAAGGATCCGATCCGGCCCGGCGGTGTGGCTGAGGTCATCATGCTGCTGGTCGGCGACGCCATGCGTCACAGCACCGGCAGGGTGATTTCGGTCGACAACGGAGCCTACCCACGGTGAGCCATTCGATGCGCAAGAAAAAACTGCTGCTGGTGGGCGCCGGCAACCTGTGCCTGCAAATCCTCAAGATTCTCGGGCCGAAAAACGCGTTCGAGTTTGTGGTGTTGGGCCGCAATGAAGAGGCGACGATCCGGCTGTGCAACCTGGTGGCACTGTCGTGTGCGCAACTGGCGCAATTCATTGCGATCAAGCCGGTGATTGCTGATCTTAGGGACATCGGCAAGGTGACCCAGCTGCTGCGCGAGGAAGCCCCGGACCTGCTGGTGAACTGCGCGTCGCTGCAGTCGTGGCGGGTGATTACCGGCTTGCCCAAGCTGTCGTTCGAAAAGCTCGACCAGGCCCAGTTCGGGCCGTGGCTGCCCATGCACCTGACGTTGATGCACTGCCTGATGCAGGCGGTGAAGGCCTCCGGCATCTCGGCCAAAACCGTCAACGCGGCGTTCCCCGATGCGGTCAACCCGATCCTGGCGCGTGTCGGCCTGGCTCCCGATATCGGCGTGGGCAATGTGGCCAACCTGATTCCGGCGGTACGCTTTTCCATCGCCCGGTTACTCGAATGTGCGCCGGCCGATGTACAGGTGCAGTTGTACGCCCAGCACTACTTCAGCCACTACGTGCCGCGCTGTGGTCTGCCACCGCATGCCAGCTACCGCCTGTTGTATGAAGTGCGCGACCGCCCACAGGCGCCCCGCCTGCCGGCCGAGGCGATTTTTTCTACGGTGAAATCCGAGTTCCGTCGCCTGGGTGGGGTGGACGGGCAGTTCCTCACGGCGTGCTCCGCCGTCACGGTGATCGAAGGGCTGTTTTCAGCCACGCCGGTGTGGGTGCATGCGCCTGGCCCACTTGGGCTTCCGGGCGGTTATCCCGTGCAACTGCACGAGGGGCGGATCCAGGTGCAGTTCTCCGAGGCCTGCCCGCAGGATGAGGCGGTGCGCATCAACAGCATCTGCCAGAGCCAGGACGGCATCGACGAAATCCATTGTGATGGTTCCGTCACCTACAACCCGCAGTGCATGGCCGTCATGCAGTCGATGCTGGGGTACTCCAAGCACAGCATGTCCATCGAACAGTCCGCCGAGTTTGCCCATGAGTTGGCGAGCAAGTACCTGTCCTTCAAGAATTCAACCTGGTAGGTGCGTCATGAATCAGATGACCAGAAACAAGCACAACGACGTGGCCAGTTACTCCACGCAGTACTCGACGGCATTTGTCGAACGGTGGGATGAGTTGATCGATTGGGAGAAACGCAAGGCGGGGGAGGGCGGGTTCTTTGAAAACCTGTTGCGAAGCCACGGCGTGCAGTCGGTGATCGACGTCTCGACGGGCAGTGGTTTTCATGCCGTCCAGCTCAAGCAGGCGGGCTTTGATGTGGTCGCCACCGATGGCAGCAGCACCATGTTGACCAAGGCGCGGGCGAACTTTCGTAAACATGGCCTGGATATCCAGTCCCATTACCGCGACTGGCATTCACTGGACTCGCAGGAGCTCGGGCAATTCGACGCCGTGGTGTGCCTGGGCAGTTCGCTGTGCCATGTGTTTGAAGCCCATGATCGATTGAGGGTGCTGGCGAAATTCAGGGCCTTGCTCAAGCCGGGCGGGTTGCTGATTGTGGACCAGCGCAACTTCTTCGCCATCCGTGCCGGTAAATTCAAAGCCAGCGGTCATTACTATTACTGCGGTACAAACGCTTCGGTGAGCTTGGGTCAGGTCGATGAGCACCTGTGTGAGTTCATCTATTCCTTCGATGACGCGCAGCAGTACCGGCTGCAGGTTTACCCACTGTTGCCGGGGGAATTGAAGGGGGAAGTGCTCAAGTCCGGGTTTACCGACCATCAAAGCTACGGTGATTTCGAGCGTGACTACGACATGATGGCCTGTGATTTCGTCATCCACACTGCGCGCGCCGAATAGGGAGGCTTGATGAGCACACTCGTACAGAGCAATGCCCGCCCACTGGACAGTGTCGTGCTGGCGGTGGTCCTCACCGGCTTTGTGGCCAGCACCTATGGTTTCGGGGTTTACCTGTTCGCCAACCTGGTGGTGGACATGCGCCGCGATATCGGCTTTGACTACACCACGGTGGGCCTGATCACCGGCGGCGCGCAGATTGGCTTCCTACTGTTTTCATCGGTGACCAGTTACATCAGCCGTTTCTTCGAAGGCTGGAAAATCAGCCTGGTGTCCACCGTGATGACGTCCCTGGCGCTGCTGGGCCTGAGCGTCAGCGACAGCATCTGGTTGTCGGGTGCCTTGTTGATCCTGCTCGGTGGCTGCTCCGCCTCGGTGTATATCCCGCTGGCGGAAATCGTCACCAAGGGCTTCAGCCCGGGCAATCGCTCGCGGGTCATGGGGCTGATCTCCAGTGGTACCAGCTATGGCGTGTTCATCAATGGCTTGCTGGTGTCGTTCCTGACCTTGAATGGTGGCTGGCGCTCGATCTGGCTCACCGCCGGCCTGATCTCGGTGGCCCTGTGCGTGGTGGCCTGGTTTCTGTTGCGCAACCTGTCGGCAAGCCAGGACACCGGGTTCGCCGGTGAGCGCGCCAGTGCGTCGGACAGCCAGCAACCCTGGCTCAGCCGCTCGCTGTACCTGACCTGGGCCATCGCGTTTCTCAATGGCATGGCATTGCTGCCGTTCCAGACGTACCTGGCGCCATTTCTGCGCGATGAATTGGGCGTTTCGGTACAAGACGCCGGGTTTATCTGGACCACCATCGGTGCGGTGGGCATGGCCTCGGGCTTTCTGGTGGGGTGGATTGCCGACAAGGTCGGGGTGCGGGCGTCGCTGGCGATGTGTTTCCTCAGCGCAGGACTGGCCGCCACCCTGGTGTTCAGTTTCAACAGCCTCCCGCTGTTCTACCTCGCTGCGTTCCTGTTTGCGCTGGCGTTCTACCCCATTTTCGGGCTGGTCCCCAGTTACATCGGGCAGATCGTGCCGGTCAGCCGGCTGACCCAGGCCTTTGGCATCGCCAATGTGCTGATCGGCTTGGGCGGGGTGTGCGGCAACTTCCTGGGTGGCTTTTCCAAAGACCTTACCGGGTCGTTTTCGACGGTCTACTGGGTGGTTGCGCTGCTGCTGTTCGTGCAGTGCGTGATGGTGTTCATGTTGGGTAAACCGCCGGTTGCGGCGAAGGAGGGCGAGCGGCCATGAGTTATTTTCCAGACAGTCCAAGCCAGAACCTGCACGCGTTTGCGTACAGCCATCGGCGCACCGGAAACGCGCACATGCCTGCGGTCATCTGGATGACGGGGATCTCGGCGTCCGGCAAATCGACTATCGCCGATGCGCTCGATAGTGCGCTGCAGGAGCAAGGACGGATGACCGCCATCATTGACGGCGACTCAGTGCGTGGTGGGCTGTGCCGGGACCTGGGTTTTACCGACAGCGACCGCGATGAAAATATCCGGCGGGTCGCCGAAGTGGCCCGCTTGATGATGGAGGCGGGGCTGATGGTGATCGTGGCGCTGATTTCACCCTCGTCGGCCAGTCGGCATTACGCCCGTTCGATCATCGGCAATGAGTTTTTTGTCGAAGTGCATGTGGATGCGCCGTTGGAAATCGCCGAACAACGTGACCCGAAGGGCCTGTATAAAAAAGCCCGCGCGGGGTTGATCAAGCACTTTACCGGGATCGATTCCCAGTACGACGTGCCGGTGTTTCCGGAAGTGCATTTGAATACCCAGGCGCTGTCAGTGCAGCAGTCGGTCGAGGCGATTCTTGATTGGGTGGGGCACAACGACAGTCGCGGTTAGCCGTCTGTCTTTGCGTCGGCTTTGCGCCGGGAGGACAATGTCTGCAACTTGAAAAAACAAGGTAATCTGCGTCATCGCAGGGAGAACGCGTTTTTTCAGGAGTGGGCATGACACATTTTACGGGCACTGCAAAATCGATCCGTCTGATTGGTGGGGCCCGGGTCCTGGACTTTATCAATACCACCAATGGGCGGCGCCCCGGCACGTCGCTCAAGGTCATTGAAGAACGGCTGACCAGTTTTCAGTTCTTCTTTGAATGGGCGCTGCATGCGTCGTTGATTTCGGCCCAGGAGTTCGATGACTACAAGCCGATGGTGTTTGAGTCATCGATTGCCTATCAACCCAACCTCGACGCGATCATTGCGTTCAGGGAATGCCTGTACGCAGTGTTCTACCCGTTGTCCTTGCAAGCTGCCGCGCCCGACGACGCCTTGCAGCAGATCAACGAGACCTTCCAGCAAGGCGCTGCACGACGGATGCTGCGTTCTGTCGAGGGCAAGCCTGCCTGGGCGTGGATGGCCTGCACCACGGCGCAGGAGCTCACGGCCATGGTGCTGGGGCGGTTGGCCATCGAGGCCACCCAATTGCTGGTCTCCGGTGATCTGCACACATTGCGCAGTTGCAGCGCTACTGACTGCGACTGGGTGTTCCTCGATATCTCCAAGAACAAACAGCGCAAGTGGTGCCAGATGAGCGTGTGCGGCAGCCGGGAGAAACTCAGCCGGCTCAAACAGGTGGCGAGCCCACCTTAGACCTGTAGGAGCGAGCTTGCTCGCGAAAAAACTCAGTGCTAGCGCAGCAAAACTGGATGGACCCGGTCTGACGCTGCGAGCGGTGTTTCGTTGAGCGGCGTGCCAGCCCTTCAGCCGGGCAAAAGCCCCAGGGTCATTGCCTGCATACGCGCCAAGGCATAGGTGGTCCGCGTACACGGAATGGGTGCTCCTACTCGATCAGCCGCCGCTACAACGGAACCCAGGATGGCCTCGAGCTCGACAGGTTTACGCCCTTCCACGTCTTGCAGCATGGACGTTTTCACCTTTCCGAGCTTGCGCGTGATTGCGATCCTTTGCTTGGGATCTATCTCGGGGGCAAGACCCAGTTGTCTTCCCAGGTCGAGCAACTCGTCCATCATGTTGATGAACACGGTATGGAGAAAGGGGTCATCAATCATCTCGTCGGTCGCACGGCCGACCAGCAGGCTGACGGGGTTGAAGCACGCGTTTCCCAAGAGTTTCAGCCATATTTCTTCGCGCACATTGGCGTGAGCGTGTGCATCGAAACCGGCCTCACGAAACACCTTGGTGAGGGTTTCAACGCGCTCGCTGTCGCCGCCAGCCGGTTCGCCAAACACGATTCGGCTTCCGGACATATGCTTGATCACGCCCGGACTGAGCACGGTACAGGACGGGAATACGACGCAGCCGACCACGGTATCAATGGGGATGGCCTGCTCTATCACGCCGTGCGGGTCGACCGTTTCCAGGCGCAGGCCCGAAAGTGCCTGTGTCGACTTCAGGAAGAACCACCAGGGCAAACCGTTGAGCGCGGAGATGACCACGGTCTGCGGGCCGATCAACGCCTTGGCACTTGCCACCGCCGTCGGCAGCGCAGGCGCCTTGACCGCAAAAATAACCAGGTCTTGGATACCCAGTTCTTCGGGTATGCAGGTTGCGCACACGCGGGCAGTTAAAAGTTCATCCCCCGTGTGCAGCATGAGCCCCTGTTCGCCAATGGCTGCGAGCGATGCACCGCGAGCGATCACGTTCACCTCATGGCCGGCGGCAAACAGTTTGCACGCTAGGAAACCACCGATGGCTCCAGCACCGATAACAGTGATGCGCATGGACATACCTCAAAAGAGAAGTGGCATAACAGGGTTGGGAAAAGCAGTCTTGAGCCGGCCAAACGAACACACATAATCCTGCATAGTTTCAGGCCGGTTGACCACACCGAATCACCCGTGGTGTCTTATTTTCATGTTCCGCCTTGGGGAGGACAGGTAGCAATTGCTCCACTTAATAGGAAGCATTACTATTCACGTCCCGCCTCCCCAGTGCTCCCGCGATGATCCCTCAGCCGCCCCGCAGAACAGGCTTTTTCGAACACTACGAAGAGTTGATCGGGACCTGGACGCGCCGCCTGAGAAACCGCCAGCAGGCCGAAGACCTGGCCCATGACACCTTTGTGCGGGTGCTTGAGGCAAAATCCTCCGAGGTTGAGCAACCCCGGGCCTATCTGCATCAAACGGCGCGCAATATTGCCGTTGACGCCTTTCGACGCGAAGACCGTCGCGAGGCCATGACCCTGGAAGCCTTTGATCAGCGCTCGCCGCACACGGGCGACCCGGAGCATTTCATGCACGCGATCCAGTTGGCGGACTCTATCGAGCGGGCCTTGGCCGAACTGCCGCTCAATTGCCGCAGGATTTTCATCTGGCAGAAAATCGAGGGCCTCACCCAACAGGAAATTGCCGACCGCCTGGGGCTGTCTAAAAACATGGTGGAAAAGTATATGATCCGCACCCTGCGGCATCTGCGCGACCGCCTGGACGCGATGGCGCCATGATCGCCCGCTCTGAAACAGGATCATCCATGATGGATAACCGTGCCCGAGACGAAGCCGCGCAATGGTTTGTGCGCCTGCAAGACGCCCAGTTGAGTGCTGCCGAACGCCAGCGTTTCGACGCATGGCGCACTGAACATCCCGATCACCAGTACGAATTCGATGTATTGCAGGGCGTGTGGAGCGCCGCTGACTTACTGCCCAAAGCCCGCCTGCAGGCGCTGTGCGAAGCTCCCGTGGAGCGTCCAAAACGCCGTGCCGTCCTGCGTTATGCGGTAGCTGCGAGCGTGATCGCCGTTGCGCTGGGGTTGGGCCTGTTCAGTGGGCTGGATTATCCGAAGCCCTACAGCGCCGAGTTCAGCACACGCCTGGGTGAACATCGCCAGGTGGCCTTGCCCGACGGTTCGGTGATGGACCTCAACAGCCGCAGCATCGTCACGGTGCGTTACGAAAAAGGTCGGCGTGGCGTCGAGATCAAGCAGGGCGAAGCGATGTTCAGCGTCGAACATGACACCAGCAGGCCTTTTGTCGTGGTGGCCGGCGCAGGGCGAGTGACCGTGACCGGCACGCGATTCGATGTGCGCCGCGATGACGACCAGACCCGCGTCATGGTCGAAGCCGGCACCGTAAAGGTACAAGGCCGCTCGCCGGACAAGGAGCTGACGCTGACGGCGGGCCTGGGCAGCCATGTCGACAATCATGGGCGGGTGGCCGCGGCCTACGCGGTGAATACCGAAGAATTGACCGCCTGGCGTACCGGTAAGCTGGTCTTCAACAATGCTTCGTTGGGCGAAGTAGCCCGGGAAGTCTCGCGTTATCGCGAGCAACCGCTGCGGGTCAGCACACCGGCGGTGGGCAACCTGCGCCTGACCAGCGTGTTCAAGGCCAATGACACCGACGCCTTGCTCAAGGCCTTGCCGCACATTCTGCCGGTGGCGCTGCGCACCTTGCCGGACGGCAGCCAGGAAATTATTTCACGCTGACATTCAGGTTTTTTTCGAGTTCTTCGTCTTCTCCTGCAACTGCAACTGGTTTGCATTAACAGCCGCACACTCTTGCGATCACAGGACTAGGTTCGACGTGAAAAAACTCGCCGTGAACAACAATAAAATCTCCCGCTGGGCGCCGCTGGCCCTGGCGCTTGCGGTCAGTGCCGCGCTGCCTGCGGCCTACGCCGCCGAGGCTATCCATATCAAGGCCCAGCCCCTGGGTGCGGCGCTGAGCCAGTTGGGCCAGCAGACGTCCCTGCAAGTGTTCTTCAGCCCTGAGCTGGTTGCAGGCAAGCAAGCGCCGGCGGTCGACGGCAACCTCTCCCCCGAACAAGCCCTGCGCCAGTTGCTGCAAGGCAGCGGCCTGGACTACCAGATCGATGCCGGCTCCGTGACTCTGCGCCCATTGAACAGCGGCACCGGTGAAGCCGGCTCGCCACTGGAACTGGGCGCCACCGATATCAAGGTGGTGGGCGACTGGCTCGGCGACGCCAATGCCGAAGTGGTGCAGAACCACCCCGGCGCGCGCACCGTGATCCGCCGCGAAGCCATGGTGGAGCAGGGTGCGATGAACGTCGGTGACGTACTGCGCCGTGTGCCGGGTGTGCAGGTGCAGGAATCCAACGGCACCGGCGGCAGCGATATTTCCCTCAACGTTGGCGTACGTGGTCTGACGTCGCGCCTGTCGCCACGCTCCACCGTGTTGATCGACGGTGTACCGGCAGCGTTTGCGCCGTACGGTCAGCCACAACTGTCGATGGCGCCGATTTCCGCGGGTAACCTGGACAGCATCGACGTGGTACGCGGTGCCGGCTCCGTGCGTTACGGGCCACAAAACGTCGGCGGCGTAATCAACTTCGTGACCCGCGCCATCCCCGAGAAATTCTCCGGTGAAGTCGGCACCACCCTGCAAACCTCTGCCCATGGTGGCTGGAAGCACGTCGACAATGCATTTATCGGCGGCACCGCCGACAACGGCATCGGCGCCGCCTTGCTGTATTCCGGGGTCAATGGCAACGGTTACCGCAACAGCAACAACTCCAACGACATCGACGACGTGATCTTCAAGACCCACTGGGCGCCGACCGATCAAGACGACTTCTCGCTGAACTTCCACTACTACGACGCCAGCGCCGACATGCCCGGCGGCCTGACGCAGAAGCAGTTCGATGCCAACCCGTACCAATCGGTACGCGACTGGGACAACTTCAGCGGCCGCCGCAAGGACGTATCCTTCAAATACATCCGCCAGATCGACGACCGTACCCAGGCCGAAGTGCTGACCTATTACTCCGACAGCTTCCGCGGCAGCAACATCGCCAACCGCGACCTGAAGACCCTCGGTTCCTACCCGCGCACCTACTACACCTTCGGCATCGAGCCACGCGTCTCCCATGTGTTCGATGTAGGCCCGAGCACCCAGGAAGTCAGCCTGGGTTATCGCTACCTCAAGGAAGGCATGCACGAGCAGGCGACCAGCCTGAATCTGGTCAACAATGTACCGACGCCGGGCGGGCAGAGCGACGGCCATGTCTATCAGGATCGCACCGGGGGCACCGAGGCCAACGCGTTCTACATCGATAACAAGATCGATATCGGCAAGTGGACGGTGACTCCGGGGATCCGTTTCGAAGATATTCGCACCGAATGGCACGACCGCCCGGTGATCGCGTTGAACGGCACCCGAACCCAGGAAAAACGCCGCGAAGTCCACAACAACGAACCGCTGCCGGCATTGAGCGTGATGTACCACGTCTCCGACGCCTGGAAACTGTTCGCCAACTACGAGACTTCGTTTGGCAGCCTGCAGTACTTCCAACTGGGCCAGGGCGGCACCGGCGACCAGACCGCCAACGGCCTGAACCCGGAAAAGGCCAAGACCTACGAGGTCGGCACACGCTACAACGACAATGTCTGGGGCGGTGAGCTGACGTTCTTCTACATCGACTTCTCGGATGAACTGCAATACGTCAGCAACGATGTAGGCTGGACCAACCTCGGCGCCACCAAGCACACCGGTATCGAAGCCTCGGCGCACTATGACCTGTCGAACCTGGACCCGCGCCTGGATGGCCTGACCGCCAATGCCGGCTTCACCTACACCAAGGCTACCTCCGAAGGTGACGTACCGTTCAAGGGCCGTGACTTGCCGCTGTACTCCCGTGAGGTGGCCACCTTGGGCCTGCGCTACGACGTCAACCGCTGGACCCACAACCTGGATGTGTACGCCCAGTCCGGCCAGCGTGCACCCGGTACGACCAGCACCTATGTCACCCAGGGCACGGCTGACGGCCAGTACGGTGATATTCCGGGCTACGTCTCGGTCAACGTGCGCAGTGGTTATGACTTTGGCGAGCAGTTGTCCAACCTGAAGTTGGGTGTGGGCGTGAAGAACGTCTTCGACCAACAGCACTACACCCGTTCCAGTGACAACAACGCCGGGTTGTACCTGGGCGAACCACGTACGTTCTTCGTACAGGCCAGTGTCGGGTTCTGATTCATTCTGAAAGGAAAAGTCGCAGCTCCATTTAGGGCTGCGATTTTTTTTGCCTGTTTCCTACGTGTGCACAGCGCATTTGGCTGTCTGTCGCGGAACTGATTCCGACGCAAACTCCACACATGGACATACCTGATGGGTCTCGACGCTACGTTGAAGCGGCAGCCTGAAGGTCACGCTCACTGTATTGGAGAAACTCATGTCGGTACCGACCCTCGATGTATCCACATCTGCTTCAACGACGTCCAACCGGGCGCCGGCAGACGCCAAGCCTCAGGCCAAACCCGCTGGCCCGGCGCCTAAAGCGCCTGCTTTCAATGACCATGGCGCTGCCAGCGTCAGTTTTCACTCCAATGAGCACAAGTCCGGGCCTGTGTTTGGTAACGCTCAGCCAGCCATGGAGCGTCACTTTCCGGGTCAGCACAGCGCGTTCATGCCGTTCAGTTTGCTGCATAGGTTCAGAGAATTGATGGCCAGTTGGTTTGCTGGTCACCGACCACCGATGCATCCAGGCTGCAGTAATCCGCCGCCAAGGCCGAATCCTGGCTGGAGCAACCCGCCGCCACGACCGAATCCTACTGTTGGCAAGCCATGTCCGACACGACCGTGCGAATCTGATGCTGACTATAGCCTGATGAGCCGTGAACAGTTGTTGCGGCTAATGCGTGACAAATTTCCAGCCTTCGAGGACCCCAGGTACCTGGGTTACATGAGCGTTGACAGCATTAAAGCGAAGGCGAATCGGCCATTGCTCCCTGAATACGGACCGAACAAAGAAGAGAACAAAAAAAGGAACCAGGAAACTCGCCTGGCCAGGCAAGTCTTGAAAGATCCGAACCTGATGGATGCCATCTTCCGAAACCCAGTCACAGGCGCACGGGAGCCTTTGGCCAGCCCACAAAGGCTGGACATGCTTGCCAAAAGGGAAGACTACTTCACCTACTACAGCGACAAGCAGTTGCGCCAAGAAGTGCGTGAGCATTGGGGCCGGAATCCACCGATCGAAGTCCTCCTGTGGTGGGCAAACAGACCGCTGACGGGTGATTCTGAGAAGGACCATCAGACCCAACTGGCGAAGGAACTCCTTTTCCATCACCGCGATTTGGTGGCAAAGCTGTTCAAAAAATGACTTCTAAACCAGTCCTGTGGCGAGGTTACTGACGTTTCGCTAATTAGCGTTCATGCGCCGCCACAACGGTTGCGGCGCGGTCATCCATCGTGCGTGAACTGTTTGCGCTCAATGCCACTGACCTCCTATCCAACGGCTTTGTTAAAAACGGTCACTCTTCAGCTAACACGTGAGAGCTAACCAATGACTTCAACCTCCTTCAACCGCCCGCCCGTGGGCTGCCAGGGGTTTACTGGCTCTGGCCATGAGCCGGACCTCCCCGCAGCAGGTAGAGGCATCGCTTCAGAGGATCCTCTGGGCACGCCGTATTCACACGCTGCCGAGACCCGCCGTATGAAGGCCTTCGATGGTCAGGGCAAGTTCCAGGCGCCGGTCGCCGATGACTTTTTCCGCGGCTTGCCCGAGTCTGGACTGCACTCGGTGGATGATGCCAAGGGGCCAGGAAGCGTCGGGGTCTTCGATGGCTTGAAGGCCTGGTTGCGCAGACAGAGGGGCAATTGATGCCCGGTGTCAGCATCTTTTTACATGCTGTCATTGGTAGTTACCGATCTGACGGAACTGCCGTATGTATTCGGCCACACATCAGGTGCCCGTCTGCCTGGAGTCCCTTCAATGATTTCGGTGATCACGGTCGCGCTCACCAAACCGGTGAGGATCTGAAAAAGTTGGAGAAAACGCATGAGTATCGAGGGTGTATCAAGACTCTGCCGGCCGGCCCCGAATGTCGCAAGTGAGCGATCAACCCTGTCACAACCGGCCGCCCAGCCTTACACCTGGAATACGGTTTGTGCTGCGCAGCCGGATGGGGCGCACAGGCCAAGGCTGTTCCGCACAGCGCAACTCGGGCTCAGTCACCGGGCGCTGCAGAATGCGCCCACCGCACGCGCACAGGTCAGCGAACCCGACGCAACCTGGACCGACAGGCAACTGGCGCAAGCGTTGGAAAAAGGCTTCGGTTTGCTGCACCTGTTTCTGAAAGAGGGGCGATTGACGTACTCTGCGTTGTGCCGGGTGGCCGCTGAATGATGGGGCAAAGCGAGGAGCTGAACAGGGTCATCAACGTCGTCCGCGAACTGCTCAAGCGTCCATCACTGATTGACGCGATCATGAACCGCGACGGTTACATCACGCGAGACAGTCTCATGGCAGCCGCTGCTTTACCGGGTAACAGCTCGCCCAGTGAGTTCAGCCAGGACCCGTTCCATGCCCAAGACAATGACTGCGTAGTACAGGCCTTGAAGAACCTGTTCGAGCAACTGAGGGACCCGACCAAGGACCGCACGTTCCTTTTTGAACCGTATCAGTACCTCGCGATTGAAACGCTCATGAAGGTCATGCAGGACCCCTACGACGTTGATCATGACGGTGTCCCCATGCTGGAATCTTCTACCGGCATGCCCAAGCCCAGGTACAGCGAACTCTGTGTCTATACCGCGAAGAACATTATCGAGCGCCCGGGGCTGCTGCTCTCACTGGAACGTGTCAACAGCCCGCGACTGTTCGGCCCGCCTCATCATGCAGGCTATCTCAGTAACAAGAGCCTTGATCTCTGGCGGGAGCGGTACAAGGAGCGCAAAGCACGCTGACGTTAGACCTTGAGGATTTTGCCACTGATGGCCACCGCGGCCAGCAGTAGGGCGATCAGCAAAAAGGCGGTACTCAGGCTGCTGCCATGGGCGATAAAGCCGATCACGGCGGGGCCGGCAAGAATACCGGCGTAACCCAAGGTGGTAATGGCCGGCACCGCGATGTGTTCCGGCATGACCTTTTGCTTGCCGACGGCGGTGTACAGCACCGGCACAATATTCGAACAGCCGGCACCGACCAGCGCATAGCCCAGCAGTGCGGTTTCCCATGCCGGAAACAAGGTGGCCAGCAACATGCCTGCGGTGGCCAATGCGCCGCCTATCACGATAACGCGCGTGGCGCCCAGGCGCCGCACAATGGCATCGCCGGTCAGGCGTCCTGCAGTCATGGTCAAGGCGAATGCTGCATAACCCAGGCCTGCATAGGCTTCGTCCAGGCCGCGTTCGGCACTGAGAAACACGGCGCTCCAGTCGAGCACCGCGCCTTCGGCCAGAAAAACGATAAAGCACAGGCAGCCGATAAACAGCACCACACCGTGGGGCACGGCAAACGCCGGGCCGGAACTTTCACTGCCATAGGGCAGCAGGTGCGGCGCAGCCTTGAGCAGCGCCGCCAGCGTAATGACGATCACCACCAGGGTCGCCTGCAATGGCGACAGGCCCAGTCCCAGCAAACCCGAGACACCCGCCGCACCGACGATCCCGCCCAGGCTGAACAGCCCATGAAAGCCCGACATCATGGTTTTTCCGCTGGCGCGCTCAACGATCACCGCCTGCAAGTTGACTGTGGAATCCACCGTGCCCAGCCCGGCACCAAACAGGAACAACCCAGCCATCAGCAGCGGAATCGAACTCACCGTCGCCAGCATCGGCAATGCCAGGCAGATCATGATCGTCCCGGCGCTCAATACGCGTCGGCAGCCGAAACGTGAGGCCAATGCACCCGCTGCGGGCATGGCGATGATCGAACCGACACCCAGGCACAGCAGCAACAGGCCCAGAGTGCCTTCGCTCAGTCCGGCGCGAGCCTTGGCATACGGCACCAGCGGCGCCCAGGCCGCGATGCCGAAGCCGGCAATGAAGAAAGCGATACGGGTCGACATTTGCTCCAGCCGCCCGGGAACCACGGGCGCTGAGGTGGGGATGGCAGTCATGAAAAATCCTTGGTTTTGCGTTCAACGAACGATGTCCGGCGCGACATCCTTGCACATCAGGCCTTGGCGTGCGAGCCGGGTTCCCTTGGGATTCCGGCTGCCCTGAATTTTATTTTTACAACGTGGAACGCCAGGGCGACTTGCGGCCACATAAGCAGTACCAAGTTTGTAGGAGGCGGTCTGGAAGGTGCGTAATCCCAGCGAGAGCGTTTGAACCCCAGGGTTCTCGCGGTGGATTACCACCTTCCAGGCTGCTTCTGAAAACGCGTCAGTCAGGCATCGGACTATAGGCGGTGACCTCAACGACTTGGGTGTTTGCCACCCGTACCAGCAGCATCCCTCGGGGGTTGGTTTCTGTGCCCTTGTAACTCTCGATCACCACTCGATCCGCTGCTGTGGCCTGCAGCGACAGCCGGTGGGGTTTGCGCAGGAGTTTGCGAACCTGGGCGCTCACCGGAAAAGAGGGCTGGTCCCGACGGACGCTGTCGCAAAATGCCATGACCACGGCGCGAGGCGTCGGTGGTGGGGGGGAGGGCAGGCCGGCGCTGGCGAACAACTGGTTGAGTTGCTCGGCCGTCGCCACCGCACGGGGAAACCCGGTGAAGGCAGATACAAGCAGTAGCAGCTCGGTCAACTCACCTGGCGCCAGGCCTTCGGCGAGGCTGGTGTTGAAGTGCACGCTCAAGGGCGGCCCGACCATGCCCGCCGCCACAATGGCGGCAAAGATCGCGGCCTCTTGCAGGCGATGGTCAAGGCCGGAACGGCCATGCAGGTATCCGTACACCACGCCTACCGCCAACTCGCCGAGGGCCGGTGCGGTGCAGAACAGTGCATCCAGGCGTGCGCCGCCATTGGGTACCAATTCGATGAATGTCTTGCGGCCTTCTTGGTACAGCGTTTCAACAGGGCTTTGTGGGGCGATGGTCTTCATGCTTGTATCCTCCGACAAGAGAGGACGGCGTTTGCTCGACTGCGCACGGACTTCGGCCTGATGAAAACGTCCATCCAGGGGAATTGGTAGTGTAGGCCTTGTGGCTGGTGTGCAACGCTGGGATCCCACACAATCGAGCCGCTTCTCTCTGTGATCAACGCATGCTCCGGTGGATGACCTCATGACCCTGTTCTACGACGCTCGCGGCAATATCTATGGCGTGGTCAGCCCGGCCTCATTAAGCAGCAAGGGCATTGATGTACCGCAGAGCGCTGAGCGTGCCGCGCGCACTCGTGCTGCCTGGGCAGAATCGGCCATCGCCTCCGAATGCAGTTGGGGCTCGGCACCACGTCCGGCCAATGGCAAGTCCCATCGTTGTGATGGCTTGCTGGTGGGGCCGTTCCAGGACGCGCCGCCGTTCGATCTGCTGATCGTAAACACCGACGGTTCCCTGGCCGAGCGCAGCGGTAATGGCTTGACGATTTTTGCCCAGGCCCTCACCGACCAGGGCCTGATGACCGAGGCTTGTGAGCTGCGGGTCCATCACGACAAATCGGATGCGCCATCGCCAGTCGCCACTCGGGTGGAACCCGCCGTTCGTGACGATGTTGCAGGGTTCTGGCTTGAGCTGGGGGTGCCTGCCTTCGGGCCTGAGGCGGTGGGCGCGCAGGGGGGTGGTCAGGTGTTTCTGGAGGGGACTGAACTGAGCCATGTCACCGAGCTGGCGGCGATCAGCCCACAGTGGGCTGCCAGTCAATTCGTGCGGGTGGGCAACCCCCATTGTGTGACGCTGGTCCTACGGCTCTCGGCGTTGCCGGATAACGCTCAGATGCTGCTGCCAAACCTGTTCCAGCCCTTGAAGGCGATCGCCTTCGCGCCCCCTGCGGGCGGTGGCCTGCCTTGTAAGGCGGGGGTCAACTTGCAATGGGCGGCGCGCCAGCCTGGCAACCAGGTCATAGCGCGGGTGTTCGAACGCGGTGAGGGGCCGACCGCGTCTTCCGGCACCAGTGCCAGCGCCGTCGCCTGCGCGGCATGGCGTGCGGGCTGGGTCGAGAGCGGTGAAGTCGCAGTGGTGATGCCGGGTGGCGTTGCGCCGGTACGCTTGCACTCCCAGGGCGAAATGCTGCTCGGCGTCAGTCTATTCGGGACCGCACGGCTGCAGGCCTGAGGTTTTTTAACGGCTGACGCTGTGATTCAGTGTCGGCTGTTTCTTTGTCAGTTAGTTGTTATTAAGAAGTTTGATGTAGGGCATTTCTTATTGTTAAGAAGTGGCACATTGACTCGTTTTAGTGTTTTGTAAAAGACACTTCCAACTTCGTTGTACGAATCTTCTTTTTTATTTTAAAACAGCCGATTTTGGCCCGTAATCGCTAAGCTTTGAGGCGTTCAGGGGCTTTTTCTCGGCAGCTTGTTTGCACACTTAACGAGGCAAGGCATTCCTGCGTGCTCATTCATTTACGGCGGGTAACAACGGATGGTTAACGCGTTTGTTTCGTCACGTTTCAAACTGATTCTTCCCTGCATGGATACCGACTTTCAGGTGCTGGCATTCAACGGCCGCGAACGCCTTGACCAGCCCTTTTTCATCCAGGTGCAGGTGGTGAGTGAAAATCCTTCCCTTGACCTTGAGAGGTTGCTCCATCAACCCGCCTACCTGGATTTCGGAATGGGCGAAGGGCTGCATGGCCAGGTTTACGCAATTGGTCGGGACGACCCTGGCCGACGCATCACGCTCTACCACCTGACCCTGGCCCCCCGCCTGGCCTACCTTGCACACCGGCGCGACCAGCGGATCTTCCAGCAACGCAGCGTGCCGCAGATTGTCGCGGCGGTGCTTGAGCGGCATGGGATCCTGGCGGACGCCTATGCATTCGAGCTTGGTCCCGTGGTGTATCCGCCACGCACGTTCTGTGTGCAGTATGCGGAGAGCGACCTGCACTTCATCCAGCGGCTGTGTGAAGAGGAGGGCATCCATTATCATTTTCGCCACAGCGCGGATGCTCATCTGCTGGTGTTCGGTGATGACCAGACGGTGTTTCGCCGTTTGCCCCGGCAACGCTATTGCCCAACTGGCGGGCCGCAAGCCGCTACGCAGGTGGTCCAGCGTTTTGATGTACGCCTGGCCACTCGCACCCAGAAGACGGTGCGCCGCGATCATGACTTCGAACATCCTTCATTGCAGCTGCAGGACTGCGCCGGCTCGGTTCCGGCACACCCTCTCGAGGACTATCACTACCCAGCAGGATTCACCGGCCATGCCCGGGGCAAGCGGTTAGCGCGGCGGGGGTTGGAGCGTCACCAGCGCGACCGTCTTAGAGCATCGGGCCGCAGTGATCAACCGGCGCTGCGCAGTGGGCATTTCCTTGAATTACGCGATCACCCCGATCCGTCCTGCAATGATTTGTGGCTGATCACCTCGGTGCGCCATGAAGGTCATCAACCGCAGGTGCTGGAGGAGGTGACGCCCACCACCGATGCATTCGAGGGGTATCGTAATCGCTTCACCGCGACGCCTTGGCAAGCGGTGCATCGACCGCCCCTCAAACATCCCAAGCCGACCATCAATGGCAGCCAGACCGCAACCGTGACCGGGCCGCCGGGTGAAGACGTGCATTGTGACGCCTATGGCCGGGTGAAGGTGCGCTTCCACTGGGACCGCCTGGACAAGGCGGATGATAAAAGCAGTTGCTGGGTTCGGGTTGCGTCCGGATGGGCCGGTGACGGGTTCGGTGCAACGATGATCCCGCGCGTGGGCATGGAAGTGCTGGTGACCTTCCTTGAAGGCGACCCGGACCAGCCGTTGATCAACGGTTGTCTGCCCAATGCGTCGCACCTGCCGGCCTACCCGTTGCCGCAGCACAAGACCCGCAGTGTCTTGCGCACCCGCAGTACGCTAGGGGGCGAGGGCGCCAACGAGTTGTACCTGGAGGATCGTCGTGGCAAGGAACTCATTTATCTTCGTGCGCAACGGGACCTGGAGCAGCAGGTCGGCCATGACAGTCGGTTGGAAGTGGCGGGGGAGCGACGAGAGGTCATTCGCGGATTGAGCACTGCTCATCTGGAAAGCGAAGAACATCGTCATATCACCGGCGATCGCAAGATCGAGCTCAAGGCGAACGACTACCTCGATGTACAACACGACAGCCGGACCCATGTGGGGCAAACCCTGATCCTGGAGGCCGGGCAGCAGTTTCATCTCAAGTCCGGTGCCAGCCTGGTGATCGACGCCGGGGCGCAACTGAGCCTCAAGGCGGGTGGCGAGCATCTGGTCATCCAGGCCGGCGGCATCTTCAGCAGTCGCCCCATTACCCTGGGCGGGGCACCGCCCGTCACCCTGGCGGCGAATGCATCGGCAGCGGTCGATACGCCCAGGATCTCCGTGGTGCAAGGCAGCCTCATGAACTTGGCCAGGCAATTGGGGGCGGATTACTGCCCAGTGTGCGAGCGCTGCCGCGAAGGTCATTGTGACCTGTCAGGGAGGGCCGCTTGATGCCAGGCATGCCAGGCCAGTGGATGGACCAGCAGCAACAGAGGGGGCGGTGCCTGTGTTTGATCCTTGAAGGGCAGAACGACGCGCGCACGCCGCTGCTGGAGGTTCGCGACTTGCCGGCGTACCGCAGCGTCTATGCCCAGACCGCCGTGGCGGAGTTGGCTGCCGAAGGCCCGGTGATCGTACTGCTGGACCAACTGAGCGAACCCGTCTTGCTTGACCTCTTGCAACAACCCGAGACGAACTGGGGCTGGCTGGGCAGTTTGCCCAGCGAAGACCTGACGGCAGTGACCCGACACTGGCGTGACAGGCTGCTGGTGGGCCCTGAAGGCGAGCAATCGCTGTACCGCTTCCACGACAACCGTACCCTGGCGCGTGCCTTGGCTCATCTGGGCCAGGATCGCTGGCCGGTATTTCTCGGGCCATTGATCAGCGTGTGCTATTGGCACGAAAACCACTGGCACACGGCTGACAGCCGGGCTCCCGGCGAGTATCCGGTGCCGGATCCCGCGCCCTGGCTGGATACGCCCAACCCAAACGCAGCGGCGATCCTGCACGCCAATATCCTGCGTTACCTGTTGACTGAGCACAGTGAAGACCTGGCGACACTGGTGGAATTCCAGGACCCGCGAATCTGGCTGGCACAGGTACTGGAGCAGGCGCGTGCCTGGCAGTGGCAGGGGCCGGAACAGCTGGAGTTTCTGGTGGTGCGAAGGCTGGAGGAGGCAACTCGGAACAGTGTTTTGCAGTGGCAGCCGAGGGTCGGGGAAGCGCCTGGGCAGCACTTTGAGCGGGTAGTGGAACAGTGGCGATTGATGGGGGGAAAGCATGAGTAGGCGAAGGTGGGGGGTGTTGATGGTGCTGGGGGTACTCGGACTGACCGGGTGTGGGGGGAAACCAGTGGATCGATTTACGTTGGAGGTGGATTTGCCGGCGGAATTTGAACTTAAAACTGCCGCGAATTATCTGCCCGCTACCGGTGAGACCTGCACGTTGCCGCGACGTCGCGGTAAGCGACCGGAGCGGAAAGTCTTTTTTACGGATTTCAAAGCTGCGGCGAGCAGGGTGAGCTATGAGCTGCCGCTGAGTGAAAAAATCGAGAACTGCCCTTCGGTACTGAGAAGCCTGGAGTTTGAGTTTTATGCGAAGTGGGGCAAACGTGATACGGACGTGGGTGGGAGTTTTGCCGCTATTTCCATTCGCGACCCCTCGGACGCTGATATACGAGGCATGCCAGTAACGGGTGTTCAGGAGCTACATAAGCAATGTCGGTGGTTGTTCCGTACTGCGGGGCCGCAGCACGTGATCGTCAAGGTTCTTAAATGCAGTTCATCAGGCGCAGCAGTCCCGTTATCCAGACCTGTGCAACGGGATCAGCTACCAGGGAAAACGCTCAGGATGGTGCTGACGATGACCGATGAGGAAGAACCCTATTTTGATAACAACTGGGTCGTTGTTCCCGGTGGATGGAAGCGTTGTAGAGGCAAAAATTTTGAAGATCTGGATGCGTTTTGCAACGGCAATACCACTGACTTCAAACCAATAAAAATGCCGGACGGTCGCATTTGTGATGTCTACCCATCCTGCAAGTAAGCAAGGAGAAGTTCATGAAGATGAATGCACGGAAGCAGGCTTTTTTCAGTGACAGCAAGCCGGCTTGCTCATGGCGAGGGCATTGGGTGAGTTTTTGTCTGGTCGATGAACTCGGCTTTGGGACGGCGTACGGTGGATTGCCTTACACAGTCCATGACAGTGCAGGGCAACAGTACAAGGGCAGGCTGAATGGAGAGGGCTTTGCCAAGTTAGCCAATATTTACTGCGGTCCTGTAATCCTCGTTTTTGACGATCCGTATTCAGGAACAGAACTGTTGTATCAGAGGCTGATGTCGCGCCAGACTTATAAACTTCCAATCACCGAGCTTCAGATTCGTGCTGAGCAAACCCGATTTTCTGCCTCGGATGGTCTGCGGACTGAAAGCAACCCCGCCCAGTTGAAAGCTGACCGTTTTTATCAGGTTGAAGTCCGTGATCTGGTTCGCCATGTCGCCCACTTGCCTCCGATTGCCCAGCGCACTCATCAACCTCGACGACACGCATTGAAAATGCTGGCCGACCTAGGATTTGGGCCGCCCCAATCGATGCTGGTGGGGATCGTGTTGTTTCCCAACCACCATACCGCGCTGGAGGTTCGGCCGCTGCGAGCCTTGCGCCCGTTGTTTTCCAGCGAAGACAGCTTTTGTGCCTTGAACCTCTATCAATTGGCATTGATGGCAACCTTGAGCTACTGCAATTTCGGGCAAGAACCCGCTCAAGCACCGACTGAGGAGGTTCGATTTCCTTTCGATCCGAGTGTCGGCCATCTATTCGCTGAAAAACTCTCGGGTTTCCACGAGGCATGGCGGGTTGATGCCGAGCAGCAGCAACGCTTCTATCCCGTCTATGAAGACGTCCCTTACTCCCGGCGATTCGAGATCCTGCCCTTCGATCCTGAGTTGTACCCTCAGAACCATCCTGAGCGGGCAGAAGAACAAGAACATCCTGCGCGGTTGCATTTTTTCGACGACGAAAAATTTGGCACTGATACCCAGGCGTTCATCACTCATCACGAAGAGGTGATTCTGATTGCGGTGCGCGGAACAGCCAGCGCTGCTGACGGGCTACGGGACGCTAATGCTCATCAAGTGGCTTTTTTGGAGGGCGTTGGCAAGGCGCACGAAGGTTTCTATCAAGCCTATCAGGCAATGCGCAACTTCATACTCAGTTACCTCAGACAATTTCACACCAACCAACGAATAATCATCTGCGGCCACAGCCTGGGCGGTGCAATTGCCTTGCTCTTGGCAGAAGGCCTGCGTCGGTCGCCGGAGGGCAACTACAACATCCTCCTCTACACCTACGGCGCCCCCCGCGCCGCCGATTCCGAGTTCACCGCGGGCGCCTCCACCCTGGTCCACCACCGTATCGTCAACCACAACGACCCTGTCCCCAGCGTCCCGGCCCCATGGATGAACACCACCGCCAAGCTCTGGGTCCCAGGCGCCGTCACGCTGTTCAGCGCTCCCGCGCCGGGTGGATTGCTGTTCGCTGCCGGCCTGGTACGTTTCGGTGGCAATCCCTACGAGCACCATGGTGAACAACACCATTTCATGCCGATCACACTCCCGGATGGCACCCATTCTTCAGTGTTGTGGCAACCCGGCTGCGAGTCCATCCAGGAGGCCGGTTGCAACCGGGCGCTGCAACTCCACGGTGACATGCCTGAACGTGACAACCTGCTCAAACAGCTGTTCCAGGCCAGCCAGCACTTTATGACCGCCAGCTACATCCCGGCCGCCTGGGCAACACTCCGGCGCTGGCAACAAACCCAGGAAAGCAACGGGCCCTTGGTAACGCCGAGGGAGTTCGAACTGCTCGACCACGCGCTCGAGGCCATGCGCCAGCAGTTGCGCAATAAGCGTCGGGAACTGGCCCGTCTAAGGGCCGCCAACGACCGGGGTTATGAGCACAACGAAGCCTTGAACGCCGAAATCGACCGTTTGCACACCAGTCGCGAGCGCCTTGCAACCCTGCGTTGGCGCCGTCTGGAAGCCCGTGATGTCTATGGCAGTCACGCCCACGGCGCCCACTTGGCATCGAGCCTCAAGCGCTGGTTCAGCCACCGTGAAAATCGCGAGTTGTCGCAGGTCGCCCGTATCCCTCCCGCTCTGGATAACGACAGGGGGAGGGTGCATACGCTGGACATCGACTCGATCGTCTGACCGAGCTTCTACGCAAACTCCACCTGGGCTGGCCGGCGCGTCATCAACACCTTGCCGTTACGGATCGAGTACAGCGGCAGGCCCTGGCTGCGGATGACCTCGTAGTCACTGTCCGCCGAGAGGATCAACAGGTTGGCCGGGCGTCCCGGTTCCAGGCCGTATCGGTCACCCAGGGCCATGGCCTTGGCGCTGTTGTCGGTGACCAGGTCGAGGGCGCTTTGCAGGTTGCGGTAGCCGAGCATGTGGCAGATGTGCAAACCGGCTTCGAGCACCCGCAGGATGTTGCCGTTGCCCAAGGGGTACCAGGGATCGACGATGGAGTCCTGACCGAAGCATACATTCATGCCGGCTTCGAGCAGCTCATTGACCCGAGTGACACCACGGCGTTTCGGGAAACTGTCAAAGCGACCTTGCAGGTGAATGCTCTCGGTGGGGCAGGAGACAAAGCTGATACCGGAATGCCCTAACAGGCGAAACAGCTTGGCGCAGTAGGCATTGTCGTAGGAGCCCATGGCGGTGGTGTGGCTGGCGGTGACGCGGGCGCCCATGTCGCGGCTGCGGGCTTCTTCGGCCAGCACTTCGAGGAAGCGCGAGTGCGGGTCGTCGGTTTCGTCGCAGTGCACGTCCACCAGGCAGCCGGTACGTTCGGCCAGGTCCATCAGGAACTTCACCGAACTCACGCCCTGGTCGCGGGTGTATTCAAAGTGGGGGATGCCGCCGATCACATCGGCGCCCAGGCGGATGGCTTCTTCCATCAGTTCGCGGCCGTTGCGGTACGACTCGATGCCTTCCTGGGGGAACGCGACGATCTGCAGGTCGATCAGGTACGCGCTTTCCTCGCGGACTTCCAGCATGGCCTTGAGCGCGGTGAGGTCCGGGTCGGTGACGTCAACGTGGGTGCGCACATGCTGGATACCGTGGGCAGCCAGGGCCTGTATCGTCTTCTTGGCACGGGTCTTGGTGTCTTCCTGGGTGATGGTGGCCTTGCGCTCGCCCCAGCACTCGATGCCTTCGAACAGGGTGCCGCTCATGTTCCAGCGCGGTTCGCCAGCGGTCAGCGTAGCGTCGAGGTGGATATGCGGTTCGACGAAGGGCGGGATTACCAGGTTGCCGGCGGCATCCAGGTCTCCCGTGCCCAAGGCCGGTACTGTTGATTGCGCGGTGATACTGGCGATCCGGCCATGTTCCAGGTGCAGATCATGCAGGCCTTCACGGTTGCGCAGGCGGGCGTTGATGATGTGCATGGGCAAGTTCCTCTTGGCTAAAAACAATCAGGCGGACAGTCGCCAGATCATCAGCGCAATGCCGATGTCCAGGCGATCATATGAATTATCCAGCGTCAGCCCGCACAGGGCTTCGATGCGCTGGACGCGGTGCGTCAGGGTGTTGCGGTGCACGGCCAGCCGCTGGGCGGCGGCCACCAGGTTACCATTCTCGTGAAACCAGGCTTCCAGGCTCGGCATCAGGTTGGGGCCATGCTGCGCGTCGTGGCGCAGCAAGGGGCCGAGGCGTTCATTGAGGAATTGATCGAGCAGGGCGCGATCACGCACGCCACTGAGCAGCTTGAGTACGCCCAATTCGTCGTACACGCACAGCCCGGCGCGCTCGCTGAAACGCCGCGCGGCCGCCAGTGCCTGGCGTGCTTCATCCTGCGCCTGGGCCAGGCGCGCCGGTGGGTGCGCGGCGGCGCTGAGGCCGATAAACAATTTGAGCGGCGCCAGGCGCAGGTTCAGCGGGTTGAGCCAGTTGACCAGTTGCTGGCGGTTGGCCAAGGCGGCGACAGCATCCGGGGCCGGCAGCAGCAGCGTCCATTGGCCGGCCCGTCCAAGTACCGGCAACCCCGCCGACACCTGACGCAAGCGCCGGTTGATAGCGTCATGTTGCCGGGCCAGTTGCGCCTCGACCGACGCCGCGTTGCCTTGGGCAAACAGCAACTCACTGCCTTCCAACTGCAGTTGCACCACCTGCCAATGCCCGGCCAACGACAGGCCCAACTGTCCGCCACGGTGCAGCAGCAGGTCCAGGGACTGGTAATCGCCAGTCAGCAAACGCTCCAGCACATCGTGCCGCGAGCGACCCAACTGCTCGGACTGGATCAGCGCCGAGCCAATGGCCTGGGTCACCAGCACCATTTTCAGCGAGTAGGGCTGTTCGATCAGCGGCATGCCGGCGGCTTCGGCGGCCTCCAGCAAGCGTTGGGGAATCGCCTGGATATACGCCGGCCCCGTGAGGATCACCAACCCTGCCACCTGACGCTCGCAGGCTTCCTCCAGCAGTTGCATCAAGTTGTTTGCGTCGCGCGGGTGATTGATCCCGGTGACGAATACCAGTTCGCCGCCCAACACCCACTCGGCAATCCCGCTGTTTTCCGCCACGTAGGGCCAGCGTACGGCGTTCTCCAGGCCGGCCGCGCCGGCGCGCAGGCACATGGATTCCAGGCCCGGCAGGGCCAGCACATCGGCGATGGTCAGGCTCATGCCTGGGCGTCAGCCAAGGGTGACCGCACGCGTAGCACGGCGGTGAGCGCGATGTAGGTCAACGACGCAGCAACGATACCCACCAACGGCGCGACCCACGGCGAGTTGAACGCCAGCACGGTGCCCACCGCATAGGCCAGCAGCCCTGGCCAGTTGAATGCTGGCAGGCGTGTATCGGCCAGGCGTGGATAGTGGCCGCGATAGCGGTAGAAGAAGTCCGCCATGATCACCCCGCCAATCGGCGGGATCACCGTGCCCAGCAGAATCAGGTATGGCACCAGCATGTCGTACATACCCAGCAACGCCAGCAGGGTGCCGATCACCGCACCGGCCAGGGTCACGGTCTTGCGGCGTTGGGTGCGCAGCAGGTTGCAGCCGGCCACGGCGAAGTTGTAGATGGTGTTGTCCTGGGTGCTCCAGATATTGAGCAGCAACATGGCCATCGCCGCCATGGCAAAACCTTGCAGCAGCAACACTTCGACCACGTCCGGTTGTTGATAGACGATGGCGCCGTAGGCGCCGATCAGCACCATCAAGCCATTGCCGACAAAAAAACCGATCAGGCTAGCCAGCACCGCCACCCTGGCCGAGCGCGAAAAGCGTGTCCAGTTGGTGGCCTGGGTCGCGCCGCTGACAAAGGTGCCGAACACCAGGGTGATTGCCGTGGACAAGTCCAACTCACCGGTGGGCACCACCGCGAGCAGCCCATCCAGGCCGCCGACTTTCACCGTGGCCACCCACATCGACAGAAACAGCAGGATGCCCATGGCCGGAACCGCGATGTAGGACAGAATCTCCAGCCCGCGATAACCAATGTACGCCGTGGCACAGAACACCAGGCCAAATACCACCATCAACGCCAGCACGCTGCCCTGGCTGAGTTCGAAATACTTGCCCAGCACCACTGCGGCGGTGGCTGTGCCCCAGGCGTACCAGCCGATCTGGGTGAAGCCGAGGATTAAATCACTGAGCTTGCTGCCCACTTCGCCAAAGCAAAAACGCCCCATCAACACCGAGTTCAGCCCGCTCTTGAAGGCGATGTAACCCAGGCCTGCGGCGTAGATACCCAACAGCAGGTTACCCAGGGCCACGACGCCGAGCATGTCGGTGAAACTGAACGCCACCCCCAGCTTGCCGCCGGCAAACATGGTCGCGGTAAAAAACGTAAAGCCCAACAGCACCATGGCGGTCGACGCCAGGCCTTTGCGTGCATGCATCGGGACTTCGCTAAGGGGGTAATCGTTGCCCGGTTCTTGCTGCGTCATGTGCCTTGCTCCCTGAATGAGTGACGCAGGCCTATTGCACCGTGCGTGCCAAGCCGGCAGCAGTGGCGAGCGCACGATGGGCGCTGTGCACCGTGCACAGTATTTATAGCCAAACAGGGGGGGAATGCCGCAAGGAGTGGTCGCCGTGCCCAATCGGGCACGAAAGCGGTGCAACAGTGATACAAATTGGATCAGTCGAACAGCGTGTGGGTGGTCTCGCCGCGATGGAAGGCAAAGGCCGCCTCCAGATCACTTTCGATGGTGCGCCCGCGGGACAGCGGTGGCAGCTCATCCAGGCGGAAAAACCCCACTTCGGTGGTCTCGAAGCCTGCCATCGGTGCCGACTGATCCACTGGCTCGCACAGGAAGTACAGCTTGTAGAAGTCCCGCACGTCCGGCCGATACAAGCCCTTGGCCTTGTGCGTGACGCTGTACAACGCCCGCGCCGTCACCGTCAGCCCGGCTTCCTCGCGAATTTCCTTGACGATGTTTTCCGCCGCCGACAAACCGATGTCGGCATAACCGCCCGGCAACGCCCAGCAGCCATCGGTCAACTCACGCACCAGCAGAATCCGGTCACCTTCGATGACCGCGCCGCGCACGTCGATCATCGGCGTCGAGTACCGCTGAGCAAAGTCGCTGACCAACCCGGTGATACGTTCCAGGGGCACATTGCCCAGTTGCGCAAGCATGCTGTGGGCAATCTCGGCAATTTCCTCCAGGCGTTCACGCTCGAAATCATCGGTGCAGAAGTGCAGGCCCGTGGAGGCCAATGCCTGCAAGCGTTTGGCCTGGGCAAGCCAGGTGTTTTCCATGGGTTACTCCTGCAAATGCTTGGTCATGTACACCCGACGCAGGCCGTGTGCTTCGGCGCGGTGGGTCTCGACATAGCCACGCCGGGTGTACAGCGTGATGTTCTCGGTCATGGCTTCGTTGGTGTACAGGCGGATGGCGGCGAAGCCTGCGTCGAGCGCCTGTTGTTCGGCGAAGTCCATCAGCAATCGTCCGAAACCCAGGCCCTGGGCCTCCGGGGCGACGGCCAGGTTGTCCAGCAATATCGCGCCGTCGGTAGGCAGCAGGATAATGAACCCCTGAACCTGGCCGGCATTCTCCAGCACATGCACGCCACCGGCTTGCACCAACTGGGGATAGTCCTCCAGCATCGGCCCGGGCTTGCGGCCGATCCGCGCGATATACGGCGAGTAGGCTGCCTGGACGATGGCCTCGATGGCAGCAACATCATGACTGGTAGCGGGGCGCATCATTGCAGCGAACTCCTCTGGAAAATCGATCACTCTGCTGGCGCTTCGAAGATGCCTTCTATAGGCCGCCCGAACACCTTGGCGATCTTGAACGCCAAGGGCAAGCTCGGATCGTAGCGGCCGGTCTCGATGGCGTTGACGGTCTGGCGCGACACACCCAGGCGCTCGGCGAGGTCGGCCTGGGACCATCCCAGTTCCGAACGCAACTGGCGCATCAGGTTATTCATTGGTAGCGCCTTGTGCCGATGATCGTGGCTACACACCAGACGCCGCCCATGATCGGCCACACCATAAAGGCCGACAGACGCGGAAAGCCAGCAGTTTCAAGGAAGCCGTAGCTGAAGGTCGTCAGCGCCGTGCACACGAAGGCCACGGCCAGTGCGTCCAACTGAATCTTGCGACCCATTTCATCCATGGCGTTCAGCCGACGGATGATCGTAATCGCCATCGCGATCATCGGAATGACGGGCAGCAAAACCAGGGCAATTTTGGCGGCGCCGTCGGGCATGGACGACACGTAGGTGCTGGAAACCACGACGCACACAAAATACGCCAGCATTGTCACCGCGAATTCCACCAGGAAGCGTTTGACCGACATAACCATCTCCGTGAGTAAAGGGTGCTTTACATTAGGCACAGGCTGTTGCGGTGTCAAGGGTGCTTTACATAGATGAAGGGCAGGCACAAAAAAACCACCGCGAGGGTGGTTTTATTCATCGCACCGGCTTACTCGCCGCGATAGATGCAACCGCTGGTGCAGGTCTCGTGGATACGAATCGCACTGAGCTCAGGCAGCAGGGGTTTCAGCTCATTCCAGATCCACTTGGCCAGTACTTCGCTGGTGGGGTTTTCCAGGCCGGGGATGTCATTGAGGTAGTTGTGGTCGAGGCGTTCGTAGAGTGGCTTGAAAATCGCCTTGATCTCCGAGAAGTCGCGAATCCAGCCGGTATGGGGATCCAGGTCGCCGCTGAGGTGGATCGCCACCTTGAACGAATGCCCATGCAGGCGCCCGCATTTGTGGCCTTCCGGTACGTGGGGCAGGCGGTGGGCGGATTCGAATGTAAATTCCTTGAAGATTTCCACAGTGTTTTCAGCTCGGTCGGTGTCTGGCAGGCGGCGAGTTTAACAGCTTGATCCCTCGCCGCGCATACCGTCCCTCTGTCGACGTTGGCTTGTTGGCGAAATATGGATTGCATATGGCGAGGGCGCTTGCTCCCGTCAGCGGCCTGACAGCCGACAGCTATCTGACTGTTACTCCGCGATTCAAATGTGGGAGGGGGCTTGCCCGCGAAGGCGGCCTGACAGCCTACCAGGATGTTGGATCAGACCGAGTACATATCCGTTGTTTAAGTAACGGCTGCTATTGGTTCCGCCCTTACGGCGGCTCACTTTTGAAAAGCCGGAATGCCGGCCCAGTCAAAAGTAAGCAAAACGCTCTTGCCCCAACACTCGGCACCTCGCCTAGGCTCGGTGTGCCCGTAATTCGACAGTGATTTGGGGGGCCGCCGCCACGCGCCCTCCATGGCGCGGGGCGGCTAAACCGGCATCCCTGCCGGTTTACCCCCCAAATCCCTGCCGAATTCCGGCCAGCGTGTTTGACGGGGCGCCTAAGATCAAAAGCAAGATCAAGAGCGGCTCGCTTCGCATCGTGGTTAGCGTGGGAGGGCCGCGTCTACAGGACCTGTAGTCTCTCGCCCAATCTGCCGTTATCCGCCAGCTCCAGAAACTCATCGCCCAGCCTTCGGCTTTCACTCATCGCGGTCTGCCAGTACTTGTTGCGGCCCGCGTCGTCGCCCATGAAGCGCTTGAAGTCGCTGCGGTCTGGCAATTTGCCGTGGGGCAGGCGGGCCAGGTAGTCCCTGGAGGGGGCCAGCAGCAATACATCCTGCAAGCCTTGCTGGTTGCTGCGTCGCCACGGCAGGCCTTTGTCGAACCAGCCGGGGATGACCCGGTCGGTGAAGTGCGGGTACAGCACGATGTCATCGCCGTGGTAGGGCAGGTCGAGGTGGTAGTCCAGCAGGCCGCCGTCGCGGTAGGTGCCGGCGCCGGCGCCCGGCAGGTCGCGCACGCCTTGCATCACCATGGGGATCGACCCCGACGCCAGCAGGGCCTGGCGCAGGTTGCCCAGCTCCAGGGGCAGGAAGCGCGAGGGGAAGTCCTTCAGCGCATGCACCGGTGGCGCCTGGCGCGGGTCGTGGATGATCAGCCGTTCGAAGTGCCGCGACAGCCGCGCGCGGCTGCGCAGGTTATCGGCAATCACCGAGGACAGGCCCAGCCCGAGCCGTCCGCGATGGTCGTCGGCCAGCAGGCCGTGGCTCTTGACCACCATGATGTTGAGGCGGTAATCCGGGTTGTCCAGCACCCGTGCATCGCGGCCGGCGAGCAAGTCGTCGAGCATGCGTTGGCAGCTCTGGCTGACTTCGGCCATGGTCACGCCTTTGGCAAAGCGCTGTTCGTTGTACAGGCGGCCGAGGTCCAGCAGGCCTTGCACCGGGTCGGGCAGGCACGCGCTGGCGAACCGCCAGGAGCCGATGGAGGCACCGATCAGTGCGCGTTCCCGTGGCGCACGAGGCAGCCAGTCGCCGAACAGCGCCAGGTCCAGGCCCTGGATGCCGAGTGCCTTCGGGCCGCCGGCTGCGCCGGGCAGGATGCCCACCTCGGCAGGCGTGAGGCCTTGTTCACGAATGCGCGCAAAGGCGCGTTTGCCGGCCTTGAGGGTCAGGGCGGGAAACTTGATGTGGATGGCTGTCATACCGGTCTCTGTCCGAGCGAGCGGGGCATTATAGAAAATCTCATGGAATGTAGGGCAAAGGCCTTGGTCGGAATTGCCATGGTGGCAATTCAGTTTCAGTTAAGTTGCAGGGCGTACGGTGGTCGGCGTAGGAAAACATCCTGTAACGGAGACTGATCATGAAGCGCCTTACCGCGCTGGCCGCCGCCGGTATCATCGCCCTCACGGCGACCCAGGCCCGAGCCGTGGACCCCGACAAACCACTGAAAGTGCCGGCCACTGTTACTATTGTCGCTTTCGATCAACTGCAAGCCACGGCCCTGGCCCTGCATCCCGGTTCGACATTGTTGGACACCGACCTGGACGAGGCCTACGGCAAGTACGTGTATGAAGTCGAGTTGGAAGATGCCCACGGCATCGAATGGGACGTTGAATTGGACGCGCTCACCGGGCAGGTCCTCAAGAATCATCAGGATACGTAATGAAGGTAAATTTACGCGTCGGCAGTCGAGTGGCGCTGGTGCTCTTGGCATTCTGCTCCAGCCTGGCGGCCCGCGACCTCAATCAGGATGAAGCCTTGGCGCTGCGCCAGCAGGGGGTGATCCTGCCGCTGGAGCAACTGTTGCAGCAGGCCATGGCGCGTTACCCCGGCTCGCGCCTGCTGGAGGCCGAGCTGGAGAAGAAGCACGGCCAATATGCCTATGAAGTGGAACTGGTTACCACCGAAGGCGTGGTGCGCGAGATCAAGCTGGACGCGCGCACCGGTGTGTTGATCAAAGACGAGGAAGACTGATGCGCCTGCTGCTGGTGGAAGACAACGTACCCTTGGCCGATGAACTGGTGGCTGGCCTGCAGCGCCAGGGCTATGCCGTCGATTGGCTGGCCGATGGGCGCGATGCCGTGTATCAGGGCCGCAGCGAGCCCTACGACCTGATCATCCTCGACCTCGGCCTCCCTGGTCTGCCCGGGCTTGAGGTGCTGGCGCAATGGCGAGCGGCTGCGTTGGCCGTTCCGGTACTGATCCTCACCGCCCGCGATTCCTGGGCCGAGCGCATCGAAGGGCTCAAGGCTGGCGCCGACGATTACCTGGCTAAACCCTTTCACCCCGAAGAGCTGCACTTGCGCATCCAGGCGTTGTTGCGCCGCTCCCACGGCCGGGCCAACCAACCGACGTTGCAAGCGGCCGGCCTGCACCTGGACGAAGGGCGCCAATGCGTGCTGCGTGACGGCGATGAGATCCAACTGACCGCCGCCGAATTTCGCCTGTTGCGCTATTTCATGCTGCACCCCGAACAGATCCTGTCGAAAAGCCACTTGGCCGAGCACCTCTACGACGGCGAGACTGAACGCGACTCCAATGTGCTGGAAGTGCACGTCAACCATCTGCGCCGCAAGTTGGGCCGCAGCGTGATCGAGACCCGGCGCGGCCAGGGTTACCGGTTTGGCGCCAGCCCTGCATGAGGTCGATCCAGCGGCGCCTGAGCCTGGGGCTGATCAGCGTGATGGTGATCGTCGGCGTGGTGTTGGCCCAGACCAGCCTGTGGTTGTTCGAGGCCGGCTTGCAACGCTACCTGGAAGCCGGTTTGCGCAACGACGCCGAAAACCTGCTGGTGGCCCTGGTGCGTGGGCCGAACGGCGTGCAGCTGGATGAGCAACGCCTGTCGCCAGCGTATCAACGGCCGTTTTCCGGGCATTACTTCCGCATCGATTTTGCCGACGTCCACTGGCGTTCCCGCTCATTGTGGGACCAGGAACTGCCGCGCCTGCCCGAGGCGGGGCTGAAGGGCAACCTGCAACTCGGCCCGGAAGGCCAGCAACTGCTGGTGCTGCGTGCGGACTACAAGCGGTTTGGCCAATCGATTTCCATCAGCGTGGCCCAGGACTACACGCCGGTGCGCGAAAGCTTCCGGCTGATGCGCCAGATCGGCCTGGTGCTGGGGCTGGCAGCGCTGCTGCTGGTGCTGATCCTGCAACGGGTGACTGTGCGCCGTGCCTTGCGCCCGCTAGAAACCGCGCGCAACCAGATCGCCCAGTTGCAACAGGGGCAACGCTCGCAACTTGATACCCAGGTGCCCCTGGAACTGGAGCCGCTGGTGGCGCAGATCAACCACCTGCTGGCTCACACCGAGGACAGCCTCAAGCGTTCGCGCAATGCCCTGGGCAACCTCGGCCACGCGCTCAAGACGCCCTTGGCGGTGCTCTTGAGCGCGGCATCGAGCGAGACGCTCAAGCAACATCCCGAACTGAGCAAACTGCTGCGTGATCAGTTGGAGCAGGTACAGCAACGCCTCAACCGCGAACTCAATCGCGCCCGCCTGGCCGGGGAAACCTTGCCCGGCGCGCTGTTCGACTGTGATAAAGAACTGCCCGGCCTGCTCGCCACCCTGACCATGATCCACGGCGAGCACCTGGACCTGAGCTACCGCGCCGCGCCGGGCCTGCAACTGCCCTGGGACCGCGAAGATCTATTGGAACTGCTCGGCAACCTGTTGGATAACGCCTGCAAATGGGCGGATGCCGACGTGCGCCTGAGCGTCACCGAGACCGCGCACCATTACCTGCTGGCGGTGGAGGATGACGGTCCCGGCATTCCTGAAAGCCAGCGCGCCCAGGTCTTCAGCCGTGGCGCACGGCTGGATGAGCAGATCGATGGCCATGGCCTGGGGCTGGGGATCGTGCGGGATATTGTCGAGGTGTGGGGCGGGACGTTGCAGTTGCAGGCGTCTGAGCTGGGCGGCCTGAAAGTGCTGATCGAACTGCCCTGTGGGAGGGGGCTTGCCCCTGATGGCGGTATTCCAGTCAAAAAACAGATTGGCTGATACACCGCAATCGGGGGCAAGCCCCCTCCCACATTGGATCGCCTTGCATTTTCAGACGCGGAACTGATCCATCAACCCCTGCTGCTGATTCGCCAGGCTGTTCAATGCCTGGCTTACCCGCGCCGATTCATTCGCTTGCTCGGACAGTGACTCGGTCACATCGCGAATGGTCGCCACGTTGCTGTTGATCTCCTCGGCCACCGCGCTTTGCTCTTCGGCGGCGCTGGCGATCTGCAGGTTCATGTCGCTGATCACCGTCACCGCATCGCCGATCTGGCGCAGGGCGGTCACCGCCTGTCCCACCTGTTCGACGCTGCCCTGGGCCTGGCGATAGCTGTTGCCCATGGAGCCGACCACTTCTTCGGTGCCGCTCTGCAACTGCTCGATCACCAGGCGGGTTTCTTCCACCGACTCCTGGGTACGGCGCGCCAGGTTGCGCACTTCATCGGCCACCACCGCAAAGCCACGCCCGGCTTCACCGGCGCGGGCCGCTTCGATGGCGGCGTTGAGTGCCAGCAGGTTGGTCTGCTCGGCGATGCCACGGATCACCTCCAGCACCGAGCCGATCTTCTCACTGTTGGCGGCCAGGCCTTCGACTTGGGTCATGGCCGTGCTCATGTCCGCCGCCAGTTCCCCAATGTTGGTGGTGGTACGGTCGATCACCGTGAGGCCGTCGCGGGTGGCCCGGTCGGCATCGCGTGCGGCCTGGGCTGCTTGCGCCGCACTGCGAGCCACGTCCTGGGCGGTGGCGCTCATTTCGTGGGAGGCGGTGGCCACCTGGTCGACCTGGCGGTACTGCTGCTCCATGCCGGCGCTGGTTTCAGTGGCAATGGCGGCGGACTGGTCGGCAGTGCCACGGGCGTCCTGCACCGAGCGTTTGACCTCGGCGATGATCGGTTGCAGCTTGTCGAGGAAACGGTTGAACCAGCCGGCCAGTTGGCCCAGCTCGTCCTGTTTGTCGTAGGCCAGGCGCCGGGTCAGGTCGCCTTCGCCGCTGGCGATGTCTTCGAGCATGTGCGCCACGCCGAGGATCGGCCGCGTTACGCTGCGTGCCATCAACCACACCAGGATCAAGCCGACCACGGCGGCCATCAGGCCCAGGCCCAGTTCCAGCAGGGTACCCTTGGCATTGTCGGCATCCAGTTGGGTTTTCAGCGCTTCGGCGGGGGCCACCAGGACGTGCTCCGGCACATCCAGCAGCACACCCCACGGCTTGCCGTCCGGAATCGGCGCGAACGGCGCGAGCACCTTGAGCTGGTGGTCGGTGCGCAGGCTGCGGATCTGCGCACTGCCGGCCAAGGCGCGGATCAACTGCGCGCCGCTGGCGGTGTCGACCTGGTCCAGGCGCTGGCTGAGCTTGCTCGCGTCGGGGCTGTAGCCGGCGAGCAAACCGGTCGGGCTAAGGATGCTGACCTGGGTCTGGCCGTCATACAGCTTGTGGCTGGCCTGCTGGCTCACGGCCTGCAGGCTGTTGAGGTTGATGTCCACCGACAGCGAGGCGATGACTTTGCCGTTGGCCATCAACGGAAAGACAATGCTGGTCATCAGCACGTTTTGTCCGTTGATCTTGTAAAAGTACGGTTCGATCACGCACGGCTTGAGGGTGGTGCGTGGGCAGGTGAACCAGGCGTTGGCCTTTTCGCCGCTGGGGCCGATGCTGGTGTCGGACATGTCGCTTTCCGGCAGCGACATGGAGGTCAACTGGCCAGGCGTCGGTTGCGACCAGTAGAGGGCGAAACGCCCCTTGTCGTTACTGCCCAACTCCGCCTGGCCGGCGAACAGCTCATCCTTGCCGTCCAGCGCATTGGCTTCGAACACCAGGGATAGACCGAGCAAATCCGGGTTGGCCTGCAACGCGGCCCTGACCTGGCGGGTCAGGTCTTCGCGGGTGTCGAAGGCGTCGAGAAAGCGCTTCTCGGCCTGCTCGCGCAGGAACAGCACCTGGCGCGAAAAGCCATGGCCGTACTGATAGGCGTCCATGAACTGGCGACGGATGCCGAGCGCCTGCACCTCACCCTGGGCTTCGATGCGCGCCTGGGCGGCTTCATCCAGCATCTGCATGCTGGAGGCCTTGACCTGCTGCGAGCTCTGCTCCATGCGATACAACGACAAACCCACCAGCAGGGTCACGATTCCCAGCAGGCACAAGCCAGCGAGCAGGGTGATTTTCCATTGAATGGAGAGCTGCCTGAGCGACATCGGTACATCCTTACCTGAAAACACAGAGAGAACCTGTATCGGCGGGTTCAGGTTTTTCTTTATTCAAACGATCGATTTAAACCTGAAAGCGGCGCCGGTTTTTGACATGCGCGCCCGCCTGCTGCAAAGTGCGCGCCCTCTAATAAGACCTCCTCCAAGCCTGCACGCCGGTTGCCACCCAATGGCCGCCCGGGCGCGGGCATGTCTGTTGTTTATGTTTTTTGCTTGAGGTAACCATGATTAACGCAGTCATTGCCGCGGTCGGCACCATGCTGGTGCTCAGCCTGTCCCGCGTGCATGTGGTCATCGCCATCATCGTCGGCGCCCTGGTGGGCGGCCTGACCGGTGGCCTGGGGATCGAAGCCACGCTCAAGGCCTTCAATGGCGGCTTGGGCGGCGGGGCGACGGTGGCGTTGTCCTACGCCTTGCTCGGCGCTTTCGCCGTGGCGATTGCCAAGTCCGGCCTGGCCCACGCGTTGGCCGACAAGGCCCTGCTGCTGGTGGACCGCCAGCAAGCCAGCGGTGGCAATCATGTGAAATGGCTGCTGATCGGCCTGCTCTGGGTGGTGGCGATTGCCTCGCAGAACATCTTGCCGATCCACATCGCGTTCATTCCATTGCTGGTGCCGCCATTGCTGTACGTGCTGACCAAGCTGCAACTGGACCGACGCGTGATCGCCTGTGTGATGACCTTCGGCTTGATCACGCCGTACATGTTCCTGCCGGTGGGTTTCGGCAATATCTTCCTCAACCAGATCCTGCTGGCCAACGTGGCCAAGAGCGGCGTGGACATCAGCCAGGTCAACGTCACCCACGCCATGAGCCTGCCGGCGCTGGGCATGGTCGTCGGCCTGCTGGTTGCGGTGTTCATCAGCTACCGCAAGAAGCGCGTGTACGACCTGGAGAAAATCGAGCAGGTCGAGCAGGTGGCGGTGCAGTACAACCCACTGACCCTGCTGGTGGCCGGCCTGGCGATTGCCTCGGCGTTCATCATTCAGCTGTGGCTGGACTCGATGATCATCGGCGCGCTGGCCGGGTTCCTGATCTTCTCGGTCTCGGGCATCGTGCGCTGGCGCGACACCGACGACCTGTTCACCGAAGGCATGAAGATGATGGCGATGATCGGCTTCATCATGATCGCCGCCTCGGGCTTTGCCGAAGTGCTCAAGGCCACCGGTGATGTGCGCTCGCTGGTGGAAACCTCGGCGGCCTTCATCGGCCATAGCCGTGGGGTAGGGGCGTTGCTGATGTTGTTGGTGGGACTGCTGGTGACCATGGGCATCGGCTCGTCGTTTTCCACCGTGCCGATCCTCGCGGCGATCTTTGTGCCGCTGTGCGTGCAACTGGGGTTCAGCCCCATGGCCATCGTGTGCATCGTCGGCACGGCCGGTGCCTTGGGTGACGCCGGTTCGCCGGCCTCGGACTCGACCCTGGGGCCGACTTCCGGCTTGAACATCGACGGCCAGCACCACCATATCTGGGACACCGTGGTGCCGACCTTCCTGCACTACAACCTTCCGCTGCTGGCATTCGGCTGGCTGGCCGCGATGACCCTCTGAGCGCAGCGCGCTTGCTGTGGTGAGCGGGCTTGCTGTGGTAAATGGGCCGTTGTGGTGAGCGGGCTTGCCCCGCGTTGGGCGGCGAAGCCGCCCTAATCCAGTCACCGTGATGTATCAGAAAAAACGAGGTGCCTGGATTTGGGGCGGCTGCGCCACCCAGCGCGGGGCAAGCCCGCTCACTACAGAAACCTCCTACGCGGCCGTTAACCTCTCTAGTCGCCACTAATAAGAGAGAAAAGCCATGCGTCTGAGCCTCAAGGCCAAAGTCCTGTCCCTCGCCGTAGTGCCGGTATTGCTGTTTGCCGTGGTCATCAGCCTGACCACCGTGTGGATCCTGCAGGGCCAGGCGCGCAACGAAGTGGAAGAAACCCGCCAGCGCCTGCTCAACGACGCCAAGGCCACCCTGCAAAGCTACGTCGAAGTGGCCATGACCACCATCAAGCCGCTCTACGACGCGGCGGCCCCCGGTGATACCGCGGCGCGCGCCGAGGTGGTCAAGCTGCTGTCCAACACCAGCTACGGCAAGGACGGCTACTTCTTCGGCTACGACTCCGAGACCATCCGCCTGTTCAAGGGCAACAGCCCCGACGGCGTGGGCAAGAGCTTCAAGGACAACCGCGACCCCAACGGCGTGTACGTCAATCGTGACCTGGTCAAGGTCGGCAAGGACGGCACCCATTACCTGCAATACAGCTCGACCCAGCCGGGCCAGACCGAACTGGTGCCCAAGATGGGCTACACCGAATACCTGCCCAAATGGGACATGGTCATCGGTACCTCGGTGAACCTGGACGGCATCGAAGCCCAGGTGGCGGTGGTCGAGGCCAAGGTCGAGAAACGTATGGAGGGCGTGTTGCTGAGCATCCTCGGCGTGGCCGTGGTGGTGCTGTTGGTGATTGCCGCCGTCGGTATGCTGCTGGCCAATACCATTTTGCGTCCGTTGCACCTGATGAAAGCCAACCTCGACGACATCGCGGCCGGCGAGGGCGACTTGACCCGCCGCCTGGCCATCACCAGCCAGGACGAGTTGGGCGATCTCGCGGGCGCGTTCAACCGGTTTGTCGACAAGATCCATGGCCTGGTGCGCCAGATCACCGAGATGACAGGCCAACTCACCGGCCTGGTCAGCCAGGTCTCCGAGCAGGCCCAGCGCTCCGAGCTGGCCATGGAGCGCCAGCGCCACGAGACCGACCAGGTCGCCACAGCGATCAACCAGATGTCCTCCGCCGCCCAGGAAGTGGCGCGCAGTGCCCAGGGCGCCTCGGTCGCCGCCCAGCAGACCGACGCTGAAGGCCAGGCCGCCAAGCGCGTGGTGGACGGCAGCATCGCGCAGATCCATGCGCTGGTGAACGACATCCGCAGCAGCGGCGTGTCCCTCGACAGCCTGCAGCAGGACGTGGCCTCCATCGTCAGCGTGCTCAGCGTGATCCGCTCCATCGCCGAACAGACCAACCTGCTCGCGCTCAACGCCGCAATTGAAGCCGCGCGGGCCGGGGAGGCCGGCCGTGGGTTTGCGGTGGTCGCCGACGAAGTGCGCGCCCTGGCCAGCCGCACCCAGACCAGCACCCAGGAAATCCAGGGCATGATCGACCGCCTGCAAAAAGGCACCGAAGCCGCCGTGGACGCGATGCGCCGTTCCAGCGATGCCGGCGACGGTACCTCGGCCCAGGCCAACCAAGCCGGGGCGTCCCTGGACACCATGGCGCAGTTGATCGGCACCATCAATTCGATGAACGCCCAGATCGCCAGCGCCGCCGAAGAGCAGACCGCCGTGGCCGAAGAGATCAACCGCAGCGTGCATCAGATTGCCGTGGCGGTGGACAGCGTGGCCGACGAGACCCAACTGGGCGCCCAGACCTCCCGCAGCCTGGCCGATCTGGGCCAGCGCCTGGGGCAGTTGGTCGGTCAGTTCAGGATCTGATCAGCCATAGCCTGGGCGTATGTTTGCCTAACGTTAATACGAATATACCGATCACAGCCCCTCGGTGAGACTTGAGCCCCATTCACAACAGGGGCTCATCTCATGTCACTGGTCGACCCGCTTCAGCGCCTGGCTGAACTCGATACCAACACGGTTTCCGACGCACTGGATTTCCTGCAACTGCCTGGCGCGGTGGTGGGCATCCGGCCGTTGTGGGACTGCCCGAAAGTGGTGGGCCAAGCCAGTACGGTCCAGCTGGCGCCGAAGACCGGCGCCGCGCCGACGGTGCACCTGATTTCCCCGGTGATCGACGCAATCAACACCCATGACCGCGTGCTGGTGATTGCCGGCGGCATCGATGGCGTGTCCTGCTGGGGCGACATCATCGCCAACGCCGCCGTCGCCAAGCACATCCGTGGCTCGGTGATCGACGGTTTCAGCCGCGACATCGACGGCAGCGCTACCATTGGCTACCCGGTCTTCGGTCGTGGCGTGACCATGGTCAGTGCGCGTAACCGCGTGGTGCAGGTCGAGGCCGGCGTGACGATCCGCGTAGGCGGTGTCGACGTAGCGCAAGACGACTTCGTGATCGCCGACCGCTGCGGCACGGTCTTCATTCCCGCTGCGGTGATCGAGCAGGTGCTCGACCTGGGCGAGCGCATCGCCGCCCGTGAAGCCGGCATGATCGACGCCGTGCGCAGTGGCCGCTCTGTCGCCGATGTCATGCACGACCGCCAATTCGAAGCCATCCGCGTGGAGCCTGCCCGATGAACGACCAACAGTTGGTGGCCCTGTTCGAAGGGTTGGATACGCCGGGCGTGTCGGACGCCATGGACAAGCTGGGCATCCCCGGCCAATGCCTGGGCATCGCCCCGCTGGATAACTATCGCGGCACCGTGGTCGGCCCGGCGTTTACCGTGCAATACGTACCGGCGAACAGTCCGCCGGGTTCGGTGGGCGACTTTATTGAAGACGTGCAGCCAGGCGACGTGGTGGTGATCGCCAATGCCGGGCGCTGCGATTGCACCGTGTGGGGCGACATCATGACCCAGTACGCCGGGGCCCGTGGGATCGCCGCCACAGTGATCGACGGCGTGTGCCGCGACGTCAGCAAGGCCCTGGGCGATGGCTACCCGCTGTTCACCCGGGGCCGCTACATGCGCACCGGCAAGGATCGCGTCGAAGTGCTGTCGGTGAACCAGCCGGTGGCCATCAGCCAAACCCGCGTGTGTGCCAGGGACATTGTGGTCGCCGACGCCAATGGCGTACTGGTGGTACCCCGCGCCCGAGCCGCCGAAGTGGCACAGGCAGCGCGGCAGATTGAAGCCGTGGAGGCGCAGATCCGCGCACAGATCGAGGCCGGCAAGACACTCAAGCAAGCCCGTGAGTCCCTGGGGTATCACACGCTGCAGAGGAAACCATTGTGAATCGGTTGAACCAGCGCCTGGCCCAGGCGCAACCGTCCGCCACCTACCGCATCATCGACCGCGTTGCCGCGCGCCGGGCCGAGGGGGTAAGCATTATCTCATTGTGCGCCGGGGAGCCGGATTTCGACACCCCGGAGCACATCCGCCAGGCCGGCATCGCGGCGATCCGCAATGGCCATACGCGCTACACCCAGGTGGCCGGTGTGCGGGCCCTGCGTGAAGCGGTGGCGGCGAAGTTCTGTCGTGAAAACGGCCTGGACGTGACCTGGCAGGACACTCTCGTCAGCAATGGCGGCAAACATGTGATCTACAACGCACTGGCCGCCACCCTCAATGAAGGCGATCAAGTGATCGTGCCCGCGCCGTACTGGGTCAGCTACCCGGAAATGGTCGAACTGTGCGGTGGCACCGCGCAGTTCTTGGCATGCGGCGCCGAGGACGGGTTCAAGCTGACGCCGGCAGCGTTGGAGTTGGCGATCAACGCCAACACCCGCTGGCTGATCCTCAACTCGCCATCCAACCCCACCGGCGCCGTGTATAGCCGGCAGGAATTGCAGGCCCTGGCGCAGGTGCTGCTGAGCCATCCCCGGGTGCTGGTGCTGGCGGATGATATCTACGAACACCTGTTGTTCGACGGCCAGGTTTTCCATACCTTGGCCCAGGTCGAACCGCGACTGGCGCCCCGCGTGCTGACCATGAACGGCGTATCCAAGGCCTACGCCATGACCGGCTGGCGCATCGGTTTCGCCACCGGCCCGCGCTGGTTGCTGGAGGCCATGGAAAAACTCCAGGGCCAGCAGACCTCAGGCGCCAGCGCGATTTCCCAGCACGCCGCCATCGCCGCCTTGAATGGCCCGCAGGACTTTATCCAGCAATCGCGTGCTGTGTTCGAAAAGCGCCGTGACCTGGTCGTGTCCTTGCTCAACGCTGCGCCTGGGTTGGCATGCACCACTCCGAGCGGCGCGTTCTACGCCTTTGCCTCCTGTGCCGGTTTGCTCGGACGCACGACGGCCGCCGGCACACTGCTTGAGACTGACGAAGACGTGGCCCACGCCCTGCTCGACGAAGCCAATGTGGCCGTGGTGCACGGCAGCGCGTTCGGCCTGGCGCCGTACCTGCGCATCGCCTATGCGCTGGACGAGGAATCGCTGCGCCAGGCGTGTGCGGCGATCCACCGGTTCTGCGCGGCCACGCGTTAGCCGCGCACTAGGTCATCTGGATCAAGGTCTTCATGATCGTGCTTTCGGTCGAGATGGTTTTCGCGTTCGCCTGGTAGTTGCTCTGGGCCTTGATCAAGTCGACCAGTTCGTTGGTCAGGTTGACGTTGGAGTTCTCCAGGGCATTGGCCTTGATCGCGCCGAGGGTGCCGGCTTGGGGGGCGTCATAACCCGGCTGGCCGGAGGCGAACGTCTCCGTCCAGGCGGTGCCGCCGGCCGGTTGCAGGCCTTGTTCGTTGTTGAAGCTGGCCAGGGAAACCTGGCCGACGGCCTTGCTCTGCTGGTTGCTGAAGGTGGCGAACAGCACGCCGTTGCCGTCGATTTTCAGGCCGGTGATCTGGCCGGTGGCATAGCCATCGGTGACCGGTGGGTTACGGTAGCTGGCCGAGTTGTACTGGGTGATGTTGGCCAGGTTGACGGCGATGCCGGTTGGGTTGGCATCCGCACCGTTGGCCTTCCACACGCCGTTGGTCACAGTGCCAGGGACCCAGCCGGTGAGGGTCAGGGTCTTGTCGGATACGCCTGCGGTTACGACGCTGGTGAGCTTGCCCGCGCCGTCAAAGGTCAATGCGGACGGCACCGGTGGCGTGGACGGTGTACCGGTTGGCGCTGAACCGTTGGGGTTGCGCCCGTCGATCAGGGTGTAGGCGTTCCACTTGTTGCCGTCGGTTTTCACCAGGTATTGCACCATCGGGTGGGCGTTGCCCTGGGAGTCATACAGGGTGGTGCTGTACTGGGTGCTGAAGGTGCTGGTGTCGTTCGGGTTGAACGGCTTGGCCACCTGGTCGATCACGGGCATCGACGCATTCAGGTTGCTGGTCGAATCGACTTTGGTCGACGCCTTGGGCGGCAGGCTGGCCAGGTTCAATTGCAGGTCGACCAGGCCGCCCTTGGCGATCTTGCCGTTGGCGTCTGCCCCGTAGCCTTGCAGGCGCGAGGTGCCGGTGTTGTTGGTGATGTAGCCGTCCTTGTAGGCCCGGAAGGCGCCGCTGCGGGTGTACTCCAGCGAACCGTCGCTTCTTTTCTGGACGAAGAAACCGCCGCCCTGGATACCCATGTCCAACGTACCGCCGGTGGTGTTGACGTCGCCCTGGGTAAACCGTTGGGACACCGCCGCCAGGTTCACACCGTTGCCGATGCTGTTCTGGCCGGTGCCCAGTCGGGTGGCGGCGTAGATGTCCGCGAATTCCGCACGGGATGCCTTGAAACCGCTGGTCGCGACGTTGGCGATGTTGTTGCCCGTGACGTCCATCTGCTTATTGGCGGCGTGGAGACCGCTAAGGCCAATATTGAAAGACATATCAACTCCTTCTGGTGCCGTTTCTGGTCGAGGCTGGGGAAGGGCTGAGTGTGCGCACCGCGCATGGACGTTCGGGGGAGGCTGTGTGGAGAAAGCATGGAGGCCGGGATTTATTTACCCGGCGCTCCCTCAGAGATCGCGCATCAATAGGCCGAAACGCAGGTCCGTTTCGGCCGGAAGTGGCAGGTACACCGTGTGCCCATCCCCCGGCGCGACCTCGATGGCGTCGCCCTTGGCGTTGTGCAAGGTGGCCAGGTCGAAGTGGAAGTTGCCGGCGGGAGTCATCAATTCCAGGTGATTGCCCACGGCGAAGCGATTCTTCACCTTGACCTCGGCCAGCTCGCCCCGGCGCTCGCCGGTCAGTTCGCCGACGAACTGCTGGCGCTCCGACACCGAGCTGCCGTGCTGGTAGTTCTGGTACTCATCGTGCACATGCCGGCGCAGGAACCCTTCGGTGTAGCCGCGTTGGGCCAGGGATTCGAGGTCTGTCATCAGGCGGCGGTCGAAGGCGCGGCCGGCCACCGCATCGTCGATGGCCTGGCGATACACCTGGGTGGTGCGTGCGCAGTAGAAGTGCGACTTGGTGCGGCCTTCGATCTTCAGCGAGTGCACGCCCATGTGGGTCAGGCGCTCCACGTGCTGCACGGCGCGCAGGTCCTTGGCGTTCATGATGTAGGTGCCGTGCTCGTCTTCGAAGGCCGGCATCTGTTCATCGGGGCGGTTGGCTTCCTGCAACAGAAACACCTGGTCGGTCGGCGCGCCAATGCCCAGGGTCGGCTCGCAGTGCGGGACGATATCCCCCGTGGCGTTTTCCACCGCCGGGGCGGCCTGGTATTTCCAGCGACACGCATTGGTGCAGGTGCCCTGGTTGGCATCGCGCTTGTTCAGGTAGCCCGAGAGCAGGCAGCGCCCGGAATAGGCCATGCACAGGGCTCCGTGCACAAACACCTCCAGCTCCATGGCCGGCACCTGTTGGCGGATTTCGTCGATTTCTTCCAGGGACAATTCCCGCGACAGGATCACCCGGCAGATCCCTTGCTGCTGCCAGAACTCGACGCTGGCCCAGTTCACCGTATTGGCCTGCACCGACAAGTGGATCGGCATCTGCGGGAAGTGCCGGCGTACCAGCATGATCAGCCCGGGGTCGGACATGATCAGCGCATCCGGACCCATGGCGATCACCGGGGCCAGGTCCTTGAGGAAGGTCTTCAACTTGGCGTTGTGCGGCGCAATGTTCACCACCACGTAGAAACGCTTGCCCAGGGCATGGGCTTCCTGGATGCCGAGGGCCAGGTTGGCGTGGTCGAACTCGTTGTTGCGTACCCGCAGGCTGTAGCGCGGTTGGCCGGCGTACACCGCATCGGCGCCATAGGCGAAGGCGTAGCGCATGTTTTTCAGGGTGCCGGCAGGGGCGAGCAGTTCGGGGGCGAGGATGGAAGGCATGGGCACGGGTCGCAAAAGGTCGCGAAGGTAGCCGAGCGGCGAGGGCGGTTCATTGATCCAAGTCGTGCTTTGCGCATTTTTGTATCGCTGTGTATCGGCGGGGGCTGTGGATACGTATCGATTTATCCGCGCGGTTTTCCGACACAGGCGCGATACCTCGCCCGGTCTTAATGGGCGCCTCGTATCAATAAGGTGATCACCATGCTCTTCGTCGCATTCCTGGGCGGCATCCTGACCGTCCTCAGCCCTTGTATCCTGCCGGTGGTGCCGTTTCTGTTCGCCGGTGTCGACCGCAGTCGCCGTTCGATCCTGTTGACCCTCGGCGGCATGGTGCTGACCTTCGCGCTGATTTCCAGCCTGGCGGTGGTCAGCAGCGAATGGGTGATACAGGCCAATAACACCGGCCGTCATGTGGCGCTGATCGTGATGGGGTTGTTTGCACTGTCGCTGATCTCGGCGCGGGTCGGTGGCTGGTTGGCACGGCCCTTCGTATTGTTGGGCAACCGTATCGACCCTGACAGTCGTGCGCTGTCGGGTCCGCTCAAGTCGCTCATGATCGGTGTTGCCACGGGCCTGCTGTGGGCGCCATGCGCGGGGCCGATCCTGGGGGTGATCCTGACCGGCGCGATGCTGCAAGGCGCCAATGCACAGACCAGCCTGTTACTGGTGGCCTACGGCCTGGGCAGCGCCTTGTCCCTGGGCGCCCTGATCGTTGCCGGGCGCGGCCTGGTCAATCGCCTCAAGGCCTCCATTGCGCTGACCGGTTGGCTGCGCCGTGGGGCAGGGGTGGCGGTACTGGCAGCGGCAGTGGTGATTTCTACCGGTGCTGACAAGATCCTGCTCGCCGGCACTTCGTCCGAAGGCGTCAGCAGCCTGGAAAAGGGGCTGTTGGAAAACGTGCCGAAGGTGTTGGATTACCTGGTGAGCAAGGTCAAGGCCGATCCGCAGGACAGTGCACAGGGCGCCATGCCGTCGCTGGGCGGCGCGGTCGAGTGGCTCAATTCACCTGAACTGACCCGCGAATTCTTGAAAGGCAAGGTGGTGCTGGTGGATTTCTGGACCTATGACTGCATCAATTGCCAGCACACCCTGCCGTATGTGAAGCAATGGGCCAAGCAGTACGAGAAGGACGGCCTGGTAGTGATCGGCGTGCACACCCCGGAATACGGCTACGAGCGCATCATCGGCAACGTCAAGGACCAGGTGCGCAAGTTGGGTATCACCTACCCGGTGGCGATCGATAACAACTACGCGATCTGGCGCAGCTTCGATAACCAGTACTGGCCCGCCCATTACCTGATCGACGCCAAGGGGCAGGTGCGCTACACGCATTTTGGTGAAGGCCGGTACGAGGCCCAGGAGCAGATGATCCAGACGCTGTTGAATGAGGCCAAGGCCACCCAGTGATAGGGTCTACGCTTGTTCGATAACCAACGGCACTCCCAGGAATCGCTGCGGACTAAGCAACAGGGCCGATACCGGCCCTGTGCTTTTCTGACATGGACCGGACATGAATCAAACCAACCTGCAATTCAAGACCCTGCTGTTGCTGCTGGGCCTGGTGACCATCGCGTTTATCTGGATATTGCTGCCGTTCTACGGCGCGGTGTTCTGGGCGGTAATCCTCGGCATCATCTTTGCCCCGATGCAGCGCCGCCTGCAGCAGCGCTTTGGCTGGAACCGCAACTTCACTTCCCTGGCGACTTTGAGCGCCTGCCTGGTCATCGCGATCCTGCCGGTGATCATCACCAGTGCCTTGCTGGTGCAAGAGGGCGCGACGCTCTACAAGAACATCGAGAGCGGCAAGCTGGACGTGGCCGGGTATATCGAGCAGTTCAAGAACGTGTTGCCGCCTTACTTCCAGCACCTGCTGGACCGCTTCGGCATGGGCAACCTGGAGGGCCTGCGCGAGAAAATCGTCAAGAGCGCGATGCAGGGCAGCCAATTCTTTGCGACCCAGGCGTTCAGCTTCGGCCAGGGCACGTTTGATTTCCTGGTGAGCTTTTTCATCATGCTGTACTTGCTGTTCTTCCTGCTGCGTGACGGCCCGGAGCTGGTACGCAAGGTGCGCACGGCGGTGCCGCTGGCGGAGCCGCAGAAGCGGCGATTGCAGCTCAAGTTCAACCGGGTGGTGCGCGCCACAGTCAAGGGCAACGTGCTGGTAGCGGTGACCCAGGGGGCGCTGGGCGGGCTGATCTTCTGGTTCCTGGACATTCCCAGCGCGCTGCTCTGGGCGGTGCTGATGGCGTTTCTGTCGTTGCTGCCGGCCGTGGGCGCCGGAATTGTGTGGGGCCCGGTGGCCGTGTACTTCCTGCTGAGCGGTGCGATCTGGCAGGGCGTGGTGCTGGGGCTGTTTGGCGTGTTTGTGATTGGCTTGGTGGACAACGTGCTGCGCCCGATCCTGGTGGGCAAGGACACCAAGATGCCGGACTACCTGATCCTGATCTCGACCCTGGGCGGCCTGTCGGTGTTTGGCCTGAACGGCTTTGTCATCGGGCCGCTGGTGGCGGCGCTGTTCATGTCCAGCTGGGCGCTGTTTGTGGAGAGCAAGCCGCGAGTCAAACTGCCATTACCGTGACTATCAGGCGTGGAGCTTGAACGTCGAGGCGTGTTGCAGTTGTTTTTCGGCATCTGACAGGGAGGTCAGTGGGCCGCTGATGGCTTCACCATCGCGTACCAGGTACCAGCAGGCGAGCAGACCCGACTTTCGAAGCGGGGCGGGGACGGCGCTGCCGATGACGGACATGATTTGTACAGTGGGCATAAAGACCTCCAATCGCTGTTGGGGGCACTTTACGGGGCAGGCTGGCGTAGGAAAAATCAACTGTCTCGATAGTCGACATCGACGCGAGGCGTCAGTCCACGACCTGATCGAGCATGTTCACCACTTCCTGCTCACTGAGCAGCCCCTTGCGTACCAGGTTTTCCGCGAGCAACGCGAGGAATTTGGCGCTGCGGTGGCCTTCCAGGTGCTTGAGTTCCGTGAGGGCACTGTAGACCTTGCTGGACGTACAGAGGCCGGCGGTGCGGTGCGGGTTTTGCGTGGGCATGGTCAGTCGTCCTTGTTGTTATTGGGTGGACAATCTCGATAGTGGGAGTGTTTCGTGACACAAACATGACAGCGCGAGGCCTGTTCGGGCAAGTAGACATTGGTGTTGATAATGTGCGATTACGCGCCGGGCATTGTCCCCAGAGCGACCTTGACGCCCTGAATCCGGACTTTCCAGGCAAAAAAAGGCCCCGCAATCCTGCGAGGCCTGTTTCGAACGATCCGGTTACCAACCGCGGCCGTAGTAACCGTGAGGAGGGCCGTAGTACCCGCGGGGCGGACCGTAATAGCCACGCGGTGGGCCGTAATAGACCGGCGCCGGGCGGTAGTAAACCTGTTGCTGCACATACACCGGCGGTGGCGGTGCGTAATAAACCGGCGGCGGAGCGGCATAGACCGGTTGCGGTTGCACATACACCGGCTGCTGCACATAGACCTCACGCGGCTGGCTGGCAACCACGGAGCCCACGACAGCGGCGCCGACTAAAGCACCCAATACGGCCGGGCCACCCCAACCACCACCGTGGGCGGAGGCTTGGCCTGCCATCGCGAGTGCGCCAACCAGCAAGGCGATCTTGGGGATTGTACGAATCATGGTCATTCCTCGGTTAGCCCCAGCGCTTGTGGTCTGCAATCAATAGACTCAAGTAATGTCGCGGGGATACTTTTAAGACAACGTATTTCTGAAAAACAGCACGGCCGCTAGGTAAAGGTTGTGTAAGGTCTGTACCGATTTGCTTACTCAAAGGAGTTACCCATGCAGATGCACCCCAACAAGGACACCCAATTGTGCATGTCGCTGTCGGCGCGCCCCGGGAATTTCGGCCTGCGTTTTCATAACCATCTGTACGAACAGTTGGGCCTGAACTTCTACTATAAAGCCTTCAGCAGCCGGGATTTGCCCGGCGCGATTAGTGGTATCCGGGCGTTGGGCGTACGCGGTTGCGGGGTTTCCATGCCGTTCAAGGAAGCCGCCATTGCCTTGGTGGATGAGCTCGACGATTCGGTTCAAGCCATCGACTCCCTGAACACCATCGTCAACACCGATGGGCACCTCAAGGCCTACAACACCGACTACATCGCCATTGAGCAGTTACTCAAGAAGCATGCGGTGCCACAGGACTCGACCTTCGCCTTGCGTGGCAGCGGCGGCATGGCCAAGGCCGTGGCCAGTGCCTTGCGCGATGGTGGCTACGCCAATGGCGTGATCGTCGCGCGCAACGAGACTGCGGGCCGGGCGCTGGCGCAGAACCTGGGTTACGAATGGCTGGCGGAACTGGGCGACCTGCGCCCGCAGATGCTGATCAACGTGACGCCCATCGGCATGACGGGCGGGCCCGAGGCGGATGCATTGGCATTCGACGCCGATGCAGTGGATTCTGCCGAGACGGTGTTCGACGTGGTGGCGATCCCCGCCGAAACCCCATTGATCGTGCGTGGACGTGCCCAAGGTAAACGCGTGATTACCGGGCTTGAAGTGATTGCGATCCAGGCGTTGGAGCAGTTTGTGCTCTATACCGGGGTGCGACCGACGCCGGAGCAGTTCGCCAAAGCCGTGGCGTTCGCCCGAACCTGAAGAACCCTGAATATCATATGTGGGAGGGGGCTTGCCCCCGATAGCGGTAGCTCAACAATGAAATTATTGACTGGCACACCGTCATCGGGGGCAAGCCCCCTCCCACATTTTTTCCGCGTTACAGCGGTTCCAATTTGGTCAGCCGTTCTTCCAACAGTGCAATCCGCGCTTCGAGTTCTTCGATGCGTTCGACAGACACGCCACTGACACCGCCGCGCTCCACCGGATTGCCCCGCGCCGCGATGATCGCCTCGATATCCTGCGGATCGCCCAATGCATGGGTATAACGATCTTCGCGCTGCCCCGCCTGGCGCGGCACCAGCAAGGCCAGCCCCCGAGCAATCAGGCGTTCCAGCTGATGCACGACCTGCTCGGCGTCTTCAAAGTCGTGCATGCGCCCGCTGCGCGTCAGCAGTTCATTGACGGTCTGCGGCCCGCGTAGAAACAGCAGCCCGGTCAGGATCACCTGGGCCGGCACCAGTTCCAGCGCCTTGTCCACACGGTGTTCCCAGCGGTCGGCACGGCTGCCCATCACCAGGCGCGTGAAACCCTGGCCTTCGAGCACGCGCAGGCTCTGGCCGACCTGGCCCGGACTCAGGTTCATCACCGGCTCGCGGCTGGTCTTCTGGTTGCAGGCCAGCACCAGGGCGTTTAGGGTCAGGGGGTAGGTTTCCGGGTTGGTCGCCTGTTTTTCGATGAGGCAGCCCAGGATGCGGATTTCCGTGCTGTTCAGGCGCGGCTCAGGGGTGTCGGTGTCGTGCTCGGCGGTCATCGCGCGTTCCCTATGCAGTGGAGGTCCTTAGCCTAAGCCGGAAAAAATAAAAGACAAGCGCCCGGCATGTCTATAATCGCCGCTGGTTCAAACCGTGCCATAACCATGAGACTGCCATGACTATTTCCCTGTACGCCGCCTCCATCCCGGTCTTCAAGCAAATGCTCACCGCCCTGAGCGGTGTGTTGACCAAGGCCGAAGCCCACGCCACCGCCAAGAACATCGAGCCGAACGCCTTGCTGCAAACGCGTCTGTTCCCGGACATGTTCCAACTGGTGCGCCAGGTGCAGATCGCCGTCGACTTCGCCAAGGGTGTTTCCGCGCGCCTGGCCGAGATCGAAGTGCCTAAGTACGAAGACAGCGAAGTGACCTTCGCCGACCTGCAAGCGCTGATCGCCAAGGTCCTGGCCTTTGTCGACACCATCACCCCTGAGCAGATCGACGGCAAGGAAGGCATCGAGATCGTCACTCGCCCTGGCACGCCGAAAGAGAAGCGCTTCAGCGGCCAGTCCTACCTGCTGACCTACGGCCTGCCGCAGTTCTTCTTCCACGTCACCACCGCCTACGCGCTGCTGCGCCACAACGGCGTGGAAGTGGGCAAGCGCGATTACATGGGCGCTTTCTAAGCACGCATAAAAAAACCGGGACGGTTCCTGCAAGAACCGCCCCGGTTTTTTTATGCGCGACGGTTAAGCCGGCTGTTCTTCCTTGCCCAGGCAAGCGGCGGCGGTGAACAACACATCGGTGGACGAATTCAGTGCGGTTTCCGCCGAATCCTGCAGCACACCGATGATGAAACCGACGGCCACCACCTGCATGGCAATCTCGCTGGGGATGCCGAACAGGCTGCACGCCAGCGGAATCAGCAACAACGAACCGCCTGCCACGCCGGAAGCACCGCACGCACAGATGGCCGCAACCACACTGAGCAGCACCGCAGTGGGCAGGTCGACGGCGATGCCCAGGGTATGCACGGCGGCCAGGGTCAGTACGGTGATGGTGATCGCCGCGCCGGCCATGTTGATGGTGGCGCCGAGCGGGATCGACACCGAGTAGGTGTCTTCATGCAGGCCCAGGCGTTTACTTAACGCCAGGTTTACCGGGATATTCGCTGCTGAACTGCGGGTGAAGAACGCGGTGATGCCGCTCTCGCGCAGGCACATCAGCACCAGCGGGTACGGATTGCGGCGCAGTTTCCAGAACACGATGGCCGGGTTGATCACCAGCGCCACGAACAGCATGCAGCCGATCAGCACCACCAGCAGGTGGGCGTAGCCGAGCAGGGCGCCGAAACCGGAGGTGGCCAGTGTGGAGGCGACCAGGCCGAAAATGCCCAGTGGCGCAAAGCGGATCACCACGCGCACGATCAGGGTCACGCCGTTGGACAGGTCTTCCAGCACCACCCGCGTGGTCGGCGCGGCGTGGCGAATGGCAATGCCCATGCCGATGGCCCACGCCAGGATGCCAATGAAGTTGGCATTCATCAGCGCGCTGACCGGGTTATCCACCACGCTCAGCAACAGGCTCTGCAACACTTCGCCGATGCCGCCGGGCGCGGTCACCGCTGCGTCATGGGTCGCCAGCACCAGCGAAGAGGGGAACCACATGCTGGCAACCACTGCCACCACCGCGGCGGCAAAGGTGCCCAGCAAATACAGGAACAGGATCGGCTTGATATGGGTTTCCTGGCCATGTTTATGGTTGGCAATGGATGCCATCACCAGCACAAACACCAGGATCGGTGCCACCGCCTTGAGCGCGGAAACAAATACCTTGCCGATAAACCCGGTGGAGCGTGCCACGTCGGGGAGCAGCAGGGCCAACAGGATGCCGGCGATCAGGCCGATGACGATTTGCGTGACCAGGCTGACGCGGGCCAGGCGTTGCAGGAGAGAGGGGGCAGCAGTCATAAACACTTGTCTCTAGTTTTTTTAGGGCGCAGCTACTGACTCGGAAAGTGCTGTAGGACGCGGGCTGCGAAGTCTAGCATGCTGCGGGAGAAGTCCTTGGCGGTGCGGCATTGCGTCACCCGCTTGCCCTGGCCTTGGCCAAATCCGGACATACTCTGATAAGATTCTGTTCTCTCATCTTTCCTCTCCGTCAGCGGGCCCTTCGGGCTGTCGTTGATGTCGTCGTTTCTGGAGTTTTCATGTTGTTTCCCATCCTGCTGCTGTCAGCCGCCGGCTTTACCGTGCTGACCACAGAATTCGTGATCGTCGGCCTGTTGCCGTCCATCGCCCGCGACTTGAATGTCAGTGTGTCCCAGGCCGGGCTGCTGGTGACCTTGTTCGCGTTTACCGTGGCGGCGTTTGGTCCGTTTCTGACGGCGTACTGCGCACGTTTCCCGCGCAAGCGCCTGTTTATCAGCATCCTGATCCTGTTTGGTGTGGCCAATACCGTGGCGGCCCTGGCACCGAACATTTGGGTGATGGCGCTGGCACGGTTGATCCCGGCGCTGGGTTTACCGGTGTTCTGGGCCCTGGCCAGTGAAACGGCGGTGGACATCGTCGGCCCTGAATTCGCTGGCCGCGCGATTGAAAAAATCGGCTTCGGTATTGTCTGTGCCACGGTGTTCGGCATTCCGGTGGGCACGCTGATTTCGGATATGTTCGGCTGGCGCAGCGCGTTTGCCATCCTCGCGGTGATCGCGCTGGCCAAGGCCTTGCTGCTGTTTATCTACCTGCCGGTGACCCAGCCGAAGAACGATGAAGTGACGTTGCGCGCGCAGTTCAAGATCCTGCGCAACCCGCTGATGCAGGGGCATATCCTGCTGTCGATCCTGGTGTTCAGCGGCATGTTCACGGCGTACACCTACCTTGCGGACATCCTTGAGCGCCTGGCCGGGTTCGACGGCACGCTGGTGGGCTGGTGCCTGATGGGCTTCGGTGCGGTCGGCCTGATCGGCAACTCCCTGGGCGGACGGGCGGTGGATCGCCACCCATTGATCGCCTCCATGGTGTTCTGCGGCTTCATGATCGCCGGCATGGTCGCGCTGGTGCCGGCGATTCATTCGAGCATCGGCCTGGCGGCGGCGATGGCCGTGTGGGGCGTAACCCAGGCGGCGATGTTCCTGGTCAGCCATGTGCGCCTGATGAAGGCCGCGCCCCACGCGCCGGCGTTTGCCGCGTCGCTGAACATTGCCGGGGCCAACCTGGGGATCGGCCTTGGGGCCATGGTCGGCGGGCATGTGATTGACACCCTCGGCCTGGGCAGCCTGGGCTTTGCGGCGTCCGGGTTCATCCTGGTGTCGATCCTGCTGGCGTTGTGGCTGATGACCGCCAAGCAACCGATCTCCTCCAGTACCTGAGCCGTCAGGGCAGGGCGGTGAACAGCTCGCGCCGGGCGCCTTCGGTAATCGCCACGATGCCGGGGTGTTTGACTTTGCGCTCCACCGAGATCGCGTAGAACGACTCGGTCACGGCCACGGTCTGGCCAATCAGCGCCACGCCGTACTGGCGCACCACCTCGTCGGCAATCACGCTGGGGGCGATAAAGATCCCGCTGCCGGATTGGCCGAATGCCTGCATCAAGGCGCTGTCGTCGAACTCGCCGATGATCTTCGGTTGAATCTGTTGCTCGGCAAACCAGCGCTGTAAACGGCTGCGTACCACGGTTTCCGCGCCCGGAATCAACAGCGGCGCGCCGTGCAGGCACTGTGGGAAATTTCCTCTGTGTTCGTCAGCCAGGGCCTGGGTGGCGAAGAAACTGATGCCACATTCCCCCAACTTTTGGCTGTAGCCCTTGATGTCCAGGTGCGTGGGCATGGGGCTGTCGGAAATCACCAGGTCCAGGCGTTGGATCGCCAGGTCGGCGAGCAGGCGTTCGAGTTTGTCTTCGCGGCAGGTGATGCGGATCGGCTCGTTCAGCTCCATGGTCGGCGCGATCAACCGGTAGACGATGGACTTGGGCACCACATCCGCCACGCCGACGCGGAACAGGATCTGCTGTTCGTCGGGCTGCGCGCGCAGCATCGCCTCCAATTCATTGCCGGTCTGGAACATCTGCTCGGCATAGGGCAGGGCCTGGCGCCCGGCTTCGGTCAACTCCAACTGCCGGCCGACGCGCTGAAACAGCGCGATACCGAAGGTTTGCTCGAACAGGCTGATCTGCCCGCTGATGGTCTGGGGCGTGAGGTTGAGTTGCTCACACGCGCGCACGATGCTGCCGGTCTTGGCCACCACCCAGAAGTAGTGCAGTTGTCGGTAATTGAGCATGCTCGCCATCACTTCGTAAAAACCGAAGTATACGCGAGAAAAATACGAATTTTCCTGAACTGTTTGCCTGCATAGAATGCCTCGCTATCGCGGGGCCACTATTTGGACCCAATGGTTCTAACGAGGAAGACATCATGAAACTCAATTCCCTGGGCGCGGCATCCTTGCTTGCGCTTTCATTGGTAGTGGTCAGCGGTTGCGATCAGGTCGAGAAAAGCGCGCAGCAGGTGCTGGGCAAGGCCACCGAATCGGCCAAGCAAGCTATCGATGACACCCACAAGGCTGCCGAACAGGCATTGAGTGAAGCGACCAACGGCCTGATCAACCCGCAGAAGAAGGATGATCAGGAAGAGAAAGAAACCGAATCGAACAGTAAAGAAGCCTAATTTCCGCTCAACGTCAGGACTGACCTATGGATTACCTTTTACAACTGGCCGCCAGCCCCACCGCCTGGATTGCCCTGGCGACCTTGATCGTGATGGAGATCGTGCTGGGCATCGATAACCTGATCTTCATCTCGATCCTCACCAACAAGTTGCCGGAGCAACATCGGGCCAAGGCGCGACGCATCGGTATCAGCATGGCGTTGGTGTTGCGGTTGGGCCTATTGAGCACCATCGCGTTCATCGTGCAACTGACGGCGCCGGTGTTCGAAGTGTTCGGCCAGGCGTTTTCGTGGAAGGACATGATCCTGATCGCCGGTGGCCTGTTCTTGGTGTGGAAGGCCACTACCGAGATCCATCACAGCATGGACCCGGAGCCTGAAGAGAAGGAAACCAACGCCGGCAACGTCGTGGCCATCGGCTTTGCCGCGGCCATCGGGCAGATCCTGTTGCTCGACCTGGTGTTCTCCATCGACAGCATTATCACCGCCGTGGGCATGACCGAGCACTTGCCGATCATGATCATTGCCGTGGTGACCTCGGTGATCGTGATGCTGGTGGCGGCCGAACCGCTGGCCAAGTTCATCAACGACAACCCGACCGTGGTGATGCTGGCCCTGGGCTTCCTGATCATGATCGGCATGACCCTGATCGCCGAAGGCTTCGGCGCCCATGTACCCAAAGGCTACGTGTATGCGGCCATGGCGTTCTCGGCGGCCATCGAATGCTTGAACATTGCCCGGCGTAACCGCCACCAGCGTTTGCTCGCTGCCCGGCAGTAATCGCTGAAACCAAACGGCCGGCTGCGCTCATTTGAGCCCAGCCGGCTTTTTGCTGTCTGTTAGAATTCGCGCACTTGATAGCGTGAGGTCCTACATGAACGAGCCGATTCGTCTTACCCAGTACAGCCACGGCGCGGGGTGTGGCTGCAAGATATCGCCCCAGGTCCTGGAAGTGATCCTCGCCGGCAGCGGCGCACAGAACCTTGACCCCAACCTGTGGGTGGGCAACGCCTCGCGTGACGATGCGGCGGTGTACGCCATCGACGACGAGCGCGGCGTGGTCTCCACCACCGACTTCTTCATGCCGATTGTCGATGATCCCTTCGATTTCGGCCGGATTGCCGCCACCAATGCCATCAGCGATATCTACGCCATGGGCGGCGATCCGCTGATGGCCATCGCTATTCTGGGCTGGCCGGTGAACGTACTGGCGCCGGAGATTGCCCGCGAAGTGATCCGTGGCGGCCGTTCGGTGTGTGACGAAGCCGGCATTCCTCTGGCGGGCGGGCATTCCATCGACGCCCCGGAGCCGATCTTCGGCCTGGCCGTAACCGGCATCGTGCAAAAACGCCATATGAAGCGCAACGACACGGCCACCGCCGGTTGCCGGTTGTATCTCACCAAGCCAATCGGCATCGGCATCCTCACCACCGCCGAGAAGAAGGGCAAGTTGCGCGAGGCGGATATCGGCCTGGCCCGCGACTGGATGTGCACCCTGAACAAGCCCGGCAGCCGTTTCGGCAAGTTGGCGGGGGTGACGGCAATGACCGATGTCACCGGTTTCGGCTTGTTGGGCCACCTGGTGGAAATGGCTGACGGCAGCGGCGTGACCGCACGTATCGAATACGCCAAGGTCCCACGCCTGGCCGGGATCGAGGACTACCTGGACCAGGGCTGTATGCCCGGCGGAACCTTGCGCAACTTCGACAGTTATTCGAGCAAGGTGGGACGCTTGCAGGAACTGCACAAACGCGTGCTGTGCGACCCGCAGACCAGCGGCGGCCTGTTGATCGCCGTCACGCCCGAGGGCGACGCCGAATTCCACCGCATGGCGGCTGAACTGGGCCTGGTCCTGGAACCTATCGGCGAGCTGCTCGAGCGACAGACCCACGCGGTTGAGGTGATTTGATGGCAACCGATATCACCGACTACCGCGATATTTTCCTCAATGATCGGCCAATGATGGATACCCGCGCGCCGATCGAGTTCACCAAGGGTGCGTTCCCGGGGGTGATCAACCTGCCGCTGATGACCGACGACGAACGTCAGCGCGTCGGCACCTGCTACAAGCAACAGGGCCAGCAGGCCGCCATTGTGCTCGGGCATGAGCTGGTGTCCGGCGCTATCAAGGCCGAGCGTATCGAGCAGTGGGCGCGGTTCGCCAAGGCCCACCCCGAGGGCTACCTCTACTGTTTCCGTGGCGGGCTGCGTTCGCAGATCGTGCAGCAATGGCTCAAGACCGAAGCCGGCATCGAGTATCCCCGTGTCGGTGGCGGCTACAAGGCCATGCGTACGTTTTTGCTGGAGACCGTCGAGCACGCCGCCACGCAGTGTGACTTCGTGCTGCTGGGCGGCATGACCGGTACTGGCAAGACCGAAGTCCTCGGCCAGTTGCGCAATGCCCTGGACCTGGAAGGCCACGCCAACCATCGCGGCTCCAGCTTCGGCAAACGCGCCACGGCGCAGCCGTCCAACATCGACTTTGAAAACCGCCTGGCCGTGGACCTGCTGAAAAAGCGTGCCGCGGGTATCGAGCAGTTCGTGGTCGAGGATGAGAGCCGCATGATCGGCAGTTGTGCGCTGCCGCTGGCGTTGCACAAGGGCATGCAGACGTTCCAGATGGTGTGGCTGCAGGACAGCGTAGAAGGGCGGGTCGAGCGGATCCTGCGCGACTATGTGGTGGACCTGCGCGCCGAGTTTATCGAGGTGTTCGGCGACGCCGGCCAGGCGCTGTTTGCCGAGCGCCTGACCCAGAGCCTGGGCAATATCCATAAACGCCTGGGCGGCGAACGCTTCCAGCGCTTGCAGGCGATCTTGCAGGCGGCCCTGGCGGAGCAGGCCCGCAGCGGTGACGTGCACCTGCATCGCGCCTGGATCGAAGGGCTTTTGCGTGAATATTACGACCCGATGTACGCCTTCCAGCGTGAAAGCAAAGGCGCACGGATCGAGTTCGCGGGGGAGCAGGGCGCCGTGGTGGAGTATTTGCGCGAGCGCAATGTTCGACGAAGCTGATGGGGGCGCTTCAAGGGCCTCATCGCGAGCAAGCCCGCTCCCACATTTAACCGCGTTTATTCTGTAGGAATGCGGTCGAATGTGGGAGCGGGCTTGCTCGCGAAAGCGACATCAGCCTCACAAAGGCAACTAAAGAATAGCCGCGCCGATCAACCCACACAGTACTCCCACCAACATAGTCAACCCAGCCACCGTCACCAGCACCCGCGCATCGAAGTCCTTGCGCAGCATCAGCAGCGACGGCAGGCTCACGCTGGGCAGGGTCATCAGCAAGGCCACGGCCGGGCCGGTGCCCATGCCCAGGGTCATCATGGTTTGTACGATGGGGATCTCGGCGGCGGTGGGAATCACGAACAACGTACCGACAATCGCCAGCGGCACCAGCCATACCAGGCTGTTGGCCATGGCGCCGTCGACATGGGGGAACAGCCACACGCGCGCGGCACCCAGGATCAGCACGGCCAGGATGTACACCGGGATCGTGCTCCAGAACAACTGCCACAGGGTCCGCAGCCAACGGCCCAGGAACGGCTGGGACTCAACCGCGCTGACCTCGGCGACCGCGCCCAGCGCCGCTTCCGGTACCTGGTCCGGGCGGGCGATACGTTGCGCGATCAGCGACACGCCCACCACCAGCACAATCCCCGCCACCAGCCGCAATGCGGTGAAGCCCCAACCCAGCACGAAGCCCATGAACACCAGGGTCGCCGGGTTCAGCACGGGGTTGGCGATCCAGAACGCCAGCGCCGCGCCCACCGATACCTGCTGCCGACGCATGCCGGCCGCCACCGGAGCCGCGCAGCAACTGCACATCATCCCCGGCAGGGCGAACAGCCCGCCGCGCACAGTCGAACCCAGCCCGGCACGGCCGAACAGGCGCAGCAGCCAGTCGCGCGGGATCAGCACTTGCAGGAGGGAGCCCAGGATCACCGCCAGGACGGCGGCCTTCCAGATCGCCAGGAAGTACACCTGGGCATACGCCAGCGCGGCCGCCAGGGGCGAGCTTTGCTGGTCGTGGAGAATCGAGGCGCCAATGCTGTGGTTATCGGCGGCGACGAAGGCCTTGAGGTAGTAAGGCGACCACTTCACGTAGTAGAGGCCGACGCAGGCGACCAGCAGGAACAGCGCTGGTTTCCACCAGAACGACCAGCCCCGGTTGGGCTGGGGGGAGGCAAGGTTGGGCATGGTGATGATCCGCAGGTGAGTCAATAGCGGCGCATCATACGCCCTCAGCTCTCGGCACTCACCTGAGTCGGGGGTGGGCAGGTTTCTTCGCCGTTGTTCAGGCCCTGCTTGTAGTTGCGGCTCAGCAACGAGGCCTTGCCGTTGTGCCAGGTCAACGTCAGCACATACAGCGTGTCATAGTCGCTGCCGGACCAGTCGTCGGTGATGGTGTGTTTTTCGCCGGACGCTTCGCTCGCCACCTTGTTGATCAACTCCGGCAGGTAACCGTGGGACCAGGCGGTGTAGATGATGGAGTTGTGGTACTTGTCTTCCACCAGTTCGTCGGCGAGGGCACTGGTGTCATTTGCGGAAAACTTGATGTTGACCGGCAGGCCGAGCTTGATCGCGCTGGGGCTGATGGTCATCAGCGGGCGAATATAGCTGTAGGAATGGTCCAGCTCGCCTTCCTCCACATTGCGTGTCGGGTTGGCGGCGAACACGAAGTTGGCCTTGCCGAACTTTTCCGGCAGCAGGGTCGCGAGGTTCATCGCCCGGTTGAGGCCCTGGCAATTGAGCTGGCCCAGGCCGCCGGCGGGTTTTTCACCGTGGCGCAGGAAGACCAGGGTTTGCACACCGTCTACCTGGTCGGCGTTGCTGATGCGCGACTCCAGGGTCAGGTCGATGGCGCCGCCGATCAGCAATAGCGGCAACATGATGTATGAATAGCGTTTCAGTCGTTGCACTAGGCGCAGAGGCTTGATCGTCATTATAGGTTCGAGTCTTCATGCGTCACGTTAAGGCAGACACGCCTGGCCACGATGACGCCTGGGGCGCCTGTGGTGTTCCCTGTCGAGATAGCCAGGTGCCTCCTTTCACCGTTCGAGCGCACTTATGAGTGCGCGAGGGCGTATTGGTTCGCCCTCGCGGGATAATAGCCTGCGCTTGTTGCGTATTGATGACCCATGCAGGACGCTCGCCAGATGACTATCATGGGGGCTTTCAGCACTTAAACACATGGGGCTTTCCGATGAACCCACTCGCCGCGTTCCCGATCAACAGCAAATGGCCTGCCCAGCATCCCGAGCGCCTGCAACTGTACTCGCTGCCGACCCCCAACGGGGTAAAAGTGTCGATCATGCTCGAAGAGCTCGGCCTGCCCTATGAAGCGCACAAAGTCAGCTTCGAGACCCAGGACCAGTTATCTCCCGAGTTCCTGTCGCTGAACCCCAACAACAAGATCCCTGCGATCATCGACCCCAATGGCCCCAGCGGCCAGCCGCTGGCGTTGTTCGAATCCGGCGCGATCCTGATCTACCTGGCGGAAAAAACCAGTCAATTGCTCTCCGAGGACCCGGCGACACGTTATGAAACCATTCAATGGCTGATGTTCCAGATGGGCGGTATCGGCCCGATGTTCGGCCAGTTAGGTTTTTTCAACAAATTCGCCGGCAAGGCCTACGAAGACAAACGCCCGCGCGACCGTTATGCCGCCGAATCCCGGCGCCTGCTCGATGTGCTGGAAAAACGCCTGCTGGGCCGTACCTGGATCATGGGCGACGAGTACAGCATCGCTGATATCGCCACCTTCCCGTGGGTCCGCAACCTGATCGGTTTCTACGAGTCCGGTGACCTTGTGGGCATTGCCGACTTTCCCAATGTGCTGCGCGCGCTGGACGGTTTCGTTGCACGGCCGGCGGTGATCCGCGGCCTTAATATTCCGAGTTGAAGCATGCCGACTTTCGATTTCAAACAGCTGGACGTGTTCAGCCGCGTGCCGCTCAAAGGCAACCCGCTGGCGGTGGTGTTCGGCGCTGACAGCCTGGGCGACCAACAGATGGCGGATTTCGCCAACTGGACCAACCTCAGTGAAACCACGTTCTTACTGACGCCACGCGATCCCCGGGCTGACTACCGGGTGCGGATTTTCACCACCTTGACCGAATTGCCTTTCGCCGGGCACCCGACGCTGGGCAGTTGCCATGCCTGGTTGCAGGCAGGCGGTATCCCCAAAGGCGAGGACATCGTCCAGGAGTGCGAAATCGGCCTGGTGCGTATCCGTCGCCAAGGCGATGAACTGGCGTTTATCGCGCCGCCGTTATTGCGCTCCGGCACCGTGGACGCGCCGTTGCTGGAGCGTGTGCGCCTGGGTTTGGGCCTGGAGCCGGGGGCCATCGTGCGCAGCCAGTGGGTGGACAATGGCGCCGGCTGGCTCGCGGTGATGCTGGCAGACCGTGACCAGGTCCTGGCGTTGCGGCCGGACTATTCGCAACTGTTGGGGTTGGCCGTAGGTGTGATCGCCCCCTGTGACGCCGGGCGCGATGATGTGGACGCGCAATTTGAAGTGCGAGCCTTTATTGCCGGCGACGGCGCCCAGGAAGACCCGGCCACCGGCAGCTTGAACGCCGGGCTCGCGCAATGGTTGCTCAGCGAGGGCCTGGCGCCCGAGCGCTTTGTGGTCAGCCAGGGCACCGCCATAGGTCGGGCAGGGCGGATCCGCGTTGAGCGCCAGGGCGATGAAATCTGGATCGGTGGCGCTGTTTCGGTGTGCATCGAAGGGCGTGTACAGCTCTAGATCAATAAATTGTTACCGCCCACGCAATACACTATTGGCCCCTCGGCGTTTGTGCTGCCGGGGCCTGGGGGCATAAGCTTTCGCCCCAAAGATTTTCTGCCTTGCGATAGGACCACCATGACCAGCCAGTTCCCCCAAGCCCGTCCACGCCGCCTGCGCCGCTCCCCGGAGCTGCGTGGCCTGTTCCAGGAAACCGAATTCACCCTCAACGACTTGGTGCTGCCGATTTTCGTCGAAGAAGAAATCGATGACTTCGTGCCTATCACCAGCATGCCGGGCGTGCAGCGCATCCCTGAGAAGAAACTGGCCGGCGAGATCGAGCGTTATGCCCGTGCCGGCATCAAGTCGGTGATGACCTTCGGCGTGTCCCATCATCTGGACGCCAGCGGCAGCGACACCTGGAAGGAGCGTGGCCTGGTCTCGCGCATGTCCTCGATCATCAAGGATGCCGTGCCGGAAATGATCGTGATGTCCGATACCTGCTTCTGCGAATACACCGACCACGGCCACTGCGGTGTGATGCACGGTGCCCATGTCGACAACGACGCGACGCTGGTTAACCTCGGCAAGCAGGCCGTGGCCGCCGCCCGTGCCGGTGCCGATGTGATTGCCCCTTCGGCGGCGATGGACGGCCAGGTCCAGGCGATCCGCCGTGCCCTGGATGACGCCGGTTTCACCCATATCCCGATCATGGCTTACTCGACCAAATTCGCCTCGGCCCTCTACGGCCCGTTCCGCGAAGCCGGTGGCAGTGCGCTCAAGGGCGACCGCAAGAGCTACCAGATGAACCCGATGAACCGCCGCGAAGCCGTACGCGAATCGCTGCTGGACGAACAGGAAGGCGCAGATGCGCTGATGGTCAAGCCGGCCGGTGCCTACCTCGACATCATCCGCGACATCCGCGAAGCCTCGCGCCTGCCGGTGGCGGCGTACCAGGTGAGCGGCGAGTACGCGATGATCAAGTTCGGCGCCCAGGCCGGGGCGATCGATGAGGACCGTGTGGTGCGTGAGACGCTGGGCTCGATCAAGCGCGCGGGTGCGGATTTGATCTTCACCTACTTCGCGATGGACCTGGCGTTGGCCGGGATCTAGAACCACCGCACATTCAAAGGTGGGAGGGGGCTTGCTCCCGATGGCGGCGGCACATTCAACTTCTTTGTTGGCTGAGCCACTGCTATCGGGAGCAAGCCCCCTCCCACATTTGCCTGCGTCGTTTGTGGGGTAGTATTTCAATTCCGCTGCCTCAGGAAGCTTTGAATGTCTTCGTCCCGTCTTACCCTTTTACTCTGTTCGCTACTGGTACTGGCCGGCTGCTCCACCACGCGCAACCCGCAACAGCCGCAGCGCAGCGAGGCCGAGGTGAAAGCACAGGTCGTGCGGCTGTTGCCGGCCAAGGTGGCCGATCGCGAGGGCTGGGCCCAGGACATCTACACCGCCTTCGATACCCAGAACATCTACCCCAGCACGGAAAACATCTGCGCGGTGCTGGCGGTGACCGAGCAGGAGTCGACCTATCAGGTCGACCCGCCGGTGCCCAACATGGGCAAGATCGCCCAGGACGAAATCCTGCGGCGTGCCGGCAACGTGCATGTGCCGGCGTTTGTCGTGCGCAGCGCCCTGCAACTGCGCTCACCCAGTGGCAAGACCTACGCCGACCGCCTCAATGCTGCGCGCACGGAGAAGGACCTGAGCGGCATCTTTGATGACTTCATCAGCATGGTGCCCCTGGGCAATACGTTGTTTGGTGGTTTCAACCCGGTGCATACCGCAGGCCCGATGCAGGTGAGTATCGACTTTGCGCAGAAACAGGCGCGGGGTTATCCCTACACGGTGGATGGCACGATTCGTCGCGAAGTCTTTACCCGGCGTGGTGGCATGTACTTCGGCATTGCGCATTTACTGGGTTACCCGGTGAACTACGATCGGCCGCTGTATCGCTTTGCCGATTTCAATGCCGGGTGGTACGCCAGCCGCAATGCCGCATTCCAGGCGGCCGTCAGCCGCGTCTCGGGCACCGAGTTGGCCCTGGATGGAGATTTGATTCGCTATGGCTCACTGCTGCCCGGCACCACCGAGCTGGCGGTGCGTTCATTAGGGGCAAAACTGGACATGCGCAACCCCAGCATCCGCAGTCAGCTGGAGCAGGGCGAGCAATTGGACTTCGAGGACACCACCCTGTACAAGCGCGTGTTCGCGCTGGCCGACAAGGCCGCCGGCAAGCCGATGCCACGGGCCATCCTGCCGGGCATCGTGCTCAAGAGTCCCAAGATCACCCGTAACCTGACCACGGCCTGGTTTGCCCAGCGGGTCGACGAGCGCTATCAGCGCTGCCTGAAGCGCTGATCAGGTGCGACGTTTGACAAAACGCCGCCACAGCCACACCCACAACCACAGCACCGGGAACGCCAGGATCACGAACGGCAGTACATAGCTTGATCGCTCCAGGGCGTCGGCGGTGCCGTCGACCAGATTGTCGCCCAGGTTGCTGAACATCCTGCTGAACCGTGATGGCTGGTTTGCGCCGTCAGAGGAACGGAAGTTCAGCGTCACCCGGTTCGTATCCAGACGACGTTGCTGGCCGGCGGCAACCTGGGTCAGTTCCTGTAGATCGTTTTCAATACCGGCCTGCTCCTTGCTCAAGGCAATCAGGTCACTGACGGTGATGTCCTTGCGCTTGGCCAGCTCATCCAGCCGTTGTTGTTGAGCCTGCAGGCGGTCCTGGCGGCGGCGTACGTCGGCGACGGCATCGGCCAGGTCCTCGGCGGTGGTGATGCGCTGGCCGAGCTTGCCGCCTTCAGCCGCCATGGCAACCATCGGTTCGACCCCGGTTGGCGCGATGCGCAGGATGATCTGGCCGCCGCTGCCGTCTTCGGTGATGCCGAGGATATTGCAGGCACCAAAACGCGCGGTTTCGCAGGCCTCGCGGGTGGCCTGCATGCGCGGCGCGAGCAGGGCGCCGGGCAGGGCCAGGCTCAGTTCATGTTCATAGGCCAACTGCGCGCCGGCCCGGCTTTGTTCGCCGTTGATCACCCGTGCGCTGGACTGATCCTTGGGCGAACAGCCGGCAACGGCCAGGGTTGCCAGCAGGAACAGGAGATAGGGTTTTGGCTTGCCGTCCAGATGGCGCATTGCGGTTCCTTGGCAGGTACGAGGGAATTTGACGGCGATTAAAGCGGGTCTGATGGATTAACGCAAAGCATCGGAGGGGATTTGCGTGGCTGATGGTGATGGCCGTTGCCGTTGATTACAGCAAGCATGACCTTGGATTACTCGGGCGCGGTGCAGGTGGGGGAGAAGGTGGTGGCGCGGGCGAGTGCGGTGTTTGCGGTGCCACAGCCTCAGTGAGGCAGATAAAGAAAGGGCCTGGTTTTCGTGGAACCAGGCCTTTTCTGTGTTGCTCTTTTAGTGCTTTTCTGTAGGAGCGAGCTTGCTTGCGAAGATCGCTAATGATGACGCAGCTCTTCTGGCAGTAATCGGTGCCCGTAGATTTTTCGCGAGCAAGCTCGCTCCTACAGTCAAGCGCGTTCGAGGGCTAGGGCTACGCCTTGGCCGCCGCCGATGCACAGGGTCGCCAGGCCTTTCTTGGCATCGCGCTTGATCATTTCATGCAGCAGGGTTACCAGCACGCGGCAGCCCGAGGCGCCGATCGGGTGGCCGATGGCGATGGCGCCGCCGTTGACGTTGACCTTGTCGGCGTCCCATTCCAGCTCTTTGCCCACCGCCAGGGATTGAGCGGCGAAGGCTTCGTTGGCTTCGATCAGGTCCAGGTCGCCCAGGCTCCAACCGGCTTTGTCCAGGCAACGGCGGGTGGCCGATACCGGGCCGATGCCCATGATCGCCGGGTCGACGCCGGCGTTGGCGTAGCTGGCAATGCGCGCCAGCACTGGCAGGCCGAGGGCCTTGGCCTTGTCGACGCTCATCAGCAGCACCGCAGCGGCGCCGTCGTTGAGGCTGGAGGCGTTGCCGGCGGTGACGCTGCCGTCTTTCTTGAACGCTGGTTTCAGCTTGCCCAGGGATTCGGCGGTGGTGCCGGCTCGGGGTTGTTCATCGACGGCGAAGGCCACCGGGTCGCCTTTGCGCTGAGGAATCAGGATCGGTGTGATCTCATCGACAAACCGCCCAGCCTCGATCGCCGCAGCGGCTTTCTGCTGGGAGGCAGCGGCGAACGCGTCCTGGGCTTCACGGCTGATGCCGTACTTGTCCACCAGGTTCTCGGCGGTGATGCCCATGTGGTAGTCGTTGAACGCGTCCCACAGGCCATCGGTGATCATGCTGTCGATCATCTTGGCGTGGCCCATGCGCAAACCGGTGCGCACGGCGGGCAATACGTACGGAGCCAGGCTCATGTTTTCCATGCCGCCGGCGATGATTACCTCGGCGTCACCGCAACGGATGGCCTGGGCGCCCAGGTGCAGGGCCTTGAGGCCCGAGCCGCAAACCTTGTTCAAGGTCAGGCTGGGCACCGCGTGGGGCAGGCCGGCCAGGATCGACGCCTGGCGCGCCGGGTTCTGGCCGGAGCCTGCGGTGAGGACCTGGCCGAGGATCACTTCATCCACTTCGGCCGGGTCCAGGCCGGTCTGCTCCAGCAGGCGACGGATCACGGCGGCGCCCAGTTCCGGTGCCGGAATGTTCGCCAGCGAACCCTGGAAGCTGCCCACGGCGGTGCGGGTGGCAGCAACAATCACGACGTCTTGCATGGAATCTGTCCTCACTGGAAATGCATTTCTGGAACGTGGTCCGGGACGATCAGTTTACCGGCGGTCTTGCTCACAATCTCTTCAACGCTGACGCCAGGTGCGCGTTCCTTGAGGACAAAAGCGCCATTTTCGATTTCCAGGTACGCCAGGTCCGTCAATACACGCTTGATGCAGTTGGCGCCAGTCAACGGCAGGCTGCACTGGCTGAGCAGCTTGGACTCACCGTCCTTGGACGCGTGGGTCATGATCACGATGATGTTTTCCGCACCGGCCACCAGGTCCATGGCGCCGCCCATGCCTTTGACCAGCTTGCCGGGGATCATCCACGACGCGATGTTGCCCTGTACGTCGACTTCAAATGCACCGAGTACCGTGAGGTCGACGTGGCCGCCGCGGATCATCGCGAAGGACTCGGCGGACGAGAAGATCGACGCGCCGATACGCGCGGTGACGGTCTGCTTGCCGGCGTTGATCATGTCGGCATCGATGGTGTCTTCGGTCGGAAACGGGCCCATGCCAAGCAGGCCGTTTTCCGATTGCAGCATCACTTCCATGCCTTCGGGAATGTAGTTGGCCACCAGGGTCGGAATGCCGATGCCCAGGTTCACGTAGTAACCGTCCTGCATTTCGCGGGCGACGCGTTGAGCCATTTGTTCGCGGGTAAGAGCCATTTTATGTGTCCTTATTGTTCGGGCTGGGGGCGGATTATTTGCGCACGGTGCGCTGTTCGATGCGCTTCTCGAACGTGCCGCAGATGATCCGGTCGACGTAGATGCCAGGGGTGTGGATCTGCGCCGGGTCCAGCTCGCCCGGTTCGACGATTTCTTCGACTTCGACCACCGTGATCTTGCCGGCGGTGGCGGCCAGCGGGTTGAAGTTCTGGGCGGTGTGGCGGTAGATGACGTTGCCGAAATGGTCGGCTTTCCAGCCTTTGACGATGGCGAAGTCGCCGGTGATGGACTCTTCCATCAGGTACGGGCGGCCGTTGAATTCGCGGGTTTCCTTGCCTTCGGCAACCGGGGTGCCAACGCCGGTGGCGGTGAAGAAGGCCGGGATGCCGGCGCCGCCTGCGCGCATTTTTTCTGCCAGGGTGCCTTGTGGCGTCAGCACCACTTCGATTTCACCGCTGAGCAGTTGCTTCTCGAACAGCGCGTTTTCACCGACGTAGGAGGCGATCACCTTGCTGATCTGTTTTTGCTCCAGCAGCACGCCCAGGCCAAAGCCGTCGACGCCGCAGTTGTTGGAAACCACGGTAAGGTCGCGGGTGCCTTTGCGCTTGATCTCGGCAATGAGGTTTTCCGGAATACCGCACAGGCCAAAACCACCGGAGAGTACGGTCATGCCGTCCTCCAGGCCCGCCAGTGCTTCCTCGTAGGACGCCACGCGTTTATCGAAACCTGCCATATGCACCTCTTTTATTGTTTGTGGGCCAGCCAATGACCCGAGTGTTGCTCCGTCGGATTGATTTGTTAAGTTGTTTTTTAAGGTTGATTGATTTAAAAAACAGCATAGTCGCCTGGCCATTTGGAGTTGCGTCATGACCGTTAAACAGATGCGTGCGTTTCTCGCCGTGGCCCAGAGCCTGAGTTTCGCCGCCGCCTGCGAGCGCCTGCATCTTTCCCAGTCGGCGCTGAGCCTGACCATCAAGGGCCTGGAAGAAGGCCTGGGCGGGCGGCTGTTCAGCCGTAACACACGCAATGTGGCGCTAACCCCCGAGGGTGAATCCCTGCTACCACTGGCACGCCGGCTCATTGCCGATTGGGACAACGCCGAAGACGAACTGCGCCAGCGCTTTACCCTGCAACGCGGGCGGGTCACGGTGGCGGCGATGCCGTCGTTCGCGGGCAACTTGCTGCCGCCGATCCTGAAGATATTCCGCGCGCGTTACCCTCAGGTGAACGTCACGGTGCACGACCTGATCAACGAACAGGTGCTGGAAATGGTGCGCGACCGCCAGGTGGAACTGGGCGTGGCGTTCGAGCCGTCAGACGGTTCGTCGCTGGCGTTCACGCCGTTGTACCTGGATCGCTTCATTGCCGTAGTGCCGGGAGATTCGCCGTTGGTTGAGCTTGATGAAATCGACTGGAAAACGCTGTTGGAGCAGCCGTTCATCACTTTGCAGCGCCCGTCCACGGTGCGGGTGATGCTGGAAGAGCACCTTGGCGCTCTACAGATGAAGCTGCCGGTAGCGCTGGAAAGCCATCAACTGGCGACCGTAGGCAAGATGGTGGCGATGGGGTTGGGTGTCAGTGCCGTCCCTGCATTGTGTGCGCGGCAGATGGAGGAGGCGGGGGCTCGTTGCATCACCTTGCGTGATCCGGTGATCGAACGACCGATTGGGGTGCTGACCAAACCCGGTCATGAACTCTCGGCGGCAGCGCAGGTGTTATTTGATATCTTTTGCGAGGAAGCGAAGAAGGGACGATTTCCCGCAGTGTTATAGCGCCGAAATTAAAAAGCCCGCTCGAACTAACGAGCGGGCTTAAATGTTTAATGCGCTGTTATCAGCAGTATCTATCAATCACCTTAACGTGCGATGGGTCCTTGAGGTTCTGCCATTCGGTATTAAGGGTGTGGAAGACCTGTTCGATAAAGTTGCGATCGGCGGCCGCCTTCTTGCCGACATAACCCTGGCCACGGCGGTACATTTTCAGGCGCGCCGCCAGCTCACGGTTATTGCGGTCAAACTCGGCTTCTTCGGTATGGGGCGCCAGGCAGTCAATTTGCACTTCGCCCGATTTACCAATCCACAGGATATGGTCGTCGAGTGTGTCTTTCTGCGCTGCGAACATCTCAGCCAATTCATCGATAGTTGGTTGGTTGTTCAGATTCATGTGTAAGCCCCTTGACCAGTTGGCGATCTATCAGTTGGTTCGTTAGTACTTCGTAAGTTGTCTCCGGTTGCGAAAACCGGGCGTCAGCGACTGTCTGCCGAATACGGGCAGGGTCTTGAACCTGATGCATGTAGTCTTGCTGATGAACTGCTACGCAATGCTTTCATAACGAAGACAAGCCGCGTTTGAGCGTCTTGTACCGAACCCTTCGGGCCGGTCAGCTTCATCAATCTGCCTTGTGGGCAGTGCACATCCGGAAAAAACAGCTCGGCGGTCAGACGAGCTTGTTCAAAACGCTTGTTGCCAACGCTCCCGATCCGGGAGACGTCTCGATAATGCAAGGACAAAATGTTTACGTCAACGGTTATGTAGTGATTATTTTTGCTCACTACATAAATGGCCGTGGGGGCGGGAGAATGTGGGAAAACGTGACTTGGGCGTCATTTTTCGGCGTGGTGGGTCGTTGAGCTTGCCCTAATCATTCCTGCACTGTGGGTATGTCGAACGAAGGGTGTTCCGATAGGAGGTGACGCCACTCCATTTTGAACCAGGGCGTGAATTGCGCTTGCGACTCTGACAGCCGGGCTGAGATTTCGGCGCGAGTCCACCATTTGATCTCGCTGACTTCTTCTGCCGCCGGGCTGACCACCGCGTCGGACTGAGCAACCAGTACATGACAAAACTCGTGCTCCGCTCCGATCGAACCAAAGCGAGCATGATATTCAAAACTGTACAGAAAGCGGCACGAGGCAGAGATTCCGAGCTCTTCACGCAGACGACGAGATGCGGCGTCCGTAACCGTCTCGCCGGGTGCCGGGTGGCTGCAGCAGGCATTCGACCAGAAACCTGGCCAAAGCATTTTACCGGCAGCACGACGTTGAAGTAGATGACGCCCGGCGCTGTCGATCAGATGGACCGAAAAGGCGCGATGAAGCTGACCCGCCCCCAGGTGCGCGGCACGTTTGTCACACACACCGACTTGCACGTCCTGTGCGTCAACTAATACTACATGATCGATCATTTTGAGTTTCCTCCGGTGCAATGCACGGCGCTCTGCCGTTCTACCCACGTTCAGGGGCTTGTCCCCAGGCGCTGACAAATGTCAATGCGGTGTCGGTGAATGTTGGGTCGGCACGCAGGTGCGTCATGGCCTCCAGGTCATCCTGGGTGAGTAACCCGAGTTTCAGCAGTGCCGGCCCAGCCTGTACGGTGGTTGAGGCCCAGAATGTATCGGCGGGGCTGTTGTCTCCGATTCGGCCTTCATAGAGGCGATACCCTACGTTGGAGAGTCCCCTGTCACGCAATCGGGCAGGGAGCGTGTCGGCCCAAAGCATGTCGGAACCAATGGACTTTGTCAGAAGTGTGATTCCGGCTTGGGCGACCTTTCGGAACAATGGGTGCGAGGTTTTCAAGCTCGGCTGCAGGCTTACGTCTTCGATTACCAACCATCCACCAGGGCGAAGCCAGGTGATGGCGCGCTTCAATATGTCTTCCCGTTGGGGGAGGTGGCACAGGAGCGCCCTGGCGTGTACCACATCAAAAGAGGCCATAGGAAAGTCATCGGTGACGGCATTATGGGTGAGCACCTTTATGCCGGGTATATCGGTGAGGAATCGGGTATCGATATCGGTTGCCGTGACTGTCGCGTCAGGGTATCGCTGGGTCAGCCAGCCAGTGAGCGACCCCGCACCGGCGCCGAGATCGAGGATGTCAGGCTTGCACGGAAGGTTGAGCTGGTCGAAAACCGTTTGGCTCTGTGGGTCAAAGGCGCATTCAAGCGTGCGCAGGCGTGCCAATTGGCCGGCGTGCTGATCGCCGAGATAGCTATCGGTGTAGCCGGGGGCGGCAGTGGTCATAGAACGACCTCCAGTCGGTCGGGGCAGCGGTTCAGGAAGCCGTGTTCCGAGGGCTGGAACCCTGGCGCCCAGCGCACGTCTGGAAAGGTCTGTAGCAGCATGCGAGCGCCGATCGTGATTTCCATCCGCGCCAGCATGGATCCCAGGCAGAAGTGACGTCCTGCGCCGAACGCAAAATGATTTGTTGCCTGATCGGTACGCGACAAGCTGAAGGTCTCCGGGTCGGTGTATTGAGCCGGATCGCGGTTGGCCGAACCGATCAGGCACGCCAGGGTCGCACCAGAGGGAATCGTTCCCGACGGCAGTTGCAGCGCCTCGCGGGCCTCGCGGAGTACGAGTTGCAAAGGAGGGTTTCGTCGCAAGGTTTCGGTGAGCGCAGTGTCCATCAAGTCGGGATCAGCCATCACGGCGTCTTTGACGCCGGGTTCGCTCAGCAGGTTGACAATGAGATTCGCCAGGGCGCCGTGACTGGTCTCGCTACCAGCAGTCATCAGAATTGCGCAGTAAGCCCGGACGAAGCTTTCAGGCAATGGTTGCCCTTCAATCTCTGCCGCCAGGAGATGCGAGATCAAATCATCTGCAGGTTTAGCGCGGCGGGCATCGATGTGTGGCTGGATGAAATCGTAGAAACTGTCTCGGTTGGATAACCCCCCGGTCAACAGTGCTGGGTCCTGTCGGTAGTTGCCCATGTAAGCGAAGCCGATCGCGCACCAGCGCTTTAGCCGTGCCACCTCCTCGCAGGTGTCAGCCGGTAGACCCAGCGCGTGAGCCATCACCCGCACCGGCAGTGCTGCGGTGAAGTCGGCGATGAGGTCTACCTGGGCCCGGCCATGCATGCGTGCCAGCAGGTCAGTGGTGACCGAGATGATGGATACCTCAAGCGCGGCAAGGGCTTGATTGCGAAACGATGGGCTGAGCAGGGCACGGTGCTGAGCGTGTTCACAGCCGTCCATCGCCACGAGAGTGTGCCCCAGCAGCGGCCCAATCTGCCAGGCGTAGTTATTGTTGCTGGCTTGCGGATGCGTCAGTGCGGCTTTGACATCCACATACCGGCTGACCAGCCATACGTCCGTGGGCTCGTCGTAGGTGATCGGCAGAGTGGTACGTAAACGTTCATACAAAGGATAGGGGTCGATTTCGAACTGTCTGGATTTCAGTGTTGGTGGCGTGAGTGTCAGGTCCACTGTCCGGTTGCCCTGAGTTGTAGTGCCGGTGGTGTGCAGGTGGTAGCGAGAAACGGTCTGGTGCCAGTCACCCGCTGCCCGGACAACATGTCGCAGCCGGTCCGGCTCGGTTGCGGCGGATGGCAGGTGATTGGCTGGCCGAGTGGCGACAGCCGTGAACGCCGCGACCGCGTTGACCACCATCTGATGTGCAGATTCGATCGCGGCAGGCCATTCCATGCCAGCGGTGTCCGCCAGTATCGATACCAGGTTGAAGTGCTCACCACACACCACATCTTTGGCAATCGAATGGATATCGTTCGTCCAGGCAATGATATCGGCACTGTGTTCGCGCAGTGTGTCCCACCATTCGACGTCCGCTGAATGCTGGTATGGGTCGAGCGTTTCGGCGGCATCTATCAGATCAAAAAAGAACAGTGCGCCGAACGAATCTCGGCGCAATGGCAGATATTCGGCCAGCGTGAGCACCGTGTCGGTTTCGCGCATTCGCACCAGCCTTACCTGGGCGCGCAGATGTCGGATCAGGTGCCGTGCAAGCCGTTGCCGCCAACCGTCGTTACCCCAGTGTCTGGTTCGCGGCCACAGATCGTTGGCCAGGACAGTCAGCATCGGATCATCAAAACGGCTCATTTCACTGAAGGGATGCGTGCCATCGTTCTCGGTCACTGCCTGCACTGCGGTGACGAACCGCTCCAATGCACCGTTTTCCGCCCAGGGCCCGTCATCAATCCGATCATCCAGCGTGAGCGCCCACAGATACCAGCACACCAGCGTCTCGGCTCGGTGTGTGGGGGCTTGTCCGCACAACGCCATCCCCAATTCGAGCAGCGGCGTGGTGCTTAACCGATGCGCACCGCGTCGACCGATCAAGCCATGTTGCTGTGCCCAAGCGAGAGCATGAGCCTTCAACTGATCGTTGTCGGAACGTGGCGGCGGATCGGCAAAAGGCAGCCGAATCTCTGGAAGGATCAGTGAGGTCGGAGGTGAATGACGGCCGTGGCGGACACGGGGGCCACCTTCGAGGTGTACCGTTTGCATGGTGCTCTACCTTGAATCAAGTTTTTATAAGGAACATTTGACGTCAGCACCCGAGCGGTTCCGTTTTCTGCAAAATGGAAGGCTTGGAGGGTGTTTCTGAGCAATTGGAGCGGTCAGTGCGCGTTTGGGGGGATCGTTCATTGGCGGGGGGTGTAAGGCGTTCGAGATTGAGCCATGGCCTGGAGTATCAGCCATAGAACGTACCTGTGTTGTATATGCAAAAAACTCCATTGTTTGGCCAACCCGGCTATTCAGACCGGCTGACTTTACTGAAGGACGAAACGCTTAAATGTAGGAGTTAACTGTGGTCAGCACAGGAAACGCCTCGCATAACGGGCATAAAACGCAACCCCGGAGCTTTCGGTATGTATACCGCATGTGCCACCTTGTTGCGGCACATGCCTTCGCGGTCTCTACTCGCCGCGAATGTACTGCTCCAGCTGCTTGATCAGGTCAGCCTGGTCGGCAATGGCTTCCTTGACTAGGTCGCCAATGGACAGCAGGCCCAGTAGCTTGCCGTCTTCGACCACGGGCAGGTGGCGCAGGTGGCTGTCGGTCATGATGTTCATGCACTCATCGACCTTTTTGTGGGTGTCGACGGTGATAACCGGAGAACTCATCACCTCATGGACCTTGGTGGTGACCGACGACAGGCCCTTGAGCATGATCTTACGGGCGTAATCGCGCTCGCTGATGATCCCGACCACCACGCCATCCTGGACCACCGGCAAGGCCCCGACGTTTTTTTCCGACATCCGGACCAGTGCTTCAAACACAGTGTGGTCATGTTTGATGACATGGACTTCCTGGTTTTTCTGGTCCTTGGCTTTGAGCACTTCTGCAACGGTTTTCATGGCGGCCACTCCGGTGTTGTTGTTGGTTAGTCAGGGTCCCACTACAGAATCCTAGACCGGCCACCGCGCTGCAAGGTCCAAAGCGGCGCTAAACCCGTCGAAAAACGTCATTCACCGGTTTTTTTCGGTGTTTACCCCGCATTTGTCGGTTTTTTGGCCCGCTTGGGGCTGGCTGCCGTCTTGCGTGGTGCGCTTTTGCGTTTCTTTTTCCATGGCGTGGCACCTCGGCCTGCCGGGCTGGCGGGACCGGTGATGGTCATGCGCATGCCATTGCAGCGGGCGACCTGCTTGCTCATCCAGGCCGCCTGTTTGGCGACGAAGTCTTCCAGGCTCATTTCGCCGCTTTGCACCATGTCCAGGGCCTGCTCCCAGATGGCGGTGGTGCCTGGGTCGGCGATGGCCCGGGGCACGGCGTCGATCAGGCTGAATGCCGCCGGAGTGGCTGATAGCGCCTTGCCGTTCTTCACCAGGTAACCACGGTCCAGCAGCCCCTGGATGATGCCGGCGCGGGTGGCTTCGGTGCCGATGCCGGTGGTGTCCTTGAGCTTTTGCTTGAGCAGCGGGTCTTCGACCAGCTTGGCGACATTCTTCATCGCCTTGATCAGGTCACCTTCGGTAAAGGGTTTGAGCGGTTGGGTCCACAGGTCCTTGAGGTTGACCTTGGCCACTGCATAGTCCTGGCCTTGCACCAATGGCGGCAGCGCTTGCGGAGCCGGTGCTTCACGTCCCTTGGCCGGCGCCAGGGCTTCGGGCAGGGCGCGTTTCCAGCCCGGTTCGATGACCACTTTGCCCACCGCGCGCAATGCCTGGCCCGCACAGTCGAAATCCGCCTGGGTGCGATCGTACTCATGGTTGGGCAGGAACTGCGCCAGGTAGCGCGCGCGAATCAGGGTGTAGACCGCCCGGTGCTTGCCAGTGAGTTGTCCCACATCCTTGCCGGCGCCGGTAGGGATGATGCCGTGGTGGGCACTGACCTTGGCGTCGTTCCACGCCCGCGAGCGTCGCTGGGCATCGATATGTGGCATCAGCTCGTTCACCGTGGTATCCGCACGCCCCAACGCAGCCAGGATCTTCGGCGCGTCAGGGTGCTGGCTCATTGGTAGATAGCCGCAATCACTGCGCGGGTAGGTGATGACTTTATGGGTTTCATACAGCGACTGGGCGATATCCAGGGTTTCCTGGGCGCCGAGGCCGAGCTTCCTGGAACAGATTTCCTGCAGGGTGCCCAGGTCGAAGGGCAGGGGCGCCACTTCGCGGATGCGCTCAGTGCGCAGCTTCACCAGCCGGGCGGTGGCGGCGTTGGTCATGGCGTCGGCCGCATCCCGCGCCAACTGCGGGTTGAGGCAGCGACCCTGGTCGTCACAGGCGTCCTCGGCCGCGCGCCATTGGGCGGTGAACGTCATGCCCTCGTGGCGCAGGTCGACATCGATGGCCCAGTAAGCCACCGGCACAAAGTCGGCGATGCTGCGATCGCGGTCCACCACCAGGCGCAGGGTTGGCGTTTGCACTCGGCCTACGGGCAACACGCCCTGGTAACCGGATTGGCGCCCGAGCAAGGTGAACAGGCGGCTCATGTTCATGCCAATCAGCCAGTCGGCGCGGGAGCGACCCAGGGCCGAGTGATACAGGCTGAAGGTCTCCGCGCCCGGTTTTAGCGCCCCGAGGGCCTTGCGGATCGAGGCATCATCCAGCGCCGACAGCCACAGCCGCTGGATCGGCCCACGGTACCGGCAATGCTCCACCAGTTCGCGGGCGATCATCTCGCCTTCACGGTCGGCGTCGGTGGCGATCACCAGCTCCTGGGCTTCCCCCAGCAGGCGCTTGACCGCCTTGAACTGGCTGGCGGTCTTGGGCTTGACGCGCATCTTCCATTTTTCCGGGACGATGGGCAGGTCGGCCAGTACCCAGCGCTTGTACTTTTCGTCGTAGGCATCCGGCGGGGCGGTTTCCAGTAGGTGGCCGATGCACCAGGTGACCGTGACCCCATTGCCCAGCCAGCACCCGTCGCCACGGCGGCTGGCGCCGAGCACGGCCGCGATGTCCTTGGCCTGGGAGGGTTTTTCACAGAGGTACAGCCGCATGGTCGTCACATCAGATCGGGTTGATGCTGTGCAGGATGCTCAGTCAGCGCGCATTGATCAACCATTATCTGTATGGATGTACAGCAATTTATGTAGGCGCCTGAAGGCACAGGTGGGAGGGGGCTTGCCCCCGATTGCAGAGTGTCAGTCAAAAATCCTCGACTGATACACCGCTATCGGGGGCAAGCCCCCTCCCACAGGGGATCTTCTGTGCTCAGGAGATCGGATTAGTTGTTATCGATATCCACGTGACGGGTCTCTTTAAGGCACACCATCCCCACGATCAAACTCACCCCGGTCACCACCACCGGGTACCACAGGCCGTAGAAGATATCGCCTGTGTACACCACCAGGGCAAACGACACGGTCGGCAGGAACCCGCCAAACCAGCCATTGCCGATGTGGTAGGGCAAGGACATCGAGGTGTAGCGGATACGCGTCGGGAACAGCTCCACCATCAACGCCGCCAGCGGGCCGTAGCACATTGCGGCGATCAGGATCAGCGCCACGATCAGCACCACCACCATGGTCTTGTTGACCTGGGCCACATCCGCCGAAGACGGGTAGCCGGCCAGGGTCACCGCGCCACGCAGGGCTTTTTCGTCAAAACCGTCGATACGCACTTCGCCCACGCTCACCTGCACCGGGCTGCCGGCGGGTGCGGCGGCGCTGCTGTAAGGCAGGCCTTGCTTGACCAGGAAGGTCTTGACCTTGTCGCACGGGCTGTCAAATTTCGCCTTGCCCACCGGGTCGAACTGGAAGGTGCAGGTGGCCGGGTCGGCCATCACGGTGATCGGCGCCTGGTTGCTCGCCTGGTCCATCGCCGGGTTGGTGTAGTGCGCCAGGCTCTTGAAGATCGGGAAGTACAGCACGGTGGCCAGCAGCAGGCCGAGCATCAGCACCGGCTTGCGCCCGACCTTGTCCGACAGCCAGCCGAAGAAGATGAAGAATGGTGCGCCGATCACCACGCTGATGATCAACAGCATGTTGGCCAGGGCCGGGTCCATTTTCAGGAATTGCGTGAGGAAGAACAGCACATAGAACTGCGCTGCGTAGAAGGTCACTGCTTGCCCGCCGTTGATGCTGAACAAGGCGATCAGCACCACCTTGAGGTTTTCCCATTTGCCGAAGGACTCGCGGATCGGCGATTTGCTGGCCTTGCCTTCCTCTTTCATCTTCAGGAACGCGGGCGACTCGTGCAGGCTCATGCGGATCCAGGTGGAAATGCCCAGCAGCACGATGGAGAACAGGAACGGAATGCGCCAGCCCCACACTTCGAACTGGTCACCGGTGAAGTAACGGCAGGCCAGCACCACCAGCAGCGACAGCAGCAGGCCGATGGTCGCGGTGGATTGAATCCAACTGGTGTGGAAGCCGCGTTTGCCGGCCGGTGCGTGCTCGGCCACGTAGGTTGCCGCGCCGCCGTATTCGCCACCCAGCGCCAGGCCTTGCAGCATGCGCAGCACGATCAGGATGATCGGCGCGGCGATACCGATGCTGGCATAGGTCGGCAGCAAGCCGACACAGAAGGTCGCCACGCCCATCAGAATGATGGTCACCAAAAAGGTGTACTTGCGCCCGATCATGTCGCCCAACCGGCCAAACACCAGCGCACCGAAGGGGCGCACCACAAAGCCGGCGGCAAAGGCCATCAAGGCGAAGATGAAGGCCGTAGTGTCGTTGACCCCGGCGAAGAACTGCTTGCTGATCACCGCCGCCAGGGCGCCGTAGAGGAAAAAGTCATACCACTCGAACACCGTCCCCAGGGACGAGGCGAAGATGACCTTCTTTGAGTCGTTGCTGGTGCTCGCGTCGATTGACGAGCCCAGGGGTTGAGCATGTTCTGACATCGGGTAGCCCTCACAGTGATTATTTATTGTTGTTCCACTGTCGGCGCCAGGTTCGGCGCCGCTATTTCTCAATTCCTTTGTAGGCGCGAGGCGGGCGGCAAGCCCTTGCTCGCAAAAATCGTCAACGATTACGCGGGAAACCCGGATGACTGCGGCGCCTTTGCGTTTTTCGCGAGCAAGCTCGCTCCTACAGTAGTCGGCGAAAGGATCAGCTGCGCGGCCTTCTCCGCGATCATCAGCGTAGGTGAACAGGTATTGCCGGACGTAATACGCGGCATGATCGACGCATCGGCGATGCGTAAACCTGGCACGCCGTGCACCCGCAGTTGGGCGTCGACCACCGCGTCTTTATCGTTGCCCATGCGGCAGGTGCCGACCGGGTGGAAGATCGTCGTACCGATGCGCGCGGCGGCTTCGTGCAATTGCTCTTCGGTTTGCAGCGAATCGCCCGGCAGATACTCCACCGGTTTGAACTGGCTCAGGGCGGGTGCGGCGACGATGCGACGGGTCAGGCGGATGGCGTCGGCGGCCACGCGCAGGTCTTGCGGATGGCTGAGGTAGTTGGGGCGGATCAGCGGTGCGTCCGCCGGGTTGGCCGAACGGATGTCGATGCGCCCGCGACTTTGCGGGCGCAAGTCGCAGACCGACGCGGTAAACGCCGGGAAGGGATGTAGTGGCTCGCCAAAGCGTTCAAGCGACAACGGCTGCACGTGGTATTCCAGGTTGGCCGAGGTCTGTTCCGGACCCGAGCGTGCAAACGCACCCAGTTGGCTGGGCGCCATCGACAACGGGCCGCTGCGGTCGTACAGGTAGCGCAGGCCCATGCCCATCTTGCCCCACAGGGTGCCAGCGATCTGGTTGAGGGTGCGGGCGTTTTCCAGTTTGTAGATCAGCCGCAGTTGCAGGTGGTCCTGGAGGTTGCCGCCGACGCCGGGCAGCTCGTGCAATACATTGATGCCCAACGGTTTGAGCACATTCGAAGGGCCAATTCCCGAGCGTTGCAGGATGCCCGGCGAACCGACGGAACCGGCGCACAGCACAATCTCCTGGCGCGCTTTCCAACTCATTTGCTGGCCCTGCTGACGCCCGACCACTTGGGAGGCACGGCCGTTTTCCAGCAGCACGCGGTCTACTTCCACTTCGGTCAGCACGGTGAGGTTGGGCCGTTGGCGCACAGGCTTGAGAAACGCCTTGGCCGCGTTCCAGCGCACCCCGGCCTTCTGGTTGACCTGAAAGTAGCCGCAGCCTTCGTTATCGCCCTGGTTGAAATCGTTGATGTTGGCGATGCCGCTCTGCGCCGCCGCATCGCGGAACGCATCGAGGATCGGCCAGTGCAGGCGCTGTTGCTCGACCCGCCATTCACCGCCGTCGCTGTGAAATTCCGAGCCGCCGGCAAAGTGGTTTTCGCTCTGCTTGAACAGCGGCAACACGTCCTTCCACGCCCAACCTTCATTCCCCGCAGCGGCCCAGCCGTCGTAATCCTGGGCCTGGCCACGCATGTAGATCATGCCGTTGATGGACGAGCAGCCGCCCAGCACCTTGCCCCGTGGATAACTCAGTGCACGGCCTTGCAGGCTTTCCTGGGCTTCGGTCTTGAAGCACCAGTCGGTGCGTGGGTTGCCGATGCAGAACAGGTAGCCGACGGGGATGTGGATCCAGGGGTAGTTGTCGCGGCCACCGGCTTCGAGCAGCAGCACGCGGTGGGCGGGGTTGGCGGACAGTCGATTGGCCAGCAGGCAGCCCGCGGGGCCGGCGCCTACGACGATGTAATCGTATTCAGCAGTTGCAATGGGCATCTGAAGGTCTCGCTTGTTTTTCTTATTGGCCCCATCCTAGTTGTTAGTTTTCGTCTTAAAAATGTTAGTTTTTGCCCAGCTGCTGTGCGTTTTTAAACAGCGCAGCCCAGGGATAGGCAATGGAGGCGTCATGTTCGACTGGAACGACCTGCGGTACTTTCTTGAATTGCAGCGCAGCGGCCGCCTGCTGACCGCCGCGCAACGCTTGAAAACCACCCACGCCACCGTCGCCCGGCATATCGAAGCCATCGAGAAAAGCCTCGGCACCGCGCTGTTCGTGCAGCATGCCCAGGGCTACGAACTGACCCCCGCCGGCGAAGCCTTGCTCAAGCATGCCGAAGCCATGGAAAACGTCGCGCTGCTGGCCGAAGACGAACTGACTCATTCTGCTGCGCCCCTGGGCAAGATCCGCCTCGGTGTGGCCGAAGGCCTTGGCGTGATGTTCCTCGCCAGCCGCATGGGCGGGCTGTTCGAGCGCTACCCCGGTCTGGAAGTGGAACTGGTGGCGGTGCCACGCTTTGTCAGCATCCTCAATCGCGAAGCGGAGATCAGCATCCACCTCGAACGGCCGAGCGTTGATCAACTGGTCACGCGCAAACTCACCGACTACCGCCTGGCCCTCTATGCCAGCCGCGCCTACCTGGCGCGCAACCCGCCGATTGAAAAGCGCGAAGACCTCGCGGCACACGCGTGGATCGATTACGTCGACGACCTGCTGTTCAGCCAGGAACTCAAATTCCTCAGCAGCTTCTGCCGCAACCCCAAGGTGGTGTTCCACAGCACCAGCGTGATCGCCCAGCACCAGGCGGCGCGCTCCGGGTTGGGCATCGCGGTGTTGCCGTGCTTCATGGCCGCCGGCGACCCGGACCTGGTGCCGTTGCTGCCGGGGGAGGGGATCCAGCGCAGCTACTGGATCAGCTCGCGCCGTGAATTGCACAAGTCGGTGCGGCTGCGGGTGTTATGGGATTACGTGGTGGAGTTGTGCGCGCGGGAGCAAGGCTTGTTGCTGGGCGAAGCCAACTGACGAAACCGGATCAATACTGTGGGAGCACCGGACCCCGTCAGGCACGCAACTCAAACTCGGCACTGCCCAGTCGTTCCCCATTCACCAACACATGCACCACATGCCGGCCTGAGTAATGCTTGCGGGTGGTCATGTCGCGAATGTGCTGTTCGCGCCGAAGGTGCTGCTGCTCCCCGGCACCGAGGCTGAACCCCTTGAGCTTGAATACCTTGTTCGCACTGTGGCCGGCGCTTTTCACATAGTCGATGGCGTAGTCCACCATCAGTTTCTGTGGCGCTGTGGCGGTGGATTCCAGGGTGAAGGACAGGTTGATCCGCTCACCCAGGTTGATCACCGCCGGCGTCACTTTCAGATGGTGGAGCTTTACTTCGGCCCTGGCCCCGGCGCCCATGATCGTCAGCGCGCGCGTGTTGCCTTGCTTGATCAGGCTCCGCAGGGCGTGGCGGGCAATCCAGGCGGTATGAGGGTTATCGAGGTCCCAGCCTTCGATCAGGCTGAGTACCCAGTCCGGGTGGTCCTTGGTGATGTCGTTGAGGTGGTTGGCCACCGATTTGCGCACGTACAGGCTGCTGTCGGCCTTGAGGTTGTCGAGGATCGACGCGCACAGTTCCGGGTTGGCCTGCACCTCGGCCAGGCGGAATGACCAGGGCAAGCGCGGCCGCGAACCTTCGCTGGCGAGGCGACGCACGTGTTCGTTGGCATCCAGCGACCAGGCTTGCATCACCACTAGGGTGCGCGGGAAGTCGTGCAGCAAAAAGTGGCGGATAGCGAATTCGGCGGAGCCAAAGGTCGTGAAGTACTTGAGTGCGGCCATTGAACGCTTGAAATCATCCCGTCCGTAACTCGCCACGAAGTGCGGCAGGAACAGGCTGACAAACGCGCTGTTCAAGCGCGGGGCCAACGCATAAAGCACCTTGAGGGTTTGCGGGTAGTCCAGCGGGATCACCGCATGCAGGCTCTCGCTGACCCGCGCCATGCGCTGCAGCACCGACAGCTCGGCCAGCCCTGCCTTGGCGTGCTTGAGAAAGCCCTTGGCGTCGAACGCCGGGTACACCGCCGTCATCTCGTCGGCGATGTGTTGCAGGCGTTCAACGTTGAAAATTTCCTTGAGGGCCGGGGCGCTTTGGTCGGTCATCGGTGATTCCGTAGGTGATGTCAGAGAAACCAGCGATATTCCCGCGCATGGATCTCTTGCTGGAAGGCCAGGTGGTCCTGGCGTTTGTTTTCGCAGTACACGTCGACAAATTCGGCGCCCAGCTTATCGCGCAATACCGCGTGATGCTGCATGGCACGCACGGCGTCGAGCATTTCCAGGGGGAAGTCGCTGCCGCTGCTGCGGTCTTCATTCAGGGGGGCGATGGGTTCGCGCTTGGCCTCAAGACCGTGTTCCAGGCCGACCAGGATCGCCGCTAGCACCAGGTACGGGTTGGCGTCTGCGCTGGCCAGGCGATGCTCGATACGCAGGTTGCGCGGGTCGGATTCGGGGATGCGCACGCACGCGTCGCGGTCTTCAAAGCCCCAGCTGGCGCGGGTGGCGGCGTTGACCGTGCCGCCCAGGCGCCGGAAGGCATTGTGGTTGGGGGAGAAGATCGGCATGCAGTGCGGCAGCAATTCCAGGCAGCCGGCCACGGCATGGCGCAGGGGTTGCTGCTGGTGTGCCGCCAGCAAATTGTTACCCGCGCCGTCGTACAGGCTGACATGCACATGCATGCCGCTGCCGGGGTATTGCAGGTAGGGCTTGGCCATGAAGCTGGCGCGGTAACCGTGTTTCAACGCGACGCCACGGGTGCTGCGGCAGAACAGGGCGGCCCAGTCGGCGGCACGCATCCCATCGTCGAGGTGGCCGAAGTTGATTTCGAACTGGCCGGGGCCGATCTCGGCGGTGATCACGGTGATATCGATGCCCTGGTCCTTGGCGGTTTGCGCCATGTCATCGAGCACTTCGCTGAAGCGCGACAGCCGTTCGATATGCAGGTTGGGCTGGTCGTCGGCGTCATCGCTCAGCGGGTCGCGGGCAAATTGCGGCAGGCCGTTGTCGAGTTTCTTGTCGAACAGGTAGAACTCCAGTTCGAACGCCACCACCGGGTGAATGCCCTTGTGCTGCAAGCGCTCCAGCACCTTGGCCAGCACCTCGCGGGGTTCGAATTCGATGGGCGCTTCGGTGCCGTCCGAGGTGATCAGCATCTGGCCCAGCGGCTGCGACTCCCAGCTCACCGGCTTGAGCGTGCCCGGCACCAGGCGGCGATTGGCATCCGGGTCGCCGTCGTTGAAGCAGTAGTCGCCAATTTTGAACAACCCGCCCTGAACCCCCAGCAACACCGCGTTCTGCGGCAGCTTCAACGGGCTGCCGGCGGCGACTTTTTCCAGCATCTCGATGGGGTAGCGCTTGCCGTAGAAGTGCCCGGGAATGTCCAGGGCGATCAGGTCGACATAACGCACGTCCGGGTGGTTCTGGCGAAAGGTCCGTACTTCGGCCAGTAACGTGGAGGCATGGCTTTTCACGGGTGTTGCTCCTAGTTGTAAACCCACAACACGCGGGCGGGCAGGTCGGTCAGGTTGGCGTAGCGGCAGTGGGCGAAACTGGCCAGGTGGAAGCTGTCGCCGGGGCCGAGGGTGACTGAGCCGTCTTCACCCTCCACCCACAACGTCAACTCGCCCTCCAGCACAAAACCGGCTTGTTCGGCGCGGTCGCTCATGGTCTGTTCACCGCTGTTGGCACCGGGGGCCAGCAGGCTGTCGAGCATCGAGAAGGCGCCGTTCATGCTGGGTGACACGAGGATGTCGGTGATGCCATTGGCGTAATACACCGTACGCCGCTCGTTGGGGCGGGTGATCCAATCCACGGCCTTGGGTTTGGGCTGGCTGTAGAAGTACGTAGTGGGCACGTCGAGGGCGTGGCTGATGGCGGTCAAGTCGGCCACGGTCGGGCGCGACAGGCCGCGTTCGACCTGAGACAGGAAGCCCACCGAGCGCTCGATTTTCTGCGCGAGCTGGGCGAGGGTGAGCTTCTTGTGCTTGCGCAGGTCATGGATCAGCGCGGCGAGGGTGGCGAGTTCTTCTTGGGGTGTCATGAAATTTATGTCGAATAATTTCATGAAAAACTACAGGAATTATTTCATGCAGGCAATCGGCACCTTCGCCATGGCATTGGCCTCAGGGTCGGAAGATAAAGGGTTTCACGCCCCAGGTGCCTGTCAGTTCTACGCCGCCGACCAACAGCAGCAGGTTCCCCTCGTCGCGCGCTTGAATCAGTGCGTCGCGCAGGGCATACCGCTGCCCCTCCAGGTTGGCCGGCGTGGGTGCTTGAGGGTTGTACTGTTTGGCGGACAGCTTCGGGGAGTGGGTCTTGCGCAATGTCAGCCAATACCAGGTCGGTCGGTCTGGGCGCCGAAAGATCAACTCGGTGCTGTACCGCGAGTCGAAGACTTCGTAGTGGCTGTCTGTCAGCAGTTCGCGCATCAGCGTTTTGATGTTGATTTGGGTGGGGCGCTCCAACAGGTTTGAAACCAGGACGGGACGTACCCCGGTCGTGTCGAACCGTATGAGGTTGAACTCATTTGAAACCCCCAATGACCACTCGAACGGCCCTGGCCCTCTCGGCAAGGTGGGCAGCAGTGCCAACGGATCGTTCGCGATCAGGGAGTGCTGCCGGGTCAGTGTGCCGACAGCGCCCCGGGCCCATTCCGTCCAGTCCTGAAGGGTATTGAGCACATGCGCAAAGCCTTTTGCGGTCAGCCCGGATGGGTTCGCTGTGTTGAACAGGCTTGCGCCAACCTGGGCGCGGGCGCGTGGGTCGAAGCGGGGGAACATGCGGTTCATGTGTGTGGCAATCGACAAGGGCAGCGGCGGCTGCGGGTGGATGAGCCAGGTATCCAGGTGAGCGTTGTATTCCACGAGCCTGGGCTGTTCAAACGGCGTATTCGCGACGACGTGTTCGAATTGCGCGAATGTCGAGTGAGGCTGGTCCGCCGACACGATGGCGGTTCTCGCGCCTTGTGTGGCGAATACGCTATCGCCTGGCAGAATCGCGTAATAACGACCGTCGATCTTGATGTAGTCCTGCAACGCCTGGCTCGGCATGGCGTGGCTTCGGCGCCAGACGCCCGGGCGGCCCGGGACAGGGTTCATCATCTGCGGCGCAAAGGCCTGCCCCCAATCCACAAAACGTTCGGCGTCGCTGCGCGCAGGGCGCCGAGCCGGCAGGGCTGGCCTGCTTGGCCCGGGCGCTGGGTCGATGGCGGTGACGGTTTGCGCACCCGGCAGGTCTGCGCCCTGCAATCGAGCCCAGAAGCGATTCTGGGTGGTTTGCAGGTATGCAAAGCTCACATCGAGCTGGTCTGGCGCCCGGCTCAGGCGGAACACCAGGGACATCTGGTGTTCAAGGTTATTGAACGCGGGGAAATTGAAGGATTCAAACACCCGCCGAGCCTGTTGCAGGTCCAGGTGCGGGAAAAGGTCCATCAACGCGATTTCCGGCCCGCTTGGCGGCGTGCCACCGAACAGCCCGATGAGTGGCGAGCGGATCTCCCAGGCGCCTTGAACCGTGCGGTAGAGCGGCTCGCCCGGGTACGCACTGGGTGCGCGCCGTGGGTCCTTGAGTCGCCAGACCTGACGATCGTGATCCCTGCGGATCGAATACCAGCGGCCATTCTCCTGCAGGAAATGCCGAGGCGCCTCGAAGGCCCCGGGCGTCGCCGTATCCTGTACGTAGATCTGCTGGTCTTCCCATCCTGCCAGCGGCTTGACGCCCGTGGGCTTGCTGCGCAACGCCAGCTTCGGGTTGAGTTTGGGGCCGGTTGCGATACCTCTGCTTGCCGAACGCGCGCCGCCGATGGCGCCGTCGATCACCGCGCCCACCATTTCACCCAGGGCCCGCACAATGTATTGGGCGGCGGCGGTGCGGTCGCCGAGTTGGGCGGCTTCCACGGCATTGATGATGGACAGGATGCTTCTGGACAGGCCGATCGGCAGCATGACCTTGACCGGGAGGAACAACGTGGCGAAGTCCAGTGCCGCGGTGACGAGGGTGGCGGCGCTTTCGAGGTTGGCTTCCTGGGTGCTGGTCGATTGCGCATTGGCATCGTTGATCACGGCAGACGCTTCGGCCTGGTAAGCCTCTTCCAGGAAGTGATCGGCGATACGGCTCAAGGCGATGACCGTTTCATTGGCCCCCCCTTTGAGCAGGTTGTGGATGCGCGGGCGGGCATTGAGTTCCACGCGGGCAGTCAGGTAGTCACGCCAGGCGCTGTGGTTGATGAAGTCGCGGTGCATGGCCGACGCGTCGGGGTATTCGTGGAACAGCCGACCGTTGGCGGTGCCGGGGGTATACACCACCAGGGAGGCGACGCTGTGGGACGCGGTTGCAAACACCAGCACCCCGCGCACGCGTTCACCGCGCAGTTTCAGGCTGCTGACGATGATGCGGTGCTCTTCGACGGTGGGGCGTTTATCGTCATCCGTGGGGCCGGCGAGGGCACTCATCACCCAGTTGTAGCCGCGGTCGAGTCGGTCCGGCAGGAAGTCGCCGGCGATTTTGGCTTCGATGGCGTCCACCCGCAGTTGCAAGGCCATGAGTCGGGCGTAGCGATCCTGGTCGGCGTGCGCCTCGCTGGAGCTGACCAGGCGCGTCTTGAGGAATTGCTCGTAGCTGTCACCGATATTGACCTTGCGTACCAGCTCCTTGACTTGCGCCACCGTCAGCGCGGTATAGGGCGCCTGGTCTTTATCGGTCAGCCAGGCGAAGTTTGTGAAGTTGAGATCCAGCCATTCGATGTTTTCCAGCGCCAATGCGGTCAGGGTCAGCGTGCGCGTGGTGTAGACCGGCGTGCCTGTCACCGGCGGTTGCGGCTTGCCGCCGACCACATAGCTGCCGGTGGGGCGGGCGGCGTAGGTTTTGGTGTGGATGATGAGGGTGTCCGGGTCGGTCACCACGCCGTAGTCGTCCTCCAGCTGCCTGCGCAACTGCTCATTGCTGTAGGACAGTACGGCGGCGGGGTCGCTGAACTGGGACAGGGAGGGCAGCCCCTCGGGCATCGACAGCCGTTGCAGCTCATCGGCGTAACCTTGTACGGCGCTTGACCAGCGTTGCTGGTCTTCGGGGCTTGCGTGCTTGAGAAACTGCTGGAGCTGGCGCCGCAGTTTTTTCTGATGACGGGCGACCAGGACCCCACTGGCATCAAAGGCACGGGTCAGATCGGTGACCCGGTCGAGGCTTGCCGGCAATTGTCGTGGGGCCAGGCCGTGGGGCTGACGCTGGTAGTGCGCAATCATCCAGGTGAAGTCTGCCTGTGCCCGTTCATGCAAGCCGTGCAGGCTATCGCTGAAGACCGACTCCAGCCGTTCGAGGTAGCGAAATTGGTCGCCTTCGGGTTGCTGCTGGTGAAACGCCAGGCCGCTGGCACGATCGTTGTGGCTCATCAGGGCCAGGATGTCGCCGAACTCGACGGCGCTGTTGAGTCGCCGATGCAATTCACGGTCAAGGCCGGCCAACGAGTCGAAGGCTTCGAAGCCGCTGGTCGGGAGGTACAACAGCACATTGCCGACATTGGCCTGGGGGGCGATGTCACGCACTTGCAGCGGTTTTTCCTCACCTTCGAAGCGCACCTGGGCGTCGTCCGGGTCTCGGGCAGTGAGCACGAATGCCCCGTACAGCGGGATATCCCGCGACAGTTTGTCCTTGACCGCCACGCCCAATGCGCAGGGTCGGTAGCCGTTCAAGGCGCGTCGGGAGGCCGCATCCGGGTAGCGCATGACACGCAGGAGCAGCAGCTCGCTCGACACATCGAGCAAGCCGTCGATCTTCAGCAGTTCGGCTTCGGCCCTCATCAGATCCAGGCGCTTCTCGGCCAGCCACTGTTTGCAGGTGCGGGTATCGTTGGTGTCGATGGGCGCGCCCCAGAACTGTTCGACCTGGGTGTTGAAGCGCGCCGCCAGGGTGCTTGCCAGCGTATCGAGAAAACCGTCGAAGGCCTGCGGGGTGAGTGCCAGTGCCGAGCCGTCGTCCCGACCGTCGCAGGTCAGGTGAAAGCGGGTAGCGTGCTTGGCGTAGTCGGCGGAGTGCTGCGTGACCAATCGTTCCACTGCGGCCTCCATGAGTGTCGGCAGCAACGGGTTCAACGCTTGAGCCGGCTCGGAAGGGGGCGCGTCTGCCGGGTTGATCTTGAGGTAGGTCCTGGTCAGGTCGAGGGGCGTGGGCAGCGTGTTGAACGCCTGGTTGAACGCATCCTGCACACAGCTGAAAAACGTGGGTTGCCCCTGCAACAGCTGCCTGATTTCGCTGTTCAGGGTCTGGATCCGCTGGACCAGGCGGCTTTCGCGGCGGTTGTCGCGCGCGTTCAACGTGGTGATCATCGGGGTCGATAGAGCGTTGCCGTATCGCATGTCATTTACCTGCAAAATAAGGTGAATGGTCATGGTGCTGCGGGTGCGGGCTGCGTGTGCGCTATCCCGTTAATACGTTGAAGGGTGGCGTGTGCGGTGTTTGTGATTGCGGCTGAATGTTTGCGTGCCGCAGCGGTCCGAACCTGGGTACGCATCATTCATTGAGGAACACCCATGACATCAAGATCCCTGTTCGCCTCCCTGCTGGTCGCCGCGAGCCTGTCCACCGCCAGCTTTATCGTGCACGCCGGTGATACGCCCCAGGAGACGGTAAAGCCTTCCAGCATCAACACCCGTGACCTGAAGGAAGGTGACCGCGCCCCGGATATCCTGATGCGCAAGGAGTCGGCCGTCAGCGACTGGAAAAAGCGCGGTCTCAAACAGCCTGAAGAAGACAGCCAATGGGCACGGGTGGGCGACCGTTTCGTGCTGCTCAAGACCACCAACGGCACCATTCTCGAGATCACCCCCGTCAAGAAATGACCTTGCATTTAGGCCCTGTTCCTGAGTTAAGGTAGCCGGCTATAAAGGCCGCGTTACCTTCAAGGAAAGAGAGCAGGATGCTTGCCACAATAAGAAACTACCCCCGCACCGTTAACCTGTTGCTGTCCTCGACGTTGCTGCTCACGCTGGCCAAGGCCATCACCTTTCCGTACCTGGTGATTTACCTCACCCGCCATTTCGCCCTCGACATTACCCAGGTCGGCCTGGTGATCGGCAGTTCATTGATCGTCGGCTCGCTGCTCAGCGTGTATGGCGGGTTTCTGGTTGATCGTATCCACAGCTACCGGCTGTTGCTGGCCCTCACCTTGCTGTTTCTACTGGGCTTTGTCGGCATGGTGCTCGCGGGGAATATCTGGACCTTCTACACCTGCCTGATCCTGATCAACCTGGCTCATGCCGTGATCGATATCGCGGCCAAAGCCGGCTTTGCCAGCCTGTTGCCCGAGGACGCGCGCAGCGAAGTGTTTTCCATCAAGTACACCCTGACCAATATCGGCTATGCCGTGGGCCCGGCGTTTGGCGCGGTGGTGGCCAAGGTGGAAATCAGCTTGCCATTTGTGCTGTCGGCGCTGTTGGGGCTGGGGTTTTTCCTGCTGTATTGGCGTTGGGGTGATCGTACGCTGGCGACTGTCGATACCACGCAAAAGCCAGTGCCGTTTCTCGCCGTTGGCCGGGTGCTGTTGAAGGATCGTCGCCTTGTCTGCTTCACCCTCGGCGGTGTGCTCAGTGCTGTGGTGTTCGGTCAGTTCACCGCGTGGCTGTCGCAATACCTGGTGACCACCACCACCGCCGACTACACCTACACCGTGGTCAGCGCCGTGCTGGTGACCAACGCGGTGTTGGTGATCGCCTTGCAGTACGTGATCGGCCGGCGCATTTCGCACCGCTACCTGGGCCAATGGTTGATCGCCGGCCTGGGCATGTTCATGTTGGGGCTCATCGGTTTCGCGCTGTCCACCAGCGTGCTGTGGTGGGTGCTGGCAATGGCGGTGTTCACCGTGGGGGAGATCATTGTGTTCCCGGCCGAATACATGTTTATCGACCGGATCGCCCCGGACCACTTGCGCGGCATGTATTACGGGGCGCAGAACCTGTCCAACCTGGGCGCGGCGCTGGGGCCGGTGCTGTGCGGGCTGGTGCTGGCCAGCCTGCCGGCCCATTACATGTTCTGGATGCTGGGGGCGTTTATCGTCGCGGGCGGGGTGTTCTACTTCATTGGGGCGTCGTTGAAGGCAAGTCATCCAGCGTGAGCTGGCCCATGGTGTTGCTTTGCAATTCGTAGCGCAGCTCATCCACCATCTTTTCCACTTCTTGCGGGGTCTGCAGCCGGTTGGTGCTGATCCCGGTGACGACCAAATCGACCCGGCCGGTTTCGGCGTCGTAGACCTTGAGGGTCAGGGACGCATCGCGGCACAGGGTGAACTCGCAGGTCAGCGGCGACAGGCCTTCTTCGATGCAGTTTCGCAGTTGGGCGAGGGTAAACATGCAGGTTCCTTCAGGCATCAGGTTCGATACCGAGAAGGTTATTGATTAGCCCTCCCTGCAATAAGGCGAATTCGCACTAGGTGTACTAGTGCATTTGCACTGTCATGGCTTGTTTTTGACCCGCAATTCCCCGGCGAACAGCCCGCGTTCACGGGCCCAGACGATCGCCGCGCTGCGGCTGTGCACCCCCAGTTTGGAGTACACCGTGGCCACATGATTGCGCACGGTGTTGGGCGCCAGCTTCAGGCGCAAAGCGATCTCCTTATCGGCCAGCCCCTCGCATATCAGGCCCAGCACATCGCGCTCGCGGGCGGTGAGGTCGGTGAAGGCCACGTTCGACTGGCTGGCGCTGTTGACGCTCTTGGCGTTGGCCAGTTTTTCAATGAGGGTCTGGCTGAACCACGAAGCGTCCTGCATCACTTCCTCGATGGCCGCCACCAGTTCCAGCTCCGAGCGTTTGCGTTCGGTGATGTTCATCATCACCAGCAGGTAGCAGGGCACGTCCTGGATGATGACGGTGTCGGCGGAGACCACGCAGTCGATCACCTCGTTGCCTTTCTTGCGCACCTTGAGGTCCTGGCCGTCGAGGTTGCCGGCTTTTTCCAGGCGGGCGAACAGCTGCGCGCCGGCCTGGGGGCTGTCGATAAAGTCGATGTCCTCGATCGACTTGCCAATCAACTCTTCACTGGTATAACCGGTGATGCTCATGAAGGCTTCGTTGACGTCCACCACCTGGTGGTTGCCGGCGTTGCACACCAGGGTCGGCACCGGGGTCAGGCGGAAGGATTTGGCGAAACGTTCCTCACTCTGGCGCAGGGCGATTTCGGCTTTACGCCGTGGCTCCAGGTCCATGAAGGAAAACAGCATGCAGTCCTCTTCGTTCATGTCCAGCGGCTGGCCGGCGACGATCACCAGCTTGCTGCCGCCTTCGGGCAGCCGCAGTTCGGCCTGCATCTGCGGGATGGTCGCGCCTTCGCCCAGGCGCTGGATGGCCAGGTCCTTGCGTTCGGCCTGTTCCAGCACATCCAGTTCATACACGGATTTGCCGATGACCTGGTCGCGGTTGTAGCCGGTCATCTCCAGGAAACCCTGGTTGACCTTGATATAACGCAAGTCGCTCAGGCGACAGATCACCGCCGGTGCCGGGTTGGCGTTGAAGGTTTTTTCGAAGCGCTGTTCGGCGCTGGCCCATTCGGTGGCGTCGCTGAGGATCAGCACCAGCAATTCCGCTTCACCGCGGGAGTCAGTGATTACCAGGCTGCGCAGGCGGTGCACCCAGGTTTTTTCTTCATCGGCGGTGGGGGTGACTTCCACCACCACATCGCTGAACTCATCGCCTGCGGCGGCCCGGGCCAGCGGGTAGTTGTCCGCCTGCACCGGGTGGTTGTTGCGATAGCGCAGGGCAAAGCGCTCGGCATATTGCTGCCCGTTGGCCCCCAGCCCCATCACGTCACCCACGCCGTGCATGGTCAGTGCGGCCTCATTGGCCCACAGGATGGTTTGATCGACCTCGGCCAGGATCACGCCGTCGGACAGCCCGGAGATGATCTGCTGCAACTGGCGGCGGTTGGTTTCCTTGGCAAGCACATCCTGGGTCATGGGTTCTCCTGGGTTCGGCATATGGGAGTACGACACCTGGGGCTCAGGATAGTGCGGATGCATTACTGGGGCACTGGCATTGAACGGGCTGGGGTGAGCCACCACTCGGCATCCCGCGCAGTGGGCGCGTAGAATGCCGCACTTTTACGCATATCTCGCAAAGGTGCCCCGTGAGCGCAGGCAAAGCCGTCGGACTGTTGTTACTCACCTCCCTGCTGGCGGCGTGCGGCACCTCGCCGCCACGCACGCCCAATGACCTGTGCGGCATCTTCCGCGAAAAGGACGATTGGTACGACGCAGCCAAAGTCACGCAAAAACGCTGGGGCGTGCCGATCCAGGTGCCGTTCGCCATCATGTATCAGGAGTCCGGCTTCCACCAGGACGCCCTGGCCCCGCGCAAATACCTGCTGTGGATCATCCCCTGGGGCCGCGTCTCCACCGCCGCCGGCTACGCCCAGGCCAAGGACGAGGTGTGGAACGACTACCGCAAGAGCACCGGCCGCAGCGGCGCCAGTCGCCAGGACTTCGACGATGCCATCGACTTTGTCGGCTGGTACATGGACAAGACCTACACCGTCAACGGCGTGTACAAATACGATGCCTACGGCCAGTACCTGAACTACCACGAAGGCTGGGGCGGCTATCGCCAGCGCACCTACGCCGCCAAGGCCTGGCTGCCGCCGGTGGCCAGCAAGGTACAGGCGCGGTCGCAGCTGTATGCGGCGCAATATGCGCGGTGCAAGGATGATTTGGGGCGGGGGTTTTGGAGTCGGTTTTGGCGGTGGCTATGAGAACCGCAGTGGTAGTGTTGGGTGTGTCTCCTTCTCTCAGCGTGGGAGTGCCGGGTGCTGGGTGTAGCCAAGCATCTGATCATAGATATCAGCGCGCCGATCCCTTTGCAGGTCATTGAGATTGTTCCAGATCGGTGCGCTGCGCGCGCTGCTGAGGTCGATATCGGCAAACAGAATCTCCTGGCCGTTCGCCGACGCCACCTTGCCGATGGGCCAACCATTGGTCCCGGCAATCAATGAGCAACCGAGATAACGGGCATCACGCTCTTCACCAATTCGACTGGCTGCTGCGATAAACACGTTATTGACGTGCGCTGCGGTCATCGTCAGGTAAGACGCCATGCACTTGCCGGCCTCATCAAATAACGGGGGAGGGGTCCATACCCAGTTGTTCAGGCTACAAATGATATCGGCGCCTTGCTGGCTGAGAATGCGCGGTACCTCGGGAAACCAGATGTCCCAGCAGATCAGCATGCCGATACGTCCAATGGGAGTATCAAAGACAGGGAAACCTGTGTTCCCAGGGGTGAACCATAGTTTTTCCAAGTTCCAGAGGTGCGCTTTGCGGTACTTGCCGATAAAGCCGTCCGGGCCTATCAGGACGCTGGTGTTGAACAATTGCATGCCGTCTAGTTCGCTAACGCCCGCAGCCAGATACACACGATGCCGGGAAGCAAATTCGATCCATACCTGCACGCTTCTTCCGTTCGGAACAATTTCGGCATGGTCAAAGGCATCTTGGCGATTGGCAAAGAAGTAACCGCAATTTGAAAGTTCTGGAAGCACGATCAGTGTGGCGCCGCCGTTGGCCGCTTCAGTTGCGAGCGCAAGGCTGTGCTGCAGGTTAGCGGTGCGGTGCTGCGTTCCTACCTGGGGATCAAACTGCACGACAGAAACGCGGACAGGGCTGATAGCTGGGTTCATTGCAGAAGACTCTTATGGGGACTGCTCTACATAAGAGGTGATAGGGCGGCAAGGCGTAAATCAGGTGCTTCCGTTTAGGTTGTCAGTTGGCGCCTGCCAATCGCAAGCGCTTAGTTACGGCAAGAAGCAAGGCTTCTTGCCGTAACTCATTCAAATCGGCTGCATACACTCCAGCGACCGATCCACCATCACACTGGCCATGTCCACCAAGTGCATGACCGACAGCACCAATGTGCGTGACGTTCCGTCCAGTTGCTCCCCTGCCGTCTGCGCAGCAACGGCGGCACAACGCAACACGCTGCTGGCATGGGCCAGGGCGTCTTCGAAGCTGAGGTCGGGGGTGGTGGTGAAGAATTTCAGGTCTGGGGCGGGTGGTGCGGGGACAAGGTTTTCCATTTTGAAGCTCCTCTAGTCATAAGGAGCCGCCACGACCGCTGCTAAACGGTGGAAGGGTGGCGGCCACACGCAGGTTAGCAGACCGGTGACTAGGAACCCGGTGCACCCGAGGGTGCCCTGCGCATGGCCACCATGAAGCGCGGGCCAAAAAAACGCCCGCAAAAGGTGGCGCTTTGCGCCTAGTCACATCAACGGGCTGCTAAACCCGGTCACTGAATTGGCAGTGACCGGCGAAGACTAGCCACGTGATTTGAGCGGCGCAAGCGGTTGGGATTCTCTCGGAAACGTCCTGCGAGTTAAAGGGAAATGTCACTGTTTCGACTCGTGTGGATGCCCCCCCATTCTGTGCAGAAACAATCGGCAAGCTGGTAAAAAGCCGGTAAGCCTCAAATAATGAATCGGCTGGATGGCCCACAAGAATTTACCCAGAGGAGAAACAATGAAGTTTCCTGTGGTAGTACATAAAGACACGGCCTCAGACTACTGCGTGACCGCCCCTGACGTTCCGGGGTGTTTCTCAGCGGGCAGGTCTTTTCCCGAAGCGCTGGGTAACGTCCGTGAAGCCTTGGCGTTGCACTTTGAAGGGTTGATTACCGATCAAGAAAAGCTTCCGCAAGCTTCAGCGATTGATGTCCACCTGAATAATCCTGATTTTGCCGGTGGTTTCTGGGCGATAGTCGACCTGGATTTAACGTCCTATCTGCGAAAAACAGCATAAGCAAATACCTTGTATCCAACGAGCCCCCTATGAACAACGAAGAACTCCAGATCACCGACATCCGCCCCGGCACCGGCAAGGCCGTGGTCAAGGGCGCGCTGATCACCACCCAATACACCGGCACCCTTGAAGACGGCACGGTGTTCGATTCGTCCTGGCAGCGCGGCAAGCCGTTCCAGTGTGTGATCGGTACCGGGCGTGTGATCAAGGGCTGGGACTTGGGCTTGATGGGCATGCAGGTCGGCGGTGTGCGGACCTTGTTCGTGCCGGCGCATCTGGCCTATGGCGAGCGGTCGATGGGCGCGCATATCAAACCCAACAGCAACCTGCGTTTTGAGATTGAGTTGTTGGAAGTACTGACGCGGGACGATTGAGGGCGGCTGAACATGGACGTTAATTCACACGAGTTGCCGGCGTGTTCCGTCGAGGGCCTTCAGGTCGTTGAGCTGGGTGATCGCGATGAGGTCGAGTTGCAGCGGTTTTTTGAGCGGGCGCCGGATTACTTCATAGCGGTCAACGGCGAACCGGCCACTGCGACCGAAGCGCATGAGGAATTGCAGGGACAGTTGCCCGCAGGGTGGGCGTGCAGTCGGATGTATTGGCTGGGTTACCGCGATCTGGAAAACCAGCTGGTGGCGGTGGTGAACATTGCGGCGGACTTGCTGGCTGTTGGTGTTTGGCATATCGGGCTGTTGCTGTTGGACGCACGCTTGCATGGCACTGGGTTGGCGCAGCGGCTGCACGCTGATCATGAGGCTTGGGCTGCGGGCAACGGCGCTCAATGGCTGCGTTTGACGGTAGTCATCGGCAATGCCAAGGCCGAACGTTTCTGGCCAAAGCTTGGCTATGTGCAGGTGCGCACCCGCGAAGGGATCACGATGGGGCGTCAGGTGAACAGCGTTTCGATTCAGGTCAAGGCCCTGACAGGTGGGCAGGTGGGTGATTACCTGACGTTGGTGCCGCGAGATCTAGTGGATGCACCTTCCTGAACCCTCCCTGAAGAATCCTCTTATTCACCATACGGAAACTTTCCTACGGTTTACTCTCCCATCATCGGGGCGTAAGCTTCGCGCGTTTTCATCAATAGCGGAGACCCTCAGTGGGTACTTGTTCGAGTGACAGTAGTCGGCCGGTTTCGGTAACCGGCACAGGCTTGGCAAGGTAACGCGCATTTTTCCGATGCCGTTGTCTCGCCACTAAAAGCGAGAAGCGGCATCCCGGCAGCGGCCAGTCCTGGCACCTGCCCGAATCCCTCTCATCGACGCTGACCAGCACCCGGCTTACCTCGGGATGCTACGGACGCGCCTGCCCTTTGCGGTAGGCGGGCCAGGGTGGCTGTTCCTGTAAAAAGGGTGCGGCGCACACGGCGGTACCTGCACGACGGTTTTTTCCTCGCGCAGGAGTAACACCATGAACCTCACTCTGCTCAAAGAGTTCTTCGCCGGCTTCCTGCGGACCCGGCACATCGCCCGGCATTTCCGCCGCCTGGCAATGCTCGAAACCGTGACCGACGCCAGCGTCAGCCGCGAAGTGCCGCCGACCCTGGCGCAAACCCTGGTGGTCTCGGCCAACAGCAGTGCCGTGCAATTGCTCGGCACCCTGGGCAGCCACGCCGAGGGGTTGAACACTCAGGAGGCCGACGCCCTGCGCGTGCAATACGGCCTCAACGAAGTCGAGCATGAGCAGCCGCTGCCTTGGTGGGTGCACCTGTGGCACTGCTACAAGAACCCGTTCAACCTGCTGCTGACCCTGCTGGCGGTGATCTCCTGGCTGACCGAAGACATGAAGGCCGCCACCGTGATTTTCTCCATGGTGGTGCTGTCGACGCTGCTGCGCTTCTGGCAGGAAGCCAAGTCCAACAAGGCTGCCGATGCCTTGAAAGCCATGGTGAGCAACACCGCCACCGTGCTGCGCCGTGAGGAGGCCAAGCGCATCGAATTGCCGATCAAGCAATTGGTGCCGGGTGACCTGATTTTCCTGTCTGCCGGTGACATGATCCCCGCCGATTGCCGTGTGCTCAGTGCCAAGGACCTGTTCGTCAGCCAGGCGGCGATGACCGGCGAATCGATGCCGGTTGAAAAGTTCGCCCAGCAGCAGGACGCCAACACCCGCAACCCGCTGGACCTGGAGAACATCCTGTTCATGGGCACCAACGTGGTGTCCGGCGCTGCGACGGCGGTGATCCTGACCACCGGCAACAGCACCTATTTTGGCGCGCTGGCCCAACGTGTGACTGCCACAGACCGTGCAACCACTTCGTTCCAGCACGGCGTCAACAAGGTCAGCTGGTTGCTCATCCGCTTCATGTTCGTGATGGCGCCGCTGGTGCTGTTCATCAACGGCTTCACCAAGGGTGACTGGACCGAAGCGCTGCTGTTCGCGTTGTCGATTGCCGTGGGGCTGACCCCGGAAATGCTACCGATGATCGTGACGTCCACCCTTGCTAAAGGCGCGGTGTTTCTGTCGCGCAAGAAAGTCATCGTCAAGCGCCTGGACGCGATCCAGAACTTTGGCGCCATGGACGTGCTGTGCACCGACAAGACCGGCACCCTGACCCAGGACAAGATCTTCCTGGCCCGCCATGTGGACGTGTGGGGCGAAGAGTCCGATGACGTGCTGGAAATGGCCTACCTCAACAGCTATTACCAGACAGGCCTGAAAAACCTGCTGGATGTGGCGGTGCTGGAGCACGTGGAGGTGCATCGCGAGCTGAAGGTCGGCACCGCGTTCCAGAAAATTGATGAGATCCCATTCGACTTCAATCGCCGCCGCATGTCGGTGGTGGTCGCCGAGCAGGGTCAACCGCACCTGCTGATCTGCAAGGGCGCCGTGGAGGAAATCCTCTCGGTGTGCAACAACGTGCGCCATGGCGAGACCAACGAGGCGCTGACTGAAGAGTTGCTGGCGCGCATTCGTCAGGTGACGGCAGCGTTCAACGAAGAAGGCCTGCGCGTGGTCGCCGTAGCTGCACAGCCGATGGCGCCGGGGCGTGACACCTACAGCCTGGCGGATGAGAACAACCTTACGCTGATCGGCTACGTTGCCTTCCTCGACCCACCGAAGGAAAGCACCGCGCCTGCGCTCAAGGCTCTCAAGGCCCACGGCGTCGCCGTGAAAGTGCTCACCGGTGACAACGAACTGGTCACCGCCAAGATCTGCCGCGAAGTGGGCCTGGAGCAACAAGGCCTGCTGATGGGCAACGACATCGAGGACATGACCGACGCCGAACTGGCCAAGGCGGTGGAAACCACCAATGTGTTCGCCAAGCTGACGCCAAGCCACAAGGAGCGCATCGTGCGCCTGCTCAAGGCTAATGGGCATGTGGTGGGCTTCATGGGCGATGGCATCAACGATGCGCCGGCACTGCGTACTGCCGACATCGGCATTTCGGTGGACAGCGCGGTGGATATCGCCAAGGAGGCCGCTGACATCATCCTGTTGGAAAAGAGCCTGATGATCCTGGAGGAGGGCGTGCTGGAAGGCCGGCGCACCTTCGCCAACATGCTCAAGTACATCAAGATGACCGCCAGCTCCAACTTCGGCAATGTGTTCTCAGTGCTGGTGGCGAGTGCATTTATCCCGTTCCTGCCGATGCTGCCGATGCACCTGCTGGTGCAGAACCTGCTGTATGACATTTCGCAGATTGCGATCCCGTTCGATAACGTCGATGACGAGATGCTCAGCAAACCACAGCGCTGGCAACCGGGAGATGTCGGCCGTTTCATGCTGTTTTTCGGGCCGATCAGCTCGATCTTTGACATCACCACGTTCGCACTCATGTGGTATGTCTTCGATGCCAACACCCCCGACCACCAGACCCTGTTCCAGTCCGGCTGGTTCGTGGTGGGGCTGCTGACCCAGACGCTGATCGTGCACATGATCCGTACCCCGAAGATCCCGTTCCTGCAAAGCCGTGCGGCGATGCCGTTGATGGTGATGACGGGCGTCATCATGGCGGTGGGGATTTTCCTGCCGATGGGGCCACTGGCGCATTACTTCAAATTGCAGGCGCTGCCGTCGCTGTACTTTGTGTTCCTGCCGGTGATCCTGCTGGCATACATGGCGCTGACCCAGGCGGTGAAGGGGTACTACATCCGTAAGTTTGGCTGGCAATGAACAGGGAAGATTTCCTATGCAAGCAATCAACAACATCAACCTCGAATCCCTGGTCGACACCCTGGTCAGCCTCACCGCAGCTTTTATCCTGGGTGGCCTTATCGGTTTCGAGCGTCAGTACCGCCAGCGCACGGCAGGTCTGCGCACCAATGTGCTGGTGGCGGTGGGCGCGGCGATCTTCGTCGACATGGCCAGCCGCCTGGGCGGCGCGGAAGGCGCGGTGCGGGTAGTGGCCTATGTGGTGTCGGGCATCGGCTTTCTCGGTGCAGGCGTGATCATGCGCGAAGAGGGCAATGTGCGCGGGCTCAACACGGCTGCCACCCTCTGGGCCTCGGCGGCGGTGGGCGCTTGCGCCGGCGCCGACCTGGTCCTCGAAGCGCTGCTGGGCACGCTGTTCATACTCGCGGCCAACACCTTGCTGCGGCCGATCGTCAATAACATCAACCGTCAGCCGCTGGACGTGGTGTCGGCGGAAGTCACCAACATCCTGTATGTGATTGCCCGGCGTACTCAGCAGAAGGCCGTATTGGCCTTGCTGGAGGCCGAGCTGGCGCGTTGTAACTACCCCGCCAGCGACGTTGACGTGCGGCCTTTTGGCACGGAAGAAGTGGAAATCGAAGCCACCCTGGCCGTGACCTCGGTAGACGGTGATGAGCTGGACGCCCTGGTGGCGCGAATTTCGATGTCGACCCTGGTGGTGCAGGCGTTCTGGAGCCCCAGTACCACCGAGTAGTCCCCGGCTGTCAGGCCTTGCCTTGTGTAAAGCTGGCTATGCTGTGACAAGGAAAAGTCCTACAAGCATTAGAGACTATCCCTTCATTTGAGCGGACACGCCGTTGTTAAGGTTGCGCGCTTGCGTTTGCCCAGGAAGCAGGGCGCAGCTCTACGTGTATACCGTGTTCTATCAAAAGGAGGGGTCTGTACTGCCTGGAGTGTCACGCAGAGTAATCAGTACCGTTTGTCGGAACTGTTACTTTTCACAGGTAGATAGGTCCCGTGTGATATGTAAGCGTACTGATCCCTCGGGGAGTCTTATGAGCAAAGCTTTAATTGTGGACGATCACCCTTTTATCCGCGCCACCGTGAAGTACCTGTTGAAACAGGAAGGCTTCGTTGAAATATTTGAAGCGGGCAACGGCGCTGACGCCATGCAGATTGCTCGTCAGGAACGCCCGGATCTGGTTATCCTCGATCTGGCAATGCCAAAACTTGGCGGGCTGGAGGTGATCAGTCGGATCAAGGCGCTGGAACTGCCTTGCAAGATCCTGGTACTGACCTCGTACCTGGCGGTGTTCTTTTCCACCCGCTGCATGCGCGCCGGGGCCATGGGCTTTGTGGCCAAGACTGGTGAGCTGGATGAGTTGCAAAAGGCAATCAGAGCAATCCGCTCCGGTTACAGTTGCTTTCCCAGTCTGCCCACCAGTTCAGTGCGCCGCGACGATTTGCAGACCACCGAACAGGAGTTGGTGGAGGCGCTGTCCGACCGTGAGTTGACGGTACTGCAAAAACTGGCGCTGGGCCTGGGCAACAAGGAAATCGCCGAGGATATGCTGTTGAGCCACAAGACCATCAGCACCTACAAGACCCGCCTCAAAGAGAAGTTGCGCATGTCCTCGGTGGTGCACCTGTCCAAGTTTGCCCAGCGCAATCATCTGATCTGAAATGACCACCTCCCGGCTGGTGAGATTCACGGCCATCCTGCTGATGGGGCTGTTGCCCTGTGCAGCGATGGCCCTGGACGAGCCACATGCCCTTCGATTGCTCGGACATTCCACCCTCGAACACCCAACAGTAGAACTGGATGACAGCGAATGGCGGTGGTTGCGCGAGCGCCGCAGTTTGTTGATGGGCGTGTCGGCTCCCGACTACGCACCGTTCGACCTGAGCAACGATAACGATTTTGAAGGCATCACGGCTGACTATGCAGGGCTGATCAGCCTGATCTTGAATGTACCTATCGAGGTTCGGCGCTACGACACTCGGGACGAAGTGATCGAGGCGCTCAAGCTGGGCGAGGTGGACCTGGTGGGGTCGGCCAATGGTTATGAAGCAGCCGACAAGGCATTGGTACTGTCGCGTTCTTACGCCAATGATCAACCCGTGCTGGTGACCCGCACGGGTGAAAGCCATTCCTTGAGCGTCGACCTGGCCGGCAAGCGAGTGGCGATGCTCTACCACTATATGCAACCCGCCGCTGTCCAGGCCTTTTACCCCCAGGCGCAACTGTTGCTGTTCGGCTCGACCCATCAGGCCATCGGTGCCATGGCCTTCGGCCAGGCGGATGTCTACTTGGGCGATGCCATCAGCGCGCGCTATCTGATCAACAAGAACCACCTCAATAACGTGCGCATGGCGGACTTTTCCGCGCTGGAGGTCAACCCGTTCGGGTTCGCTTTCACTGCAGACAACCAGCGCCTGTTGAAGATCGTCAATGCCGCGCTGGCCGTTATCCCGGCCGGCCAGCAGATGGAAATCCTGCGCCGTTGGAGTGCCGGCGGCAGTGGTTTGCTGGAGGCTGACCGGTTGCGCTTGAGTGCCAGCGAGCAGCGGTGGCTGGAGAGGCATCCTCGGGTGAGAGTGGCGGTACTGGACAAGTTCGTCCCGCTGTCATTTTTCAATGAGCAAGGGCAGTTCGTGGGGCTGAGTGACGAGGTATTGTCGCGGATCAGCTTGCGTACGGGCTTGAAGTTCGAAGTGGTGCAGGGCAGTTCGCTGCCTCGGCAAGTCGACGAGGTCAGCACCGGCCAAATGGACATGCTGGCGGTGATCACGCCCAGTGTCGAGCGTTCCGAAAAGGTGCGCTTTACCCGGCCATACCTGTCCAATCCCTATGTGCTGGTGGCGCGCTCCGGCGACGAGCGTCTGCTGACCCTGGAGGACATGCCTGGCAAACGCCTGGCGTTCATTGGTGGCAACAGCCTCGCTGCGCAGATCGCCCGGGACTATCCAGGGATCGAGTTTGTCGACGTCGAGAACCCGGAGCAGGCCATGGAATGGGTGGCCAAGGGCAGTGTCGACGCGACCGTCATTTCGTTGATCAGCGCACGCTACATGATCACGCGCAACTATCGCGATCGGTTGCGTATCACCAGCACTGTGGGTACGGAACCGGCGCGGATTGCCTTCGGCGTCAACCGCAGCCAGTTGGAGTTGTATTCGATCCTTGAGAAGGCGTTGTTGAGTATTACGCCTGAAGAAATGGACGAACTGACCAACCATTGGCGCAGTGAAATCATTATTGAAGACAGCTACTGGGTCAGTCATCGCAACGTGATTCTCCAGGGGTTTGGCCTGGCCGCGCTGTTGTTGCTGGTCACCCTGGGTTGGGTGTTCTACCTGCGTAACCTGATTCGCAAGCGTGCCCAGGCCGAACGCGCCTTGAGCGACCAGATGCGGTTTATGAGCGTGCTGATCGACGGCACGCCTCACCCGATTTACGTGCGCGACCGCCAGGGGCGCTTGATGGCGTGCAACAACGCGTACCTTGACGTGTTCGGCTTCAAGCTGGAGGACGTGATCGGCAAGACCGTTGTGGAGACCGATACGGGCAACCCGCCCCAGGCCCAGTCGTTCCATGCCGACTACCTGGACTTGATGGCGCGCGGTGAGCCGCAGATTCACGACCGGGTGCTGAAGGTGCCCGGTGGCGGTGTGCTGACGATTTACCAGTGGATGCTGCCGTACCGTGATAGCAACGGTAACGTGGTGGGCATGATTGCCGGTTGGGTGGATGTGAGCGAACGTCAACGCCTGTTGGGCGAACTTCGGGAAGCCAAGGAAGACGCGGACGCCGCCAACCGTGCCAAGACCACGTTCCTGGCGACGATGAGTCATGAGATCCGAACGCCGATGAACGCAGTGATCGGCATGATTGAACTGGCGCAGAAAAACGCCGAGCAGGGGCATGTCGATCGAGATGCGCTGGAAGTGGCATCGATGGCTTCGCGCAGTTTGCTGGAGCTGATCGGCGATATCCTGGACATTGCGCGAATCGAAACCGGCCACCTGTCCCTGACTCTGGAGCCGGCCAACCTGCACGAGCTGTTGGCTTCTGTCGCGCGGGTGTTCGAAGGGCTGGCGCGGGATAAAGGCCTGTCGCTGCGCGTAGAGCTCGACCCGATGATCGACCGACTGGTACTGATCGATCCGTTGCGATTCAAGCAAGTGGTGTCGAACCTGTTAGGCAATGCGATCAAATTTACTCACTCCGGCCAGATACGCCTGGAGGCCCAGGCCGCATCGGTGTTGGCCGGTGAACATTTGAACCTGCGGCTTTGCGTGGAAGATACGGGGATTGGCATCAGTGCCGAAGATCAGCAGCGTTTGTTCAACCCGTTTATCCAGGGCAGCAATAACGAGCAGCCAGCGCGTAGCGGTTCGGGCCTGGGGTTGGTGATCAGCCGTAACCTGTGCGAGATGATGGGCGGCCAACTGCACCTGAGTAGCGTGCTGGGGAAGGGGACGCGGGTGGATGTGACACTGGCACTGGCGTTGACCACGGCAGCACCGGCTTCCTCATCTGTCCCCTGTGTTCCTGCCACGCAGGCATTGAAACTTCTGGTAGTCGATGACTATCCGGCCAACCGCTTGCTGCTGGCTCGACAGTTGACTTTCCTGGGGCATCAAATCGTTACGGCCGAGGACGGCGCCGAGGGCTTTGCATGTTGGCAAGCCGGGCATTTTGACGGGGTGATCACTGACAGCAATATGCCCGTCATGGACGGCTACACGTTGGCGCGTGATATTCGTGCCGAGGAACGGCAACGCGGCTTGGTGCCCTGCCTTCTGCTGGGGTTCACCGCCAACGCCCAGCCGGAGGAGGTCGAGCGCTGTCGGCAGGCCGGCATGGACGGTTGCCTGTTCAAGCCGACGGGGCTTGACGATCTACGTGCGGCCTTGGCATCGCGCACGACCAGCGTGGCAACGGATGAGGGCAAGGCAGACTTTGATTTAAGCTCGCTGGCGATGCTGACAGGCGACGACACTGCCGCACTCAACGAGTTGCTCGCGCCGTTGCTCAGTAGTCTTGCAGAGGACCAGCGGGTGCTGTCGGCCCTGCAGGACCCTGCAGATTTCGGCAAGCTGTATGACCTGGCCCATCGTGTCAAAGGTGTCGCGCGCATGGTCAAGGCCCAGGCGCTGATCGCCTGTTGCGACGCTTTGGAGGGCGTGTGCGAAAGGCGCGACCGCGATGCAGTGGAGGATGCTGTTGCGGCATTGGGTGCGGCTATCGATGGTTTGCATCATAGCCTGACTCAGTATTGCAAGCAGGCTTGACCTAGGCGGCTCTCCACTCGGTTGATTTGAGAGAACTCCTACATCAAACGGGAACAAGCCTGATTTTGTCGTCGGCATATGTCTGGAAAATGGGCCTCGCTCACTGACGAGCACTGCCTGCCCAGGGGTTCGCCATGCCAAACAAAGCACTGACTGTCCTGATTGCCGATGAGCAACACCTGCAACGCCTTTATATCGAAAAAATGCTCAACCAGTTGGGTTATCACCGGATCGTACCGGTGCAGACCTTCGAAGAGGTCCAACTGCTCACTGCCATCCCGGCGCAACCGTTCGATGTACTGATCATCAACGCTGGCCTGGCGATCCACACCTGCGGTCCTCAACCCCAGGCGCATCATGTGCTGGTCTACGATCACCTGGATCTGGGCCTGTCCGCCGACGCAACGCCGACGGTGCTGGTGAGGCTGCCCGGCGTGCCGGACAGCGTCAACCTCGAACACTTCATGGATATAATCGACCCACCCGCGGCCGCCTCAGGCCTGCGCGTACTGCCTTGGCTGCGAGAGTTATCCCGCACGCCTGTGGCTGGGGTTTAGTCCCACTGGGGGGCGATGCCCTTGGGGCTGGTCAGGCGATGGCTGCGCTCCAGCTCGGCAATCTGCGCCAGGTCGGCAGGGCTCAAGGTCAGCTGCATGGCCTTGAGGTTGCTTTGCAGGTTGGCGCGCTTGGTCGACGATGGGATGACTGCGTAACCCAGTTGCATCGCCCAGGCCAGTGTCACTTGCGCCGGGGTCGCCTGATGGCGCTCGGCGATTTGCTGGATCACCGGGTCCTTGAGCACTTCGCCGTAGGCCAGGGTCATGTAGGACGTGATCTGGATACCGTTGGCGGTGGCAAAATCCACGACCTTGCGGTTTTGCAGGTAGGGGTGCAACTCGATCTGGTTGGTGGCGATATTCTCCGCACCTACCGCCGCAATCGCTTGTTTCATCAGGTCGACGGTGAAGTTGGAAATGCCGATCTGGCGGGTCAGACCCAGACGCTTGGCCTCCAGCAACTGGCCCATGAACTCGGCGACAGGCACCTGGTCCTCCGGTGAGGGCCAGTGGATCAGAGTCAAGTCCAGATAGTCGGTTTTCAGTTTGCGCAGGCTCTCGCGCAGGCTTGGAATCAACAGGCCTTCGGCAAAGTTGGCGATCCAGATCTTGCTGGTGATGAACAGCTCATCGCGTGCTATGCCGCTGTCGGCAATGGCCTGGCCGACGTCGGCTTCGTTCTCGTAGATTTGCGCGGTGTCGATGACGCGGTAGCCCAGCTCGAGGCCGGTGCTGACGGAATCGATCACCACCTGGCCTTGCAGACGAAAGGTGCCGAGGCCAAAGGCCGGAACGTTTTGCTTGGTGGACATCAGTAACTCCTGAAGGGGGGTGAACAATGGAGTCGAGTATCCGCCCGTCGTTCCTTCGGAAAAACCGTCGAATTCGAAAAGGACTCTTTACCGCAGATCACGAATCTACTGGGGCTGGATGGGTGTCGCCGGGCTATCGCGACTGATGTAGAGTCGTGCTGCCTACTCAACCCAAGGAAATCGCCGCATGACCCAGGAATCCCGTTTTTCCCGGATGGACCCGGAAGTGCGCAAGGCCAATCTGGTCCAGGCCACGCTCACCTGTCTCAAGCGTGATGGTTTCCAGGGCGCGTCGATTCGCAAGATCAGTGCCGAGGCCGGGGTGTCGGTGGGGCTGATCAGCCATCACTATTCGGGCAAGGATGAGCTGGTGGCCGAGGCCTATCGCACCATCACCGACCAGGTCATGAGCCTGTTGCGTGCGACCATGGCCAAGGCGCCGCCGAACCCTCGGGAGCGCCTGTCGGCGTTGTTCCGGGGCTCGTTTTCCGCCGAATTGCTCGACCCGCACCTGCTGGACGCGTGGCTGGTGTTCTGGGGAGCGGTAAAGACCGCACCGGCGATCAACCTGGCGCACGAGCATTCCTACGGCGAGTACCGCACCATCATGCGCTCGGCCCTGACCGACATGGCCAGGGAGGAGGGCTGGAAGCACTTTGACGCCGACCTCGCCGCCATCGGCCTGAGCGCATTGCTCGATGGGTTGTGGCTGGAGTCGGGGCTCAACCCCGGCACGTTTACGCCCGAACAGGGCATCCAAATCTGCGAAGCCTGGGTGGATGGCCTGCAGGCGGGCGGTCGCCAGCGTTATCAGCTCAAACCCTGAGCCTGCTCCAGCCGCCTGAACGCAAGGTTCAGGCAGGCGGTTTTCCCTTCTGAAAAAATTTGCAGTTTGCTGATTGCCTTCTTACTGAACACTTGTTTAGTATCGCTTCATGTCGCACCCCTCAGGCCAAATAAAACAATTCGAGGAAGCCATGACTGCCGATTCGCCCGTGCTCATTCATGTACACGCCGGCGTTGCCTGGATCACCCTCAACCGTGGCCCGCAGCGCAATGCCCTGGACATTCCTACCCTCAAGCACTTGCACGCTTTGCTCGATGCCCTCAACACCGACGCCGCTGTGCGCGTGGTGGTATTGACCGGCAACGGTCGCAGTTTCTGCGCCGGTGCCGACCTGGCCGAGTGGGCGGATGCCGAAGCTCGCGGTGCCCTCGAGTCCTACGGCTGGACCGAAACCGCCCATGCGCTGATGACGCGCCTGCACACCCTCGATAAACCTGCGATTGCCGCGATCAACGGAACCGCCGTCGGCGCGGGCATGGACCTGGCCTTATGCTGCGACCTGCGCATAGCGGCCCAATCGGCGCGCTTCAAGGCCGGTTACACCAGCATGGCCTATTCGCCGGACGCGGGCGCCAGTTGGCACTTGCCACGCTTGATTGGCAGCGAACAGGCCAAGCGCCTGCTGTTCCTCGACGAGCTGTGGAGTGCCGAGCGCGCCCTGGCAACTGGCCTGGTCGGCGAAGTCGTTGCCGATGATCAGCTCAATGCCCACACCACCGAACTCGCCGCACGCCTGGCCAACGGCCCGACGTTCGCCTTCGCCCAGACCAAGACGCTGATCCGTGAAGGCGCCGGGCGCAGCCTGCCCGAACAGTTACAGGCCGAACTGGCTGCCGGCCTGTTGTGCGGGCGCAGTGCCGATGGCGCCGAGGCCTTGCGCGCGTCCATGGAAAAACGCCCGCCGACTTTTTGCGGCCAGTAACCCCACTTCCTCCGAGCAGGTAGCGCCATGCATTTCCAACTCAGCCAAGAACAAGACATGTTGGTGGACGCGGTACGCAGTTTTGTTGCCAAGGAATTGTTGCCCCATGAGGCGGCGGTGGACCGTGCCGATGAGGTCTCCCCCGAGCTGGCCGCGCAGATCCGTGACAAGGCCATCGCTGCCGGCTTCTATGCGTTCAACATGCCGCAGGAGGTGGGGGGCGGCGGCCTGGACTACCTGTCCCAGGCCCTGATCGAGCGGGAGTTGTCCAAGGTCTCGTGGGCGCTGCATGTGTTTGTCGCGCGCCCATCCAAGATTCTCATGGCGTGTACGGGCTCGCAGATTGGCGACTACCTGCTGCCGTGTGTGCAGGGCAAGAAGATCGACTGCTTTGCACTGACCGAACCCGGCGCCGGTTCCGACGCCAATGCCATCAAGACCCGCGCCGTGCGCCGTGGCGATGACTTCGTGATCAACGGTAGCAAGCACTTCATCAGCCATGCCGGGCACGCCGATTTCGCCATCGTGTTTGCGGTCACCGATACCTACGAACACAACGGTCGCCAGCGCAACGCCGTGACGTCGTTCCTGGTGGATCGTGGCACGCCCGGCATGACCATCCGCCGCGGCCCCAAGTGCGTGAGCAACCGGGGTTATCACACCTATGAAATGTTCTTCGACGACTGCCGCGTCCCCGCTTCCAAGGTACTGGGCGAAGTGGGCAAGGGCTGGGACGTGGCCAACGCCTGGCTCACCGCCGGTCGTGTGATGGTGGCCGCCAACTGCGTCGGCCAGGCCCAGCGTGCATTGGATGTGTCGCTGCAATGGGCGGCGGACCGCAAGCAGTTCGGCCAGCCCATCGGCACCTATCAAGGCGTGAGCTTCAAGCTGGCGGACATGGCCACGCAGATCCGCGCAGCAGAACTGCTGACCCTGCACACCGCCTGGAAGATGGACCAGGGCAGCATGACCGATGGCGAGGCCGGCATGGCCAAGCTGTTTGCCAGTGAAACCCTGGGCAAGGTCGCCGACGAGGCGGTGCAGATCTTCGGCGGCATGGGCCTGATGGATGAAGGGCCGGTGGAACGTATCTGGCGCAACGCGCGGATCGAGCGGATCTGGGAAGGTACCTCGGAAATCCAGCGCCATATCATCGCTCGTGAACTGTTGCGGCCGCTGTTGCGCTGATGGCGCGGAGAACGCTTATGTCCCAGGCTAATCGCGACAACCTCAAGCGCCTGTTGGCGCCCCGGCACCTGGCTTTCGTCGGCGGCCGCAGCATGGCCCGTGCGCTCAAGCGTTGCGCCGAAGGTGGTTTTATCGGGCCGATGTGGCTGGTCAACCCGCAGCATGACAGCCTCGATGGCATCCCCTGTGTACGCCGCGTGGCGGATTTACCCTGCGGGCCGGACGCGGTGTTCATCGCCACCAACCGCGAACTTACACTGACTTGCGTCGGCGAACTCTCGGCTATCGGTACCGGCGGCGCCATTTGCTACGCCTCAGGGTTTGCCGAGACCGGGGCCGATGGCGCCGTTCTGCAACAGCAATTACTAGATGCAGCGGGTGAGATGGCCGTGCTTGGCCCCAACTGCTACGGCCTGCTGGACTACCTGCACAACGCTGCGCTGTGGCCGGTGGCCCATGGCGGCAAGACGGTGGAGAAGGGCGTGGCGGTGCTGACCCAGAGTGGCAACTTCGCCTACAACCTGTCGATGAGCGACCGTTCACTGCCGGTGGCCTACATGGCATCAGTGGGTAACCAGGCGCAGTTGGGCGTTGCCGAACTGATGGAGGTGCTGCTCGATGAACCGCGCGTCACCGCCATCGGCCTGCATCTGGAAGGGTTGAAGAATGTGCCGGGGTTTGCCCGCGCCGCCCACAAGGCCCTGGAAAAAGGCATTCCGATCATCGCGCTGAAAACCGGCGTGTCGCAGATCGGCGCCGAGCTGGCCTTGAGTCACACCAGTTCGCTGTCCGGCTCCGATGCGCTGTACGACAGCCTGTTTGCACGCTTGGGCGTGATCCGCGTGAGCGGGCCGGTGAGTTTTGTCGAAACCCTCAAAGCGGCGGCATGCGGCAACCTTCCTGCGGGTAACCGCCTGATCGCGCTGGCCTGTTCTGGTGGCGATGCGGGGCTGATTGCCGACTATGCCGAGCGCAACCATCTGGCCTTGCCAGCGCTCGATGCAGGCCAGCGCTGTGAACTGGCGCAGGTGCTGCCCAGCTACGCCAACCTGGTCAACCCGCTGGATTTCACCACGGCCATCTGGGGCAACCGTGAGGCCCTCGGCGCCATGCTCGACAGCGCCCTGCGCACTGAGGCCGATGCCGCGCTGTTGGTGTTGGATTACCCGGCCGAGTCCACGGGTGAGCGCAAGGAGTGCGACCTGCTGCTGGAGCTGTTTTGCAGTGCGCTTGGCCGGCATGGCAAGACCGGGTTTGTCACCTCGGCCTTTCCCGAGTTGCTGCCGGCCCATGCCCGCGAGCGCCTGCATGCCCAAGGCATCGCGGCGCTGCAAGGCGTGGAAGACGCACTGGCGGCGTGGGGGCGGATTGCCGGTTACCAGAGCAATCGCCGCGAGCTGCTGGAGCGCGGCGAATCAATCCTCGAACCGCTGTGCCCGAAGGCTCTGCAAGGCAGCGGCGAGGCCCTCGACGAGTGGGCTTCCAAACAAGCCTTGCGCGCGTTCGGCCTGACCACGCCAACCGGAGTGTTGAGTACTCCGGCCAGGGCGATCAGTGATGCCGCGGTGGTTGGTTATCCCTTGGTGCTCAAGGCGGTCAGCGCGCAGTTGCCGCATAAAACCGAAGCCGGTGCGGTGGTGCTGAACCTGCAAAACGGTATGGCGCTGACCGCTGCACTTGAGCAGATGCGCGAGCACATCGCCGCTTATGCGCCGAATGTCGCGTTCGATCAACTGCTACTGGAGTCGATGGCTGCGCCACCTTTGGCGGAGTTGATCGTGGGCATCCAGCGTGAAAACGAGTTTGGCCTGGCACTGGTCATCGGTGCCGGTGGCATCCTGGTGGAGCTGCTCAAGGACAGCCGCAGCCTGCTGTTGCCCACCACCGACAGTGCCATTTGCAATGCGTTACTCAGCCTGCGCAGCGCCCCGTTGCTGCAAGGTTTTCGCGGCCGTGACGCGGCGGATATGCAGGCATTGGTCGCGGCCATTCGGGCGGTGGCCGACTACGCCTGCGCCAACGCGGGGCAGTTGCTGGAGCTGGATGTGAACCCATTGTTGGTCAGTGCCCAGGGCGCTACGGCGGTCGACGCATTGATACGTCTAGGAGATGAGCATGCACGATAACGCGATGACCGGTGGCCAGGCCCTGGTGCGGTTGCTGGCCAATTATGGGGTGGATACCGTGTTCGGCATTCCTGGTGTGCATACACTGGAGCTGTATCGCGGCCTGCCCGGCAGCGGCATTCGCCATGTGCTCACGCGCCACGAGCAAGGCGCCGGTTTCATGGCCGACGGGTATGCGCGGGTCAGCGGCAAGCCGGGGGTGTGCTTTGTGATCACTGGGCCCGGTGTGACCAATGCCGCCACCGCAATCGGCCAGGCGTATGCCGACTCGATTCCGCTGCTGGTTATCTCCAGCGTCAACCACACCGCCAGCCTTGGCAAGGGCTGGGGCAGCCTGCACGAAACCCAGGACCAGCGGGCGATCACCGCGCCGATCACGGCGTTTTCGGCGGTCGCACTCAGCGCCGAGGATCTGCCCGAACTGATCGCCCGCGCCTATGCGGTGTTCGACAGCGAGCGACCCCGCCCGGTGCACATCTCGGTGCCGCTGGACGTGTTGGCGGCGCCGATCAAGCGGGACTGGAGCGATGAAGTGGTGCGCCGCCCCGGTCGCGGCGTGCCGTCTGCGCAAGCCTTGGACCAGGCGGTGGCCAAGCTCGCAGCGGCCCAGCGGCCCATGATTATCGCCGGGGGCGGTGCACTGGCGGCAGGCGAGGCGTTGCAGCGTTTGAGTACGCAGTTGGCTGCGCCGTTTTTCACCAGCGTGGCCGGCAAAGGGTTGCTGCCGCTCGATCACCCGTTGAATGCCGGTGCCACCCTGTGCGTCGAGCCTGGCTGGCAACTGATCAGCGAGGCCGATGTGGTGCTGGCGGTGGGCACGGAAATGGCCGATACCGATTATTGGCGCGAGCGTCTGCCCCTCAACGCCGAGCTGCTGCGGGTGGATATCGACCCGCGCAAGTTCAATGATTTCTACCCCTGTGCCGTGGCGCTGCGCGGCGATGCCAACCAGACGGTGCTGGCGTTGCTGGAGCGTTTGCCAACCGTGTCAGCTGACGCGCAGACGGCGACCAAGAAGGTCGCGGCATTGCTCCAGGCCGTTGAGCGGGGACACGGCCCGTTGCAGTCCACCCACCAAGCGATTCTTGACCGCATCGAAGCCGAACTGCCCGCCAATGCGTTCATCAGCAGCGACATGACCCAACTGGCCTACACCGGCAACTACACCTACCGCAGCCGCGCACCGCGCAGCTGGCTGCACCCCACCGGCTACGGCACCTTGGGTTACGGCCTGCCGGCGGGCATCGGTGCCAAGTTCGGCGCGCCGCAGCGGCCGGGCCTGGTGCTGGTTGGCGACGGTGGGTTTCTCTACACCGCCCAGGAACTGGCCACCGCCGTGGAGGAATTGGACAGCCCGCTGGTGGTGCTGTTGTGGAACAACGACGCACTTGGCCAGATCCGCGACGATATGCTCAACCTCGACATCGAGCCTATTGGCGTACTGCCGCGCAACCCCGACTTTGCGCTGTTCGCCCAGGCGTTCGGCTGCACCGTAAACCAACCCCACAATCTGGATGAATTGCAGACGGACCTGCGCAACGCTTTCCAACGCAATGGCGTGACCCTGATCGAGCTGAAACAGGCCTGCGCTGTTTGAGGAACTCCCATGAAGGTTTTGATTGTTCACGCCCATCCCGAGCCGCAGTCGTTCACGGCGGCCCTACGTGATCAAGCGATCGCCACGCTGCAAGGCCAGGGGCACAGCGTCAAGGTCAGTGATTTGTACGCCATGCAGTGGAATCCGGTGGCGTCGGCGGCGGATTTTTCCACGCGGGAAAACCCCGATTACCTGGTGTATGCCCTGGAGCAACGCCTGGGGGTGAAGAAACAGTCGATAGCGGCGGATATCCAGGGGGAGCTGGACAAGCTGTTGTGGGCCGATCTGTTGATCCTCAACTTTCCGATCTTCTGGTTCTCGGCACCGGCCATGCTCAAAGGTTGGATTGACCGCGTGCTGGTGTCGGGCGTGTGTTATGGCGGCAAGCGCTTTTACGATCAGGGCGGGCTGGCCGGTAAGCGGGCGCTGGTCACCGTGACCCTGGGCGGGCGCGAGCATATGTTCGGCGAGGGCGCGATTCATGGGCCGCTGGAGGACATGTTGCGACCGATCCTGCGCGGCACGCTGGCGTATGTGGGCTATGAGGTACTGGCGCCGTTTGTGGCGTGGCATGTGCCGTATATCAGTGCCGAGGCGCGGCAGGATTTCCTGGTGGAGTATGAGCGGCGGCTGCAAGGGCTGGCGCATGAACAGCCCTTGGTGTTTCCGAAACTTGAGCAATTTGATGAGGCGCTGTACCCGCTGTAGCAGCGCCCTGGTCGTTCAGCCTTGTGCGCGCAAACGCTCGGCAGCGCTACGCAACAACTGCTCGGTGGCATCCCAGCCCAGGCAGCCATCGGTCACCGACACGCCGTACTTCATCGATGCGCTCAACGGCTGGCAGCCTTCGAACAGGTGGCTTTCAAGCATCATGCCGATCAGCGACGTGTCGCCCTGCAAGCGCTGCTCCAGCACGTCGTTGAACACTGCCGGCTGACGCAGTGGGTCCTTGCCGCTGTTGGCATGGCTGCAATCGACCATGATCCGCGCCGCCACCTTGGACTTGGCCAGGTCGTGTTTCACCTGCGCCACGCTTTGCGCATCGTAGTTCGGCCCACGGTGACCGCCACGCAGTACCAGGTGGGTGTCGGGGTTGCCCGGGGTCTGGATGATCGCCGGGTGGCCCTGGCTGTCGACGCCGAAGTGACGGTGCGGGTGGCACGCCGAGCGCATCGCGTCGCAGGCAATCGCCACGCCGCCGTCGGTGCCGTTCTTGAAGCCTACGGGCATGCCCAGGCCACTGGCCATTTCGCGGTGGATCTGCGATTCGGTGGTGCGTGCGCCAATCGCGACCCAACTGAGCAGGTCATCGAAGTAGCCGGCTGCCATGGGTTGCAGCAGCTCGGTGGCGACCGGCAGGCCCAGGCGCAGCATTTCGCGCATCAGTTCGCGGGACAGGTTGAGGCCGGCGGCCATGTCGTCGCTACCGTCCAGGTGCGGGTCGTAGGCCAGGCCTTTCCAGCCGATGGTGGTGCGCGGTTTTTCGACGTAGGCGCGGATCACCAGCAGCACCTGGTCGCTGACGTCGAGTGCGAGCTTCCTCAGGTTGCGGGCGTATTCCATGGCCGACTCCGGGTCGTGGATCGAGCACGGGCCGACGATCACCAGCAAACGTGAATCCTGGCCATTGAGGATGGCGCGCACGGCGTGGCGATGGGCGTGGACTTGTTCAGTGAGGAACGGGCTAAGCGGCAGCTTGAGCTTTAAATCAAGCGCGCTGGGCAAGCGCTGGGTCAGGGCTTCATTGGCGCTGGTCAGGGCAGAAACGGGCAGAGCGGCGGTGGCAGAGTTCATATTCAAGGCTTCCTGGACAAGCGGCGGGCGGTTCCCGCGCGCCTGGCCCTACTGGGGTGTTCGACAATGGGCCGTATTGGCTGAGTGTGTTGGCTTGCCACCCATAGGTGACCGATCGGAGGCGGCAGGCTGTCCCGAGCGGAGCTGGCTAAATCGCCATGCGGTGGAAGTGTCGTAGCGGTAATAAGTGGCGTAGTTCATGTCGTGAGTCCTTTAAGTGTTCGTCAAAAAATAGTGGGGCCTGAAAAACAAAACCCCCGGTCGGGGAGCCGACCGGGGGTTTGGATTTCTCTGGTAGGCGACCCCTTGAGTAGTGGGCGCCGATTTCAGGTATCAGGCGCGCCAGTGGCTAAACCAATACCCAAAATAAAAGCTGACCAGTGCGCTCGAACCGTTCACACGGGTAGCCGATACCGAGCGCGGGGCGCTGGCAGCAGGGCAAACCTGAGGGATGGTGAGTTGCAACATGGTGTGTCTCCAAATGATGGGGGGAGCTTACTAGAGGCATGCAGGAGGATTCAATCAGTAATTTCTATTGCGCGGGGGTACTGACCGCTATCGACCGCGATATGCTTGTCACACCTTGGATGATTGCTTGGACGCGACCATGACTGCCCTGACCCTTGCTGCTGCTCAATCTGTTTCCATCGCGGGCGACGTGCCGGCCAATATCGAGCGGCACTTGGCCCTCATGCACGCGGCGGTCGAACATGGCGTGCACGTGCTGGTGTTTCCTGAACTCTCGTTGACCGGCTATGAACCGTCGCTGGCGGCCAAATTGGCGATTGTTCCCGAGGACGTGGTGTTGGTGCCGCTGCGCGAAATGGCACGGGAATTGGGCTTGACCGCGGTGGTCGGCATGCCGATCCGCCTGGCACCTGGGGCAGGTGTGCTGATCGCTGCGCTGGTGTTGGGGGCCGATGGTTCTCTTGCGGTGTACACCAAGCAGCATCTGCATCCTGGCGAAGAAGCGGCGTTTGTCCCGGGGCAGGGTGGTGCGGCGCTCGACATTGGCGATGACCGAATTGCGCTGGCGGTGTGCGCGGATTTCTCCCACGCCAGTCACCCGCGCCAGGCGGCTGAGGCGGGCGCTACTGTCTACGCCTCCGGTGTGTTGATCAGCGAAGGCGGCTATGCAACAGACAGCGCGTTGCTCCAGGGCTATGCGGCCGAACATCGCCTGTTGGTGTTGATGGCCAACCATGGCGGGCCATCGGGTGGCTATGTATGTGCCGGTCGCAGCGCCATTTGGGCCGCCGATGGCCGTTTACTGGCCGCCGCTGCGGGCCTGGGTGAGGCGTTGGTGATCGCCCGCCGCGAGGGTGCGGCGTGGGCTGGTCAAGTGGTCGCGCTGTAAATGGCGTTTCACCTGCGCGCCGCGGCGGACCAGGACTTGCCGTTCGCCCGAACCCTGACCTTCGAGGCCATGAGTCGCTATTACCTGCAATACGACCTGGTATGGTCCAACGAGGGCTTTGATGTCGCCTGGGCGGGCCGCGAAAACTGGCTGATCTGCAACGACGAGGCCGTGCTGGGTTTTATCAGCCTGAGCCGCGACAGCCGGGCGCTCTACATCCGTGAGTTGCATATGCTCGCGGCGTGCCGCAGGCAGGGCGCGGGCAGTTGGGTATTGCAGCAGATGGCACTCAAGGCCCAGGCGTTGGGGTTGCTGCGTCTGACCGTGTTCAAGACCAACCCGGCCCGCAGGCTCTATCAGCGCATGGGATTTAGCATTGTCGGTGAGGAAGACTGCTTCTGGCGCATGGAACGTATCTGTCCATCAAGCTAAACCATGCGCTCAATCCTAATAAGCGCATACTGGTTTTCAGGAGACGACTTCCTGACCTATGTTTTGGTCATCAGCCTCAGAAAGGATGACCCCTTCTTTCATGCCCAGAAGGACCGCTACCTTATGGGCCTCTCCACGCCGTCCCTTTTTGCGCCCCGCGAGCACTTGATAGGTGGTTGCCGGATCAACGCCATGTTCACGGGCGAACGCTTGAACTGACTTTCCTTGATGTTCCAGCCAAGCCTTGGCTTGTGCGGCAGTGCGGATTCCGGGCATAGTTCAAAACCGTTCAAGTTTGTTTAACAACGAGATGAGTGTGTCACCTCTTGGGGTGTGCCAAATAGGATCATGCATCCAAATGAGTGGAATCGGTTCGCGTTTGAGGCAAGAAAGGGAGCGACTTGGGCTGTCGCAAAAAGTGTTTGGTGAAATTGGAGGCGTTGAAGCCAACGCACAAGGTAAATACGAAAGTGGAGGGCGGGCGCCTAAAGCAGACTACTTGTCGCGTGTCGCCGAAAAAGGTGTGGACGTGTTGTACGTATTGACCGGTATTGCCACCCCCATTCAACTGGATAACCTGAGCCAGATTGAAGAAAAGGTACTGGGTGACTACCGCGCAATGTTCAAGGAAGACCAGGCTGCGATCCGCCGCTTGACGTCTACCCTGGCCGAACATTCAGCTTCGCTGAATGGAAAACCCAAGCCGCAGCCCCAGGATTCCTGACCTGCTGCCCAACAAATAGAGCCGTTCACCCTAGGGCGGACGGCTTCTGTGTGTTCAAACTCTATATATATGACGCTTGCAGCTAGGTCTGCGCCTTGGTTTTTTGCTAAGGTGTTCAGCAACCTATAAGACCATATCGCGAGGTGTCTGCTTGATTAGGGTGCTAGTAGTCGATGACCATGATCTCGTTCGTACAGGCATTACACGAATGCTGGCTGACATCGATGGCCTGCAAGTAGTCGGCCAGGCCGAGTCCGGGGAAGAGTCCCTGATCAAGGCCCGGGAGTTGAAACCCGATGTGGTGCTGATGGACGTCAAGATGCCCGGTATCGGCGGTCTTGGCGCCACGACCAAGTTGTTGCGCAGCCACCCGGACATCAAGGTCGTGGTGGTGACCGTGTGTGAAGAAGACCCGTTCCCGACGCGCCTGTTGCAAGCCGGTGCGGCCGGTTACCTGACCAAGGGCGCAGGCCTGGCCGAGATGGTGCAAGCCATTCGCCTGGTGTTTGCCGCGCAGCGTTACATCAGCCCGCAGATCGCCCAGCAACTGGCCATTAAATCCTTCCAGCCCACCAGCGACTCGCCGTTCGATGCGCTGTCTGAGCGGGAGATCCAGATTGCCTTGATGATCGTCGGCTGCCAGAAGGTGCAGACGATCTCCGACAAGCTGTGCCTGTCGCCCAAGACCGTCAACACCTACCGTTATCGCATTTTCGAGAAGCTCGCCATCAGCAGTGATGTTGAATTGACCCTGCTCGCGGTGCGCCACGGCATGGTCGACGCCAGCGCCTGACATGAGCACACCGTTTGATCCCAGTGCCTTCCTCTCGACCTGCAGTGGCCGCCCTGGCGTGTACCGCATGTTCGACAGCGAGGCGCGCCTGCTGTATGTCGGCAAAGCCAAGAACCTGAAGAACCGCCTGGCGAGTTACTTTCGCAAGAGCGGTCTCGCACCGAAAACCGCCGCGCTGGTGGCGCGCATCGCCCAGGTCGAAACCACCATCACCGCCAATGAAACCGAAGCATTGCTGCTTGAGCAGACGCTGATCAAGGAATGGCGGCCCCCTTACAACATTCTGCTGCGCGATGATAAGTCCTACCCCTACGTGTTTTTATCCGACGGCAACTTCCCACGCCTGAGCATTCACCGCGGCGCGAAGAAGCAGAAGGGCAAGTATTTCGGGCCCTATCCCAGCGCCGGCGCGATCCGCGAAAGCCTGAGCCTGCTGCAAAAGACCTTTTTTGTGCGCCAGTGCGAAGACAGCTTCTACAAGAACCGCACCCGGCCGTGCCTGCAATACCAGATCAAGCGCTGCAAGGCGCCCTGCGTGGGGCTGGTGGAGCCGGCCGAGTACGCCGAGGATGTGCGCCACTCGGTGATGTTTCTTGAGGGGCGCAGCAATGCCCTCACCGACGAACTCTCCGGCGCCATGGAGCAGGCCGCCAGCACCCTGGACTTCGAAAAGGCCGCTGAACTGCGCGACCAGATCTCCCTGCTGCGCCGCGTGCAGGACCAGCAGAGCATGGAAGGCGGTACGGGTGACGTCGATGTGATCGCCGCTTTCGTCAACCCGGGCGGCGCCTGTGTGCACCTGATCAGCGTGCGTGGCGGGCGGGTACTGGGCAGCAAGAACTTCTTCCCGCAGACCGGTATCGACGAGGACGTGGCCGAGGTCATGGCGGCCTTCCTGGGCCAGTACTATGTGAGCAGCCCCGAGCGCGACCTGCCGTCGGAGCTGATCGTCAACGTGGTGCACGAAGACTTCCCCACGCTGATCGAGGCGATCCACGAACTGCGCGGCCGCGAGCTGGACATCAGCCACCGCGTACGCGGCACGCGAGCCCGTTGGCAGCAACTGGCCGTGACCAATGCCGAACAGGCCCTGGGCGCGCGCCTGGCCAATCGACAGCACGTCGCCGCACGCTTCGACGCCCTGGCCGAAGTCCTCAACCTGGACGAACCGCCGCAGCGCCTGGAGTGTTACGACATCAGCCACTCCAGCGGCGAGGCCACCGTGGCGTCCTGCGTGGTGTTCGGGCCGGAAGGGCCGATCAAAGCCGATTACCGTCGCTACAACATCGAAGGCGTCACCGCCGGCGATGACTATGCGGCCATGCACCAGGCCCTGACCCGACGTTTCAGCAAGTTGAAGGATGGCGAGGGCAAGCTGCCGGATATCCTCTTGGTAGACGGTGGCAAGGGCCAGCTGTCCATGGCCCGCGATGTACTCAACGAACTGGCGGTGCCCGACCTGATCCTGCTCGGCGTGGCCAAGGGCGCCACGCGCAAGGCCGGGTTCGAGACGTTGTACTTGAATGATGCTGCCCATGAGTTCACCTTGAAGGGCGACTCACCGGCGCTGCACCTGATCCAGCAGATCCGCGACGAAGCCCACCGTTTCGCCATTACCGGCCACCGCGCCCGTCGTGGCAAAACCCGACGAACCTCAACCCTGGAAGGGGTGGCGGGCGTCGGGCCGACACGGCGACGCGACTTGCTTAAACATTTTGGTGGCTTGCAGGAGCTATCCCGTGCCAGCATTGACGAAATAGCCAAAGCTCCCGGTATCAGTAAAAAGCTCGCTGAGTTGATTTATGCGAATCTGCACAGCGAATAGAATGCCTACTTAGTGTGGCAAGAGGTCAACCCAATGATTCCGGGGCTTTGACCATGATGACCACCGCCACGCACCCTCAAAGTGTTAGAACAATGTTAGAGCTTGCGCGTCCCTATCTGTATAGGCGCCAAGGTCGTTACACACTCAGGGTCCGTCCTTTAGGCTCCAAAGAGACCCTTTCGGTCTCCCTCAAGACAACCAACAGGCAATCCGCATTGGCTACCGCTGCACACCTTCTGGGAACCCTCAGAGCCTTCCACCTCGATACACCCGACGCTACCTGGCAAGACCTCAAAGAGAACCTCTTAGACATCGCCAAAGACATCCTCAAGACTCGCTCTGTGTGGGATCAGTTTGGCGACACTCGGTTGGTCTACCGGGACGTTCGTAAAGACCTCAACGAGATATCCAGTACGGAGCCACTGAGCATTGATCAGGCCCGAGCTGTGTCCTATGGCAAACGGATAACGACTGCCGGTGAAAGACGGGACGAGGGCGATATGGGGCCTATCCTGGCAATCATCGCTGAGTTAGGTGAGGGCGAAGGGAGGAATGATTGGAAACCGGAAATATCGGTTCCGAGTGTGGTTGAGACAGCACCAGCCAGCAAGACACTCACCTTCAAGACGCTCGCAGATACCTACTTGGAAGAACGCAAGGAGGACGTTAAGGCGTCGTCTATGCGCAGCATGAAGGCTTGTTGCGACATTCTCGTAGGGGTGCTGGGTGAGATGGACATGGCGACTCACTCAAGGGCAGACCTTGTGGGCGTCCGTGAGACATTGAAGGAAGGGCGTAAGCCCGTGACTGTTAACAAGATCGTTACTCAGATGACCACCATTCTAAATTGGGCAGTGGACAACGGTCATATCAAACAGGCTTTTGGTAAGAAGCTTCAGCTAACGAAGGGTGCTGAGAGCGGACGTATACCATTCTCTCAGGAACAGATAGCCACGTTGATAGATCACGCTAACTGCCTTCCTGCTGACGATTGGAAACGTTGGGCGTTGACCTTAGGGGTTATCAGCGGTGCGCGTATAGGTGAGATTCACCAATTGACTACCCCGGATATCTTAGAGATTGATGGAGTATTGGTGATGGAAGCGGGGTTGAGTTCCATGCGTTCAACTTTTACCAAGGCATAGCGAAACAGTTGGTTGAACCAGGTGCGGCATTTTTCAGCCATAGTGAAGGCTTTGCGCTGCTCGATGATGCTGAGGATCGCCAACAGATCGTGGCGGGTAATGCTTTTGATAGGGCGCTCAGCCAAGGTGGGCAAAATGTCTTTTTTGAAGACCCTGAGGATTTGCGAGAGGGTGGTTTGGCGCCCTTCCTTCAGGCTCGGGCGGCGGTAGGCGATCCAGTCGTTGTAGACCGCTTGAAAGGTATGCTTTTCTTGGGCCTCGACTTCACGCAGCTGTTGCTTACGGTGTTCACACGGGTTGATGTTTTGAGCCAGCAGCTTGCGCGCTTCATCGCGATATTCACGTGCTTGTTTCAGGCTGACCGCAGGATAGCAGCCGAAGGACATTTTGACTTGCTGACCCGCCCAGTAAAAACGGAACAGCCATCGTTTTTTGCCGTTGACAGGTACCATGAGGCACAGGCCGTCAAAATCGCCGAGGGTGTAGGTTTTATCTGTAGGTCTGGCGTGCCGAATGGCCATATCTGATAGAGGCATGGTGAGCTCCTGTAAGAGAGTCAGCACCCGATGCTCGTCTGGCGACCTGAGAGGATCCAGCAACAATACGAATTTGAGTCTTTCCGAAAAAAGTACTCAAAAAGGTACTTAAACGCACTGGATTACCCTGGTTTTCAGTGGTTTTCCGCAGAAACGAAAAAAAGACGCCGAAGCGTCTATTTCGCTGATCCCAGCGCCCAGTGGACATCTGTGGATCTATGTTTGGAGCGGGAAACGAGACTCGAACTCGCGACCCCGACCTTGGCAAGGTCGTGCTCTACCAACTGAGCTATTCCCGCGTCTTGGTGATGCGCATTCTATAGAATTATCAGAACCGGTCAACCCCTTGATTCGAAAATGTTTTATTTCTTTTCAACGGTGGTGCGCAGATGCGGCCAGGCAGCGCGCAGATACTGGAGCATGGACCACAAGGTCAGGCCGGCGGCGATGAGCAGCAAGGCGTAGCCGGTCAACACCCAGAAGGAGAAGTCCGACGGGTTGGCCAGCAGGATCACCAGCGCAAGCATCTGTGCGGCGGTTTTCCATTTGCCCATGTTGGAGACGGCGACGTGGGCGCGGGCGCCAATTTCGGCCATCCATTCGCGCAGTGCGGACACCACGATTTCGCGGCCGATGATCACGGCGGCCGGCAGGGTCAGCCACAGGTTGCCGTGTTCCTGCACCAGCAGGACCAGGGCGACGGCGACCATGAGTTTGTCGGCCACCGGGTCGAGGAACGCGCCGAACGGCGTGCTCTGTTCCAGGCGACGGGCCAGGTAGCCGTCGAGCCAGTCGGTGGCGGCCGCGAAGGCGAATACCGAACTGGAGGCCGCATAGCTCCATTGGTACGGCAAATAAAACAACAGGATGAAAATAGGAATAAGCAGGACGCGTAGAACGGTGATCAGATTAGGGATATTCATCGGCACAACTGGCTACGAGGTGGAAAGGCATTCTACTCGCTGTGTGGGCACAAGAGGCATGGCCCAGCCATAATACGAGCATGTTTGAACGAATGTCTAACGCTGTTCTAACCCAAGTCTAACGTTCAGGCCACACGGCGACAGACCGTAACGATACCAGAAAGGAGCGGCCTACAGAGGCGCCCATGTGCGCGATAAGGACCCCAGGCGAGGCCCCATGGGGGGGAACTGCGGGCTGACCCCTATTGAGGTGGTCATTCAGATTTTTCTGTCAGATTCTCAAAGCCACTCACTGACCACATTAAAGTGATATCACCAATTTACGAGTGCAGAATCCAACAGCTCATGGATACTCAAGGCGTCGGAGCGGGCTCTACAAGGACCTCTTAGATCCTCGCGGCCCACCTGCCAATTAGGTGATTTACCTTTTGATATCCGGGAGAGTTGAAATGAGTAAATTTCTGAAATCAATGGTCTGTGTGGTTGTGTTAATGGGGTCTCTTATGGGGGCTCAGACAGCCTCAGCGGATCCCGCCCCTTGTGAACAGGGGCGCTTACTTAACATTGGGCTACTGAACGGCTTGGTTGATATTTCAATAGGCGCAGCTTATTGCGGCATTCGCATTTACTCACAATAATCCAGCTAACGATATCCAAGGGCGCTTTCCCGTAAGGCGCCCCTCTATCTCTCTCCAAGCGGTTTCTTTAAGACCCCTACGAGAATCCCGCTAAGATCACCCGTCACAGCCACCAAGTAGAACACAGACGACATCCCCAAAGGTTTCGACGAGTGGACCACCTTGAACAACTCCGAGAGACACAAGGAGTAAAGCAAGAAATCGGTATGCAATATGTACTGATTGATGTTGAACAGCCATGTGCCTGCCTCAACGGGAAGTCCTCCTGCCAAGGGGCTGACTCCAGCCCCTTGCAAGTTAAATCCTATAACCAACCCTTAATCTGTGCGCACACAGCCTGGGTAGAAATACCGTAGCGATCGTGCAGCGTCGGAAGCGCGCCAGCATCGAGAAACGCGTCCGGCAGCGCTATTTGCCTGAACGTCGGCGTGACCCCATTGCGCAACAGTACGGTTGCCACCGCTTCGCCCAGTCCACCAATGATGGAGTGGTTTTCTGCCGTCACTACCAGCCGTCCCGGCTTTCTGGCCTCAGCCAGGATAGTCTGTTCATCCAAAGGCTTGATGGTGGGGACGTGAAGCACAGCAACATCCACACCGTCAGCCTGAAGCTCCTTGGCAGCTTCCAGGGCGCGCATTGTCATCAAACCGGTGGAAATGATTAAAACCTCATTGCCCGTGCGCAGGGTTTTAGCTTTGCCTATCTCGAATTTATAGCCATATTCGTCAAGCACTAGCGGTACGTTGCCACGCAGCAAACGCATGTAGACCGGACCTTGATGCGCGGCAATGGCAGGAACCGCCTGTTCGATTTCCAGGGCGTCGCAGGGGTCGACGATCATCAGGTTCGGCATGGCGCGGAAGATCGCCAAATCATCGGTTGCCTGGTGGCTGGGGCCGTATCCGGTGGTCAAGCCTGGCAGGCCGCAGACGATTTTGACGTTGAGGTTTTCCTCGGCAATTGCCATGCAGATGAAGTCATAGGCGCGGCGCGAAGCAAACACTGCATAGGTGGTCGCGAAGGGCACAAAGCCTTCCCGCGCCATGCCGGCTGCGGCGCTCATCAATAGCTGCTCAGCCATGCCCATCTGGTAGAAACGCTCCGGGTGCGCCTTGGCAAAGATGTGCAGGTCAGTGTACTTGGACAAGTCAGCGGATAAACCCACGATGTCTTGGCGCTGGTCGGCGAGTGCAGCCAATGCGTGGCCAAAGGGCGCGGATCGGGTGGCTTGGCCTTCAGCGGCAATCGACGCAATCATCGCGGAGGTGGTCAGCTTTTTCTTCACGACCGTGGGCGCCTGAGCCGATGGGTTGTTTGCAGTGCTCATAGTGTTTTGCCTTCTTCGAGGTTGTTCAGGGCCACATCCCATTCATGCTCATCCACGCGGATGAAGTGGGTCTTTTCGCGGGTTTCCAGGAACGGCACGCCTTTGCCCATCTTGGTATCGCAAATGATGACGCGTGGTTGTGCGGCGGGGTGGCTGCGGGCTGCGTCAAACGCCTTGACCAGAGCGTCAAGGTCGTTGCCGTCGACCCGCTGGGTGAACCAGCCAAAGGCTTGCCAGCGGTCAACAACGGGTTCAAATGCCAGCACCTCGCTGGAGTGTCCGTCGGCTTGCTGATTGTTGACGTCGACGATGGCGATCAGGTTGTCGAGTTTCCAGTGCGAAGCTGACATGACCGCTTCCCAGGTGGAGCCCTCATTCAGCTCGCCATCCGAGAGCAGGTTGTAAACGAAAGACTCGGATTGTTTGCGCTTCAAACCCAGGCAGGCGCCCACCGCGATGCCCAGTCCCTGGCCCAGCGAGCCACCGGTGATTTCCATGCCAGGGGTGTACGCAGCCATGCCGGACATGGGTAGGCGGCTGTCATCCGAGCCGTAGGTTTCAAGCTCATCCAGTGGGATGATTTCAGCCTCGATCAGTGCGGCATACAGCGCGATCGCGTAGTGACCGATGGACAGGTAAAAACGATCACGCTGTTCCCATTCGGGGTCTTCGGGCTTGTAGTTCAAGGCATGAAAGTACGATACGGCCAGCAAGTCGGCCGCGCCCAGCGCCTGGCCGACATAGCCTTGGCCCTGGACTTGGCCCATGCGCAAGGCATGGCGGCGAATGTTATGGGCGCGCTGCACCAGCGTGGTGGACGACGCACGAGATAATGTGACAGTCATGGAAATTCTCCGTTAACTCAACGATTGACCGAAGCGGCAGGAATACGCAGCACCAAACAGGCACCGATGCACAGCACACCGGTAATTAGGTACATGCCGATGGCGCTCGAACCGGTCGTGGTGGTGATCCAGCCAATCAGGTAGGGCGAGCAGAACCCCGCAAGATTGGCAAAGCTGTTGATGCCGGCGATCCCCGCAGCGGCGGAGACACCCCCGAGCAGGGTGGTAGGCAGCATCCAGAACAGTGAAGACGCCGACAGCACGCCTGCTGCTGCCAGGCACAGGCTTAACACCGACAGCATCAGGTTGCCGCCGAACAGCGCGGCCAGCGTGAGGCCCAACGCGCCAGCAATCATTGGCCCGACCAGGTGCCAGCGGCGCTCCTGATGCTTGTCGCCGCTGCGCCCCATCAGCAGCATCGCGACGATGGCGCACAGGTAGGGGAGGCTGGTGAGCAAGCCGATGTGCATCGGGTCGGCAACCCCTGCGTTACGGATGAGCGTCGGCAACCAAAAGGTGATCGCGTACTGGCCCATGACCACGCAAAAGTAGATGCAAGCGAGCATCCACAGGCGGCGGTCGCGCAGGAATGCCCCGACCGATGCGTGGGTGACTTTGCGGCTGTTGTCCTCGGCCAACTCTTTGCTGACCAGCGCCTTTTCTTCCTCAGTGAGCCAGGTCGCCTGGTGCACGCCATCCTTGAGGTAAGCCAGCACCATCAGGCCAACGATGACCGTGGGGATGGCTTCAATCACGAACATCCACTGCCAGCCCGCCCAGCCATGAACGCCTGCGAACGCGGTCATGATGTAGCCTGAGAGCGGTCCGCCGATCATTCCGGACAATGGGATGGCGATGAACCACAGCACGGTCATCTTGGCGCGGCGGTAGGAGGGGAACCAGTAAGTCAGGTAAAGCAGCAAACCCGGCGCCAGACCTGCTTCGGCGATACCCAGCAGAAAGCGCAGCGTATAGAACTGCCACGCTGTTTCTACAAAAGCGAAGAGGGCGGAAATAATGCCCCACGAAATCATGATGCGCGCGATCCAGCGCCGCGCACCGACCTTGTGGAGGATGAGGTTGCTCGGCACCTCGCAGAGGAAATAGCCCAGGAAGAACACGCCCGCGCCAAGCCCGTAAACGGTCTCGCTCAGGGACAGGTCATTCATCATCTGCAGCTTGGCGAACCCGACGTTTACCCGGTCCAGGTAAGCGCACAGGTAGCACAACATCAAAAATGGCATCAATCGCCAGGCAGTTTTGCGGTAAGCGCTTGAGCGCACTGTGGACACAGCGTCGAGCGTCATGGTGGTCATCATGAGGGTCTGATCTCTTGTTTTTATAGACCGCCGGGCTTAAAGCCCGACGTATCATCGATCCAGAACTTAATGGGCAGCGCTCGTCAGTGGATCAACATGCCACCGTTTACATCCAGTGTGACGCCGGTGAGGTAAGAGGACAGGTCACTGGCGAGAAACAGCGCCGCATTCGCAACATCCTGCGCGGCGCCCAGCCGGCCCAGCGGGATGCCTTCGATGATCGCGTGGCGGCGGTCATCCTGCATCAAGCCGCCGGTGATGTCGGTATGAATCAAACCTGGCGCTATGGAGTTGACGCGAATGTTATCGGCGCCAAATTCGCGCGCCATGGCCTTGCCCAGCCCAAGCACCCCGGCTTTCGCCGCACTGTAGTGTGGGCCGCCGAAGATGCCGCCGCCGCGCTGGGCCGATACGGATGACATGCAGACGATGCTGCCTGTGGCCTGGGTGCGCATCAGCGGAATAACCGCCTGCGACATCAACAGCGTGCCGCGCAGGCTAACGTCCAGGACCTTGTCGTAATCGCCCGGGCGTATGTCGAGGGTCTTGATCGGTTGCGTAATGCCGGCGTTGTTGATGAGGATGTCGATACGGCCGTAGTGCGCGACTACCTTGGCAACAGCGGCTTTGACTTGGGTTTCGTCGGCGACGTTGGCAGCCAGGCCCAGATGGCCTTCGCCGAGGGCAGATGCGGCGTCGCGTGCGGCGGATTCGTCGAGATCCAGGATCACAACGCGGGCGCCGTGTTTGGCGAAGGTAACAGCGGTTGCGCGACCGATACCACGCTCGGACGCAGCACCCGTGATAATCGCGACTTTACCTTGAAGAAGCATGAGGGTTCCCTCTGATTGTTTTTATGATTCGATTCAGCGATCGATGACTCAGAGTGGTCTGCGTCGAGAGGCCGAGCAATAACGCAAACGTCACTGCTACATGAATAAAATTCAGCACTCGTCAATCCACAGCGCAAATGCTTGAATGGGGCTGCCCGTTCAACACCAAAACAATAGGCTGAATACTGATGCGCCAGGACGACACGCCTTCATCCCACCTGCCACCGCTGAGAGCAATTCAAGCCTTCGAGCAAACCGCGCGGTTTGGCAACCTGGCCAGAGCGGCCGAAGTGCTCGACCTGACCCCCTCAGCGATCAGCCATCAATTGGCCAAACTGGAGGTCATGATCGGTCGACAGTTGTTTGTGCGCGCGGCACGCGGGGTGACACTGACGCCGGTCGGCGAGCAGTATTTGAAAGACATTTCCGGCTTGTTGCAGAGCCTGGAGGTCGCCACCGAACGGGCCGCGAGTGACGTCAGCCTGGATTGCCTGCGGCTGCATTCTGCCCCCAGCTTTGGCTTGCTCTGGCTGATGCCTCGGTTGGAGTCATTTCGCATGACTAATCCGGACATTCAGATCAATTTGTCATGCTCCTACGAGTCGCTGCACTTCAGCCAAGACAAGATCGATGTGGATATTCGTCATGGCCGGCCTAACTGGCCCAGCTACGAAGTGCGCACCGTGCGAAACGAAAGTTTCGCCGTGCTGGCCTCGCCCAAGCTGATCGCGTGCTGCGCGGTAAAAAACGCAGCAGATCTCCTGGCGCAAGAGCTGATCCTTTCCGAAGCAACCTTGCTCAGGTGGCCTGAGTGGTTCGCCCAGCATGGCCTGGCGCGCCCCGAAAAACCCTACGCCTTGAGTTTTGACCGATCCTACATGAGCCTCGAAGCAGCGAGCCACGGCTTGGGGTTCGCCCTTGAAAGCACACTGCTGGCGCAAAAGTACCTCGCCAACGGTTCGCTGGTTGAAGTCGCCCCCGAAGCGTTGAGCTCTGCGGTCGCCGCCCACCATTTGGTGTTCCCCAAGGCTCACTCCAGTTTCCCCAGGGTCAGGCGGTTCTTGGGTTGGATGGAAGTGGAGTTAGGGCATAGTTTCGTGTTTTAGCCCAAAGTTTTATCCCACCGTCAGTGCTCGCGCGAGTTTGGCCACCGGTTTGTGCCCAGTCGCATGCTCGCATCAGTGGGGTGTCCAGTTCATCCAGGCTGACTTGCCGCACGATCTGCTACAACACTGTGAACACTGAATTATTGGAGAGAGTGTTAGGCATATTTGATTAGATCTCATCATAGTTAGCCAACGCTCTTGCCTCAGCTTGAGTCAAACCCTCAAAAACCCCGACATCCCGTTCTCGGAAACACGCCATTATCTCGACTGAGAGCTTCAGCCTGCTGCCGCCCCAGCTCGATCAGCCCTGGATCAAGCGAACCGAGGTAGCGCTGTTCGGCATTGGCCCAGGTTTCCCCGTGCCGTATGAGGTATAAATACATGAGATCCATCTCAGCGTTAAACGTGGGAACTGTATCAACTCCAAACCGCTTGGGGCTGTTTTGACGAGTCTGGTACGGAGCGCTTAAAACTGAACAGCAAGCTCTACTCAATGCCTGTTAAATACGCTTGCCCAGCAGCCAGTACCGTCGCTGCCCGACGACGCTCGGTGAACGAACTGGTTTTATCTTTCGTCCTTGATAGCCACTAGGCAGGTGTGGAAACCTCGTTTTACGTACACGTTTTATCCTGAAAATTGGCCGCTTTAGCGTTTGGACCAGCCGCCCGGGAATCAGCAGTTTGGCGACATCCCGCTATGCTGGACTTAGTCCTACCGGAAGGACCGGCGATTCCGGCTTTTCGCTGACCTGGGGCTTTTTCGTGGACCGGTATCAACACGCCCATCTGAAATCGTGAAAAGCCATCGCCTCCGGTGGCGCTGCCACTAAAGCTTCAATCCGGCGCCTTGTCGCTTGTAACGAGGCTGCGTAGCTTACCCCCATGCCCAAAGCATCGATGATGGGGAAGATATCTTCAAGGCCGCAGTCGAGGATCAAGGTGGCTTCGCAATTGCTCGACAAGTTCGGTATTGGACAGTTCAGTGGTAAGCGATCGCGGGGTAGATCGATCAGCAGCCAACTGCGGTATTTGAAGCGCGCGCTCACGTCCTTGAGCAGATCGTTCCATTCCATGACACGGCCTCATCGACTGGCAATCAACACGGGAATCGCGTTGTTGAGGGAGAACGCCACCAGAAATACAGCCAATCCCACATCGATCTGGCGGGTGTATTTGAGAAACAGCGCCTTGATCGGGCCTTGGCCGAAGAGCAGCGAGACCAGGGAGTACCAGATGACTTCCAAGGTAGAGCACAACATCACCACCAGTACCTTTTCGAGGTCGGTACGTGGCGAAGAAAGAAAGCCGGCGTAGATGCTGATCATGAAGGCGATGGTTTTCATGTTGCTGATGTTAGTGATGACCCCCACGCGATACGCCTTGGCGAAGCTGGTGACGCCAGGTGTGGTGCTTTCTGCAGTACCGGTGTTTTTTGCCAGCACGCTTTTGATGATGCTGTAGGCGATGTACAGCAGGTACGCTGAACCACACAGGGTGGCGACCTTGGAAAAGGCCGGGTACTCATGCAGCAATGCCGCCAGGCCCAGCAAGGAAATGGTCGAGAAGAATACGCCTACGGTGCAGATCCCCAAGGTTGCACCAAGGCCGGTAGTGACCGACCCTAATGAAGAGAACCGGCTGACGATGATGAAATTCGGCCCGGGACTTATCACCGCCAGTATGTAAATCAATGCTGCTGTAAACATGTGACCTCCTTGTGTGAAGCAGCAGCCCGCGGGGCTGCTACCGGGGCTGATTCAGGCCAATGCGTGCGCCGGAGCCTCGACCTGCGCCAACTGTGCCTCCAGGGCCGAGAGAATGTGTTCCACCCGCAACGAAATCAGGCTGAATGAACCGGCGTCCCCCAGGCCATGGGAGCTTTCGCATAGACCGTTGAGGAACACCGTGGGCAGATCATCCAAAGAGGTCAGGCTGTAATCGCGATTCACCACGAGCGCGCCGTGCGCATCGGCGCGAAACCGACGGTGATAAGGCGCCAGTAACGGCGGATACAACTCGCCATTTTCCTTGGCGGCAATGTCCTTGAACCCGGTGGCAAGCACCAGTGCATCCAGCTCAAGGGTCGAGTGCGTGAGTTGATTGACCTCCTTGAGCGCCAACTGCACATGCCCTGAGGCATTAACCTGCGCCTGCTCGATGGCAATATTGTTGAGGATGTGGATGCGCTGCTTACCCTGCAACTTTTCCTCATGGATGCGCATGTACAGCGCATTGATCACATCTTCATCAGCCGAGCTGTAGTTGGTGCCTCGCAATTGCTTATCCACCCGCGCCTTGGCCTCTGGCGGCAGGTTGAAGTAGTAGTCGATGAACTCCGGGAAATACACCTTGTCGCTGAACGGGCTGGTGTCCTTGAGTCGGAAACTGAAGCTGCGGTGCAGCGAGTAGATTTCCTTGTCCGGAAACCTGGCGGTCAGGTCGAGCACAATCTCCACGGCGCTTTGGCTGGAGCCGACTACACCGATGCGCTGCACGTTCGATGGCAACCTATTGATGCGTTCAAGGTAGTGATTAAGGTGGAACACCTGCGGGCCGGACAGGCCGTCGAAAACCGCCGGGATATTCGCCGTGCGCCCGGTACCCAATACCAGGCTGCGCCCGTAAATGACCCGCTGATTGTTATAGGTGACCTTCCATACATGCTCGCCCTGTGATAGCAACGGCTCGACACGTTGGGCGAACGCCGAGGATTCGACACTGCCGAGAAAATGCCCGGCAACCCATTTGATGTATTGCGCATACTCGCGCCGTAGCGGGTATGTCAGCGGTAGGTTGAGGTAGTCGAACAGGCGGCCAGTTTCTTTCAGGTAATTGACGAAGCCATAGCGGCTGCGCGGGTTGCGCGGCGTGACCAGGTCCCGCAACGGGTTGTTCTGGATGTCCGAGCCGCTGAGCAGCATTTCATCCTGCCAGTCCGGCGTTGGCTTGGCGTCCAGAAAGCGATAGGTCAGCGCAGAAGCTGACTCTTCCAATCCTATAGCCAGCGCCAGGTTTGAGGGACCGAAACCAATACCCACGATATCGAAAACAGTGTCTGACATGGGAAAGCTCCTATCCCTGGATTGGCTTCAATGGAAGATGGTAATAATGGTACGCGGTGTTTTCGATAAACCCGAAGCGCGTGTATAAGTTGCGTGCCTTAGGGTTGTCGTCCGCGCCTTCAATAAATAACTGTTTGGCCCCGGTTGTCTGGGCGAACGCTTTTGCAGCATTCAATAACGCTAGGCCCACCCCCGTACTGCGTTTGGAGGCTTCGACATATAAGTCATTTAGTATCCACAGACGCTCCAGTGTGACACTTGAAAAGCTGGGGAAGAGTTGCGTAAACCCAATGACTTCATTGTTAACTTGCGCCACGATGATTATTGACTCGCCCAGAAAGAAGCGCTGTTGAATAAATGCCAGGGAGCGGGCCAAGTCGGGTGCTTCGCCATAGAACTCGCGGTATTTGTCCAGCAACGGCGCGATGGCCGCGGCGTCGTCTAGGGACGCGTGCCGGGTGATGATCGGATCGCTCATGGCGCGGTCACCTCGGTAAAGGCTTGCTTGAGTATGTGCAAGCCTTGGGTGATCTGCACGGGAGTGATCGTTAACGCCGGGAGGAACTTGAGTACCTGATTGTCGATGCCGGAGGTTTCAATGATGAGCCCGCCAGCATAGGCCTGCGCTGCAATTTTTTGCGCTAGGGCCGAGTCGTCAAACTCTATGCCCCTGAAGAACCCCCTCCCTTTGAGACGGTTAGGTGCCTTGGCGGCAAAGCCTAGGGATAACTCCTGCAACCCCTGATGCAACTGTTCTGCCTTGTCCCTGAGCACCTGGGTAAAACCCGCGTTGCTCCAGTAGTGATCGATCACCGCCTTGCCCGTGACGAATGCCAGGTTGTTGCCGCGAAATGTGCCGTTGTGCTCTCCCGGCTCCCAGACATCCAGATGGGGAGCCAACAAGACGAGGGACATGGGCAAGCCATAACCGCTGATCGATTTGGATAAGGTCACGATATCCGGGGTGACACCCAGTGCTTCGAAGCTGAAGAACTCGCCGGTGCGACCACAGCCGGCCTGGATATCGTCAATGATCAGCAGAACGTCATGCTCATGGGCGATGGCTTGCACGGCTCGTACCCAGGCGGCGGAAGCGCTGTTAACGCCGCCTTCGCCCTGCACCGTCTCTAGTACGATAGCCGCCGGTTTGTCGACCCCGCTGCCGCTGCGCAGCATGTTGGCCAGGTACAACGAGGTGTCCACACCGTCGCCGAAGTACCGGTCATAGGGCATGAACGTCACGTTGTTCAAACTGACGCCGGCCCCTGCGCGTTTACGCGGGTTGCTGGTCAGGGCGAGGCTGCCCAGGGACATGCCATGGAACGCGTTTGTGAACGCCACGACATTCTGGCGCCCGGTGTACTTGCGGGCCAGTTTGATGGCGGCCTCCACCGCGTTGGTGCCAGTGGGCCCGGGAAACTGCACTTTGTAGTGCAGGTTACGCGGTGCCAGGATCTGCTCTTCGAACGTTGTGAGGAAGGCTTTCTTGGCAGTGGTCTTGAAATCCAAGCCATGGGTGATGCCATTGTTACCGATGTAATCGAGCAGTGCTGCCTTCAAGACCGGGTTGTTATGCCCGTAGTTCAAGGCTCCTGCGCCACTAAAAAAATCGATGAATACCTGGCCTTGCTCACTGGTCAAGGTTGAGCCTTCGGCGGTATGGAAGGTGGCGGTGAAGTCCCGGCAGTAAGAGCGAACGTTAGATTCTTTAAGCTCGAATATATCCAGGGGTTGTGGCGCCGTAGGCGCAATTTTTGAAAACGAGTAATTCAGCGTAGCCGTCATGTCAGGTACCGTTTATCAATCCATGTCAATGGACTTACAACAGATATAGCGATTTCCCAGTGGCCATGTAGCGAATGCTGAGAAGACTTTAATCCCTTGAAGTCCGCGTGCAACTTTCATCCCGTGAAACATGACCCGCTCTGTTGGCCAGCAGGAACAATGACGTCTTTCGCTAATTAAACTAGCAGCAATTTAGGAATGAACCACTAATTATAAATTCATATGCTTATGACCCATTTTTGGATGGTCGCGATGATAGGCATGCCTGCCACCGCCGACACCTTAGGTCAATGAGGCGGATATGCCCTCACGAATATAAATACCCTGTCGGCGCCTGTCGCAGAGGGTGCAAATCGGTACAGTCACTGCGCTGCTGTCGCTTTCGCTTGAGCAGCGAGGTGCCGAGTCGGTAGAGGTCGGCGTGGTTTTGAAGTGGGGTTGATCCGTTTTTTCACTAGGACCGAGGAGCGTCAATCATGTAGCTCAACGTCATCCGACTCAGCGCCCGGATCCCCACCGCCAGGCTCGGGTCATCCACCTGGAAGCCCGGCGAATGGGTAGGCCATACGTTTTTGCCCTCCAGCGCAGGCGGTGTCACGCCCATACGCATGAAAATCCCTGGAACCTGGCGGGCGTATTCGGCGAAGTCATCGGCACCGTAAGTGCCATTGTCGATCCGCACCGGTGTGGTCGACACCTGTTGCAGCACCGGCATCAACTGGTCAACCAATGCAGTGTTGTTGTAGCCGGCGCGGTAATTGCCCGGCAGGTAGTCCACCTTGGCGGTGGCCCCCGAGGCTTCGGCGATGTGCCCGGCGGTGCGGGTCATGCGCTGCAACACGTCCTCACGCTGTTCATCGCTGACGGTGCGAATCGAACCTTCCAGGCGCACTTCGGCGGGGATGATGTTGTGGCGGTCACCGGCTTCGATACGGCCCACCGAAATTACCGGCGCCGGCAACAGGCTGAGGTTGGATTGGCGACTGGGAATGGTCTGCCAGGCCAGGATTACCTGGGCGGCGACGGGCACAGGGTCGATGCCGGTCCACGGGAAGGCCGCATGGGTCTGGCGGCCGATGATGCGCGCGACAAAGGTGTCGGCTGCCGCCGTGGTGCGTTGCCGGCTGAGCGTGAAAGTCCCCGCCGTCCCCGCAGTTACGTGGATGCCGAAGATCACCGCCGGCGCGGGATTTTGCAGCGCGCCGTCCTTGATCATCAATTGCGCGCCGCCTTGTTCGCCGAGCGGCGGCCCTTCTTCGGCCGGTTGGAAGATCAGCTTGAGGGTGCCCGGCAACTGGTCGCGATGGGCCGCCAACACCTCGGCAACCCCTAGCGCCATCGCCATATGCGCATCGTGACCGCAAGCATGCATCACCCCGACGTCCTTGCCACGGCTGCGAAAGTCAGCGCCTTCATCTTTGCTGCGCACTGTCGACGCGAACGGAAGGCCGGTTGCCTCGGTGAGCGGCAGCGCGTCCAGTTCGGCGCGAATTGCGACCACCGGGCCAGGTTTGCCACCACGCAAAATGCCAATGACACCGGTATGCGCGATGCCGGTCTGCACCTCCAGCCCCAGTTCCCGTAGGCGTTGGGCGATGCGCTCGGCGGTGTGGAACTCGCGATTGCCCAGTTCGGGTTGTTGGTGAATCGCGTGGCGCAGCTCTATCACGCCGGGCAATGCCTGGCTGATCTGCGCGTCCAGCTCGTCCCAAGGCTCGGCGGCCGACACGGAGCCGGACAGAAGCAGCAGGGAAATCGGTAGCTTCAACATATCCAGGGCTCAATAAGTAAACGCAATCGGCGGTGCTTTCGCGTTCAGCAAATAATCGCCAATCGCCTTGTACTTGTAGGCCAGGGCGTCATGGGTGGTGTGGGTGCGCGCATTGCGCCAGTGGCGGTCGAAGTTGTAGCGCGACTGGGTGGTGGCGGCGCCGCCGACTTCATACAGGCGCTCGCACACGAAGAGCGCGGCGCGGGTTGAGGCGATCTTGGATTCGGCCACGGCAATCGAGGACTTGACCAAAATAGCTTCCAATTCCTCACCCTGCGCCAACCCCTGCAACTGTGTGCGCGCGGCCAAGTCGACCGCCCCGGCGGCTTTCTCCACCAGCGCCTCGGCGCCATGGATGCGCGCGGCCAGATCACCGAGGGTGTGCAGGATGTACGGGTCGTGGCGCGCCTGGTCCACGCCACTTTCGCGCACCGGCCGCGAGCCAGTGCGCGCCCACGCTACCGCGTCATCCAAGGCCGCCAGGCCGATGCCGACATCCAGGGCACAGTGGATCAACTGGGCACTGGCGCCGACATAGTTGCGGCGTTGATACCACTGCGCCAGCGGGATCACTTGCTCGGGGCGCACCGGCACATTTTCCAGCAGGGTGCTGCCGCTGGCGGTGACGCGCTGGCCCATGCCGTCCCAGTCATCCAGCAGCGTAATGCCCGCAGCGTCGGCGGGCAGCATCACGTAGACCGCGTTGCCGGCTTCGTCCACCGCCTGGATTTTCAGCAGGTCGGCAAACAGGCAACCGGTGCTGTAGAACTTGCTGCCATTGAGCACCAGTTGATCGCCGCGACGCTCCAGGCGTGTGTGGATTTCACCACGAAAGGTGCCGCTGCGTTCGGCAATCGCGCCAGATGACAACTGGCGCTCGGCAAAGGCACCGAGGTACTCGCGCTGCTGTTCGGGGTTGGCGATCAGGCGCAGGTGCTCGACCGTGGCGAAATGCGGAAACAACGCCTGGGCCACACTCGGATCGGCCTTGGCCAGGGTGATGAAAATCTGTGCCACCTGCAGTTGGCTGACATCGCCGCCGCCCAGCTCAGTGGGTACCCGGGCGGCGCCCAGGCCGGATTCGCGGATCAGGTCGAGCTGCGCGTAAGGCAGGATTCTGCCGGCGTCGCGGTCGGCGGCACCGGGTTGGATCTGCGCGGCGAGTTGGTGGGCGAGGGCAAGGTAATCAGTCATGGAAAGTCCATCAAAGAGGTCAGGATGCGTCGCGCAGAGCGCTGCGCGGGACGCCGAGCAACAGGGTCAAGGTGCCGCAGGCCACCAGCGCCGCCACGATATAAAGCGCCAGGCTGATGCTGCCGGTGGAGGTCTTGATCGCGCCGATCATGATCGGCGTGAGCAGGCTGCTGATCTGCCCGCAGCAATTGACCAGCGCCAAGCCCGCGGCCTTGGCGTGGTCCGACAGGTAGTACGTGGGGATGGTCCAGAAAATCGCCGTGGCCACCAGGTAGCCGCTGGTCATCAGCGTCAGTACGGCGATTGCCGAGTACGGGCTGAACAGAAAGTTGGGCAGCACCAGCATTGCCAGCGCCGCAGTGAGGCCGCCCAGCGCGAAGTGCCAGCGCCGCTCCTGATTCACATCCGAATGGCGGCACGCCCACAGCATCACGCACACGCCGACCACATAGGGCAAAGCCGAGAGCAAGCCCAGTTGCCCAAGGTTGCTCACGCCCGAATCGCGAATGATCGACGGTGCCCAGATATTGGTGACGTTGCCGGTGCACATGATGGTCAGGCAGTAGGCCAGGGTGATAAACCACACCTTGCGGTCCTTCAATGCCTCGACGAAACGCGTATGCCCGCCGGGTTTGCGCTGTAGCCGTTCACGCGCCAGGGCTTGCTCGATGGCGTGTTTTTCATCGTCGCTCAGCCACTTGGCCGAGGCCGGTTTGTCGTCCAGCCAGTACCAGGCGAACAAACCCGCGAGCACCGGCGGAATGCCGGTGATCACGAACAGCCATTGCCAGCCGGTAAAGCCGCCGACACCGGCGAAGTGCGCCATGATGCTGGTCGACAGCGGCCCGCCGATGATCCCGCACACCGCGATGGCCATGATGAAACGCGAGGTGATGCGCGCGCGGTGGCTGGCCGGGAACCAGTAGGTGAGGTACAGGATCACCCCTGGGAAGAATCCGGCTTCGGCGGCGCCCAGCAACACCCGCAGCACATAGAACTGCGCCGGGGTCTGGGCAAACGCGGTGGCGATGGTCACCAGCCCCCACAGCACCATGATGCGCATCATGGTTTTTTTCGCGCCGATCTTTTCCAGCAGCAGGTTGCTCGGGATCTCGAACAGCAGGTAACCGATGGAGAACACCCCGACGATGATGCCGAACGTGGCGTCGCTGATGTTCAGGTCGGTCTTGAACTGCAAATGCGCAAAGCTGATGTTGACCCGGTCCAGCCAATTGAGCACGAAGCACAGGAACAGGAACGGCATGATCCGCCACGCCAGTTTGCGATACAGGCGTTGGTCGAAGGTCGCCTGCGGGCGTTCGAAGTTCGTCATCACCAGCTCACGTCGACTTTAGCGAAGTAGTAGGCGCCTTCCAGGCCATAGGGCGAGTACCAGCTGTAGGTGGGGTTGTCGGTGGGGAAGAAGTAGAAGCGCTTGGCCTCATCATTCAGTTGCTGCGGGCGCCGGTCGAAGATGTTCTCGCCGCCGACGGTGACTTTCACCGCGTCGCTCAACCAGTAACCCACGCTCAGGTCGGTGATGAATGCCGGGCGAATTTTTTCATCGCGACTGGCCGAAATCTGGTTACGCCCGGTGACCTTGGAATAGCGGGTTTCCTTGAGATTCACCTCAAAATCCCCCAGTTGCCAGGCGGCATTCAGCGACGTGGTGTTTTTCGGGTAGGCCGAGGTCAGGTTGCCCTGGCGGTCACGGCCCATCACGCTGACACCGGTGCCGGCCAGTGCTGCGGGCTCCTTGATCTTCTCGATGGTTTGCAGGCTCTGATTGCTGAGCAAGGTCCATTTGGTCTTGCCGTAGCGGCCCAGGTCATAGCGGTAGTCGGCCACCAGGTCGATGCCACGGGTGCGGGTATCGGCCAGGTTGCCGAAGTACGAGACGATCTGGTTCGGGTTCAGGCCCTGGGCGGCCAGCACGTTGGAGACCGCCGTGCCTTGCAGGTTACTGGTCTGCAGGATGCGATCCTTGATGTCGATCTGGTACAGGTCGACCGTAATGTCCAGGTTCTCGGTCGGTGTGGCGACAAAGCCGAGGCTGTAGTTCATCGAGCGTTCAGGCTTGAGCTCCTTGGCGCCCAGGGCCTGGCCGGCAGCGTCGTTGACGGTGACATAGCGCGTGGTGGCCTGCTCGAGTTGCCCGGTGAGCGGGCTGGTGCGCCAGGCGGTCAGCGACGACGAATAGAACTGCTGTTGCAGGGACGGCGCGCGAAAGCCGTTGCTCACGGTGCCGCGCACGGCGAATTGCGGGGTGAACGCGTAACGCGTGGAGAACTTGCCACTGCCGGTGTCGCCGAAATCACTGTAGTGCTCGAAACGACCGGCCAGGCTCACGTCCCATTGGTCGGTCAGGCTTTGGCTGAAGTCGACGTAGCCTGCGGTGTTGGTGCGTGAGTAGTTGTGCGCGTCGGCCGGAGTGAAGCCCACCAGCCCAGGCGCGCCGGGGTTGGGGCGTTGGCCGGCGAGTGGGCTGCCGGCTGGGAACACGTAGCCGCCATCGGCATAGGAGGCGTATTCGCCCGCCTGGATCTCGAACCCATCGCGGCGGAACTCAAGGCCGGTCGACACGTTCAGGGGCTTTGCAAACAGCCCGGTATCGAACGAACGGGTCAGGTCGAGGTTATTGGTCCATTGGCTGGCGATCAGGTTGCCGCCGTCCATATCCTGAGGGCTGTTTGGTCCCAGGGACGGGTTCAGCGAACGTTCGTTGCGGGTGTTGGCGTTGTTGTAGCCGTAGCTGGTGCTCAGGTCCCAAGCCCAGCCCAGCAGGTCGTCGTTGCGCACGCCGAACACGCTTTGGAAGTCGTCTTCTTCCACCACGAAACGGGGTGAGAAACCGTCCGGGTACACCGAGACAATGTTCTGCGGCGAGTTGGCGGTGCGGTAGGTGCCCCAACTGGTGGAGTTGCGGTGGCTGAGGGTGGAGAACGAGTACAGCGTGTAGTCCTCGTTCAGCGGCAGTTCGGCGTTGTAGCCGAAGTTGTAGGTTTGTGAGCGAGGCTGGCCGAGTTGCTGGCGGTAGCGGCTTTCGCTGGTCTCGCGCGGGTCGGGCTGGCCGTTCTGGCGGAAATAGATGCTGGTGCGGTCCGGCACGGCGCCGGCCACGTTGGAGCTTTCCTGGAGGCCGATGTCGGCGCTGAGGCTGAAAAAGCCGTCATTGGGCAGCTCGAAGCCTTGGTTGATCTGGCCCTGGCCCCGCGCACCGAAATTGCCCTTGCCGCCCACACGGTTGGCGTACTGCCCATAGAGGGCGCTGCCGCTGCCGCCGGAGCGGTTGGTCTTGAGGATGATGTTGATCACCCCGGCAATCGCGTCCGAACCGTATTGCGCCGCCGCGCCGTCGCGCAGCACTTCCACGTGGTCCACCGCGGCGATGGGAATCAGGTCGAGGTCGGCAGGCGACTGGCCGCTTGAGGTGGCGGCGGTCTGCACGAAGATCAGCGACGTATTGTGGCGGCGTTTGCCGTTGACCAGCACCAGCACATGGTTGCCACCCAGGCCTCGCAAGGTCGCGGACTTGACCGACAACCCGGTGCCGCCGGTAAACCCTGCGGCATTGGTATAGGACGGCACGCTGGCGGCCAGCGCGTCGCGCAGGTTCTGTTTACCTGAACGGGCGAGGTCGTCCGCGCTGATCACATCAATCGGCGCCAGGCTCTTGGCCACGGTGCGACCGCTGTCCCTGGCACCGGTGACCACCACGGTTTGCAGGGCGGTGTCACTGGCCGCCGACGGACGTGACGGATTCTCTTCAGCGTGGGCTGCCGGTTGGGCGCACAGCCCGAGGATGCCGGCGGTCAGCAGGCTGAACCTGGGACGAAAGCGAGTGTATGGGCGAGACATGGTGAGGCTCCAATGGTTAGGTGCCGCTTTCCATTCCTGGTGGTGGGAGTTCCTGACAGTACTGGGGAGGCTTATGTGTTGGCTGTTTCTAGTTATGGGTTGAGGTCAACGCCCCAGCATCACGTCCTGGCGGGCCTGGTCGACCAGTGCCATCTGCCGCAGGAGACGAGCCTTGCGTTCGGCCAGCAGCAAAGTCTTGGTCCACGCCACCGCCTTGCCGGAATGGCTGGCCAGGCGTGCGGCCAGTTCCAGCGCACTGGCGTAGGCGTCGTCCACCACCTGGTTGACCAGGCCGATGGCCAGCGCCTCTTGGGCGTCGAATTTGCGCGCGCTGAGCATGATGTCCAGGGCCGCTGCTTCGCCGATCAGGCTGGGCAGGGTGATCGCACTGAAGCCGGACAACATGCCGTGCTGCACTTCGGGGAAGTGAAAGCGCGTGTCGTGCCGCGCAATACGGAAATCGCAATGAATCGCCAGGCTGATGCCCAGGCCCAGGGTGTGGCCGTGCAACGCGGCAATCACCGGCTTGCTCAAATCGTTGCCGACACCGGGCAGGGCACGGGCCAGGACTTCGCTGCTGACGGTCTCGCCGGTGGCCTCGATCTCCTTGAGGTCGGAACCGGCGCAAAACGCCCGCTCACCGGCGCCGCGCAGCACGATGGCGCGCACGGCGGTGTCTTGCTGCGCGCGTTGCCACACCTCGGCCAGCGCGTGCTTGGCCTGGCTGTCCATTGCGTTGAGGCGCTCCTGGCGGTTGAGGGTGACCACCAGGATTCCTTCGCCAATGTTTTGATACTCGACTGTCATGGGGTGCTTTTTATCCGGTGTGAAAGAAAGACGCGATTGCCCCTTGAGGTCAGCGCCAAAGTGAGGAAAACTTAAAGGATGTGCACAATGCAAACAATATGTTTGTTATATGAACATATTCTTATCGGGTCAAAAACGGTTATATAAAATGAAAGCCATAGTTCTAAAAGCCTTCGGCGGGCCGGAGCAATTGCAGGTCGAGGAGGTGCCGACCCCACAGGCTGGCGCGGGTGAAGTGTTGGTTAAAGTCGCCGCTGCCGGGGTTTGCCATCACGATCTGCTACATCGTGCCGGGCGCTTGCCGGGGGCTCATACGGGTGTGGTGCTGGGCCATGAAGTGGCGGGGGAAGTGGTTGAGGTCGGCGCCGGCGTGCATCACCTAACGGTTGGCGCCAGGGTCGTGGTTTATCAACGTCGTTTTTGTGGCCAGTGCCGTGACTGCCTGCGCGGGCGCCAGGATTTGTGCCGCGCCCTCGGCTTGCCTTCGGTGGACACCGAAGGCGCCTACGCCGAATACCTGCGAGTACCGGCGATTTCCGCCATCGAACTGCCCGACGGGCTCGACTTTATCCAGGCCGCGTTGGCGTCCTGTCCCATCGGCACCAGCGTTCGCGCACTGCACGGCGAGGCGGCGCTCAAGCCCGGCGAAAGTGTGTTGATCAATGGCGCCAGCGGCGGCCTGGGCGCGCACCAGATCCAACTGGCCAAAGCCTTCGGCGCACGGGTCATCGCCGTGACCGGCAGTGCAGATAAGCGCGAGGTTCTCCACCGCCTGGGTGCCGACGACGTCATCGTCAGCAGCGGCAGGTACAGCGCCGAGGTGTGGAAACTCACGGGCAAACGCGGTGTGGACGTGGCCATGGAAAACCTTGGCAGCACCCTCGAAGACACCCTGCGCAGCATGGCCCTCGGTGGTCGCGTGGTGGTATTGGGTAACGTCGCGCCCGCCAGCGTGCCGGTCAACCCCGGCCTGTTGATTGGCCGTCGCCTACGGGTGCAAGGCTCGGGCAGTGCCACATTGGAAGAGGTACGCCTGGCGTTGGCACTCATCAAGGGCGGGCAGGTCAAGCCGTTGATTGACCGTGTGCTGCCGTTTCACCAAGTGGCCGAGGCCCACGCGCTGCTGGAATCGCGTCAGGTCAATGGGCGCATTGTGTTGAGCGGGTGGTAAGCATGGACATCAGTACGCTGCTCAGCCAGGCAGCCTTTAAATGGCCAGACCACATCGCACTGCACGAACCGGCCAGTGCTCGCACCCTCACGTTTGACGAATTTGACCGCGCCCTCAGCGGCGTCGCACAAGCGTTGGATCGGTTGCAAATCCCGGTGGGTGCGCGGGTGGCCTTACTGGCCGACGCCAGCCTCGACTACCTGCTGGCCGACTATGGCTGCATGGCCAGCGGCCGTGTGCGCGTGCCGTTGGACCCGGCCCTGGCGCTTGACGAATTGCTTGCTCAGCTACAGGACGCGGGCGCTGCCTTGCTGCTGTTTTCCGAGCAGTACGTCGGTGTGGCGCAAGGCTTGGGCATCCGTTGCCTGCCGCTGCAAGCCGTGACCGACTCCAAGCCCGTCGACATCCTTCCACGCCCGGCGCAATCACCCCAGGCGCTGGCCTCGCTCAACTACACCGGCGGCACCACCGGCACGCCCAAGGCCGTGATGCACCGGCATGCCAGCCTGTGTGCGGTGTTGCAAAACATCGTCATGGGGCGGGGTGCCGTGGTTGGCGATGTACTACTCAACGTCCGCCCGCTATGGCCGATTGCAGCGGTGGCGGTGCTGGCCCATGTGCTCAGCGGTGGCCGAGTGGTGTTGGGCGGGCGCTTCGACGGCAAGGCCTTCATCGCTCAGCTCACTGAGTACCGGGTGGCGTTCAGTTCCCTGGTGCCGACGCAATTACTGCGCCTGTTGCGTGAAACCGGCACTGCAGAGGCCGATCTTCCGGTGTTCAAGAGCCTCGATGTCGGCGCTGCCGCGTTGACCGGCGAAGTGCTGGAAGGCTCATGCAGTTTGTTCAGTGAACGCATCGGCGTGCTTTACGGCATGACCGAAGCGCCCTGGAGTTGCTACCTCTCGCCCGCGCAAATGGCGGCGGTGCGCGCGGCCGGCGACAGTGGCGAAGGCGTGGTGGGCCGACCGTTGTTCAGCGCCGCGATCCGTATCGATCAACCGGACGCAAACGGTGTGGGCGAGATTCTGCTCGGCGGCCCGCAATTGATGAGCGGCTACTGGCAGCTGGAAGCACTCAGCGCCAAGACCCTGGACAACGGCTGGCTGCGCAGCGGTGACCTCGGGCGCATTGGCGCCGATGGGTTGCTGCGTGTGCTGGGGCGTTGCAAGGACATCATCCGCAGCGGTGGCAAGTCCGTGCAGCCCGGTGAAGTCGAACAGAACCTGCTGAGCCATCCCGGCGTGCAGGACGCCCACGTGTTTGGCCTGGAGGACCTGGAATGGGGCGAGCAAGTGTGCGCAGCCGTGGTATTGGAGGGTTCCCAAGACCTGTCGGCGCAGCAGTTGATGGACCACTGCCGCGCCGGCTTGTCGCGCTACAAGGTGCCGCGCCGCGTCTACTTCATCGACGAACTACCGCGCTCCCACTACGGCAAGGTGCAGAAAAACCGCCTGCTCGCCGCACTGGGCCTCAAGCCCTAAAGGTTGCCCAACTGCGCCGCGATACCTTCACAGGCGCGGCGCACATGGCTGGCCAGGGACGAGCCGGGGTGGGTTTCGTCTTCCATTTCCAGGCCGGCGACCACCACCGCACCAATCGCTTGCCCGGCTTCCACGCGAATCGGAAACGCCACTGAAGACAGGCCCGGCTTGAACTCGCCGTGTCCGAAGGCGAAGTCCTGCTGGCTGCGAATCTGTTCCAGTGCCGGCAGGGCTTTGGCGTAACGCGCTTCGCCGAGGATTGCCTGCGCGGCCGCCTCGCTGTAGGTGGCGAGTACCGCCCGCCCGCTGGGGCTGCCGTCGATGGGGAATTGGTCGGCAAGGTCGACAATCACGTTGAGCGGCGTGGTCGGTGTCCACATCCGCTCGATCAACACCACTTGGTCACCCACCGGCACCGACAACGACACAATCGCCTGGCGTTCGCCGATCACCCGTTGCAGTTCAATCGCATAGGGCAGGGCGATCTTGCGCAGGTTCAGGCGGTTCAGGTACGCCGCCGAATAGATCAGGCACTCCGGCCCGATCCGGTAGGTGCCGGCCTGGGATTCGATCAGGCTCCAGTGGGTGAGGGTCTTGAGCAAACGGTGGATGGTGGTGCGGTCGATACCGGTCAGTCGCGCCAGGTCCAGCGCGCTGGCGCCATGTTTGAGGCCCGACAAGGTGCGCAACAGTACGATCGAACGGTCGATGACCTGAACGCGCCCACCGGCGTTTTCCTTACTGCTGGTGGGCGGGGGAGGAGTCGAAGAAATATCCATGGTGGCAGCGGCTTCCGAAATCATTTTGTTCGGCAAGCGCGGATCGCAGGCTTGGCCGGTGACCAAGGTTAGCCGCGATCCGTTGCTGGGTGAAGCCTTGATTTACGTGTCGAAGAACACCAGTGCGCGCAATTCGATGCTGCGCCGTGGCGGCGCGTACTTTGGCGTGGTGGGGTCATCAAACGCGGTGTGTGCACTCAGCCTGGCCACATCCCGCCGCGAATCGTGGATCTTCAACAGCAAGGCCTCGTCCGGCCGCAACTGCGGGTAGTAATACCAGCGGTGAGCCGGGTTGGCCTTGACCGAAAACGTTTCGCCGACCTTGTCGCGATACACCAGGTCGCTGGGCAACAAATCGCTATCGGCCATACTGCGCGCATCGCACAAGGCAAGGGGCGTGCTCAGCACTGTCGCGCCGATTGGGCGCCACACATTGATGATCGCAAAGCGTTTGAGCAGGCGCTGTTCGGCTTCGTCCGTGTCGAGGTGGTCGCGCACACGGCGAATCGCCGAGCGTTCGGTCTGGTCGTTGTGCACGTAGCGTACCGGCTCGCGCAGGCCACGCGCCTCACGGCCAGGGTCATCGACGCGAATCGTATGGTCGAAAATCACCACCTTCACCGCGCCGGTCTGCTGTTTGAGCAAGGCTTCGGTTTCCGGGTAGTAGTGCAGGCGCACTTGGTCGTCATCCTCCAGGTTCGCAACGGCACTGGTGTGATCGACCTTTTCGAAGCCTTGGCGGTTGATATTCGCCGGTTCGTCGAGCAACCGGGCGTTATGAATGGTCACCTGGGTCGGGTCCAGCACGCCGCTGCGCAGGGCCTCGCCGTCTGGTGGCGGGTAGGTGTAATTCACCGGGCGCTGGCCGGTGTCCTGCAGATAATTGAGCACGCCGAGCACGGATGTGGGGGCGAGTTGAGTCTGATGGGTTCCCATAAAAAACCTCCAGGTCAGAACGGTTCCTTGAACGGCCGCAGGTCCAGCTCCTGGGTCCAGGCGCTGCGCGGTTGGGTGTGCAGGTACCAATACGCGTCGGCGATATCGTCGAGCTTCAACGCGCCGTCTTCACCCAGCTTGGCCATGTAATCCGGTGTGCGGCTTTGCACGCGTTCGCCATCGATGGAACCGTCGATGACCACATGGGCGACATGCACATTTTTCGGCCCGAATTCCCGCGCAAACGACTGGCTTACCGAGCGCAGCCCGGCCTTACCTGCCGCAAACGCGGTGTAAGGCGGCTTGCCACGCAATGACGCGGTGGCGCCGGTAAACAACAGGCTGCCGCCACCATTGGCAAGCAAGGTGCGGGTGGCTTCGCGGGCGAATAAAAAGCCCCCCAACGTCGAGGCGCGCCAGGTTTGCTCGAACAACTCGGCGCTCAACTCAAGCGCCGGCTTGGACACCGAATTGCCCACGTTGAAGATCGCCGCCCTGAGTGTGCCGAGCTCATTGACCTGGGCGATGGCGGCGAGCACGTCGGCTTCGATACCCAAGTCGGCCACGATTGCATTGGCTTTGCCGCCGTACGCTTCTATATCCGCCACCACCGTCTGCAACTTGTCCAGGCTCCTGCCGCTGACCGCTACGCGGTAGTCCTCGCGGGCAAAACGCCGCGCCAAGGCTGCACCCAGCCCGGCAACCGCGCCGACCCCGGCAATCCACACCACTGATTCCGCCATGCGCTACATCCTCCGATGGGGTAAGTGGCTACCAATCTACCCATGGCCGGGCGGGAGGAATAAGAATATCGACAGCTAAGGTTATGCTCGTCTTTTCAGGCGTAGGGGATCAGAAGGCCCAGCCTGTAATTAAGCCCCCTGGATCGTTTCTTATCGTTCGCCCATGTAAGCGATTGGCGTAGGACAGGTCGAATAGCGTTCTTGTTGCGAGGTTATATCCTCATGTTTTTTTAATATTTCTTGTTATATGGCGCGAGCAGTAAAGTGCTGTTAATTCCTTCATGGCCGCCATTGGAAATTGTCTATGAACATCCCGCGCGGACACCCCAGCCCGATTTTGACATTGCCTCAGGGCGATAAAGATCCTCTTTCAATCCGAGCGAAAGCGCTGGTATTTGCCGACCCCCGGTCTCGGCAGTTGCTGGAGTATCTGCAGCGGGTGGCGCCCAGTGACGCGCCAGTGTTGATCAATGGAGAGACGGGCACCGGTAAGGAGTTGGTGGCGCGCTACATCCATTCGAGCAGTGGCCGCACTGGCGCTTTTATTGCGGTCAACTGCGGTGCGATCAGTGAGACCCTGGCTGAAAGCGAGTTTTTTGGCCACGAGGCCGGTTCGTTTTCCGGAGCTGTCGGTCGGCGAGCCGGCTGGTTCGAGGAGGCTGATGGGGGGACGCTGTTTCTCGATGAGATCGGCGATTTGCCGTTGCCTTTGCAAGTTAAATTGCTGCGTGTCCTACAGGAACAGGAAGTGGTTCGAGTCGGCTCGCGCAAACCGATCAAGATCAACATCCGATTGGTGACGGCTACCAACGTCAATTTGGAACAGGCCATTGAAGCTGGCAATTTTCGGCTCGATCTGTTCTATCGAATAAACGTCGCCCAAGTGGAAGTTCTGCCGTTAAGGGCGCGTCCCTTGGACATTCTGCCGTTGGTGGAACACTTCAGGAAACTCTACAGCGCCCGCCTTAAAATCAATGAGCCTATGCTTTCGGAGTCGGCTACTCAGGCGCTGCTCGATTATCCCTGGCCGGGGAATATCCGAGAGCTCGAGAACGTTGTTCACTTGGCTTTACTGGTGGCCGGCGACAGACCGGTCCGCCCCGAGCACTTGAAGTTCTCGGCAGGCCTTAGTGCATTGCAAGGCGCAAGTTCCAACGGGGTGCAAAAGCTTCCTCAGGAAGTGCTTCGCGAACAGTTTTTGCGATTTTTCGACGTTCCAGGTGATTCGCTCTTGCACGATATTGAGGCGTTGATGGTGCGCGAGGCGTTTGCCTACTGCGGTTTCAACCAGTTACGCACCGCGCAACTGCTGGGTATTACCCGCAACGCCATGCGCACCTTACTGGTCAATCACGGCATGCTCAAAGGCCGAGCAAAACCCTGACCTGCGTTCAACCTTGTTTGACCTGGCTGGGTGGGTTACCTATACGGCGCAGCTGAGGCAGCAACTGCTCGCCCAGGTGAATCGCCTCCTCCAAATGGGGGAAACCCGACAGAATAAAACTGTCCACCCCCAACTGGTGGTACTCCTCGATTCGCTCTGCCACCTGCGCATAACTGCCGACCAACGCTGTTCCTGCGCCGCCGCGTACCAAGCCTACACCGGCCCAGAGATTGGCTGACACCTCAAGTTCCCGAGCGCCGCGCCCACGGCCCTGCATCAACTGCGTCTGCCTGCTTTGCCCCACCGACTCATACGCCGCCATCTGCCGTTGTGCATGGTCAATGGTATCCTTTGGGATTTCTTCCAGCAGCCTTTCCACGTGGGCCCACGCCGCGTCATCAGTGACAGCGGCGAACACGTGCAGACGCAGACCGAAGCGTAGCGTACGGCCTTGGGCGGCAGCCAGGTCACGCATGCGTTGGATGCGTTCGGCGATCATCACCGGCGGTTCGCACCACATCAGATAAGTTTGCCCATGGGCCGCACCGACACGCTCAGCCGCTTCGGAAGCGCCGCCAAAGTAAATCGGCGGTACTCGTGCGCCTGGCGCAATCGGCGTTTGAATGCCGCTGCGGTAGTAACGTCCCTGATGCGCGGGCGGTTGGGCTGCCCACACGGCCTGGAACACCTGCAGAAATTCTGCGGTGCGTGCGTAACGTTCATCGTGTTCGAGAAAATCCCCGAGGGAACGCTGTTCAAAACGGCTGGAGCCGGTCACCACATGCAACGCCAGGCGGTTCTCGCTGAGCAGTTGCAACGTCGCCGCGCGGTGGGCGGTATAGGCTGGCAGCTCGGTGCCCGGTCGCAGCGTCAGGAGGAATTTCAGGCGGCGCACTTCCTGGGCCAGCACCGCAGTGATCAGCCACGGGTCCTCAAACCCGGCAGCGGTGGGCACCATGATGCCGTCGAAACCGGCCTGCTCGGTGGCGCGTACAATCTGGCGCAGATAGTCCAGCGTCGGTGCACGCTCGCCTTGCTGAAACAACCCGACCCTTGGCAAGCCGCTGCTGGTGAGGTGACGGCCATCGCCATTGGTGGGTAAAAACCAGTCCAGTTGGATCGGTGGGCGTACATCATCAGTCATGGTGCAGGCGCTCCTTGCGCAAACCCTGTTGAAAAAGCAACGGTAAAACCTGTTCGCCAAAGCGCAGCACTTCGCTGACTGACGGCCCGCCCTCCAGGATCAGATGATTCAAGCCAATACCGTGCAGTTCTTGCAGGCGTGTAGCGACTTGTTGTGGGGTGCCCACCAGGACCAGCGGTTGGCCGGCGTCCCGTTGCAGCAGGTTGGGATGCACTTCCCACTGGCGCAGCGGGTGGCGTGCACGGGGCAGGGTGGCCAGGGGTTCCTCGGGCAATTGAGGCACCGATAATAAAGTGGCGGCGGTCTCCCAGGCGAGGTCTTCGCTGTCGCCGAGGATCAACCCAAACGTGCAGGCAAAGTCGAGCGTAGGTTGGACCTGCCGCCAGCGCTGTATCTCCTGGGCCAGTCGTTGTGGATGGCCAGGTGCTAACAGGCAGGTATGGGCATGTGCCGCCACCAGCGCATGGCTCTGGGTGTCGTCCAGTAGCAACGATGGGGCGGGTATTTCGCGGCGGGTGAAGCCGGCGTTCTCCAGTTGGAAATAACGGCCCTGATAGTCGAACCCTTCGGTGTTGGACGCCAGCAGGTGTTGCAGCAGTTCCAGATATTCGCCAATGCGTTCGCTGCGTTGGTCGCGGTTGAGCCACTCCCCAAAGGCACTGTGTTCTCTATTGGGTAAATGTAGCCGCACACGGTGGCCGCTGATCGACTGCAGGCTTTGCAGGGTAGTGGCCAGCGCGGCTGGCAGCATCACTTCCGGCGGCACACTCACCGACAACTGCACGCTGCGTGTATGCGCGCACAAAGCTGCCGCCACGCCCAGGCTGTCGGCACATAACGCGCCGCCGGGAATCCAGAGGCCATCGAGCCCGGCGTACTCCACGGCCTGGGCCAATTGAATCCATTGTCCCGGCCGCGCCGCCCAGTCTGGGGTACACAGGGGCATCAACCAGCTGAATTCCAGGGGCATGTATAAGCTCCGTTATTCATCGTTTTTTCCAACCCAAGGCCGGGGCGATGTCCCGGGCCAGGATTTCCAAGCGTGTGAGAATTTGTGCCTGGGTCGAGCTTTCCGCCTGAACCACAGCAATCATGTAGTCAGCATAAGGCAGCAGCGACGGGTCCTGTTGCAAGCTTTCGATCACTTCATCGGGATGGCCGTGGTGCACGTTCATCAAGCGCAGGTGTTCCTGCAAATCCACGGCTTCGTCGATCAGGCCCTCACGTTGCAAGCGCGGGATATGCCGCTCGATATCCACCGACAGTTCGGCCTGGGCGCTGGCGCGGTCGATGGCGGGGAAAATGGCACGAACCACGCCAATACGCGGTGCGCGGTCACTGCGCGACCAGGCTTGCAGGTAGGCATCCGCCAAAGGCTTTTGCACGGTGAGCGGATCATGGGTGGCGGTGCCCAGCAGCAGTCCGTTGCCTTGTCGGGCGGTATAGACCGCGCCGTCAGTGCTGCCGTGGGAATGCCAAAGGCGTTCGCCCAGACCGAGTGCAGGCGGTTGCAACGTTAATTCGCCGGTCAGCGGTTTACCTTCCAGAAGGCGCTGCAAGCGTTGCTGGCGCTCGGTAAAATCCGCCTGGCGCCGGCTTGGGTCGCGGTCAAAAGCGCTGAAGTTATCGAGGTTGGCGCCACCACTGCCCAGGCCCAATTGCACGCGCCCGCTGCTCAGGGCGTCCACCACACTGGCGTCTTCGGCCAGGCGGATCGGGTCCTCGAATGGCAACACAATCACCCCGGTGCCCAGTTCGATATGCCGCGTGCGTTCGGCAACGGCCGCCAGCAGCACCAAGGGTGAAGGAAGACGACCAAAGCCATTGCTCAAGTGGTGCTGGGCAATCCAGCCACCGTCGAAGCCGAGGGCTTCAGCCACTTCGAATTGTTCGATCAGGTCGCGGTAGACCTGCTGGGGGTCATCACCAAAAGCGTGGCTGAGGAAACCCAATTTGAACGTCATGACGGGGCTCCTGTGGGTTGCCAGCCCAGTGCTGGTGCGATGTGTTCGCGGATGATCTCCAGCGCACGGATCGCCTCGCGCAGCGGCGTGCTGGTGGTTTGTACTTGCAGGATCAGTTGGTCGTGGGCTGTCAATGGCGGGCCTTGCTGCAATTGCTCGATGATTTGCTCCACCGGGCCGTGCAACACGCCGAGGCGCTTGAGGGTGGTGTCGAAGTCAGCGTCCAGAGTGCCCTTGAGTACGCCGATGCTTTGCTGGCGTTGCACATAGGCCTGGATATCGCGGCGTGTGGCATCGTCCGGTGCGGCGAGCAAGGCCTGCACCCGTGCGACGCGGGCGGGCGTGCCGTTGTCGCCGGTCCAGGCGTTGCGGTAGCGGTTCACCAGTTCCACACCGGCTTGGGCAGGCAAATGCGGATTGGGTGCCATGATCAGGCCGTGGCCACGTTCGGCTACCAGCTCCACCCGCGCGGTGGCTTCCCACACACGCTGGCTCAAACCGTTGGTGCGTGGCAGGAGGCGGGAACCGCTATCGGTCAGTGGCGCGTTGCCAAATGCATTGAGCAACTGTTGAAGGTGCTGCTCGTAGTCACGATGCCGTGTTTCATGCTCGCGGCCGAAGGCGAGGAAGGTCTCAGGATCAAAACCCGCACCGAGGCCCAGTTCCAGTCGGCCGTTGCACAGCAAGTCCAGCACGGCGGCGTCTTCCGCCAGGCGCAGCGGCGCCTCCTGGGGTAATACGATAATCCCGGTGCCGAGGCTGATATGCCGTGTCTGCTGGGCGACGGCCGCCAACACTACCAACGGCGACGGCAAGCGCCCATTTTCACTGGCGAAGTGGTGCTGCGCTAACCAGCCACTGTCAAAGCCCAGCGCTTCGGCAACCTTGAACAGTTCCAGGGTGTCCCGGTAGACCTTGGGATCAGCACTCGGGCTATAGACCCGGCTCAGAAACCCGAGGGAAAAGCCTGCACTCATGGTTTCACCTCATGGGCCAACTGATTTTGCAGTGCTGGCCCTGCGCTGACGGATTCCGGCAGGCCACTGAACGGGCTGATGGTCAGGTAGCCTTTGTTCAGCCATACCGCTTCATCGTTCTGTTGCGCAGCGGTAGCGGCGGGGCTGTATTGGAAGCCGATGCCGGGTTTGCCGGGCAGGTTGAACTGCTTGAGATCATCGGTGTACAGCGCCTCAAAACCCACATAGCTGCCGACGCGGGTCAGTTTGACGCCTTTTATCTGCCCATCCTTGGGCAAGTTGATATTCAAGCCCAGGCCCGGCGGTAGCAGCGCGCCATCGGGTTGGCGATGCTGCTCAAGGGCATGCACCAGTTTTGCTACCAGTTGGGCGGCGCGCTGCGGGTCTTTCTCCTTCAGATCAGTACTCACCGCCAATGCCGGAATGCCCGACTGCAGCGCCACGCTGGCGGTATTGAAGGTGCCGGAGGCCATATTGATCGCGCCGAGGTTATTGCCAGGGTTGGGGCCGACGATCACCAGGTCGGGATGTGGCAGGACTTTGTTCAGGCCCATCAGCAGTGCCATCACCGGCGAGCCGCTGATTTCGATCTGTACTGCTTTGCCGGCGCACTCGGTGCTCTGGCATATGCCGTTGTCGGTGGTGCTGATGTAGTAGCTGTCGGGGTAAGCGGGGTCGGTATCGTGTCCAACACTCACTTCGCGACCGAAGAAGAACGAACCGCCTCGCGCGCTCTGATCACTCTGGGGCGCGGCGATTTTCACGTTATGGCCCTGGGCTTTCAGCACGGTGTAGAGTGCGCGAATGTTCGGATGCTGATAGCCGTCGTCATTGCTCAGCAAGATGTTCAAGGCGAAGGCTTTGGGGGCGATCAAGCTGGCGAAGGCGAGCATCCAGGCGCTGCGTTTCATGCCCTCTCTCCCGTAAAGCGGTTGTCCGGGCGCGGCAGGCCGAGGTTTTCGCGCAGGGTGGCGCCCTCGTATTCCTGGCGAAACAGCCCACGCGCCTGCAGCAACGGAATCACCTGATCGACGAACACGTCGATGGCGCCAGGGAAGTACGGGAAGAACACATTGAAGCCATCGCATGCCCGCGCCTGGAACCATGCCTCAAAGTGATCGGCAACGTCCTCGGCTGTGCCTATCACCGGGTTGCCTCCGGCCAGGCGCAAGTACAGCTGGCGGATGCTCAGGTTCTCCGTGCGCGCCAATTCCAGCACCTTATCCCGACGACTGCCGCGCTGGCCCACGGGGGTTTCCGGCAATGGGCCGTCGAGGTCATGGCCGGAGAGGTCGATGTCATCGCCCAAGGTGTCGGCCAGCAGGCGCAGGCCCAGCACCGGGTCGATCAGCGCCTGGAACTCTTCGAACAGCAACTTGGCGTGTTCACGGGTATCGGCAATAAACGGTGTGACGCCGGGTAGGATTTTGACGTGATCCGGGTCGCGGCCGAGGGCAGCGGCGCGTGCCTTGATGTCCTGGTAGAACGCCTGGGCGCCTTCCAGGTTATTCGAGTGGGCGAAGATCAGTTCGGCAACCCGGGCGGCGAGTTGTTTGCCCGGCTCCGATGCCCCGGCCTGCACCAGTACCGGGTGACCCTGGGGCGGGCGAGCCATGTTGAGCGGGCCGCGTACGGCAAAGTGCTTGCCGCGATGGTTGAGGGTGTGCAATTTGGCCGGGTCGAAATACTCGCCACTGGCTTTGTCGCGAGTAAAGGCGTCGTCGTCCCAGCTGTCCCACAGATCCTTGACCACGTCATGGAACTCTTCGGCACGCTGGTAGCGGTCGCCATGGTCGACGTGGTTTTCGCGGCCGAAATTCCACGCTTCATCCGAGACTACCGAGGTCACCAGGTTCCAGGCGGCGCGTCCCTTGGACAGGTGGTCCAGGGACGCGAATTTGCGCGCGATATGGTACGGCTCGTTGTAGGTGGTGGTCGCGGTTGCAATCAGCCCGATATTGTTTGTGACGGCAGCCAGGGCCGACATCAACGTCAGCGGTTCGAAGTGTTCGGCGCGGGCCGTACGGCTCAGGGCATCGTGATGGTGGCCCCACAAGGCGACCACATCGGCAATAAACAATGCATCGAACTTGCCGCGCTCGGCGGTCTGCGCAATGTGTTTGAAATGGTCGAAATCCAGGCTGGCATCGGCTTGGGCCAACGGGTGGCGCCAGGCGGCGACGTGGTGGCCGCTGTTGGCGAGGAAGGCCCCTAGTTTGAGTTTGTCGGTGCGGCGGGTCATGAACAGGCTCCCATCAGGGGCAGGTGCGGAGCGGGTGAACCGGCTCCGCAGGCTGGCTTAAAAGTTGTACGTCACGCCGGTGTACCAGTAGCCGCCGGTGGTGCCGTAGGGCGAGAAGTTGCCATAGGGAAAGCCGCCCGAGCTGCTGGCCAGGTCAGTGCGTTCCGGGTACTTGTTGAACAGGTTGTTGGCGCCTGCATTCAGAGTGATCGCCGGAGTCAGGTGGTAGTCGATGTTCAGGTCGGTGATCCACGCTGGCGAGAACGTGCGGTCGAAGGATTCGGCGGTGCCGTACTGGGTGTACTCGCCGTAGCGGGTCAGGTTGAGGCCGATCTCGAACTTGTCGACGGTCCAAGTGGTGCCCAGCAGCAATTTGGATTGCGGCAAACCGTACTTGAGGTTGCCCTGGCGCTGACGGTCATAACCGCCGGTTGGGCCGAGGGCTTGTTGGGCCACGCTGGAGGCGTGGATGTCGTCGATCTGCGTGGTGTTCCAGTTGAAGCCCAAGGTGTAACGCAGGTTGCCGTAGGCACCGATGCTCTGGCGGTAGTCTCCGACGAGGTCGACGCCACGGGTAGTGGTATCGAGGGCGTTAGTGAAATAGGTCACCGCCTGGTTCGGGTTGAGACCCGCTGCTGCGAGGATTGCGCTGATTTGCGGTGTGCCGCCCAGGTAGCCGGTTTGCGCGATGCGGTTCTTGATTTTAATCTGGTAGGCATCAAGGGTGATGCTGGTGGCGTCCGTCGGTTGCAGAGTCAGGCCCAGGCTGAAGTTGGTGGACTTCTCAGGTTTGAGAGTCTCGGCACCGAGCGCCTTGGCCACGTCGGAGTTGACTGCAACGTTACGGTAGTCGAACAGCTGGCCGTTGACGCTGGTTTGCGAGGTGGAGCTGTAAATCTGCTGGGCCAGTGAAGGCGCACGGAAACCGGTGCTGAAGGTGCCGCGTACTGCCAGGATCGGTGTGAGTTGGTAGCGGGTGGAGAACTTTCCGTTAGTCGTGGTGCCCGAGCCATCGTTGTAGTGCTCGTAGCGACCGGCCAGGTCGACGTGCCATTTATCGGTGAAGTCCTGGCCGATCTCACCATACCCGGCGAGGCTGGTGCGGCCTTTTTGCGCAGCATCCTGCGGGGTGGTACCGGCACCGGAGATGGTGCCCGGTGCGATCAGGCCACCGCTGGCTCCGGTGGTGAAAGGGCCGCTGGCGTAGGAGGCGAAGTCACCCTTGCCGATCTTGTAGTTCTCGTAGCGTTGCTCCAGGCCCCAGGAAATCTGCGTGGGTTTGTGCAGGCCGAGGTCAAATGCGCGGGTCAGATCGAGGTTGTTGGTCCATTGGCTGAAGGTCTTGACGCCGGTGTCCACCGAGGTCGGCGAGTCCGGGCCGTAGCTCAGGTTGTAGGTGTGACGCAGGGTCGCTTCGGCATGGTCCTGGCCATAGGTGCTGGACAGGTCATAGTCCCAGCCGGCGAGTTCGCCCTTGCCGCCAAACGCTACCTGGAAGTCATTTTCGATAAAACGCAGGGTGTCTTCGATGCCTTCGGGGAAGGGGGTGCGGATGCCATCGAAGCTGGCGGGCTGGTGGAAAGCCAGCGGTTTTTCCGAGTTGCGGCGGGTGTAGGTGGAGAATGAGTAGAGCGTGAGGGCATCGTCCACCGGCAGCTCGGCGTTGTAGCCGAAACTGAAGTTGCGTGCCTCGGGCAGGCCGGTGCCGTAGTAGGTGTGTTGCAGGCTGGTGTTGCCGGCCGAGTCGGTATATGGCGCGTTGTCGGAGCGGTCGGAGATCTTCTGTTTCTTCACGTCCAGGGCGAGGTTGATAAAGCCGTCGTTGGGCAGCGAAAGGCCGACATTGCCGGTTTGGCGCGCGGTTTCTCCGTCGCCGTTTTCATAGTTCTGGCCGTAGCTTGTGGACAGGCTGCCGCCGTGGTCGGTCTGCTTGAGCACGATGTTGACCACGCCGCCAATCGCATCCGAACCATACTGGGCCGAGGCGCCGTCACGGAGCACTTCGACATGATCCACCAGAGCGGTGGGGATCATGTCCAAGTCCACCGGTTGCGAGCCGGAGTTGAGGTAGGTGCCGTTATTGAGCAGCGCGCTGTTGTGGCGACGCTTGCCGTTGACCAGTACCAGCACCTGGTCGCCATTGAGGCCACGCAGGCTGATCGGGCGCACCACCGACGTTGAGCCGAAGCCTGACGATGCTGGCTGATTGAGGGATGGCAGTACCTTGCTCAGGGCGCGGGTGAGATCGCCTTGCCCGGTGGCCAGCAGTTGCTTGGAGGAGATCACGTCCACGGGCGACGGGCTCTCGGCCAGGGTGCGCGCCTGGCCACGGTTGCCGATCACCACAACGGTGTCCAAGGGGTTATCGCTGGCCGGCGCGTCGGCGGCGACAGTCAGGCTGCTGTAGCTGGCGGCTTCGTACAGGGCAATAAACAACAACGTGTGGGCGAAGGCCTTACTGGGTCGGCGACTTGTGGCGCGTGATGCATTCATGATGGGAAATACTCCAGTGGTTTAAGGTGTTGGGCCTTGATAGAGGACGGCTTGTTGAGTTCAAGCTCTGGTGGGAAGGCTGGAGAGCAAGGGCTGTGCCATCTGTTAAAATTGTTTAAAAACATAGGCTTATTGCGTAGTAAGCGGGGGTGTTGGTGTTTTTTTAACAAGCCGAAGGGCAGGGTGTTGGTTTTTGTGCAGGGGCTGTCATCGGCAACCGGGTATCGAGCCGTAAGGCTTGGGTGGTTGTGCTTGGCACACGACTTGCTCTCCCCACGCAACACCCTGAACCCAAGGAAGCTATTTCTGTATGCCTAGACCCGGCCCGCGCAATGCCCTCACCGATATCCCAGGCCTCACGGTCGGCCACGCCACGGACCTGCGCGTCGACACCGGCGTCACAGTGATTCGCCCCAATGGTTTCTGGACTGCCAGCATCGACATTCGCGGCGGTGGCCCTGGCGGGCGTGAAACCGCCGCCTTGGAGCCGGAAAACATGGTCGGCCAACTCCACGCTCTGGTTTTCGCCGGCGGCTCGGTGTTCGGCCTGGGCGCGGCGGATGCCGTGGCGGCAAAACTGTCTCAGGACGAGGTGGGCCTGCATTTGAAACCCGGCGCCCCGGCAATCCCCATAGTGCCCGCCGCCGTGTTGCACGACCTGGCCAACGGCGGCGACAAGGACTGGGGCCTGGACCCGCCTTACCGACGCCTGGGCTTTGAAGCGCTGGCCAATGCTGGAGAAGATTTCGAGTTGGGCTCGGTGGGCGCCGGCCGTGGCGCCATGGCCGGTGTATTGAAAGGCGGGCTGGGTACCGCCTCGCTGGACCTGGGTGACGGATTGATCGTCGCCGCACTGGTCGTCGCCAACCCCATTGGCTCGGTGTACATGCCCGACGGTAAAACGTTCTGGGCCTGGCCCTGGGAAGTCGCGGGGGAATTCGGTGGCCGGCGGCCTGAAGCCGAGATGGACTGCAGCGACCCGATGCCGGAGTTGTCACGCCTGGGTTCGATGGGCCGCCTGCAAGCCGGGGCCAACACGACGCTGGTGGTGGTCGCCAGTACCGCTCGGCTCACTGTGGCTGAGTGCAAGCGCGTGGCGATCATGGCTCAGGACGGAATTGCCCGTGCGGTGCGTCCGGCGCATTTGCCGTTTGATGGGGACACTGTATTTGCCTTGGCGTCGGAGGCGGTTGAGTTGACCGATGGCCCACGGCGGCAGGTGGAGATTGGTTGTATTGGCTCGGCGGCTGCGGATTGCGTGGTGCGGGCGATCGCCAGAGGGGTGTTCAGTGCCAGGGGCTAGCCACTATCCACTGTAGGAACCGGCTCGCCGGCGACGGCGGCGGTTTAGCTTGCGCCTGTGTTAACTGACAGACCGCTAACGCCGACAAGCCGGCTCCTGCTGCTCAGGTGAAAGGTGATAGGCGCGTCTGTGCCTTTGCCGCCAGCTCCGGCAACTTCAACGCCTCATACACCCGTACCAAACTCCGATTCGTCGGCACATCCCACCCGTCATACCGGCGCCGCAATTCCAGTGTCTGCTGCGCCCCCAACCAATCCCCGGCCTTCACTCGTGCATCCAGCTCCACCAGGGCAAACAGATCGCGCTGTGCGTGGCTGCCACCAATCTCATTCAGCCGGGGAAGGGCGATCGTCAGTTGCGCCAGCGACTGTTGCCAGTCGCCACGTGCATGGGCCAATAAGCCCTTCGCCAACGGCAGGGTCACTTCGCCCCACACCGGCCGTGCGTCAAAGCTGTACTGGCGCAACGTCGCCAGCAACCTATCCGCCTCCGGCTTGCCCGCCCGGGCCAGGCCATACAGGTACTGCACGCTCAGGAACGGCTGTACCGTATCGCAGACCCGACGTTGTAGGTAGGGTGCCAGCGCCTGCCAGCGCTCTCCCACGTTGATGCCGGCCAGTTCCAATCGCGCGAGCAAGGACACGGCGCCGACCTGGTCCTGGGAGTATTCCGGGAGAATGCCCCACACGTGTTGGTCGTAAATCTCCAGCACGCGCTGTTTCTCGCCCCGCGCCAGGTAGAACAACGCCAGGTGCCACCAGTTGTGGGTGTACATGAACGAGTTCAAACCGTCCCAGTGATGGGTCACGCTTTCCAGGAATACCGTGCCTTCCTCGATACGTCCCTGGGTCAGCATCACATGGGCCAGGGCGTGCTGGGCCCAAGGCTCCGAGGGTTGCAGGCGCAAGGCTTGCAGCGCGCTGGCTTCGGCGTCTTCAAGCAGGTGGCATTGCTCGTAGGCGAAGGCCAGCAGACCGTGGCTGTGGGCAATATCGGGTGCGCCAGCGGTGGCCTTTAGGCCGATGCGCAACAGGGCGGGCCAGTTGCCGCGGTTGAATTCCAGGTACTGGTTGAGCTTGGCGGCGAATAGGTCGCGGGGGTAGCGGTCGAGCAGGTTTGCGCTCAAATGCAGGACCTGATCGAGGTCGTCCTTGATCCAGGCTTGCAGCACGCCAAGGTACAGCTGAGCGCGCGGGTGAGCGGCGTGCGCCGCACGTTGGTGGTATTTTTCCGCCAGTGCCGGGCCCTCGGGCGACTCGCTGAACATCAGCAGCAAGCCGGCAAACGCATTAGCCAGCGCGGAGCCGGGATCGGCATCGGCGGTGGCAAGGATGCGTTCGGCACGGGGCTGGTAGCCGAGGAAGCCGCCTATGAAGTCGTCCAGCCCTTGGCGGGTGGTGGGGTCGGTGGTGTCGATGGGGTTGCCCAGGTAATCCAGTGACATAGTGGCGAGGCTCGTTTATTCAGATGACGGTTACAGGGGCAAACCTTGTGCCATCGACCAGCGATGAACCCCTGTGGGAGGGGGCTTGCCCCCGATAGCGGCGTGTCAGTTGGCTCATTCATTGATGACCGACCGGTATCGGGGGCAAGCCCCCTCCCGCATTTGAAATGCTTTGCTGCTGCTTTTTGCACACTCAGGCGCAGCTCTGTGGTTTTTTCATCAGCGCGATCACCACCAACCCCAGCAATACCCGCCCAACCGGCCATGGCACAACGCTTGCAAAACCCTCGTTATATTTTTCAATTCGAGGAGACTCCATGCGCTCATTCTCTTTCCGCCGTGCCCTCACGTCCGTGGCACTGTGCACCACGTTGTTGGCCGGCCAGGCTCAAGCGCAACCCCAGGAGGGCGGGGTGCTCAACCTGGTGGCCCAGCCGGAGCCGCCCTCGCTGATGCACGGCGTAGTCAGCCATGTGTCGACCCAATACGTGAGCGGCAAGGTGCTCCAGGGCCTGCTCACTTTCGACACACACCTTGCGCCCAAACCGGTATTGGCCAAAGCCTGGACTATCTCCCCTGACGGCCTCACCTATACTTTCGACTTGCAGGACGGCGTGCACTGGCACGACGGTCCAGCGTTCACCGCCGATGACGTGGTGTTCAGCTTCCAGATCTTCTACCCCGAGGTGGACAAGCGTCTTGGCGGTATCATCACCGAGTACGTCGAGAGCATCACCGCCAAAGGTCCGCTGCAGGTGGTCTTTCACCTGAAGAAACCTTTCGCACCGTTGCTTTCGGCCTTGGGCAGCGGCTTGCGCCCGGTGGTGCCGAAGCACCTTTACGAGAACACCGACTTTCGTAACAACCCCTACAACCTAAAACCGGTGGGTACCGGGCCGTTTGTGTTCGTCGAGTGGAAACGAGGCGCCTATATCAAGCTGGCTAAAAACCCCAACTACTGGAAAAAGGGCCTGCCGTACCTCGACAGCATCATCTTCCACGTCATTCCTGATGCCTCTTCGCGTGCCGCCGCGTTCGAGCGTAACGACGTGCAAGTGCTGCGCAGCGGCGATGCGGATTACTCCGACCTTAAGCGCCTGACCGCCTTGCCCGATGTGCAGTCGTCGGAAAAGGGCTGGGAGTTGTACGCGGGTCTGGCCTTCCTGCAAATCAACACGCGCAAGCCACCGTTGAACAACCCCAAGGTGCGCCAGGCGATCCTGTATGCGCTGAACCGACAGTTCATCGTCGATAACATCTTCTTCGGCTCGGGCAAGGTCGCTCAGGGGCCGTTTGTGTCCAGCTCGCCTTACCACGATCCCCAGTTGCCGCAGTACGCCTATGACGTGAAAAAGGCCAAAGCGCTGATTGCCGAATCCGGCGTGGATGTCGGCGCGGTGCGCATTCGCCTGCTCAATGGCGAGAAGGGGGGGGCCTGGGAGCGCCTGGCCGAATACACCAAGCAGTCCTTGCAACCCCTGGGTTTCAAGGTGCAGGTGGTCACATCCGACGCGGCGACCTGGTTCCAGCGCGTAAGCGACTGGGACTTCGACCTGACCTACAATTTTATCTTCCAGATCGGCGATCCCTACCTGACCAGCGCCTACCTGTTCCGCTCCGACTACATACTCAAAACCTCGCCGTTCGCCAACGTCAGCGGCTACAACAGCGCCGAGGCCGACGCCTTGTGGGCGAAAGTCGCCGATACCCCGGAAGGCCCGGAGCGCAAACAGCTCTACAGCCAGTTGGAGAACGTGCTGAACGCTGACCTGCCCATCGCACCGATCTTCGAAATGCGTTACCCGACGCTGTTTCACAAACAGGTGAAAAACCTGCTGCAGACCGCTACCAGCCTTAACGAGGACGACGAGAGCGTGTACCTCGAGGCCCTGGCACCATGAACGGCGCGTTGTATTTCAGCGGGCGGCTCGTCAAGGCGTTGCTGATGGTGGTGGCGGTGCTGGTGCTGAGCTTCCTGCTGATTCGCCTGGCGCCGGGCGATCCTGCATTGCTGTTGGCCGGAGAGGCGGGGGTGGACGATGTGCAGTTTATCGAGCAGCTGCGCCAGACCATGGGCCTGGATAAGCCGCTGCTCCAGCAGTTGCTGATATACCTGGGCAATATCGCCCACCTGGACCTGGGTTATTCCTACCGAAACCAGACGTCGGTGTGGTCGCTGATCGCCGAACGGTTGCCGGCAACGCTGGCATTGATGGGCTCGGCCTTTGTGGTTTCTTCCGTGCTTGGCGTGACCTTGGGTGTGCTGGCGGCGCGGGCACGGCAGAAACGGCATTGGCTGGACGACGTGATCTCCCACGGTGCTTTGTTGCTGTACGCGATGCCGCCGTTCTGGCTGGCGATGCTGATGATTTTGCTGTTCTCCGTAAGTCTGGATTGGTTGCCGGCGTTCGGTATGGAGACCGTGGGCCGGGACTTCTCGCTGCTGGATCGCCTGCGGCATCTGTTGTTGCCGTGCCTATCCCTGAGCGTGCTGTTTCTGGCCCTGTATATCCACCTCACCCGAGCCGCCGTGCTCGATGCTCTTGGTCAGGAATACGTGCGCACTGCTCACGCCAAAGGCCTGCATCCACGACGGATCCTGTATGTACATGTGTTGCGCAATGCACTGCTGCCGGTGGTGACTTTCGCTGGTTTGCAACTCGGCCAACTGGCCAGCGGTGCGTTACTGGTGGAGGTGGTGTACTCCTGGCCTGGCATTGGCCGCTTGATGTATGACTCATTGGCCCAGCGTGACTACGGTGTGTTGATGGGCGGCTTTCTGGTGATCTCGATTTTGGTGGTGGGCTTCAATGTGTTGACCGATGTGATTTGCCGTTTGCTCGACCCACGTATAGGCGCCGGAGGACAGGGCTGATGGCGGTGCTCACACGCTTTATTCACCAGCCGTCGGCGCTGGCTGGCGCGGTGTTTTTGCTGGTGTTAGCAGCACTAGCGACTGCCGCACCGTGGCTCACCAGTAGCTCGCCCTGGGAAATGAACACCCAGCCGATGCTCCCGCCGTTCCGCGATTCGGCGCACTGGCTGGGCAGCGATATGCTCGGCCGCGACCTCGGCAGCGGCTTGCTCTACGGCGCCCGTGTGTCCTTGGCCGTGGGGATGTTGACCAGTCTGGCGACCTTGCTGGTGGGGCTGCTCGTCGGCGCTGTCGCCGGTTATTTCGGTGGCTGGCTCGACGGCGTGCTGATGCGAATCGCCGAGTTCTTTCAGATCATTCCGCAGTTAGTGTTAGCGGTGATCCTGGTGGCGGTGCTGGAGCCGTCCCTGGGTTCCATCGTGCTGGCGATTTCGCTGGTGGCGTGGCCGGGCGTCGCGCGGCTGGTGCGCAGCGAATTCCTTACCCTGAGACAACGTGAGTTTGTGCAGGCGGCGCGGGTGCTGGGGCAATCGCCATTAGGCATCATCAGCCAACAAATCCTGCCCAATGCCTTGGCGCCGTTGTTGGTGACCATGACCTTTGTGATGGCCACTGCCGTTCTCACCGAAGCCGCGTTAGCGTTTCTCGGCCTGAGCGACCCTGAGGCCATGAGCTGGGGTTACATGATCAACGCGTCCCGTGGGCTGCTGCGGGATGCCTGGTGGATGAGTTTCTTGCCGGGGTTGGCGATTGTGCTGTGCGTGCTGGCGGTGAACCGGGTGGGCGAAGGCTTGCGCGTGGCCTTTGAACCGGGGAGGTCGCTATGACGTTGCTCAGTGTGGAAAACCTGCGTATCGCCTTGCCGGCCGGTGCCGACCGCAGTCACGCGCTGTATGACCTGTCGCTGCAATTGCGCAGCGGCGAATGCCTATGTGTAGTGGGCGAGTCCGGCTCGGGCAAGTCGATGTTGGCCAAGGCATTGTTGCGCCAGTTACCGACGCCGCTGAGCGTGGAAAGCGGGCGACTGGTGTTTCGTGATGAAGACCTGGCGAAGTTCAGTGAAACCGCGATGCGCCAGCTGCGCGGGCGAGATATAAGCATGGTGTTCCAGGAGCCCATGAGCGCGCTGAACCCGCTGCTGCGCGTGGGTGAGCAGATCGATGAAACCCTGCGCGCCCACGGGGTGAAATCGGCCCAGGAGCGTCGCCGACGGGTTGTGGAGTTGCTGGGTTATGTCGGCCTGCCCGAGCCGGAACGCCTGCGCCTGGTCTATCCCTTTGAGCTCTCCGGTGGCCAGCGTCAGCGCGTGGTCATCGCCATGGCGTTGGCGTTCGATCCCTCGTTACTGATCGCCGACGAACCCACCTCGGCGCTGGACGTGACCACCCAGGCGCAAATCATCGATCTGTTACGCAAGATTCAACAGGACAAGGGCATGTCGCTGTTGTTCATCACCCATGATTTCGCCATGGTCGAGGCCATTGCCGACCGCGTGCTGGTGCTGGAAAAAGGCCAGCTGGTGGAGCAGGGCAGCTCCCATCAAATATTGCGCAAGCCTCAGGCGCTTTATACCCAGCAACTGTTGGCAGCGGTCTCGGCGCAACCGCGGGCCCCGCGCACGACGGTGGACGGGAGTGTGGTGCTCAAGGCCGAGCAACTCAATAAAGTGTTTCACAGCCACAGCGGTTGGTGGCGCAAGCGTGCCACCCAGGCCCTGACGCAGGTTCAGTTGACCCTGCGCGAGGGTGAAACCCTGGGCATTGTTGGGGAGTCAGGCTCGGGGAAATCCACTCTGGGCCGTTGCCTTGTTCGGCTGCTACGTGCTGACAGTGGTCAAATTCAATGGCTGGGTCAGGATGTAACGGCGCTGTCCGAAGGGCGTTTGCGAGCATTGCGCAGCGACGTGCAGATGATTTTCCAGGACCCGTTTGCCTCGCTCAATCCGCGCCAGACCGTCGGTCGTATCGTCATGACCGGCCCGCTGGTACAGGGACACTCAAAGGCCGAGGCCGAGCGGCGCGCGCGGGCAATACTGGAGTTGGTTGGGCTGCCCGCAGCCGCGTTCGAACGCTATGCTCATCAGTTTTCCGGTGGTCAGCGCCAGCGTATCGGTATCGCCCGTGCCTTGGCTGTAGAGCCGAAAATACTCATCGCGGACGAATGCGTTTCCGCTCTGGATGCGCTGATCCAGGTACAGATTCTCGAGTTGCTTGAAGACCTGCAACGTCGGCTCAAGCTGAGCATTGTGTTCATCACCCACGATTTGCGAGTGGCCGCCAGACTGTGTGATCGCATTGCCGTGATGCAGGGCGGGCATGTGGTGGAGCAGGGGGAAACGGCAACGCTACTGGTCCATCCGCAACACGTTTATACCCAGACCTTATTGCGTGGTTTTTCCAGAACCGCCCCCCCTTCGACCGTCATTCCTCAAAAGCTTGAATCCAAAGAGGCTTGTCCCACTCATGGCTGATTTACATGCATTTTCTGATTTACCTCTGGTGCGGGGCGAGCCGGTGGAGATCCGTCCAGGACGGCACCTGAGCATCGCTTATCAACCAGGCACGCATCAGGCAGATACAGTTTTGTTCTTCGGGCATGGTGGGGGTGGTCACAAGGATCAATGGCGCGAGTTATGGCAGGCGTTGGCCGATCAGGGATACAGCCTGGTGGCGTGGGACCTGTTGGGGCACGGCGATAGCGAAAAGCCGCGCCAGCCGCAGGCCTATGCCTGGTCGGAACTGGTGGCAGATCAGCTGGAAATACTGAGCCGCTACGCTGCACGGCGGAATATCCTGGTCGCACATTCCTTTGGTACCGGACTGGGGTTGAGTGCCTTGCTGGAGCTCCCACACAGGTTGCCGCAGGTGACCATAGATGGCGCCCTGCTGCTAGGCACGCAACTGCATCGCCCGTTGAGCCGCGGTGGTCTGATGGCGCTGCCTGTCTGGGTGTTGGAGCTGCTGCGGCCGTTGCTGGCCAAGGGCTTTCGTCAGCGTGCGTGGCACCCCGCAGCCGATTCCCGGCTGGTAGCCTACGAGGAAAACCTGACTCGTCGTAATCGTTTGTATGTGTTCAAGTCTCTACTGCAAAACGCCCAATGGCCCGACGCCGATGCCCTGGCCCGACTGACGTTGCCGACTTATGTGTTAGCGGGAGACAGCGACGGGCTGACGCCCTCCAGTGGGGGTGAAGCGCTCGCCCGACAGCTGGCAACGGGTAGCTTTGAGGTGTTGGAGCGGTGTGGTCATCAATTGATGTTGGAGCGGCCTGCGCAGGTGCTGGCGGCATTCCAGAGGCTGATGAAAAAACTTGATCAGCGTCCAGGTTCGTCCGGTTGAGCTGGCTTCAGTTGGTGAACACGTGAATACCGGCCTTATGCATGGGTACTCTATCCAGCGCAGCGCTTTAAATGTAGCGCTGATGAGTATTTGTTTTTTTGGCTAAGGGTGGAATCCATTAGCTTGTCTTGGAATCACCTTCTTCTTGGTCCTTGATACCCTTCAAAAACAAGTCCAGAATTGAGTCTTTTCCTGCTTTGGCAAGAAAAGAAACCCCTTAGATTTCAATGGGTCGGACACCAGGTGCGAGTCTCGTTTCCCGCTCCAAAATTTGATCAGCAGATGTCCACTGGACGCTGGGATCCACGAAATAGACGCTTAGGCGTCTTTTTTCGTTCCTGCGGAAAACCACTGAAAACCAGGGTAATCCAGTACGTTTAAGTACTTTTTTAAGTGCTTTTTTCGGCAAGACTCAAATTCGTATTGTTGCTGGATCCTCTCAGGTCGCCAATCGTTGATATAAAAATCAATGATGGGCGAGGCACTTTGGACGTGCAGGACCGCTACGCCCTCTGAATGAAACTTAGCGGCCAGTTTCGCGCCAGTGGAATACGCATCGACGATTACTGCAATGTTGTGAGTCATGGTCACATTCCAATCTATTTAGAGAGCCGCCGCAGTACGTCAGCGTCAAGCGTTGTCCAAGCCACATAATTCGTGAACCACTAAATCTTCGTGAGTTTCACGAGCCCGTATTAACTTGGCATTGATTCCCTCAACCAGGACTTCGGGTGGGCGCCCACGGGAGTTATATTGGCTGGCCATACTCATGCCATACGCACCACATGAAAAAATCGCCAATACACTGCCATTGTCAAACGCCGGTAATGCTCGACCTAATGCAAAGTGATCGCCGGTCTCACAAATAGGCCCAACAATATCGGTCTCCTCCAAGTGAGTGACGTCGGACAGCTGAGCGCTGTGGGTTATCGCAGTCCAATGGCCAGAAAGATTTTCAAAATGGGTTGGCCAAATAACATGGTTGGCACCATACAGGGTGGGCCGCAGCAGTACGTTCATGCCCGCATCGACAATAGCGATCTTTCGATCCCAGCCTTGTTTAATGTATTCGACGGTGGTCAGCAAAATACCCGCATTTGCGCTGATCGAACGACCCGGTTCAATGATGAAGCGGATACCGCGCTGTTTCAGCCCTTGCAGACGCTGACAAATAAGTGCTCCCGTTTCTGTTAATGAGCCAACGGGATTGCTTTCGGTCCCGTACTGCGCTGGAAAACCTCCGCCAATGTTGACAAATTCGATCGCGCAATCAGTCGCCTTAAGTCGGTTGATCATGTCCTCGATCTTATCGATGGCAGACAAATAGGTCTGAGCTGATGGAATCGGCGATCCAAGGTGAATATGGATCCCAACGACATCGACGCTTGAGTAACGTTTCGGCTCGAACAGTTCGTAGGCGCGTTCCATCGGTATGCCAAATTTTGTCTGGCGGCCGCCTGTTGAGGTTTTTTCAGGGGTGTCAGCATCCGCCACATCCGGATTGATACGAATGGCCACTTTTATACGCTTACCGGCAGTTGTGGCGACCTCATCCAAACGCAGCAGCTCGCCTTCAGACTCCACATTAAAAAGGAAAACGCCAGCTTCAACCGCGTAGCGAATTTCTTCACGCGACTTGCCGACCCCGGCAAACACAATCTTGTCCGCAGTCACTCCCGCCATCAGTGCCCGGTGGAGCTCACCGCCACTGACCACATCCAGCCCTGATCCTTGATCGACCAAGAGCTTAAGGATGCTGAGATTACTGCAGCTTTTAACTGAGAAACAAATCAACGGCGAGAGGGCAGAAAAAGCATCTTTCAGCACGCTGTAGTGATTTTTCAGGGTGTGTGCTGAATAGACATACACGGGACTTCCATGCTGTTCGACTATTTGACGAACATCAAGGTGCTCCACATGTAAATGACCGTCGACAAAATTAAAATGGTCCATCTTGCTTCCTCCAGTTGATGAGCTTAACTGCGTGCACTGATACGCTCGCGGGATAAGCAGTCATCCGTTGATTCCAATAACAACCGACCCGTGCTGTACAAATAGTTGACAATCTTTTCAGCGCAAGCAATTGCGGTTTGAGTGTCAGTGTTGATGATGAGTTCGGGATGTACCGGTGGTTCATACGGAGAATCGATGCCGGTAAACTCGGCGACCTGTTTCTCCCTGGCCTTTTTATAGAGCCCTTTTGGATCGCGTGCCTCGCACACATCAAAAGAGGCATTGATAAAGATTTCCACATAATCACTGTCGCCAATCAGCGCTCTCACCAGGGCGCGATCATGTCGAAAAGGAGAAATAAACGCGGTCAATACAATCAAGCCCGCGTCAGCAAGCAACTTGCTGACTTCACTCACCCGTCGAATATTTTCACTTCGCCCTTGGTGGGTGAAATCCAGGTCAAGTCATAGCCCATGACGTACGTTATCCCCGTCCAACACGCAAGTCAGGTAACCTTTTTGGTGTCGTAATGCTTCCCCAAGCTCGAAAAAGTTGCAGCCTAGTTGAATCGAATGCTCCAACGCCGAAATGCCGCTGACATCGGATGAGCCGGTCCAACCCCCTTCACCTCCCGCGACCCCCCACATTCCATATCCAACTTCAGAAACATTCCATTCCAGTCGTCCAAATCGCCGGTATTTCATCGCCCGCTCGCTGTAGGGTTATTTTATTCAGGACGCGATAAGCGCACTCATGTAGTGATCACCCTGATCATTAACGTCTCGAGTACCTGGAAAGTATGCTCAGCAAAAAAACAAAGTAAAAATATCAATTTAGTGGCTGGCTATTCATTTCTGATATGGTGTGGCTTATTCGATTCATCGCGGGGTTGGCTCATGAATTTCAGTTTTCGCCATGTGGAAGTATTTTGGGCGGTAATGACGACAGGCAGCGCGACGGGTGCCGCTGAACTTCTGCATACCTCGCAGCCCACCATTAGCCGAGAGCTCAGCCGGTTCGAAACGCTGACTCAGTTGACGTTGTTCAAGCGCGCGGGTGCAAAGTTGATTCCGACTGAGCATGGGCTGATGTTGTTCGATGAAGTTCAACGCAGCTATGTGGGGTTAGCCCGAGTAAAAAATGCCGTCGAGGCCATCAAGCATTTTCGGCAAGGGCAAATTTCGTTGACGTGCATACCGGCTTTCTCGAATGCCTTGTTGCCGCAGGTCTGCCAGGATTTCTGCAGTAAATTTCCTGGCGTCAGCATCAATATCACGCCCCAGGATTCGCCCGCCCTCGAGGAGTCGCTAACTGCTCAGCGTTATCACCTGGGGTTGACTGAAACCCTGGAAACACCTCCGGGCACCTACATCGAAACACTCTTGAACCTCGACGTGGTGTGTGTTTTACCCTCTTATCACGAATTAAATGCGAAAACAGTCCTCACACCACAAGACTTCGAGGGGCAAAATTTTGTTTACCTTGCGGCGGATGATCCCTACAGAAGAAAAACGGACGCTATCTTCCACCAGTCAGGCATTGAAAGACGGCTGGTGGTAGAGACGCATAGCGCGAGCGCTGTGTGTGCGACTGTTAACCTTGGGGTGGGCGTTGCCATTGTGAATCCGATCACCGCCCTCGACTATGTCGGGCGAGGTTTGCAGATTCGTCGCTTTTCACATTCAATTTCTTACTGTGTAAGTGTTGTACGGCCGTTGCACCGACCCGAATCGTCTACCGTGGAACATTTTGTTGATTCCCTTCGGAAAAACTGTCAGCAGATAAGTGCCCGGTTAGAGGGCTTAGACAAAATCAAGTGGTAAGCCGGCGAGCAAGCATGTGAGCCTCGGCCAGCCACACTCACGTCTCAATCACATCGAGTAGCCGATCATGATGCATGATCACTGTTCCGTTTTTACTGGGCGTGTCAGCAAGTCAAAATGTCCTTTGGCTGCTACCCCGCAGTCAGCCTTAAACAAGCACGTGAATATCGTGATGAAGCGCGCAGGTTGCGGGACTGAATTCAACGTGCGCGCCTGTGACGTATTCAACCATCCTTCATCAGTGAGTTAAGCTGTTCTTCCGCTATTTTCAGCGCATTCATACCGGCGATGAGTTCCTCTTCGCGCCTGTCGAATGAGCGTTCGCGCACAGCCATGTCCTCTTCCCGTTGTTTGAGTTCACGCATGCGCTCATCAAGCATCACGAATTTACCCAGCAGTGTCTCCTTATGCTGGGTCACGCTTGCAATTTAAATCAAAGACTAAGTCGCCTAATGCACGTCTCGTTTCCCGCTCCAAACACAAAGAAAAAGCCACTCTAACGAGTGGCTTTTTTTTTGCCTGCTGTTCCGTCCAGAATCGTGTCCGCCATTCGGGCGGTCTCGATTGCCGATTGTTAGCGCGGCCCAACGGTCAACGCCTGAAAGCCTGCCTCTTGGCCACCCAGACAATCAACAGCGCCGGCAGCAGCAGCGCCAATGCTACCCAGGGAATAGCGCTCGCCCCTCGGGTTCCCAGGAGAACACCGCCGATCACACCGCTGCCTGCAAATGCCAGGTTAAACACGGTGACCAGCATGGATTGCGCAATGTCAGCGCCGTCTCCGGCAACTTCCGCCAAGGCGGTTTGCAATAAGGTTGGCGCGCCGCCGAAGCTCATCCCCCACAAGACGATGCTGATATAGATCGCGCTGGCGGGCAGGTCACCCAGCCCAAGGGCAAACGACACCAGGGTGAATGCTGTCAGGCTGAGCAGTACCAGGCTGCGCAGCCTGCCATCAATCAGCGTGCCGATCACCCATAGGCCGAACAAGGCCGCAATACCGAATGCAAGGAGGCCCCGATCAACCTGATCGGCCAAACCAACCGAAGCCAGGAACGCAGCAATATAGGTATAGAAGGTGTAATGGGCCAGGATCCAGAGCATGACCACCGCCAGCACCGGCCGCACCCCCGGGGTTTGCAAGACCCTGCGTAGCGGCAGGCGTCGATCGGCGCGTTGTCCGGGGTAGTCAGGCACTTTCAGATAGATCCAGGCCATCAGCAAAAGGCTGAGTCCTGAGAGTGTCCCGAACACGCATCGCCATCCCAGCAGTTTGCCGAGCCAAGCACCCAGCGGTACGCCCAGGGCCAGTGCCAAAGGGATGCCGAGCATGGCCAGCGCCATGGCGCGACCTTGCAATTGTGGGGTGACCAACCGTCTGGCGTAGCCGGCCAGCAGGCTCCAGGCCAGACCGGTGGCAATGCCCACCATGAAGCGAGCCGCCAGCGTCAATGCAAACCAGGGCGACAGGGCGGTCACCGCATTGCAGGCGCAAAACACCCCGACCGCCAGTAATAGCAACAAGCGCCGACGCCAACCTTGCAACGCGAGCGTCAAAGGAATAGCCGCCAACCCTGAGCCCAGTGCGCACAGCGTCACCATCTGGCCGGCCCACGCTTGCGACACACCCAATGCTTCGGCGATCTGTGGCAAAAGTCCTGCGGGCAGTGTTTCATTGGCGGTGGCGATAAAGCTACCCATTGTCAGCGCCAACAGGGCCGCCAGTGGCAGACGCCCGGTAGTGAGATGTTCGCGCGTGTTAGATGTCGTGAAAGAGCCATTTTCAACATGTGATTTGCCAGTCATGACCTGTGCTCAGTAGGAAGGGAGGCACGAGTGTGATGAATTGTCACAGATTTGATAATTGGCCTACCATTTGATGATTTATCAAATTTGAATTGAATATGGCCACTGACCGATTGGGTGATATGCGTTTGTTTGTCGAGGCGGCAGCACTCGGCAGTCTGTCTGCCGCAGGACGCAAACTGGCGTTGTCGCCAGCCGCGGCCAGCGCGCGCCTCATCAAGCTTGAGGCGGCGCTGCGCACCAGATTGTTTGATCGCACAACCCGTCAGTTGCGCCTTACGGAAGAAGGTCGGTTTTACTTGCAGCAGTGCTGGGTCGCATTACGGGCTATCGATGAGGCGGAAGCGGGGCTTCAAGCCAGTCGAACTGAAGTGCGTGGCAAGGTGCGGATATCCGCGTCTGCCGACTTTGGCCGCAATCTTTTGAATGACTGGCTTGAGGCATTCAGTGCGTTGCACCCGGAACTGTGCGTCGCGCTGACGTTATCGGATTCGCTGTCGAATCTGCTGCAGGACGATATTGATCTGGCAATCCGGTTTGGGCAGCCACATGAAAGCTCGATGATCGCCAGGCAGTTGGCGCCCAACTGGCGAGTACTGTGCGCTTCGCCTGACTACCTGGCGCGATACGGTGTACCCCAGACCCCAGCTGACCTGGTTAACCACAAATTTATCGTGCTGGTGACTGGCGCAGGGCCATTGAACACCTTTCACTTTGTGGTGGACGGTCAGGAATGGAACCACACCGTACCCATGAGCCAGGCATGGGAAACCAATGATGGCGCACTCGCGCGCGCATGGGCATTGGCCGGGCATGGCATTGCACGTAAGACCATCTGGGATGCGGCAGCCGATATCCGTGCTGGACGACTGAAAGTCCTGTTGCCTGACTTTTGTGTCCCGGAGGCTGGTGTCTACGCGGTACTACATGGCAACCGTTACCGGGTTCCCCGTGTGCGGGTCTTGCTGGATTTCCTTATCGAACAGTTCGATCGCGCAACCGATGAGCTGTTGTCAGGTCTTGAAGTGCCTGATGCCAGGAGGTCGTAAGCCACGTCATACCAGATAAGCGTCGCGGTCAGTCGGCTCGCGGGGCCGGAGGGTACCAGCGCGCCAATCAGGTTTTCCCTCGGGCCGAAAATCGGCAGTGCCATTGAGGAGGCGTGCGGGTCCGTGGCGCCCACGGCGTAGATCGGTTTCATCATTTTTGCCGCCAGGGAGTAGGGCGTTCGCTGATCGCGCTGGCGGGCTTGGGGTTTGGCATCACCGTGAGCAATGTCAGCAGCAACATGACCCTGCAAAGCACCGCGCCCGAGGCGTTGCGTGGGTGGGTGATTGCGTTCTACATCGCCATGCGTTTCGGCTTCGAAGCGATTGGCGGGTTGTTGGCAGGGCTGGCAGCAGCGGCCTTCAGCGTGCAGTGGACCTTGTTGCTGACCGGTGCACTGCTGTTGGCGTATCAGGGCATCAGTGGGTGGATGTCAGTTCGCAGGCACCGTTCTGGCAGGGGGCCGTCAGGGTGACAGTCGGTTCGCTGTTTTGCTGGCAGGCGACTCGACAGAACGCGGCGCTTTGACCGATACCGATAACCGCACGTCATTTCATGTCCCTGGCCTGGATCCACAGCACCGCATCCTGGGACAGAGGTTTGCCCTTGTAGGTTTTGGTCGCGCCGATGTTGAGCGCCGCAATGCCCCACCAGCCAGCGCGTGGCAGGCCGATGGTCACGATGCCTTGGGCATCCGAGTACGTACTCAAGGATTTGAAGGCGGCTTGGGGGGCAGTGACATAGTCCTTCTGGCCAAAGGCGTTGTTTTTGATGTCGACCGCATGATTGACGTACTCGATTTCGATCTCGGCGAATGGAACAGGCTTGCCGTCAGCCAGGACCAACGCGCGGAACACGCCACCCGTCCAGTTTGCATACGGCTTGTTCAGGGGTTGGATCTCAACCGCCAACCCTTGGGGTTCTGACCCATTGCCGGGCACGCCGCCCACGTTCACGACGAGCTTGGTGAACTGTTGGATGTAGACGCCTTCCTCGGTTTCCAGATACGGCTCAGGTTCGAGTACGAAAATATGGTCGCCCAGGGGCCGCACCAACTCCCGTGGAATCGACGCGCGATAGGCGGCCACTGGTTTTTCGCGACCCTGCCACTGGACAGGTTTGAGGTATTGGCGCAGGTCGGTTGTTTTTCCGCCGTGGCCGCTGATGAGGCTGAAGGCCTTGGGTTCACCCATGGCCATCGTCGGCCCACCGGAGAACGGATGCGTGAACACTATGGCAAAGTCCAGGTCGGCCGCACGCTGCAGCGCGGTTTCGTCAAGGTAGAGCATCTGGAAGTGCGCTTTCGCGACGCAGGTCATGCAACCGAAGGTTGCGGCGGCAAAGGCTTGGAGCAGTCGTCGTTTGATCAGCATGGTCGGGCTCACTTTGAGATGTCAGAGGACTGGATCGTGGCGCCATGGTTTTCACCACCGAGGAATTCCACCGAGTACGCGCCGGCGGGGGCCTGGAACGTGTAGCTGTTGTCCTTGTCGACAGTCCCTTCGAGCAATAGCTTGTTGCTGGGGTCCTGGACATGGATTTTTCGACCTGCGGCGGAACTGCCGTCGGTGTAGCCGGCTTCACATTTCACCCAGTCATCGTGCTCGATGTAGCAGTCGAAAACGGGGCCGTGGGCCAGCGCGGCCTGGCAGAACAGCAGGGCACCTGCCAGCAGTATCGGGTGGGCCAAATCTCGCGGTTTCATAAGGTTTCGTTCTCCATGGTCGAAGTGGATCACTGCGGCGTCGCCGTTTGGGCGGCAGCCATTGCGGGAGCGGCCGGCGCGAAGGCCGCCAGCAAGGCGTCGAGGTTGGCACTCAGCAGCGCCTCGTAGCTGTTGGCCTGGTTGGCGAGCATGCCCGGGTTGCCGCTATCCAGGATCAGCAGGCGTGCGCCGCCGTCCTCGATGGCCTGTGCAATCCTGGCGTCAGGCGCCCATTTGTGAACCACCACGCGGATATCTCGCTCGCGAAGGTAGCGGGTCAGGGCGGCGCGGTCGGCGTCCGTCCAGTCGATGTCCTGGCGCACGAACCAACCGTCCACATACACGCCGAACTCGCCGAACAGGTAGACCGGTTCGCTGACCAGCGACAGCACGCGCAGGTCCGGCACTTTCAGCAGTCGATCGCCGTAGTCGGCCTTCAGGCGGCGCATGCGGCCGTCGAGCGCAGCGAGGTTGCGCGCGATCCGTGGCGCGTCGGTCGGGGACAGCCGTGCCAGGTCGGCGGCAATCAATGCCGACATGCGCATGGCATTGATCGGCCCCAGCCAGGCGTAAGGCGATGGGCCGCCTTCGCCGTTGCGGGCGTCTGCCCAAGGCACATCGTTTGCCGGCACGCGTGTCACGGCCACGCCGGGCTTGAGGCTGTCCCAAGAGTGCGACGCATCGATCTCGACGATCCGCAGGTTGTGGCGCCGCGCCGTCGCATACAACGGGTCGGCGCGCCACAGGCTGCTCAGGGTGACCACAGCGACGGCCCTCTGGAACACCGCCGGCTCCAGGCGCGACAGCGCGTTGGCCTGGCTTTCCATGGGCACGGCGGCGTCCAGCGGGACACGTACGACCTCGATGTGCGTGCCTTCGCCGAGTGCCGAGGTGAGTGCATACATCGCCGGCAGGGCGACGAGCACTTGCTGTTGCTCCTGCGCAAAGGCTGACGGCGCGCCACCCAGCAGCAGTGCGAACAGCGCCAGCCAAGGGCGAATTGAGCGGTTGAACCTTTTCATACGCTGGCCCCTTTGAACTGCGGCGCGGTGCCGCGGATGAGGGTGGTGAAGGCAAATACCAAGGCTGCGACGATCACGATGGCGCCACCCGTGGGGACCGGAATATGGAACTGCATCGGTGCCAGAATCCCGACCACACAGGAAAAGGTCGCAATCAGGACCGCCCACGTGACCAGGCCCGGCAGTGAGCGGCTGATGTTGCGGGCCGCGGCTGCCGGTATCAGCAGCAAGGCCTCGACCAACACGGCGCCGATGATCTTCAAGCAGGCGACCGTTACCAGGGTGACCAACACCACGAACAGGTACTCGACGCTGCGCACCTTGACGCCTCGCGCATGCGCCAGGCTCGGATTGAGGCTGGAGAGCAACATGCCGTTGTACAGGGGCAGCCCGATCAGCGTGCAAATCACCGTCACACCCAGCAGTACGTTCATGTCGGTGTGGTCGACCGCCAGGATCGAGCCGAACAGCACGCCTTCCATCACGTGTGTGTTGATTTTCGCTGACACGAACAGCAGCAATGAGGCACCGACCGCCAGCGAGATGGACAGGAACACGCCGATCAACGTGTCATTGGCCAGGGTGGTGCGGTGCTGCGTGTACTTGAGGGTCAGGGCGAACAGCAGGCAGAAGCCGAACATCGAGAAGTAGGGCGAGGTGTAGGACTCGCCGATCAGCACGCCAATGGCCACGCCGGTCATCGCCGCATTGCCCACGGACTGGCTGAAGAACGCCATCCGCTTGATCATCACCATCGAACCCAGCACCCCCAGCAACGGCCCGATCAGCACTGAGCACATCAGTGCATTGATCACGAACTCGTATTCGAACGGTTGCGGCAACACCTGGCTCGCGGCGAGCGCCTGGAGGTGGTCGCGAATGAAGTCGTACAGGGCATTCATCGAATGGCCTCCAGTCGGCTGTCGAGCTGATCGGCAGGGCCGTGAAACAGCACCCGTTGATTGATAACGGTCACGGACTGCGCGATACGCTTGACCTGTTCAAGGTCGTGGTTGATCCACAAAATGGTCACCCCACGGCGGTTCAGCTCGGCCACCAGCGCCTCTACCAGGCGCACACCGGGCTCGTCGATCCCGGCGGTCGGTTCATCGAGGATCAGCAGCCACGGCATCGGGCTGATCGCCTGGGCCAGCAGCACCCGCTGACGCTGGCCACCGGACAGGCTGCCAAAGGGCTTTTTACCCATCCCCGCCATGCCGGTACGCTCCAGGGCCTGGGCATGGGCCGCCTTGGCGGCGCGGCCTGCGCCCAGGAAGGCGGGCCGGCGTTGACCCAACAGGGCCATGAGATCGTTCACTGTCATGGGCACGTTGCGGTCGAAGTCCGGCAACTGCGGCACATACCCCATGGGCGTCGTGAGTTCACCCTCGAGCCGGATCGTTCCCGAATGCGGCATCTGGCCCAGCAGCGCACGCACCAGTGAGGTTTTGCCGCCGCCGTTGGGGCCGACCAGGCAGTGCAATGCGCCGGCCTCGATGCGCATGCTCACTTGATCGAGCACCTGCGTGCCTCCCAGTCGCAGGGAGACGTTGTCGAACACAATGGCGGGGCCGCGCATCGCGTGTTGCTCCTTCAGCGCGTTCATTGCTGCGTAAACTCGACGGCTTGCGCCAGGGTCTCGAGGTTTTCGCGCATCGCGACCTCGAATTCGTCCGCGCTGTAGCTATCGCCGGTGATATGAGACAGGGCGAACACCTTCACGCCGGTGGCAGCTTCGATGGGTTTGGCCAGGTCGAGGGAGAAGTTCTTTTCGGCGAACAGCACCTTGACGTTGGCCTTCTTGATCGCCTCGATGGTGTTGGCCAATTGGCGTGCCGTCGGTGCAACGCCATGGCGCGGCTCGATCACGGCGCTTACGAACAAGCCGAACTCCTGCATCATGTAGTCGTAGCCGGCATGGGTCGTCGCACAGCGGAACGACGACAGGTCCAGTGCGGCGAAGCGCGTCATGAAGCCTGCGCGCAGCGCACGGATACGGCCGGCATACGCCAGCGCATTCTTGCGATACTCGCCCGCGTTGTCCGGGTCCAGCTCGCCCAGCCGGCGAGCGATTTCGAACACCTGTTGGATCGCTGCCGTGGTCGAGACGAAGGTGTGCGGGTTGACCACCTTGACCCCTTCCTGGTCACCGCCGATGGGAATCAGCGCCACCGTGGCATTCGCCTGGATAATCGGCAGCGTTTGCGTGCGGCCGGCGGCCTTGATGATCTGGAAGGCCCATTCATCGTGCCCGATACCGTTGACCACCAGCACATCGATATTCATCGCGCGGGTGATGTCATCGGGTTGCGGCTGGTAATTGTGCGGGTTGGCCTCTGCCGGAATCAGCGCAATGACTTGCGCCCGATCGCCCACGATATTGGCCACGAAGCTGTAGTAGGGATGCAGGGTGATACCGATTCTGAGTGGCTTCGCCGAGGCGAAGGCCGGGCCGGCGAGTGCGATGGCGCTGATCAGCACCCACAGCGCGATGCAACGGCGCCACACGGCGCGATGTTTCGTAGAAACAGTCATGGCTGGGTTCCTTTTACGCGTTCGATTTCGCTGGCACCGTCGTACGGGATGACTTGGCGCCAACCATCGCCGACCAGCGATTCCGGCTTGACGATGGCGGGGTAGGGCGCGTTCGGGTCACGGTGGACCCAGATCGTCGCCTGGTTGGCCCACATCACACCGGCGTGGGCGTGGCCGATGATCAGCAGGTAGGCGCTCTGGCCCGGCGCGTGGCCGGCTGAGCCGTAATAGACCGTGGCGCCCTGGCCCAGGGTGGCCTTGGACACATCGCTCACGGCAGGTGCCGCCGCCGTGGCGTCGTCCGCGCCACCCGGATGGGCCAGGTGGGTGCCGGGCAGAATCAATTGCCAGTGCACCTCGCCATTGGCCTTCCAGAAGGCATCACGGTAGAACGGCGGCAGCAACAGCTCCTGTGCACGCTCCAGGGTGATCCAGCCGCCGGTATCGTTGTTGTTCCAGATGATTTCTTCGCCGGCCGGCAGCAAGGCGCTGTGGATGGCCTGGTCGACCGCACCCAAGCCGTCAAAGGAACGCACCTGCCAGCTCAGTGGGGTGGGCGGGCCGACTCTTTCCGGGCGCAGCATCACATAGCCGGCCACGCTGGCGATTACGGCCAGGGTCGCCAGCAGCAGGCCCAGCGACTCCCATGCGCCGGAGCGTGGTCGCACCTGGGTGATCGCAGCGGCTGGGCGCGCCATCAGAGAAACGCAATCCAGCGGCCCAGGAAGACCACGCCGGCCCACAACAGCAACGAGCTGAACCCGGCGACACGCGCCTGACGGGGAGGCGGCAGCGTCGTGTCCCATTCGGCAATTCGGCGAAAGGCGCCCAAGTGGAACACCGCCATGTTGGCGCCGGCCAGCATCAGCAGGCCCATTTTCAGCAGGAACGCGGTGTTCTGCACATAGGTCGTGCCATTGGCACAGAACATCAGCAGGCCGGTGATCACGCAGGTCACGAACGCGACCCAGGTGTAGGGCAGCAAATCCTGGATCAGTTTCAGCGCGCCGCGTCGGTGGGCGGTTACGCCCAGCAGGCGCAGGTCAACGACGGCGATGGTGCCGTAGACAATGGCGATGCCGATCACGTGTACCGATTCCAGCATTGGAAAGGCCGAGCCTGACTCGCGGATGAACGTCGCGACAGGCGTGTCCTGGATGGCTTGCAGCAGGGGTTGAATATCCATGGCGAATACCTGAGAACTTTCGTTGAACACACTTAGATCGTGTAGGCGATCCAGCGACCGCAAATGATCACGACGCACCACAAAGCGATCGACAGCCATGCGCATGCCTTGACCGAGCGCGTCGCGTCGTCGCTGCCTGCCGTGCCGGCAGGGCGCAGCAGCGGACGCCGCAGCAGCCAGGTCACGCTGAACGCCGTCACCACCAGGACCATCTTCAGCCAGAACGTGGAGTTGACGAGTACCCGGTCAGGCTCGGCGATGATCATCAGCAACCCGGTACACAGCAGCACGATCAGTGCATTGCGCATCCACGGGTAGTAACGGCGAACGATGCCGCGCAAGGGTTCCTCGCGGGCGAACACACCCGCCAGTCGAAGGTCGGAGATGAGCGCCGAGCCGAAGAGCACGGTGATGGCGATGATATGAATGCTCTGCACCGTGGGGATGACCCACAGGATGTCGCGGATCGCAGTGCTGAACGGTGAGGCGTAGATCCAGGCAATGATGAGTGAAGATGACATCGGCTTTTCTTCCGCAGTGGGTTAGAAGTCTTGAGGGGATGCGATCGGATGCAGCCCCGCCGCGTCCTCCGGCAGCAAGTAGCCTTCCTTGATCGAAACCGCTTTGGCGTCTTCGAATTTCTGTGCATAGCGGCTGAAGCTTCCATAGTGCTTGCCCAGCACTTCCTTCGAGTAAGGCACTTTGGTGTCGTAGATCAGCCCGCAGCCGGTCTCTTGATCGGTGAGGTAGGTGGCGCTGGGCACCTGGATCCACGGCGGGCGCACACCGCCCTGCAAGTTGCCGGTGGCGGGCGCCCGCGCGGCGGCCTTGCCGTCACGTACCACCCGGGGGGCGCGGGGCATGGGTTTGCCGTCGCGTACCCATTGGTCCATGCCGTCGAGCAGTGCCGAGACCACGTGCTCGACCGGTTCGTCATACAGCGTCTGGCAGCGCGGGTCGTCGCCCTTGCCGACGTCGGCCGCGAGCGGTTCGGTGTGCTCCGTGCCGAGGTCGGCCAGGCGCAGATGGGGCATGCCGGTCACTTCGTAGTAGCGAAGCTGCGGGGTGTCGGTGTCGGGAGGCAGTGGGATACCTTCGATCACGTCGTGCATCAGTTCGGACTGGCTGAAGACGGTCACGAACGGCACGCCTTCGGGCATCTGGCGAGGTACTCGCAGCACATCGCCGCCGACTTCTCCGTAGGCCATGCGGCCCGTCATGTAAGCGTCGATCAGCGGCGTATCGTCGGGCATGCGCCATTGCTGGTGACGCCCCTGGTCGAGATAGTCCATCCAGACCTGCGCGGTGACGGCCCAGCTATTCACATACACGCGCTGCACATCGAGGCCCGCCAGCGGACTCTGCGCCCCATTGCTCTTGAGCAGCAGTGCCAGTTGCGCACCGATGCCCTGGGACTGTGGCACGAAGGGATCGGGCGCTGCGCCACGGGTGAACCGTGCCGGGTCGTAGTAGGTGCCCAGCGGCGCATAGCGCGCGTAGTCGAAGCGGCGCATGAATTCGAAATTGACGATCCGTCCGTACTGGTCGATTTGCGCCGCCTCGGCCGCCGGGGTGTCCGAAATGAACTTGGGGTCGACTGACGGCTTGTTCACATTCAGGGTGTACCCGACGTACGCATAGCCGCGCCGCAGCAAGTAGTCACGCGTCAGGATCCAGCCTGCGCCACGCTCGCCGAACCAGCTGAACGGCTCGATCACCACCGTGCCATTGAAGCGCGCCGGGTCGGCCGGTTTGCGCACCAGAATGCGCGTGGTGTAAGGCGCTTCCAGCAAGGTTTTACCGGCGGCAGTGATGGCCGGGGCGACGCCTTGCAGGTAGTACTCTTGCTCGATGTAGCCGTAGTGGTCGAGGTCGCTGTATTCGGTGCCCGGGCGTGTCGCCGACGACAGCGGCGGCTTGTCGGAAGGCGGCACTGCGATGGCCGTGGGCATGCGCGGCACCTCGGCGAGCACGCTCGACGCGATGAACAGCGACAACGCGATGCTGATGGGGGTCAGGCGTTTCATTCACAAAAGCTCCGGCAGGGGTGGGAGGGTGGCGTCACTCAAGGCTCAGGGAAGCCTTGCCCTCGCTGTCGATCACGATCTGGTTGTTCTCGCACACGTACTCTTGAATGGCGTAGTTGGAGCGCTTGTACTCGAACGTAAAGCGATACGGAGCGTTGAGTACCTGCGGGTCTTCGATCAGGACCTGGTTTTCCAGGTGATCCGGCCCGCGCAACCGCATGCGTTCGGTGATCTTCATCGCCGGCCCATGGGGCACGTCGTAGAAGCGCACATCGGTTCGCACGCGTTGGGTCTCGACGACCAGCGTGTCGCCTTCCCAGTGGCCACGCGAATGGCCCTGGTACAACGGGTCGAGCTTTTCCAGGGGCGGCATGGGCTGGTTCAAAAGAATCCGCCGCACCTGCTGGAGATACTCGCCGAGGATGATCACTTGCTTGTCGTCGCGAATGATCTGGATCGGGAACAGCGCTGCCATCATCGTCGGCATGCCCTCGGGCAGGCACTTGGAGCTGGTGGTGGCAATCGGTGTGCCGGCCTCGTTGGCCACGGCTTCTTTCTTCTTGAGTTCGGCGTACTCGGCGGCGTAGGACGCCTTGAGGTCCATTGGGCCGCCGGGGTGCACCGGGTCGTCCGGGTTCTCGCCGAACCAGTCGTCCGGGGTTCTTTCCCAGGTGCCGCTGATGTCTGGCCGTGTGGCCACGCTGTGCTTGTCGGTTGGGGGTTTTGACGCTGTCGCGGCGCTGCTCATCGCGGCGAAGGTCACGAGGACCACCCCCAGGAAGACCATGGCGGTGTTGGCGGTGCGTGCTGGTTTCATTGAAATGTCTCCGCGTTGCTGGTTGGCCCAGTTCTGTTGTTGTCGCACTCGCAAAGGGTTGCGTTTAACCGCCGCCCGAGAGCACCACGTCGCCCATCTTGATCTCCACCAGCAGCCCGCCCGGTTCGCCGTTTTTCAACGGTTTGAACGACACCTCGGCGTTTGCGCCGGCCTTGACCGAGTCGGCAGTCCAGCCTGTGCGCTGCAGCGCGTTGACGCTGCCCGTCTCGATCTTGAAGCGCTGGGCCGGCGGGCCGGGAACATCGACGTAGATCGTGATGTGCGGGTTGGTCCAGGCGAAGCGCTCGACCACACCCTGGATCGTGATCGTCTGGGTCTGGTCGAACAGCGCGAAGGAATGGTGGGCACTGGCAACAGGCGCCAAGGCACTGCAGGCGATGAGGGTCATAAGGCAAAGCCTTTGACGGAGCGACGGAAAGCGTGACGAAGGGGTCATGACGGGTGCCTCGGTTTTTATGGTTCTTATGGGCCCAGCATAGGGTGCTCGCGCTCACTGGCCGTAGCCGAAAACGGCAACCATTGAAGGTCTTCAGAGGGTTTGGCGCAGGTGAGGTATCGCGCAACGACAGATCGAAGAACCGGCCCGTGCAGATGCTGATTTGGGTTACCGCGTTGGCGACCCCTGCCGGAACACTCGTGTCTCGCCTCACAACTATAAAAACAGGAGAGACGTCATGCGCATTCCCCCCTACGCGCCATTACTGTCGCTGGTTGCACTCTGTGCAGTCGGCTCACAGGCACAGGCTTATACGCTGTACAACGAAGACGACGGAGCAACCGTGTTGAATGCCGACCTGGGCGCCGCATTCGGCTGGTTTGGCAGTACCCATAACTACCTGGGCGATCCGCAGAAAAAATCCGGCGGCATGCACTGGCAGGAGGGTTACGTCAAATACGGTCTGACCGGCACCACGGATAAGCTGGTTGCCGGTTCGGTATATGGTGGCTTCAGCCTGCTCAGCAGCGGGTCATGGGGTGACGGAGACATGGGGGCGACCACGGCGGGCAATGAGCGACGAACCGCCGTGGAAGACGCGTTCCTGGGCTGGCGATCAGGTGACCTGCTACCCGCCCTGGGCAAGGATGGCGTGGATTTCTCATTCGGACGCCAGATTGTCACGGTGGACGGCTTTCTGATCACCGACGATGGATTTGACCCGGGTAACGCGTTCAACCCCATCGAGGGCGTGCAGGATGGCCGCTTCAACCGGGGGGGCGCCTTTTACCTGGGCCAACGCCTGGCGTTTGGCAACACGGCGGTGCTTAAGCTGGGTGGCAAGGAAGGGCTGCACGGCAGCTTGATATGGCTGAAGTCCGATAACCCTGGGCAGTCCAAGACCGAACTGGCCGTGGGCACCATCGATTACACCACCCCCATCGGTTCGATCGGTTCGACCTACGTGCACGGCCTGGATGTGGACGAGAAATACGCCTTCGGCGATCGGCTTGAGCGCAAGGGCATGAACGTCTACAGCATTCGCGGGCAGGGCAACGCCGGGATCGAGAACGCCGATTTTGCGTTCGAGGTGGCCCGCCAGGAAAAACGTTCGGGCTCACAGCGGGCGATGTTCTTCGACGCGGGTTACACCTTCGTCGATACGCCATGGCAACCGACCGTCAGCTACCGTTATTCGCGCTACTCCGAAGGCTGGGACTTCCTGTTCCAGGGCGGTTATCGCAAGCGCCTGCAGGGCGAAGTCGGGCTTAACTACGCGGGCTCCGTGACATCGAACATGCAGATCAACGACGTACTGCTCTCGGTCAAGCCGACCGAGAAATTGACCCTTAACGCGATGGCGTTCGACTACCACCAGCTTTCCCGCCGCCATGAGCTGGATTTCGCTGCGCAGGAGCTCGATCTGTTTGTGGATTGGGCGGTCACGGAGAACATCACGCTTTCGCCGCTGGTCGGCTTCTACAAGCCGCAGAAGTGGCTGGGCAACGGAGGCCGGCAGAGCGGCGACGCATCAACCAACACGTACATGCAGTTCATTGTGTGGGCGACGTTCTGATGATTCATTGAGGTGTGTTGCGGGGCCGAGCAGGCGTTGACGTTTTGCGTCAACGCCTCATCCCGTCAGAGCATGCGGCGCAACACATCGTTGCGAGGGTCCCGGTCGTAGAAGCGATGCTTGAGCGCGCCCGCCACGTGCAGCACGATCAGGACAAGCAAGGTGTAGGCGAGGACTTTGTGCAGCCATTGGAAGACCGCGAACCAATCGTCATTCTTTGGCAACAGCTCCGGCAGGTTAACCCCAAAAAAGAACACCCCGTCGCTCATGGTGTACGTGCTCGACATGGAGTACCCCATCAAGGGCACGATCACCAGCAGTACATACATGACGCGCTGCGTCAGGCGTGACAAAACCCTTTCGTACCCCGCCAGCGTTTCCAGCGGCTGCGGCAACCTGGGCGTGCGCAAGCGCACAGCGAGCTGAACCAGCACCACCAGGAACGTCAACACCCCGAAGGACTTGTGCCAGGGGTAGTAAAGCTCGTATTTGCTCGCCACCTCATCGTTCATGCCGGTCATATGCCAGCCGACCCAGAGCAGGCCCAGGACGAGCACGGCACGTACCCAGTGCAGCACGCGCAGGGAGGTCGGGTACCGATCGATTGTCGATTGATCTATTGGGTTCATATCAGGCTCTCCACGGAGCGATGCACGGTTCAATGGCCACCCTCGACGTGGGAGGGTGGCTCGGTCAGGACGCGGTGATCAGGCGGGCAGCAGCACGGTGATGACTTTCTCCTCGGTGTAGGCCAGTGCGCCGCTGAACCCGCCCTCACGGCCGATCCCGCTGGTCTTGAGGCCGCCCCACGGCAGGTTGGCGTCCAACGGGCTCCAACAGTTGATCCCCACAGCGCCGGCTTTTACCGCCGCGGCGACGCGGTGTGCCCTGGCCAGGTCGCCGGTCCAGACCGTCGCCGCCAGGCCGTAGGTGCTGTCGTTGGCCAGGGCGATCGCTTCGGCTTCGTCGTCGAACGTAATCAGCGTGCCGACCGGCCCGAAGATCTCGTCCCGGGCGATTTGCATGTCGTTGCGCGCGTTGGCGAAGATCGTCGGACGCACGAACCAGCCCTGCTTGGGTGTCGATACGCCGCCAGCCAATAGCGTCGCACCTTGGTCGATGCCCAGCTGGATGTAGCGGTTGACGCGATCGAATTGGGCTTTCTTGGCGACCGGGCCCATCTGCACGCCGGGCTGGCGAGGATCGCCCACGTTCACCGCCTGTGCAGCCTCGGCCAGCGCCGCGCCGAACCGCTCGGCGATGCTGCGCTGCACCAGGATACGCGAACCGGCGGCACACACCTGGCCCTGGTTGGCGAACAGGCCGAGCGCGCAGCCGCGCAGGGCGTCGTCGAAGGACGCATCGTCGAACACAATCTGCGGGCTCTTGCCGCCCAGTTCCAAGGCCACGCGCTTGAACAGCACGCCGGCGGTGCGCTGGATTTCGCGCCCGGCCTCGGGGCTGCCGGTGAAGCTGATCTTGGCGACATCCGGGTGTTCGCACAGGGCACGACCCACTTCATTGCCGTAGCCGGTGACCACGTTGATCACGCCGTCCGGGAAGCCTGCTTCCTGCGCCAGCAGCGCCAGGTACAGGGCTGACTGCGGGGTTTCTTCGGAAGGCTTGATCACTACGGTACAGCCTGCCGCCAGCAAGGCGGCGAGCTTCCACACCGTGATCATCAACGGTGAGTTCCAGGGCACGATGGCGCCGACCACGCCGACTGGCTCGCGCACCGTGTACGACAGGGTCTTGGTGCCGAAGTAGCCCCCTGTCGGAATGGTGCGACCTTCAAGCTGGTTGGCCCAGCCGGCGGCGGCGCGCAGGTTGGCGATTGCGTTGGGCAGGTCCATCCGGCGTGGTTCGATGGGCGAGCGCCCGATGGCGTTGGCGTCCAGATCGGCCAGCACGTCGCTGTCACGCTCAACCAGGTCGGCCAGTTTCGACAGCAGCCGGCCACGCTGGGCGCCATCGAGCTGGCTCCAGTCGCCGCTTTCGAGTTGGCGGTGTGCAGCGGCCACGGCACGGTCCACGTCCTCGCTCGTGCCCCGTGCGCAGTCGCCGTACACCTGCTCGGTCACGGGGTTGACGAGGTCGATTCGACGACGGTCGAAGGCTTCGCAGGACGCACCTTCGATAAAATGGTTCAAGTGCTCAGTCATTTTGGGGTCCTTGAGTGATGGGCAAAATCAAGCCTTGAGGGCAGCCAGGGCGTCGCCGAAGATGTCCAGTGCCTTGAAGAACAGCTCACGCGAGATCGTCAGCGAGGGCATCACGCGCATCACGTTGCTGTAACGGCCACAAGGAATCATCAGCACGCCGTGGTTGAGCAGGTAGCCCATCAGTTGGCCGATTTTCTCGCCCGCCAGGGGCGCCTTGGTGAGCGGGTCTTCGATCAGCTCGATACCGATCATCAGGCCGCGCCCGCGCACTTCGCCCACCAACGGGCTGTTGAAACCACGAATATGCGCCTGTGCCTCCAGCCCCAATGTGTGGGCGCGGTTGAGCAGGTCGAGTTCCGGGTCCTGGAGGATGCTGATGTTGGTCAGTGCCACCGCCGCCGACAAAGAGTTTGCCGCGAAGGTGTTGGGCATGGAGCCGTCGGGAATCTGCGCCGCCAGGTCCGAGCGCATGATCAGGCCGGCCATGGGCAGGTCGCTGCCGATGCCCTTGCCGAAGGTGAGCATGTCCGGTTTCACGCCTGAATGTTCGACCGCCCACATCTTGCCGGTACGCCCCGCGCCGGATTGCACCTCATCGACGATCAGCAACGTACCGCTGCGGTCGCAGGCCTTGCGCAACAGTTGCAGGAATTCGGGTGAGGGCGGCACGTAGCCGCCTTCGCCCTGCACCGGCTCGACGATCACGGCGGCCACGTCATCGGCGGCGGTGTAGGGGGTGTTCAGCAGGTAGTCGATGTACTCGCCGGCGATCTGCTCGGCGCTTTTGTGGGTGGTGTCGAAGGGGAACCGGTAGGCGTAAGGGTAGGGGGCGTGGATCACGCCGCCCATCTGGGCACCGTAGCCTTTGCGGTAGGCGGTGCCCGTGGTCAGGGAGCCCGATGCGTTCCAGACACCGTGGTAGCCGCCATGGAAGGCGATGATCTGGTGGCGTCCGGTGATGCGCTTGGCGAACTTGATCGCGGCTTCCAGCGCGTCGCTGCCGCTCTGGGTGAAGAAAGTGATGCAGTCGCCACGCAAGCCGTCGGGCGCGATCTCGGAGAGCTTGGCGGCCAGCTCGGTGCGTCGGGTGCTGTTGATCTCGAGGGCATGCATCAGCACTTCCGACTGCTCGCGAATGGCCTGCACCACCTTCGGATGGCAGCGGCCCACGCTGCTGACGCCCACCCCGGCGGACAGGTCGATATAGGTATTGCCGTCCGGGTCCTTGAAGGTCGCGCCCAGTGCGCGGTCCATGGCCACCGGCATACGTCCGCCACCGCGTGCCATTGACTCGGTGCGCGCTGACAGCGCCAGAGCTTCGAGGGTCCTGGGCCCAGGAATGGTCTCGGAGATGATCCGTGGGGCATCCGCAAAATGCAGGGATTCTAGTTTGGCTTCACTCATGACGGTCTCTCTGGAATGTCGATTCAAGTGTGCCGATCATCTCCGGGGTGCATTCCAGACGGGTAGCCCGAATCGGCACATGGGAAAGCGCGTCCGTGGCGGGCTGCAGCCAATCGGAAAAGTGACAAATAATTTGCAGGATTTCTGCTATGTGCGAATATCACCTGGGAAGGCAAGCTAAAAACAAGAATATCGGCAGAGGCTTTCGGCATTATGAAAAACCAGACCATCAGCCATTCCCAGGACATTCACGTTCACGCCGCCACTGTTCAGCAGTGGAGCCAGGACTACAGCCAATTGACGGCTGGGTCCGCCGAATGCTCACTCATGCAGTTGACGACCGCCGGTTGCCACGTATTCCGTGAGCAGATCAACCAGCGTGTCGTGCAACACGGCGTCTCTCCCCGAGGCAAGATGTGTTTTGCGGTGCCGATCAATGTTCCCGGTCCGATTCGCATGCAGGGGCGGGAGGTGGACGACAGCAGCCTGTTCTTTCTCCATGGCGGCGAGGAGTTCATGTTTCATATGCCGCTGGGCATGGAGCTGTTGTCCATCACCTTCGAGCGTGAACTGTTCGAACAGGCCTTGGCGCAAACCGCTTCGGCGAAGGAGCTCAACCTGTTATTGCGCCAACCGGTGATCCGGGTTTCGGCCACACGGTTCGCCCAGGCGCGTCGTCGTTTGCTGACGCTGTTCTCTCAGGCCCTGGTGCAGGAAGAGCTGGACAGCACGCGCGATTTGCAACGCGAGCAGGCGCTGGAACAGGCCATGCTGGGTGAGCTGCTGCAACTGATGACTGACCCGGCCTGTGACAAGCAACAGCGCTCCACCAGTTCCACGCGCAGTTTTATTGTGGAGAAATGCCATCGCCTGGCGACCGAGCAGATGCTGAATGTGCCGAGCGTCATCGAGTTGTGCCAGCGTCTACAGGTGAGTCGGCGCACGGTGCAGAACAGTTTCCGTTCGGTGACTGAGACGACCCCCCTCAACTACTTGCGCTCGGTCAGGCTCAACGGTGTGCGTCGCACCCTGATGTCCACTCCCGCGTCCCACCTCACCATTGGCGATGCCGCCGCTCAATGGGGCTTCTTTCACCTCAGCCATTTTGCCGCCGAGTACCATGAGCTGTTTGCGGAATTGCCCTCCCATACTGCCCGTGCCGCCATTACGCGTTGTGCTTCTGCCTGATCGAATTCACAAGGATGTAGAACATGAACAGCCTGCGCCGCCTGCTGGCGGTCTTCGATTTGTTTCGCCCGGACCAGCCCGTCATTGACGTCGACATCATTTGCCGGGAACTCGGTTATACACCGGCCACTGCCTACCGTTACCTGCGAGAGCTGGGGGATGCGGGTTTATTGAAGCGGTTGCCCCGGGGTTATGCGCTGGGCCCGCGCATTGTCACGCTGGAGCAATTGATGACTCACTATGATCCGCTGCTGGCGTGCAGTCAGGACTTGGTCGAACAGTTGGTCGCCGACACAGGCCTGGATGCGTTGGTCAGTGAGTGGCATGGCGACTCAGTGGTCAATGTACTGGTCCAGCGTGGCACCGATGCCGGACCAGTGGGCGGCGGCAGGGGGCAGCCGATCAGCCTTTTCCACAGTGCGACGTCCCGGGTGGTATTGGCTCACTTGCTGCCACGCCAGATCCGACGCGTGTATGACGCTCACGCTCCGGTCGCTGACAGCCCGCAACACGGGCTGGAATGGAAGACCTTCACCAAGAGCCTGCTTGCCATTCGCAAGCAAGGCTACTGCGTCAGCGACGGTGAACTGCACCCGGGACGCAGTGGTGTCGCCGCGCCGATTTTCGACGACAAGCGGCGTGTCATCGGCAGCATGACCCTGGTGGGGCGCAGTGAACGCTTCCATGCGTTCCAGCAGAGCTACCTGCGTTACCTGGTGACCGGCGCGGCGTCGGAGTTGACCAGCCGCATCGCCTTGCGCTGAGGGCGGCGGGGCAAGCGGTGCGACAGATGACCGATTTGGGCTACCGAAGCGTTCCCGGCAGGCCTAGGATCAGGCCCTGCGTGCGATCAGAACGACAAGCGACTCGGTGACGGTGCGAGATGGACTGCGCCGATCCTACGGCGACTGCCTCATCCTATAAGGTCAACAAAATGAGCGTGATTTTGCCCCACAACCCGCCCCACAACGCGCCCCCAAAAGCCCCCGACGAAACCCTCGACACGACGTCGCCCGACCGCTCTACGCAGCTCAAGCGTGGCGCCCTGGGTGTCGGTTTCATCATCTTCTTCGTGGTGTCGGCGGCGAGTCCGCTCAGTGTGATCGCCGGCGGTTTCCCCATTGGCATCATGCTGGGCAATGGCGCGGGCACCCCGGCTTTGCTGATCCTCGCCTTGCTCGTGCTGCTGGCGTTCTCGGTGGGCTATACCACCCTGTCCCGACATATCACCAACGCCGGCGGGTTCTACGCGTTCACCGCCCGTGGGCTGGGTGGCCTGGCCGGCGGTGCTGCCGGGGTATTGGCGATGTTTGCCTATAACATCCTACAGGTCGGCTTGTATGGCATGTTCGGCGGGGTGGTCAGTGGCACCATGGAAAGCGCATTCGGCCTGGTATTGCCCTGGTGGTCCTACTCGCTGATGGCGATGGCGAGCATTGCGATCCTGGGGTATCGCAAGATCGACCTGTCGGCGCGGGTGCTGTCGGTGATGGTGATCGCCGAATACCTGGCGATCCTGATCCTGGATTTCGCCATTCTCAAATCTGGCGGTGACAGCGGCATCAACCTTGACTCATTCAGCAGCCGCCAGGTATTCAGCGGCACGCCGTCCATCGGTTTGCTGTTCTGCTTCGCCGCCTTTATCGGCTTTGAGGCCACCACCATCTACGGTGAAGAGGCCAAGGATCCCCAGCGCACCATCCCGCTTGCCACCTACTGTTCGGTGTTGCTGATCGGTGGTTTCTACGCGTTGTCAGTATGGTCGATGGTGGTGGGGGTAGGGGCGGACAAAATCGTGCCGATGCTGCAGGCGTTGCAGGATCCGACCACATTTATCTATGGCATGTCCGACCACTTTGTCGGCCCGCACCTGACCCAGGTCATCCGCGTGCTGTTCATGGTCAGTATCTATGCCGGGTTGCTCGCCTTTCACAACGCCGCCGCGCGTTACTTCTACGCCATTGGCCGTGACGGTTTGTTGCACCGCCAGTTGGGCACCACCCATCGCGTGCACCAGAGCCCGCATATGGGCTCGGCCTTGCAGAGCCTGATTTCGGCGGTGGTGGTGCTGATTTTCGCGGCGATGGATGCCGATCCGATCCTGCAACTGTTCGCCTGGCTGTCCAACCTGGCGACGTTGTGCGTGATCTTGCTGATGGCGCTGACTTCTGCGGCGGTGCTGGTGTTCTTCCGGCGCCACCCCGAGCTCAAGGTCGGTGTTTGGCGCGGGCAGATTTTCCCCGGTTTCTCGTGCCTTGCACTGTGGGTGGTGCTGGTACTGGCGGTGGTGCATTTCGATGTATTGACCGGTGCCAGCCAAATGTTGTCCTACAGCCTTTGCGCCATTATTCCGCTGGCCTTGTTGGGTGGCGTGTTCCTGGCGGCCAGGTTGCGCAAGGTATCCCCTCAGCGGTTCCTGGCCCTGGGCAGCCACAAACTTTAAGGCGCGGCCTGCACCGGTGGCTTGCTCCGCTTGACCAGCAGCGCTGCAATCAACAGCAGTGCCGCGGACGCCGCCAGCACCGCGACAAAGCCTGCGTCAAACGCCGAACGGGCGGCCGCGCTCAACATCGCGCGGCCTTCGGGCGACAAGGTTTCAGCGACCACCAGCGCATCGTCAAGACTCTCGAATGTCGCCGGGTTGCGGGTCAGCCACGCTGGGATCATCACGCCCGCCGCATTGGCATAGATCGCTGACAGCAGGCTGCCGGCGAGCGTCACGCCCACCGCGCCGCCCAGCTCAAAGGACACTTCTTCGATGGACGCCGCCATGCCCGCCTGGTCTGCAGGCACGCTGAGCATGATGCTACTGGATGAAGCGGTCAGCGCCGCGCCAATCGTAAAGCCCAGCAGCGCGAGGCTGATGATTTGCGCAGGTGCCGCAGCGTTGTAGAGCAACAGGTAGGACAGCATCGCCGCTGACGACAACAGCAATGTCCAGAACAGCATGCGTTGGTTGCCGAGGCGAGGCAGGTAATACCCGGCAAGCGGCCCGGAGATGAACGAGCCCAGGGGCAGCGGCAGGATGAACAATGCCGCCTCCAGCGGCGACAAGCCCAGCACCAGTTGCAGGCGCTGGCTGAACACCAGTTCCATGCCGATCAACGCCGCGGCTGATACCACCGCTGAAATAACCGCGTTTCTGAACCCCGGCGCCTTGAACAGCTCGAGGTCAAGCATCGGTTGGGTGGCTCGGCGCTGGCGGCGAATGAACAGCGTCAGAAACAGCGTGCCCAAGGCCATTGCCACCAGCATGCCCTCCAACGACGCTGCCCGCTTGCCGAGTTCCTTGGCGGCATACGCCACGCTGATCAACCCGATCATCACCTGGAGCGACCCCAGCCAGTCCCAGCGTTTGCTGATATCCCCCGGATGATTGGGGATCAACCGCGCGCCCACCACCAGCGCCACCAGCACAATCGGCACATTGATCAGAAATACCGAACCCCACCAGAAATGCTCCAGCAACAGGCCGCCCACCACCGGGCCGAACGCAGCGCCCCCTGACGCAACCGAGGCCCAGATACCAAATGCCATGGCCTGTTCGCGTGGGTCGATGAACGTCACGCGCACGATCGCCAGCGTGGCGGGCATCATCATCGCCGCGCCGACCGCCAGAAACCCACGCGCGCCAATCAGTACGCCGGCGGTGGGCGAAAACGCCGCGATCAGCGAGAACAGGCCAAACACGCCGAGCCCGCCGATGAACAGGCGTTTGTGCCCCAGGCGATCACCGAGCGTACCCATGCCCAACAGCAGGCCGGCGGCGATCAGCGCATAAATGTTGACGATCCACAGCTTCTGCGAAGCCGAAGCGTTCAGCTCGCGGGTCAGCGTGGGCAGGGCGGTGTAGAGTACCGTCATATCGATGACGATGAGCAGCAATGCGCTGGAAATAATCGCGAGGATCAGCCAGCGTCGAGGAGAGGTCATGGGACGCGCTCGGTGAGGGAAAGTGCAAAGTCGGTGCCGGTCAATCTGTCTAAGCCGCCGACCCCTTACACACGGAAATGGGCCACCAGTTGTTGTTGGTGATTGGCCATGTGATGCAGTGAGTCGCTGGCTTTTGAAGCATCGTCCATCCGGCTGGCGAGTGTTTCGCTGATACCGCGAATGTCGCTGACCCGATGGCTGATGTCTTCTACGACGGTGCTTTGCTCCATTGCGGCACTGGCAATCTGCTGATTCATCTGTTCGATCACGTCTACGGCCTGGGAGATGCGCTCCAGTGCCACCCGCGTCTGTTGCACCTGGACCACGCTGCCGCTGGCTTGCTCGCGGCTCAGTTGGGTACTGTGCACCACCGACTGGCTGAGCTGTTGCAACGTCTCGATCACCGTGCGCACCTGTTCGACTGAATGCTGGGTGTTGCTGGCCAGGTGCCGGACTTCGTCGGCCACCACCGCAAAACCACGACCCTGCTCGCCGGCCCTTGCCGCTTCGATGGCCGCATTCAAGGCCAACAAGTTGGTCTGCTGCGCGATGGAACTGATGACGTCGAGGACCTGACCGATCTGGGCACTGCTGTCGGCCAGCGCGCTGACCTGCCCAAGGGTGGTTTCCAGGCGCTGGTCAAGGGCCTCGATACTGCGCTCGGCGGTCGAGAACACCGCCTGGCCTGAGCGGCTCGCGCTTTCTGCGGCGGTGGCGGCGTCGGCAGCACTGTGGGAGTGGCGCGCTACTTCCTGTGCACTGGCGCTCATTTGGTGCAGCGCGGTGGCCGCCAACTCCACCTCGTGATACTGACGCTGCATGCCGGCACTGACTTCACGGGCAATGCCAGACGAGGTGTCGGCGCTGTTGCGGGTGTCCAGCGACGCGCTCTGGATATCGCGGATAATCGGCTGCAATGTGTCCAGGAACCGGTTGAAGCCATTGGCCAAGTGGCCCAACTCGTCGTGCCTGCCGACGGGCAGGCGCTGGGTGAGGTCGCCGTCGCCTTCGACAATCGCATCCAGCAGCTCGGCCATTTTCAGCAGTGGGCGTGTCACGCCGTGAGCGGCCAGCCAGATCAGCAACATGCCCAGGCTGCTGGCAAGCATGCCCAGGCCCAGGTTGAGCCAGTTGGACTCACGGCTTTTGCTGTCCAGGTCGTTTTGCATTTGCCGGGCAGGTGCCTGCACCCGTGCCTGCGGGACTTTGATCGCCAGTTGCCAGGCCGGGCCGCCTGCCACGGTCTGCACGGACTGACGTATATCGAGGGTGTCCCCGGAGACTTCGCCACTGCGTCCCGCCACTTGGCCCGAGGCCGACACAATGGCGACTTCGCTGTCGCCCTGGTACAGGTCCTGGCCGAGGTTGGCGGCCAGCTTCTGCAACGTATCGAGGCTGATATCCATGCCCACGACGCCGAGCACCTTACCGTTGACGATCAACGGGATGGAAATGCTGCTCATCAGGGTGTTCCGGCCTTCCACTTCGATGGTGTACGGCTCGATCACACACACCCGTCTTTGCGCTTGAGGGCAGGCGTACCAGGCGTTTCCGGGTTCGCTGCCGGGCGGTGCGGTGTTGGCGGCGATTTGTGCCTCGCTCAACACCTCCTGCACCAATTGCCCCGGCTGGCTCTGCGACCAATACAGCGCAAAGCGCCCGCTGTCGTTCCCCGCCATCGCGCGTTGACCGCGCCAATCGGCATCCGTGCCGGCCAGCGCATCAGGCAGCATGATGACGTACAGTCCGAGGACTTTTTCGCGCTGTTTCAGGGTTTCACGGGCCGTAGCGATCAATGCTTCGCGCAATTGCGCGACCGTCAGGCGCCCATTGAGCGTCTGTTCGCGCAGTTGCAGAACCTGTTGCGCGAACCCTTCGCCATACAAGGCGGTTTCGTTGAAAAAACGCTCCACCTGTTGGCCATGCGCAACGGCCTGGGCCTGCAAGCGTTCCAGCGCAGCCTGCCCGAGCAACGCGTTGCTCTGGTCTTTAAGCAGCTTTGCACTGGTTTTGTTCTGGTACGCGCTGGCGCCAATCAGCGCCCCCACCACCGCCAGCAGGCAGAGTCCGCTCAGCAGTGTGATACGCCATTGGAGGGTGAGGTGAGCTAGACGCATGGCTGAGGCTTCCTACAGAGGGCTTTGGCGGCGATGGGCTGGGCAGCGAGCCCTGGTTTTTATGCTGGTTGCCGGCACCCGGACATAGCGCGGGTGATCCTAGGTTGCGGGGATGACAGGCCAGGCGGCTATCCCAAATCGGCAAGGCCGGTGAGGTTGCCCGCGCAGCGCCGACCTGTTTTGGGGCGGGGCTGTGGATGCTACCGATTTGGGATAGCGAGCGGTTCGGGGGCGGGCATAGGATCAAATTCAGCGCGTAACCAAAACAAGACGCTACCCGGTGCCGATGCGGTGTGGTCGGGCCAACCCTAAAGCGACTGCCTCATACAATAAGGTCAATAACATGAGTGTATCTATCCCGGTCAACAGCTCCACGGAGCTCAAGCGTGGCGCCCTGGGTGTGGGCTTCATCATCTTCTTCGTAATATCCGCGGCAAGTCCGTTAAGCGTGATCGCCGGCGGCTTCCCGATCGGCATCATGCTGGGCAACGGCGCGGGCACCCCGGCGCTGCTGATCCTTGCCTTGCTGGTGCTGCTGGCGTTCTCGGTGGGCTATACCACCATGTCCCGACACCTCACCAATGCCGGCGGGTTCTACGCGTTCACCGCCCGTGGGCTGGGTGGTCTGGCCGGCGGTGCTGCCGGGGTGCTGGCGATGTTTGCGTACAACATCCTGCAGGTCGGCTTGTATGGCATGTTCGGCGGGGTCGTCAGTGGCACCATGGAAGCCACGTTCGGCCTGGTGTTGCCCTGGTGGGCCTACTCGCTGATGGCGATGGCGAGCATTGCAATCCTGGGTTATCGCAAGATCGACCTGTCGGCGCGGGTGCTGTCGGTGGTGGTGATCGCCGAGTACCTGGCGATCCTGATCCTGGACTTCGCCATCCTCAAGTCCGGCGGTGACAGTGGCATCAACCTGGATTCGTTCGACCGCAGCCATGTGTTCAGCGGCACCCCGTCAATCGGCTTGCTGTTTTGCTTCGCCGCCTTTATCGGTTTTGAAGCAACGACGATCTACGGCGAAGAGGCCAAGGATCCGCATCGCAGTATCCCGATTGCCACCTACTGTTCGGTGTTGCTGATCGGTGGTTTCTACGCGTTGTCGGTATGGTCGATGGTGGTGGGGGTAGGGTCGGACAAAATCGTGCCGATGCTGCAGGCCTTGCAGGACCCGACCACGTTTATCTACGGCATGTCCGACCATTTTGTCGGCCCGCACCTGACCCAGGTCATCCGCGTGCTGTTCATGGTCAGTATCTATGCCGGGCTGCTCGCCTTTCACAACGCCGCCGCGCGTTACTTCTATGCCATCGGGCGCGACGGCTTGTTGCACAGCGTGTTGGGCACCACCCATCGCGTGCACCAGAGCCCGCATATGGGCTCGGCGTTGCAGAGCTTGATTGCGGCGGTGGTGGTGCTGATTTTCGCGGCGATGGACGCCGACCCGATCCTGCAACTGTTTGCCTGGCTGTCCAACCTCGCCACCCTGTGCGTGATTTTACTGATGGCGCTGACCTCGGTGGCGGTATGTGTGTACTTCCATCGCCATCCCGAGCTTAAGGTCGGGCTGCTGCGCGGACGCATCCTGCCCGGGTTCTCATGCCTGGCGCTGGTGCTCGTGCTGGTGCTGGCCGTGGTGCATTTCGACGTACTCACTGGCGCGAGCCAACTGCTGTCCTACAGCCTCTGCGCGATTATTCCTGCGGCGCTGATTATCGGCATTGTGCTCGCAATGCGACTGCGAACGCGCTCGCCGCAACGGTTCCTCGCCTTGGGCAGCCACAAGCTTTAAGAGCGCAGCGGTTTTATCGCTCGACTAACCAGACAATTACAGCCTGTCGTTGCTCAGCATGGCTCGTCAGCGTGTGAAAGGAAGGTTTCAAATGCACAACTACAAGATGCTCATCGATGGGGTTCAAGTGGCCGGTGAACGAGGCCAGTTTGACGTGATCAACCCGGCCACCGGTGCTGCATTTGCACAATGCCCGGCAGGCTCGCTGGGGCAACTCGACCAGGCGGTGAATGCCGCGCAGGCGGCTTTCAAAAGCTGGCGCCACAGTAGCCACCCAGACCGTTGTGAACGTTTGCTGGCGATTGCCGCCGATATCGAGCGCGAGGCCGACGCGCTGGCTCGCCTGATTGTGCAGGAGCAAGGCAAGCCGCTGGAGCTGGCGTTTGGCGAGGTCATGGGGGCCGCGGCGTGGACCCGCTACGCAGCGGCTCAAGACATTGCGGTGGAGCTGGTGGAAGAAACCCCCACCCAACGCATCGAGCTGCACCGCAAACCGTTGGGCGTCGTGGCCTCGATCACCCCCTGGAACTGGCCGTTCATGATCGCCGTCTGGCACATCATGCCGGCGCTGCGTGCCGGCAACTGTGTGATCAGCAAGCCGTCGAGCCTGACCCCGTTGAGCACGTTGGGCCTGGTTGAAATCATTGCCCGCCACGTGCCCCGCGGTGTGATCAACTGCGTGACGGGCGAGCAGGGCTTCGGCAGCGCAATCACCGCGCATACCGGCATCCAGAAAATTGTCTTCACCGGTTCCACCAGCACCGGGCAAAGCGTGATGCGGGGGGCCGCCAGCAACCTCAAGCGCCTGACCCTGGAATTGGGTGGTAACGATGCGGCAATTGTATTGCCAGGAACGCCGGTCGAGGCAGTGGCCGAAGAGATCTTCCAGGCCGCCTTTCTCAATATGGGCCAGACCTGTGCGGCCCTCAAACGCTTGTACATCCATGAGTCACAGTACCAGGCCTTTGCTGACGCGCTGACGCAGATCGCAGCGCGCCAGGTGGTGGGGGATGGTCTCGACGCCGGTGTCACGTTCGGGCCGGTGCAGAACCTGGAACAACTGGAACTGGTGGAGGCCTTGGTCGCCGACGCACGCGCCAACGGTGCACGGGTGTTGTGTGGCGGTGCGCGCCTGGACCGCCCGGGTTTTTTCTATCCCCCTACGCTGGTGGCGGACGTCACCGACGGCCATCGACTGGTCGATGAGGAACAGTTCGGCCCTGTGTTGCCCTTGATTGCCTACCGGGATGTCGAAGATGTGCTGCAGCGCGCCAACGCTGGCGAAATGGGGCTCGGTGGCTCGGTCTGGGGGCCGGATGTCGAGCAGGCCCAGGCCTTGGCCAGTCGCCTGGAGAGCGGCGTTGCCTGGGTCAACTGCCATGCGCAGATCCAGCCCAATACGCCGTTTGGTGGCAGCAAAATGTCCGGGTTCGGTGTCGAGTTCGGCCTTGAGGGGTTGCTGGAATTCACGGGCCAGCAACTGCTGTTCGTGCGCAAGCGCGATGCCGTACAGGGAGCTTGAACATGTACGAAAAATACAAGACCGCCGAGAAAAAGTTCTGGCACCCCATGGGGTCCAGTGCCCCGGCGCAGCGCTCCAAGACGCTGATCATCGCCCGAGGTGACGGCAATTACATTACGGACATCGACGGCCAGCGCATGCTCGATGGCGTGGGCGGCCTGTGGAATGTGAACATTGGGCACAACCGTGCCAGCGTCAAGGCAGCGATTGCCGCGCAGTTGGATGAATTGGCGTATTACCAGACCTTCGACGGCATTGCCCACCCTCGGGTATTCGACCTGGCCGAACGGCTGACCACCTTGTTCGCCCAGGAACGCATGACACGCGTGCTGTTCAGTTCCGGCGGCTCCGATGCAGTCGAAACCGCGCTGAAAATGGCCCGCCAATACTGGATCGCCAGTGGCGAACCGGGGCGCACGCGGTTTCTGTCGCTGCGCAACGGCTATCACGGTGTGCACATGGGCGGCACATCGGTCGGCGGTAACGGTGTCTACCACTACAACCATGGGCAGCTGTTGGCCGGCTGCCATTTGCTCGACACCCCATGGCTGTATCGCAACCCCTGGGATTGCCGCGATCCCGAAGCGCTGACGGCGCACTGTATTCGGCAATTGGAGGAGCAGATCGCGTTGCTGGGCGCGCAGACGGTTGCCGCATTGATCGCCGAGCCGGTGCAGGGGGCCGGCGGGGTGATCGTACCGCCCGCCAGTTACTGGCCGCGCCTGCGGGAGGTGTGTGACCGCCACGGTATTGTGTTGATCGCCGACGAAGTGGTCACGGGGTTCGGCCGTTCCGGCTGCATGCTCGGCAGTCGTGGCTGGGGCGTCGCGCCGGACATCCTGTGCCTGGCCAAAGGCATCACGGCCGGGTACATCCCGCTGGGCGCCACGCTGTTCAACCAACGCATCGTCGACGCAATCGAGAACGGGCCTGGCTTCAGCAGCATGGTCATGCACGGCTACACGTACAGCGGCCACCCGACCGCCTGTGCGGCCGCGCTGGCGGTACTGGACATCGTCGAAGCCGAGGACCTGCCGGGCAACGCGGCCAGAGTGGGCGCGTACTTGCTGGAACAGCTCAAACCGTTGACCGAGCGCTATCCGGTGATCGGCGAAGTGCGTGGCAAGGGCCTGATGATCGCGCTGGACCTGGTGGTCGATAAGGCCACGCGCCAACCCCTCGACCCGGCTGGCGGCCAACCCTCGCGGATCGCCGACGAGGCGCGGCGTGCCGGTGTGCTGGTGCGACCGATCGGCAACAAGATCATTCTCTCGCCGCCATTGACCCTCACGACCGATGAGGCGGACTTGATCGTCTCTGCGCTGGATATCGCCTTCACCAGCTACGGCTAGTCCCCGTGAAAACGGTGCGGCAAAGGCTGCACCCACGTCATGCCAATACTTAAGACAGCCTTTTGAAAGGCGCACCTCCAGGAGCTTGAGCCATGCGGTATCCATTGCGTCGTCCCGTGTTCGGTAGCACGTTCGTGTGCACATTGGCGCTGTGCGCCATTCAACAGGCCCAGGCCTATGAGGTGTACAGCGACGACAGCCGTCACCTCAACGCGGACATGACAGCGGTATTCGGTCAGTTCAACAGCCGCAAGAACTACGATGGCACCTCGGGCGGCTCCACATGGCGCGAGGGTTTTATCAAATACGGCCTGAGCGGTGACCAGGCCTTGGGCGGCAATGGCTCCGCGTATGGGGCATTCGCGCTGGTCAGCTCTGCCACCTGGGGCGACGGTGATCCGGGCGGAAACAGCGTGGGGACAGAGCGTACGACTAAAATCGAAGACGCCTACCTGGGGTGGCGCTCCGGCGATCTGTTTCCGGCGCTGGGCAAGGACGGCGTGGATATCTCCGGCGGGCGTCAGGTGGTCAAGGTCGGTCGCGGCTTCCTGATCAACGACGACGGACTGAACCTGGGCAAAGGTCCGGCCGATGGCACCATGAACCGTGGGGGCGCTTACTACCTGGCCGCCCGGCATGCGTTCGACCGAACCGCTGTGCTGCGCCTGGGTGGGCAGGAGGGCCTGCACGGCAGCGTGCTGTGGCTCAAGTCCGACAACCGCGTCCAGGCCGAAACCGAACTGGCCGCCGGCACCCTGGATTACACCGCGCAACCGGGCACGCTTGGGCTGACCTGGGTGCATGGCCTTGACGTGAACGATCGATGGGCCAGCGACTTTCAGCGCCAGCGCAAGGGTATGAATATCTACAGCCTGCGCGCAGAGGGCGATGCGGGCGTCAAGAACCTCAGCCTGGCGTTTGAATACGCCTGGCAGGACAAGGACGCCGGGCCGGAGAAAGCCTGGTACGGCGAAGCGGGCTACACCTTTGCCGATACCGCCTGGGCACCCAAGGTGACCTATCGCTATACGCGTTACTCGCAGAACTGGGATGCGCTGTTCACTGGCTTGAGCATGGGCTATGGCACCTGGTTCCAGGGCGAAGTGGCCGGTAACTACGCCGGACCGTTCAACAGCAACACGCGTATCCATCACGTCGGGCTGAAGGCAACCCCACTGGAAAACCTGAGTTTGGGCGCGCTGTATTTCGATTACGACACCGTGCGTAAAAGCACGGCGCTGAACCTCGACGCCCGCGAGCTGGATGTGTACGCCGAGTGGGTGGTCAACCCGCACTTGATCATCACCCCGCTGGTGGGGCTCTACAAACCCAAGCAGGACTCGACCACCGGTGGCAACCAGGTCGGCGGCAACGGCACCAACCTGTACAGCCAATTGACGGTGGCCGTGCCGTTCTGAAGGGCGCGGGCTAGGGCGCGATACCGCTCGGCGCGTTATGCATGTTTTCGGCAATGCGCCGGGTGGTGTCCATCACCATTTCAATCACGGTTTCCTGGCGCAGCAGCTTGAAGCTTTGGGTGCTGCCGACGGCCGACAGGCTGCCGACCACTTCGTCGAGGTCCGTCTGGATGATCGGTGCGGCGATACCGGTCAGGCCCAGGTTGAGCTCGTCGTGGGTCAGGCAGTAACCGTCCTTGCGGATCTTTTTCGCGGCCTTGCTGAAACCGGCCCAGTCATAGGGACTGTCGGGGTCGCTGGCCATGTGTTCGTCGAACAGGCGTTGCAGGCGGCGACCTTTCTGATAGGCGATCAAAACCTTCGATTGTGCACCGCGAAAGAACGGCAACGGCTGCCCACGCCCGAACGCGAAGTGATAGGTGTCGGCGGGTTCGGCGATGTAGGTGTTGATGATGCGTCCGTCGTAAAACACGCTGGCGAACACCGCCAGGCCGGTTTGCGCGGACAGCTCGTGCATCAGCTCGCGCCCGGCGAGCAGGATCGGGTCGTACTGGCGCATCTTCCAGTCCAGCTCAATCACTCGTGGGCCCAGGCCATAGCTGCCGGCATCCACGCGGGTCAGCAGGCCGGCGTCGCACAAGTCCTTGACGTAGCGGTACACGGTGGCCCGTGACAGGCCCATGCGCTCGGCGATGGTGTCGGGGTCGATCTTCAACGTCTGGGGGCCGAACAGGTCCAGGACGCTCAGCAATTTGCTCAGGCTGCTCATTTCGTTCCTAAAAGGGGGGGCACGTGCCGCATTCCGTGGGCGCAACACTACCGCAGTGAAAGAAAAACGCAATCTTTTGTGCTGTATCGGTCATCAAAAAATCACATAAATCTCATTAAATGAGACAAATCAAAATAAAATGCTTGTTTATTGAATTTTTGTGTGTGATAAATCTCATCACTGCAAACGCTCAAGCAAGAGGGCTGAAAATGAATGGTGCGCAACTGATAGTGAATGCGGCAGCGGCAAGCGGTATCGAGTACTGCTTCGCCAACCCCGGGACCACCGAGATTCCCCTGGTGGCCGCCATGGCCAGCGCACCCGCTCTCAAGCCGGTGTTGTCGCTGTTCGAAGGGGTCTGCACCGGTGCGGCCGATGGCTATGGCCGGATTGCCGGCAAACCGGCCATGACCCTGACCCACTTGGGGCCTGGGTTCGCCAACGGCATCGCCAACCTGCACAATGCACGCCGTGCCAACACCCCGATCGTCAACGTGATCGGCGACCACGCCTCCTGGCACGTCAACTACGACCCGCCGCTGGCCAGTGACATCCAGGCCCTGGCCGGCGCGGTTTCCGGCTGGGTGCGCACCTCGCGCACCGCGTCGGGGGTTGGCGAAGACCTGCAGGAAGCCATGCGCGCGGCCTGGCAGGCCAAAGGGCAGATCGCCAGTTTGATCCTGCCCATGGACCTGCAAGCTCACGCCGTGACCCACACCGGTGTGTTCGCCCCGATCCGCCCGCCGGTGCGCCGCTTTGCCGGTGACCGCATCGAGAGCGTGGCCAAGGCCCTGCGTGACGGCCTGCGGCTGGTGTTTATCGTCGGCGACGAAGGCTTGTCGGTGGCCGGCCTGGAAGCGGCGGGGCGCCTGGCGCAACTGCCGGGCGTGCGTCTGTTCGCCGAGACCTTTCCGCGCCTCAGCTACCGTGGCGGTGGCTTGCCGGACCTGGACCGCCTGCCGTACTTCCCGGAAGTGGCGATTGAAATCCTCGAGCAATACGACCTGGTGGTGTGCGCCGGCGTGCCGGAGCCCATCAGCTACTTCGGCTACGAAGGCATCCCGTCGCGCCTGGCCGAACGTGAGCGCCTGCTGGCGTTGGCCGATGTCGGTGACGATGTCGCCGGCGCGCTGACGGCATTGGCCGACGCCCTCGATGCGCCGGCCTATATACCGACGCCCCAGGGCATCGAACTGCCGCCCGGCCATGCCGAGCTGACCCCGCAGTCGGTGGGCCAGGTGCTGGCCGCCTCCCTGCCGGACGACAGCATTGTCTCCGTGGAAGGCGGCACCTGCGGCTATCCGTTCTTCACCGCTTCGGCCCGCGCCGCACGGCACCGGGTACTGACCAACACCGGTGGCGCGATCGGCCAGGGTATCCCGGTCGGCTTCGGCGCCGCCCTGGCCGAGCGCGGCAACCGTGTGTACTGCCTGCAATCGGACGGCAGTGCCCAGTACACCATTCAAACCCTGTGGAGCATCGCCCGCGAGCAATTGCCGGTGGTGATCCTGATTGCCGCCAACCATCGCTACGCGATTCTGCAGAACGAGTTGCGCCGCTTCGGCATGACCGAACTCGGCCCTGAAGCCCTGAAGCTGACGGTGCTCGACAGCCCGCGCATCGACTGGAAAGCCCTGGCCAAAGGCTATGGCGTACCGGCCAGCACGGTGCACACCAATGCCGAACTGCAACGGGCGCTGGCCAATGCGAATGCCGACGGCGGGCCTTGCCTGATCGAAATGGCGCTGTGAAGGAGTCGACCATGAAGCTGTTTGAAGTGTTACCCGCCGTCCAGGCCTTTCTGTCCCAGCCGGGTCGTCTGTTTATCGGTGGCAATTGGCAGGACGCCGCCGATGGCCGCCGCTTCGCAGTGGAAAACCCGGCCACCGAAGAAACCCTGACCGAAGTGGCCCAGGGCGGTGCGCGGGATGTGGACGCGGCCGTTGCCGCTGCACGCTCGGCGTTCAACGGCGCCTGGTCGTTGCAGTCACCGGCCCAGCGCGGCCTGTTGCTGTTCCGCCTGGCGGACCTGTTGGACCAGCACCGCGAAGAACTGGCGCAACTGATCACCCTGGAGAACGGCAAGCCGATTGCCGCAGCGCGCGGTGAAGCGGCCAGCGCCGCGACCATCCTGCGTTACTTCGCCGGCTGGCCGACCAAGATCGAAGGCAGCACCTTGCCCGTGTCACCGGCCAGCGGCGCGCCGATGCTCAACTACACCCTGCGTGAACCGGTGGGGGTCTGCGCGCTGATCGTGCCGTGGAACTTCCCGCTGAACATGTGCGTGTGGAAGCTCGGCCCGGCACTGGCCACCGGCTGTGTGGCAGTGCTCAAGCCGGCTGAACAAACGCCGCTGGTCGCGATCCGCCTGGTGCAGTTGATCGAGGCGGCAGGGTTCCCGGCCGGTGTGGTCAACCTGGTCACCGGCCTGGGCGCCGAAACCGGCGCGCCGCTGGCGGAGCATCCCGATGTGGACAAGATCGCCTTTACCGGCTCGACCCAGGTCGGCCGGCTGATCGCGCAAGCGGCCACGCGCAACATGAAAAAGGTCTCGCTGGAACTGGGCGGCAAGTCGCCGAACATCATCCTGCCCGACGCCGATATCGTGCGCGCCGCCAAAGGCGCCGCCGATGGCATTTTCTATAACCAGGGCCAGGTGTGCACGGCCGCTTCGCGGTTGTACGTGCACGCCAGCGTGCTGGATCAGGTCCTTGAGGAACTCGAACGGCACGCCGCCGCCCACGTCCTCGGCAATGGCCTGGACCCGGCCAGCAGCATGGGCCCGCTGGTGTCCGGGCGCCAGTTGGCGACGGTCAAGGGCTACCTGCAACGCGGCCAGGAGGAGGGCGCCGAACTGATCTGCGGTGGCGGGCGTCCGGAACACCTGGAGCGCGGCCACTTTATTGCGCCCAGCGTGTTCCTGGATCGCGCCGAGGCGGCCTGCGTGGCCCGCGAAGAAATCTTCGGCCCAGTGCTGACGGTGATGAGCTGGACCGAAATCGACGACCTGGTGCTGCGCGCCAACGATTCGCCCTACGGCCTCGCGGCCGGCCTGTGGACCCGCGACCTGCGCTCGGCGCACCGCGTGGCGGCGCAGCTCAAGGCGGGCTCGGTGTGGGTCAACTGCTGGAACGTGGTCGATGCGGCCTCGCCATTCGGCGGCTACAAGCAATCCGGCTGGGGCCGGGAAATGGGTAAGAACGTGATCGATGCCTACACCGAGACCAAAAGCGTGTTTGTCGATCTGGCCTGAACTGAATAATCACACGAGGTAATTGTTATGGATCTGGAATTGAAAGGCCGCGTGGCCATTGTCACCGGTGGTGGCATGGGGATCGGCAAGGAAGTCGCACGTTTTCTCTCCGAAGAAGGCTGCAAGGTGGTGATCTGCGCGCGTCGCATGGCGTTCCTGCAACTGGCCGCCGAAGAGATCAGCGCCCAGACCGGCAACGAAGTGCTGCCGCTGTTCTGCGACACCAATGAAATGTCCGCCGTGTCGGAGATGGTCGAGGCCGCCTATAAGCACTTCGGCCGTATCGACATCCTGGTCAACGGTGCCGCTGCGCCGTCCGGCGTCGTGCGCAATGACATCGAGCACGCCGGCGACGATGAGCTGCTGTCGGACCTCAACACCAAGGTGATCGGCTACTTCCGTTGCGCCAAGGCCGTGACCCCGCACATGAAGGCCGCTGGCTTCGGGCGCATCATCAACATCGGTGGCCTCACCGGACGCAGCAGCAAGGTGCTGTCGGGCATGCGCAACCTGGCCATCGCGCACATGACCAAGACCCTGTCCGACCAGCTTGGCCCGTCGGGTATCACGGTCAACCTGATTCACCCAGGCGTGGTGGATACCCCGCATATCCAGGAGCTGTATGACCGTGAAGCGGTCAAGCAAGGCAAGACCGCGGAACAGGTCGAGCAAGCCTATATCGACGCGACGCCGATTCGCCGCACCCTGGCACCGATTGAAATGGGCTGGTTGATTGGTTTCCTGGCGTCGCCCAAGGCCGGCGCGGTGACCGGCGAGTCCATCGGCATCGACGGCGGTTTGACCCGTGGTATCTATATCTGAGGAGCATCTGTGATGAGTAACGGAACCCTTTTGGTTGCCACCGTCGGGCAAGCGGTGATCCGCAGTGCCGACGATGGCCGTACCTGGCATCGCCTGGGTCTGGGGCAGGACCTGGAATTCGATGCGATCACTCGCTCACTGAGCCTGCACCCCGACGCGCCCGAGGTGATTTACGCCGGCACCGACGTGGGCTTGTGCGTCAGCCGCGACACCGGCGGCCATTGGCGGCGCGTCGACTCGCCGTTCAACGGGCAGACCGTGTGGAAAGTCGCGGTGGACCCGCAGAACGCACAACGGATTTTCGTCGGCACCGGGGCACCGTCCCGCGCCGTGTTGTGGCGCACCCTGGACGGTGGGCTGAGCTGGGATCGCGCACCGGTGGAGATTCCGGAGTTCTGCGACGGCGTCAGTCGCCCACGCCTGCTGGCGTTTGCCTACGACCCGATCGACCCCGACCAGTTGTGGTTCGGCCTTGAAGAGGGTGGGTTGTTCCACTCCCGCGACGGCGGCGACAGCTGGACCCGCGTCGATGACCGCCTGTTGTGGGAGTTCAACTCGGACGTGCACAACATCCTGGTACTGCCCAACCATGGCCAGAAAGTCATCGTGGTGGTGTGCGTCAACGCGGTCTACCGCAGCCTGGACGAAGGCCTGACCTGGACCGGCATTATCGGCCGCGAAGCCTTCGGCCTGTATTACATCCGCGCCATGAATGCACCGTTGGGCTCGCAAAGCGACCTGTACCTGAGCATTTCCGATGGCACGCCGGGCACTACCAGCAAGATCCTGGTGTCCCGCGATGCGGCGCTCAGCTGGGAAGTGCTGCCGCTTTCCCAGCAGCCCAATTCCTGTGTGTGGGCGATTGCCTTCAACCCGGCCAACCCACGGCAGATCGTGGCGGGCACCAAGTACGGGCACCTGTTCACCTCCGACAACGGCGGTGACGGCTGGCAGAAACAGTGGCGCGACTTCAGCGAGATCGCCGATGTGCTGTGGACGCCGGCTGTGGCGCAGATCAAGGCCGGGCATCAATCCATCGTCAAGAAGCACTGAGGTATATCGCCATGAAAGTCGAGATCCTGCGTACTCACCTATCGCTCTGGGTCGCTGACCCGGACGTGTCGGCCCGCTGGTACGCCGACATCCTGGGCATGCACGAAAGTGCCCGGGGCGAGAGCTGGGTCATGATGGCGTTTGGCGGCAAGCACCACGACATTGCCTTGATCCGCGCCGACCCCGGCGCCCATCAGGGCGGGCTGGGGCTGCAACACTACGGCCTGGAAATCGATGGGGACATGACCACCCTGCGCCAGCTCTACGGCATGTTGCTGGGCAAGGGCGTCGAGGTGGTGAAGATCACCGATCACGAAATCGGCCATGGCGTGTACTTCAACGACCCCGACGGCAACCGCATGGAATTCTTCCTCGAGACCGAACACGACGATGCGCGCGGCAAGGCCCGGTTCAAGGCCGCTGGCGCGCCGAGCCGACATTTCAACCTTGACCCACTGGACCCACTTTGAGGCAAACCCTGATGAAAACCGCTAATTTTGCGACCTATCACATCCGTAAATGGTACAGCTTCGTCGAAGAAACCCTGGCCAACGAAACCGGCCAGCTGGCCGATGGCGAGCCACTGTTCAAATATGCGATTGCCGCCGTGATCGCCAACCCTTATGCCGGTCGCTACAGCGAGTCGCTGGCCGAACTGGTCGACCCTTCGCCGCTGCTGGGCGAAGAATTTGGCCGGCGCATCCAGGCACTGGCCGGTGCCCATGAGATTGTCAGCTATGGCAAGGCGATCCTGGTGGGCAGCGAGGGCGAGTACGAGCACGGGAATGCATTCCTGACCAACCCGGCCGCCGATCCGATCCGCGTCGCGCTGGGCGGCGGCAAGTCCTGGGTACCGTCCACCGGCAAGCGTGGCGGGCCGGGTTCGACCATCGATGTGCCGCTGGCGCACAAGGATGCCCTGTATGTACGTTCCCATTACGACAGCATGTCGCTGATGTTTGGCGACGGGCCTGCGCCCGACGAAGTCGTGATCATCTGGGCCTTCGCCACGCGTGGACGCTTGCATGCACGCCTGGGCGGCCTGCAGGCTAAAGATGTCAAAGGTCTGGATGGGCTGCACTGACAGCAGGCGTGCGCCTTGAGCTGTGCCGGGTTACAACCACAACAAGAAAGCGGTGATGAGCGATGAAGCAGGAGAAGACCCAGGTTGTCATTGTCGGCGGCGGGCCCAACGGGATCACGGCCGCACACTATATGGGGATGTACGGAATCGACTGCGTCGTCCTTGAACTGGCTGATTGCATCCTGCCTTACCCGCGTGCGGTGGGCATGGATGATGAAGCCCTGCGCGTGTTGCAGGGTATCGGCATCGCCGAGCTGGCCGTGCGCGACATGATCTGCGACGTGCCGTTGCGCTACTACAACGCACGCGGTGTGTGTTTCGCCGAGGTCAAGCCGAGCACCGCTCACTACGGCTGGCCGATGCGCAATATCTTCATGCAGCAGTTGCTTGAAGGCACGCTGCGCGAAAACCTGGGGCAGCGTACCTGTGTGGAGTTGCGCCAGGGCCATGAAATGCTCGAACTGGAGCAGGACGGCGAGGGTGTGACCTTGCAGGTGCGCAATGCCCAGGGCGAGGTCTATGAGCTGCGCGCCGACTATGTGATCGGCGCCGATGGCGGGCGCTCCACCGTACGCAAAAAGGTCGGCGTTGAATTGCTGGGGCTGACCCATCCGCGTAAATGGGTGGTGGTCGACACCGCCAATGACACCCTGGATGCACCCTATACCGCACTGCATGCCGACCCGCAGCGCCCGTTCGTGTGCATCTACCTGCCTTACCAGCAGCGGCGTTGGGAGTTCATGCTGATGGAAGGCGAAGATGAGGCAAAGATGTGCGAAGAAAGCACCATCCGTGACCTGATCCGTGGGCATATCGGCGACGCCGTCGACCAGTTGAACATCATCCGCATCCGCGCCTACACCCACCACTCCCGGGTGGCGGCACGCTTTGTCCAAGGGCGTGTGGCGCTGGTGGGGGATGCCGCGCATATCTCGCCACCCTGGGCCGGGCAGGGCCTCAATTCAGGTTTGCGCGACGTGGCCAACGTGGTCTGGAAACTCGCGGCAATCATCCAGGGGCGCGCGTCCCATGGGATCCTCGCAAGCTACGACCAGGAGCGCCGTGGGCATGCCACCGAGCTGGTGGCCCTGGCCGACAATATGGGCACCGTATTGGGCTTGACCAACCCGTTGATGGCCGGCGTGCGCGACTGGTTGTTCCAGGCAGTGAACAGCGTCGACAACCTGCGCTCGCACCTGCTGGAGTTCAAGTTCAAACCCAAGGCCACCATCACCAAGGGCCTGGTCTATCACGAACGTGCCGAACTGCGTGAGGACGACCTGGTCGGCCAGCTGTTTGTGCAGCCCTATATCGAAGACGCCAAGGGTCAGCGTCGGCGCCTGGATGACGTGTTGGGTCATTCCTATGCGGTGCTGGGTTACCGGGTCAACCCGCGCGAGCAACTCAGTGACGAGATGGCGACATTCTGGGCGCGCTGGGACACACGCTTCATACAGGTCAATCGTTCGCGCAGCGGCCTGGGCCGTCACCAGCCGTTGACGGCGATGGACGCCATCAGCGTGGAGGACGTGGATAATCGCCTCGGCGAATGGTTCTCCAAGGTGCGCGATTGCATCGTGGTGGTGCGCCCGGACCGTTTTGTCGCGGCCATTACCACGCCCGAGCGGCTGGAAAGTGTGTTGCGCAAGTTGGCGGAGCAACTGTCATGAGCGCTGACAACCCCGTGTTGAGCCGCTTGCACCACGCCACGCGCACGGTGCAGGCCATCGCGCCGCTGGCACCTGACGCGCTGGACCTGCGCTCAGGGTACGCGCTGCAACGCCAGGCGCTGGACCTGCGCCTGGCGGCGGGCGAACAACTGAGCGGTTGGAAGATCGCCTTCGCCGGCAGCGCCGCGCAAAGGCGTTTCGGCCTGGAGGAGCCCGTGTATGGCGGCCTGACTGACCGCATGCGTGTGCTGCCGAACACGGCAGTGGCGCTTTCGCGGTTGATCCAGCCCAAGCTGGAGATCGAAGTGGCAATCGTGCTGGGCCGCAGCCTCGCGCCGGGTGACTACCGTGACGAGGAGATCCTGGCGGCCATTGCAGAGGTGGCGCCGGCGTTCGAGATTGCCGATTGCCGTTGGCAAGGCTGGACGTTTGGGGCAGGGGCTTTTCTTGCCGATAACGCGGCGGCGGGGCTGTATTGCCTCGGGCCGTTGATGGCTTTCGATCCCATTGCGCATGCCAACGTCGCCTATCGCCTGGAAAGTGCTGGCGCGCTTCGCGGCGAAGGCAACACCGAGGGCCGTGAGGATCCACCACTGGCCAACCTTTGCTGGCTGATTCGCCGTCTGTTGGCTGACGGCCAACCGGTGGAGGCCGGGCAAGTGGTGCTGTCCGGTGCGCTCTTGGCGCCGATGGATATCCAGGCCGCTACGTACCGCTTGCATATGTTTGGCACGGAACTGGCTTTGCTTTTCACGGCGGACACCGCCCCTGTGTGAACGCCAGCTGCCGTCATGGATGACTTGAGTCCCCCTCAGGCCGATAACAACAACGGGGCACCTAGGAACGACGACCATGCTTGCTGAAGTTCGAACCTTCAATGACCCTCAATTGCACGCCGGTTCCATCCAGGGCTGGCGGCAGGTCTATGACCAGTTGGGCCGTGGCTGCCTGACCAGCGAGCTGCGGCAATTGTCCGCCGACCGCTTTCAGATCTTCCAGGAAGTGTTGGACAAACGCGTGGTGCAGCGCGGCTATGCGCCCAAAGACCGGCTGTGCGCGGCCATGTCATTGGGCAGTGCGCCTGTGGTGCAGGGTCAGCAAGTGGGGGCGCACAGCGTCGTGCTGTTGCGCGATGGCGAAGAGTTTGTGCTGCATGCGCCTGAAGGTACGCACTTCTTCGCCCTTAACGTCGATACGGTACGCTTCGCCAAACTGGCCGCCTTCGAGTTGTCCGGCGATCAGCTCAAGCGCCTCACCACCCGCTCCCAACTCTGTGTGGATGACGCGTTACTGTTGCGCATCCGCCAGCGGATCTACCCGCTGTTTCGTCACCTTTTGCAACAAACCGATGCGATCAGTGCAACCGCCGAAAAAATGCTCGAGGACGAACTGCTCAACGCGTTCCTCGATTTGTTCAGCAACGCCACCGATGAGGTGCGTTGCCGTCGCGGCAATTTTGCCGTGAGTGCTTACCTGGTCAAGCGTTGCCAGGAGTTGATCGATGCCAGTGGCGATACCCCACTGAGTATTCTCGATCTGTGTGAACACCTGCGGGTCAGCCGGCGGACCCTGCAGAACAGCTTCCAGGCGGTGACCGGCATGCGTCCGGTGGAGTACCTGCGAAACCTGCGTCTGAATGCGGTGCGTCGACGCCTGATCGCCACCCCGGCCTGCACCCAGAACGTCGGCGAGGTGGCGGTGGCGATGGGCTTCTTCCACCTGAGCCACTTTGCAGCGCATTACCGGGCGCTGTTTGGCGAGTCGCCGTCTGAAACACGTCGAGCGATGGTCTGAGTCACCGGGGTTCAGGCGACGGGGTCGCCTATACCCTCCACAGGTAAGTCATCTTCCAGACAGTTGTCCGGGCGCTCATGCAATCGCTGGTTGCACCACGCGGAGCCTGGCACTACCACCCTGCACAGCCCCAGTGGCACAAGACACGCCAGGCCGACCCACGGCCTGATCGCCACGTGGGTACGTGTCTCTCGAAGAAATCAACGAGCTTTCATGGAGGAACCCTGGAGACCCGGGGTTTATCTGCGTAGCTCGCGATCAGGCGTAGCTGATCCTGTCGGTGTAGGCGTTTTGCAGCATTTTGCGTTGGTAGTCGCAGGGTGTGGTACTGACCAGTTTTTTGAAGTCGCGCAGGAAGTGGGATTGATCGGAAAAGCCCAGGTCCAGGGCCAGCTGCGAGAACGAAACATCCTGCTGGGTATTGAGAGTGTCCAGTGCCGCCTGGCAGCGGATGATCCGGCAAAACGTCTTGGGTGACATGCCGGTGTCCTGATTGAACTGGCGGTGCAAGGTACGGCTGGTATAGCCACTGAGATCTTCGAGTTGCTGGATGCGAATATCGCCGCGATGACGCAGCGCCTGCTGAATGATCATGGCGGTGAGTCCCGATGTCTTGCCCATCAGGCGTGGGGCCAGGTAGTCGTTGAACAGCCGCATCTGGTCTCCCAGCAGCGGTGCCTGGACGATGCTTTCGAAGATGCGATGGGCGAACCCCGAGACCTCCAGCAGGTCGAGTTCCCGCTCGGTCAGTTCTTCGGCCAGCACATTGATGAAGCCGGGAATGACGCCCGGTGAAAAGCGCACGCCGAAGTAGTGATGGTGCTGATGCAAATGCACGGCTTGGGCGGTCAGCGGTGTGCCACAGATCCTGGCGCTGGGTCGAGTGGCATCGCAGTCGAAAACGATGTCCACGCAGCCATCCGGCACGGCCAGCAGGTCGCTCGATTGAGCGACGTCGAAGGCATAGAAATGCGAGATCGCCGGGTGCGCGGAGGGCATCACCGAATAGCGTGAAGAGTTGAGCACGAACCAAGGCTGTTCGTTCGCGGTGTGGTGCCGGGGAGCCGGCACATTCGGTTTGATCATGGTTGCACCTTGGGTAGGCAGCGCTGCGGGAAAAATCACGCATTAATCGCGCCAACTGACGCTGCGCCGGCCTGAGGGCATGTCCGAAATTTACAATACCGTCGACAACGTCCGCCCGATACTCGACCTCGACAGCGTGGAGCTGCGCCTACCGCAGCGATGTCACCTTCAGCGCGAGAATAACTATGTCTACAAATACAAAAATCGACTTCATCTACCTCTCCGAGCAGGACATGATCCGCGCGGGGGTGACCGACATGCTGGCCTGCGTGAATACCATGGAAGAGATGTTCGGCCTGCTGTACGCCGGTGACTACCGCATGGCCGGCCCGAACAATGACTCCCATGGGGCGATGGTGGTTTTTCCGCAGGATTCGCCGTTCCCGAACATGCCCAAGCCCACGGCGGATCGGCGCATGATGGCCATGCCGGCCTACCTGGGCGGCAGCTTTTGCACCGCTGGCGTGAAGTGGTACGGCTCCAATATCGCCAACCGCGAAAAGGGCCTGCCGCGCTCCATCCTGATGTTCACCCTGAATGACCCCGACACTGGCGCGCCGTTGGCGCATATGTCGGCCAACCTGCTGTCCGCCTACCGCACCGGTGCGATTCCCGGTGTAGGTGCGCGCCACCTGGCCCGCAAAGACTCGAAAGTCGTTGGTCTGCTTGGCCCGGGTGTCATGGGCAAGACCACGCTGGCGGCATTTATCGCGGTGTGTCCGCACATCGACACACTGAAGATCAAGGGGCGTGGTCAGAAGAGCCTCGACAATTTTATCGCGTGGGTCACAGCGACTTATCCGCAGATCACCACGATTGAGGTGGTCGACACCCTGGAGGCAGTCGTCCGCGATTCGGACCTTGTTACTTATTGTAGCTCCGGTGAGGTGGGCGACCCCTCGATCTACCCAATTGTGCGACGTGAATGGGTCAAGCCAGGCGCCTTCCTCGCGATGCCGGCGTCCTGCTCGCTCGACGCGGGCATGGAACAGCCCGACGTGCGCAAGGTGCTGGACAACACCGGTCTCTACCAGGCCTGGTTTGAAGAATTACCCAAGCCTGCGCATCACACCGTGCCCGTCATTGGCGTGCGCTTCATGGACATGATTGCCGAAGGCACGATGCAGCTCGATGACGTCGAGGACATCGGCAAGATCATCGCCGGTGCCGCGCCAGGGCGTAGAAGCGATGACGAAATCATCATCATGTCAGTGGGCGGCATGCCCGTGGAGGACGTGGCCTGGGGCACGGTGATTTACCGCAACGCCATCAAGCAAGGCATCGGTGTGACCTTGAACCTGTGGGAAACCCCGGAACTGCGCTGAGCCACCCCAACACTTTCCTTTGCGAGGCATTCGACATGACAAAAATCATCAAGCTCAAGACCGGTTCGCCGTTTGAAGATCAGGCCAGTTATTCGCGCCTGGTGGTCGTGGATAACTGGATCTATGTGTCCAACACGGCGGGCCGCAACCCGCAGACCAAGCTGATTCCAGAAGACATCCTTGAGCAGACGCACCAGGTCTTCGCCAATATCGAGTCGGCCCTCAAGGCCGTTGATGCGAGCCTGGCCGACGTGGTGTGTTCGCGGGTGTTCATCCAGGACCCCAAGGACGTGCCCGCGGTCATGGGCCTGATCGGCGAAAAGTTTCGCGGCGTCGACCCAGCGAGCACTGTCACCTGTCCACCCCTGGGCTCGACGGTCTACAAGGTGGAGCTGGAAGTGACCGCGTATCGCAACGCGTCGAAGGCGCAGGTCGAAGTCATTCGCCTGTCGCAATGATCGTCACGCGGCCAGGCGCAGGCGTGGCCGCCCTTATTCGCTTACCGAGTCTTGACCATGGCACCGACAATAGCGCCCGTGACAACCTCCACCGTGTTTCCCAGCGCCACGTCCGTCGTCATCATTGGCGGCGGGATCATCGGCCTGACGGCTGCGCTGACCCTGGCTGAGCGCAACATCGCGGTGGTGGTCCTGGAAAAAGGCCGTATCGCCGCCGAGCAGTCATCACGCAACCTGGGCTGGGTACGCAAGACCAGCCGCCACGCCGCCGACATCCCGCTGGCGCTTGCGGCTGACCGGCTGTGGGCACAAATGCCCGAGCGGGTCGGGGCGGATGTCGGGTATCGCCAGGAAGGCATTATGTTTCTGGGGCGCACACCTGCGCAGATGGCGATGCACGAAGGGTGGCTCAAGTCGGTGGAGCATTTGTCGCTGGATTCGCGGCTGCTCAGCAAGCGTGAGATTGACGCGATGGTGCCAGGCGGCGTGGGTGAGTGGGCCGGCGGTATCTTCACCGCGTCCGACGCGCGTGCCGAACCGACGCTGGCCAGCAGTGCGATTGCCAAGGCGGCCATGGCCATGGGCGTGGTGATTATCGAGCAATGCGCGGTGCGCACGCTGCAGATGTCTGCCGGTGCGGTCAGTGGCGTGGTCACGGAAAAAGGCGAAATCCGCTGCGACCATGTGTTGCTGGCGGGGGGTATGTGGTCGCGGCGTTTTCTGGGTAACCTCGGTGTGTCATTGCCGACCTTGCCTTTGACCTGCTCGGTGCTGCGCACCCACCCCATGGAGGGGCCGACGCAGATCGCTGTCGGTGCGCCTGATTTTTCGTTTCGCAAGCACAAGGACGGCGGTTTCATCATTACCCAGCGCGGTAAGTTGGACGCCTTCCTGACCCTCGATCACTTGTTGCTCGCCAAGCAATATATGCCGCAGTTCCGTGCGCAACGCAGCGTATTGAACGTGTCGCTGGGCAAGCCATTTATCAATGACCTGGCACTGGCTCGGCGTTGGGGCGCCGATAGCGTCAGCCCGTTCGAGCGTGTCAGGGTGCAGGATCCAGCCGCCAACCCGCGGCTCAATAACGACGCGATGAACAACCTCATGGCGGCCTGGCCTGTGTTTGAGCAGGCGCAGATCGCCCAGGCCTGGGCCGGCACTATCGACGTGACACCCGATTCCAATCCGGTCATCGGGCCGGTCGCGCAGATTCCGGGGCTGACCGTGGCCACCGGCTTCTCGGGGCATGGCTTCGGCACGTCGCCAGCGGCGGGCCATCTCGCGGCGGACCTGGTCAGTGGGCATACGCCGATCATTGACCCAAGCCCTTATCGCTTCGATCGTTTCTAAGGAGCATGCCCATGCCTGCCGACAGCTGTTTTTTCACTAACCGTGCAGGCCTGCGCCTGCACTTCTTGCGCTGGGGCGATTCGAGCGGCGTGCCCCTGGTGCTGTTGCACGGCTTGCGGGCCTATGCACAAACCTGGGAGTCGCTGGTGCAAGCCTTGGGCGCGGGCTACTGCATCTACGCCCTGGATCAGCGTGGCCGGGGGTTGAGCGACTGGGCTGCGCCTGCCAGCTACCACACTCAATCGTATGTCGAAGACCTCGAAGACTTGGTCGCCCACGTGGGCCTGCAGCGATTTGTGTTGCTCGGGCACTCATTGGGCGGTGCCAATGCCCTTGAATATGCGCGGCAACATCCGGGACGTTTGCTCGGTTTGCTGATTGAAGACATCGGCCCCGGCTCTTCAAGCCAGGGCGATGGCGCCGCGCGTATTCGTCGCGAGATGGGCCAGACACCGTTGCAGTTCGAGAGCTGGGAGGCGGCCCGCGCATTCTGGCAGGCTGCGCGTCCAGGCTTGTCGCACGAGGGGCTGGCATCGAGGCTCGCGCATTCGATGCAAGAGCGCGACGGCGCGATCACCTGGCGTCATGATCAGCAGGGGATTGCCGAGGCGCGCCTTAGCATTGAACCGACGGATTTGTGGCCGGCGGTGCGCGCACTGGATTGCCCGAGCCTGTTCATTCGCGGCGCACGCTCGGATTTCCTGCCGCCTGCGACACTGCACGCAATGACTGCCTGCAATCCGCAGGTGCGCACGGTGGAGGTCGCCGACGCCAGTCACTATGTGCACGACGATCAAGGGCCGGTGTTCAATGCCCTGGTGGCGGAGTTTCTTGAAAGCCTTGCGCGCCCGGAATGAAGCCCACAGCCCGCATGATTGCGTTATTGGCCTCGCTGACGGCCTTTGTGCCGTTTTCCATTGATACCTACTTGCCCAGCCTGCCGCAGATTGCCGTTGAGCTGTCGAGCAGCACGGCCCAAGTGCAACACACGATCAGCGCGTTTCTCGCTGGCTTATGCCTGGGCATGTTGTTCTACGGCCCGCTGTCGGACCGCTATGGACGTCGCACCTTATTGTTGGGCAGCCTCACGCTGTATGGCCTGGCGACTTTGGGGTGCCTGTTTGCCGCAAGCATCGATCAACTGATCGCCTGGCGCTTTATCCAGGCACTGGGCGGGGCCGGCGCAATGGTGCTGGCCAGGACCGTGGCCAGGGATTTGTTCGGTCTGGCGCAGGCCGCCAAAGTGTTGTCCTGGATGCAAATGCTGACAATGATGGCGACGTTGGTTGCGCCCATGGTCGGCACCTGGCTGGTGCTGGTCGACGGTTGGCGCACCATATTCGCCGTGTTGTTCATCCTGTGCGGGTTTTGTCTGCTGATGGTCGGTGTGGGGTTGGACGAAAGCCTGCCGCCGCGGGCGCGCGGCCACTCGCTCAAGGCCGCCTTTGCGGCCTACCCGGGCATTCTCCGCCAGCCTCGGGCGGTTGCGTTGATTCTGTGCATGTCCTTCACGTTTGGCGGCGTGTTCGCCTTTATCACCGCCTCACCCTTTGTGTACGTGGAGTACTTCGGTGTCTCGCCGCGCCTGTTCAGTGCGCTGTTTGGCCTGAACATTCTGGGCATCATCGTCGTGAGCTTTATCAATGCCCGCTGGGTCACGCGCCTGGGGCCGCTGCGCATGCTGGGCGTAGGAACCGCGCTGGCAGGCATCGCCGCAATAGCGTTGTTGGTGGCGGGTTACACGCAATGGGGCGGTCTGACCAGCATCGTACTGTGCCTGATGCTGTACATGGGGGTGACGGGCTTGCTGGGGGCCAACTGCACGGCGAGCCTGATGAGCATGTTCCCGAGGCAAGCGGGGGCGAGCGTCGCCCTGGGGATCTCGATGCAGTTTGCCTGTGGGGCGCTGGCGAGTCTGTGGGTCAGTCGCCTGGCGGATGGCACCCCATGGCCCATGTGCCTGGTGGTGGGCTGTTGCGGGCTGGGCTGCCTGGTGGCGTATGCCATTGCGCGGCGCGCGCCGTTCACGCCTGTGGTTACGCGGGATGAACAGCCTGTGCCGTTTCAACCCTGAGACTTGGAGATGCCTGACAGCACAGGGTGAATCCTCGCGCTAAGGCTCTCCCAGATTATTGAACACCGTTTCCAGCATGCGGTTGAGGCGCTGGATCTGGGCTTCGGTCATGCCGCTGAAACTGCGTTTGAACACGTCGCCGGTGGCGGCCTGGATGCGTTCGATGGCGGCCCGGCCCTCGTCCGTGATCCGTACCTGGGTAACCCGTCCATCGTCCTCGCAGGGCGCGGTGTCGACCAGGCCATCGTCCTTCATGCGGTACACCGTTTTGGTGATGGTCGACAGCTTGGCGATGGCGTGGGTGGAGATCTCGGAAATACTGGATTGGCCGTTTTCCTTGAGGATGAACAGCACGCGCCAGCGGGGGATATCCAGGCCGATTTTTTTCAGGGATTTTTCCATGTATTGGCTATAGCGGCCATGCACCATCGCCAGCCAGTAGAACGGAAAATCTTCTTTGTGAAAGTCTTCACTGCCGGGGTCGTAGCGACTGGCGTGTGTTTTCGGAGACGTCATGGTCAGCTCATGTCGGAGGAGGCAAGCAATCATAGACTTTTGTCGTGAATTCGGCACGGTTATCACCGGGTGAAACGCAAGCCATGACGTCGGGGCGTGTGAGTGGATTTAATTGACAATTCACGTAATAGTCAGGGAGTGTGAAAGAAGGCAGCCGGCGTTTCAGGCTTCGTTCACTGAGTTTTACAGCGAAGGAAAACGTGACATGACCATCGTGATTGAACAGCTTTCTCTTGGCGGCAACGGGCTTAGCGTGATGGTGAAAGACACCATCGATATCGCCGGCAGGGTGACTCGGGCGTCGAGTCAGGCGCTTGATGGCGCGGCACCCGCCGACACCCATGCCGATGTGGTGCAGGCCCTATTGGACAAGGGCTGTCACTTGGTGGGCAAGACCAGCCTGCATGAACTGGCGTTCGGCACCACCGGTATCAACCATTGGACGGGTACGGCGCCGAACCCGCGTTTTCCTGGGCGTATCCCCGGGGGGTCTTCCAGCGGTTCGGCAGCGGCCGTGGCCGCTGGGTTGGCGGACTTTACCCTCGGCACCGATACCGGTGGTTCGGTGCGTGTCCCGGCGTGTTGTTGTGGGGTGTTCGGCTTCAAACCGACGTTCGGCCGTGTCAGCCGTCGAGGCGTGATGCCTGCGCAAAGCAGTCTCGATTGTGTCGGGCCATTTGCGGCCAGCCTGCCAATGCTGCTCAAGGCCATGCAGGTCATTGACCCCACCTTCCATCCGGTGCCTCTGCAGCAGCCACCACGGCTCGGCGTCCTGGCGGTCCAGGCAAGTGCTGCGGTGCAACGTGTGATCGATGCTGCCGTGGCAGACAGTGGTTTGCCGACTCAACCCGTGACCCTGCCGAGCCTCGATGCCGCCTATGCTGCCGGCATGGTGGTCATCAATCGTGAAACGTTCGACGCCTGTGGGCACTTGTTGGCGACCGGTCTGGTGGGGGCCGATATCGCCAGTCGCCTGGCCGCTGCCGGCACCACCACGGCACACGCCCTGATGCACGCCGAAGAGGTGCGCAAACAGTTCACGGCCGAAGTTGACGCGGCGTTGCGTCAAGTCGACGTACTGGTGTTGCCGACCATGCCGGATTTCCCGTTGAGGCTCGCCGATGCCGCCGACACGCAAGCCGTACTGGGCATGACCCGATTTGTGCGGCCCTTCAATCTGAGCGGGCACCCGGCGTTGAGCATTCCCCTGGGCTGCGCCGAGGGCCTGCCGGTTGGGTTGCAACTGGTGGGGGCGAAAGGTGCGGACGAACAACTGCTGGCTATCGCCGGCCACCTGCTCGAATGCCTGTATGCCAACCATAAGGGCTGATCGGCCGAGGAGTTGAACATGAGTGAACCACGCTCTTTGGCGGCACTTGAAAGACGCTTGCGCCGTTTCGAAACCCAGGACAGCGTGCGTGCCTGCATGAACCGCTACATGGTGTTGTGTGACGGGTTGGATGCGCACTCGCCGCTGCAAGAGTTGGCCGGGCTGTTTACGCAGGACGCGGTGTGGGAGGGCAAGGGCGCCAAATACGCCAAGAGTTTCGGCGGCTATCGCGGGCGTGAGGCCATTACCGCGATGTTCTGCGGCTACATGAAGTCACCCGCGCACTTTGCCCTCAATGTGCATTTTCTGACCAGTGAGCTGATCGAGGTGCACGATGATCACGTCATGGGCAGTTGGGTGATGTTGCAGACGTCGACATTTGCCAGTGGCGCCTCCCACCTCAATGCCGCTCGGCTGACGGTCCGTTTTGCCTTGGAGGAGGGCGTGTGGCGCATGGCGCACTTCCAGACCGAAAACCTGTTCGGTCGCCCTGTGCAGGCCTGGAACAGCGAAGACGACCTGCCGGTGCCCCAGGCTGCCGTCGAATGATCGACCTGCATCGCTGACACCGCTCACGTCCTTTTGTAAGTACCCGCCCCCGGTCTGCCGGGGGGGTGGCGTTGTCGTGCGCGCAGTTTAGGGTTGATTAATTAATTTCGTTGGGAAAATATTTTTTTCCAAGGCGCCTGGTTTCTTTCTGGAAAGATCAAGGTTCTAAAAAAATCTTTATATAACAATAATTTGAAAAATTAATTGAGTGTCATTTTTTAAATTAAAGGCGTTTCAAGCAAAAATATTGCGTGAATATTCCATTGACTATTCACGTAAATCAGCGCAGATTTATGGCAACGGCACCCACAAAAATAAAGGTAACCCTATGCCGATCTATCCCGTTTGCCCTGCTTGCGTAGCGCCCCTTCGCGTCGAAGGCACATCCGCCGCGCCCAGAACCCTCCTCCGAGATGCCCGGTTTTTCCGGCACTGAATCCTGCCCAAGCCCATACCGTTCCTGACGACGGAGTAACTATATGCATGCGCTAATTGCCTCAGCGACCGGGGTCGCGAGCTCGCTTGTCGGAGGTGCCGATTTCGAGGTGTTGCTTGACGACATTCGTAAGCGTGCCCGAGCCGGTGAGTTCGACCGCCAGCGGCACATCTCGCGGGACGTGATCGAGTCCTTCAAGCAGCACGGCGTGTACCGGGCCCTGGTGCCCAAACGCTTTGGTGGGCTGGAATGCTCACCGGCCGAATTCTGCCGGGTCATCGAACGTATTTCCCAGGCCGACGGGTCCGCCGGTTGGGTCGCGAGCTTCGGCATGAGCCCGGTCTACCTTGCGGCATTACCCCTCGAGAGCATTGCCCAGGTGTACGCCAATGGCCCTGACCTGGTCTTTGCCGGCGGCATCTTCCCGCCGCAACCGGCCGAAGTGGTTGCCGGTGGCTTCATGGTCAACGGTCGCTGGAAGTACTCCAGTGGGTCGCTGGGGGCAGATATTGTCGGCGTCGGTATCGCACCCAAAGACGGCGATACCTTCGGTTTGCCGCGTATTGCCGTGATGCCGCGCAGCGCCATTCGCATCGAAGAAACCTGGGACACCGTCGGCCTGTTGGGAACGGGCAGTCATGACCTGGTGGCCGAGCATGTGCGGGTCGCCGAAGAGTGGACCTTTGTGCGCGGTGGCCTGCCCAATCTCGACGAGCCGTTTTTTCGTTACCCGTCACTGTCATTCGCCACCCAAGTGCTCTCGGTGGTCGGCCTGGGTGTTGCCCGCGCCGCCCTGGATGCGTTGACGGACATGGCCTGCGGCCGCGTATCGGTCACCGGTGCGCCGGCGATTGCCGATCGACCGCTGGCTCAAGTCGATATCGCCCGGGCGGAAGCCGACCTGCGGGCAGCCCGTGCATTCTTCTACGAATCCATCGAGCGCGCCTGGGAGTACGTGCTGGCGGGCGATGCAGTGCCGGTGGCAGCCACCAATCTGCTGCGCCTGTCTTCCACCCACGCCACACGCGTGGCCGCCGATGTCGCCCGTACCGCGCAAATGCTCTCGGGCATGAGTGGTGTGTTCAACGACAGCCCGTTGGCCCGCTGCGTCAACGATGCCCAGGTCGTGACCCAGCACGCCTTCATGGGCGACATCACCTATCAGAACGCCGGAGCCATGTTCTTCGGTAAACAACCCTTGTCTGGCTACCTCTAACCGTCGAGACCCTGAAAATGAACGATAAAAAAATGCTCCGCGTGCTGTTCTGCATGGGGATCAACCAGAATTTCTTCGATGCGCCCCGTGACGAGCAATTGCAGGTCTGGGCAGCCTTCAGCGCGATGTGGAACGGCATTCACGACCTGGCGGGCGTGCAGGTGCTCGGCAATATGGATGATGACCAGAGCATGGTCGGCCCCTCCGACGGTTTTCCCTGGACCACTTACCTGCTGGCCGATGTGCCGGACATCGACACCGTACATGCCGCCTGCAACCTGTTCCGTAGCACGCCGGTCGGCGATGGCCCGTACAAATTGTGGCGCTACACCAAAGTCGAAGCCCGGGTCGGGCGCGAGCTGATCATCCAGCGCACTTGATGCCGAGGAGGCCATCCCATGAACAAGCTGATTCCTGCCGTGAACCTCGCCGTCGATCCTGCCGACCTGGTGCAGTCCGATCGCGTGCACACCTCGATGTACACCGATGCCCAGTTGTTCGACGCCGAGCTTGAAAAGATTTTCTACAGCACCTGGATCTGGGTCGCCCATGAAAGCGAGATCCCCGACGGCGGTAGCTATAAAACCACCTACATCGGCAAGCAGCCGGTGATCGTGGTGCGTGATCGCAAGAAAGACACCCATGTGCTGCTCAATCGCTGCCGTCATCGTGGCGCCACCGTGTGTGAACACAAAAAAGGCAAGACCAACAGTTTCGTCTGCCCCTATCACGGTTGGGGTTATGCGTTGGACGGCTCGCTGCGCGGCATCCCGCATCCGGAAAGCTACGCCGATTGCATCGACAAGGCCGAGCTGCCGCTGGTCAGCCTGCGTACCGAAAGCTACGCCGGCATGATCTTCGCCACCTTCAAGGATGACATCCAGCCGCTGGAAGACTACCTCGGCGCGGCGAAGAAATGGATGGACCTGTTCATGAAGCAGGGCGCGGGATACGGCATCAAGGTCCCGGGCGAACATCGCTTCCGTTTTCCGGGCAACTGGAAGATCCAGCTGGAAAACACCACCGACGCCTATCACTTCCCGCTGGTGCACAAGAGCTTCCTGTCGTCGGTGGACGAGCAGACCCTGGCGTTGTTCGACTTCGTCAAAGGCCCTGGTTATGTCGAGGACTTGGGCAACGGGCACAGTGTGATGGTGATGATTCCGGACCTGATCGACCTGGAGGCGGATCTGGACAAGCCCATCCCCGAGCGCTTTGAAGCACTGGCCGCCGAGCTGCGTGATGAAGGCATCGAGGAACTGCAGGTGCGCCGCATTGTGCGTGCGGTGGGTGGCACCGGTTTCAACCTCAATCTGTTTCCGAACGTGGCCTGTTCGATGGCGTTTTTCCGGGTGCTGCAACCGCTATCGGTGACCGAGACCGAGATTCACCATTCGGTCATCACCATGGACGGCGGCCCGGCCGCGGCCAACCGCTACCGCCTGCGCCTGCATGAGCACTTTCAAGGACCGATGGGGTTTGGCACGCCGGACGATTCCGAAGCCTGGGAGCGTGTGCAGAAGGGCGCAAGCGCCGGCGATGAGCTGTGGATCATGCTCAACCGCGGCCTGCCCGGCGAGCGTGCCAGTGCCGACGGCCGGGTGTCCGACGTAAGTGCTGAAACGGGCATGCGCGCGGCGTACCAACAGTGGAAAAAGATGATGTCGGCCTGAGCCGTGGAGAACCTTATGAATCTGCAAGTGCTGCAAGAAGTCACCGCCTTCATCTGGCAGGAGGGCGACATGCTCGACCATGGCGAGTACGCCGCCTGGTTGAAGATGTGGACGCCCAAGGGCACCTACATCATCCCGATCAACCCGAAGGAAACCGACTTCGAGAACACGCTCAACTATGCGTACGACGACCATCATATGCGTGAGTTGCGGGTAAAACGCCTGATCGGTGGCGAGTCGATCTCCACCAGCCCGCAGCCGCGTACGGTGCGCACGCAATCGCGCTTTCGGGTGCTGAGTGACGACGGTGTGAACGTGACGGTGCGCTGCGCACAGAACGTGCGTGAGTTCCGCAAGGAGAGCCTGAAACTCTACAGCGCCGACCTGACCTACGAGTTGGTGCGGGCTGGGGGTGGCTTTGAGATTCACCGCAAAGTGGTGAGCCTTATCAACAGTGACGATGCCCTCGCCGGTATCGGCTACATCCTTTGAGGCGCGCCGACATGAACCAGATCGCATTGGTAACCGGCGCAGGGCAGGGCCTGGGCCAGCGTTTTTGCGCCAGCCTGCTGCGGGCCGGCTATTCGGTGGTCATTACCGACATCGAGCAGGCGGCCGCAGAGGCTTGCCAGGCGCAATTGGACCCCGGTGGCGCGCGCAGCCTGGCCCTGCCCTTGGACGCCGGCCGCAAGGATGACTTCGAGCGTGCCCTGGCCAGTGTGCTGGAACGCTTCGGTGCGCTGCATGTGGTGGTCAACAACGCTGCGGTGACCAAGACCACGCCGTTGATGCAAATCAGCCCTGAGGAGTTTGACGCCGTGGTGGGCCTGAACCTGCGCAGCGTATTCCTGGGGTGCCAGGTGCTGGGCGGGCACATGGCTGACGCCGGTTACGGACGACTCATCAACATGGCGTCCCTGGCAGGGCAGAACGGCGGCACCGCGACAGGCGCGCATTACGCCGCCAGCAAGGGCGCGATCATCACGCTGACCAAGATATTCGCCAAAGAGTTTGCCTCGCGCGGGGTGACAGTCAACGCCATCGCGCCTGGCCCCATCGACTCCGTCGCCGTGCATGCGGCTGTGCCGCCTGAGCGCCTGCCGGGCCTGCTGGCCAATATCCCGGTGCAGCGTCTGGGCGATGCGGATTTTCTGGGTGACCTGATCGTGCAGTTGGCGCGGCCCGAAGCCTATTTCACCACCGGGGCTACCTGGGACGTGAATGGCGGCCTGTTAATGCGCTGACTATTACCGGGTCGCCACGGCGACCTTCACGAACTCCATGGAATCATGGCCATGACTGAACAACTGTTGGATGTAGTCGTGCACAAGCGCGAGCTGCAAGGGGACGGCGTTGTCGTCCTGGATTTGACCCGTCGTGACGGTGCACCGCTGCCGTTGTTCGAAGCCGGTGCACATGTCGACATTCACATAAAGCCGGGCCTGGTGCGCCAGTATTCGCTGTGCAGCGACCCCGCCGATCAGAGCGTCTATCGGCTGGGCGTGCTCAAGGACCCAGCCTCTCGCGGCGGGTCGCTCGGTGTGCACGATACGTTGCAGGAAGGTTGCGAGTTGCAGATCAGCGCACCACGCAATCTGTTTCCGCTGGCCGGCGATGCGCGGCGCTCGATCCTGCTGGGCGGCGGTATCGGTATCACACCGATGATTGCCATGGCTTACACGCTGCAGGCATCGGGTCACGCCTTCGAACTGCATTACTGCGGGCGTGAGCGCGGCCGCAGCGCGTTTTTGGCAGATCTGGCGGATTCGCCGTTTGCCGCCAAGGTGTTCACCCATTTCGATGATGAAGGGCTTGAACAGCGGCTGGACCTGGCCCACGTGTTGGGGTCGGGTGAGGCCGGGGTGCACCTCTACACCTGCGGGCCCGCAGGCTTCATGGAGTGGGTGATGCAAGGTGCGCGTGAACAGGGTTATACCGAGGAGCACATCCACAAGGAGTATTTCCAGGTAGAGGTGGACAGTTCCGGCGCCAGCTTTGAAGTGGTGGCCGCGCGTAGCGGCAAGACCGTCCAGGTGGCAGAAGGGCAAAGCATCCTCGCCGCACTGGCGCAAGTGGGGATCAAGATCGAGATTTCCTGCGAGCAGGGCGTGTGTGGAACCTGCCTGTGCGATGTGCTTGAAGGTGAGCCGGACCATCGCGACGTCTACCTCACGGATGACGAGAAAGCCGGCAATGACCAAATCCTGGTGTGTTGCTCTCGCGCCAAATCAAAAAAACTCGTGCTGGATATCTAAGGGGAACGACATGGTAGACGTAAGCAGTTTTCGTAATGCAATGGCCATGCTCGGCGGCGCCGTGACGGTCATCACCACTGACGGCGTGGCGGGTCGGTTTGGGTTCACCGCGTCAGCGGTGTGCAGCGTGACCGACTCACCGCCCACGCTGTTGGTGTGCATGAACCGATCGTCCCATTCCAACGAGCACTTCAAGCGCAATGGCGCGGTGTGCGTCAACATTCTGTGTGGTGATCATCAGGAAATGTCCGGGGCATTCGCGAACCGTACGTTGACGATGGATGAACGCTTTGCCGTGACGCAGTGGACCACCCTGGAAAGCGGCGCGCCGGTGATGATCGATGCGCTGGTCAATTTCGACTGCCGTATTGCCCAGGTCCATGAAGTCGGATCCCACAGCATTTTCTACTGTGAGATCCAGACCATCCGCCAGGGAAATGCCGACGAAGGGCTGGTGTATTTCAACCGTGCTTATCACCGCCTGGGCGAGGCGTCCAAAGCCTGCTGAGCCCGGCCCGTTGATGTTGAGCTCTCGTGCGCCGGCTGCCGAGACCGTGCTATTGGCGCTAAATACCCTGTGGTGAGCGGTGTTCGCCCTTAGTGGGAGGGTATCAGCCCGATATAGACGGTTTTTCAAAGACCTTGGAAGGTCTGCTGCTTATGATGAATTTGCGTTGATGTCCCCCCATGCCGTGGCATGGCGGCATTGTTGGAATCACGATATCCCGGATAAACTCGCCTGAATCGTTTTGTTATTACGGAATTTCGTACAATGGCGCTTGATCGGTTAGAGGCGATGCGCGCGTTTTGCCGCATCGTCGAAGTGGGGAGCTTCAGTGGTGCCGCTGACGCGCTGGGGTTGGCCAAAACCACGATTTCGGGCCAGGTACAGGCACTGGAACACCTGCTCGGTATCAAGCTGCTGCACCGCACGACACGCAAGGTTTCGCCCACGACAGAGGGCGCGGCTTACTACAGCCGTGCGCGTGCGGTCATTGACGACGTGGACGAGTTGGAAACGTCCGTCTCCCAGAGCCGCAATATTGTGCGTGGACGGGTGCGGGTCGAGATGCCTTCACCGGTCGGCATTCTGTTGATTGTGCCGGCGCTGCCGGATTTTGCGGCCAGGTTCCCCGATATCCACCTCGATATCGGTTGCAGTGAGCGCGTGGCGGATCTGGTTCAGGAGGGGATCGATTGTGCGGTTCGCGGCGGTGTGGTCGCGGACGCGGATCAGGTCTGTCGCCCGGTGGGGCAGATGCGGTTTTGTTTCTGTGCGGCTCCCGCCTATCTGGCGGACGTGCCGCCTATCAATGAGCCGGCGGATTTACCCAAGCACAAACACCTGGGCTTTAAATTCCCCGCGACCGACAGGCGCTACGTGCCGACACTCAGGCGTGGCGATCAAAGCTTCGTGCTGGATCACCCGCCGAGCATGTACTTCAACAACGGTAGCGCCATGGCCGCAGCGGCGCTGGCGGGGCTTGGGGTGGCGTTCCTGCCGGCCGCCGAAGCCGCGCCTCATTTCAACACCGGTGCGCTGGTTGAACTGCTGCCGCAATGGCAGATGGCAAGTATGCCGATGTCCATTGTGTACCCCCAAACGCGGCACCTGTCTGCCAGGGTTCGTGCCTTTACCGACTGGGTCGCCGCGTTGATGGCCAATGATCCGCTGTGGGCGCTTGAGCAGGCTTGATGGGTTCGGCTTGCTGCCGATCAGGCGCCTGCAGTGGCCACCCACCGGCGAGCGAAGCAAACAGGTCCACGGCGCTGGTGGCGCTGCGGGCCTGGCTGTCCGCCGCCGAGATCTGCGCGCTGTAGAGTGACCGCTGCACGTCCAGCAGTTCAAACAGGTCGATGGCCCCGGCCTGATACCGGGCGCCGGCAATCGTGGCAGCGTCCTCCAGCGCGTTGGCAGCACTCGCCAGTCGCGCATCTTCCTCCTTGCTCCTGGTGACACGGACCAAGGCGTTTTCCACGTCTTCCAGCGCGCTCAGCACGGTTTGCTGATACGCCGCCAAGCGGCCGGATGCGGCGGCGTCGGAGGCAGCGATACGGCTCTTGACCCGTCCCACGTCGAGGAATGACCAGTCGATGCCCAGCAACGCCAGGTTTGATTCTGCACCGCTGGAATACAGCGCACCGCCGCTGAACGCATAGGTGCCAACAGCCGCGCCCAGGCTGACCCGGGGGAAGAGATCCGCCGTGGCAACACCGACTCGGGCGGTGGCTGCATGCAACTGCTGCTCGGCCGAAGCAACGTCCGGGCGCCGTCGGATGATCTGCGCAGGTGTATCGGGCTCGATGGTCGCTGGCACCGACAGCGTGTCGGCGGCGTGTTGCAGGCGCGTATCCAGGGCTGTGGGTGTCAGCCCGACCAGCACCGCCAGCCGGTGCCTGTCCATGGCCATGCGGGCTTCAAGTGATGGGATGCGCGACAGCGTCGTGTCGAGCAAGGCCTGTGCCCGGGACAGGTCGTAGCTCGAGCCCCGCCCGGCGTCCAGCCGGCCCCGCACAATCGTCAGCGTTTCCCGCTGGCTATCGGCGTTCATGGTGGAAAGCGCCAGCATCTTCTGCGCCGCGCGCAGGTCGATGTAAGTGGACGCGACCTGGCGGACCACGGCGACCTGCAAGGCGTACAGGTCATTGGCCTTGGCCTCCGTTTCGGCTTGCTGGGACTCCACCGCACGCCGCACCCGCCCGAGGAAATCCAGTTCCCAACTCAAGGCAGCCTTGTTCGCCAACACGTCATGGCTGCGTGCCGCGCCATTTGCTTCATCGGTGCTGTTGCGCTGGTGCCCCGCTTGCGCGGACAGGGTGACGGTCGGCAACTGATCGAATCGGGCCAGGCGCAGCAGCGCGTTCGCCGCATCGTAATTGGCCAGCGCCGTTCGCAGGTCGTAGTTGGCCGCCAGGGCCGCCTTCACCAGTGACGTCAGCTCGGGGTCCTCAAAGCGGTTCCAGAACTCATCGCCGGCCGCGCTTGCCTGCGGGCCGGCCGTGGGCTCGGCATTCACCGGGCTGAAGGTTGCCGGCATATCCGGCGTCTGTGGCCGGTGATAGTCAGGCCCTACGGTGCAGCCTTGCAACAGGGCGACCAGTACCGACAGGGGCCAGTGTTTCAGCTTAATCATGGCGCAGGCCCTCCTCGGCGTGCCGCGTGAGGTTTGAGGGATGAGCGGGGACGGTGGCGCCGAGTTTGCGCAGGGCCACATAGAACACCGGCGTCAGGAACAGGCCGAAGGCCGTCACCCCGAGCATCCCGAAGAACACGGTGACACCGGTGGCGTGGCGGACTTCGCTGCCTGCCCCGGAGCCGACCAGAAGCGGGACCGCACCGGCGATAAAGGCCACCGAGGTCATGACGATCGGACGCAGGCGCAAACGGCAGGACTCCAAGGCCGCCTCGACAGTACCTCGGCCTTGCATCTCCAGTTCGCGGGCGAACTCCACGATCAGGATGGCGTTTTTGCATGCCAGCCCCATGAGCACCACCAGGCCCACCTGCACAAACACATTGTTGTCGCCGCCGGCCAGCCAGACCCCGGTCAGCGCCGCACACATGCAGACCGGTACGATCAGGATCACCGCCAGGGGCAATGTCCAGCTTTCGTACAGGGCGGCCAGCACCAGGAACGCGAGCATGACGGCAATCGGGAAGACGATGGCAGCGGTGTTGCTCTGGGTCACCTGCTGATAGCTCAGGTCCGTCCACTCCAGCTCGATGCCCTTGGGCAGCGTGCGGGCGGCGATCTCTTCGAGTTTCCGGATGACTTCGCCCGAGGACAGGACTCGCGGGTCGGCGTCGCCGATCAGGTCCGCCGCCGGGTAACCGTTGTAGCGCATGACCGGGTCCGGCCCGAAGGCGGGCACGACCTCCACCATCGAACTGATCGGCACCATCTCGCCGCGTGCGTTGCGCACACGCAGGTTGCCGATATCCTGCGCGTTCTGCCTGAAGCCTGTGTCGGCTTGTGCAATGACCCGGTAGACACGGCCCAGCAGGTTGAAGTCATTGACATAGACCGAGCCGAGGTAGGCCTGCAAGGTGTCGAAGATGGCGGTCAATTCCACGCCTTGGGCCTGGGCCTTGGTGCGGTCCAGCTTGACGTCCAATTGCGGAATATCGGACTGGTAGGAACTGACCGGGAACGTCATGCCCGTGGTACTCGTCACTTCAGCCTGGAAGGCGTTGAGTGCCTTCTGCAAGGCCGCATAACCCAGGCCCCCTCGGTCGGTCAGGAACAACGAATAACCCGAGCCATTGCCCAGGCCCTGGATCGGCGGGGGTAGCAGCGCATAGGCGGCGCCGTCCTTGATGGCCGCAAACTTGCGGTTGAGCTCGGCGTTGATTTGCTCGGCACTGCGTGAGCGTTCTGCAAACGGCTTGAGCAGAATGTAGGAGGTCACCAGGTTGGGCGTGGTGGTGCTCTGCAGCGCGTTCATCCCGACATAGGCGTTGGCATAGTCGACGCCCTCGACGGTCGAGGCAATCGCTGACATTTCCCGGGCGACGGCTTCGGAACGCGCCAGCGACGCGCCGGGTGGCAGCGTTGCACCGGCAAAGAGGTAAAGCTTGTCCTGGTTGGGGATAAAGCCGTTGGGGATCGTGTTGAACAGCATCCCGGTGGCGCCGAGCAATAAGGCATACACCGCAAAGACCGCTCCACGCCGTGGCAACAGCCGCGCAATGGCGCCCTCATAGCGTTCGGAACTGCGTTTGAAAAACCGGTTGAACGGGCGCAGCAACCAGCCCAGTGCGCTGTTCATCCAGCGGGTCAGACGGTCGGGCGGGGCGTCGTGGTGGCGCAGCAGCTTGGCGGCCAGTGCCGGCGACAGGGTCAGCGAGTTGATCGTCGAAATAACCGTCGAGATCGCAATGGTGACAGCGAACTGCTTGTAGAACTGCCCCGTGACACCGCTCATGAACGCCATCGGAATGAACACGGCGCACAACACCAGCCCGATGGCCAGGATCGGCCCCGACACTTCGCGCATGGCCTGGTGCGCGGCCTGCAGCGGGCTGAGGCCCAGCTCGATGTTGCGTTCAACGTTTTCCACCACCACGATGGCGTCGTCCACCACGATGCCGATCGCCAGGACCAGGCCGAACAAGGTCAAGGTGTTGATCGAGTAGCCCAACAGGTAGAGGAACGCGAACGTCCCGACGATGGACACCGGCACGGCAATCAGCGCAATGATCGACGCCCGCCAGGTCTGCAGGAACAGCACTACCACCAGTACGATCAGCACCATCGCTTCGAACAGGGTGTGCTGCACGGAGCTGATGGACTCACGCACAAACACGGTGGGGTCCCAGACGCTGACGTAATGCATGCCCTCGGGGAAAGCCTTCGACAGCTTGTCGAGCTTGGCGTAGACCGCGTTTGCCACCTCAATGGCATTGGCGCCAGGGGTCAGGAAGATACCCACGGCGACTTCGCTGTTTTTGCCACGGAACACCCGCAGGGTGTAGTCGTCGGAGTCCAGCTGGATGCGTGCCACCTGTGACAGGCGCGTGACCTGGCCGTCATCACCGGCCTTGAGGATGATGTCGCCAAATTCCTGCGCTGTTTTCAGTCGGCCTTGAACGTTGATCGAGATCAGGAACTCGGTGCTTTGTGGCGTGGGTTCCGCGCCCAGTTGGCCGGCTGATACCTGCACGTTCTGCTGGCGAATCGCGGTGAGTGCGTCCTGGGCGGTCATGCCGCGCGAAGCGAGTTTGTCGGGGTCGAGCCAGATACGCATGGCATAGTCGCCCGCGCCATAGAGGATGACGTCGCCGATCCCGGGGATGCGTGACAACTCGTCCTTCACATGCAGGCGCAGGTAGTTGCGCAGGTAAAGCGCGTCGAACTGGTCATTGTTCGAGTACATGTCGACGTACATCAACGGCGTCGGCGATTGCTTCTGGGTGGTGATCCCGTATTGGCGCACCGATTCGGGCAAGCGCGAGAGCGCCTGGCTCACGCGGTTCTGCACGCGCACGGCAGCAGTGTCCGGGTCGACCTTGGCGTTGAACGTGACCACGACTTGCAGCGTGCCGTTGGAACTGGCCACCGACTTCATGTAGATCATGTCTTCGACGCCATTGATCGCTTCTTCCAGCGGCACGGCCACCGACTCGGCGATTTCCTTGGGGTTGGCCCCCGGATAAGTGGCTTTGACCACCACGGTCGCCGGTACGACTTCCGGGTATTCGCCGACGGGCAGCAGCGGGATGGCCACCAGCCCGGCCGCGAAAATAATGATCGACAGCACAATCGCAAAGATCGGTCTGTCGATAAAAAACTTGGAAAAGTCCATAACAGGAGCCTTTGGCGATTATTTTTCGTTGTTCACGAGACTGGGAACATGCCGTTCACCGTTGTGCGGGGAACGTTCGTGAGGCGTCACCGGTGTGCCGGAGGCATAGATGTTTTGCAGGCCGGACACGATGATGGTGGCGTCGCGCTCCAGCCCGGCAGTGATGACACGTTGTGTGTCGACGAGTCGTCCTGTTTCGACGTAACGCTTTTGCGCCAGGTGATCGTGGCCTAGAACATAAACGTATTGTTTGTCCTGGTCGGTCAGGATCGCCCGGTCCGGTACGAGCAAGGCGGCCACGGGTTCACCGACCGACAGCTGAACGTTCGCATAGAGACCTGGCGTAAGAAGACGCTCATCGTTATTGACGATTGCGCGTGCCCGGACGGTGCCCGTCGTGGCGTTCACCTGGTTATCCACGAAGTTCAGGTCGCCCGTGTAAGGCAGGCTCTTGTCATCGGCCAGGCCAATCCGCACGGACGTTTCAGCGGATGTTTTGAGGGCCTTCTGATAGTTGATGAAACTCTGCTCGTCCGGGTCGAAGTAGACGTAGACCGGGTTCTGGGAGACGACGGAGGTCAGCGCGGATTGATTGGCGACCGCCAGGTTGCCGAGCGTCAACTGCGCGCGACCGGTGCGTCCGTCGATGGGTGAACGGACCTCGGTAAACTCCAGGTCCAGCGCGGCGGCAGCCACGGCCGACTCGGCGGTATGCACATCGGCCAGGCTCTGGTCACGCATGGCCCGCTTCTGCTCGGCTTCTTCCCTGGAGACGGCATTGCTGGTGAGTAATTGCTGCGCACGCAGGTCCTGCTGACGGGCGAGGGACAGCGCAGCGCGCGCACGCTCCAGCTGTGCCCGCGCGCTGTCCAGTTCAGTGCGATAGGGGCGTTGATCGATGACGAACAGCAGGTCGCCCTTTTTGACCTCGCTGCCTTCGCGGTACGCCACCTTGGTGATGTAGCCGCCTACGCGGGGGAGGATTGTCACGGTATCCGTGGCGCTGACCCGACCATTGAAGCGGTTCCAGGTCTTGAGGGTCTGCAAGGTGACGCCGGTCACCTCGACGCTGGGAGCGGGGGCCGCAGGTGCCAGGCTGGGCTCTTTGTTGCAAGCGCTGATCAGTAAAGCAGTGGTGATTACTCCGGTAACAGCGACTAATCGGGTGCGCACAGGATCATCCTTATGAAGAGGGATTGATGGGGGGCATGGTTTTTAATGTGCGTGTCACTGATCGTTCTGCCGCTGGGCTTCTGCTGGTGCTGTTTGCTCTTGTTGCGCTTTTTGTTGCGCTTTCTGTTTATCTTTTTCAAGGTCTGCGGCGTGTTTGTCAAACAGGGCCTTAGTTCTTTCGTGGAAGCGTTGAAGTGCTTCCGCGCCGTCGGACGCCTGTGCAAGAACGGGCAGGGTTAGAACAAAGGCAATCATCAAGTTGGAGGCGAGTTTCATACGGGTTTCTCAAGTTGCGCGCACAACAAGGCGCTAAATTAAATTCAGTTGAAAGGTGGGTTCAGGTTGATTTGGGCGTGCAGTGTTCAGGCAGAGGGCCTTGACTACGATGAGCAGGCCCGGCGGTTCAGGTGTCGAGGCGTGCAGGGACTATAGGGAAAAAGCTTCTCTGGATAAACCGGGTCTGCGCGTTTTGTTTTTACGGAAGCTCGTACAATCGCGCCCGGGTGTCGTATAGGATATTGGTGCGGGAATCAACCGTTGTCATCGGTTGAGTTTGCACTTTTTAAGCTGTGTTCAGCCGATGTTCAGAGTTGTTAAGCCCGTGGCCAGTTTGAATAAACAAGTTGCACGGGCTTTACAACTCTTCACTTTTACCAACTGGCTCGCCTGAAAAGTAAAGTGCTAGTCTGCGGTTTTTCAGGGATAGCAAGGTCGCATGAATACGCTAACGGAAGTGGCTATAAAAAAGCCCTGTTCATTTATTTTTGTCGTTGCGTTTATTGTATTGGCTGTCCTGCAATACAAGCCCGCAGTGCTCAATTACACCACGCGCTTTGTCGACTTTGCCCAATACATGCTTGCGCACGGCGTCACGCTGTTTCCAATCGCTGAAGATCTGCAGCCTTACCCCGATTACACCGTGATCAATACACTCCTGGTGTATCTGGTGTCCCTGCCGTTTGGCCGTGTGTCCATTCTGTCGATGGGCGTGCCTTTTTGCGTCGCTGCCGCCTTGATGTTGGTGTTTATTTATAAATTGGGGGCGTTGCATGAGAAGAAATGGGGCGCCTACGCGGTGGTGTTTGCACTGTTCACCTGGTCATTTCTGGACGGTGTGAACTCCCTGGCGCTGGATGTGTACCCGGCACTTTTCACGGTGATGTGCTTTTACCTGGCCTACGCGGGCGAGGTGCATAAACAGCGTTATCGGTTGCTGCTGGTGCTCGCCGGCCTGGCACTGGGCTTTGCGTTTCGTGGCCCGATCGGCCTGATCGGACCTGCCAGTGTGGTTGCCTCTTATTACCTGTTGAGCCGGCAGTGGCGCATGCTGGTGGTGTTCTCGTTGTTGGCTGGCGTGGTCCTGGCCACGGGTATCGCGCTGCTGACCTGGGCGGCCTACGTGCAGGGCGGTGATGCTTTTCTGCAAGAGGTGTTGATCATGCAAGGACTGGGGCGGTTCGGCAGTGACCACGCGCCCCGTTATTACTTCTACTTTTCGGCAGGCCTGCTGACCTACGGTGTCACTGCAATCATTGCGGTGAGCGTGATCATCAAGCAGGGCAAACACTTTTTCGAGCGTACGCCGCATCCCGCCACGAACATGCTCCTGTACCTCACTGGCTGGCTCCTTGTGATCATTGTGCTGTTCACGATTCCAAGTTCGAAAAAGGCGCGTTACATACTGTCGATCACCCCGGCTATTTCGTTGTTGGCGGCCTACGTCTTCGTGGACCGCAGTGAAGTGTTTGCAAACACCCGGAGAAAACTGCTTGGGTTCTGCTTGGAGTTGCCGCTGATAGGCCTCGTGATGCTGTTACTTGCCTATGGGTACAGCTTGTATGCGGTGACCCCGCTGCAGCCCAACTACCTCGGTGCCTGCCTGGGTTTGATTACGCTTGTGGCCGTGCGGCCCTGGTTGGAATCACGCTTTCACGGGCATCCACATCGTGAGTTCGTCGTCTTTTCTTTCGGGGCTGTCACCTTTCTCATACTGGATATGTTTTTCTTCAATTCCGTTACTTACCATCTGGAGTTGGCCCATGAGCCGACGCCTAAATTCCTGCCTTATTGGTTCTGGTGAACAGTGAGTCTGCAAAAAAAACATACGGTGTTTGCAGGCGCTGGCATCTGCGCGGTGCTGCTGGGATTGGTGGTGTTCGTCCTGCAAAACCTTTCCGATATGGAGTTGACGGACGCTCGGGTTTCGACGCTGACGTTTCGCTCTGGCGACGCACAGTTGGTCGGGACGCTGGCCTTGCCATTGAATGTCCAGGCGCCGCCCGTGGCGCTGATCATCCATGGGGATGGTCCCCTGGACCGCTTCGCAGCCCACGGCTACTTCCCGCTGATCAACAGTTTGCTCGACGCTGGAATCGGCGTGTTTACCTGGGACAAACAGGGGGTCGGCGAGAGCACAGGCCACTGGCTCAGCCAGTCGATGGCGGACCGTGCCACGGAAGCGGTGGCCGCGCTCGCCCAGGTGCGCAAGCAGGAGGGGGTTGCACCGGATAAGGTCGGGTTTCTGGGTTTTTCCCAAGGCGGCTGGGTCATTCCGCGTGCCGCCAGTGAAGGCGACCCAGGCTTTTCAGTGATTATCGGCGGGGCCGTGAGCTGGCGCCGACAAGGCATGTACTACACGCAGGTGCGATTGGCAGAGGAGGGCCGTTCCGAGGATGAGATCGACGCCATCGTCAAAGAGCAATACGAGAAGAACGACAAGGTTTTCGGCACGGCGAATCAAGCCTACAGCCCCCACCTGTTTCCCGGTATGGACCGCGCTCATTTCAACTTCGTCCAGAAAAACTACAACGAAGACGTTACTGCCGCAGTGAAAACCATGAAGGGCCCGGTGCTGGCGGTCTGGGGCGACCAGGACCTGAACGTCAATACGGCCGAGGACTCAAGCGTCTACCGGAAGATGTTTGCAGGCACCCGGGATAGACACGTTGTGGTCATCCCCAACGCCACCCACAGTTTGTTGAGGGCCGGCCTGTTCAATGATCAATTGGTATCGCAATGGCCGGCATGGAAAGAGTACGCGTTCATGGCACTGGGGCGTCACGCCTATGCGCCGGGCTCCCTGGAACTGATAAATCGCTGGGTCAAGTCCTCAACCTCGGGGAAGTGAATCGCTCTGCGCTTTAAACATCGGCAACCGCTTGAGCATCCACGTCAACAGTTCCTGGGCGGGCGCCGCCAATGGTCTTGAGGCCTTCACCAACAGCTTGGCCTCCACCCCCAGCAACAGCGGATGGTCGATCAGCACCGACGCCAGCTCGCCGTTTTCAATTTCCCGGTAGGCCGCGAACTCCCCGGCCAGCGAGGCAAAGCCGCCAGTAGCGACCAGGCGCTTGAGTGCCGCCAGGGAGTTGCTGACCAGGGTCGGGCGTACTTCGATCTTCTCGGCGTACTCCAGCAGGGTGATGGCATGGCCGATACCAAACGTGGTCGGCGTCAGCACCAATGGGCATTCCAACACCTCGGTCACGGTCACCATGGTGCCGCGCACCGCCAGCGGATGGTCCGGGCGCACCTGCAACATCACCGGCTGCAGCGAGGCGGCGCGGTAGTCGATGTGTGGATGGGGCGGCGGGTTGTAGGCCAGGCCGATATGCGCGCGGTTTTCGGCGACTTCGTTGAGCACATCGTCCACCGGCAGGATGTCCAGGGTGACTTCAAGCCTGGGGTATTGCTTGCTGAAAGGCGCGAGCACGTTGTCGACCAGCGCATCCACATAGCCTTCGCTGATCACCACCCGCACATGGCCTTGCTGCAGGCCCTTGATCGCTTGCAGTTGGTCTTCGAGTTTTTCCTGGTGCGAGCGATAGCCGCGCCAGAACTCCAGCAGATGCGCCGCCGCCTCGGTGGGTTGAACGCCACGGGCCTGGCGCTCGAACAGCTTGGCGCCCAGTTCTTCTTCCAACAGCTTGATCTGGCGGGTGATCACCGAGGGCGAGGTGTTGATGCTGTCCGCCGCCCCCCTGATCGAACCGTGCACCAGCACTTCGTGAAAGTAGCGAAGACGTTGTTGATTGATCTCACGCATGAAGGATGATCCGCCTCGGAAGTTGTGTTGCTTGTAAAGCAACGCTAAGTGAACTTAGTTGCTCTTGCTGTCGATGTTGGGCCGGCGCACCCTGAATGGCAAGCACGCATACCCACAAAAACAATTGGAGACTCGTATGCCAACCTCCCGGGCGCCGGCAGAACATGCAGCCATTTCTGCCCTCTACCACAAGCTCAACTGGCGGCTGCTGCCGCTGTTGTTCATCGGCTATGTCTTTGCGTACCTGGACCGCATCAACGTGGGGTTTGCCAAGCTGCAGATGCAAAGTGACCTGGGCTTGTCCGATGCCGCCTACGGCGCCGGCGCGGGGATTTTCTTCATTGGCTATGTGCTGTTCGAACTGCCCAGCACCCTGATGCTGCCACGCATCGGGGCGCGTAAAACCTTCAGCCGAATCCTTGTGCTGTGGGGCATCACCTCGGCGTGCATGTTGTTCGTGCGCGATGTACCGACCTTTTATGCGATGCGTTTTTTACTCGGCGTATTCGAGGCCGGGTTTGCCCCGGGCATGATCTATTACCTGTCGCGTTGGTACGGCCCGAACCGCATGGCACGGGCGATTGCCATTGTGTTTATCGCCGGCCCCATGGGCGGCATTCTGGGCGGACCCTTGTCGGCCTGGCTCATCACCACGCTTGCCGGTGTCGGCGGTCTGGCTGGGTGGCAATGGATGTTTTTGATTGAAGGCTTGCCCTGTGTATTGCTCGGCGTGCTCATGTACGTCGTGCTGTCCGACCGGCCCGCCGATGCGCTGTGGCTGAACGAGGCGGAAAAACAGTTGTTGGAAATCGAACTGGGCACGGCGAATGCGCGCAGCCATTCATTCCGTGCGGTACTGCGCGACCCTAAGCTGTATGTCCTGGCATCGGCGTACTTCTGCATCATCTTCTCGATCTACGCCATGAGTTTCTGGCTGCCGGCGATCATCAAGACGCTGGGCCTGCAAGACACCCAGCAAGTGGGGTGGTATGCCGCTATTCCCTATGTCGGGGCGGCCCTTGGCATGTACTGGATCGGGCGCCGCTCGGACCGCCTGGGCGAGCGCCGGCTGCACTGTGCCGTCCCTGCGGCCATCGGCGCGCTTTTGCTGATGCTCTACCCCTTGGCGGGTGGCCACCTGGTGGGGTCGATGACCTTACTGACCCTGTCGATCAGCATGATGTTCATGGCCTACACGGTGTTGTGGGCGATGCCCTCCGAGCACATCAAGGGCGATGCGGCCGCAGGCGGCATTGCCTTGATCAACACCATCGGGCTGTCCGGTGGTTTCTGGGGCCCGGCCATGATCGGCTGGGCCAAAACCGCCACCGGCAGCTTGAACACGGGGGTCGTAGCCGTGGGCTGCGTGTTCCTGTGCGCGGCGTTCGTGATCATCGCGACCAAACCGCGAACGCGCACCGGCGCGGCGGGCGAGTACAGCGCGGGTTGAGTGGCCCGCCATCATTGAAAACCATGAGGAACCCAAGATGCTTCTATACCTGTCGACCTGGGCCGAGATCGGCCACTTTCTCGAGCGCAGCCGCACCATCGTCATCCCCATCGGCTCCAACGAACAGCACGGGCCAACCGGGCTGCTCGGCACCGACTGGATGTGCCCCGAGATCATTGCGTGCCAAGCGCAAAAAAACGCCGATATCCTGATCGCGCCGACCTTCAACATCGGCATGGCCCAGCACCATATCGGCTTCCCCGGTACGATCTCATTGCGGCCCTCGACGTTCATTGCCGCGATCAGCGATTGGGTGCATTCGCTGGCGGCCCATGGCTTTGAAAAGATCCTGTTTCTCAATGGCCATGGCGGCAACGTCGCCTCCATTGAAGCGGCGTTTTCCGAGCTGTATGCCGAAGCCAGCTTTGCCCGTCGCCCGGCGGGGTTCGCCCTGAAGTTATGCAACTGGTGGGACCTGGAAGGGGTGGGCGAACTGGCCAAGGAGCAGTTCCCCACCGGCCACGGTATCCATGCCACGCCGTCCGAAATCGCCGTGACCCAATGGGCCTACCCGGACTCGATCAAAACCGCCGAGTACTCACCCCAGGTCGCGCCGTGGGGGCCGATTCGCGAAGCCTTCGACTTCCGCGCCCGCCACGTCGATGGGCGCATGGGCTCGGACCCGGCGCAGGCCTCCCCGGAGAAAGGGCGTGACCTGGTGATGATGGCGGCACAGGGCCTGATTCGCGAAGTCGAGGCGTTCAGTCGTGAGCCTATCCCGGGCTAAGAGTGCTTTCACGCCAATCCGGGCGCTGAGCCGTCAACGCTCATGTTTAGCGCGTGGTGGTGCCTGGAAGCCCCAGTGCGCTCAGCTTTTCACGTACGTGAATCAGCTTTTCCTGGTTGGAACGGATGAACGCCGAGCGCTCATCAACGGCGGCGACAATCTTTTCAAACGTCTTGAGTTGTGGCGCAAAGAAATCGAGCAGTTTTTCGTCATCGCCAATCAGGTCGTAGATGTCCTTGAAGGAACTCTTGATGACCGTGGTAATGGACTCTTTGGCGGTTTTGAGTTCCTGTTCGAGTTCGTGAGCCTTGTAGGCACTCAGGAGGTCTGAGGTCAGGGTGAAGGCTGCACCGGCAGGACCGGCCCATTTGGAAATGGCCCCGGCGATTTTGGTTGCCTGCCACGGTTTGAATTTGATAACGACACCGGTCACCGAGCCCAGCACATCGCGCGCGGCAAACACCGCACCCTTGATGATGTCCGGGCTCAGGTTGGCGATGCCTTTCGCCGCGCCGCCCATGGACTTGAGTGCGCCCTCGCTCATGGCATTGAGGAAGCTCTCACTTGAGTCGAGCTGACGCCCGATGTCCTGGGAAATGCGGCTGGTGACCTTGGACGATTGATCGAACGACCGGTCGATGGCGCTCTTGATCCTCAGGTTGAGCTTATAGCCGACACCTTCTTCGGTGTAGCCGATTTCGTCCTCGAGAAAGTCACGGATGTTCTCCAGTGACAAAGGGCGGAGCTTGCCCAGCAATTCGTTTTCGATATTTCGCAGCTCCTCGAACAACTCCCCGGCAAGACGTTTGACGTCGCGGCGGCCCTTGGAAATGTCCTGGTTGATCCGTTCGGACTCCTCGGCGTTCTGTTGTGCGAACGCATCCAGCCTGCCCAATTGCTCTTCAGCCTGGGCCACATGCTGGCCGACGACATCGCGGACTACGTCCATGCCTGTCTTGGCCATCAGCACGGCGGGTACATTGTCCTGCAGGATGCGAGTGGTCATGGCTTTCAGGTCATTGATCCGCGAGCGGCTTTCGTAATGCTCGGGTTTGCTGAACCAGAATTCCAGGCCGCGGCCACCGGGGTTGGAGGCCAGACAGACGATATTCAAGCGTGCCAGTTCTTCCGAGGTCAGGTTGGCGGCCCGCTGCAGCTTGGCTTTCAAGTTGTCTTTTTTGATGGCGGCTTGATCGTCGAACAGCGCCTGTTCGGTCAAGTCAGTCACTTCATCCATTTTATTGATGACGAAGACCGTCGAAGACAGTTTGTTCAAGTCGCGCAGTACCCACTTGGCGATAGCACTGTGGCTATCCTTGAGCGGATTGGTGGCGTCCACGACGTACAAGATCAGATGCGCTTCGGAGATGTAACGCTTGGTCAGGTCTTCATAAACCACCTGTTGGCCATCGACAGTCTTTTCCTTGTCGCCAAAGAGGCCTGGGGTATCGACGATCTCGCATTTGCCCGGCAGGCCTTCTGGCGTGTAAATCGCCAGGCGATCGGAGGACTCGTCCATGTCGATCTTCATGTCGGCCATGATTTTACCCAGCCATGCAGCGATCACGCTGGTCTTGCCGTCGGAGAAGGCGCCCAGCAGCGCAATACGTAGAACGTCGGACTCGATCGCGTTGACAGCCGAATCGATCTTTTCCATTTCGGCGTTAACGTCGGCGCCTAGCTCGCCCAGCTCTTTCAAGATGAGCCGAAGTTGATCCAGTCCTTTGATCGCTGCCTGTTTATCAACATTAAATTGCGTGAATTGTTCCATGGGGCATTTTCTCCAGTTGATCTTTAGTGCGCTGCATCAGGGCCATCTGCTGCTTGATGATGTGCAGCGGGCGAATCAGGGATGCATGGATGTCGCTGACTTGTCCGAGGACCTTCTCTTCGATTTGGCTGCGAATCGGTGCGAGCAACTCCTTGAGTTCATCACGCAGGGAGTCCACAGCCTTGGCGCGTGCCTCTGCGATCTTTTCCTGGACTTGAGCCTGGGCTTTGCGGATGCGTTTTTCCTCGCTGAGAAGGAAGTTCATGAGGTTGATCAACAAGCCCACTGCGGCGCCGACGGCCGCGCCAATCAGGTTGCCGACAACAGGAAACGCGGTGCCGATTCCTGCTCCTGCAAGGGCATAAGAACCAACGTTGAACAGCATCCAGCCGTAGTCTTTAAGATCCAGGCCAAGGCCCAGTTCGGGTGTCTTGTAGCTGGCGTTGAGGTCTTCTGCTACATAAGCCACGGCCTGCTCGAATTCAACCCGCGAAACATCCTCGAGCAAGCGCTGCATGGCCTGCACAAGGTCACCCTGGAGCTCTGCCAGGTACTTTTCGAACTGGGTCTGCAAGTCGTCTTTCAGTTGCTCCTGACGCTCGCGGAAGGCGCGCTGGATCTTGGTGGAAATCAAATCGTTGTTGCCAAAATGTTCCTCAACGATGTTGTCGGCGCGGGCACTCAAATCGATGAAGAGTCCGTTCCACAGGTTTTTTCGGCCATCCTGCAAAAGGCGTTCGAACCTGACCAGCCCATCTTTGATAGCCGCGCGGCATTTTTTGAATTCCGGCTCTGTCCGGGCGATGAACATTTCGTGCTGCGTGTGGAGCGCTTGCAGGATGGCGAGGTTTTCCACCAGCAATTCATGCACTTTGGTCTTGTTGCTTTCGATCATGTCTTCTTTGAACGTGCCCAGTTTTCCGTGAAGCACGCGGGCGACTGATTTGATCTGGCTGAACTCATACATGGCTTTGGACGAGGCGAAATACTTGCGGTAATTGCGCTGGTGAATGACCAGGTCCCGATCCCGGGACGGGTGGATGCTCGTGCGTTCGGTCCCTGGTGCAATGGCCAGGGATGAAAAGGCGAGCAAGCCCTGCACGCAATGTCCGGGCTGCATGGCCTTGGCGCCCAGCGCGGACTCAAGTACACCGATGGTTTGCTGCAATGCCTTTGTCGAGTCGCCATCGCTTTCCAGAGATGCAGGAACGCCGTCGAATTCGAATTGGTCAGCGTTACCGCGCACGTTCACCAGGGGACACACTTTAGTGCCGAGGCGCAAATAGGCGCGAATCTTCTCTGCAGTGGCTTTCTCAGGCTTCTTGTTGGTGCCATTGACGTAGAACACCAGGTGCGCTTTGGCTACTGCTTCGCGGACCATATGAGCATACTTTCCTTCGTCACCCTCAATGCCGGGCACATCGATCAACTGAAAGCGTTTGCCCTTGTAGTTGAGGGTGTAGAACGTATTGCCCTTGGTGAAGTCCTCTTCGCCTGTACCAATGATGCGACCGTCTGTGCGCGAGGCCAGCGCCTTTTTCCGGCTAAGGACCAAGGTCCCGGAATACACGCTGGCCAGCCGCTGGTTCAACACCTCATCCAGGGTGGCCGAGGCGGTCTTGATGTGAGTGAAGGGGCTTGCGATGGTCCCCTCATTCGACAGGGTGGTCGCTTCATCGAACAGTTCGTCGAGCTCGAAATTGCTCATTTCACGCTCCTGCCAGTTTCAAGAGCGCTGCCGATGCCGCAGCCCCCAGAACCAGTCCGCCGCAGGTAAAAACAATCAACTTCGTCCTGATTCTGGCGTTGGATTGTTCATGGGCCAGTTGCAGTCGTTGCGCCGCCTCTTCCTGCTGGGCCTTCAGCTGTTGGGCGGCTATTGCCTGTTCGGCTTCCAACTGTTGCGCGGCGGCTGCTTGCTCATTCTTTAATCGGGCATTGGCCTCTTGCTGCGCGAGAGCGGTTCGGGCCAGGGCCTCGGACTCAGCGATGCGGTTTCTGGACAGGGCCTCTTCCTGCAAAATCTCGGAAAGATGACGCGTCCCCTGGCGGATTTCAGTGATTTGCGCGGCATACTCCGCGTAAACCGCATTCAGCCCTTCGCGCAATCCATCGATGTGTTCAGCCAGCGCCTTTTCATACTTCACCAAGTCGTGGGCGTTATGTTCCAGCAGCGCTTGCCGGGACTCTTCTTTGAACAGAATGCGCAATGATTCGATGATCGTGCTCTTGCCCGCATTGGTTTCGCCGAAAAACGCCAGGGTGAACACGTCCCACTCGGCATGGGTTTTCAACTGGTCGAGTTCACCATCGAAACGAACCTGGATGGCGCGAAGCTTCTCGGTCATGTTGCCAACTTCGCGCTTGCCCTCTTTGTGCTCGACATTCAGTTCCAGAATATCGGCCATGGCGCTGGCGATACTGTCTGAAACGTCGGAGTACAGGCGGTTAAGGTCTTGGGGCGCGTTCATTACAGTTCCTTGTGTGCTGGCGTCTAAGGGATGAAGGTGTAACGTCAGGAGGTGATGTGCCGAGTGTTACGCGAGCCCACGGTGGGAGGGGTGCTGCTCGTTGGTCTGGCACATGGGTGAATCGCAGGCAGCCGCCATGGCCGGTTCAGTCCAGCGGCAATGAAACGGTATTAGGCGTACAGGAGGAGTGCGTCGCGAGATCGGCTCAAAAAGAGCCGTGGAATAAGTTGCCTGAGGCATTCACAACATCCTTGTTGGTGTGGGACTTCATGCTTGCAAAGCATGCTCCATAGCACTACATCGGCCCTGCGGATGAAAGCTTTAGTAGGACAGCCTAAATTGAAACCTTGCGCGGGACGCAAGGCGACCTTTAGTGTTTGCCGTCAATCCCATTTTTGAACCAGGCAAGGATGTCAGCATGACGCAATTGGCGGCTCAGACAGTCTCATCGGCGTGCGCAGTATGGGTTGAACTGGATACGGTTCAAATACGATCCTCCGCTGGCAACCTGAGTCCGGCTCAACACGCGTTCGCTGACTATCTGGCGAAACTCTGGTCAGGTGCTCCAGGTGCTTTCGAGCATCGTTATCCGATCACCAGAAGTTGGGTGTGGAAGCCATGGCGGCAACACCATCAGCGGCAGAGCAAGGATTGGTGGTGTTTGTCCCTGGCCGAGGCAGCCAAGCATTACTCCTGGCCGGAAAAAAAAGCACCTGATGACTTCGCCAGTATTGCGGCGCGACTTCGCGAGGCATTGGTTAAGAACCAGTGTGTTGCTGCGCGAACGGCCTGCCTGGAAATATTCAAATGGGGAGGCGTAGGCAACAGGCCCGGTAATGCGTCCGTGCGGTGGGTGCAGACGCAGGCTGCCAGGGGGACCTTGTGCCGCTCTATCCTTCATGCGATCACACTGCTTGACCCTACAAACAACGAGTCACTGGCGGTTTTCGATGGCACGAACCTGCTGATGAACTCCGCGATGACCAAGATCTACGCTGCTGCGGCTCCTGAGGGCATCATCATCTACGATGGCCGGGTGGGGGCTGCGCTGGGATTGTTAGTGCGAAAATGGCTGGATGCAACCGAGGAATGTATGGTCCCGCCGGATCTTGCTTTTCGCTGGGGCCCCAGGCAGAAAACGGCCAATAACACAGTCGAAACACGTGACCCTTCGCGAGGGAACTTCAAATTTGACGATCTTTACAAAAAAAGCCGTGCAGGGCAGCCACATCAATCCGAGGTGTGGGCCGAGCTTGTGCGAACCACAAGCCGCATCCTGTGTGAGGTGATCCGGATACTCACGGTACAGGGGCAGGGTACAACGCTCCTCAGTCTCGAGCGTGCATTGTTCATGGTGGGTTTTGATGTGCGTCAATCTTCAAGGCTGCTCAAATAGCCGAACAGATTCGCCGCTTCCGGTGACAGTCGCGTTGGATCCGCCACGCCGACATACAAGGTCCGCGCCGCCCATTCCCCCTCCAGCGGTATCGCCCGCAGTTTCGCTTGCAACAGTTCGGGATGCACCGACCCCAACGGCAGGATACCAATCCCCAATCCCGCCTCGATCATCCGGCAGATCCCATCAAAGCTGCTGACCTGGATACGCACCTTCAAGCGCTTGCCGGTGCCGGCGGCGGCATCGTTGATGCGCCGCAGCAGCGAGCTGCCCTGGTTCAAGGCGACGTAGTCAAAGTCCAGGGTGTCGGCCAGGGACACGCTTGAGCACTGCGCCAGCGCATGCGTCTGCGGCACCAGCACCACCAGCCGGTCGCGTCGATAGGGGCGCATGTGCAAGCCGGGTGCGGGCACGTTGTCGGCAAAAATGCCGATCTCGGCCTCGCCGTTTTCCACGGCGTGGATCGTGCGGTCGCTCAGGGCTTCTTCCAGTTCGATACGCACGTGGGGGTTGGCCGCCAGAAAGGCCGCCAAGTCTGCCGGCAGGAACTGGATCACCGCCGAGGTGTTGGCAAACAGTCGCACATGCCCACGTACACCCTTGGCGTAATCGTCGGCGTCATGGGCCATTTGCTGGGCGACATCGAGCATTGTGCGCGCATGCTCCGCCAGGCCTCGACCGGCCGGCGTGAGTTGCAAGCCGCGGGGGACGCGGTTGAACAGGGTGCAATGGGTCACCCGTTCGAGTTCGGCCAGGCGCTTGCTCGCGGCGGAAACGGTCATGTGCGCGCTGTTGGCTGCCTGGGTGAGGTTTTGCGTGTTGGCGGCCAGCACCAGCAGGCGCAGCGACACCAGGTCCAGTTGCAGCAGGTTGATCATATTTACGCCCTGGGTTTCCAATCTGGAAAGAGTAGTGGAAATCTTTGAAATTCTCACGACCTGTCTTTGGCGCGATTATCCAGTCATCGCCTCCAACAACAACGGACAACGTCATGAGCCTACCCCTGGAAGGCATCAAGGTGGTCGAAATGGGCCAACTGATTGCCGGACCCTTCGCCGCCAAGATCCTCGCCGAGTTCGGCGCCGAAGTGATCAAGATCGAACCGCCGGTCACCGGCGACCCTCTGCGCAAATGGCGCTTGCTGCACGACGGCACGTCGGTGTGGTGGGCCGCCCAGTCGCGCAACAAGCAATCGGTCACCCTCGACCTGCGCCAGGACGAAGCCCGTGAAGTGGTCAAGCGGCTGGTCAAGGACGCCGACATCCTGATCGAGAACTTCCGCCCTGGCACCCTTGAAAAATGGGGCCTGGGTTGGGATGAACTGTCGGCGATCAACCCCGGCCTGATCATGCTGCGCGTATCCGGCTACGGCCAGACCGGGCCGTATCGCGACCTGCCGGGCTTTGGGGTGATCGGCGAGGCCATGGGCGGTTTGCGCCATCTCTCCGGCGAGCCGGGGCGCACGCCGGTGCGCGTCGGGGTGTCGATCGGCGACTCGCTGTCCGCCTTGCACGGGGTGATTGGTGTGCTGCTTGCCCTGCGCCACCGCGAGCAGCAGCACGGCGCCGGCCAGCAGGTGGATGTGGCCTTGTACGAGTCGGTGTTCAACCTGATGGAAAGCCTGATTCCCGAGTATTCGGTGTTCGGCACCGTGCGTGAACCGGCCGGCAGCAGCCTGCCCGGGATCGCGCCGACCAATGCCTACCGTTGCAAGGATGGAAAGTACGCATTGATCGCCGGCAATGGCGACAGCATCTATCGGCGCCTGATGGAGAAAATCGAACGCCTGGACCTGGCCGACGACCCGGAACTGGCGCAGAACGATGGCCGCGTACGCCATGTGGCCCGCATCGACGCAGCGATTTCCACCTGGACGGCTGAGCGTAACCTCGATGCAGTGCTCGCCGCGCTGAAGGACGCCAACATTCCCTCCGGCAAGATCTACGACGCCGCCGACATTGCCGCCGACCCCCATTACCAGGCGCGCGACATGCTGCTCGCCAGCCAGCTGGACGACGGCACCGCCGTCACCTTGCCCGGCATTGTCCCCAAGCTGACCGCCACACCCGGCCGCGTGCAGTCGCGCGCGCCGAGCCTGGGGCAGCACACCGATGCGGTGCTCGACGGCATCGGTATTGACGCACCGACCCGCGCCGCCTGGCGCGCTCGCGGCCTGATCTGAACCAAGGAGCCCTTCAATGAAACGCCTGTACCTGCAGGAAGTCGCCACCCGTGACGGCTTCCAGAACGAAAAGAGCTTTATCGACACCGAGCAGAAAATCGCCCTGATCGATGCGCTGAGCCAGTGCGGCTACGCCAAGATCGAAGTGACCTCGTTCACCTCGCCCAAGGCCATCCCCGCGTTGCGTGACGCCGAGGCGGTGATGGCCGGGATCCAGCGCCAAAGCGGCGTGGAATACACGGTGCTGGTGCCCAACGTGCGGGGTGCCGAACGGGCACTGGGCTGTGGCATCGACGAGGCCAACCTGGTGATGTCGGTGAGCGAGCCGCATAACCGTTCCAACCTGCGCATGACCCGCGAACAGTCGTTCGCCCAGCTCAGGGAAGTGGTGGGGGTGATCGGGCGTGGGCCGGTGGCGGTCAATGTGTCGCTGTCCACGGTGTTCGGCTGCCCGATGCAGGGGGATGTGCCGGTCGACGAGGTGCTGGCCTGGGTCGGGCGGTTCGCCGAGCTGGGTGTGCGCGGCGTTACGCTGTGCGACACCACCGGGATGGCCTATCCGACGCAGGTGGAGACTTTGTCACGGCAGGTGCGCGAACGCTTTCCCGAGCTGCAACTGACCCTGCATTTCCATAACACCCGGGGTATGGCGCTGGCCAATACCCTGGGGGCGTTGCAGGCCGGGATCGAGCGCTTCGACGCGTCGCTTGGCGGCCTCGGCGGCTGCCCTTATGCCCCCGGCGCGAGCGGCAACGTCTGCATGGAGGACCTGGTGCACATGCTCGACCTGATGGGCTATGACACCGGCCTGCACCTGGACCGCGTACTGGCGGCGTCCGCCCGGTTGCCGGGGCTGATCGGCCATGCCACCCCCAGCCAGATCCTCAAGGCCGGCAAGCGCCTGGACCTGCATCCCATTCCTGCACACGTGCACAGCCTCAGCCAACAGGTAGCCCACCATGATTGATCATCTCGACCACCTGGTCCTCACCACAATTGACCTTGCCGCCTGCACAGACTTCTACACCCGCGTCATGGGCCTGCGCCTGGAGACCTTTGGCAATGGCCGCATCGCTTTCCGTTTCGGCAACCAGAAAATCAATGTGCACGAGCGTGGGCATGAGTTCGAGCCCAAGGCCCACCTGCCGGTGCCGGGTGCGCTGGACCTGTGCTTTATCGCCAGTGTCTCGCTGGACGCGGTGGTCAGTCATTTGAACACCCAGGCCTGGCCGATCATCGAAGGCCCGGTGCTGCGTACTGGCGTGACCGGGCCGATCCGCTCGGTGTATGTGCGTGACCCGGACCTGAACCTCATCGAAATCTCCGAGCAGGTGCCTGCATGAATATCGTATTTCTCGACGGCGCGAGCCTGCCGTCAGCGTTGCCGCGCCCAGCCCAGGCCAGCGCCTGGACCGCGCGCGAAACAACCCGCCCCGACCAAGTGCTTGAAGCCCTGGCCGACGCCGACGTGGCGATCACCAACAAGGTCCGCATCGACCGCGCCACACTGGCGCAATTGCCGCGCTTGCAACTGATCTGCGTGGCGGCCACCGGCTACGACTGCGTGGACATCGCCGCCTGCCGCGATCAGGGCGTGACGGTGTGCAACGTGCCAGCGTACAGCGCGGTCAGTGTGGCCGAATCGGTGATTGGCGCCTTGTTTGCGCTGCGCCGCCACCTGCTGGCGTACCGTGCAGCATCGGCCAGCCGCTGGCCGCAGTCGTCGCATTTTTGCGTGCACGGCGCGCCGATCCAGGACCTGCAAGGCTCGACCCTGGGCATTGTCGGGCGTGGTGATATCGGCAGCCGCGTGGCGCGCCTGGCCAAGGCCCTCGACATCACCGTGCTGTTCGCCGAACACCGTGGCGCGCCGCAGGTGAGGGCGGGCTACACCTCTTTTGAGGAGGTGTTGGCCAGGGCCGATGCGCTGACCTTGCATTGCCCGCTCACGGCCCACACGCGCTACCTGATCGGCGCCGCCGAGATCGCCCGGATGAAGCCCGGCGCCTTGCTGATCAACACCGCTCGCGGTGCGCTGGTGGACGAAAACGCCGTGCTCGATGGGCTCGCCAGTGGTCGATTGGGCGGCGCGGCGCTGGACGTGCTGCACGTGGAGCCGCCGCAGGCCGACCACCCGTTGCTGCATTGTGAGCATCCCAATCTGCTGGTCACGCCCCACGTCGCCTGGGCCAGCCAAAGCAGCGTTGCGCGCCTCAAGGCCGTGCTGGCCGCCAACATTGAGGCATTCGCGGCGCACCGACCGACCAACGTGGTGACCTGAACGCCCCAGCGACTTCCTTCCTGAAACCTATAGGCAGAGCCATGACAAAAATAATCAGCTCGTCCGTCGACTCCGTGGATCAAGCGCCGGCACGGCGCACACCGCTGTACCAGCACCTGTATGTGCAAGTGCTCGCGGCCATTGTGCTGGGGGTGATCCTCGGTCACTTCAGCCCGGGCCTGGGCGAACAGATGAAGCCCTTGGGCGACACCTTCATCAAGCTGATCAAGATGCTGATCGCGCCGATCATCTTCTGCACGGTGGTCAGCGGTATCGCCGGCATGCAGGACCTCAAGCGCATCGGCCGCATCGGCTTCAAGTCGCTGGTCTACTTTGAAGTACTGACCACCATCGCCCTGGTGGTCGGCCTGATCGGCGTCAACCTGTTCAAGCCGGGCGCGGGCATGCACATTGACCCGACCAGCCTCGACGCCTCGGCCATCGCCGGCTACACCAAGGCGGCCCACGACCAGAGCGTGGTCGGTTTCCTCACGCACATCGTGCCCAGCACCGTTTTCGGTGCGTTTACCGACGGCGACATCCTCCAGGTGTTGTTTATCTCGGTGCTGTTCGCGTTTGGCCTGCAACTGCTGGGCGACACCGGCAAACCGCTGCTCAACACCATCGACCTGGTGGCCAAGGCGTTCTTTCGCATGCTCAAGATCGTCATGTACCTGGCGCCGCTGGGCGCGTTCGGCGGCATGGCGTTCACCGTGGGCAAGTACGGCGTGCAGTCCCTGGGCGCCTACGTGAACCTGCTGCTGTGCTACTACGTTACCGGGCTGGTATTCGTGTTCGTGGTGCTCAACCTGGTGGCGCGGCTGGCCGGTTTCAGCCTGTGGAAGTTCCTCAAGTACATCCGTGAAGAACTGGTGCTGGTGCTGGGTACGTCGTCCTCCGAATCGGCCTTGCCGCGCCTGATGGGCAAGCTGGAAAAGCTCGGCTGCGAGAAATCCACCGTCGGCCTGGTGGTGCCGTCCGGTTACTGCTTCAACCTGGATGGCAGCTGCATCAACATGACGGTGCTGGCGATCTTCATTGCCCAGGCGCTGGACATTGACGTGTCGCTGTACCACCAGGTGACCCTGCTGTTGATTCTGCTGCTGACATCCAAAGGTGCGGCGAGCGTGACGGGTGGTGCGTTTATCACCCTGGCCGCCACACTTGGCTCCATCGATGTGATCCCGGCGGCGGGCCTGGTGCTGGTGTTGGGCGTGTACCGGTTTATCTCCGAGGGTGGCGCGCTGATCAACGTGATCGGCAACGGCGTTGCCACGCTGTTCATTGCGCGCTGGGATGGGGCGTTGGATCGCGAGCAACTCAAGCGTGAGTTGGGGTAGGGCGCAGGCTGGTAAATGTACGCCGCTGTACACTCGCTGTGCACCAGGTGTGCTTGGCGTGTAGAGTGGCCGGCAATTCCCAGGCAAAGGTGACCCCCGGATGGCGCAATCGGCAAAACCGCGAGGCAAGAACCAGGACACGGGCTGGCGAGGCTCGGTCGATGTGTGGCTGGACGCCGCCTACGTCGCGTTGAAAGAGTCTGGCATCGACGCCGTGCGCGTGATGCCGCTGGCCAAGCAGTTGGGCTTGTCGCGTACCAGTTTCTATTGGTTCTTCGAGGACCGCGAGCAACTGCTCGCCGCGTTGCTGGCCCGTTGGCGCGACAAGAACACCGGCAACCTGGTGCACCAGTGCGAGCGTTACGCTGAAAGCATTTCCGAAGCGATTCTCAACGTCTTTGAATGCTGGCTGAACCCTGAGCTGTTCGACTCGCAGTTCGAATTTGCCGTGCGCAGTTGGGCCATGCAGTCGGCAGAAGTCAGTGCGGAAATCGCCCTGGCCGATGACACCCGCATCAGCGCCCTGACCGGCATGTTCCGGCGCTTTGGCTACGATGACGAGGCCGCCGATGTGCGCGCGCGGACCATCTACCTGACGCAGATCGGCTACATCTCGATGAACACCAGCGAGGACGTAGTGGTGCGCTTCCGGCGTATTCCCCAGTACGTCAGTGTGTTCACCGGCAAGGCCTTGAAGCGGCGCGAACTGGACCGCTTCTTCGGGGCGTTTGGCTACGCCGAGACCGCACCGGGGGAGTTTGAGCCGCTTTAGAGGTCCTTGACCAACCGCAACGCATCGTAGATCGCCGCATGGGTGTTGCGTGCGGCCACCGCATCGCCGATGCGGAACAGTTGGAAGCGACCCTCGGGGTTGGTCACCAGGTGCTGTGCGTTGCCGGCGATCAAGTCGTGCTGCTCGACCGCGCCGCCGTTGCTGGAATGCCCACGCAGGTCGAAGTACAGGTCATCCAGCGGCAGGGTGCCGTGGTTGACCACCACCTGGTCCACCACCCGCTGCTTGTGCACCGCGCCGTAGTCACTGCCGAAAGTGACCAGCAGCCGACCGTCGCGTTGCTCCACCATCTCGACCCGATAGGTCACGGTAAAGGTTACGTCCAGGTCCTGCAGGCTGCGCATGTAGGGCACCAGGTTCATGGCCATGACTTCCGGCGCGAACGAGCGGTCCGGCGTGACGATTTCCACGCTGGCACCGCTCTGCGCAATCACCTCGGCCGCTTGCAGCGCCGCGTGGTCGCCGGCGTCGTCGAAGATCAGCACATGGCGCCCCGGCTTGACGTCGCCGGAAATGATGTCCCAGGTCGACACCACCAGCTCATTGCCCTGGGCCAGCACCTCGGTGTGGGGCAGGCCGCCAGTGGCCACGATCACCACGTCCGGCTCAAAGCCCAGCACCGTCTCCGCCTCGGCCCAGGTGTTGAAGTGGAACTTGACCCCCAGGCGTTCGCACTGGCTCATGCGCCAGTCGATGATGCCGATCATCTCGCGGCGCCGCTCGCTCAGGGCGGTCAGGCGGATCTGCCCGCCAGGCCGGTCCGCCGCTTCCAGCACCGTGACGTCATGCCCGCGCTCGCCGGCGACCCGCGCCGCTTCCAGCCCGGCAGGTCCCGTGCCGACAATCAGCACTTTGCGCCGCACCGCCGCCTTGGGAATGGCATGGGGCATGCTGGTTTCGCGACCGGTGGCGGGGTTGTGGATGCAATAGGCGGCACCGCCCTGGTAGATGCGGTCCAGGCAGTAATTGGCGCCGACGCAGGGCCGAATGTCTTCTTCCCGCCGCTCGATGATCTTGCGCACGATATGCGGGTCGGTCATATGGGCGCGGGTCATGCCGACCATGTCCACCTTGCCCGACGCGATGGCGTAGCGCGCCGTGGCAACATCGGGGATTTTCGCCGCATGGAAGGTGGGGAACCCAGTAGACGCGCGAATCTCGCCGGCAAAATCCAGGTGCGGCGAGTTGCGCATGCCCTGGATCGGGATCACATCGGTGAGGCCCGCGTCGGTATCGATATGCCCGCGCACCACATTGAGGAAGTCCACCAGGCCGCTGTCCTTGAGCATGTGCGACACCTGCAACCCTTCGCTGGCGCCGAACCCGCCCGGCAGCGCCTCGTCGCCGGTGTAGCGCACGCCCAGCAGGAAGTCTTCGCCGACCCGCTGGCGAATGCCGCGCAGGATGTCAAAGGTAAAGCGCATGCGGTTTTCCAGCGAGCCGCCGTACAGGCCATCCAGATCGTTGGTGAGCGGCGACCAGAACTGGTCCATCAAATGCCCGTAGGCTTGCAGCTCCAGGCCATCCAACCCGGCGGCCTGCATGCGCTCGGCCGCGTCGACGTAGTCTTTGATGATTCGCTCGATGTCCCAGTCTTCCAGCTTCTTCGGGAAGGAGCGGTGCGAGGCCTCGCGCCGGTGCGAAGGCGACACCACTGGCAGCCAGTCGGCCTTGTCCCAGCGTGTGCGGCGGCCCAGGTGTGTCAGCTGGATCATCACCGCCGCGCCGTGTTCGTGGCACTCGTCCGTCAGATCCTTCAGCCAGCCGACCACTTCATCCTTGTACGCCAGCACGTTGTTGAACACCGGCGGGCTGTCCCGCGACACCGCGGCGGAGCCTGCGGTCATGGTCAAGGCCACACCGGCCTTGGCGCGTTCGACGTGGTAGGCGCGGTACAGCGCCTGCGGCATGCCGTCCACCGGGTAGGCCGGTTCGTGGGCCGTGGTCATGATCCGGTTGCGCAGGGTCAGGTGCTTGATCTTGTAGGGCTGCAGCAGGGGATCGCTGGACATCAGGGTGTGCTCCGTCGTGGGCATCATCAGGCTTGGCGATTTGAAATTAAGGTAAATGTACAGGTGTGTCAATTATGGTCGACACGTATGTACATTTTTATTGCAGCCTCCGAAGGTCATCGCTAAGATCGCCTTCACCCCTAGAGGAGGACGCCTGATGAATGCTCATGTGCACTATCGGAAAAAAGCCTGTGCCTACCTGCTTGGCCTTGTGCTGGGGGCCAGCGCTGCACTGTCCCATGCGCAGGAAAAACCACCGGTGCGCATCGGTTGGGTGAACTGGTCCGACACTGAAATCACCGTCAAGCTCGCCAGTACGGCCTTGCAGGAGCACCTCAAGCAACCGGTCAAGTTGGTGATGGCCGACATCGGCATCCAGTTCCAGGCCCTGGCCAACGGCAACATTGACCTGATCCCGATGGTCTGGCTGCCCAGCACCCACAAGGCGTTCTACGACAAATACAAGGACCGCCTCGAAGACCTCGGCGTGCTGTATGAAGGGCGGATCGGCATGGCCGTGCCTACGTCGGTGCCGGTGGCTGAAGTGGCCAGTGTGGAAGACCTGAACACGCCGGGTATCCGCGAGAAATTCGACGGCAAGATCTTCACCTCCGAAGTCGGCAACGGCCAGTACAAGCTCACCGTCAAGGCGATCGAGGACTACCAGTTGGTGGGGTACAAACTGGTGGGCTCATCGGAGAGCGGCATGCTCAACGAACTGGACCGCAACCTCAAGCGCGACAAGTGGTCACTGGTCAACGCCTGGAGCCCGCACTGGATGTTCTCCAAATGGTCGCTGCGCTACCTGGACGACCCGAAGCGGATTTTCGGCGGCGCCGAGCAGATCCACGCCATGGCCCGCAAAGGCTTCAGCCAGGAGCATCCGGAGGTGGCGTACTTCTTTGCGCATTTCTCCATCCCCCAGGCGGACCTGGAAGCGCTGATGATGCAGGCAAGGGAGAGCACGGCGGACAAGGCGGTGGCAGCGTATTACGCGGCGAACAGGGCGCGGTTCGAGGGGATGTTCAAGTTGTAGTGAGCGGGCTCATTGTGGCGAGCGGGCTTGCTGTGGTGAGCGGGCTCATTGTGGTGAGTGGGCTTGTTGTGGTGAGCGGGCTTGTTGTGGTGAGCGGGCTTGCCCCGCGTTGGGTGGCGAAGCCGCCCCAAAACCCTACACCTCGGTGTGTCTGAAGTAATAGGGGGCGCCTGGATGGGGCTGCTTCGCAGCCCAACGCGGGGCAAGCCCGCTCGCCACAACAAGCCCACAAACCACAACAAGCCCGCAAACCACAGCAAGCCCGCTCACCCCAGCGTCAGGCGTATGAACTGCCATGGGCTGCTCTCAACAAATCGCGCACGGCATCGGTGCGCAACAGCAGGGTCATCTGCGCCTCGTCGATCACGATTTCCGCGATGATCAACGTGCAGATCAGCGGCGCGGTGAAGAACCAGTGGCACCAGCATTGGGTTGCCAGCGAAAAGGCTACGCCGATGATCCACAGCGCCAATACCCACTTGGGCGCGCGCTGTTGCAGCGGCACCCAGAACCGCTGCAGCCTTTTCAGCCGGGCAGTGTGCAGTTTCAACGACTCTTCAAGGAGTGATAAGGACGAATTCATTTCTCATGCTCGCTGAGCTATCCGGGCGTAGCTGGGAAAGGGATTGCCCAGCCACGACAAGTTGACGCTTTCAACTTCTATCCAGTGCCCGTTTTCAGGCTGTGCCAAGCAGTTTTTGAACGCAACGCACGTACCCTTGGCGTCCAATAGGACAAAGCATCGATAGCACCGGGTGGTTTTGAACATCATGGAAAAGATGCGCATGGTGGGCCTGGGTTACTCAAAGATTCCAACTGAGTTCAAACAGCGTTCCGCCGTTTTCCATTTTCCGGCACGTCACCGCACCGCCGTGGGCGAGGGCAATCGCGCGCACCACCGCCAGGCCCAGGCCGCTGCCACCCTGGGCGCGGGAACGCGAGTTTTCGCCGCGCTGGAAGGCATCGAACAGGTGCGTGGCCAGGTCCTCATCGATGCCGGGGCCATCGTCGCGCACCCTCAGGTAGTGCATGCCGTCGCGGGTGCTCAGGTGTACGTTGACGTTGCCGGGTGTCGCGTGTCGACGCACGTTGTCGAGCAGGGCCAGCAAGGCCTGGCGTATCCGCGCGGGGTCGCAGCGCAGGGTGCGGCGTTGCAGGTCCAGTTGCAGGGTAAAACCGGCGGCGACCAGGCTCGGTTCGAACAGCCGCACATCCTCTTCAATGCCGGCGGCCAGGTCGGCTTCTTGGACATTGAGTTCGAGGTAGCCGCTGTCGCCCAGGCCCACCACCCGCAGGTCCTCGATCATCCGCGCCAACCCTTCGACCTGACCGAGCAGGCTGTAGAACTGCGCCGTGTCCGGTTCGAATACGCCCTCGGCCAAGCCTTGCAGGCGGCCGCGCAGGATGGTCAGCGGCGTGCGCAGTTCATGGGCAATCGCCGCATTCCAGAATGCCTGTTCCTGGGCCATGCGCTTCAAGCGCTGGGCCATGCTGTTGAAGTCATCCACCAGGATCGCCGCCTCACCGATGGACTGGTCACCGGCGACGGCTTGCACGTCGAGGTCGCCATCCGCCAGTTTGCGCAGGTTCTCGGCCACCGAGTTGAGCGGCATCAGGATCCGCCGCGACAGCCGCGTGGCCACGAAGGCACCCACCGCCAGGCTGACGCAGGTGGTCAAGGCCATCCACGCCCACTCGACATTGGCCGGCAGCCAGGCATCGGCCTGCTCGTCCGAGAGCGGCCAGTAGGTCCATAACAGCGCATAAAACACGTAGGAGCCGATCACGGCCAGGGCGATCACGCAGAGCACCACCGCCGACATGGCGGCAATGATTTGGCGACTCAAGCCATTGAGTTTTTTCACAGGCCACTCCCGAACCGGTAGCCCACGCCGCGAATGCTTTCCGGCACGCCTTGCAGCCCCAGGTCTTCGATCTTGCGGCGCAACTTGCTGATATGGCTGTCGACCGTGCGTTCCAGGCTGTCGCTTTCCGGTGAGCACAGCGCCAGCAATTCCGCGCGGCTGAACACGCGTTTGGGGGCCCTAGCCAACTGGGCGAGCAATTTGAATTCGGTGACGGTCAGCAGCAGCGGCAGCACCTTGCCCTCGATATTCAGCGTGACCTGATGGCTTTCGATATCGATTTCAAACCCATCCACCCGCAATACATTGGCACCGGCGGCATATTTGTAGTCGATGGAGCGTCGCAGCACGGCCTGGGTACGTGCCACCACCTCGGCCGGGTTGAACGGCTTGACGATATAGTCGTCGGCACCGATGCGCAGCCCCATCAGCTTGTCCATGTCCTGGTCCTGGGCAGTCAGCATGATCACCGGCGTATTGCCGCGATGGCGCACTTCGGCCAGGACCTTCCAGCCATCCACATGCGGCATCAGCACGTCCAGCAGCATCAGGTCCGGCTTGAGGGTCTGGTGCAGTTCGAGGGCGCGCCGGCCATCGAGGGCGTGGGCGGTACGAAAGCCACTGCGCTTGAGATAGGCGATCAGGATGTCGGCGATCTCGGGCTCGTCTTCGGCGATCAGGATCAGCGCCTGGGCGTCTCGGACGCTGTTCGGACGGGGCGCCGATGCAACGGGAAAATCGTTCATAGTCTGCTCGGTGAATAAGCTTTGTCGTGTTTGCCGCTCCCTGGCCACGCTTGCAAGTGTTGATCATAGCTTCTGGGTGAGGGCGCCCAACATCTGGTTGGCGGTGGAAATCACTTTGGAATTCATCTCATAGGCCCGTTGCGTGGTGATCATGTTGACCATCTCTTCAACGGTGCTCACGTTCGAGGTCTCCAGGGACCGTTGCAGGGTGGTGCCGAAGCCATTGAGCCCCGGCGTACCGACCTGTGGCGCGCCGCTGGAGGCGGTCTCCAGGAACAGGTTATTGCCGATTGCCTGCAAGCCCGCAGGGTTGATGAAATCGGCGGTCTGCAGGTTGCCGATCACTTGCGCAGCGGGGTTGCCGGCCACGGTGATCGACACCGTGCCATCCTGGCCCACGGTGAAGGTCTTGGCGTTGTCCGGCACCACGACAGCCGGTTCCAGCGCAAAGCCGCTGGCCGTGACCACCTGGCCATTGGCATTCAGGTGAAAGGTGCCGTCGCGGGTATAGCCGGTGGTGCCGTCCGGCTGCAGCACTTGGAAAAAACCGCGCCCGTTCACCGCCAGGTCCAGCGGTTGGCCGGTGGTCTGCAGGCTGCCGGCGCTGAAGTTTTTCTGGGTGCCGACGATCTGCACGCCAGTGCCCAGTTGCAACCCCGACGGCAGCGCACTGTTCTGTGTCGACTGCGCGCCCGGCTGGCGCTTGATCTGGTAGAGCAAGTCCTGGAACTCGGCGCGATCACGTTTGAACCCGGTGGTCGAGACGTTCGCCAGGTTGTTGGAAATCGTCGTCAGCTGCGTGTCCTGGGCCGACAAGCCGGTTTTTGCGACGTACAGGGCTGGAATCATGCCGTTCTCCGTGTGAACCCGGTCGACCGGGCACTCTGATGAAAGCCATTGTGCGCAACGAACGTGCGCATTCAGGGGAGGTTTTGTGGAGGAATGATGGAGAGCGGCATTTTTTGTTGGCCCTGATCACTTCAATCCGGGTTCGATCAAACCGGCCACGCCACGCCCGATAACCTCCGGGTAACTGTGTTCGGCATCCAGGTTGGTCAGCACCACCACCGTCAACCGGTCATCGAGGTAGCGCGCGATGGACGAGGTAAAACCTTGCCAGGAGCCGCCGTGCTCGACCACGGGGTGGCCGTTGACCGTGCGGATTTCCCAGCCGAACCCGTAGCCTTGCGCCCGCTGTTTGCCGGCGTAGGGGTAGGGCGTCCACATGCGTTGCAGCGAGGCGTGTGTGAGCAGGGTTTCATCGTAGAGGGCGCGGTCCCAGCGCTCCAGGTCGCGGACGGTAAAATAGAGCGTGCCGTCAGCCGTGGCATTGAAGGTCGGCGACACCCATTCCTGGTTCCTCAGCTCACCGTCGACCCTTTCGTAACCCGACGCCCGGTTGGGCACAATCGCGAGGTCCGAGATGACCCGTGTCGAGCGCATGCCCAGCGGTGTGAAGATACGCTGCTGGAGAAACTCGCCATAAGGCATCCCGCTGACACGCTGGATCAGGATGCCGAGCAGCACGAAATTGGTGTTTTCGTAGGCCCAGTGCTGCCCGGCCTTGAAGTCCAGCGGCAGCTTGGTGATCGCCTTTGCCAGCTGCGCTTCGGTGAAGTCGCGGCGTATATCCAGCGGGCCACCGGGCTTTTGCAACGCTGGCGTGTCGTAGGCCGACAAGCCGGACGTGTGGGACAACAGATGGGCAACCGTGATCGGCGCCCAACTTGTCGGCGCCTCGGGGAAGTACGTGCGGATGCTGTCGTCCAGGCCGACCTTGCCTTGCTCCACCAGCATCATGACGGCGGTTGCGGTAAAGGATTTACCCACCGAGCCGGATTGCAACACGCTGTCGGCGCTCATGGGCACGTCGAGTTCCACATTCGCCAGGCCATAGCCCTTGACGAGCACGGCCTGGCCGTTTCGATAGATACCGAGGGCCAGGCCTGGTAACTGCTGCCGGGTTATCTCTGCGTTGACATAGCGGTCGATGGCCGAGCGCTGTTCGTCCGTGAGCGGGGTGGCTATCGCCAGGGGCGCGGACATCAGCAGGACACTCGCCGCAAGGGTTCGGAACATGGGCACCTCTGAAGCGTTTTTGCGGTTTCAGGAGGCGCCAGTGTGCGCGAGGGGGGTGGATGTTTGCGGGAGGTTTGATGGAGGCGGCGTGGAGCCGATGAGGCCAGCACTCACAGAGGTTGGATGAATTTCACATACACCCGCTCAGGGTCGTGATCGTCAAGGTTTTCGATGCGCCCGCTCGGCACGAACCCGGCCTTTGCAAACAGCGCCTGGGCGGCGGTGTTCGACGCATTGGTTGAAGTAAACAGCTTGGGCGTCTTGCACGCTGCTTGTGCCGCCGTCAGCAACCGCAGCGCAACACCTTGGTGCTGATAAACTGGCGACACAACCACCAGCGCCACGAAGCCATGATCGAAAAAATCATGGGTCAGCACCAGGTATCCCACACACCGGCCAGCGCTATTGACGGCGACGAGGCAGTGTTGGCGAACCACCGCATCATGGATGAATACACGGCGGTGGGTATGGGCCGTGGCGTAAGCATCCAGTTCGATCAGGGCGTGCACGTCGTCGGGCGTGGCCTGGCGGATGTTTATCGAGCGTGTAGGCAAGTGATTACCTCAGCGGAGTGGGTTTAGCCTTTGGTTTGGTCGGTTTTGGTGTGACTAATACTCGATTCAACTCTCCGGCGAGCGCGATCAGCTGCTGTTCCAGCGCTTCGACTTCGCAAAGGCTGATTCCCTCCTTGATGACTTGCAGGGTTTTGGCTTTTCTCGTCAGTGCGGATCCGAGGTTATGCGCGTCTTGGGAAACCAACACTTGGCGCAGTAGGTTGTTGATCACGGTTTGATAACCGGTACCTGCATTTTCCGCTCGCTCGCGGGCGGCTGCAATCACCGCATCATCCAGCATGATAGTGATTCGGGTTTTGCCTTTGTTGCTGGCGACTGCACCGCGCTTGCCGGAGCTGAAGTCGTATTCGTCTTTCATGGTTCAAGCCTCCAAGTACTGGCGCCGTTCATTTTTGGATGCGCGCCTGGCACTGATAATCCGTACAAAATTTGGATCGCGGTAGGTGTAGGCCACTACCAATACGCGTCCCTTTGCGTCCGTACCCATGATTATCCAACGCTCTTCGTCGTGATCATTGTCTTGTATGGTTAGAGCGGTCTCGTCGTAAAACACCGGTTCTGCATCGGCAAGGCTCACTCCCTTGTGCTTTTGCTGATTAGTGATGCTTTTTGCTTTGTCGTATTGAATCCTGAAAGTTCTCATTATGCATATTTTATATGCATATAAAAGCAATTGGACAAAGCGACAGTCAGGGCATTGGTTCAGCGTCTGCGGGTCCCGATTTGGGTACGCACATCCCTACCTATCAGTGAGGGATCGATTTTGAGGAGGGTGCCCGCGTATGTCCGTGCGTAACCGGTGATGCGTTAAGTAGTCAGATTCCGATTCCATAGCCAGATAAGGTCTTATGTCGATATCAGACCAACCCCCGCCGTTTCCAGGCTATTTTCGCGCCGGTCAGCCCGCGTAAGGTGACTCATCATTCAAAAATGATGATCGCCTGACCCTCCAGTCAGTCCTCACGCCGATCACCGAGAACAACAAAAACAATGAATAGCCTCCATTCCAACGACTCGAACGGCCAGTTGGCGCAAGGCTTCAAGCCGCGCCATGTCACCATGCTTTCCATTGCGGGGATTATCGGCGCGGGGTTGTTTGTCGGGTCTGGGCATGCGATTGCGGCGGCGGGGCCGGCGGTGCTGCTGGCCTATCTGTTTTCCGGCCTGCTGGTGGTGCTGGTCATGCGCATGCTGGGGGAGATGGCGGTAGCCAACCCGGACACCGGTTCATTCTCGACCTACGCCGACCAGGCCATCGGCCGCTGGGCCGGCTTTACCATCGGCTGGCTGTACTGGTGGTTCTGGGTGCTGGTGATTCCCATCGAAGCCCTGGCCGCCGGGTATATCCTCAACCAGTGGTTCCCGCAGATCGACGCTTGGCTGTTTGCCTTGTTGTCGATCTTTTTGTTGGTGGTCACCAACCTGTTCAGCGTGTCCAAGTACGGCGAATTCGAGTTCTGGTTTGCCATGGCCAAGGTGATCGCGATCATCGCTTTTATCGGCGTGGGTTTTGCGGTGCTGATGGGCTGGGTGCCGGAACGTGAGGCCAGTGGGCTCGGCCAGTTGATGCAGGACCATGGCGGGTTTGCGCCCAACGGGCTGTCGGCGGTGGTCGGCGCCTTTATCACCATCATGTTCAGTTTTATCGGCACTGAAGCGGTCACCATCGCGGCGGCCGAGTCCAGCAACCCGGCGCAGAACATCGCCCGGGCCACGCGCTCGGTGATGTGGCGCATCGGGGTGTTCTACCTGTTGTCGATCTTCGTGGTGATCTCCGTGGTGCCGTGGGATGACCCATTGCTGGCCTCGGTCGGCTCTTATCAGCGGGCACTTGAACTGATGAATATTCCCCACGCCAAGCTGCTGGTGGACGTGGTGGTGCTGATCGCCGTGGCCAGTTGCATGAACTCTTCCATCTACATCGCCTCGCGCATGCTGTTTTCCCTCGGCAAGCGGGGAGATGCGCCGGCGCTGATGAAAAAGACCTCGGCGGCGAGTGTGCCGAGGGCGGCGGTGATCGCCAGCACCATTCTCGGCGCGGGCGTGACCCTGCTCAGCTACTTCATGCCGGCCGGGCTGTTCCAGTTCCTGCTGGCCAGCTCGGGGGCCATCGCCTTGCTGGTGTACCTGGTGATCGCGGTTTCGCAGTTGCGCATGCGCAAGATCCTGCGCCAGCGCAAGGTCACGCTGAGCTTCCAGATGTGGCTGTTTCCGTGGCTGACCTGGCTGGTCATCGCGTTCATTTGCGCGGCCTTGACGGTGATGCTGGTGACCCCCGAACACCGTTTCGAAGTGTCTTCGACCCTCGTTTTGGCCCTGATGATTTCCTTGATCGGCTTGCTCACCGCCCGGCACCCGGAACCCACGCAAAAACCAGTGGCCGCAGTTTCGCAATCATGAGTGGCCGCCCGGTCAGCAGTATCGTTTTCCTGCTGCTGGACCAGTTCACCCTGATGTCGCTGGCGGCGGCGGTCGAGCCGTTGCGCATGGCCAACCAGTTGTCGGGCCAGGAGCTTTACAAGTGGCACACGGCTAGCCCGGACGGCAACCCGGTGTGGGCCAGTGACGGTGTGCCGATCACGCCTGACGGTTCGATCCTCAGTGTGCCGCCCGCCGATATTGTGATGGTGTGTGGCGGCATCGGCATCCAGGGCACCGTGACCGGCGAACTGGTCAAGTGGCTGCGCGGCCAGGCGCGTTACGCCAAGCGACTGGGGGGCATTTGCACCGGTAGCGTTGTGTTGGCGCGGGCCGGCTTGCTCGACGGGTATGAATGCAGCGTGCATTGGGAGTGGTTGGCGGCGATGCAGGAGGCGTTTCCACGGGTGACTGTCAGTTCCAGCCTGTTCAGCCTCGACCGTGACCGGCTCACCAGTTCAGGCGGCACGGCACCGCTGGACATGATGCTGCACCTGATCGGCCGTGATCACGGGCATGAACTGTCGGCGGCGATCTCGGACATGTTTGTCTACGAGCGCATCCGCAACGAGCAGGACCACCAGCGTGTGCCCCTCAAGCACATGCTCGGCACCCAGCAGCCCAAGCTGCAGGAGGTCGTGGCATTGATGGAAGCCAACCTGGAAGAACCGATCAACCTGGATGAACTGGCGGCGTATGTCGCGCTGTCGCGTCGCCAGCTCGAGCGCATGTTCCAGAAGTACCTGCACTGTTCGCCCTCGCGCTACTACCTGCGCTTGCGGCTGATCCGCGCGCGGCAGTTGCTCAAGCAGACACCGATTTCAATCGTCGAATTGGCCGTGCTCTGCGGCTTTGTGTCCACGCCGCATTTCTCCAAGTGCTATCGCGAGTACTTCGGCGTGCCGCCCAGTGACGAGCGTTCCGTCACGGACAGCGAGCGGTCCATCGTGCTCAAGCCGACGTTGCATACATTGCCTGCGCCCGCGCCAATGAATGTATTGGAGCAGGCGCGGGGCGAGGCAACGTTTGCCAGTGTGAAAAACCTGAAGCGTTGAACTCAGCGCATGTGCAAGATAATCGGGCTGCTGCTCGCCGGGTCGGTGTGCCCGCGCAGCTTGCCCACCGCCTTCACATCCACCGCGCCGCCGTTGTTACCCCAGGTGCCGCGTACATAGCTGAGCACCTCGGCGATTTGCGGGTCGGTCAGTTGCTCGCGGAACGCCGGCATGCGATAGGCGTCCGGCACGCCAGCCGTCACCACACGTTGCGAGCCGTTGAGGGTGATGTTGATCGCCGAGGCGCTTTCCTTGGCCAGGGCCGAGGTGGCGCCGGCCAGGGGTGGCATCCATTCGGGCTGGCCCTTGCCGTCAAGGCCGTGGCAAGAAGCGCAGCGGGTCGCGTAGGTGTGGGCGCCGGGGGTGTCCGGGTTGGCGGCGACCGCCTGATACTGCCAGGGAGTGCCGTCGCGCTGCGGGTCGCCGGGCAGTGACTTGAGGTAGCGGGCGATGGCGGCCAGGTCGTCGTCCTGCATGAACTGCGTGGAGTTGTTGAAGGCTTCGGTCATCGAACCGTAGACCACCGCATGGGCATTGCGCCCGGTCTTGAGGAACTGCACGATCTGCGCCTCGTCCCAGCGGCCCAGTCCGGTGTTGGGGTCCTGGCGCAGGCTCGGTGCATACCAGCCGTCGAGCAGGGCGCCGGCAAGGAACGGCGCACCTGACTCGTCCAGTGCCTTCTCGTTGAAGGCCAGCCCGCGTGGCGTGTGGCAACTGCCGCAGTGGCCGGGGCCTTGGACGATATAAGCGCCACGGTTCCACAGCTCGTCCTGGTTGGGTTTGGCTGCGTACGGGGCGGTCGGTGCGAACACGCCGTTCCACAGGGCGATGGGCCAGCGCAGGTTGAGCGGCCACGGAATATCACTGGGGATATTCGGCTGGTTGGCCGGTTGTACGCCCTGCATAAAGAACGCGTACAGCGCTTTCATGTCGTCGTCGCTGAGCTTGACATAGGACGGGTAGGGCATCGCCGGGTACAACCGTCGACCACCCGGCGCGACGCCATGGCGTACCGCGCGGTCAAAGTCGGCCAGGCTGTAGGTGCCGATCCCGGTGGTTTTGTCCGGGGTGATGTTGGTGGCATGGATCGCCCCCAACGGCGTGGCCATTTCCAGGCCACCGGCAAACGGCGCCTTGCCCGGCAGGCTGTGGCAGGCCACGCAGTCGCTGACGCGCGCGACATATTCGCCACGGCTGACCAGGGCCGGCTCGAAGGTGGCGGTGGCCGGTGCTTGTGCAAACGGTGTGGCGGGCTCACGGGTGACGTACCAGGCCAGCAGGCCTGCCGCGACCAGGCAGGGCAGCGCCAGCCAGCCTGCGGTTCTTGCGAATCGACGGTTGTTCATGGGCATTTCCTGAAAGTCAGCTGAAGGTGTGTCGGCTCAAGGGCAGGCTGCGTACACGCTGGCCGGTCAATTGCGCCACCGCATTCGCCACGGCTGGTGCCACGGCGGGCAACGGTGGCTCGCCGATACCGCCCATCTTTTCGCCACTCTCGACGATCCGCACATGCACCCGTGCCATCTGCGCCGGTGCCAGGATCGGATACAGGTCGTAGTTGCGCGCCCGTGGCTTGCCGTCCACGTACACCGCTTCTTCCAGCAAGGTCTGGGACATGCCCAGCGCCACCGCGCCATTTACCTGCGCCTCGACAATCGCCGGGTTGACGATGCTGCCCGGGTCAATGGCCTGCCAGATGTCGTGCACCCTGACCTTGCCATTCTCCATGGACACCTCGGCGATCGCCGCCGTGTGCGAACCGAACGGCGACGCCATGGCCACGCCGCGTGCGCGCCGGCTGCCGTCTTCAGCTGTGAAGGGGCCACGCTTCCAGCCGCCAGACAGTTCAACCGCGGCTTTCAGCAGGGTGGTCAGCCGTGGGTTGTCGCGCAGCAGGTGCAGGCGCAGTTCATAGGGATCCTGTTTGCCCTTGTCCGCCAGTTCGTCGAGGAACGATTCATAGAAAAAGTCATTCAGCGAATTGCCCACCGAACGCCAGTAGCCGAGCATGGGCGCGCCTTTGACGTAGATCTGCGCGATGCGTTTGTTGGGGATGGCGTAGGACTTGCCCGACAATCCTTCCAGCGCCGTAGGGTCGATCTTGTCACCCTGTTTGCCGGTGAGGGCTTCAGTCGGGCCTTCGGTGGCGCTTACCGCTTCGATGGCCACCGGCAGGCCTTTGTCATCCAGCGCGGCGCGGAACTTGACCACCGCCACTGGGCGCAATACGTCGCGCAGGAACTCTTCCTCACGGCTCCAGATCAGCTTGATCGGACGGCCCACCGCCTTGGCGAGCGCGATGGCCTGCGGGTAGGGGTTGGCCGACTCATACAGGAAATGCCGGCCGAAAAAGCCGCCGAGCAACGGCGAGTGCAGGTTGATTTGCGCAGGGTCCAGGCCGGTGCGCTTGGCAATGTCGGCGCGAAACATGTCCGGCGCCTGGTTGGGCAGCCAGATATCCAGGGTGCCGTCCGGGTTGAAGCGGGCCAGGGCGGAGGGCGGCTCCAACTGGCCGTGGTTGAGGTACTGGTTGTGATACGTCGCTTCGACCTGGGTCTTGGCGCCTTTGAGCGCGGCGGCCACGTCGCCTTCGTTTTCGTCATCACGGGCCGGCCCTTGCTGGGCAGCGAGGAATTCGAAGTGCTTGTCGCTGGAGAAGTCCGCCGGCATCACGCGCAGTGTCGAGTCGGCGGCCGCTTCCTGCCAGTCGACCTGGACCGCTTCCACCGCACGCTTGGCGTGCCACCAGCGTTCAGCCACCACCGCCACCGCACCCGGCAGCACGTGCACCGAATGCACGCCCTTCATGCCTTCGACCTGCGCCTGGTTGCGCAGGCTGCCCACGGTCATGCCCAGGCGTGGCGCATGCTGGACCGCGGCGTGGAGCATGTTGTCGACTTTCAGGTCAATGCTGTAGAGCGCCTTGCCAGTGGATTTGTCGTAGGCGTCGAGGCGCTTGACCGGTTTGCCGATCCAGCGGAACTGGCTCGGATCGCGCAGGGTGATGCTGGCGGGATCGGGCACTGGCATGTCGAGGGCGCTACTGGCCAGTTCGCCATACCCCAACGAGCGGCCGGATGCCGCGTGTACCACACGGCCAGGCTGGGTGGTCAGTTCGCCCACCGGCACGCCCAATTGTTTGGCGCCGGCCTGCAGCAACATGGCGCGGGCGAGGGCGCCGAGGCGGCGCATGGTCGGGTAGCTCATGCGCACCGACATGCTGCCGCCGGTGATGCGCATACCGTTTTCCATCACCACATAGTCTTCGCCGGGCGGCGCGGCCTCGACGATGAAAGTGGCGGGGTCGGCGTCCAGTTCTTCGCCGACAATCTGCGCCATGGCGGTGTGGGTGCCTTGCCCGCCTTCCATGAACGGGCTGAGCAGACGCACCGTGCCGTCCGGGCGAATCTCCAGAAAGGCCGGCACCTGGGTGCCGCGTTCAGCGGCAGTGGCGGCTTGTACCCGGCCCGAGCCCAGTGGCAGGCCGAAACCGATGACCAGCGCCCCCACGGCGGTACTCGCCAGAAAGCGGCGGCGTGACAGGTTGACCGGTGCATCGAGCAGTTCGTTGAGGATATTCATTACGCGCCCTCCTGCTTGGCCAGGGCGTCGACGGCCGCATGGATGGCGTTGTACGTGCCGCAGCGGCACAAGTTGATCATGGCCGCGTCGATCTGCGCCTTGCTCGGTGCGGGGGTGTGCTTGAGCAGCGCCGTGGCCGCCATTACCTGCCCGGACTGGCAGTAGCCGCATTGCGCCACCTGTTGCTCGACCCAGGTCGCGACCACACGCTTGCCCACCTCATCGTCTTCAATCGCTTCGATGGTGGTGATTTCCCGCCCGACCACCCCGGCCACCGGCGTGACGCAGGAGCGCACCACATTGCCGTCCACCAGCACCGAACAGGCGCCGCACTGGGCCAGGCCGCAGCCGTACTTGGTGCCGGTCAGGCCCAGGTCATCGCGGATTACCCACAGCAATGGGGTGTCCGCGTCGGCATCGACCTGATAGGCCTTTTGGTTGATTCGTAATTCCATGGCTCACCTGCTGATCATCGGTAGGTGCGGCCTGTTTTAGGTGTGAACGCAGTGGCCGCTTATTGTCGAACTCTAGACCAGAGTGCAAGGGGGGAGATACCCAATGGTCGACAAATCGGAGGATCGGGCAAGTATTCAACAGGATCGGGTGAAAGCGCTGTAGCCAAGGCTATACGGCGGTTTTGCATCAGGGGTCGAGGTGCTTGGGCAATTGGCGACTTTGCCGCTTGGCAGATGGTTCGTGTTCCAGTGGTATGACCCTCGCCTACGCAGCCATTTGTAGTGAGCGGGCTTGTCGAACCGTCGCAGCAGTCCCATTTTAGGGCCGCTTCGCGACCCAACGGGAGCAAGCTCCCTCGCCACAGGTACAGTGTTCGCCCTTAACGGACTGGCATTTGGGCTTGCCACCGATTCATGCCTTCGTTCGGGCACACACAATATCGTCGATCAAAATATGCGGCTGCCCCCGACTGCACCGCTCGATCCGCGCCTCGACCTTGTACACCTCGCGCAGCATCGCCTCATTGATCACCTCATGGCTCGGCCCGCTGCCCTGGGCGGTGCCGTCGGCGATCACCAGCACCTGGTCGGCAAAACGCAGCGCCTGGTTCAGGTCATGCAGGGCGATAAACACGATCACCTGGCGCTTGCGTGCCAGGGCCTGCATGAAGTTCAGCACCTGCACCTGCCGATGCATATCGAGGGCACTGGTGGGTTCGTCCATCAGCAGCACCTCGGGTTCGCGCACCAGGGTCTGGGCGATGGACACCAGTTGTTGTTGGCCGCCACTGAGTTCGCCGAGGTTGCGAAAGGACAATTCGGTGATGCCCAGCGCGGCCAGCATTTCATCGACCAGCGCCAGTTCGTCATCCAGCACGGCCCAGGCGGGGGACAGCTGCTTGCGTGCCAGCAACACCGATTCGTACACGGTCAACCGCGCACTCGCATTCAGGCCCTGGGGCATGTAGCTGATGGCTTGGGTGCCCTTTGTCGAACCTTGGAGGATCACCTGGCCCGGCCCGTCGATCAGCCCGGCCATGCGCTTGAACAAGGTGGACTTGCCCGCCGCGTTGGGGCCGACCACCGCCACCACCTGGCCACCGACAAAGCGCGCCGTGGTCACGCCGCTGATGATGCTGCGTTGGCCGTAGCTGGCGCCGAGGTCCTGCAACTGAATGCTTACCATGGGTGTTTCTTCCCGCTCAGGATCAGGGAGATAAAGAACGGGACGCCGATCAGCGAGGTGACCACGCCGATCGGGAAAATCGCGCCCGGAATCAGGGTTTTGCTGACCACCGAACTGGCCGACAGGATCAGCGCGCCAGTGAGCAACGAGGCGGGGAGGAAGAAGCGCTGGTCTTCGCCGATCAACATGCGGGCGATGTGCGGGCCCACCAAACCGATAAAGCCGATGGTGCCGACAAACGCCACCGGGAACGAGGCGAGCAGGCTGACCATGATCAACGTCTGGAAGCGCAGGCTGCGCACATTGATACCGAAGCTGGCGGCCTTGTCGTCGCCCAGGCGCAGGGCGGTCAGGGCCCAGGCGCGCTTGGCGAAGATCGGCAGCGTGATCAGGATCACCAGGCAGATCACGCCTAGCTTGGGCCAGGTGGCCTTGGTCAGGCTGCCCATGGTCCAGAACACCACGGCCGCCACAGCTTGCTCGGTGGCGAAAAACTGCACCAGCGCCAACAGCGCGTTGAAGGTGAACACCAGGGCAATGCCCAGCAGCACGATGGTCTCGGCAGTGACGCCACGGCGCAGGCTGAGGAAGTGGATCAGCAGCGCGCAGAGCATTGCCATGATGAACGCGTTGACCGGCACCATGTACTGCGCCGCCAGCGGAAACAGCGCCACGCCGAACGCCAGGCCCATGGCCGCGCCAAAGCTGGCGGCGGCGGAAAGCCCGAGGGTGAAGGGACTGGCCAGCGGGTTGTTGAGGATGGTCTGCATCTGCGCGCCGGCCAGGGACAGCGCGGCGCCCACCGCCACGGCCATCAGCGCGACGGGCAGGCGGATATCCCACATCACCACGCGCACCTGCGGCGCCGCGCTGTCCGGCGACAGCAGCGCGCCGAGCACTTCACTGAGGCTGTAGCGCGCCGGGCCCAGGGCCAGGTCGAGCAGCACACTGCACAGCAACAGCAGGGCCAGCCCGCAAAGGATCAGGCGCTTGCGCAGCACCAATTGGCGGTAAGCGCTCATGGCTTGAGGCTCACGAAGTAGCCGGGTGCGTAGGGCACGGGCAAGAACCGTTCGTGCAGCTCACGCAGCGTCGCTTCGGGGTCGAGGTCGGCAAACAGCGACGGGTGGAACCACTTGGCCAATTGCTGGATCGCCACGAACTGATAGGGGCTGTTGTAGAACTGATGCCAGATGGCATGGAAGGCCTGGTTTTGCTGGGCCTTGATCCCGGCGTAGGCCGGGCGCTGGGTGTACCACGCGAGTTTGTGCCGGGCCTGGGCCATGTCGGCACCGGGGCCGACGCCGACCCAATGACCGCCCGGCGCGAACGCCTCCCAGTTGGCACTGGTGACCACCACCTGGTCCGGGTTGGCCACGATCACCTGCTCGGGGTTCAACTGGCCGAAGGTGCTGGGGATGATGGTTTTGGCGATGTTGTCACCACCAGCCATCTCGACGAAAAGCCCGAAGTTCTCGTTGCCGAAGCTCAGGCAGCAGTCGTCGGTGTAGCCGCCGATACGTTCGACAAACACCGCCGGGCGCCTGGGCTGCCGGGCCGCGATCACATCGGTCACCCGGCGGATTTGCTGGTTGCGAAACGCGATGAATGCCTCGGCCCGGTCCTCTTTGCCGAACAACTGGCCGAACAAACGCATGGTCGGTTCGGTATTGGCCATGGGTTGGTTGCGAAAATCCACGTACACCACCGGAATGCCCAGGGCGTCGAGTTTCTCTATGTAGCGCGCGTCTTCGGTAGCGTGTTGCGCCTCGATATTGAGGATGATCACGTCCGGGCGCTGGGAAATCGCTTGTTCGATGTCGAAGGTGCCGTCTTCAAACCCGCCGAAGGTGGGGATGTTGGCAATGCCTGGGAATATGCGCAGGTACGCGGTGTAGGTGTCCGGGTCGGACTGGATCAGGTCCTTGCGCCAGCCGACGATGCGCTCGATGGGATTCTGCGTATCCAGCGCGGCTACCAGGTACAACTGACGGCCTTCGCCGAGGATCACCCGCTGCACCGGCAGGTTGACCTTGACCTGGCGCCCGAGCAGATCGGTGACGGTGGTGGGCGCCGCCAACGCAGGCAGCGCGAGTAACCCGGTCAACACCAGTGCCGCCAGGCGGTGGCCGCAACGAACAATCGAAAGCATCATGTAAGCCCTTGCAGGTATCAGAAGTCGACCGTGGCCGACAGGAGGAGGGTGCGTGGCGAGCCTTGGGAAAACGCGCCGTAGGAGGCCACGCCGGACCAGTATTCACGGTCGAACAGGTTCTGCACCGTGGCGCGGAAGGTGGTCGGCCGCTCGGCGATGCGCGTGCTGTAGCGCGCGCCGACATCGAAGCGGGTCCAGGCGTCGAGCTGTTGGGTGTTGGCCTGGTTGACGTACTGACTGGCGGTGTAGATTGCGCCGCTGGTCAACGTCAGCCCCTCGACCCACGGCGTGTCCCATTCGGCCCAGAGGTTGGCTTGTACCTTGGGCACGCCCACTGGGGTATTGCCCTGGTTGGCGGCGACGCTGGTTCTGGTCAGCTGCGCATCCAGCAGGGTCACACCACCTAGCAGTCGTGTGCCTGGGGCGACTTCGCCAAACACACTCACTTCCACGCCGCGATTGCGCTGCTCGCCTTGCACCGAGAAGCGGCCGGCAGCCAGCTCGCCGCTGGGTTTCTGTATCTGGAACAGCGCAAGGGTGGACATGAACGTGCCGTAGTCGAGCTTGACCCCGACTTCATGCTGCCTGGAAACGTAAGGCGCAAAGATCTCCCCGGCATTCGAGGCGTTGGACGGCGCCACGTCGCCCTTGCTCAGGCCTTCGAGGTAGTTGTAATAGAACGCCACATGCGCCCAGGGCTTGAGCACTGCGCCGAACAGCGGCGTGGTCTTGTCCGCGTCGTAGGCCGTGGTCACCGCACCGGCAGTGTTGTAGTTGTGGGACTGGATAGTCTGCTTGCGCAGGCCTGCGGTGACCTGCACGCGCTCATCCAGTATCGACAGGGTGTCGGCAATCGCCACGCCGGACAATTCGGTGGCGGAGACTTTTGGCGCGTCGGGCTTGGCGATCGACGGCTTGGGGCGCTCGACCGGGTGGTAGATATTCGACAGCACCGGTGCGCCGGAGATAATCCCGCGTGACAGTTCATCGCGGTAACGGGTGACCTGCACGGTGCTGCTGTGCCTGACCGGGCCGGTGTCGAAGCGCAGGCGCGCACCGGTGTCGACCGTATAGCGCTGCACTTCGAAGCGGTAGTAACCGGGGATCGACGAGGTGTCGCCGGCCGCGTTGACAATGGTCGGCGTCTGGTCCGACAGGCGCGCCACCGCCGATTTACCGCCACCGGCATGGGCGAACAGGCTGAGGTTGTCGGTAAGGTCATAGTCACCGCCGAGCAGGGCGGATTGATCCCGTGTGCGCGACCAGCCCCAGTCCTGGCTCACGCTGGTGCGGCCATTGGCGGCGTCGGGAATCTTTACCCCTGAGGCGATCAGGAACGGTCGGGAGGCGGCGTCGAAGGTTTCTTCCTGGGAAATCAGGTCCAGGCTGGTGCGCAGGCGCTCGCCCTGATAGTCCAGGGACAGCGCACCGATGTCGACTTCACGCGATTGCTTGTCGATCACCGTGTCGCCCTGCTGCACGCCGCCGTTGAAGCGCATGCCGAAGCGGCGCTCTTCACCAAAGCGCCGGCTGATATCGATGCGATTGCCGAGGTGTGCAGCCTGGGTATAACTGGCGGTGTAGCGGGTCAGGTCCTCGTCCAGCGAGCGCTTGGGCACCACGTTGATCACGCCGCCCACCGCACTGTTGGGGGACATGCCGTAGAGCAGGGCACCGGGGCCTTTGACCACTTCGATGCGTTCGGCGTATTCGGTGAACACCCGGTAGTTGGACGCCACGCCATACACGCCGTCGAAGGCCAATTCGCCGAGGTTGCCTTCGCCCACCGGAAACCCACGGATGAAAAACGAGTCGACGATGCCGCCGGTCTGCCCGGTGGAGCGCACCGAGGAATCGCGTTCCAACAGGTCACCGACGGTGGTGGCTTGCTGGTCCTTGATCAACGAGGCGGTGTAGGTGCTGACGCTGAACGGCGCATCCATCACGTCCTTGTTGCCCAGCATGCCCAGGCGCCCGCCGACGGCCACCTGGCCGCCCGAATACACCGGCGGCAGGCTGTCGGCGCGCTGTTCGACGCCACTGACCGTGGTGTCCGACAGGGTGATTCGGCGTTGCACCAGGGTGTAGGTGCCGTCGCTGCGCAACACCATCTCCAGGCCGCTGCCGGCCAGCAGGCGCGTGACCGCCTCCTGGGTCGAGTAAGTACCCGACAGGCCAGGGCTGGACAGGCCTTCGGTGAGGGCCGGGACGAACGACAGGGCAATGCCCGCATCCACGGCAAAGCTCGACAGCGTTGCGCCGAGCGGCCCCGGCGCGATCTGGTAGGCACGGACCGCGACCGCATCCAACTGCGCGGCCATGGCGGCACCGACCAGGGTCAGGCTGAGCAGCGCGCTGCGAATCACAAGCATGAAGGGGGGCCCTGTGGACGAAAGGAAAAAGGGTATTGCTGTGTTTGCCAGTCGAGATCGAAAAAAGTATCAGCCGCCCGGCGCTTTATTTTTTCCGCCCACTCAGGCGGGGGACAGGGTGACCCAGTAACCGTTCAGGTGGCCGCTGACGAGCACCGGGTAGGTTTGCACCAGCATGTTCAGGGTGCGCTGCGGATCGCTGATGGGGAAGGCGCCGGAAATGCGCAGGTCGGCAATCGCTGGGTCATAGCGCACGAAACCACGGCGATAGCGGGTCAGCTCGGCGATGAAATCCGCCAGGCGCATTTTGTCGGCCATCAGCATGCCCTGGGCCCAGGCGCCGACATTGCGGTCGGTTGCGCTGAGCGTGCCAAAGGTCTGTGCGGAAAAGTCCGTGCGTTGCCCGGCGTTGACGATCAGCGGCGTGCTCTGTGGGTTCTCGGCCAGCATCACTTTGACGGCGCCTTCGAGCACGGCCAGGTGGGTGCGCCCGCTCAGTTCGCGTACGGTAAAGCGCGTGCCCAAGGCTTGCATGCGACCCTGGCGCGTACTGACCAGGAACGGGCGGGACGGATCCTGCGCGGTCTGCACCAGGATTTCACCTTCGCGCAGGTGCACCAGGCGTTGCTGGCTGTCGTAGCGCACGTCGATGGCGGAGTCGGTGTTGAGGGTGATGCGCGAGCCATCGGCCAGGGTCAGTTCGCGGCGCTCGCCGACGCGAGTGCGGTAGTCGGCGGTCCACTGCTGGGTCTGCGCCAGTTTCCAACTGCCCCAGCCCACCGGCATCACCGCCAGCAGCAGGGCCAGCTTGCCCAGGGCGGCGCGGCGTTCCGGGTGGCTCGGGCGGTCGAGGGCTGACATCGCCAGGGACGGCGGCAGGCCACCCAGCTTGCTTTGCAGCAATTGCGCACGGGCCCAGGCGCGATCACGTTCGGGGCTGCTGGTTTTCCAGCGCTCCCATTCGGCGCGCTCGTGGTCGCTGAGGTCGTTTTCGCTCAGGCGCATCAGCCATTCGGCGGCTTCTTCGAGGATTTCGGGGGCGAGTGGTGGTTGTTTGCGCAGGCTGAGCACTTATTCCACCAGCATCAGGCACTGCACAAACGCCTGTTTCATGTAGCGTTTGACGGTGATCAAGGACACACCCAGTTGCTCGGCAATGTCTTGGTACTTGAGGCCGTTCAGCTGTGACAACAGGAACGCCCGCTTGACCAGCGGGGGCAGGGCATCGAGCATCGCGTCGATCTCGTGCAGGGTTTCCAGCACCACGAAATGCGCTTCCGGCGAAGGCACTTCCTGGGTTGGCACGCTGGCGAGCGCCTCCAGGTAAGCGCGCTCCAGCGCCTTGCGCTGATACCAGTTGACCAGGATGCCCCTGGCCACGCAGCTCAGGTAAGCCCTTGGCTGGTCGATCACCGTGACCTGGGAGGCGAGGATACGCGTGAAAGTGTCCTGGGCCAGGTCGGCCGCATCCATGGCGTTGCCGAGCTTGCGCTTGAGCGTGGCGTACAGCCAGCTGTGATGGCCGCTGTACAGGGCCTCGATCGCGCGCAGGTGCTGGTGCTTGTCGGCGGTGAGGATTTCGCTCATGGCGCGGATCCGTGCAATTGAGAAGTATTCCCAATGCTAAGGGACAACCCTGCGGTAGCGCAATGCGAGAATCGCAAGCAACGTCACCGCATACGCGAGACATACGAACAGGTAGGTATACGCCAGGCCATACACTTGGCTGAGCAATCCGCCGAGGGCGATACCGGCAATCGATGCGAACTGCGCGGTGCCCTGGGCGATGCCCAGCACATGGCCTTGACGGGCGCTGTCAGCGCTTTTCGAAATCAGCGCCATCAGCACCGGCGTGGTCGCGCCCAACAGCACGCCCCACACGAAGTAGCTGCCGACAAACACCCCAGGGTTGTGGGTGATCCCGGCCAGCCCGGTGAGGGCGATGCAGCCGACCACCACGTAGCCGATGCGCCGCAGTGTGTCGGCTTGTGTGCGCCCCTCGAAATGCCGCGACCACGCGGTGGCCGACAGGATGAACCCCAGCGCCAGCAAGCCGTAGCACAGGCCCACCAGCGCATTGCTGAGGTTGAACGTGGTGCTCACATACAGCGAGAACGAAGTCTGCGGCAGCATCCGCGCCAGCAGCAGAAGGCCCATCACACTCAGCAGCGGCAGCAGCGCAGGCCCTTGCCACACACCGCCCTTGGCAGTGGATGCGGTTTTCTTGACCGGCGCAACATCCGGCAGGGTCACCGCCGCCACCAGCGTACACACCGCGCAGAGTGCGGCGGCGCTGAGGTTGATCCAGAAAAACGTGGCATGGTCGAGGATCAGGCCGCCCACCACCGCCCCGAGCAACGAGCCGACGTTGGTGGAAATCTGCAGCAGCGCAAACAGCCGCGCCCGCCGTGACGGCGCCTCGATGCTCACCCCATAGGCCTGGGCCGGGGCGATGTAACCGGCGCAGGCGCCCTGCAGGAACCGCAGGACCAGGATCGCCCACAGGTCGCTGAACAGCGCCAGGCCCAGTTGGGTCAACGTCAGCCCGACCAGTGCGCGGATCATCATCCACTTGTGGCCGTAACGGTCACCGATGCGCCCCCAGAACGCGCTGGTCAGCAGGATGCCGAGCATCGGCCCCACGTACACCACGATGCTGGCGAAGCTGAACAGCGTGTCGGAGTCGGTCAGTCCGCGTAGATGAATAGGCCAGAACGGCCCACTCATTTCCATGGCGCCCATCGACACGAGTTGGATCGTGAACAGCAGGTAAATCAGGACACGGGTCGGTGGCATGAAACGGCCTCGGTATGAAAAAAACGCGCGGGACGCTGATACTTTTTCCCGCGTCGGCTGGCATCAGGAGTAATTCTCATTTTCTCACGATGAAAGGACCCTGATGTCATGCCCGTTGCCAGCCGGTTAACCCTTGCTGTTCGTTCCGCCCTGATCCTGGCCGCCGCCAGCACCCCCACCTGGGCCGCCACGGTAGACGCGAGCGACGACAGCGCGCAGAGCCTGACGCTTGATGCGACGAACGTCAACGCCCGCTACAGCGGCCCCACCGACCTGCCGGAGGTGCTCGCCGGTGGTCAGGTCGCCCGTGGTGCGCGCCTGGGCATGATGGGCAACAAGGACGTGATGGACACACCGTTCAGCGTCACCAGCTACACCGCCAAGACCCTGGCCGACCTGCAGACCGTGACCGTGGCTGATGCCTTGGAACGCGACCCCTCGGTGCGCTCCACCGGGCAGGCCGGTGGCATCGTCGACTCGTTTTTCATCCGAGGGTTTGCGATTGGCGAGGGCAACCTGGGAGAGCTGGCCTACGACGGTGTGTACGGCGTGGCACCCAACTACCGGGCGTTCACCGAGTACGCCGAAAGGGTCGAAGTGCTCAAGGGGCCGGGCGCGCTGATGTACGGGATTTCACCCAACAGCGGCGTGGGCGGGGTGATCAATATCGTGCCCAAGCGCCCGCTGGACCAGGACCTGACCCGCTTCACCGGCAGCTATGCGTCGGACACGCAGGTGGGCGGCCACCTGGACATCAGCCGCCGCTTCGGTGATGAAAACCAGTTTGGCGTGCGCTTCAACGGCAGCCTGCAGGGCGGCGACACCGTCGTGGACAATCAGAACCGCGATGTCGGCATCGGCGCGATTGCCCTGGATTACCGTGGCGAGCGGCTGCGTCTGAACCTCGATTACATCAGCCAGAAGGAAAGCTGGGAGGGCGCCTCGCGGCCGTTCACGATTGCGCCGGGCGTCGAGGTGCCGTCGGCGCCCAATGGTCGCACCAGCCTGCCGCAGAAATGGGGTTGGTCCGATACCAAGGAACAGTCACTGCTGCTCGGCGGTGAATACGACCTCAACGACAACCTGAGCGTGTTCGCCCACGCCGGTGGCGGCAGGTCGGATGTGAAACGCATGTCCGACCAGGTGCCACGCATCCTCAACGACGCCGGCGACACCAGCAATATTCCCGGCTACTACAAATTCAACGTCGACCGCTCGACCGCCGACGTGGGCCTGCGCGGGCTGTTCGCCACCGGCCCGGTGACCCACATCACCACGCTGATGGCGACCCGTTACCAGGATGAACTGTCGCGGGGCATCACCAACGGCAAGGAGATCCGTTCCAACATCTACCACCCGGTGGACACGCCCAAGCAATCCATCAACACCCCGAAGGTACTGCGTATTTCCGAGACCGAATTGTCCGGCGTGGCGCTCAGTGACACCTTGGGCTTTCTGGATGATCGCCTGCAATTGACCCTCGGCATGCGCCACCAATCGATCGAATCGCGCAACTACAACAGCAACGGCGGGGTCAGCTCGCGCTATGACGCCAGCGCCAATACGCCGCTGCTGGGGGTGGTTATCAAGCCTTGGGAGGATGTGTCGCTCTACTACAACTATGTGGAGGGCTTGAGTAAAGGCGATGCGGCACCGGGCACGGCGACCAATGCCGGCGAGACCTTCGCCCCGTATGAATCCAAGCAGCACGAAGTGGGTGTGAAATACGAACACGGCACCTTCATGACCACCATTGCACTGTTCCAGATCGAGAAGCCCAGCGGCGAACTGGGCGCCAACGGCGTGTATTCGGTGCAGGCCGAACAGCGTAACCGCGGCGTCGAACTGAGCATGTTCGGCGAAGTGGCGCCCGGCACCCGCTTGATGGGCGGCGTGACGTTCCTCGATGGCGAACTGACCAAGTCCGCCACTGCCGCCAACCGGGGCAACAAACCCGTGGGCGTGCCGGATATCCAGGCCAACCTCTGGGCCGAGTGGGACACGCCGTGGCTGGAAGGCTTTACCCTCACGGGCGGGGCGATCTACACCGACAGCCAATACGTCAACCAGGCCAACACCCAGGAACTGGACGCGTGGACGCGCATCGATGCGGGTGCGCGGTATGCGACCAGGATCGAAGGCCGGCCCACTACCTTCCGGGCTACGGTGCAGAACGTGTTTGACCGTGAGTACTGGTCGGGCGTGGCGTCGTATGGCGCGTTTTCGCCGGGTTACCCGCGCACCTTGCAGCTGTCGGCGACAGTGGACTTCTGACCCGATAACTCAGAGGCACTTACAATGTGGGAGGGGGCTTGCCCCCGATGGCGGTGTATCAGTCAGCACATTTGTGGCTGACAAGCCATCATCGGGGGCAAGCCCCCTCCCACATTTTTACCGTAACAGTCATTCAAACCGTGGGCGTATTCACAACAAAGTCTTCTTCGAAGTACTCCTGTTCACCCCGCGTATCGCTCTGGCGCCGCACCACCTCCATCTGCCGCAGCTCCACGCGGCGGATCTTGCCGGAGATGGTCTTGGGCAGTTCGCTGACAAACTCGATGCGTCGCACCCGCTTATAGGGGGCGAGGTTTTCGCGGGCGAAGGCGAGGATCTGGCGGGCCAGTTCATGGCTGCCCGGTTCGTCGTGGGCCAGGATCAGGAACGCCTTGGGCACCGCCAGGCGCAACGGGTCGGGGCTCGGCACCACGGCCACTTCCATGACCGCCGGGTGTTCGATCAAGGCGCTTTCCAGCTCGAACGGGCTGATGCGATAGTCGGACGCCTTGAACACATCGTCGGCGCGACCGACGAAGGTGATGTAGCCGTCGGCGTCGACCTGCGCGGTGTCGCCGGTGCGGTAGTAGCCGTCACGCATGACCTCGGCGGTTTTCTCCGGGCTGTCCTCGTAGCACAGCATCAGGCCGAGGGGACGTACGTCCAGGGGCAGGGCGACTTCGCCTTCGTCGCCGGGATTGCCATCCGGGTCTAGCAAAGCCACCTGGTAGCCTGGCAGCGGACGGCCCATGGAACCGGGCTTGAGCACTTGTCCTGGAGTGTTGCCCACCAGCGCAGTGGTTTCCGATTGGCCAAAGCCGTCGCGCAACGGCAGGCCCCAGGCGTGCTGGATCTGCTCGATGATTTCCGGATTCAGTGGTTCACCCGCGCCTACCAGCTCACGCAGGCTCAAGCGCGATTTGTAGCTGGCAAGATCCTCTTGGATCAGCATGCGCCACACAGTGGGCGGCGCACACAGGCTGGTCACGCCGTAACGTTCCAGGGCGCTGAGCAAGGCTGGCGCGCTGAACCGTGCGACGTTATGGATAAAAATGCAGGAACCGGCATTCCACGGTGCGAACAGGCAACTCCACGCATGCTTGGCCCAACCGGGTGACGAGATATTCAGGTGCAGGTCGCCCGGTTGCAGGCCGATCCAGTACATGGTCGACAGGTGGCCCACCGGGTAACTCTGGTGGCTGTGCAGCACCATCTTCGGCTTGGACGTGGTGCCGGAGGTGAAATAGAGCAGCATCGGGTCGGTGGCCAGGGTGCGGCCTTCGGCCTTGAACTGCTCGGGGTGTTCAAAGGCGGCGCTGTGGGCGACCCAACCTTGCGGCGCCGAGCCCACGCAGACGCGACTGCAACCGTCTGCCAGCCCGGCGAATTTATGCACGTGGGCTTCGCCGACCACCAGGTGACGCACCTGCCCGCGCTCGATGCGGTCGCGCAGGTCGTCGGGGTTCAGCAGGGCGGTGGCGGGGATGACCACGGCGCCGAGCTTGAACGCGGCGAGCATGGTGTCCCACAGCGCCACATCGTTGCCGAGCATCAACAGCACCCGGTCACCGCGACGCACGCCGAGGGCGCGCAAGTGGTTGGCCACCTGGTTGGAGCGCGTGGCCAGTTGCTGGAAGCTGTAGCGCTGCTCACTGCCGTCTTCTTCGACGATCCACAGTGCATCTGCCGCGTTGCCCTCGGCCATTGTGTCGAAATAGTCCAAAGCCCAGTTGAATTCGTCCAGTTGCGGCCAACGGAAATCCCGGACAGCGGTGGCGTAGTCGGTGCGGTGAGCGAGCAGAAAATCCCGAGCGGCCAGGAAGGGCTGGGTCATGGTGGCTGTCCTTAATTATTGTTGTGGGGACTGACCCCCGGCTGGACCGAGAGGCTGGACCGAGTATAGGCACGCATAAATCAGAGCAGAACGCTCAAAAACACCGGTGCGTTGTGCAAAAAAGTCATGGGTGTTGCGCCAGGCAGCAGTGAGATTGACGGTTAAGACATAAAAGTCCAAGATGGAATTATAAGTACAAAAGCATGCGATTCATCTCTTTCACACTCTTGCCAAACCAACAACAACTTGCGAGAACCCGATCATGAAGAAACGCTCCCTCATCACCGTCCTGGCCTTGAGCCTGCTTGCATCCGGCCCCTTGGTCGCCGCCGAGAAAACCCTGCGCATCGGCATCGAGGCGGCTTACCCACCGTTTGCGTCCAAGACCGAGGAAGGCAAGATCGTCGGCTTCGACTACGACATCGGCAATGCGCTGTGTGCGCAGATGAAGGTCAAGTGCGTGTGGGTCGAAGGTGAGTTCGATGGCCTGATTCCTTCCCTCAAGGTGAAGAAAATCGACATGGCGCTGTCGTCCATGACCATCAACGAAGACCGCAAGAAGTCGGTGGATTTCACCCACAAGTATTACTTCACTTCATCGCGGCTGGTGATGAAGGAAGGCGCCGTGGTGGACGATCAGTACGCCAGCCTCAAGGGCAAGACCGTCGGCGTACAACGGGCGACCACCACGGATCGCTACGCCACCGAGGTGTTCGAGCCCAAGGGCATTACCGTCAAGCGCTACAGCAATAACGAAGAGATCTACATGGACCTGGCCGCCGGGCGGCTGGATGCGATCTTCGCCGACACCATCCCCCTGAATGACTTCCTGCAGATGCCCCGTGGCAAGGGCTACGCATTCGTCGGCCCGGAACTCAAGGACCCGAAATACGTGGGCGAGGGCGCCGGGATTGCGGTGCGCAAGGGCAATAGCGAGTTGGTCAGCGCGTTGAACACAGCCATCGACGGCATTCGCGCCAGTGGTGAGTACCAGAAGATTTCGCAGCAGTACTTCAAGGCCGACATCTACGGCGATTGAGAGGTCTACGCGGACTAAATGTGGGAGCGGGCTTGCTCGCGAATACCGACTGTCAGTCACCAGATAGGCCAACTGAGCCACCGCATTCGCGAGCAAGCCCGCTCCCACACTTGTCCAGAGGTGTTTTCAGCCGTAACGATCAGCCCTTCAGTTCTTTCAGATGCTTGTAGACCGTCGCCCGCCCCATGCCCAGCACATTGGCCACATAGTTCGACGCGCTCTTGCCCTTGAACGCCCCTTCGGCATGCAGGGCCAGCACCAGCTCGCGCTTGTGGTCACGGGTCAGCAAATTCAGGCTCAACTGCCGCTCGCGCATCCAGGCATGCAAAAACGTGTTGATGCGTTCCTGCCAGTCATCGCGAAACAACGAGTCCGGCTGCGGGATCAGCTTGCTGGGCGACAGGAACAGGTCCAGCGCCGCCTTGGCGTTTTCAAACAGTGAAATATTCAGGTTGATGCACAGTACCGCCAGGCGTCGGCCTTGGTGGTCGTGCAGCACGGTACTCAGACTGCGGATTTTCTGACCGTCCCAGTTGAGCTTTTCGTACGGGCCGATATTCACCTCGCTGACGTCGGCGTCGAGCATGTCCTCCAGCGCCGAGTCATCGCCGATGCTGCGCTTGGACAGGTTGTTGGCGATGTAATCGACTTTTTGCGAGCGCAGGTCATGCAGCACCGCTTCGGCGTGGGGGAAGAACAGCGTGGCGATGGCGTCGGCCATTGCGCGGAAGTTCTGCATGACAGTGTCTTGTTCAGCGGTGGTCATCAATGGGGCTCCAGGCGGGCAGGGGAGAGCATACCAGCGTCGAGGCCGAACCGTGTCAGCGCCTCCGGCAGCGGTGCGCCGCGCACCAGTGCGGCACTGGCCTGGCCCATGGCCGGTGAGGTCTGGATGCCATAGCCGCCCTGTGCCGCGACCCAGAACAGCCCCGGTACCACCGGATCAAAACCCGCGAGCAGATCACCGTCGTGCACAAAGCTGCGCAGGCCGGCCCAGGTGCGGGTCGGGCGGCGGATGGTCAGGGTGGTGGCTTCTTCGATCTGGTAGATGCCCATGGCGATGTCCAGTTCTTCAGGCTGAATGTCCTGGGGGTCGACCGGGTCGGCGTTGGCCGGCGAGCCAAGGAACATGCCGGCGTCGGGTTTCATGTAGAAGGACTCGTCCAGCGCCACCAGCATCGGCCAGTGATGACTGTCGACGCCGTCGGGGCCGGCGAAGATGAAGGCCGAGCGCCGCTTGGGCTGCAAGCCGATGGAAGCGGCCCCGGCGAGGCCGCCGATGTGGTCGGCCCAGGCGCCGGCGGCGTTGATGATGACCGGAGCGGTGTAGGAGGCGTCCTGGGTTTGTACCTGCCAGATGCCGTCGCCGTCGCGGCTCAAGCCGAGTACGTGGCTGTCGGTGTGCACTTCGCCACCGTTGCGGCGGATACCGCGCAGGTAGCCCTGGTGCAGGGCGTCGGTGTCGATGTCACTGGCGGTGGGGTCATACAACGCGCCGTGGACTTTTTCGCGGCGCAGGATCGGCAACTTCGCACAGGCCTGGTCGGCGCTGAGTAGCTCGACCTGGACCACGGTGGCCTTGGCGCTCTGGTACTGGACGTTCAATTCGGTCGCATCGCCGATGAAGTCCACGGTCATTTCGCCCCGTGGCGTGAGCAACGGGTGTTCGCAAAAGCCCGGCGGCGGGTTGTCGAAAAACGCGCGGCTGGCCAGGGTCAGCGCCCGCACCTGCGGGGTGCCATAGGCGGCGGTAAACAGCGCCGCCGAACGCCCGGTGGAGTGATAGGCCGGGTGGCTTTCGCGCTCCAGCACGAGCACCTTGCCGTGCTGCGACAACCAGAAGCCGGTGGAGGCACCGGCGATACCGCCGCCAATGATGATGAAATCTGCGTGGCTCATAGCTGTCTCCAGAGGGCATTGGCCAGGGCGATGTCTTCCAGGCCCAGGCCGATGGAGCGAAAAAATACATGACGGTCGTAGGCCGGGCGCTGCACCCAGTCGCTGAGCAGTTCGGGCAGGTCTCCCACGATGGCACGTGGGTCCCACCCGTGCTGTTCGGCGGCGATCAGCATGTCACCTGCCGCGCCCGGGGTGGTCTGGCGATAGTCGCAGAATACCTGCATCGCGTTGAGGCTGTGGGGCGGCACTTCGTGGGCACGCGGCGCATTGGTGCTGATCGAGGTGATCAGCGCCGGTTTGCTCAAGCGGGCGGGGTCGAGCACCGGTCCGGCCGACGAGGTACACAGCAGGATCACATCGGCGTTGTCCACGGCCGCATCGCAGCTGGCGGCGATGACCACCCTTGGGTCCAGGCTCTTGAGTTGGGTGATAGCCTCGGCGCTGGCGTTGGCCAGGCTCGGCGAAAACAGGCTGATGTGCTGCCAGTCACGCAGTTGTTTGACGTAGTGCACATGCGCCTGCGCCACCTTGCCACTGCCAATGATCGCCAGGCGCCTTGCTGATAAGGGCGCCAATGCCTCCACCGCCAGCGCTGTGGTTGCCGCAGTGCGGGCCGTGGTCAGTTCGGCGGCATCACACAGCAGCAGGGGTTGGCCGGTCTGCATCGACATCAGCAAGGTCCACGCGGTCACCAACGGGCCTTGCTCACGCACGATATAGGGCGAGGTCTTGACCCCGTACACCCCATCCTCGGCCAGCACGCCCAGGTAGTTGATAAAGTCGCCGGCGGCGCGTGGAAACTCCACCAACTGCTGCGCCGGCTGCACGGCTTGCCCGGCCGCCAGGTCCTGGAACAGCTTGCGCAGGATCTGCGGCGCATCGACTTGAGCGAGCAATTCGCGGGCCTGGGCCTGGTGGAGCACGTGGGGTGAGCTGGACATGGGAGTCTCCGCAACTAAACTAATTTGTCCATTATGGACTTTTAGTTCTTGTGGGCAATATCCCCCTGAAAAAAAGCTGGCGGTTCACTTGCCCAGGTTCTGATTCATCAGGTTGTCCAGCACCGGTTCCCGGCTGGCGGCTAGCCACTCATGGAAGTGCTGGCAGCCCTCCACATTTGCCTCGGCCAGGTTGCTGCGCGGATCACAGATCATCGACCAGCGCTGTTGCAGCGTCGGGTACTTGATGAAGTCAGCCCGCGTGGGCGGTTGGCAACCGAGCAGGGCAATCGCGGACATCACGGCTGCTGTGGTTTGAAAAGCTGTGGAGGGGACGATGTTCCAATTCATGATGACCAACACTCTGCGCAGGAGAGCCCTTGAGATAGAGCTGCAACGGCCTGGAGGGTGGTGGCCGCAGGGCAATCCTACGGCGTGATTGGTTCCTCAGAAAGATCCACTTATTGCTGTTTTGGTCGGGCCATTAAGGCGCTGTGAACCTAAACCCGGCCGATAACTTTTCCTTCAGATAACCGACCAACACACTCACCGCCTTCGGCACATGGGGCGAATACGGTCGTATCAAATAGATCTCATCGGCAAACGCGCCCTTGAGCGTCCAGCCCTTGAGCACCTGCGCCAGCTTGCCGCCGGCCAACGCGGCGTGGGCGCTGAAGTCAGGGAGCAGGGCGATGCCCAGGTGGTTGAGGGCGGCGTCACGCAGGGCTTCGCTGTTGTTGGTGGCGAAGCTGCCGGCGATGGGTACGGTCACGCGCTCGAGGTTTTTGCTGCCACGCTCGAAGGTCCAGGCGGGTTGGTCGGTGCCGCGTGGGTAGAACAGGCAGTTATGGGCGGACAAATCACTGGGTTCGCGGGGTTCGCCGTGGCGTTGCAGGTAGTCCTGGGTGGCGACCAGCACCGAACCGGTATCGCACAGCTTCCAGGCCACATGGGTTTCCGGGACCTGGAAGCCGTGACGCACGGCCAGGTCGTAGCCTTCGGCGGCCAGTGAGCTCAGGGCGTCCGACACGTCCAGTTGAATGCGCACCTGCGGGTACTGTTGCAGGAATTCCGACAAGTGCGGCACCAATTGCTGACGGGCGAACGCCACTGGCGCGGTCAGCCGTACCAGCCCGCGAATCTCGCCGACCGAGTCGCGTACCGAGGAGAAGCTGCGGGCGATCTGCGCATAGGCGCTGCGCACCTCACGGGTCAACGACAGCCCCGCATCGGTCAGCCTGACGCTACGCGTGGTGCGGGTGACCAGCCGCGTGCCGGTGGCTTTTTCCAGGTCGGAAATACGCTGGCTCACCGCCGACTTGCTCACGCCCAGGCGTGCGGCAGCGGCGGTGTAGGTGCCTTGTTCCTCCAGCACCGACAGCCAGTGGATGTGCGTCCACAGCCCTTCGATCTCGGATTTTTCCATGGGTGTATTGTTCGCCATAGTGGACAATAAGTTCTGGATTCTGCTCTGGTTTGGAACAAACCGAAAGCCTATCGTGGTCCCCAACGCTATCCACCTGGGATCTACTGCCATGACCACGACCATCGAGCACTACATCAACGACCAGCGCGTGTCCCGCGACGATCGCTATCAGGATGTCTACAACCCGGCCACCGGCGAAAAGACCGGGCGCGTCGCCCTGGCCAGTCGCCAGACCGTGTCCGAAGCCGTCGCCGCTGCCCAGGCCGCGTTCGCCGGTTGGGCCGACACCCCGCCGATCCGCCGTGCCCGAGTGTTGTTCGAATACCTGCACCTGTTGCGTGAACGCAAAGACGACCTGGCGCGCATCATCGTCGCCGAACACGGCAAGGTCTTCACCGACGCCCAGGGCGAAGTCGACCGTGGCATCGATATCCTGGAGTTCGCCTGCGGCATCCCCAACCTGCTCAAGGGCGAACATTCCGACCAGGTGTCCCGTGGCATGGACAACTGGACGATGCGCCAGCCGCTGGGCGTGGTGGCGGGCGTGACGCCGTTCAACTTCCCGGTGATGGTGCCGATGTGGATGTACCCGATCGCCATCGCGGCGGGCAACACCTTCATTCTCAAGCCAAGCCCCACCGACCCGAGCGCCTCGCTGTTCATGGCCGAACTGCTGCGTGAAGCCGGCTTGCCCAAAGGCGTGTTCAACGTGGTGCAGGGCGACAAGGAATCGGTGGATGCACTGATCGAACACCCGGACGTCAAGGCCGTGAGCTTCGTCGGCTCCACGCCGATTGCCCAATACATCTACGAAACCGGTGCGCGTAACGGCAAGCGCGTACAAGGCCTGGGCGGTGCGAAAAACCACATGGTGGTGATGCCCGACGCGGATATCGAAAAAACCGTCGACGCCTTGATGGGCGCCGCCTACGGCAGTGCCGGCGAGCGCTGCATGGCCATCTCCGTGGCGGTGCTGGTGGGCGATGTGGGTGACAAAGTCATCGCGGCGCTGACCGAACGTGCCAAGCAACTGCGCATCACTGACGGCCGCGACCTCAAGGCCGAGATGGGCCCGATTGTGTCCCGCGCCGCCCTGGAGCGCATCAGCGGCTACATCGAACAAGGCGTACAGGCCGGTGCGCAACTGCTGCTCGACGGGCGAGACTACGTGCCCACTGAGGCAGGCCTGGAAAATGGCTTCTGGCTCGGCGCGACCCTGTTCGACCACGTCACCCAGGAAATGAGCATCTACCGCGAAGAAATCTTCGGCCCGGTACTGGCCTGCGTACGCGTGAATGACTTTGCCGAGGCGATCAAGCTGGTCAACGACCACGAGTTCGGCAACGGCGTCAGCTGCTTTACCCGCGACGGCAACATCGCCCGCGAATTCGCACGGCGCATTGAAGTGGGCATGGTCGGCATCAACGTGCCGATCCCGGTGCCGATGGCCTGGCACGGCTTTGGCGGCTGGAAGAAAAGCCTGTTCGGTGACATGCATGCCTATGGCACCGAGGGCGTGCGCTTTTACACCAAGCAGAAGTCGATCATGCAGCGCTGGTCGGAGAGCATCGAGCAGGGCGCGGAGTTTGCGATGCCGGTGTCCAAGTAATCTCCCTGTTAGGTCACAAATGACCCGTTACGCAATCCGGAGGATCGTCTGGGGGTGGAGGAGTCGGTTGTTATCGGTAAGCGCGGAGGAAACACAGTGTGACAAGCGCGGTTTGTATTGAAGGAACGTTCACATTGGTAAGTGCGACTTACTGGTGAGCCGGTGGAGGCAAGGTGGCCTGAGTAGTGTAGGAATAATTAACGCCATCGGTATGTTTTCCAACCAATATAAACAGGAATATTTCGATGACTGGCCTCAGCTTCTTTCCCGGGCAATCACTTCCAGTACCCGCTGTGCCATTGGGAACTCCACCAGGAACGATTCGAGATACACCACCATCAAGTTTAATTGGCGGAGCTGCACATCATCGCCCTAGGAGGGCGCTGGTCGATACATATTCCCCAAACAATGCAATAAGCGCGAAGCCGAGTGAGGTAGGCGGCAACGTAAGCGGGCCTGGACCGGAGCAGCCAAAGGCCTCTTCTTCCACCTCTCCTGAATCCCGTGTCTTCAGGATGACAATTTACGGATCCGATACTGTTTCTCCACCCACCGAAAAGTACACGATGGAGGAACGAGAACAACGCATCAGTGATTATGCCAGTCGCGTGAGTACGCAAATCGGGAATATAGAACTTGGCCGGGAAGGTGAAAGAAACGTCAAGTTTCAGAACATGCGCATGTTCATGGAACCTGCTGGGTATTTCAGTGGAGGTTTATTGGCGGCTGGCTACGACCCACATGAAAAAATCACGGTGACATTCATGTCTGCCAAGGGAATGGGGCAGCCTACGAATTGGAGCCCCCCCGAACATCGCACTTACTTCGCATGGGAAATTGCAGCAGGTGCCCTTCAGCACGATAAGGTTGAGCGGGGTGGGCCGATCAATTTCAACTTCATGCATATTGACGCAAAGGACCGGGGCAAGGTCGATAATCTGGAACGTCTTGGTAAGCAGCTTCAAGATCGTTGGGAGAAAGATATTGCCGCGCCGATGCGCGATGAATCGGGAGTCATAGCGGAGCGCTCGGGGAAAGCAGATGCTTATTTGGTAAAGGGGACTTTGCAAAGCTTGCGTAATGATACGCAGGCCTTTGAAGGGTTAAGCCCTGAAGGTAGAGAAGCCATCGATAATGTTTTGAATAAAAATGGTCAGGTAATCATCCCCAATATATATGGGTATACCTTGAGCGGGTATGCATTTATTCCTTACGCTCCTTATGATGGTAACTATAAAAACAGGCCCAACAAGGGGCTGATCCTTGACTTGAAGAACGGAAGTGTTAGTGAAATTCGAGGGGATGATGACTTTGCCCATTGGGCCAAAAAAAATCGCGATAATTTGCTGCGTAGTTTCAATGCCGGCGACAGGCAAGGTGGTAGGGATGCTCGCTGGCCGAAAAGTAAGGACGTGCTCGATAGTTTGATTCTGAACAATTCTTCCACTTACCCGGGATATCACAGTCTACTATCGGATGAGGCTATTCCTGTCCGAGAAACATTTAATTACACCCGGGCGCGACGAAGTGCTTATCAGTTGAAATATGGCAACCTGAATGATGGTATTGCTGCAAAGTACCAAGAGGTGAACGCTAAGAATGCGCTGTGGTCCGACCAGACCGAGGTGTTTGGCTCTTCTCAACAGAACTGGAAGGCGGCAAAGGATTTCTGGAGTAACACCTTTGGCTATGTACCTGTGGTGGGTAACGTTGGGAACATTGTCTTTGGTGTTCACGACAGTCTCTATGGAAAGACCGCAGATGACCGGCTTGGCGGCACTGCTGGAGCGGTCATCTCCGGCCTGCAATTGGTGCACGAAGTCGGGCCAACGGTGATAGAAGGCGGGTTCGGTGAGCCCTCCATCAATTTTGATTCCCCGCTCGCCGAAAACTACGTCTGGAGAAAAGGCGCCTCTGAGGGAAAAGATTTTGAGTTGACGAGGGCTCCCACAGTAAACGCAGCCGTCGACACGCCCGCCCCCTTTCCAGGGATGCGAGAGGTGAAGTTCAGGGGCGAAACCTATTTCGCCTCGTATATTTCTGATGCCGGGGACGGGGAGCATTTTTTGTTGCGGGTACGGGACTTGAAGGACCCGGAAAAACTGGTGAGCACTGGCAAAATTGCCAAGCCTGATGAAGCCGGAGTTTGGAGGAGCCGTGGGGTCACCGGTGGAAACCGGACTTTTCCTGTTCGGCTGAAGGAACGCATTTCAGGCTCGACACTACAGACGCCCGCTAGGCCGGACCAGATTTTTGAACTCAGCCTGCTGCCTGACGGGCGCTATGCGTTAACGTCGCAAGACCCGAGGTACGGCAAGTTTGCCCTGAGCGATGGAGCATATGCTTTTGTAATACGCGCCGATGAGCCGGACAAAGTCTATGTAGGCTCAATGGACAAAGGTCTCACGCCGGGCGGCAAGCCATACGCCTACGTTGCTCACGTCAGTCCACAGTGGGTGTCAGGACACTCGGCATTGACCCAAGGAATGCAATCATTGAAGGGGGGCACAACTGACGTGCTGTATGCAGGCACTATTTACGTCAAGGGTGGCAAGCCGGAGTTCTGGACGAATTCGAGTGGTCATTACCAGCCACCTGCCGAATTGCGCACCACTAACCTCACACCAGCGGTCAAGAGAGTATTGCCCGAAGAACGGTTTGTGGAGGAGGACAAATTGTCGAGGGAACAAGAAAAAGCCTGGCATGAAAGCACGCATTTGGCCCAGGACGAAAAAGCTGCCCATGACGAGTTCATGAAACAGAAATACGCCACAAACGAAATTGGCAACGAGATCAGCGATAGCGATGATGATGACTGAGGCGTGCAGCTGACGTCGAACACGGTCTGCTGTTGTTCAAAGCGCGGTGGAGACTTTTCTCCACCACATTTTTTCGCCCTGGAGCTGTTTGGATCTGCGTCTGAATGCACCACTCATTGAGCGATCCACACGCTGACGCACAACCCTTGTTCCGTCAGCGTGTCGCTGAATGCCAGCTGCACGCGGCAACCGGTGCGCTCGCTGATCGCCTTGACGATCGACAAACCCAAGCCGGAACCGGCTTCCTCCGAGCCGAGGCTGCGATAGAACGGGTCGAACACCCGCAGCTGTTCCTCCTCGGCGATGCCGGGGCCGCTGTCTTTGACTTGCAGCAGCACGCCACCTTCAATCTTCTTCACCGACAGATCGATACGCCCGCCTTGCGGGGTGTAGCGGATGGCGTTGTCCACCAGGTTCTTGACCAGGGTGAACAGGTCCAGTTCATTGAACCGCACCTGCACATCCTCGGTGCTTTCCAGGCCGACATCGATCTGCTTGCGCTCTGCCAAGGGCAGTAAATCTTCCAGCACCTGTCGATAGAGGCCATGCACCGACAGCGGCGTTTGCACCCGCGTTGATGGCGCTTGCGCCGCCGCCAGTGCCAACAGTTGATCGATGAGTTTGCGCCCGCGCTCAATGCCTCGGGACAGTGGCAAGAACCGCTCGCGGCTGACCGCTGACAAGTCCGTGGCGGCCAGGCGTTCGGCTTGCAGCGACAGGGCAGTCATCGGTGAGCGCAGCTCATGGGCGGCGTCGGCGACAAAGCGGCGCTGGCTGTCCATGGACTGGCCGACGCGGGCCAGCAGGCGATTGATGGCGACCACGAACGGGCGCACTTCCGTGGGCAGATGCTGCTCGTCAATCGGGTGCAGCGCCTGTTCGTCGCGCTGGTCAATCTCGGCGGCCAGTACGCCGATGGGGCGAAACAGTTTGCGCACCAGGTCGCCCACCACCAGCAACAGCACGGGGAACAGGATCAGGAACGGCAGCAGGCTGCGCCAGGCGCTCTCGCGGGCATCCTTGTCGCGGGCGTCCTGTTCCTGGGCCACGGCGATGCGCTCGCCCTTTGAGGTGGTGTGCACCAGCACCCGAAAGGCTTCGCCGGCCACTTGCACCGTGGCGAGGCCATCGGCGAGCGTGGTGGGGAACGGCAGGGGCAACGCCTCGTCACTGCTGCCTGTCGCCTGGTTGCCATCGCCCAGGTGCTGGATGATCACCCGCGATTCTTCATCATCGCCGTCAATCGCCTTGCCCTGGGGGTAGTGCAGCGTCATCTGTTGGCGGTCGAACAGCATGGCCACCTGACGCAAGGTGGCGTCCTGTTGTTCGTGGGCTTCGTCAAAGGCCGAGACATACGCAAACACGCTGGCCAGCAACGCCACCAACAGAATCGCCAGGGACAGCGTCACCGACAGGCGCAGCTGCACCGACTCGCTCAAACGTTTTTTGAAACCATCCATCCCATGCCCCTGACGTTCTTGATCACGTGACTGCCCAACTTGCGCCGCAAGGCGTGAATCAGGAACTCGATGGCGTTGCTTTCAACCTCATTGCCCCAGCCATACAGGCGGTCTTCCAATTCGCTGCGTGACAGGATTGCTCCCGGGCGGATCAGCAAGGCTTGCAACAGCGCAAATTCACGACTGGACAGGGCCACGCCACGCAGTTCCTCGGTGCTGGCTTCTTTGGAGAGCAGGTCCAGCGACACCACGCCGTTACCGAGCAACGACGACGCGCTGCCGCCTTTGCGGCGCAGTACGGCGCGCATGCGGGCGAGCAGTTCGGGCATGTCGAAAGGTTTGAGCAAGTAGTCGTCGGCACCGCCATCGAGGCCACGCAGGCGGTCATCGAGGCTGTCGCGGGCAGTGATGATCAGCAGCGGCACCGCGTTGTTGCGCGCACGGATGATCTCCAGCACTTGCAGGCCGTCCTTGCCGGGCAGGCCGAGGTCCAACAGCACCAGGTCGTAGGGGTGGGTGTCGAGGGCGGCCAGGGCGGTGAGGCCGTTCTTGACCCAGTCGGCGGCGTAGCTGGCGTCGCTGAGGGCGCGCTGGATCGCATCGCCAATCATGGGGTCGTCTTCGACCAGCAGTATCCGCATATCCCTCTCCGAAAAAAACGCGGTGAGATCATCGCCGCGTCTGTATTGAAGCATCTGGGCAGACATTTGTCCGGCATCAGCCCTTCATCGTATCGAAGGCCTTGAGCAGGTCATCCATCGCGGCCTTGCAGTCGGCCTGGTTCGGGCTGCCTGCGCGCAACGCCTCCAGTGCGCGGTCGATGGCTTTATCCAGCACATGCCAGTCACTGGCGGCGCGGGGCTTGATTCCGGCTTCAGCGGAGTCCCAGCTGGTTTCCAGGTCCTTGATGCGGGCTTTGGCCGCGGGCAGGTCGTTCTTGGCGACGAGGGCCGATACGTCCACCGCGATGTTGCGGAACTCGGACAGGTCACCCAGTTTCGACGCCTGGTGTTGGCTGGCGGCGGCACGGGTGGTGTCCTTGGGGTTGTCGGCGGGTTTGGAGCAGCCGGTGGCGATGCCGAGCATGAAGATCGCTGAAACAATGGCGACACGGCGGATCAGGTGTTGAACAGGACGCATGAGGGTTTCCTTGAGGTGAGTGTTCATGGGGTGATGGCTTTGCGGCTGCCGACGCTCAGTTGCGCCACGGCGACCAGCAGGACAATGACGCAGAGGAACAGCGCGCTGGTCCAACTGGCGCCCATGCCCAGGCCGCCGTAGGTCTTGGCTTGGGTGAGCAGGTCGCCGAGGGAGGCGCCAAACGGGCGGGTGAGGATGTAGGCGATCCAGAAGGTCAGTACACTGTTGACCCCCAGGCGCCAGGCCACCAGGGCCACGGCGATCAAACCGGCGAAGATCACCGCGCCAAGGGTGAAACCCAGGCCCAGTGCTTCGGTGGCCAGGTCGCCGGCGGCGGTGCCGAGGGCAAAGGTGCAGAGCACCGTGGTCCAGTAGAACCCTTCACGCCGAGGGGTGACGATGTCGCGGATCGACAGGCTGCGTTCCGTGCGGAACCAGACCATGAAGTTGAGGCCCAGCAGCATCGAGAAAATCGCCGTGCTGGTGTACAGGCTCACGTCGAGTTTATCGGTGAGAATGTCGGTGATCTGCGTGCCGACGATGCTCACCAGCACTACGGTGAGCCAGTAGATCCACGGGGTGTAGGCTTTGGTGCGCATCTGGCAGAACAATGCCATCGCCAGCAGCGCGGCCATGCCGATACTGGTCCAGCCGGCGCCGAAACCGGCGTCGACGGCGAGGTAGTCCGCGCCGGTTTCGCCCACGGTCGTGGACAGGATCTTGATCACCCAGAATGACAGCGTCACCTCGGGTACTTTGTTCAGCCAACGGGCCGCTGTGGCATTCATCGGGTTACCTCTCCTTGATGGCGCGGGGGTGGGCGCAGGAGAGAAGGTAAACCGCGAAACTTAGCTGGGACTGAGGGCCGCTGCTTTTTTACAGCACATGGGCCAAACCCACCGTGGTGAGGTGCACCACGCTGCCCATGTTTGGCGCATGCAGGCCCGAACTGCGCACCAGGATCGCTTGGCCGGGCGTGCTGTCATCCGGTTGCAGCGCCACGGTCAGGGTGCAGGTGTTGCCGCCGAATTCGCGCTCGGTGACCACGCCACGGCAACCGGATGGGTCGGTGGTGCTCAGGTGCAGTTGCTCCGGGCGCAGCATGATGCGTGCAGCACCGTGATTGACCTGGCGGTCGACCGACACACGCCCCAACGCGCAATGGGCCCAGCCGCCCTCGATGTGCGCGGGCATGATCACGGCTTCGCCGAGAAACAACGCGGTCTGTTCGTCCACGGGGTACTGGTACAGGTCCATCGGATGCCCCGATTGCACCAGGCGGCCCTGGCGCATCACCGCCAACTGGTCGGCGAACGACAGCGCCTCACTCTGGTCATGGGTGACCAGGATCGTAGTGATGCCCGCATCGCTCAGCAGCCGCGCGACCATCTTGCGCATGGCCGAGCGCAGGCCGGTGTCCAGTGCCGAAAACGGTTCATCCAGCAGCATCAGCCGCGGCTGTTGCGCCAACGCCCGCGCCAGCGCCACCCGTTGCTGCTGGCCGCCGGACAGTTCGTGGGGCCAACGTTGGGCCATGTTGGCGTCGAGGGACACGCTGTCCATCAGCTCGGCGATGCGTTCGTGCCGCGTGGCGTGTCTGGCGGCAAGGCCAAAGCCGATATTGTCGGCCACGGTCATGTGCGGGAACAGCGCGCCGTCCTGCGGCACATAACCGATCTGGCGCTGGTGCGCGGGCACGGCGTGAGTGGCGTCCACCAGTACTTGGCCGTTAAGGGTCAGGCTGCCGCTGTCGGGGAATTCGAAGCCGGCAATCATGCGCAGCAAGGTGGTCTTGCCCGAGCCGGACGGTCCGACGATCACCGTGCGGCTGCCGTTGGGCACTGCCAGGCTGACGTCGGCCAGGGCGCGCTGGGTGCCGAAGGTCTTGCAGAGGGCGTGGAGTTCGAGGGCGTTCATCGGCCTGCCGTGCGTTTGGATTGGTGGTAAAGGAGGCCGGTCAACGGCAGTGAGAGCAGGATCATGATCAACGCGTAAGGCGCTGCTGCGGCGTAGTCGATCTCGCTGGTCATCGCCCAGAAGCCGGTGGCCAGGGTGCGTGTGCCGTTGGGCGCGAGCAGCAGGGTGGCGGTCAGCTCGTTGGTGATCGCCAGGAACACCAGCGCCGCGCCCGCTGCGGCAGCCGGAGCCGCCAGGCGCATCGTAATCAGCCACAGCGCGCGACCCGGCGAACGGCCAAGGCTGCGTGCCATGTTTTCCAGCTCCACCGGCGCCTGGGCGATACCGGCGCGCAGGCTGACCAGCGCCCGTGGCAGGAACATCAGCAGGTAGGCGAGCAATACGGTGATGGTGGTCTGGTAGATCGGTCGGGCGAAGTGGATGGTCACCGTGACCAGCGCCAGCGCCACGACAATGCCGGGCAACGAACTGGTGATGTAGTTGCAGCTTTCCAGGATGCGTTGCAGGCGCCCCGGTGCACGAATCGACAGCCAGGCAATCGGCACCGCCGCGCAGGTGGTCAGCACCGCACCGGCAATGCCCAGCAGCACGGTTTGCTCCAGCGCCGGCAGCAATTCGCTGAACTGCCAGACCTCGCGGCCACCGGCGATCAGCCATTTGCCCAGGGTGACCAGCGGCACGCCGAGGGCCAAGGCACAGGTCGCGGCTTGCAAGCCGAGGGCGAGCAGGGTGGTTGCGGGGCTCAGCCGCACGATGCGTTGCTCGCGGGCGCTGCCGGAACCGACCCGCGCATAACGCGCATGGCCGCGTGCCGAGGCTTCAACGGTGAGCATCGCCAGGCAACACAGGGCCAGCACCGCCGCGAGCATATTCGCCGCCGGGCCATTAAAGGTGGATTTGAACTGATCGAAAATCGCCGTGGTGAAGGTGTCGAAGCGGATCATCGCGTACAGGCCATATTCGGCCAGCAGATGCAGGCCCACCAACAGCGCGCCGCCGCAGATTGCCAGGCGCAACTGGGGCAACACCACGCGCCAGAACACCGCCCAGGGCTTGAGGCCCAGGGATTCGGCCACGTCTTCAATTGCAGGGTCCAGCCGGCGCAGGGTCGCCGCCACCGGCAGGTACAGAAACGGGAAATAGGCAATCACGGACACCAGCACGCCAGCGGGCAAACCATGGATCGACGGCACCAGGCTGACCCACGCATAACTGTGCACAAACGCCGGCACCGCCAGCGGCGCGACCGCCAGCAACGACCAGGCGCGGCGGCCGGGCAGGTCGGTACGCTCGGTCAACCAGGCGAGCGCGATGCCCAACACGATGCACAACGGCAAGGTGAACAGCACCAGCAGCACGGTGTTGGTCAGCAACTCGCCGACGCGCGGGCGCCAGACCAGCGCTTCGATCTGCGTCCAGCCGATTTGCCACGACACGCCGATTACAAACGCGATCGGCAACAGCGCCAACAACGAAACCAGCACCGACAAACCGGTGACCCAGGTGCCCCCACGGCTTTTGAACAGGCTGTGGGGGCGTTTGCGTGGCAGCGCGTGGGCGATGCCGGGAATCGACGATTCAGGCAGCAATCAGAGCAGTCCGGCCTGGGTCATCAACTCGACGGCCTTCTTGCTGTTGAGCTTGGACGCGTCGACCTTGGGTGCATCCAGTTGTGCCAGCGGAGTCAGCTTGGGGTTGGATTGAGCGTTCTGACCGACCGCGTATTCAAACGAGTTGCCGTCCTTGAGGATCGCCTGGCCGTCTTTGCCGGTGATCCACTTCAAGAAGGCCTGGGCCTGTTCCTGATGCTTGCTGGAGGCCAAGACACCGGCACCGGAGATGCTCACAAACGCGCCAGGGTCCTGGTGCTTGAAGTAGTGCAACTGGGTGTTCTTGCTGTTTTCGCCGGTCTTGGATTGGTCGACGAAGCTGTAGTAGTGATAGATCACACCGCTGTCGACCTGGCCGGCGTTGACGGCCTTGAGTACGGCGCTGTTGCCCCGGTAGATGCTTGCGTTGGCCTTCATTGCCTTGAGCCAGTCGAGGGTCGCGGCTTCGCCCTTGAGTTCGAGCACGGCGGCGACGATGGCCTGGAAGTCGGCACCGGCCGGTGACGCGGCCCAGCGGCCTTTCCAGCTGGGCGACGCCAGGTCCAGCAGGGATTTGGGCAGGTCGGCTTCTTTCAGTTTGCTCGGGTTGTACACGAACACCGTGGAGCGCGCAGCGATGCCCACCCATTTGCCATGGGCCGGGCGGTAGGCGGCGTCCACCTGTTCAAGCGTGGTCGGCGCGACCGGGGCGAACAGGCCCGCGTTGTCCACCAGTACCATGGCCGGGGAGTTTTCAGTGAGGAATACATCCGCCGGAGAAGCCGCGCCTTCCTGCACGAGCTGGTTGCCCATCTCGGCGTCGTCGCCATTGCGGATGGTCACCGGAATCCCGGTTTCCTGGGTGAAGCCTTCGACCCACGCCTTGGTCAGGCTTTCATGCTGGGCGTTGTACACCACGATGCCGACCGGCTCGCTGGCGGCATACACATGCCCGGCACTGACCAGGGCCGTGGCGAGCAGGGCTTGTTTGACGAACGAGGGAAGGCGAGTGGTCATGCGGTGAGCGCTCCGGGTTTTTATGACTGCACGGGAAATTCGCGAGAGGTCGGTTGAGGGTAGACCAATAGGAATCATTTGCATGTTTGGGCGCGGCGAATGTAGAGCTGGGAATGAGAAAAAAACGTCAAAAATACGGTTAACAAATGTGATGAGGGTGATCAGGCGTAGCAGGCCAAATGCGGGAGGTGGCTGGGTTGTTTTTCAACATGAGGGTTGACGGCCAAGGTAATGCCGAATACTGTACATAAACACAGTGTTTAGCGCTGACCAACCAAACCCCGGCAACCTCAGCCATGCCAAACACTGTGTGCAAGTTAACGGATTAACTTGATGCACAGGCTCGTTTTACCGAGCCATTTTTATTGATAGAGAGGGAACTCATGTCCTACCCAGAAAGCAAACTCAACGGTCTGATCGGTTTCGCCCAAGCGGCAAAAGTGACAGGTGGCTGGTCCGGCCCTGTGGTCAGTATCACCACCCTTGATCAACTCAAGGCCAATATCGGCGACACCACCCCACGGGTACTGGTGATCAACAGTAATATCTCGGCGTCGAGCCTGACCAAAGTCAACATGGGCGCCAACAAGACACTGATTGGCTCGTTCCAGAACCGTACCCTGGAGAATATTCACCTGCGTGCAACGGCGCAGTCGCAGAACATCATTCTGCAGAATCTTATCTTCAAGCATTCGGCAAGTATCAAGGCCAATGACGATATCCAGGTCTACTTGAACTACGGCAGCAAGTATTGGATCGACCATTGCTCTTTCGTCGGGCACAGCTGGTCCACCACGGACGGTAGCGAAGATAAACTACTGTATATCGGGGAAAAGGCCGATTATGCCACCATCAGCAACTGCTTCTTTGGCAGCCATAAGTATGGTCTGATCTTCGGTCACCCGGCTGATGATAATAATGCCGCGTTCAATGGTTACCCGCACCTGACGCTGTGCCATAACCGCTTCGACAATATGGAAGTGCGTGCGCCTGGCTTGATGCGTTACGGTTATTTTCATGTGTACAACAACTACATCAATAACTTTCACCTCGGTTTTACCCTGGCACAAAATGCCAATATCCTTTCTGAAAGTAATTACTTTGGCGAAGGCAGCCAGAATAAAGGCATGTTGGATGACAAGGGCAACGGGACCTTCACCGACATCAACAGTGTGCCGCCAATCACTAATCAGAAGTCGCCCAAGGCGCAGTGGACGGCCTCATCCAACTATGGCTATACCTTGAAGACCGCCGCACAAGCCAAGGATTTTACCCAGAAGAATGCCGGCGCCCAGCCGGTTGCACTGGTCTTTGGTAGTTGATTAGCTAGCTTTCTACTTAGTGATCACTTAATGCGGGTGCCACTGTATTTATATCAAGGATATAAATACAGTGATGGCCTTTCTAATCTAAATAATTCTTCATGTTGCGACAGGCAGACTTCCATGTTAAACCTTGTTTCGCACTTGCAGAGCCAACTATCCCTTGCTCTTTCAGTCACCATTAAGTTGCTGGCTGTCATGTGCTATTTAATCTTCGCTTGTCACTTAAGCGTCAGTAAAAGGACATCATCATGAAACATGCGAATCACACACCCACTCGCTGGACACGGGCCGATGCGCTGAAAGTTAATGAGAATGACCCGACGACGACACAGCCGTTAGTGAGTCCTGACTTTCCTGTCATGAGTGACACGGTCTTTATCTGGGACACCATGCCCTTGCGTGAACTGGATGGCACGGTGGTATCGGTCAATGGCTGGTCAGTGATCTTCACCCTGACGGCTGATCGTCGCCCCCATGATCCACAATTCATCAACGCCGATGGCCGTTACGACATCAAGCGCGACTGGGAAGACCGCCATGGTCATGCGCGTATCTGCTACTGGTACTCGCGCACCGGCAAGGACTGGATCTTCGGCGGTCGTGTCATGGCCGAAGGAGTTTCGCCGACCACGCGTGAATGGGCGGGCACACCGATCCTGCTGAATAACAACGGTGATATCGACCTGTATTACACCTGCGTCACACCGGGCGCCACCATTGCCAAAGTCAGGGGCCAGGTGGTCACCTCGGATACCGGCGTGACCCTGCGGGGCTTTGATCAGGTCAAATCGTTGTTTGATGCCGACGGTATCTATTACCAAACCGAAGCGCAGAATTCGACTTGGAACTTTCGCGATCCCAGCCCCTTTATCGATCCAAAAGATGGCAGGTTGTACATGGTGTTCGAAGGCAACGTTGCCGGCGAGCGGGGTACGCACGAAGTAGGCCCGAATGAAATAGGCCTGGTGCCGCCTGGGCATGAAGATGTCGGCGGTGCGCGTTATCAGGTCGGCTGCATCGGCATTGCGGTGGCCAAAGACCTCAACGGTGACGAGTGGGAGATTTTGCCACCGCTGGTGACCGCCGTTGGTGTGAACGACCAGACCGAACGGCCGCACTATGTGTTCCAGGACAACAAATACTACCTGTTCACCATCAGTCACAAGTTCACCTACGCGGACGGCGTGACGGGCCCGGATGGCGTGTATGGTTTCGTCAGCGACCGGCTGCTCGGCCCTTACACACCGATGAATGCGTCCGGCCTGGTGCTCGGCAATCCGCCTTCGCAGCCCTTCCAGACATACTCCCACTGCGTGATGCCCAACGGCCTGGTGACGTCGTTTATCGACAGCGTGCCCACCACGGGCGATGACTACCGTATCGGCGGCACCGAAGCGCCGACGGTCAGGATCGTGTTGAAGGGTGATCGTTCGTTTGTGCAGGAGGCTTATGACTATGGCTACATCCCGGCGATGCGCGATGTGGTGTTGAGCCAGTGACTGCCGTGCAATCGTCAGCCTGATTCATCAGGTGTAAACCGATGCCCATGTGGGAGGGGGCCTGCCTCCTCCCACATGTGTCCTGCGTGCCTACCTGCGACCTGTGCGGGTACTCACATCCACCCAAACCGCCAACACCAGAATGCTGCCCTTCACGATCATCTGCCAGTAACTGTCCACATCCAGCATCGACATGCCGTTATCCAGGCTGGTAATCACCAGCGCCCCGAGCAACGCGCCGTACACCGTGCCCGACCCGCCGCGCATCGATGTGCCGCCAATAAAGCACGCGGCGATGGCATCCAATTCGCCCATGCTGCCCGCCGACGGCGAGCCCGCAGCCAGGCGCGCAGTGTTGACCAACCCAGCGAGCGCACACATCACGCCCATGATGCCGAAGATCCACAGCTTCACCGCCTGCACGTTGATGCCCGACAGGCGCGTGGCTTCCATATTGCTGCCCACCGCATACACCCGGCGGCCGAACACGGTCTGGCTGGTGACGTAGCTGAATACGCCGAGCAGCACCAGCAACAGCAGTACCGGCACAGGGATACCGTCGTAGCTGTTGAGGGTGGTGACGAACCCGGCCAGCACCGCGCCGATCACCACCACGCGCAGCACATCACGCACCAATGAATGCGCAGCCAGGCCATGCAGTGCGCGGTTGCGCCGTTGTTTCCAGGTGAGGAGCAGGGTCAGCGCAAACAGCAAGACACCGAGGCCGATCCCGACCGAATGCGGCAAATACCCTTGGCCCACATACACCAAGGACGGCGACACCGGCGCAATGGTGGTGCCACCGGTGATCCCCAGCAGAATCCCGCGAAACGCCAGCATCCCACCCAGGCCGACGATAAACGACGGGATGCGCAGGTAGGCCGTCATGTAGCCGTTGGCCAACCCGATCATCAAGCCGCACAGGGCAACCAGACTCAGATTCGCCAACAACGGTATGTGATAAACCACATCCAGGATCGCCGCCAACCCGCCCAGCAGTCCCAGCAACGAGCCCACCGACAAATCGATCTCGCCGCTGATGATCACCAGCACCATGCCGCACGCCAGAATCCCGGTGATCGACATCTGCCGCAGCAGGTTGGACAGGTTGCGCGGCGTGAGGAAGCCACCCTCGGTCTGCCAACTGAAAAACAACCAGATCACCGCCACGGCGATCACCAGGGCAAGCATTTTGTAGCGGGTAAACAGCTGTTTGAGCTGATTCATCTACGCGGTCTTCCGATCATTATTATTGTGTTGGCTGAGCGCCGCGGCGAGCACCTGTTCCTGGGTGAGTCCCTCGTTGATGAAGTCGCCGCGCAACTGGCCGTCGCCGATCACCAGCACGCGGTTGGACACGCCGAGCACTTCGGCCAGTTCCGAGGAGACCATGATGATCGACACCCCCTCGGCCGCCAGCGCGCCCATCAATTTGTAGATCTCATACTTGGCGCCCACGTCCACGCCGCGTGTGGGTTCATCGAGGATCAGCACGCGGGGCTTGGCCATCAGCATTTTTGCCAGCACGGCCTTTTGCTGGTTGCCACCGGACAGGCTGGTGATCGGCAGGAACGGACTGGCGGTCTTGAGGTGCAGGCGCACGATCTGCTGATCGATGCTGCCCAGTTCGGCTTCGGCGTCGATGCGCGTCAGGTGGGCGTAGGTGTCGAGCACCGCCAGGGTGATGTTCTGGCCCACGCCGAAGTCGGGGATGATGCCCTGGCGCTTGCGGTCCTCGGGCACCATGCACAGCCCGGCGCGGATCGATTTGAGCGGGGTGCGCGTGTCGATCAGCTGGCCGTCTAGCCACACCTCGGCGCTGTAGCGGCCGGGGTAGGCGCCGAACAGCGCCGACACCAGTTCCGTGCGCCCGGCGCCGACCAACCCGGCAATGCCGAGGATTTCTCCGCGCTTGAGCACAAAGGACACATCGTCCACGCGCTTGCGCCTGGGGTTGTCGACGTCGTAGCAGGTGACGTTGCGCGCCTCGAAAATCACCTCGCCTACCGCATGGGGTGCGGTGGGGTAGAGGTTGCTCATCTCGCGGCCGACCATTTGGGTGATGATCTGCGCAATGTCCATGTCGGCCATGGCGGTGGTCGCGATGTGCTTGCCGTCGCGGATCACCGCAACGGTGTCGCATACCGCCGCCACTTCGTCGAGCTTGTGGGAGATGTACACGCAGGCCACGCCCTTGGCCTTGAGGCCGCGGATGATGTCCAGCAGCACCTCGATTTCCGAGCGGGTCAGGGCCGAGGAGGGCTCGTCGAGAATCAGCAGTCGCGCCTGTTTGTTCAGGGCCTTGGCGATTTCCACCAGCTGCTGGTAACCGCCGCCGTACTGCGACACCGGCAGCGCCACGTTCATGTCCGGCACCTTGAGCTCGCGCATCAAAGCCTCGGCACGGTGGAACATCGCCGGGTAGTTCATGCGCCCACCCGGCAGGGTCAGTTCATGGCCCATGAAGATGTTTTCGGCCACCGACAGGTCGGGCACCAGGGTCAGTTCCTGGTGGATGATCACGATGCCGGCGGCCTCGGTCTCGCTGATCGACTGGGCCTTGAGCGGCTGCCCGTCCCAGAGGATCTCGCCGTCCCAGGTGCCGTGGGGATAGACCGCCGACAGCACCTTCATCAAGGTGGATTTACCGGCCCCGTTCTCGCCGCACAGGCCGACGCATTCCCCCGGCCGCACCTTGATATCGATGCCGTCCAGCGCGTTGACCCCGCCAAAGCGTTTGACGATGCCGTTCATTTGCAGCAGGTAGTCGGACATGGCGGTCACTGCCCGGCAATCTGCTCTTTGGTGTAGAACCCGTCTTTCTCCAACAGGTCGATATTGGCCTTGGTCAGCGGGGTCGGGGTGAGCAGGATGGTGTCGACCTGTTTGCTGCCATTGTCGTACTGCGAGCTGTAGGTGGGTTTCTCGTTACGTGCCAGTTGCACCGAGAGTTTGGCGGCTTCGGTGGCGATCAGCTTGAGCGGCTTGTACACGGTCATGGTCTGGGTGCCGTCGATCACCCGCTTGATGGCCGCGAGGTCGGCGTCCTGGCCGGAGATTGGCACCTTGCCCGCCAGTTTCTGCGCGGCCAGGGCCTGGATCGCGCCGCCGGCGGTGGCGTCGTTGGAGGCGACGATGGCGTCGATCTTGTTGTTATTGCGGGTCAGGGCATTCTCCACGATGCTCAGGGCCTCGGTGGGGTTCCATTCCTTCACCCATTGCTGCCCAACCACCTTGATATCGCCCTTGTCGATGGCCGGTTGCAGCACCTTCATCTGGCCTTCGCGCAGCACCTTGGCGTTGTTGTCGGTGGGCGCGCCGCCGAGCAGGAAGTAGTTGCCCTTGGGTGCCGCTTGCAGCACGCCGCTGGCCTGCATTTCGCCGACTTTTTCGTTATCGAAGGATATGTAGGCGTCGATGTCAGCATTCAGGATCAGGCGGTCATAGGACACCACCTTGATCCCGGCTTTCTTGGCTTCGGCCACGGCGTTGGTGAGCACGGTGGCGTTGAACGGCACGATGACGATCACATCGACGCCACGGGAGATCAGGTTTTCGATCTGCGAGATCTGTTTTTGCTCGTTGGCATCGGCCGATTGCACGAAGACCTTGGCGTCGAGTTTCTCTGCGGCGGCGACGAAGTAATCACGGTCGCGGGACCAGCGTTCCAGCCGCAGGTCATCGATGGAAAAACCGATCTTAGGGTGGGCTGAGTCGGCCATGACCGGCAGGGTGAGCAGGGCCAGGGCAGTGGCGATGAGGGTGCGTTTCATGGTTGTGCGTCCTTTTATTGTTGTTGGAAAGACTCTAGGCAAACACCGTACTTGTGGCGATGACGCTTGTTGTGGCGAGCGGGCTTGTTGTGGTGAGCATGCTTTTTTGTGGTGAGCGGGCTTGCCCCGCGTTGGGCTGCGAAGCAGCCCCAAAACCAGGCACCTCCGTATGTCAGGTAAAAACACATCGCCTGTAATGGGGCCGCTTCGCGCCCCAACGCGGGGCAAGCCCGCTCACCACAGGGTGCGGCAGCCACCACAAGCCCGCATGCCACACAGTCACCGATAGATAAAACGGTTGACGATACCTTCCAGCATCTCCTGCCTACCACTCACCGCCTGCGGGTTCAGCTCATGGGTGAAGGCATGCTCGGCCAGCGACTCCAGGCTGAATTCACCCGCCAGCACCGCTTGGCCCAGCGGCTGTTGCCAGCCGGCGTAACGCTGGTCCTTGAACTGCTGCAACCGATCGTTTTCAACCATGGCCGCCGCCCGCTCCAGCGCCAGCGCCAGCACATCCATCGCCGCCACATGCCCGTGGAACAGGTCCACCTCATCAAGGCTCTGGCGGCGTACCTTGGAATCGAAATTGTAGCCGCCATTCTTGAACCCCCCGGCCTTGAGGATTTCATAGGTGGCCAGGGTCATTTCCTCGACGCTGTTGGGGAACTGGTCGGTGTCCCAGCCGTTCTGCGGGTCGCCACGGTTGGCGTCGATGCTGCCGAAAATCCCCAGGGACACGGCAGTGGCGATCTCATGATGAAAACTGTGCCCGGCCAGGGTCGCGTGGTTGGCCTCGATGTTCACCTTGATCTCATGCTCCAGGCCGAACTCATGCAGGAAGCCAAACACCGTGGCGCTGTCGTAATCGTATTGGTGCTTGGTCGGCTCCTGGGGCTTGGGCTCGATCAGCAGGTCGCCGGTGAAGCCGATCTTGTGTTTGTGTTCCACCACCATGCGCATAAAGCGCCCGAGCTGTTCGCGTTCGCGCTTGAGGTCGGTGTTGAGCAGGGTTTCATAGCCTTCACGACCGCCCCACAGCACATAGTTGGCACCCTTGAGCCGCAGCGTCGCGTTCATCGCACTGAACACCTGGGCGGCGGCGTAGGCAAACACCTCCGGGTCCGGGTTGCTCGCGGCGCCGGCGGCAAAGCGCGGGTTGCTGAAGCAGTTGGCGGTGCCCCACAGCAGCTGGATGCCGGTCTGTTCCTGATGCTGTTCCAGGTGGTCAACCATCTGCGCAAAGTGGTGGCGGTATTCCTTGAGGGAGCTGCCTTCGGGGGCGACATCCGTGTCGTGAAAGCTGTAGTAGTCGATGCCCAGCTTGGAGAAAAACTCGAAGGCCGCGTCCGCCTTGCCGATGGCCAGCTCCATCGGCTCGCCACTGCGCTGCCATGGCCGCTTGAAGGTGCCCACGCCAAACATATCCGCCCCTGGCCAGACGAAAGTGTGCCAATAACAGGCCGCCATGCGCAGGTGCTCGCGCATCGGTTTGCCGAGGATGATTTTATTGGCGTCGTAATGGCGAAAGGCGAGGGGAGAGTTGCTGCTGGGGCCTTCGAAGCGAACCTTCTCGACACCGGGGAAGTACGGCATGGCGTTTTCCTTATTGTTCTTGGCGGTGTCTGGATACTAGCAACGGCACCTGGCCTGCTGATTATGAAAATCACCAAGGGACAGTGCGATTTTGAGTGGCAGGGTCTAGGCTGTTGCGACCGGCCCCAGGACAACAACAATGAAAACCCTACCGCCCGTGCACCGCATCGCCTTGCTGTTCAACGGCAGCAAAATCTACGACCGTGGCATCATCGCCGGCATCGGCAATTACCTGAGCAGCACCCGCGCTTCCTGGGATTTGTTCCTCGAGGAGGACTTCCTGTGCCGCCTCAAAGGTATCGAGCGCTGGCAGGGCGACGGCATCATTGCCGACTTCGATGACCCGCTGATCGGCGAGGCGCTGGCCGGCAGCAAGGTGCCGGTGGTGGCGGTGGGCGGATCCTATGAAGATGCACGCGCCTACCCCAAGGGCATCCCCTATGTGGCCACCGACAACGCGGCCTTGATGAAACTGGCCTATGAACATCTGATCGAGGCCGGTGTGATGCGCTTTGCCTGTTTCAGCCTGCCCGAAGCCCAGGCCAATCGTTGGGCCCAGGAGCGCGAAAAGGCCTTCAAACGCTTGCTGCAACGCGATGGCTTGCCGGTGCAGATCTATCGCGGCCTGGGCACCAGCGCGCCGCTCTGGGACAGCGCGGTGGAGCAGCAGATCGCCTGGCTGCAAAGCCTGCCCAAGCCCATCGGAATTATCGCGGTCACCGACGCCCGCGCCCGGCAACTGCTGCAAGCCTGTCTCACCGCCGGCATCGCGGTGCCGGAAGAGGTGGCGCTGATCGGTATCGACAACGACCCACTGACCCGCACCCTCACGCGCGTGCCGTTGAGCTCGGTGATCCAGGGCACCGAAACCATGGGCCGCACCGCCGCCGCGCTGTTGCATCAGATGCTGCATGGCAAGCCTTGCACGGGCACGCAGGTGCTGGTGCCGCCGGATGCGATCAACGTGCAGGCCTCGAGCCTGCACCAACCCTTGGGCAACCCTTACGTGATGCAGGCGCTGCTGTTTATCCGCCAATACGCCTGCCAGGGCATCAAGACCGCCCAGGTGGCGGCTTATGTCGGGGTGTCGCGTTCATCGCTGGAGTCGCACTTTCGCAAGGCGCGCGGGTGCAGCGTGCACGACGAGATCCTGCGCTTCAAACTTGCCAGCGCCGCCAAGGGCTTGCAGGGCAACCACCTGGCGATTGCCGATATCGCCCAGCAGTGCGGCTTCAAGTCGGCGCAGTACCTGCACACCGTGTTCCGGCGCGAGTTCGGCTGCACGCCACGGGAATACCAGCACAGCCATTAGAAACTTTGCAGGCATCGCCCATTCGCCGCTGGACTTGCACCGTACAGACTAGGGAGAATGGTTTTTTGTGGCGTAAATGGAAGCTCCCATGACCGACAGTGCCCAGCGTGCCGCCAGCGACATCGACCTGATGACCGAAGTGGCCATGCTTTATTACCTCGACAACATCACCCAGGAAGCCATTGCCAAGCGCTTCGACCTGTCGCGGGTCAAGGTCAGCCGCTTGCTCAAGCGCGCCCGTGATGAAGGGGTGGTGGAGGTGCGGGTGTTGCAGCATCCGGCCCTGAACACGGAGTTGGAGCAGGCGCTGGTCGAGCGCTTCCAGTTGGACCGCGCCTTGATCGCGGTCGACCACGGCGACCCCGACACCCAGCGGTCGGCCGTGGCCAGCCTGGTCGCCAACTACCTGAACAAGACCCTCAGCGACGGCATGATCGTCGCCGTCGGCATGGGCCGCAACGTGGGCGCCGTGGCCGAGAACGTGTTCCTGCCGGTGACGCGCAACTGCACCTTTGTGTGCGCCATCGGCGGCTCGCTCAAGGCCGGTGAATACATGAACCCCGACCATATCTGCCGGCGCCTGGCCCTGCGTTTTGGCGCCGAGAGCGAAACCCTGTACGCCCCGGCCCTGGTGGCCAACCCGGAACTGCGCAGCGTGCTGATCAACAACGACACCGTGCGCTCCACCCTCGACCGTGCGCGCCGCGCCGATATCGCCTTGATCGGCATCGGCGACATGAGCGAGAACAGCAACATGGTGCGCATGGGCTGGTTCTCCCCCCAGGAAATCGCCCAGGCCCGGGTGTCGGGTACAGTCGGTGACATGATGGGCTACGACTTTATCGACATCCACGGCCAACCGGCGGTCAACGCCATGCAGGGCCGGGTCATCGGCCTGTCGGTACAGGAACTGGTGCGCATTCCCGACGTGGTGGCGATTGCCAGCGAGAACACCAAGGCGGCGGCCACCCTCGGTGCGTTGCGCTCCGGGGTGATCAACACCCTGGCGACGACCGTGTCGAATGCCTACACGATCCTCGCCCTGGATGATGCAACGCGCCGCTAGGTGACATCTTGTATGTGTTGAGCCCGCTTGTTGTGGTGAACAGGCTTGTTGTGGCGAACGGGCTTGCTGTGGTGAGGGGGCTTGCTGTGGTGAGCGGGCTTGCCCCGCGTTGGGTGGCGAAGCCGCCCCAATCCAGGCACCGCATTTATTCAGTTAGAACTCATTGACAGGTTCTGGGGCCGCTTCGCAGCCCAGCGCGGGGCAAGCCCGCTCACCACAGAAAGCAGGCTCACCACAGAAAGCGGGCTCACCACACAAAGCAGGCTCACAACTACGCCACCAACCGCGCCTCAACCGATTCGGCAAGGTTGGTCAGGATCAGGCAGCACGACACCGCGCCCGCATCCAGTACCCCCAGGGAGCGCTCTCCCAGGCGGCTGGCACGGCCGATCTTGGCCACCAGGTCGCGGGTGGAATCACGGCCCTGGGAGGCGGCGCTTTTCATTCGGTGCAACGCTTCGCGGAACGTCGCGCCGCTGGCCTGGGCCTGTTCAAACGCTTCCACCGCCGGGATCAAGGTATCCATCAGGCACTTGTCACCCACACCCGCATCGCTGATGTCCTGTAGAGAAGTCAGGCCGCCGCGCAGCAGTTTGGCGAAGGTCGCCCCATCGATGCTGTCGTGGCCGCGCACTTCGTCGGCCATGCCGATAAACAGGCTGCCATACAGCGGGCCCATGGAGCCGCCGATGCCTTCCATCAACGCCAGGGTCAGTTCGTCCAGCGCCTCGGCCAGGGAAAGTTCGCGGCCCTCCAGGGTCTTGCCGCAGCGCGAGAACCCCTTGGCCATGTTGATGCCGTGGTCGCCGTCGCCGATGGCGCCGTCCACTTCACTGAGGTATTCGCGGTTGGCGACGATGATCGACACCAGGTTGGTGACGATGGCGCTGCCGGTGTTGCTCGGGAAATGTTCGCGCATGCTTCACTCCGACTGGGTCATGCCGATGGAGCGGCAAGGTTGGTCGATCAGGCGGCTCAGCTCGGCGTCGAGGCCAAGCAGGGTCAGGGTCACGCCCATCATTTCCAGGGACGTGAAGTAGTTGCCCACGTAACAGCGGTGAATGCGCAGGCCCTTGGCGCGCAGTTGGCGCTCGACCTCGGCGTAGAAGATATACAGCTCCATCACCGGCGTGGCGCCCAGGCCCGAGACCAGTACCACCACGCTTTGGTCCTGGGTGAAGTCGCGGTCGGCCAGGATCGGCGCGAGCATGCGCTCGGCCATGGCGGCGGCGGACTCCACCGGCACCACTTCGATACCCGGTTCGCCATGGTGGCCGATGCCCAGTTCCATCAGGCCGTCGGCAATCTGGAAGTTGGGTTTGCCCACTGCCGGGATGGTGCAGGGCGTGAGCCCCACGCCGATGGAGCGGCAATGGTCCACGGCCTTCTGCGCCACGCGGATCACGCCGTCGAGGTCGTAGCCCTGGGCGGCGGCGGCACCGCCGATCTTCCACATGAAGATCTCGCCGGCCACGCCACGCCGCTTGGCGATTTCGGCGGGCGGGGCGGAGGCCACGTCGTCGTTGGCCACCACGGTGCGGATGTCCATGGCTTTGCTGGCGGCCATTTTCATCGCCAGCTTCACGTTCATGTTGTCGCCGGCATAGTTGCCATACAGGCACGCCACGCCCGCGCCCTGGTCGGCGGCACGGAACGCGTCGAAGAAGCTCTTGGCGGTGGGTGAAGAGAAAATCTCGCCCACCGCCACCGCATCCACCAACCCTGGGCCGACATAGCCGAGAAACGCCGGCTCGTGCCCCGAACCGCCGCCAGTGACAATACCGACCTGGCCGGCCGGTGAGGACGTGCGTTTGCGGATGACCCGTGGGTTGCTCTCGTACTGCACCAGTTCCGGGTGCGCCAGGAGGATGCCCGCGAGCATGTCCTCGACCACCAGGTCCGCATCATTGATGACTCGATTCATTGGGTGTTTCCTTGTTCTTATTCGTTTGGAATCGGCTTACTGAATGCTGTAGCCGCCGTCGATCACTACGTTTTCCCCGGTGATCATCCTGGCCGCGTCGCTGACCAGGTACAGCACCAGGCCGGCGATTTCTTCCGGCTGGGCGAAGCGCCCCACCGGGATCTGCAATTTGGCCCGTTCGCCCAGTTCGCCCGCCCAGGCTTTCTTGCCCAGGGCGGTCTCGACGATGGTCGGTGACACGGCGTTGACGTTGATGCCGTGGGGCGCCCATTCCATGGCCAGCACCTTGGTCATGCCGACCACGGCGGCCTTGCTCGCGCAGTAGGCCACATGACGGTCCAGGCCGATGACGGCGGCCTGGGAGGCAAGGTTGACGATACGCCCGCCGCCTTGTTCGATCATGTAGCGGGCACAGGCCTGCGCCACGAAGAAACTGGCCTTGAGGTTGATGTCCAGGGTGGTGTCCCAGGCGTTTTCATCCACGTCCAGGGCCTTGTCGAGCAGCGCGACCCCCGCGCTGTTGACCAGGTAATCGATGCGCCCGAGCCCGGCAGCGGCCTGGTCGACGACGGCCTGCAGCGAATCGAGCTGGCGCAGGTCAGCCACCAGCCCCACATGACCCGCGCCGAGGCTGGCAGCCACTTCGACCACCGCCGGGTCACGGTCCAGCAACGCCACCCGGGCGCCGCGCTCCACCAGCAACTGGGCACAGGCCAGGCCGATACCGGCGGCGCCCCCGGTGATCACGGCGCAACGGCCGGTGAGGTCGAACGCCTGGTTCCAGAAATTGGACATTGCACACACTCCACTTAGCGTTTTTTCTTGCGCCAGACATCAATCAACACCGCAAGCACGATGATCAATCCCTTGGCCACTTGTTGGTAATACGACGACACCCCGAGCAGGTTCAAACCGTTGTTGATCACACCGATCAGCAGCGCGCCAAACAACGTGCCGACAATGCTGCCTGTGCCACCCGACAGGCTGGTGCCGCCGATCACCACCGCCGCAATCGCATCCAGCTCATAAGACACGCCCGCCTGGGGCAGGGCCGAGGTGGTGCGCGCCGCCAGCACCACCCCGGCCAACCCCGCCAGCAGGCCGGAAATCACATACACCGAGAACGTGACCTTGCGCACGCCGATGCCGGAGGTGCGCGCGCTTTTTTCGTTGCCGCCCACGGCGTACACGTAGCGCCCGTAGGTGGTGTAGCGCAGCACCATCCAGAAGATCAGCGCGACCACCGCAAAGATAATGATCGGCACGCCAATGGGGCCTAGCTTGCCGATGCCCAGGGCGAGGAAGCTGTCCGGCAGGTCGGTGACCGGGCTGCCGTCGTTGAGAATAAAGGTCATGCCCCGCGCCACGCTGAGCATGCCGAGGGTGGCGACAAAGGGTGGGATGCTCAGGTTGGCTACCATGAAACCGTTGACCACGCCGAGCATGGCCCCGGCAAACATCCCCGCACTCACCGCCGCCAGCAGGCCATAACCCTGGGTGGCGACCAGCGCGCTGCACAAGCCGGCGAAGGCCAGGATCGAGCCCACCGACAGGTCGATGCCCTTGGTGAGGATCACGTAGGTCATGCCCACCGCCAGGATGCCGTTGATGGAGGTCTGGCGCAGGATGTCCATCCAGTTGCGCCAGGTCATGAAGTATTCGCTGGAAAACGCCATCACCAGGCACAGCAGGATAAACACCAGCGGCAGGCCGAAGCGGTCGAGGGACAAGCGCAGGCGGTTGCGCGGCGCGGCAGTGACGGGTGCGGCGAGGACTTTACTGTTCATGAGGCAAGACTCAACAAGGCTTCCTGGGAAAGGGCGGTGTCGCTGCTGACGGTCACCAGGCGGCCGCCCTTGAACACCGCGATGCGGTCACTCAGGTGCAGCAGTTCCGGCGCCTCGGACGAGACCACGATGGCCGCACCGCCGGCGCGCACGAATTCGTCGAGCAGGTGATAGATCTCCTGCTTGGCGCCCTCGTCGATGCCGCGCGTGGGTTCGTCGCACAGCAGGCAGATCGGCTGGGTCGACAGGCATTTGGCGAGCACCACTTTCTGCTGGTTGCCGCCGCTCATGGACTCCACCGGCAGGTCCAGGGACGAGATCTTGATCTGCAGGCGCTTGACCATGCTCTGCGCCAGGGCCTGTTCCTTGCGCGCATTGATCACCGACCAGCTCGACAATTGCTTGTAGGCCGACAGCGCGATGTTGGCGAGGATGCTGGCGCTGAGCACCAGGCCACTGTCCTTGCGGTCTTCGGTGACCAGGGACATGCCGGCGCGGATGGTCGCCGCCGGGGTGCCGGTGGGCAGGGGCTGGCCTTGCAGGGTGGCGCTGCCGGCGTCCGGCAGGGTCAGGCCATACAGGCAGTTGAGGAATTCGCTGCGCCCCGAACCCATCAGCCCATAGATGCCGAGGATTTCGCCCTGGCGCAGTTGCAGGCTGATGTCCTGGAACTCGCCGTCACGGCTCAGGCCATTGACATCCAGGCACGTGGCGGCGGCGCATTCGCGGCCGACTTTATGGTCGATGCGCTGCAACTCCTGGCCGACGATGCCGCGCACCAGGTGGGCGCGGTCGATATCGGCCATGCGCCCGCTTTCCACAAAGGCGCCGTCGCGGAAGATGCTGTAGTCATCGGCAATCTGTGCCAATTCACTCAGGCGGTGCGACACATAGATGATCCCGGCGCCACGCGCGGTCAGGCGGCGGATCGCCTTGAACAGGGTTTGCGCTTCGTGTTCGCCGATGGCCGAGGTGGGTTCGTCCATGATCATCACCTGGCAGTCATGGCTGAACGCCTTGGCGATCTCCACCAGCTGGATCTGCGCCACGCTCAGACGATGCATGGGGCTGGTGGCGTCCACATCGAACTCCAGGCTTTGCAGCAGTTCGCGGGTGCGTCGGTTCAGTTCCTTGCTGTCGACGATACAACCGGCGCGGCGCGGTTCGCGGCCCAGCCAGATATTTTCGGCGACGGTCATGTAGGGGATGGGCTCCAGCTCCTGGGTGATCATCGCCACCCCGGCGGCGAGTGCTGCGCTGGGGCGGTCGAACTGCACGGGCTGGCCGTTGAGCAGGATGCTGCCGGCGTCACGCTGGGTGATGCCCATCAAGATACTGAGGAAGGTGGATTTGCCGGCGCCATTGCCGCCGCACAGTGCGTGCACGCTGCCGGCCCGCAGGGCCAGGCGCCCGTCGCGCAGGGCAGGGACCCCGGCGTAGGCCTTGGAAACTTGTTCAGCCTGGAGCAGTAATGGCGGGGCCATCGGTGTGTCCTCTTGCTGATTTTCTTATTAGGTAGGCTTAGCCAACAGCCTGATCATATGATCGGATAGTGATCATATGTTTAAACTGGTCGAGTTAGTTTTGTCAATGGCTTGGCGCAGCATTCGCCTGAGGTTTTAAGGTTTTAGTGGGTTGTTGCCTTGAAATAAGCCTTGACAGCAGCAGGCGTGTCGTCCGCTAATGATTGTGCATAATTTCAGTTAGTGATCATTTGATCGGTCTGATGGAGAAACAGTAATGGGTGCACAAACGACGTTTTCGGTGGCCATCGGATGCGACGAGGCGGGCTTTGAGCTCAAGGAAATGCTCAAGCGCTTTATCGAAGGCCTGGGGTATGGGGTCGAGGACTTTGGCTGCCATTCGTCCAGCCCGGTACTGTACCCGGACATCGCAGCAGCGGTGGCCACGGCGGTGGGGGCGGGTGAGCAGCGCCTGGGTGTGCTGATCTGTGGCACCGGCATCGGCATGGCGATTTCCGCCAACAAGATCAAGGGCGTGCGGGCGGCCCAGGCCCACGACACCTATTCGGCCGAGCGTGCACGCAAGAGCAACGATGCGCAGATCCTGTCCATCGGTGCACGGGTGATCGGCCCCGAGTTGGCCAAGAGCATCGTCAAAGTGTTCCTGGAGTCGGAGTTCGAAGTGGAGCGCTCCGGGAAGAAAGTCGAGCGCATCACTGCGCTCGAACAGGCAAACAGGGCGTTGCCTTCAGACGACTGAGCCGCGTCAGAATACCGCCTTGACCTGCAGGCCCAGCACCAGGGCGTTGTCGATGTTGTCACCGGAAAACGCCCCCGGCTCGATGATGTATTGCACATCCGGGCGCAGGGTCAGCCAGGGGGTGGCCTGGTAGCCGTAGCTGAGTTCGATCAGTTGCTCGGCGTTGTTCAGGTTGGGGTAGTCGGTCCCGGCCTTGAAAGCGGCCAGTTCCTGTACGTCGCGGCTGCGTGGGTTGGGCACGGCACGGCCATAGCCCAGCGCGACGGTGTCCCGCGGCCGGCCTTCGAACGGTTTGTACAGCACCACCCCTGCGCCATACCACTTGCTGAACGGCGACGCCGCTTCGCTGGCGGCAGAATACTGGCCGAAGGCGTGCAGCACACGACCGCTGGAGGAATCCGAAGCCCACACCGCCTGGTCGATCAGCAGGTAGTGACCGCCGCGACCGCTGACTTCCTTGTTGCTGCCGATGCGTTTCACGTCGGAGCTGTCGTAGTAATAACCCAGCTTGTATTCACCCGGCAGGCTGCCGGCGTGTTTGTAGATCAATTCGATGGGCACCACGGTGCCGGTGGTGTGCTTGGGGTCCAGGCGCCAGGCGCGGCTGGAGTTGCCGTTGCTTTGCGGGTCGACGTTGAACGCGGCTACGCGCAGTTGCCAAGACGGCGAGAAGTCATATTTCACCCGCGCACCCAGGCGTGCATTCGGGTAGTTGGTCCAGCCGCTGCCGCCGGACATGTTCAGCGGGTGCCCGCAGAACCCGGCGTTCATGAAGTTGCACAAGATCCCGCTGTCGAGGCCGCCGAGGTCATTGCCCATGGCCATGTAGCCGAGCTTGACGTTCAGCGCCGGGGTGAACAGCGTGCGCTCGTAGCTCAACTCGGTGAGGCGAGTGTAGAGGCCGCCGTAGTTTTCCTGGATCGGCAGGCGGTTGCCCACCAGGTCCTCGGACGCACTGTTGCCGCGTCGGTCATTGATCGTGAGCTGGATGCGATCGCCATGGGTCAAGCCGTAGAGCTTGCCCAGGTCGAACTGCACGCCGAGCTTGAGGTTCTGCGAGTAGCGCGCCGAGCGGTGCTGGCCGCCATGGGCGTTGTAGGCGGTCTCGCCGCTGTAGTCGCCGCTGAAGCGGATGCCCTGTGCGTCGAGTTCACGGCGCAGGCCGCCCCAGTCGCCGGTCAGGGTGGTGTCATCGGCTTGCACGGGCAGGGCCGCGCCCAGGGCCAGGCCCAGCAGCAGGCGCCCAAGGGGAATATGAGAAGTGGGGGTCATGCGGGTTTTTCCAGGCACAAGGCGCGACGCCGGGGAGGCGCCGCGCGAACGGGGGGTTATGGCAGGGCGTAGGCGATCACGTAGTCGCCACGGTCGGTGGACTGGCGTGCGCCACCGGCGGTGATGACGATGTACTGCTTGCCGGTTTTCGGCGACACGTAGGTCATCGGGCCACCCTGGCTGCCGACGGGCAGGCGGGCTTTCCAGATTTCCTCACCGTTGCCGCTGTTGAAAGCGCGCAGGTAGAAGTCCTGGGTACCAGCGATAAAGATCAGGCCGCCCTGGGTCGACAGGGTGCCGCCGAGGGTCGGCAGGCCGATCTTGATCGGCAGGTGCATGCGGATGCCCAGGGGGCCGGTGTCTTCCACGGTGCCGACTGGCACTTGCCAGGCGACTTTCTGGGTCTTCATGTCGATGGCGGTCAGGGTGCCGAATGGCGGCGCCTGGCACGGAATGCCGGCCACCGACAGGAAGCGGTTTTTGTTCACCGCATACGGCGTGCCCTTGAGTGGCACGGCGCCCATGCCGGTGTTCAGCGCTTCGCCACCGGACGCGGCCTGGGCCTTGTTCTGCGACGGTATCATCTGGATCCACAGGCCCAGGCGCATGTCGTTGACGAAGATAAAACCGTGCACCGGGTCGGTGGAAATGCTGCCCCAGTTCATGCCACCCAGCGAGCCCGGGAAACTCAGGGATTTATCGGTGCCCGGCGCGGTGTACAGGCCGTCGTAGCGCATGCCCTTGAAGTCGATGCGGCACAGCAACTGGTCAAACGGCGTGGCGCCCCACATGTCCGATTCGGTCAGGGTCTGTGCGCCGATCTGTGGCATGCCGACCGATTTTGGCTGGGTCGCCGAGTAGGGTTCGTTGGGGATATTGGCGGCCTTGACCGGGACTTCCTTCACCTCGGTCAGCGGCTTGCCGGTGGTACGGTCGAGCACGTAGATCTGCCCGGCCTTGGTGCCGATCACCACCGCAGGCACAGCCTTGTCGCTGCCGGGCGGGGTGAAGTCGATCAGGCTCGGCTGCATCGGCAGGTCGAAGTCCCACAGGTCATTGTGGACGGTCTGGTACACCCATTTTTCCGCGCCGGTGGAGGCGTCCAGCGCCAGTACCGACGCGCCGTATTTGTGATTCAGTTGCGTACGTTCAACCCCGTAGATGTCGGTGGACGAACTGCCCATCGGCAGGAAGACTGTGTTCATCAGTGGGTCATAGGACATCGGCGCCCAGCTGTTCGGCGTGCTGCGCACGTAGGTGCTGCCGTCGGCCGGGGCTTTTTTGTCTTGCGGGTTGCCGGGGTCGAACGCCCAGCGCATCTGGCCGGTGATCACGTCGAAGCCACGGATCACGCCGCCGGGCATGTCGGTCTGCACATTGTCAGCCACGCGGCCGCCGACTACCACGGTGGTGCCGGCGATCAACGGCGCCGAGGACAGTTGGTAGTAGCTGTCCGGCACGTTACCCAGGCCGGCTTTCAAATCCACCTGGCCATGGGTGCCGAAGTCTTCGCAGAACTGGCCGGTGTCGGCGTCCACGGCGATCAGGCGTGCATCGATGGTGTTGGTCAGCAAGCGACGCTGGCACTGCGCACCGGAGGGCACGCTGGCGGCGATGATCGGCGAGCTGTTCGGTTGGGTCGGCTGGGCAATCGGCGCGGTGGCGTCAAAGTAGGCCATGCCACGGCAACGCTGCCACACCGCCGATTTGGCGTTGACCTCGTTCTTCCACAGCTCTTTGCCGGTGTCGGCGTCGAGGGCGATCAGGTTGTTGTGCGGCGTGCAGATGAACACTTTGTTGCCGATCTGCAGCGGGGTCAGCTGGTCTTCGGCACCGTTGCCGTCGCTGATGGCGACGTCGCCGGTGTGGTAGGTCCAGGCCACTTTGAGCTTGTTGATGTTGTCGCGATTGATCTGGTCCAGCGCAGCGAAGCGGCTGCCGCCTTCGGTGTTGCCGTAGTGCGCCCAGTCTTTCTGCGCATCGGCTGCGGCCACCGGCGTGATGCCTGGGCCGTTGCCGGTGGGTGCCACGCTTGGGTGGGCAACAAACATATTGCCCGCCGCCACGGCCACGCCCACCGCCATTACCGCCGCCACGCCATAGGCGCCGCGAGCAGGCCGGTTGACCAGCAGCGGGTACACCAGCGCTACCACCATGCCGATCACCGCGAACATGAACACGCGGGAGAACAGCGGCCAGAACACCAGCCCCACATCCGCCACCGCCCAGATAGCCGTGCCGACCAGGAAGGCCGCGAACAGCCACGCGCCCACCGGCTTGCGCCGGGCAATCAGCAGACCGGACACGGCCATGGCCGCACCGCCGATCAGGAAGTACCAGGAGCCTCCCAGGCTCACCAGTTTGCCGCCGCCAATGGCCAGCGCGAGACCGAGCAGAGCGATGATCACGCCCAGGCCCAGCAGTAAGATTCTAGAGACGCCAGTGGCGCGCGATGCTCGTTTCATGTCGACAGCACTCGAATGTGAGAGGGCAAAGACGCGATTTTAGCAAGATAAGTAACCAGTTAGTACATTGTGCGTGGTAATAGACTCTTACGGGGATGGTGATGATCGCGCACAACAAAAAGCCGCTTGCCCGGTGTCAGCGGCAAGCGGCTCTTGTCAGCGATCACCGAAACGCCGGCACGACCTGCTCGATAAACAACGCCAGCGACTTCTTCTTCTCGGCGTGGGACAGGCTGTTGTCGCACCAGAAGCTGAATTCATCCACGCCCAGTTCCTGGTAGTACTGGATGCGCGGGATGATTTGTGCGGCGGTGCCGATCATTGCGGTCTTGTGCAGGCTCTCCAGTTCGAACTCGGGGCGGCCGGCGAACTTCTCTTCCGGGCTGGGCTCCAGGAAGCCGTTGACCGGCACGCTCTTGTTGCCGAACCAGGCATCGAAGGTGCGATAGAACCGGGAGATGGCCTTGGCCCCGACTTTCCAGCCGTCCGGATCGTCCTCGGCGTGCACGTGGGTGTGGCGCAGCACCATCAGTTGCGGGCGTGGCACGCCAGGGTTGTTGTCCAGGGCGGCCTGGAATTTGTTCTTCAGGTCGAGGACTTCTTCGTCGCCCTTCATCAGCGGCGTGACCATCACGTTGCAACCGTTGGCCACGGCGAAGTTGTGGGAGTCCGGGTCGCGGGCGGCGATCCACATCGGTGGGTTGGGCTGTTGGATCGGCTTGGGCACGCTGGTGGAGGTGGGGAATTTCCAGATGTCGCCGTCATGGGCGTAGTCGCCCTGCCACAGCGCGCGTACCACCGGGACCATCTCGCGCAGGGCCTGGCCGCCGGAAGAGGCGGGCATGCCGCCGGCCATGCGGTCGAATTCCACCTGGTAGGCGCCACGGGCCAGGCCGACTTCCATGCGCCCGTTGCTGATCACGTCCAGCAGCGCACATTCACCGGCCACCCGCAGCGGGTGCCAGAACGGCGCGATGATGGTGCCGGCGCCGAGGTGGATGGTGGTGGTCTTGGCTGCGAGGTAAGCCAGCAGCGGCATCGGGCTTGGCGAGATGGTGTATTCCATGGCGTGGTGTTCGCCAATCCATACGGTGCTGAAGCCGCCGGCCTCGGCCATCAGGGTCAACTCGGTCAGGTCTTCGAACAACTGGCGGTGGCTGACGCTTTCGTCCCAACGCTCCATGTGTACGAACAGGGAAAACTTCATGACGCTTACCTCGGATCTATTGTGATCGGCCTGTCGACTGCAGGCCCTTAAGTGCTCTCGCCAATCTGAAGCATGCCAGTGATGACGGCTGTTCGGCGGATTGATTGTTGGTATACCATAATACGGAATATCCGCAAAACATTTCTCTCCAATGGTCACACCCTCACCTCACAAGGAAGGCGAGCCTGATGAACATAAAACAAAAATTGATCCTGGCCTTTGCGGTGATCGCCAGTCTGCCGGTGATTCTGGTGGCTGTGCTGATCATCCTCAACGTGCGCCATGAGGCACGGGACGGCTTTCGCTATCGCCGAACAGACCAACCCCTTGGCCCTCAACGCCGCCCGCGCCGATGCGCAGGGCCTTGGTTTCGTGGGTTGATCCACGAAACGGTCGATGTGATCCGCAATATGAGCACCCAGATCGCCACTGCCGCTGAAGAGCAGCACAAGATGGCCGAAGACATCAATCGGATATCAGCCAGATTCACGGGGATGCGCAGCAGTTGACGGCGTTGTCGCAGACCTTGAATCAGTTGGTCAGCCGCTTCCGCACCTGACCACCGCCGCTTCCTTTTATTTGAAATGCAAAAAAGGTGGGAGCGGGCTTGCTCGCGAATGCGGTGTGTCAGTCACTGAATGCATCGACTGAAAGACTGCCTTCGCGAGCAAGCCCGCTCCCACATTTTGATGTGTGGTGCCTTCAAATAGGGGTATTAGGCCGGCATGGGCAGGGCGCCCATCTTGCCATGGCAATACACCAGTGGCCCGGCGTTCTGCCGGGGTACGATCAGGTTCTTCACCGCGCCGACCATGATTGCGTGGTCGCCGCCTTCATATTCGCGCCACAACTCGCACTCGATCACCGCCGTGGCATTCGCCAGGATCGGGTTGCCCAACTCACTCAAGGTCCATTCGATGCCCTGGGCCTTGTCCTTGCCCTTGCGCGCAAAGGCGTAGGCTTCGGTCTGCTGCCCACCGGAGAGCACGTGGATGGCAAAGCGCTTGTTCTTGATCAGCACCGGGTACGAATCGGAGCTGTAGTTGGGGCAAAACAGCACCAGGGCCGGGTCCATCGACAGCGAGCTGAAGGCACTGGCGGTCAGCCCGACGATCTGGCCCTCGTCATCCAGCGTGGTGATCACAGTGACCCCGGACGGAAACGAACCCATCACTTGTTTGTAGATGGCGGCATCGATCATGGGAAGGTCCTCAGACAGTGTGGCGGTTTTTATGGATTTGTGGGTCTGATGGTATACCGTAATACGAAGCGTGCAAGATCTTTTTCAGCCACCCGATGAACGCATGCCTTTGGTCTTATCACCAATAAATACAGGGTTTTCAGCGAGAAATAGCCATAAGCCATGTGGCACAATTGCGGATCAGATGCGTGCCAGGACTACGGATCAGTCTTGTGAAAATGTTGGAATACCATAATATGGTGTTCATCTGAGGGGCGCCATGAAGCGCCCCCGGTTTGGCGTCAAACAACTATAAGATCAGACCAACGCGAGTTCATTTCCATGCCCCAGATGTCCCGGCAAGACCCCCTGATCGAGCATCACACGGTCGATTATGTCCCTCTCGCAGAGCGCCACGGAAAGGCCCGCGACCTGTTCACCCTATGGTTCAGCACCAACATTGCACCGCTGCCCATTGTCACCGGCGCCATGGTTGCCCAGGTGTTCCATCTCAACCTGGTGTGGGGGCTGCTGGCGATTGCCCTCGGGCATCTGCTCGGCGGCATCGTGATTGCCCTCGCATCGGCCCAGGGCCCGCGCATGGGCATCCCGCAGATGGTGCAGAGCCGGGGCCAGTTCGGTCGCTATGGCGCGCTGTTGATCGTGTTCTTTGCCGCGCTGATCTACATCGGCTTTTTCATCTCCAACATCGTGCTGGCCGGCAAGTCCATCGTTGGCATCGTGCCGTCGGTGCCGGTTCCGGCGAGCATCCTGATCGGTGCGCTCAGCGCCACCGCCATCGGCGTGATCGGCTACCGCTTTATCCATAGCCTCAACCGCATCGGCACCTGGGTGATGGGCAGCGCGCTGCTGGCCGGTTTCATGTACATCTTCGCCCATGACCTGCCGGCGGACTTCCTCACCCGTGGCGGCTTCAATGCCGCTGGCTGGCTGGCCACGGTGTCGCTCGGTGTTATCTGGCAGATCAGCTTCTCGCCCTACACCAGCGACTATTCGCGCTACCTGCCGGCGGATATCGGCATTACCCGGCCGTTCATCGCGACCTACCTGGGCGCGACCCTCGGCACGATGTTGTCCTTCGCCTTCGGCCTGGTGGCGGCACTGGCCACGCCCGAAGGCACCGAAGCCATGGTCGCGGTCAAGCAGGCCACAGGCTGGCTCGGCCCGATCCTGATGGTGCTGTTCCTGCTCAACATCATCAGCCACAACGCCTTGAATCTGTATGGCGCAGTGCTGTCGATCATCACCTCGATCCAGACCTTCGCCAGCCAGTGGACGCCGAGCATCAAGGTGCGCGTGGTGCTGTCCGGCGTGATTCTTGCCGGCTGCTGCGTGGTAGCGCTGGGCGCGTCGGCGGACTTCATCTCGCAGTTCATCGGCCTGATCCTCGCCCTGCTGCTGGTGCTGGTTCCGTGGGCGTCGATCAACCTGATCGACTTCTACGTGATCAAGCGCGGGGTGTATGACATTGCCTCGATCTTCCAGGCGGACGGCGGGGTTTACGGACGCTTCAATCTGCACGCAATCGTGGCGTATTTCATCGGCATCCTCGTGCAACTGCCGTTTGCCAATACGTCGCTGTACGTGGGGCCGTGGGCCAACCTGGTGGACGGCGCAGACCTGTCGTGGCTGGTGGGGTTGGTGGTGACGTGTCCGTTGTATTACTGCTTGGCGACGCGCAGCAAAGTGATACATGCCTCGGTGGGCAAGTTGAAGTATGTGAAGTAAATACAGAAGGAGGCTTACGCTTGGTGGCTCGTTGCTATTATTCTCATGGCCTTTTAAGTCTTAGGGATGAGATTGATGCAGTTTTTTGATCGAAAGAACGAGCCTGCGCCGAGGTCTCTTTGTGGGGGGCAGGCCAGAGCCGCCAGGCACAAACTGCTAAGGTACTTTCAGTTGGACCCGCTGGAGCGCTCGCAGACGCGATTGTCCGACAATATGATGACGCTGAATGGGGCCGATACTCATGCCGCCCTCGCGCGACTTTTTTCGGGAAAGTGCGCGTTCTGTGAGACGTTGACTATTACGGAGGTCTATCGCTTTCGACCCCGCTCTTCCGCGACGCCCGAGGCTGATAACGGTCATTTGTATTACACCTGGCTGGCCACTGCATGGGAAAACATCTACCCAATCTGTAGGCGATGTATTCCACGCCAGCGCGAGTATTTCCCAGTCGCGGGTCGGCGAGCGCCCTTGCCTAGCATTGAGCAACTGACCCGCTTTGCCAATAAGGGGGAGGGGCTTTGGGGAGACTATCCGATTGATGAAAAGACCCTGTTGCTTGACCCTTGTCGTAACTCAAGCTTCGACAATCATTTCTTGCCTTCGATTTCAGGCGCGCTCATCGAAATGAGCAGGATGGGTAGGGCTACGATTGAACATTTTTCACTGAATCGCCCGCAATTGGTTGCGGCACGAAAGGCACAGCTGAGCGGGTATCGAGATGCCCTTCTCATCCACGGGCTACCCGATTTACATTTGTATCAGGTTGACAACGCCTCACTGTTCGATTTTGCCAGGATGGAATTCGGAGGTTCGTGGTATTTGCTATGTCGCCAGATTATTGCCCATCTCTCCACGATATTTGGCCTGGAGTTGGACGACTCTCGCGCCAGGATTGGCCATTCGTTCCAGCTGATCTTCAGTAATCCACAGTTTGAGAACCATCGTGAAGATCTGTTCGAATGGTTAGAAGGCGAAAATATCAGTCGTCTTCCAATTCCAGAGAAAAACTCCCCCGAGGCGACAGAGCCCCAACAGGCAGTGGGTGTAGATAAACCTGTTGTTCCACCTCCCGTTTACCCCGTCCTGCGTTCAATCGAGTTGAATCACTTCAAGTCCATCGAACATCTCAAGTTGCACCTGGCGCAACCGTCAAGTGAGGTACTGTCCGGCGAGGTGCAACAACCAGCCATGTTGATTCTCGGGGAAAACGCCACGGGCAAGAGTTCGATTCTTGAGGCTACAGCGCTCGCGTTGTCCAGTGTGATGACCCGCAAGTCGCTGAAGCTAGAGGCGGGTGAATGGGTGCTGGATCCGAAGCAGTTGGGTGCGTTGAACCAGGAACGACTGACTTCTGCGCAGGTTCGCCTGAGTTTTGATAACGGCCGTCAGTCGGTGCTTGATATCGATGCGGGCGGCTGGAAGCCCTTGAGGCGATCGTCAAAGGTTCCGCCGGTGTTTGCCTATGGTGCGTTCCGCCAATTTAGGAAACACGGTGGGGCTTACCAGCCTGATCATTGCATTACCAACCTTTTTCATTCAGACCAACTGCTGCCCGATCCCGAGCCCTGGCTGGTAAACCTTGCCAGCCCGGGTGAGTTCGATGATGTGGCACGCGCATTGCGGCTGATCCTGGCAGTCCAGGAGGAATTCAACGTCTTTATAAAGTCTGCGGACGGGACACAGTGCCTGATCGTTACACGACATGCCGATCAGGAAAGCCAGACACCGCTCAGCCAAGTGTCCTCGGGCTATCGCGCCGTGTTGGCAATGGCTTGCGACATCATGCGTCGGCTAATGGATCGCACCATCAACCCGCACTACCAAAGCCTGGAAAACGCCCGCGCGATCGTATTGATTGATGAGGTGGAGGCGCACCTGCATCCACGTTGGAAAATTCAGATCATGGGGGCGTTGCGTGCCGCGTTGCCAAATGTGACGTTCATTGTCACCAGCCATGACCCCTTATGTGTGCGCGGCATGCATCACCGTGAAGTCGTCGTGGTGCATCGCAACGGTAGAACGCCAGACAACAACAGTCGGCATTCGGTACGCATTGAACAACTGAAAGATCTGCCCGATATCACCCAGTTAACCGTCGAGCAGTTGCTGACGTCTGATTTTTTCAGCCTGGCCTCCACCGACCAGCCGCTGATGAACTTGAAGTTGGCCAAGGTCGCTGACTTGTTGAGTGCAAGCAATGCTGGTGAAGACCTGGATGCGGATAAGGAAGCAGTGGTGGCACTGTTCAAGCAGCAAATCAACGATGTGTTGCCCGTTGGTAGTACGGAGGGGCAGCGATTGGTACAGACGGCGGTGGCGGAGTTTCTTCAGGACCGGGCAAAGGCTTCCAGCGAGAAGTTGAAGGATCTGAATGTGAAAGCAAAGGCAAAAATCCGGGCGTATCTGGAGAGTTTTTAACTTATGCGGTATGTGCAGCGAAACCTCGAAGAACTCCCTGAAGCGCTCGCGCTGACCAATGGCAGAAATCTGGCGATCGAGGCGGAACTTGCCGCCTTGGCCGTGTACTTTGAGGCAAAAAAGAAAGGGAAGCTCGTAAAGGCTGATACTGCACCGAAGAAGCGCACTGCCCATGCAGATTCTGAGGAAAAGGAGCTTGTAGCAAAGTTTGATCTCTACGGGCACGCGAGCGTCCGAGCAAAGCTCAATGACATGTTCCATGGTAAATGCGCCTACTGCGAGAGTTTTTATCGGTCCACATCAGCCATGGAAGTCGAACATTACCGTCCAAAAGAAGGTGTTGTGCAGGACAAGGGACACACCGGTTATTGGTGGTTGGGCATGGCGTGGGACAATCTCTTGCCCAGTTGTATTTTTTGCAATCGCTTGAATACCCACGACACACCCACTCTGTCAGCCAAGTTGACGACACTGCTCGGTGACCCGGGAGAATTCAGCGACTCACGCAAGGTCGTGACTGGCAAGGGCAACCATTTTCCGGTGTTGGGGGTGCGTGCCCACGACGCAGCAAGGGACTATTCCAGAGAGCTTCCTCTGCTGTTGGATCCTTGTCGGGACAATCCCTCGGAGCATCTGCGCTTTTACATCGAGCCTACCAATATCATCGGTTTGATACTGCCGATGAAGGGCGAGTCCGGCGGCTTACCCGCTCAAAAACTCATTACGGATATGCTGCCGAAATTCAAGAAGGAACTAACTGAGGCCTTGATGGATGGGCTCAGCCTGCGGGGGGCATTCTCGATCCATATCTATGGCCTGAACCGGCTGGGGTTGGTGCAGGATCGTACTCGCGTACTGCGCCATTTGAGATTTATGGAGGGTCAGGTGGTTGATCTGAGCAAGGTCATTACAGATTTGGAATCGCGACCTTACGATTCCAACTATCAGGTTGACAATCAACGCATTCTCAAATGTCTGAACGACCTCCTTGACCGTACGATGCGGCAGATGACATCGATGGCTGATGACCACGCGCCTTACTCCATGATGGTGCGCGCTTACCTCAAAGATCTGAAGAAACGACTTTGAAGAGCTATCGGGGCAGCAGTCCCGGCCACTCAAACGATTAATGCACCCCAGCCGCCTTGTTCAGATCGCTTTCAGCCCATTCGGTATACACACACGCATCCGCCGTGGCCCAGCGCACCCGCACCGGGTCGCCGGCCTTGAGCGGCATGCCGGCGGCGGACAGTGCCTTGACCGTCATCGAGGTGCCGCCAAGGGTTTTTACGCTGCAGGTCTGGCTTTCACCGAGGAACAATACCTCGCCGACGATGGCGGACACTTCGTTCCAACCGGCTGCCAAGGGTTCGAGGTTGGCCTGCGCCACGCACAGCGCCAGGGCCTTTTCCGGGCGCACCATCAGCAGCACATCCTGTTCGCTGCGTAGCCCGCTGGTCAGGCGGATCGACAGCGATTGCCCTTCAAACGACGCCGCTGCATTACCTTGGGCCTTGAGCTTGAGGAAGTTGGAGTTGCCGAGGAAAGACGCGACAAACGCATTCGGCGGGTTCTGGTACAGGTCGAAACCACTGCCCAGGCCGACGATTTTGCCGTGGCTGAAAATCGCGATGCGCTGGGACAGGCGCATGGCTTCTTCCTGGTCGTGGGTCACGTAGACGATGGTGATGCCCAGGCGCCGGTGCAGCTGGCGCAGTTCGTCTTGCAGGTCTTCACGCAGTTTTTTGTCGAGGGCGCCAAGGGGTTCGTCCATCAGCAGGATGCGCGGTTCGTACACCAGCGCTCGGGCGATGGCCACGCGTTGCTGCTGGCCGCCGGAGAGTTGCGAAGGGCGGCGGTGGGCGAACGGTTCCAGTTGCACCAGCTTGAGCATGGCGTCGACGCGCTTTTCACGCTCGGCGCTGGCCAGTTTGCGGATCGCCAGGGGGAAGGCGATGTTGTCGCGCACCGATAAATGCGGGAACAGCGAGTAGCGTTGGAACACCATGCCGATGTCACGCTTGTGCGGCGGCACGTTGACCAGGGATTGGCCGCCCACCAGGATCTCGCCGCTGCTGGGGGTTTCAAACCCGGCGAGCATCGACAGGGTGGTGCTTTTGCCCGAGCCGCTGGAGCCGAGGAAGGTGAGGAATTCGCCGTCCTGGATGTCCAGCGAGATGTTGTCCACGGCGGCGAATTCGCCGTAGTACTTGTTCAGGTTGCGCAGGCTGACCAGGGGTTGGCCAGGGTTGCGAGTGGGGTCTTTGATCACGGCACTCATGGGTTAATCCTCGGCGCTCAAGCGCGGGTTTCAGTGCGTCGACGAGCGACGGCGGCAATCACCATGACCAGCACCGACAGGCCGATCAGCAGCGTCGAGGCGACGGCGATCACTGGCGTCAGGTCCTGGCGCAGGGTGGTCCACATTTTCACGGGTAGGGTTTGCAGGGTCGGGCTGGCCATCATCACGCTGAGTACCACTTCGTCCCAGGAAACCAGGAAGGCAAACAGTGCACCGGCGACCATGCCGGGGCGGATCGCCGGAAAGGTCACCTTGAACACCGCCTGCAAGCGTGATGCGCCGCAGATTACCGCGGCATCTTCAATCGACTGGTCGAACAGCTTCAGCGAGTTGATGATCGAGATGATGGTGAACGGCAAGGCGACGATCACATGGCTGACCACAAACGCGAACATCGTGCCGGTGTAGCCGAGCTTGAGGAACAACGCATACACCGCCACGGCGATGATCACCAGCGGCACGATCATCGGCAGGGTGAACAGACCGTAGAGCAACTCACGGCCGGGGAAGCGCCCACGCACCAGCGCAAATGCGGTGGGCAAACCCAGGGCGACGGCGAACACGGTGGTCAGCACCGCCACCTTGAGGCTGGCCATGGCGGCGTTCATCCAGTCGGCATTGGAGAAGAACTGGCCGTACCATTTCAGGGTCCAGCCCGGTGGCGGGAACACCAGCCATTGGGATGAGCCGAACGACAGCAACACGATAAACACGATCGGCAGCAACAGGAACAAGCCAATCAGCCCGGTGGTGGTATAGAGGCCCAAGCGCATCCTGCGGCTCATGGCATTGGGAGTCAGCAGCATGACGGCTTACCTCGCGTTGCTGGCGCCAACCGGGGATTCCGGCTGGAGCTTCAGGTAGAAGTAGAACAGCACCAGCGTGATGAAGATCAGCAGCGCCGCGCCGGCACTGGCCAGGCCCCAATTGAGGAACGATTGCACCTGCTGGATGATGAACTCGGGCAGCATCATGTTCTGCGCACCGCCGAGCAACGCCGGGGTGACGTAGTAACCCAGGGACATCACGAACACCATCAAGCCGCCGGAAAACAGCCCCGGCCGGCACAGCGGCAGGAACACCCGGAAGAAGTTTGTCCAGGGGCTCGCGCCGCAGATCGAGCCGGCCTGCAGGATCATCGGGTCGATGGCCTGCATGGTCGCCTGCAACGGCAGCACGATGAACGGAATCATGATGTAGCTCATGCCGATCACCACGCCGGTGAGGTTGTGCACCATCTCCAACGGCTGATCGATGATGCCCATCGCCATCAACGCTTTGTTGATCACCCCGGAGGCCTGCAACAGCACCAGCCAGGAATAGGTGCGGGCGAGCAGACTGGTCCACATCGACAGCAGCACGATACTCAGGATCCAACGGCCCCAGCCACGCGGTACCAGGGTGATCGCCCAGGCCAGCGGGAAGCCCAGCAACAGACTGAACAGCGTCACCAGGCCGGCAACGGAAAACGTATTGAGCAACACCCGCGCATAGGCCGAGTTGGCGAACAGTTGCTCATAGTTGCCCAGGCCTGGCACCGGCTCCAGCACCCCACGCAGCAACAGCCCAATCAGCGGTGCGAGGAAGAACAGACCGAGGAACAGCAGGGCCGGGATCAGGTTGCTCGACCCCCGCCAGCGCTGCGCCAGGGACGGTGCCCCGACGTTGCGGGAAACTGCGCCGGCAGCGCCAAGGGCGCTCCCGGTCGGCGTGCTTGCCGTCATTTTCATTTGACTAGCCATTCATTCCACCGTGTCGCAATGGTCGGGCCGTTCTTGGCCCAGTAGGCGAAATCGAGGGTGATCTGGTCCTTGGCATACGCCGTCGGCAGGTTGGGCGCAAGGACCGAATCCAGGCGCTGTACGCTGTCGATGTTCACCGGTGCATAAGCGGTCAGGTTGGAGAAGTCGGCCTGGCCCTTGGCGCTGCTGGCACTGGCCAGGAACTTCATCGCGGCGGCCTTGTTCTTGGTGCCTTTGGGCACGACCAGGATGTCGGCCATTACCAGGTTCTGTTTCCAGCTCACGCCCACCGGTGCGCCGTCTTCCTGCAAGGCGTGGATGCGGCCGTTCCAGAACTGGCCCATGCTGACTTCGCCGGAGGCCAGCAACTGTTGCGATTGCGCGCCGCCGCCCCACCAGACGATGTCTTGCTTGATGGTGTCGAGTTTCTTGAAGGCGCGGTCCAGGTCCAGCGGGTAGAGCTTGTCGGCGGGGACGCCGTCGGCCAGCAGTGCCAGTTCGAGCACGCCGGGGCTTGGCCATTTGTAGAGGGCGCGTTTGCCGGGATAGGTCTTGGTGTCGAACAGCGCGGTCCAGTCCTGCGGCTTGCCGGCGCCGAGCTTGCCTTCGTTGTAGCCGAGTACGAAGGAGAAGAAGAACGAGCCGACGCCGTGGTCGGAGACGAAGCGCGGGTCGATCTTGTCGCGCTGGATCACCGAGAAATCCAGGGGTTCGAGCAGCCCTTCGGCGGCGGCGCGCAAGGCAAAATCAGCCTCCACATCCACCACGTCCCATTGCACGTTGCCGCTTTCGACCATGGCCTTGAGTTTGCCGTAGTCGGTCGGGCCGTCCTGTACCACGGTGATGCCGCTGGCCTTGCTGAAAGGGTCGGCCCACGCCTGCTTCTGTGCGTCCTGGGTGCTACCGCCCCAGCTCACGAAGTTGACGCTTTCGGCCGCCATGGCGGCATGACTGGCGGTGGCCAGCAAACCCGCGAACAGGACTGCGCTGATACGTGTGTTCAACACCATTTTTACGCCCTCATTGTTGTGTTTATGAGCGGGGCTTTTGAGTGCCCGCCTATCGGGAGCAGTCGGTGTGGATGGCCTTTGCAGGGTCATCCAACCTGTGGAATATCATATTATGGTATTCCAAACTTTGCGCAAGCATTTTGCCATACCGGCCATCTGGCCAAGGTCATTCAACGAACGGAATACTCTCCACCACTTCCAGGTCATAACCGGTCAAGCCCGCGTATTTCAGCGGTGGGCCGAGGTGGCGCAGCAGGCCCACGCCGAGGTCCTGGAGAATTTGCGCACCGGTGCCCACTTCCGAGTAAATCCGCGACTGCGAGCGATTGAATTGGCGCGGTGCCTGGGTCAGTTGCGGCACGCGCTCCAGCAGCGCCTGGGACGACTCATGATTGGCCAGCACCACCACCACGCCGCTGCCTTCAGCCGCGACGCGTTGCAAGGCGGCCCACAAGGTCCAGTTGGACGGGCCGCTGTAGTCGGCGCCGACCAGGTCGCGCAGCGGGTCGATCACATGCACGCGCACCAGTGCCGGCGTATCGCGGCGCAGCTGGCCCATGACCATCGCCATGTGCACGCCGCCGTCGATGCGGTCTTCGAAGGTAATCAGGCGGAACGTGCCGTGCACCGTGGGCAGGTCGCGTTCGCCGATACGCACCACGGTGCGTTCGGTGCTGAGGCGGTAGTGGATCAGGTCGGCGATGGTGCCGATCTTGATGCCGTGCTTGCGCGCAAACACCTCCAGGTCCGGGCGGCGCGCCATGGTGCCGTCATCGTTCATCACCTCGACGATCACCGAGGCCGGGGTGTGCCCGGCCAGGCGCGCCAGGTCGCAACCGGCTTCGGTGTGGCCGGCGCGGGTCAGCACGCCGCCGTCCTTGGCGCGCAACGGGAAAATATGCCCCGGTTGCACGATGTCGGTGGGGCCGGCGTCGAGTGCCACGGCGGCCGCCACCGTGCGCGCACGGTCGGCGGCAGAGATGCCGGTGGTCACGCCGGTGGCGGCTTCGATGGACACGGTAAACGCGGTGCTGAACACGCTGCCATTGCTCGGCACCATCTGTTCCAGGCCGAGGCGCTGGCAATGTTCATCGGTCAGGGTCAGGCAGATCAGGCCACGGGCTTCGCGGGCCATGAAACTGATAGTCTCGGCAGTGCAGCACGCCGCAGGCAACAATAGGTCGCCTTCGTTTTCCCGATCTTCGTCGTCCACGAGAAGCACCATCTTGCCCTGGCGGTAGTCTTCGATGATGTCTGCGATGCTGTTGAAGGACATGGAGGATGCTCGGCTTGTTGGTTGTATGTATTATGGTATACCACAAAAATTCAACAAGAGGATGTCGCGATGAAGGCCTACTGGATTGCCCACGTGGATGTGGCGGATGCCGAGCAATACACGCAATACACCTGCCGTGCGCCGGCGGCGTTTGCGCTGTATGGGGGGAAGATTCTGGCCCGGGGCGGGCGTAGTGTTGTGCTGGAAGGTGGGCCTGGAGCACCGCGTAATGTGGTGATTGAGTTTGAGAGTTATGAGAGGGCGGTGGCGTGTTATGAGTCTGCTGAATATCAGGAGGCGAAGGCGCACCGTGAAGGGGCGGGGTTGGCGCAGATCATCATCGTTGAAGGGCTGGCACCCTAGATGATCAGGCCAGACATTGGGTTAAATGTGGGAGGGGGCTTGCCCCCGATAACAGTGTGTCAGCCACTGGATAAGGTGACTGAACCACCGCCATCGGGGGCAAGCCCCCTCCCACATTGGAGCCCTGTTTGGTCGAGAGGTCAGCGGATGAAGTGGATCTTGCCGCTGTCGTCATTGCCGATATAGATGCCATACACCCCAGCCTGCCGCTCCTCGATATACCGCTCAAGAATCTGCCGAATCGCCGGATAGTAAATGCTGTCCCAGGGAATCTCCTCAGGCGCAAAGAACTTATAATCCAGCGTCTCCGGCCCGAACTGCCCGGTGATCTCCAGCGCGATGGCGCGGAAGATGATGTACACCTCGCTGATCCTGGGCACGCTGAAGATCGAGTAGGGCGAGACGATTTCCGCCCGCACGCCGCTTTCTTCCCAGACTTCCCGCAGCGCCGCCTGTTCGGTGGTCTCGCCACCTTCCATGAAGCCGGCCGGCAGGGTCCAGGTGCCCGGGCGAGGCGGGATTGCCCGTTGGCACAACAGATACTTGCCGTCCTGCTCGATGATGCAGCCGGCGATGATCTTGGGGTTGATGTAGTGGATATAGCCGCAGCCCCGGCACATCAGGCGCTCATGGGTATCGCCCGGTGGCAGCTGGTGACCGAGGTCACTGCTGCCGCAGGTCGGGCAAAAGCGCGGGCTGGGCATGGTCAGTGGCCTATGCGCGGTTCTTTGAGGGCGATGGGCAGGGTGATCTCGGGCAGCTTGCCGGTCTCTTCCTGTTTGCGCTTGAGGTAGTCCAGCGCCACGGCGGCGGCGGCGCGCACGTGATCGACGCAGGCCTGGTGCGCGGCAAGCGGGTCGCCACTCTTGATCGCCTGGACCATGCGCTCCATTTCCTGGTTACTGCTGGCGCGGCGGTTTTCCTGGGACACCGAGGTGGCGCGCAGGTAGCTGATACGGGCCTGCAACTGGCGCAACTGGGTGGCCGCGACATGGTTGCCGGAGCCTTCCAGCAGCACATCGTAGAACCCTTGCACCGAATCGATGACCTGTTGCAGCTCGCCGTCCTTGAGGGCCTTGCGGTTCTCCTCCAGGGCTTTTTCCAGGGCCTTGATGTCCTTGGCCTTGGCGCGCAGGGTGAACAGCTGCACGATCAGGCCTTCGAGCACGCAACGCAGCTCATAGATGTCGACCGCATCGGCCAGGGTGATGATCGCCACCTGCGGGCCCTTGGCGTCGGCGAATTCCACCAGGCCTTCGGACTCCAGGTGACGCAAGGCTTCGCGCACCGAGGTGCGGCTGACGCCGAGGCGGTCGCACAGGTCGCGCTCCACCAGGCGGTCGCCCGGCAACAGCTGGAAGTTCATGATCGCGCTGCGCAGTTTCTCCAGCACGATTTCCCGCAGGGTGACCGGGTTGTGATTGACCTTGAAGCTGTCGTCGAGTGGCAGGCGTTTCATGGGGGCTGCTCTGTATGTAACGGTTAACAGGGGGCCGATCAGGGGCCGAAATTGTCGGCGAGTTTATCACGCGGTGTCCTTTAAGCGACAAACCCTCACGGCCCCCAGCCTGCCTCAGGCCAAGGCCGGCAATGGCCCCAGCTTGCCCTTGTGGTAGATCATCGGCGTGACCGGTTGTGCGGGCAGGATCAGGTTCTTCACCGCACCGACGATGATCGCGTGGTCGCCGCCATCGTATTCGCGCCACAACTCGCACTCGATGATCGCCGTGGCCTTGGCCAGCAGCGGGTTGCCCAGGTCGCTGAGGTGCCACTCGATGCCCTTGGCCTTTTCCTTGCCCTTGCCGGCAAAGGCGTAGGCTTCGGCGGTCTGGTCGGCGGACAGCAGGTGAATCGCAAAACGCTTGCTGTCGCGCAGGATCGGATAAGTGTCCGAGGCATAGTTGGGGCAGAACAGCACCAGCGCCGGGTCAATCGACAGCGCACTGAACGCGCTGGCGGTGATGCCGACGATGCCGCCGTCCGGGTCGAGGGTGGTGACCACCGTGACGCCGGACGGGAAGGAGCTCATGACGTCTTTGTAAATGCCGGGTTCGATCATGGTCGGGGTCTCTTAGCGCATCACAAAAGGATCAGGCATGGGCGCCTGGGACAGGTTGATCCACACGGTTTTCAGCTCGGTGTAGGCCAGTACCGAATCTATGCCGCTCTCGCGTCCGTAGCCGCTGTTCTTGAAGCCGCCGATCGGCGCCATCGCGGACACGGCACGGTAGGTGTTGACCCAGATGATCCCCGAGCGCACGTCCCGGGCCAGGCGATGGGCGCGGCCGAGGTCGCGGGTCCAGATGCCGGCGGCGAGGCCGAACTGCGAGTCGTTGGCAATGGCCAGCGCTTCGGCTTCATCCTTGAAGCGGATCACCGAGGCGACCGGGCCGAACACTTCTTCCTGCATGATCTTCATCGAATTGCGGTCGCATTCGAACAGCGTCGGCTCGTAGAACCAGCCATCGCCCAGGCCCTGTGGGCGCTTGCCGCCGGTGCGCAGGCGCGCGCCTTCGGCAATTGCGTCCGCCACCAGGCCTTCGACCACGGCCAGTTGCTGCGCGGTGGCCATGGGCCCCATTTCGCTGGCGTCATCCTGCGGGTTGCCGATGCGGATGCGCTGGGCACGTGCCACCAGGCGCTCGACGAATTCGTCGTAGATGTCGTCCTGTACCAACAGGCGTGAGCCCGACACGCAACTCTGCCCGGACGCGGCATAAATACCGGCAATCGCGCCGTTGATGGCGCTGTCCAGATCCGCATCGGCAAAGATGATATTCGGCGACTTGCCGCCCAGCTCCAGGGACAGCTTGGCGAAGTTCTCCGCGCTGCTGCGCACCACATGGCGCGCCGTGGCCGCACCGCCGGTGAAGGCGATCTTGCGCACCAGTGGGTGGCGGGTGAGGGCGGCCCCGGTGCTCGGGCCGTAGCCGGTGACCACGTTGACCACGCCCGCCGGGATGCCGGCTTCGAGGGCCAGGCGTGCCAGTTCGAGGATGGTCGCCGAAGCGTGTTCCGACGGTTTGATCACGATGGTATTGCCCGCCGCCAGTGCCGGGGCGAGTTTGATCGCAGTCAGGTACAGCGGGCTGTTCCACGGAATGATCGCGGCGACCACGCCCATGGCTTCGTGCACGGTGTAGGCGAACAGGTCCGGCTTGTCCAGCGGCAGGGTGCCGCCTTCGAGCTTGTCGGCCAGGCCGGCGGTGTAGTGGAAGAACTCGGGCAGGTAGCTGACCTGGCCACGGGTTTCGCGGATCAACTTGCCGTTGTCGCGGCTTTCCAGCTGGGCCAGTTGTTCCTTGTTCTCGGCAATCAGGTCGCCCAGGCGCCGCAGCAGCTTGCCCCGTGCGGTGGCGGTGAGGCCGCGCCAGGCCGGGCTGTCGAAGGCGGTTTGTGCGGCCTGTATGGCGCGCTCCACATCCGCTTCGTCGGCGTCAGGCAGTTGCGCCCAGGGTTCGGCCAGGGCCGGGTTGAGGCTGTCGAAAGTCTTGCCGGACAGGGCATCGACCCATTCACCGCCGATGCACATCTGGAAGCGTGCGAGTGTCATGCAACGATCCCCTTTATTGGATTGTTTTGGGCGTACACGGTCTCTAGAAAACCCAGTAGCAACTGGTTGACCAGGCGCGGCGATTCTACCGGCATCATATGCCGTTGTTCGGCCAGCACCGCAACGGTGGCGCCGGGAATGCGGTCGGCCAATTGGCGCGCCATCTCCGGCGTCGAACCGGGGTCGAGTTCGCCGGTGGCGACCAGGGTGGGAACGCGCAGCGTCTTGAGGTCGTCGGCGCGGTACATGTCCTGGGTGGCAAACAGCTCATACGTGGTGAGGTAACCCTGGGGATCATTGCCCGCCAGGGTTTCGCGCAAGGCCGCGATCTGCGCCGGGTTGGCCGCCTGGTACTCGCGGCTGAACCAGCGTGACAGCGCCGCTTCGGCGTTGGCGTCCGGCCCGTGTTCGGCGGCCTGGGCGGTGCGCGCGATCACGCCGGCGCGCTGTTCCGGGCTGCGGTTGAACACACTGTTGAGCACCACCAGGCCCTTGAGGCGCTCGGGGTAGTGCAGGGCAAACGCCCGTGCGACCAGGCCACCCATGGAAAAACCGATTACCGTGGCCTGGGGCACTTGCAGATGGTCGAGCAGCTCCAGCAGCTGGTCGGCATACCCCAGCAACGGCGTGCCGGCGGCCGGGCGCGGGCTGGCGCCGTGGCCGAGCATGTCGTAGGTGATCACGCGGTAGTGGGTGGCCAGGCCAACGACTTGCCCGCCCCACATTTCTTTATTCAGGCCCACGCCGTGGATCAAAACCACAGGCTGGCCTTGGCCGGTCGCCAGATAACTGGTACCAGCCGGGGTGCGTTCAGCGGTGAGCCGAATCATGGAGCGCTCCTGCATGCCTTTTCTTATTGGGGGTGCCGGCCTGGCTTACTGAGCCTTTTCGGCGGCCAGTTCTTCCAAGTCGATGTAACGGTTGCCGATGCGTGGGTGCAGGCGGCCGCCATCGGCGCAACCCAGTACCACGACGATTTCGTCGGCACGCGGGGCGTCTTCGATGCGCATTTCCAGGGTGATGTAGTGCGAGCGCAGGCCTTCGTCATCCTTGTGCATCATCGGAATCTGGATGGAAGTGCCCGGACCGCCGCGCTTGTTGGTGAAACTCAGGTAGCTCTTGGCCTTGACCGCTTCACGGTAGTGATTGCCGAAGCGCAGGGTGTGGATGATCGCGCTGGCGTGCTCGATCTCGCCATCGGCACCGACCACGGCAGCCTTGCCATAGGCTTCGATCTTGTCGGCGCCGCCAATGATGCCCACCAGGCGCTCGACCATCAGCGCGCCGAGGTCGGAGCAGTTGGCGCGGATTTCCGGCTTGAGGTCTTCGACGAAACCACGGCCCAGCCATGGGTTTTTCAGCACCACGGCCAGGCCGACCATGGTCACGGGGGTATCAGCGGCCTTGCCGCCTTCGATGAAGGTTTCTTCTGTGTAGCTGACGATCTTGCGGATTTCGAAACTCATGAGCGGCTCCATCAGGTGCGGGGGAGTGGGTTGCGTATGATGGTATACCATAATACGTAAAGCACAAGCGTCGCGAATGAGTTTGCGTGGGGTGAGGCGATAGAGGGTGGTGTATGAAGGTCTTTTCGAGGTGATGTTAAAAAATGTTAGATTGAAAAAATACTTCACATAATCTGTTCATTGGTGGATGATCGGTCCCAATTCCAATGCGGCTCGCCGGTGTGGTGTCAGTCGCCGTTTTCCCCTGGAGTACCTATGAATAATAAGAATGTCGGTGTGATCGGTTTGGGCGCGATGGGGCTGGGCATTGCCCGCTCGCTGTTGCGCGCTGGTTTCAGTGTGCATGCCTGTGATGTACGTGAGGCAGTCACCCGGCAGTTCGCCGGGGAGGGCGGAGTGGCGTGCTCGTCACCGGCGCAGATGGCCGAGGCCTGTGATGTGATCATCACCGTGGTGGTCAACGCCGAGCAGACCGAGACTGTGCTGTTTGGTACGGGCGGTGCCGTGGCGGCGCTGCGCCCTGCGAGCCTGGTGATCGGTTGCGCCACCGTGGCCCCGACCTACGCCGTGGACCTCGGCCGGCGGCTGGGCGAACACGGGCTGCTGTACCTGGATGCGCCGATTTCCGGCGGTGCGGCCAAGGCCGCCGCCGGTGAGATGACCATGATGACCTCAGGCCCACAGGCCGCCTATGCCAAGGCCGATGCAGTGCTGGCGGGCATGGCCGGCAAGGTTTATCGCCTGGGCGACGTCCATGGACTCGGCTCCAAGGTCAAGATCATCAACCAGTTGCTTGCCGGCGTGCATATCGCGGCGTCCGCCGAGGCCATGGCCCTGGGCCTGCGTGAAGGGGTGGATGCCGATGCCTTGTACGAGGTGATCACCCACAGCGCCGGCAATTCCTGGATGTTCGAAAATCGTGTGCCGCACATCCTCAAGGCCGACTACACGCCACTGTCGGCGGTGGATATTTTCGTCAAGGACCTCGGCCTGGTGCTGGATACCGCCCGTGCCAGCAAGTTCCCACTGCCGCTGTCGGCCACTGCGCACCAGATGTTCATGCAGGCCTCCAGCGCCGGTTTTGGCCGCGAGGACGACTCGGCGGTGATCAAGATTTTCCCCGGTATCGAGTTGCCGACTGCCAAGCCCGAACCGGTGTAAGGAACATTTTATGACTGACCACACCACACGCCCGTTGCTGGGTTGCATCGCCGACGATTTCACCGGCGCCACCGACCTGGCCAACATGTTGGTGCGCGGCGGCATGCGCACGGTGCAGAGCATTGGCATCCCCAGCCGAGAAGTTGTAGACGGCCTGGATGCAGATGCCATTGTCATCGCCCTCAAGTCACGCACCACGCCGGCCGCAGACGCTGTCGAGGAATCCCTGGCCGCACTGGAATGGCTGCGCGCGCAGGGCTGCGAACAGATTTTCTTCAAGTATTGCTCAACGTTCGACTCTACCGCCGCCGGCAATATAGGCCAGGTCAGTGAGGCCTTGCTCAAGGCGCTGGATGCTGATTTCACCCTGGCCTGCCCGGCGTTCCCGGAAAACGGTCGCACGATTTTCCGTGGCCACTTGTTCGTGCAGGACCAGTTGCTCAATGAATCGGGCATGCAGCATCACCCGCTGACACCCATGTGTGACGCTAATCTGGTGCGGGTGCTGCAAAGCCAGACTGCATTGCCGGTTGGGCTCCTGCGGTACGACGCGGTCGCCGCCGGTGTGGACGCGACACGCACCAGGATCGCCGAACTGCGCGAGCAAGGCGTGGGCATTGCCATCGCCGATGCGCTGTCGGACCAGGACCTCTATACCCTGGGCAGCGCCTGCGCCGACTTGCCGTTGCTCACTGGCGGCTCGGGCCTGGCCCTGGGCCTGCCGGGCAATTTCCGCCGCGCGGGTAAATTGCGCGATTTTGATGTGAATGCATTGCCCACGGTCAGGGGGGGCGAGGTGGTGCTGGCCGGCAGTGCCTCGGTGGCGACCCTTGGACAAGTTGCAGCATGGTGCGAGGCGGGCCGCCCGGCATTACGCATCGATCCCATCGCCCTGGCCGCCGGTGAACCGGTGGTGGCGCGGGCGCTGGCCTTTGCTCGCAACAGTGCACACACCGTATTGATCTACGCCACCAGCACCCCGGCTGAGGTCAAGGCGGTGCAGCAACAACTGGGCGTCGAACGCGCTGGCACCCTGGTAGAGAACGCATTGGGCGAGATCGCCGCCGGTCTGCGTGAGCAGGGAGTGCGACGTTTTGTAGTCGCCGGAGGGGAAACCTCCGGTGCGGTGGTCAAGGCCCTCGGCGTCAACCTGTTGCAGATTGGTGCACAGATCGACCCCGGTGTGCCGGCCACGCTCAGCAGTTCCACCGAACCGCTGGCACTGGCGCTGAAATCGGGCAACTTCGGGGGGCGCGAGTTCTTTGCCAAGGCCCTTGTGCACCTGGCAGGAGGTGCACAATGACTGGCATCGACGAACAGGCCCTGCGCGAAGAGATCTGCGATGTCGGCCATAGCCTGTATCAACGTGGCTATACCGTCGGCAGCGCCGGCAATATCAGTGCGCGCCTGGATGATGGCTGGTTGATTACGCCTACCGATGTCTGTCTGGGACGTCTTGCGCCTGGGGCGATTGCCAAGGTCAACCTGGAAGGCGAGTGGGTGTCCGGGGACAAACCTTCGAAGACCCTGGCCCTGCACCGTCAGGTGTATGACCGCAATCCCTCGGTGGGCGGGGTGGTGCACACCCATTCGACCCACCTGGTGGCGTTGACCCTGGCCGGGGTGTGGCGGCCAGACGCTATTCTGCCGCCGCTCACGCCCTATCAAGTGATGAAGGTCGGGCACATTCCTTTGATCGGCTACCAGCGTCCGGGCTCGCCCAACGTCGCCGAGCAAGTGGCGCAACTGGCCAACAGCGTGCGTGGGGTGATGCTTGAACGACTGGGGCCGGTGGTCTGGGAAAGCTCGGTGGCCAAGGCCAGTTACGCCCTGGAAGAGTTGGAAGAAACCGCCAGGCTCTGGCTGATGAGCAACCCCCGGCCCGAGCCGCTGGGCCAGGCCGCCTTGGATGAATTACGCGAGACGTTCGGCGCGCACTGGTAAGCCGTAGATCGATATTGCAAGCCTCCCGCGAGACCCGCCTGCGGATCGTGGCGGGGGCGGCTTGCACCAAAAAACAATAACAACAGGACATTCCCGAATGAGCCCACTGATTTTGATGTTGACCGCCGGCGCGGGTATCGCGCTGCTGCTGTTTCTGGTCCTCAAGTACAAATTCCAGCCCTTTGTCGCACTGATGCTGGTCAGTATTGTGGTGGCGCTGGTGGCCGGGGTGAAACCGGCTGATCTGGTGGCGACGATTGAAGGTGGCATGGGCAAGACCCTGGGTCATATCGCGATCATCATTGCCTTGGGCGCGATGATCGGACGGATCATCGAGCTGTCCGGCGGCGCCGAAGCCTTGGCCAAGTCGCTGATCGAGCGCTTCGGCAACAGCCGTACGCCGCTGGCTTTGACCATTGCCGGATTCATCATCGGCGTGCCGGTGTTCTTCGAAGTCGGGGTGATTATCCTGATGCCGCTGGCCTACGGTGTGGCACGCCGGGCACGCAAGCCGCTGCTGGTATTTGCGTTGCCGATGTGTGCGGCACTGCTCACGGTACATGCGTTCCTGCCGCCTCATCCGGGTGCGGTGGCGGCGGCCAGCCAACTGGGTGCGGACCTGGGCCGGGTGCTGATGTTCGGCCTGCCGATCACCGCGTTGCTGTGTTACGTCGGCTACCGCGTGGCGGGGCGCATGACTCGCCGCTTTTATCCGATGACCGATGACATTCGCGCCGAAGTCTATGGCCCCCATGTGACCAATGAAGACTTGCGGGCCTGGACCAGCGGCAGCAACCAGGCCGCGCAACAGAACGCCGTGGCCGAATCCCACATGGGCCTGGAGGAGTCCACCAGTGCCATCGCCGCCAAGTTGCCTGCGGCGCCTGCGCCGGGGTTCGGGCTGATCGTCAGCCTGATCCTGCTGCCGATTGTGTTGATTCTACTGGGCACCCTGGCTACATCATTGCTTCCGATAGAGTCGACGTTGCGCGCCGTGATGACCGTGCTTGGCGCACCATTGGTGGCGCTGTTGATCGACACCTTGCTGTGTGCCTGGCTGCTGGGCTCGCGTCGGGGCTGGAGCCGCAGCCAGGTGTCGGATGTCATCGGCTCCGCCTTGCCGGGCGTGGCCATGGTGATCCTGATCGCCGGCGCTGGCGGGGTGTTCGGCAAAGTGTTGGTGGACACCGGGATCGGCGCAGTCGTGTCCGATATGTTGCGCACCACCGGTCTGCCGGTGCTGGCCCTGGGCTTCCTGTTGACCATGCTGCTGCGCGCGGTGCAGGGTTCTACGACCGTGGCCCTGGTGACTACCGCAGGAATCATCAGCCCGCTGATTGCCACCCTCAACCTCACGCCTAACCATATGGCGCTGCTGTGCCTGGCCATGGGCGGTGGCGGGCTGGCGATGTCCCATATCAACGATGCAGGGTATTGGATCTTCACCAAGCTGGCCGGGCTGAATGTGGCAGACGGTCTGCGTACCTGGACAATCATCACCACGTTGCTCGGCACCCTGGGGTTCCTGATGACCCTGCTGATCTGGCCATTTGTCTGATTTCTAGGAGCTTACATGCCTCGTTTTGCTGCCAACCTGAGCATGCTGTACCCGCAACATGATTTCCTCGAGCGCTTCGCTGCGGCGAAAGCCGACGGTTTTGATGCCGTGGAATACCTGTTCCCCTACGATTACAGCGCCGCCACCCTCAAGCAGCGCTTGAGTGATAACGGCCTGGTCCAAGCGTTGTTCAATGCACCGCCGGGTGACTGGGCGGCGGGTGAGCGAGGCATTGCCACCTTGCCGGGGCGCGAGGCCGAGTTTCGCAGCGGCTTCGACCGTGCCCTGGAATACGCCGCGGTGCTGGGTAATACCCGCGTGCATGTGATGGCGGGGCTGTTGCCGTCGCCAAGCCTGCGCGAACGCCATCATGCCGTGTACCTGGAGAACCTGGCCTACGCCAGCGCTGCGGCGGCCGAGGTTGGCGTGACGGTGTTGGTGGAGCCGATCAACCCCCGTGACATACCGGGCTTCTTTCTCAATCGCCAGGACCAGGCCCAGGCGATCTGTCGTGAAGTCGGCGCAAGCAACCTCAAGGTGCAGTTCGACTGCTATCACTGTCAGATTGTCGAAGGCGATGTGGCGACCAAACTGCGTCGTGACGTCGACGGCATCGGTCATATCCAGATTGCCGGAGTGCCCGACCGCCACGAGCCGGACCTGGGTGAGCTGAACTACGGGTTCCTGTTCGAGCTGATGGACCAGTTGGGCTACACCGGCTGGGTCGGCTGCGAATACCGGCCCAAAGCCGATACTTCGGCTGGCCTGCAATGGCTGCGGGACTGGAAGGCACGCTGATCCGAAACATCCCCTGCATAACCGGTAAGCAGGGGGTTCTACAATAAAAACAAAAATAACGGGAGTTCCCCTATGCAGCACTTCACCGTCCGGCCTGCTCCAGGCTGGCTGTTTGCGTTGTCTTGTGTACCTTCGATGCTCTTCGCTGCACCATTGCCATCGGCGACGGAGGGCGATTGGGTCGCGCCCGAGTTCACTTTTCACACGGGTGAAAAGCTGACCAACCTGAAATTGCATTACCTGACGCTGGGCGATCCGGCTCACCCGGCGGTCCTGTATTTGCACGGCACGTATCGACCTGGCAGCGACGTGCTGGGCAAGGATTTCGGCGGTGAGTTGTTCGGGCCGGGCCAGCCGCTGGACGCCAGCAAGTACTACATTATTTCCACCGATGGCATAGGGGTCGGCCAGTCGACGAAACCGTCGGATGGGCTGCGCGCCACGTTTCCCGCCTACAACTATGCCGATATGGTCCAGGCGCAGTATCGACTGGTGACCGAGGGCCTGGGGGTCAAGCACCTGCGCCTGGTCATCGGTAATTCCATGGGCGGCATGCAGACCTGGATGTGGGGCCAGACCTGGCCTCAGATGATGGATGGTCTGGTGCCCATGGCATCGCAGCCCACACAGATGTCATCACGCAACTGGATGATGCGTCGGCTGCTGGTGGAGTCGATCAGGCAGGACCCTGCGTGGAATAGCGGCAATTACACCCAGCAGCCGCCTTCGTTGCGTCTGGCCAATGCGCTATTCAGTGTAGGCACCAGTGGCGGCACCCTGGCTTACCAGGCGGCTGCGCCGAGCAGAGCGCTGGCCGACAAGCTGGTGGACGAGCGCCTCAACGCTGCGCAAACGGCTGACGCCAACGACTTTATCTACCAATGGCAATCGTCTGCCGATTACAACGCTGCCCCCGGGCTGGGCAATATCCAGGCCCCGGTACTGGCGATCAATTCGGCGGATGACGAGCGCAATCCGACCGAAACCGGCACTCTGGAGGCGTCCCTGAAACACATCAAGGACGCGCGTTTGCTGCTGATCCCGGTCAGCGCTGAGACGCGCGGCCATGGCACTACGGCGATGGCGAAGTTCTACACCCGGGAGTTGGCGGCGTTCATGCAACACACCGAGCAGGTACGCCAGGCGCGTTAACACGCCGCCGGGTCACGCCGGCGTTGGATCGCCCGGCAGCATCAGTTCGATGCCGCGCTTGCGGATACCGTCAGCGGCCGCCGGGGCCAGGGCGTCGTCGCTGATGATCACATCGAACGGCTCCAGCCCGGCGATGCGGTACATGCTGAAGGTGCCGTACTTGGAACTGCTGGCCACCAGTACTACTTGAGCAGCTGATTGCATCGCCACTTGCTTGACCTCGACCTTCAGCGCCGAGGGGGTGGTGATGCCACGGTGCAGGTCCCAGGAACTGGTGGACACAAAAGCGATATCCGTGACCACCTGGCGCAAAGTCGCCACCGCCAGCCCGCCGACGCAAGAGTGATTGTCATGGTCCAGTTGGCCACCGGTGTGGATCACCGTGACCTGGGGCGCATCCATCAGGGCCTGCACGATCCCGAAATCGTTGGTGACCACCGTCATCCCCGAGAGCGCCTTGATATAGGGGACGATCTCCAGGGTGCTGGTGCCGGCATCCAGGTACACCGTCATGTCCGCGTGCAGCAAACGTGCCGCCAGCCGTGCCATCGCCTGCTTTTGCGGCAATTCCACTACGGCTTTGGATTGATGGCTCGGCTCGCTGTGCAACTGGCTGGCGATCCTGACGCCTCCGGTGACGGAGTACGCCCGGCCTTCCTGTTCCAGCAGTGCAATGTCACGGCGTACGGTCATGTGCGAACAGTCGAACATCTCCATCAACTGGTGCACGCTCATCACCTGATGCTTGCGCAACTGACGCAGGATTTGCTCGCGACGCTGCTCGGGAATCATCGGCGTGCCGCTGTCGGGGGCAGTGTCCTTGGGGGTGGGCATTGAGGCTCCGGGTCGGTCTGGGGGCTGGGGCACATAGTAGCGAATATGCGTTCCGAGGTGATGCACTTCAGTCAGTCATCAGTGCGTCATCGACTGTGTCCAGGTGCTTGAAGCGTTCGATCAGAAAGTCAATCAGGCTGCGCACCCGTGCCGACAGGTGCAGTTGTTGCGGGTATACCGCGTACACATCGGCGCGGGTGGGGGTCTGGTCCTCCAGTACCAGGCGCAGGCGCCCGCTGCGCACGTAGCGAGCGATGTCCCATTCGGCGCGCAGTAGAATCCCGTAGCCCTCCAGTGCCCAGTTCAGCGCTACCTCGCCGTCGTTGCAGCCCAGGGCGCCGTGCACTTTGATGTTGTCCGTACGCCCGCCGTGGGTGAACGACCACACGCCATACGGTGATTCGTTCTGACGGATGAAAATGCAGTTGTGCTGGTGCAGGTCGGCGAGCTTTTCGGGTGTGCCGTATTTGTCCAGGTACAGCGGCGAAGCGCACAGCAGGCGGCGGTTGGAGGCGATCTTGCGTGCATGGAACGCCGCGTCCGGCAGGCTGCCGAAGCGGATGCCGAGGTCGAAACCGTGGGTCGTCAAGTCCAGCGGGTGATCGCTGATTTCCAGCTGGATCTCGACCTCCGGGTACTGCGCAAAAAACGCGGCCAGGGCCGGGCCGATATAACGTCGGCCGAACCCCAGCGAGGCATTCACCCGAATCAGGCCCTTGGGCGTGGCGCGACTGCTGCTGAGTACCTGCTCCAGTTCGTCGATCTGGGTGAGGATGCGCGCCGCATGGGTGAAATACAGCTCACCTTCGGAAGTCAGGCTCATCGAGCGGGTAGTGCGGTTGACCAGGCGAATGCCCAGGCGCGCCTCCAGTGCCGTCAGGCGTTTGCTCACTGCCGGCGGAGTCACCCCCAGTTCGCGCGCGGTGGCGACCAAGCTGCCTTTGTTGGCGAGCAGGTAGAAAAACGACAAATCCAGGGTTTGGCTCATTCGTAACTCAAGGTTATTTATGTAGTGATTTCGAGTCGATCATGCTGCTTTGATCGCTACATATACTCCGATCACCCCCCGCTTGGACAGCCTGGCTGCGACGGGACACAACAACAAACGTGACGAAGTGGAGTGAATGATGAGTGCATACAACATTGCGGCAATTCCAGGAGACGGTATCGGCGTGGAAGTGATCGCCGCGGGCGTTGAAGTCCTGCAAAGCCTCGCGAACAAAGCCGGTTTTGCAATGAACTTCAAGCATTTCGAGTGGAACTCCGACAACTACCTGAAAAACGGCTACTACATCCCTGAGGGGGGGCTGGAAGAGTTGAAGACCTTCGACGCAATTTTCTTCGGTGCAGTGGGTGCCTTGAACGTGCCGGACCACATCTCCCTGTGGGGCCTGCGCCTGCCGATCTGCCAAGGCTTCGACCAGTACGCCAACGTGCGCCCGGCGCGGGTGTTGCCGGGGGTGAAAAGCCCGTTGCACAACGGCGACCAGATTGATTGGGTGGTGGTACGGGAAAACTCCGAAGGCGAGTACTCCGGCAACGGCGGGCGGGTGCATCGCGGCTTGCCCGAAGAGGTGGCCACTGAAGTGTCGGTGTTCACCCGTGCCGGTGTGGAGCGTATTCATCGTTTTGCCTTCGACCTGGCCCGCAGTCGCCCCCGCAAGCATCTGACCCTGGTCACCAAGTCCAATGCCCAGCGTCACGGCATGGTGCTGTGGGATGAGATTTTCTACGAAGTGGCCAAGGACTTCCCGGATGTGAAAATCGACAAGGAACTGGTCGACGCCGTGACCACGCGCATGGTGCTCAAACCTTCGACCCTGGATGTGATTGTGGCCACCAACCTGCACGCTGACATCCTTTCCGACCTCGCCGCCGCACTGTCCGGCAGCCTGGGTATTGCGCCCACGGCCAACCTCAACCCTTCGCGCCGGTTCCCGTCGATGTTCGAGCCGATCCATGGTTCGGCGTTCGACATCACCGGTAAAGGCGTGGCCAACCCCATCGCGACATTCTGGACCGCCGCCATGATGCTCGAACACCTGGGCGAGCCAGCCGCCGCCCGGCAATTGATGTCAGCCATCGAGGCGGTCACCGAAAGCGGCCTGCACACCCCTGACCTGGGTGGCACCGCCACCACCCGCCAGATCACCGATGCCGTCATCGAGCTGATCAACCGCTGATTCACGGGAGTACTGCGGCACAACGCCAAGGGCCGGCGGTCACGTCCGCCCCCTGGCATTTCCTGACAACAATAAGAATCAGGGCCCTGTCATGAAAAGAATATTTGGCAAACTCTATGTGCAAGTCCTCATCGCGGTCATCCTCGGTGCGATTGTCGGGGTGCTTGTGCCCGACACCGGGACCGCGCTCAAGCCATTGGGCGATGCATTTATCAAACTGATCAAGATGCTCCTGGCACCGGTGATCTTCCTTACGGTGGTCACCGGCATTGCCAAGATGGAGAACATGAAAGAGCTGGGCCGCGTGGGTTTTCGCGCGTTGATCTACTTCGAAGTGGTATCCACCCTGGCCCTGGTGGTCGGGCTGGTGGTGGTGGATGTGTTCAAGCCCGGCGCCGGCATGAACATCGATGTGGCCACCCTCGACACCTCAAGCCTTGCCACCTACACCACGGCGGTCAAGCACGCCTCGTTCATGGACTTTGTCATGAACATCATTCCCGACACTCTGGTGGATGCGTTTGCCAAGGGCAATGTGCTGCAAATCCTGCTGTTTTCTATCCTGCTGGGCGTTGCGCTGGCTGCTGTGGGGCCGCGCGGCAAGCCGTTCGTGGACACGCTGGACAGCCTCATGCAGGGCATGTTTCGTATTGTCAACATGGTCATGCGCCTGGCGCCTATCGGTGCGTTTGGCGCCATCGCGTTCACCATCGGCAAGTACGGCTTCGGTTCGTTGTTTTCCCTCGGCAAACTGATGGCCTGTGTCTACCTGACGTGCGCGGTGTTTGTGATCTTCGTGCTGGGGCCGATTTGCCGCTACAGCGGCTTCAGCTTGTGGAAGTTCCTCAAGTTCATCAAGGAAGAGCTGTTCACCGTGCTCGGCACCAGCTCGTCGGAGTCGGTATTGCCGCAAATGATTGCCAAGATGGAGAGGGCCGGGGTGTCCAAACCGGTGGCCGGGATGATCATCCCCTCGGGCCTGACCTTTAACCCGGACGGCCAGGCGATCTACTACACCATCGCCGCGATTTTCATCGCCCAGGCCACCAACACACCGTTGACCCTGACTGATCAGTTAATCGTGCTGGCGGTGTTGATGTTCACCTCAAAGGGCTCGGCGGGAGTGACCGGCTCAGGCTTTATCATCCTGGCGGCAACGCTGTCGTCACTGGGCACTATTCCGGTGGCGGGCATGGTGCTGCTATTGGGGGTAGACCGCTTTATGTCGGAAGCGCGGGCGATCACCAACACCATCGGCAATGGCGTGGGCACCATGGCGATCGCCAAGTGGGTGGGGGCGCTGGATACGGTGAAAATGCGCAAGGCCCTCGACGGTGAAGTCGAGAGCCCAGGTGCACATTCAGAACTTGAACCGCCCCACCAACCCCTTGAGCTGCCCGGAAATATCCGTCAACCGACCTGACCCGGTCTGCGCCGAATGGGCAAACCCTTCGACCAGTTGCGCATCGGCATGGATCTGCGCGATGTGCCGGTTGATCTCTTCGGCCACCTGGTGCTGTTCTTCGGCGGCGGTGGCGATCTGGGTGTTCTGGTCGCGGATCGAGTCCACCGAGCCACGGATCTTGTCGAAGCTGTCGCGGGCCTGCTGGATGCGTTCCACGCTGGTGTGGGACACCAGCAGGCTGCCTTGCATCTGCTGGGTCACTTCCTGGGTGCGACGGGCGAGGTTGCCGAGCAGGCTGTCGATCTCGCCGGTGGAGTCGGCGGTGCGGCGGGCGAGGGCGCGAACTTCGTCGGCGACTACCGCAAAGCCGCGGCCCTGGTCACCGGCGCGGGCGGCCTCGATGGCGGCGTTGAGCGCCAGCAGGTTGGTCTGTTCGGCAATCGAGCGGATGGTGTCGAGGATGGTGTTGATGTTTTTGCTGTCCTGCTCCAGCTGCTGCATGGTCTGGGTCGAGCGTTGCAGGTCTTCGCTGAGCTGGAGCACGCTGCCGGTGGCTTCGCCGATGTGCTGCTGGCCGTCGTGCACATCGCGGTAGCCTTCGTCGGCGCTGGTGGCGGCGGCGCTGCAGGAGCGGGCGACTTCGTTGGCGGTGGCCACCATTTCGTTGAACGCGGTGCTCACCAGTTCCACCGCTTCACGTTGGCGGCCGGCGGCCTGGTTCATGTTGTGGGCGACTTCGCTGGTGTCGGCGGCGGCCGTTTGCAGGTCGGATGAGGCATTGCCGATGCGCTGCACCAACTGGGCGATCATGCTCAGGAACTGGTTGAACCAGCCGGCCAGGCTGGCGGTTTCGTCCTTGCCTTGCACCTTGAGCTGGCGGGTCAGGTCGCCTTCACCTTCGGCGATCTCTTGCAGGCCGTCGGCCACGCCGCGAATCGGACGCACGATCACGCTGGCGAAACTGGCGCCGACAATCGCGAAGACCACGGCCAGCGCAGCGGCAATCGCAGCGATCAACCAGGTAAGGCGGGTCGCGCCGGCCATCACTTCGTCGCGCTTGATCAGGCCGATGAAGCGCCAGCCCAGGTCCTTGGAGCTGACCATGTTGGCCATGTAGGCCACGCCATCGATGTCGATCTGGCTCACACCGTCGCCGCGCTTGGCCAGTTCGGCGTAGTTGGGGCCCAGGTCGGCCAGGGGCTTGAAGTTGTGCTTGGCGTCGCTGGGGTCTACCAGCACGTTGCCGTTGCCTTCCACCAGCATCAGGTAGCCGCTGTCGCCGAGCTTGATGTTGCGCACCAGTTCGGTGAGCTGCTTGAGCGAGACGTCCAGGCCGACCACACCGAGGATCTTGCCGGCGGCGTCGGTGACGGTGTGCACGGTGCCGATCAGCGTCACGTCGTCCGGCGCCCAATAGTAGGCCCCGGTGCGCACGGTTTTACCCGGCGCGGCGATGGCGGCCTGGTACCAGGGGCGTACGCGCGGGTCGTAGTTGTTCAGCTTGGTGTCGTCGGGCCAACTGGCGTAGCCGCCGTCGGCGAGGCCCAGGGACAGGTAGGCGGTGCTCGGATGGCTCTTGGCGAACTGGTCGAAAATCTCCAGCAGCGCTGTGTTGGTGGGGGTGAGGGGGATTTGCGCGGCATCGGCGCCGGCGTAGCTCTTGAGGTCCTTGGCCGCGACAACGCGCGGGTCCTTGGCCACATACTCGACGTTCTGGCTGATGCCGTCGAAGAACTGCTTCATGCCATTGTCGATCTGGCGGATCTCGCGGCCGCTGCTGTCGAGGAAATTGGCCTGGGCCCCCTCGCGCAGATTCAGTACAACCAATACAGCGACCAAAATAACCGGGACGCACGCGATGGCGGCAAACGCCCAGGTCAGCTTTTGCTTGATATTCATGACTTCACCCGCGGGTATTTATAATTTTGGCAAGGAGAAAACAGTAGCGTCGAGCGTCGCATGTGTTGTTTTTAGGGGGTGTGGCCATGCGTACCCCCTGTATATCGACTGCGCGGGCACGCACTTGAGGGCCGAGGGAAGGTTTAACCGATGCGTTCGCCACCCAGCGCATCACGCTGCATCGACTGCAGGTTTTTCTCGATGGTTTCGCAGATGGTGTCCATCTGGATCTGGTGTTCGCTGGAGTTGAACGGGCTTTGCAGGTCGGTGCCGATGCGCTCGATGGCCAGCAGCATGAAGCCCACCACCGTCGAGGCCAGCGGGGTGAACCAACCCAGGGACTCCACCAGGCCCACCGGTACGATCAGGCAGAACAGCGAGATAAACAGCCGTGGAAAGTACACGTAAGGGTAGGGCAGCGGGGTGTTGGCGATCCGTTCCATGCCGCCCTGGGCGTTGGACAAGTCCACCAGGGTCGACTCCAGCCGTGCCAGGCGGATGCTGTCCAGGTGACCGGCCTTGTACTCCCTGGCCAGCAACGCCGCCGAGCCGGTGAGAATATCGTTGGCAAAGTTGTTGGTGGCGCCGTTGCGCGCAAACTCATCGCCGGGGATAAACGCACGGACTTCTTCGGGGCACGGTTGGCCCTTGAGGTGCGCGGCCAGGCAATTCACATAGGCCACATGGCGACGCAGCAGGGTGGCCTTGACCGGGTTCACTTCGCCGTCGGGGTCGTCCAGCAGGGTCAGCACCTGGCGCGCAAAACTGCGCGAATTGTTGACCATTGCGCCCCACAGGGTGCGGGCTTCCCACCAGCGGTTGTAGGCACTGCTGTTACGGAAACTGATCAGCACCACCAGCGCCGAACCCAGCAGGGTCAGGGGCATCAGCGGCAGATTGATCTTGTAGGTGAGAAACAACATGAAGTCCACGGTGACGGCGACGTCCCACAGCAACAGCCAGAACAACGCCCAGCCCACGTAGCCCATGGTCTTGATGATCAGGCGGTACTTTTTGACGATGGCGGCTTTCAAACGGGGACCTCACGGCGAGCGGTAAGCAACAGTGCTTAAGCTCGGACGTGGGTTCGCGGGAAAGGTTCGCCCCAGGGCCTGAATCGTTTAAGTAGTGCTCACCGGCTCCCGTGAGAGTCGTCGCAATTCTTCCAGTGCCGCCAGGATTCAATGGCATCGGCGAACAGGTCGATTGAACAGTTTCATCACAACGCTTGGATATATTTAAAGGCAGCGAAGCACCGCAGCTGTCATGGGCGTGTATGAGTGGGTTGTTTTAGGGACGCCAATACGTTTTGGAACAATTTTGGTAGCGATGATGTCTGTCGGGTTAATCGCGATACATTGCGCTCGAGGCAAAACGCCATCGCTGGTGGTGTTTACGACGTGAGTTGTTGTGAGACCTGGTTGCAGAAGTGCTGCGCCATCGATCAGTGAATTCCAGTAGGTTGATCAGGGCTCTTTCTCATGTGCGTCAGTTCGTTGAAGTGGGCGTTGGATCATTCGGCGCAGGTGTTGGAACGTCACGGGGAATTTGAATGCAGTATTCGCGCGCACTACGCCATTCTGCTGGGTCCCTATTCAAAACGACCGTTTTTCTACAAGACAGCGCTGAAGTTCAACCGTTTGATGGTGTCTTTCACGCTGCTGAGTGAATATTTCTCCAAGCCCGCGCCATTGTTGTCCGACGTGAAAGCGTTCTGCGTGGCTCGCGGTTTCTGTTCCAGGAACAGCCTGGAGTCGATCTTCCTGCTGTTCAGGACCCTGGGGTTCATGAAGGTCGCTGGCCACCCTGACGACAGCCGTTTTCGGGTGTTCAGCCCATCGCCGCAGGCTTGCCATGAAGTCAGGTCGATGCTCAATTCCGTGGTACAGCCGCTGGGACCAATGTGCCCCAGTGAAGCGCAGGTCCAGCGGATGAGTGAGTTGGACGACCGAGCCTTCCTGGCACTTTATTTCAAAGGTTTTGCCACCCTTCTTTCAAATAAGCTGACCATCGATGTATTGCTGCCGGAATGTGACTGGCTGGTTAACCGCGATGCCGGACATATGCTGATGTTGGCGATTTATAACGATGCCTGTTCCTTGGACTGTCAGGGCGCAAGTTTCAGGACGTCTTCTTATCTTTCACTGGCGATGCGACTTTCAGTGTCCAAGACCCATGTGATTCGTCTGGTTCAGGAGGGTGTTGAAAAAGGTTGCTTTAAAGTGCATTCCAAGACGCAGTTGGAAGTATTGCCGCCCTTTGTAAAGTTGGTGCGCCGTTTCATGGCGTATTCATTTGCAATCACCCTGCTTAGTATCGAGTTGGGCCAAGCCAGCAAAATATAGGCAACTTATGCGCAGGGAGTGTTGAGATGCCGGCTGACTTAAAGCTCAGGCCAAGGATGCAGAGGTTATTGTCGCCCGCTGTTGCCCAGGCGGAATGGATAGGCCTGATTGCCTGGTGGTGGGTGCTCTTGGTGGATCCGGTGCTGGAGTTCGGGTGGTACACCGTGCTCATTACCGTCTGTTTGACAGCGTTGTGTCGATTTCACCGGCGGTTGGCCAATTTCCTGGCCTGGCGGGCGTTCGGTGTGGTCTATATGGCGGTGTTGGCCGGCGGCTTTGCGTTGGTGATGCAGACCGATCAGGCGTTGCAGGTATTTGCTCTACCGCTGGCGGTGATTCTGGTGCTGAGCAGTGCCTTGCTCTTTATCGCAGTCCAGGATTTCTTGATAGGCGCTGCATTGATCTGGTCGATGCTGTGGCCAGCTGTTCATATGTCGATCTACGCCGGGGTTGAGGTTTACCTGGTGATGTTCTGCCTGGCGTCGGTGTCGATCGGCTTTATCCTGAATTATTCCTACGTGAAGAACCTGCGCTCTGTGTTGCTGGTCGAGAGTGAGTTCCGGGAGCTGGCAGAAACGGATTACTTGACCTCCATCCTGAACCGCAGGGCCTTTATCGAACGTTTCGCCAAGGTGATCGCCGAGGGGCAGTGCGGCTATTTCATGATGTTGGATATTGATAGCTTCAAGTTGAAAAACGACCAGTTTGGCCATGATGTCGGTGACAAGATTCTCTGTGCGATGGCTCATTGCCTGAAAGCCACCCCTGGCAGCGACAGCTTCGGCAGGATCGGGGGGGAGGAGTTCGGTGTCTTGCTGGTGGGTGATGACCCTTGGGCTGCCACGGATTTTGCCGCGCGCCTGCTGCAAGCGATTCGCTGCAGTGTCCCGCCACCCCATCACTACACGTGCAGTGCCGGTATGACGCATTTCTCGGCAGGCGCCGATATGTCAGCGGTACTCAAGTGCGCCGACCGCAACCTGTATGCCGCCAAGCGCAATGGCAAGGACTGCGTGTACCTGGATGGCGAGCCGGTGACTGCTTCCAGGTGAAACGCAAAGACGGGCCTCAGTGCTGGGCCAGAATGCTCGCAAGCAAACCGGGAAAGCGGCCTTCAAGATCGTCCGCACGCAACGCATTCAGATGAGTGGTGCCCACGCTGCGGGTTTGCACCAACCCGGCATCGCGCAACACCCGAAAGTGATGGGACATGCTCGACTTGGGCCGCCCGCCGTCCAGTTCGCCGCACGTGGCCTCGGGTACGCCGGCCAGGCAGCGCACGATTTCCAGGCGCACCGGGTCACTCAGGGCGTACAGCACGCGCTCAAGGGTCAGGTCTTGCAGGGGAGGGTGTTTGAAGGCTCGCATGAAACGAATCATAACAGGGGGCTATCCTTGAATACCATAGTTCGATTACCATCGAACTATCGAATCAACCATCTGCTCATTGGAGTCGCCCCATGGCCGCATTGTTCGAACCGTTCACCCTCAAAGACGTCACCCTGCGCAATCGCATCGCTATCCCGCCGATGTGCCAATACATGGCCGATGACGGCATCGTCAACGACTGGCACCTCGTGCACCTGGCCAGCATGGCCCGTGGCGGTGCCGGCCTGGTGGTGGTCGAAGCCACTGCTGTCGCGCCGGAAGGCCGTATCACCCCCGGTTGCGCGGGCCTGTGGAGTGATGCGCATGCCGAGGCGTTCGTGCCGATGGTCCAGGCGATCAAGGCCGCCGGTTCCGTGCCGGGCATCCAGATCGGCCACGCCGGCCGCAAGGCCAGCGCCAACCGTCCGTGGGAAGGGGATGACCATATCGCCGCCTCCGACGCCCGCAGCTGGGAAACCATCGCGCCCTCGGCCATCGCCTTCGGCGCCAACCTGCCACAGGTGCCTCGCGCCATGACCCTGGACGACATTGCCCGGGTGCGCCAGGACTTCGTCGACGCCGCCCGCCGCGCCCGCGACGCCGGCTTCGAGTGGATCGAGTTGCACTTTGCCCACGGTTACCTGGGCCAGAGTTTCTTCTCCGAACACTCCAACCAGCGCACCGATGCCTACGGCGGCAGCTTCGACAACCGCAGCCGTTTCCTCCTGGAAACCCTGGCCGCTGTGCGTGAAGTCTGGCCGGAAAACCTGCCGCTCACCGCACGTTTCGGCGTGATCGAGTACGACGGCCGCGACGAGCAGACCCTCACCGAGTCCATCGAACTGGCCCGCCGTTTCAAGGCCGGTGGCCTGGACCTGCTGAGCGTCAGCGTCGGTTTCACCATCCCCGACACCAACATCCCGTGGGGCCCGGCGTTCATGGGGCCGATTGCCGAGCGCGTGCGCCGTGAAGCCGGTATCCCGGTCACTTCGGCCTGGGGCTTCGGCACCCCGCAACTGGCCGAAGGCGCGTTGCAGGCCGGGCACCTGGACCTGGTGTCGGTGGGGCGTGCGCACCTGGCCGACCCGCATTGGGCGTATTTTGCGGCCAAGGAACTGGGGGTCGAGAAGTCCTCGTGGACCTTGCCTGCGCCTTACGCGCATTGGTTGGAACGTTATCGCTGAGGTCACGCGTCAACGATGAGCCACTCGATTGAGTGGCTTTTTTTCGCCTGCGTCAGCGCTGATACACAGTCGATTCGCGAAAAATAGCGAATGAGAATAGATGTCAACCGCGAATGACTTGATATACCATCCCTCGCGAATTCTTGGCAGGTCTGCCGTCCCATCTAGCTCATTCACTAGGTTCCACACCCATGCGTCGTACCCTGATTTCCCTCTGCGTGCTTCAGGCGTTTTCCCCGTTCACCTGGGCAGAGGTTGCTTCTACCGAGAAAGCCAGCCTTGAGTTGCAAGCGACCAATGTCACCGGCGAGGCGGATTACGAGACCGCCCAAGGGCCGGTGCAGGGCTACCACGCCACACGTTCAGCCAGTGCGACGCGCACCGACACCTCGATCCATGAAACCCCGCAGTCCATCAGCGTGGTGTCCAAGGCGGTGGTCGAAGACATCGGCGCCACTCGCCTGCAGGATGCGCTGGATTACGCTGGCGGTGTCGGACGCGCCAACAACTTCGGCGGGCAGGGCCTCACGACCTTCACCGTGCGCGGCTTTACCACCGGCGAGTTCTACCGCAACGGTTTCCCGATCAACCGTGGCTACCCGAACATGCCGGACGCCAACACCATCGAACGCCTGGAAGTGCTGCGCGGCCCGGCGACCATGCTCTATGGCCGTGGCGATCCCGGCGGCACCTTCAACGTGGTGACCAAGCAACCGTTGGCCGAACGTACGGTCACTCTCGGCAGCCAATTGAATGACCAGGGCATGAAGCGCGGCACCCTGGACGCCTCCGGCCCGTTGGACGATGAGGGCCGCCTGGCCTATCGCCTGAACGTGGTGGGCGAGGGCGGCGACACCTTCCGCGACCATGTGGAAACCGAACGCTACGGCATCACCCCGGTGCTTACCTGGCAGGCCAGCGACGACACCAAGGTGATCTTCGAAGGCGACTTCATGCGCAACAACCACCCGCTGGATCGCGGGCTGACACGCTTTGCCACTCAGAAAGGCACGCCTTCGCGCGATACCTTCTGGGGCGACAAAGACGTCGGCAAGCTGCACAACGACAACAGCATGGCCCAGTTGCGTTTCGAGCATCTGCTCAATGACAACTGGACCCTGGGCGGTGGTTTTCAATGGCTCGATGGCACCCTGCAAGGCAACGCCATCGAAGCCAACGGTCTGGCCGCTGACGGTCGTACCCTGGGTCGCAACTTCAACTACCGCAAGCTGGAGTGGACCGACAAGGACACCCAACTCAACCTCACCGGGCATTTCTCCGCCGGCGGTTTTGACCACACCCTGCTCACCGGCGTCGAGCTCGAAGACTACGACTACAAGTCGATCATCCAGCGCTCCAGCGGCGCGGTGGGTGCCTACCCCATCGATATCTTCAACCCGGTCTACGGTCAGCCGCGTCCGGCGCTCACGCGCACGCCGACCCACGACAAGGAAAACCTCAAGACCTACGCCGCCTTCGTCCAGGACCAAGTGGCCCTGACCGAGCGCCTGAAGGTACTCGCCGGCGCGCGCTTCGAGCGCTTCGAGCACGACTACCACACCTATGTGCCAGGCGGTAAAAGCTGGGAGGCCAGCGATAACGCGGTCACCCCGCGCGTAGGCGTGACCTACGACCTCACCGACACCGTCGCGGTGTACGCCGATGCCGCTCGCTCGTTCAAGCCGAATACAGGTGCCAGCCGTCAGGGGGGTGGGTTTGAGCCGGAGAAGGGCAAGTCCTACGAAATGGGCATCAAATGGGAAGCGCTGGATCGTCAACTGAGCGTCGATGCTGCGGTTTACCAGATCGAGAAGAAAAACGTGCTCACCACCGACCCCCTGGACTCGACCTTCAGTGTCGCCGCCGGCCAGGTGCGCAGCCGCGGCTTCGACCTCAACGTGGCCGGCAACCTCACCCCTGAATGGCGCGTGATCGGTGGCTACGCCTACGTCGACGCCGAAGTCACCAAAGACAACACCATCCGCGTCGGCTCACCCCTGGCCAACATCCCGCGCAACAGCTTCAGCCTGCTCAATGTCTACGAGTTCCAGGACGGCCGCCTCAAGGGGCTCGGGCTGGGCGCGGGCGCCAAATACGTCGATGAACGGGTCGGCCAGACCTCCAACACCGCTTTTTCGATGGACGCCTACACCGTGGTCGACCTGCTCGGCTACTACAAGATCAACGACAAGGTGCGCCTGAACCTGGATGTGAAGAACCTGTTCAACCGCGATTTCGAGGAAGGCGCGTTCGGCAACTTCTACGCCTACCCAGGCGCGCCACGCACGGTGCAGGTGGGCATCGCCTACACCCTCTAATGCCTAGCACAGTTTCAATGTGGGAGAGGGCAAGCCCCCTTCCACATTTGGTTCTGTGTACCCCTTGAAGTCAGAGCGGCGTAAGCACGTTCATCACCGTATCCAACGCCACCCGCGTGTCATCCAGTTGCACCAGCGACGCATGCCGGGCGCCGAGGGCGTCGCGGTTCTGGATCGCGGTGAGGATCGCCTTGTGCCGGGGCAGGCTCAGGCCCTGGATGTCGGGGCGGCGGTTGGTGATGTTGATCGACTCGCGCAACGGCAGCGACAGCATGTTGCACATGTAGGCGAGCAGGTCGTTGCGGGTGGCGTCGGCGATGGCGCGGTGGAAGTCCAGGTCGGCCTGCAGCAACTGTTCGTGGGTCTGCGCGGTTTCCATGCCCAGGTAGGCTTTTTCGATGGTGGCGATGTCTTCGTCGGTGGCCGTGGTCGCGGCCATGGCGGCGATCTCCGGCTCGAGGATGCGCCGCACACCGGCCAGGGTGTTGAAGAACTCACTGTGGGGCGTGGACTGCATCAACCAGGACAACACGTCCGGGTCGAGCAGGTGCCACTTCAATCGCGGCCGCACCACCGCGCCCACCCGTGGCTTGGAATACACCAGGCCCTTGGCGCTGAGCACCCGCGTGGCTTCGCGCAACACCGAGCGGCTGACCTGGTACTCCTCGCAGAGCGTGGCCTCCATGGGCAGCCGTTCTTCGGGCTTGAAGCGGCCGGAAACGATGTGCATGCCCAAGTCCTGAACGATCTGGGCATGCTGGCTCTTGCGCGGCTTGGGCGGCTGGTGATCCATGACGACGGGGAGGCTCTGGCTTAAAGACGCGGCATCATAGCATCCCAATTAGTGGGAATGCCGTGGGACTTCCGCCCCACGGCAACCCACCAGGAAGTCAAAGTCGCAACCCTGGTCGGCCTGCAGCACATGGTCTATGTACAGCTGGCGATAGCCGCCGACGATGAGGTTCTGCGGTGGCGCCAGGTCTGCCATGCGCGCCGCCAGCTCTGCGTCGGGGATGTCCAGGTGCAGGCGGCCGTTGGCGCAGTCCAGTTCGATCCAGTCGCCTTCCTTGACCGTGGCCAGCGGCCCGCCGGCCGCAGCTTCTGGTGCCACGTGCAACACCACCGTGCCGTACGCCGTGCCACTCATGCGCGCATCGGAGATCCGCACCATATCGGTCACACCCTGGGCCAGCAGCTTGGCCGGCAGGCCCATGTTGCCGACCTCGGCCATGCCCGGGTAGCCCTTGGGACCGCAGTTTTTCATGACCAGGATCGAGTTGGCGTCCACGTCCAGTGCCGGGTCGTTGATGCGCGCCTTGTACATGTCGAAGTTTTCGAACACCACCGCGCGACCGCGATGCTGCATCAGCTCCGGGCTGGCGGCGGACGGCTTGAGCACCGCGCCCAGCGGGGCGAGGTTGCCGCGCAGCACGCAGATGCCGCCGTCGGCGCGGATCGGGTTGTCGAGCGTGCGGATAACTTCGTCCTGGCCGTAGATCGGCGAGTCCTGGGTGTTCTCGCCCAGGGACTTGCCGTTGACCGTCAGGGCATTCGGGTGCGGGATCAGGTTGGCTTCACCCAGGCGGCGCAGCACCGCGGGCAGGCCGCCGGCGTAATAGAACTCTTCCATCAGGAAGCGCCCCGAAGGTTGCAGGTCGACGATGGTCGGTATGCCCCGGCCCATGCGGGTCCAGTCGTCCAGGTCGAGTTCGACGCCGATGCGCCCGGCGATGGCCTTGAGGTGGATTACCGCATTGGTCGAGCCACCGATGGCGGCGTTGACGCGGATCGCGTTTTCAAACGCCTCTTTAGTCAGGATTTTCGACAGCTTCAAATCCTCGCGAACCATTTCGACGGCGCGCATGCCCGACATGTGCGCCAGCACATAACGCCGGGCATCCACCGCCGGAATCGCCGCGTTGTGGGGCAAGGAAGTGCCGAGTGCCTCGGCCATGCAGGCCATGGTCGACGCGGTGCCCATGGTGTTGCAGGTGCCCGCCGAGCGCGACATGCCGCCCTCGGCCGCGAGGAAGTCATCCAGGGTGATGGTGCCGGCTTTCACCTGTTCGCTGAGCTGCCACACCACGGTGCCCGAGCCGATGTCTTGGCCCTTGTGCTTGCCGTTGAGCATCGGCCCGCCGGTGACCACGATGGCCGGCACGTCGCAACTGGCGGCGCCCATCAGCAGGGCCGGGGTGGTTTTGTCGCAACCGGTCAGCAGTACCACGCCGTCAATCGGGTTGCCGCGAATCGCCTCTTCCACATCCATGCTCGCCAGGTTGCGGGTGAGCATGGCGGTGGGGCGCAGGTTGGATTCGCCATTGGAGAACACCGGGAACTCCACCGGGAAGCCACCGGCCTCGATCACGCCGCGTTTGACGTGCTCGGCGATCTGGCGGAAATGCGCATTGCATGGGGTCAGCTCCGACCAGGTATTGCAGATGCCGATGATCGGCTTGCCATGGAACTGATGGTCGGCAATGCCCTGGTTCTTCATCCAGCTGCGGTACATGAAGCCGTTTTTGTCGGCGGTACCGAACCACTGGGCGGAGCGGAGGCCGGGCTTTTTATCAGGCATGATCGATTCTCTTATTGTATGACTATATGTTCTATGCGTGCCTAAACATAAGCGCAAAAACCCTTCTTTGGAAGAGTTGTTTTGCAAATAGTCATACTATATAGTCGGGTTCAACTGAGGTATGGCCCTGGCGGATTTTCGCGAGAGGCGTCCCCCGAGCTTCTATAAAAACAACAATCGGAGATCGACCCCCATGAGCCAGGAACTGCGGCTTATTCGGCGCATTACGCTGAAACTGATTCCCTTCCTGATCCTGCTGTACCTGATCGCCTACGTGGACCGCTCCGCCGTGGGCTTCGCCAAGTTGCACATGGGCGCCGACGTCGGCATGGGCGACGCTGCCTATGGCCTGGGCGCGGGGTTGTTCTTCATCGGCTACTTCCTGTTCGAGATCCCCAGCAACCTGATGCTCGACCGCTTCGGCGCACGCCGCTGGTTTGCACGGATCATGATCACCTGGGGCGCCATCACCATCGGCATGGCCTTCGTGCAGGGGCCGCACAGTTTCTATGTGATGCGCTTTCTGCTCGGCGCGGCGGAGGCGGGGTTCTTCCCCGGCGTGCTGTACTACATCACCCAATGGTTTCCGGTACGCCATCGCGGCAAGATCCTCGGGCTGTTCATCCTGTCGCAACCCATCGCGATGATGATCACCGGGCCGGTGTCCGGTGGCCTGCTGGGCATGGACGGCATCCTGGGGCTGCACGGCTGGCAATGGCTGTTCATCGTCATCGGCACCCCGGCGATCCTGCTGACCTGGCCGGTGCTGCGCTTCCTGCCGGATGGCCCCAAGCAAGTCACCTGGATGAGCGACGACGAAAAGACCTGGCTCACCGGCGAACTCGCCAAAGACCTGCAAACCTACGGCCAGACCCGTCACGGCAACCCACTGCATGCCTTGAAAGACCTACGCGTGTTGCTGCTGGCACTGTTCTACCTGCCGGTGACCCTGAGCATCTACGGCCTGGGCCTGTGGCTGCCGACCCTGATCAAGCAATTCGGCGGCACCGACCTGGTCACCGGGTTTATCGCTGCGGTGCCGTATATCTTCGGCATCATCGGCCTGCTGATCATCCCGCGCAGTTCCGACCGTTTGAACGACCGCTACGGCCACCTTGCGGTGCTCTACGTGCTGGGTGCCATCGGCCTGTTCTTCAGTGCCGCGCTCAGTGTGCCGGTGCTGCAAATGGCCGCGCTGTGCCTGGCGGCATTCGCGATGTTTTCCTGCACCGCCGTGTTCTGGACCTTGCCCGGGCGCTTCTTCGCCGGCGCCAGTGCGGCGGCGGGCATTGCCCTGATCAATTCGGTGGGCAACCTCGGCGGCTATATCGGCCCGTTCGTGATCGGCGCGCTCAAGGAATACACCGGCAACCTCGCTTCGGGTTTGTACTTCTTGTCCGGGGTGATGCTGTTCGGGCTGGTGCTGACCTTGGTGGTCTACCGCCTGCTCGAGCGCAAGCACGTGCTGCCCGCCGACCAATTTGCCGCCAGTGCCCGTGGCGCCACCCGACCTTAATCCAGGAGAACAGTCATGCGTTTAGTTCAGTTCGAGTTGCGTAACGGTGACCGCCGCGTCGGCGTGGTCGACGGCACCCAGCTGCGCGAAGTACACACAGCCCGCAGCGTGCGCGAGTTGGCCCTCGCTGCCATCGACGCCGGCGTAGGCCTGGCGCAATACGTGGACAGCCTGGGCCTGGGCGACAGCTACGACTACGCAACGCTGCTGGCCGACCTGAGGATTCTGCCGCCGCTGGACCACCCGGACCCGGCCCATATGCTGATCAGCGGCACCGGCCTGACCCACCTGGGCAGTGCCTCGGCGCGGGACAAGATGCACCAGGCCGGCGACGACACCGCACTGACCGACACCATGCGCATCTTCAAATGGGGCGTGGAGGGCGGTCGTCCACCGGCTGGCCAGGCGGGCGTGCAACCCGAGTGGTTCTACAAGGGCGACGGCAGCATCGTGGTGCGCCCTGGCGCGGCCTTCCCGGTGCCACCGTTTGCCGAGGATGCCGGTGAAGAACCGGAGATCGGCGGCCTGTATGTGATCGGCCCGGACAGCAAGCCCTATCGCGTCGGTTTTGCGGTGGGCAATGAATTCTCCGACCACATCATGGAGCGCAAGAACTACCTGTACCTGGCCCATTCCAAGCTGCGCAGTTGCAGCTACGGCCCGGAGTTGCGCGTGGGTGAACTGCCCCAGCACCTGGCGGGCACCAGCCGTATTCTGCGCAACGGCGAAGTGATCTGGCAGAACGAGTTTCTCAGCGGCGAGGCGAATATGTGCCACAGCCTGGAGAACCTCGAATACCACCACTTCAAATACCGCCAGTTCCTCACGCCCGGTGATGTGCACATCCACTTCTTCGGCACCGCCACGCTGTCATTCGCCGACGGTATACGGACCCAGGCCGGCGATGTGTTCGAGATCAGCCAGGCCGAGTTCGGTGCGCCGCTGGTCAACCGTGTCGGCAGCAGCGCTGCGGCGTTCGAACCCGGCAACGTCATCACCCTTTAATGGAGAGCCCCATGACTCAGTTTCCCGGCCACAACTACATCGGCGGCCAGCGCAGCGCCAACGGCAGCGTCACGCTGAAAAGCGTCGACGCCAGCACCGGCGAGGCCTTGCCCCAGGACTTTTTCCAGGCCACGCCGCAGGAAGTCGACGCCGCCGCCAAGGCTGCCGCGCAGGCCTACCCTGCGTACCGCGCCTTGAGCGCATCGCGCCGTGCACAGTTCCTGGATGCGGTGGCCGATGAGCTGGACGCGTTGGGGGATGATTTTGTCGAGCTGGTCTGCCGCGAAACGGCACTGCCGGCCGCCCGCATCAAGGGCGAACGCGGACGTACCAGCGGCCAGATGCGCCTGTTCGCCACGGTGTTGCGTCGTGGTGATTTCTACGGCGCGCGCATCGACAAAGCACTGCCCGACCGCCAACCGCTGCCACGCCCGGACCTGCGTCAATACCGCATCGGCCTTGGGCCGGTGGCAGTGTTTGGCGCGAGCAACTTCCCCCTGGCGTTTTCCACGGCGGGCGGTGACACCGCCGCCGCGCTGGCGGCCGGCTGCCCGGTGGTGTTCAAGGCCCATAGCGGGCATATGGCGACTGCCGAATGGGTTGCCGATGCGATCATCCGCGCGGCCGAGGCCACCGAGATGCCGGCCGGTGTGTTCAATATGATCTTCGGCGGTGGCGTGGGTGAAGCGCTGGTCAAGCACCCGGCGATCCAGGCGGTGGGCTTTACCGGCTCGCTCAAGGGCGGGCGTGCCTTGTGCGACATGGCGGCGGCGCGCCCGCAGCCGATCCCGGTGTTCGCCGAGATGTCGAGCATCAACCCGGTGATCGTATTGCCCCAGGCACTGACCACGCGGGCCGACAGCGTGGCGCGCGACCTGACCGCCTCGGTGGTACAAGGCTGCGGCCAGTTTTGCACCAACCCTGGCCTGGTGATCGGTATCGCGTCGCCTGCATTCACCGCGTTCACCCAACACGTCGCGCAACTGATCGGCGCGCAACCGGCGCAGACCATGCTCAACGCCGGCACCCTGGGCAGCTATGGCAAGGGCCTGGAAAAACTCCTGGCACACCCCGGCATCCAGCACCTGGCGGGCAGCCAGCAGGTCGGCAATCAGGCGCAACCGCAGTTGTTCAAAGCCGATGCGAGCCTGTTGATCGACGGCGATGAAGTGCTGCAGGAAGAAGTGTTCGGCCCCACCACCGTGTTCGTCGAAGTCGCCGACCAGGCCCAGCTCAGCGCCGCCTTGCACGGCCTGCACGGGCAACTCACGGCGACGATCATTGGCGAGCCGGCCGACCTGCAACAGTTCGCCGAACTCACGCCGCTGCTGGAGCAGAAAGTCGGGCGCATCCTGCTCAACGGCTACCCCACCGGTGTGGAAGTCTGCGATTCGATGGTGCACGGCGGCCCGTACCCGGCCACCTCGGATGCCCGGGGCACCTCGGTCGGCACCTTGGCCATCGAGCGTTTCCTGCGCCCCGTGTGCTTCCAGAATTACCCTGATAGCCTGCTGCCCGACGCGTTGAAAAACGCCAACCCGTTGCGTATCCAGCGGCTGGTGGATGGCACGCCATCCCGCGACCCGCTGTAACGCGCACCTGAGAACAACAAGAATCCAGGAGGCATCATGTCGTGTATCGCCGTTACCCCGCACCGTGCGCAATTGGGCGAGGGGCCGTTCTGGGACGTGCCCACCCAGGCGCTGTACTGGGTGAATATCGCCGGCAAGCAGGCGCTGCGCCTGATGGGCGGGCAGTTGCGGGTGTGGCAGTTGCCCGAGCATGTCTCGGCGTTCATTCCGTGTGAACGCGGCGATGCCCTGGTGACCCTGAGCAGCGGCGTGTATCGCCTCGACCTGGCCACCGAAGCCCTGACCCTGCTGTGCGTGGCCGACCCGCAACCGGGCAACCGTGGCAACGAAGCCCGCTGCGATGCCCAGGGCCGCCTGTGGCTGGGCACCATGCAGAACAACATCGGCGAGCAGGGTGAAGACCTGCCCATCACCCGGCGCTCCGGTGGCCTGTTTCGTATCGATGCCGATGCGCAGGTCACGCCGTTGCTCAGCGGCCTGGGCATTCCCAACACCTTGCTGTGGAGCGATGACGGCCGCCACGTGCATTTTGGCGACAGCCTGGACGCTACGCTGTACCGCCACGCTATCCAGCCAGACGGCCAACTCGAATCCGCGCAGGTGTGGTTCGGTCCCCACGAGCGTGGCGGGCCGGACGGTTCGGCCATGGATGTGCAAGGCTATATCTGGAACGCCCGCTGGGATGGCAGTTGCCTGCTGCGCCTCACGCCCGACGGCGTCGTCGACCGTATCATCGAGCTGCCCGTCAGCCGCCCCACCAGTTGCGTGTTCGGCGGCCCGAACCTCACCACCCTGTACATCACCAGCGCGGCCAGCCCGTTGGAGCACCCCTTGGATGGCGCGGTATTGGCCATCGAGGTCGATGTGCCTGGAACACCCTGTCATCGCTTTGCCGGATAAGTCCCCCTTTAAAAACAACAACAAGGAGTCACCCGTATGAATCGTCGTCGTGGTTTGCGTTCCCTGTGCTGCGCCGCTGTGGCGGTCTCGGCCATGAGCTTGAGCGGGCTGTTGCTGGCCGCTGAAGAAGTGAAGATCGGCTTCCTGGTCAAGCAGGCCGAGGAGCCGTGGTTCCAGACCGAATGGGCCTTCGCCGAGAAAGCCGGCAAGGAGCATGGCTTCACCGTGATCAAGATCGCCGTGCCCGATGGTGAGAAGACCCTGTCGGCCATCGACAGCCTGGCCGCCAACGGTGCCAAGGGCTTTGTGATCTGCCCGCCGGATGTGTCCCTCGGCCCGGCCATCGTGGCCAAGGCCAAGGCCAACGGTTTGAAAGTCATCGCCGTGGATGACCGCTTTGTCGACGCCAAGGGCAACTTCATGGAAGACGTACCGTACCTGGGCATGGCGGCCTTTGAAGTAGGCCAGAAACAGGGCGCCGCGATGGCGGCCGAAGCGAAAAAACGCGGCTGGGACTGGAAGGACACCTATGCGGTGATCAACACCTTCAACGAACTCGACACCGGCAAGAAACGCACCGACGGCTCGGTCAAATCCCTGGAAGAGGCCGGCATGCCCAAGGACCACATCCTGTTCACCGCCGCCAAGACCCTCGACGTACCCGGCAGCATGGACGCCACCAACTCTGCGCTGGTCAAGCTGCCCAGCGGCGCGAAAAACCTGATCATCGGCGGCATGAACGACAACACCGTGCTCGGCGGCGTACGCGCCACCGAAAGCGCCGGCTTCAAGGCGGCCAACGTGATCGGCATCGGCATCAATGGCACCGACGCCATCGGCGAGCTGAAAAAGCCTGACAGCGGCTTCTTCGGCTCGATGCTGCCCAGCCCGCACATCGAGGGCTACAACACCGCACTGATGATGTACGAGTGGGTCACCAAAGGCACCGAACCTGCGAAGTACACGGCGATGGACGAAGTGACCCTGATCACCCGCGCCAACTTCAAGGAAGAACTGACCAAGATCGGGCTGTGGCAATGACCGCTGCCGTCCTGCAGTTTGACGGCATCGGCAAGACCTTTCCGGGGGTCAAGGCGCTGGATGGCATCAGCTTCAGCGCCCACCCTGGGCAGGTGCACGCCCTGATGGGCGAGAACGGTGCGGGCAAGTCGACGCTGCTGAAGATCCTCGGCGGCGCCTACATTCCCAGCAGCGGCACGCTGCGGATCGGCGCGCAGACCATGGCCTTCCGAAACGCCGCCGACAGCATTGCCAGCGGCGTGGCGGTGATCCACCAGGAGTTGCACCTGGTGCCGGAAATGACAGTGGCCGAGAACCTGTTCCTCGGCCACTTGCCGTCGCGTTTTGGCGTGGTCAACCGGGGGCTCCTGCGCAAGCAGGCCCTCGCGTGCCTCAAGGGGCTGGCGGATGAAATCGACCCTGCCGAGAAACTCGGGCGCCTGTCCCTCGGCCAGCGCCAACTGGTGGAAATCGCCAAGGCGCTGTCCCGTGGCGCCCAGGTGATCGCCTTCGACGAGCCCACCAGCAGCCTGTCGGCGCGGGAGATCGACCGCTTGATGGCGATCATCACGCGTCTGCGCGATGAGGGCAAAGTGGTGCTCTATGTGTCGCACCGCATGGAAGAAGTGTTCCGTATCTGCAACGCCGTCACGGTGTTCAAGGACGGTCGCTATGTGCGTACGTTCGATGACATGAGTGCGTTGACCCACGACCAACTGGTGACCTGCATGGTCGGTCGCGACATCCAGGACATCTACGACTACCGCCCGCGTGAGCACGGCGAAGTCGCGCTCAAGGTCGACGGCCTGCTCGGTCCCGGCCTGCGTGAGCCGGTCAGTTTCAGCGTGCGCAAGGGCGAGATCCTTGGCCTGTTCGGGCTGGTCGGGGCAGGGCGCACTGAGCTGTTCCGGCTGCTCAGCGGTCTGGAGCGCGCCAGTGCCGGCAGCCTGCAATTGTGCGGGCAGGCGCTGCAACTGCGCTCGCCCAGGGATGCCATCGCCGCCGGCGTGCTGCTGTGCCCGGAAGACCGCAAGAAGGAGGGCATTATTCCGCTGTCCAGCGTCGCCGAGAACATCAATATCAGCGCACGCGGTGCCCACTCCACGTTCGGCTGGCTGCTGCGCGAGGGCTGGGAAAAGGGCAACGCCGACCAGCAGATCCAGGCCATGAAGGTCAAGACACCCAACGCCGCGCAGAAGATCATGTACCTGTCCGGTGGCAATCAGCAGAAGGCCATTCTCGGTCGCTGGCTGTCGATGCCGATGAAAGTCCTGCTGCTGGACGAACCGACCCGTGGCATCGATATCGGCGCCAAGGCCGAGATCTACCAGATCATCCATAACCTGGCGGCCCGGGGCATTGCGGTGATCGTGGTGTCCAGTGACCTGATGGAAGTGATGGGCATCTCCGACCGCATCCTGGTGCTGTGCGAAGGCGCGGTGCGCGGCGAACAAACCCGCGAGCACGCTACCGAATCCAACCTGCTGCAACTGGCCCTGCCGCGCAGCGTGGCGAACTGAGAGACGACTATGACCACTCAACACAACGTGCTGCCCACGGCACGCAAGCCCCTGGACCTGCGGGCCTTGCTGGACAACTGGGCGATGCTGCTGGCGGCAGTGAGCATCTTTTTGCTGTGCGCCTTGCTGATCGATAACTTCCTGTCACCGCTGAACATGCGTGGCTTGGGCCTGGCGATTTCCACCGTGGGCATCGCCGCCTGCACCATGCTGTTCTGCCTGGCGTCGGGGCATTTCGACCTGTCGGTGGGCTCGGTGATTGCCTGTGCCGGGGTGGTAGCGGCGATTGTGATGCGCGACACCGACAGCGTCCTGCTCGGTATTGGCGCCGCCTTGCTGATGGGCCTGATGGTGGGGCTGATCAACGGCATCGTGATCGCCAAGCTGCGGGTCAACGCGCTGATCACCACCCTGGCGACCATGCAGATCGTGCGCGGCCTGGCGTACATATTCGCCAACGGCAAGGCGGTGGGGGTGTCCCAGGATCAGTTCTTCATCTTCGGCAACGGCCAGTTGCTGGGGGTGCCGGTGCCGATCCTGATCACGATCCTGTGCTTCCTGTTCTTCGGCTGGCTGCTCAACTACACCACCTACGGGCGCAACACCATGGCCATCGGCGGCAACCCGGAAGCGGCGTTGCTGGCGGGCGTGAATGTGGACCGCACCAAGATCCTGATCTTTGCCGTGCACGGAGTGATCGGTGCGTTGGCCGGGGTGATCCTGGCGTCACGCATGACCTCCGGCCAGCCGATGATTGGCCAGGGCTTTGAGCTGACCGTGATCTCGGCGTGCGTGCTGGGCGGGGTGTCGTTGAGTGGCGGGGTAGGCATGATCCGCCATGTGATCGCCGGAGTGTTGATTTTGGCGATCATCGAGAACGCGATGAACCTGAAGAACATCGACACCTTCTACCAATACGTGATCCGCGGGTCGATCCTGCTGCTGGCCGTGGTCATCGACCGCATGAAACAACGCTGAATTGGTCGTTACTGTAGGAGCGAGCTTGCTCGCGAAGAACGTCAACGATAACGCGGATATTCTGAATAAACGCGGTGCCCTTGAATTCTTCGCGAGCAAGCTCGCTCCTACAGTTTAGTCCGCGGAGAATTTGAAGACGGTGTGTTGGGTATAGGTCTGCCCTGGGTCCAGGCGGGTCGACGCAAACTTGGGCTGGTTAGGCGCATCCGGAAAGTGCTGGGTCTCCAGCGTAAACCCGCTCCAGTGCTGATAGGTCTTGCCAGCCTTGCCCTTCACCGATCCATCGAGGAAGTTGCTGGTATAAAACTGCACCCCAGGCTCCGTGGTAAACAGCTGCAAACGCCGCCCCGAGGCAGGATCATGCACCTCGGCCGCCACCTGCTTCACATCACCCTGGGTATCCAGCGCCCAGTTGAAGTCGAACCCGCCCTGTTTCGGCTCGGCGAATTTGAGCTGCGGGTGGTCGTCCTTGATGTGCTGGCCGATTGGCGTGGGCTTGAGGAAATCCATCGGCGTGCCCTTGACCGGCGCCAGCTCGCCGGTGGGAATCAGCGTCGCATTCACCGGCGTGTAATGGCTGGCATGCAAGGTGGCGACCTGCTTGAGGATGTCGCCATTGCCCGCACCGGCCAGGTTGAAGTAGCTGTGGTTGGTGAGGTTGAGCACTGTGGGTTTGTCGGTGGTGGCGGTGTAGTCGATGTGCAGTTCGTTGTTGTCGTTGAGGCGGTAGGTGACTTCGGTCTTCAGGTTGCCGGGGAAGCCCATTTCACCGTCCTTGGACAGGTAAGTGAGCGTCACGCCAACCGAGTCCTTGGCCTTGACTGGGGTGGCTTTCCACACCCGCTTGTCGAAGCCCTGGGCGCCGCCGTGCAGCGAGTTGGGGCCGTCGTTGAGCGGCACCTGGTAGCGCTTGCCGTCGAGTTCGAAGGCGCCGCCGGCCAGGCGGTTGCCGAAACGGCCGATGGTTGCGCCGAAGAACGCCGTACCGCTCTGATAGCCTTGCACGTCGTCAAAGCCCAGCACCACGTCGTCGAGCTTGCCATTTTTGTCCGGCACCTTCAGCGACTGCAACACGCCGCCGTAGGTGATCACCGTGGCTTGCATGCCATGGCTGTTACGCAGGATGTACTGCTCGACGGCAGTGCCGTCATTGGTTTTACCGAACGCTTTGTGTTCGCTGGTAAGGCCTGCCGCCTGGGCGCCGCCGCTGGCGACCAGCATGGACAGGGCGAGGCCCGAAAGCAGGTAACGAGGGTGCTTCATGGTCGAACTTCCTTTTGTTGTTTTGAGTGGAATAGTTCTACTAATGTGCGATATTTTGTCGATATGACAGCGAATTTATAGCCTTAAACCGGGTTTTTGCAAAATAAAATAAGACTAATTAAGCGAGGCAACCTTTTATGACGACGCAATACGCGGTTTACCCCGACCTTGAAGGCAAGACTGTCTTGATCTCCGGCGGTGCCTCGGGCATCGGCGAATTCATGGTGCGCGCCTTCGCGGCCCAAGGCGCCAAGGTCGGCTTTGTCGACCGCGCTCAAAGCCAGGGCGAACGTCTGGCAGCGCTGTTGAGTTCACGTGGGCATACCGTGGAATTCGTCAATTGCGACATCACCGACGAGATTGCCTATAAAGCCGCTATCACTCGTTTCGAACACTCCCTGGGGCCGATCACCGTGCTGGTGAACAACGCCGCCAATGACGTGCGTCATACCCTGGAGGAGGTCGACTCGCAGATGTTCGACCGGCTGATCTCCGTCAACCTCAAGCACGCCTTCTTCGCCGCCAAGGCGGTGGTGCCGATGATGAAGGGCGCGGGCGGCGGGGCGATCATCAACCTCGGTTCGGTGGGCTGGATGATGGCTTCGGCCGGCTACCCGGTGTACGCCGCCAGCAAGGCCGCCGCCCACGGCATGACCCGCGCCCTGGCCCGAGAATTGGGGCCGAGCCGCATCCGCGTGAACACGCTGGTGCCGGGTTGGGTGATGACGGAAAAACAACTGGCGATGTGGGTCGACGATGCCGCCAAGGAACTGATCAGCCGCAGCCAATGTTTGCCGGGGAGTGTGTTGCCGGAACACATCGCCAACATGGCGTTGTTTCTTGCCTCGGATGCCTCGGCGATGTGTTCGGCGCAGAACTTTATTGTGGATGGTGGGTGGGTGTAGGCCCGGTCATTCGATTGGGTATTTTTTGAAAGCCGGGTGCTGTTCCAGGCGCTCGGCGTGGCGTTTGAGGTTGGGGAAGGCATCGGCCTCGACCACCGACGCCACGGTGAACTGGCTGAACGACCAGGCGACTGCCGCCGTCAGGGACGCCTGGGTCAATACGTCACTGTCAGGCAGTTGCTTTTCCAGCAGCGAGTAGGCCGCCAGCAACTGGCCGCTGACGCGATCCAGCCAGGGCGCATGCAGCTTTTCGGCCGGGCGCAGGTTGTGTTCGTAAACGATCTGCACGCTTTTCTCGCAGGCCGCCAGAGCCAGGCCAAGGATATGCAGGTCATGGGCACGAGCGCCGGGGGATGGGGGCAGCAGCTTTTTGTCGGCGGGGGCCAGGGTTTCCAGATAGTCGAGGATCAGGCTGGAATCCATCAGCACCGTGCCGTCATCCAGCACCAGGGTCGGCGCCTTGACCACCGGGTTGATCTGGGCGAACTCGCTGAAGGTGCTGAACACCGACAGCGGTTCATGCACAAAATCCACGCCGTACAGGTCCAGGGAAATGGCCACGCGGCGTACGTAGGGCGAGTCCAGCATGCCGATCAGTTTCATGAAGCCTCCGTTGCTCACAAGGTGATGGGCTCAAGAGAGTAAGGGCTGGGGATCGGCGTGTGCAATGGCCTCGCGCAGTTGGCCATACGCGCTCACCAGTTGCTCCAGGCTGAACGCCAGGTTGCGCCCGCTGGGGTTGGGCAATACCCATACGGCTGCGCCGCCCAGCGGCTGCGGTTGCAAGCCCCAGGCAATCTCGCGCTGGCCCGATAGTGCGCTGTAACCGGCCTTGCCGAGAAAGGCCAGGAAGCGTGGTTGATAGCGGCGGATCTTCTGTTCAAACGCCGCGGCCGCGTCGGTGAACTCATGTCGCGCCAGTTCGCCGGCGCTGGCGGTCGGGCGTTCCACCACCGTGGTCAGGCCGCAGTGGTAGTTCAACAGGGTAGCGCCGTGTTCCGGGCGGATTTCATCGGGCGTGAAGCCCGCCAGGTGCAAGGTGCGCCAGAAGCGATTACTGCGATTGGCAAAGTGCAGGCCGAGGGCGGCCGAGCCCTTGCCGGGGTTGATGCCGCAGAACACCACGTTCAGGTGGTCGGCCAGGATGTCTGCGAGGCGGTTGTTCATGTGGGGCTCCGGATAGGCTTGCGGCTGGCCCCCGGTGGCTCGCCGGTAATGCGTTTGAATGCACGGCTGAACGCCGCCTGGGAGGTGTAGCCCAGGCGCAGCGCCACTTCTTCGATGGGTAAACGCTCCAGGGTCAGCCATTGGCTGGCCAGGCGCATGCGCAGTTCCGTCATGTAGCGCAGCGGCGGGATACCCAGGGTCGCCTGGAAGCGTTCGGCGAATACCGAGCGGGAGGTGTGACACTGCGCGGCCAGTTCGGCCACGCTCCAATCGCGCCCGGGCTGCTGGTGCAGGACGAGCAGGGCGCCCGCCAGGCGTGGGTCGCGCAACGCCGCCACCAGCCCCGAGGCATTGCCGCAGGCACACTCCACCCAACCCCGCACAATCATGGCGGCCACCACATCGGCCAGGCGCGTGAGAATGCCGGGGTAGCCGACACGCGCCGCGGCGACTTCGCGTTCCATCACCGCCAGGATCGGCATCAGGCCGGGGTAACGCTGGCCCTGGGCATCGATCAGCATCAAGGCCGGCATCAGGCTGCCCAGCCCCTGGAGACTGCCGAGTTCGAACTCCATGCAGGCGCTGAACAGCAACGTACGCGGCGGCGAGTCCGGTGATGCATCCACAGCGCAGACGCTATCGCCCAGCGACGTCGCGTCAAAGCCACCGATGTCCTGCACCGGCCTGTCCGCACTGGAAAGCAGCGCATGGGCACCGCCGTGGGAGATGAACACGGCATTGCCCGCCGACAATTCGAACAGGCTGTCGTCATCGGTGCGCAGGGTGGCTGTCCCTGCGGCAAGGAAATGGAAGTAGGCATGCCCCGGTCTGGCGTCAAAGCCCATGCCGAAGCTCGGCCCGGCCTGGATGCGTCGGTACTGCACGCCGCGCAGACGCATACCGCGCAGCAGTTCGTCGATAAGGTCGGAGGACAGGTTGAACGGTGCCGCTACAGTCATGTTCGGGGTTTTGGTCAAAAACTCAAGGGTTTGCATCATAGATCATCCGGGTTGGCAAACCTAGACTGGCCGTCGTGCTAATGACCGAGGATGTCGTGTGATGAATGATTGTGTAGCCCAAGCTGCTCGCCCTGCCGAGGTGGCGCCCGATGCGCCCGCCTGGATGGCGGTGTTTTCCCTGGCCATGGGGGTGTTCGGCTTGCTGACGGCCGAATACCTGCCGGCCAGCCTGCTGACGCCGATGGCGATGGACCTGGGCGTGTCGGAGGCGCTGGCCGGGCAGGCCGTGACCGTGACGGCGATGGTGGCATTGTTCGCCGGGTTGCTGGTGCCGGGCCTGACGCGTGGGATCGACCGGCGCGTGGTGCTGCTGGGTTTTTCCCTGCTGATGATTGCTTCCAACCTGTTGGTGGCGTTTTCATCCAGCCTGGCAGTGCTGCTGTTGATGCGCATCCTGCTGGGGGTTGCCCTGGGCGGCTTCTGGAGCATGGCGGCGGCGGTCGCGATGCGCCTGGTGCCGGCGGCGCTGCTGCCCCGGGCGCTGTCGATCATCTTCAGTGGGATTGCCGTGGGCACGGTGGTTGCCGTGCCGCTGGGCAGCTACCTCGGCGGTGTGTACGGCTGGCGTAGCGCATTTGTGGCAGCGGCAGCGGTCGGCACGGTGACGCTGGTGTTCCAGCTATTCACGCTGCCGCGCCTGGCTCCCACGGGCAGTGCACGCTTGCGCACGGTGCTGGATGTGCTGCTGCGCCCAGGCATCGCCATCGGCATGTTGGGCTGCGTGCTGGTGCACACCGGGCACTTTGCGTTGTTCACCTACATCCGCCCCTTCCTGGAAAGCACCACGGGCGTGGGCACCGAAGGGCTGGCCTTGATGCTGCTGGGCTTCGGTGCAGCCAATTTCGTCGGCACGCTGTTGGCCGGTTGGATGCTGGTGCGTTATCCACGCGGCACGCTGGTGCTGATGCCGGTGTTGGTAGGCGTCGCGGCGCTGGCCCTGGTGTTGCTGCCGGCCTCGCTGCCAGGCCAGGCGTTGCTGCTGGCGCTGTGGGGCATGGCCTTTGGCGGGGTGCCCGTGGCGTGGTCGAACTGGGTGGCCCGCGCTGTACCGGATCAAGCTGAAAGTGCCGGCGGCATGGTGGTGGCGTCCGTGCAATCGGCCATTGCGGCGGGCGCGGCCGGAGGGGGCGCGATGTTCAGTCTCAGTGGCATCAGCGGCGTGTTTCTCGGCGCCGGTGTGTTGATGCTGTTGGCCGCCTTGTTGATCGCACTGCGGGTGCAGGTGCCACGCACCGAGCCGGGCGTTGGCGCGGCGCTGCACCTGTGAACTAGCCGGCCAGGTTGGCCAGCAACCACGCCGTGAAACTTCGCGCCAGCGGGTCATGCTCGCTGTCGCGGTGGGTCAGCATTGCCCAGCTTGGTCCGCGAATGGTCGCCTCGACCAGAGGCGCGAGCAACCCATCCGCGTTCGCCTGGCGGCTAAGCAACTGGCTGACCAAGCCGATCCCCAAGCCGGTACACACCGCGTCGAGCAACAGGCCAGGATCGGAAAAATTCAGGCCCTGGTCCTGCTGCCCCACATCGACCCCGGCTTCCACCGCCCAATGGCTCCAGTCCATTTCCCGCTCACCGTGCAGGGTGGTGCGCTGTTCCCTGGGCTGCTTCAACAGCCGTGGGTGGCAGGCGGGAAACAAGCGGTCTGCATGCAGCACCTTGAAGCTGCATTCGGCCTGGGAGCTGATGTCGTCGCGCACCGCCAGGTCGATGGTCTGGCTGGCCATGTCGGGCACTTCGTCGGTGCTGAAGATCCACAGGTCGACTTCCGGGTGTTGCTGGCGGAAATCCGCGAGCCGGGGCAGCAACCAATGGCGTGCAAAGGTCGGCGTGGTGTTGAGCACCAGTTGATTGGGCTTGCGGTACTGCCCCAGGCGCCGCACGCCCACCGCCAGTTGCTGCAACAGCGCCTGGGTGGTGCTGAGGAAATCATGCCCGGCGTCGGTCAGGGCCACGCTGCGCCCGCTGCGGAAAAACAGCGGCTGTTCCAGGTACGCCTCCAGGCTGCGGATCTGCTGGCTGATCGCCGATTGGGTCAGGTGCAACTCTTCGGCGGCCTTGTGGAAACTGCCCAGTCGGGCGGCGGCTTCAAAGCCACGCAGGGTGCCGAGCGGCGGCCAGTGATTGAGCATGCTGATAAGTTCCTCTAATCAGTTTTCTACAAAATCCATCGTTTGTCCGGCGCTGTGAGCAGCCATAGCATGTACCCCAAGACTCCGTGGGCAGTTTTCACTGAACACAATGACTTAACTGAAGGGTACTTGTCATGCAGCACAATGCAATGCAAAACAACCGTTGGTGGATGCCTGCGGAGTGGGCCCGGCATGCGGCGACCTGGATGGTCTGGCCGCACAATCAGGCCCTGTGGGAAACCACCTGGGGCGTAACCCTGGCGCAGGTGCAGCAGGATTTCGCGCGGGTGGCCAATGCGATTGCGCGCTTTGAACCGGTGAAGATGCTCGTTGATCCATCCGCAGTCACCGGTGCCAAGGCCCTGTGCGGGCCGGGCATCGAGCTGATCGAGCAGGCCGTCAACGATAGCTGGTGCCGCGACTCCGGCCCGACCTTTGTCTGCCACCCGCAACTGGGTACGGCCGGGGTGAGCTGGCGCTTCAACGCCTGGGGCGGCAAGTCGGCCCACGACCTGGACGAAAGCCTGGCGCGCCGCGTGCTCAACCACCTGGGGCTGGAGTGCTTCGGTACGCCCCTGGGCAATGAAGGCGGTGCCATCCATGTGGACGGCGAAGGCACGCTGATCACCACTGAATCAGTGCTGCTCAATCCCAACCGCAACCCCGGCATGAACAAGGCCGAGATGGAAGAGATCTTTGCGCGCCTGCTGGGCATCAAGAAGACTGTCTGGCTGCCGGGCGACCCGGACTACGTGACCGGCGACATGACCGATGGCCATGTCGATGGCGTGTGTGCCTTCGCCCGTCCCGGCGTGTTGCTGGTGGACGCTACCCACGCTCGGGCCTCGGTCTACGCCGAAGTGGTGCGCGAAAACCGTCGCGCCCTGGAACTCGCCACCGACGCCCAAGGTCGCCGTTTCGAGCTGATCGAGCTGTATGAAGCCACTGATGCGGTCGACACCGACGCCGAGGTGTTCTGCGCCTCCTACACCAATTTCTACATCGCCAACGGCGCAATCATCATGCCGGCCTATGGCATTGCAGCCGATCAGGTCGCGGCTGAAGTCTTGGCCCAAGCATTCCCTGGTCGCGAGATCGTACCGGTGCAGATCAACCACCTGGCCCATGGCGGCGGTGGGGTGCATTGCATCACTCAACAACAACCGGCGTGGGTGAAGCCATGAGCCTCTTGACGATTGCTACCACCCAGATGCCCTGCACCTGGGACCTGCCCGGCAACCTCGACCGTGCCGAGCAGCTTGTGCGCGACGCGGCGGCGCAGGGCGCCCAAGTGATCCTGTTGCAGGAACTGTTTGCCACACCGTATTTCTGCATCGAGCAGCACCACAAGCATCTGGCGCTGGCCGAGGAATACGCGCACAGCCACGTACTCAAACGTTTTGCCGCCCTGGCCCGGGAGCTGGGCGTGGTACTGCCGCTCAGCTGGTTCGAAAAGGCCGGCAATGCCTTCTTCAATTCCCTGAGCGTGGCGGATGCTGACGGGCGCTTGCTCGGCGTGTACCGCAAGACCCATATCCCGAATGCCATCGGCTATCAGGAGAAAGAGTATTTCAGCCCCGGCGATACCGGGTTCCGCGTGTGGGACACCGCGTTCGGGCGCCTCGGTGTGGGCATCTGCTGGGATCAGTGGTTTCCCGAGACCGCACGCTGCCTGGCGCTGCAAGGTGCCGAGGTGCTGCTGTTTCCCACCGCCATCGGCTCGGAACCCGGGTGTGCCACGCTGGATTCGCGGGACCACTGGCAGATGACCATGCGCGGCCATGCGGCGGCGAATATCCTGCCGGTGGTGGCGGCCAACCGCGTCGGACGTGAAGTGGCTACCACCGACGCCAGCCTGCAAATGGATTTCTACGGTTCGTCGTTCATCTGCGACCACAAGGGCCAGTTGCTGGCCGAAGCGGATCGCGACTCGACCGGCGTGTTGTTGCATGGCTTGGACCTGTCTGCCATACGTGAGGAGCGCCTGACCTGGGGCATCTTCCGCGACCGTCGCCCGGACATGTACGGCGGCCTGCTGACGCTGGACGGGCGCCCATCATGAAGTTGCTACTGAGTTGTGCATTGGTCCTCACAAGTGTCTACGCTTCGGCCGACGACAAAACCCTGAAGCTCTACAACTGGGCCGACTATTTCGCCGCCGACACCCTGTCCAAATTCACCGCCGAGACCGGCATCCGGGTGATCTACGACGTGATGGACGGCAGCGAAACCCTGGAAGCCAAGTTGATGGCCGGCGGCAGTGGCTACGACCTGATCTTCCCCGGTGATACCGTGGCCGAACGGTTGATGCGCGCCGGCAGTCTACAAGCACTGGACCCCGCCAAGCTCAGCGCCATGAGCGACATCGAGCCGGGCCTGCAGAAACTGCGCACCCATTACGTCAACTCCAACAAAGCCACGGTGCCCTACACCTGGGGCACCATCGGCCTGACCTACAACACCCAGCAGATCCAGCAACGCATGCCGAATGCGCCGGTCAACAGCCTCGACCTGTTGTTCAAGCCGGAGAACGCGGCCAAATTCGCCGATTGCGGCATCTCGCTGATCGACTCGCCGGACGAAGTGCTCGCGGTGGTGCTCAACTACCTGGGCCTTGACCCGCGCAGTGCCAAGCGCGAAGACCTGGCGGCGGCCAGCGAGCTGTTGCTCAAGCTGCGGCCCTACATCCGCAAGTTCCAGTCGCAACCGGTGACCGACCTTGTCAATGGCAACCTGTGCCTGTCCCTCGGCTACAGCGGCGACATGACCCAGGCCCAGCGCGCCGCGGATGCGGCCGGCAAAGCGGTGACCTTCGGTTATCACATCCCCCGTGAGGGCACCACGGTGTGGATGGATACCATGGCCATCCCGGTCGATGCGCAACACCCGGAGTACGCCTATGCGTTCATCAACTTCGTGATGCGCCCGCAAAACATGGCCGCCATCACCAACCTCACCGGCTACCCGACCGCGAACGCCAAGGCGCGGCCGGACGTGGAGGCGAGCATGCGCGACAACCCGGATATCTACCCGGACGCAGCGACCTTCGAACGGTTGATCGCCGGCAAGGACATCCCCCAGGCCGACATGCGTGCACGCATGCGGGTTTGGACTAAATTCAAGACTGCCCTGCAATGAGCGCATTCGTTGTAGTGAGCGGGCTTGCCCCGCGCTGGAGTGCGCAGCGCTCCCGCTTTTTCGGGGCCGCTTCGCAGCCCAGCGCGGGGCAAGCCCGCTCACTACAGACCTGTACCCTACGTTGAGGATTTTATGCCAACCCGTCGCACCTTCATCAAACACGCCAGCGTGGTCTGTGCCATGACCTTGATCGCCCCGCACATCCGAGCCGCCACCCGCGGCGGTTTCTACATGCCCGACGAGGGCGAAAAACATCGCCAGGCCTTCATCGCCTTTGGGGCCCAGGACGCCATCTGGGAGGACTTCACCGCCGATGTGCAAGCAGCCCTTGGCCGTATTGCCCGGGCGATTGCCGAGCATGAACCGGTCACGGTGTTCTGCCGCGAGGATGAGCGTGGGCTGGCCGAACAGCACTGCGGCACACGCAATATCACCTTCGTGGAAACCGAGCTGGATGACATCTGGATGCGCGACACCGGTGCCAATTTTGTCATCGACGGCACCGGCGGCCTGGGCGCGGTGGACTTCAACTTCAACGGCTGGGGCAATAAGCAGCAGCATGCCGATGATGCGTTGCTGGCTGCACAGATCGCCGAAGCAACCGGCGCCCGCCTTATACGCAGCGAACTGGTGGGCGAGGGCGGGGGCATCGAGGTGGATGGCCTGGGCACCGGCATCATGACCGAAAGCAGCTGGATCAACCGCAATCGCAACCCGGACTGGAGCAAGGCCGAGGTCGAGGCCGAACTCAAGGAACGCCTGGGCCTGCGCAAGATCATCTGGCTGCCGGGTATCAAGGGCAAGGACATCACCGATGCCCATGTCGACTTCTATGCACGTTTTGTCTCGCCTGGCGTGGTGCTGGCCAACCTCGACACCGACCCCGAGTCCTACGACCACAAGGTCACCCTGGCGCACCTGGAAATCCTCAAGCAGGCCACCGACGCAGACGGTCGCCCCTTGCAGGTGCATACGGTGTCGCCGCCGCTGAACCCGCGCAAAAGCAAATTCAGCCGGAGCAACGAGGACTTCGCTGCCGGCTATATCAATTATTTCGTGATCAACGGCGCGGTGCTTGCGCCTGAATTCGGCGACCCGGTGGCGGATCGCAAGGCACTGGACCTGCTGTCGCGGCTTTACCCGAATCGCAGGGTGGTGCAGCTCAATATCGACGCGATCGCGGCGGGCGGCGGTGGCATTCACTGTGTGACGAGCCATCAACCTTTGGTTTAGTCTGGAGCGCTTCGCTAATCGCAAACGCCTCTGGAGCCGTCAGCATGACCGATTACGTACCCCCGAAAGTGTGGACCTGGGACACCGAGAACGGCGGCACTTTCGCCAGCATCAACCGCCCCATTGCCGGCGCCACCCATGACAAGGAACTGCCGGTGGGCAAGCATCCGCTGCAGCTGTATTCCCTGGCCACGCCCAACGGGCAGAAGGTCACGATCCTGCTGGAGGAGCTGTTGGCCTTGGGGCACAGCGGTGCGGAGTACGATGCCTGGCTGATCAAGATCGGTGACGGCGACCAGTTCGGCAGCGGCTTCGTGGGGGTGAACCCGAACTCCAAGATCCCGGCACTGCTGGACCGCAGCGGCGCCACGCCGATTCGGGTGTTCGAGTCCGGAGCGATCCTGCAGTACCTGGCCGAGAAGTTTGGTGCGTTCTTTCCCACCGAACCGGCGGCCCGTGCCGAATGCCTGTCGTGGTTGTTCTGGCAGATGGGCAGCGCGCCTTACCTGGGCGGTGGTTTCGGCCACTTCTATGCCTATGCGCCGAGCAAGATGGAATATGCGATCAACCGCTTTGCCATGGAGACCAAGCGTCAGCTCGATGTGCTCGACCAACGCCTGGCGGTGAGCCAATACATCGCGGGTGATGAATACACCATCGCCGATATCGCGATCTGGCCCTGGTATGGCGGGTTGGTCAAAGGCCGTTTGTATGGCGCGGCGGAGTTCCTCTCGGTGCATGAATACCAGCACGTGCTGCGCTGGGCCGACGCGATTGAAGCGCGGCCGGCGGTGCAGCGTGGACGGCGGGTGAATCGGGTGTCCGGTGAGCCCCATGAGCAACTGGCCGAGCGGCATGACGCCAGCGACCTGGACTAAAGGCCTGACGCGGTAAGAAATGTGGGAGCGGGCTTGCTCGCGAATACGGAGTGTCAGTCAACAGATCCATTGGCTGATCCACCGCAATCGCGAGCAAGCCCGCTCCCACATTTGGATTTGTGTATTTCACTCTACTTGTAGCGCTGCTCAAACACCGCCACCTGCTCGGGCTTGATCAGCTCGAACGGCACCCACACCTCCGGCTCAATCGACTCGCCCTTGATCATCCGCACCGCCGCCTGCACGGCCTGTGTGGCCTGGGCCTTAGGGTCCTGGAACACCGACGCTGTCAGCAAGCCGCGCTTGATCGCCGCCAGCCCGTCGGGCAAACCATCAATGCCCACAATTGCCACATCGCCCTTGGCTTTACCCGCCTGCTGCAAGGCCATGGCCGCGCCAATCGCCATTTCATCGTTATTGGCCACGATGGCATCGAATTGCGTGCCCGCCAGCAGCCAGTTGCTGGTCAGGTCCATGCCCTTGCTGCGCTGCCATTCAGCACTTTGCTGCTCGACCACCTTGATCCCGGGAAAGTCCTTGAGCACCTGTTTGGCGCCCTCGGTGCGGTCATGGGTGGCGTTCTGTGCGAGGTCGCCCATGATGATCGCCACATTGCCCTTGCCACCGAGTTTTTCCGCCAGGTAGCGCATCTGCAACTGCCCGGCCTCGATGTCGTTGGAGGCCACCGTGACCACGCCCTTGGGCAGGGTGCGTTCGTCCGGGTGGCGGTTGACGTACACCAGCGGCGTCTTGGCCGCCACGGCGGCGCGGGTCATGTTGGCGGTGGCGGCGGTGTCCACCGGCAGCACGATCACCGCGTCGACCTTCTGATTGAGAAAGCCTTCGACCTGATTGAGCTGGCGCACCACGTCGCCCTGGGCGTCTTCGAACTGGATCTGCACGTCCTGCTGCTTGGCGGCGGCTTCCAGACCGGTGCGCACGTAGGTCATGAAGTTGTCGTCGACCCGGGCAATGCTCACGCCGATGCGATAAGCGGCGAAGGTCCATTGGCTGAACAGCAGCAACAGCGTGGCAGCGAGCAATGAATAGCGGTTCATAAGGGGGTTCCTTTTATTGTTATAGGGTGAACGCCTGGCGGAAACGTGCCAGGGCCAACTCACTGTCGCCGCTGGCCCAGCCCTCAAGGCCGACCACGCCGCTGTAGCCCATGGCATGCAAGGCCCTGGCGATGGCCGGGTAGTGGATTTCGCCGGTGCCGGGCTCCTGGCGTCCCGGCACGTCGGCCACCTGGATTTCACCGATGTGCGGGCCGGCGCGCTGGATCAGCTCGATCAGGTTTCCTTCGCCGATCTGTGCGTGGTACAGGTCCAGGTTCAGCTTCAGGTGCGGGCTGCCCACGGCCTCGATCAACGCCAGGGTGTCGTCGGCGCGGGCGAATGGCGTGCCGGGGTGGTCGACCTCGGTGTTGAGGTTTTCCAGTAGGAACACACGACCGGCGTCTTGCCCCAGGCGGGCGATCTTTTCCAGGGTCTTGCAGGCGCTCAGCCACATGCGCCCGGTGGTTCGGCTCACCGGTTGAACGGGCAGGCCGCCGTCGCCCAGGCCGGTGCCGTGCAGGTTGAGGCTGGGGCAATTCAACTGCTCGGCTACCCCCAGGGATTCGCGGGCGCTGTCGAGCAGTTGGCGGATGCCGTCGGGGTCGGTGAGGGTGCCGCTGATGTAGCCGGTCATGGAGGTGAAATCGGCGCCGGTGGCGGCCAGGGCGGCGATGTCCTTGTCTGTCCAGTTCCAGATTTCGGCGCTGAACCCTAGCGCGTGAATGCGCTTTACACGCTCGACAAACGGCAGATCGAGAAACACCATCTCGGCGCTGACCGCCAGCTTGAACGGGCTCATACCGCCACCGCCTTGCCGGTTTCGAACGACTCGATACAGGCGCGGGCAATCGCCAGGGCCGCGCGCGCGTCTTCGCCACTGGCCATCGGTTTGGCGCCGCTGCGCAGGCAGTCGACAAAGTGATTCAGTTCGGCAATGTAGGCGTCGCGCAACAGGTCGGTGTCCAGACGCTGGGTGTCGGCCTGGATGCCCTGGGCCAGGTAGCGCACCAGGTCGCTCTCGTTGAGGCTGCCCATGCTCAGCATGCCGGCACTGCCGAACACTTCGCCGCGCACGTCGTAGCCATACACGGCCTGGAAGTTGGCCTCGGCGGTGGCGATGGCGCCGTTGTCGAAGCGGATCGCAACCACGGCGGTGTCGAGGAAGCCTTTGCTCTTGAATTCCGGCGCGATCAGCGCGTCGGCCATCACATACACCTGCACGGCCTCGGCACCGGGGTTGAGGTAGCGCAGGGTGTCGAAGTCGTGGATCAGGGTTTCGAGGAAGATCACCCATTGCGGCGAGTTGGCCGGGTTGTTCAGCGCTGGGTCGCGGGTCAGCGAGCGCAACAACTGCGGGGTGCCGATGCGACCGGCGGCGACGTCGAGGTGCGCGGTGCGAAAGCTCTTGGCGAAACGCCGGTTGAAGCCCACCTGCAACGGCACCCGCGCATCGGCCGCAGCGGCGATAGCGCGGTCGGCCTCATCGAGGGTGATGGCCATGGGTTTTTCGCAGAATATGCCCTTGCCGGCGCGGGCGGCGCGGATCACCAGTTCGGCATGGCTGCGGGCCGGGGCGGCGATGATCACGCCGTCGATGTCCGGGTCGTCGAGCAAGTGCTGAGGGTCGGTGTAGACCTTGCTCACCGCCAGTTCGGCGGCGAGGCGAGCGGCCTGGCCGGGTGTCGGGTCGGCAATCGCCGCCAGGCGGGCGCCGGGGATGTGCCGTGCGGCAGTCAGGCCGTGGAAGCTGCCCATGCGACCGGCACCGATCAGCCCCAGGCGGATGTTTTGTGTACTCATGCGATGACCCCTTGTTGTTATTGGCCTCAGGACAGTCCTGATGGGCAAAGGGCTAGGAGCAAGGCGTGTGCCAGTTTTCAAGTTATTGATTAATAAGGGTTAATTAATATCTATCAATAATAAGTGTTCATTCTGATGACATGCCTATACTGACATGTCAAAAACATGAACATGGATATCGCCCAATGAGCATGGCCTTCAGCGTGCAAGACCTCGACTACCTGACGACCCTGGGGCCCGGTGCGCTGAATGACGGCCCGGTGGCCGCGCTGGAGCAGGCCTGGCGCGATTGCCAGGCTGGTCAGGTCGAGCGCCCGGCGCCCGTGCGACCAGTGATCTGGGATTCGTGGCGGCGCAGCGTCGAGGCCGGTATCGATCCCGCCGACAACGCCTATCGCTTTGTCGCCGCCGACACGCTGGCCGCCACCCTGGCCACCCACCGCGTGCTGATCGCCGCTGCTGCACAAGTCATGCACGGCTTGCTGGCCTACAACCCGCGTGGCCACATCAACCTCACCGATGCCGATGGCACCACCCTGTATTTCTGCGGCCTGGACATCACTCCGGTGGGCAGCCGCCTGCTGGAGTCGGTGCAAGGCACCAACTGCACCGGCCTGGCCCTGGCCGAAGACCGCCTGGTGTACGTGCTGGCCGAGGAAAACTTCGGCATCGGCCTGCGCCAGCGCCGCATGCACTGCGCCGCCGCGCCGATCAGGAATGCCCAGGGCCACACCGTGGCCATGCTGACCCTCACCGCCGAGCCTGGCTGGTTTCACTTCCACACCCTCGGCACGGTGCAGGCGGCCGCCGAGGCAGTGTCGCGGCAGATGGCGTTGCAGGCGTTGCTGGAAGAGCAGCAAACCGTGCTCGAAGTCCTCAACGAAGGCCTGGTGGTGCTGGACGAGCGCGGTTGCATCAAGGCGCTCAACCGTTATGCCCGGCAGTTGTTCGGCGTAGGGCTGGAGCTGATCGGCCGGCCGTTCCAGCAACTGGGCCGTAGCGAGTTGAGCGATGCCCTGGGTGAACCCGTGCGCGACCTCGATTGCACCTTCCACCTGAACAATCGCAGCCAACTCGCCTGCCTGGTTTCGGTGTGCCCGCTGGAGCAGGGCGGGGTGATCGTGTCGCTGCGGGAGAACCGTCGCATCCGCGAAATCACCCGGCGCCTGATCGGCACCCAGGCCAGCTATACATTTGAGACGATCCAGGGCAACTCCCGCGCCATCCACGACGCCCTGCACCTGGGACGTATCGCCAGTCGCAGCGATTCCACCACCCTGATCCTCGGTGAAAGCGGCACCGGCAAAGAGCTGTTCGCCCAGGCCATCCACAACGGCAGCGACCGCCACAAAGGCCCCTTTGTGGCGGTCAACTGCGGGGCGATCCCCCGTGACCTGGTGCAAAGCGAGCTGTTCGGCCATGTTGAGGGCGCGTTCACCGGCGCCACCCGTGGCGGCTCGGCGGGCAAGTTCGAACTGGCGGACGGCGGCACCATCTTCCTCGATGAGATTGGTGACATGTCCTTCGATGCCCAGGTCAGCCTGTTGCGGGTGTTGCAGGAGGGGGAAATCACCCGCGTCGGTGCGAAGAACTCGCGGCAAGTGGACGTGCGCATCATCGCCGCCACCCACCGCAACCTCAGCCAGGCGGTAGCGGAAGGTGCGTTTCGCGAAGACCTCTACTACCGCCTCAACGTGCTCAACCTGACCGTGCCGCCCCTGCGCATGCGCCGCGAAGATATTCCGCTGCTGGCGCGGCATTTCCTGGCGCGCTGTGCACGCTCGTTGCGTAAATCGGTGCAGGGCTTTTCGCCGGAGGCGATGGCATTGCTGTCGGCCTATGGCTGGCCGGGCAATGTGCGGGAGTTGGAAAACAGTATTGAGCGGGCGACCAACCTGGCGATGGGCGAGCTGATCGAACCGCTGGACCTGCCGCTGGAAAACCGCCAACGCGCCCCGCTGCGCGCCTACGAGCCGACACCCGCCCAGGACCTGAGCAGCCACGAAATGCACGCCATCGTCGCTGCACTCCAGAGCACCGGCGGCAACATCCGCCTGGCCGCCCGGCAACTGAACGTGTCGCGGGGCGGGCTGTACAACAAGATGAGTCGATTCGGACTGAGTGCGAGCGATTTTCGCGGCGGATAAGGCCAAAGGTGGGAGGGGGCTTGCCCCCGATAGCAGAGTGTCAGTCAAGGACGTTTAGACTGACCCGCCGCTATCGGGGGCAAGCCCCCTCCCACATGGTTAAACGTGTTTCATGCGCTCGATAGTGCGGTCCACCATGGTCTTGGCAATCTGGCGGTGTAGCAGGCCTAAGGCTTCAACTGCTTCCAATCAATGGCAAAGCGCGCCAGGTACTTGCGCAGGCGGTCAGCGTCATTGGGTTGCGCCTTGGCCTGGCGCGAAACCCCGAACAGTCGTCGGCCGGCGTCGGAAAGGCTGTCGGATTGCAGGCACACGTCGATCACCGCCTTGAGTTGCAATTGGTCGAACAGGTCCAGATCGGCCGGCAGCAGTGCATGGGTTTCGGTCAGTCCCCAGGCGTAGCGCAGGTGCTGGATCTCCTCTTCGGCCTGGGCCTCATCAATACGCCCGCTGTCGGCCAGGGTGGCCATGCGCGTGATGGAGGCCGACAGCTCGCGAAAATTACCCAGCCACGCCGCTTCGCTGGAACAGGCGAATGCCAGGTAGCGGCGGCGCGCTTGCAGGTTGAAACGCACGCGGCGGCCTTGCTCGCGGGCATGGCGTTCCAGTTCGAAGTCGATATTGGGCTCGATATCTTCGCGCCTTCCCGCCAGGCCTGGCAGGTCAAAGGTCCACAGGTTGATGCGTGCATACAGGTCTTCGCGAAACAGCCCTTCAGCCACGCGCCCGCGCAGGTCGCGGTGAGTGCCGGCGATGATCAGGAAGTCGCTGGCCACTTCACGGTCGGCGCCCATGGGGTAGAAGCGTTTTTCTTCGATGGCCTTGAGCAGCATCGCCTGTTCGTCCAGGCCCAGTTCGCCGATCTCATCGAGAAACAGCATGCCGCCGTCTGCTGCGCGCAGCAGGCCGTCGCGGGCGTTCTGCGCGCCGGTGAAGGCGCCCTTGGTATGGCCGAACAGCGCCGACATGGCGCCATCGCCACGCAGGGTGGCGCAGTTGACTTCCACAAAGCGCCCCTGGATCTGGTGGCGGCTGCGCTTGAGTTCGTAAATGCGTCGGGCGAGGAAGGACTTGCCCGCGCCGGTAGGGCCGATCAGCAGCATGGGCGCGGTGGAGCGCACGGCCACGCGTTCAATCCGCTCGATGGAGGCGTTGAACGCCTTATTGCGTGTGGCAATCCCGGATTTGAGAAAGGCCAGGCCCTCCAGGCGTTGGTGGGCGAAGCGCGAGGCGATGCGGTCGTAGCGCGACAGGTCGAGATCGATCAGGGTGTGGGTGCCGGTAGCGGGAGCGGTGTCGTCCCGGCGGCGACTGGGGGCGGTCTGGATCAGGCGCGCCGGCAGGTTGCGTGCCTCGGTGAGCAGGAACCAGCAAATCTGTGCCACGTGGGTACCGGTGGTGATGTGGACCAGGTAGTCCTCATGGTCGGTGTCGAAGGTGTAGGCGGCGGTAAAGTCGTGCAGTGCGCCGTAGACCTCTTCGAAATCCCAGGGGTTGTGCAGTGGCATGGGGTGCAGGCGCACCTCGGTAGTAGGCGAGATCTGCTGGATGTCGGCGCGAACCCGTTCAGCGAGGCTGACGTCACGGGCGTCGATGTCGTGGATCAGCTCCAGGCGATCGACTTGCAGGTTCTCCTGCTGGCACAGGCCGACGCTGGGGCGCCAGTGATTCCAGCGGTTGGTGCCCTTGCCGACGCGATCCAGCTTGGACCCGATAAACCCGATGGCGACCGTGCGCTTGTATTTCATGACTAGACCAAAAGATAAATAGCGATATGCAAGGATATGGATTGGATTGTAGGGTTGTCATCGTTTTTCAAAATCCCAAGCTGCAGTTGTTTAAAATATCTATATAAAACAATCACCTATAAATTATTTTTGAAATGGGGCAAAACGTGGCACGCCCGCTGCAATCCCTCAGCCAACGCCGCAGCGCCGGCCTACACACAAAAGAATCGAGATCATGCAAGAGACCACCTACCAACTGCTGGAAGTCGCCAACGGCAAGCCGATCAAACTCTGGACCCAGGGTGTGCCTGTGGAGCCTGAAGCGCGCGCGCAACTGATGAACACCGCCCAGATGCCGTTCATTTTCAAGCACCTCGCGGTGATGCCCGATGTGCACCTGGGCAAGGGCTCGACCATCGGTAGTGTGATCCCCACCGTGGGCGCGATCATCCCGGCGGCGGTGGGCGTGGATATCGGCTGCGGCATGATCGCTGCGCGTACCACGTTGATGGCCGGCGACTTGCCCGACAACCTTCACGGCCTGCGTTGCGCCATCGAGGCCGCAGTGCCCCATGGTCGGACCCATAGCCGAAAGGGCCGCGACAAAGGTGCGTGGGAGCATGTACCAGCCCAGGCCGATCAGGTGTGGTCGGCGCTGCATCCACGCTTCAAGGCGATCACCGACAAGTACCCGCAACTGGAACGCAGCAACAACCGCCACCACTTGGGCACTCTGGGCACCGGCAACCATTTCGTCGAGGTGTGCCTGGATGAAGCCAACCGTGTGTGGTTCATGTTGCACAGCGGCTCGCGTGGAGTGGGGAATGCCATCGGCAACCTGTTTATCCAACTGGCCCAGGGGGATATGCGTCAACACCTGGCCAACTTGCCGGACCGCGACCTGGCGTACTTCGAAGAGGGCAGCCAGCACTTCGATGACTACGTGGAAGCCGTGGGCTGGGCCCAGGATTTTGCCCGGCAGAACCGTGAGTTGATGATGCGTGCGGTGGTCCAGGCCACGCGCCAGGTGATCAGCAAACCGTTTGAAGTGGCCCTGGAGGCCGTGAACTGTCATCACAACTACGTGCAGAACGAGCGGCACTTCGGCGAAGAGATCCTGGTTACGCGTAAAGGTGCGGTGTCGGCGAAGAAAGGTGAGCTGGGGATTATCCCGGGCTCCATGGGCGCCAAAAGCTTCATTGTGCGCGGGCTGGGTAACGAAGAGTCGTTCTGCTCCTGCAGCCACGGCGCCGGGCGCACCATGAGCCGCACCAAGGCGAAGAACACCTTCACCGTGGCCGATCAGATCCGCGCCACCGCCCATGTCGAGTGCCGCAAGGACGCCGATGTGATCGACGAAATTCCGATGGCCTACAAGGACATCGACCAGGTTATGCACGCTCAGCGCGAGCTGGTTGAAGTGCTGCACACCTTGCGCCAGGTAGTGTGCGTCAAAGGCTAAGAGGGGAAGCAAGATGCAAAAGGATGAACGCCACCCATTGAGCGACGCCATGCGCGCGCGGGTGCTACAGGAGCTTGACCGCATAGAGCGTGAACGCAATGCCGGGGAAGCGGCCTACGGGCCTCGGCGTCCGGCGCTGCACGCGTACATACAAGCGGAATTGGAACGCAGCGTGCCTGGATTGCCACGCACCCATGGGGATTCACAACAACTGGACCAGTACCTGCGGGACACGGTCAAACGCTTTGCCTAAGGATGACGATGAAACAGGACGTGATTGAACTCGACGGCGCCATCGGCGGTGGCCAGGTACTGCGCAGTGGCCTGAGCTTGTCGATGGTGACCGGGCTGACCCTGCGGATTAAAAATATTCGCGCCAAGCGCAGCCGGCCAGGGTTGATGCGCCAACACCTGACCGCTGTGCTGGCGGCGGCGCAAGTCTGTGGGGCTCAGGTACACGGTGCGCAATTGGGCTCGCAATCCCTGGTGTTCGAGCCAGGGCCGATTCAAGGCGGCGAATACCGCTTCAGCATCGGCACCGCCGGCAGTTGCACCCTGGTGTTGCAGACCCTGCTGCCGGCCTTGCTGCGCGCGCCCGCGGCCAGTCGCGTGACGATCTGCGGCGGCACCCACAATCCGCTGGCACCGCCGGTGGACTTTTTGCAGCGTGCCTGGCTTCCGCTGTTGCGGCGCATGGGCGCGGCTATCGAATTGAGCTTGAACCGGTATGGGTTTGTGCCCGCCGGTGGTGGTGAGTTGGAGGCGTTCATTCAGCCGGCGCAACTGGCACCGTTGCAGTTGATGCAGCGCGGAAAACTGCTCGAAGCCCGGGCGATAACGCTTAATGCCGGGTTGCCTGCCCAGGTCAGCGAACGTGAGTTCAAACGCGTGCGCCAGCGCTTGTCGTTCGATGAATCCCAGCTGTGCCCGATTGAGATCGACCCGGAACAAGGTCCGGGTAACGTGCTGATGCTGGAGTATGTCCACGAACATGTCACCGAAGTGTTCAGCGCTTTTGGCCAGGCCAACCTGCGCGCCGAGACCGTGGCTGACCAGGCGATCGACCAGGCCATGGAATGGAAGGGCACCGACACGGCGGTGGGCGAACATCTGGCCGATCAATTGTTGTTGCCGATGGCATTGGCTGGCGGTGGTCGTTTCACCACACCGCATATGAGCGACCATCTGCACAGCAATATGCAGGTGATCCAACGCTTCCTGCCCGTGCGGATTGAGAGTCACGTGCGGGAGGAGGGCGGCTTGATCATCGAGTGCCGCGCCCGTTAGAGGTTCTCCGACGTCACAATCTGCGGCGGTATATACACCCGCTGGCGCACCGGATCGAACCCCTCGGCACTCTGCAACTCCACTATCAACTGCACCAGCGCCGTCGCCGTCTGGCCCGGTTGCGAGTCCATCACCACATCGATCAAGCCCTGGCGCAGCGCCTGGCGCGACAGTTCGGTGGACTCCTGCAGGATGCAGCACAACGCTGGCCGCTTGGGCAACTGCGCCAGGGCGCTGATGATGCCGTCGCCGCCGCCGCCCACCACGCACAGGCCGCGCAGGTCGCTGTGGCGGCTGAACAGGTCGAGGGTGGCTTCTTCGGTGATGTCGCAGTTGTCCAGGTTGATCAGTGGCTCCAGCGGCTTGAGCCCCGGCGCGTGCTTGGCCAGGTAGCTGTGCAGGCCTTCGACCCGTGCCTGGTGGCCGAGAAAACGATGGCCGCCGAGCAGGATGCCCACGCTGCCTTTGCGCGCGCCGCAGGTGCGGGCGAGCAACCAGCCCATGGTGCGGCCGACCACATGATTGTCCTGGCCCACGTAGGGTTCATCGGCCTGTTCGTGGATATCCGAGAGCAGGGCGACCACCGGCACGCCGGCGGCGCGGATCTGCGCCAGGCACGCGTTGATCAGCGGGTGCGCGAAGCTGACCACCGCCAGGCCATCGCACTGCACGGCCAGTTGTTCGATCTGCGCGACGATGGCGCTGGGCGAGCGGTCAACGATGTACTCGAACTGGCACGTCAGATTGGCGTTGGCATGCTGTTCGGCAGCCGTGCTGATCGCCTGCGCCAGGCTGGCATAGAACGCCTGGGCGGTGGCCAGCAACAGGATGCCGAAGCGATAGGTCGGCCGACGTTCGCGAATGCGCTGGCCGATCAGCCGCGCCGCGAAATACCCCACCGCTTCGGCCGCCTGGAACACCTGCTCGGCGGTCTCGGGATTGACCGGTGCCCGTGCATTCAGCACGCGGTCGACGGTGGCCACACTCAGCCCGGCCTGGGCGGCCACGCTGGCGATGGTTGGGCGTTTGTTGTTGTGCATGACTGGCCCCTTGAGCGTCTTGATAGAAAACTATCAAGCCCCGCTGGGCCTGGATGATAGCTTGATAGGGAATGGATTCAAGGCCTTGAGGCTGAATAACCGGTTCTCTAAGGTGGGTTTCACACAGCACCAGAAACCACCCGCTTGCGGAGAACAATAACAATGCCTGGACACACCGCTCCTATCGCTCGTCGCGACTACAGCCTCACCGGCCCCGAAGCCGCCCGCGCCGCTGAAAAAGGCCTGGTCTCGGCCAGTTGGTACCAATCGCCGATCTCACGTAAACGCATGAAAGAACTGATGCAGCGCCGCGACGGCCCGGCACTGCTCGACACCGCGATCTGGGTGATCGCATTGTTTGCCAGCGGTTTTGGTGGCTACTGGTTCTGGGGCACCTGGGCCTGCGTGCCGTTCTTCCTCGTCTATGGCGTGCTGTATGGCACCGCGTCCAACCCGCGCTGGCATGAAACCGGCCACGGCACCGCCTTCAAGACCCGCTGGATGAACGACGTGCTGTACCAGGTCGCCAGCTTCATGTGCATCTTCGAACCCCACGTGTGGCGCTGGAGCCATGCCCGGCACCATACCGATACCATCGTGGTCGGCCGTGACCCGGAGATCGTCGAGCCGCGTCCGCCGAGCTACCTGATGATGGGCCTGAGCCTGTTCAACCTGCCCCTGGCCTGGAAAACGTTCAGCGGTGTGGCGCGCCACGCCATGGGCAAGATGAGTGCCCAGGAAGCGGACTTCATCCCCGAATCCGAATGGCCCAAGGTGTTCCGTGCCGCGCGCATCTGGGTCGGCATTTATGCCTTGGTGATTGGCACTGCGTTGTACCTGCACAGTTGGCTGCCGCTGATGCTGGTGGGCTTGCCGAGTATTTATGGCGCCTGGCTCGGCTATCTGTTCGGCCTCACCCAGCATGTCGGCCTGGCCGAAGATGTGCTGGACCACCGCAGCAATTGCCGCACCATCTACATGAACCGCGTGTTGCGCTTTATCTACATGGACATGAACTACCACCTCGAACACCACATGTACCCGATGGTGCCGTACCACGCCCTCGCGCAACTGCACGAAGAAATCCGCAGCGACTGCCCGCCGCCGTACGCCAACCTGTTCGAGGCGTACAAGGAGATCCTGCCGACCATCTGGAAGCAGCGCAGCGATCCCACCTATTTCGTCCAGCGTCCGATTCACCCGAACACGCATCCGGCCGCCCATGCACCGGTGCATGCAGAAACCGCTGCCGGCTGACCCCCCTCCAAGCACAAGAGAAAACGCCATGAACGATCAATGGATCGACGTCTGCGCCGTGGGCGAAATAGACGAAGAAGACGTGCTGCGCTTCGACCACGGGCCGCACACTTACGCGGTGTATCGCTCGTCCGAGAATGAATTCTTCGCCACCGCCGGCCTGTGCACCCACGAGAAAATCCACCTGGCCGACGGCCTGGTGATGGACCACGTGATTGAGTGCCCCAAGCACAACGGGCGCTTCGATTACCGCACCGGCAAGGCCCTCGGCGCGCCGGTGTGCGTCAACCTCAAGACCTACCCGGTGCGGGTCGAAGCGGGGCGGGTGTTGCTCGCTGTCACGGCCTGATCATGAACGATCCCTTGATCATCGTTGGCGCCGGCCATGCCGGTGGCCGTGCTGCGCTGACCTTGCGTGAAGAAGGCTACACCGGGCGGCTGATCCTGATTGGCGATGAGCCGCACTTGCCCTACGAGCGGCCGCCGCTGTCCAAAGGCGTGTTGCAGGGCACGGCGGACCTGGCCGGCTGCAGCCTGTGCGACAGCGCGCGACTGTCGGAGCTGGGCATTGAGCACATCGCCGCGAACCCGGTGACGCAGTTGCAGCCGCAACAGCATCGGCTGCAACTGGCCGATGGCCAATGGCTGCAGTACGCCGGCCTGCTGCTGGCCATCGGCGGTCGGGCGCGACGCTTGCCCCAGGCGCAGGCGAATGTGCTTTACCTGCGCACCCACGATGACGCCTTGGCCCTGCGTACTGCGCTGAAGCCTGGCACGCGGCTGGTGGTGGTCGGCGGCGGGTTTATCGGCCTGGAAGTGGCGGCGACGGCACGCGGCCTGGGCTGTGAGGTAACGTTGCTCGAAGCTGGGCCGCGATTGGCGGGCCGGGTGTTGCCGCCCGTTATCTCTGAAGCGCTGCTGGCCCTGCATCGTCAGCACGGGGTCGACGTTCGCCTGAAGGTGGCCTTGGAGTCGATCCAGGCCGACGCCGTGCTGCTGATGGACGGGCAGCGCTTGCCCTGCGACCTAGTGGTGGTCGGCATCGGCATGCAACCCAATGTTGAACTCGCCGCAGCGGCCGGTTTGGACGTGGGGCAGGGCATTCGCGTGGATACGCACCTGCGCACCAGCGCGGCGGATATCTATGCCGCCGGCGACGTGTGTGAGTTTCGCCTGGATGGCCTGTATCAACGCCAGGAAACCTGGCGCAATGCCGAGGCCCAGGGCCGGCATGCGGCGCTGAACCTGCTGGGCCGTGACCTGCCGTTCGAGGCGCTGCCCGGGTTCTGGTCCGACCAGTATGACTGGGGCTTGCAGACGGTCGGCGTGATCACGCCCTTGACCATCAGCCGGCCGTTGGCGAACGGCGGTTTGCTGCTGTTCTACCTGGATGCCGATCACCGCTTGCAAGGTGCCTGCGGATGGGCACCGGGCAACAGCGCGGCCAAGGACATCAAACTCTGCGAGCGCCTGATCAGCGCGCGACTGTCACTCGATTCCGCCAGCCTGGCCAACCCCGAACTGTCCCTCAAACACCTGCTGCGAGGCTGATATGCGCCAATTCCTGGTGTTCCAATCCCTGTGGGCCATGCAGACCGAACCCGGCCCACTCGAGGCTCAACTCGAGCGCATCAAGGCCGCCGGTTTCGACGGCATTACCGACCATTACTTCAAGCCCGCCGATGTCGCCCGCCTGCACGCCGCTGCCACAGCGCACGGCTTGCAGATCGAAGGCCAGTTGTTCCCGCAATCGGTGGACGACCTGGCCGTCGCACTGGATGTGATCAGCGGCTACGGCTGCCACCACCTCACCCTGCAAGCCGATGTGCGCCCGCGCACCCAGGCCGAAGCGGCCCGACTGGTGGAAGGCTGGCAGCGGCTGGCCGAGCAGGTGGCGTTCCCCGTGCTGCTGGAAACCCACCGTTATCGCCTCACCAACGACCTGCTGTTCACCCTTGACCTGCTGGCACAGATGCCGGATTTGAAGCTGCTGGCCGACCTGTCCCACTACGTGGTCGGGCGTGAACTGCCGGAGCCTGGCGCCGCCGAGGACGATGCGCAGATACGCCGCATCCTGCGCAACAGCTGGGGTTTCCATGGTCGCGTGGCCAGTAGCGAGCAGGTGCAAGTGTCTTTGGACTTCCCCCAGCACCAAGCCTGGGTGCAGCGCTTTACCGAGTGGTGGCGCTACGGGATCGAAGACTGGCTGGCCCGCCCGCAGACGCCGCAGAGCCTGTCCTTTACCTGTGAACTGGGCCCGCCACCTTATGCAATCACCGCCGCGGACGGCCGCGAGATCAGCGATCGCTGGGCCGAAGCGCTGAAGATGCAGGCGCTGATGCGTGAGGTGTGGCGCAGTTGTCAGAAATGATCTGCTAATCTGCGCGGGTTCAATCTCGCCCTTTAGCCTGGACTTTCACCATGACCCCATCCTCCGTTCAGCCGCCCCTGGAACCGCAGTCCGTGTGCCACCCGATCACCAGCAGCGCAATCTTCATGGTCGCCACCGTCGCCCCCGGCAGCGAGGACAGGGTACGCGCCTGGTGCGCCGATATCGCCGGGCTGGTGCGTTCGGTGGGCAAGCGCGTGCCGGCCGGCAACCTGACCTGCGTCTGCGGGTTTGGCTCGGATGCCTGGGACCGCCTGTTCGGCGCGCCACGCCCGGCGGCGTTGCATCCGTTCCGTGAGTTCGGCGTGGCAGGGCGCATGGCTGTGTCGACGCCGGGGGATATCCTCCTGCATATCCGCGCCGAACAGATGGACCTGTGCTTCGAACTGGCCACCCACATCATGGCGGCCCTGGGCGACAGCGTGAAGGTGGTGGATGAGGTCCAGGGTTTCCGCTATTTCGACATGCGCAGCATCATTGGCTTTGTCGACGGCACCGAGAACCCGGTAGGGCGCAAGGCCGAGGGTTTCACCATCGTCGGCGAGGAAGACAGCGAGTTTCGCGGCGGCAGCTACGTGCTGGTGCAGAAGTACCTGCACAACATGACTGCCTGGAACGGTTTGACGGTGGAGGCCCAGGAGAAAGTGATCGGGCGCACCAAATTGTCGGATATCGAGTTGGATGAAGAAGCCAAGCCAAGCAACTCCCACAGCGCATTGACTGTCATCACCGACGAGAACGGCGAAGAAGTGAAGATCCTGCGCGACAACATGCCATTTGGCCGACCCGGAGCCGGGGAGTTTGGCACCTACTTCATCGGTTATGCACGCTCGCCGCAGCCCCTGGAATTGATGCTGGAGAACATGTTCGTCGGCCGCCCGGTGGGCAATTATGACCGCCTGCTGGATTTCAGCACGGCAGTCACCGGCGGCCTGTTTTTCGTGCCCTCGGCCGACTTGCTGGAAGCGCTCGCCGAGCGAACCGGTGGTCTATAAGGCAACACAGAACAAATGTGGGAGAGGGCTTGCCCTCGATTGCGGAGGGTCAGCTGCATATAAGTTGACTGACACACCGCTATCGGGGGCAAGCCCCCTCCCACAGTAAATTGGGTCAGCTCAACAGCCCAGTGCTGACCGCCACAATCAGGAACACCCCCAACAGCGCACGGTAGATCACGAACGGCCAGGTGGAGAACCGCTCCAGGAACTTCATCAGGCCCCAGATCGCAAAGAATGCCGAGACGCTCGCCACCACCAAACCGAACAGCAAATGCGGCCAGGCATGCGCCGGCATATCGGCGTGCAGCAACACCCACAACTCCTTCAGCCCGGCGAGGGCGATGGCCGGCAAGCCCAGCAGGAAGGAGAAGCGCGCCGCTTCCTCACGCTTGAAATTGAGGAACAACGCAGCGGTCAGAGTGGAACCGGAGCGCGATACCCCCGGAATCAACGCGCCAATCTGCGCGATCCCCACGATCAACGCATCCCGCAGGCGCATTTCGCTCACTTCACGGGTGTGGCGTGCGCGCACTTCCGCCACCGCCAGCAGCACCGCCATGACCACGCAGGAAATGCCGATCACCATCAGCCCGCGCAATGGCGAGTTGCATGCGTTCAAGGTCGAGGACAGCGCCAGGCCGGCAATCCCGATGGGGATGGTCGCCAGCACGATCGCCACCGCCAGCTTGAACCAACGGTCGTTGTAGTCACCCCGACGCACCGCGCCGATGCTGCCGGTGGTGACCTGGCGCACATCGCGCCAGAAGTAACTGACCACCGCCGCCAGCGCCGCCAGTTGCATGGCCGCGGAAAACGCCGAGCCGGGGTCTTGCCAGCCGAGCAGGGCGGGCACCACGCGCATGTGGGCGGTGGATGACACCGGCAGCAGTTCGGTAATGCCCTGGATCACGCCCAGGATGAAGATCTGCACGTAATCCAGGGAGGCAAAGCCCACATCCAGGCCGGCGGTACACATGGTGGTCAAAATAGGTGTCCTTGAAGAGCAGAGGCAAATTTCACGAAGTTTATTCGAAATGTTTCAAGGTTTCGGCAGAGGCAACACCTATTTGCAATCGGTTCAGCAAGTAGAAAGGTTGGCCTCTGCCCGTGTTTTGTGAACAATGGCGCCCTGCGTTTTTTCACCGAGAGCCCCATGCCTGAAACCACCGTCGAATTGATCCAGACCGGCCCCGAAGAAGCCGAGTTGATCCGTAATCTCTACCAGTACTACGCCTATGAATCGTCCGATTGGGAACAGGAAGATGTGGAGGCCGATGGCCGCTTCTACATCCATGACGAACACCTGGCCCGCTATTGGCAAGACCCGCAATGGAGCGCCAACCTGCTGCTGGTGGATGGCTACATCGCCGGCTTCCTGCTGATCGAAGGCAGCGAACTGCCGGGCATCGACGCCCTGGAACTGGCCGACCTGTTCATCCTCAAGCGCTACCGCCGCAAAGGCATTGGTCGTGCCATCGCCAGCCAGGTGCTGTGCAGCGGCCAGGCCAATTGGCTGGTGCGGTTCTATGACCAGGACGAAGTGTCCCAGGCGTTCTGGCGCTCGGTGCTGGATAACCTGCCGCGCCCGGTGCAGACGATAGAGCTGGAGGATGACCCGCAGTTGGTCAGTTACCTGATCACGCGGGCGGCGCTGCATTAAAAGCCTGCTGCATCACCTGCGGCGGCTGGCCGAACGCCCTTAAAAACGCCTGGCGCATACGCTCGCGATCACCAAACCCGGTTTCGCGAGCGACCACCTCGACCGGGTGACGGCTGGTTTCCATCAGCGCCCGCGCGGCTTCCACGCGCAGGGCTTCAATGGCTTTGGCCGGTGTCTGCCCGGTTTCCTCGCGGAACACCCGGCTGAACTGGCGCGGGCTCAGCCGGGCGACATCGGCCAGGGCCTCCACCGAAAGGTCGTGGGTCAGGTTCTCACGGGCGTAGGCCAGGGCCAGTTGCACGCGGTCTGACTTGGGGTCCAGCTCCAACAGCGCCGACAGTTGCGATTGCTCACTGCCGCGACGCTGGGCGATCACCAGTTTGCGCGCAATGCGCCGGGCGAGGTCGCTGCCCAGGTCGTTTTCCACCATGGCCAGCGCCAGGTCCACGCCGGCGCTCATGCCGGCACCGGTCCACACCTGGCCGTCGACGATAAACAGCTTGTCTTCTTCCAGGCGGATATCCGGGTAGCGCTTGCTAAAGGCCGGGGCGTGAATCCAGTGGGTGGTGGTGCGCTTGCCTGCCAGCAGGCCGGCTTCGGCCAGCACGAAGATGCCCATGCACAGCGAGGCCACACGCCGCGACTGGGCGGAGGCGGCCTTGACCAGTTCGAGCAGGTTGGCTTCCGGCAGGCGGAATTCCAGGTAACCGCTGACGATCAGCGTGTCGTAGCCCTGCGGCCGGATCGGCGTGGTGTTCACGGAAAAGCCCTGGGACGTCATCACCGCGCCGCCACTTTCCGACACCAGGTGAAACTCATAGGCCGGCTCGCCGCGCAGCAGGTTCGCGCACTCGAACACCGAACCCAGGCTGAGGCTCAGGGATTGGAAGTTCGGGTAAACCATCAGCGCAACGCTGTGCATCGTCATTCTCCAAGGGGCGCGGGAAAGGGGATTGTCGGCGCGTGCCGGGTAAACGGCAACTGCCTTCGCGGCATGTCCGGAATCCTTGCGGATCTGACATTGTGCGCGATAGCGCCGACTCCTAACATTCCCTCAACGAACTAGACGACTGGTCTAATCGGACGGGATCAAGCATGAGCAGCGAAACCAAAAGTGCAAGACAGACCATTCTGGACACCGCGCAACGTATTGTCGGTCGCAAGGGATTTTCTGCGGTGGGCCTGAACGAAATACTGCAAGCCGCCGAAGTACCCAAAGGTTCGTTTTATCACTACTTCACCTCTAAAGATGCGTTTGGCGTTGTATTGCTTGACCACTACTTCGACCACTACGTGCATGGCATGCAGCAGTTGTTTGAACAGCCGGGTTTGAGCCAGCACGCCAAGCTGATGCGTTATTGGCACAGCTGGATCAACAACCAGACCGGCTGCACCGACGCGGGCAAATGCCTTGCCGTCAAACTCGGTGCCGAGGTGTCAGACCTTTCAGAGCCGATGCGCCTGGCCCTGCAACGCGGCACCGCACGCACCATCGGGCTGCTCGCCGAGGCCTTGCGGCAGGGTGTCGAAGACGGCTCGGTAACGCTTACGCAACACCCCGAAAGCCTGGCCCAGCGCCTGTATGCGTTGTGGCTGGGGACCAGCGTCATGAGCAAGATCACCCGTACAGCGGCGCCGTTCGACCAGGCGCTGGGGTTGACCCGACAGTTGTTGGGGCATCCGCACGACACTGACACTCACACCTATCGAGGCACTGGAAAATGAAAGTATTAATGGTACTGACCTCTCACGACCAGCTCGGCGATACCGGGCGCAAGACCGGCTTCTGGCTCGAAGAGTTTGCTGCTCCCTATTACGCGTTCAAGGACGCCGGCGCCGACGTGGTGCTGGTTTCCCCGGCCGGTGGCCAGCCGCCGCTGGACCCGGTCAGCGACCTGCCGGACTTCCAGACCGAACAGACCCACCGCTTCGCTGCCGACCCGGCCGCGCAACAGGCCCTGGCGACCACGCTGAAGCTGGATTCGGTCAACGCCGATGACTTCGACACGGTGTTCTACCCAGGCGGCCACGGCCCGCTGTGGGACCTGGCAGAGTCGCCGGTGTCGATCGCGTTGATCGAGTCCTTCGAACGTGCCGGCAAGCCGATCGGCTTTGTCTGCCATGCGCCGGGTGCCTTGCGTCATGTCAAGGCGGTCAACGGTGAGCCGCTGGTCAAGGGCCGTCGCGTTACCGGTTTCTCCAACTCGGAAGAGGCCGCCGTGGAATTGACCGATGTGGTGCCGTTCCTGGTAGAAGACGAGTTCAAGAAGCTGGGTGGCCTGTATGAGAAAGGCGCTGACTGGCAGTCCTTTGTCATTACCGACGGCTTGCTCGTCACCGGGCAAAACCCCGGCAGTTCCAGCGATGTCGCCAAGGCCCTGCTGAAACTCACCGCTTAACTCAATAAACCGCTGCAAACATTGGCGACTTGTAAAAGTCGCCAATGCTTTAGCGCGCCCGCTATTTGGAAATTATTCAATGAATCACTCTATTTTAAGTACCCCGGTAAACCTGGGGCACCACACGCTGAACAACCGTATTGTGCTGCCACCGTTGACGCGCCAGCGCAGCGCCCAGCCGGGCGATATCGCCACTGACTTGATGGCCGAGTATTACCGCCAGCGCGCCAGTGCCGGCTTCATGGTCAGTGAGGGTACGCAGATTGAACCGCGTGGCCAGGGTTACGCGTGGACGCCGGGTATTTATACGCCGGCGCAAATCGACGGCTGGCGCAAGGTCACCGAGGCGGTGCATGCCGAAGGCGGGGTGATCTTTGCCCAGTTGTGGCATGTCGGTCGGGTGTCCCACAGCGCGTTGCAGCCTGAGGGTGCCGCACCGGTCGCACCTTCTGCTATCCAGGCAATTCAGGCCAAGGCCTTTATCGAAACGGCGCCGGGCGAGGGGCAATTGATGCAACCGCCTGTACCGCGTGCGTTGACCACGCAGGAGGTCAAGGACCTGGTCGGGCACTACGCCCAGGCAGCGCGCAATGCACTGGATGCGGGGTTTGATGGGGTGGAAATCCATTCAGCCAATGGCTACCTGGTCAACCAGTTCATCTCGGCCCACGCCAACCAGCGCGACGACGAGTACGGTGGCTCGCTGCACAACCGCCTGCGCTTCCTGCGCGAGATCGTCGAAGCGGTGACCGCCGTGGTCGGGCCAGAGCGCCTGGGTGTGCGTTTCTCGCCGCTGTTCAGCGGCACCGACCAGGACCGGGTGTACATCGGCCTGGTGGAAGACGACCCACACCACACCTATATCGAAGCGATCAAGGTGCTGGAAGCGTCGGGCATTGCCTATGTGTCGATTGCCGAAGCCGATTGGGATAACGCCCCGGTATTGCCCGAATCGTTCCGCCGAGCGGTACGCGACACCTTCAGCGGGCGGATCATCTACGCCGGTCGCTACACCGCTGAACGCGGTGCTGATCTGGTTGAGGCAGGGCTGGCGGATTTGATCGCGTTCGGACGGCCATTCATCGCCAATCCGGACTTGCCGCAACGGATTTTCAACGACTGGCCGTTGAACCCGCTGCGGGCCGAAGGGATGTATGGGGGCGGCGAAGCGGGTTACGTCGACTACCCGGTGTTCGCCGGGTAATCAAACCACCCGCAACACAATCTTGCCAATGTGATCGCCACCTTCCATCCGCGCATGCGCCTGATCGGCCTGGGTGTAATCGAACACCTGGTCGATCATCGGCAGGCAGCGCCCGGCTGACAGCACCGGCCATACATGCTCGCGCAGTTGCTCGGCGATGGCGGCTTTCTCGTCCTTGGTGCGGGCGCGCAGCAACGAGCCGGTGACGATGGCGCGTTTGCCGAGGATGGTCAGCAGGTCCACGTCATTGGCCTTGGCGCCGCCGAGGAAGCCGAGCATCACCAGGCGTCCGTCCATGGCCAGCGCCTTGAGGTTATTGTTGAGGTAGGAGCCGCCCATGATGTCGAGGATCACATCGACGCCCTTAGCCCCGATCACCTCGGCAAAATCCTGCTCGCGGTAATTGATCGCTTCAGCGCCCAAGGCACGGATGGCCGCACATTTCTCTTCGCTGCCGGCGGTGGCGAATGCCTGGATACCGAACTCACGGCACAGCATCAGCGCGGTGGTGCCGATCCCGCTGGTGCCGCCGTGGATCAGCACGCGCTGGCCCTTGTGCGCGCCGCCGATGCCGAACAGGTTGGCCCACACGGTAAAAAAGGTTTCCGGGATGGCGGCGGCTTGAATCCACTCCATGCCTTCGGGAACCGGCAACGCCTGGCTGGCGGGCACCGCACAGTATTGGGCGTAGCCGCCGCCATTGGTCAGGGCGCAGACCCTGTCGCCAATCGCATATCCGCTGACCCCTGCGCCCAGCGCGACCACTTCGCCGGCCACTTCCAGGCCGGGGATCGGGCTGAAACCGGGTTTCATCGGGTACTTGCCGGCCCGTTGCAAGGCGTCGGGTCGGTTGACCCCGGCGGCGTGCACGCGAATCAGGATTTCGCCGGGGGCCGGGGAGGGCACCGGTTCCTGGCGCGGCTTGAGCACCTCGGGGCCGCCGGGCGTGGTGATTTCAATCAGGGTCATGTCGGTAGGCAGAGTCATTGGGCGAATCCTGAGTATTTTCGATGGCTGTGAGCATAGCCGAGATTGGTGATGCAATAATGCTGCGAATCAGCATGATAAGAGTGCATATATGCAGCAGTGGAGGAGGCAATGAACTGGGACGATGCACGGGTATTCCTGGCGGTGTGCCGCGAGTCCACACTGCGGGGCGCTGCACGGGTGCTGGGCGTCGACCAGGCCACGGTAGGGCGCCGGGTCAACGCCTTGGAAAAGTCCTTGAACGCCACCTTGTTCCTGCGCACCTCCGAGGGCTACGCGCTCACTGCGGTCGGCGAAGCGGCGTTGCTTTCGGTGGAAAAAATGGAGCGCTCGGCCCTCGACCTGGAGCGCCAGATCCAGGGCCTGGATGACCGCCTGACCGGCACCGTGCGGGTCAGCACCACCGACTCCCTGGCCATTGATTTCCTGATCCCGGCCATCGCCCGCCTGCACGACCAACACCCTGACGTGCGCGTGCAACTGGACGCGTCCACACAGATCCTCAGCCTGGCCAAGCGTGAAGCCGATATCGCCGTGCGCAACCAGCGCCCGGATAACCCCGACCTGATCGCCCGGCGCATTGCGCGCTGGCCGCTCGGTTTGTTTGCGTCCCAGGGCTACCTCGACCGCCACGGCGTGCCTGAGCCGGGCAGCCTGTTCGAAGGCCATGACCTGGTGGTCTACCAACCTCACCTGCAAAGTCAGAAGGACATGACCCTGGTCTCCGAACCCTTGGGCCGTGGACGCATTGTCGCGGCCTTGAGCTCCAGCCTGCTGGTGCGCCGCTCCATCGCTGCCGGCATCGGCATCGGTGAAATCCCGGTGTGCACCGGTGAGCGCGACGGGTTGGTGCGCCTGTGGCCGGAGCGCACGCGGCCACTGCCGTACGACGTGTGGCTGGTGACCCACGCCGATCTGCGCCACACCGCACGGGTGCGCGCGGTGATCGAGGAGATTGTCGCGGCGTTTGCCGGCACGGGGGAGTGAGGTCAGCACAGGCTTGCAAGCGCTTAGGTGGCTCGGTCGACACAATCGACCTTTGTGGCAATCAACTGAGAGCACGTATGAACGAATCGACGCGTCAGGACCTGGGACTATTGTTTCTGCGGATCAGCGGGGCGCTGTTCCTGCTGTGGGTGCATGGCTTGCCCAAGCTGCTCAACTACAGCGAGCAATTGAAGCTGATCGAAGACCCGTTTCACCTGGGGGCGAACATCACGTTGCTGCTGGCGATTTTCGCTGAAGTGCTGTGCCCGCTGCTGATCGTTGCCGGGGTGCTGGTGCGCCTGGCATGCCTGCCGATCCTGGCGGTGCTGTTGATCGCCCTGTTGGTGGTACACCCGGAGTGGACGCTGTTCGAAGGGCAGTTCGGCTGGCTGCTGTTGATCATCTTCACCAGCTTATGGATCGCCGGGCCGGGTCGCCTGGCCCTGAGCAAAAAAAGTCCTCTGTAGGAGCGAGCTTGCTCGCGAAAATCTTGAACGATGACGCGGTCAATCTGGTTTCCCGCGTCATCGTTGACGACCTTCACAAGCAAGCTCGCTCCTACAGGCTGAGGGCCCTATGAATCCACCAAAGGAGAGGATGTTTCAGCGGTTCAGGAACGCCAGCAGGTCTTCATTCAACTGCTGCGCATGGGTCACGGCGAACCCGTGGGGCGCGTCCTTGTAGACTTTCAGTTCAGCGCCCTTGATCGAGGCGGCCGCCACTTTACCGGTGGTTTCGAACGGTACGATCTGGTCGCCGTCACCGTGGATCACCAGGGTCGGTACGTCGATTTTGGTCATGTCCGGGCGGAAGTCGGTTTCGGAGAACGCGGTGACGCAATCCACGGTCGACTTGAGGGATGCCAGCATGGCCACTTGCAGGGTCTGGGTCAGCACACCGTCAGAGACCTTCTGGCCCTGGTTGATGCCGAAGAACGGCGTGTTGAAATCGCTGATGAATTGCGCACGGTCCTTCAACAGTCCGGCCTTGATGCCATCGAACACTTCAGTCGGCACGCCTTGTGGGTAGTCCGGTTTCTGGCCGAACAACGGTGTCACTGCACCCAGCAGCACCAGGCCGGCCACGTGCGCGCTGCCGTGGCGTGCAATGTAGCGAGCCACGTCGCCACCGCCCATGGAGAAGCCCACCAGGGTCACGTCCTTGAGGTCCAGGTGTTCGATCAACTGGGCGATATCGTCGGCGAAGGTGTTGTAGTCGTTGCCGGTCCACGGCTGGTCCGAGCGGCCGAACCCACGGCGGTCAAAGGCGATGGTGCGAAAGCCGCGGCTGCTCAGGTATTCCATCTGGTATTCCCACATGTCGGCGTCCAGCGGCCAGCCGTGGCTGAACAACACGGGCTTACCGCTGCCCCAGTCCTTGAAGTAGATCTGGGTACCGTCTTTGGCAACGAATGTGCTCATGGAAAACTCCTGTGATAGGGGGGCAAAACAGCTCAGGCACACTATTGCGATAAACCGGACGAAGGGCTTGTACGCCTGTGCTCGGTTGAACGGTTGAGCGTCTATGCTGGTCCACTGACTTCTACCGTCAGATCACACAGGTGAACGAAATGGCCAAGACTCACAGCTACGCCGCCCAGAACGCCAAGGATTCCCTCAAGCCCTACACCTTTGAGCGCCGTGCGCCGGGGGCTGATGACGTGCAGATCGACATCCTCTACTGCGGGGTCTGTCACTCCGACCTGCACACCGTGCGCAACGAGTGGAACAACACCCTTTACCCGTCCGTGCCCGGCCACGAAATCGTCGGCCGTGTCACGGCGGTCGGCGCCAATGTGCAGCAGTTCAAGGTTGGTGACCTGGCCGGTGTCGGCTGCATGGTCGACAGCTGCCAACACTGTGCGTCCTGCGCCGAGGGCGAGGAGCAGTACTGCGAGAACGGCTTTACCGGCACTTACAACGGCCCGGTGTTCGGCGGTGAAAACACCTTCGGCGGCTACTCGGACAGCATCGTGGTCAAGGAAAAGTTCGTGCTGCGCATCTCCCACGATGAAGCCAACCTGGCAGCCGTGGCGCCGTTGCTGTGCGCCGGCATCACGACCTATTCGCCGCTGCATCACTGGAAGGTCGGCCCCGGCAAGAAGGTCGGAGTGGTCGGCCTGGGTGGCCTGGGCCATATGGCGGTGAAGATCGCCCATGCCATGGGCGCCCATGTGACGCTGTTCACCACCTCACCAAACAAGCGCGAAGACGGCCTGCGCCTGGGCGCCGACCAGGTGGTGGTGTCGAAGAACCCGGACGAAATGGCCAAGGTCGCCAACAGCCTGGACTTCATCCTCAACACGGTTGCCGCGCCGCACAATCTCGATGCGTTCCTTAACTTGCTCAAGCGTGACGGCACCATGACCCTGGTCGGCGCGCCCGACAGCCCGCATCCGTCGCCCACGGTATTCAACCTGATCTTCAAGCGCCGCAGCCTGGCCGGCTCGTTGATCGGCGGCATCCAGGAGACTCAGGACATGCTCGACTTCTGCGCGAGACACGGGATTGTCTCGGACATCGAAATGATCGACATCCAGGGCATCAACGAGGCGTACGAACGGATGCTCAAGGGCGATGTGAAGTATCGGTTCGTGATCGATATGGACAGCTTGAAAAAAGAAAGCCAGGCGGCTTGAAATGCATTCTCCAAACCGCTGTAGAACCCCAGTGGGAGGGGGCTTGCCCCCGAAAGCAGTAGGACAGTCACCGCGTCATTGACTGACCCGCCGCTATCGGGGGCGAGCCCCCTCCCACATTGGTTTGCGGTGCCTAGACCGAGAGGTGCTCGTACAGAATTGTCGCCCCCACCAGCATCAGCACCACACCACCGACCATCTCCGCACGCTTGCCCACCACCGTTCCCAGCACTCGGCCAAGCATCATCCCGATCGTCACCATGGTCATGGTCGCCAGGCCGATCGCCGCCGCCGCCACCAGGATGTTTACGTCTACGAACGCCAGGCCCACGCCGACCGCCAGCGCATCGATGCTGGTGGCGAAGGCCGTGACGGCTAGGATCATGAACGAGTGCTGGGTCGGTTTCTCCGCTTCTTCATCATCGGCTTTGAGCCCGTTCCAGATCATGTGCAGCCCCAGCCCGACCAACAGGGTAAACGCGATCCAGTGGTCCCAGTCTTCCACCCAGCGCGTGGCAGCATGGCCGATGGCCCAGCCGATCATCGGCGTGATGGCTTCGATCACACCAAAGATCAGGCCGGCGCGAAGGGCTTCGGTGAGGCGCGGTTTGTGCAGGCTGGAGCCTTTGCCGATGGCCGCCGCAAAGGCGTCCGTGGACATGGCCAGGGCGAGAAGAATCAGGGAAATGGGGTTCACGGTAAGGCTTCCAGTCGGGCTATGGGACACAACGACACTCCCACGCGCCCGACTTCAGGCATGGAGGTGTCGCTGGTCTCACCAACCGAAAAAACGGTGTTCGCACCACGGCAGGTTGCCGAATATGTTGATACGAACGCTTCCAACAGGGTCAGAAGCCGGTTACTCCCCAACGAGAGGGGGGGGATTTTAGGCGAGCAGATATGAAAATTGTGTCAAACGGCCTGTGGCGAGCGGGCTTGCCCCGCGTTGGGTTGCGAAGCGACCCTGGAAGGAGGAATGCGGTGAATCAGGCCCGCTCCGGGCGCTGGTTTTGGGGCTGCTGCGTAGCCCAACGCGGGGCAAGCCCGCTCGCCACAGGGGGCTTATCGCCCGTTTTGAAAGGGTTGGCCCTCAGGGCCGCTGCGGCTTTACCGACGTTCCGAAGGTATTGCCCATGCGCACGCTGGTCGCCGCCGGGGTGGAAAGGCCCAGCGCATTCGGCGGGCGTTTTTCGATGGGGATGTTCTGCGCCTCGCGGTTCTTTTTGGCCGCTTTGGTCGCGTTGGTGTCGTTGCCCATCTGCTGGCTCAGGCAGCCATAGTCGGGCGCTTTGTAGCCATCCACGCTGACCTCGGCGCACGTGCCGGCGGAATTTTCGGCATGGGCCAGCAAGGGCAGGGTGGCGCACAGCAACAGGCTGGCAAGGGTCGGCAAGGTTTTCATCGGGCCTCCTGGCAGGCCCGAAGGAGTGGGCCGGTATGGCTTGGAAGTCTAGTGCAGCGGGCCTCTCATCACCGTGATGTTTTTTTTGCTATCACCGTAACATCAGGTTCATAAACTGGCCTCAGGATGACGGTTTTCTAGGGCGCGTCGGCCGTGCAGCGATGCAGAACAGGGGGTGAACACGGAGCCTGGAGGCGCGTCATGTGCGCCCTGGTCTTGCTGTTGCTGCTGGCTGGTGGACGCACGGCCCAGGCAGAGTCACCGCTGTTGTCGTTGAACCTGCCGGCCCAGGACCTGGAACACGCACTGCAAGCCTACAGCCGTGCCACCGGGATGGCGGTGCTGGTGGACCGAGAGTTGACGCGCGGGCGGCGCTCCATCGCCGTGCGCGGGCGCTTCACGGCGCAAGAAGCACTGGCGATATTGCTGACAGGGAGTGGCCTGATGGCCCGTTATGCACGCAGCGATGCGTTTACCTTGCAGACCCCGCAAGTCAGCCCGCCGCCCACGACGCGGGGTGCGGCGGCACGCAACGCTGCGCGGATCAACAACAGTTACGCGACGGCGTTGCAGCAAGCCATCGAGACCAGCCTGTGCCGCTCGCCGCTGACCCGGCCCGGCAGTTTTCGCGCGCTGGTGCAGGTGTGGGTCAACCCGCAAGGGCTGATCGAACACAGCCGGTTGGTGAGTTCCACCGGCGATGAACAACGCGATGAAGCACTGGTGCGCGGCCTGGCAGCGGCGCGGGTTGAACGCCCGGCGCCAAGCTCGTTGCGCCAACCGGTGACTTTACTTTTGATGCCTGACACAACAGGAACGCGCATGGAATGCACAGCAGCAAAAGGAGCCTCGGAGGGATGAAAAATACCGGGCACAGTACGATGGTCAGCCTGTTCCTGGCCTCTTACGAAGACTTCAAGGTGCGGTTGCGCAAGCGCCTGGGCTCGGAGGACCTGGCCAACGATGTGCTGCACGAAACCTACCTGCGCGTCGACCGCATGGACGTGCCGCCGAACCTGCAACAGCCCAATGCCTACCTGTACCGCATGGCCCTGAACATCGCCGCCGACCGCCGCCAGGCCGATGCGCGCCTGCTCACCGGCAGCGAGGTGGAAGAGTTGCTGCAAAGCGCCGACGAAGCCCAGGACCCCTCGCGGGTGGTGGGTGGCCAGAAAGAAATCCAATCTCTGGTCAAGGCGCTCTACGAATTGCCCGCGCGCCGGCGCAAGATCCTCATCGCCGCACGCCTGGAAGAGGCGCCACACCTGGAAATCTCCCAGCGGTTCGGCATCTCCACGCGTATGGTCGAAAAGGAAATCAAGGCCGCCCTGGGCCACTGTGCCAAACGCCTGGAAAGAAAAGTGATTCAGCGGTTCGGTCCCGGGGCCGGAAAACCGTCTTAGTGTCGAGTCCCTGATAAATCCGTGAGTACGTGCGCGCTTGAATATCTTTAGCCTCTCCACCGCCCGGCAGTCCGCCGCCAGCCCCCTGCACGATGAAGCCCGCGACTGGCTGCTCCTGCTGACCTCGGGCCGTGCCACCGTGGCCGATGCCAAGGCCCTCAAAGCCTGGTGCGCACAAAGCGCGGAACACGCCCAGGCCTTCGAGCACGCGAAGGTGCTATGGCAGCAACTGTCCCCGGCCCTTGATCAAGTGTCGCAGCCGCGCAGCTTTGGCCGGCGTGCCTTCCTCGGCGGCGCCATCGCCGCCTCGGCGGCCGTGGTGATGGTGCGCGTCGGTGTACCGGGTGGGTTTGCCGGGCTCACAGCGGACTATCGCACCGAAGTCGGTGAGCAGCGCCAGGTGCTGTTGAGCCAAGGGATCAGCCTGGAGCTCAACACCCAGACCCGCATCAGCCGGGTGGGGCAGGGCATTGAACTGCTTGAAGGTGAAGTTGAAGTCCTCGCCCACGTTGCCCAACCGATCAAGGTGCAGGCCGGCGAAGGCTGGGTAAGTGCGGCGCAGGCGCGGTTCAACGTGCGGCACACCGATAGCACCGTGTGTGTCACCTGTATCGAAGGGTCGCTGTCGGTGGACGTTGCCGGCAACAGCGTGAGCCTGGGCAAAGGCCGGCAATTGACTTATAGCGCTGCCGGTTTCAGTGACGTGACGACCGTCGACACCCAGGCAGTCGTCGCCTGGCGTGAACAGGTGCTGGTGTTCAACAACGCCACGTTGGCGACGGTGGTGGACGAAATCAACCGTTATCGCCCGGGCATGCTGCTGCTGTTGAACAAGGAACTGGGCCAGCGCCGGGTTCAGGCACGCTTCAGTTTGCAGCAGTTGGCGGGCGTTGCGTTGTTGATCCGCGATGCGTACGGGGCCAAGTGCACGGAGTTGCCGGGTGGGGTGGTGTTGTTGAGTTGAGAGGCTGCCGCTCGTCGGGCAACTTCAATTTTTACGATGTAAATGGGCCAGGCCCGAACGCTATTCTGCACTGGTCGCTTTCAGGTATGCCCGTGTGCTTATGGGTTGAGCATCCGGTCTTTTTCCTCTGACAGATCTCCTTTCTTATCCTCTCTGAATTGTCTTTCTCGTTTGTAGGGGAAAGAATTTTTAGCGTAAGAAAAAACCAGGAAATATGCGTTTCAAGTCTCACTTCCTATCCGGTTTCTTCCTTCGACTGACATTGTTCGGAAGCATCCGACAGTCCTCCAACGGCTGTGTGGCAGACAGGGCGACGCCCTCGAGAACGCCGAATTTTTTGTAACCTTTCCTGTTTTCCTTAAGCGTTTCAGCCTCGGCAGCATGGGTGCTCTTTCCATGTGAGTGCCTGCGTGAGGGTGAAGGGATGCCAGCTGTTTTTCGACCTGCGCTGCTGGGGGTGGCGCTGTTTTCAGGTCCGCTTCTTGCCGCGCCGCCCGTGTCGCCCGGCGACCGCGAACTGGCCCGTGAGCGTCAGCAGCAAGTGTTGGAAGAGCAGCGTCGTCGCCTTGAAGACCTGCAGGGCCTGCCCGGCCAAATCGCTGTGCCAACGGCCCCCGCGCCGCTGGACGATGGTCAGTGCATCACCGTCACGCGTATCAACATTGAAGGCGCGACATTGCTGCCCGAAGGCCAGCGAGAGGCGCTGCTGCAACCCTGGCAGGGGCGTTGCCTGGGGGGGCCGCAACTCAACGCCGTGCTCAAAAGCCTCACCGACCACTACCTGCATCGCGGCTATGTCACCACCCGTGCCTACCTGCCACAGCAGGACCTGAAACATGGCGAGCTGAACATCATCGTGGTCGAAGGGCGCCTTGAAGGGCTCGACAGCTCATCGCTGGCCAGCCCGCTGGAGTCCGCCATGACCTTTCCCGGCACCGTAGGGGAGGTGCTCGACCTGCGCGAGCTGGAGCAATGGGTGGATCAGCTGTCGCGCTTGCCCTCGCGCCAGCCGCAACTTGAGGTGTTGCCGGGGCAGGCGGTGGGTGGCAGCCGCGTGACGCTTAAAGGTGAGCGTCGCGAACCCTGGCGTGTCTCGGCCAACCGCAATAACCATGGCGATGCCAGCACCGGTCGCCAGCAGGCCGGTATCGGCCTGGATTGGGACAGCCCCCTGGGCCTGGCGGATCAATTGAACCTGCGGGCCAGCCGCGACACCGTCAGCGACCGCTGGCGCCATTCCCACAGCCAGAACCTGTTCTACAGCCTGCCGTATGGTTGGTGGACGTTCAATGTCAGCCACAGCCAAAGCTTCTATCGCACGCGCAACGACCTTTCCGGGTTTGCCTTCGCGCTGTCAGGCGAGACCTCCAGCCAGCAGTTGCGCGCCGAGCGCGTGCTGCACCGCGATAACCTGGGCAAGACGGCGTTCAGCTTTGGCCTGAGCCACCTGCGGACCCGCAACTACCTGGAAGACGCGTTGCTGCGCACCTCCAGCCATCGCATCACGGAGCGTCAACTGGGCTTCAACCATGGCCGCCGCATCGGCAACGCCTTTCTCAACCTCGATGCCGGCTGGCAACAGGGCATCGGCGCCCTGGACGCCCAGCGCGATCTCTCTACACAGCGCGGCGCGCCGACCTCGCGCTATCAGAAATACACCCTGACCCTCAGCTATTTGCAGGCCTTTCGCTGGCTGGGCCAGCACTGGAGTGTCGACAGCCTGGCCACCGGCCAGTACGCCGAAGACGAACTCTATGGGCCACAACGCCTGAGCGTCGGCGGCCTCGGTGCGGTGCGCGGGTTCCAGCAACAGAACCTGTCGGGCAATAGCGGCGGCTACTGGCGCAGCCAGGTGCGCTGGCGCCAACCGGTGGCCTGGGAGGCGCTGCGGCCCTGGGTGCACGAAGTGGGCGTGGGCTTTGGCTACGACGTCGGTGTGATCCGCCGTGGCCCGCACAACCCTGACGTCGCCGGGCGCCTTACCGGCCATGCCTGGGAACTCAGCGCACGCGGTTCTCACCTTGCGGCTTCGCTGGTGCTTGCCCGCTCCCTGGAGCGCCCGGCCATCGTTGAGCGCCGCGAACACCCGATCTACGCCCGAATCGACCTGTTTTTCTGAATAACAACAAGGAACCTAGCCTATGGACGTGCGCCGCCCGTTTTACCAGTGCCTGGCCCTGAGCCTCGCAGGCATCATCTTCCTCAACCCGATTGTCGCGGCCGCCGCAGAGCTGAGCGTGGACCCGGCCAGCCCCGGCACCAGCATCGGCCATGCGCCCAATGGCGTGCCGGTGGTGAATATCGCCGGGCCCAATGGCAGCGGGCTGTCCCATAACCTGTTCACCGACTACAACGTCGGCAGCAACGGGCTGATCCTTAATAACGCCACCCAGGCCACGCAAAACACCCAGCTCGGCGGTGTGATCCTCGGCAATCCAGGCCTGCAAGGGCGGCCTGCCAGCGTGATCCTCAACGAAGTCACCGGTGGCAACCGCAGCCACTTGGGGGGCTACACCGAAGTGGCGGGGCATGCCGCGCGGGTGATCGTCGCCAATCCTCACGGCATCACCTGCAACGGCTGCGGGTTTATCAATACGCCGCGCGCGACGCTGACCACCGGCAAGCCCGTGATCGAAGGTGGGCAGCTGGATCACTTTCGCGTAGACGGCGGTGATATAGCGGTGGAGGGCGCCGGGCTCAATGCCCGCAATGTCAGCCAGTTCGACCTGATCACGCGCACGGCCAAGCTCAACGCGCAATTGCATGCCGACCAGCTCAACATTATCACCGGCCGTAACGATGTCAGCGCTGACACTTTGCAGGCCCGTGCCCATGCCGAGGATGGCCGCGACAAGCCGCAACTGGCCATCGATGCCAGCGCCCTCGGCGGCATGTACGCCGGGACGATTCGCCTGGTGGGCACTGAGCAGGGTGTTGGCGTAAGGCTGGCGGGCGATATGGCCAGCACCGCCGGCGACATCGTGATCAATGCCAATGGCGGCCTGAGCCTGTCCCACACCACCAGCGTCGGCGCCCTCACGGCCAAGGCCGAGTCGATCGACTTGCAGGGCCCGACCTTTGCGATGGCTGATATCGACCTGCAGGCCCAGGGCGATCTGGTGGTGCGGCAGAGCCTGGCCAGCGCCGGGAATGTCAGCCTCGAAGGCAGTACGGTGAGCAACCAGGGCAAGGTCGTCAGCGGCATCCTGGAAGACCGGCGTATCGCGGGCAAACAGCTGAGTATCAAGGCCCAGCGCCTGGATAACCCGGGTGAACTCAATGCCAGTGGCCACCTGGAAATCGCCAGTGGCAGCCTCGATAACAGCGGCCAGATCGCCGCCGGCAGCGCCAGGATCGAAGCCCGCCAGGACCTGAAAAACACTGGCCAGGTGGTCTCCGCCGGCCAACTTGAAATTGCCGCCAGACAGGCCGTCAACCAAGCCGGGACGCTGCATGCCGAAGGCGATTTGAGCCTGGTCGCCGACAGCGTCGACAACAGCGGCAAGATCGTGGCGGCAGGCATTGCGCTGAGTATTGCGGCCGGCACGTTCACCAACGCGGGCGAACTGCTCGGCGACAACCACCTGCAACTGCGGGTCGACGGCGACCTGAACAACAGTGGCCTGATCGCCGCCAAAGGCGATGCCGACATCAGCGCATCAAACCTGACCCAAGACCACGGCCAGATTCTCAGCGGCCAAGACATCCAACTGCGCGTGCGCGATGTACTGCATAACCTCGGCGTGCTCAGCGCAGCGCGGCATATGCAGATCAATGCGGCTCAACTGAATAACCCCGGCACGCTCGGCAGCCAAGGCAACCTCCTGCTCACTGCCAACGTCACCAACACCGGCCTGCTGTTCAGCGGCGGCGACCTGCATGTGCGTGGCGAGCAGTTCAGCAACCTTGAAGGCGACCTCTACAGCGTCGGTGATTTCAGTTTCGCCGGCACGCGCTTCAGCAACCTCTCCGGCAGTGTGGAAACCGAAGGCAACCTGCACATCCACGCCCGCGAGTTGGAAAACGCCCGCACCCACCTTGTCCTCGAACGTGAACTGGTCGGCGGCAGCATCCAGTGGGTCTGCGGCCAGCACTGCGACGGCGACGACAGCTTCAAGCGTGGGACCATCTACATCAGCGAAACCTGGCGCGAAACCGCCGCGCCCAACTCCACCAAGGCGGCGCGACTGGTGGCCGGCAAAGACCTGCGTATCGACGCGCAGACCCTGGAAAACCGCTACAGCCTGCTCGCCGCCAATGGCGACCTGCACCTTTCCGCCAACCGTCTTGTCAACCAGGGCGCGGCCTCCCAGACCGGCATTTCCAGCACCATCATCGGCACGCCTGGCCGCATCGACAAAGCCCTGTGGGACCAGATGGAGTTCCACGACCTGCCGGCCTTCAATAACGCACCGTTCGACCCCGTACGTTTTGCCGAACTCAAGGCCCGCTCGACCGGAGAGGGGTTCAGCAACCCCGGCACCCTCACCACCTGGCGCGAGGATGGCCGCGAAGTCTATGCCGCCACCCTGCAAGCCGGCGGCAGCCTCAACCTGCAGGCCAGCGAGTACCTACAAAACGGCACCCTGCGGGAAAACACCCTGGCGCAACTGACCGGCGACATTGGCCACAACCCCAACGACCTCGAACTGAGCCCGGATCGCCTCAGCGATGACCTGACCCAACCGCCGGAATTCCAACTCCCCAGCGGTAAATACGGGCTGTTTATCCCCAGCAAGAATCCGGGCAGCCCCTACCTGATTGAAACCAATCCCCTGTTCACCCACCTGGCCAACTTCCTCAGTTCCCAGTACTTGCTCGACAAGATCGGCTACAGCAGCGACGAAGCCTGGCGGCGCCTGGGCGACGGCTACTACGAAAGCCGCCTGATCCGTGACGCCGTGCTGGCGAAGACCGGGCAACGCTTACTCGCCGGACTGCAGAGCGACGAGGAACAGTTCCGCTACCTGATGGACAACGGTCTCAGCGCCCGTGACAGCCTGCAATTGAGCGTCGGCGTTGGCCTTACCGCGCAGCAGGTGGCGGCCCTGACCCACGACATCGTGTGGATGGAAAAACGCCAGGTGCAGGGTGAAGACGTGCTGGTGCCGGTGCTGTACCTGGCGACGGTCGATGCCAATAACCTGCGCGGGGGCAGCCTGGTGCAAGGCCGGGATATCAACCTGGTCAGCGGTGGCGACATCGTCAGTGTCGGCACCTTGAAAGCGGCACGGGAGCTGACCGCCATCACCGATGGCCGCCTGCTCAATGGCGGTACGCTCAGCGCCGGTGAACGCATCAGCCTGCTGGCCACCGACAGTATCCGCAACGCGATGGCCGGCGAGATCCGTGGCAGCCATATCGAACTTACCAGCGTCACCGGCGACATCGTCAACGAGCGCACCGCCCAGGCCAAGCATCAGGGCGACGGCACCCTTGTCACCCATCTCGACCAGGCGGGCCAGATCAGCGCCGCACAGCACCTCACGCTCAACGCCGGGCGCGACATCACCAACCGCGGCGACATCAACAGCGCTGGCGATGCCAGCCTGAGCGCCGGGCGCGACATCAACCTCATCGCTGTCACCGACACCCAACAGGTACGCACCACGGAAAACGGCGGCCACCGGGTCAGCCAACACAGCCGCACCGAACAGCTTGGCGCCAACCTCAACGCCGCCGGCAGCCTGAGCCTGCACGCCGGGCGCGACATCACCCTATTGGCCAGCCAAGCCAGCGCCGGCAAAGACCTGAACGTCGCCGCCGGTGGCAACCTTCACCTGTTGGCCGCCGCCAACGACACCGATCACGCGGTCAACAGCAAACGCGGCGGCGCCAAGGTGCATGAGCAAACCACCCAAGTGCGTCACGTGGGCAGCCAGCTCACCGCCGGCGGCCAACTGAGCGCCAGCGCGGGGCAAGACATCGTGCTGCACGCCAGCCAGGTCAACAGCGCCAAGGACGCGTATCTGGTGGCGGGTGGGCAGTTGCAACTGCTGAGTGCCAATGACAGCGACTACAGCCTGTATGACTACAAGAGAAAAGGCAGCTTCGGCGCCCTCAAGACCCAACGCGACGAAGTCACCGACGTGCGTGCGGTGGGCAGCCAGATCACCACAGGCGGCAACCTCGACCTGATCAGCGGCGGCGATCAGTTGTATCAAGGAGCAAGGCTGGAAAGTGCGGCGGATATCGCCATCACCAGTGGTGGGGCGGTGACCTTCGAAGCAGTGAAAGACCTGCATCAGGAGAGCCACGAGAAGACCAACAACAACGCATTCTGGGTGGCATCCAAGGGCAAGGGCAGCACTGACGAAACGCTGCGCCAGAGCCAGTTGGTTGCCGGGGGCACCATTGCGATCCAGGCCGTCGACGGTTTGCAGATCGACATCAAGCAGGTCAATCAGCAGAGCGTCAGCCAGTCGATTGATGCGATGGTCAAGGCCGACCCGCAATTGGCTTGGCTCAAGGATGCAGAACAGCGCGGGGATGTGGACTGGCGCCAGGTCAGGGAGGTCCACGACAGCTTCAAGTACAGCCACTCCGGGCTGGGGCCGGCCTCGCAACTGATCATTGCCATCGTGATGTCGGCGGTCATCGGGCCCATGGCGACGGCCGCAGCAGGCGGCGGTGTCGGCGGCGCCATGGTGGGTGCGGTTGCGACCGGCGCCTCGACCAATGCCAGTGTCAGCGTGGTCAACAACCGGGGCAATCTCGGTGCAGTGTTCAAAGACGTGACGTCGTCCGATGCCCTGAAGGGCTACGGGGTTTCGGCGATCACTGCCGGCCTGACGGTGGGTTACTTCGACCCGTGGACCGGAGCGCAGACCAATACCACCATCAGCAAAGTGGCCACCTCCGGCTCGCTGGGCACCTGGAGCGGCGTCGGCCAATTCGCGGCCAACCAGGCGCTGCAGAACGGCACCTCTGTGTTGCTGAACAAAGCCCTGGGGCAGGGCGGCAGTGTCAGTGACGCGCTGAAAAATGCCTTGTTCAACACCTTGGCGGCGGCCAGTTTCAACCTGGTAGGGGACTACACGAAAAACGTCCTGGCGGACGGCTCGTTACCCAAGGTGGCGATCCACGCCATGGTCGGTGGCTTGCTGGCAGAAGCCACCGGCGGCGACTTCAAGACCGGCGCATTGGCGGCGGCGGCAAGCGAAGCACTGGTTGGCCACCTGGATACGTTGGTCAAAGGCAACGACACCCTGCTCACCATGAGTTCGCAGATCGTCGGCGTACTGGCGGCTGCGGCACAAAGCGACACCGACGCCGCCAAGCTGGAGACCGGCAGCTGGGTGGCGAAGAACGCCACGCAATACAACTACCTGTCACACAACCAACTGGAACGGGCCGCCAAACAGATAGCCCGATGCACCGACGCCTCCTGTATCCAGGACGCCACGCGCAAATTCCAGGAACTGAGCCTCCAGCAGGACATTGACGCCATCGTCAGCTGCCAGGCCGACCCCAGCTCCTGCGCGGCAAGCTCCAAAGAAGTCGCCAACACCATGGCGAACCTCAACGCCATCCGCGACATCGCCGACTACGCCTCGCCCGACGCCCGGGAGGCGGTACAGAGCCTGATCAACGGCAATTACGAATTTCAGGAAATGCTGGCGACCGCCACGACCGAGCACTCGGTGGGCGCGATGGTCGAGTCGCTCAAGTCGAAGTGGGCACTGAGCGATGCTCAGGCGCAGGACATTGCGCACAACCTGAAGATCGCGCTGGCGGTTGGGGTGGGGACTGCGGCGGGGGTGGTGGCTTATAGGCGGGCTGTGGCGGGTGGGGTAAAAGGCGCGACTAGCAACAACTCTATTCCTCGCAACGCAAATAATCTTGTCGGAGGTCCGCTTGAAAATGCTACTCAGATTAGCGGCCGCTTTAAGCTAGACGGCGGCCCCGCGAATGGAGCTTTGTATCGGGCCGATAATCAAGGAAATATTACGAGCTACGCCGTCTATGATTCAGCTGGGATGATTATTAAGCGGGTCGATGTTAGAGGTGCTGCTCATGCTAATGTATCGACACCACATGTAATAGAATATGGTAGAAATACGCTTCCGGACGGAACAGTAAGAGTTCAGTCGCCTTCTACTAAACTGGCTCCGCGGCCTACCAATTCAGATGAGATTCCATAATGAAAGTAAATACGCTTGGGCAATTTAGCGGTTTGAGTCGATACGAGCTATGGGCGTCAAGCTGGGCTGAGAGAGATAATATTGATATATTTTCTTATATGAGCGCTATTTGTAAGCCTGAAGACTGTCTGCTATTTTGCAGGCTGTTGTTTCCTGATTTTTTTATCAGCCAAGGTGCGATTTTTTTAAATGCTAAATATGATCATGAGGTTTTTTTGGTATGGTTAAAAAAGCTTGATGGGGATATTTCTGCAGTTGAAAAAATAATGAACCATACTCACATGTACGATGTTTTTTCAGGCTGTACGGATGAAGTTGATGATGTCGTTTTTGAGCAGCTAGCTGACACTATTGCTTTTTCATGGCGGCTAGTTTTAAAGGACAAATTTCCAGGATGTAATTTTTCTGTAGAGGTTTCGAATTCAGATCAGGATTACGGGCCTACTGTTACTTTTTATCAATCTATCGGCTATGGCGAGAAAAGGGATAGGTAAACGTAGGTAAACGGGGTCAGACCCTGAGGGACTGAACAAAGCCCTGAGGCAGGGCGGCAGTGTCAGTGACGCGCTGAAAAATGCCTTGTTCAACACCTTGGCGGCGGCCAGTTTCAACCTGGTAGGGGACTACAGATTCGGAGACTGCGGTATTAACCGAAAAAAATGTTATCGAAGGAACGGCTAAGGGCGCTGCACCAAAAGTGGCGGCAGAGGGAAAGGTAGGAGGTCAGACCTTCCAAGACGTCAATCAAACCGCTCATCCACTCAACGAGGCGGACCCGAAAATACCTTCGTTGATCACGGATAGGATTGCAGATAAAGCCGCTAAGAATCCTGGAAAACTTTATCCAAACGGAAATATGAAAGATGCCCACGCTGAAATCGGTGTGATCCAGCAAGCATATAGCTCCGGTAAAACTGCCGGAGCGGACATGTCTATGACAGTCGCAGGGAAAGATGTTTGCGGATTCTGCAAATGTGACATAGCTGCTGCCGCAGAAAAGGCTGAGTTGAAATCTTTAACCGTAAGAGCTATAGATGATAAAACAGGACTTCCGAAAAGCTATTACTGGGAGTCAGGTATGAAGTCTATTAAGGAGAAAAAATAGATGATCATCGGAGGGTATACCCTTAGTCCTGAGTATGGCAGATCGCAAATCCCTCTAATTGCTCAGCCGACCATGGAAGAGGTAAGGTCCATTATATTTGAATATAGTAAAGTCGACGGCGTCGTTTCGTTGTCTATTTCCCCGGCACCTGAAGCCGGACCTTACGAAATCAATCTTTATGCTGATTCCGGAAATTATATTCTGATGCTGAACCAATACGTTGATGATGGTGAGCATGTTGTGCGTACTCTTAATAATACGTCGGCTGGAGCAAAGTTGGTTGATGTTTTGGGCGATTACTATCCGGCGAGTGTTGTCACAAGAAATATAGATATCGTTATTTCTTGTTTTCAAGAATTTTTGAGGTCCGGTGATGTAAGCTTTGCAGTGTTGAATGCTTAAAAAGTTTTGCTGCTAGCCTAGGACCTGAAAAGATAGGGGGCAGGCCACGGTTTTGCGATTTTTAGAGTTCAGCAGAATTGCTCTTTTAAAATATGATTTATTTTTTGTACTTATTCGATTTTGTTGGCCTAGTGATGGGCGGCTAAGCTGTAAGCTCTTATTTATTTGGGGATTTATATGGTTCGCCGTCCTAGGGTTATACTGCCGTATATCTCGTTGCACATTATTGGGAAATAGGGGGCGGACCACGATTAGTGCGCCCGATTAGTGCGCCAATGTATATTGGTGGTCTGACCCCGATTTCCCTTTAGTGAGGAAGGGCAAAAGGTATACTCAGAGCTGGCGGGCACACCGATCAAGACAGTTGATGACTTAGCCGGCGCTTTGAGGGCTGGGACAATTAAGCCGAATCAGCTTCCCGTTGATTATGTAGATATGAAGGGGACTCGCCTTATTTTGAATACGCGAACTTCTACCGCGCTTGAGCAGGCAGCTATCCCTCGAAGTGAGTGGTTCGGGCGAAATCAGACAGGTGTTGAGGCTTATCCAGGTAAGACATTCAATGATTTGGCAGCAGATCAGTTAAAAAATAACAAATTGCCGCCGACAGGCGCAGAACAATTAAAGTCGGTGCGTCCATGAGAATAGGTCAGCCAAAATTAATACTAGATCCATATGAGTGGCTGCCAGGATATGGTGAGTCAAGAGTATCATTCCACTCCGTTGGCTCGGATGTGATACTTGATATTGAGTATGAGAAGGAGGTTGTAGTTGATAGCGAAGAGGTTGTACTGGCTTTAAGGCGGGAGGTTGCGTTCAAGTCTGTGCGATGCTTTATTCGGGAGCCATTCCCTGGAGGTGCTATTTTTGAGTTTGATGGTGATCCAAGTGAGTTTCGGTTGGGTAAGTTGACCGAGTTTATAGACTCCGAATTGGTAAGGAATAACTTGAAAGCATGGCGTTCCGTGTCGAGTCACGAACCGCCGAAGTTGAGGCATTTCAGCATTCAGTTTTTGTCAGAGAATCTTACTTTACATGTGCTGGCTGTAGATGTATTTTTATCCAATGAGCTGTCGGGCAGTTGATTTTGTTTTGAAATGAAATTAACGGGAACCGCTTCAGTTAACCAAACACTATTTTCAGCCTGAAAAAATTTAAATCCCTGTTGGTACATCCGCAGGGATTCAATCTTCAGAACCACTGGTTTACCGTAGCGCTGTCCGACAGCGATAGCTGTCAGAGTCTCCTGCGATAGATGCACATGGTGGCGTGAACCTGCAATCAATCCTTGCTGAAGAATAGATTCAAGAAAGCGTGTTGCAGTGCCATGGTAGAGGAATTCTGGCGGTTCTTTCTCTATGTGTTGGAGGTTTACGTCTGGTGCTGAATGTCCCTGTGCGGCTCGAATACGCTGGCCATCGTCGGAGAGGGTAAAGCGTTTCTTGTCACTGCTGTTTACTACTGCCTGAATTATTGCCTGGTCAAGTACGCGGCCTTCTTTCGCTGCGCCGGTAATCAAAGAGTTGATGTCTGCCCAGCCTTCTGCGTCGAGTTGCAATCCGATAGTGTGAGGCTCATGGCGCAAGATATAACTTAGAAACTTGCTTGTTTCGTTTAGTTGCTTTTTATTCATGATTGTCCTGCATGCATTTTTCGATTTTTCAGGATTTAGTCGCAGTCTTTTTACTTACTGCAAAATCTCCCTTCCTTCGCTAGCTTTAGTCGTGGCCTGAGCGATCAGGGCATCTAGCATCTGCGCAACGAATTTCTGTTGGCTCTTAGGTAGCTGGTCGATGGCTTCCAGTTGCTGTTGCCATTTCGGAGCGGGGCCATGTTTACGCACAGTGGTTTCCTGCTGCTGACCAAACAGTTCTTCGAGTGTGGTCGAAAGCAGCCGGGCCAGCTCCGGCAACGCCGCTACCTGAATCGGCCGCTTGCCGGACTCATAGGCTTGGATAGTCTGCTGGGACACGCCCAGCCGTTCGGCCAGTTGAGTTTGAGTGATGCCGTGTTCTTTGCGCAGGCGGGCAATGCGTTCGCCCAAGGCAATGAAAAATTCACGTTCTTCGTTGGTGATGCTCATGGCTATCGTCGACGATATCTGTAATAGGACAGCCATTAACGTACTCCAGGTTTTACCACGGGTAAACGGGGTCAGACCCTGAGGGACTGAACAAAGCGCTGGGGCAGGGCGGCAGTGTCAGTGACGCGCTGAAAAATGCCTTGTTCAACACCTTGGCGGCGGCCAGTTTCAACCTGGTAGGGGACTACACGAAAAACGTCCTGGCGGACGGCTCGTTACCCAAGGTGGCGATCCACGCCATGGTCGGTGGCTTGCTGGCAGAAGTCACCGGCGGCGACTTCAAGACCGGCGCATTGGCGGCGGCGGCAAGCGAAGCACTGGTAGGCCACCTGGATACGTTGGTCAAAGGCAACGACACCCTGCTCACCATGAGTTCGCAGATCGTCGGCGTACTGGCGGCTGCGGCACAAAGCGACACTGACGCCGCCAAGCTGGAGACCGGCAGCTGGGTGGCGAAGAACGCCACGCAATACAACTACCTGTCACACAACCAACTGGAACGGGCCGCCAAACAGATAGCCCGATGCACCGACGCCTCCTGCATCCAGGACGCCACGCGCAAATTCCAGGAACTGAGCCTCCAGCAGGACATTGACGCCATCGTCAGCTGCCAGGCCGACCCCAGCTCCTGCGCGGCAAGCTCCAAAGAAGTCGCCAACACCATGGCGAACCTCAACGCCATCCGCGACATCGCCGACTACGCCTCGCCCGATGCACGGGAGGCGGTACAGAGCCTGATCAACGGCAATTACGAATTTCAGGAAATGCTGGCGACTGCCACGACCGAGCACTCGGTGGGCGCGATGGTCGAGTCGCTCAAGTCGAAATGGGCACTGAGCGACGCTCAGGCGCAGGACATTGCGCACAACCTGAAGATCGCGCTGGCGGTTGGGGTGGGGACTGCGGCGGGGGTGGTGGCTTATAGGCGGGCTGTGGCGGGTGGGGCTGAAGGAGTACTTGTTTCAACTAGAGAGGCAGTTCCAGGCCCAACGAATTTTATGGGTGACGCCGATCAGTTTTTTAAAAATGCATCTAAGAGAACGGACATTGATGCAGAGGGATTTTTTGATGTGGTAGCCCATGGAAGTAAACAGAAAATAGAAATCTTTACACCTAATGGGACGGTTATGGCTGATCAACGTGTCGTCTCCAGGCTTATCGAAAATAACCCTGGCTATAATGGGCAACCAATCCGCTTGCTATCGTGTGATACTGGGGGGTGTGATACTGGATTTGCTCAAAACTTGGCAAATAAAATGGGAGTGCCGGTGAAAGCGCCAACTAACTTGGTGTGGGCTTATGGTGATGGTAAGATGATAGTTGCTCCAAGGTCCTCATTGAGCCAGAGTTCACCATTGTTTAATGTTCCTGATTTGTCAAATCAGGGAGTATTTAAAGTATTTTATCCTGGTAAGGCAGAATGAAAAAGAACTACTTTATGGTGTGTGAGCGATGCGGAGGGAGATTAGAGAGCTTCAACGAGGGGAGCGCTCAAGGCTTAAGGTGTGCTGATTGTGGCTGGTCTGTAGTGACGACACATGTTTCGGGTGTTAAGGTTGATGAGGCGAAGTATAAGGTTAGTTGTAGTGGCGATTATAAAAATGAAGCCCATGTAAGAGCCGTATCTGAAGTGACAGGCTATAATTTTTTGACGTCTAGAAAGACTCTCCAGAATGGGGTTTCTCTCGTGTTTACTGGGCAGGCGATGGAAGTTCTACAAGTTAGAAATGCTCTTGTTTCTGCTGGGCTTGATTGTACTGTTGAACCTGAATTTAATTGGGGTTGATAAGTGATCAGTTTGCTGTCGTTTTGAATAGTAGGTGCAAAAGCGACAGGCGAAGTCTTGCGCTCTCGCGCCTGTTGTTAGTTTTAGTTCTACTCGTAAGTAAGCGGGGTCAGACCCTGAGGGACTCTTCAGAATTAAAGGTAATGATGTTGTTGTTATCAAGCCTGACGGAACGTTTGTGACTATCTTGAAAGATGGGGTGAGTCAGAATTCATCTGTAAAAAGTGCTTTGAAGGGGGGGTATGGTAATGAGTCATTCATGTCTTATGAATGCTTGGTTAGTGAAGGCGTTAGGAAGTAAGCTGCTTTCAGTAAATGCATTGCTTCATGTGTTCGAGTCTTATAGAGGCTCGATCCCTCAAGAGGTTTCTCTTCGATTTGAAGATTTGGAGAGTGGGAGGCTATATTGCGGGAGCGATGGTGTGTCGCTATGTTTTTCTGAAAAACCTATTGCTGAATGTGATTTGGGTGAGTACGGAAAATTGATTGATTTTTGTGTCTCTAGTGAAAGTTATTTTTTTGATGTTGTGGGGCGTAGATTACTTTCGGTCTCGGCTATAAAATCCTCAGTGGAACGTAAAGTTATAGGCGTTTTATTGTTGTTTGAATATGACTCGTTTCTATCAATTTTGAATTTAGGGGATGAGCTATTTTTTTATGATAGAGTGCCAGATGAAATAATTGCCAGCGAGGGGTTAACGTTTGGTTTGTTGGGCGGAAAAAGGGGGGCGATTTGTTTAATATGACCATGTACGAAAAATTAGAGGCCTTCAATGCACTCGCATGCGTGCTATTGGAGCGGCTGAACCCTGTTTCTTCTGGTGACGTGAGCGGTATGCGACAGCAGTGGCCAGCGGCTCCCGATGAGTACTTTGCTTTTATGCGGGAGCGGGGGCATGGTGAGATAAAGGAGGACGACTGCGCGCTGTCGCTTTTGACGATTCAACCCACATTATGCCCCGCGGTAGACTATTTTGGTGATGAAGGGTTTTATAAAGACGGCCCCTATGAATCGGGTGCTAAGGGCGAGGTGTGGCTTTTCGGCTGGGATAGCGCCGGGACTGCTTTCGGTTTCGACAGTGGAGACAACTGGCAATTGTTGGAAATCGACAATATGCGTTGGATAACGCGACTTGACTTGTCGTTTCGTCAGTTCGTCGAAGGGATGTTGGTATGTTATCCACAGCGGCCGATAAGTTTTGCGAATGGAGCTTGGCGCGACTCGGGAGATGTTTCTTACACCCTGTCGGATTATGCATAAAAGCCTGCTGAACCTAAAAAAGTGGAAAAGGCGCGCATTTATCTGGAAAGGTAAACGGGGTTTGACCCTGAGGGATCCTAGTTGGACTCAAAAATGAATGCAGAAGCCGAATTGAAAGCTTGGAATTTCCAAGTCTTAATGCTTGTTCAAGCGATGCTGGGGGCAGTTACTCCAAACTTCAGGATGGTAGTTTTGTATTGTGAAGATGATGTTTGGGTAATAAGATTTTATCTTGAAGAAAATATAGAGGATGATATTGGTGAGGTAGAAGATATCATATGTCAATATACTGCTTACCAGGGGGCGGATTTAAAATGCAGGTCGGAAATTTTTGTAGGCAACGAAGATCTACCTAGTTTGTCGGAAGCTGAGAGGGTCGTTTATCGTCGAAAAGAGTGATTTTTGACTTGGTGCAAAAGCAACAGGCCAGATTTTACCTGACGTAATTAGTCCTGCTTATCGAAAGCTTCAGGGATTAAACAAGGGATTTCAGGCGCATCACACCTCTGATAAGCTGGCACGGATGCAAAGTAGTAACAAAATTGTTGAGGGAGGCGGCGGGCAAACCTTTATCTCAACTAAAGGTTTCGTCTGTGTCGAGTTTGATGTTCCAAGTAGTGGATTATTGCAGGGTGGTAAGGAAGGCTGGTATAGAATGATTGGTCTGGACGCAAGTAAATCCCAGCAGTATTTGCTTAATAAACAGGGTGGAGAATATCTTCCTGAGGTAAAAAATATCACTGTGCTAGATAGTAAGTGAGAGGGGTTATGGATGCTTTTCAGTTTAATAAAGAAGTTAAGCCTCTATTGAAAGGCTACTCCGTAGAGTATTCAACATTCGCCAACGGGGATTTTGGTGAACTTGAACGGATAGAGCTGGAAGGCTTCAATAAGCTGGCGACCGTAGAATTTTGGTCTGAAGGCTGGATAGGCATTGATATATATGACTATGCTGGCGATGAGCAGGTAATGAATATTTTGCTTTCTCCAGAGGAAAAAGATCTTGTCCCTAAAGCATTTGAAAAGTTTCTGGATACATTAAATCGAAATAGTTAATAAGTATCTCCGGAAACCCAGGGTGCTTATTCGGGTAAACGGGGTCAGACCCAGAGGGATCCTCATGGCGTCTTTAGTATGGACAGAAAAGAGATTTTAGGCGCTGTCGATGAGGCATGGCTCAAGAAAGGTAGTCCTGTAGTCGGAGATCCGGGTGCATATGTTGTCCCGATGGGCCGAGCGATTGGTACTTCGGGAGAAACGAGTATTAAAATTATTGTTCGGCCTGGGACCAGTCAGGACATTACCGCCTATCCTGTTAAATAGAGAAGTTTTATATGTTGTGTCCAAGGTGTGAGCAGGGAGATATTGTCAAGGCTAAAGTTATAGCTGACGACAGTAGCTTGTTCGTATGTCAAGAGTGCGAGGCCTCATGGTTTTTATACGAAGATATTGGGGTCAGGGCATTTTTCGACTATGGGGCTTATATGGAAAGTGTAGGGCTGAAACCATTATGGAGTGAGTTGATAATTATTCCTGAGTAGTTGCAAAAGCCACAGCGGACTTCACCGCCGGCTCGGCTTCAGCATATTTGGAGAACTCAAAGATTACCCGGTCACTGGATACAATCGGTTTTTTATGCAGAAAAGATTTGATCTCGACAAGCATAACGCTAGTCATACTCAGCCTTGAGGCAATGACAGCAAAAATCTAAGCAAGGTGTGTTACCCGCGATCGATCGTCGCCATTCCTTTCCAGAAGAACACGCAGGACGTGGTGCATGCATTGACCCGCAGTACGCTGGAAGAAGCGGTGCAACGCCGATTGTTGTAATACGTGGTCAAGTCAGTTCAACCCGAACGTCGATCAGCCGTGACCGGCGTTCAGCTTCCTATCAAGCTGTAAGAATTATTCCCGGCAATATGTAGGTTATTTCGTTTTATGCTTTTCCAGCCCTCCCAGACACCTGCTGTTTCATTTCCGCGCTGTTTATAGTTCACGGAGAAATCCACCACGGCAGGGAGCCGCCCCCTCATGCATACCCGGAAAAAATCCCCCCGGCGCCACACCCCACTACAACCCCCGCCCCTTCATTCCGGCCATCGCCTGCGTCTGGTGCTCAACACCTACGGCATCCCGCCCACGGCCTTTGCCGAATGGATGCACGTCAGCCCGCAGTGCCTCAACAATTGGTTTTCACGCGGGCTGCCGATGGATCGCGTGGAGAAACTGGCGACAACCTTGAGCGTCAGCAAAGTGTGGCTCGAGACCGGCGAGCGCGGACGATGACAGTGGCGGGGCGGCCAATTCGCCGCCCCTACTTCAACGGTCCCACCACCTGCCGGTATTTTTCCACTCCCTGTGGCGTCTGCCGCACCAGGCTGATCTCCAGTCCCAGCGGGTCTTCGCGGCGATTGCCGCTCAGTTGCCGCCAACCTTTGTCCGCTTCCCATACGCGTACCTGCAGGTCACTGACGCCGGTCAGCACCACCACGCCGTCCTTTGCCGCCGGCAGCGGGTAGCGGTCCCGCGCGGGGGCGGCAGCGCGGTAGAGTGCGTCACCCTTGAGCCACCAGCGCACCCGTTGCAGGCCATCGCCGGCCGCTGGGGCGCTGCGGATCACGTCGAGGCGAAAGCCCTTGCTGTCGGAGCTGCGCACGGTCACGGCGGCCAGTCCCTCTGTTTGGGTGGTTTCCGGGGGCGTCAGTTCGACACTGGCACGCAGGCTGATATCCCGTTGCATCTGGTTCAGTGCGCGCAGCAGCACTTCGGTTTGTTCGGTGCTTGCCTGCAAATGCTGATCGGCGCGGGTGACGCTGTCCAGCCCGCGCCAGGCGATCAGGCTGACCACGGCCATGAGCATGATCGCCACCATCACTTCGATCAGGGTGAAGCCTTGCTGTGACGGCTTCATGGTTGGCTGACCACGCGCATCAAACCGGCGGCGTCGCGTTGCAGGCTGAGGCTGTGTTGGCCGTCGGACAGCACCACGCGCAGCGGTGGGTTGATCCATTCAGCGTTGAGCACCAGGGTTTGCCGGGGTTCGAGACTGATCTGCATCGGCGTGCTTTCCCACAGGCGTGGGCGCAACTGGTCGTCGTTTTTAAAGGTGTCGAGGCCCTGGCCGTCGTCCCGCTGGCGGTTGAAGCGAAACCCCTTGGCATCTGCGCGCCAGGTGATGGGGCGGCCGTCGGCGTGGGCTTCGGCCTGGGCGACTTGCAGCAGTTGGCTCAGGCGCTCGGCATCTTTGCGCAGCAGGTGCAGCGGGTCGGGCTTGATGGTGAGGCTGATGGCGGCGCTGGCGATGCCGATGATCACCAGCACCACCATCAGCTCGATCAGGGTGAAGCCTTGCTGTTTCATCGCGGGCTACCTGGAGAACTGGGGAGTGTGTGAAATAAAAGCGTGCGAATTGACCTGTAGGCTGGTGCGACGGACAAACAGGAGGTCCTCCCCATGACATTTGCCCCTCGTTTCACCCTGGCCCACGGTGTGCAGGCTGTGGGTGTGCTGGCCGCGCTGGCGGGTGTGGCGGTATGGACGCCGCTGCTGCTCACCAGCGCCGAATCCCACACGCCGCAAGCCACGCCCCAGGCACTGGCGGCGCGCAGTGATAACCCGGCGCTGCAATGGTTTTCCAATGTGCCGACGGCGTTGCAGGTCAAGGTCACCGGCGTACTGGCGGGAGCGCGGGGCGCGGTGGCGATCCTCAGTCTGAATGACGGCCCGCCGCGCAGCTTTCTGCTGGGTGAACGGCTCAGCCCCGGTGTGCGGCTGACGGCCATTGAGGGCGACGGGGTGGAGATCGAGCGCGCTGGCGAGAAGCTGCGCGTCAACCTCGACAAGTTGCCGCCGGGGCCTGCGTTGCCGCTGCTCACTCGGCCATGACCTGGGTGTCCAGGCGCGCCAGGGGCGGTGCCTCGCGGCTGGCGTCGAGCACTTGCAGGCTGACCTGGAACAGGCGGCCGTCGGTGTTGATGGTCTGCTCGCAGCGCAGCTTCAGGCGGCCTTGATCGCAGGTGAAGGTCTTCTTGCCGCTACGCAGATGGCCTTCCAGGCGCAGTTCGGCGAGGCGACTCTGCGCCGCCAGCAACGCGATGGATTTGTCTCGCAGCAGGCCGTTGCTCTGGGTCATCAACCCGGCCACGCGCACGGCGGCGGCCATGGCCACGGCGATGATCGCCAGTGCCACCAGCACTTCGATCAGGGTAAAACCTTGCTCCTTGCGACGGCCGTACATGGCGCTCTCAAAGCCGGGAAACAGGCCCGCAGACTAGCGCCGGCAGTTGACCGATTGGCGACCGAAACTCCCGAGGAATTTCAATACGACTGACATGTGTTCTTGCAACACTGCGCCACGAATTGCACTCAAGCCAAGGAATGTCGAGATGGATATCGCGCGCCTAACGTCCCCATTGCCAGGCCCTCGCGGGCAGCGTGGCTTCACCCTGATCGAGATCATGGTGGTGGTGGTCATCCTCGGGATCCTCGCCGCGATGGTGGTGCCCAAGGTCCTGGATCGCCCGGACCAGGCGCGGGCCACGGCGGCCAAACAGGACATCGGCGGGCTGATGCAGGCGCTGAAACTCTATCGCCTCGACCACGGCACTTACCCGAGCATGAACCAGGGCCTCAAGGTGTTGGTGGAGCGCCCGGCGGACGCCAAGAGCAGCAACTGGCGCGCCTACCTGGACCGCCTGCCCAACGACCCATGGGGCCACCCTTATCACTACCTCAACCCGGGCGCCAATGGTGAGGTGGACGTGTTCTCCCTCGGTGCCGACGGCCAACCGGATGGCGATGGCGTGAATGCCGATATCGGCTCCTGGCAGCTCTAAGGCCCGCCATGAAACGGTATTCGCCCCCAGCGGCGAAGCAGCGCGGCATGGCGATTATCAGCGCCTTGCTGATCGCAGCAGTGGTGGCGGTACTGGCCGGCGCCATGCTCACGCGCCAGACCGTATTTACCCGCAGCCTCGAAGCCGAACAGCTGCGCATCCAGGGCCAATGGCTGTTGCAGGGCGGCCTGGAGCGCAGCCGGCAGCTGCTCTGGGACGCCCGCCAGAAAGACGTGCTGACCCGTCTCGATCAACCCTGGGCGCGGGCCCAGGGTGGTGCCTTCGAGGGGCGTATCGAGGACGAACAGGGCAAGTTCAACCTGCGCAACCTGGTCAACCGCGAGCAGGTGGACACCGAGCAACTGCAGAGTTTCGAACGACTGTGCCGCCTGATCGGTGTCGACCCGGCGGTGAGTCGGCGCATCAGTCAGCGGGTGATCGCGTCTTATGAACCGCCCGCCAAATACCCGATGCTGCGCAGCCTGGATGAGCTGAGCGGGATCGAAGGCCTCGACCCCCTGGTGTTGCAGCGCATGCAGGCCTATATCAGCGTGTTGCCCGGCCCAACCTGGGTCAACGGCAACACCGCCAGCGCCGAAGTGCTCAGTGCAGTGGTGCCCCAGCTCAGCCTGTCCCAGGCCCATGGGTTGGTGGCCGAGCGTGACAGTGGGCAGTGGTTTATCAACCGGGGGGATTTCGTCAACCGCCTGCACCTGCCGCAAGTGGCGGTGGATTCGGTGCAGGTGGGCATCACCAGCGAGTGGTTCCGCGTGCAGGGCCAGGCGCGGCGCGAGCAGCGGCGGGTCACCCTTGACGCCTTGTTGCACCGCCCTGAAGACCGGCAGCCCCGGGTGATCTGGTCGCGGGTGGGCGTATGAAACGCTTGCGCATTGGCTTGGCGCCGCTGGATCAGTTGAGCGCGCAGAGCCAGGTCCGGTTTGCCTGGGTGGAACGTGGCGTGGTCGTTGAAGAGGGCGACGCCAGCCTGGCGCAGTTGTGCCAGGCGCGCCAGGCGGCGGACTGTTTCCTGCATCCACGGGACAGCCTGCTGACCAGCCTCGAGCTGCCGCCTTTACCCGCGGCGAAGACCGCCGCCGCCGTGGCCTGTGCCGCCCAGGCGTTGATCCTCGGCCCGGTTGAGCAGATGCAGGTGGCCCACGGCCCGCGTGAAAGCGATGGCCGCGTGCAAGTGGCCTGGTTGCCCAACGCCGGGTTGGAGCGGCTGGCGCAACTGCCACTCAAGCTGCGCGGCCTGTACCCGGCGCCTTATGCGTTGCCGGTGGGCGCCGCTGCCTTGGATGACGGCTACCTGCTGACCCGTGACAGCCTGCAGCAAGGCACGGTGCACCCGTTGGGCATGCAGGCGCTGGACCTGCCACGGGTGGACGCGGCGCAGCGTTGGAGCGGGCCGCTGCCCACGTGGGGGTTGCACGGTCGCCTCACACAGCCCTCGACCGGCGGATGGGGAAGGGCATTGGCCTGTGTGGTGCTGGCCACGGCCATCTGGACCCTGGGCCTCAACCTGTACGCCGCGCGCCAGGTGGAGCAAGGCCAGCGACTCAAGGCGCTGATGAGCCAGCAGGTGCGCCAGGCGTTTCCGGGGTTGCCGGTGGTGCTCAACCCCTTGCAACAGGCCCGCCAGCAATTGGCTGCACGCCAGACCGGTGCGGCCGCTGACCCGGGCCAACGTTTCCCCGGTCTGCTGCAACTGGTGGGCAGCAACCTGCCGTTCATGGTTGGCAGTGTCGACAGCCTGACGTTTGAACAGGGGCGCTTGCGTGTCGAGTTGCTCGCCGACAGCCGTAACCCGACCGCCGAAGGCGAATGGCAGGCGGCGTTGGCCCAGGCCGGTTTCACCGCCAGCCGCGATGGCCATGCCTGGACCATTGCTCCCGCGCAAGCCGCAGAAAAAACCGGAGCCGGCGATGAATAAAGTCCAGCGACTGCGCAGCCAGGCCCGGGTGTTCTGGAGCGGCCTGGCCCTGCGCGAAAAACGCATGCTCGGCGGCGCCGGCCTGGTCCTGGCCAGCCTGTTGACCTGGCTGGTGCTGGTGCAGCCCGCGTTGAAAAAGATCGATTACTGGCAGGCCGAAACCCCCAAGCTGCGCGCCCAGGCCGAGGCCTTGCAGGTGTTGTTGCAGGACGTCGCCGCGCCCAGGCCGGGCGACGAAGCCGCGTTGCGCCAGGCCCTGGACAGTGCCGGCCTGCAAGGGCATTACCAGTTGCAGGCGCTCGAGCCCGCGGGGTGGCGCCTGACCTTCGACAACGCCCCGGCCGACGCGGTGGTGGGCTGGCTGCTGGGCAACGCCCGTTCGTTTTCCCTGGAGGTGTCCGAGGCGCGTTTACAGCGCGTGCTCGATACCGTCGACAACTCGGCCGGCACTGTGTCCGGGACCGTTCGCATGGATCAGGCGCTTGGCGCTAAGGAAGCTTCATGAAGTGGTCAGTCCCCCCTTTTCGTATGGTCGCGCCGTTGCTGGTGCTGGCCCTGAGTGCGTGCAGCAGCCAGGACGCATCCAAGCCGTTGCTGGTGGACAGCGAACTCGGCCAACCCCTGGCGGACACCCGTCGCAGTGGCGAGACCGTTCTCGACCGCCAGAGCCAACCCGCCCCCAAAGCGCCGGTGCAGCACCGCGTCACCAACAGTGCTCGCGGCCATGCCCCGGCAACCGTCAAGGCCCGCAACCCGCTGGGTGACCAACCGGTGCAGCTCAACTTTGTCGACGCCGACATCCAGGCGGTGGTGCGCGCACTCTCCCGTGCCACCGGCCAGCAGTTCCTGGTGGACCCCCGGGTAAAGGGCAACCTCACTCTGGTCAGCGAAGGCCAGGTGCCGGCGCATCAGGCCTACGACATGCTGTTGGCGGCGCTGCGCATGCAGGGCTTCAGCGTGGTCGATGTGGGCGGCGTCGCCCAGGTGGTGCCCGAGGCCGATGCCAAGCTGCTCGGCGGGCCGATCTACAGTGCCGGCAGCAGCGGCATGCAGACCCGCACCTTCCGCCTGCAATATGAAAATGCCGTCAACCTGATCCCGGTGCTGCGCCCCATCGTGTCGCCGAACAACCCGATCAATGCCTACCCCGGCAACAACAGCATCGTGATCACCGACTACGCGGAAAACCTGGCACGAGTGGCGCAGATCATCAATGGCATCGACACCCCCAGTGCCATCGACACCGATGTGGTGATGGTGCAGAACGGCATCGCCGTGGACATCGCCGCGATGGTCTCCGAGCTGCTGGACACCCAGGGCGCCGACCAGACCCAGAAGATCAACGTGATCGGCGACCCGCGTTCCAACTCGATCATCATCCGCTCCGGCAGCCCGGAGCGGACGGAACTGGCGCGCAACCTGATCTACAAACTCGACAACGCCCAGAGCAACCCCAGCAATATGCACGTGGTGTACCTGCGCAACGCCCAGGCGGGCAAGTTGGCCCAGTCGCTGCGCGGCTTGCTCACCGGCGAGAGCGATTCCGGCGTGAGCGACGATGCCCGTGGCAAGCTCAGCGCCATGGGCGGCAATGGCAAGAACACCGCCCAAGGCGCGAGCAACGCGCAAAACAGCAGCGGCACCCCCACCGGCAGCGGTGTGCAGTCGGGTTATGGCCAGGCCACCGGTTCGACCACGGGCACCAACGGCACCGCCAAGGATCAGGACACCGCGTTCAGCGCCGGCGGCGTGACGATCCAGGCCGACGCCACCACCAACACCCTGCTGATCTCCGCGCCGGACCCGTTGTACCGCAACCTGCGCGAAGTCATCGACATGCTCGACCAGCGCCGCGCCCAGGTGGTGATCGAAAGCCTGATCGTGGAAGTCGGCGAAGACGACGCCACTGAATTCGGCGTGCAGTGGCAGGCCGGCAACCTGGGAGGCAAGGGTGGGTTTGGCGGCGTCAACCTGGGCGGCAGCGGTGTGAACAGCGCGCCCACCAGCAAGACCAGCATCGATGTGTTGCCCAAGGGGCTCAACGTGGGTCTGGTCAACGGCACCGTGGATATTCCCGGCATCGGCAAGGTACTCGACCTCAAGGTGTTGGCCCGTGCGTTGAAGAGCAAGGGTGGCACCAACATATTGTCCACGCCCAACCTGCTGACCCTGGACAACGAAGCGGCGAGTATTTTCGTGGGGCAGACCATTCCGTTTGTCACCGGCAGTTATGTGACCGGCGGCGGAGGCACCAGCAACAACCCGTTCCAGACCGTGCAGCGTGAAGAGGTGGGGCTCAAGTTGAACGTGCGACCGCAGATTTCCGAGGGCGGCACGGTGAAGCTGGATATCTACCAGGAGGTCAGCACCGTGGATGCGCGGGCGTCGGTGGAGGCGGGCACGGTGACCAACAAGCGGGCGATCGATACCAGTATTTTGCTGGATGACGGGCAGATCATGGTGCTCGGCGGGTTGCTGCAGGATGGGTACAGCCAGAGCAATGATGCGGTGCCGTGGTTGTCGGATATTCCGGGGTTGGGGGCGTTGTTTCGCAATGAGAAGCGCAGTGTGAACAAGACCAACCTGATGGTGTTTTTGCGGCCGTACATTATTCGGGACAGTGGGGCGGGGCGCAGTATTACGTTGAATCGGTATGAGTTTATGCGCAGGGCGCAAGGGGGGTTGCAGCCGGAGCACAGTTGGGCGATGCCGGATGTGCAGGCGCCGCAGTTGCCTTCTGTGGACAAGGCGATTCCTGGTTCTGGGGGGAGACGGTGATTGAGTACATATCCGTTGCTGCGGTAACGGCTACTTATGGTTCCGCTCTTACAGCGGGTCACTTTTGGAAGGACCCAAAAGTAACCAAAAGGTCCTCGCCCCACCACTCGGCACCTCGCCTAGGCTCGGTGTGCCCGAACGAAGGCTTGAATCCGTGGGCCGCCGCAATGGGCCATCCATGGCCCAGTGCGGCTAACCCGGCGTCCTGCCGGGTTACCCACGGATTCAAGCCTGCGTTCGGCCAGCGTGGTTTTACGGGGCGCCGAAGAGCAAGAGCGACTCGCTTCGCATCGTGGATACGTTTTTTGTTTTGTGTTGCCGCCCTACTGTGGCGAGCGGGCTTGCCCCGCGTTGGGCTGCGAAGCAGCCCTAAAACCAGTGAGAGCACCGCGTTCATTCTGGCTTCCCGCGTCATCGTTAACGACCATCGCGGGCAAGCCCGGCTCCTACAGGGGAACGCGCACGCCTCAACGATCCGGTCGGCTACCAGGCCGCCGCGCTTTGCTTTTGATTTTGATCCTGGGCGCCCCGTCAAACACGCTGGCCGGAATTCGGCAGGGATTTGGGGGGTAAACCGGCAGGGATGCCGGTTTAGCCGCCCCGCGCCATGGATGGCGCGTGGCGGCGGCCCCCCAAATCACTGTCGGATTACGGGCACACCGAGCCTAAGCGAGGTGCCGAGTGTTGGGGCAAGAGCGTTTTGCTTACTTTTGCGCTTTTCAAAAGTGAGCCGCCGTAAGGGCGGAACCATAAGTAGCCGTTACCGCAGCAACGGATATGTACACCTACAAACAGGGCCAAAACCATGAGCCTATTGCCCTACGCCTGGGCCAAATCCCAACGCATCCTCCTGCGCCCCACCGAAGCAGGCCACCTGCTGACGGTGTGCCCCTCGACCCCCGGCTGGTCCATCAGCGAAGTCCACCGCCAGTTCGGCCAGGCCCAGCTCGAACAGGTACGCGACGACGAACTCGACGGCCTGCTCACCGCCGCCTACGCCGACACCGGCAGCGCCGCCGCCGTGGTGGGCGCCGCCGAAAACGAGGTCGACCTCGACCGCCTGATGCAAGACATGCCCGAAGTCACCGACCTGCTCGACACCCAGGACGGCGCCCCGGTGATCCGTATGATCAACGCCTTGCTCACCCAGGCCGCCCGCGACGAAGCCAGCGACATCCACATCGAACCCTACGAAACCCATTCCGTGGTGCGCTACCGTGTCGACGGCACGCTGCGGGACGTGGTCTCGCCGCGCAAGGCACTGCATGGCGCACTGGTGTCGCGGATCAAGATCATGGCCCAACTCGATATCGCTGAAAAACGCCTGCCCCAAGACGGGCGTATTGCGTTGCGCGTGGCCGGGCGACCCATCGACATCCGCGTGTCCACCGTGCCCACCGGCCATGGCGAAAGGGTCGTGATGCGCCTGCTGGACAAACAGGCCGGGCGCCTGCAGTTGGAGACCCTGGGCATGGAGCCGCAACTGCTGGCGCGCCTGGATACGCTGATCCGCCAGCCCCACGGCATCGTGCTGGTCACCGGGCCCACCGGCAGCGGCAAGACCACCAGCCTCTACGCCGCCCTGGCGCGGCTGGATGCGAGTACCAGCAATATCCTCACCGTGGAAGACCCGGTGGAATACGACCTGCCGGGCATCAGCCAGATCCAGGTCAACGCCAAGATCGACATGACCTTCGGCCTGGCCCTGCGTGCGATCCTGCGCCAGGACCCGGACATCATCATGATCGGTGAAATCCGTGACCTGGAGACCGCACAAATCGCCGTGCAGGCTTCGCTCACCGGGCACCTGGTGCTGGCGACCTTGCACACCAACGATGCGGTGTCGGCGGTCAACCGGCTTATCGATATGGGCGTGGAGCCGTTCCTGTTGGCGTCGTCGTTGCTCGGCGTGTTGGCCCAGCGCCTGGTGCGACGCCTGTGCCCGCACTGCAAGCAGGAAGACCCGGCCGCGCCCGGCACCTGGCGCCCGGTGGGCTGTCCGCAGTGCAATCAGGTCGGCTACAGCGGGCGTACCGGGATCCATGAGTTGTTTTGCGTCGACGACGCGGTGCGCAGCCTGATTCATGAGGGCGCCAACGAGCAGGACCTGCGTCTGGCCGCGCGCCGCGCCGGGATGCTGAGCATGCGTGAAGACGGTGAACGCTGGGTGCGCAGCGGTGCCACCGCCCCCGAAGAAATCCTGCGTGTGACACGGGACGCCTGATGAATCGCTATCGCTATGAAGCCGCCGATGCCAGCGGCAAAGTCGAGGCCGGGCATGTGGAGGCTGACAGCCAGAGCGCGGCCTTTGCCAACCTGCGCAGTCGCGGTTTGACCGCGTTGTTGGTGCAGATCGAAGGCAATCAGCCGGCCGCGACGGGCAGCAGCCTGTTCAGCGCCAAACTGTCGGACAACGACCTGGCCTGGGCCACGCGGCAACTGGCGAGCCTGCTGGGCGCCAGCCTGCCGTTGGAGGCCGCGCTGAGTGCTACGGTGGAGCAGGCCGAGAAAAAGCACATCGCCCAGACCCTGGCCGCCGTGCGTGCCGATGTGCGGGGTGGCATGCGCCTGGCGGATGCCTTGGCGGCGCGACCTCGGGATTTTCCGTCGATCTACCGTGCGCTGATCGCGGCGGGGGAGGAGTCCGGTGACCTGGCCCAGGTGATGGAGCGTTTGGCCGACTACATCGAGGAGCGCAACAACCTGCGGGGCAAGATTCTCACGGCGTTTATCTACCCCGGTGTGGTGGGGCTGGTGTCCATCGGCATTGTGATTTTCTTGCTCAGCTACGTGGTGCCCCAGGTGGTCAGCGCGTTCTCCCAGGCGCGCCAGGACTTGCCGGGGCTGACCCTGGCGATGCTCAATGCAAGTGACTTCATCCGCGCCTGGGGCTGGCTGTGTTTTGCCGGGATCGTCGGCGGTTTCTGGAGCTGGCGCCTGTACCTGCGCAACCCCGTGGCGCGCCTGAATTGGCACAGTCGCGTACTGCGTTTGCCGCTGATCGGGCGCTTCGTGCTGGGCCTGAACACGGCGCGGTTTGCCTCGACCCTGGCGATCCTCGGCGGTGCCGGGGTGCCGTTGCTGCGTGCCCTGGAAGCGGCGCGGCAAACCTTGTCCAACGACCGGCTCGACCAATGCGTCAGCGATGCCACCGCCAAGGTGCGCGAGGGCGTCAACCTGGCCCCGGCGCTGGCGGTGGAAAAGGTCTTCCCGCCAGTGCTGATCCACCTGATCGCCAGCGGCGAAAAAACCGGCTCGCTGCCACCGATGCTGGAGCGGGCGGCGCAGACGCTGTCGCGGGATATCGAACGGCGTGCCATGGGCATGACCGCGTTGCTGGAGCCGCTGATGATCGTGGTGATGGGCGCCGTGGTGCTGGTGATCGTCATGGCCGTGCTGTTGCCGATCATCGAGATCAACCAACTCGTCACCTGACTGTGGGAGGGGGCTTGCCCCCGATTGCGCAGAGTCAGTCACTACATCTTTGGCTGACCCACTGCAATCGGGGGCAAGCCCCCTCCCACATTTGAACTGTGTTTATTCAATGGGTTTTTGTGCGCACCTGATGCTGCCCCGTCCAACCTCGGGTTTCTCATTCCGTCACATCCCTAAGATCCATGCCGCCTCCAGCCAAACGCGCTGAAACCTCGCTGTCACCTGCGCCCAAAGCGCTCGGAATCATGACCAAAACACCCGAGAATCTTTTTAAAAATCAAGGTGTTCCTCCCGAGGTTTTTTCCTACAAACGTCATCGGAAACTGCGAATTTCTCTCCCATGGTTTTCACCCCTGGCCACCCCCGCAAGACGGCTTGGGACCGAAGCCATGGCGTCATGCAAGAGCCATCTACCCCAAACGTACAAACACGACGAAAGGAGATTCTTCATGTTTAAGCGCAACGTTCTCGCGGTATCCATGACCCTCGCCGCACTGTGCTCGGCCCAGGCTGCAATGGCTGACATCAACGGCGGCGGCGCCACTCTGCCAGAACCGCTGTACAAGACTGCTGGCGTACTGACTGCCGGTTTTGCCGAGTACATCGGTGTCGGCAGCGGCAATGGCAAGTCAGCTTTCCTGAACAACGACTACACCAAGTTCGTCGCCGGTGTGACCAACAAGAACGTGCATTGGGCCGGCAGCGATTCCAAGCTTTCCGCCGCTGAACTGCTCGCTTATCAAAACAACAAGCAAGCCGGTTGGGGCAAGCTGATCCAGGTCCCTTCGGTGGCCACTTCGGTTGCCATTCCTTTCAACAAAACCGGTGCCGGTAACGTCAACCTGACCGTTGACCAACTCTGCGGCGTCTACTCGGGTCGTCTGACTACCTGGGACCAGATCACTCCAGGCCTTACCGGTACCATCCAAGTGGCTTACCGTAAAGGCGCCAGCGGCACCACCGAGCTGTTCACCCGTTTCCTCAATGCCAAGTGCAACCCGACATTGGAAAACGGTACTTTCGCCGTGACCCAGACTTTCGAAAGCAGCTTCTCCCGTGGCCTGCCAGCGGGTGCAATCAACCCTCTGCAAGAAGTCAACCCAGCCAGCACTACCACGCCTAAAGAAACCTTCAAGGACACCAGTGAAGGTGTGATGGGCTTGCTCAACAATGCTCAGAACCGCATCACCTACATGAGCCCGGACTGGGCTGCAACCAGCGTCGCCGGCCTGGGTGACGCAACCAAAGTCGCCACGATCGGTGGTGTTTCGCCTGCACCTGCCAACGTTTCGGCCGCGATCAACGCGATCCAGCCGCCAGCCGTCGCCAGCCGTGGCGACCAGAACGTCTGGGTGCCTGTGTTCGCAGCGACTACCAACCCCAACGACGCCAGCGTCGTGCAATACCCAAGCACCGGCTACCCAATCCTGGGCTTCACTAACCTGATCTTCAGCCAGTGCTATGCCAACGCTGATCAAACCACCCAAGTGCGTGCGTTCTTCTCCAAGCACTACGGCGCTTTGTCCAACAACGACACGGCGATCACCAACAACCGCTTCGTACCGCTGCCAGCCAGCTGGAAAACCGCTGTGCGTGACACCTTCGTCACCGCGTCCAACGGTTTGAGCATCGGCAACACCTCTGTTTGCAACCAAATCGGTCGTCCGCTGTAACCCACGTTTCAACGACCCGCGACACCGATCAGCAACGGCCTGTGCCGTTGCTGATTTTTTTGCGTTAACAGCCCCATGTGAACTTTCCATGACAGAAGTTCAGTCCCGTGCCTCGACAACCGCCTACTCCTCATACGTGAGCCTGTCTTGCTGCCTGTGCGCAGACAAATGTGTGATGACAAAGAAGGAAGACTCCAGATGGTCCGCTGCAAATCACCGGTTAACCTGAAAGCCCCAGAGACTATCCTGCGCCTGAAGCCATTGGCCCACGCCATCGCGTTGTTGATGGTGGCAGGCAATGCCCAGGCGGCCACGGCGTTCAGTTCCAGCTGGTTTGCCGACAAAGGCGCGACCCAGGCGGTGACGGCGGCACGGATCAGCGCAGGTCAGGTACCGGGGATTCCGTCGCTGAACGAACAGGCCCGGGTCAACCAGCAGTTGGCGCGTTCCATCAGCACGCTGAACACCAGTGTCGCAGCCATTGCCGCGCAGCAGGCGGCGCAGGCGGCTGGGCGCCAAGCGGCGTTGGGCCAGGTCTCGACCATTCCCGATGGCTTGGGCAAGGGCGGCCTGCAGGTCGATAACAGCCTGACCCAGGGCTGGATCAACGCCAAGAACCCGACCCAGAGCCAGTCCGGCGGCCAGACCACCGTGGCCATCGAGCAGACCGCCGACAAGGCGATCCTCAACTGGGAGACCTTCAACGTCGGGCGCAACACCACCGTGGATTTCCAGCAACAGTCCAATTGGGCCGTGCTCAACCGTGTCAATGATCCCGAATCACGCCCCAGCGAGATCCAGGGGCAGATCAAGGGCGCCGGCACCGTGATGATCGTCAACCGCAACGGTGTGGTGTTCAGCGGTACCAGCCAGGTCAATGTGCGCAACCTGGTGGCCGCGGCGGCGAACATCACCGATGAACAGTTCACCCAGCGCGGTATCTATGTGGATGCCAATGGCACCCAGCCGACCTTCACCGATGCGGCGGGCAAGGTCCAGGTGCAGCGCGGTGCGTTGATCCAGACCCATAAGGCCGCGACCTCCACCGACGCCGGTGGTTATGCGTTGCTGCTCGGTTCGGAAGTGGAAAACGCCGGTACCCTCATCACCGCCAAAGGCCAGACCACGCTGGCAGCCGGTGACAGCTTTTACATCCGCAAGGGCGTCGGGACTGCCGGCAATGATCGGTCCACCACCCGTGGCAATGAAGTCGCTACCAGCCTCAAGGCCGGCAGCACGGCCGGCAAGGTCACCAACGAGGGGCTGATCATGGCCTCCACCGGCGACATCACCCTCACGGGTCATCAGGTGCAACAGAACGGCGTAGCCCTGGCCAGTACCTCGGTGGACACGCGCGGCACGATCCATCTGCTGAACTCGGCAACCGATCAAACCGGCAGCGTGACCCTGGGCGAGGGCAGCACCACCGCGATCTTGCTGGACGCCAGCGGCAGCACAGCCCTCAACAGCCAGAAGGGGGCCGGCCTGGAAAAATTCGATGGCCTGGCCGCCAACCTGATCACAGGCCAGTTCAACAACCTCAGCGCGCTGGCCGACCGTACCGACCAGTCGCGTATCGAAATCGTCAGCGGCGGCACCGTGGACTTCCAGAAAGGCTCGATCACCCTGGCCACCGGCGGTCAGGTCGCGGTCAGCGCCACCGGTCGCAGCCTGGTGCGCGATGGCGCGATGATCGACGTGTCGGGTGCCATTGGCGTCAAGGTGTCGATGGACGCCAATAACATCAAGATCAACGTGCAGGGCAACGAGCAGCGTGATGCACCGGTCAACCGCGATGGCGGGCAACTGATCAACAATGATGTCTGGGTCGACTTGCGTGAACTGGTCTTCGTGCCGGCAGGCACCAATGGTTATGCGACAGACCGCTGGTACACCGCGGGTGGCTTGCTTGAAGTCGGCGGTTACCTCGGCACACAGGGTCATTCGGTGGGCGAATGGATGGCCCAGGGCGGCACCGTGACCTTTACCGGCAAGGAGGCGGTGACCCAACAGGGCGCGCAGATCAACCTGTCCGGCGGCACCGTGGATGTGCAGGCCGGGTATGTGCGCCAGACCTGGCTCAAGGGGCCAGATGGGCGGCTGTACGAACTGTCCACGGCACCAGGCGATATTCTCTATTCGGGTCTCTACAAAGGTTATGAAGACACCAGCACGCGCTGGGGCCAGACCGACTACTACTACAACCCGATGATCGCCACGCAACGCCGCTACGAGAACGGCTACACCGTGGGCCGCGATGCCGGCAAGCTGGTCATCGGCACGAGCAGCGCGGTGCTCGAAGGCCAGGTGGTCAGCGATGTGTTCCAGGGCGATCGCCAGACCCAGGCGCCGACTATCAACCTGGACGGTTACCAGCAGTCCCAGAAGGCCAAGGCCCAGCGTGCGCAGTTGATCATTGGCCAATACATTCCGATCTACAACAAGGCCACCGGCACCCTGCGCTACGCCCTCAGTGGTACCGCCGACCAGGTGCTGATCGACAGCAACACGCAGAAAATCGCAGACGGCCTCGACCTCACTGCCGCATTGCCGGCGGACCGCCAAGGCAAGTTGGTACTCGACAGTGACCAGCTCAACGGCTTCAAGCTGGGGGCGATCAAGGTCGGCGCCAAGCAGCAGATCGCCGTCAACGGCGCGCTGAAAGTGGCCGATGGCGGCGACATCACCCTGTTCGGGCCGGGTGTCGCCATCAACGCCAACCTCACGGCCCATGGCGGCAGTATCAATGCTGGCAACATTCTCACCCAGGTTGACCGCGACAAAGGCAACGCGGTGGGGGATGTGATCCTGGCGGGCGGCGGGCGGCTTGACGTGGCCTCCGGGGTCAGGCTGGAGGCCGGCGGACGCTGGAATAACCTCGCGCTGGATCCCGCCAACCGCGAAGGTGTGGCGTATATCAATGGCGGCAAGGTGTCGCTGCGCAGCACCAACGTGGTCAACCTCGCCGCCGGTAGCCTGGTGGATGTGTCCTCGGGCGCTACGGTTGGCGAAGACGGCAAGCTCAGCGGTGGCAAGGGCGGCGACGTGAAGCTCGGCGGCCTCGGCAGCCTCGGCCTGGGCGGCGAGGTGCGTGGCTATGGCGTCAACGGCGGTGGCACCCTGGCGTTGCAGGCGCACAAGGTATTGATCGGCACAGGTGCGGCAGATGCCGACACCTTGCAATTGGGCGGCGACTTTTTCAACAAGGGGTTCTCGGCGTATGACATCACCGGTAATGAAGGGCTGATCGTCGCGGACGGTACCCAGGTCGATGTGAACATGCCGGTCTACCATGTGGGTGAGCAGGCCACCGGCGCGCCGACCGGCAGTGATGCGGCAAGTGCCCTCGAACGCTGGACCCCGCCGCTGTACCAGGAGGACGCCACCAAAGGCGTGCTGACCCAGCGCCGGGGCGCCAGCCTGAGCCTGAGCGCCGGCCATACCCTGTCGACGGCCGCGCAGATGGCGACGACGGCACTGACCGTGGGCCAGGGGGCGGTGATCAACGTCGACCCCGGCCAGGCGATCAACCTGCAGAGCATTGGCCAGCTCACCCTGGACGGCACGCTCAACGCGTGGGGCGGCAGCGTCAGCCTCAAGGGCTTGACCACGGCAGACTCGGAAAAAGTCGAGGCGATCGGCCATGGGCGTTCGATCTGGATCGGCGAACACGCGCTGATCGATGTGGCTGGCCGTGCCGTGACGGCCGTGGACAATCGCGGCGGCATTTATGGCCAGGTGCGCAACGGCGGGACGATCACGGTAGGGGGCGACATTGACCCCACCACCGGGGTTGCCAAGACCAGCAACCTGTTCGTGGTCGTGCGCGAGGGCGCGCGCCTGGATGCTTCCGGCACCCAGGCGGCGCTGGATGTGCTAGGCCAGGGTCGCACGACGGTGGCGAGCAACGGTGGCACCCTCGCTTTTGCGTCCAGCAACGGCCTGTACCTGGATGGCAGCTTCAAGGCTAATGCAGGCGGTGCCGGTGCGGCCGGCGGGCGCCTGGCATTGGCGCTGGAGGCACCGTACTACCTGCGCAGCCTGGCCACCAACCGAGTGTTACCGGTGCGCGAGCTGGTCCTGAGCCAGCAGCACCAGGCGCAAGCGCTGCCAGGCAGTGCCGAAGCGGCGGCCGATGCGTTGACCTACGGTCATGCCCGCCTTGGCGTCGACCAGGTGACGGCGGGCGGTTTTGATAGCCTGGCGCTGTTGGTCAATGGCGCGCTGAACATGGCGGGTGACGTTTCGCTGAACATGGGCCAGAGCCTGCAGGTGTACTCACAAGGCATAGGGTTGGCGAAGAACGCGCCCGTGACGGCCCAGGCCCATCTTGCCGCGCCCCATGTGGTACTCAGCGGCATGCTCGCGCCAGACCGGACCGGCATGGAGAGCTACATCACGCCGTACCTGGGTGACCCGGTGTCGACCGTTCCGGGGCAGGGCCGGTTCAAGGTTGACAGCGATCTGCTGGATATTCGCGACAAAGTCACGTTTGCCCTCAACCAGGGCTTTGATCGGGTCAACCTCAACAGCCGTGGCGATCTGCGTCTTCTCGCCGGACGCGATGGCGGCGTCACCCCCAATGGCTTCAGTACGGTCTTGCAGTCAGGCGGTGATCTGACCTTGCGCGCCTCACGTATCTACCCCGGCAGCGAAATCGCCGCGCAGGTGCTGGTGGGCATGACCGGCAGCACGGCCACCGGTTTAGTGTTCGACCCCGCGCGTACCCTTACCCTGGAAAAAAACGGCGACGCCAGCGTGGTCGCCCCGTATTCGGTTTTCGGTCGCCTGCAATTGGGCGCCGCGACCATCAAGCAGGGCGGCGTGCTCCAGGCCCCGTTGGGCCTGATCGAAATCGGCAACCAAGGCAGCACCCGTGTCGAACTGCTGCCCGGCAGCCTGACGTCCGTGAGCGGCAAGGGGCTGGTGCTGCCGTACGGCGGAACCGTGGACGGCCAGGTCTACCGTTACAACGGCAAAACCGTGAACTTCATCGGCCAGGGCGGCGTGCGCAATGGCAACGGCGACCTGACGGTCGGCGTGATCCTGGGCGGCACGTCGGTGGCGGTACTGCCCGACGCTACCCTGGATTTGTCCGGCGGCGGTGAGCTGCTGGGGGCCGGGTTTATTTCCGGTCGTGGCGGCTCTACGGATGCGCGCTATAACCCACTGGTGCAGTTCGGCGTCAACGGCGGGTTTGTACTGCCGGGGTTGAGCACCAACCCGGTGTACGCCATCGTGCCGGGCGCGCAGCCGGGGTATGCGCCGGTGGCCGCCGAGGGCGGTGCGACAGCACCTTTGGCCGGCCAGCAGATCACCATCGGCGCCGGTGTGCCGGGGCTGCCGGCCGGCACCTATACCTTGATGCCGTCCACCTATGCCCTGATGCCCGGCGCCTTCCGGGTCGAGATCAATGGCCTGGCGGGGGCCGGCAGCGGTGCCGGTGTCATTGCGATGCGCAACGGCTCATGGTCCACCGCCGGGCAGCTGTCGATCATCAACACCGGGATCCGTAACAGCCAGGCCAGCCAAGTGATCATCACGTCGGCCGATACCTTGCGCCGTTATTCCCAGTACAACGAAATGAGTTATGCCCAATTCGCCGTCGCGGATGCGGCCAGGCTCGGTGTGCCACGGGCGCTGATGCCGGTGGACGCCAAAACGCTCAAGCTGGCCCTGGATGCCGGCGGCGGCAGTGACACCTTTTCGTTCAAGGGCATTGGCCGGTTCGAAGCAGCCCCGGGTGGCTATGGCGGCACGGTTGCGGTCACCAGCAGGGTGCCGAACGGCGCAATACAGATTGTCGACGCCAACAGCCCGTTGACCGAAGCGTTCAGCGGTGTGACGGTGGATGCGCAAAGTCTCAACGCCATGGGTGCCAAGCGTTTGCTGGTGGGCGGTTTGTCGATGGTGCTGTATGGGCAGAGTGGCAACAACGTCGGATTTGCCACCAGCATGGCCGGGACCATCACCCTGCGTTCAGGCGCGAACCTGGTGGCGCCGGAAGTGATGATGGTTTCGCGCAATGGCGATATCGTGGTTGAGCAAGGCGCCTCCATCAATACCCTGGGCCAGGGCGCGGCGTCTTATGATTCACGCGATGGCTTTGTCTACAGCAGCGCGCCCAACATGCTCGTGGTCTCCAACGGCTTGATCAATGTGCTGCCGTATCCGGAAACGGCCGGCAGGGGCGGCGGTATCCGGATCGGTGCCTGCACCGCGAGCCCGTGCAGTGGGCAGACTGCGTTGTATTCCGAAGGCAGTATCGTGATCTCGACCACCCAGGCCCTGGAGCTGAATGACCAGGTGCGCTACGGCACTCGCCACCTCGCACTGGCCTTGAGCAACATCAACGTCGGCAGCGTCGAGGCCCTGGCCGATGCCGCCGCACGCAACGTGTTGCCGGCGGGCTTGACCCTCAACCAGCAGGTGATCAACCGCTTGCTGCGCGGTGATACCCAGTCTGGCGCACCGGCCCTGGAAACCCTGCAATTGTCCGCGGCCCAGGCGTTCAACTTCTACGGCACCACGACGCTGGACACGTATGATGCACAGACCGGCAAGTCGCTGCTGAACAACTTGTTGCTGTCCACGCCGGCGATCTACGGCGCCGGCAATGCCAACGACGTGGCGACAATTCACACCGCCAACCTGATCTGGCAGGGCGCCGAGGCGCCTCCCGGCGCTGTGGTTGCCGGCGGTGCCGGCACCGGCAGTGGGCGCCTGGATATCAATGCCGAGCGCATCGAGTTCGGCTACGGCGCCTTTGCCCAGCCCAGCACCACCAAGACTTTCGACCGCCTGGCCCTGGGCTTTGCCAACGTCAACCTGAATGCCAGTGACCGCGTCACGGCCAACTACAAGGGCAGCTTGTCGGTGTACCGGAACCTGACCGGCTACGACCCGGTCAAGGGCTTCCAGTACAGCGGCGGCAACCTCAATATCCTCACCCCGCTGATGACCGGTGAAGCCGGCTCGGTCAACCGTATCACCGCCGGCGGCGCCATTGATGTCGCTGCCTCCGCCGGTGCGCGGGGGACCGCCAATGGCATGGGCGCCGAGCTGTCCCTGCAAGGCGACAGCGTGCGAGTAGCCAGCGCCGTGGTATTGCCCAGCGGCAAGGTCAAGCTCGGCGCACGGGGCGACGTGGTACTCACGGACGGTGCATTGATCGACGTCGCCGGACGCTCGGTGGTCTTCAACGACCTCACTCAATACGGCTGGGGGGGCGAGGTACTGCTCGACAGCCGCAGCGGCAATGTTTTGCAAGCGGCGGGTTCGACCATCGATCTGTCGGCCAAACATAACCAGGCCGGCAAACTGCGTGCGGTTGCCGTTGATGCGGCAGGCGGTATGGTCGACCTGCAAGGCCGCATTCTCGGCAGCAGCACCGGCTACTACGACGCCGGCGGGACCTTGATGCCTTATACGGCGGGCAGCGTGGAAATCCAGGCACAACGCCTGGGCGGCAATGGTTCGCTGGACCAACAGTTTGCCGACCTCAACCAGCGTCTCAATGCCGGCCAGGTGTTCGGTGCGCGCAGCTTCCAGCTCAAGCAGGGCGACCTGACCATTGGCGAGGGGCTCAAGGCGGGCATCATCAACGTCTCGGTGGACAACGGCAGCCTGCGGGTCACTGGCCTGGTGGACGCCAGCGGCGAACGCGTCGGCAGTATCAGCCTGGCCGGCAAGAACGGCCTGACCCTCGCGGGCAGTGCGGTGCTGGATGCCCACGGCAGCAAGTTGCGGGTGGACAGCTACGGCAAGATCATCGATTCGCCGAACCGGGCCATGGTGGCGCTGAGTTCCGGTAACGGCGTGTTGACCCTGGCCGAAGGCGCGCGCATCGACCTGCGCCACGGCACCGCAGCCATCCGCGGCAACGATGGGCGCAATCGCGGCACCCTGGAACTCAACGCACCGCGCCTGGCCGGGGCCGGCGGCGTCATCAACGACATCGACATCGACGCCCACGGCCGCGTGGACATTCAAGGTGCTCGCGCGATCACCCTCAATGGCATGGCCACCTATGACGATGCACCCGAGAAAAACGATCCAACCGCCAGCGGCAGACCGTACCAGCAAATCACCCAGGATTATCTGAACGACAAACATAGACTGAGCACGGACTTTATCAACGCGGCACTGCTCAACAACAACCTGCTGCAAAACAAGCTCGCCGGCTTGAACAACGACACCTACGGCGACACCTTCCACCTGCGTCCCGGTGTGGAAATCGTCAGCAAGACGCCAGACGGCGACCTGGTGGTGCAGGGTGACCTGGACTTGTCCGGCTATCGCTACGCCAGCCTCAAGTCGCCGACCCATGAAAAGACCGAGGCCGGCAGCCTGACCTTGCGCGCGGGGGGCGACCTGAGCATCTACGGCAGTATCAACGATGGCTTTGCGCTGCCGCCGGAGACGGTGGACGACAAGGGCTGGGTGCTGTTGCCGGGGGTTGACTTCACCGGTGGCGATATCGTGGTGCCGGGGCAGGGCGTAAGCCTGGCAAGCGGCACGGCCTTCCCGGCGGGTGTGGTACTCAACTACGACCTGCCGATCGCCGACATCGGCGTGAGCGCGGGCACCCGTTTGCCGGTGCGCGCCACCCTCAGGCAGGACCTGGTGCTGCCAGCCGGCACCGTGCTGGCGGCGGCGGTATTCGACAGCGCGGGCAACGTGCTGTTTGCCGCAGGCACCTTGCTGAGCCAGGCGCAGACCCTGGTCAGCGGGTCACAGCTGGACGCCGGCAGTCTGTTGACCCAGAACACGTTGTTGAAGGCGATGACCTGGCCCAAGGGCGTGCCGCTGCCGCAGAATTTCCAGGCGCTCGGCCCCACCCAGAACGTGGTGACCCTGGCCCGCGATTTGCTGTTGCCCAAGGGTGCACTGATTCCTTCCGGTACCAACGTCAAGTTGCTCAACGATGCGACATCGGTTGAGCTGCGTCCCGAAGTGGCGGGGCGCCAGGGTCGGAACTGGGCCATTGCACCGATGCTGGCCGAGGGTTCGCAGTCGTGGTCGCTGCGGCTGGTGGCGGGCGCCGACACCGAGGCGGCCGACAGTCGTCTGTTGCAACCTCATCCCACAACCGGTGACCTGCGCCTGGCGGACAGTCACTACGGAATGTTCGCCAAGGAGCTGCCATCCCAGGTCGTGCAAACGTGGTCTGCGGCCGGGGTCGAGCTGCTGGCGAGCCTGGGCAAGGACGTCAAGGTGGGTGACCCGATCGAACAGTCGCTGCTCGATGAGTTGGGCGGCGGTCCGATCGCCGATTTCTGTGCGGGTTCGCCGGAATACTGCGCGGTGAAGCCATCGTTTGTCTGGACCGCCCAGGCGGTGGCGGACCTGGCCGAGTACGGCCTGACGGAAGGCGCGCCGATTACCGATGCATTCCTGGCGCAATTCAACACCACCACCACGCAGTTCTGTGCGGATAACCCCGCTTACTGCCTTTCCCAATCGGTCAAGGAGTTCGGTGCAAGCCCCGCCGCGACGCGCTTCAGTGTGATCCGCACAGGCACCGGCGATCTGGAGTTGTTGAGCGCCGGCAACCTGAGCATGGACTCGCTGTACGGGGTGTACACCGCCGGCACGTCGTCTGCCGCCACCTTCGCGGGCGACCCGTACAACCAGCCCAAGTCCAAAGGCCGGGGCAAGACCGTGCTGAACGACGAGGGCAGCTATTTCGAGCAATTCGTCAACGCCAGCCCCACCAGCCTGTACCGCGCCTGGTATCCGCAAGCGGGCGGCAACCTGAACGTGAAGGTGGGTGGCAACCTGACAGGCAATATCCTCAACGTCACCGCTTCCGCGCCTGGTCGGCCAAACCCTCTGGATACCGGCTTCGATTCGGCCAGTGTCGGCAACTGGTTGTGGCGCCAGGGCAGCGGCACTGTCGATACGGGCGGGGCAGCGCAGCCTACGGCCTGGTGGATCAATTTCGGCAGTTACACCGCGACCGCCACAGCTGACCAACTGGTGGGCTTTACCGGTTTCGGCACCTTGGGCGGCGGCGATGTGGATGTGCGGGTAGGCGGTGACGCCGGGATGCTTCGCTCGCTGGCCGGCAATGCCATGGCGGCCAATGCCAACCCACGCAGCCAGGGCTTGGTGCTGGCGGTCGGCAGCACCGGGCGGGTGGCCAGTGATGGCAGCCTGCAACTCACCGGTGGTGGGGACCTGCGGGTGCATATCGGCGGGGCGCTTAACCCTGAAAGCCAGCTTGATAGCAGCAGCTTGAACGGCACACTGGTGGACCTGCGCGGTAACGCTCAACTGCTGGGCGGCGCCTCGGGCCGGATAGAGTTGCAGTATGGCATTGCCAATACCGACCACAGCCCGGGTGAAGTGCGGGCGTTCGACGCGTTGCAGGCCACCCGGGGGCTGACGCGCGGCGGCATGGTGCTGGTGCCGGGTGATGCGACGTTCAGCCTGGCGACCTTGGGCGACCTGGCGTTGCAGAGCGTGATCGACCCCGGCCGGGTGTTGCTGCCCAACAGTTCGTCATTTGTCCGGGGGCAGGAGCACGGTCCAGGCACCAGTTGGTTCTCGCTGTGGACCGGGCAAACGGCGATCGACCTGTTTTCTGCCGGCGGCAACCTGTCGCCCAATTCCACGGGGCTGGCCTCTGACCTGGCGGTGGTCTATCCGTCGATCCTGCGTGCGACGGCCGCCAGCGGCAGCCTGTACTACGGCAAGGCGGGTAGCTCTTCCTTGACCGACAACGATTACAAGTTTCCGTTGTTGCTTGCTCCGGGCGTGAACGGCCAGTTGCAGTTGCTTGCCCATGATTCGATCTATGCCGGCGGCACGCTCGTGAGCCAATCGGCAGCTGATCCAGCGATCATGGCCACGCCTTGGCAACCGGCATTTGTCGGTAGGCTCGGTACCGACATCAAGCCTGTCGCCAGCAACCTCTCGCCAAACGGCAGTTCCGACAACGTCCCGCTTCTACCACTGTTTGTGTTTGGTTCCGCCAGCGCGTCGACCAGCGGTTATGCTCCGGCCTCCGCTGCGCGTTTCTACGCATTGACCGGTGACCTGGTGGGTGTCAGCAGTGGGCGGATCATCTCGTTTGGGGTCAACCCCGGCGATCTGCATCAAGGGCAGACCTGGTACGAGGGCGGTGGTGCCGTGTGGATGATGGCAGGCCGGGATATTGTCAGCAGTGGCAGCCTGTTTGACCGAATCAGCGGTTACCAGAGAGAAACGTCCATGGGCAACCTGTTTGTCCATAACAGCCCCACCGATATCTCCATCGTGTCTGCCGGGCGCGACATCCTCTACAGCAACTTCCAGGTCGCCGGGCCGGGCGCGTTGGAGCTGACGGCCGGGCGCAATATCCAGATGGACGACAAAGTCAGTGTCACCAGCCTCGGCCCCGTAGCCTCGGGCGATAACCGCCCCGGCGCGAGCATTGTCATGCAAGCTGGCGTCGGCCCCGACGGCCCGGATTACCGTCGTTTCGTCGAGGCCTACCTGGACCCTGCGAACCTGGCGCAACCCGGTGAGTCGTTGCAGGGCAGCAAGGTGGCCAAGACCTACGAAAAAGAACTGGTCGGCTGGCTCGCCGAGCGCTTCGGGTTTGTCGGTGATACCGATCAGGCCCGCGCCTACTACGCCGCCTTGCCTGACGAGCAACAACGTATGTTTGCCCGCAACCTGTACTTCGCCGAACTCAAGGCCGCCGGCCGTGAGTACAACCAGGACGGCAGTGTGCGCCAGGGCAGTTACCTGCGTGGTCGTGCGGCCATCGCCGCGCTGTTTCCGGCCAAGGACGTAGCTGGCAACCCGATCACCTACAAAGGCGACATCACCCTTTTCGGCGGCGCGGGGGTACACACCAACTTCGGCGGTTCGATCCAGATGCTCACGCCGGGCGGCAGCCAGACCTTCGGTATCGAAGGCGCGGCACCACCGTCCACGGCGGGGGTGATCACCCAGGGCGCGGGGGATATCCAGCTGTATTCCCTGGGCAGCATCCTGCTGGGCCAGAGTCGCATCATGACCACCTTCGGCGGCTCGATCATGGGCTGGACCAGCGAAGGCGACATCAACGCCGGGCGCGGCTCCAAGACCACTGTGGTGTATACGCCGCCCAAGCGTGTGTATGACAACTGGGGCAACGTCGGCCTGTCGCCGTCGGTGCCGAGTACCGGTGCGGGGATCGCCACGCTCAACCCGATTCCTGAAGTGCCGGCGGGGGACATCGACCTGATTGCGCCGCTGGGCACCATCGATGCCGGCGAGGCGGGGATTCGGGTGTCCGGCAACGTCAATATCGCCGCCTTGCGCGTGGTGAACGCGGCGAATATCCAGACCCAGGGCAAATCGTCCGGGGTGCCGGTGACCGCCAGTGTCAACACCGGCGCGATGAGTTCGGCCAGCGCGGCCGGTGCGGCGGCGTCCCAGGCCGCGGAAGACGCGGCGCGCAGCCAGCAGGCGGCATCCAGGCAGGGCAGGCCGTCGATCATGACCGTGGAAGTGTTGAGCCTGGGCAACGAACCGTTGCCGCAAGAGCCTGCACCGGCGCAGAAAACCTCGGGTTACAACCCCGACAGCCCGGTGCAGGTGCTGGGCGCAGGGCCGCTGAGCGAACAGGCGCGAGCGCGGCTGACCGATGAGGAGCGCAAGCAGATCAGTTTGTAAGGCTGTGGAAAGGACCTCTCGATGTACCGTTCGGGGCGATCAATGATCGCCCCTTTTTTTGCGCCGGGTACAGGTTCAGTGCTTCAGGGCTGTCTGCCACCCGTTGTTATCGGCGGATTCGCCGCATGGAGCGCGCAGGGATCATCAAGGCCAAGGTAGCGGTGTTGGATGAACGCAAATTGGGCATTCAAGTGACGGCGTTTTTCCTGATCAAGCTGGACAGGGACAGCCAGGATATTGACCGCAAGATGCAGCACATCCTGTCGGCTCATCCGCAGATTCAGGATTGTTACTTGATGACCGCGGAGTTTGATTTTGTGATGGTGGCGAAGTTTCGGGATGCTGCGGAGTACACCGAGTATATCTATCGGTTTCTGGAGACTTATCGGGATATTCCGATTCGGACTTATTCTTCTACGTTGGTGGTTCGGACGGTCAAGAAGTCTTATGAGTTGCCGTTGCAGGGCGTTGGGTTTTGTTCTCGGGGTTGAGTACATATCCGTTTCTTCGGTAACGGCTACTTATGGTTCCGCTCTTACAGCGGCTCACTTTTGGAAAGGCCCAAAAGTAAGCAAAAGGCCTTCGCCCCAACACTCGGCACCTCGCCTAGGCTCGGTGTGCCCTCACTCCGGCTTGAATCCGTGGGCCGCCGCAATGGGCCATCCATGGCCCAGTGCGGCTAACCCGGCGTCCTGCCGGGTTACCCACGGATTCAAGCCTGCGTTCGGCCAGCGTGTTTGACGGGGCGATCGCAGATCAAAAGCAAGAGCGCGGCGGCCTTAGAGCCGACCGGATTGTATGGCCGGTACTCGGTCAAAGTGTGGGAGGGGGCTTGCCCCCGATGGCAGTGGGTCAGTCACTGATGAGTTGGCTGACACACCGCCATCGGGGGCAAGCCCCCTCCCACAGTTTGATCTCCATACATCAGTTAGATATCCGCCTGCTTTTGATCTGGCTTTTGATTTTGATCTTAGGCGCCCCGTCAAACACGCTGGCCGGAATTCGGCAGGGATTTGGGGGGTAAACCGGCAGGGATGCCGGTTTAGCCGCCCCGCGCCATGGATGGCGCGGGGCGGCGGCCCCCCAAATCCCTGTCGGATTACGGGCACACCGAGCCTAGGCGAGGTGCCGAGTGTTGGGGCAAGAGCGTTTTGCTTACTTTTGCGCTTTTCAAAAGTGAGCCGCCGTAAGGGCGGAACCCTAAGTAGCCGTTACCTAAATAACGGATATGTCCCCAAAAAAATGCCCCCCACCCAATCAAAAATGAAGCTTTCATGACAAAAGTTCGGTAGCCCATGGCCACTCCCGTCTCCTCTGTGTAACGCGCTTGAGCCCACCAGAAAGGTGAGCTTTTCAGCCGCAAGCAGGATGCCAGGAGTGGGGCGATGGGAACTATGGAACGTTACTCGAAAGTGGGCATGCAGGAGCTCGACCAGCGCCTGTCGAAGATCGTCGAAGCAGCGCGTAAGAAGCCGGTGTCGGTCTATCGCTATGGCGCGCCCTGGGTATGGATCGTCTCCCAGGACGACTGGCAGGGCGCCCGCAAGGAAGTCTCAAGCTACATCCCGGCCGGCCATTCCCTGGTATTGCTGCGCCCACAGATCGATGAAGTGCTCGACCAGCACCGTGACTGGCTCACCGCCGAACCCGCGATGTCGATCCCTGCGCAGACCGTGCTGCAGATCCTGCTGCTGCAACTGCTGTATTCGGTGCCCAGCGAGCAGCAACTGCATGAACAGCTCAACTACAACCTGCTGTTCCGCTGGTTCGTCGGCCTGGACCTCAACCAGAAGGTCTGGAGCGTTCATGTCTTGACGCGAGACATCGCCACGCTGCTGAACAACCCGCGTGCGGTGCAACTCATCCAGAAAATCATCGGTGACGTGTTTTGTGGCGCCTTGCTGCACATGCCGGAGTTCTCCTTGAACTTCGCCCTGTTGCACACCTGGCTGGCACGCCACGGCAACACCGCGATCACCAGCAATTGAGCAGGCCGTACGCCGGGCATTCGGCGGCGGTGCAAACAATCAGACAGTCAGGGGGCGGTGTGGAGCATCTGTTCAAATTAACGCTGGCGCTGTGTTGCGTGACGCTGGGGAGCCTGGCGCAACCGGTGTTGGCCGAGGAAGAGGCGGCGGCGCGCAAGGTCGACGTCAACGAGTACTTCGTGCGCGGCAATACCGTGCTCGATGCGGCGACGATCGAGGAGGCGGTGTACCCGTTCCTCGGTCCGCAAAAGACTCTGGGCGATATCGAAGGCGCCCGCGATGCATTGCAGAAGATCTACCAGTCGCGTGGCTACCAGTCGGTGTTTGTCGAGCTGCCGGAGCAGAAGGTCGATGACGGCATCGTCTACCTGCAAGTGAGCGAAACCAAGGTTGGCCGCGTACGGGTGGTCGGTGCCAAGCACTATTCGCCGGTGGAAATCCGCGAGCAGGTGCCGGCCCTGGAGGAGGGCGCAGTGCCGGACTTTGCCACGGTGCAAACCCAGTTGGCTGGCCTCAACCGCAGCGCCGGGCGCCAGGTCACGCCGCTGGTGCGCGAAGGCCAGCGCCCGGGCACGATGGATGTGGATCTGCAGGTGGAAGACCAGAATCCCTGGCACGCCAGCCTCGGCCTGAACAACGACTACAGCGCCGACACCGAGAAGCTGCGTTCGGTCGCCACGCTGGGTTACGACAACCTCTGGCAACTGGGCCACAGCATTTCCCTGACCTATTTCACCGCGCCCCAGGACACCGACAACGCCAAGGTCTGGTCCGGTTCCTACAGCGCGCCATTGAACGAGCGCTGGACCTTGCAGTTCTCCGGTTACCAGTCCGACAGCAACATCGCCACCATCGGCGGCAGCAACGTGTTGGGCAAGGGCCATTCCTATGGCGTGTCGGCCATCTACAGCCTGCCGGCGGCGGGCAATTGGGCCAACTCCTTCTCGTTCGGCGTCGACTTCAAGGACTTCGACGAGCAGATGAAATTCGGCTCCAGCAGCGACCAGGTGCCGCTCAAGTACGCACCGTTCACCCTTGGCTACAACGGCTATCGCTACACCGAGCAATCCCAACTGGGGCTCGGCTTGAACCTGATCGTCGGCACTCGCGCGTTCTTCGGCTACGGCAGCGATGCCGAAGAGTTCGACTACAAACGCTACAAGGCCAGCGCCAGTTTCGCCGTGCTCAAGGGCGACCTCAATTACACCTACACCTTCGCCAATGATTGGCAGTCGGCAACCAAGGGCGGTTTCCAGCTCGCGTCGGGGCCGCTGGTTTCCAACGAACAGTATTCCGCCGGCGGTGCTACCTCGGTGCGTGGTTACCTGGCGGCGGAGCGCACCGGGGATGAGGGCTACTTGCTTTCCCAGGAGCTGCGCACGCCGTCCCTGGCCAAGTTCCTCGGCAGTTATGTGCAGGAGTGGCGCTTCTATGCGTTCGCCGAGGGCGCGCGCATGCGCCTGCATGACCCGCTGCCCGAGCAAGAAGACGAATACAGCCTGGCCAGTGTCGGCCTGGGCACCCGCGCCAGTTTGAGCAAATGGTTGTCCGGCAGCCTGGATTGGGGCTACCCGCTGCTCGATGGACCGAACACCCAGAAACAGGACTCGCGACTGCACTTCAGTGTGCAGGCGACTTTCTGACTTTTTCTTCCGGAGACTCCACCCATGCAACGCCTATTCCTGAGCCTGTTGATCTGCCTGGGCTTCGCGCTCCCGGCCACCGCCCATGCCTGGTGGCAGGACGACTGGCACTACCGTAAACAGATTTCGGTGGACACCACAGCCCAAGGCGCCGCGATCAGCCAGGCCCTGGGCCGCACCGCGCTGCTGGTGCGCCTGCACACCGGCAACTTCACTTTTGACGGGGTCAAGGACGACGGTTCCGACCTGCGGTTTGTGAGTGCCGACGACAAGACTGTGTTCAACCACCAGATCGAAAGCTTCGACCCACTGATGGGCATGGCGCTGATCTGGGTCGATGTGCCCAAGGTCGAAGGCGGTCAGCGCCAGGACCTGTGGATGTACTACGGCAACCAGAAGGCCCCGGCCACGGCCAATGGGCAACTGACCTTCGACCCGAACTACACCGCGCTCTACCACTTTGACGGGGCCAATGGCACGCCGGCCCGGGACACCACGGCCTACGCCAACACCGCGTTGAACGCCACCGGCGCGAGCATTGATGGTGTGATCGGCCGTGCCTTGCAGTTGAGCGGCCAAGCGCTGATGTTGCCGGCCAGCCCCTCGCTGCAACACGCGGCGGGCGGCGCGTTCACCTTCAGCGCCTGGTTGCGCCTGGACCAGGCCAGCGGCGAGCAAGCGGTGCTGGCCCGTCGCGACGGCGGCCATAGCCTGTTGCTGGGCCTGAACCAGGGCGTGCCGTTCGTGGAAGTCGACGGCCAGCGCGCCGTGTCCACCCAACCGCTGAACCCCGGCCAATGGCAGCACCTGGCGTTCACCGCCGAGGGCGACAAGGTCACGCTGTACGTGAATGGCCGCGAAACCGCGACCCTGGCGCAGGCTTTGCCGGCGTTCAACGCTCAGATCGCCATCGGCGCCGACCTGCCGGAAGCCGGCAGCACCCACTTGCCATTCGCCGGGGCCATCGATGAGCTGCGCCTGTCCAAGGTGGCACGCCCGGCAGCACTGTTGCTGGCCGATGCCAGCGCCCAGGGCGCCGAGTCGAAGCTGGTGGCCTACGGCGTGGATGAAGAACAGTCCGGCTTTGGCTTCGGTAGCCTGGGCTTTTTGCTCAACGCCGTACCGGTAGATGCCTGGGTGATCATCCTGGTGCTAGTGGCGATGATGTTCCAGTCGTGGGTCATCATGCTGCGCAAGAACCGCCAGGTCAGCCGCGTGAGCAGTGCCAACGAGATCTTCCGCGAGCACTTCGCGCAGATCGGCACCCGCCTGGAGATGTACGCCGACGACGCCCAGTTGGGTGAGCGCCTGGCCCATTCGTCGCTGTGGCGCCTGTATCTGGTGGCGGTCAAGGAAATCCGTACCCGCCGTGCCCAGGGCGCCGACACCTCGTCGGTGTCGGCCGCCACCATCGAAGCCATCCGCTGCTCCATGGATGGCGTGCGTACCCGCGAGAACCAGGCCCTCAGTTCCAAACTCTCGACCCTGTCCAACGCCATCGCCGGCGGCCCGTACATCGGCCTGCTCGGTACGGTGCTGGGGATCATGGTGGTGTTCCTCGGCACGGCGATGGCCGGTGACGTGAACATCAACGCCATCGCCCCCGGCATGGCGGCGGCGCTGCTGGCGACGGCCATGGGCCTGTTCGTGGCGATCCCGGCGCTGTTTGGCTACAACCGGCTGATCACGCGCAACAAGGAAGTCAGTGCCGACATGCGCGTGTTCGTCGATGAGTTCATCACCCGCCTGGCGGAGATGCACGGCGAGAGCCAGCACAGTGAAGCCGCGCACCGCCGCGAACATCACGCATCGGTTCCGGCCTGAGGAGAATCGCCATGGCTTCCGTAAATGCCTCCCACGACGATGACGATGACGCGGCCGTCGACAGCATCAACATCACGCCCCTGGTGGACGTGCTCATGGTGGTGCTGGTGATGTTTATCCTCACCGCGACCGCCCAGGTGTCGGGCATCCAGATTCACCTGCCCAAGGCCAGCGCCTCGGTGTCGTTGTCGGAGGCCAAGACCAAGGCCATCTCCGTGAATGACGGCGGCCAGGTGTTCCTCGACGCCTACCCGGTGACCCTCGGCGAGCTGGAAGAGCGCCTGCGCATCGAGAAAGCCCTGAACCCGGACTTCCCGGTGATTGTGCGCGGCGATGCGATGGTGCAGTACCAGAAAGTGATCGAAGTGCTCGACCTGCTGCGCCGGCTGGAGCTGTCTCAGGTCGGGCTGGTCACCGGCAAACCGAGCCAGGGTTGAGTCATGACTGCACAGATCCCGATTGCACCACTGCCTGTGAAAAACAAGCCGCCGTTGCGCCCATTGAAGTGGGGCGCCGGCCTGTTGCTGGGCGCCGTCGCCGCCTGGTTCTTGTGGCAGTGGGCCAACGACATGAGCGGCGTGCGCCGTGAAGCGCCGAAGGTGCCGACGATTATCCCGTTGCCGCCGCCACCTCCACCGCCGCCGGAGAAACCCAAGGAGCCCGAGCCCCAGGTCGAAGAAAAAGTCCCGGAACCAGTGCCGAGCCCCGAACCCGAGGAGGTCAAGCCGGCCGAGGAAGCGCCGCCTTCGCCTAACGAGGATTTGGCCAACCCGATGCAGATCGATGGCGACGCCCAGTCCGGCAATGACGGTTTCAACATCGGTGCCGGTAAAGGTGGCGGTATGGCCGGCAGCGGTGGCGGCGGGCTGGGAACCGGTACGTACAAGCAGTACCTGGCCGGCACCTATCAGCGGTTGATGCGCGAAGACCCTGAGCTGCGCAAGAAGGCCTTCTCCATACAGATAGACCTGTGGTTGGGCGCCGATGGCCAGGTGACCAAGGCGTTGGTGGCCAAGTCCAGCGGCGATGCCGAGACCGATGCGCAGATGCTCGCCTTGATCCAGGCGCCGCGTGCCACCCAGAAGCCACCGGCGTCGCTGACGCTGCCCATGCGCCTGTCCCTCAAGGGCCGGCGTCCGGATTGATCGAAACCTCTTATCTACGGTTTTTTACAGGAGTTGCGTATACATGATTTCCCCCGTGAATCGCCTGACCCTGGCGGTCGGCATGGTCATCGCGACCCTGGTCGGCCAGGCGGCAGCTGCCCCGGTCGCGCCCTCGGAAAACGTCACCATCAACCTGATCCGCCTGCTGGTGCAGCAGGGCGTGCTGACCCAGGACACCGCCAACGGGCTGATCGCCCAGGCCGAAAAAGAAGCCCAGCAGGCGCGCCAGGCCAATGCCGCGCCGGTGGTGGCCGCAGGCCCGACCGCAGCCCCCGGCGATGTGCGGGTGCAATATGTGCCGCAGGCGGTGAAGGATCAGATTCGTGACCAGGTCAAGGCCGAGGTCATGGCCACCGCCAAGCAGGAAAACTGGGCCCAGCCCAATACTTTTCCGGACTGGATCTCGCGCATCAGCTTTGACGGTGACATCCGTCTGCGCGACGAATCGCGCTACTTCTCGGGCAACAACAGCAACAACATCACTGACTTCGCCAAGGTCAATGACACCGGCCCGTACGACGTGAACAAGAACTCCAACACCAAGTTCCCGCCCTTGCTCAACACCCGCGAGGACCGTGAAAATCTGTTCCGCCTGCGTGCCCGCCTGGGCATGAAAGCGGTGCTCTCGCCGGACTGGATTGCTGGTATCCGCATCGCCACTGGCTCTGACAATAACCCTGTGTCCACCACCCAGACCCTGGGCGGCGGCTTCGGCAAAAAAGATATCTGGCTGGACCAGGGCTACCTCACCTGGACCACCACCGACTACATGAAGTTGACCGCCGGGCGTATCGGCAACCCGTTCTATTCCACCGACATGATGTATTCCAACGATCTCAACTTCGACGGCGTGGCCGCCATCTTCAACCATTCGCTCAACAGTGAATGGGGCTTGTTCGGGACGCTTGGCGCCTTCCCGATCGAATACACCTCCGACACCGCCAGCGCCAATGGCATCGACAAGGAAGACAGCGAGACCAAGTGGCTGTTTGGCGGGCAGATTGGCGCGGACTGGAAGATCAATCGTGACAACCGCCTCAAGCTGGCCGCGGCCTATTACCAATTCCAGGACATCGAAGGCGAGCGCTCCAGCCCTTGCTCACCCTGGGCCGGCGCTGCGGGTTGCGACACCGACGGCACGCGGGTGGCGTTCATGCAAAAAGGCAACACGGTGTTCAACCTGCGCAACAACACCACCAACCCGGCCGACCCGGCGAAAACGCCGGACCCGCAATTCGTAGGCCTGGCGTCCAAGTTCAATGTGCTGGACCTCAACCTGGTCTTGGACAGCGAGTTGCCCAGCGATTTCAAACTGCGTTCCCAGGCCAACTTCATCCACAACCTGGCCTACGACAAGGGCGAAATGCTCAAGCGCAGCGAGGGCGAGATCGTCAACAACATCAACAGCAAGGGCCAGTTTGAAAGTGGCGGCAATGCGCTGATGGTCTCGTTCACCCTCGGCAGCGCGCTGGAGATGCGCAAGCGCGGCGACTGGAACGTGCTGGCCGGCTACAAGTACATCCAGCCCGACGCCTTGCCCGACGGCTTCAACGATTCCTCGTTCCACTTGGGCGGCACCAACGCCAAGGGCTACTTCATCGGCGCCAACTACGGCATCGAAAAGAACATCTACGCCAGTGCGCGTTGGTTGAGCGCGTCCGAAGTGTATGGCGCGCCGTTCGAAGTCGATGTGATGCAACTGGAACTCAACACGCGCTTTTGATGCGCAGGGAGATGCCACATGAACACGCGAATCTGCGGGTTGTTACTGCTGCTGGTCGCCACCGGCGCGTCGGCTGAAGGCATGGAGGAACGCTTGCGTACGCAACTGCGCAGCACCACCCAGCAATTGCAGGCCCTGCAAAGCGAGCAGGCCCAGGCCAGCGCTGCGCGCCTGGCTGCGGAAAACCAGGCCAAGCAGGCCCAGGCGCAAATCAAGCAACTGACGGCCGAGCTGGACAAGGCCCGTGGCGTGGCCGAGCAGATGGCCGGCCAGCAACAGAGCCTGCACAGCCAGGCGCAGGCCCAGGTGGCGGCCAGCAACGAGCAGATCGGCAAGTTCAAGAAGGCCTATGACGAACTGCTGGTGCTGGCCAAGGGCAAAGAGGCCGAGCGTGCGCGCTTGCAGGCCCAACTGAGCGAACGTGACACACAAGTGCAGCAATGTTCAGTCAAGAATCAACAGATGTACGGCGTGGCCCAGCAATTACTCGCGGCCTACGAAAAGATCGACGTGGCTGAGGTGATGAGTATCCGCCAGCCGTTCGCCAGCAGCGCCCGGGTCAAGTTCGAGGAACTGGCCCAGGGTTTTGGCGACGATTTGTACAAGAGCCGTTTCGATGCGCCCCAGGCAACCGCCAATCATTGATAGACAGGGAAGAGATCTCCATGAGCGAATTGATCACCAGCGTCACCACCCAGAGCCTCACCGAGCTGTTGCAGGAAGCCGGCTACCGGGTCAACCAGACTGAGCAAAACGGCATCGTGCAATTGCTCAGCGCCAGCCAGGGCATCGGCTTTGCCGTGCGCTTCGGTAACCCGGCGGCGGAGCAGGGCGGCTATGTGGATTTCACCTACAGCTGCGCACTGCGTATCCAGGGCGAGCTGCCCGAAGGCCTGGCTCAGGTGTGGAACGCCTCGCGTCGCTTTGCGCGGTTGTCGGTGCAGGGCGAATTCCTGCTGATGGAAATGGACGTGGTGGTGGCCGGTGTCGGCGCTACGCACTTGCGCAGCCAGTTGGAGTTGTGGGACCGCCTGTTGCAGGAGTTTATCGTCTACCTGCGTGAGTACAGCCAGCAGGCCGCGCAGTTGCAGGCGGAAGCCGAGGCGCCGGTATTGTGAAAAAGCCAACCCTGATGGTCGGCGCGGGCGCGCTGGCCTTGCTGGTGGTGGCGGTGGGCTTGAGCCTGCGACCGGGCAGCGACCCGGTGGCGGCGCAGCAACCGGCGCCGGTGACTAACCCTGTACCGGTCGGACCGGCGGTGGCCCGCTTGGGCAACCAGCAGATCGACCTGACGGAACTGAAAACCGTGCTGGCCAGCCTGCCTGCCGAGTCCCGCGAGCAATTGCGCGGCAACCGTGGTGCGCTGGAAACCTGGATTCGTTCACGCCTGGCGCAAAAGGCCGTGCTCGAACAGGCCGACGCCCAGGGCTGGCGCCAGCGCCCGGACGTGGAGCAGCAAACCCGCGCCGCCGCCGAGCAGATTGTATTTCGCGACTACATGTTGTCGGTCAGCCAGGTGCCGGCCGATTACCCCAGCGCCGCCGAATTGCAGCAGGCCTACGACAGCGGCAAGTCGCAGTGGGTGACGCCGCCGTTGTACCGAGTGAGCCAGATTTTCCTTGCAGTGAATGACCCGCAAGCCGTCGACAGTGTGCGCCGCCAGGCCCAGGAGCTGAGCCGTCGCGCCCAGGCGGCACCGAATGAGTTCGCCGCCCTGGCTACGCAGTTCTCCCAGGACACCGACTCTGCGGCACGCGGTGGCGACTCGGGCATGCAGCCGTTGCAGCAACTGGTGCCGGAAGTGCGCAGTGCAGTGTCGCGCCTCAAGGTCGGTGCCGTGTCGGACGTGGTGCAGAGCGCGGCGGGGTTTCATGTGCTCAAACTCACCGGCCAGCAACCGGCGCGCACCGCGACCCTCGACGAACTGCGTGAACGCCTCACCCAAGCCTTGCGTGCCCAGCGCCAGGAGCAGATCGCCAAGGCTTACCTCGAAGGCATGCTCAATACCGCCACCCTGAGTATCGACGGCGCCGAGCTGAACAAAGTGCTGGAGTAACACGCGTCAACCCGCATTGGATGCACAGACCAACAAGACAGGGAGTCTCCCATGGCATTTCTAGAACCGTCTGCCCCCCAGGGGCCCTCCGTTTATCGCGTGCCAACCGAGGGCCGCAGCAGTTGGCTGACCCTGGCCCACGAGATCGACCCGGAAGTGGCGCGCTACTTTCTGGTGAGTGCGCGCTGCGGTTGTTTCATGCAGGCGGCGCGCAGTTTGAATATCAAGGCGACGCTGTTGCGCAAGCGATTGGCGCAGCTTGAAGAACACCTGCGGCATTCGCTGTTCAGTTATCAGGGCAATGGTTTGGTGCTCAGCCGTGACGGTCAGCAGTTGCAGGCGCAATTGATTGCCCTGGCCCATGAACGACGCCTGCCGGTGACGGAGCAGCCATTGATTCGCCTGGCGGTGGCCGAGCCGATCCTGCATGACATTCTCGGTCGTGACCTGATCGCCTTGCTGCGCCGTAATGCCAGCGTGCGCCTGGAGATCATTTCCATCGACAGCCAGCTGTCGTTGCAGGCGGTGGATGTGGACGTGGTGCTGTGGCTGTCGAACACCGACAGTCCGCTGCCGGGTCCGAGTTTTGCCACTGAGCCGCCAAGGGCCCTCGCGCGCTTGCAGTACTTGCCGCATATCGCCAAGCGTTACTCGCGGTTGACCACGCGGCCGGACAGTGTGGAGGACCTTGATGATTACATGCTGGTGCAGTGGCAGCCGGATGCGCAGGTGGAGGCTTTACAGGCGTGGAACCAGGTGGTGCAGCAGCGCCTGGCGGCGGTGGTGCAGGTACAGGCGTATTCGCTGATGCTGGAGATGATCCGTTGTGGCGCGTGCATTGGGTTGCTGCCGCATTACATGAGCAGTTTTGACCGGGGGTTGGTGGCGTTGCCGGGGTTATTGGCCGAGAGCATGCAGCGGCAAGTGTGGTTGGCGGTGAATGCGCAGGTGCGGGATGAGGAGGCGGTGCGGATGATTGTGGAACTGATCGTCGGAACGTTTGAGGGGCGGCGGGAGTGGTTTGATTGACAGATTTCTCTTAGGCCAGCAAATCCCCTGTGGCGAGCGGGGCAAGCCCGCTCGCCACAAAAAACAGTTATTTCAGTGTTGCAGCACGCCGCGAAAGGTCGCGCTCAAGGCACGCAGTGTCTCCCGTGAGCGCACATCGGTGATGCGGCTGTAAAGCACCACCTCACTCACCGGCAACGGTGGCAGGTCGTATTGCTCGCTCACATCTACCGCGCCAGACGGCGCCACGCGGCGGGCGAGGGCGGCGACGCCCAATCCGGCGCTGACGGCGGCACCGACGGCCATGACGCCGCCGCCCACGAAGACTTCGGTCCAGTCGATGCGCGCAGCGTCCAGTGCGCGGGTCGCCAGGTGGCGCACGCCGCAGGGTGCAGCCATGGTCGCCATGCGCAGGGGCGTACCTGGCGCGTGTTGCCAGGTGGGGGCGGCGAACCAGCCGAAGCGTTCCACCGCCAGCACTTCACCGTCCTGGCGGTCGCCTTCGTTGCGTACGATCACGGCGTCCAACTCGTTGCGATCAAAGGCGGTAACCAGGTCGCGGGAGGAGGCGATGCGCACTTCGAGGATCACCAACGGGTCGTAGGCGGCCAGGCGGCTGAGCCAGGCCGGCAGGTCGGGGCCGGCCACGTGGTCGCTGATGCCAATGACCAGGCGCCGGGGCGTGTGAGCTGCCATGTCGCCCAAGGCGCGTTCATGGGCATTGAGCAGGGCGCGGGCGGCGATGATGAACTGTTCGCCTTGGGGCGATAGCCGTACATGGCGAGGCGTGCGCTCGAGCAGGCGGTAGCCGAGGCGCTCTTCTAGGCGTTTGAGCTTGAGGCTGATGGCAGCCTGGGAAGTGTCGAGGGCTTCGGCGGCGCGGGTGAAACTGGCGAAATCGGCCACCAGCACGAAGGCCTGGACGGTATCGATATCCAACGGTCTGAGGGCGTCAGTCATATTCAATCCTTATCGCACATATATCGGATGATATCTTGTTGAAATCATCGCCGCTGCGCAAGCTGAATGCTCATCTTGCACAGGAGTTCTCGCATGTTTGCCAAACAGTATTCTCACCGCTTGCCAGCTGACTACGACATGGGCGTGATTCACCGGCGCGCCGCGCAATTGGGGCCGCTGTGGGATGACGCCGAGGGGTTGTTGTTCAAGGCGTTTATCGCCCGGGAGCACGGGGGCAAGGTGTATTCGTCGGTGTACCTGTGGGCCGACCCGTTGCAGGCCGCTGACTTTTTATTGGGCGAGCGCTTCCAGAAGGTGCTCGACAGCTTTGGTCGCCCGCATATCGAGAGCTGGTTGCCGCTGGATGTACAACGTGGCCCGGCGCAGGGCGCAGTGAGTTTGTACCGCGAGGAATGGCCACTGGAGCCGGGCGCGGACAGGGCGGCGACCTTGGCCGAGGGGAAACGGCGCAATCAGCAGTTGGCCGACAGCGCGCAGACCTTTGCGGTGTTCCTGGCGCTGGATGTGCAAGCGTGGCGGCTGGTGCGCGTCACCTTGTCGGCCAAGGCACTGGACGCAGAGCACCCAGGGACGGGTTACCAAGTGCTCTATCTGGCACAAGGCGTTGCGCGGCTGGGATAACTGCGCCAGTCTTGGTGGCCTCATTCCCTGGGTCTAAGCACGCTGCGATGCAAGCCACACGCCTGACACTCATTTGCCATGCCCTCACGCCCCTGCAGAAACAGGGGCGTTTCTGCGATGACGAGCCGGTGGCGATGGATTGGCAGGACGCGGCAGGCTCCCTCGCCGGGCGTTACAGGAAAACACCGCGTTTAGTCTGCGCCCCGGAGCTGCGTACTCGGCAGACGGCTGGCTTGTTCGGCAATGACGCCGTGATCGAAGACGCCCTGCGCGATGCTGATTTCGGCCAGTGGAAAGGCCAGGCCATCAACCAGCTCAGTAGTGATGAGTTGAATACCTGGCTCACCGACAGCACCTTCGCGCCCCAGGGTGGAGAGTCAGTCGATGACGTGTGTGCACGCGTAGCGCAGTGGCTGAAAACCCTCGAAACCCAACCCGGCCATATTGTCGCCATCACCCACCCCTTTGTGATCCGCGCCGCGCTGTTGCAGGTGATGGAGTTTCCGCTGTCGATGTTCTACCGCATCGACGTCGAACCGTTGTCCGCCACCGAACTACGCTTCAACAACGTCTGGCGCCTGCGCCTGGAAACTCACGCCTGAGCACCGGAACATGGCAAAATCCACGCCCCGCACTGAGAGCAACCCATGAAACGCATCCTGATCATCGGCATTGGCGCCGGCAACCCTGACTACATCACGATGCAGGCCGTGAAGGCGCTCAACCGCACCGACGTGTTTTTCCTGATGGACAAGGGCCAGAGCAAAGACAAGTTGATCGACCTGCGCCGCGAGATCTGCGAGACCTACATCACCGAGCCCGGCTATCGCTTTGTGGAGGCCGAGTGCCCCGAGCGTGTGCGCGGCGATATCGACTACACCACCGCCGTGCAGGACCTGAACCGCGACAAGCAGCAGACCTTCGAACGCATGATCAACGAAGAAATGGCTGACGGTGAAGTAGGTGCTTTCCTGGCGTGGGGCGACCCGGCGTTGTACGACAGCACCATCCGCATTTTGCAGGCGATTCTGGCCAGTGGCCGCTGCACCTTCGAGTTCGAGGTGATCCCCGGTATCACCAGCGTGCAGGCTCTGGCCGCACAGCATAAAGTGGCGCTGAACCGCATCGGCAAGTCGGTCGAGATCACCACCGGGCGCCGTCTGGCGGCGGGGCAGGCGAGTGATGCGGACACCCTGGTGGTGATGCTCGATGCGGAAGATTCCTACCGCACCGTGGCCGATCAGGGCCTGGACATCTACTGGGGCGCCTACCTGGGCACGCCGGATGAGATCCTTATCAGCGGCAAGGTCAGTGAAGTGGCAGAAGAAATCGAACGCGTGCGCAAGGCGGCGCGCCTGGAAAATGGCTGGATCATGGACACTTATCTGCTGCGCAAACCCTGAGGTCACGTCCCATGCTCAAACTGTTTGCCCTGGCACTGACCCTGGTGGTCGGCGTCGCTCATGCCGACGACACATTGCACACCGACTTGCCGCTGTCGTACCTGGAGCAGACCCAGGGCGATGCGCGCAACCAGCCGCTGGTGATTTTCCTGCACGGTTTCGGCAGTGACGAAGAGGATTTGTTCGGCATCAAGGACGCGCTGCCGTCGACCTGGACTTACCTGTCGGCCCGTGCGCCGATGCCGGTGGACCCGCATGGCTATCGCTGGTTTGCCAGGAAGCCCGGTGATGGCGATTACGATGGCGAGACCGCCGACCTGCAACGCAGCGCCCGGTTGATCGAAGAGTTTGTCGGTAAAGCCACCGCCAAGTACCACACTCAGCCGGATCGGGTGTTCCTGGTGGGCTTCAGTCAGGGCGCGATCATGGCGTACGAGGTCGGGTTACGCCGCCCGGATCTGCTGCGTGGGATTGCGGCCTTGAGTGGCAGCGTGCTGCCGGTGCTCAAGGCTGAGCTGAAGCCGGATGCGTCACTGGACAAGCTGGCGATTTTCATTGGCCACGGCACCTTGGACCAGGCGCTGCCTTATGCGTCGGCCACTCGGGCGAATGAGGTGTTGACGGGACTGGGGTTGAAGCCAGAGTTCCACGGGTATCCGGGCATGCCGCATACCATCAGTGAAGCGCAAGTGCAGGACCTGAAAGCCTGGCTGGAAAAGAGCCTGAATTAAACGCGGTCAAACATTGTGGGAGGGAGCAAGCCCCCTCCCACATGTGGATCGGAAGACGGTTATTTGCCGCCGGTAATCTGCTTCACCAACGCCGCATGCCCCTTGGCATCATCCGCCCGCGAAATCGCCTGGATCACCAGCAGGTGATTGCCCGAACCACCGAGGAACGTGGAGTTCAGCGTTTTGCCGCCGCCTTGAGTGGCGGTGCTGTCCACCTGGCGCAGGCCGAGGCCTTTGAAGGTCAGTTTCTTTTCGCTTTGTTTCTTGAAGTCCGGCAGGGCGGCGCTCTGGTCCTTGACGAAACCGGCCACGGCGCCGTCCAGGAATTTCGCGTCGTTATCCCCAATGGTCACCCCATCGTTACGCACGGTTTCGGCGACGATCACCACACTTTTAGTGGTCTGGTTGGCGTACATCGTGCCTTGGGTGTCGGCGGTGCCATCCTCGGCCTTGCCGGCCGGCAGGGTGTCGGCGGCGTAGGCCTTGGGCAGATTGAAGGTGAACTTGCCGCCCAGGGTGGAGATGGTTTGCGTGGTCGGCTTGGACGCGGCGAATACGCTGCCGGCGGTCAGCGCGAGGGCCAGCAGGACGGCGGTCTTGGTGAAAGTGGCCATGAAGCGCTCCAGGGATGAACGAGATTGCGGCGTATTCTGTCAGAAAAATCGCAATATCGTTCATCGGCAGCCTCACACCTTGTCGGACTCTTCCTCCAGGCGATCCATCTCAAACAGCCGCGCCAGTTCTGCCCGTGCTTCCTGGGCGGTTTGCATCACCTTGGCCGCGTCGTCGTACACTGCGTGTTGTGCGGCCAGCACTTGCAGGTCGTGGTTCTTGAAGCGCGTGATGCGCGCATCGGCCTGGGCCTGGCTCAAGCCGAGGCCTACCAGGGTACGTCGGCTCATTTCCAGGCTGGAATAGAAGGTCTCGCGCACCGGCGAGGCGTCCAGGTCCACCAGGCGGTGCACGTGCTGGCGGTTACGTGCACGGGCGATGATCTGCATGTGCGGGTAGAGGTTGCGCACCAGCTCGGCGGTCTTGATGTTGATCTCCGGGTCGTCCATGGCGATCACGAAGAATTCCGCCTGGTCGACCTTGGCCGCGTGCAGGATCTCGGGGCGTTGCGGGTCGCCGTAGAACACCGGCATGCCGCCGAAGCTGCGGGTCAGCTCAATGGTTTCCACCGAGGTGTCCAGGGCGATGAACGAGATGTTCTGTGCACGCAGGATCCGCGCCACGATCTGGCCCATACGGCCCATGCCGGCGATCACCACGCGCGGCGCATCGCTTTCGATGGTGCGGTATTCCTCGGGCACTTCCACCGGCTTGACCTTGGGCTTGAACAGCTTCGGGCACACCAGCAGCAACAGCGGCGTCACCGCCATGGACAGGGTGATGGTCAGCACCAGCACGTCGTAGAGGTGTGGTTCGAACAGGCCCTGGTCGCGGCCGATCTTGAACACCACGAAGGCAAATTCACCCCCGGCCGCCAGCACCACGCCCAGGCGCAAGGCGCTTTCGCGATTGAGGTCACCCACCATGCGGCCCACGGCATACAGCAGCGGCAATTTCAGGCCTATCAACAGCAGCGTCAGGCCAATCACCACCAGCGGCGAGCTGAGCAACAGGCTGAGGTTGGCGCCCATGCCCACGCTAATGAAGAACAGCCCCAGCAGCAGGCCCTTGAATGGCTCGATCTGCGATTCCAGTTCATGGCGGTACTCCGAGTCCGCCAGCAGCAGGCCGGCGAGGAAGGCGCCGAGGGCCATGGACACGCCCACCAACTCCATCAACCACGCCGTGCCAATCACCACCAGCAGCGCGGTGGCGGTGGACACTTCACGCAGGCCGGTCTTGGCCACGATGCGAAACACCGGTCGCAACAGGTAGCGTCCGCCGATGATCACCACGGCAATGCTGCCGAGGATCTGCAGCACGTGTTGCAGGCCCTGGGCTTCAGTGGTCGGATGATCGCTGCCGGCCAGCAGCGGCACCATGGCGATCAGCGGGATCGCGGCGATGTCCTGGAACAGCAGGATGGCAAAGGCCAGGCGACCGTGGGGCTGGTTCAGCTCCTTGCGCTCGGCCAGGCTTTGCAGGCCGAAGGCGGTGGACGACAGCGCCAGGCCCAGGCCCAGCACGATGGCGCTGTTCCACGACTGGCCAAACAGGCACAACGCCACCACGCCCATCACCAGCCCTGTCAGCAACACCTGCGCCAGGCCGACGCCAAACACCGCCTTGCGCATCACCCACAGACGCTTGGGGGACAGTTCCAGGCCGATGATGAACAGCAGCAACACCACCCCCAACTCGGAAAACTGCGCGACGCTTTGCGGGTTGCCGATCAGGCCGAGCACCGAGGGGCCGATGATCACACCGGCGAACAGATAGCCCAGCACCGCGCCCAGTTGCAGGCGTTTGGCCAGGGGCACGGTCAGCACGGCGGCGAGCAGGAACACCACGGCTGCTTGTAACAGGTTGCCTTCATGGGGCATTACGAACTCCAGGATCTTTAAAGCCAATCAACAGACGGGTATTAGAGCGCTTTTTACAGGTCGAAAATTGTATTTTTGAGGGGAGTAAGTAGAGGCAGGGGGATGACACTTAAAGGCAGGTTGAATATGTATTCCCTTGGTGGAATAATTTTCGGTGTTGAATTTTTGTGTGAGAGGGCTCCTATGGCTAAGAAATTCGCTGAACTTCAAGCGGGCATGACGCCGCAAGACCGAGCCGAAGCCAAGCAGTTGTTCCAGCAACACCTGCAGGAAATGCCGCTGCATGAGCTGCGTAAAGCCCAGCAGTTGAGCCAGCAGAGCCTGGCCAAGGCGTTGAACATCAACCAGGCGGCCGTCTCCAAGATGGAGCGACGTACAGACATGTACATCAGCACGCTGCGCGACTACATCCGTGCGATGGGGGGCGAGTTGGAAATCATCGCAACCTTCCCCGATGGCCAGGTCAAGATCGACAATTTCGCTTACTGAAAGCGGTTGCAGTTATTCAAAGGGTCAGCCTCGTGAACCAACTTCTCGCCATGCGTGCCTTTGTTCGCGTCGTCGAAACCGGCTCGTTCAGCCGTGCGTCCGACCAGTTGGCGCTGCCACGTTCCACCGTCAGCAAGCTCATCACGGATCTTGAGAAACACCTGGGCATCCAGTTGATGCATCGCACCACCCGCGCCCTGGCGCCCACGTCCGACGGGCTGGAGTATTACCAGCATGCCCGGCGTTTGGTGGCGGAGCTGGATGAACTGGACAGCGCCATCCGCGGGCAAGTCCTCAAGCCCGGCGGGCATTTGCGGGTGGATGCACCGGCGTCGTTTGCCAATTGCCTGCTGATTCCTGCGCTGGTGGATTTTCATCGCGAGTATCCCGACATCACGGTCGCCTTGGGCATCAGTGATCGCGCGGTGAATATCGTGGGGGAGGGCGTGGATTGTGTGATCCGCGCCGGTCAACTCGATGACATGGCGATGATCGGGCGCAAGGTGGCCGACCTGGATTATCTGACTTGCGCCGCGCCCGACTACCTGGCGCGCCGAGGTGTGCCGGTTTCTCCGGAGGACCTGGCGCACAACCACCTCAAGGCCGGCTATTTTTTTGCCGGATCAGGTAAAGCGCAGCCACTGATTTTCGAACAGGGTGACAGGCGCATCGAAGTGAGCGATTGCGCCTATTCCACCAATGAAGGCAATGGCCTCAAGGAAATGCTGCTCGCCGGCTTGGGCGTCGGGCAGCATTTCAAAGCCATCGTGCAGTATTACGTGGACAACGGCCAATTGGTCAGTGTCCTGCCGCAGTGGTCGCGTCCGGCCACGCCGCTGCACATCCTCTATCCACCCAATCGCCACCAGAGCGCACGGCTCAAGGTGTTTGTCGAATGGGTGATTCGTAGGTTCGGGGTCAGGGAATAATCGCGGTCACTCGGATCTCCACGCGCATGGTCGGCAGGCCCAAGGCCTCGACGCCGACTTGCGTCCAGATTGGCGCATGGTGCGGCATGTACTGGCGGTAGTGCTTGACCATCGTGTCGTTGACTTCAGGCGGGAAACCGCCGACGTGGTAGGAGTTGACGTGAATCACGTGTTCCCAACTGGCGCCGGCAGTAGCGAGCGTGCGTTCCAGGTTGTGGAACGCCTGGGTGATCTCGTCGGCCAGGTCGGCGGGGATCTGGAATTCATCGTCCCAGCCCCCTTGTCCTGAGGTTTCCACGCGATTGCCGACTTTCACCGCCTGCGAGTAATGCAGGTGTTCGCGCATGTAATCGCCGTAGCCAGGAGTGACAAAAAATTCGGGCGTGCTCATGGTATTTCCTTTGGTTCAGTGCAAGACCGGACCCAGGCTAAAGCACTCAATACGCGAACAAAATGCCGAATTTATGCCAAGACTATCCATCCATGTGGACAATGGGCTGCGGATTCGCTGGCGCCAGATTGACTGGCTTGCGGTACAAACCCACTGCCAAACCGACAATGATGATCCCGATCGAAATCAGGTTTGGCGTGGAAATGCGCTCATCAAGAATCAGCATCGAACTGGTGATGCCAAACACCGGAATCAGCAACGACAGCGGCGCCACGGTGGACACCGGGTACAGCTTGAGCAGCGAGTTCCAGCCCCAGTAGGCAAAGTGCGTCGCCAGGTAAACCTGGAACAGGATCGACAGCATCGCCGTCAGGTCGAGGCTGGCTTGCAAGCCTTCGAACGCGGCGCTGCCGTGCAGCAGCCAGGCGGTGAGGAACAGCGGGATCGGCGGGATCAGGCTGGCCCAGACCATGAACGAGAAGATCTCCTTGACCCCGGACTTCTTGATGATCACGTTGCCTATGCTCCAGGCCACCGCACTGAGGACGATCAGCATGACGCCCAGCACTGCATGGTTGCCTTCCTGGGTGGAGATGATCCCTGCCAGGCCGATCAAGGCCAGCACGGCGCCGATCATCTGCGCGCCACGGATTTTCTCCTTGAACAGCACAAAGCCCCAGCCCATGGTGAAGAACACGCTGAGTTGAATGATCAGTGAAGCAATACCCGGGCTCACACCCACCTGGATGCCGTAGTTGATCACGCCCCACATGCCCAGCCCGAAGATAAAACCGTAGGCGGCCACATAGCTGAACTTGACGGCCGGGCGCTTGATAAAGAACACCAGTGGCAAGGCAGCGAGAGCGAAGCGGATACCGGTGAGCACAAACGGGTCGATGGCGCGCAGGCCCAGCTTGGTGATGGGGAAGTTGACCCCCCAGACCAGGGTGACGAGCACGGCGAGTGACAAATGTTTTTTCAGCATGGACCCTCCTTGGGTCAGGCGACACAGCGCAATCGCGATGTGCCGACGGGAAGTCAGTTCAAGGCGAACCGTTTTTGCATCAGGCACAGCTCGGTGATTTCCATTTCCGGATACCCCTTCGAACGAACCCAACTTGGGACGCGGCGATTCTAGGTGGTAGATGATTGGCCCGCTTGCTATGTCAGGTCATACTTTGACAAAATCGGGCCATGTCACCGACCTTCACCTTATCCCCTTACGAACTCGATAGCTCTGCTGCGGTGGTGACGCTGCGCGAGTACCCGTCCGGCACGGTGTTCCCACGCCACACCCACCGGCGCGGGCAGTTCGCCTACGCGTCCACCGGCGCGTTGAAGATGTTCACGGAGCTGGGCAATTGGGTGGTGCCGCCACAGCGGGCGATCTGGGTGCCGGGCGGGGTGGCGCATGAGATGCACATGCGCGGCGACGTGGTGATGCTCAACACCTATCTGGATGACGATGCGGCGCGGCGCGCCGGGTTGCAGGACTACTGCCAGGTGTTTGGCGTGTCGCCGTTGCTGCGGCACCTGCTGGAGGCGGCGCTGGCGATCGGGCCTTGCGCCTCGCCCAGCGTGCGCGATTGCTGCGTACTGACCCTGTTGATCGATGAAATCGGCGCCATGCCCGAATTGCCGCTGAGTGCGCCGCTGCCGTCCGAGTCGCGCCTGGCCCGATCCTGCCAGCGCTTCCTGGAGGCGCCCACGCAGAAAGTCTCCATCGGCGAGATGGCCGACTGGTCGAGCATGAGCCGGCGCACCTTTACCCGTAACTTCCGTGAGTACACCGGCATGACTTTTGTTTCATGGCGTCAGCAAGTGTGCCTGCTGGAAGCCACGGCGCGGCTCAGCCATGGTTCGTCCATCACCGATGTGGCGTTCGAATTGGGGTTCAGCAGTTCCAGCGCGTTCACCTCGGTATTTCGTCGCAACCTGGGCGACTCACCTGCACGTTACCTGGCCAAGTCCAAGGCCGCGTCCCTATTCTGAAAGGAGGAGGGGGCCAACCGGGTGCCTTTTCCCCAGCGGTACGGCGATGAGCCTCGCCCTTTGTTACTATCGCCGTCCCTTGTCGCCAGGAGTCACTGCCCCATGCAGCACCAGTGGGATGAAATGCACCGCACCCGCAAGCCCACCTTCGTACTGTGCGGCGAGCCTCAGGGCGACGTGCTCAATCTCTATGTTCACGGTTATTCGGCGTTCTTCAACCGGCAACAACTGGGCAGTTTCAAGGAGCAGTTGGCGAGTATCGAAGGTTCGACCAACCTGATGCTGTTCTGGCCGGCGGGGCATTTCCTGGAAAACCTGTTTGCGCCTTTCAAGGAGGTGATCGGTGCAATGCTGGGCGGCGGCAGCCTGGGCGCGGCGACCGTTGGGGTGGGCAAGGCGATTGCCTATTTTCTCGATCACTACAAAAGCGTCGAGGCGCGGGTGGACGAAGTCGCCAACAGCCTGCTGCCGGAACTGGCCAACTACCTGCACAGTGAGTCCATGGACGTGCGGCGTATCAATCTGATCGGGCACTCCCTCGGCGCGCGGATCCTGGTCAAGAGCTTGCTGGCCAGCCCGGAAACCGCCCGTGAGCTGCCTTTGGACAACCTGTTGTTGATGGGCGGCGCAATTTGCACGTCGAGCCCGTGGGATGTGGTGTCGGCGCCGCTCAAGGGGCGGGTCATCAACTGTCACTCCAGCAAGGACTGGGCCTTGGCCATAAAGCCGGACACTGAACGCTGTATTGGCCGTTATGCGATCCCGGTGACGCCGGCGCTCAAGGCCAAGGTCACCAACGTGCACCTGGCGACTTTCGATCACGCCGCCTACTGGCCGCAATTGCAGACGGTGGTGCAGTACACCGACCTGCTGCATGAACGACGCGGCATGATCCGCTCCGACCAGCGCAGTGCTGAAGTGCGTTTTGCCGAGGAGGATGTTGATCTGTTTCCTGCCTTGGTACAGGCCCGCCCGGAAGAGTTGAAGTTTCTTGCCGAATTGATGGTGCAAAAGCGTAGCGCCTCAATCGACGCCACGGTGCGCGAGCCGCTCAAGTTGGCGATTGAACTGCAACGCATGGGTGGCGATACCTTCATGAACCTGGCCCGTGGGCATGGCGTGGGTTACCGCCAGATCGCCGAAGATGTATCGCAGCGGCTGGGGATCAAGTTCGATGAACCGCTGGACACGGTCGCGCTGGCCGATCTCGAAACCCGGGTCGCCGAGAAACTCATCGAACAGTACAAGGACAAACTCAGCAACACGGACCGACAGGTGTTCGACGCAGAACTCAAGGCTGCCGCGCAAAAGGAGCAGGGCTTGTTCAGCCGTTTTAACGTAGGCCGGTCGGCCACCACCGCGTTGAGCGGCACGGCGTTGGCCGGGCTCACCGGTTTTATCCTGCGCCGTGGCGCGGCCACGGCAATCCCGGTGGTGGGCCAGGCGTTGGCGGCGGCGATGCTGGTGGTGAGCGGCGTGCGAGCATTTTCCGGCCCGGCGTATTCGATCACCACGTTGGCCGTGCTGGTGATCGGCGTTATCCGCCAGCGCATGGAGCGTGAAGCGCTGAACCAGGAGATGGACCTGGTGGTGCAGGTGGTGGAGGCGTTCGACCTGCCAAGGGAAACGGTGATGCGCACGGTCGCGTCTGACTGATAAGCTGCACCCTTGTCTTGTGTGTGCCTGGGATACCGCGTGAAATTCAGCCTGCCGAAAATTGCTACCGCCCCGTTCTGCCCGCCGGAAGTGGCCGGCTCCGTCGCCGTGGACCCCAAGGCCTCGTTCTTCAAACGCATGCTGATGTTCGCCGGCCCTGGCCTGCTGGTCTCCATCGGCTATATGGACCCGGGCAATTGGGCCACGGCCATCGAGGCCGGCTCGCGCTACGGTTACAGCCTGTTGTTCGTGGTGTTGCTGGCCAGCCTGGCAGGGATGGCGGTGCAGTGCCTGTGCTCGCGCCTGGGCATCGCCACCGGCAAAGACCTGGCGCAGCTGTGCCGAGAGCGTTACAGCACGCGTTCTGCACGCACCCAGTGGGTGTTGGCGGAAATCTCCATCATCGCCACCGACCTTGCCGAAGTACTGGGCTGTGCCCTGGCATTTCACTTGCTGCTGGGGGTATCGCTGACCACTGGCATTGTGATCACCGCCTTTGACACGCTGTTGGTCCTGGCCCTGCAGAATCGTGGTTTCCGGCGCCTGGAGGCGATCATGCTGGCGCTGGTGGCGACCATCGGTGTGTGTTTCTTCATCGAGCTGGTGCTGATCAAACCTTACTGGCCGGACGTGTTCAGTGGTTTCACTCCGTCACTTTCCGTGATCAGCGACGCCGCGCCGCTCTACCTGGCCATCGGTATCCTCGGGGCCACGGTGATGCCCCATAACCTCTACCTGCACAGCTCCATCGTGCAAACCCGCCTGATCGGCAAGGACCTCGCCAGCAAACTGGACGCGGTCAAGCTGGCGCGCATCGACACCATCGGTTCATTGGCCCTGGCGCTGCTGGTCAACGCGGCGATCCTGATTCTTGCCGCCGCCGCTTTCCACAAGACCGGCCACACTGAAGTGGTCGAGATCCAGGACGCCTACCACCTGCTTGACCCGCTGGTGGGCGGTGCCTTCGCCAGCATCCTGTTCGGCATTGCGCTGTTGGCCTCCGGGCAAAGCTCCACCTTTACCGGCACCATCGCCGGGCAGGTGATCATGGAGGGCTACCTCAACCTGCGTATTCCCTGCTGGCAACGCCGCCTGATCACCCGTGGGCTGGCGCTGATTCCGGCGTTTCTGGGGGTGTGGCTGATGGGCGACGATGCCATCGGCAAGCTGCTGATCCTCAGCCAGGTGGTGCTCAGCCTGCAGTTGCCGTTTGCGCTGTATCCGTTGATCCGCATGACCGGTGATAAACAGCTGATGGGGCCATTCGTGAATCGGCTGCCGACGCGCTTGTTGGCGTGGTTTCTGTTTGCGCTGATCAGCGGGGCGAATGCCTGGTTGATTGGGCAGTGGGTGTTTGGTTGAGGCTGTGCAGCCATCAAGATGGGTCAGACCAGAATTGCCAAGGATGTGTATTGGGCGATGTGTGGATCGGCCGTCAACAGCCTCATGGGTTCGCTCATGGCTGTGGCAACGATGAGCCGATCAAAAGGGTCCTTGTGATGGTGCTCGAGATCCTTGACCGCGATGGCGTGTTCCGAGGTGACGGGCAGTTCGACAAATCCGCTTTCCAGGCAGTACTCACGGATTTCATCCAGATCGACAGCGAGTTTCCCCAGGCCGACCTTGATTGCCATCTCCCAGAATGTCGCAGCGCTGATGTAAACCTCCGCCGCATTCTCTATCAACTTCCTGGCTTTGCTGGATAGCCTGGGATCTTCCATCAGGGTCCAAAGCAGAATGTGGGTGTCCAACAGCACTCTCATGCAGGCTTGCCTTCGAAGGCATCCAGCAGATCGTCAGGCAAAGGTGCGTCGAAGTCTTCGGGAATGATGAACTTGCCTTTCATGGCACCGATTCTGCGTCCCTTGGATTTCCCCATGGGCACTAGCTGTGCCATTGCACGTCCATGTTTGGCAATGGTGATGACCTTGCCCGCAGCGGCCTCATCCACAAGTTTTGACAGATTGTTTTTCGCTTCGCCCAAAGGAACCGTGATCATGTGGTTACCCCCATATTTTGGCCAAATATAGCCAAAAACGGGTGCGCTATCAAAGACGGCCAGACCACTGGCGGTAGCGGCGCGCTCAGATCGCGATGGTTTGTGATACGTGACTTTCATGGCAGTTCTCTAAAAGAGGATGTTGCGCAAGTCTGCCGTAATAGGCTTGGTCGGAAGAATACTGGCCCGAAAAAACAGAATGGAACTACTTTTTCCTGTAAGAGAATTCCCGACGTGGCGATGTTTCTCCCGAGCCACTTAGCTCACCGATCCCAATACGGCACGCCCCCGAAACACTCCACAAAATAATCAATCACCGTCCGCACCTTCAGCGACAAGCGCCGGCTACCCGGCCACAGTGCCGCAATCTGCTGTGGCTCCAGGGTGGTCGCCACTTCATAGTCGGTCAGCACCGCCAGCAACGTGCCTGCGCGCAAGCCTTCGCCGATCAACCAGGAGGGGAACACCACCAGCCCCAGCCCTTGCTCGGCGGCGTGGGTCAAGGTGTCGGCATGGTTGCCGGTGATCGGGCCCTTGACGCTGTAGGGCGTCCAGTCGCCCTGGCCCTTGCGGAAGAACCAGCGTTGCTGGCCGGTGATGCCTTTGTAGGCCAGGCATTGATGGTTGCTCAGCTCGTCGGGGTGCTGCGGGGTGCCATGCCGGGCCAGGTAGGCGGGGCTGGCGGCGATGCGAAAGCGTTGGGGCGCAAAGATGCGGGCCTGCATGCTGGAATCGTTGAGCACGCCGATGCGGAACAGCAGGTCGGTACCGTCCTGCAGTGGGTCGACGTAGGTGTCGGTCTGCTGGATGTCCAGTTGCAGCTTCGGATAGCGTCGGCACAATTCGCCCAGCCACGGTGACAGGTGACGCTGGCCGAACACCATGGGCGCATTGATGCGCACCAGGCCGCTGGGCTCGCTTTCCTGTTCCTGCAACGCCTGGCCGGCGGCTTCCAGTTGTTCCAGCATCAATCGCGCATGCCGCCCGAGCAGACGACCGGCTTCGGTGGGGCTGACCGCGCGGGTGTGACGGTAGAGCAACTGTTGTCCGAGGGCCTGTTCCATCAACTGTATCTGCCGGGAGATGGAGGAGGGCGCCAGGCCTTCGCGGCGCGCCACTTCGGAGAAGCTGCCCAGGTCCAGCACCGCCACGAACAGGCGCAGTGCTTTGAAACTCAATTCATTCAAGCCTTGCATCATGCCTCCAGGCTGTGCGTTTTTCGCAAAGGTGTTGTCAGCATGCTCCCATTTATCGCACAGGACGGCCACCGGATAATGCGCGCCATGTTTCCTTTCTTGAAGCGCGGGTGATGTATGCAGGCAAGTTCCATCGAGGGTGTGGCGCAAGCCACGCCGAAAAAAAACGGCTTGAGGTTGCTGTTGTTGCCGCTGGTGATCCTGGCCGGCATGGGCCTGTCGGTAGAGGCCGGTTTGCTCGGGCCGCTGGGTGTGCAGGTGGGGCATTTGTGGGCGACCCTGAGCATTTTCGGGGTGGGCTCGGCGATTCTGTATCTGCTGCTGTTGTTCAGTGGCCAGCAAAAGGGCCCGGCGCTCTCCGAACTGCCGCGCTGGCAGTTGATCGGCGGGTTCCTGGGGCCGATCTACGTGGTGGTGCTGACTCTGGCCACGCCGCATATCGGTATTGCGATGACCATGATCGCGATTTTGTCCGGGCAGGTCGGCAAGAGTGTGCTGATCGACCATTTCGGCTGGTTCGGCGCGGCGCGCAAGCGGGTCAATGGCGAACGCTGGATTGCCCTGGCGTTGATTGTGGTGGCACTTGTTCTGATTGCACGAGGTTAAGGCGATGAATCTGATTCTGTTACTGGTCGTAGTGGTTGCCGCGGGTGCGGTGTTGAGCGTGCAGGCGGCGATCAACGGTCGCCTGGGCCAGGCGGTGGGGGTGTTGCGTGGCAGCCTGGTGACCTTCTCGGTGGGTGCGATTGTCACCGCGTTAATGATTTTCTTCTTTGAACCCGTCCAGGCGGTGAGCCTGCTGGACGTGCCGAAATGGCAACTGACCGGTGCGTTGTTCGGTGTGGTGTACATGATGGTGATGGTCGGCGCGGTACCGGTGGTTGGCACGGCCGTCGCCACCGTCGCGGTGATCGTCGGGCAATTGGGTATGGGCATGCTGATCGACAATTTTGGCTGGCTGGGCAACCCGGCCATCGAACTGTCGGGTGCCCGGATCGTGGCGATGGTTTGTCTGGCCCTGGCACTGGTGTTCATGTACCGCAGCAATACCCGCACCGACTGATGGCTTGAACCAACGACGGCGGGCCGCAGTCACTGCTTAAGGTGCCGGCGCCCGCCGCACCGGGACGACCATGAAGAAGGAGTCTGACCATGCCAGATAAAACCTGTGCCTGCCCACACTGCAAATGCGTGCTGGGAACTGATGCGGTCATGAAGGACGGCAAAGGCTATTGCTGTCAGGGCTGTGCCGAGCACCATGCCCATGGTGAGCCGTGTGCGGCTGCGACGGGGTGTGAATGTGCCAAGTCTGCCAAAGGCTAGCGGTGTTTGAACCGGTGGGAGCATGCTTGCTCCCACATGGTTTACCGGCCGCAAAAATCACTCGGATTGTCATGCGGTGGTGATTACCATAGCGACTCTCCCTCGAATGATGTGCACCCCATGGCCCTGGCCGCGCCGCCTGACCTCAGTGATCCTGCCGTTCCCGTGCAACCCCTGGCGCGCACCTATCCGCGTGGGCTCTACGTTGAGCCCCACAGCCACGACTGGGGTCAGCTGCTCTATGCCATGAGCGGCGTGATGTGGGTCGAGACTCCACAAGAAGCGTTGGTGGTGCCACCGCAGCGTGCCGTATGGCTGCCGCCCGGAGTGGAGCATGGCATTCGCGTGGTCTCGGACTTGCAGATGCGCAATATCTACCTGCGCCCGGCCCTGGCCGCAACGCTGGACAGCCAGGTGCAGGTGATCGAAGTCGGTGGGTTGTTGCGCGAGCTGATCGTCACGTTGGTGGGCGAGGGCGACAACGGTGAGGTGGCGTACTACGACGCACTGGTCAGCCTGGCTTTGCTGGAGCTGCAGCGGGCGCGCCGCTCGCCGATTCGCATCGCCATGCCGGTGGAGGCCGACCGCCGGTTGATCAACGCCTGCCAGGCGGTCATGGCTGCGCCGTCCCTGGAGATCCCTTTCGAGCAGCATGCCGAAACCGCCGGTGCCAGCGTGCGCACCCTGGCGCGGTTGTTCCAGAACCACCTGGGCATGGGCTTTGCCGAATGGCGCCGCCAGGTGCAACTGGCCACGGCGGTGGCGGAGTTGATCCAGGGCCAGTCGGTGAGCGCCATCGCGCGTTCCCTGGGGTATTCGCCCAGCAGTTTCAGCGACATGTTCCGGCGTGAACTCGGTGTGGCACCATCGCAATACCAGGGCTGAGGGGTTGGCCGATAGCCTGAAGCACTTGGCCGATGCCTCAGGCAAGCGCTCTCTACACTGAGCGCATCCACCCACAAGGCGCTGCCCCCATGAACTACCTGATTTCCCTCGCCATCGGCCTGTTTGTCGGCGTGATCTACGGTGCCCTGGACTTCCGCTCGCCCGCGCCGCCGGCCATCGCCCTGATCGGCTTGATGGGCATGTTGCTGGGCGAAAAGCTCTGGCCCATGGGGCGGCAACTGGTGGGCACTTGGTTCTCCTGATCTCTTTTTCTTCGATGGATATTGGCCATGAAAGCACTGCAATTTACTGCCACCGGCGACCTCAACACCCTGCGCTTTGTCGACGTCGCCACCCCGGTGCCGGCCGTGGGTGACGTGCTGGTACAGATCAAGGCCGCGGGCCTCAACCCCAGCGACGTGAAAAACGTGCTCGGTCGTTTCCCCTACACTACCTTGCCGCGCATCCCCGGCCGTGATTTCGCCGGTGTTGTGGTTGAAGGCCCGCAGGCACTGGTGGGCCAGGAAGTCTGGGGCACCGGCCGTGACCTGGGCTTTTTTGCCGACGGTTCCCATGCCCAGTACCTCACCGTGTCGGCCAAGGGCGTGGCACATAAGCCTACCCACCTGAGTTTCGCCCAGGCCGCGAGCCTTGGCGTGCCGTACACCACCGCCTGGGATGCACTGGAGCGCAGCGGCGTGTCCCAAGGCACACGCCTGCTGGTGATCGGTGCCAATGGCGCGGTGGGCAGCGCGGCCCTGGCCCTGGCAAAAATCCGTGGTGCCCAGGTGCTGGCCGCCGTGCGTCGCCCGGAACAGGTCGACGTCTTGCTGGGCCAGGGCTTCGACGCGATTGCCCTGGGCAAGCCGGAAGACCTGGGTGCGCAGGTCAACGCCGTATTCAAGGGCGGTGTGGATGTGATCTTCGACACCACCGGTTTCTGGCTGCCGGCCGCCGTGGCAGGCCTGGCGCCCTTCGGCCGTATCGCCATTATCGCCGCGCCGGTGGACGGCCATGTACAACTGCCGGCCCTCGCGTTGTACCGCAAGGGCGGTTCGGTGGTGGGGATCAACTCGTTGCTCTACAACTGCGAGCAGTGCGCGGTGATGCTGGAGCAGTTCGGGCGTTTCTTTGACGAAGGCTTGTTGCCGCTGCCCACCGGCCTGCGTGAAGTGGTGCTGGCCGATGGGGTGCAGTACTTCGAAGAGGTGAACCAGGGCAGCCCCGACAAAATTATCTTCCTGCCCTGACACGGTGAAAATGTGGGAGGGGGCTTGCTCCCGATGACAGTGTGTCAGTCAGCGAATCTGTACCTGATACACCGCCATCGGGAGCAAGCCCCCTCCCACCTGTCGATCTCCATTAAGCTTCAGGAACGCCTTTTTCCCAGGCCGACCAGTTCTTGAGAATTGCCTGTACCAACGGTTTGCCCGTGCGGTACAGGTTCTCCAGCGCCGGGACAAAACCGCCCTGGTCCGCGTACTTCAACAGGTTATCCACTTCGCTGTAGCCCGGGTACGGCCGGTCGAAATCCGAACCGGCGCGCACCACCGCCAGGCGCTGGATGTCCACCAAGCCTTCGCGACTGGCGCGCAGCAGCGCCTCATAGGTGGAGTTGTCTTCCTGCTGGGTGGTGCAGTATTCGCCTTTGTTGTCGGTCAGCAGCTTGGTCCACACCTCGGCGCGCTCGCTCAAGCGTGTGCCGGAGAACCAGGTGTTGCCCGCCAAGGTGTCGCAGCGGGTGACTTGCGGCGGCTGGTTGGCCGGCGCGGCGGGGTAGTGTTTGCGCCAGGCACTGGACTCCTTGCTTTCCGCCAGCTCGACTTTCTGCGACAGGGCAAACGCCTTGGCCTGCAACTTGGGGTTCAGCTCAAACACTTCGGTCTTGTAGTCAAGTGGTGGCTTTTCGTTGGGGCCTTTGGTGTTGATGCCGATATAGCCGGTCGGCCAATCCTGCGGCGCGTCCCGCGAATCCAGCTCCCACTGGGTGCCGAATTCCACCAGGTAATGCGCCCACGCGGCGGTGCCGATCGTGCCGTGCTTGGGGCTGATGCCGGCAATCCCGGCGATCAGGAAGTAGCTCTGGCGCAGGTCGAACTTGGGCGACAGCGCCAAGGCCAGGGTGGAGGCCGCGGCGTTGGTCTGGCCCATGCCGGTGACCAGCAGGCACACATCCTGGGTATTGCAGCGGATCACCGGATACTCGGCAGACAAGCCCGGTACGCGCACTTCCTGCTTGAGTTCCAGGCGGTCGATCCAGGTTTGCGCCTCGGGGGCGAACATGGTGATCAGCATCACCTTGGGCTTGATCGGTGCAGATGCATCGGCCAGCACCAGCTGGGGCAGAACGGCCAGGCCAACAGCCATTGAGAGACGGGTAAACGCGTTCATCTAAAGCTCCTTGATCAGAATTGATAGCCCACGCCGGCGTAGTAACCCCAGCCGTCCGAGCGCGCGCGGAAATTGCCTTCGCCGAAATTCAACTCGCTGCCGTCTTCCCAGTTGCCGCCGTTATGAAAGTAACGGCCGACCAGGGTGAAACGCAGGTGGGTAAACGAATACAGCAGCACGTTGGTGGCCACCAGGGAATTGGCCGTGCGTGCCGGGTTGTCCTTGTGCAGGTCCGAGCCAAAATCGTAGTTGGTAAAACCGATGTAGGTCAGCGAGGCGCCGTTATCGAATTTGCCGATGGGCACGATGTACTTCATTTGCGCACGGTAGCCGTCCCAGGAATATTCGTTGCTGGCGCCATAGTTTTCCCACTGGTAACGCCCGTAGAAGTTGGCCGACAGGTTGACCCGCGAGTAGGTGTCGATATCGGTGCCCAGGCCGCTGTACAGCGTATTGGCGCGGTTGGCCTTGTTGCTGCCGTGGTCGTAGATCCAGTCGAAGGCCACGTACCATTCCTTGAACGGCCCGATGGCCAGGCTGCGGCCCGCCAGGTAGTCGATGGAAATTCGCGGCTCATGCTCCATGAACACCGGCGAGCCATGGTCCCACACGCCCTTGTCATTACTGTTACCGATGGTGAGGATCTTCGGCACGTCGATATAGCCGTACAGCTCGAAAGGCCCGTTGCGGCCGAAGTACTCGTACTCCAGGTACACGTCATCCTGCGGCTTGGGGCCGAAGCTGATGTCTTTGCTGCCGATCAACGTCAGGTCCTGGTTGAACCAGTCCGACAGGTACACGCCTTTTTTTGTCGGGCTGGCTTCAGGGCTGAGGGTTTCGCCCTGTGCTGAGTCATCGACGGGTTTTTCCTGCGCCAAAAGGGGCGCGCTGGGTAGTCCTGTAACGGCAGCCAGTAGCAAGGAAACACCAAAGGAGGTAGGACGCCTTGAGGTGAAGTGCATTGAAAATCCCTATTCGTACGCGGTTTGAACCCGATTCTTCGGGTGGAGGTGAACTTGGTTGCCAAGTTCGTACCGCAAACGTTTGCACAGGCTGTACCAACTTTGCTCAATCGATTGATCAGCTTGGAAAAAAACTGGATTAGTCGACCTTTTGGTCAGAATTGACTGGGTGTCATTTTTCAAGGCGTTGGAACAGGTGCATCGCGGTTTCCCGCCGATATTCACTCGGCGTCTGATTCATCTCGATGCGAAAGTGCCGGTTGAAATTCGACAGGTTGGCGTAGCCCACTTCAAAGCAGATGTCCGCCACCGACATATCGCTTTGCAGCAACAGCCGGCAGGCGCGTTGTACCCGGAACTTGCGCATCAGCTCGATAAAGCCGTGGCCGGTGTTGCGCTTGAAGAAGCGCGAAAAGCCCGGTTCGCTCATCTCCAACTGTTGTGCGATCACCGACAGGCGCACATCGCCGGTCAGCTCGCGCATCAAATAGTCGAATGCCTTGTTGATGCGTTCGGCGCTGCGCGCATCCAGGGTCGGCGCGTAGCAGGGGCTGGCCAGGGCCTTGGCCTGCTGGGGCGGGGCGTTTTTCAGGGTGTCGAGCAGTTGCAGGAACAGGATCAAGCGTTGCAGACCCTGGGCGTTGCCGATGGCTTCCATCCAATGCGCGGCCTGCAGCGCCGTGTCGCCGGTGAACTCCAGGCCACGGCGTGCCTGTTCGAACAACGGCTGCAGGTCGCCGAGCTCCGGCAGGGTGTTGCGCAAGGCGAGGAGGGCGGCGCCGTCGAATTGCAGCACCACGTCGCGGCCGGTGAGGTATTCGCCAGGGGCCAGTTCGCCGATCCAGTCGTGGGGCAGGTCCGGGCCGATCAGTGCAACGTGCCCCGCGCTGAATGCACCGATGTAGTCGCCCGCTACGAGTTTGCCGCTGCCTTGGCGGATCAAGTGGATTTCGAATTCAGGGTGGTGGTTCCAACGCGCCAGGTCGTAGGGGTAGTCATGTTCGAACCAGCGGAAGCAGTGGTCCGGCTCGGGCAGGATCACTTCCAGTTCGGCGGGGCGGTGCTCGAACAGCGTGGCACGGCTGATGGGCATGAGCGGGCTTCTTGGGGTTCTTGTAATCGCTTCAAAATACGCGCCTCGGGCGTTCAGGCGCTACCCCCGCTTGCGTCCGGCGCTGATACTTTTTTAACTCGCGCGCCCAGGTTAAAAAAGTACCAGTCGAGCATCCGTCACGGGTTTGTGAGGGCCTGGCCAAGCTGCTGTAATCGGCGCTCAACAACAAAAACAACCGGTGGAAACCGCCATGTTCAAGCTCCCGCAAGTGTTGTTCCTGCTGTCCGGCCTGGTGCTGGCCATGCCCAGCCACGCCGCCGACACCGTCACCATCGCCACGGTCAACAACAGCGACATGATCCGCATGCAGCGCCTGTCCAAGGTGTTCGAAGCCCAGCACCCGGACATCAAGCTCAACTGGGTGGTGCTGGAAGAAAACGTGCTGCGCCAGCGCCTCACCACCGACATCGCCACCCAGGGCGGGCAATTCGATGTGCTGACCATCGGCACCTACGAAACCCCGCTCTGGGGCGCCAAGCACTGGCTGGAACCCTTGACCCAACTGCCGGCCGATTATGACGCCGACGATATCTTCCCCTCGGTACGCCAGGGCCTGTCGGTCAACGACACCCTCTATGCCTTGCCGTTCTACGGCGAAAGTACCGTGACCTACTACCGTACCGACCTGTTCCAGCAGGCGGGCCTGAGCATGCCGGCGCACCCCACCTGGACCCAGCTCGGCGAGTTCGCGTCCAAGCTCACCGCCAAGGACAAGGGCCAATACGGCATGTGCCTGCGCGGCAAGGCCGGCTGGGGCGAGAACATCGCCTTGCTCAGCACCATGGCCAATGCCTTTGGTGCGCGTTGGTTCGACGAGCAGTGGAAGCCCGAGCTGACCAGCCCCGAGTGGACTGCCGCCGCCAACTTCTACGTGAACACCCTTAAGCAATACGGCCCGCCGGGCGTATCCAGCAACGGCTTCAACGAAACCCTAGCACTGTTCAACAGCGGCAAATGTGCGATCTGGGTCGATGCCAGCGTGGCTGGCTCCTTCACCACCGATAAAAGCCAGAGCAAAGTAGCCGACAGCGTAGGTTTCGCCGCCGCGCCCACCGAGGTCACCGATAAAGGCTCGTCATGGCTCTACGCCTGGTCCCTGGCGATCCCGGCCACCTCCAAGCACAAGGACGCCGCCAAGGCCTTTATCAGTTGGGCGACGTCCAAGGACTACATCCAGTTGGTTGCCGATAAAGAAGGCATTACCAACGTGCCGCCAGGCACCCGCCAGTCCACCTATAACGAGGCGTATCTGAAGGCAGCACCGTTTGCCCAGGTGACCCTGGAGATGATGAAACACGCCGACCCCGCGCACCCATCGGCCAAGCCGGTGCCGTACGTGGGCATCCAGTACGTGACCATCCCCGAGTTCCAGGCCATCGGCACCTCGGTCGGCAAGCTGTTCTCGGCGGCGCTGACGGGCGGCATGTCGGTTGACCAGGCCTTGCTGCAAGCGCAGTCCACCACCGAGCGCGAGATGAAACGCGCCGGCTATCCGAAGTAACTTTGACGGGACCTACCCATGAAACGACTGGAAGGTAAAAGCGCGCTGATCACCGGATCGGCGCGCGGTATCGGCCGCGCCTTCGCCCAGGCCTACATCGAAGAGGGCGCTACCGTGGCCATCGCCGATATCAACCTGCAACGGGCCCAGGCCACGGCCGCCGAACTGGGCCCGCAGGCCTATGCCGTGGCCATGGACGTCACTGACCAGGCCTCCATCGACAGCGCGATTGCCGTTGTGGTGGCCCAGGTTGGCAAGCTGGACATCCTGGTCAACAACGCTGCGCTGTTCGACTTGGCGCCCATCGTCGACATCACCCGCGACAGCTACGAGCGGCTGTTCTCGATCAACGTCGCCGGCACGCTGTTCACCCTGCAGGCTGCGGCGCGGCAGATGATCAGCCAGGGCCATGGCGGCAAGATCATCAACATGGCCAGCCAGGCCGGGCGGCGCGGCGAGCCGCTGGTGGCAATCTACTGCGCGACCAAGGCGGCGGTGATCAGCCTGACGCAATCGGCGGGGTTAAACCTGATCAGGCAGGGTATCAACGTCAATGCCATTGCTCCCGGGGTCGTGGACGGGGAACATTGGGATGGCGTGGATGCGTTGTTTGCCAAGCATGAAGGATTGGCGCCTGGCGAGAAAAAGAAGCGGGTAGGGGCCGAGGTGCCGTTCGGGCGGATGGGTACGGCACAGGACTTGACCGGGATGGCGGTCTTCCTGGCGTCAAAGGAGGCCGACTACGTGGTGGCGCAGACCTACAACGTCGATGGTGGCAACTGGCTGAACTGACCTCGTTGCATTCCCTGTAGGAGCGAGCTTGCTCGCGAAAAACGCATAGACGGCGCGCCCATCCAGAATGCACGCGTTATCGTTGACGATCTTCGCGAGCAAGCTCGCTCCTACAGTGGATAGGGTCAGTCCGCAAAACTGCGGTCGAAGAAGTAAATCTCGCCGGGCTTCAGGTTCTCCACCGTCGCCTGGGGCCTGCCGCCTTCACCTTGTTTCTTGCGCCCGGTCTCACGCAGAAAACCCGCTTCAGTCAGCTTCAGCAACCGCTGGCGAATACTGGTCTTCAACACCGGCCGCGCCAGCACCAGGGAAAAAATCGTGGTCGCTTCCGGCGCGCTGAATTCATTGCCCAGGAACATCAGCGGCAAGCTGCTGTACAACGATTTGGAAAACAGACGTTCCTGCACCGCTGCCACGATGCTGTTGTGATCGAACGGCAACTTGATGCCGCCACTGGCCACCGCCGTCAGCGAAAACCAGCCCTGATGCTCACCCAGCGTCACGTCCTCGTTCACGATCGCCAGGTAATAGGTGGACGACGACCAGCAGCGCGGATCGCGAAACGCATCCCCCACCGTCCCCACCTGTTCGCTCCAGGCCAGGTCCAGCCCGACCTTGTCACTCGCTCGCAAGCGCTCCACCGCATCCTCGAGGCTCAGATCTTGCACGCCGCCATTCACCACCACGCCCGGCAACGCCCAGTGCCCGGCGAAGGGCTCGGCGTCGCGTTGGTTCAGCAGCAGTTTCAGTTCACTTGTGGTGCGGCAGTAAAACAGCACGCACAGATCGACGGTATGGAGGTAGGCGCTACGGGGCATGTTATGTCCTTCTAAACAGCAGTGCGGCACAGTCTAACGGATCGAACAGATATGTCATGTACTGACTCCAGGATAGATAAGCAAATGTTTCTTGCAATGAAAGTACATGACGTGTACTTTTGTTTCCAGGCCACAGGAGAACCACCATGACCCTCGCGACAACTGCCATTGCCTCATTCGACGTCGACGCCCAGAAAAGCTTCACGCCGCTGTGCCCCAACGAGTTGCCGGTGGCCGGCGGTGACCGGATCGGCGCCGAACTCAACTACATGGCCAGCCTCGCCGGCCATCGTGTCGGCAGCAAGGATGCCCACACCCCGCACGCTCCGTGGGTGGTGTCGCAGCACAGCGAGATGTTGCAACCCACCGGCCTGGTACACGCCGATGTGACCTGGGTGAGCCACTGTGTGCCGGGCACCGAAGGCTTCAACCTGCTGGACGAGTTGCCCACGCCCTATGACTACGACTACTTCATCTGGAAAGGCGTCGAACCCGACCTGCATCCCTACGGCGCCTGCTACCACGACCTGCACGACAAGCTGTCCACCGGCGTCATCGAGTACTTGAAAGCCCGAGGTGTGGTTCGCGTGATCGTCGGCGGCCTGGCCCTGGATTACTGCGTCAAGACCACCGCGTTGCAGTTGCTCAAGGCCGGCCTGCAAGTGGTGCTGCACTTGCCGGCGTGCCGAGGCATCAGCGAGGAGGGCGGTGTACAGGCGGTCAATCAGTTGCTCAAGGCCGGTGCTGCGATCAGCCGTACCCGCGAAGAACTGGCCGCGATGGCCACGCGTTAAGGAGAAACACCATGGAAAGTGCCTACGACTACGAATCCCCGGTGATCCAGGGGTTGCTCGACACCGACTACTACACCTTCACCATGATGCAGGCGGTGTTGCACCAGTACCCCAACGTCGATGTGGAGTACAACTTCATCGTCCGCTCCAGGGAAAAGCTCGGCCACCTGATTCCTGAAATCCGTGCTGAACTGGAGAAACTCGCCAGCCTGCGGATGCGCGAAGGCGAGCTGCGCTTCCTGTTCAACCCACGTTTTCGTGAATACCTCACCCCGGATTACGAGCGCTTCCTCGGCTTGTTTCGATTCAACCTGCGCTACATCCACGTCAGTGAAGTCGACGGCCAACTCAATATCCGCGTGGTCGGTCCGATGCTGCACTGCATCATGTTCGAGCAACCGGTGCTGGCGTTGGTCAGCGAGCTGCGCAACCGCGACAAATACCCCGACGTGACCCTCGAAGACGTCACCCGCAAGCTCTACCAGAAGTTCGACTGGCTGGAGAAAAACCTCAGCCGCGATGAACTGGCTGACCTGCGTGTGTCGGACTTCTCCACCCGTCGGCGCCTGTCGTTCAAGACCCAGCGCGAAGTGGTCGACATCATGCGCCGCGACTTCCCCGGCCAGTTCGTCGGCACCAGCAACGCGCACCTGGCCTACGAATTCGACCTGCCGCTGATCGGCACCATGGCCCACCAATGGCTGATGGTGCACCAGCAACTGGGGCGCCTGCGCGAGAGCCAGAACGCCGCCCTGGAAAACTGGGTGCGCGAGTACCGTGGTCGCCTGGGGATCGCCCTGACCGACTGCATCAGCACCGACTTTTTCCTCAAGGACTTCGACCTGTACTTCGCCAAGCTCTACGACGGCCTGCGCCAGGACTCCGGCGATCCCATCGCCTGGGCCGACAAGGTGCTGGCCCGTTACAAGCAGCTGGGCATCGACCCGATGACCAAGGACCTGATGTTCTCCGACGGCCTGAACTTCGAAAAATGCCTGCCGATCCTGCGTCACGTGCGCGGCAAGGCCAAGTTCGGTTTCGGCATGGGCACCAGCCTGGCCTGCGATGTGGACGGCGTGGAGCCGCTGAGCATCGTGATGAAACTGGTGCGGGTGCACGGCGAGCCAGTGGTGAAATTCTCCGATGACCCGATCAAGAACGTCTGCGAAGACGCTTCGTTTTTGCAGTACGCAGCACAAGTGTTCAACGTTGGCAGTGTGGAGGTGTGACATGCAAGAACGTATCGCACGGGAACTGAACATCAATCGCGCGTTGACCCAAGGCGGCGAACCCGAGGAAATCCAACGGCGCATCGACTTCATCAAGACCACCTTGCGCCACTCAGGCTGCAAGGCCCTGGTATTGGGCATCAGTGGCGGCGTCGACTCCCTCACCGCCGGCCGCCTGTGCCAATTGGCGGCGGAGCAACTGCGCAGCGAGGGCTACGCCGCACGCTTCATCGCCATGCGCCTGCCCTACAAGACCCAGGCCGATGAACGCGACGCCCAGGCCTCCCTGGACTTCATCACTGCGGACCACATCGACACCCTCAACATCGCCGCCAGCGTCGACGGCCTGATGGCCAGCCTGACCGCCACCGAAGCCAGCGCCGAGCATGTCGATTTCATCAAGGGCAACGTCAAGGCCCGCACGCGCATGATCGCGCAGTACGCCGTGGCCAACCTGCACAATGGCCTGGTGGTGGGCACCGATCATGGCGCCGAAGCGTTGATGGGGTTCTTCACCAAGTTCGGCGACGGCGCCTGCGACCTGGCCCCGTTGTCGGGCCTGACCAAGACCCAGGTGCGATTGCTCGCCACGGCCCTCGGCGCCCCGGCCAACCTGGTGCACAAACACCCGACGGCCGACCTGGAAGAACTGGCACCGGGCAAGCTGGATGAGCATGCCTACGGTTGCACCTACGCAGAGATCGACGCTTACCTGATGGGTGAACCGGTGAGCGAACGGGTGAGGGCGATTGTCGAGGGCGCGTACAGCAAGACAGCGCACAAACGCGCGCTGCCGATTGCGCCCCTTTGATTTAACGCTCGATCGAGCGACTCCACCGCGCATTCCACTCCGGCCGCGCCTGGTTGACCTGGTCCCAATCAATCGAAATCGCCGTCTGCAAGTAACCCTGCATCGCTTCCACCCGCGCACGGGTCTTGTCGGTGGTCGGCGTGGTGGGGTTCGAGGGAATCTGGTCGCCTTCCTCAAGCGCCGGGGCCTGGGCTTCGGCGGTCAGCAGGAAGGCCGCAAGTTTCTGCGCCAGTTCCGGCTGGTCATTGCGCGCAATCACGCATTCGGCCACGTTCAGCACCACCGCGCCTTCCTTGGGCTGCGCGTATTCCATGGGCACGCCGAGCAGTTTCTGGGTGGCGACCTGGGTCGGGGTAAGGGGGAAGATCGCGGCTTCGTCGGTCTGCACCATCTCGGAGATTTTCGCCGAGCTGGCGATGTATTCCAGCACGTTGGGGCCGACGGTCTTTGGCCAGGCCTTGAAGCCGGGCTCCACGTTGGTTTCGTCGCCGCCCTGGATACGGTTGAACATCAGGAAACCGTGCAGGCCGAAGGTGGACGATGCCAGGGACTGGAACACCACTTTCTCCTTGAAGCGCGGGTCGGCCAGGTCCATCCACGAGGTGGGCGCGGCCCAGCCTTTTTCCTTGAACATCTTGGCGTTGTAGCCCAGGCCGGTCACGCCGAGGGTCACGGCCACGGCTTCGTCCTTGATCTTCGCCTTGGCCGGGATCTGCTCCAGGGTCGCGCTCGGCGCCAGCTTGTCGCACAGGCCCATGGAGATGGCGCGGTACATGATGCCGTCGTCGAGGAACATCACGTGCATCTGTGGGTTGTCTTTGTTGGCCTGGACCTTGGCGAGGATGTCCGACGAGGTGCCGGGCACGATCACCACCTTGACGTTGTTGGCCTTTTCGAACGCGGGCAGCACCTTGTCGGCGTACACCCGTTCCATGGTGCCGCCGTTCATGCCCAGGTACAGCGTGGGCGCGGCGTGCGCCGTTGAGGCGAGCAGGGCGAGGGACAAGCAGGACAGCGCAATACGTGGGTTCATGGATGTTTTTCCTCTCAGGCTTGGAAACGACGGATGGAAAACGCTTCGATGGGGTGGCGGCTGGCCCCGGTGCAGACGATCTCTGCCAGGGCTTCACCAACCGCGGGACCGAGCTGGAACCCGGCGCCGGCAAAGCCGAAACCGTGGAGCAAGCCCGGTTGGGTACTGCTGGGGCCGATCACCGGTTCGTGATCGGGAAGGTAACCTTCGGTGCCGCTCCAGGTGCGGATGGCCTGGGCGCCCTTGAGAAAGGGGTAGAGTTCGCCGGCGTTGCGCAGGATCTCCAGCACCGCCGCCTGCCCTGGGCGCGCGGTCAGCGGGCCGAGAGCAAAGCCGCGACCACCGCCGAGGATGCAATTGCCCCTAGCGACCTGCCGCGCATAAATCCCGCCACCTTCAACGCCGGTGCTCACGTTCATCACCACCGGCAAGGGCTCGGTGACCAGCATCGCCGGATGCGCCGAGGTGATCGGCACCGCTTCGCCAAACTGCGCGGCGACGCTTCCGGCCCAGGCGCCGGCGCAGTTGAGCAGCCATGGCGCTTGCAGGTGCAGGCCGTTGGCGCAGTGCACCTGGAACCGGCGGCTGTCATGTTCGATGCGGATCACCTCGGCCTGCTCATACACGACGGCGCCATAACGCTGTGCGGCACGGGCGAAGGCAGGAGACACCAGGCGCGGGTTGGCATGTCCGTCTTCCGGGCACAGCGAGGCGCCCACGGCAATATCGCCGACCCAGGGGAAGCGTGCGCGCAACTCGGTGTAATCCAGCAACTGAAGGCCCAGACCAAAGCCACGGGTCTGCTCGGCATACACCTGCAACGCGGCGAAGTCAGCATGACTGCGCGCCAGCTTCAAATGCCCGGAGCGCACGTATTCGCCGTCGATGCCGATCAACCCCGGCAAGTCGGCCCACAGTCGATGGGCGCGCTGGGACAATGGCAGTTGGTGCAAGGGCCGACCCTGGCGCCGCACGCCGCCATAGTTGACGCCACTGGAATGCGAGCCGCAAAAATCCCGCTCCACCAGGGCCACGCGCTGGCCTTTCTGCGCGAGCATCAAGGCCGCCGAGGCGCCGACAATGCCGCCGCCGAGGACGATCACGTCGATCATGGCTGCACCTCCACGCCAAACGGCAGCGGCTTGATCGGTGCCTGGCCGCGCAGGCGGCCCACGTGTTCAATGGCGCGGCCGCTGCGTTCGGCGACAATCTCCGCTGCCGCCAGCCCACACATCCGGCCCTGGCAGCGGCCCATGCCGACGCGACAGTGGGCCTTGACCCGGTTGAGCTCCCAGTGGCCTTCATCCACCACCGCGCGTATCTCGCCGGCGCTGACTTCTTCGCAACGGCACACCATCAACGCGTCCGGCGCCTGGGCCGCCCATTGCTCGGGGAAGGGGAACGCGGTTTCCAGCCCATGACGAAAACGCTGGATGCGCACCAGTTGCTGCTCCAATACGGCGGAGCGGCGCGAGTCAATCGTTGCCCCCGAATCTTCCAGCACCGCCAGTGCCGCACGTTCACCGGCCATCTGTGCGGCGTCCGCACCCATGATCCCTGCGCCGTCGCCAGCCAGGTACACACCGTTGACGCTGCTGCGCCCGGCGTTGTCCCGTTGCGGCAACCAGGCGCGGTTCAAGCTGTTCCAGGCGAACTCACAGCCGAGCAAGTCCGCCAGTTGCGTCTCGCTGCGCAACGCGTGGGCGAAAGCCACGGCGTCGCATTCCAGACGGTGTTCCCCCCAACGAATGCCGCTGACCCGCTGTTCTCCTTCGATATTCTGCAGCGTGGCGCCCTGATGCACGGGAATCCCATGGGCACTCAGCCAGGCGCGGTAATACATGCCCTTGGCCAAGGTCAGTGGTTGCCCGAGCAGCGCCGGCAGCGCACGGCACTGTGCACTGAACGGCGCGCTGTCGAGTACCGCCACCACCTTGGCCCCGGCCTTGGCGTATTGGTAGGCGACCAGATACAGCAACGGCCCGCTGCCGCAGAACGCCACGCGCTCACCGATGGCGCAGCCCTGGTATTTCAAGGCGATCTGCGCCGCGCCCAGGCTGTACACGCCGGGCAGGGTCCAGCCCGGCACCGGCAGGATACGGTCGGTGGCGCCGGTCGCGACAATGATCCTGGCGTATTCGACGCTCTCGGCCCGGCCGTTGTTGAGCATGTCCAGGCGACCGTCCTCGGCATTCCACACCAGGGTTTGCGGTCGATAGTCGATCAGCGGCGCCAGCTCATCCATCGTGCGGTGCACGGCTTGGGCCTTGCTCGCTTCAAATCCGTAGATCTGCCTGGCGGTGCGCTGGAAGCCCAGGGGTTGCCGCCGATAGATCTGCCCGCCGCCGCGCAGGCTTTCATCGATCAGGCACGGCGTGACGCCATGGTCGAGCAGGGTGCGCGCCGCGCTGATCCCGGCCGGGCCTGCGCCCACAATCACCACCGGTTTCATGGCTGGCGCCCCGGGTCACGGCTGATCGCCTGGCCTTCTTCCAGCAGCGTCGAGCAGGCGCGCACGCGGCGGCCGTCCTCAAGCCGCACCCAGCAGTCCTGGCAGGCGCCCATCAGGCAGAAACCGGCGCGGCGCTCGGCGCTGAAGTCACTGCCGCGCAGGTGTTCGGCGCAGGTCAGCATGGCGGTGAGCAAGGTATCGCCAAGCAAGCCGCTGGCGGGTTGACCGTCCAGAGTAAAGGACAGGGCAGGGCGCGCGCGCTCGGCTACACGTTTGAACAAGGCCATCAATGTTTCCCCACCAGCACGCGGTCCAGGCCGTAGACCCGGTCCAGCAGAATCATGGTGGCCGCCGTCAGCGCAATCACCAGGGCCGACACCGCCGCCATCATTGGGTCGATGGACTCGGTGGCGTACACATACATACGCACCGGCAGGGTTTGCGTGGCCGGCGAGCTGACGAAGATCGACAGCGTCACTTCATCGAAACTGTTGATGAACGCCAGCAACCAGCCGCCAGCGACACCGGGCAGAATCATCGGCAGGGTGATCTGGCGAAACAGTGTAAAGCGGCCGGCGCCGAGGGATTCGGCGGCCTGCTCGGCACTGCGATCAATACCGATGGCGGCCGCCAGCACCAGGCGCAGCACATACGGTGTGATGATCACCACGTGGGCGAGCATCAGCCAGGTGAAGCTGCCGTTGACGCCCATCAGTGCGAACAAGCGCAGCATCGCCACGCCCAGCACCAGGTGCGGGATGATGATCGGCGACAGGAACAACGCGCTGAAGAAGTTGCGCCCCGGGAACGTGTACCGACTGATCGCCAACGCCGCCGGCACCGCAATCAACGTGGCCAGGCTGGCTGCGGTGAAGGCCAGGACCAGGCTGTTGTAGAACGCCTGGATAAAGTCGGCCCGCTCGAACACCGCGCGAAACCAGCGCAGCGAGAAACCCGAGGTGGGCAGGCTCAAGGTGTTTTCCGGAGTGAAGGCCACCAGGCACACCACCACCAGCGGCGCCATCATGAACAGCACCACCAAACCGTGGAAACCGAGGGCCAAAGGACCGTTTCTGGACATGCGCTTAAACCCCCAGGGACTTTTTGTAGCGGCCTTCGACCATGCGGTTCCAGCTCAGCATGATCAGCAGATTGACCAACAGCAGCACCACCGCGATGGTCGCTCCCATGGGCCAGTTGAGTTCCGAGAGGTACTGGTCGTACACCACGGTGGCGACCATTTTCAGGCGGCGTCCGCCGAGCAGGCCGGGGATCGCGAAGGAGCTGGCGGCCAGGCCGAACACGATCAGGGTGCCGGACAGCACGCCGGGCATGACCTGCGGCAGCACGATCTTGCGCATCACCGTGGCCTGGCTGGCGCCCAGCGACAATGCGGCCTGTTCCGCCGACGGGTCGAGCTTTTGCAGGGAGGTCCACACCGGGATGATCATGAACGGCAGCATCACGTGCACCAGCGCGATGATCACCGCGAACGGTGTGTACAGCAGCTTCACCGGGCGCCCGCCGAGCAGTTGGATCAGTTGGTTCACCAGGCCATCGGCGCCCAATAGCAGGCTCCAGCCGAAGGCGCGCACCACCACCGAAATCAGCAGCGGCGTGAGGATCAGGATCAGGAAGATCGAGCGCCACGGCGTGCCCATGCGACTGAGGATGTAGGCCTCGGGCACACCGATCACCACACACAGCAGAGTCACCAGCGCGCTGATCCAGAAGGTGCGCCAGAAGATCTCGTAGAAGTACGAGTCGCTGAACAATGACAGGTAATGGGCCAAGGTCCATTCATCGGCCTTCACGCCCACCTGGTAGTCGAACACGTTGAACGACAGCACCAGGGTCAGGCCCAGCGGCAAAACCAGCAGCCCGGCAAACAGCACCAGCGCCGGCAGCGACAGCAGGTAACCGCGACTCATGCGTGCACCTCGTCGGCTGCCAGTACGCGCAGCAAGTCCGAATGCCAGTCCAGGCCCACCGCCGCGCCGCAGCCCAGTGGTGCGCTGCCATCGTTGCTGCGCACCACGGTGATCTCGCCCAGGTCGGTGTGGATGCGGTACAGCCATTGGCTGCCGAAGAAGTAACGATCAAGCACCTTGCCTTGCAGGCGGCCGGCGCCCACATCCACCAGCGTGATCTTTTCCGGGCGCAGGCTCAGGACCAACTCGCCATCGCCGCGTTCATGCCGTACTTGCGGGATCCCCAACTGATCGTAATCGCCAGCCAGCAGGTTGGCCTTGCCGACGAAATCGGAGATGAAGCGCGTGCGTGGGTGTTCGTAGAGCTTGTACGGCGCGTCGATCTGGGTCACTCGCCCGGCCTGCATCACCACCACGCGGTCGCTGATGGACAGCGCTTCAGCCTGGTCGTGGGTGACCATCAAGGTGGTGATGCCGACGGCGCACTGGATGCGGCGGATCTCGAACTGCATTTCTTCGCGCAAATTGGCGTCGAGGTTGGACAGCGGCTCATCGAGCAGCAACACCGGCGGCTCGATCACCAACGCACGGGCCAGGGCCACGCGTTGGCGCTGGCCGCCGGACAGTTCCCGGGGGTAGCGCTCGGCGTGGGGCGCCAGGCGTACCAGTTCGAGCACGGTCTTGACCTTGCTGGCGATCTCGGCGGCCGGCACTTTGCGCATCTTCAGGCCGAAGGCGACGTTGTCGCGCACGCTCATGTGGGGGAACAGCGCATAGCTCTGGAACACCACGCCCAGGCCACGGCTGGCGGGCTTGGCGTGGGTGATGTCGCGGCTGTCGAGCAGGATCTGTCCGCCGCTGACGTCGACAAAGCCGGCGATCATTTGAAGGGTGGTGGTCTTGCCGCAGCCCGAGGGGCCGAGCAGGGAAACGAACTCGCCCTTTTCCACCGCAAGGTCGGTGGCGACCACCGCGTCGACGGCGCCGTAGCGTTTGCTCAAGGCGTTGAGTTGGAGAAATGCCATGTCTGCGTTCCACCTTTTTTGAGTCGCGTCGAAACGCGCTTTTTTGTTTTGGGCAGATGCGAATGAGGTATTGCCGGTGCGTTGGCGCTCGATCTTGAGTCGGCTGCCGGTTGTTGTTCATTTCGCCCCTGTGGACGCAGATTAGGACGAAGACTAGGATGGGCGGAAGATGGAATTTCACTGAACGGACTATTATTTTCGTATTTATTCACTCACCGGAATTTACCAAGAGATTGAGTGTTATGGATTCCACTGATCGAAACGAAACTGGCAAAGAAGTCGGCGCCGGTGCGGTGTCCCGGCTGTTCGCCCTGCTGCGCACCCTGGGTGACGTGCCGGAGGGCGGCGAACGCGTCACCCAGCTGGCGCAACAGGTGGGCCTGTCGCAACCCACCACCCATCGGCTGCTGCGCAGCCTGATGGACGAAGGGATGGTCGAGCAGGACGCCCGCAGCAAGCGCTATCGCCTGAGCCTGGAGTTCTTCGCCCTGGCGGCGAACGCGGGCAAGACCGGCAACCTGCGCGACCTGGTGCGCCCGAGCATGCTGCGCCTCAGTGCGTCATTGGGTGACTCGCTGTTCCTGCTGGCGCGCAGCGGCTTCGATGCGATCTGCCTGGACCGCAGCGAAGGCCCGTACCCGATCCGCACCTTCACCGGCGATATCGGCGGGCGCGTGGCATTGGGTGTGGGGCAGGGCAGCCTGGCGATCCTGGCCTTTCTGCCGGAGGAAGAGCGCGAAACCGTGATCCGCTACAACCTGCCACGGCTCAAGGACTTCCACCTGTATGACGAAGTGCTGTTGCGCTCGGAAGTGGAGAACGTGCGCAACCTGGGGTATGCGGCGCGCAATACCGGGGTGCTGGAAGGCATGGCCGGGTTGGCCGTACCCATCCTCAATCGGGATGGGCACGCGGTGGCGGCGTTGAGTGTGGCGACCATCAGCGATCGCCTGGGGCCGGGCCGGTTGCCGATGGTGGTGGAGTTGCTCAAGCGCGAAGCGGCGGCGATCGGGCCACGGATCAATCCGTTTGATCCGACGTTGCGCCGGCCCTCACAAACCTTTGGCGGATAATCCATTTCAGCCACGATGAAGATCAAAAAGTCTGAGCAGGCTGGCTTATGGGTGAGGTGGGTCAGCCGTTGTTTGTCGGCGCAGTGGGATGAATCATCGTTTCCGGCCTTACCCGTTGTTCGTACTCTTCGGCGCTGATCAAGCCCAATTGCACCGCCGCCTCTTTGGGTGACAAGCCCTCGTCCGCGGCCTTGCGGGTGATCTGGGCCACGCGGTCATAACCCAGCAGCGGGTTGAGCACCGTCGCCATCAGCAATGAATGCTCCACGTTGTGTGCCAACTGCGGGCGGTTCACCTCCAGGCCGCTCAGCAGCTTGTGGGTGAACAGGTCGACGCCGTCTGTGAGCACGTCGATCGATTGCAGCAGGTTATGGATCAGCACCGGCTTGGCCACGTTCAATTCGAAGGTGCTCGAAGCGCCCGCCAGAGTGATCGTGGTGTGGTTGCCCATCACCTGCATCGCCGCCTGCACCAGTACTTCGGCAATGGTCGGGTTGCGTTTGCCGGGCATGATCGAGGAGGTCAGGCCATCGTCCGGCACGATCAATTCACCCAGGCCGCAGCGCGGACCCGAACCGAGCAGGCGGATGTCATTGGCGATCTTGGTCAATGACACGGCCAGCACATTCAGCGCGCCAGAGGCTTCGACCAGGGCATCGTGGGTGCCCATGCCTTCGAATTTGCACGGGTTGGTTTCGAAGGGTTCGCCGGTGAGCCGGCTGATTTCCTCGCAGAACGCCACGTCAAAACCGACAGGTGTATTCAACCCAGTGCCCACCGCCGTGCCGCCTTGGGGCAGCAGGCAAAGGCGCGGCATGCACGCTTCGATGCGCGCGATACCGTGCTGGATTTGCTGGGCAAACGCGCCAAATGCCTGGCCCTGGCTCATGGGCACCGCATCCATCAGGTGGGTGCGACCGATTTTCAGCACGTCCTGCCAGGCGTCTGCCTTGGCGTTGAGTCCATCACGCAGATGGCCCAATGCAGGCAGCAGGCGACCGCGCAGTTCCAGCACGGTGGTCAGGTGCATCACCGTGGGGAAGCTGTCGTTGGACGACTGCGAGCAGTTCACATGGTCGTTGGGATGCACCGGCGACTTGCTGCCCAGTTCACCGCCGAGCGCGAGGTTGGCGCGGTTGGCGATCACCTCGTTGGCGTTCATGTTGGTCTGGGTGCCGGAGCCGGTTTGCCAGACCGACAGCGGAAAGTGCAGGTCGAGCTCGCCGTTGGCCAGTTCGTCCGCGGCCTGTTCGATTGCCTGCGCCAGGGCGGGCGCCAGCGCGCCAAGGCGTACGTTGGCACGGGCACACGCGCGTTTCTGGTGGCCGAAGGCGCGGATCAGGCTGGCGGGGAACGGCTGTTTGCTGCCGAACACCTCCAGCGCCCGCTGGGTCTGTGCGCCCCAGTAGCGGTCGGCCGGTATGGACACCGGGCCGAACGCGTCGTGTTCGATTCGCTGAGTAGTCATCAGAAGCCTCGTTAAAGCGCAGCGCCGGCGGCACGGCCGAGCACGCGTTGATATTCACCCTGGGCAGTCTGCTGGGAGAACTCGCCGGACCATTTCGATACCACCACCGTGGCCACGCTGTTGCCGATGGTGTTGCAGGTGGCAATCGCCATGGACATGAAGCGGTACACGCCGAACAGCAGCGCCAGGCCTTCGGCCGGCAGTACGCCGATGGCGGTCACGGTCGCGGCAAACACCACAAAGCTGCCACCCGACACCGCCGCCGCGCCCTTGGAGGTCACCAACATGATCGCAATGATGCCCAGTTGTTGTTCCCAGCTCAGCGACACGCCGTAGGCATTGGCGATAAACAGCACGCACAGCGACATGTAGATCGATGTGCCGTCGAGGTTGAACGCATAGCCGGTAGGCAGCACCAGACCGACGCTCTGTTTGGAACAGCCGAATTTCTCGAGCTTTTGCAGCAGGCGCGGTAGGGCGCTTTCCGACGAGGCGGTGCCGAGCACGATGAAGATTTCATCCTTGATATAGGTGAGGAAGCGCCACAGGCTGAAGCCGCTCAACCGGCACACGGCGCCCAGCACCACAAAGATGAAGAAGGCGATGCCGACGTAGAACATCAACACCAGGTTGGCCAGGGACATCAGCACCGCTGTGCCATTGCTGCCCACCGCGTACGCCACCGAGCCGAAGGCACCCAGGGGCGCGAACTTCATGATCAGGTTGATGAACTCGAAGAAGCATTCGGAGATGCGGTTCAGGCCGTCCTCGATCACTTCACGGCGCTCGGGCTTCAACGCCAGCAGGGCGAAGCCGAACAGCACCGAGATCACCAGCACTTGCAGCAGCTGGCCGCCGGCGAAGGCACCGACGAAATTGTCCGGGAAGATGCCGTAGATAAAGTCCATGGTCGAGGCGGGCGCATGCCCCTTGGCCACGGCGGCGCTCGCGGCGGCGGCAGCGGCGCTGCTCGGGTGGGCGTCATGCATGCCGGAGCCGATCTGCAGCAGGTTGCCCCACAACAGGCCGATGGCCAGGGCGATGGTCGACACCACTTCGAAGTAGATCAACGCACGCAGGCCGACCTTGCCGACCCGCTTGATATCACCGGCTGACGCGATGCCGTGGACCACCGTGAAAAATACCAGCGGCGCGACAGCGGTCTTGATCAGCTTGAGGAAGATATCGCCGAGGATCTTGAAGCTGGCGGCCAGTTCCGGGGCGAGAAAGCCGAAGGCAATGCCGAGGAACATGGCGGCGACGACCTGGAAGGTCAGGTCCTTGTAGAGCGGTTTTTTGGCGGGGGTGGATGACATGTCTGTGATCTCGTTGTTGTTATGGTTCGGTGTGACGCTGGAGATCCCAGTGTGGGAGCGGGCTTGCTCGCGAATGCGGTGCATCAGTCAACCCATTCATCAACCGACAGACTGCTTTCGCGAGCAAGCCCGCTCCCACAGTTAGATCTCCGTTGGATTTGGGATCAGCGTTTGACTGGTCCGCTGCGCGCCAGCGCGATGTCCACCATCTGCGGCGCCAGCCCCAGGTAGTTGGCGGGGTCGGTCAGGCGTTGCAGTTCGGCCACATCCAATTGCGCAGTGGCTTCGCCCTGGGCGAGCAGGGCGTCGAGCAGGCTGGTGCCCTGGTCGTTGGCCATGCGGCACGCGGCGTACACCACATCGTGGGCCACCTGGCGACCGAGGGCCGGGGCGAGACCCATCATCACGGCTTCGGCGACGATCAGGCCCTGGGTCATGTCGAGGTTCCTGCGCATGCGCTCGGGGCGCACTTCCAGGCCGGCGAGCATGAAGGTCGCCTGGCCAAGGGACGCGGCGCTGAGGGCGAAGGCTTCAGGGATGGCGATCCACTCCGCCTGCCACGGGCCGGTGGAGCGTTCGAAGTCCTGGATCATCGCGTCGAGCATCAGCCCGGCGTGTTGGCGCACGCCCTTGGCGGCGGCGTACATCAGCTCGCAGGAAATCGGGTTGCGCTTCTGCGGCATGGTGCTGCTGGCGCCACGGCCCTTGACGAAGGGTTCGTACACTTCGCCCAGTTCGCTGGTCATCATCATCATGATGTCCAGGGCGATCTTGCCCAGGGAGCCGGTAACCAGGCCGAGGAAGTTCAAGGTTTCGGCCAGCCCATCACGGGCCACATGCCAGGTGGCTTGCGGCACGCCCAGGCCGAGCTCAGCCATCAACGCTTCCTGCACCTGCAGCCCCTTGTCGCCCAGGGAGGCGAGGGTGCCGGCCGCCCCGGCGAACTGACCGATTTCGACCCGTGGACGCAACTCCACCAGGCGCTCGGCGTGGCGATCGAACATGCTCAGCCATACCGCGCACTTGTAGCCGAAGGTGATCGGCAGCGCGTGCTGCAAGTGGGTGCGACCCGCCATCGGCGTGTCGCGATAGCGCGCGGCGAGGCCGGCGAGCAGGCTGCGTACGGTCTGGATATCACGCTCGACGATGGCCAGCGCGGCGCGCACTTGCAGGACTACGGCGGTGTCCATGATGTCCTGGGTGGTGGCGCCCCAGTGCACGTAGCGGCCGGCTTCACCGCAGATTTTCGACAGTTGCTCCACCAGCGGCAGGATCGGGTAACCGACGATCTCGGTCTCGTGCTGCATCAGCGCCAGGTCCAGGGCCTCGTACTGCGACAGCGCGGCGATCTGCTCGGCGGCGTCGGCGGGGATCACGCCGCACCGCGCTTCGGCGCGAGCCAGGGCCACTTCCACTTCGATGTAACGCTCGATCAGCGCTTTATCAGAGAACACGCCGCGCATTTCGGCGGTGCCGAACATGTCGCGGAACAGGGCGGAATCAAAAACGGTACTCGACATGGGCTAATCCTATTTGTTATTTTTAAACCATACATATTTAATATGTCCGTACATTATGATTACGCTTGTGCTGATACACTGTCAACTCGACTGCGAGGGTAAAAATGGAAAGTGTGAGCCAGAGGCGTTATGCGGCGGTGGCCAAGGACCTGATCGATCAGATTGGCAATGGCCATTACCCGGTAGGGTCGTTATTGCCGACTGAATTCGAACTCTGTTCTCTGTACGCAGTGAGTCGCCACACCGTGCGCGCGGCCATCGACCAGTTGCAGGGGCAGGGCATGGTCTCGCGGCGCAAGCGTGTGGGCACGCGGGTCGAAGCCGCTTCGCCCCAGGGCGGGTATTCCCAGGCGATGGCCTCGGTGGCCGACCTGGTGCAGGTCGCTGAAACCCATATCCGGGATATCCAAGGCGTACGCGAATTCGTCGTCGATATCGCCCAGGCCCGGCGCCTGGGGCTGGAGCCGGGTGGGCATTATTTCTGCGTGTCGAGCATCAAGGTCGATGCCAGCGCCGGCAATGCGCCGCTGTGCTGGACCGACGTGTACGCCGAACAGGCCTTTGCCGAAGTGATCCCCGAAGCGCGCAAGCACCCGGATGAACTGATCGCCGCGCTGATCGGCAAGGCGTTCTCGCGGTCTATCGATGTGGTGGACCAGCAAGTGCGGCCGGTGCAGTTGTCGACCGAACTGGCGGCCAGCCTCAAGGCACAGGGCGGGGCGCTGGGGCTGAATATCATCCGCCAGTATCGTGATGAAAACGGCGGGCTGATTGCGGTGTCGGAGACGGTCTATCCAGCGGACCGTTTCACCCTGACCATGCAGATGAAGCGCGACAAGCGCTGATCCATACGACGATAACCTTGCATCTGGTAAAACTTTGGCTAATATGACCCGGGTAAAACATATATCGCCCGGGTAATAAATATGTCTACGCGCACGCTTCCTGCTTGTACCGCCTTTATCCGCCACCAGCGTGTGGCGGCAGGTTCCTATACGGACGTCGCCACGACGCTCGCCGAGCTTGACCAGCCCACGGGCAGTTTCCTGGTCTTCGACGACGCCACCGGCAACCAGGTCGACTTTCCCTGGCCCGCAGGCTATGCGCCCGAACTACCAACCCAGGTCGACGTGACCGACGAGCCTCCCGCTACCCCCTCGGTTGGGCGCCCGAAGCTTGGGGTAGTCGCGCGGGAAGTCACGCTGTTGCCGCGTCATTGGGAATGGCTGGGCCAACAACGCGGCGGGGCTTCGGCGGTATTGCGGCGGCTGGTGGATGAAGCGCGCACTGCCCATGCTTCCCGTGACCGGATACGCCAGGCCAAGGAAGCCAGCTATCGGTTCATGAGTGCCGTCGGCGGTGACCTGCCCGGTTTTGAAGACGCCTCGCGTGCGTTATTTGCCTTTGATGCGGCGGACTTTTCGAGCAAGATCGCGCACTGGCCGCCAGACGTGCAGACCTACCTGGCTTGGCTGTCGCGCGACGCGTTCCCTGTCTGACAACAACTCCTGGATTCGAACCTCATGGAAGTCACCCAGCAACGGCCGTTGTGGCAGATCTACCTGATCTTTCTGGCACCGATGGTGCTGTCCAACTTCCTGCAAAGTTTTTCCGGCACCCTCAACGGTATCTATGTCGGGCAGATGCTTGGCACCCAGGCGCTGGCGGCGGTGTCGGGGATGTTTCCCATCGTGTTCTTTTTTATTGCTCTGGTGATCGGCCTGGGGGCGGGCGCCTCGGTACTGATCGGCCAGGCGTGGGGCGCGCAGGAAACCGCGCTGGTCAAGGTGATCACCGGCGCCACCCTGACGCTGGGCGCGTTGGTGGGGGTGATCGCAGCAGTACTCGGTAGTCTGTTTGCACGCCCTGCGTTGCAGGCGCTCGGCACGCCGGTGGATGTGCTCGACGATGCTGTGGGCTATGCGCAGATGATGATGTTGATCATGCCGCTGCTGCTGGTCTTTATCCTCTACACCCAATTGTTGCGGGGCGTCAGCGACACGATCTCGCCGTTGCTCGCGCTGATGGTCTCGACCCTGGTTGGCCTGCTGCTGACACCGGCGCTGATACGCGGCTGGATCGGCCTGCCGCCCTTGGGTATCCAGAGCGCGGTCTACGCCGGGTTGGTGGGTAACGCGGCTGCGATGCTGTTTTTGATCCTGCGCCTGCGGCATAAGCATCATGTGATGGCGCCGGATCGCGAACTGCTGGCGGCCCTGCGCCTGGATCGCGTCATTCTCGGTAAGGTCCTGCGCATCGGCTTGCCCACGGGCTTGCAGATGGTGGTGTTGTCGCTGTCGGAATTGGTCATCCTCGCCCTGGTCAACGGCCATGGCTCCCAGGCCACCGCGGCCTATGGCGCGGTAACGCAGATCGTCAACTATGTGCAATTCCCGGCGCTGTCGATTGCCATCACTGCGTCGATCCTCGGGGCCCAGGCGATTGGTGCCGGGCGCCTGGAGCGCATCGGGCCGATCCTGCGCACCGGGCTGCTGATCAACACCTGCCTCACCGGTGGGCTGATCGTGCTCGGCTACCTGTTGTCCCACTGGCTGCTCGGCTTGTTCATCACCGATGACGCGGCACGGACCAATGCCGAGCACCTGCTGCACATTATGTTGTGGAGCATCCTGGTGTTCGGTTTCCAGGCGGTGGTGGGCGGGATCATGCGCGCCAGCGGCGTGGTGTTGATGCCGGTGGCGATCTCGATCTTCTGCGTGCTCTGCGTGGAACTGCCAATGGCGTACCTGCTCAACGCCCACTTCGGCCTGGAAGGGGTGTGGATGGCGTTCCCGGTGACCTACCTGGCCATGCTGGCGTTGCAGGCTGCGTATTACCGGCTGGTGTGGCGACACAAGCAGATCAAGCGGTTGGTGTGAGGCTCAGGCCGCGCAGCAACAGTTCCAGGCTTTGCAAGCCTTGTTCCAGCCGCTCGTCCGAGTGTTGGTCCCTGGCGATCCACAGGGCAGTGTTGACCAGGCCTCCATTGATCAACTGCGCCAGTGCATCGCTCGGGGCCGGGCGGATAACACCGGTTTGCATCAACGCCTCCAGGCGTTCGCGCAGCGATTCGACACAGTGTTGCTGAGAGCCGGTGTCGCCCAGAACGGCTGGCGCGTCCTGCAACACAATGCGCTGGATCTCACTGTCTTGAGCCATGCGCAAGTAGGTGCGGCAACGTTCGCAAAAACCGACCCAGGGGTCGGTGGCCTCAGCGGTGATGCGCTGCAGGCGCGCATCCATCTCACTGTCGAGCTGGGCCACCACGGCCGCCAACAAGCCCTTCTTGTCACCAAAGTGGTGGTACAACGCCCCCCGGGTCAGACCGGCGCGGGCGGTGAAATCGTCCATTGAGGTATTGGCGTACCCTTGGGCTGCGAAGGCTTCGCGGGCGCTGGCGATCAGCCTGGCGCGGGTCTCTTCGATCATTTCAGCACGGGCTCGGCTCATGGGTAGGGCTCGCAATGGGCAAGTGAAAGATTGACATACGCTGCGTATGTTACGCATGATTTGTCACATACGCACCGTATGTATTTTGCCTCGAACAGTGCAGATAGCAAGTTCCGGGGCTTTCACAAAGAGGTCACGCAGGATGGCAAACCCTTACGCCGAGTTGTTCCAGGTTCCTGGCGCCCGGGCTTTTGTACTGGCGGGGATGCTGGCGCGCATGCCGGTCTCGATGACGGGGATCGGCTTGATCACCATGCTCTCGCAGGTGCACGGCGGTTACGGCCTGGCGGGCTCGGTGGCGGCGGTGTTTGCCTTGGCCACGGCGTTTTGCGCGCCGCAGGTATCCAGGCTGGTGGATCGCTATAGCCAAGGGCGGGTGTTACCGATTGCCGCATTGGTTGGGGGTGGGGCGTTGTTGATGTTGCTGCTGTGCACTCGCTTGCAGGCACCGAACTGGACGCTGTTCCTGTTCGCCGCCCTGGCCGGTTGCATGCCCAACATGTCGGCCATGGTGCGCGCGCGCTGGACCGAGTTGTACCGGGGCCAGCCCAAGTTGCAGACCGCATTTGCGCTGGAGTCGGTGCTGGATGAGGTGTGCTTTATCATCGGCCCGCCGATCTCGGTGGGTTTGTGCGTGGTGCTGTTCCCGGAAGCAGGGCCGCTGGTGGCTGCGTTGTTGCTGGCGGTGGGCGTCACCACCTTTGTGCTGCAGCGCGAGACCGAGCCACCGGTGCACGCGCATCACGGGCATCACGGTCGCTGGCTGATCGCGTCGCCCTCGGTGTTGATCCTGATGATCCTGCTGCTGGCCATGGGCGTGATCGTCGGCGTGGTAGATGTGGTCAGTGTCGCCTTTGCCCAGCATCAGGGCCAGCCGGCGGCTGCCAGTATCGTGCTGTCGGTGTACGCCATCGGTTCGTGCCTGGCGGGGCTGGCGTTCGGCACCCTCAAGCTCAAGGCGCCGCTGCCCCGGCAGTTCCTGTTGTGCGGCATCGCCACGGCGTTGACCACTTTGCCGTTGCTGCTGGTGACCAACATCGCAGGGCTGGCGGTGGCGGTCTTTGTCTCCGGACTGTTCTTTGCCCCCACCCTGATTGTGTCCATGGCCCTTGTGGAACAGGTCGTGCCCGCCAGCCGATTGACCGAGGGCATGACCTGGCTGATCACCGGCCTCAGCATCGGCGTGGCCATCGGCGCCGCCAGCTCCGGGTGGATGATCGATCACTTTGGCGCCACCAGCGGGTTCTGGGTGGCGCTGGCGGCGGGGGCGGTCGTGTTTGGGGCAGCGGTGTTGGGGTATCGGCGGCTGGGATGATCAGTTGATCGCAGGGCAAGCGTCTGCGCCGTGATGCTGCAGAAACTCGTTCAACGCTTGGCGGGTCAGGTCATTGAGCGTCACCTTTTTACGGGTTGCCGCCAGCGCCGCCGCCAGGTGCAGATCATGGCCGACCCGGACATTGAAGGAGCCCTTGCAAGGTTTCTCTGGTGCATGCCCCAGGGTCTGGCAGGTGGCGAGGTAATCATCCACCGCCTCACGAAAAGCCGTATCCAGTTCGGCGACGGTTTTCCCTTCGTAGCTCACCAGTGCCTTGATGAACAAGACCTTGCCGAACAGGCAGTTGTCTTCGAGGCTGGCTTCGATGGAGCCGATGTAGCCGTTGTGTTTCAGTTGGTTGTTCACTGAATCAGCTCTCCTGATTTCAATTGTTCGATGATCTGGCGCCGAATGTAGTGTTTCAGTTCGTTGCCAGGGTGAGGCTTGTGCAAGGTGATCATTGCACTGGGGTCGCCGATGTCGAATTTGACGCGGCTTCCAGCCCCTTCAATCTGCGTGTAGCCCAGTCGTCGCAGCAGCGTGACGAGCTCGGGCCAGGTAAATGTCATTTGCTCGTTGAGCAATTTGGTCAGCAGCTTTTCATTTTTGGACACGGCGTTCCCTGCGTGTAACTAAATGTAGTTGCAAAAAGTGGTGTTCGTCAATGCTAGCTGCTGTTCGGGTGGTCTTCCCGAGATTGATGTAACCCTTGATGACACTGTGCGCCGCGCCTCGCATCCCCCGCTAATTTTTCCCTCTCCGGTTCGTTTTATAGGGACGACGTGCCTTTGTGCTTCCTGCCTATTGCTCCGGACTCCAAGAAATGAATGCTGAAGACTCCTTGAAACTTGCTCGCCGGTTTATCGGGTTGCCCCTGGAAAAACGCCAATTGTTCCTGCAGGCCCTGCAGAAAGAAGGCGTGGATTTTTCCCGGTTCCCGATTCCGGCAGGGGTGGAGGCGCAGGATCGCCAGGCGTTGTCCTACGCGCAGCAGCGCATGTGGTTTCTCTGGCAATTGGACCCGGCCAGCGGCGCCTATAACCTGCCGGGAGCGGTGCGACTCAAGGGGGCGTTGAGCCTCGGCGCGCTGGAGCAGGCGTTCGCCAGCCTGGTCACGCGCCACGAAACCCTGCGCACAGTGTTCCAGCGCCAGGCGGACGAGCGCCTGATGCAGGTGCCGGCAGACACGTCGTTGACCGTCGAGCACCTGGACCTGAGTCACCTGGCCGCCGCCGCGCGCGAACAGGCCGTCAACGAGGCCGCGACCCGTCAATCGCTGCTGCCGTTCGACCTGGAAAACGGTCCGCTGCTGCGCGTGCAATTGCTCAAGCTCGACGCGCAGGAACACGTGCTGCTGTTGACCCTGCACCACATCGTCTCCGACGGCTGGTCGATGAACGTGCTGATCGACGAGTTCATCCGCTGCTACGACGCCCACGAGCGCAATGAAGCCCCGCATCTGCCGGCCTTGCCGATCCAGTACAGCGACTACGCCCTGTGGCAGCGCCGTTGGCTGGAAGCGGGGGAGCAGACGCGCCAACTGGATTACTGGCAAGCGCGCCTGGGCGATGAGCACCCGGTGCTGGAGCTGCCCACCGACCGCCCGCGCCCGGCCATGCCGAGTTACCAGGGCACGCGCCACAATTTCGCGATTGAACCTGCGCTGGCCACACAGCTGCGTAGTTGCGCGCAAAAACACAACGTCACCCTGTTCATGCTGTTGTTCGGTGCTTTCAACGTGTTGCTGCATCGCTACACCGGGCAGGGCGATATCCGCGTCGGCGTGCCGATCGCCAACCGCAACCGCACTGAAGTCGAAGGGCTGATAGGCTTCTTCGTCAACACCCAGGTCTTGCGTACCGAGCTGACTGGGCAAACCCGCATCAATGAGCTGCTGCAAAGCATCAAGGAACACGCCCTGGGCGCCCAGGCCCATCAGGAGTTGCCGTTCGAGCGCCTGGTGGAAGCCCTCAAGGTCGAGCGCAGCCTGAGTCATACGCCGCTGTTCCAGGTGATGTACAACCACCAGCCGGTTGTGGCCGACATTACCAGCGTCAGCACCGCCTCCGGCTTGGAACTGGCATTGGTGGAGTGGCAAGGCCGCACCACTCAGTTCGACCTGACCCTCGACACCTATGAAAAATCCGGCACCCTGCACGCCGCGTTGACCTACGCCAACGACCTGTTCGACGCGCCAACCATCGAGCGCATGGCCGGGCATTGGATCAGCCTGTTGCAGGCCATGGTGGTCGACGGTGAACAGCGCATCGGCGAGCTGCCGATGTTGGCTACGGATGAGCAGCAGGTGCTGGTCCACGGGTGGAACCAGACGACTGAGGCGTACCCGACCGAGCGCGGCATTCATCACCTGATCGAAGACCAGGCGCAGGCCACGCCGGATGCGCCGGCACTGGTGTTCGGTGCGACCACGCTGACCTACGCCCAGCTCGATGCCCGTGCCAACCAACTGGCCCACGCCTTGCGCGCGCAGGGCGTCGGCCCTGACGCGCTGGTGGGGATCTGCGTCGAGCGCTCCATCGAGATGGTGGTCGGCCTGCTCGCGATTCTCAAGGCTGGCGGCGCCTATGTCCCGCTGGATCCTGAATATCCCCGGGAACGCCTGGCCTACATGATCGAAGACAGCGGCATTCAGTTGCTGCTCAGCCAGCGCGCCCTGTTGCCCTTGCTGCCGACCGAGGGCATCCGGGTGATAGCCCTGGACCAGCCCGCCGACTGGCTTGATGGTTACAGCAGTCAGTCACCCAATGTTGACCTGCATGCGCTTAACCTGGCCTACGTGATCTACACCTCAGGCTCCACCGGCAAGCCCAAGGGCGCCGGCAACAGCCACCGTGCGCTGGTCAACCGCCTGTGCTGGATGCAACAGGCCTATGGTCTGGACGCCAGCGATGCGGTGCTGCAGAAAACCCCATTCAGTTTCGATGTATCGGTATGGGAGTTCTTCTGGCCGCTGATGACCGGCGCTCGCCTGGTGGTTGCCGCGCCCGGTGAACACCGCGAACCGGCGCGCCTGATCGAGACCATCGGGCAACAGCGCATCACCACCTTGCACTTCGTGCCGTCGATGCTCCAGGCGTTTATCCATGAACCGGGCGTGCAAGCCTGCAACAGCCTGCGACGCATCGTGTGCAGCGGTGAAGCCTTGCCGCTGGATGCGCAGTTGCAAGTGTTCGCCAAGTTGCCACAGGCGGGTCTGTTCAACCTCTACGGCCCGACCGAAGCCGCCATCGACGTGACGCACTGGACCTGCGTCGACGAAGGCGCCGACAGCGTGCCCATCGGCCGGCCCATCGCCAACCTCGCTACGTACGTGCTCGATGCCCAGCTCAACCCGGTGCCTGCCGGCGTCAGCGGTGAGCTGTACCTGGGCGGCGCCGGCCTGGCGCGCAGTTACCACCGGCGCCCGGCACTGACCGCCGAACGTTTTGTGCCAAGCCCGTTCGGTGACGGTGCGCGCCTGTATCGCACCGGCGACCGCGTGCGCCAGCGTGCCGATGGGGTGATCGAATACCTCGGTCGCCTCGATCATCAGGTCAAGCTGCGCGGCCTGCGTATCGAGCTGGGCGAAATCGAGACGCGCCTGATGCAGCACCCCTCGGTGCGTGAAGCCGTGGTGCTGGTGCAGGGCGGCAAGCAACTGGTGGCCTACCTGGTGCTGGAAGACCAGGCGCCGGCCGACCTCAAGGCCTGGCTGCTCGACAGCCTGCCGGAATACATGGTGCCGACCCATATGGTGCGCCTGGCCAAGCTGCCAGTGACCGCCAACGGCAAGCTCGACCGCAAGGCCTTGCCGTTGCCCGACGCCGCGCCCCAGCAGGCGTATGTCGCCCCGGAAAGCGAGGTGCAAAAAGCCCTGGCAGCGATCTGGAGTGATGTGCTCGGCGTGGAGCAAGTCGGTCTGGAAGACAACTTTTTCGAGCTGGGCGGTGATTCGATCATCTCCATCCAGGTAGTCAGCCGTGCGCGCCAGGCGGGCATTCGCCTGAGCCCGCGGGACCTGTTCCAGTACCAGAGCGTGCGCAGCCTGGCGTTGGTGGCGACCTTCGAGCAGGCGACCCTCATCGACCAGGGGCCGGTCACCGGCGAGGTGCTCCTCACGCCAGTGCAACACAGCTTTTTCGAGCAGGCGATTCCTGCGCGCCAGCACTGGAACCAGTCATTGCTGCTGACCCCGCGTGAGGCGCTGGAGCCCGTGCGCCTTGAGGCCGCCTTGACCCGCTTGATCAACCACCACGATGCCCTGCGCCTGCGTTTTGTGCGGCAGGCGGATGGTTGGCGGCAGGTTCATTCCGAGCCGGTTGCGACCGCTTCGTTATGGCAGTCCCAGGTCGCCGGCGAGGCTGAGTTGGCCGCACTGTGCGATGAGGCTCAACGCAGCCTCGATCTCGAACAGGGCCCGCTGTTGCGGGCGGTCCTGGCAATCATGGCCGACGGTACCCAACGCCTGTTGCTGGTGGTGCATCACCTGGCAGTGGACGGCGTATCGTGGCGCATCCTGCTCGAAGACCTGCAGCAGGCCTATCGCAACGCCGCGCTGCCGGCCAAGACCAGCGCCTACCAGCAGTGGGCGCAGCAGTTGCAGGCCCACGCGCAGACGCTGGACGCGCAACTGGCGTACTGGCAGGCACAGACCGCAAGCGCCGACCTGCCGTGCGACAACCCCCAGGGCGGCCTGCAAAACCGCCTGGGCAGCACCCTCGAAATCCGCCTCAGCGCCGGACACACCCGCCAACTGCTGCAAGACGCCCCGGCGGCCTACCGCACCCAGGTCAACGACCTGCTGCTGACTGCGTTGGCGCGGGTCATCAGCCGCTGGAGCGAGCAACCTGCCGCACTGATCCAACTGGAAGGCCATGGTCGCGAAGACCTGTTCGACACGCTCGACCTGAGCCGCACCGTGGGTTGGTTTACCAGCCTGTTCCCGGTGCGCCTGCAAGCCGAAGGCGAGCTGTCGGCGGCGATCAAGTCGGTGAAGGAGCAACTGCGTGCCGTGCCGCACAAAGGCATCGGCTATGGCCTGCTGCGCTACCTCGGCACGCCTGGCGCACGCGAGGCCTTGTCAAAACAGGCAGCGCCACGCATCACCTTCAACTACCTGGGTCAGTTCGATCGCCAGTTCAACGAGGCGGCGCTGTTCGTTCCGGCGACCCAGGGCAGCGGTCAGGCCCAGGACCCGGAAGCACCGCTGGCCAACTGGCTGACGGTGGAAGGCCAGGTGTACGGCGGTGAGCTGGCCCTGCGGTGGGGGTTCAGTCGCGAGATGTTCGAGGTGGCGACCGTCCAACGCCTGGCGGATGACTATGCCGCTGAACTCCAGGCCTTGATTGAACACTGCTGCGCCACGCCGGCGGGGCAGGTCACGCCTTCGGACTTCCCCCTGACGCGCCTGACCCAGCAGCAACTGGATGCCTTGCCCATCGCCGGGCCGGCGATTGCCGATCTCTACCCGTTGTCGCCGATGCAGCAGGGTATGTTGTTCCATACCCTGTATGCGCCCGAGGCTGAGGCATACATCAACCAGTTGCGCCTGGACATCGAAGGTCTGGATTTACTGGCATTCGGCCGTGCCTGGCAGGCAGCGCTGGACCGGCATGACATCCTGCGCAGCAGCTTCCACTGGCTTGGCCTGGACAGCGCGCATCAAGTGATCCAGCGCCGAATCGATGTGCAGTTGCACGTGATCGAAGACATCGACGCCGATTGCGATGCGCTCGCCGCTACCGAGCGCGAGAAAGGTTTCGCGCTGAATGCCGCGCCGCTGTTTCGCCTGATGCTGGTGCGCGGTGCCGGTAAGGCCTGGCACCTGATCTTCACCAGCCACCACATCCTCATGGACGGCTGGAGTAACGCCCAGTTGCTCGGCGAAGTGATCGCCCATTACGCCGGGCAAACCGTGCCGTTGCCGCAGGGGCAGTTCCGCGATTACCTGGGCTGGCTGCAACAGCAGGCTTCGGGCGAGGCGTTCTGGAAAGCTGCGCTGGCGCCGCTGCAAGCGCCAACCCTGCTTGCGCAGGCGCTGCGTGTGCCGGTCGAAGGCAAGGGCATGGCGGACCATCAGGTACTGCTGGACAGCGACTTCACCCGCGCCCTCGGCGAGTTTGCCCGCCATCAGAAAGTCACCCTCAACACGCTGCTGCAAGGCGCATGGAGCGTGCTGCTGCAACGCTATACCGGGCAGGACTGCGTGGCCTTTGGGGCCACGGTGGCGGGGCGCTCGGCACCGTTGCCGGGGATCGAGCAACAACTGGGCCTGTTCATCAATACGCTGCCCATCATCAGCGCGGCCTCGCCAGCGCTGTCGGTGGCCGGCTGGCTGAGCGAGCTGCAAGCCCTCAACCTGAGCCTGCGCGACCACGAACATGTGCCGCTCTACGACATCCAGGGCTGGGCGGGGCAGCAGGGCGCTGCGCTGTTTGACACCTTGCTGGTGTTCGAAAACTTCCCGGTGGCCGAAGCCTTGAAACAAGGCGCACCCGCCGGCCTGACGTTCGGCCGCCTGCATAACCATGAGCAGACCCACTACCCGCTGACCCTGGGGATCGAATTGGGCGCCAGCCTGCGCCTGGAGTTCGGCTACGACCAGGCCCGTTTCAGCGCTCAACAGGTCGCTCGATTGGGCGGCAACCTGCACCACCTGCTGGTGCAGATGCTCGCAGACGCGCAAGCACCGCTGGGCAACCTGCGCCTGATGGACCCCGCTACACGCCGCGACGTTCTCGCCCATAGCCGGGCGACCGGTGCCGTCCCGCGCCAACTGCGCGTGCATGAACGCATCGCCGTCCAGGCCGCCGCCACGCCTGACGCGCTGGCCGTGCAGGCGGGCGACGCACGCCTGAGCTACGCCCTGCTCAATGCTCGCGCCAACCGGCTTGCCCATCGCCTGCTGGAACTGGGCGTTGGCCCAGGCCAGCGCGTCGGCCTGGCGGCACGACGTGGCCCGCAGTTGATCGTCAGCCTGCTGGCGGTGCTCAAAAGTGGCGCCGCCTATGTGCCGCTGGACCCGAACTACCCCGCCGAACGCCTGGCCTACATGCTGACCGACAGCCGGCTCGACCTGCTGCTCAGCGAAACCGGGCTGCTGGCCGACCTGCCATTGCCCCAAGGGCTGGCGCGCGAGAGTTTCACCGCGTCCGGAGAAGAACTGGCAGGCTACCCGTCGACCAATCCAACCAACCATGCCGCCGCTGCCGACCTGGCCTATGTGATCTACACCTCGGGCTCCACCGGGCTGCCCAAGGGTGTAGCCATCGACCATGCCGCCCTCGGCCAGTTCTGCGACAGTGCCGAGGTCTACAGCGGCTTGAGCGCGGCAGACCGGGTGTTGCAATTTGCCACGTTCAGCTTCGACGGCTTTGTCGAGCAATGCTACCCGCCGCTGTGTGTGGGCGCGGCGCTGATCATGCGTGGCGACGAATTGTGGGACGCCGGGCAACTGGCGCGGCACATCGTCGAGCAGGGTGTGACCCTGGCGGACCTGCCGGCGGCCTACTGGTATTTGCTGGCCAAGGAATGTGCCGTCGACCAGCGCACCCTGGGCAACCTGCGTCAGGTGCATGTCGGCGGCGAGGCGATGTCGGTGGAAGGGTTGCGTGCGTGGCACGCCGCCGGCCTGTGCGACGTGCGCCTGGTCAACACCTACGGGCCGACTGAAGCGACAGTGGTGTCCAGTGTGCACACTTGCCAGTTGGCGGACGCCAGTGATGCGTTTGGCGTGCCGATTGGCCGGGCCATCGACGGTCGCTCCTTGTATGTGCTGGACAGTGGTTTCGAATTGCTCGCCACCGACGGCGTGGGCGAGTTGTGCATCGGCGCCGAGCAAGGTTTGGCCCAGCGTTACTTCGATCGCCCGGCGCTGACCGCCGAGCGCTTCCTGCCGGACCCGTTTTCCGCTGTGCCCGGCGCACGGCTTTACCGCAGTGGCGACCTGGCGCGCTATAACCAGGCGGGTACGTTGGAGTATGTCGGGCGCATCGATCATCAAGTGAAGATCCGCGGGTTCCGCGTGGAAATGGGTGAGATCGAAGCCAGCCTGCAAGCTTTGCCGCAGCTGCGTGAAGCCGCGGTCATCGCGCAATCCAGCGCGACGGGCACGCAGTTGGTGGCGTACGTTGTTGCCGCCAACGGGCAGACCGTGGACGCTCAGGCATTGGCGGCCACCTTGCGCCAGTCCCTGCCGGACTACATGGTGCCGGGGCACTGGGTCGTCCTCGACGCCTTGCCGTTGAACAACAATGGCAAGCTTGACCGTCGCGCACTGCCGGTACCGGACTTGAATCACGCACGCCAGGCCTACCTGGCGCCGCAAACCCCGCTGCAAACGCGCTTGGCCGCCATCTGGCAAGCGGTGTTGCAAGTGGACCAGGTGGGGCTCAATGACCACTTCTTCGAGCGTGGCGGTCATTCGTTGCTGGCCACCCAAGTCATTTCGCGGGTGCGCCACGCACTGCAATTGGAAGTGCCGCTGCGGGCATTGTTCGAACAACCGACGCTGGAGGCGTTCGCCGATGTTTGCGCAGGGTTGCAGGCCAGCACTGCACGGCCTCTGGTGGCGCTGACGCGTGATCGGCCGCTGGCGCTGTCGTTCGCCCAGGAGCGCCAATGGTTCCTCTGGCAACTGGATCCGTCCAGCGCCGCCTACCATGTGCCGAGCGCGCTGCACCTGCGTGGCCGATTGGACGTCGCGGCGCTGGAACAGGCGTTCCACGCCCTGGTGCAACGCCATGAACCGTTGCGCACCACCTTTGTGGAAGAGGGCGAGCACACCTGGCAACGGATCCACCCGCACCTTGCGCTGCCGATCGAACACCAACAGGTCGAGGCCTGGGCGATCGAGCCTGCCGTGGCGCAAGAGGTCCAACGCCCGTTCGACTTGGTCAATGGCCCGCTGATGCGCGTCAAATTGCTTCAGATCGAGGCCGAGCACCACGTACTGGTGATCACCCAGCACCACATCATCTCCGACGGTTGGTCGATGCAGGTGATGGTCGATGAGCTGGTGGCGCTGTATCAGGGCCGGGCCGAACTGCCGGCGCAGCTCATCCAGTACGCCGACTATGCCCAGTGGCAACGTGACTGGATGGCAGCCGGTGAGCAACAACGCCAACTCGACTACTGGCGCCTGCGCCTGGGCAGCGAGCATGCCGTGCTGGAACTACCCCTGGACCACCCACGCCCGGCCGTGCAAAGCCATCGCGGTGCACGCCGCCAGGTGCACCTGGACAACGCGTTGGTCGCCGGGCTCAAGGCCCTGGCCCAGCGTCAGGACGTAACCTTGTTCGTGCTGCTGCTGACGTCGTTCCAGACCCTGCTGCATCGCTACAGTGGTCAATCCCAGATCCGGGTCGGCGTGCCCATTGCCAACCGCAATCGCCTCGAAACCGAGCGCCTGCTCGGCTTCTTCGTCAATACCCAGGTGCTGCAGGCCGATGTGCACGGGCAGATGGCGTTCGACCAATTGCTCGTCCAGGTCAAGCAGCGTGCCCTCGAAGCCCAGGCCCATCAGGACCTGCCGTTCGAGCAACTGGTGCAAGCCCTGCAACCGGAGCGCAGCCTCAGCCATAACCCGCTGTTCCAGGTGATGTTCAATCACCAGGACCGCCTGCGCGCCACCCCGCTGCAGTTGCCTGGCCTGGACCTGCAAGCGGTGGATTGGGCAGGGCACAGCACCCAGTTCGACTTGAATCTTGAGACTGAGGAGTCCGCTGCAGGCCTATGGGCCTCTCTGACCTACGCCACCGACCTGTTCGACGCCGCTACCCTGGATCGCCTGGCCGAGCATTGGCAAAACCTGTTGCACGCGGTGGTGCAGGACGCGTCCCAGGCTGTGGATGAACTGACGATGCTCAGCGCCCCGCAATGGCAGCAGATGGTCGAAACGTGGAACGACAGCGCTGTCGACTACCCCCGCGAACGCTGCGTGCACCAATTGTTCGAAGCCCAGGCCGTGGCACAGCCGCAAGCCCTGGCGGTGCAATTCAATGGCCAAGCCCTGAGCTACGGCGAACTCAACCGTCGCGCCAACCGCCTGGCCCATCGTCTGATCGCGGCGGGTGTGGGGCCGGACGTATTGGTGGCGGTGCATGTCGAGCGTTCCCTGGACATGGTGGTCGGCCTGCTGGCGACGCTCAAGGCCGGTGGCGCTTATGTGCCATTGGACCCGCAATTCCCGGCGGATCGCCTGGCGTTCATGCTCGACGACAGCCGCGCACAGGTCCTGCTGACCCAGCCACACCTGATCGGGCGCATGGCGCACCCGCATGGATTGCAGGTGGTGATGGTTGACGACGCGCAGGCTGCCGAGCACAACCCACAGGTCGACGTCACGCCGGAACACCTGGCCTATGTGATCTATACCTCCGGTTCCACCGGCAAACCCAAGGGCGTGATGGTGCGGCACCAGGCGCTGTGCAGTTTTACCTGCGGCATGGCCGACACCCTGGACATCGGTGCTGACGCTCGGGTGTTGTCGCTGACCACCTTCTCGTTCGACATCTTCGCCCTGGAGCTGTACGTCCCGTTGACCGTCGGCGCCACCGTATTGCTGAGCGGCCAGGAACTGGCCCTCGACCCGGAAGCGATCATCGACCTGGTCCACAGCCAATCGGCCAACGTGCTGCAAGCGACGCCGTCGACCTGGCGCATGCTGCTGGAAAGCCCACGCTCCCAGCTGCTGCACGGTATCAAGAGCCTGTGCGGCGGCGAAGCACTGCCGGCCGACCTGGCGCAGCGCATGCTCGACCTGCAAGGCCCGCTGTGGAACCTTTATGGTCCCACCGAGACCACCATCTGGTCGGCGGCCCATCGTCTGCACGACGCACAACCATTTGTCGGGCGGCCTATCGCCAACACCACGTTGTTTATCCTCAATGCCGGGTTGACACCGAGCCCGATGGGCGCTGCCGGTGAACTGCTGATCGGCGGTGTCGGCCTGGCCCGTGGTTACCACGAGCGCCCCGCGCTGACGGCCGAGCGCTTTGTGCCCAACCCGTATGGTGCGCCGGGAGAGCGCCTGTACCGCACCGGCGACCTGGCCCGCTACCGTGCCGATGGCGTGGTGGAGTACATCGGACGCGTCGACCATCAGGTCAAGGTGCGTGGCTTCCGCATCGAACTCGGTGAAATCGAAGCCTGCCTGCGCGAGCATGCCGGCGTGCGCGAGGCCGTGGTCCTGGCCGATAACGACCGCTTGATCGCTTACCTGGTCAGCGCGGTACCCGACACGGTAGAAGCCTACAAGGCGGCCCTGCGCGAGCGCCTGCCGGACTACATGGTGCCCGCGCACCTGGTGTTCCTCGACAGCCTGCCCCTGACCCCCAACGGCAAGCTCGACCGCAAGGCTTTGCCTGCGGTGGACGTGGCACAGTTGAGCAACGGCCATGTAGCGCCAGTGACACTGCGTGAACAGCAGGTCGCGGCGATCTGGGCCGAGGTGCTGGAGCTGCCGCAGGTCGGCCTTGACGATCACTTTTTCGAGCTCGGCGGGCATTCGCTGCTGGCCACCCGTGTTGTCTCGCGGGTTCGCCAGGTGCTGGCGCGGGAAGTGGCGCTCAAGACCCTGTTCGAACACCCGCGGTTGGAGGGTTTCGTTCAGGCGCTGGGCGAGGAGGGCGTGGTTGCACCCGCGTTGCTCAAGGCTGACCGCAATCAACCGCTGCCGTTGTCCTATGCCCAGGAGCGGCAATGGTTCCTCTGGCAACTGGACCCGCAAAGCACGGCGTATCACATCCCCAGCGCATTACGTTTGAAAGGGCTGCTCGACCTGCCTGCTCTGCAATGCAGTTTCGACACCTTGCTGGCACGCCATGAAAGCCTGCGCACCCATGTGCGCCAGGACGCTGGCGGCGCGGTGCAGGTGATTGAAGACTCGGGCCTGATCGAGATCAGCCTGCTTGACACCGAGGAAGATGGCCTCAAGGCGCAGGTCGCAGAAGTGGTTGCGCAGCCATTCGACCTGCTGCGCGGGCCGCTGCTGCGGGCCCAGTTGCTGCGCTTGGCTGTTGAGGAGCACGTACTGGTGCTGGTGCAGCACCACATCGTCTCCGATGGCTGGTCGATGCAATTGATGGTCGAGGAACTGGTGCAGTTGTACGCCACCTTCAGCCAGGGGCGGATGCCCGACTTGCCAGCCTTGCCGATCCAGTACGCCGATTACGCCCTGTGGCAGCGCAACTGGATGGAAGCCGGTGAGAAGGTCCGTCAACTGGCGTACTGGCAGGCTCAACTGGGTGGCGTACAACCGGTGCTGGAGCTGCCTTTCGACTACTTGCGCCCGGCGGTACAAAGCCAGCGTGGCGCGCGCCTGGGCATCGAGTTGCAACCTCAGCTGTTGAGCGGTCTGCGTCAGTTGGCGCAGAGCGTCGGGGTCACCTTGCCGATGGCACTGCTGGCGTCCTTCCAGGCGCTGCTGCACCGCTACAGCGGCCAGGAAGACGTGCGCGTCGGCGTGCCGATTGCCAACCGCAATCGCCTGGAAACCGAAGGGCTGATCGGCTTCTTCGTCAACACCCAGGTGCTCAAGGCTGATATCCATGGGCAGATGAGTGTGACGCAACTGTTGCAGCAAGTGCGCCAGCGTTCCCTGGAAGCACAGGCCCATCAGGACCTGCCGTTCGAGCAACTGGTCGAAGCCTTGCAACCCGAGCGCAGCATGAGCCTGAGCCCGCTGTTCCAGGTGCTGTTCAACCATCGCGTGACCTCGGCCGCCAATCATTTGCAGCGGCTCGCCGATCTGGATGTCGAGGTGCTGAGCTGGGATGAAGGTGTGGCGCAGTTCGACCTGGCGCTGGATGTGGAGGAAAGCCAGGCGACGCTGCGTGCGTCCCTGAGTTATGCCACCGACTTGTTCGCCCCGGCGACCATCGAACGCATGGCCGGCCATTGGCAGAACCTGTTGCAGGCGATGGTTGCCGATCAACAGCAACCCATCAGCCAACTCAACCTGCTGGGCCAGGATGAGCAACAACACATCCTGCGGCTGTGGAACCAGACCGACGCGGGCTTCTCGGCCGAGCGCCTGGTGCACCAATTGGTGGCCGACCGCGCTCGGGAAAACCCGGATGCAGTCGCCGTTAAATTCGACGCGCAAACCCTGAGCTACGGCGAACTGGACCGCCAGGCCAACCGCCTGGCCCATGCACTGATCGCCCGTGGCGTCGGCCCGGAAGTGCGTGTGGCGATTGCCATGCCGCGCAGTGCCGAAATCATGGTGGCGTTCCTCGCTGTGATGAAAGCCGGTGGCGTCTACGTACCGCTGGACATCGAATACCCGCGTGATCGCCTGCTGTACATGATGCAGGACAGCCGTGCGAAATTGCTGCTGACCCACAGCAGTGCCTTGCAGCAACTGCCAATTCCCGAGGGTCTGGACAGCCTGGCGATTGATCGCACCGAGGAATGGTCCGGTTACAGCGACACGGCGCCTGATGTGAAACTGGACGGCGACAACCTCGCCTACGTGATCTACACCTCCGGTTCCACGGGTCTGCCCAAGGGCGTGGCGGTATCCCACGGTCCGCTGGTGGCCCATATCATCGCCACCGGCGAGCGTTATGAAACTTCGCCCGCCGATTGCGAACTGCACTTCATGTCCTTCGCCTTCGACGGTTCCCACGAAGGCTGGATGCACCCGCTGATCAACGGCGCCAGTGTGTTGATCCGCGATGACAGCCTGTGGCTGCCGGAATACACCTACCAGCAAATGCATCGCCACAACGTGACCATGGCGGTGTTCCCGCCGGTGTACCTGCAACAGTTGGCTGAGCATGCCGAGCGTGACGGCAACCCGCCGAAGGTGCGCGTGTACTGCTTCGGTGGTGATGCCGTGGCCCAAGCCAGCTACGACCTGGCCTGGCGCGCACTCAAGCCGACTTACCTGTTCAACGGCTATGGCCCGACCGAAACCGTGGTCACCCCATTGCTGTGGAAAGCGCGCAAGGGCGACCCGTGCGGCGCCGTCTACGCCCCCATCGGCACGCTGTTGGGCAATCGCAGCGGCTACGTGCTGGATTCACAACTCAACCTGCAACCCATCGGCGTAGCAGGCGAGCTGTACCTGGGCGGCGAGGGCGTGGCGCGGGGTTATCTGGAACGTCCGGCACTGACTGCCGAACGCTTCGTGCCGGACCCGTTCGGCAAACCTGGCAGCCGTGCCTACCGCAGCGGCGACCTGACCCGTGGCCGCCCGGATGGCGTGGTGGATTACCTGGGGCGTGTCGACCATCAGGTGAAAATTCGTGGTTTCCGTATCGAGCTGGGTGAAATCGAAGCGCGTCTGCGCGAACAGGATAACGTCGGCGAAACCGTTGTGGTCGCCCAGGAAGGCCCGACCGGCAAGCAGTTGGTGGCTTACGTAGTGCCCGCAGACGGCAGCCAGATCAAAGAAGCCGAGTTGCGCGATACCCTGCGCCGCGCCCTGAAAACCCGCCTGCCGGACTACATGGTGCCGACGCATTTCATGTTCCTGGCGCAAATGCCGCTGACCCCCAACGGCAAGCTCGACCGCAAGGGCCTGCCCGAGCCGGATGCGAGCCTGTTGCAACAGGCCTATGTGGCTCCCGAAACCGAGCTGGAACAACAGATCGCCGCGATCTGGGCCGATGTCCTGCGCCTGCCGCAAGTGGGCCTGAACGACAACTTCTTCGAGGTGGGCGGCCATTCCCTGTTGGCGATCCAGATCACCTCGCGGGTCCAGGCCGAACTGGGCCTGGAAGTGCCGCTGGTGGAAGTGTTCCAGACCGAAACGTTGCGTGCCTACGTGCAGGCCGCCGCCACCTTCCGCGCCGGCAGCGCGGAAGACTTTGATGATCTTCGTGACTTTTTGAGCGAACTAGAGGCGATTTGACCCATGCTTTCCAACCCTAACATCGATCTGGTTTCGCGCTTTCTTCGCCTGCCTCTGGAACAGCGCCAGCAGTTTTACCAACGCCTGCAAAGCCGGGGCATGAGCTTCGCCCAGCTACCGATTGCCTCGATCCGCGAGGACGGCCAGCACCTGCCGCTGTCCTACGCCCAGGAACGCCAGTGGTTTCTCTGGCAGTTGGACCCGGACAGCGACGCTTACCACGTCCCCGGCGCCCTGCGCCTGAGCGGCCAGCTGGACAAGGCCGCCCTGCAACGCAGTTTCGATACCCTGGTGGCCCGCCACGCAAGCCTACGCACGCGCCTGCACCTGGACGCTGAGCAGCGTGCCCAGGAAGTGCTGGAACATGGGGTGATCGAGATCGCCGAGCATGCCGTCGACGAAACACAGCTCAAGGCATGGGTCGAGGCCGAGATGGCCCGTCCGTTCGACCTGCAGCACGGCCCTTTGCTGCGGGTCAGCTTGCTCGCCGTGAGTGAAGAGGAACACGTGCTGGTGCTGGTGCAGCACCATATCGTCTCCGATGGCTGGTCGATGGGCGTGATGGTGCAGGAGTTGATGCAGCTCTATGCCGCCTACAGCCAGGGCCAGGATTGTGCGTTGGCGCCGTTGCCGATCCAGTACGCCGACTATGCCCTGTGGCAGCGCAGTTGGATGGAGGCGGGGGAGAAGGCCCGGCAACTGGAATATTGGCGCGAATTGCTCAGCGGCATGCAACCGGTACTGGAATTGCCGTTCGACCAGCCGCGTCCGGCGCAACAGAGCTTCCGCGGGGCGCGCCAGGACATCACGCTGGAACCGGCGCTGGTTGCCGGGTTGAAGGCGCTGGCCCAGCGGGAAGGCGTGACGATGTTCATGCTGCTGCTGGCTTCGTTCCAGGCCTTTCTGTACCGCTACAGCGGCCAGCCGGATATTCGCGTCGGTGTGCCGATTGCCAACCGCAACCGCGTCGAGACCGAATCGCTGATCGGCTTCTTCGTCAACACCCAGGTGCTCAAGGCCGACCTCGATGGCCAGATGAGCTTTGCCCAATTGCTGCAACACACCAAGCGCCGTGCGCTGGAAGCCCAGGCCCATCAGGACTTGCCCTTCGAACAGTTGGTGGAAGCGCTGCAACCGGAACGCAGCCTGAGCCATAACCCGTTGTTCCAGGTGATGTTCAACCATCAGGCCCATTCTCCGGCCGTGGCACAGCAGCTACCGGGGCTGCGCGTGGCCAACCTGGAATGGGACAGTCACAGTGCCCAGTTCGACCTGAGCCTGGACACCCAGGAGAGCGGCGACGGGATCTGGGCGTCCCTGACCTACGCCACCGACCTGTTCGGCGCCGCCACCGTAGCGCGTATGGCCGAGCACTGGCTGAGCCTGCTGCGTGCCGCCGTGGCAGACACCGCGTTGCCGTTGCAGGACCTGGCGACCCTCGACACCCAAGAGCGCGAGCAGATCCTCGTCAAGTGGAACGCCACCGAGCGCGACTACCCGCAAGGGCAGTGGGTGCATCAGTTGATCGAAGCCCAGGCGTTGGCCCAGCCGGATGCGCCGGCGTTGCGCTTCAACGCTATCGCCCTGAGTTATGCCGAACTGAACCACCGCGCCAACCGCCTGGCCCATCGCCTGATCGAAGCCGGGGTAGGCCCGGACGTGTTGGTGGGCCTGGCGCTAGAGCGTTCCATTGAAATGGTGGTGGGCCTGCTGGCGGTGCTCAAGGCCGGTGGCGCCTATGTGCCGCTGGACCCTGAGTACCCGCGTGAGCGCCTGGCCTACATGCTGGACGACAGTGGCGTGAAGCTGCTGCTGACCCAGGCGCATTTGCGTGAACAGTTGCCGATTCCCGAGGGGCTGGAAACCCTGGTGCTGGGTGAGTCTGCATGTGAGAACTACAGCGACGCCAACCCAGGCATCGCGCTGGACGGCGAAAACCTCGCCTACGTGATCTACACCTCAGGCTCCACCGGCCAACCGAAAGGGGCGGGTAACCGTCATTCGGCGTTGCTCAACCGCCTGCAATGGATGCAGGAAGCCTATGGGCTGGATGTCAGCGATACGGTGCTGCAAAAGACGCCGTTCAGCTTCGACGTATCGGTGTGGGAATTCTTCTGGCCGCTGATGACCGGTGCGCGCCTGGTGGTGGCAGCGCCTGGGGATCATCGGGATCCGGCCAAGTTGATCAACCTGATCAATCAACAGCAGGTCACTACGCTGCACTTTGTGCCGTCGATGCTGCAGGCGTTCCTGCAGGACCCTGCGGTATCCACCTGCCAAAGCCTGCGGCGTATCGTCTGCAGCGGCGAAGCCTTGCCGGTGGATGCCCAGCAGCAAGTCTTCGCCAAGCTGCCGCAAGCCGGGCTCTTCAACCTGTACGGCCCGACCGAAGCGGCCATCGACGTGACCCACTGGACCTGCGTCGACGAAGGCCGTGACGCCGTACCGATTGGCCGTCCGATTGCCAACCTCGGTTGCTACATCCTCGACAGCAATTTCGAGCCGGTGCCTATGGGTGTGCTGGGCGAGTTGTACCTGGGCGGCATCGGTCTGGCGCGTGGTTACCACCGCCGTCCAGCACTCACCGCCGAACGTTTTGTCGCCCATCCCTTCATCAAGGGTGAACGCCTGTACCGCACCGGTGACCTGGCGCGCTATCGCGCAGACGGCGTGATCGAATACGCCGGGCGCATCGACCATCAGGTCAAACTGCGCGGCCTGCGTATCGAACTGGGTGAAATCGAAGCGCGCCTGCTGGAACACGAATGGGTCCGCGAAACCGCTGTGCTGGCGGTGGAGGGCAAATACCTGGTGGGCTATCTGGTGCTGCAAAGCGCCGACGATGACTGGCGCGATGTGCTGGCCACCCACTTGGGCCAGCACCTGCCGGACTACATGGTCCCGGCCCAATGGGTGCTGCTGGAACAGATGCCGCTGAGCCCCAACGGCAAGCTGGACCGCAAGGCCCTGCCCAAGCCCGCAGCCACCCAGCACTACGAAGCGCCGCAGAGTGCGCTGGAGCAGCAGATCGCTGCCATCTGGGCCGAGGTGCTCGGCGTCGAACAAGTCGGCTTGAACGACAACTTCTTTGAGCGCGGCGGTGACTCGATCATCTCCATTCAAGTGGTCAGCCGCGCCCGTGCCGCCGGTATCCACTTCACTGCCAAGGCGCTGTTCCAGCACCAGACGGTGCGCAGCCTGGCCCGCGTGGCGCAATTACAGACCGCGCAAGTAATCGACCAGGGCCCGGTGCAGGGCGCGACGCCGTTGCTGCCGTTCCAGCAACTGTTCTTCGAGATGGACTTGCCGGACCGCCATCACTGGAACCAGTCCTTGCTGCTGACGCCGCGCCAGCCGCTGCGTGCCGAGCCACTGGAGACGGCGTTGCAGGCACTCACCCAGCACCACGATGTGCTGCGCCTGAGCTTCACCCCACAGGCCGAAGGCTGGACCGCACGCCACGACGCGCCAGCTGCCACGCTGCTTTGGCAGGCCAGCGTGCAGGACGCGGCCGAACTGCATGCCCTGTGCGAACGCGCCCAGCGCAGCCTCGACCTGCAACAAGGCCCGTTGCTGCGTGCGGTGCTTGCTGACATGGCCGACGGTTCCCAGCGCCTGTTGCTGGTCATGCATCATCTGGTAGTGGACGGCGTGTCCTGGCGGGTATTCCTTGAAGACCTGCAAAGCCTGTATCGGCAACAGCGCTTGCCGGCCAAGACTTCGTCGTTCAAAGCCTGGGCCGAGCGTTTGCAGGCCCATGCCCGCAGCGAAGCGGTCGCGCCGGAAAAAGCCTTCTGGCGGCAACAGCTCCAGGGCGTGTCGACCGACTTGCCCTGCCGCGATCCGCAGGGCGCACGTCCCGGGCGCCTGGCCCAGACCGTGGTCAGCCAACTGGATGGCGAGCGCACCCGGCAACTGCTGCAACAGGCGCCCACGGCCTACCGCACCCAAATCAACGACCTGCTGCTGACCGCCCTGGCACGCGTCATCTGCCAGTGGACCGGGCAGGATTCCAGCCTGATCCAACTGGAAGGCCATGGCCGCGAAGACCTGTTCGACGACATCGACCTGACTCGCACCCTGGGCTGGTTCACCAGCCTGTTCCCGGTGCGCCTGACCCCGGCCGACTCCCTGGCGACCTCGATCAAGCAGGTCAAGGAACAACTGCGCGCCGTGCCGGACAAGGGCCTGGGCTTCGGTGCGCTGCGCTACCTGGGCGACGACGCTACACGCCAGGCGTTCAGCCAGTTGCCGGTGCCGCGCATTACCTTCAACTACCTGGGCCAGATCGATGGCAGCTTCGATCAGCCGGACGCTTTGTTCGTACCGGCGGCGGAGAGCACCGGTGCCGAGCAGAGCCCGGAGGCGCCGCTGGGTAACTGGTTGACGTTGAACGGCCAGGTGTATGGCGGCGAGCTGCACATGGGCTGGACTTTCAGCCCGTTGATGTTCGAGCCTGCGCAGATCGAAGCCTTGAGCCAGGCGTTTACACGTGAACTGACTGCATTGGTCGAGCATTGCTGCACGCCTGGCAACCACGGTGTGACCGCCTCTGACTTCCCGTTGTCGCGCCTCACCCAGCCGCAGCTGGAATCCCTGCCGCTGGCCGCCGATGCCATCGAAGACCTCTACACCCTGTCGCCCATGCAGCAGGGCATGCTGTTCCACACGCTCTACGAGCAAGCAGCCGGCGACTACATCAACCAGATCCGCGTGACCGCCGAGGGCCTGGACGTGGCGCGGTTCCAGCAGGCCTGGGACGCCACGGTGCAAGCCCATGATGTGTTGCGCAGCGGCTTTTTCTGGGAAGGCCAGCTGGAATGGCCGTGCCAGGTGGTGTACCGCGAAGCCCGACTGCCGATTGAACACCTCGACTGGCGCGCCATGCCGGAGCGCGAACTGGAATTGCACAACCTGCAGCAAGCCCAACGCCGCCAGGGCTTTGACCTGGCCAAGGCGCCGCTGGTGCGCCTGGTACTGGTACGCACCGATGAGCAACGTCACGAGCTGATCTATACGAACCATCACATCCTGATGGATGGTTGGAGCAATTCGCGCCTGTTCGGCGAAGTGCTGCAACGCTACGCTGGCGTGGCGGTGCCGCCAGCGGCGGGGCGCTATCGCGACTACATCGGCTGGTTGCAGCAACGTGATGCCGCTGCCACCGAAACCTTCTGGCGCGAACAGTTGGGCACTCTGCAAGCACCCACCCGCCTGGGCAGCAGCCAGCCGCTGGCGGCAGACGGGCATGGCGAGCATCAACTGAGCCTGGATCGCGCTCAGACTGAACGCCTCGAGGCCTTTGCACGCCACAACAAAGTGACGCTCAACACACTGATCCAGGCCGCATGGCTGATCCTGTTGCAGCGCCATAGCGGGCAGTCGGTGGTGGCCTTCGGCGCCACGGTGGCCGGGCGCCCGGCGGAGCTTGTGGGGGTGGAGCAGCAGATCGGGCTGTTCATCAACACCTTGCCGGTGATCAGTGCAGTGGATGATCAGCAGAACGTGGCGGCCTGGTTGCAGGCCGTGCAGGCGCAGAACCTGGCCCTGCGCGAGCATGAACACACCGGGCTGTACGACATCCAGCGCTGGGCCGGGCAGGGCGGTGAAGCGTTGTTCGACAATATCCTGGTGTTCGAGAACTACCCGGTGTCCAAGGCCCTGGAACAAAGCGGTGGCAGCGGAATCCGTTTTGGCCTGCCGGAATCCCGCGAACAGACCAACTTCCCGCTGACGGTGCTGGTGGATGTCGGCGATACGTTGTCGGTGCAGTTCAGCTTTGCGCGTGCGCATTTCGATGCAAGCACGGTGCACACCTATGGGCGTCACCTGGTCAATCTGCTGCAAGCCATGCTTGAGGGTGGCCAGCAACGTCTGGGCGACCTGGCGATGCTCGATACGGCGGAACGTCAGCAGGTGCTTCAGGATTGGAACGCCACGGCGCGGGACTACCCGTTGCAGCACGGCGTACATCAACTGATCGAAGAACAGGTGGCGCGCACGCCGGACGCTGCGGCGCTGGTGTTTGCCGGGCAGCGCTTGAGCTATATCGAACTGAACCGTCGCGCCAACCGCCTGGCCCATCGCCTGATGGAAGCCGGGGTCGGCCCGGACGTGCTGGTGGGCCTGGCCGTGGAGCGCTCCATTGAAATGGTGGTGGGCCTGCTGGCGGTGCTCAAGGCCGGTGGCGCCTATGTGCCGCTGGACCCGGAATACCCGCGTGATCGGCTGGCCTATATGCTGGACGACAGTGGCGTGAGGCTGCTGCTGACCCAGGCGCATTTGCGTGAACAGTTGCCGATTCCTCAGGGATTGGAAACCCTTGTGCTGGGTGAGTCGGCCTTTGAAGCCTACAGCGACGCCAACCCAGGCATCACGCTGGACGGCGAAAACCTCGCCTACGTGATCTACACCTCGGGCTCCACCGGCCAACCCAAAGGCGCCGGTAACCGGCATTCAGCCCTGGCCAACCGTCTGCACTGGATGCAGGAAGCCTACGGCCTGGACGTCAGCGACACGGTGCTGCAAAAGACGCCGTTCAGCTTCGACGTATCGGTGTGGGAATTCTTCTGGCCGCTGATGACCGGTGCGCGCCTGGTGGTGGCAGCGCCGGGCGATCACCGCGATCCGGCCAAGTTGATCAACCTGATCAATCAACAGCAGGTCACCACGCTGCACTTTGTACCGTCGATGTTGCAGGCGTTCCTGCAGGATCCGGCGGTGTCCACCTGCCAAAGCCTGCAACGCATCGTGTGCAGCGGCGAAGCCTTGCCGGTGGATGCCCAGCAGCAAGTCTTCGCCAAGCTGCCGCAAGCCGGGCTCTACAACCTGTACGGCCCAACTGAAGCGGCCATCGATGTGACCCACTGGACCTGCGTCGATGAAGGCCGTGACGCCGTACCGATTGGCCGTCCGATTGCCAACCTCGGTTGCTACATCCTCGACAGCAACTTCGAACCGGTGCCCGTGGGCGTGCTGGGCGAGCTGTACCTGGGCGGCGTCGGTCTTGCGCGTGGTTACCACCGCCGCCCGGCGCTGACCGCCGAACGTTTTGTCGCCCATCCCTTCATCAAGGGCGAGCGCCTGTACCGCACCGGTGACCTGGCGCGCTACCGCGAAGACGGCGTGATCGAATACGCCGGGCGCATCGACCATCAAGTCAAATTGCGCGGCTTGCGCATCGAGCTGGGTGAGATCGAAGCGCGCCTGCTGGAACACGATTGGGTCCGTGAAACCGCCGTACTGGCGGTGGACGGCAAATACCTGGTGGGCTACCTGGTGTTGCAAGACGCCGGCGATGACTGGCGCGATGTGCTGAGCGCTCACCTGGCACAACAACTGCCGGACTACATGGTCCCGGCCCAGTGGATGTTGCTGGAACAGATGCCGCTGAGCCCCAACGGCAAGCTGGACCGCAAAGCGCTGCCGAAGGTCGACGCCAACCTGCAAGCCCGCGAATACCTGGCCCCGCACAGCGAACTGGAACAACAGATCGCCGCGATCTGGGCCGAGGTGCTGGACGTTGAGCGGGTGGGGCTAAACGACAACTTCTTCGAACTGGGCGGACATTCCCTGCTGGCCACCCAGGTGGTGGTGCGCCTGCGTGAGCAATTGCACGCCGAGTTCGACGTCAAATCGATCTTCACCACCCCGACCCTGGCCGATTTCAGTGGCTATGTGGCGGCCCGGCAGACAAATAATTCGCCGGTGCAGGACGCATTGGCTAAATCCTTGGAGGCCCTCAAACGTCTATCAGCAGAAGATTTGGATAAATTGATTTCCTGAGGGGCGTGGCGTGCAAGCATTAATCGAGTCGGTAGGGTCACTTTCGGCGCAACAGAAGAAAGCGTTGGCGGTAATGCTCAAGCAGCAAGGCATCAACCTGTTTGAGATTGCCCCGGTTTTCAAGCGTCAGGACGGTGAGCTCCTTCGACTCTCTTATGCCCAGGAGCGGCAGTGGTTTCTGTGGCAACTGGAGCCGCAGAGCACCGCTTATCACGTGCCCAGGGCGCTGCGCCTGAGCGGTGCCTTGGACGTGGCCGCATTGCAGCGCAGCTTTGATGCGCTGGTGATGCGCCATGAAAGCCTGCGCACGCATTTGCAGGAGGACGGCGACAGTGCCTTGCAGGTGATTGCCGAGCAGGCGCGGGTGCAGATCGCCGTGGTCGACGCCCGGGAGTCGCAGCTCAAGGACCTGGTGGAAGCGGAAATTGCCCAGCCGTTCGATTTGCAGCAGGGCCCGCTGTTGCGAGTCAAGCTGCTGCGCCTGGCGCCTGAGGAACATGTGCTGGTGCTGGTCCAGCATCACATCGTGTCCGATGGCTGGTCGATGCAGGTGATGGTCGACGAACTGGTCCAGCTCTACGCGGCCCATGTGCAGGGCCAGGACCTGCAATTGCCGGCCTTGCCGATTCAATACGCCGACTATGCGTTGTGGCAACGCAGCTGGATGGAGGCGGGGGAGCGCGAGCGCCAATTGGGTTACTGGACCGGCATGCTCGGTGGCGAGCAACCGGTACTGGAAATGCCGATGGACCGACCACGACCGGCGGTGCAGAGCTACCGGGGTGCGCGGCTCGACCTGACGCTCGAAGCGTCGCTGGTGGCGGGCCTCAAGCACCTGGCGCAGCGCGAAGGCGTGACGGTGTTCATGTTGCTGCTGGCGTCGTTCCAGGCCGTGTTGCATCGCTACAGCGGCCAGGGTGACATCCGCATCGGCGTGCCGGTGGCCAACCGTAACCGGGTGGAAACCGAGCGCCTGATCGGCTTTTTCGTCAATACGCAGATTCTCAAGGCCGATATCGACGGCCAGATGACCTTCCGCGAACTGCTGCAACAAACCCGGCAGCGCTCGGTAGAAGCCCAGGCGCATCAAGACTTGCCCTTCGAACAATTGGTGGAAGCGCTGCAGCCGGAGCGCAGCCTGAGCTACAACCCGTTGTTCCAGGTGATGTTCAACCACCAGACCGACACCCAGCGCAGCGGCGGCAGCGTCACCGGCCTGCACGTGCAGGGGCTGGAGTGGGAGAGCAAGACCTCGCAATTCGACCTCAACCTCGACACCCAGGAATCGGCTGAGGGCATCCAGGCGTCGTTGACTTACGCCACTGACCTGTTTGACGCGCCGGGCCTTGAGCGCTTCCTCACGCACTGGCACCGTTTGTTGCAACAGGTGGTGCTGGATTGCAACGGCCGCGTCGGCGAGCTGCCGTTGCTGGACGATGCGCAATGGCAGCAACTGGTGCACACCTGGAACAACACGCATCAGGCGGTCCCCCAGGATGTCGGGGTGCACCGCCTGCTGGAAGCCCAGACGCAGGCCCGTCCGGACGCGACAGCACTGGTCTGCAATGGCCAGTCGCTGAGCTACGCAGAACTGAACCTGCGCGCCAACCGCCTGGCCCATCGCCTACGCGCGGCCGGTGTCGGCGCGGATGTGCTGGTGGCCGTGGCGCTGGAGCGTTCGGTGGACATGGTGCTGGCGTTGCTGGCGACCCTCAAGGCGGGCGGCGCCTATGTGCCGCTCGACCCGCAGTTTCCGGCCGACCGGCTGGCGTTCATGCTCGAAGACAGCCGCGCACGTGTGCTGTTGACCGCCGGCGACCTGCACGAGCGCCTGCCGCTGGCAGCCGATCAACAGGTGCTGTTCATCAGTGAACAGGAGGACGCCCGTTACAGCAGTGACAACCCGCAGGTCGCGCTGACCGATGAGCACCTGGCGTATGTGATCTACACCTCCGGTTCCACCGGCAAGCCCAAGGGTGTGATGGTGCGCCATGGCGCCCTGAGCAGCTTTACCCAGGGCATGGCCGACACGTTGAGCATCGACGCCAAGGCGCGGTTGCTGTCGTTGACCACCTTCTCCTTCGATATTTTCGCCCTTGAACTCTATGTCCCCCTGGCGATGGGCGGCACGGTCGTGTTGGCGGACAAGCCTGTTTCCCAGGACCCCGAAGCCATCCTGAGCCTGCTGCATGAACAGGCGATCACTGTCGTGCAAGCCACGCCCTCGACCTGGCGCATGCTGCTCGACAGCGAGCGCCGTGCCGTGCTGCACGGGATCAAGTGCCTGTGCGGCGGCGAAGCGCTGCCGGCCGACCTGGCCGAGCGCATGCTGGCCCAGCAGGGCACGGTGTGGAACCTGTACGGCCCGACGGAAACCACCATCTGGTCGGCGGCTCACCCACTGGTTGAGCCGTTGCCGTTTGTGGGGCGCCCGATCGCCAACACCTCCCTGTTTATTCTCAATGCCGAACTCGCTCCGACCCCGGTCGGCGTCAGCGGCGAACTGCTGATCGGCGGTGTCGGCCTGGCCCGGGGTTATCACGGCCGGGCGGCGCTGACCGCCGAGCGCTTCGTGCCCAATCCCTTTGCCCGCAACGGTGAGCGGCTGTACCGCACCGGCGACCTGGCGCGTTATCGCGTGGATGGCGTGGTCGAGTACATCGGCCGCGTCGACCATCAGGTCAAGGTGCGCGGGTTCCGTATCGAGTTGGGGGAAATTGAGGCATGCCTGCGCGAGCTGCCGACCGTGCGCGAAGCCGCCGTCGTGGCGCAGCATGAGCAATTGCTGGCGTACCTGGTCACCCGGCAGTTGGTGTCGGACGACGAGCAAGTCACCTTGCGCGAGCAGTTCAAGGCCGCCCTGCGTGAGCAGTTGCCAGAGTACATGGTGCCGGCTCACCTGGTGTTCCTGGAGCGGATGCCCCTGACGCCCAATGGCAAGCTCGACCGCAAGGCGTTGCCCAAGCCCGATGCTGCGGCCCTGCAAAAGCGCTTTGTCGCGCCTGTCACCGAGCACGAGTGTCAGGTCGCCGCTATTTGGGCCGAGGTTCTGGGACTGCCACAGGTTGGCCTGGAAGATCACTTCTTTGAAATCGGCGGGCATTCCCTGTTGGCCACGCGGGTGATGTCCCGCGTACGCCAGGCACTGGGCATTGATGCGCCCTTGAAAGGCCTGTTCGAACAGCCCGTGCTTGGCCGTTTCGTGCAGGCGTTGTCAGGTAAAACGCTGGACTTGCCGCCGATCCCGCGGTTGCCACGTGATCAACCCCTGGCGCTGTCCTATGCCCAGGAGCGCCAGTGGTTCCTTTGGCAGCTGGAGCCGCAGAGCACCGCCTATCACATACCGGCGGCCCTGCGTTTGCGGGGTGCATTGGACCTTCATGCCCTGCAACGTAGCTTCGATGAGCTGCTTGAACGCCATGAAACCCTGCGCACGGTGTTTGCCGTCGATGGCGAGCGTACGGTACAGCGGGTCGCGGCTGCGACCGCGTTTCTGATCGACAGTGAGACCTTGCACAGCGATGAGCCGGGCACCTTGAAGGCCCGGGTCGAAGCAGAGATCGCCCGTCCATTTGACTTGTGCCAAGGCCCGCTGCTGCGGGTCAAGCTGTTGCGCCTGGCCGCGGATGATCATGTGCTGGTGTTGGTCCAGCATCACATCATCTCCGACGCCTGGTCGATGGAGGTGATGGTCGATGAGTTGGTGCACGCTTATGCCGCGTTCAGCCTGGGTATGGCACCCCAGTTGCCGGCATTGCCGGTTCAGTATGCCGATTACGCGGTGTGGCAGCGTGGCTGGATGGAAGCGGGCGAGCAGGATCGTCAGCTGACCTATTGGCGTGAGCGCCTGGCCGGCGAGCAGCCGGTATTGGAACTGCCATTGGATCATCCTCGCCCGGCGGTACAAAGCCATCGCGGCGCACGCCTGGACCTGGAGCTCGATGCAGCGCTGGCAAGCGAGTTGCAGGTTTTCGCCCAGCGCCAGGGTGCGACCTTGTTCATGGTGTTGCTGGCATCGTTCCAGGCCTTGTTGTATCGCTACAGCGGCCAATCGGACATTCGTGTCGGCGTGCCGATTGCCAACCGCAACCGGGTCGAGATCGAGAAACTCATCGGCTTCTTCGTCAATACCCAGGTGCTCAAGGCCGATATTACCGGCGAGCTGTCGTTTGCCCAATTGCTCCAGCAGGTCAAGCAAGTGGCTCTTGATGCGCAGGCACATCAGGACCTGCCGTTCGAACAGTTGGTGGAGGCGTTGCAGCCCGAACGCAGCCTGAGCCATAGCCCGTTGTTCCAGGTGATGTTCAACCACCAGTCCGACGCGCGCGGCGAAACGGGCGTGCAGTCGATTCCGGGAATGCAGGTCGAGGGCCTGGCATGGGATAGCCATACCGCGCACTTTGACTTGAGCCTGGATACCCAGGCGTCCGAAGATGGGCTTTGGGCGTCGCTGACCTATGCGACGGACCTGTTCGAGGCGGCTACCATCGGGCGCTTGGCCCAGCATTGGCTTGGCCTGTTGCGTGCTGTGATAAAGGCACCGACCCAGCGAATTGCCCACTTGCCGGTACTGGCGCCGGAAGAACAACACGCACTGCAACAGGACTGGAACGCCAGCGGTCCGGCAGCGGCCTGGCAGGCCGGTGTCCATCGTTTGTTCGAGGCTCAAGTGCTGCAACGCCCGCAAGCGGTGGCGCTGGTACTCGCTGACACGTCGCTGACCTATGAGGCACTCAACCGGCAAGCCAACCGTCTGGCGCGCTGCCTGGTGGAGCAGGGCGTGGGGCCGGAGGTGCTGGTGGGGGTCGCAGTAGAGCGATCCTTCGCCATGGTGATCAGCCTGCTGGCGGTACTCAAGGCCGGCGGCGCCTATGTGCCGCTTGACCCGCAATACCCACGCGAACGCCTGGCACATATGCTTGGAGACAGTGGCGTAGGGCTGGTGTTGACCCAGTCTCAGGTGCCGATTGCGTTGCCCGAAGGGATCGCCGCGCTGGCAATTGATACGGCCCCTCTGGCGGAATATGCCGAGGACAACCTCGATGGAGCGGTCAGCCCGCACAACCTCGCCTATGTGATCTATACCTCCGGCTCGACTGGAAAACCCAAGGGCGTGGCGATCGACCATGGTGCCTTGAGCGAATTCGCAAGCATTGCCGCCGGTTATTCCAAGCTGACCGAGGATGACCGCGTACTGCAGTTCGCGACCCTGAACTTCGACGGCTTCGTCGAACAGCTGTACCCGGCGCTGACCCACGGCGCCGCCGTGATCCTGCGTGGCCCGGAACTATGGGACAGCGGGCGGCTGTACCGCGAGATCCTGCAACAGGGCATCACCCTGGCCGACCTGCCGACCGCTTACTGGAACCTGTTCCTGCTTGACTGCCTGGCGGCCGGGCCGCGTACCTATGGCGCCCTGCGGCAAGTGCATATCGGCGGCGAAGCCATGCCACTGGACGGTCCCGCACAATGGTTGCGTGCGGGCCTGGGGCATGTGCGGCTGCTCAACACTTACGGGCCGACCGAGGCCACCGTGGTCTCCAGTGTGCTGGACTGCACCTCGGGCGATGAAGTCATTGGCGCCACCGCCAGCCCGATTGGTCGCTCCCTGTCGGGGCGTGCCTTGTATGTGCTGGATCGCGATCTCAACCTCGCGCCGTTGGGCGCCGTGGGCGAGTTGTATATCGGCAGCGCCTGCGGCCTGGCGCGCGCTTACCTGAACCGTCCGTTGCTGACGGCCGAACGCTTTGTCGCAGATCCTTTCAGCAATCATGGCGGGCGCCTTTACCGCACCGGGGACTTGGCGCGTTACCGTGCCGACGGCGTGATCGAATACGTCGGGCGGGTCGATCATCAAGTGAAGATCCGCGGTTTCCGTATTGAACTGGGTGAAATCGAAGCCCTGTTACTTGCCCAGGCCAGTGTTCGTGAAGCCGTGGTGTTGGCGGTCGACAACCAGTTGCTGGCGTACCTGGTGGCCAAACAACCGGATGCTGGCGTATTGGGCGAGACGCTCAAAGCGGTCCTGCGCGAGCAACTGCCGGACTATATGGTACCGGCGCACCTGATATTCCTTGAACGTCTGCCGCTGAACCCCAACGGCAAGCTGGATCGCCACGCACTGCCGCGACCGGATGCGAGCCTCTCATTGCAAAACTGGGTCGCGCCGGTCAGCGTGCTCGAGGTGCAAGTAGCAGCGATCTGGGCGGATATCCTCGGCGTGGAGCGCGTCGGTCTGACGGATCACTTCTTCGAGCTAGGCGGGCACTCGCTGCTGGCCATGCAGGTGGCGTCGCGACTGCGCCAGGCGCTGGCACTGGAAGTGCCGCTCAAGGTGTTGTTCGAACAACCCCGCCTGCAAGGATTTGTCGCCGCGTTGCTCGCCCTTGAAGCGAGTGAGGGCGCTCAAGCGCCCTCGCTGGTTCCCGTCGCACGAGACGGTGGTTTGCCGCTGTCGTATGCCCAGGAGCGGCAGTGGTTTCTCTGGCAACTGGACCCAGACAGTGCCGCTTACCACGTGCCCAGCGCGCTACGCCTGAAAGGCCCGTTGGATGAAGCCGCGTTGCAACACAGTTTTGACCGCCTGGTGGCGCGTCATGAGAGCCTGCGCACCCTGCTGCGTCAGGAAAACCATGGCACGGTGCAAGTCGTGGGTGAGCCGGCGCCTGTCGCAATCATTCGCAGTGACGTGCTGGAGGCTGACCTACAGGCTACTGTGGAAGCGAAGATTGCGCGCACGTTCAACCTGGAGCAGGGCCCGCTACTGCGTGTTGATCTGCTGCGCATTGCCGAGGACGACCATGTATTGGTGCTGGTGCAGCACCATATCGTTTCCGATGGCTGGTCGATGCAAGTCATGGTCGATGAACTGGTGCAGCTTTACGGTGCGTTCAGCCAGGGCCGGGACCTGCAATTGCCTGCATTGCCGATTCAATATGCCGACTATGCCGTGTGGCAGCGCGACTGGATGGACGCTGGCGAAAAAGAGCGTCAACTCGGCTACTGGCGCGACCTGCTGGCCGGTGAGCAACCGGTGCTCGAATTGCCATTCGACTTCCAGCGTCCGGCGGAACAAAGCCATCGAGGCGCGCGTTTGCATGTGGCGTTGCCGGCTGCGCTGGTGTCCGACCTGAACGCCCTGGCCCAGCGCGAAGGCGTGACAATGTTCATGTTGCTGCTGGCGTCGTTCCAGACCCTGCTGCATCGCTACAGCGGCCAGGAAGACATCCGTGTCGGCGTGCCGATTGCCAACCGCAACCGTGTTGAAACCGAACGACTCATTGGCTTCTTCGTCAATACCCAGGTGCTCAAGGCCGATATCGATGGGCAAACCACCGTTACCCAGTTGCTGCAACAGGTCAAGCAGCGTGCGCTGGACGCCCAGGCCCATCAGGACCTGCCGTTCGAGCAACTGGTGGAGGCACTGCAACCCGAGCGCAGCCTGAGTCTGAACCCGTTGTTCCAAGTGATGTTCAACCATCAGGCGGCCAGCCGCCAAGCCTTCACGGAGCACGCGTCGAGCGAATTGCGCGTCGAAGGGCTGGCGTGGAACAGCCAAACCGCGCATTTCGACCTTGACCTGGATGTCCACGAGTGGGGCGAGGGGCTGAGTGCTTCCCTGGGGTATGCCACTGATCTGTTTGCCCCAGCCACGATTGAACGCATGGCCGGCCACTGGCAGAACCTGTTGCAGGCGATGGTCGCCGATCAACAGCAACCCATCAGCCAACTCAACCTGCTGGGCCAGGATGAGCAACAACGCATCCTCCGGCTGTGGAACCAGACCGACGCGGGCTTCTCGGCCGAGCGCCTGGTGCACCAATTGGTGGCCGACCGCGCCCGGGAAAACCCGGATGCAGTCGCCGTGAAATTCGACGCGCAAACCCTGAGCTACGGCGAACTGGACCGCCAGGCCAACCGCCTGGCCCATGCGCTGATCGCCCGTGGCGTCGGCCCGGAAGTGCGCGTGGCGATTGCCATGCCGCGCAGTGCCGAGATCATGGTGGCGTTCCTTGCGGTGATGAAAGCCGGTGGCGTCTACGTGCCGCTGGATATCGAATACCCGCGTGATCGCCTGCTGTACATGATGCAGGACAGTCGTGCGAAATTGCTGCTGACCCACACCAGCGCGTTGCAGCAATTGCCGATTCCCGAGGGTCTGGACAGCCTGGCGATTGATCGCACCGAGGAGTGGTCTGGTTACAGCGACACGGCGCCTGATGTGAAACTGGACGGCGACAACCTCGCCTATGTGATCTATACATCCGGTTCCACGGGCCTGCCCAAGGGCGTGGCGGTATCCCACGGTCCGCTGGTGGCCCATATCATCGCCACCGGCGAGCGTTATGAAACCTCGCCCGCCGATTGCGAACTGCACTTCATGTCGTTTGCCTTCGACGGCTCCCATGAAGGCTGGATGCACCCGCTGATCAACGGCGCCAGTGTGTTGATCCGCGATGACAGCCTGTGGCTGCCGGAATACACCTACCAGCAAATGCACCGCCACAACGTGACCATGGCGGTGTTCCCGCCGGTGTACCTGCAACAGTTGGCCGAGCATGCCGAGCGTGACGGCAACCCGCCGAAGGTGCGCGTGTACTGCTTCGGTGGTGATGCCGTTGCCCAAGCCAGCTACGACCTGGCCTGGCGCGCACTCAAGCCGACCTATCTGTTCAACGGCTACGGCCCGACGGAAACGGTGGTCACGCCATTGCTGTGGAAAGCGCGCAAGGGCGACCCATGCGGCGCGGTCTACGCCCCGATTGGCACATTGCTGGGCAATCGCAATGGCTACGTGCTGGACTCGCAACTCAACCTGCAACCTATAGGCGTAGCCGGTGAGCTGTACCTGGGCGGCGAAGGCGTGGCCCGTGGGTATCTTGAGCGCCCGGCATTGACCGCCGAACGCTTTGTGCCGGACCCGTTCGGCAAGCCCGGCAGCCGTGCCTACCGCAGTGGCGACCTGACCCGTGGCCGCCCGGATGGCGTGGTGGATTACCTCGGGCGCGTCGACCATCAGGTAAAAATCCGTGGTTTCCGTATCGAACTGGGTGAAATCGAAGCGCGTCTGCGCGAACAGGACAACGTCGGCGAAACCGTAGTGGTGGCCCAGGACGGCCCTACAGGTAAACAGCTGGTGGCCTATGTGGTGCCGGCAGATGCTGACCTGGCGGACCAGGCCGAGTGGCGCGACACCCTGCGCCGGGCCCTGAAAACCCGCCTGCCGGATTACATGGTGCCGACCTATTTCATGTTCCTGGCACAGATGCCGCTGACGCCCAACGGCAAGCTTGATCGCAAAGGGCTGCCGCAGCCGGACGCGAGCCAGATGCAACAGGCCTATGTGGCACCGCGCAGCGAGCTGGAGCAAAAAATCGCCGGCCTGTGGGCCGACGTACTGCGTCTGCCGCGGGTCGGTTTGAACGACAACTTCTTTGAGTTGGGCGGCGACTCGATCATCTCGATCCAAGTGGTCAGCCGAGCGCGGCAGGCCGGTATCCGCTTCACGCCCAAGGACCTGTTCCAGCACCAGACCGTCCAGAGCCTGGCCGGCGTCGCCCAGATCGGCGGGCAAGGGCTGGTTATTGAACAAGGACCGGCCACGGGCGAAGCGCTGCTGCTGCCGATCCATCAGTACTTCTTCCAGGAAGAGATTGCCGAACGCCATCACTGGAACCAATCCGTGGTCTTGCGCCCTGGCGAGCGTCTGGAGGGTGCGCGATTGAGCGCAGCACTGGCAGCGCTGGTGACGCACCATGATGCGTTGCGCCTGAGCTTTACCCTTCAACCAACGGGCTGGCAGGCTCATTATCGCGCGGTTGAATCACAGGACAGCCTGCTCTGGCAAACTTCCCTGGATAACATCGAGGCACTTGAGGCGCTGGGCCTGGAGGCGCAGCGCAGCCTGGACCTGGCAGGCGGGCCGATGCTGCGAGCGGTGCTGGTCGAATTGCCGGACGCATCGCAACGTGTGTTGCTGGTGATCCATCACCTGGTGGTGGACGGTGTATCGTGGCGGATTCTGCTGGAGGACCTGCAAACTGCCTACACCCAGGTGCAGTCCGGGCAAGCCGTGGAACTGCCGGTCAAGACCAGTTCCACCCAGGCGTGGGCAAAGCGCTTGCAAACCCATGCACAGAGCCCGGCGTTGCAGGAAGAACTGCGTTTCTGGCAGGCGCAATTGCAAGGCGCCGATGCCGGCTTGCCGTGTGACAACCCCCAGGGCAGCCTGCGCAATTCGCTGGCCCTTACCGTGGGCACGCACCTTGACTCGTCCTACACCCGACGCCTGCTGCAAGAGGCTCCGTCGGCTTATCGCACGCAGATCAATGACCTGTTGTTGACCGCCTTGTCCCGCGTCATCACGCGTTGGACGGGGGGTGATTCACTGCTGGTCAAGCTGGAAGGGCACGGCCGCGAGGACTTGTTCGATGATGTCGATCTCACCCGTACGGTCGGCTGGTTCACCAGCATGTATCCGCTGGCGCTGACACCGGCGCAAAGCCTGGCCGACTCAATCAAGGGCATCAAGGAGCAACTGCGCGCGGTCCCGGACAAAGGCCTGGGCTTTGGCGCACTGCGCTACCTGGGCGATGAGCCGGCCCGTGAGGCGTTGGGCGGTCTGGCGCAACCGCGCATCACGTTCAACTATCTCGGCCAGTTCGATGGCAGCTTCGAGGACGACACCGAGCAGGCATTCTTCACCCCGACGGGTGAACGCGCCGGCTCTGACCAGAGCGAGCACGCGTTGCTGGGCAACTGGCTGGAAATCAACGGCCAGGTGTTTGGCGGTGAGTTGAACCTGAGCTGGAGCTTCAGCCGTGAGATGTTCAGCGAGGCGACCATACAAGGTTTGGCCGACGCCTATGCACAGGAGCTCAAAAACCTCATCGAACATTGCTGTGCGTCGACCCAGCAAGGTGTGACGCCTTCGGACTTCCCGCTGGCCGGGCTCAGCCAGGTGCAGTTGGATCAGTTCGCATTGGCTGGCGCCGATGATGTGTACCCGCTGTCGCCCATGCAGCAAGGCATGTTGTTCCATGCGCTGTACGAACCGCAGGCCGGTGACTACGTCAACCAGATGCGTGTGGATGTGGACGGGCTGGACATTCCGCGTTTCCGCGCAGCCTGGCAGGCTGCGCTGGACAACCATGACATCCTGCGTACCGGTTTTATCTGGCATGGCGACCTCGGTGAGCCGTTGCAAGTGGTGCATCGCGATGCCCAACTGCCGTTTATCGAAATCGAGTGCCCTGAAGGTGACGATCAGCAACAGCGGCTGGACCATCTCGCCGACGCGCAACGCTTGCAGGGGTTCAATCTGGAGATGCCGCCACTGGTGCGTATCGCGCTGGCGCATACCGGGCCGCAACGCTGCCACCTGATCTACACCAGCCACCATATCCTGATGGACGGCTGGAGCAACTCCCAACTGCTCGGTGAGGTGCTGGAACGTTACGCCGGCCATGTGCCGCAGGCTCAGGTTGCACGTTACCGCGACTTTATCGCCTGGTTGCAAGCGCAGGACAAATCCTTGCGCGAAGCGTTCTGGAAGACCCAATTGGCCAATCTGGAGGAGCCGACGCGTTTGTTCCAGGCACTGCCGCGCACCCGGGATCTGCACGCGTCCGGGCTGGGTGAGCATGCCCATGAGCTGGATGCCGCGCAGATGGCCCGGATCAAGGCGTTTGCCCAGGGGCAGAAAATAACCCTCAATACCCTGGTGCAATCCGCCTGGTTGTTGCTGCTGCAACGCTACACCGGCCAGGACACAGTAGCCTTCGGCGCAACCGTGTCAGGGCGCCCCGCAGACCTGCGTGGCGTGGAGCAACAAGTCGGGCTGTTCATCAACACCTTGCCGGTGGTGGCAACCCCACGGCCAGACATGCCTGTGTCGCAATGGATGCAACAGATCCAGCAACAGAACCTTGCGCTGCGCGAACAGGAGCACACACCGTTGTTCGAACTGCAGCGCTGGGCCGGGTTGGGCGGCGAAGCGTTGTTCGACACTATCCTGGTGTTCGAGAACTACCCGGTGTCGGAGGTGCTGGAGCAGGGCGCGCCCCAAGGTGTGCGCTTTGGCAGCGTAAGCAGCCGCGAGCAGACACACTATCCGTTGTCGATTGCCGTCGGTGTGGGCGACACCCTGACATTGCACTACAGCTATGACCGCAGCGAAGTGGATGCGCCGACGGTCGAGCGCCTCAATCGGCACCTGCTGCACCTGTTGACGGAGCTGGTCACCCAACCGCAGGCGGCCCTGGCGCAACTGACGCTGTTGACGGAACCCGAGCACCTCGACCTGATGGCGCTGGGCAACGGGCTGGTCGATGCGCATCCATGCAGCCTTGTCCAGCAGCAGTTCGAACAACAGGTGCGCCGCACGCCGCACGCCACGGCCGTGGTGTTTGGCGAGCAGTCGTTGACCTACGAGGCGTTGAACCGGCGCGCCAATCGCCTGGCTCACGGGCTGATCAGGCAGGGGGTGGGGCCTGACGCTCTGGTGGGTATCGCGCTGGAGCGGTCCTTTGACATGTTGGCCGGGCTGCTGGCCATTCTCAAGGCGGGCGGTGCGTACGTACCACTGGACACTGACTACCCTGAAGAGCGCCTGGCCTACATGCTCAAGGACAGTGGCGTGAAGTGGCTGCTGACCCGCTCCGACCTGAACCTGCCACTGGCCGATGGCGTGCAGTGCCTGAGCCTGGAGGGCGAGCAGGCGTGGTTGAGTGAGGGCGACGAGTCTGATCCTGGGGTCACCGTGAACGGCCAGAACCTCATGTACGTGATTTACACCTCGGGCACCACCGGTAACCCGAAAGGCGTGGGCGTGACGCACGAAGCCTTGGCCGAGCGCCTGCACTGGATGCAGCAGACCTACGCGCTGCAGGCCGACGACGTGCTGCTGCAAAAGGCACCGATGAGTTTTGACGTGTCGGTGTGGGAGTGTTTCTGGCCGTTGATCAGCGGCAGTCGCTTGGTCATCGCAGCGCCGGGCGAACACCGCGATCCGGTGCGCCTGATGGAGCTGATCCAGGCGTATGGTGTGACGACGCTGCATTTCGTCCCATCGCTGCTGCAACTGTTCATGGACACACCGGGCGTCGCCCGGTGCCACAGTATCCGCAGGTTGTTCTCCGGCGGGGAAGCACTGACGGCCGAGCTGCGCGATCAGATCCTGCGCACCCTGCCTGCCGTTGTGCTGCACAACCGCTATGGGCCGACTGAAACGACCATCAATGCCACCTGGTGGCCATGCTCCCTGGACGATGGCGCCCGTTCGCCGATCGGCCGACCCTTGGGCAATGTGATCTGCCGAGTCTTGGATGGTGACCTGAACCCGGTCCCTGTGGGGGTTGCCGGCGAGCTGTGCGTGGGAGGCGTTGGCTTGGCGCGTGGTTATCTCGGGCGGCCAGGGTTGTCGGCAGAGCGCTTTGTCGCCGACCCGTCCGGCAGTGCGGGCTCGCGCCTGTATCGCACCGGCGACCGGGTGCGCTTGGCCGAGGATGGAGCGTTGGAATACCTGGGGCGCTTGGATCATCAGATCAAGATTCGCGGCTTCCGTGTGGAGCTGGAAGAAATCCAGGCCCTGGTCGTGCGCCAGGCGGGCGTGATCCAGGCCGAAGTGGTGCTGCGCCAGGGCAGTGGCGGCGGCCAATTGATTGGCTACTACGTCGCTCATCCCTCGGCGCCGGACGCGGCCGAGCATGGGCAGGCGCTGCGCAACACTCTGCTGGCGCAATTGCCGGACTACATGGTACCCAAGCAGTTCGTGCGCCTCTCGCACATGCCGTTGAGCCCCAGTGGCAAGTTGGACCGCAAGGCCTTGCCTGAGCCCGACAGCCAAATCACCCAGGGCGAATACGTGGCGCCCCGCAGTGACCTGGAAAAACAACTGGCAGCGATCTGGCAGGATGTGCTGGACGTTGAGCAAGTGGGCTTGAACGACAACTTCTTCGAACTGGGCGGGCATTCGCTGTTGGTGATCAATGTGATGTCGCGCATTCAGTTGGAACTGGGCGCGAAGATCAGTGTGCATGAGCTGTTCCAGCATGCCGTACTCAAGCAACTGGCAGAGCATCTGCAGGGGCAGGGGGCAGGTGTCAGCACCGAGAAACTGTCGTTCCTCGACTCACTCCTAGACGAAATGGAGCAGCTGTAATGGACGACCAGATGGCGCACAAGATCATGAAGCGCTTTATCGGGCTGCCGCTTGAACAGCGCAAGGTCTACCTGCAGCGGATGCTGCAGGAAGGTGTTTCGCCGGCCAACCTGCCAATCCCGCAGGTTCGCCTTGAAGCAACCGCCCTGAGACTCTCTTATGCACAAGAACGCCAATGGTTTCTCTGGCAACTGGATCCGCAAAGCGCGGCGTATCACATCCCCAGCGCCCTGCGGCTCAAAGGCTGCCTCGATCTCGAAGCGCTACAGAAGAGCTTCGAGCACCTGATCGCCCGGCATGAGAGTTTGCGCACGCGGTTCCGGCAGGTGGGTGAGGATGTGCAGCAGGAGGTCCAGGCCGATTGCCGTGTGGTGTTGGTGCCCGAAACGATTGATGAAAGCCAGTTGCAGACGCGCGTCGAGCAGGCCATTGAGCAACCCTTCGACCTGGAGCAGGGCCCGCTGTTGCGCATGACCCTCCTGCGTCTGGCAGAGCAGGAACACGTGCTGGTTCTGGTGCAGCATCACATCATTTCTGATGGTGGTTCGATGCAGGTGATGGTGGCAGACGTGGTGCAGGCCTATACGGCCTACAGCCAGGGTCGCGAGTTTGAATTGCCCACCTTGCCGATTCAGTACGCGGACTATGCCATCTGGCAGCGAAGCTGGATGGAGGCGGGCGAGAAGGAGCGCCAGTTGGCCTATTGGCGCGACCTGCTGGGCGGCGATCAGCCGGTGCTGGAACTGCCTCTGGACCGGCCACGTCCTGCCGTGCAGAGCTATCGTGGTGCATCCCTGGACTTGAGCCTGAACGGCCAATTGGCAGCGGGTGTCAGGGCCTTGGCCCAACGTGAAGGTGCAACCAGCTTCATGGTGCTGCTGGCGTCGTTCCAGGTGTTGTTGCATCGCTACAGCGGGCAACGGGACATCCGGGTCGGTGTGCCGACGGCCAACCGTAATCGTGTGGAAACGCAGCGGCTGGTCGGGTTTTTCGTCAATACCCAGGTGCTGAAAGCCGAGCTGGATGAGCAGACCACTGTTCTTGCACTGCTGCGTCAGACTCGTCAGCGCGTGCTGGAGGCCCAGGCCCATCAGGATCTGCCGTTTGAACAACTGGTGGAAGCGCTTCGCCCGGAACGCAGCTTGAGTTACAGCCCGTTGTTCCAGGTCATGTTCAATCATCAGAACCGCGGCGCTGGCAGTGCAAGCGAGCCGACAGGGTCTGGCCTTGTGCTGGAAGGCCTGGATTGGGAGAGCCGTACGGCCCAGTTCGACCTGAGCTTGAACGTCGCCGAGGATGCTTCGGGCATCCAGGCATCCTTTGGCTACGCGACCGACCTGTTCGAAGCCGCCACTGTGGAGCGTATGGCGCATCACTGGCAACGACTGTTGCACGCCATGATCGCCACGCCTGACGCCTTGGTGGAGAGGCTACCCATGCTGGAGGCGGATGAGCGTCGCCAGATGGTGGTGGACTGGAATGCCACGGCCACCGATTACCCCCTTGAAGCAGCCGTGCATCAACGTTTCGAAGCGCACGTCGCGCTCAAGCCTGACGCGTGCGCACTGGTGTTTGGTGCACAGCAATTGAACTACGCGGCATTGAACGCCCGTGCCAACCGCCTGGCCCATGCCTTGATCGAGCGCGGCGTTGGCCCGGACAGTCTGGTAGGCGTGGCGATGGAGCGCTCGGTGGAGATGGTGGTCGGCCTGTTGGCCGTGCTCAAGGCCGGGGGGGCCTACGTCCCCGTGGACCCTGACTACCCCGAGGAGCGTCAGGCTTATATGCTCGATGACAGTGCAGTCAGCCTGCTGCTGAGTCAGTCACACTTGCGCCTGCCCTCACCTGAGGGCGTACAGCGTATTGACCTGGACCTCGATGAACACTGGCTCCATGGCTACAGCGATGCCAACCCTGAAGTGCCTGTCAGCGGCGAAAACCTGGCGTATGTGATCTACACCTCCGGCTCCACCGGTAAACCCAAGGGGGCGGGGAACAGTCACGCGGCCTTGGCAAACCGCTTGTGCTGGATGCAACAGGTCTATGCATTGGATGCCAGTGACACGGTGTTGCAGAAGACGCCGTTCAGTTTTGACGTGTCGGTATGGGAGTTCTTCTGGCCCTTGCTCAGTGGCGCTCGCTTGGTCATGGCGGCGCCTGGCGATCACCGCGACCCGGCGAAGCTGGTGGAGGTGATCACACGTGAAGGTGTCACGACGCTGCACTTTGTGCCTTCGATGTTGCAAGCCTTCCTGCAGGATAGACAGGTCGGCACCTGCAGCAGTGTGCAGCGCATTATCTGCAGCGGCGAAGCACTCCCGGTGGACGCGCAGCAACAGGTGTTCGCGAAACTGCCCAAAGCCGATGTGTACAACCTCTATGGCCCTACGGAAGCTGCGATTGACGTGACCAGTTGGCACTGCGTCGACGAAGGCAAGGACACGGTGCCCATCGGCAAGCCCATTGCCAACCTCGGCTGCCATATCCTGGACGCAAACCTGGAACCCGTGCCGATCGGAGTGCTGGGTGAGTTGTACCTGGCAGGCAAGGGGCTGGCGCGCGGGTATCACCGTCGGCCACTGCTGACCGCCGAACGCTTTGTCGCCAGCCCATTCGGCGCCGGCGAGCGTATGTACCGGACCGGGGACCTGGCGCGGTATCGTCCTGACGGGGTGATCGAGTACGCCGGGCGTATCGACCACCAAGTCAAATTGCGCGGGCTGCGTATCGAATTGGGTGAAATCGAGGCGCGCCTGCTTGAGCATCCGTGGGTGCGCGAGACGGCAGTGTTGGCGTTGGACGGTACGCAACTGGTCGGTTATGTGGTGCTCGACACTCCGTCTTCGCACTGGCGTGAAACCCTCGCTGCGCATCTGTCGACCCATTTGCCGCTCTTTATGGTGCCTGCCCAGTGGGTGTTGTTGGAGGCCATGCCACTGAGCCCCAACGGCAAACTGGAACGCAAGGCGCTGCCGCGTCCTGAGGCCGGCAGCCAACAGCGTGGCTACGTTGCGCCGCACACGGCACTGCAAGTGCAGATTGCACAGGTCTGGCAGGATGTCCTGGGCGTCGAGCGGGTGGGGCTTGACGACAACTTTTTCGAACTGGGCGGGCATTCGCTGCTGCTGCTGGTGGTTAAAGAGCGTCTCGCCGTTCAATGCGGGCTGGCGCTCACGGTCAGCCAACTGATGACGCGCCCGACGGTCAGGGCGCTGGCGGATGGTACGCCGACGGACTCGCGGCAGTCGTCGATCGTTGACTTGAATGGCCGCAAGGGCGGGCCTTCCTTGTTCCTGTTTCACCCAAGCTTTGGTTCAGTGCATTGTTACAAGGCCATTGGCTTGGCGTTGCGTGAGGACATGCCGGTACAGGGCGTGGTCTGTCGTGCGTTGCTCGACCCGCAAAACCAAGTGCCTACATGGGATGCCATGGTGTCGGACTACGCAGAGCAGATTCTGGCGAGCCAACCGGAGGGGCCGTATTACCTGGGCGGGTGGTCGCTGGGCGGGAACCTTGCGCTGCAGGTGGCTGCCTATCTGGAAGCACAGGGCGGCGCAGTGGCGTTCCTGGGGTGCATCGATGCGCCTCCACCGTGGCACGTCAAAGCGTTCTGGGACAGGGATAAAACCTCGCAGCCCGTGGCCGAACTCTCCGGCTCAGGCGACAAGCGTGTGGAGTTGCTGACGGTGATGTTCCCAGAGTCAGCGCAGGCTATTACGCACGCCTGGCGGGATATCGAGTACTCCGATGCGACTGCGGAGCAACGGTGGGAGGCGCTCTGTGCGTGGGCACAGGTGGCTTTGGGTGAAGGAATTGCCAGTCTGCGCAACGAATTGCAACAAGGCGGAGAGCTGGACGTTTCCTGGGCGTTGAAGCGCACGCTGGATGAGCGCTTGAAGGACGCGGCTTACGCACCTCTTGATGCGCCGGTCAGTTGCTGGTGGGCGGCGCAAAGCAAGTCCCTGCAGGACCGCCAGGTTATCTGCACGGCGCTGGAGGAGGGGATCGGTCACGAAGTCGCGGCGTCGGTGGTTCTTGACACAACCCATGATCGAATCGTCGATAACCCCGAGTTCATTGCGTCGTTCGTGGCGTCTGTAAAGGCGGCCGGGCACTAAGCCCGGCCAACCTTTTCAGCTCTGGACACCGGCCCTGCGCCGGTGTTTTTTTTGCCTGGCGGTTTGTAAACGCCCAAAGAAAACCCCGCCGAAGGGGCGGGGTTCCTGGGTTACTTGCGCTTAGAAGTTCCAGCGCGTGCTCAGCATGACGTTGCGCGGGTCACCGTAATAGGACGTGTTATAGAAGCCGATGTTGGTGTAGTAGTACTTGTCGAACAGGTTGTTCACGTTCAGCGTCGCGGAGACATTGTCGGTGATCTGGTACTTGGCCATTACGTCCACCAGCCAATAGGCCTCTTGGGTGAAGTCTTCGTTGCGACCCTTGCCACTGTTGTACACGTTTTGCCAGGATTTGCCCTGCCAGCGCGCGCCGCCGCCGATGGTCAAGCGGTCCAGCGGGCCTTTGAGCTTGTAGGAGGTCCAGAAGCTGACCTGGTCCTGCGGCTCCCAGGTCGAGACCTTCACGCCATGCTCATCGCGGATGACCTTATGGGTGTAGCCCGCTTGAGCTTGCCAGCCGGGGGCCAGCTCGCCAGACATTTCCGCTTCGAAGCCTTTGGTCTTGGCGGTGATGCCCTTGTTGGCGAACTCGATGCTTGGGTTGGTCGGGTTGGCGTTGTATTGCGCATCGGGCTCGGCGCGGTTGGTTTCATGCACTTCGAAGTAGGCCAGGCTGGTGTTGAGCCCGCCGTTGAAGAACTCGCCCTTCACGCCGACTTCGTAGTTCTTGCCTTCGTCCGGTTCCAGCAGTTTGTTCTCGCGGTCGCGGTTGTACACCTGCGGCATGAAGATTTCGCTGTAGCTGGCGTAGGCGGTGAAGTTGTCGTTCAGGTCATAGGTAACGCCAGCGTAAGGGACGACCTTGCCGGTTTCCGTGGAGTGGTTGTCACCGGTCAGCCAGTAGTTGGCCACGCGGCTGCCGAGGAAGACGTTCAGGTCATCGGTCAGGTTGAAGCGCGCGGTCATGTAGCCAGCGGTTTGCCGGGTGGTTTCGTCAATCACACGGGTTGGCTTGCCCCAATTCGGCTCCGGGAAGTTGCCGTCGAAGTTCCAGAAGTCAACGACACGACCGTTGACGTAAATCGGCGCACCATAGTCCTTGCCTCTCCAGCGGGAGTTGGAGGCCGAGCCACCAATCACCAGTTCATGCTCGCGACCACCGAGGGTGAACGGGCCACTGGCGTAGATATCGCCAGAGTCGGCGCGGGTGTGGCCGGTGAATTTGTTTGCGTAGAGGGTCGACAGGCCGGTCGCTGGGAACGGGCCGAGCTGGATCGCGCCCATCGGTGCGTCGTAGCCGGTGAACTGGTGGGTGTACTGGCCCTTCAACACCCAGCCGTTGGAAAAATTGTGTTCCAGGGTGGAGAAGACGCTCTGGGTGTACTGCTCCCAACTGCTCCACTTGGCGCCGTTGTTGAACGAACGCTTTACATCGATGCGGTTGCCGCTGCGATCGAACAGTGGGCGGCTGCCGGACCAGCCCGAGCCCTTGGGGTCGCTGTTCTGGTAGTCGAAGCCCACCGTCAGCAGGGTGTCTTCGTCCAGGTCGGCTTCCAGGGTGCCGAAATAGACGTTGGTCTTGCGCTCATAGCGGTCCATGAACGAATGCTTGTCCTGGTAGGCCGCCACGGCACGCCCGCGTATGTTGCCGCTCTCGGTCAGCGGGCCGCTCACGTCGATCTGGGAGCGATAGTTGTCCCAGCTACCAGCACCCAGGTCCAGGCTCGCCTTGAAGTCTCGGGTTGGTTTCTTGCGGATCAGGTTGATGGTTGCGCCTGGCGCCCCCGCTCCGGTCAACAGGCCGGTTGCACCCTTGAGGATTTCCACGCGGTCGTAGATCGCCATGTCGCTGAGGGTCTGGCCCGACGAGTAGGCCGAGTTGCGCAGGGTAGGGATACCGTCATATTGGAAGTTCTCGACCGAAAACCCACGGGCGTAATAGTTGGTACGCTCGCTGTCGAAGGTCGACACGGTAATGCCCGGGGTATGACGCATCACGTCATCAATGGAGTTCAGCCCGAAATCATCCATGTGCTGGCGGGTGATGACCGTGATCGACTGTGGGGTTTCACGCGGGGTCAGCACCATTCTGGTCGCGGTGGCAATAGTGCCCGGCGTGTAGGACCCGCTGCCTTCGGTGATCGTCCCCAATTGGTTGGCGGTCACCTGGGTCGCTCCCAGTTCCAGCCCGGAGGTGGTGCCGGCCGTGATGGTCACTGCATTGCCCTGCTGGGCGTGGCTGACGCCGGTGCCCTTGAGCAGGGCGGTAATGGCCTGGGTCGGTTCCAGTCTGCCTTTCACCGCAGTGCTGCTTTTATCCTGAACATCCGTCGGGCTGTACAGCACCTGCAGATTGGTCTGACGGCCAAACTCCTGCAGTGCCGTCCCCAACGGCTGTGCAGGAATGTCGATCTCGATCTCTTGAGCCTGTACATAGCCCGATAGCGGTAACGAAACCGCCAGGGCCAGGGCGCATGGCTTCAGGTTGACGTTCAAGGCCCTGCGCATTGACAACGCTTTGCTCAGGGGGCTGAGACCGAGTCGTACTGACATGGATGTTTTCTCTTCTATGTTTGGTTGGGCAGTTTTTAGATGTTTATGAGGTTGGTTCTCATTACCACTAGTGAGACGTTCCTGCCTGGAAAAACCGGAAAAGAAAACTCATGCAGGCTCCATTTCGTGTACTACTTTTCCGGCACGCAGGCGTACCAACTGGTCGGCGATGTCGAAATAACGGTCGTCGTGGCTGATGACAATGATGGTTTTACCCAGGCGCTTGAGGTCCGGCAGCAGTTCTGTGTAGAAGATCCTGCGGAACGCCGGGTCCTGGTCCGCGGCCCATTCGTCGAACACCAGTACCGGGCGCTCTTCCAGCCAGGCGTTGACCAGGGCCAGGCGCTTGCGCTGTCCGGTGGAGAGGTCGGTGGTGCTGAATGCGCCGTCCTTGATCGTGACTTTGTGGGCGATTTCCAGGCGTTCCAGGTACTGGGCCGCGCTGTCCAGCGACTGTTTCCCGCCGCCCTGGACCAGGTCGTCGAACAGGTAGTAATCGGCAAAGACGGTGGTAAACAATTGGCGGTAATCGTCGCGGGTCGGGGCGATCACGGCTTCGCCATTGAGGTGGATTTCACCGGATTGCGGCTGGTAAAGGCCCAGTAGCAGCTTGATCAGCGTAGTCTTGCCACAGCCGTTCTCGCCGACGATAAACACGATGTCGCCCTGTTTGATGCTCAGGTTGATGGGCCCCAGGTGGAACGGCTCGCTGCCTTCCACCGGTGGCGGGCTGTAGCTCACGCCGCGCAGTTCCAGGCTGTGCACCACCGGTTTGGGGGCTTCGCTGTCTTCCAGCAGCAAATGCGGCTCGGGAGACGAGAAACGTTCCGAGAGTTCGGCAATGCGCGAGAACGCGATCTGCGCGCGGCTGACAATTGGCAGCGCCGTCACCACGTGCTCCAGGGGGCCCTTCATATACAGCAGCACCAGCACAAAACCGGTGATCACCGCCGGGTCGGGGTTGGGGTTGTACGCCTGGAACGCCAGCGCCAGCCCGATCACCACGAAGAACAGCATGGAGCCAAAGGTTTTGGCGACGATAAAGATGTTGACCGAGCGGATCTGGATATCGCCGATCCGATCGGCAGTGGCCTGGATGCGGTGGGTATTCATGCGGTAGCGACGCGGTCGGTGGATGCGCAGCTCCTTGGCGCCGGAAGCGATGGCGGTGTAGTAGCGCTGCAGTTCGTCTTCCTGGTCGCGAGCCGCCTCAAAGCCCTTGATGCCTGCGGAGCGAGCCATGTATTGCACGGCAGTACCGATCACAATCGCCACGACCATCATCAGGAACATCGGCACCGACAGGTACGCCAGGTAGCCCAGGCAGCCCAGCGTTACCGTGGTGGCGATTGCCAGTGGTGTGAATGAGAAGGAAAAGTCGCTGATGGTATCGACGTCATGAGTCAGCACCGGGATCAGCTTGTGGGTGCGGTAGCGCTCGATCTGCTCGATGGGCGCCGAAAGCACCTTCTCACCCAGTTCCTTGCGCAGTGCCGCAATGATGCGTTGGCCTACGTAGTTGGTGCCGATATCCGACACGATCGAACTGACCAGCGCCAGCACACACAACGCCGCAAACGTCAGAATCACCCCCTGCGTCATCCCGGTGGACGAGTGCAGGGCGTTATTGATGGTCGCCAGCAACAGCGTGATGGCCAGGCCGCCGGCCATGCCCAGCGCGACGGAGACGGTCACGATGGTGCGAAAGGGCCTGAGCAATGCGAGCAAACCTTTGAAGGCGCCGCGCTTGGGGTCGGTCATAAATACTTCCCGGAAAGTGAAAAAAGAGGGGGCTGGGCACACAGACCCTTACCCATGACAAACGAAGGATTGGCGCGACTATTTAGCGCGGCGCGCCCGGCGGTGGCAGGGATGGATAAATTAGGCGGGGCCTGGTTCGTTCTTGTGGAGTAGCCGCACGCGTATCGACGCGTGCCTGATCTATCCAGCGAGAGCGAAACAATGACGAAAAGGAATCTGGTGTACGTGTGGTCACTGCGCAATGCCGCCGCCGACAAGGCCGGACAGCCAGTGGCCTACAAGGACCACGAGCGCTACATGATGTCGGTGCTGGAATCCCTGGCAGGGGCGCTGAACGACACGCCGCTGGGCGAGGCTTACAACCTGGTGGGCGTGGTGTACGACGATGACGAGCAGAACCCGCGCGACCAGCAACTGGTCCGCGACTACGGCTTTGCCTACCAACCGGGCCGCCAATGGCTGTACCCGGCCGACCTGCGCGTGCAGGGGCGCCTGGTCAATGATTTGCTGCTGAGCGTGCCGTCCACCTATCGACGCCTGCCACGGGGCAGCGCGGAACATATCGCCGGCAAGCAGGACTTCGAACGTCGCCTGCACGACACGCTGGTGGAATTGAAGGCGGACATCGTGGTGCTCGACGGCCTGCTGGTGATCCTCGATGAGCTGGTGCGCCCGGGCGCGCCGTTTGCCGGGCGCATCATGAACATTCACCCCGGCATCACCCGTATCGAATCGCCGTACGAGCGCCGTGGCGCGTATGCCACCTGGAACGCGCTGTACGGTGCGCGGGGGCTGACGGTCACCGACTGGGCGACCAAGGCCACCACGCCATCCGAGCCGCTGTACCTCACAGGTGCCTCGTTCCACTACGTGGACAACGGCATTGATTCGGGTGAAGTGTTCCACGACGTGCTCAACACCGAAATCGCGCCGGACGACACCATCCTTGAGTTGCGCTGGAACAACTTCAACAACAGCCTGTTCCCGGCGTTACATGAAGGGTTGGCGTTGTTGGCCCGGAAGGCAATCTAAAGCGGGCACGATTAAAAATGTGGGAGGGGGCAGTGACTGATACACCGCCATCGGGGGCAAGCCCCCTCCCACATTGGATCTCCAGTGCAGTTAGAGGTCGCGCACGATGCGGAACCCAATCCAATCCGCGCACATCGCGCATGCTGAAGGCAAGGGAATCTAAAGCAGGCACGGTTAAAAATGTGGGAGGGGGCTTGCCCCCGATGGCGGCAGTGACTGATACACCGCCATCGGGGGCAAGCCGCCCCTCTCACATTGGATCTCCAGTGCCGTTAGAGGTCGCGCACGACGCGGAACCCCATCCAATCCGCGCACATCGCGCATGCTGAAGGCAAGGGAATCTAAAGCAGCCACGGTTAAAAATGTGGGAGGGGGCTTGCCCCCGATAGCGGTAGTGACTGATACACCGCCATCGGGGGCAAGCCGTCCCCTCCCACATTGGATCTACAGTGCAGTTAGAGGTCGTGCATGACGCGAAACCCCATCCAGTCCGCGCACATCGCGCATGCTGAAGGCAAGGGAATCTAAAGCAGGCACGGTTAAAAATGTGGGAGGGGGCTTGCCCCCGATAGCGGTAGTGACTGATACACCGCCATCGGGGGCAAGCCCCCCTCCCACAAATGGATTTCCAGTGTTCTTGGAGGTCGCGCATGACGCGAAACCCCATCCAATCCGCGCACATCGCGCATGCTGAAGGCAAGGGAATCTAAAGCAGGCACGGTTAAACATGTGGGAGGGGGCTTGCCCCCGATGGCGGCAGTGACTGATACACCGCCATCGGGGGCAAGCCGCCCCTCTCACATTGGATCTCCAGTGCCGTTAGAGGTCGCGCACGACGCGGAACCCAATCCAATCCCCCCGCGTCTGCGGGTAGATGTTATTGCGGTTGCCCGAGCGCGAAAACACCGGTGCCTCGCCCCAGTCATTGCCGCGAATCATGTAGCCCTCGCAGTTCGGCTCCATCCACGCACTGCCGTCGGTGGGCGCGCCGATGTAGTTGGGGTGTTCGCAGTCGGCCACGCGCTCGTAGACGTTGCCATGCATGTCGTACATGCCGAAGGCATTCGGCGGGTAGCTGCCCACCGGCGATGAATAGCTGTAGCCATCGGCCGGGCCATAGGTGTTGGCGTGCTTGGCGATGCTGTAGTCCTTGCCCTCGTCGAACGGGAAGGGGAACGGCCCGGTGGAGCCGGCGCGCGCGGCGTATTCACGCTGGGCTTCGCTGACCATGTGGTACTGCTGGCCGGTTTTCTTCGATAGCCAGGCGACGTACTGTTTGATGTCGTCCATGTCCATGCACACCGCCGGCTGGCGCGGGCCCTGGGGGTAGCGCGGCTTGCTGGCGATGCATTCGCGGCCGGGGCGGGTGTCGCCGTCGGCGATCTTCACGCCGGTCTGGCGGATATAGCTGTCCCACTCGCCGGCGGTGATGTGGAAGCGGCTCATGGCGAACGGCTTGGCGAAGGTCACCTCGTGCATCGGGCCTTCATCGGGCTCGCGGCCGACTTCGTCCTCGGGGGTGCCCATGGTAAAGGTGCCGGCCGGCAGCACCACCATTTCCGGGCAATCCTTGCAGTCCTTGAACACTTTGCCGGGTTGCGGCGTGGCGGCCTGGGCCAGGTTGGGCAGCAAGGCGCCGCACAGGGCGGTGAGTGCCAATGCCGTGAGGGGTTTGTTCATGGGGTCCTCTCATTCAAAGTGGAAAAAGCTGTGCGTTACACCCGCTGACCCAGCAACGTCATGAAGCGCTGGATCTCATCGGAGGAATTAAGCAGGCCGGGCGAAGTGCGGATCACCGGGCCGACATCACGGTCCACCGCGTCGATCACCACGCGGTTTTTCATCATGTAGTCGGCCACGGCATCGCTGTCCTGGCCCTTGACCCGGAAGAACGTGAAACCGGCCGACAGTTCGGGGCTGCGCGGGGTGACCAACTCGACACGCGGGTGCCCCAGCAGGTGGTCTTTCAGTTCGCTGTTCAGGGCGTGGATGCGCGCCTGCACCTGCGCCTTGCCCAGTTGCAGATGCAGCTTGAAGGCCTCATCCGCCGCCCAGCGATGCTCGAAGGCGTGATAGCCACCCGGGGTCATGGTGGTGGCGAAGTCCTTGTCTTCGGAGAAGGTCGGCACCATCGGGGTCACGTACTGGTTTTGCGGGTCGCGGGCGCACACCAGTCCGGTACCCCGTGGGCCGAACATCCACTTGTGGGTGCCGGCGATGAAAAAGTCGCAGCGCATGTCCGGGAAGTCGAGGTTCTCCACGCCAAAGCCGTGCACGCCGTCCACCACATAGAGGATGCGGTCCCTGTCGTCACGGTTGCGGTTGTGTTCTTCCACCAGCTTGCCGATCTCGCCGATGGGCAGTTTCACGCCGCTGCCGGACTGCACCCAGGTCATGCCGAGCACGCGGGTGTTGGGGCGGATATTGCGCTGGATATTGCCCAGCACCTCGTCCACGGACACCTGGTTGGCGTTTTTGAACAGGCTGATCTTGCGGACCTGGGTCTGCTCCTTGCGCACCCGGAAGTCCAGGCTGAACTCGGTGGCGTAGTGTTCGTGGACGGTGGTGAGGATCTCCTGGTCAGGCCGCACCTTGATCCCGCCATAAATCATCGCCAGCCCTTCGGAGGTGCTGCCGGTGAGGGCGATCTGCGCCGGCGTGGCCTTCAGGTAACGGCCGGCCCATTCGCGTACCTGGCCTTCGCGTTTCCAGGTTTCCTGCAGGCCCCAGTCCATGGCCAGGCCCGGGTTGCGGTCGATCTGCGCGCGGTAGCGCTCGATGGCATCGCGCACCGGCTTGGGGTGCGTGGCCACCAGGAAGTTGGAAAAGTGCAGGTAGTCCGGGTCCTGGTTGAACAGTTGCTTGAACCCGGTCCATGGGTCATTCGATGCGGGGGCGGCAACGGCCTGGGGCAGCAGGGCGGCGCCCAGTGGCAGGCTGGCGGCAAATACCCCGGCCTGCTTGAGAAATGTACGGCGGTCGGTCATGGACTGGCTTCTAGGTGATTAGCGATTGGCCAACGGCTTGGCGGCTTTTTGTACCTGGTCCCACACCCGCAGGAAGTTGCCTCCCCACAGCTTGGCGATATCGGCTTCGGAGTAGCCGCGCTGGATCAGTTCGGCGGTGACGTTGCGGATTTCACCGACGTTGTTCCAGCCCTGGACGCCGCCGCCGTCGTTGAAGTCCGAGGCGAGGCCGACATGGTCGATGCCGATCTTGCGCACGGTGTAGTCGATGGCGTCCCCCAGGTCTTTGAGGGTGGCCTTGGGTTCTTCATCGAGGATTCCGTACAGCGCGCTGGCGTACTCGCCGAACTTGTGTTCCGGCCAGGCGGCGATGATCGCGTCGCCCGGCATCAAGGCCACCGCCAGGTTGGGCAGGGGCGGCAGGTCGAAGCGCGCACGCAGGGCGTTGAGCTTGTCCTGGGTCGGCTGGCTCAGCGGGCGCAGGTAGGCGGAGAAGCCCACGATCTGCACCACGCCGCCACTCTGCTTGATCAGTTGCAGCTCTTTGTCGCTCAGGTTGCGCGGGATATCCACCGACGCACGCGGCGCCGAGTGGGAGGCGACCATCGGTGTGCGGCTCAACTGCGCCACCTGCTCCAGGGCCTTGGTCGACATCTGCGACACATCGATGATCACCCCCAGGTCATTGAGGCGGTGCACCGCTTGCTTGCCGATGTCCGACAAACCGTCGAGGGCGTCGGTGGAGTCATTGAAAAACGGCAGCGGGCGCGACGAGTCCGACCAGGCGTTGTTGCCCACATAGCTGAAGCCGAACATGCGCATGCCGCGCGCCGCCCACAGGTCCAGCAGGTTCAGGTCGTTGCCCAGCGGGTAGGCGTTGAGCATGCTGATGAAGATCGCGAACTTGCCTTCGCCATGCAGACGCCGGAAATCATCCGGGGTGTAGGCGATGGCGACCTGGTTGGGGTAGTCGCGTACCATGCCGCTGATGATCTTGTAGCGCACTTCCTGCTCGTTGCGCGCGGCTTCGACAAAACCATCGGTGGGCTTGTGCGGGGCGTTGGGGCCGTTCCAGATTTCCGGCCAGCCGAAAATCGTCAGTGCCGCACCGGACAGGCGCCCGCGTGCCGCCTTGGCCAGGTCGAACTGGCCGCTGCCGTCCTTGTCCGCCTCGTTGCCGGCGGTGCCGAAATCGATGGGCACGGTGATATGGCTGTCGAACGACAACAGCCGGTCCTGCATTTCATTGGCCTGCTTGATCACCTCCAACGGGTAACCGGCATTGCCCTTGAACCAGTGATCCCAGACCAGGAAACCGGCCCCGGCACCGATGGCCAGTGCCAACGGCAAGCCGATATACAGCGCCTTTTTCGAACGTGGTTTTGTCATTGCCATCTCAGTCAGTTGAGGCCTTCGCTATCAGGGAAGAACGAGTGATGGGCGGGGAAATTTAGGCGGTGAGGGCGCGGCGGTAAATTTCCCCGGCGTGCAAACGTTCTAGCTCTGATAAAGCCGTTTCCTAAGGTAGACAATGACCATCTCTCGACGTGGGTTCATCGCAGGCCTGGCGCTGACCGGCGCCGCCGTGCCGGCCGCCTTCTATGCCCATCGCGAGTTGACGCGCGAAGAAGAATTGCCCGTCACCCCCGGCGAAGCCACGGTGGACCTGGCCGACACCGCCGGCCAGCACCTGGCGAACACGCTGCGTGGGGTGTGGAGCCTGCGCCTGGAAGGCCGCGACGCCGGCCTCAAGGGCCTGCCGTTGGAAGGTCTGGAGTTGCTGCTCGACATCGCCCCGCGTGGACGTGGCTTGCGAGGGTACCTGGACACCGCCGCCCACCTGCGCGCCGAGGGCGAGCCGCGTTACCGCGTGTTGGGTGACCTGCTGACAGGCGAGAGCGCCGTGCTCTATTGGCGCCTGATCGACCGCGACGCGATTGACGGCATCCCCGCCTATGAATTCAAGATGACCCTTGACCAGGTCTGGGCGGATTTTGCCAATGCCGGCAGCAGCACACTCAGCGGTCAGATCCTTGACCTCGACCGGCCCTTGGCGCTGGTCGAGCGCGATAACCGTTTCATCGCCCATAAGCAGTGGTTCCCCGAAGCCCGGCAACGCATCGGCCTCAACCCGACCCTGCTGGCCTGGCTGATATCCCCCGAACACCGCCTGTTCCACCAACTGTGGCACGCCACCCGCGACCAATGGCACAAACTCTCCGAAGAAAAGCGCGACGCCTTGCGCGGCATCGGCTGGCAACCCGGCCCGCGTGGCCAGGAGCGCGACGCCCGGGGCAAGCGCAAGGACCGCAACGGCTCGGGTATCGACTTCTTCTTCATGCACCGCCACATGCTCGGCACCGCGCGCTCCATGCAGGACCTGCCCTCATGGCCGCAATTCCCCGCGCCGCAACCGGCCCTGGAGCGTGATCGCCTGGGCTTTCTGCGCTACTTCGACAACCACGACGGCTTTGCGCTACCGCCCACCTGGTGGGCGCCGGACGACAGCGACTACACCCAGTGGGTCAGCGACATCAAGGCCGCCGAGACCTATCACAGCAATTTCCAGGTGTGGGAGTCGCAGTACCGCGACCCGCGCTACCTGGCCAGATTTACCCTGGGGCAGCTCGGCTCCGAAATGGAGCTGGGCCTGCACGACTGGTTGCACATGCGCTGGGCCTCGGTGCCCCGCGACCCGTCCAACGGCGCACCGGTGCCCATGGCCCGCGACCCCTCCGACTTTGCCCCGCGCTGGTACGCGGCGGAAAACGACTTCCTCGGCGATCCGTTTTCCTCCCACGTCAACCCGGTGTTCTGGCACTTCCACGGCTGGATCGATGACCGTATCGAAGACTGGTTTCGCGCCCATGAGCGTTTCAATCCAGGCGAAGTCAGCCGCATGGAAGTCAACGGCGTAGCCTGGTTCGCGCCGGGCCGCTGGGTGGAAGTCGGCGACCCCTGGCTGGGTCCGGATACCCACGGCTGCAGCACCACGCCGGGGTTGCAGATGGGCCGGTCGATGGAGATGGACCCGGAGACCATGAAGCTGGCGCTGCGCATCACTTTCGGTGAAGACGAGGGCCTGTTGAAGGGGTTGTTCAAACGCGTGCCGAGACGCCCGTGGTACGCCCGTCACCTGAAACTTGCCTGAACTTGTAGTGAGCAGGCTTGCCCTGCGTTGGGCTGCGAAGCAGCCCCATCAAGGCCGCTGTGTTCTTTCAGGTAAAACGAGGTGGCCGGATTAGGGCCGCTTCGCGCCCCAACGCAGGGCAAGCCTGCTCACCACTGGAATACACTCCACCCACCTGGATTGAACCAACCCCGTCCCGCCTTGTCCCCGCTTCCCATGTCACCCCCCGCCCGCCAAATCCCTTAATTTTCCAAGCCTGCCGGAAGCCTCTCCAGGCCCCCGGCTGCGCCCGCTTTTTTTGACGGCGGTGCGCCCAGCAGACCCGATCCAAGCGGCAGCTGAAAACGGACTTTCTTCTCAACCGTGACTTATCAGGCAGGTTACCCCCATGCAGTTCAGCGAATTATTGGCAGCGATTTCCACCCATGCGATCCGTCTGCAACGGGAAGAAGGCGACCTGGTCATCCTGGGTGACGACGAGGCGCTGGACGATGCGCTGTGGGATCAATTGATCGTGCACAAGCCGCGCCTGTTGGAACTGGTCGCTGAACATGGCGGTGACTGGCTGAGCCCGGCCTACCGCATCACACCGGACATGCTGCCGCTGGTCAGCCTCGACCAGGCGGCCATCGACCGTATCGTCGCCGCCATCCCCGGTGGCGCGGCGAATGTGCAGGACATCTACCCGCTGGCGCCGCTGCAGGAGGGCATGCTTTACCACCATCTGTCGGCGGAGCAGGGCGATCCCTACGTACTGCACGCGCAGTTCGAGTTCGACAGTCGCGCACGTTTGCAGGCGTTTGCCGAAGCCTTGCAGTGGGTGATCGATCGCCATGACATCCTGCGCACCTCGATGGTCTGGCAGCGTCTCGACGAGCCGCTGCAAGTGGTGTGGCGCAAGGCGACCCTGTCGTGCGAGGCCGTGGGCTTCGATGCGCGCACCGATCGCATGGACCTGGGCCAGGCACCGCTGCTGCGCCTGGTGTATACCGCAGATCCAGCGGACGGGCGCGTGGCGGCAACGTTGCTGTTTCATCACACCATCCTCGACCACACCGCCCTTGACGTGGTGCGCCACGAGATCCAGCTGTACCTGGCCGGCGAACAGGCCCAGGCCGGTGAGCCGGTGCCGTTCCGCAGTTATATTGCCCAGGTGCGCCATGGTGTCAGCGAGCAGGCCCATGAGGCGTTTTTCCGCGAGATGCTGGCGGATATCGACGGGCCGACTTTGCCGTTCGGCTTGCAGGATGTGCAGGGCGATGGCCTGGGCATCGACGAGGCGCGCGTCCCCGTCGACAGCGTACTGAGCCGCCGCCTGCGCACCCTGGCCCGCCCGCTGGGCGTGAGCGTGGCCAGCATGATGCACCTGGCGCTGGCCCGCGTATTGGGCGTGGTCGCCGGGCGTGACGCGGTGGTGTTCGGCACCGTGATGCTCGGGCGCATGGGCGCGGGCGCGGGCGGGGAGCGAGCCCTGGGCATGTTCATCAACACTTTGCCCCTGCGCGTGGATGTGGGCGAGCAGGGCGTGCGGGCCGGGGTCAAGGCCACCCATGAGCGCCTCACGGCATTGCTCAACCACGAGCACGCCTCCCTCGCGCTGGCCCAGCGCTGCAGTGGCGTGGCGGCGCCGACGCCGTTGTTCAGCGCCATGCTCAACTACCGCCACAGCGCCGCCACGGACATGGCCGAGGTGATCGAGGTGGCCGAAGGCATCCGCGTGCTCAGTGCCGAGGAACGCACCAACTACCCGCTGACGGTCAACGTCGATGACCTGGGCGAGGATTTTGCGCTGACGGTGATGGTCGATGCCGCCATTGGCGCCGAACGGGTCGCCGCCTACCTGCATACCGCCCTGGACAGCCTGGCCGACGCCCTTGAGCAGCGACCGGATATGCCGCTCAGCGGCCTGAACATCCTGCCCGACGCCGAACGCCACACCCTGCTGCACGGCCTCAACCACAGCCCCACGCATTACGCCGATACCGCACTGATCCACCATCAAGTCGAAGCCCACGCCGCCGCCCAGCCTGACGCCATTGCCCTGCGTTTCGACAACCAGCGCGTTACTTACCGCCAACTCAACGAACGTGCCAACCAGGTCGCCCATCGCCTGCTGGCCCAGGGCGTTCGCGCGGATGACCGCGTGGCGATCTGCGTAGAGCGCGGCCCGGAGATGATCATTGGCCTGCTGGGCATCCTCAAGGCCGGCGCAGGCTATGTGCCGATCGACCCGGCCTACCCGCTGGAACGCATCGCCTACACCCTGGCCGACAGCGCACCCTTGGCGGTATTGGTGCAAGCCAATACCTGTCACTTGGTCGGCGACCTGCCGCAGATCGACCTCAATGGCTTGCGCGGTGAATCCATCGTCAACCCACGCGTTGACCTCAGCCCGGCCCACCTGGCCTACGTGATCTACACCTCCGGCTCCACCGGCCAGCCCAAGGGCGTGATGATCGAACACCGCCAGGTTGTGCGCTTGTTCACCGCCACCGAACACTGGTTCGGCTTCAACCGCAACGACGTCTGGGCGTTGTTCCATTCCTTTGCCTTCGACTTCTCGGTATGGGAAATCTGGGGTGCGCTGATGCACGGCGGCCAGTTGCTGATCGTGCCGCAACTGGTCAGCCGCTCGCCGGACGAGTGCTACGCACTGCTCTGCGAAGCCGGTGTGAGCATCCTCAACCAGACGCCCAGCGCCTTCCGCCAATTGATCGCTGCGCAAGGCCAGAACCCCCATTCCCACTCCCTGCGCCAGGTGATCTTCGGCGGCGAGGCGCTGGAACCGGGCCTGCTCAAGCCGTGGTACGCCCGGGCGATCAACGCCGGCACGCAACTGGTGAACATGTACGGCATCACCGAAACCACCGTGCACGTGACCTATCGCGCCCTGGAAGCGGCGGATGCGCAGTTGGTCGGCGTGAGCCCGATTGGCGTGCGCATTCCCGACTTGCAGTTGTATGTGCTCGATGCACGCCGCGAGCCGTTGCCGCTGGGTGTCGTCGGCGAGTTGTACGTGGGCGGCGCCGGGGTGGCGCGGGGTTACCTCAACCGTGAGGCGCTGACCGCCGAGCGCTTCCTGGTCGACCCGGCCAGCGGCCAGCGCCTGTACAAGACCGGCGACCTTGGCCGCCTGCTGGCCGACGGCAGTGTCGAATACCTGGGCCGCAACGATGACCAGGTGAAGATCCGTGGTTTCCGTATCGAACTGGGCGAGATCGAAGCGCACCTGGCCAGCGCCGAGGGCGTGCGTGACGCGGTTGTCATCGCCCGTGAAGACCAACCGGGTGACAAGCGCCTGGTGGCCTACGTGATTGCCGACGGCGAATTGCGTGCTGCCGACCTGCGCGACCATCTGTTGCTGAGCCTGGCCGACTACATGGTGCCCAGCGCCTTTGTGCTGCTGGATAAATTCCCGCTCACCACCAACGGTAAGCTCGACCGCAAGGCCCTGCCTGCACCCGATACCGATGCCCTGGCGCGCCGCGGTTACCAGGCGCCCCAAGGCGCGGTGGAAACGGCCATCGCGGCGATCTGGCAAGACCTGCTCACGCTTGACCGGGTGGGGCGTGACGACAACTTCTTCGAACTCGGCGGCCACTCCCTGTTGGCGGTCAAGCTGATCGAGCGTATGCGCCAGGTCGATCTCAGCGCCGATGTGCGCGTGCTGTTCGGCCAGCCGACGCTGGCGGCACTGGCCGCTGCGGTCGGTGGGCAGCACGAGGTGCAGGTGCCGGCCAACCGGATTACCGCCGCCACCCAGCACATCACCCCGGACATGCTGCCTTTGGTCGAACTGGACCAGGCCGGCCTCGACCACGTTATCCAAAGCGTGCCCGGCGGCGTCAGCAATGTGCAGGACATCTACGGCCTGGCGCCGTTGCAGGCCGGTATCCTGTATCACCACCTGGCAACCACCGAGGGCGATCCCTACGTGTTGCAGGTGCAGTTCAGCTTCGACGACCAGACGGCGGTGGACGCGTTTGTCCAGGCGCTGCACAGCGTGATCGAGCGCAATGACATCCTGCGCACCGCGATCCTCTGGGAAGGCCTCAACGAGCCGGTGCAGGTGGTATTGCGCCAGGCAGCGCTGGCCGTCGAGCGCATCGACGAACCGCTGGCGCAGTTGCAGCAACGCTTCGACCCGCGTCACTTCCGACTGGACTTGAGCCGTGCGTCGCTGATGCGCTTTGTCTACGCCGAAGAGCAGGGCCGCTTTGTCGGCATCCTGCTGTTGCACCATATCCTGCTCGACCACACCGCGCTGCAAGTGCTGGTCGAAGAAATGAGCGCCAGCCTGGGCGGCACCAGCGCGCAACTGCCCGCCGCCGTGCAGTACCGCAACTACGTGGCCCAGGCGCGGCTTGGGGTCAGCCAGGCGCAGCACGAAGCGTTCTTCAGCGAGATGCTTGGCGACATCGACGAGCCGACCCTGGCCTTCGGCCTGCAGGACGTGAATGGCGATGGCAGTGGCATCATCGAGGCCCATTTGCCCTTGGAGCCGGCACTGAGCCTGGGCCTGCGCGAACAGGCGCGACAACTGGGCGTGAGCAGCGCGAGCCTGGTGCACCTGGCCTGGGCGCAGGTACTGGGGCAGGTGTCGGGGCAGCAGTCGGTGGTGTTCGGTACGGTATTGCTGGGGCGCATGCAAGGCGGCGAAGGCGCCGATCGGGCGTTGGGGATGTTCATCAACACCTTGCCGCTGCGGGTCAGCCTCGGTGCCGTGGGTGTGCAAGCCGGCGTGCGCGCCACCCATGCGCGCCTGGCGCAGTTGCTCGGGCATGAACATGCGTCGTTGGCCCTGGCCCAGCGCTGCAGTGGCGTGCCGGGTTCGCTGCCGCTGTTCAGCACCTTGCTCAACTATCGCCACAGCGCACCGGGGGAGGCGCCGGGAGACAACCCGTTCGCGGCCTCCGGCATTCAGATCCTCAGTTCCGAGGAACGCAGCAACTACCCGCTGGTGCTCAACGTCGATGACCTGGGCACAGGCTTTGCCCTGACGGTACAAGGCGTGGCGAGCCTGGATGTACAGCGCGTGGGGGACTACATGCTCACCGCGCTGCGCCATCTGGTGACGGCGTTGCAGCAGGCGCCGACCACGCCGTTGCAGGCGGTGTCGGTCCTGCCGGCCGCCGAGCGTCACCAGGTACTGGTGGATTTCAACGCCACTGCCCGCGAGTACCCGTCGCACCTCACCGTGCATCAGCTTTTCGAAGCCCAGGCGCTGGCTCGGCCGGAAGCGGTCGCGGCAGTGCAGGGCGCATTGTCCCTGAGTTACCGCGACCTCAACCGCCGCGCCAATCGCCTGGCCCATCACTTGCTCAACCAGGGTGTGCAACCCGGCGAAAGCGTGGCGATTGCACTGCCGCGTTCGCTCGACCTGCTGATCTGCCAGCTGGCGATCCTCAAGTGCGGCGCGGTGTATGTGCCACTGGACATCAACGCGCCGGTCGAACGCCAGGCATTCATCGTGCAGGACAGCGGCGCGCACCGGGTGCTCACGACCCTGGCCGACCTGAACCTGGACGCGCTGTCGCCGCGCAACCCTGAGTTGCCGCAGGCTGCCGAAAGCGTCGCCTACATCCTCTACACCTCCGGCTCCACCGGCGCGCCGAAAGGCGTGCAAGTGCCGCACCGCGCCATCTCGCGCCTGGTGCTGAATAACGGTTATGCCGACTTCAATGCGCGCGACCGCGTGGCCTTCGCCTCCAACCCGGCGTTCGACGCCAGCACCCTCGAGGTGTGGGCGCCCCTGCTCAATGGCGGCTGCGTGGTGGTGGTCGAGCACGCGGTGCTGTTGTCCCAGGCCGCGTTCGCTGCTTTGTTGCACGAGCAAGCCGTCAGCGTGCTGTGGATGACCGCCGGGCTGTTCCACCAGTACGCCGACGCGCTGCTGCCGGTGTTCGCGCAGTTGCGCTACCTGATCGTCGGTGGTGATGTCCTCGACCCACAGGTGATCGGCCGCGTGCTCAGGCACGGCAAGCCCCAGCACCTGCTCAATGGCTACGGGCCCACCGAAGCCACCACGTTTTCCACCACCCATGAAATCACCCGGGTCGGCGAGGGCGGCATCCCCATCGGGCGGCCGATCGCCAATGCCCAGGCCTATGTGCTGGACCCGCGTCAGCAACCGCTGCCGTTGGGTGTGGTTGGCGAGCTGTACATCGGCGGTGCGGGCGTGGCCACGGGGTATTTGAACCAACCGCAGCTCACCGCCGAGAAATTCATCCCGAACCCCTTCGGCGAAGGCCTGCTGTACCGCACCGGTGACCTGGCCTGCTGGCAGGCCGACGGCACCTTGCTGTACCAGGGGCGCAATGACCTGCAGGTGAAGATCCGTGGTTTCCGTATCGAACCCGGCGAAATCGAAACCTGCCTGGCCAGTTTCCCCGGCGTGAAGGACGTGGTGGTGCTGGCCCGCGAAGACCAGCCCGGCGACAAACGCCTGGTGGCCTACTACACGGCCGGTGCGGCGCTGGAGATCGAGGCCCTGCGCGCGCACCTGCAAGGCCGGTTGCCGGACTACATGGTGCCCTCGGCCTATGTGTGGCTGGAGCTGTTGCCGCTGACTGCCAACGGCAAGCTCGACCGCAAGGGCCTGCCGGTGCCGGACCAGAGCGCGTTGCTCAGCCGTGGTTTCGAGGCGCCGGAAGGCGAAGTGGAAACCCAGTTGGCGCAGATCTGGCAGGACGTGCTCAAGCTGGAGCGGGTCGGCCGTCATGATCATTTCTTCGAACTGGGCGGGCATTCGCTGCTGGCGGTCAGCCTGATCGAACGCATGCGCCAGGTCGGCCTGAGCTGTGACGTGCGCGTGTTGTTCAGCCAGCCAAGCCTGGCGGCGCTGGCCGCTGCCGTGGGCAGTGGCCGGGAAATCGTGGTGCCGGCCAATGGCATTCCACAGGGTTGCACCCGGATCACGCCGGCGATGCTGACGCTGGTGCAACTCGACCCCTCGGCCATTGACCGTATCGTCGCGAACGTACCGGGCGGTGCGGCGAATGTGCAGGACATCTACCCGCTGGCGCCGTTGCAGGAAGGCATTCTCTACCACCACATCAGCGCCGAGCAGGGCGACCCGTACCTGCTGCAATCGCGCATGGCCTTCGACAGCCTCGAACGTTTGCACGGCTTCATGCAGGCCCTGCAACAGGTGGTGGCCCGTCACGATATCCTGCGCACCGGCGTGGTCTGGGAAGGCCTGGACAGCCCGGTGCAAGTGGTGTGGCGCAAGGCACAGCTGAGCGTGCAAGCGGTCGACCTGGACCCGGCCGACGGCGCCATCATCGAGCAGTTGCACGCACGCTTCGATGCCCGTCACTACCGCCTGGATATCACCCAGGCACCGTTGCTGCGCATGGTCTACGCCCACGATCCGGCGCACAACCGGGTGGCGGCGATCCTGCTGTTCCATCACCTGGCGCTGGATCACACCGCCATGGAGGTGGTGGGCCAGGAAATGCGCGCGTTCATGTTCAACCAGGCCCAGGACCTGCCCGAGGCGGCGCCGTTTCGCAACTACGTGGCCCAGGCGCGTCTGGGTGTCAGTGTCGAGGAGCACGAGGCGTTCTTCCGCGACATGCTCGCCGATGTGGATGAGCCGACCTTGCCGTTCGGCGTGCAGAACGTGCAGGGCGATGGGCGCGATATCGAGGAAGCCGAACAGGCCGTGGATGCCGCGCTGGCCCAACGGGTACGCGAGCAGGCGCGGCAACTGGGCGTCAGCGCCGCGAGCCTGATGCACCTGGCCTGGGCGCAGGTGCTGGGACTGGTGTGCGGGCGTGACGACGTGGTGTTCGGCACCGTGTTGATGGGGCGCATGCAGGCCGGTGACGGGGCGGACCGTGCGCTGGGCATGTTCATCAACACCTTGCCCCTGCGCGTGGACGTGGCAGCCACTGCCGCCGCTGCGGTCAAGGCTACCCACGGGCGCTTGAGCGCCTTGCTCGGCCATGAACATGCGTCCCTGGCGCTGGCCCAGCGTTGCAGCGGGGTGGCAAGTGCATCGCCGCTGTTCAGCGCCTTGCTCAACTACCGTCACAGCAGCCCCGGTGAAATGGCCCGCGACGGCCACGGCATCTGGGAAGGCGTGCAACTGCTCGGCGGCGAAGAGCGCAGCAACTACCCGCTGACCCTAAGCGTGGATGACCTGGGCGAAGGCTTTGGCCTCACGGTACTGGCGCTGCCGCAGATCGGCGCCCAGCGCTTGTGCGCCTATATGCATAACGCCGTAGAACAATTGGTGGCCTGCCTGGAAAACGCGCCGACGACCGTGCTCAACCAACTGCCGATCCTGCCGGCGGCGGAGCGCGAAACCCTGCTGCGCGATTTCAACGCCACCGCCGAGGAGTTCCCGCAGGGGCAAACCGTTCATGGTGCCTTCGAGGTGCAGGCCGAACGCCAACCCCAGGCCGTCGCGGTGGTGCAGGACGGTGAGGCGTTGACCTACGAACAGCTCAACCGGCGCGCCAACCAACTGGCCCATCATTTGTTGGCACTCGGTGTACAGCCCGACGACCGCGTCGCGCTGTGCTGCCGGCGCGGCCCGCAGATGCTGGTGGGTTTGCTGGGTATCCTCAAGGCCGGTGCCGGTTACGTGCCCATCGACCCGGCGTATCCCGCCGAGCGCATCGCCTATTTGCTCCAGGACAGCGCGCCGGTGGCGGTGCTGGCCGAAGCCACTACCCGCGACCTGTTGGGCAGCATCGCTACGGTGGACCTGCACGACCCAGGCTTGCAGCAGTATCCCGTCAGCAACCCACAGCTCAACACCTTGACCCCAGCGCACCTGGCCTACGTGATCTACACCTCCGGCTCCACCGGCCAGCCCAAGGGCGTGATGGTGGAACACCGCAGCGTGGAAAACCTGGTGCACTGGCACTGCGAAGCCTTTGGCCTGGATGCGACAAGCCACACCAGCAGCGTGGCCGGTTTCGGTTTTGATGCCATGGCCTGGGAGGTATGGCCGGCGCTGTGCGTGGGCGCGACCTTGCACCTGCCGCCGGCCGATCTGGGCAATGAAAATATCGACGAACTGCTGGCCTGGTGGCTGGCGCAACCGCTGGACGTCAGCTTCCTGCCGACGCCGGTGGCCGAGTACGCGTTCAGCCAGCAGTTGCAACACCCGACCTTGCGCATCCTGCTGATCGGCGGTGATCGCCTGCGCCAGTTCACCCAGGAGCGGCGCTTTGCGGTGATCAACAACTACGGCCCCACCGAAGCCACGGTGGTCGCCACCTCCGGCCGTGTACGCGCCGGGCAGGTGCTGCATATCGGGCGGCCCGTCGCCAACGGCCGTATCTACCTGCTGGACGCGCACTTGCGTGCGGTGCCGGTGGGCGTGGCGGGCGAGTTGTACGTGGGCGGCAGCGGCGTGGCTCGCGGTTACCTGAACCGCCCGGACCTGACCGCCGAACGCTTCCTGCAAGACCCGTTCAACGCCGGGCGCATGTACCGCACCGGCGACCTGGCGCGCTGGTTGCCCGATGGCACTATCGAGTACCTGGGGCGCAATGATGACCAGGTCAAAGTGCGCGGCGTGCGGGTTGAGCTGGGGGAGATCGAAAACTGCCTGGCGGCCGTGGAAGGCGTCGGCGAAGCGGTGGTGCTGGTGCGCGAAGGCCGCCTGATTGCCTGGTTCACCGCACAGCAACCACTGGACATCGAGGCCCTGCGTGCCCACTTGCAAGCCCGATTACCCGAGGCGCTGGTGCCGGTCGCCTATATTCAGGTGCAGGCATTGCCCCTGACCGCCAACGGCAAGCTGGACCGCAAGGCCCTGCCGGAGCCGGATCAAGCGGCGCTGCTGACCCGCGAATACGAAGCCCCCCAGGGCGATGTGGAAACCACCCTGGCGCGCCTCTGGTCCGAAGTGCTGCAGGTTGAACGGGTGGGGCGCCATGACCACTTCTTCGAGCTCGGCGGCCATTCGTTGCTGGCCGTCAGTCTGATCGAGCGCATGCGCCAGGTCGGCCTGAGTGCCGATGTGCGCGTGCTGTTCAGCCAGCCGACCCTGGCCGCCCTGGCCGCCGCCGTAGGCAGTGGCCGCGAAGTGCAGGTGCCGGCCAATCGCATTGCTGCCGATTGCCGGCGCATCACCCCGGACCTGCTGACATTGGTGCAACTCGACCAGGCGACGATTGATCACGTGGTCGCCCAGGTGCCCGGCGGCGCCGCCAACGTGCAGGACATCTACCCGCTGGCGCCGTTGCAGGAAGGTATTCTCTACCACCACATCACGGCCGGGCAGGGCGACCCGTACCTGCTGCAATCGCACCTGGCGTTCGACAGCCTCGAGCGCCTGCATGCCTTCGCCCAGGCGTTGCAGCAGGTGATCGACCGTCACGATATCCTGCGCACCGCCGTGGTCTGGGAGGGCCTGGCGCAACCGCTGCAAGTGGTGTGGCGCAAGGCCGAGTTGACGGTGCAGGCCGATGTGCTTGAGCACCTGCACCAGCGCTTCGACCCGCGTCAGTACCGTGTGCCGATGAACCAGGCGCCGCTGGTGCGCCTGGTGTATGCGCCGGACCCGGCGCATCAGCGGGTGGTCGCGATCCTGTTGTTCCACCACATTGCCCTCGACCACACGGCGCTCGACGGCGTACGCCACGAGATGCAGGCCAGCCTGCTCGGCCTGCCGCAGCCGAGCGGTGCGGCCACGCCGTACCGCAACTACGTGGCCCAGGCCCGCCTGGGTGTCAGCGAAGCGGAGCATGAGCAGTTCTTCCGCGGGATGCTCGGTGATATCAGCGAACCGACGTTGCCGTTTGGCTTGCAGGATGTGCGCGGCGACGGCAACGCCATTGAAGAGCTGCAACTGAACCTGGACCCGTCGCTCAACCAGCGCCTGCGCACCCAGGCCCGCTTGCAGGGGGTAAGTGCCGCGAGCCTGTTCCACCTGGCCTGGGCGCGGGTACTGGCCAGCACGTCCGGCCAGGAGCACGTGGTGTTCGGCACCGTGCTGCTGGGCCGCATGCAAGGCGGCCAAGGCAGTGACCGTGCGCTGGGCATGTTCATCAATACCTTGCCGTTGCGCGTGGACATCGATGGGCGCGGCGTACGCGCTGCGGTCAAGCAGACCCATGCACAACTGACCGCGCTGCTCGGCCATGAACACGCGTCCCTGGCCCTGGCCCAACGCTGCAGCGGGGTTGCCGCGCCGCAGCCGTTGTTCAGCGCGATGCTCAACTACCGCCACAGCGACAGCCGGCATGCGCCGGTGTCCCAGGCCTGGGAAGGCATCCAGACCCTGGCCAGTGAGGAACGTACCAACTACCCGTTGACGTTGAACGTGGACGATCAGGGCGACGGTTTCCGCCTCACCGCGATGACCGCGAAGTCGATTGGCGCGCAACGCATCTGCGGTTACCTGCAGGTGACCTTGCAGGGCTTGGTCGACGCGCTGGAGCAGGCACCGCAGTGGGCGGTCAACCGCCTGCCGGTGCTGGAGGCCCAGGAGCGTCAGCAACTGCTGGCTGGTTTCAATGCCACCGAAGTGGCTTACGACCTGGAGCAGACCCTGCACGGCCTGTTCGAAGCGCAGGTGACGCGGACGCCGGATGCCATCGCCGTCAAAGCCGATGACGCGGTATTGACCTATGCCGAGCTGAATGCGCGGGCCAATCAACTGGCCCACCACCTGCTGGAATTGGGTGTGCAGCCGGATTCGCGGGTGGCGATCTGCGTGGAACGCGGCCTGGACATGGTCATCGGCCTGTACGCGATCCTCAAGGCCGGCGCCGCCTATGTGCCGCTGGACCCGGCGTATCCGCTGGAGCGCATCGCCTACATGCTCGAAGACAGCGCGCCGGTAGCGGTGCTGGCCCAGGGCGCGACGCGGGCATTGCTGGGGGGCGTGTCGGTGGTTGATCTGGACCAGCCGACCTGGCAGCAGCAACCTGTCGACAACCCGCAAGTGCCTGCCGCCAGCGCCTACGTGATCTACACCTCCGGTTCCACCGGGCAGCCTAAGGGTGTGATCAACGACCACCCCGGCGTGGTCAATCGCCTGCTGTGGATGCAGGATGCCTATGGCCTGCAAGCCCATGACCGGGTGCTGCAAAAGACCCCGTTCAGCTTCGACGTGTCGGTATGGGAATTCTTCTGGCCGCTGTTTACTGGCGCCTGTCTGGTGATGGCGCGCCCGGGCGGGCACAAAGACCCGGCGTACCTGTGCGAGGTGATTGCCAGCGAACAGATCACCACGCTGCACTTCGTGCCGTCGATGCTCGACGTGTTCCTGGCCCATGGCGATGTAAGCCAGGCCGCCGGCCTGGTGCGCGTGATGTGCAGCGGCGAGGCTTTGCCCGGCAGCCTGGTGCGGCGCTTCAAGCAGCAATTGCCAGGCAGCCAATTGCATAACCTGTATGGCCCGACCGAAGCCGCTGTCGATGTGACCACATGGAACTGCGCCGGGCCGGTGACGCCGGACAACACGCCGATCGGCAAACCGATCGCCAACACCCGTATGTACGTGCTCGACGCACAGATGCAGCCCGTGCCATTGGGCGTGGTCGGCGAGCTGTTTATCGGCGGCGTGCAGGTGGCGCGCGGTTACCTGAACCGCCCGGAACTGACCGCCGAACGCTTCCTCAAGGACCCGTTCACCGATGGCCGCCTGTATCGCACCGGGGACCTGGGGCGGTACCTGGCCGACGGAAACATCGAATACCTCGGGCGCAACGATGATCAGGTGAAGATCCGTGGCCTGCGCATCGAGCTGGGGGAAATCCAGGCGCGCCTGCTGGAACATCCCCAGGTCAGCGAAGCCGCGGTGGTGGCCCGTGAAGAGCGGCTCGTCGCCTACTACACCGGCACGCGCTCAGCCGATCTGCGTGAACATCTGTTGCAGCACCTGCCGGAGTTCATGGTGCCTGCGCTGTTCGTGCACCTGGACGCGTTGCCGTTGAGCCCCAACGGCAAGCTGGACCGCAAGGCACTGCCGGCGCCAGACGCCGATGCCTTGACCCTGCGCGACTACGAAGCCCCGCTGGGCGACACCGAAATCCTTCTGGCGCAACTCTGGGCCGAACTGCTCAACGTCGAACGGGTAGGGCGCCAGGACAATTTCTTTGAACTGGGCGGGCATTCGCTGCTCGCCGTGAGCTTGATCGGGCGCTTGCGCCAGGAAGGCATGGAAGCCGATGTGCGTGGGTTGTTCGAACAGCCGACCCTGGCCGGCTACGCCGCAATGACTGAACGAATGGAGATCGTCCTGTGAGCATTCTCGAACTGCTGGCGACGCTGAAAACCAAGGATGTGCAACTCGCGCTCAAGGGCGAGCAATTGTCGGTGCAAGGCAACAAGCAAGCGCTGAGCGACCCGTTGATCCTCGCCGCCTTGCGCGAACATAAACCGGCGCTGATCGAACTGATCAAGGCCGGTGACTACTCGGCGGCCAACGAGGTGCCGGCCAATGGCATCCCGGCTGGCGCCGCACACATCACCCCGGCCATGTTGACCCTGTCCGACCTGAGCCAGGACGAGATCGACCGTATCGTCGCCACCGTCGACGGCGGGGTGGCGAATATCCAGGACATCTACCCATTGGCGCCGCTGCAGGAAGGCATTCTGTTCCACCACGTCAGCACCGAGCAGGGCGACCCCTATGTGATGCAGTCGCAGTTCGCCTTCGACTCTATCGAGCGTTTCGAGGCGTTTGCCCAGGCCCTGCAAGGGGTGATCGACCGGCATGACATCCTGCGTACCGGCGTGGTCTGGGACGGCTTGCAGCAACCCTCGCAAGTGGTGTGGCGCACGGCAACGCTGCCGGTGCAGGCGCTGGAGCTGGACCCGGCCGACGGCGATATCGCCGCCCAGTTGCATGCGCGTTTCGACGCCCGCCATTACCGCCTCGACGTGACCCAGGCGCCGCTGTTGCGCCTGGCCTGGGCCAAGGACCCGGCGCAGCAGCGCATCGTCGCCATGCTGCTGTTCCATCACATGGCCCTGGACCACAGCGCCCTGGAGGTGGTGCGCCATGAAATGCAGGCGTTGCTGCAAGGCCACGCCGGGCAACTGGGGCACGCCGTGCCGTTTCGCAGCTACGTGGCGCAGGCGCGCCTGGGGGTCAGCGAGCAACAGCACGAAGCGTTCTTCCAGCAGATGCTCGGCGATGTGCTGGAGCCGACCTTGCCCTTCGGCCTGCAGGATGTGCAGGGCGATGGCCGGGGCATCAATGAGCTCGACTGGCCGCTGACAGACACACTCAACCAGCGCCTGCGCTCCCAGGCCCGCGTGCTTGGGGTCAGCGTCGCCAGCCTGTTCCACCTGGGCTGGGCGCGGGTGCTGAGTGTGCTGGCCGGCAAGTCCCAGGTGGTGTTCGGCACTGTGCTGATGGGGCGCATGCAGGGCGGGCACGCCACGGACCGTGCCTTGGGCATCTTCATCAACACCTTGCCGTTTCGCGTGGACGTGGGCGACAACGACCTGCGCAGTGCGGTCAAGGCCACCCATGCGCGTCTTACCGGCCTGCTGCGCCACGAGCACGCGCCGCTGGCCCTGGCGCAGCGTTGCAGTGGGGTGCTGGCGCCGACGCCGTTGTTCAGCGCGCTGCTCAATTATCGCCACAGCGGCACCGGCACCAGCAGCGAAGCGGTGGCGGCGTGGCAGGGCATCGAGACACTGCGTTCGGATGAACGTACCAACTACCCGCTGACCTTGAGTGTCGATGACCTCGGTGAAGGGTTTGTCCTGCGGCTGTTGGCGACTACCCAGGTCGATCCGCAGCGTGTCTGCGCCTACCTGCAAACCGCCCTCGACCATCTGGTGACGGCCCTGGAAGAGGCGCCGCATACCGCGCTGAATCAGGTGGCGGTGGTGCCCGCCGACGAACAGCGTTTGCTGTTGCAGCACTTCAATGCCACCCAGGCGGATTTCCCCCAAGGCGATACGCTGCACGCGCGCATCGAAGCCCAGGCCGCGCTCAGCCCCGATGCCATTGCCGCCGTGCATCAGGGCCGCCAGCTGACATATGCCGAACTCAACCAGCAAGCCAACCTGCTGGCCCATCACCTGCTGGCGCTGGGCGTGAGGCCCGACGACCGCGTCGCCATCGTTGCCCGTCGCGGCCTCGACACCCTGGCCGGCCTGCTGGCGATCCTCAAGGCCGGCGCCTGCTATGTGCCGGTGGACCCGTCCCACCCGGCCGAGCGCCTCAACTACCTGCTCAGCGACAGCGCGCCGGTGGCAGTGTTGACCCAGCAGGCGCTGTTGGAGCGCCTGCCGGCCCTCGAAGTGCCGGTGATCAACCTCGACCGCTACACCTGGCAGCACCATTCGGCGAGCAATCCCAAGGTGGCGGTCACCCCGTCCAACCTGGCTTATGTGATCTACACCTCCGGCTCCACCGGGCTGCCCAAGGGCGTGATGGTCGAGCACCACACCGTGACCAACCTGGTGGACTGGCACTGCCGCGCCTTTGACCTGTGCGCCGGGCGCCACACCGCCAGCGTCGCCGGCTTCGGCTTTGATGCGATGGCCTGGGAAGTCTGGCCGGCGCTGTGCGTGGGCGCGACCCTGCACCTGCCACCAGCCCATGACGGCACCGAGGATGTCGACGCACTGCTGGCCTGGTGGTGTGCGCAGCCGTTGGATGTGAGCTTCCTGCCCACCCCGGTGGCCGAGTACGCGTTCAGCCAGCAGCTCGAACACCCGACGCTGCGCACGCTGCTGATCGGTGGCGATCGCCTGCGCCAGTTCGGCCGCGCCCAGCGTTTTGAACTGATCAACAACTACGGCCCCACCGAGGCCACGGTGGTCGCCACCTCCGGCAAGGTCGAGGCGGGCCAGCCGTTGCACATCGGCAAACCCATCGCCAATGCCACCGTGTACCTGTTGGATGAGCAACAGCGGCCGGTGCCGCTGGGCGTGACGGGGGAGTTGTACGTGGGCGGCAAAGGTGTGGCGCGTGGTTACCTGAACCGCCCGGAGCTGACCGCCGAGCGTTTCCTGCACGACCCGTTCAACCCCGGGCGCATGTACCGCACCGGCGACCTGGCGCGCTGGCTGCCGGACGGCAACATCGAGTACCTGGGGCGCAATGACGATCAGGTGAAGATCCGTGGCATGCGTATCGAGCTGGGCGAAATCGAAACCCAGCTCAACCACCTGGCGGGCATTCAGGAAGCGGTGGTGCTGGTGCGTGACGAGCGCTTGATCGCGTATTTCACTGAACAGCGCCAACTCGACCCGCTGGCGGTGGGCGACATCCGCGCCCATCTGGTGGCGCACCTGCCGGACTACATGGTGCCGGTCGCCTACGTGAAGCTGGACGCGTTGCCCCTGACCGCCAATGGCAAGCTCGACCGCAAGGCCTTGCCGGCGCCGGACATGGCGGCGCTGTTTACCCGCGAGTACGTGGCGCCGGAAGGCGAGATCGAGAACGTGCTGGCGCAGATCTGGGCCGATGTGCTGCAGGTGCAGCGCGTGGGGCGTCGCGATCATTTCTTCGAACTGGGTGGGCACTCGTTGCTGGCGATGCGCATGGTCTCGCAGGTCCGCCAGCGCCTGGGTGTGGAGTTGCTGCTGGGCGACTTGTTTGCCAATGCTGAGTTGGCAGCCGTGGCCGAGGTGCTGGCCCAGTCCGGTCGCAGCACCTTGCCGGATATTCTCCCGGCCAGTCGCGATGAGCCCACGCCGTTGTCCTTCGCCCAGCAACGCCTGTGGTTCCTGGCGCTGATGGAAGGCGCCAACACCGCCTACAACATTCCCATCGGCCTGCGCCTGCGTGGGCAGTTGCATGTGCAAGCGCTGCAACGGGCGCTGGCGCGCATCGTCGCGCGCCACGCAACCCTGCGCAGCCGCTTTGCCCAGCACGGCGACGAGGCCCAGGTGGTGATCGTGCCCGCCGAAGACGTGTTGCCCCTGCAAGTGCAGGACCTGCGCCGCCACCCGCAGCCGCAGCAGGCGCTGGACGCGCTGATCCATGGCGAGGCCTCGGCGCCGTTCGACCTGGAGCGCGGCCCGCTGCTGCGCGGGCGCCTGGTGGTGATGGCCGGCGATCACCATGTGCTGTTGCTGACCCTGCACCATATCGTCTCCGATGGCTGGTCCATGGGCGTGCTCACCCGTGAGCTGATGGCGCTGTACCAGGCCTTCAGCCACGGCCAGCCCGACCCTTTGCCAGCGTTGCCGATCCAGTATGGCGACTTCGCGGTGTGGCAGCGTTTGTGGCTCAGCGGCGAAGTGCTGCAGCGCCAGAGCACCTATTGGCAACAGGCCCTGGCCGGTGCACCGGCCTTGCTCACACTGCCCACCGACCGCCCGCGCCCGGCGCAGCAGGACTACGCCGGCAGCAGCGTCGCGGTGCGCCTGGACGAACGCCTCACTGCCGGGCTCAAGGCCTTGAGCCAACGCCACGGCACCACGCTGTACATGACCTTGATGAGCGCCTGGGCTTCGCTGCTGGCACGGCTGTCCGGGCAGCATGACGTGGTGATCGGCTCGCCGGTAGCCAATCGCACGCGCAGCGAGGTGGAGGGGCTGATCGGCCTGTTCGTCAACACCCTGGCGGTGCGCATCGACACCTCCGGCGAGCTGAGTACCGAAGCGCTGCTGGCGCGGGTCAAGGCCCAGGCCCTGGAAGCCCAGGCCCATCAGGACCTGCCGTTCGAACAAGTGGTGGAGATCACCCGGCCACCGCGCAGCCTGGCCCACAGCCCGCTGTTCCAGACCCTGCTGACCTGGCAGGACAGCAGCGCACCGACCCTGGCCCTGGGCGACCTGGCCTTGGAAGGCATTGTCGAGGACAGCCACTTTGCCAAGTTCGACCTGTCCCTGGACTTGTCGGAAGTGCAGGGCACCATCATCGGTACGCTGGAATACGCGGTGGCGTTGTTCGACGCATCGACGGTGCAGCGTTACGTCGGCTACTTCACCCGCGTGTTGCAGGCCATGGTCGACAACGACCAGGCCGTGCTGGAACAGGTGCCGCTGGTGGATGAGCGCGAGCGCCAGCACCTGCTGTTTGATTTCAACGCCACCGAAGTGGCTTACAACCTTGAGCAGACCTTGCATGGCCTGTTCGAAGCGCAGGTGGCACGGACGCCGGATGCCATCGCCGTCAAGGCCGATGACCGTGTGTTGACCTATGCCGAGCTGAATACACGAGCCAATCAGTTGGCCCACCACCTGCTGCAAATGGGCGTGCAGCCGGATTCACGGGTGGCGATCTGCGTGGAGCGCGGCCTGGACATGGTCATCGGCCTGTATGCGATCCTCAAGGCTGGCGCCGCCTATGTGCCGCTGGACCCGGCGTATCCACTGGAGCGCATTGCCTACATGCTCGACGACAGCGCGCCGGTGGCGGTGCTGGCCCAGGGGGCGACGCGGGCATTGCTGGGGGATGTGCCGGTGGTCGATCTGGACCAGCCGACCTGGCAGCATCAACCTACCGAAAACCCCCACGTGGCGGCCATCAGCGCCTACGTGATCTACACCTCCGGCTCCACCGGCCAGCCCAAGGGCGTGATCAACGACCACCCTGGCGTGGTCAACCGCCTGCTGTGGATGCAGGATGCCTATGGCCTGCAAGCCCATGACCGGGTGCTGCAAAAGACCCCGTTCAGTTTCGACGTGTCGGTGTGGGAATTCTTCTGGCCGCTGTTTACCGGCGCCTGCCTGGTGATGGCGCGCCCGGGCGGTCACAAAGACCCGGCGTACCTATGTGAGGTGATTGCCGCCGAGCAGATCAGCACGCTGCACTTTGTGCCGTCGATGCTGGATGTGTTCCTGGCCCATGGCGATGTGAGCCAGGCTGCCGGGCTGTTGCGCGTAATGTGCAGCGGCGAAGCCCTGCCGGGCAGCCTGGTGCGACGCTTCAAGCAGCAATTGCCAGGCAGCCAATTGCATAACCTGTATGGCCCGACCGAAGCCGCTGTGGATGTGACCGCCTGGAACTGCGCCGGGCCGGTGACGCCGGACAACACGCCGATCGGCAAACCCATCGCCAACACCCGTATGTACGTGCTCGATGCACAGATGCAGCCCGTGCCATTGGGCGTGGTCGGCGAGCTGTTCATCGGCGGCGTGCAAGTAGCGCGCGGCTACCTGAACCGACCGGAACTGACCGCCGAACGCTTCCTCAAGGACCCGTTCACCGATGGGCGCCTGTATCGCACTGGCGACGTAGGCCGCTACCTGGTGGACGGCACTATCGAGTACCTGGGGCGCAACGATGACCAGGTGAAGATCCGTGGCCTGCGCATCGAGCTGGGGGAAATCCAGGCGCGCCTCACCGACTACCCGCAGGTCAAAGAAGCTGCGGTGATCGCACGCGACAATCGCCTGATTGCCTATTACACCGGGGCGTTCAGCGAGATCGATGCCTTGCGCACGCACCTGTTGCAGCACCTGCCGGAGTTCATGGTGCCGGCGATCTTCGTGCATCTGGAGACGCTGCCCCTGAGCCCCAACGGCAAGCTCGACCGCAAGGCACTGCCCGCGCCGGGCCTGGACTCGGTGGTGGTGCGCGAGTACGAAGCGCCCCAGGGCGACACGGAAATCGCCCTGGCCAGCCTGTGGGCCGAGTTGCTCAACGTGGAGCGCGTGGGCCGTCACGACAACTTCTTCGAGCTGGGTGGCCACTCGTTGCTCGCCGTGAGCCTGATGGGGCGCATGCGTCGCCTCGGATTGTCGGCGGATGTGAAGGTAGTGTTCGGCCAGCCGACCTTGTCGGCGTTAGCCGCTGCGTTGGGCGGCGGGCGTGAAGTGGCGGTGCCGGTCAATGGCATTGCTGCCGATTGCACCGCGATCACCCCGGCCATGTTGCCGTTGATCCAGCTGGACCAGCCGGCCATCGAGCGTATCGTCGCCTGCATCCCGGGCGGCGCGGCGAATGTGCAGGACATCTACCCGCTGGCGCCGTTGCAGGCCGGCATGCTCTATCACCATCGCGCCGCGCAGGGCGGTGACGACTATGTGCTACGGGCGCAGTTTGCATTCGACAGCGCCCAGCGACTGGAGGCATTTGCCCTAGCCTTGCAGGCGGTGATCCAGCGTCACGACATCCTGCGTTCGTCGTTCCACTGGGACGGCCTGGAAGAACCGGTGCAGGTGGTGTGGCGCGAGGCCGCGCTGCGGGTCGAACAGGGGCCGGGGCCGGAGCGGCTCGAGTTGTCCCAGGCGCCGCTGATGCGTCTGGTGGTGAGTGAAGACGGTGCCACCTTGCTGTTCCACCACCTGGTGATGGACCACATCGCCCTGGAGATTTTGCAGCACGAAATGCAGGCGTATTTGTCGGGCACCCAACACAGCCTGGGCGCGCCGGTGCCGTATCGCAACTATGTGGCCCAGACCCGCTTGGGGGTGGACGATCACGAGGCGTTCTTCCGCGAGATGCTGGGCGAGATCGACGAGCCGACCCGCCTGGAAAACCTCGGCGGCAATGAGCAGGTTCACTGCGCCCTTGACCTGGAGCTGAGCCAACGCCTGCGCACCCAGGCCCGGCAATCCGGCGTGAGCGCCGCCAGCCTGATGCACCTGGCCTGGGCGCACGTGCTGGGCAAGGTCTCGGGCCGTGAGCAGGTGGTGTTCGGCAGCGTGATGCTGGGTCGCCTGCAAGGCGGCGAGGGGGCCGAGCGGGCCATGGGCGTGTTCATCAACACGCTGCCGCTGCGGGTCGACCTGGGTCGGCACAGCGTGCGCGACGCGTTACGTGCCACCCACGCACGCCTCACTCAACTGCTCAGCCACGAGCAGGCGCCGTTGGCCTTGGCCCAGCGCTGCAGCGGCGTGCCGGTGGCCACGCCGCTGTTCGATACGCTGTTCAACTACCGCCACAGTGCGCCGCAGGTGGCGAGCGAGGCCTGGCAGGGCATCCGGTTGCTCAAGGCCGAGGAACACAGCAACTATGGCCTGTCGGTGAGCGTGGATGACCTGGGCGCGGGTTTCTCCTTCAAAGCCGTGGGGCAGGGCGCCCGCCGCGTGTGCGACTACCTGCGCATCGCCGTGGAGCAGGTGGTGCAGGCGTTGGAACAGGGCGGTACGACGGCCATCGGCCACCTGCCGATCCTGCCTGCCGCCGAACGCCAGCAATTGCTCGACCTGAACGCCACCACCCGCGCATTCCCGCGTGAGCATACGGTGCACCGTTTGTTCGAAGCCCAGGCCCATGCGCGTCCCGCAGCCATGGCGGCGCTGCATGGCGAGCAATCACTCAGTTATGGCGAGCTGAACAGCCGCGCCAATCGGCTGGCCCATCACTTGCTGGGCCTTGGGGTGCGCCCCGGCGATCACGTGGCGATCCTGCTGCCGCGCTCGCTGGACCTGCTGGTCAGCCAGCTGGCCGTGCTCAAGTGCGCCGCCGCCTACGTGCCGCTGGATATCAACGCCCCGGCCGAGCGCCAGGCGTTCATGGTGCAGGACAGCGGCGCGGCCTGGTTGTTGACCGGCAGCGACGTTGCCGTCGATTACCCCGTGCAGCGCCTGGACCTCGACACCCTGGCCCTCGACCCGCAGCCGAGCCATAACCCGGATCTGTCGCAGTCGTCGGAGAGCGTGGCGTACATCATGTACACCTCCGGCTCCACTGGTACTCCCAAAGGCGTATTGGTGCCCCATCGCGGCATCACGCGCCTGGTGCTGAACAACGGCTACGCCGACTTCAATGCCAGTGACCGCGTCGCCTTCGCCTCCAACCCGGCGTTCGACGCCAGCACCATGGACGTGTGGGGGGCGTTACTTAATGGCGGCCAGGTGCAGGTGATCGACCACGCCACCTTGCTCGACCCGGCCGCCTTCGGCGTGGCCTTGGCGGACGCGACGGTGCTGTTTGTCACCACCGCATTGTTCAACCAGTACGTGCAATTGATTCCCCAGGCCCTGGCGGGCTTGCGCATCCTGCTGTGCGGCGGCGAGCGGGCCGACCCGGCGGCGTTCCGCAGCCTGTTGGCGCAGGCACCGGCATTGCGCCTGGTGCATTGCTACGGGCCGACCGAAACCACCACCTACGCCACCACCTACGAGGTGCGGTCGCTGGCCGAAACGGCCGACAGCGTGCCCATCGGCCGGCCGATCGCCAACACGCAGGTGCATGTGCTGGACGCGCAGTTGCAGCCGGTGCCCGTGGGCGTGACCGGTGAAATCTGCATCGGCGGCGACGGTGTGGCCAAGGGGTATCTGAACCGTGCTGAATTGACCGCCGAGAAGTTCGTGCAGGACCCGTTTATCCCAGGCGCCTTGATGTACCGCACCGGCGACCTCGGCCGCTGGACGGCGGAGGGCTTGCTGGAATGCATCGGGCGCAATGACGACCAAGTGAAGATCCGTGGTTTCCGTATTGAGTTGGGCGAGATCGAAGCGCGCCTGGCCGGTTTCGTGGGTATCCAGGACGTGGTGGTGCTGGCCCGTGAAGACGCACCGGGCGACAAGCGCCTGGTGGCGTATTTCACCTGGGCTGACGCGCCCCTCGGCATCGACAGCGTGCGGGCCTACCTGCAAGGCCAGTTGCCAGACTACATGCTGCCGTCGGCCTTCGTGCCGCTGGAGCACCTGCCATTGACCGCCAACGGCAAGATCGACCGCAAAGCCTTGCCGGTGCCCGCGCTGGAAGCTTTGCACCGCCGCGAGTTTGAAGCGCCGGTGGATGCACTGGAGCAGACCCTGGCAACGCTGTGGGCCGAGGTGCTGAAGCTGGAGCAGGTCGGGCGTCATGACAGCTTCTTCGAATTGGGTGGGCATTCCCTGCTGGCGATCCGGTTGGTCACCCTGGTGGAGGACGCCGGGTTGCATCTGTCTCTGGCCGAGCTGTTCCAGCACGCCAGCGTGGCCTCTGTTGCTGTGCTGTTGCGCCAGCGTACCGCCGCGCCGGTGCGCGACACTCCGGTGATCACGGTGCGTGGCAGTGGTACGCAGGCGCCGTTGTTCCTGGTGCACGAGTTCAGTGGCATGGACGTGTACTTCCCGGCGCTGGGCCAGCACTTGCCGGGTGACTACCCGATCTACGGCCTGCCGGGCGTGGCCCTGGGCGAACCGCACCTGAACACCATGGAAGGCCTGGCGGCGCGGTTGGTCGGCTTGATTCGCGGCCTTCAACCCCATGGACCTTATCGGCTGGCCGGCTGGTCGTTTGGCGGCGTGCTGGCCTATGAAGTGGCGATGCAACTGCTGGGGCTGGATGAGGCGGTGGAGTTCCTCGGCCTGATCGACAGCTACGTGCCGCGCATGACCGACCAGGGCAAGGCGCGCTGGAGCGGGCCGGACGCGCTCAAGCGGCATTTGCTGTTGCAGTGCACGGCGTATTGGAAGGCACAGGGAGGTGTGAGTGAACTGGCGAGCCTTGAACACTTGGAGGCAGACGTTGGACATCTGGACTTTGCGCGCCTGCTGCAACGTTGTCGCGATGAAGGTGTGCTGCACGCGCAAATGGCGGCGGCGACGGACGCGGACCTCTTGAACTATATCCAGCGCGAAGTCGGCCACGGCCATGCGCTGGCGCACTACAGCCTGTTCCCGTTGCCGGTTCCGGTGTACCTGTTCAGCGCGGGTGAGCGCCCGACCGAGTTGTCGCGGCGCAGTGAGTCGCTGGGTTGGCAAGAGGTATTGGCGCCGGGGCAATTGCGCCAGGTACAGGTGCCGGGGGACCACCAGAGCATGATGCAGGCGCCGCATATCCAGGCGCTGGGGCGAGCGATGAACGAGGCGCTGGGGGCCTGCTCGCCGGTGGTGCAGGCGCCGCATCAACCCACGTTGCGTATTCAGAGTGGCCGGGCGGGGTATGCGCCGGTGTTCTGTGTACCGGGGGCAGGGGACAGTGTCACCGGGTTCGTTGGCTTGGGCGAGGCCCTCGGGCGTGACTGGCCTTTGTTTGGCTTGCAGCCGCGTGGGCTGGACGGCGAGGCGGTGCCCCATAGCCAGGTGGAAGCGGCGGCGACGTGTTACTTGATGGCCTTGGAGCAGGAATGTCCGCACGGGCCGGTGCATCTGGTGGGGCATTCGTTCGGGGGCTGGGTCGCGCTGGAGATGGCGCTGCGGTTGCAGGCGGCCGGGCGCGAGGTGGCGTCGTTGACGGTGATCGACAGTGAGGCACCTGGTGGGGCCGCGAAGGTGTACACCACGACGGCGGTATTGCTGCGGTTGATCGAGGCGATGCAGTTGTCGGCCGGCAGGTCGCTGGGGATTGATCCGGGGGATTTTGCCGCGAGTGATGAGGGGGCGCAGCGGCGGTGGTTACACGCCGGCATGGTTGGTGTCGGGTTGTTGCCGGGGCGTTCTGCGGTGGATGCGATGGAGGGGCCGGCGCGCACTTATGCGGCGGCGTTGCGAACAGAGTATCGGCCGGGTGCGCGGTTCAAGGGCGTGGTGCGGTTGGTGTTGGCGGAGGATCCGGCGCTGGATGCGGCGGGGAATCAGCGGGAGCAAGGGTTGATGGTTGAGGGGTGGCGACGGCAGGGGAGTGGGTTGCAGGTTTGGTATGGCGGGGGGAATCACTTTACGTTGCTCAAGGCGCCCAATGTTTTGGGGGTGGCGCGGTGGTGGGTGGACGGGGTGGTGGCTGGGGAGGTGGTTTCGTGAAGTTTTGGTATGGGGACATATCCGTTGCTGCGGTCACGGCTGCTTATGGTTCCGCTCTTACAGCGGCTCACTTTTGGAAGGACCCAAAAGTAAGCAAAAGGTCCTCGCCCCACCACTCGGCACCTCGCCTAGGCTCGGTGTGCCCTCACTCCGGCTTGAATCCGTGGGCCGCCGCCACGCGCCATCCATGGCGCGGGGCGGCTAACCCGGCGTCCTGCCGGGTTACCCACGGATTCAAGCCTGCGTTCGGCCAGCGTGGTTTTACGGGGCGCCGAAGAGCAAGAGCGACTCGCTGCGCATCGTGGATACGCTGTTTGTTCTGTGTTGCCCACTTACTACTGTGGCGAGCGGGCTTGCCCCGCGTTGGGCTGCGAAGCAGCCCTAAAACCAGTGAGAGCACCGCGTTTATCCTGGTTTCCCGCGTCATCGTTGGCGACCTTCGCGGGCAAGCCCTGCTCCTACAGGGAGAGCGCGTACGCTTCGACGATTCGGTCGGCTACCAGGCCGCCGCGCTTTGCTTTTGATTTTGATCTTAGGCGCCCAGTCAAACACGCTGGCCGGAATTCGGCAGGGATTTGGGGGGTAAACCGGCAGGGATGCCGGTTTAGCCGCCCCGCGCCATGGATGGCGCGTGGCGGCGGCCCCCCAAATCACTGTCGGATTACGGGCACACCGAGCCTAGGCGAGGTGCCGAGTGTTGGGGCAAGAGCCTTTTGGTTACTTTTGGGCTCTTTTCAAAAGTGACCCGCCGTAAGGGCGGAACCAATCGTTGCCGTTACCGAAACAACGGATATGTACACAACCAAAGGCCACCCATGGAAAAGTCAAAGTTACGCAAACTAGGAATGCTCACAGTCATCACAGTCGCCATCGGCCTGATCATCTACACGGTCCAGGCCCCCGCCGACGCCCCCCAATACCTCACCGCCACCGCCGAACGCGGTGACATCGAAAACGCCGTCCTGGCCACCGGCCTGCTCGAAGGCATCAAACAGGTCGACGTAGGCGCCCAGGTCTCCGGCCAATTGAAATCCCTCAAAGTCAAAGTCGGCGACAAAGTCAAAAAGGGCCAATGGCTCGCCGAAATCGACCCACTGGTCCTGCAAAACACCTTGCGCAAAGCCCAGGTCGACGAAGAAAACCTCCAGGCCCAACGCCGCGCCACAGCGGCCCAGCTCAAGCAGGCCAAGTCCGTGTACGAGCGCTACAAAGGCCTGCAGATCGACGAGTCGGTTTCACGCCAGGATTTCGAAGACGCCGAGTCCAACTTCCAGGTGCAACAGGCCAACCTGCTGTCCCTGGATGCGCAGATCAAAAGCGCCCACATCCAGATCGACACTGCCAAGGTCAACCTGGCCTACACCCGCATCGTCGCGCCCATCGACGGCGATGTGGTGGGCATCGTCACCCAGGAAGGCCAGACCGTGATTGCCAGCCAGCTGGCGCCGGTGCTGCTCAAGCTGGCGGACCTGGACACCATGACCGTCAAGGCCCAGGTCTCCGAGGCGGATGTGATTCACATCAGCCCCGGCCAGCAGGTGTACTTCACCATCCTCGGTGAAGCCGACAAGCGTTACTACGCCAAGCTGCGCGGCACCGAGCCGGCGCCGCAGAACTTCCTGGAAACCCAGACCGCCGGCACGCCGAAGCAGAACACGGCGGTGTTCTATAACGCGCTGTTCGACGTGCCCAACCCCGATCACCGCTTGCGTATCGCCATGACCGCCCAGGTGCGTATCGTGCTCGATACTGCCCAGGCCGCGTTGATGGTGCCGGTGGCGGCGCTCGGTGCGCGCAACAACGACGGCAGCTACCCGCTGCGGGTGCTGGATGCCAAGGGCAAGGCGGTGTCGCGGGATGTGAAGACCGGGATCAACAACAACGTCAAGGTGCAGATCCTCGACGGCCTGGCCGAAGGTGACAAAGTGGTGATCGGCGACGCCACGCCGGCTGTGGCGGGGAACTGACGGATGACCCAGCCACTGTTGGAACTCAAGGGCATCACCCGCAGTTTCATGGCCGGCGAGCGTGAGTTCATTGCGCTCAAGGGCATCGACCTGACGATTCACGCCGGGGAAATGGTCGCGATCATCGGCGCCTCGGGCTCGGGTAAATCGACCCTGATGAACATCCTCGGCGGCCTGGATTACGCCACGGCCGGCAGCTACAAGATCAATGGTATCGAGACCCGCTCATTGGGCGACGAGCAATTGGCCGAACTGCGCCGCGATTACTTCGGCTTTATCTTCCAGCGCTACCACTTGCTGGCGCACTTGAGCGCCTTGCACAACGTGGAGATGCCGGCGATCTATGCCGGTACACCGGAGACCGCGCGCCATAGCCGTGCGCGGGAGTTGCTGGCGCGCCTGGGGTTGGCGGGCCACACCAGCCACCGTCCCAGCCAGCTGTCGGGCGGGCAGCAGCAGCGGGTGAGTATCGCTCGGGCGTTGATGAACGGCGGTGAAGTGATCCTCGCCGACGAACCCACCGGCGCCCTCGACACCCACAGCGGCAAGGAGGTCATGCGTATCCTCGCCGAGCTGCACGCCGCGGGGCACACGGTGATTATCGTGACGCACGACCCCAAGGTCGCGGCGAACGCCCAGCGCATCGTCGAGGTGTGCGATGGCGAGATTGTCAGCGACAAGGCCAACGAGAGTGTCGGCCTGGAGCTGCCCAGCGAAACCCCCATCGAGTCCAAGCGCAGCGGCGCCAGGCGTCTGGTGGCGAGCTTGGGGTTGTTCAAGGAGGCCTTCAATATGGCCTGGGTCGCGCTGGTGTCCCATCGCATGCGGACCTTGCTGACCATGCTCGGTATCGTCATCGGCATCACCTCGGTGGTGTCGATCTCGGCCATCGGTGAAGGCGCCAAGCGTTATGTGCTCAAGGACATCCAGGCGATCGGCAGCAACACCATCGATATCTTTTCCGGCACCAGCTTCGGCGACAGTCGCGCATCGGCCATCGAGACCTTGATGCCCTCGGATGTCGACGCCTTGAACCAGCTGTATTACGTCGACAGCGCCACGCCGGTGGTGGGGCGCAACCTGTTGCTGCGCTTTGGCAATATCGACCTGGATGCGCAGGTCAACGGGGTGAGTGACCGCTACTTCAAGGTCAAGGGCCTGAAGCTCGAAGCGGGTATCGCCTTCAGCGAAAGCGATGCGCGGCGCCAGGCCCAGGTGGTGGTGATCGACCACAACACCCGCCATCGTCTGTTCGGGCCGAACGTCGACCCGCTGGGCCAGGTGATCCTGGTGGGTAACCTGCCGTGCACGGTGATCGGGGTGACGGCCGACAACAAAAACATGTTCGCCGCCAGCAAGGCATTGAATGTGTGGGTGCCGTATGAAACGGCGGCGGGGCGCCTGTTGGGGCAACGCCATCTGGACAGCATTACTGTGCGCATCAAGGACGGCCAGCCGAGCAAGGTGGTCGAAGACAACGTCAACAAGCTGATGCTGCAACGCCACGGCACCAAGGATTTCTTCACCAACAACCTCGACAGCATCATGCAGACGGTGCAGAAAACCAGCCGCTCCCTGGCACTGTTGCTGTCGTTGATCGCGGTGATTTCGCTGCTGGTGGGCGGTATCGGGGTGATGAACATCATGCTGGTGTCTGTGACCGAGCGCACCCGTGAGATCGGTATTCGCATGGCGGTGGGCGCCCGGCAATCGGACATTCGCCAGCAGTTCCTGGTGGAGGCGGTGATGGTGTGTTTGATCGGCGGGCTGATCGGGATCTCGCTGTCCTATGCCCTGGGCTTTCTGTTTTCGTTGTTTGTGAAGGAATGGGAGATGGTGTTTTCCCTGGGCTCGGTCATCACCGCGTTTGCCTGTTCGACATTGATCGGCATCGTGTTCGGCTTTGTGCCGGCGCGGAATGCGGCGCGGCTCGATCCGATCGAGGCCTTGGCAAGGGATTGATAGGGCCGAATGTGGGAGGGGGCTTGCCCCCGATTGCTGTGTATCAGCCACAATTTATGTTGCTGACCCACCGCCATCGGGGGCAAGCCCCCTCCCACATTCAGACCGGTGTCGTCTTAAAAACCAGCGGTGTCCTCAGTGGCATACATCCACCGCAGCAACGAATGCCGCCCGCTGATCCCCAGCTTGATCGCCGCACGTTTCAGGTAACTCTCGATGGTGTTGACCTTCAACGCCAATTGCTCCGCCAACTCCGGCGCCGTGCGCCCGGCCAGCAGGCCGACGCACACTTCGAGCTCACGGTTGGAGAGGGTCAGCCCCGATTGCACCAGGCGTTCCTCGATGCGCCGGCGCAGGGTTTCGAGGCCCTGGTTTTCCGGGTTCACCGGCTCGCTGTCCTGGCGGCACGGCTGGATCGCGGCGATGTGTTTTTCGACCATGGGCAGCAGCAGGGTGGAGAAGTCCTGCAGCATGCTGCGCTCCTGCGGCGAGAAATTTTCGGACTGGTGTGAGCGATACACCGATAACACATAGCGCACGTCGTCGCGGCGGCGGGTGAGGTGCAATTGTGCCGCAGGTTGCTCTTCGCCCAAGGCTTCTACCGAGTCGGTGTAGACCGGGCTGATCTTGCGGCGGACCTGCCCTTCGGCACTCAGCTGCAATTGCCTGATATGGGTGGCGTCCACGGCCAGTTGGGTGAGGATCAGGTCATGCAGCATGCGCGGAAAATGGCGGCTGCCGGTGCTGGCGATGACCTTGCCAATATGGGGAAACAGCTGTGAGTTCATCAATTCGTCCATGAGGCGTGCAGGTATTCGGCCTTATAGCGACGGGGATTAAGAGGCATGCCAATGCGAATAACCTGCGGTGATAATCCTTCCCGCCGGAACCTATGCTAGTACAGCCTGGCGGCGGGAAGGGGATCCAATCTAAAAAAATTGGATTAGACACTCACGAGTTTGGACTTGTGTTGCGGCGTGCGCGTGCATTTGGCCAGTGCCTGATGCACATCGGCCAGCAGGTCGGCGACGTCCTCAAGGCCCACCGACAACCGCACCAGCCCTTCGCTGATACCGTGCCGGGCGCGTTGCTCCGGGGTGTAGGTGGAGTGGGTCATGCTTGCCGGGTGCTGGGCCAGTGACTCGGCGTCGCCCAGGCTGACCGCACGGGTAAACAGCTTGAGTGCATTCATGAAGCGCCGGCCGGTTTCGATCCCGCCCTTGAGTTCAAAGGCGATCATGCCGCCGGGCATTTTCATCTGCCGTGACGCCAGTTCGTATTGTGGAAAAGAACGCAGCCCCGGGTAAGTCACGCGCTCCACGGCGGGGTGCGCCTGCAAGGCTTCGGCTACCGCCTGGGCGTTGCTGCAATGGCGGTCCATGCGCAGGGCCAGGGTCTTGAGGCCGCGCATCAACAGCGAGGCATCCTGGGGCGACATGACGGCGCCGGTCAGGTCCTTGAGGCCTTGCAGGCGAATGCGCTGGGCCAGCGCCTGGCTGCTCACGGCAATGCCCGCAGTGATATCGCCGTGGCCGCTCAGGTATTTGGTCGCCGAATGCACCACCACATCGGCGCCCAGTTCCAGGGGGCGTTGCAGGTAGGGCGTGCAGTAGGTGTTGTCGACCACCACGGTGATGTCGGGTTGCTGGTGGGCGAGGGCGGCGACGGCGGCGATATCCACCAGTTGCAGGTTGGGGTTGGCCGGGGTTTCGCAGTAGATCATGCGGGTCGCGGGGCTGAGCGCGGCTTGCAGGGCCGCCAGGTCGGTGAGGTCGACATGTCGCACCTTGATGCCGAACTCGCCGATGCCGTGGTGCAGCAGGGCGAAGGTGCAACCGTACAGCGTCTGGCTGACGATCACCTCGTCGCCGGGGCGCAGCAGGGTCCAGAACGTTGCGGCAATCGCCCCCATCCCGGAACTGAACGCCACCGCCGCCTCACCGTTTTCCAGGGTCGCCATGCGCGACTCCAGCAGTGCCAGGGTCGGGTTGGAAATGCGCGTATAGAAGTGGCCGCTGGCTTCGCCGGCAAAACAGGCGGCGCCGTATTCGGCGGTGGGGAAGGCAAAGGTGGCAGACAGGTAAATCGGCGGGACGAGCGCGCCGTGGTGGTCCTTGGGGTCGTAGCCGTGGTGGATGGCGCGGGTGGAAAAGCCGAATGCATTGTGTTTATTGTTCATGTCGGACGCTCCTTATTTCCTACAATGCTATGCTCATAACCACAGATGAATTTTGCAATATTTGCTGCTAAATCCCGCGTCCTGGGATGAAAACCTCATAAAAATAACGAATAGAGGCACGTTATGCCTGTCAGTCTGGATCGCACCGATAAAGCGCTTTTAAACGCGTTGCAAGGTAATGCTCGCCTCACGGTGGCCGAATTGGCCGACCGCGTTTCCCTGACGACCTCGCCGTGTTGGCGCCGGGTGCGCAACCTGGAGGAGAGCGGGGTGATCAGTGGGTACCAGGCGATTCTCTCGCCCAAGGCGCTGGGGTATGGGGTGACGGCCTTTGTCAGCATCATGATGGAGAGTCATACCCAGGACATTGCCCGGGCATTCGAGCAGCGGCTGTTGGAGATTCCCGAGATTGTGGCGTGTCATAACGTGTCGGGGCGGTATGATTTTTTGTTGGAAGTGGTGGCGAAGGATCTGGAGTCGTTTGGGGAGTTTGCGCGGGAGGTGTTGCAGACGTTGCCTTGCGTCAAGGAGATTTATTCGAGTTTTTCCTATAAGTCGGTGAGGGGGTTGCGGGTGATTCCGGTGCCGGGGTGATTGGGTGGTGGTGTCGTATTGTGTACATATCCGTTGCTGCGGTAACGGCCACCTATGGTTCCGCTCTTACAGCGGCTCACTTTTGGAAAGGCCGGAATGCCGGCCCAGCCAAAAGTAAGCAAAAGGCCTTCGCCCCAACACTCGGTGCCTCGCTTAGGCTCGGCATGCCCTCACTCCGGCTTGAATCCGTGGGCCGCCGCCACGCGCCATCCATGGCGCGGGGCGGCTAACCCGGCGTCCTGCCGGGTTACCCACGGATTCAAGCCTGCGTTCGGCCAGCGTGTTTGACGGGGCGCCGAAGATCAAAAGCAAGAGCGACTCGCTGCGCATCGTAGATACGCTTTTTGTTCTGTGTTAGCGCCTTACTGTGTTGCCGGCTTACTGTGGTGAGCGGGCTTGCCCCGCGTTGGGCTGCGAAGCAGCCCTAAGACCAGTGAGGGCGCCGCGTGCATTCTGGCTTCCCGCATCATCGTTAACGACCATCGCGGGCAAGCCCGGCTCCTACAGAGGAACGCGTATGCCTCAACGATCCGGTCGGCTATTCGGCCGCCGCGCTTTGCTTTTGATTTTGATCTTAGGCGCCCCGTCAAACACGCTGGCCGGAATTCGGCAGGGATTTGGGGGGTAAACCGGCAGGGATGCCGGTTTAGCCGCCCCGCGCCATGGATGGCGCGTGGCGGCGGCCCCCCAAATCCCTGTCGAATTACGGGCACACCGAGCCTAAGCGAGGTGCCGAGTGTTGGGGCAAGAGCCCTTTGCTTACTTTGGGGCTTTTCCAAAGTGAGCCGCCGTAAGGGCGGAACCAATATCCGCCATCACCCAAATAACGGATATGTCCCCAATCCAACCCAACCCCCCAAACAGCACGTACATCCAATTTTCCCCACCCCATCCCCCCTCAAACTCCCTCATCGCTGAATCTTCAAGGCAGAGGGACACCCATGGACCCAACCACAAAACCAGGCCCCGACGAAGTCGTCACCCTGGTGGTCAAACACCTCATCAAACCCGGCCTGGAGGCCGACTACGAAGCCTGGCTGCGCCGCATCGTGCGCATTGCCGGCGACCGCCCTGGCCACCTCGGTGTCGACGTGGTACGCGGCAAACAGGGCAATTTGGCGCTGTTTACCTGTGTGTTGCGCTACCGTTCCACCGATGACCTGCAAACCTGGCTCGACTCCCCCGAGCGCAAAACCCTGATCGCCGAAGCCGCGCCCATGCTTGCCGACGGTGACAACACCGAAATCGGCGCGGTCAACGAATTCTGGTTCAACCCCGAAACGCCAAACGCCGCCAAGCCGCCGCGCTGGAAGCAGGCGGTGGTCACCCTGTGTGTGATCCTGCCGCTGACCCTGCTGGTGCCGATCGTGTGGGGCCCGGTGCTGCGCCTGCACCCGTTCCTCTCCAACTACGTGGTCGCCACGTTCCTGGTGACCGTGACCATCGTCGTGCTGGTGGTCTACCTGCTGATGCCGGCGGCCACCCGCCTGTTCGCTCCCTGGCTTGAAGCCTCTGTAAAGGAAACCCTATGAACGCCGATCTGATTCTGTTCAATGGCCAGTTCCACACCGTGGACCGTGAAAACCCGCGCGCCACGGCCGTCGCCATCCGCGAGGGGCGGTTTGTCGCCGTGGGTACCGACGGTGAAGCCATGGCCCTGCGCGGCAGTGGCACCCAGGTCATCGACCTCAAGGGCCGCACCGTCATCCCCGGCCTCAACGACTCGCACCTGCACCTGATCCGGGGCGGCTTGAACTACAACCTCGAACTGCGCTGGGAGGGCGTGCCGTCCCTGGCCGATGCCCTGCGCATGCTCAAGGACCAGGCCGACCGCACCCCGACCCCGCAATGGGTACGTGTGGTAGGGGGCTGGAACGAATTCCAGTTCGCCGAAAAACGCATGCCGACTCTGGAAGAACTCAACCAGGCGGCGCCGGATACCCCGGTGTTCGTGCTGCACCTGTACGACCGCGCCTTGCTCAACCGCGCAGCGCTGCGTGTGGCTGGCTACACCAAGTACACGCCGAACCCGCCGGGCGGCGAGATTGTGCGGGACAGTAACGGCAACCCCACCGGCATGCTGGTGGCGCGGCCGAACGCGATGATTCTGTATTCGACCCTGGCCAAAGGCCCGAAACTGCCGTTGGAGTACCAGGTCAACTCGACCCGCCAGTTCATGCGTGAACTCAACCGCCTGGGCCTCACCAGTGCCATCGACGCCGGCGGCGGTTTCCAGAACTACCCCGATGACTACGCGGTGATCGAGCAACTGGCCAAGGACCAACAGTTGACGGTGCGCATCGCCTACAACCTGTTCACCCAGAAGCCCAAGGAAGAACTCAGCGACTTCAAGAACTGGACCGGCAGCGTCACCCTGTATCAGGGCGACGATTACCTGCGCCACAACGGCGCCGGCGAGATGCTGGTGTTCTCGGCCGCCGACTTCGAAGACTTCCTGGAACCGCGTCCGGACCTGCCGTTGACCATGGAGCAGGAACTGGAGCCGGTGGTGCGCCACCTGGTTGAACAGCGCTGGCCGTTCCGTTTGCACGCCACCTATAACGAATCCATCTCGCGCATGCTCGATGTGTTCGAGAAGGTCAACCGCGACATCCCGTTCAACGGCCTGCCGTGGTTTTTCGACCACGCCGAAACCATCACCCCGCAGAACATCGAGCGTGTACGTGCCCTCGGTGGCGGTATTGCGATCCAGGACCGCATGGCGTTCCAGGGCGAATATTTTGTCGAGCGCTACGGCGCCAAGGCCGCCGAAGCCACGCCGCCGATCAAGCGCATGCTGGCCGAAGGCGTGCCGGTCGGCGCGGGCACCGATGCGACGCGGGTGTCGAGTTACAACCCGTGGACCTCGCTGTACTGGATGGTCAGCGGCCGCACCGTCGGTGGCCTGGAGTTGCATGCCGAAGGCTTGCCACGCCTGACCGCGTTGGAACTGTTCACCCATGGCAGCGCCTGGTTCTCGTCCGAGCAGGGCAAGAAGGGCCAGATCAAGGTCGGGCAGTTGGCGGACGTGGCGGCGCTGTCGGCAGACTTCTTCAGTGTCGATGAAGAAGCGATCAAGTGGATCGAGTCGGTCCTCACCGTGGTCGGCGGCAAGGTGGTCTACGGTGCCGGTGACTTCGAAGACTTCGCACCCCCGCGCGTGCCGGTACTGCCGGACTGGTCGCCGGTGGTCAAGGTGCCGGGTCACTGGCGCCCAGGCTCGCCGTTGCAGGCCCAGGTGCACCAGTGCAGCGGGCCGTGCGGCGTGCATGCCCACAGCCACGAAAAAGCCCGCCATTCCAGCGTGCCGGTCAGCGACTTCCAGGGTTTCTGGGGTGCGTTCGGCTGCTCGTGTTTTGCGTTTTGATTACCCATACCCCCGTAAGGAGTTGAACCATGGCTAGCCCTCGTTTGAACAAAGATGACGCCGTTGTACTGTTGGTCGACCACCAGACTGGCCTGATTTCCCTGGTGCAGGATTTCTCCCCCAACGAATTCAAGAACAACGTGTTGGCCCTGGCTGACGTCGCCAAGTTCTTCAACCTGCCGACCATCCTCACCACCAGCTTCGAAAGCGGTCCCAACGGCCCACTGGTGCCAGAGCTCAAAGCCCTGTTCCCGGACGCGCCGTACATCGCCCGCCCTGGCCAGATCAATGCCTGGGACAACGAAGACTTCGTCAAGGCCGTCAAGGCCACCGGCCGCAAGCAGATCATCATTGCCGGTGTGGTGACAGATGTGTGCGTCGCGTTCCCGACCCTGTGCGCGCTGGAAGAAGGCTTTGAAGTGTTCGTGGTCACCGACGCCTCCGGCACCTTCAACGAAACCGTACAACAAGCGGCCTGGGCGCGCATGACCGCCGCTGGAGCCCAACTGGTGAACTGGTTTGCCGTGGCCTGCGAACTGCAGCGCGACTGGCGCAACGACATGGAAGGCCTGGCCAACCTGCTGTCGCCACGCATCCCCAACTATCGCAACCTGATGAACAGCTACTCGGCGTTTACTGCCAAGTAACTGGCTCAGGTTATTCCTTGTGGGAGGGGGCTTGCCCCCGATGACGGTGTGTCAGTCACAACTTCTCTGACTGGCCCACTGCTATCGGGGGCAAGCCCCCTCCCACAATTTGTTTTGTGGTGTGTCCACTAACAGGCTATAAATCCGAGAAATGTCCACCGAGAAGCGACAATGAACCCCTTCGAAGACATGCGCCTGTTCTGCCAAGTCATGGAATCCGGCAGCTTCACCGCCGCCGCCGAACAGTTGGGCCTGTCCAAGCAATTCGTCAGCCGCCGCCTGATCCAGCTGGAAGATCGCCTCGGCGTGCGCCTGCTCAACCGCTCCACCCGCCGCCTGGATGTCACGCCACTCGGCCAGAGTTACTACGAATCCGCCCTACGCCTGCTCAGTGAAGTCGAGCAAGTCGAGCAGGGCATCGCCGGCCAGAACAGCGAGCCGCGCGGCACCATTCGCCTCAGCGCGCCGTTGTCGTTTGCCATGGCTCATCTGGGCTGCCTGTTACCACTGTTCCTGCAACGCCATCCCCAGGTGGCGGTGGAGGTCGACTTGAGCGACCGCCCCGTGGACCTGATCGGCGAAGGCTACGATCTGGTCTTGCGCATCGGCACCCTGGAAGATTCCACCCTGATTGCCCGGCGTATCGCCAGCATTCCCCGGGTGTACTGCGCCAGCCCCGACTACCTGGCTTTGCGTGGTACGCCGCAAAAACCCGATGACCTTGCCGACCACGACTGCCTGCCCTACGGCCACGGCCGCCAGGTGCAATGGCGCTTCAAGGGCAAGTTGCAGGCGCTGAGCGTGAGCGGGCGCATGCGGGTGAACAACGGCGACTTGCTGCGCGATACCGCCATCGCCGGTCTGGGCGTGACCTACCTGCCGACCTTTATCGTCGGCGAGGCGTTGAAGGATGGCCGCCTGGTCACGGTGCTGGACGAATTCGCCCCCGAAGACCTGACGCTGTCGGCGGTGTACCCCCAGCACCGGCAGAGTTCGCGACCGGTGCAGGCGCTGGTGGAATTCCTGCGTGAGCGCCTGGCTAGCGGCTGTTGAAGAGCTGGCGGATCAGGTTGGGCGTACTGCCGGTCCAGCGCTTGAATGAGCGGCGGAAGTTCGCCGCATCGTTGAAGTTCAGGTACGCCGCCACTTCATCATTGCTGTAGCCCTTGACCTGATACAGGTGCAACGCCACCTGCTTGCGCACGCGGTCCACCTGCTGCTGAAAGCCGGTGTCATGCTTGTGCAACTTGCGCTTGAGGGTCGCCGGGCTCATGGTGAAGGCCTGCGCAGCCTGTTCCAGGCTGGGCGGTTGGCGTACCTGTTCGTGCAGATAGTCGTAGAGGCAGTCGAGAAAACTGCTGGAGAAGCCCAGTTGTTCGATCTGCACACGGGCTTGCTGGCGTGCCACCTGGCCGGCGGTGGCCGAGGCACCTGGCCAGGCGCGGGTGAGGTATTCGCGGGGGATACTCAGCATATCCAGCGGCCGTTCGAAGCGCGTCTCTTCACCCAGATGTACCCAGTACTGCTCGACGTAGCGCGGTTCGGCATGGCTGAAGCTGCACGCCCACGGCAGGCGCTCGCCACTGAGCCACTGGCTCATGGCAACCAGCGAGGTCATGCTGGCTTCCAGCAAAAACCGCCAGTGCTCGCCGGCGCCGCAACTGTCCCGCCAGTACAGGTAGGCGTGATGCGTATCCAACTCCAGTTGCAGGGTGACCAGCGGGCTGAGCAGCACCTGTTGCTGGATCAGGATCTCCAGGGCCTGGTGCAGGTTCTGCGCATGCCCCAAGGCATGGCTGGCCGCGCCGTAATAACCGGGCAAGAGCCGCTGGCCGAACAGAAAACTGCTGTCGTCGGCGTCGAGCAGTTTGCGACTGTTGCCGATCAAGCCGAAAAACTGCTGCGGGCTCAAGCGCGCCGTGCCGGCCAGGATGTCCTCGTGAAACAGCCCGGTGCCGCGCAGCAGGCGATGGCTGTCGATGTCCCGGGACAAGGCCAGGTCGATCAGCGTGGCGGGTTGGTAGTGCCCCGGTATGAAGCGGCTGTCGGCTTCGTACCAACTGGTTTTCACGGCCATTTCAGGCGCTTTTCGCCAGGGGTTGCTTGGCCCTGGCCAGGGCCAGGTTGAGGCGCTTGAGCAAGTCCTGGGGCGGCTCGTCCAGGGCCATGACCACGGCGGTGGTCGCCGCCAGTTGCAGGCGCTCACCGTGCAGCCGGGTCTTGTGCGCGAGGCCGCGCACTGCCTGCTGCAACTCCAGCGCCAGTTCCTTGGCCTGGCGCTCACCGGTGTTGGGCAGCAGCACCACAAAACGGTCGCCGGCCAGGCGGCACAGCAGGTCCTGGCGGCGCAGGTTGAGCAACAGCAAATGGCTGAGGGCCTGCAGCACCGCATCGCCTTCGGCATGCCCGTAGGCCTGGTTGATGGCCGCGAAGTGGTCCAGGTCCAGGGCTAGCAGGGACAGCGGTTGCTGCTGGGTCTGGCTGTCTTGCAGGCTGTCGGCCAACTGGCGCTTGAGGTAGTCGGCGCCGGCCAGGGGCGTGAGTTTGTCGAACAGCCGATGCTCGCGGAACAGTCGCTCGCGTTTCTCCATCTGTGCGCTGATCGCCAGTTGTTCGCGGTGCCAGTGGTAGATGCCGATGGTCAGCAGGATCATGCCCACCGGCATCGGCCCGGACTCCAGCCAGTGGTCCCAGGTGATGCTGTCGGGCAGGCGGATAAATTCGTCGAGGCTGTCGATCCACCACGAGAAGAAAATGCATGACAGCCCCAGCGCCAGGTAGTTGGTCACGCGCCCGGCGGGTCGGCTTTTCAGCACCAGCCCCAGCCAGACCAGGGCGAGCAGGGCGGAACCGCCTTCACCGAAGATATCCAGCCACACCCATTCGCTGACGCTTTTCAACTCGCCGCAGGCCAGGTGCAGGATCAGCCCCAGGTTGGCGGCGATCAGCAGCAGGGAGAGTTTCCAGCGGTGGGGTTTGAGCACGGAAAACATGGCCGCGAGTCCTTGCAAGGTTCAGTCGTGGGCGCCAGCACAGCAGATGGATGTGACGGTTGCGTGACGCAGGGCAGGGGTCGAATCAGCTCATCTCACCGACAACAAAGGTCAAAGAATGTGGGAGGGGGCTTGCTGTGGTGAGGGGGCTTGTCCCCCGACAGGTTCACTGATGATCCGGTGGGTCTGCTTCGCAGACCAGCGCGGGGCAAGCCCGCTCACCACAGCAAGCCCCCTCCCACAGTTGATCTTCACAGGTCATTTCAGCTCATTCCAACTCAAGATGCTGCTCAAACCCCCGGTTTACGGGGCTCCGCGCCACTCGCTGTCACAGAACCGTCATCCCCCACCCCTAGCGTGCCCTCCCAGTTGCCGGGCCTCTTGCCTGGCGCCAACGGACTCTTGGGGAGGATTGCATGTACAAGCGCACCGGGCTCGTCAGCTTCACGCTTACTGCCTTGGCCCTGGCGATTGCCAGCGAGCGGCTCAACGCGGCCGAAGCGGCCAACACCGAGCACGTCGAAGTGGTCGGCCAGGCAGCGGCCATCGACCAGGCGCTCAAGGAGCAACGCAATTCGGACAGCATCAAGAGTGTGGTGCATGCCGACGGCGTGGCCCAGTTGCCGGATGAAAACGTCGCCGAAGCGGCGCAGCGCCTGCCGGGCATCAGCGTGGAGCGCGACCAGGGCGAAGGGCGCTTCGTCAGCGTGCGTGGCCTGGGCCCGGACCTCAACAGCGTGACCATCAACGGCACCCTGGTACCCGCCCCGGAGAGCGCTCGCCGCGCGGTGGCTCTCGACGTGCTGCCCGCAGAACTGGTGCAATCGCTGTCGGTGATCAAGACCCTCACCCCGGACATGGACGCCAACTCCCTCGGCGGCACGGTGGATGTGCAAAGCCTGTCGGCCTTCGACCACAAGGGCCTGTTCTACACCGGCAGCAGCGAGGCCAGCTACGACAAGAACACGAGCCAGACCAGCCCCAAATTCTCCGGCGCGGCCAGCAACCGTTTCAGTCTTGGCGACGGCATCGACAATTTTGGTGTGGCCGCCGCACTGAGCTGGCAGAAGCGCGACTTCGGCTCGGACAACGTCGAGACCGGCGGCGCCTGGGACTTCACCGACGGCGCCCGACTCAACGAGTTCGAACAGCGTGACTACGACATCAGCCGCGAGCGGGCCGGTGGCGGCCTGAACTTCGACTACAAACCCGATGACCTCAGCAGCTACTACCTGCGCACCCTCTACAGCCGCTACAAAGACACCGAAACCCGCAACTCCACCAGCCTCGAATTCGCCGACCCGCAGGCCCCCGGCCAACTGGGCGATGCCGAGGGCAAGCGCAAGCTGAAGAACCGCGAAGAGACCCAGCAAATCCAGTCCTACGTATTTGGCGGCGAACGCATGCTCGGCCTGTGGACCCTGAGCGGCCAGGCCGGCTACAGCCAGTCCAGCGAAGACAGCCCGGCGCACATCGCCGGCGCCACCTTCGACGGCGGCGACTTTGCCAACAGCGGCTTCTATGACAAGGACAAGCCCCGCCCGATCATCGACAGCGGCTTCTACGACGCGCGCAACTTCAGCCTCGACAAAGTCGACTGGGAAAAACAGAACACCCAGGACACCGAGAAAAACCTGCGCCTGGACCTGGCCCGCGACTACGACCTGAGCGGCTATGCATCCCAGGTCAAATTCGGCGGCAAGGTCAGCCGCCGCAACAAGGACAACGATCTGGAAGCCTGGGTCTACAAAGATTTCGACACCCTTGGTTTTACTGCCGATCAGCTCAACCTCAGCCAGTTCCAGAAGGGCAACGTCGACTACCGCCTGGGCAATTACGGCCCCGGCATCAGCCCCAGCGCGATCAAGCAGCTGATCGGCAGCCTCAACCCGGCGGACTTCTATGACGAGACCGAATCGCGGGTCAACGACTTCACCATTCGCGAAGACATCAACGCCGGCTACCTGATGAACACCGTCGATATTGACGACTGGCGCTTTATCGCCGGGCTGCGTTACGAAGGCACCGAGTTCGAAGCCAAGGGCACCGGCGCCACCGATGGCGTATTCACCCCGACCGATACCAAACGCCGCTATCACCATTGGCTGCCGGGCCTGCATGCGCGCTACCAGATCGACAAGAACACCCAGGTGCGCGCGGCCTGGACCAAGTCCGTGGTCCGCCCGACCTTTGGCCAGTTGGCGCCGGGTTTTGTGATCGATGATGACGAAGCCACCTTTGGCAATCCGAACCTCAAGCCCCTGGAATCGAGCAACCTGGACCTGGGCATCGAGCACTTCATGGGCCGCGCCGGCACCGTCTCGGCGTTCGTGTTCTACAAGGACATCAAGAATTTCGTCTACAACACCGACCTGGCCGGCACCGGCGCCTGGACCAACTTCGCCGAGGCCCATACTTACGCCAACGGCGACAGCGCCAAGCTCTATGGCCTGGAACTGGCTTACTCACAGAAGTTCGACTGGCTGCCCGCGCCGTGGAACGGCCTGCTGATCGGTGCCAACAGCACGTTCAGCCGCTCCAGCGCCGACATCGAAGGTTTCGACAGTGCCAGTGGCACGAACCGCAAGCGCAATATCAGCCTGCCCAACCAGTCCGACACCGTCGGCAACCTGATGCTTGGCTGGGAAGACGACACGCTCAGCCTGCGCCTGTCGGCCAACTACAAATCGGCCTACCTCTACGAGTTGGCCTCGATCAACGACAAGGCCCACGACCTGCACGTCGACGCCCAGACCTTTGTCGACTTCAGCGCACGCTACTCGCTGACCAAGAACCTGCAAGTCAGCTTCGAGGCCCAGAACCTCACCGATGAGTCGTACTTCGTCTACACCGGCCACCGCAGCTACAACGGCCAGTACGAAGAGTACGGCCCGACCTACAAAGTTGGCCTGACCTTCACCCACTTCTAACCCATACCTCGGTCGAAATGCGGGAGGGGGCTTGCCCCCGATGGCTGTGGCCCAGCTGGCATCTGTGTTGACTGACACACTGCTATCGGGGGCAAGCCCCCTCCCACATTGGATCTCCATTGTTTTTGACGGATTGACTCGTACATGAAGATTTCCAAGCTGTACCTGCTAATGGCCTTGACCCTCTGCGCACCGGCAATGGCCACGGACCTGGTCCTGACCCCTTGGGCTCCCAGCCTCAATGCCGAGGCCATGGCCGTGCTGAGCAGCACCGAACGCCTCACCGCCAGTACCCGCAACGGCCTGCAACTGCTCGACGCCAAAGGCACCGAACTCGCCCGCTTCAACGGCAACTTCAGCAGCCTCGACACCCGCGCTGCCGGCACCCAGGTACTGGTCGCCAGCCTCGACAACGACCGCCAGCAAGCCGTGCTGATCAACCTTGACGCGTCCGCCAAAAGCTTTGGCAAACCGCTGTACCTGCCCACCCGTGACTACCCGGTCAACGGCCTGTGCCTGTTCCGCGACGGCGCCGCCAACCTGTTTGTGTTCCTGGTGGGTGAAGAGGGCAAGGGTGAGCAGTGGCTGGTGGGCAACGGCTCGACGTTGCTCAGCGATCCCCAGCGTGTACGCGGTCTGCCGTTGCCGCCGTCGGCGCAGTTCTGCCAGGTGGATGACACCACCCAACAGCTGGTGGTGAATGAAGCAAACGTCGGCTGGTGGGCCTACCCGGCGCACCCGGAAGCCGAGGTCAAGCGCACGCCGGTGGCGTTGTTCGACAACCCCAAGCGTGAAGCGGGCGCCATGGCGCTGGTGCCGGGCGGGATGGTCGCACTCGATCCGAAGACGGCCCAGGTGCACCTGTTCCAGCACGTCGGCAAGGGCTGGGTCGAGCAACCGGGCCTGACGCTGCCAGGCCTCAAGGAACCGGAACAGCTCAGCGTCAACGGCCAGCAACTGCTGGTGCGCGATGACGACAATGGCAAGCTTTACCAGGGCACGCTCAGCTGGAAAGCCAAGCCTGTGACGGCGGAACCGGTACTGCCGGAAGTCGCTGCGGTGCGCCAGACCGACCCGGTCGGTCGACAGGGCGATGCGGCGGATGACCCGGCGATCTGGATTCACCCCGCACAACCGGAAAAAAGTCGCGTGCTTGGCACCAACAAAAAGCAGGGCCTGCTGGCCTACGACCTTGACGGCAAGCTGTTGCAGGAACTGGCGGTGGGGCGTCTCAACAATGTCGATGTGCGCCCCCACTTCAAGCTCGGCGCGCAGACTGTCGACCTGGCCGTGGCGAGCAATCGCGATCACAACAGCCTGAGCCTGTTCAGCATTGACCGCCAGAGCGGCGAACTGCGCGAAGCCGGTGAAGTGCCGACGCCGCTCAAGGAGATCTACGGCATCTGCCTGTTCCAGCCCGCCAGTGGCGAGCTCTACGCGATCGCCAACGGCAAGGACGGCACCTTCCTGCAATACCGCCTCAGCGCGCCGGATGGCCGGGTGCAGGGCGAGCTGGTGCGCCAGTTCAAGGTCGACAGCCAGCCCGAGGGTTGCGTGGCCGATGACCAGCGCCAGCGCCTGTTTATCGGTGAAGAAGACGTCGGCGTGTGGGCAGTGGATGCCCGCGCCGACCAGCCGGCCACGCTCACCAGCGTGATCAAGGTCGGCCCGCAGTTGCATGCGGATGTCGAGGGCCTGGCGTTGTACCAGAGCGACAAGCGCGACTACCTGGTGATCTCCAGCCAGGGCAATGACAGCTACCTGGTGCTGGATGCCGAGCCGCCGTTCGCCAGCCACGGTGCCTTTCGTGTCGGCCTGAACGCGGCAGCGGGGATCGATGGCGCTTCGGAAACCGACGGTCTGGAAGTGACGGCCATGAACCTCGGCGGGCCCTGGAGCAAGGGCATGTTGGTGGTGCAGGACGGCCGCAAGCGCATGCCCGAGCAGACCCAGAATTTCAAGTTCGTGCCCTGGGCCGAGGTGACCCGCACGTTGAAATTGCCGTAGGCGTCATCACCCGGTCATCACTTTTTTATCGAATAGGAGCTTCACCATGCACGCGACGATGGAACATATGACGATCTGGGGCTTGATCAGCGACGCCAGCCTGTTGGTCAAGGCGGTGATGATCACCTTGCTGCTGGCCTCCTTGCTCAGCTGGTACCTGATCATCCAGCGCGGCAGTGTGCTGCGGCGCCTGGAGCGCCAGTTGAATGGCTTTGTGCAGCGCTTTCGTGCGGCGCCCGACTTGCAGCCGCTGTACCGCGACACCGTGCAGGCCGGCGAGGGTGGGATTGCACCGATCTTCATAGCCGGCGTGCAGGAATACCAGCACCTGCACGGCCATGATCCGGCCGTGCTGGACGGCGTGGAGCGTGCGTTGCAGGTGGCGATCACCGAGCAGGAAGTCGAGCTGGAAAAAGGCCTGCAATTCCTTGCGACCGTGGGGTCGGTGAGCCCCTACATCGGCCTGTTCGGCACTGTGTGGGGGATCATGAATTCCTTTATCGGCCTGTCCCAGGTACAGCAGGCCACGCTGTCCACCGTGGCGCCGGGCATCGCCGAAGCTTTGATCGCCACGGCCATCGGCCTGTTTGCCGCGATCCCGGCAGTGATCGCCTACAACCGCTTCGCCGCACGCGGACAAACCTTGCTCACCCGCTACTACGCCTTCGGCAACGAACTGCAAGTGCGCCTGCACCGCACCTTGCGCGGCACGCCGATCAACCTGGCCGTGGCCGCCTGAACAAGGAGCAAACCGATGTTGACCAGGCCGCAACGCAAGCATGGGCCCAAGGCCGAGATGAACGTGGTGCCCTATATCGACGTGATGCTGGTGCTGCTGGTGATCTTCATGGTTACCGCGCCGATGCTCACCCAGGGCGTGAAGATCGAGCTGCCCAAGGTCGCCGCCGAGGCGCTGGCCACCGACACCCGCCAGCAGATCCTCACGCTGTCGGTGAAGGCCGATGGTGGCTACTACTGGAACCTCGGCGGTGAACTCGACACCCAACACCAGACCGACAGCGCCGTGACCCTCGACGAAATGGGCGCCAAGGTCATGCAGGTGGTGGCGGCGCGCAGCGACACCCAGGTGTACATCCGCGCCGACGATAACGCAGGTTACGGCCGTGTGGTCGCGGCCATGGCGGTGTTGCAGAAGGGCGGGGTGAGCAACCTTGGGCTGGTGACCGAGGCCCCGCAATGACGGCGATGATCATGCACAGTCCGCTGCTCGCAGTGGGGCCTGGGGAGCCTTCCGGGTTCTGGAGAAACAGCGTGGCGGCCAGCCTCGCGGTGGCGCTGCATGTAGGCGTGCTGGCTGCGCTGATGCTCGGCTGGTCGACGGAAAAACCGCCGGTGGAAGCCCCCAGGGTGATGCATACCCAGTTGGTAATGCTGCCGGCTGCACCTGTGCCGGCTCCCGCACCTGAACCGGTGGCCATCACGCCCCTGGAGCCGGTCGCGGTGCCCGTACCGGTGAAGCCCACGGTCGATCCGCAGATCCAGGCGCGCAAACTCGAACAGGCCGCCCTGGCGCGTAAGCGCGTCGAAGAAAAGCAGCAGGAGCAGCAACGGCTGGCCACTGAACAGCGCAACCGTGAGCAGGCACAACAGCGTGCTGACCAGCAGCGCCAGGCCGCTGAAACAGCGCGAGCTGCAACACCCGCTGCGGCACCGGCTTTCGACAGCCGCCAGTACCAGCCCTTGAGCAAGGACGCGCCGGACTACCCCGAGCGCGCCCTGGATAAGCACATCGAAGGCGATTGTTCGGTGGAGTACACCGTCAACACCCAGGGCCGCGTGGAAAACCCCAGGGTGCTCGACGGCTGCCACCCTTTGTTCATGCGGCCTTCACTGGCGGCGGCGAATACCTTCCGTTACCAGCCACGGATTGTTGATGGAAAACCCGTGCCCGTGCCAGCAGTGCGCAACACGTTCCACTACCGCATCAAATGATTTCTCCCAGTCAACACAGATCACATGTGGGAGCGGGCTTGCTCGCGAATGCGGTGGTTCAGTCAAAGGTCTATCGACTGACACTCTGCATTCGCGAGCAAGCCCGCTCCCACGTTTTGATTTGCGTTAGACGTAAACTAAGTTATTCAGCGCTTGATCGGCCACGTAGCGCTCCAGGTTCGCCAAAAAAGTATCGGCAATCTCGTTGCGGCTATTGGTCGAAATCGCCGAGGTATGCGGCGACAGCCTAACCCGTGGATGGGTGTACAACGCATGCCCGTCCGGCAGCGGCTCCGGCTCGGTCACATCCAGCGATGCCAAGCCAACCTGCCCATTGTCCAGCGCCTCCAGCAACGCTTCCTGATCCAGCAAGCCACCCCGTGCTATGTTGATCAGGTGCAACCCCGGCTTGGCGCTGGCGAAGACGTCACGGTTGATGATATGCCGCGTGGCCTCGGTCAGCGGTGCCGCCACCACCAGGTGATCGGCGCGGGCGAACAGGTCGTGGATGTCGCTGGCGGCTTCCACTCCGGTGCTGAAGGGGGCCGAGCTGTGGCGCAGCGCAACCACCTTGATCCCCAGGGCCAGGGCCTTGTGCGCCAGGCGCTCGCCAATCGCTCCAAACCCCAGGATGCCCAGCGTGGTGCCCTTGAGCGGGCGCAGCGGGGTGAAGTGCCACTGGGCATCCTTGACCCAGATATCCGGCAAATGCTTGGACGCGGCAAAGATCGCTGCCAAGGCGAATTCGGCCAGGTTGTCGGCTGCACTGCCCCGCGATGTGGTCACCGGAGGGCCGTTGAACAGCCACTGTGGGTAGAAGTCGATGCCCGACGACACCAGGTGCACCCACTGTACGCCGTAGGGCCAACCGGGGGGCGGAGTGTCCGGGGCGGTGTAGCCGCGCACGTTGATCGGGCGCAGCAGCAGGATATTCGCCTGGGGCGGCAGGTCGCTGGGCACCCCGACGGGCACCCCGATCACCTGGGCCTCGGGGTGGATCGACGCCAGGCGCTGGCGGAGGACCTCGTTGTAATCCTCGTCCAGCTGGCTGGCGATAATCACCTGGGTCATGTGCGCTCCTTGTGGCGTTGGGCGAAGGCAGCCTTGCCGACACCTTGTAATACCGCGTCGTTCTGCGGGGTATGCACGCGGCTGCACAGCACGTCGCGGTAATGCCGTTGCAGCGGGCTGTGGCGCGACAGGCCCGGGTTGCCCGAGGCCTCGATGGCCAGCTCCACGGCACGGATCGCGTTGTTGGTTACCAGGTACTTCAATTGCGCGGCGTTGGCGGCCGGGGTTTGGCCCTCGGCGGCGGCGTCGAGCAGGCTGCGGTTGGCAAACAGCAGGGTGTCGATATGGCCGACGGTTTCCTGGAAGCGCGGCAAGCTCGACAGCGCCGCACCGAGGTTAGACGGTTGGCGTTCCTCCAGCCAGTTCACCAGCCAGTCCCGGGCGGCCTGGGCCACGGCGTCATACACCGAGGACAGCAACACCGACATCCATAGGAAGCCCTCGCTATCCAGCTCCGGCGACGGCGCGCTCCACGGGCTGACGCTGACGGCGTGGTCGAGTGGCACCAGCACGTTCTCGAGCAGCACTTCATGGCTGCAGGTGGCGCGCATGCCCAGGTGGTCCCAGGTGTCGATGATGCTCACCCCGGGGCTGTCCTTGGGCACCAGCCAGGCGCCCACCAGCGGGTCGGCGTCGTCACTGCGGCCCCACACGCTGAACCAGCTCAGGCCGTGGCTGCCGGTGGAGTAGATCTTGCGTCCGCTGATGCGCCAGCCTTCGGCGGTGCGCACGGCGGTGGTCGTCGGCAGCCCGCCACGGGCCGGGGTGCCGAGGTCGGGCTCGACGCGCAGGGCGTTGATCAGTGCGCCGTTGTGCACTGCGTCTTCGGCCACTTGCCTGCGCAGGTGCGCGGGCCAGGTCTTGCTGTCTTGCAGGCGGGTGTGTTGCAGGTACTGCATCACCAGGATCAGCGCGGTGGACGGCTCGCCCTTGGCAATCGCACTGATTGCCCTGCGTGCCTGGGACAGGCTGGCGCCGCCGCCGCCCAGGGCCTTGGGCACCGTGAGGGCGAGCAGGCCGTGTTCGTGCAGCAACTTGAAGTTGGCGTGAGGGAAAGCGCCGCTCTCGTCGTAGACTTGCGCGGTGCTGGCCAGCTCGGTGGTAAGACGTTCGAGCAGGGCGTCGAACTGGGCGACTTCCACGGAGCGCAAGGAGGGCTGCAAGGATGGGCTCATGCCAGCGCCTCTTGCTGCTCTTCAACCTCGGCGGCGACGCTGTAGCGGTTCACCGGCACCTCCAGGCCCAGGTTATCGCGCAGGGTCTGGCCGCTGTATTCGCTGCGGAACAGGCCGCGCTTCTGCAACACTGGCACCACCAGTTCGGTGAAGTACTGCAAGCCATCCGGCAGCACCGAGTTGATGATGAAACCGTCACTGGCGCCGCGCTCGAACCAGGTCTGGATCGCATCGGCGACCTGTTCCGGGGTGCCGACAAAATCACGTTTGGGCCGCGAGAAACGCAGGGCCACTTCGCGCAGGGTCAGGCCTTCGTCCCTGGCCAGTTGCTTGATGCGGTCGGAGCCGCCTTTCTGGCTGTTGGACCCCAGGTCCCCCAGTTCCGGGAACGGCGCGTCCAGCGGGTATTGGCTGAAATCGTGGTCGTTGAACGGGCGACCGAGGGCGACGATGGCATCTTCCACGGTGACCAGCTCCACGGCCTGCTGGTAGCGGCTTTCCACTTCGGCCTCGTCGCGGCCGACAATCGGGCGGATGCCCGGCAGGATCGACAGGTTTTGCGGGTCACGGCCAAAGCCCTCGGCGCGGCGTTTCAGGTCTTGGGTATACACCAGGCCCTCCTCGATGCTGTCCACGTGCACAAAGATCGCATCGGCGTTCTGCGCCGCGAAGTTGCGCCCGTCCTCCGAGGTGCCGGCCTGGAAAATCACCGGTTGGCCCTGGCGCGAGCGCGCGATGTTCAGCGGACCTTTGACCGAGAAGAAGTCGCCCTTGTGGTTGAGTGCATGCAGCTTGCCCGGGGCGAAAAACTCGCCGGACTGTTTGTTGTAGGTAAAGGCGTCGTCTTCCCACGAATCCCACAGGCCCTGCACGGTGCTTACGTGTTCCTTGGCGATGCGGTAACGCACGGCGTGGGGCGGGTGCTCGGCCTTGCTGAAGTTGTCGGCGGTGCCGCTGAGCCATGAGGTGACCACGTTCCAACCGGCGCGACCGCCGCTGATATGGTCCAGGGACGCGAACTGGCGCGCGACCTGGTAGGGCTCGGTGTAGCTGACGGTCACGGTGGCGACCAGGCCGATATGTGTGGTGATCGCGGCGAGTGCCGACAGGATGGTCAACGGCTCGAAACGGTTGAGGTAGTGCGGGCTGGACTTGGCGTGGATATGCAGGCTGTCGGCGATGAACACGAAGTCGAACTTGGCGGCTTCGGCCAATTCAGTCTGTTGTTTGTAGAAGCCGAAGCTGGTGCTGGCATTCGGTTGGGCGTTCGGGTGGCGCCATTCGCCCCAGCCGTGACCGACGCCATGGACCATGGCTCCCAGTTTCAAATGACGTGGCTTGCTCATGTGCTGCTCCTTTTAGCGCGAGGCTTGGTTGAAGGGGACACGCTTGGCGTTGAAGCTCTTGTCGAAGCCCTGCGACACGTCGATGTGCTTGAGCAGCAGGCCTTCCTGTTGATAGGTGTCGGCGGTCGCTTGCAGGCCCCTGATCACCGCATCGTCGATCGTGACCGGGTTCAGGCGGGTGTCCTTGGCCACCGTCACATGCACGTCCAGCGGCAGGCCGGTGATCCTGGCCTGGGCGGCGGCGTATTCATTGGGGTGGGTGTTGGCCCAGGCATACGCGCGGTCGACGCGGGCGACAAAGTCGTCGAGCTGCGGGCGCTTGTCGGCGATGGCCTGGCTTGTGGCGGCGAGGTACAGGTGGTTGCTCAACAGTTGGTTGCCGCTGATCAGCACACGGGCCTGGCTTTGTGAAGTGACCACAGTGGTGTACGGGTCCCAGGTGGCCCAGGCGTCGGCGGTGCCGTTATCCAGCACCAGGCGTGATTCGCTGGGCAGCAGGAAAATGAACTGCACATCCTGGGTGGTCAGGCCGGCGGTGGCCAGGGCCTTGATCGCCAGGTAATGGCCGATGGAGCCGCGCCCGGTGACGATCTTCTTGCCCTTGAGGTCGGCAACGGTCTTGATCGGTGAGTCCTTGGGCACGACCAGGGCGGTCGTGGTGCGCCCTTCGGAGTGGATGATGCTGACCACCTTGAGGGAGGCACCGGCACCGAGGGCGAACACGTACGGCGCATCACCGAGGGCGCCGATGTCCACGGCACCGGCGTTGAGTGCTTCGCCCAGCGGCGAGGCCGATGGGAACTCCGACCACTGGATCGTGTAAGGCACATTCCGGGTTTCGCCGGAGGCTTCCAGCAGCGCCTTGATTGTCGACTTCTGGTTGGCCACCCGCAGCGGTTGCAGGTCGGCGGCAGCGGCGCTGCCGATCAGGCCAAGGGCGAGGGCGGTGCCCAGGAGCAGGCGTTTGAAAGGGCGGTTGTCGAGCATGGGGCAAACTCCAGGCGTTTGGTGTCTTTCAAGGGATACCTCCGCCTGGAGAAGGGGTCGGATTCCATCGCATGTACGGGGTGGGTCAGATCACATGGAAACCGTGGGTGCCGTCGCGTGCCAACTGGTCGACCAGGCCGAATTCCCAGTCCAGATAGGCTTGCATGGCTTCCCTGGGGTTGTCGGTGCCTTCGTACGGGCGGCGGTAGCGGTCGATACGCGGCGAGGCCAGGTGGGTTTCGCCTGCTTCCAGCGGCAGCTGCGCGTTGATCCAGCCGGCAGTGCCGTCCTGCAGCAGGAACACCTGCTTGCCGGTGAGGGTTTCGACTTCAGCCACCGCCAGGCGCGCCAGTTGGCTGCTGCCGCAGGTCAGCACGTAACGCTGGGCGGCGGGCACCTTGGCCAGGGCCTCGGCGAGTTGTGCACGCAGTACCCACCAGGCTCCGGGGATATGGCGCTTCACGTAGTTGGCGCTGGCGGTGAAATCCAGCACCACGGTGTCGCCATGGGCCAGCCAATCGACGAGGGTATGGGGGCTGATCAGCTCGGCCTGGGGCGGCACCGGCACCGGCGCGACCCAAGTGCCTTGCTCACTGAGGTGCGCCGCTTGCAGGTCGTCCAGCACATGCACTTCCCAGCCTAATTGGGCCAGCCAGGACGCGGACATGTTTGCGCGCACGCCATCGTCATCCGCGAGCACCAGCCGGGCACCGCGCACGCTGGCGAAATGATCGGTTTCCTGCACCAGTTGCCCGCCCGGCGTGGAGCGTGCGCCCGGCAGGTGACCGGCTTCGAATTCTTCCGGGGTGCGTACATCGAACAGGTAGGTGGTGCGTGTGGTGTCCTGCTGCCAGGTGCGCAGGTCGCTCAGGGTGGCACGGCCAACGCTGGCCTTGTCGGCGACACGCCGCGCATCCACGGCTGCGATCTGGCGGTGCTCCTCGGAGGTCGGCGCAAAACGCCGCGATTGGCCATGGGCAAGTTTCTGCCCGGCCAGGGTCCAGCCGATGGTGCCGTTGCGCAGGGCCGACACCGGATTGGCCACGCCGGCATTGATCAGCGATTGGGTGCCGATAATGCTGCGGGTACGTCCGGCGCAGTTGACGATGATGCGGGTGGCCGGGTCGGGCGCCAGTTCGCGGGCGCGCAACACCAGTTCGGCCCCCGGCACGCTGATGCCGGTGGGAATGCTCATGGTCTGGTATTCGTCGAAACGCCGGGCATCGAGCACCACCACATCGGCCTGGCTGTCGAGCAGCGCCTGCACCTCTTCAGCGGCCAGGGACGGCGTATGTCGTTCGCTTTCCACCAGTTCGCCGAACGCCTTGCTCGGTACGTTGACGTCGATGAACAGCTCGCCACCGGCCTTGCGCCAACCGTCCAGGCCGCCTTCGAGCAGGCTGACCTGGGAATAGCCCAACGCAACCAGGCGCTCGGCGGCGCGGGCGGCCAGGCCTTCACCGTTGTCGTACACGGTGACCTGGGTATCGCGCCGTGGAATGCGTGCATACACCTCCAGCTCAAGCTTGGACAGCGGGATGTTCGCGGCAAACAGTGGATGGGATTCGGCGAACGGCGCTTCTTCGCGCACGTCGATCAGCGCGACTTCTGCATGGTCCAACAGGGCCTGGCGAATCCGGGCAAAGCTGCGGGTGGAGAGGGTGGTCATAGGGCAGGGCTCTTTTCTTTGGACAAATCCCAGATATTCGGGAGGAAGGCGTTGGAATAACCGGAGATAAACAGTTTCTCGCTGCCGTCGGGCTGGTACACCGCGCGGCGCACCGCACCGATATTGGCGCCGTACACATGGATGCTGATGGACACCTGGTCGCTGTGGGCGTTGCTCACCTGGTGGATGTCGCCGACCTTGGGCGACACCGCTTCAACCTGGCCCGGCACCAACTGGATCGGCTTGCCTTCGGCCATCAGGCGGCCGTCAGGGGCGCGTTCAAACCCTTGGGAAAACTCTGAGCCGCGCAGCATCCCGATCAGGCCCCATACCCGGTGGTCGTGGATCGGTGTGCTTTGTCCCGGCCCCCACACAAAGCTGACGATGCTGAAACGCTGGCGTGAATCGGCATGCAGCAGGAACTGCTGGTAGCGCTCGGGATCAGGTTGGGCGAATTCGTCGGGAAGCCAGTCGTCATGGCTGACCAGTTGCGCCAGCAGCTTGCCGCCACGGTGCAGCAGGTCGCCTTCGCGTGGATTACCGTCGATCAATTCCGCCAGGGCGCCTATGAAGGCTCTGAGTCTCTCGGGGTGTCGGGCCTGGGTCATGACAGTTCCATCGTGCGGTCGGTGGTGATGGGTTTATCTAAGCATAATGTTTATAGTTAATATGCTATTTTTTAATGATTAGCTTATAGCTGAAGGTAATTTAGAACTGGTCTGAATAGCGTTAGACGTTATCGATCACAGCGCAGGCTATCCAGGCAGCTTTCCTGCAACTATGCTTCGCACACATCTTAATGACGGTTCTCTATGTGCGGCCCAAATGAAAATTGACGATATCGATGCCTTTGTCGAAGTGATTCGTTGCCAGTCCATCAGCCACGCCGCCGAGTCGTTGCAACTGACCCAGCCGGCCATTACCCGTCGCGTGCAGAACTTCGAGCAGGCGTTGGGGGTGGAGTTGTTCGACCGCAACACCAAGCCCCTCAAGCCCACGCTGATCGGCACCCGCGTCTACGAGCAGTGCCGGTTGATCCTGCGCGAGATGGACGCCCTGCGCGAACTGGTGGCCACCGATGCACCGCCCACTGGCCTGTTGCGCCTGGGCGTGCCGCAGACCATCGGCGATGTGGTGTTGCTGGATGCACTCAAGCACCTGCGCACCGAATACCCCGACCTGCGTGCCCAGGTCGCTACGGGGTGGGGCAGCCAACTGGTGGGCAAGATCGAACGCGGTGAGCTGGATGCGGCGGCGGCGCTGTTCCCGGCGGGCAAGATCTTCCCGGACAACATCGTCGGCGAGTCCATCGGCAAGATGGAACTGGTGGTGGTGTGCGCCAAGGCGCAGTTGCCGAAGAAACCGTGCAAGCTGGCGGATGTGTACCAGAACGGCTGGATTCTCAACCCGGATGGCTGCGGCTTCCGTGCGGGCTTGCAGCGGACCTTGTCCGATCAGGGCCTGGCGCTGCGGGTCAACCTGGAAACCTTCGGCACCGAGCTGCAATTGGGCCTGGTGGCGGACGGCCTGGGCCTGGGCCTGGTGCCGCGCCCGCTGCTGGAACGCAGCGCGCACCGCGAGCACCTGGCGGTGATGCCGCTCAAGGACTTCAAGCCGGTGATGGACCTGTGGCTGATCTACCCGCACTTCCTGGGCAACCTGCAGGGGCCGGTGGATGCGTTTGGCAAGCTGGTGGCTGCCTCATTGCACAAGATCAGAGACGCCGCTTAACCTTAGTGAAAGCAGCTTTATATGTGGGAGCGGGCTTGCTCGCGAATGCAGTGTGTCAGTCAAAGCTGTTCTAACTGATCCACCGCTTTCGCGAGCAAGCCCGCTCCCACATTTGCTCTGTGTTGTTGCTTGAATGGTTATGAAAAAAAATAATAATTAGCTTAGATTAAAATGTGCTTTTTATTATTTTTTTGCATCCCCTAGGCTTGCCTGGAAGTCCTTAAGGCCATCCAGGAAGTTTTGCCATGAGCAGCGTCACCTCGATTTCCAGCGTTTCCAGCAACACCGTTCGCCAACGCGTCACGCCAGAAGAATGGGAAGTGCGCGTCAAGCTGGCCGCCGCCTATCGCCTGGCGGCCTTGTACAAGTGGACCGACCATATCTATACCCACTTCTCCGCCCGTGTGCCGGGCCCGGAGGAGCATTTCCTGATCAACGCCTTCGGCTTGCTGTTCGATGAAATCAGTGCGTCCAACCTGGTCAAGGTCGACCTCGATGGCACTATCGTGGATGACCCGACGGGCCTGGGCATCAACTACGCCGGCTATGTCATCCACAGCGCCATCCACGGCGCGCGTCACGACCTGCAAGCGGTGCTGCACACCCATACCCGCGACGGCATCGCGGTGTCGGCGCAAAAAGACGGCTTGCTGCCGATCTCCCAGCACTCCATCGGTTTCTCCGGGCGGGTGGCCTATCACGGTTATGAAGGGATTGCCCTCGACCTTGACGAGCGCGAGCGCTTGGTTGCCGACCTGGGCGACAAAAGCGTGATGATCCTGCGCAATCATGGGTTGTTGACCGCGGGCGTCAGCGTAGAGCATGCGTTTCAGCAACTGCAGCAACTTGAGCGGGCCTGCAATATCCAGGTCGCAGCGCAGGCAGCGGGGAATGCGGAGTTGATCTTCCCGCCGCAGGAAGTGGTGGAGAAAGTCGAGCAACAGGCCAAGGCGCACGCCAGCGGCGAAGGCCCGGGCGTGGCGCGGCATTGGAATGCGCTGGTCCGGCAGTTGGAGCGCAGCGATACCGACTACAAAAACTGAGCTTAATGTGGGAGGGGGCTTGCCCCCTCCCACATTGGGTTTTGTGTTGTGCTCAGGCGACTTGTTTGGCCTGTTCGCGTTCTGCGATCAGTTGGCGGGTGAGGGGGATCAGGCGCTTGCCGTAGTCAATCGCATCATTCAGAGGATCAAACCCACGAATCAGGAACGTGGTGATCCCCAGGTCGTAATAATCCACCAAGGCCTCCGCGACCTGCTCAGCGGTGCCCACCAGCGAGGTGGAATTGCCCTGCGCACCGAGCAACCCGGCAATCCCGGTCCACAAGCGCTTATCCAGGCGTGAGCCTTGCGCCGCTGCGGCGAGCAAGCGGCGCGAGCCTTCGTTGGGCGGTTCACGCCGCACAAAGCCATTGTTCTCTGCCAGCTCGGTCGCCTGCTGCAAGATGCGCTCGGCCCGTGCCCACGCCAGCTCTTCGGTCTCGGCGAGGATCGGCCGCAACGACAAGCTGAACCTGATCGTACGCCCATGCCTGGCTGCTTCGGCGCGTACCTGGGTGACGATCTCGCGCACCTGCTCGTAGGTTTCGCCCCACAGCGCATACACGTCGGCATGCTTGCCCGCCACTTCAATCGCCGCTTTGGACGAGCCACCGAAATACAGCGGGATATGCGGCTGCTGTGGCGACTTCACCGTGGAGTGCGCACCTTCGACCTGATAGTAGGTGCCCTTGAAGTCGAAGGGCTGCTCGCTGGTCCATTCCTGGCGCACCACGCTCAGGTATTCGTCGGTGCGGGCGTAGCGTTCGTCCTTGCCGATATGGCTGCCATCGGCGCGCAGTTCGCGGTCGTCGCCGCCGGTGATGATGTGCACCGCTGTACGCCCGCCGTTGAACACATCAAGGGTGGTGAATTGGCGCGCGGCCAGGGTGGGCTGGGCGAAACCGGGGCGGTGGGCGATGAGAAATTGCAGCTTGGTGGTCACGCTGGCGGCGTGGGAGGCGATCAGCGTGCTGTCCGGGCTGTTGGAGTGGAAGGCCACCAGGGCGCGGTCGAAACCGGCCTCTTCGTGGGCGCGGGCCACGCTCTCGACGTAGTCGGGTTGCAGGGTAGGGCCGCTGCGCGGATGGATCTCGGAAGCGTGATGGCCGCCAATGTAGCCGATGAATTCGATGCTCATGGTCTGTCCTTGTCTTGGGTGTGATTACCACCTCCACCGGGCAGGGGGTCGGTTATTCGCGTCCAAAGTAGGGGCAGGGACGGGGTCTGTAAAATGCCGATTGGTTCTAACCTAATTATTAAAATGTGGAATTATTAATTTGGTTGTGTATCAGTAAATTGCATCTTCAGAGTGTTTAGGCGAGTCACCTGCCGGCTTTTCATGTGCCAAGGCTGACTTTAGATAACGTTGTATTTTCCCCGGCACTGAGGTCTGATGGGCGCCGAAACGGGCTTGCCGGATTGGGGAACTATGCGGGCAGAACTTGCGCAATATGGCGGCATTACCGTCATGATTCCGGCCGCGATCATCATCGCCGTGTGGTTGCGGTATTCCAACCCTCGGGCACTGAGGGCCTGGATCATTACGGTCGGTGTCGCTTATTCAGTGGTCGCGCTCAGCAAGTTGCTGTTCAAGGGCTGGGGCCTGTCATTTCAGCGCTTGGACATTGCCGTCATCAGCGGCCATGCCATGAATACCTGCCTGATGCTCACCGTGGCGCTGAGTCTGGTGGCCCGCCAGTTCAATCCGGCATTGCGCTGGCCGGCGGCAGGTGCGGGGTTACTCGCCAGCGCCTGGTTTGGTGCTTACTGTGTCGCGCCGTACATACATCCAGTCAATGAAGCACTGGCCGGTGTTACCGTGGGTGCTGTCGCGGCGATTGCCTTTCTCTGGCGCATTGAGACCACCCACGTCAGGGTGTCCCCCTCTTTCATCGGCGGTGGGCTGGTGGTGTTGCTGGCCTGCGCACTGGTGCCAAAGTTCAACGCCGAGTTGCTGCTCAACCGGGTTGCCATCACCTTGTCAGGTGCCGACCAGGCCCATCAAGAGCCTTCCTGGCGGCTGGATGCGGCACACACAAAGGCCGAGTAAGTCACCAGGTCCAGCGCCCGGTGGCTGTCCACCATCAGTTCCAGCAACACCGTCTGCGCATTGAAACGCCGCATATCGCCGCGCAGCCGCGCCTCGTTCATCTGCTTGAGCAGCGTATGGGTGATCTGCTGCGGTGAGCTGCCGTGCAGCTGCTCCAGCCAACGGCCGATGGCCTGGGTATTGCGCCGGTATTGCGTACCCACCGGCGGCTCGGCGAAACCTTCGAACATCCCGGTGAGTTTTCTCAGCGCATAGCTGCGTATCACATCATCCAACAGGCTCATGGCCGCTCCTCGGTGCCGCAGATGTTCGCCAGCAACTCGGCGGTCTTGACCCGCATGAACTGGCTGTCACCGCGACTTTCCACGCACAGGCACACCGACAGCGCATCACTCACCTGCAACTTGAAGCGCCAATCGGCGAACACCATCGACAGTCCGGAACAGGATTCATCGCTGGCCAGGGAATTGTCGCGGTATAACACCTGCATGCGCTCGACGACGCGGGTCGAGTTATTCACTTCGACATGAATGTTTCCCGAAGAAGGAAATAGACCAATACGCTCTACCAATAACTTTGACATGTTCATGGCCGTCTCTTGTTGTTGCGGTCAGGCGGCACTTTATTCTGTGGGAGGGCAAAAGTACTGGAATGTTATTTTTAGTCGGTTATGCCGGGTGTTGTTATTTTTAGTCTGCCTCGGCAGGTGGTCGAAGTGCCGCGGTTGTGACCATAATCGCCTCGCTGCTTGAAGTAAGGTCTTCCCTTTTACTACCGGGTTAATACAGTCGGCGCGTGGGAGGTTGCCTTGTTCAATAGGATTTTGATTGTGTGTGTCGGCAATATTTGTCGCAGCCCCACGGCAGAACAATTACTGCGCAATGCGCTGGCGCACTCCGCGATAGAAGTGAGTTCTGCGGGGTTGGCCGCATTGCGTGACAGCCCGCTGGAGCCCACGGCTCTGCGGGTACTGGAAGAGCACGGGCATGCACCGGTTTCACACAGGGCACGTCAACTGACAAGCGCTGCGGTGAGTGACGCGGATCTTGTACTCGTGATGGAACAACGGCATATCGACGGGGTACTCAGCCTCGCGCCGGAAGCACGGGGCAAAGTGTTCCTGCTGGGTAAATGGCAATACAACCGCGAGATCATGGACCCTTATCGTCAAGGCAAACCAGCCTTTGTTCATGCCTATGCGTTGATAGAGCAAGCGGCTCAGGCGTGGGCGCAAAGGTTAGTCGGTTAAGTTGGTTAAGTTGGTTAAGTTGGTTAAAAGTCGTCATGTAACACACTTGATAAGTTCTGCGTTAATCGTGCATGGAGCCGGGCGTCTTGCACCCTGTGCCATTCCTTGACTATTGGTTGGAAAAAAGAACTGACTTATGCAATCAACACCCGCAACAGCGTCGCATAACGGCGAAGAAACTGATCTGGATTTCATGATGTTGTTGGGCACGTTGCTCGATCACAAATGGCTGATCGGTGGCATCAGTATCGTCTTTATGGCGCTGGGCGTGGCCTATGCCGTGTTGACGCCTCCGGTCTATCAAGCCACCGCACTGATTCAGGTCGAACCGAAAAAAGGCGACATGCTCGGCTTTTCCGATGTCGGCAGCCTGCTCGGCAAGGAGTCGCCCACGGTCACGGAGGTCGAGTTGATCCGCTCACGGATCACCGTTGGCACTGCCGTCGACAACCTGAACCTGGACCTCGAAGTGAAGCCCAAGCGCTTCCCCTTGATCGGTGATTTCATGGCGCGTCGCTTCAAGCCAGCGCAAGCCCATGAGGTGGCGAACCCCTGGCTCGGCCTCGACAGTTACGGTTGGGGTGGCGAGGCCCTGAAGTTTTCGCGGTTGCGCCTTCCGGCCGACTTGCTGGGCCAGGAACTGACCTTGACTGCCGGTAGTGGCAGCACCTTTACCCTGTCGGACCAGGACCAAAACGTGTTGCTGACGGGGCAGGTGGGTCGCTTCTATGAAAGCAGTGGCCTCCAACTGCAGGTCGAAACGCTGGATGCCAACCCCGGCGCGCAATTCAGCGTTGTGCGTTCGCCACGCCTCACCAGCATTCTGCGCTATCAGAAGCTGCTGGATGTGGCAGAGCGCGGCAAGGAGTCGGGGATCATTGGCCTGGCGCTGGAAAGCACGCGGCCCGAGGCGGCCATTCAGGTACTCAATGAGGTCGCCCGTATCTACGTGCGCCAGAACATCGAGCGCACCTCCGCCGAGGCGGCCCAGAGCCTGGCCTTCCTCAAAGACCAATTGCCCCAGGTGCGCAAGGATGTCGAGCAGGCTGAGACGGCGCTGAACCAGTTTCAGATCCGCAATAAAACCATCGACATCAGCCTTGAGGCAAAGGCCATTCTTGACCAGATCGTGGCGCTGGACGCGAGCATCTCCGAACTCAAGATGCAACAGGCCGAGATCGAGCGAAAGTTCACCCCCCAGCACCCGGTGTACCGCGCGCTCCTGACGCAACTGGCAGAACTCACGGCCCGCCAGAGCGAGCTGGCCAAGAAGGTCGAAAGCTTGCCGACCACCCAGCAAGAGTTGCTGAGCCTGACCCGCGACCTCAAGGTCAGCACCGAGATCTACACGCAACTGCTCAACAAGTATCAGGAGTTGGACGTGATGCGCGCCGGCACGGTCGGTAACGTGCGCTTGATCGATACCGCCGATGTCGACCTGAGGAACCCGGTCAGGCCGCAAAAAGCATTGATCGTGGTGATCGCCACGCTGCTCGGGGCCTTTGTTGCAGTCGCGCTGGTGCTGTTTCGCAAGGCGCTCAATCGGGGCGTGTCCAACCCCAACGAGTTGGAAAAACTCGGCTTGCCGGTGTATGCGGCCATCCCGTTCAGTGCCATCCAGAAGGACATGGACCAGAAGCTCTTTCGCAGCAACCAGTCAGGGCCTACGCAACTGCTGGCCATCAGCAACCCAACGGACCTGGCCATTGAAGGGCTGCGCAGCCTGCGCACGAGTCTGCATTTCGCCATGTTGGAAGCGGGCAACAACCGCTTGATGATCTCCGGGCCGAGCCCGCAGGTGGGCAAGACATTCGTCTCGGCGAACCTGGCTGCTGTGGTCGCGCATTCGGGGCAGCGTGTGTTGCTGGTGGACGTGGATATGCGCAAGGGTTACTTGCACAGAGTCTTTGGCGTTGCGGCAGAAAACGGTCTGTCCGACCTGCTCGCCAAACGCTGCGAGCTCACCACTGCGATCCATCCCACGGAGGTCGAGAACCTTCACGTCCTTAGCCGTGGGCGGATCCCGCCGAACCCATCGGAACTGCTGATGCACGCCAACTTCAGCGAATTCCTGGAGCAGGTCAGCGCGCTGTACGACCTGGTGATTCTGGATACACCGCCATTCCTGGCGGTCACCGATGCAACCATCGTCGGGCGCCAGTCCGGTACCAATCTGATTGTGGCCCGTTTCGAGTTGAACTCTGTGCGCGAGGTGGAGCTGACGATGCGTCGCTATCAACAGAACGGCATTGAACTCAAAGGCGCGATCTTCAACGGTATCGAGAAGCGCTCATCCGCCAAATACGGATACGGCGCCTACAGCTATTACCACTACGAGTACACGTCAGACCGCGTTTGATCCTGGACGCCAGGCATTTGAAGTCCAACGCGCAGCACGTCTACCACTGGCCGCAGGTTCAACGAGAAACGCTATGAAAGTCACAGTTTTTGGCATTGGTTATGTAGGGCTGGTCCAGGGCGCCGTCCTTGCTGAAGTCGGCCACGATGTGCTGTGTGTCGATATTGATGCGCAGCGGGTTGAGCGTCTCAAACAGGGGCATATCCCGATCTACGAACCGGGCCTGGAGGCGCTTGTCCGGGAAAACCATGGTGCCGGCCGCTTGAACTTCACCACCGACGCCGTGGCTGCAGTCAAGCATGGCGAAGTGCAGTTTATCGCGGTGGGGACACCGCCTGATGAAGACGGCTCGGCCGACTTGAAGTACGTGCTGGCGGTGGCCGAGACCATTGGGCAGCACATGCTGGCCCCGCTGACCATCATCGACAAATCCACCGTTCCCGTGGGCACCGCCGACAAAGTCAGTGCACGGGTGGCTGCCATGCTCGCGCTGCGCGAGCGCACCGACCTGGCCTTCGACGTGGTGTCCAACCCGGAGTTTCTCAAGGAAGGCTGCGCGGTGGCGGACTGTATCCGTCCGGACCGCATTGTCATCGGCACCGCCAGCCGGCATGCGGAGGCGGTGATGCGCGAGCTCTACGCGCCGTTCAACCGCAACCACGAAAAAATCATCGTGATGGATGTGCGCAGCGCCGAGTTGACCAAATACGCTGCCAATTGCCTGCTCGCCACCAAGATCAGCTTCATGAACGAGATGGCCAACCTGGCCGAGCGACTGGGGGCCGACATCGAGATGGTGCGCCAGGGCATCGGGTCCGATCCGCGTATCGGCTATCACTTTCTGTATGCAGGCGTGGGGTATGGCGGGTCGTGTTTCCCCAAGGATGTCCAGGCCTTGATCCAGACCGCCGAGACCCTCGACTTCGATGCCACGCTGCTCAAGGCCGTGGAACGACGCAATGCCGAACAGAAAAACAGCCTGTTCAACAAACTGTCCACGCACTTCAACGCGCAACTGGCGGGCAAGACTTTCGCGCTCTGGGGGCTCAGTTTCAAACCCAATACCGATGACATGCGCGAAGCCCCCAGCCGCGTGTTGATGGAGGCCTTGTGGCGTGCCGGGGCAAACGTGCAGGCCTTTGATCCGGAATCGATGGATGAAACCCAGCGCCTCTATGGCGACCGCGAAGACCTGCGCCTGTGCGGCACCAAGGAAGCCTGCCTGAAAGGCGCCGATGCCTTGCTGATCGTCACGGAGTGGCAGGTCTTCAAGGCACCGGACTTCACGGTGATCAAACAGCAGCTCAAGCAACCGCTGATCTTTGACGGACGCAACCTGTTCGACCCCGTCAGTGTGCAGAAGAAAGGTATTCACTACGTATCCGTTGGGCGACCTCTCAACCCGGTATAGGTCTTCCCATGAGTGTGCTTAAAAGAATCGTCAGCGGCATTGGCGCCAATTCGTTTGGCCAGGTGGTAAACCTGCTGATCCAGGTGGTGAGTGTTCCGGTGCTGATTGCCAGTTGGGGCTTTGGCGCCTACAGCGAGTGGGTGGTGCTGTCTGCGATTCCGACCTACCTGGCGCTGTCTGACCTGGGCGTGACCACGGCGGCATCGAGCAAGGTCGTGATCTGGCACGAGCGCGGACGGTTGAAGGTCGCGAGTGCGGTGTACAGCACCAGCTTTGCGTTTCTATCCCTGGCGGGACTCAGTGTGCTGTTGCTGACCCTGGGCGCCCTGGCGTTGTTTGACCTGTTCAGCGTGCTCAACCTCCAGTCGATCAAGAGCGGCGACGGGGTGCTGATTCTCTCGGCGCTGACCGGCTACTCGCTGCTTTGCCTGTTTACCAACATGATTTCGATCCGCTACCGGGCCAATAAGGCCTTGCCGTTGTCGGCATTCATCATGAACGTCATCCGCATGCTGGAGTGGTCGGCTGCGTTGTTGTGCGCTTATCTGAGCCACAGCCTGGTCGCCACCAGCCTGGTGCTGTTGGCCGTGCGCGCGACGGGCATCGTCAGCAAGAACCAGATCGCCAATCGGTTGGGGATCGCCTTGCGTTTCAACCTTTCTGCAATCGGCAGGCGGGCATTTGTGACGTTGATCAAACCCTCGCTGGCTTCGCTGGCCTTTCCGATTGGCCTGGCGTTGAACGTGCAGGGGCTGATCATTCTGTTGTCGGTGCTGCTGTCTCCGGCGCACGCGGCGATATTCGGTTTGTACCGGACCATTTCCAGGGTGTTGGTGCAATTCTCGACCGTGGTGAATCAGTCCCTGTGGCCGGAGATTTCCTATGCGTTCTCTATCGGTGACAACCAACTGGTCCGCAAGATGATCCGCTACGCGTTGCGGTTCTCGCTGCCCATCGCCTGTGTGCTGGGCGCGCTGGTGGTGATATTCGGCGGGACGATCTTCGATGTGTGGTCGGGCCGCAAAGACGATTATTCCTCCAGCATCATGCTGGTGCTGATCATCGGCGCGCTGACCCACGTGGCCTGGCAGGTGTATTGGGTGGCAATGATGGCCACGGCGTCCTATTCGTCGTTTGCCGTGGTGTTCATGTTGGTGTCAATCGCCAGCATTCTGGCGGTGTTCTGCCTGGCACAAGACTATGGCTTGCTCGGCGTCTGCTATGTGCTGGTGGCCACCGAAGTCGTCCTGTTCTGTTTTGCCAGGCGCGGTTTCCATCGTCTTGAACTGAGGATGGCCCGTGCTGATTAATCACCTGATCCGCCATCGATTGAAAATCAGCCTGCTGACGCCTGAGGGGCTCAAGTACCTGGCCAAGCGCGTGCTGTTGCTGGGCCGCTTGCTCAAGGCCGATCGCCGCCAACGCATGTTGCGCCGACAGGGGGCCAGCCTGGCTCCGCTGGTGATGATCAATGCCGTGGAATTCGAAGGCTCCGTCGCGTGTTTCAGCGTGGGCACCGGCAGCTTTATCGGCAAGCGCACCTTTATCCAATTGCACGCCGCCGTCCGTGTGGGCGCCCATGTGGCGATCAATGAAGGCGTGCGTATTCTCACGGGTACCCATGGCCTGGATGATCCTGCCTGGCGCTTGAAAGTCGCCCCGGTGGTGATCGGCGACTACGCCTGGGTCGCCACCGACGCGATCATCCTGCCGGGCGTGACGATCGGTGAAGGTGCCGTCGTCGGTGCCGGCAGTGTGGTCGGGCGCAATGTGGAACCGTACAGCGTGGTGGCGGGCAATCCGGCACGGGTCATCAGGTCGCGCGGGGCGCATGCGTTTACCTACAGCCCGGTCCGCTCAAGTGCCGTCGTCGAAGCCTGGATGGGTAAATAAGATGATTCTGGTCGCTCATCCCGTTGGTAATCAGAATGTCCGCGCGTTGCTGCGCGCGTTGAATCAACGGCAGTTGCTGCACTCGTTCCATACCTCGCTGGCACTGCATAAGGAGTCGTTCCTCTGCCGTCTGCCGGTGGTGGGCAAGGAGTGCCTGCGGCGTACGTTCGATCAGGTCGATGGCGCGTTGCTGCACAGTTACCCGCGTTATGACGTGCCGCGTGTGATCTGCGACAAACTGAGGTGGTATCGCCTGACACGGCGCAACACCGGCATCTTCTGCCCGGAAAACGTCTACAACCACATTGACCAGGCAAGCGCCGGTTTCCTCTACAACACCCCGCGCAAACCCAGCCAGGTGTACGGCTATGACGGCAAGTGCCTGGGCTTGTTCAGCGCCGCCCGCGACATCGGGGGCATCACCCTCAATTATGAGGCGGCCTTCGGCTCCATCGCCTACGCCTGCAGGATGCTTGAGCATGAGCGCGAGGCCAACCCTGCCTGGCGTGCCAGCATTCCCAATATCAGCGATGACACCGTGCGCAAACAGACGGCCGAGTTGGCTTTGGCGGACCGGATCATAGTGGCGAGTACCTTTGCCAAGCGCACCCTGGGTGAGCACGGCGTTGCGCCAGGCAAGGTTGCGATCACGCCCTATGGCGCGCCGGCGCCGATGGTGCGTCATGAAGCAAGCGCCCGGCCAGGTGCACGACTGAAAGTGATTTATGTCGGCGCGCTGACCCAGCAAAAGGGCATTTCGTACTTTTTCGACGCGTTGAACCTTGCGGCGAGCAGCGTTGCCCTGGACGTCACGGTGATCGGTGGCGACTACGCCAACGGTCGCAACCCCGTGCTCAATGCCGAGCTGAAAAAGTACCAGTGGTTCAGCTCCGCGTCCCACGATGACGTTATCCGCCACTTGCTGGAGGCAGATGTGCTGGTGCTGCCGTCGGTCGCCGAGGCGTTTGGCCTGGTGGTGGGTGAAGCCTTGTCCACGGGCACAGCGGTGATCGTGTCGCAGAACTGCGGGGCGGCCGACCTGGTCGTCGAGGGTTTCAACGGTTATGTGGTGCCGATCCGCTCTGCCGAAGCGATCGCCAGCCGTCTGGTTGAGCTGGCCGAAGACAAGGACAAGCTCAGTGCGTTGCAGCACAACGCTGTGCTGTCTGCCGGTGGAACCACCTGGGACAGCTACGCCAGGGAGGTGATGGATGCAATCCTTGGCCATTCCTGACAGGGTCAGCCTGCATGATCGCTATCGCACGCGGGTGGTCAGCGCCTTCGTGCTCATCTACCTGTTCATCCTGTTCGAAGGGGTCTTGCGCAAGTGGGTGATGCCGGGCCTCAGTTCGGCCATCTATTTCATCAAGGACCCGATTGTTCTTTATATCTACTGGTGCGCCTACCGGTTCGGGTTTTTCTCGAAAAACCTGGTGTCGGCCTACTTTGTCGTGCTGGTCATGGTGTTCTTCCTGCTGGTGGCCGCGTTTTTGTTGAGCAGCCCTGAAGGCTTCGTCATCTACGGCTACGGCGTGCGCAACTACCTGCTGTATTTCCCGTTGATATTTGTCGCTGGCAAGACGCTCAGGTTGACGGATGTCTATCGGTTCGCCCGTATCACGCTGTTCGCGGCGATCCCGATCAGCGTGCTGGTGGTGTTGCAGTATTCGTCCGGACCCCAGGCGTATGTGAACAAAGGCATTGGTGATGATGACTTCATCTTCATGATTGCCGACGGTGTCGTGCGCCCCTACGGCACCTTCACGTTCACGGCCGGGCATGTGGTGTACGTGTCGGCCTGCTTTGCATTCCTGGTCGCGGCGGTGTTTGACAAGGCCTTGTTCCGAGCCGTGTTCGCCCGGCGTTACGGGCTGTTTGGCGTGTCGGCGGCTGCGGTGGCGGTGATGTGTTTCCTCACGGGCTCAAGGGCCATCTACGCGTACGCTGCGATTGTGCTGCTGGCGGCGCTGATGGTCGCCCTGATCAAGAAATCGCAACGCAACCTGTTGTCGTTGTTTTTCCTGGCGTCCGCGTTGTTTGTCAGCCTGCTGATTTTCATGTCCACCGACAGCTACCAGGTGCTGGTGGAGCGCAACCGCAGCGCGGTGGCCAGTGAAGGCTCGCCGGTCACTCGCGCCTTCTCCAGCCTCTATGCCTTCACGCGTGTGGTCGATGACGCGCCGTTATGGGGCCACGGGATAGGTTCGGGCACCAACGCCGCCTCGACGATCCTGCGTGCAGGGCGGGAGCAGGGTGCAGGCTTTTTACTGGCCGAAGATGAATGGTCACGCATCGTGCTGGAAATGGGCCTGCCCGCCGGGCTGATGTTCATCCTGTTCCGGATCTTCGTGCTGCTCTGGTTACTGCTCAAGTCCTACACGGCGCTGGTCAGGCAAGGCACCGGGGTGCCGTTGCTGCTGTGCGGTTTCCTGGCGCCGATCCTGTTCAACGGGGTCATGACCATGCAGGGCACCTTCCTGGCGTTTGGTGTGCTGTATGCCTGCCTGATTCTCGCGGCCTGCAAGAAAACCTGAACCTACTCAACGCATCAGCGGACGACAGCACGTGAAGTTACTAAGAATCATCTCTTCGGTCAGACCGGAAAAAGGCGGCCCGATCAACGCGGCCCGGGAAATCGACACGGTGCTCGCCCAGGAGGGACATCGCGTGGATGTCCTGACGCTGGATGCCGAGTTCGCGGTGGACTATCCCGGCACCGTGCACTTCATGGGGCCAAGCCGTTTCGGCTACGGCTTGAACGGCAACATCCGCCAATGGCTGGAGCAGCACGCCCGGCACTATGATTTTTTCATTATCAACGGCTTGTGGCAGTACCACGGGTTTGTCGCCCGCCAGGTGCTGAACAAGTTGGGACGACCTTACATTGTGTATACCCACGGCATGCTGGATCCCTGGTTCAAGCACGAATACCCGCTCAAGCATCTGAAGAAATGGCTCTACTGGCCATGGGGCGAATACCGGGTGCTGAGGGATGCGCGGCGCGTGGTGTTTACCAGTGAAGAAGAGCAAATCCGCGCGCGTGAGTCGTTCTGGCTGTATCGCGCCCATGAAACGATCACGGCGTATGGCACTGCCAGCCCACCGGCCGATGGGGCGCGCCTGGCGCGGGACTTCATCAACGGTCACCCGGAACTCAAGGGCAAGCGGGTAGTGCTGTTCCTGAGTCGCATCCATAAGAAGAAGGGGTGCGACCACCTGCTGCAGGCATTTGCCCAGGTCGCCGGGCAAGACGAGCGTCTGCACCTGGTCATGGCCGGCCCCGATCAGGGCGGTTGGGTACAGGCGCTGCAGGATCAGGCCGAAAAGTCGGGCATTGCCCATCGCATCAGCTGGCCCGGCATGTTGCAGGGGACTGCAAAGTGGGGCGCGTTTTACGCCGCCGAAGTGTTTTGCCTGCCTTCGCACCAGGAAAATTTCGGCGTGGTGGTGGCGGAAGCGCTGGCGTGCGGCAAGCCCGTGCTGATCAGCAACAAGGTCAATATCTGGCGTGAAATCGACAAGGATCGCGTCGGCTTTGTCAGTGACGACACCGCCGACGGCGCCCTGCACAACCTGCAACGCTGGTTGCAGCTGGAGGCGCCCGCTTACGCGAAAATGTCCGAGCGGGCCAGGGCGTGCTTTGCCGAACGCTTTCATATCCGTCGCGGTGCGCAGCGCCTGCTGGAGATTGTACGGGAGTGCTTCCCGTGATTCTTCAAGGCAATGACCCGCACCGTTCGGCCTCGTTCTCATTGGGCCATCGGCTGCGCCGCCAGCTCTGGAACATGGTGTACGTGGTGCTGTTTCGCACCAGCCCGCGCCCGTTCCATGCGTGGAGGGCCTTTCTGCTGCGGCTGTTCGGTGCGCGGTTGGGCAAAGGGGTGCACGTGTATCCACGGGCCAAGGTCTGGGCGCCCTGGAACCTGGAGCTGGGTGACCATGTCGGCATTGCCGATGGCACCACGTTGTACAGCATGGCGTTGATCCGCATCGGGCGCTACAGCGTGGTTTCCCAGGGCGCGCATTTGTGCGGCGGCTCCCACGACTACAACAGCAAGAACTTCCAGCTGTATGCAAAACCCATCGTGCTGGGGGAGCACGTGTGGGTGTGTGCCGAGGCGTTCATCACCCCGGGCGTCAGTGTGGCTGACGGCGTGGTGGTGGGTGCCCGCGCCCTGGTGATCAAGAACATCGCGCAGCCGTGGACCGTGCATGCAGGGCATCCGTCCCGCCAGATCGGCCTGCGTACCCAGCATGTGCAGGAGCCCACGCCATGAAGCGCGAAACCATCAGCGTGATCATCCTCACCTACAACGAAAGCCTGCACATCGCCCGGGCCATCGACTCGGTGCGGGCCTTCAGCGATGAAGTGCTGGTGGTGGACTCATTCTCCACCGACAGCACCTGCGACATCGCCCGTGCCCACGGCGCGTGGGTGGTGCAGCACCCGTTCGTCAACCAGGCCAAGCAGTTCCAGTGGGCGCTGGACAACCTGCCGATCACCGGCAACTGGACGCTGCGCCTGGATGCCGACGAGATCATCGAGGCTGACCTCGCTGCCGAGATCAACGCACGCTTGCCGACGTTGGCCAGCGATATCACCGGCATCAACTTCAAGCGCAAGCACATTTTCATGGGGCGCTGGGTGCGGCACGGCGGGCGCTACCCGTTGAGGATGCTGCGGCTGTGGCGCACCGGGCTCGGGCGCATGGAAGACCGCTGGATGGACGAGCACATCACGGTGGCCGAGGGTCGCACCATCACCCTGGAAGGTGGGTTCGCCGACCATAACTTGCATGACTTGACCTTCTTCACCCACAAGCACAACCAGTACGCCACCCGCGAAGCGATTGAAGTGCTCAACACGCGGCTGGGGTTGTTTGCGATCCGCGATGAACTGCACACGGGGCAGAGTTCGTTCCAGGCCAAGGCCAAGCGCCTGATCAAGAACCGCCTTTATAACCGCGTGCCGTTCACCCTGAGTTCCACCGCCTATTTCTTGTGGCGCTACATCATCCAGCTGGGGTTTCTCGATGGCCGCAGCGGCCTGGTCTATCACCTGCTCCAGGGCTATTGGTACCGCTTCCTGGTGGGCGCCAAGGTGCTGGAGCTGGAAACCGCAATTGCCCATTTAAACGATAAGGAAGCCATTGTCCGGGAACTCTCGAAGTTGACCGGCCATAACTTGAACCTGCCCAAACAGAAGTAACTGACCGTTTTTAACAAACACCCAAGTTTGGGTGTCGGCCTTCGCTCGCCTATCAATCGGGAGACAGACATGAACAAAGTTGCGCTTATCACCGGTATTACCGGCCAGGATGGCTCGTACCTGGCGGAACTGCTGCTGGAAAAAGGCTATACGGTGCACGGCCTCAAACGACGTTCGTCGTCGTTCAATACCCAGCGCATCGATCATATTTACCAGGACCCGCAGGCCCTGCATAAAAACCTGATCCTGCACTATGGCGACCTGGCGGACTCGTCGAACCTGACGCGCATCATCCAGCAGATCCAGCCCGACGAAATCTACAACCTCGGCGCGCAATCCCATGTGGCGGTGAGCTTCGATTCACCGGAATACACCGCCGATGTGGACGCCCTGGGCGCCTTGCGCATCCTTGAAGCGATCCGCCTGTTGGGCCTGGAAAAGAAGACCCGTTTCTACCAGGCCTCGACCTCCGAGTTGTATGGCTTGGTGCAGGAAACCCCGCAGAAGGAAACCACACCGTTCTACCCGCGCTCGCCCTATGCAGTAGCCAAGTTGTACGCCTACTGGATCACCGTGAACTTCCGCGAAGCCTACGGCCTGTATGCCTGCAACGGCATCCTGTTCAACCACGAGTCGCCTCGCCGTGGGGAAACCTTCGTGACGCGCAAGATCACCCGCGCCCTGACCAACATCGCGCTGGGCCTGGAGCCGTGCCTGTACATGGGCAACATGGATGCCCTGCGCGACTGGGGGCATGCCAAGGACTATGTGCGCATGCAGTGGATGATGTTGCAGCAGGACAGCCCGCAAGATTTCGTGATCGCCACGGGTGTGCAGTATTCGGTGCGTGACTTCATTCGCTGGTCGGCGGCGGAGCTTGGGCTACGCCTGCGCTTTGTGGGTGAAGGCGTGGAGGAGGTGGCGGTGGTCGAGCACATCGACGGCGACCTGGCGCCGGGCATTCTGGTGGGCGATGTGATTGTCCGGGTGGACCCGCGTTACTTCCGCCCGGCCGAGGTGGAGACGCTGCTGGGCGACCCGTCAAAGGCCAAGCGTGTGCTCGGTTGGGGGCCTGAAATCAGTGCGCAGGCGATGTGTGCGGAGATGGTCCGCGAAGACCTCAAGATCGCCCAGCGCCACGCCTTGTTGCGCCTGCACGGGCATGACGCACCGATTGCGGTGGAGAACTGAACATGGCACGTGATCTTGATGCGCGGATTTTTGTCGCCGGCCATCGCGGCATGGTCGGTTCGGCCATCGTGCGGCGCCTGTGGGCGTTGGGCTACACGCAGATACTCACGGCGGGCCGCGATGAACTGGACCTGCTCGACCCGGCGGCCGTGCAGGCATACTTCGCCAGGCACCGTATCGACCAGGTGTACCTGGCGGCCGCCAAGGTGGGTGGGATTCATGCCAACGCCACATACCCGGCCGACTTCATCTACCAGAACCTGATGATCCAGGCCAATGTGATCCACGCTGCCCACAGCCATGGCGTGCAGCAACTGTTGTTCCTCGGCTCGTCATGCATCTACCCGGTGCATGCGCCGCAACCGATGATCGAAGCGGTGTTGCTGGACGGTGCACTGGAGCCCACCAACGAGCCCTACGCCGTGGCCAAGATCGCCGGGATCAAGCTGTGCGAAAGCTACAACCGCCAGCACGGCCGCGATTACCGCAGTGTGATGCCGACCAATCTGTATGGGCCGGGCGATAACTACCATCCGCAAAACAGCCATGTGATCGCCGCCTTGTTACGGCGCTTCCACGAAGCGACCCAGCGCGGCGATGACGAGGTGGTGATCTGGGGCAGCGGCCGACCGCGACGGGAATTCTTGCACGTGGACGACATGGCGGCGGCCAGCGTGCATGTGATGGAACTCGATGCGGCACGCTACCGCGAACAGACCCAGCCGATGCGCTCGCACCTGAACGTCGGCACCGGGGTGGATTGCACCATCGCCGAGCTGGCCGAGGCGCTGGCGCGGGTCACCGGCTTCCAGGGTCGCCTGCGTTTCGACACCGACAAACCCGACGGCGCGCCGCGCAAGTTGCTCGATGTCAGCCGCATCAACGCCCTTGGCTGGGAAGCCTACGTGCCGCTGGAGGAGGGCTTGCGTGACGCCTACAACGCCTATCTCGCGGCGCTCGAACAGCCTCGGGGCCAGTGATGAAAGTGCTTTTGTACGGCATCAATTACAGCCCGGAGCTGACCGGTATCGGCAAGTACAGCGGTGAACAGGCGCGCTGGCTGGCAGCGCAAGGTCATCAGGTCCGCGTGGTCACGGCGCCGCCGTATTACCCGCAGTGGCAGGTGGGCGAGGGCTATTCGCCGTGGCGTTTTCGCACCGAGCTGGATGCCGGCGTGACGGTGATCCGTTGTCCGCTGTACGTCCCGCGCCAGCCCACGGCGATGACGCGCCTGCTGCACCTGATGAGTTTTTCCGCCAGCTCGTGTGTGGCGGTGCTGGGGCAACTGCGCTGGAAGCCGGACTTGGTGATCCTGGTGGTGCCCACGCTGTTCTGTGCGCCCCAGGCGTTGCTGTTGGCCAAGCTCACTGGCGCGCGGTCGGTGTTGCATGTCCAGGACTATGAAGTGGATGCGATGCTCGGCCTGGGCATTGGCGGCGGTTCGCTGTTGCGGCGCCTGGCGTTGGGTGTGGAGCGCTGGCTGCTGCGGCGCTTCGATCGGGTCTCGACGATTTCCAGCGGCATGCTCGACAAGGCGCGGGGCAAGGGCGTGTACAGCCAGCGGCTGATGTTCTTTCCGAACTGGTCGGAGACCGCACGCTTTCGCGATGTGCCGCGCGACCGCGCGTTGCTGCAACGCCTGGGCGTGCCGCCGGGAACCAAGGTGTTGTTGTACTCCGGCAACCTCGGCGAGAAGCAAGGCCTGGAGCTGATCCTCGATGCTGCCCAAGCCCATGCCCAGCGCACGGAGTGGGTGTTCCTGATCGTCGGCCAGGGCGCCGGCAAGGCGCGTCTGCTCGAACGTGTTCAGCGTGACGGGCTGCGCAATGTGCTGTTCGCGCCGTTGCAGGCCTACGAGGACTTGCCGGCGCTGCTGGCCTCGGCCGACGTGCACCTGGTGATCCAGAAACGCGGCGTGGCAGATGCGGTGTTGCCGTCCAAGCTCACCAATATTCTGGCCGTGGGCGGCAACGCAATCATCACCGCCGACCCCGACACCACCCTCGGCCGCCTGTGCGAGGAACATCAGGGCATTGCGGTGTTGATCGAGCCGGAATCGGTCACGGCACTGAGCACGGGTATCGAGCGGGCACTGGCAATGCCGACGCGTAATGAGGTGGCGTTGAATTACGCCAAGGAGTTCCTCGACAAGGAACGCATTCTGCAACGTTTTCTGGCACAGGTTTGATGGGTATGTGGCTTGATTTACCGACCTTCCAAACGGTCGTGGCTTCGACGCCGTTGGTGGCGATTGACCTGGTGGTGAGAAACAGTCGTGGCGAAGTCTTGCTCGGTTTGCGCGTCAACCGGCCAGCCTTTGGTTTCTGGTTCGTGCCCGGTGGGCGTATCCGCAAGAACGAAAGCCTCGACAGCGCGTTCCGGCGCATCACCGGCGAGGAGCTGGGACGCACGTTTGAACGCGCCAATGCATGTCTGCTGGGCGTGTACGAGCATTTCTACGATGACAGCGTGTTCGCCAACGCCGGCAGCGGGCCGGACACCCACTATGTGGTGCTCGGCTATTGCCTGGACCTGGACGATGGGCAGACTCTCTTGCTGCCCACCGAGCAGCATCAGCAGTACCGTTGGTGGCCACAGGATGAACTGCGTTTCAGCCCGCGCGTGCATGAAAACAGCCGCGCCTATTTCTGACGCTCTGCCTCGAGGATGCATTTATGTTGTTACCCGTGATCATGGCAGGCGGTTCGGGGTCGCGCCTGTGGCCGCTGTCGCGGCAACTGAACCCCAAGCAGTTCCTGCGCCTGACCGATGCGCACCTGTCGATGCTGCAGCAGACCATCCAGCGCCTGGAGGGCGCCAACGTCGCCTTGCCGCAGTTGATCTGTAACGAGCAGCATCGTTTCCTGGTGGCCGAGCAGTTGCGCCAGCTCGGCATGGAGCAGGCGAGCATCCTGCTGGAGCCGGTGGGGCGCAACACCGCGCCGGCCATCGCGCTGGCGGCGTGCAAGGCGGTTGCCGAGGGCCAGGACCCGATCCTGCTGGTGCTGGCCGCCGACCATTTGATCGAAGATGTGCCCGCGTTCCATGCCAGCCTCGAAGTGGCGTTACCCCTGGCCAGGGCTGGCAAGCTGGTGACCTTCGGCATCACCCCGACCTGCGCGCATACCGGCTACGGCTACATCGAGCAGGGTGCGGCGGTGGGCGAGGGCGGGTACCGGGTAAGGCGCTTTGTCGAGAAGCCGGACGCTGCCACGGCCGCGCAGTATGTGGCGAGCGGTGATTACGCCTGGAACAGCGGCATGTTCATGTTCCGCGCCAGCCGCTACCTGGCAGAACTCGAACGCTTCCAGCCGGCCATGCTCGAAGCCTGCCGCGTGGCGCTGGAGGGCGGTAGCCAGGACCTGCCGTTCACCCGCGTGCATGCGGCAACCTTCGCCACATGTCCGGACGACTCCATCGACTACGCCGTGATGGAAAAAACCGATGACGCGGTGATGGTGCCGTTGCACGCCGGCTGGAGCGACATCGGCTCGTGGTCGGCGCTGTGGGAGGCCAGTGCAAAAGACGCCGGCGGCAATGTGCTGCGCGGTGATGGGTTGCTGCTCGATACCCGCGATAGCTATGTGCACGCCGACAGCCGCCTGGTCGCCACCGTCGGGGTGCACGACTTGATCATCGTCGAGACCAAGGACGCCGTGCTGGTGGCCCACAAGGACCAGGTGCAGCAGGTCAAGGGGATCGTTGATCAGCTCAAGCAAGCCGGGCGGCACGAGCACCTCAACCACCGAGAGGTGTATCGGCCGTGGGGCATGTATGACTCGGTGGACAGTGGCGCGCGGTATCAGGTCAAGCGCATCACCGTGAAGCCGGGAGCCAAATTGTCGGTGCAGATGCATCACCACCGCGCCGAACACTGGATCGTGGTCAGCGGCACGGCCCGGGTCACCAATGGCGAGCAGACCTACCTGGTCGCGGAAAACCAGTCGACCTATATCCCCATCGGCCAAGTGCATGCGCTGGAGAATCCGGGGGTGATTCCTTTGGAGTTGATCGAAGTGCAGTCGGGGTCTTATCTGGGCGAAGACGACATTATCCGGTTTGAAGACAAGTACGGCAGGGCCTGAAGTTTCCGACAATTAATAACGTTCCGAATAACTTCAACCATCGGCAATGCAGTGAGGGCCGGGCACTTTGCCGGTAAAACGTTATTTTCAACTAATGCGCCTGGAAGTTACCCGTCTGGTGCGCTGTTTAGTTGGATGGCACTATCGGCCCGGCTACTCACTGACGATAAGGAGTCTGTTATGAGAAAAGCACTGGCGGTTATTGTGCTCAGTGTCATGAGTACGACGGTGTTGGCCGACGAGTTGCCGTTGGGGCTCAGTACCAAGGTCGCGGGTTCGGTGACAGTCGGGGAAACCCTGCTGGTCGCCAGCGCCATTGTTGCCGGCGTGGCGGCTGCGTCCAACAGCGGCGGCAGTTCCAACGGCGGCACCACCACCGGGACCACGGGTACGACCGGAACCACCGGCACCGGCAACTGATCCACCACCTTCCGCTTTTCAGACTGCTTGGATTCCCCACCCGAGTAGTCTTTTTTTCTTGTCGTTTATCGCGAGTGTCCGAGCACTATGATGCGTATTTTTTCTGTGGCGGCCGTGGCCGCCGCATTGTTACAGGGCTGCATGTTCGCACCGGGCCAATACATGGACACGGCGGCGTTGACTGAAAGTGGCGGCGCGCAAAACAGCCGGGTGGATTTGATTCCGATCACACCAAAGTTACTTGCCATGGACGCGGCCAGCCAAGTGCTTTATTCCATTCCCGCGGAACTATTGAGTTATAAACCGGGCCCGTATTTGATCGGCGCCAATGACGCGTTGTATATCACCGTGTGGGATCACCCTGAACTCACGGCACCGTCCGGCCCGCAACAACAGATCGACGCCAACGGCCGCTTGGTCAGCCCCGAGGGCAACCTGTTCTACCCCTACGTGGGTGAGTTGGTTGCCAAGGGTCGATCCATTGAAGCGCTGCGCAGTGAGATCACCGACAAGCTGCGCCAATACATCGACAGCCCCCAGGTGGACGTCAGCGTACTGCGCTTCGCCAGCCAGCGCGTGGTGATCACCGGCGCGGTGGCCAAGGCCGGGCCGGTGCCGATCACCACCATCCCGTTGAACGTGATGGAAGCCATGGGCGCCGCCGGGATCGACCCGCTCAATGCCGACCTGTCCAACCTCACGCTCAGCCGGGGCGGCAAGCGCTACACCCTGGACCTCGACACGCTCAACCTGGCGCAGTCGCGCCTGAACGACATCTACCTCAAGGACGGCGACCAGTTGTACCTGGCCTACAACGACCGCAAGCGCATCTATGTGATGGGCGAAGTCATGCAGCCCCGTGCCCTGACCTTCAAGACCCGCAGCATGAACCTCTCCGACGTGCTCGGCTCGGTGGGTGGGGTCAATCAGAACACCTCCAACGCGGACGCGATCTATGTGATTCGCGGCGCGCAGAATATCGCCAACGAGCCGGCCAAGGTGTTCCAGCTGGAAGCTGCGTCCCCTTCGGCCATGGCCCTGGCCACGCGCTTTGATGTGCAGCCCCAGGACGTGGTGTTTGTCGGCCCAGCGAATATCACGCGCTGGAACCGCTTCATCAGCCAGTTGATCCCTTCCGCCACGATCGTCGGCATCGGCGCGTCCACCCAGAACAACCTGAGCGAAGCCAGCAGCCGATAGGGTGGAACCTGCGTGAACACTCATAAATTCGCTGCTTACATGGGGTTGGCGTGGCTGTTGGCGGGCTGCAATCCGCTGATGACCGCCTCCCTCGATACCTTCAAGGCGGCCGTGGCTGGGCCGGCGCCGCTGGAGCTGACCCAGGCCCAGGTGGACGCAGTGCCGTTTGCCCAGATCAAGGTCACCACGGTGTCCAGCGAAGGGGTGATGGCGCTGATTCGCCAGCGTGGCGACCTGCAGTTCTGGGTGGCTTCCGGCAAGCAGGTGCTGTTGGTGCGTGACGGCCTGGTGGTGCGCACGGTCGGCCTGGGCGTGGACCTCAATGGCACGCACTGGCAGGGCCAGTCGCCGTTCCAGCAAGGCTTGCACCGTGTGCCGGATGGCTACCGCAGCACGCGGCAGATCGATGGGGTGGACGGCTATCGCATGGGCATCACGCTCACCAGCCGTATGACCCGCAAGGGCATCGAAACGGTCGAGATCCTCGGCACGCCCTACGCCTTGTTGCGGGTGGACGAAGACGTCGAGGCCAGCGGTTTTCAGGCGCGCAACCGTTACTGGGTCGACCCCGTCGACGGCTTTATCGTGCAGAGCGAACAGCACCTCACGCCCGACCTGACCCTGACCATCACCCAGCTGCAACCCACTCGCAAGGACGCCCGATGATCGGTCGAATACTCACGGCGCTGCTGCTGTCCTGGAGTTGCGTCAGTACGAGCCACGCCGCCGTGACCGTCAGCGGCCAGGTGCGCACCCCAGGGCCTATTGCGCTGCCACCCGATGCACGTTTGCTCGACGCGATCATTCCGTCGCAACCGGATGCCCAGGGTTATTGGCTGGGTGCAGCCTGGTTGCATCAACCCTTGCTGGAACGCCAGGCGCGGCTCAAGGCCGGTGTGCTGTTTGATTTGCAAACCCTGCACCAGGCCGCGCGGGCTGACGCACGCGAAGGCCGGGCCCGTGTTGCCGAACGCTTGTATCAGCAGGTGCAGGCCTTGCCGGTCACTGGCCGCCAGGTGGCGGTGCTGGACCCGGTGGCGGTGGAAGTCGGCTTTGCGCCGAACCTGCCGCTCAGCGATGGCGATCGCCTGGTGTACCCGCCACGGCCCACGCAGGTGCGGGTGGTGGGGGCTGTCGCTGCGGCGTGCAGCCTGGCGTTCGAGCCGCTGCGGGCAGCCCGCGATTACCTCACTGCATGCCCGCCACTGGTGGAGGCGGATGCTGATTATTTGTGGGTGATCCAGCCTGACGGGAAGGTCTCGCGCCTGGGCATTGCGTCCTGGAACCGCGAAGAGGGCGCCCCCCCAGCGCCCGGCGCCACGCTGCTGGTGCCGATCCGCAGTGACGACCTGAGCGCGCCCACCCCTGACCTGAATCAGCAACTGGCCGAGTTTCTCGCCACCCAACCCCTGGCCGAGGTCACGCCTTGAAATTATGTATTGCGGCCGTGCTGCTGGTGCCTTGTGGCGTCGTGCATGGTGATCCCCGTTACACCCAAAGCGATTTCGGCGGCGTAGGGCTGCTGCAGACGCCTACCGCCCGCATGGCGCCCGCCGGCGAACTCAGCGTGAACGCCAACCGCACCGAGCCCTACAGCCGCTACAGTTTTTCTGCGCAACCACTGGACTGGCTGGAAGGCACGTTCCGCTACACCGCGATCACCAACCGGCCCTATGGCGCTGAGTCATTCAGCGGCGGCCAGAGTTACAAGGACAAGGCCGTCGACGCCAAGGTGCGCTTGAACCAGGAAACCCACTGGCTGCCGGAAGTGGCGCTGGGGTTCATGGACCTGGGTGGCACCGGGTTGTTTTCCAGTGAGTACCTGGTGGCCAACAAGCGGTATGGCGATGTGGATTTCAGTGCCGGCATCGCCTGGGGCTACCTGGGCAGCCGTGGTGATTTTGGCAACCCGCTGGGCGTGCTGGACGATCGTTTCAACGAACGTCCCAGCGCTGAAGGATCCGGCAGTTTTTCCAACGGCTATTTCCGTGGCCGGCCCGCGCTGTTTGGCGGTATTGCCTACCAGACGCCCTGGGCGCCGTTGAGCCTCAAGCTTGAAGTGGAAGGCAACGACTACAAAAATGAACCACGCAGCAACAGCTTTCGCCAGGCTTCACCGGTCAACCTGGGCCTGGTCTACAAGCTCGCCGATGCGGTCGACGTGAGCGCCGCATGGGAGCGGGGCAATACCGCGATGTTCGGCATTACCCAGCACACCAATTTTGTCAGCCGCAAGGCACCCGCCAAGACCTATGACCCACCGGCTCCTCCGTTGCCGGCGAAGGCACCGACCACACCGCCGGACCAGGTGGATTGGGCCGCCGTGTCCCAGCGCCTGCACGATAACGCCGGCTACAATGTGCAACGCATTACCCAGCGTGGTCCGGAGTTGCTGGTGTATGGCGAACAGCAGCGCTATTTCTACAGCGCCAAGGCGGTGGGGCGCGCCAGTCGTATCCTGGACAACAGTGTGAATGACCAGATCGACTGGTTCACCCTGGTCAGCGAACGCTATGCCATGCCGATCGAGGAAACCAGCGTGCCGCGCAAGACCTTTCGCGAGGTGGTCAACCAGCGCGAAGCCCTGCAGGACCTGCACCGCCAGGTCGAGGTCAATCGTGCCAGCGAGCGTACGCAGACCGTGCTCTACACCCAAACGCCCAAGCCCCTCAGCTATGGGCTGGGCCTGGGCTACAAGCAGAACGTCGGTGGGCCGGATGGTCTGCTCTACCAGGTTTCCGCCGACCTCGATGCCGAGTACCGCTTCACCCGCAACACCTGGTGGAGTGGTTTGCTCAGCGTCAACCTGCTGAACAACTACGATGGGTTCACCTACGACGCGCCCACGGGCTTGCCGCGGGTACGCACCGACCTGCGCAAGTACATGACCAGTGCCGACGTGACCCTGCCGACCTTTCAGCTAAACCATGCGCAGCGCCTGGACCAGGACCTGTACGGCATGGTCTACGGTGGTTTGCTGGAATCGATGTATGCCGGTGTGGGCAGTGAAGTGCTGTACCGGCCGATGGGCCAGGGCTGGGCGGTGGGGGCCGATGTGAACTATGTGCGTCAGCGCGGTTTCGAGCAGGATTTCAGCCTGCGCGACTATCGCACGGTGACCGGGCATATCACCGGGTATACCGACCTGCCATTCAACCTGCAGGGGGCCTTGAGTGTCGGCCGCTACCTGGCTCGGGACTGGGGTGCAACGCTGGATCTTTCGCGGGAGTTCAACAATGGCGTGCGGATTGGTGCGTGGATCACTCGCACCAACGTGTCCAAGCAAGAGTTTGGCGAAGGCAGCTTCGACAAGGGCCTCTACCTGTCCATTCCGTTTGATGAGTTGATGAGCCTGTCGACGATGCGCCGCGCCAACCTGGTGTGGGCACCGCTGACCCGCGATGGCGGCGCGCGCCTGAATCGCGCGTATTCACTGCACTCGATGACCGATGGGCGCGACAGTGCATTGTTCTACAAGAACATCGACAAGATCACTGAGTAAGGCCTGTAGGAGCGAGCTTGCTCGCGAAGAAACTCAACGATAACGCGTGATAGCTGGATAAACGCGGCGCCTATGAGTTCTTCGCGAGCAAGCTCGCTCCTACAGGATTGGGGGTTAGTAGATGTCCTTGGACAGCAGCGTAAACGGTGTCTTCAGCAGGATCTTGATATCCAGCCACAACGACCAGGTGTTGATGTAGCGCAGGTCGATGTCCACGCGTTTTTGCATCTTCTCCAGTGTCTCGGTCTCACCCCGGCACCCATTGATCTGCGCCAGCCCGGTGATGCCGGGCTTGATGCGATGGCGCGCCATGTACGCGTGAATCTTGCCCGAGTAATAGTCGTTGTGTGCGATGGCGTGGGGGCGTGGACCGACCAGGGCCATATGGCCTTGCAGCACGTTGAACAATTGCGGCAATTCATCGATAGAGGTGCGGCGGATAAACCGGCCGACCGGCGTGATGCGCGAATCGTTGCGGCTGGCCTGGCGTACCTCGTGGTCGTCATGCACGCGCATCGAGCGGAACTTCCACACCTTGATCACCTGGCCATTCCAGCCGTGGCGGTCCTGTTTGAAGATCACCGGGCCGGGGGAGGTGAGCTTGATCAGCAGGGCAAACGCCAGGAGCACCGGGCTCAGCACCAGGATGGCCAGCAGCGCGATGCTCTTGTCCAGCAACGCTTTGCTCAGGGCGGCGGTGGGGCGGCTGGTCAGCGGGCTTTCATTGAGGAAGATCGCTGGCAGCCCATCCACTTCGGCGACGCAATGGTTGAGCAGTAGCATGTTGTTGAGGTCGGGCACCCAGATCACATCCACGCTGATCTCCAGCAGGTTGAGGTACAACGCCTCGATGTGGGTGGCGTCCTGCAACGAGTGGGTGATGTACAGGCGGCGAATGCCATGCTGGCGGATCAGTTGCGGCAATTGCGGCAGCTCGCCAAGGATCTGCGCCTGTGCATCCGGCGCGGCCTCGGCATGGCTGCCGACGAGCCCCACCAACGGTGAGCGCTTTTGGCGAGACAGGGTGTTCGCCAGGTCAACGGCAAGCTTGCCGGTGCCCACTATCAGTGATTTATGCCGTTGGTGAAGTTGGCGATGGTAATACCGGGACAGGCTGTGCAGCGGGATATAACACAGGGCCAGCAGAGGGTAACTAACCGCCGCCCAGAGCAACAAGATGTCCAATGGAAACAATGAGGTGGCATTGCAGGCGATACCCACCGCGAACACTATTAAAGCGGTGAGTAACCAGCCCATGAACAGTCGTCCCAAGCCCACGCCATAGTCATCTTTCTTGCTGTAGACATCACACAGGCTGTACGCCGGTAATGAAGCCAGTATGGTAAACGCCGCGAGCACACGGTAGTTGTACTCAAGTTGGCCGGTCTTGAACACGACCAACATAAATAACAGTGCAACGACCAAACCCGAGGCAAGCATCCACTGACCCCAGAACGTCAACCCCTTGGGGGTCAGGTTGCGATGCATTCTAGTGTTATTCAGCATAGTTCTGCTCCCGGTGGTGACCACGCAGGTGGTGGCAGGGTCTAATCACGCGGTGGAATACCCGCACTAAAAGATAGGCACGCGCAGTCGCGTACCCACGGATAGTAATGAACGGCAGGAGGCATTGGCTGACGACTTATAACAAGGTCAGCGGCGTCTTAGTGTGAGGGTGTTATAAATGGGCAGGTAAAAAAATGTGTATTAATAGGCAGGGTGGGTATCAAAGTATCCGTTCTTGTTTTTTTTTTTTTTGGTTTTAACGGCGTGACTGTGTGAGTTCCAGTGGTTTCTTGATTTTTTGTGTAAGGCAATAACCACGGTTTCTCACCGCGCGAAACAAGCGTTCGCCATCGTTGGCACGCTTGAACTTTTCTTGCAGCCGGCTCAGGCACATTTCCAACCCGCGATATAGATCAGGTTCGCGTCCGATATTACGGATCAGCTCCTCTTTGCTGACCACACGCTCTTCATGGTGCAGCATCTTTTTAATCAACGCCGATTCAATGGTTGTCAGTGAAATACGTAAGCCGCCTTTGACCAGAGTGCGGTCATGTTGTGTCAGTAGCCAGAAATCCTGAGGATAAAGTTGAGTTCGCTCAGGAGGTATCTCCGTAGGCCGAGTGGGGCTATTAGGCGTGCTGTCGTGATCCGTTGGCATGGGGAGTCTGGATTCTTGTCGCACAGCGTTAAAAGAGTGTGAGGGTAAGCCAAGTGTGTGGGTAATGACATAGGTTGTCAGGCGCCGGTTGTCGTCGGAGTTGCAGTGTCGAGGATTGTTTGCACGGATTCTAGGGTCTGTTTCTGTTGGCGCGAGTGTATTCAAGTCGTAATTAAATAATTCGGCATTGGGTGTAAAGTCTCGCAGTGCGATGGCCGCAAGTGTGGGGGTGAAGGTGTGTTTCTTGAGGGAGCTCATCGTGTCCACCGTTAGTATGAAAGTGCGGTTTTTATAAACAATCGGCAGGGGAGTAGTAACCGCCCTGAAAGTATTCGAACGGAAGATTTTTAGCCAGCATGGCACTGTCGGCAAATTCCACGGTGTCGGCGATGAAGCACATCCCGGTTGCACTGATCAGCTCTAGCATGCGGTCGTACAGCCGATCGAACAGACCGGAACGCGTATTCAGGCTCAGCCGCAGGGCGGAGTCCGGAAAAGGCATTTTCACGTAGTCGTAAAGCTTGAGGTCGATCAGCAAGTCTGCCGGTTTTGTATCGAGTCTGTAATTGTTGTAGGCCAGGGTGATAGCGCACTGGTCTTTTAACTTATACAACTGACGCACCATCGCGCGGCGCTCGACAGGGCCGGGCAGGGCATCCAGAGGATTGGTAATACTGAGCGTAAAGGGCTGTCTGCGTTTTTCCAGTGACTGGGCGGTCTGAACAATGCTCTTGTGGAGATCTTCGTTCATCAAGGCGGCTTGATCGATCCGCAGGAACTTGCGGCTGACAACGGAGTTGGAGGCTTTGTGTGCTGCGCTGATACGTTGCAGCGCCTTGTGGTAGGCGCTGTCGGGTACTTGGTGATCCTGCAGTGAGCCGACACTGACTTCGCTGCCCCAAAGTGCATGGCTGCGATCAACGATGGCTTGCCTGGCAAGCCTGAAGTCCACAGCATTGGCAGGGGCTACCTTTTCGCTATTCACGATGGGGTCTTTCCTTGGCGGTTTGAAAATGGCTGGCACATATAACTCCCCGGCTTAGTTTGTACCCATAACCACGGATATTCTGAATAATGTTGTCACCGTAGTGCGCCTTGATTTTGCTACGCAGTCGGCTGATGGACTTTTCCAGGGCGCGGGAGTCGTAGTACTTGGTATTAAGGCCCATGACTTCGGCGATTTCATTGTGACTGAGCAGTCGGCGCTGTATAAGCGCGTCCAGAACTTTCATTTCGATGAAGGAAATTTCAAGTTTCTTGCCGTTACCATAAAGGCACATGCGATCCTGATCGAGCACCAGGCCACAACGATTCAGTCGTTCACCCTCACTGAGAAAAGCATCAAACAGGCTTAACTTTTTTTCAGGGGACCCCTCTGCCACTTTGATGCAGTAATCCGCGCCAGCCAGATAGTATTTGGTCTTACTCAAACTGGAGGCGAATGTGACGACGACAAATATGGTGCAGTTGGGGTGGCTGTTTCGGGTTTTTCTTATTATGTCCAGGGTTTGATTGCTCGCCGCAGGGGTGTCGATCTCTATGATGATAGCGCGGTAGCTTGCGTGGCTTTCCTGGGTGTCAACGAGTTGTTCGTAGTAACGTGTATCGACTTTCAAATCATCCGCTACAGTGCGAACTATAAGCTCCCGAAAATCCTCCGATTTAGATGGAGTCCGTGCAATAGCGAGGACGTTGGAAAAATGCATCACCTACTCCCTTTTCCGGCATGCAAGGCCGTCAGTTCAATCGCTGCTAGCGTTTAGATACTAATCGAATTGAATACGGTAAAACGTGACAAATTTTAACATTCGCCACTTTGTTTTCAAAAAGGAATGGGGTAGTGCGCGGTTATTGCGAGGGGTTTTGCACGGGCGTACACATATGCTAGTGCAAACTCTTAATGTGCGATAAGTATTTTAGCCCAAACGGTTTTTTTGCTGAATCGGGGAAACCCTTGCATCGCTAAGGAGGGAAGGCAGAGGCGCGCGCCACGCGCCTGCATTCAAATCTGCTCCTCCCCCCGCAATTGCACACTCATGTCATCGCAGTTTTTCGCCCAGTCACTGAGCCATTGCGGCATCGGTGGCGACGTCTCTTCCAGGCCCAACGCCTTCACAAAGTCGCCCGGCGGCAGGGTGCCCTTGGCCGACCGGAACAGCCCGCGCATCACCACCACGCCGACCACCCGGCTGTTGCTCACGAAGCGGTGCTCCATCAGGCTCCACTTGTGGTCCCAGCCGAGCATGCGCGTGTGTACCTCAAACACTTCGAACAGCTTCAGCTCGCGACGGAATTTGCCCCAGGTATCACCGACGATCGGCAGCGCCTTGTTGCGCAATGCCACGCGAAAGGCCCCGGTGCGCAATACGAAATCCATCCGGGCAACATCCGCCAGGGAAAAGTACCGGCCATTGGTGACGTGTCGGTTGATGTCCAGGTCAAGCGGCCAGACGCGCATGCGCACCACCGTGGTGTCCAGGCCATGCACAGGTTTGCGCCAGGGGCGCCGGGACAGCATGAAGAGCAAGCGAAACCACAGATTCATCCAAAGTACCTGACAGTTGATCAAAGGCAGCACTGTAGGGACGTGGAATCCGCTAAGGTAGATGCACAAATGACTTATTACATGCGAAAAACGCAATCGGGTTTTTATCATGCATATCACCTTGCTTCTGGCTGATCGCTGCTCTGCCGCCAGTGCCACCACGGCCTTGGAGATGCTCAGCGCCGCCAACCTGTTTGCCGACCAACCACCCTTTGAGGTCGCAGTGGCTTCCCTGGACGGTCACGCCGTGGAGGCCTGGGGTGGTCAACGCCTGCAGGTTGATCACGCGCTTGCGCAGATCGTGCAGACTGACCTGGTGTTGATCCCGGGCTTTCTGTTCACGCTGAAGGAAGCCCTGCCGACTTTTCCCGCCTACGCGCCCTGGCTGCGCGAACAGCACGCACGTGGTGCGGTATTGGCTTCGATGTGCACCGCAGCTTTTCTATTGGCTGAATCCGGCGTGCTCCAGGGCCTGCGCGCCACGACCCACTGGGCGTTTGCCGAGTTGTTCCGGCGACGCTACACCGACGTGAGCCTGGACGACGCGCAGCTGCTCTGCGAGGAGAACCGGGTGATCACCAGCGGCGGGGCGAGTGCAGCGATGGACTTGATGCTGCACCTGATCCGCCGTTTCGGCTCACCGGAACTGGCCCATACCTGTGGCCGATACCTGCTGATCGATAACGTGCGCAGCGAACAATCGGTGTATGCCATGTGGTCACTGCCCAAAAGCCATGGCGACGCTGAGATCCTGCGGGTACAGCACTGGCTGGAACAACACTTTGCCGAACCCGTGGTGATTGACGAGGTGGCCCGGCAATTCAGTTTTGGCGTGCGCAATTTCAAGCGGCGCTTCAAGGAGGCCACTGGCTTCACGCCTATTGCCTACCTGCAGACCCTGCGTCTGGAACGGGCCAAGCAAATGCTGGAGTCGACCCGTATGACCTTGGAAAGCATCACCTATGCGGTGGGCTATGAAGACAGCAATTCATTCCGCCGCCTGTTCCTGCAACGGGTAGGTGTGTTGCCGGCGGCGTATCGCAAGAAGTTCCTGGTCCGGCCGGTTTGACTCAGGGGCGCGGCAACAGATCGGCAAGGCGTTGCTGAGGATCGATCGTGACCTGCATGAATCACAGGCGAAAAAAAACCGGCTGATCAGGCCGGTTTGGGGTTCCCGCAAACAGCGCGGGATTATGCGTTGTTGCCCTGCAGGCGATCAGCACCGCCTTCGGCCAGACCACGTTCCTGCAAGCGGTCAGCACCGCCTTCAGCGAGGCCACGTTCCTGCAGACGGTCGGCGCCACCTTCGGCTACCCGGTTACCTTGCAGGCGGTCGGCACCACCCTCAGCGACACGGCGTTCCAGCAGGCGGTCCGAACCACCTTCGGCAACACGGTTGCCTTGCAGGCGGTCCGAACCACCCTCGGCGACGCGGCTTTCGATCAGGCGATCCGAACCGCCTTCAGCCACAACCGGGTGGGCAAAAGCATTGGCAGCGAGTACCGAGAAAGCGAGGCTAAGCAAGATTTGGCGTTTCATGAGTGTGTGCTCCGAGTGTTTTGATTTAAGTGTTGCCGGGTATGGGTTTGATGTTACGCGTTGCATTTTTTAAGAGAACTTCATTGGGCTGATGGTGACTATCGACGTCAGCGATGGCTCGGTTTTGCGAGCCATCGCAGGGCCGGTCATGGCATCTGCGGCAGTTCCTGCGGGCGCAGGTCGAACACCAGCACCTCGGCGTCCTCACCGTGGCCCACACGGATCTGCCGCTCATCCCGCACCCGGGCGCCGTCGCCTTCCTGCAAGCGCTGGCCGTTGATTTCAACGCTGCCCCGGGCCACATGGATGTACACATGGCGATCAGGCGGCAGGTCCAGGGCTGCGCTCTCGTCGCCGTTGAACAGCCCGGCATACACCCGTGCGTCCTGGCGCACGCTGAGGGAGCCTTCGGCACCGTCCGGCGAGATGATCAACTGCAGGCGCCCACGTTTCTGTGCCTCGCTGAAGTGTTCCTGCTGGTAGCGCGGTTCGGCACCGGCCACGGCAGGCACGATCCAGATTTGCAGGAAGTGCACGCCACGGGTCTGGCTGTGGTTGAACTCGCTGTGGGCCACGCCGCTGCCGGCGCTCATCAGTTGCACATCGCCGGGGCGGATCACCGAGCCGGTGCCCAGGGTGTCCTTGTGTTCCAGGGCGCCTTCGAGCACATAAGAGAAGATCTCCATGTCGCGGTGCGGGTGCTGGCCGAAACCTTTGCCGGCGGCGACACGGTCATCGTTGATCACCAGCAGATCGGAAAACCCCTGTTCCTGAGGGTTCCAGTAGTTGGCGAACGAGAAAGTGTGGAACGACTTCAACCAACCGTGATTGGCGGCACCGCGTTCGGAAGCTTTGCGAAGGGTCAGCATGGTCTTGTCCTCAAGTGAGAGCGGGCTGCGGCATGCAGGGCTCTTGCGTTGAGAAGAAGATTAATGGTTACTGGAATATTCATTAAGAAGATGAAAACTGAATAACTGTCTCATTCAGGTTGACAGTTTCGAGCGTGTCATAATGCCCGCCGTATTCCTTCCCGATGGACCTTACCTGCTATGAAAACCGTGGCCATGGCGCTGTTCCCGGACTTTCTCCTGCTCGATATGGCCGGGCCGCTCGAGGTGTTTTCCATTGCCAACCGCTACCTGCCGGCGGCGGCGCATTACCAGATCCTCACCCTCGGCACGGAGCCCGGTCCGTTGCGGGCTTCCAATGGCGTAGCGGTACAGGCCGACCTGCTGCTGGACCAGGCCCAGGATGCCTACGACCTGCTGCTGGTGCCCGGCGGCCCCGGTGCCTACAACGAATGTCACCCGGCGCTGTTGCCTTGGCTGAGGGACGCGGCCCCACGGGCGCGGCGCTTCGGCTCGATCTGCACCGGGGCCTTTGTGCTGGGGCATGCCGGGCTGCTGGACGGTCACCGCGTGACCACGCACTGGCATTACACCGAGCGACTGATCAAGGCGTTCCCCAAGGCGAGGGTCGAAACGGATCGCATCTACCTGCAGGACGGACGCTTGATCACCTCGGGCGGCGTCACCGCCGGCATCGACCTGGCGTTGTCGGTGGTGGCCCAGGACCATGGCAAGCAAGTCGCCGTGGACGTGGCCAAAGTGTTGCTGGTGGTGATGAAGCGCCAGGGCGGCCAGGCCCAGTTCAGCCCGATGACGGCGGCGGTGGCACCGCAGGAGACCACGATTACCCGGGTGCAGAACCATGTGCTGGCGCATCTGGACCAACCGTTCACCATCGAGTCCATGGCTGAGTTGGCCGGCATGAGCGCCCGCCATTTTGCGCGGCTGTTCGCCAAGGAAGTGCAGATGACGCCCATGGTCTTCCTGCAAGGTGCGCGCATCGACCGCGCCCGGCAGTTGCTGGAGACCACCGACCTGCCGCTCAAGACCGTGGCTTTTCACGCAGGCTTCGGCAGCGTGCGGCATATGCGCTTTCTGTTCAGTGAAAAACTGGGCCTCAACCCGACCCAATACCGACAACAGTTCAGTTAACGACAGAATGTCCGTCTCGCGCACCCGAATGTCCGTATCGCTCCCTGTGCCAGCATTGTCCTGTCATCGCCAACTGGCAAGATAGCGTCGAGCCCACGGAAAAGGATGCGCGAACGCCCAAGGCCGGGTGTTTCAGCGCTATTACACACATGAACAATCCTCAGGCGATTGACGCTGATGGCACGGTACGCTTCGGCGCCTATGTGTTTCACCGGCAGCAGCGGCTGGTCAGCAAGTCGGGTTGGCCGGTGCCTGTGGGCGGGCGTGCGCTGGATATCCTCACGGCGCTGCTCGAAGCGCCTGGGCAGTTCATCAGTAAAGCCAGCCTGATCGAGCGGGTCTGGCCGAACAGTGTGGTGGAAGAAAACAACCTGAGGGTGCACATCGCCGCACTGCGCCGCGTGCTCGATGGGCAACAGTTCATTCTGAATGACCCTCTGCGTGGTTACTGTTTCGCGGCCCCCGTACACGGTGCGCTGCCGGCCTCGCTGCCACGGCACAACCTGGCGATGCGGCTCAGTGCAGTGATCGGCCGTGACGAGGTGTTGGGCGTGCTGGTCCGGCGTCTGTCCGGGCAACACCTGATGACGCTTACAGGATGCGCCGGTGTCGGCAAGAGCACCCTGGCCCTGGCATTGGCCGAGCGCGTGTTGCCGCGCTACCGGGACGGCGTGTGGTGGGTTGACCTCGCTACCGTCGAGGCGCCGATCACCATGTTGCGCCACTTGGCCGCCGTGCTGCACCTGGAGCCCTGCACCCACGCCAGCGACCTGTGCCGTCAATTGGCCTCGCGCCACCTGTTGCTGGTGCTCGACGGTGCCGACCTGCTGCTCGGCGCCTGCCGGCATCTGGTGCGGGCGCTGCGCGAAACAGCGCCCAAAGTCAGCGTCTTGGTCACCAGCCGTGAAACCCTGCAAGTCCCCGGTGAATGGGTACAGCGCGTGCCCAGGCTGGCGATCCCGGGGCCGACTGCCCAGGGCAGTGTCGAACAGGCGATGGCTTACCCGGCGGTGCAATTATTCGTTGCGCGGGTGCGTGCCGGCCAGCAAGGGTTTGCGCTGCGCCTGCATGACCTGGCGCCGCTGCGGGATATCTGTCGGCGACTGGACGGTATCCCGCTGGCCTTGGAATTGGCCGCCGCCCAAGTGGATGCCCTGGGCGTGCGCGGTTTACAGCAGCAGTTGCGCGCAGGCTTGCAGGTGCTGACCCGAGGCCGGCGCACCGCGGTGGAACGCCACCAGTCCCTGACGGCGGCCCTGGACTGGACCTATCAGCGCCTGAGCCTGCCGGAGCGCTGGCTATTCCTGCAATTGGGGTTGTTCAAGATGGCCGTGACCTTGCCCACCTTGAGTGAACTGGTCGCCGGTACCGAGCTGGAACACGCCGACCTGTCCTACCTGCTGGGGCGCCTGGTTGGCACGTCGTTGCTGACGGTTGAGCCCGGGCCGGGAGACCCGCGTTATCGCCTGCTCAATTGCGTGCGCAGCTACGCCCTGGCGCAACTGCGCGACCCGTTGCAGGTGGCGCGTTTGCAGCAGGGCTATGGGCATTACCTGGGGCCGTTTTCAGGCCGGCCGTTTGTCCTGCAACTCGTCGAGCAGGCTGCGTACGCGGACTAGGTCCTGGGTGGCAAAGCCTTCGGTGAAGCGGGCGTAGATCGAACTCAGCAAGTCGCGCGCCGCCTGGACGCGGCCTTGTGTCTGCCACAGGCTTGCCAACGAGGTTGCACAGCGTAATTCCCAGGCCAGCGCGCCTTGCTGGTGCGCCAGGCCCAGGGCTTCCAGCAGCAGGGCTTCTGCCGCACGGCTATCGCCCAGGCTTTCGGCACGCACCCGCAGGATTTCCGGGGTGCACCAACCGGCCGCGCCACTGCTGGCGCGCTCGAAGGCCGCGTCACTGACCTCGATTGCATTGAAGGTCACCAGGATATCCTCGACCAGGCCCAGCCCCTGCACATCGGCGATGGGCAGCGTGCCCTCATAGCAACGCGCCCAGGTGTGAAACAACTGCACCGAGTGCTTTTGCGCCTGCTGCAGCAGTTGATCCTGGTGCTCGTGGGCCATGCCGCTGTCGCCGTTGTAGCGGGCGATGACCACCCCGCCCAGGGCCAGGGTGTAGCAGATCGACGTGCCATGGTTGATCTGCAAGGCCAGCGCCAGCGCCTGGCTCGCCGTACGCCACGCGCGCTCCGGATAACCGCGCAGCCACAGGATGCGTGCGAGGATGGTCAGGGAGGCGACGCTCTGGTCGTACTGCACGCCAAAACCATGGGTAAAGCGGTTGAGATGGCCGCTCTGGGCCATGCGCTGGATCACTTGTTCGGCATTGTGCTGCGCGAGGGCCTGGTGACCGGCGAAGTGCTGCGCCAACACCCGCAGGCGCTGGGCACTGAGGGCCAGCAACGGCTCGGCCTGGGGGCCAAGTTGGTCGAAATGCAGGCTCTGCGCCAAGGCCTCGCGGTAGTTGCCGCAGCACAGGTTCACCGCCATGTGCCCCGACACCGCACGCAGCTGGCCGGCCAGATCCTTGCCGGCTTCCGCCAGGCGCCGTGCGCAACAGAACGCTTCAATGGTCTGCGGCGTGCCGCCCTGGGTGTGATAGGAAAAACTGCCCAGCGCCAGCTGCAAGGCCATGTTCAAGCGCTGGCTCGGCGCATTCGATTGCCCGAGTCGTGCCAGGGCCTTGCCCACGTACAAGCCGTGTTCGCGCAGCAGCGACAGCTCCTGCCACAACGGCATTGCACTCACCGTCAGGCGAATGCCCAGCAGGTGCGCACCCTGGTCGCCCAGGCCCCAGTCGAGGGCGGCGCGGATGTCTTCGCGCAGCGGCGCATAGCGGTCGATCCAGGTCTGGGTGGCGACCAGCTCCCAATCGTCCTGCGCCTGGTTCATCAGCGCCAGGCAGCGCTCGGCGTGGTGCTGGCGGGTGGCGTCGAGTTCTTGGGCGACGCTGAGTTTTTCCAGGGCATAGGTACGGGTGATGTCCAGCAGACGGTAGACCATCTCGTCATCGCCGGCTTCCACATTGAGCAAGGACTTGGCGACCAGCTGAGTGATCGAATGCAGCACCTCGTGCGGTGCAATCTGTTCCCCGGCAATCACCGCCGCTGCACTGGCCAGGCTGAACCCGCCGCGAAATACCGCCAGGCGACGCAGGCAGACCTGTTCGCAGGCGGTCAGCAGCGCAAAGCTCCAGTCCAGGGTGGCGCGCAGGGTCTGATGGCGGGGCAGGGCACTGCGCCGACCTCGGGTGAGCAGGCGGAAGTTGTCTTCCATCTGCACCAGCAGTCCGGGCAGGCCGAAACGTTCGATCTGCGCCGCCACCAACTCGATTGCCAGGGGGATACCGTCCAGGCGCTGACAGATATCAATCGCCAATGGCAGCTCGGCTTCGCTCAGTTCAAAGCTGTCCTGATGGGACATGGCCCGCTCGATCAACAATTGCAGGGCCGGGTAGCCCAGCGCCTGGGCGCGGTTGCCGGTGGCGGGCGGGCAGGCCAGGGGCTCCAGGCGCTGCACGTATTCGCCTTCGGCGCGCAAGGCCTCGCGGCTGGTGGCCAGGATGTGCAAGCGGGGCGCGTGGCGCAGCAGGGTTTCGCTGATCAGGGCGATGTCGTCGAGCACGTGTTCGCAATTGTCGATCACCAGCAGCAACTGATGCTCCTGCAAGCGCCGCGCAAACGTGGGCAGGGCTTCGTGCTCGGCGTGGGTGAGGTCGAGCAGGGCGGCGAGGTTGGGCAGGATCATCGACGGCGCGCTGAGTGGCGCCAGGTCCAGCAAGCGGATGCCGTCGCGGTAGTGCCCGATCAGCAATTCCGCCACCCGCAGGGCCACCGTGGTCTTGCCGATGCCGCCGGCGCCGGTCAGGGTGATAAAGCGTTGCTCGGGCAGTTGCTGTACCAGGCTGTCGATCAGGGCCTGGCGGCCGAGCATGCGGGTACGGCGCAGCGGCAAATTGTGGCACGGACGTTGGGCGGCACCTTCGGTTGGCAGGGTCATCGGCTCGATGCTCAGTGGCGCAACAAAACTGTAGCCGCGCTGGGCCACGGTCACGATATAGCGCTGCCCGGCCTGGCCATCGCCCAATGCCTTGCGCAACGCCGCCATATGCACCCGCAGGTTGCCGTCTTCCACCACGCTCCTGGGCCAGACGCGGGCGATCAGCTCCTGCTTGCTCACCACATTGCCGGCCTGTTCCAGCAGGATCAGCAGGATATCCACCGCACGCCGCCCCAGGCGCAATGGGCGACCCGCCTCCAGCACCAGGCGCTGGCGCGGGTGGATGCGGTAGGGGCCGAAGTGCACGGCCTGGTCGCTGAGGTCGTTCATGGGTGGCCATGCTCGAAACGGGATGAGCGGCCAGCATAGGCCAGGCAGGCCAGGACCACTAGGCCGCGATCACTTGCGGTTTAGGGCGAGAGTGGTGATTTCGCCAGGTCATCGGGTTGACGCCTTCGCTACGGGTGAACATATGACAGAAATGCGCCTGGTCGCAGAAGCCGCATTCCAGGCTGATTTGCGTCAGGCTCAAGGATGAATGAGCGATCAGCTCCTTGGCCCGCTGGATGCGCTGTTGGCGGATCCATTCCTGCGGCGACAGCCCGGTGGTGCACTTGAACGCACGGGAAAAATGGCTGCGCGACAGCGCGCAGGCCTGGGCGAGGTCGGCAATGGCCAGGCTTTCGCCAAGGTTGGCCAGGATCAGTTGCTTGGCGATGCGCTCGCGCCGTGGGCACAGGCCACCGGTGGCGGACAAGCGAGGGGGGTATTGATCGAGTCGGGCCATGACAAATATCCGCAGTCGATGGGAGCGTTCCCGGTGGATGGATGCAGTGTAGACGTGGCCAATCTTGTTGCCGGACCGTCCGGCTGACGAGTTAATCGTTGTTAATTTCGCCAGGTGCCGACCCGGAAAAGACAGCACAGGTGTGCAATGCAGCCAGCGTTGGGCGTGTTTATCTGTGAGCTTGCCAACCGTTTGGATACCAGCATGAATCGCAACGACCTGCGCCGCGTCGACATGAACCTGCTGGTGATTTTCGAAGCGTTGATGTTCGAGAAGAACCTGACCCGGGTCGCCGAAAAACTCTTCATGGGCCAACCGGCGGTGAGTGCGGCATTGGGACGTTTGCGCGATCTGTTCGACGACCCGTTGCTGCTGCGCAACGGGCGGGGCATGGAGCCCACGCCACGCGCCGTGGCGATACTCAAGGAGTTGCAACCGGCCATGGACACCATTTCCGGCGCGGTCAGCCGTGCCAAGGATTTCGACCCTTCCACCAGTTGTGCGGTGTTCCGCATTGGCCTCTCCGACGATGCCGAATTCGGTCTGTTTCCGCCGCTGCTCAGTCAATTGCGCGAAGAGGCGCCGGGTATTGTCGTGGTGGTGCGTCGGGCCAATTACCTGTTGATGTCATCGCTGCTGGCCAGCGGCGAGATTTCGGTGGGGGTGAGCTACACCACGGAATTGCCGGCGAATGCCAAGCGCAAGAAACTGCGGGATATTCCGTGCAAGGTCTTGCGTGGGGATGACGGCGTTGAACCGCTGACCCTCGAAGAGTACTGCGAACGGCCCCATGCGATGGTGTCGTTTTCGGGGGACTTGAGCGGCAACATCGACCTGGACCTGGCGCGCATTGGTCGTACGCGCCGGGTGGTGTTGGCGGTGCCGCAGTTCAGTGGGTTGCGGGCGTTGCTCGCCGGTACGCAGATTATTGCGACGGTGCCGGATTATGCGGCGTGTGCGTTGACGGAGGGGACTTCCTTACGAGCGCAGGATCCGCCGTTTGCGATTGATGCGGCGGAGTTGTCGATGGTGTGGAGTGGGGTGCATGACAATGATCCGGCGGAGCGGTGGTTGAGGGGGAGGATTGGGGAGCATATGGCTCGGGTGGTTTGACTGGTTTGACTGAGTACATATCCGTTGCTTCGGTAACGGCGGCTTATGGTTCCGCTCTTACAGCGGCTCACTTTTGGAAGGACCGGAATGCCGGCCCAGCCAAAAGTAAGCAAAAGGTCCTCGCCCCAACACTCGGCACCTCGCCTAGGCTCGGTGTGCCCTCACTCCGGCTTGAATCCGTGGGCCGCCGTCATGGGCCATCCCTGGCCCAGGACGGCTAACCCGGCGTCCTGCCGGGTTACCCACGAATTCAAGCCTGCGTTCGGCCAGCGTGTTTGACGGGGCGATCCCAGATCAAAAGCAAGAGCGCGGCGGCCTTAGAGCCGACCGGATTGTATGGCCGGTACTCGGTCAAAGTGTGGGAGGGGGCTTGCCCCCGATGGCAGTGGGTCAGTCACTGATGAGTTGGCTGACACACCGCCATCGGGGGCAAGCCCCCTCCCACAGTTTGATCTTCATGTATCAGTTGAAGGGTGGTTTGCTCTGGCTCTGGCTTTTGATCTTAGGCGGCCCCCCAAATCACTGTCGGATTACGGGCACACCGAGCCTAAGCGAGGTGCCGAGTGTTGGGGCAAGAGCGCTTTGGTTACTTTCGACTGGGCCGGCATTCCGGCTTTTCGAAAGTGACCCGCCGTAAGGGCGGAACCATAAACCGCCGTTACCGAAATAACGGATATGTACTCAACCCCAGCCCCCAAAAATTGGTCACCCACTCTTACCCCAAATTGGCTATTCCTCCCCCAAGGCCCGATGACTAACCTAGCCATCAATCCCCACCGCCTTGGAGCATCACCATGCAACCCCGTACCGATTTCTACACCGCCTCCCCAGACGCCATGAAAGCCATGCTCGCGCTGGAAGCCGCCGTCGGCAAACTGTCCATCGAACTACCGTTGCTGGAACTGATACGCCTGCGCGTCTCGCAGATCAACGGCTGTGCCTTCTGCCTCGACATGCACACCGCCGACGCCCGCAAAGGCGGCGAGACCGAACGCCGCCTGTACACCGTGTCGGCCTGGCGCGAAACGCCGTTCTTCACCCCGCGTGAACGCGCCGCACTGGCCTGGGCCGAAAGCCTGACCCTGATCAGCCATACCCACGCGCCGGATGAAGACTTCAACGCACTGGCCGCCGAGTTCAGCCCCAAGGAGCAGGTCGATCTGAGTGTGGCGATCGCCACCATCAACAGCTGGAACCGCCTGGCCGTGGGTTTCCGCAAGATGCCCAAATAAGGTCTCAACCTGATTTGAAATAGCCGCGTGGCGTGGTGCCGGTCATGCCCTTGAAGAAGGCGATCAACGCGCTGTCGCTGGCAAACCCCAGTTCAAAGGCGCAGTAACCGAGGCTGCGCCCGGTGGCGAGCAACTCGATGACGCGCATCAAGCGCCACTGCTGGCGCCATTGCTGATACCCCAGGCCGGTTTCTCGCAGGAAGATCCGGCCGATGGTCTTGGCGCTTGCGCCGATCTGCTTTTCCAGGTCTTGCAGCGTGGGCGGCAATCGCTCCAGATTGGCCAGCAATGGCGCCAGACGCTTGTCCCGTGGCAATGGCAGGAGCAGCGGTTGCTCGGCCGCGGCCTGAATTTCTTCCAGGCACAACGCCAACAAATGGGCATATCGGCCTGTGTGCCAATGGGTCTCGAAAGGGGCCATGGCCATCGGTTCCAACACGGCCCGCAACAAGCCGCTCACTTCGATCACCCGCACCTGTGTCGGCAACTGTGCTGCGACCGCCGGGCTTACATACAGCGAGCGGTAATCGACGGTCTTGCTCATCATCGCCCGGTGATACACGCCGCAAGGTATCCATGCCGCCCGGGTCGGTGGCAGCAGACACAGTTGGTTGTCCAGGGTAATGCGGGTGCAGCCTTGCTGGGTAAACAGCAGTTGACCGCGCTGGTGCTGGTGCAGGCCGGAGTCGTGGTCGCCGAGCAGGGCGGCAATGCCAATGACGGGCGCCGGGTACTGGTCCGGGTCGAAGGATGCGTCGGCAGCGAGCCAGGCCATGGTTTGTCCGATTTCATGGGTAATTTGTCAAAGTCTGGATAATACCCCAGGCCGCGCTGCTTAGAATCCTCACGCTGTGTTCTCGTGAAGGATCTTTCCATGTCATCTAAATACTTGCTGGTGCTGGCCGTGGCGCTGCTGATGTTCCCGCAACTGGCCCAAACCCTCTACAGCCCGGCGCTGGGTAATATCGGCGAGGCTTTCGCAGTCGGTCCTGAACGGGCCGGGCAGGCCCTGTCGGTATACTCCCTGGCGTTTGCATTCGGCGTGGTGGTGTGGGGCCGGTTGTGTGATGGCTGGGGTCGGCGCCCGGTGATGTTGGCCGGGCTGGGGTTGTATGTCGCCGCCATGCTGCTGGCCTTGAGTGTGAGCACCTTCAACGGCTTGTTGTTGGCCCAGGCCATCGCGGCCTTTGGTGCGGCAGTCGGTTCGGTAGCCACGCAGACGCTGTTGCGCGACCGCTTCCAGGGCGCGCAGTTGGCCCAGGTGTTTTCCATAATGGGCATTGCCTTGGCCGCCAGCCCGGCAATTGGCCTGTTCACTGGTGCGACGTTGGTCCAGGCCTTCGGCTATCGTGGCGTGCTCGCGGGCTTGCTGCTGATGGCAGCGATATTGTGGAGCGCTTGCCTGTGGGCCTTGCCCGAGACGCGGCCAGCGTTCTTGCCGAGGTCACCGCTGGGCGAGACCGTGGGCTTGATGCTCAGGGACGCCGGGGTATGGCGTTCCGTTGGCCTGGTGGCGGCGTTCAATATTGCGCTGTTTGGCTACTACAGCGTGGGGCCGTTTATCTTCGCGCGGCTGGGTTTTTCCGCTGCCGAATTCGGCTACAGCGGTGTGTTGCTGGCGCTTGGATCAGCACTCGGGGCGTGGCTGAACAAAGCCTTGCTCAAGCGTGGCCTGAATGGCGATCAGTTGGTGTTGGCCGCCGCCGGGCTGGCACTGCTGGGCGGCCTGTCAGTTCTGATGCTGCAGCACAGTTGGCTGTTCGTATGGCCTATGCTGCTGGTAGTGCTGGCATTTGGCATGGCGATCCCCAATGTACTGGGGGTCGCGCTGGTGGCTTATCAGGACCGCCTGGGCACCGCCGCTGCGGTATTTGGCTTGCTCTATTACCTGGTGATTGGCGCTGGGCTTACCCTGGTCGCCTGGGCACAGGACCTGGGCTGGAGCCTGTTGACCTGCGGCCTGGTGGCATTGTGGCTAGCGGCGGCGCGGGGCTTCAGAAGTTGACCGAAGCACTCAGGCGCGCCGTCATTGGCGCGCCCTGGAACAGGTAGTCATCGCCCATGTACTCGCCCGCGTCGCGCCAGTAGCGCTTGTCGAACAGGTTGTCGACGCTCAGGCGGAACACCGTTTCATAGCCGTCCACTCGGGTGGTGTAGCGGCTGCCCACATTCACCACCGCGTAGTCCCCCACTTCCACATTGCCGCTGCGGTTGGCGTACTTCTTGGCGCTGTATTGCACGCCGCCCAATACCGCCAGGCCGTTCACCCACGGCAACGCATAATCGGCATACACACTGGCGCGCAGCTTGGGCACGTTGATCGCCTGGTGGCCTTCGTAGTCCGGCGTGCCGCTGCCGGTGACCCGTGCGCGAATCGCCGCGACGCTGGTTGCGATCTGCAGGCGCTCGGTGGCCCAGCCGTTGGCCGACAGTTCCAGCCCGGTGTTCTTTTGCTCGCCCTGTTGCACGTAGTCGAATTGGCCAGTGCCATCCGGCTTGGCGTACTGGTAGGCCTGGCGGGTCTGGAACACGGCGGCGGCGAAGCTGATGCGGCGCCAGTCGTATTTCACCCCGGCTTCGATTTGGCGTGAGGTGGTGGGGGCGAGGGTTTCGTCGGCGTTTCTGGTGGTCCACGGCGCCTGACCGCCCAGGGAAAGGCCTTTGCTGTAGCTGGTGTAGAGCGAGATATTTTCGACCGGCTTGTAGATCAACGAGGCCTGGGGCAGGAACACGTATTGCTGGGTGTGGCGTACCTGGTCGCCAGAGGTGCCGTCGAAGGCTTTTTCGTCCAGGCGCACTTCGCGGCCACCGAGGATGGTTTGCCATTGCTCGTTGAGGCGGATGCGGTCGGTGACGAACAGGCCGTACTGGCGACTGTCGAGGTTACGATGGCTGTCGTTCAGCGGCTTGTCGGTGGGGGTGAAGGTTGGAGCGTCGGCGTTAATGTTGGTGCTGCCGATGTATTCGTTGACCGACTTGCGCTTGTCGACTACCCGGCGAAAGGCGCTGGTGCCAAACGTCAGTTCATGGCCCAGGCTGCCCGTGTTGAACAGCCCGGTCATGGCGGCCTGCACTTCGTCGTCGCGGCGGGTGTCGTCGGGGCTGCGGTAGTCGTAGACGTCGTAGTCGCCGGTGGGGCTGAAGAAGGCGGTGCCGCAATCGGTCACATAGAAGCAACCATAGGCAAACGAGCTGTAATCGTCGATCACCACCTTGCTGCGCGCCGCACTGACGCTGCCTTTCCACTGGTCGCTGAAACGGTATTCAAACTTGCCGTTGAGGTTCAGCGAATCAATGCCCACCTGCCTGGACCCGCTCTGATGCCCCAGCAGTTTTTTCGGCGAGGCACCGTGTGGCACCTCGGTGCCGCCCAGCAACTGGTAGCCCGGCACCGAGCGTTGCTGCTTGTTCTGGTATTCGGCGTCCAGTTGCAACACGGCGTCGGGGCTGATGTTCCAGTCGAAGGCCAGGGACACGAAATCGCGCTGGCCGTTGGCGTGTTCCACGTAGGAGTTAAGGTCTTCGTGGGCCACGTTGGCGCGCAGGCCGAATTGTTGCTCGCTGCCGAACCAGCCGCCGACGTCGGTGGCGACGTAACCGCTGCCACGATCGTCGGTGGAGACGGTCACCGAGCGCACGTCTTCCGGGCGCTTGGTCACGTAGTTGATCACACCGCTGGGCTCGGAAATCCCGCTTTGCAGGCCGGCCAGGCCCTTGAGCACTTCGACCTGCTGCTTGTTCTCCAGCGCGACATTCTGCTCGCCGGTGATGGTGCGCCCGTTGATCTTGTAGCTGCTCGCCGCATTCAGCGAAAAACCGCGCACCACGAAGTTCTCGTAGTAACCGATGGGCGCATAGCTGTCGCCCACCGAGGCATCGTTGCGCAGCACTTCACTGAGCAGGCGCGCTTGCTGGTCCTTGATCAGTGCGGCGTTGATCACGGTGATCGAGGCCGGGGTGTCGAGCAGCGCTGCCTCATCGAAGCCGCCCACCGAAGCGGTTTCGCTGCGGTAGCCGGATTCATCCTGGCCCTGGACCTTCACTGCCGGCAGTTCAAGGTCCGCCGCCAGGGTGTGACCGATGCCGCCGCTGATCAGCAAACCGAGGGCGAGACGTGAGGTGACGATGGGACGAAAACGCAAAACCATGGGGGCAGGGCCTTAAAGCGCGGGCGGGGGGGCGCATAAGCTAGGCATATCGGCCAGTTTTTACAAGTCTGAAAGGTGGTGGCTATTTGATGCCAATAAAGGAAATAAAAACATAGCTTTTGATGCGAATTCAATCCACGTCTGCGGCTTGTGGATTTCCCATGGGGGTCTAGTCTCTCGGCTCGAGGAGCGTTTCCTCGTCAGAAAAGGATGTCGCAGAGGACGGAGCTACCAGCCATTTGCTGATCGCTAAGCGATGGTCAAACCTCGGAGCATGTCTTTTTCTTTTCACTCACTCTGCTCGCAAAAGGAACTGCAATGACTTCTCATCAAAAGCTGGACGAATTCTCCGTCGCCGCCTTTGCCGCGGCCAATCTGAAAATCACCTACGTCTTGACCTCGACGATCAGCATCGTCACGGAGGTGAGCGGCGATGCTCGTCAGAATGCGACGGTCACGATCATGAATGGCAGCCAGCAGGTGTGGAACGCGACGATGACCCAGGCTGAACCGACCGCGACTATCGGGTCCAATCTGATCATTGGGTCGGTGACCATCAAGGCTGGCGGCACATTCACCCTGCAAATTCCGACCGTGACTCAACCGGGCAGCATGACGGCGGCTTTGACGTTGATCACACCGAACAACCCAGGCGGCATTCCCTTCAATGCGCAGGTGGCGCAGTGGCCACTTAGTTCCTGATCCAGAACTGTCGGGCACGGCCGTCATGGCCGTGTGTCGGCAGTGGGTTCACGCTGTTAGCCCCATGAGTCAAGGATGACAGGGAGAGACGCGATGCGTGCTGCCGCTTCACGGTCAGGGAGACCTGCATATGCCTGCCTTACCTCCGCCAGAGGGGTCTTCACCGATACTTCTGCCAGCGTCCGCAGTGATCAGCAAACCCCTGGGTTCCGAAGAAATACTCAAACTGTTTACCGATGTGCCTCCCGTCCACGTCCAGGTCGGGCCGCTGTCCATCAGCGTCCAGGCCGATGCTTCCCGGGGGCAGGCGGTGGTCGGCGCCACGCTGCTGGGCACGTTGTTGGCCAAACAGTTGCTGTGTTTTCTCGAGCCGGTGCTGACCTTGGACATTGCCTTGGCCGACAGCACTGCCAAGGGCACCCTGACGCTGAATTTGCAAGGCACCCAAGGCTACGCTTCGGTGACGGCGGATGTCATCGCTACTCAGGCCGCAACCGCTTACCCGCTACGGGGCATGGTGTGCGACTGGCCGGCCACGATAGAGCCCGTGGTGGGCGAGTATCGAGTGATGTTGACCAGCGAACTGAGCACGTTGACAACCGTGCGGGGGGCGGCGGCGAATATCGCCGGCTTTGCCTTCTACGCAGGTTCCACCTTGATGACGCAGACCGAAGCCACGCAATTTGCGCCGTTGCAGATTTTCCCCGATGCGATCGAGTCGGGCGACATCAAGATATTGCCCGCCGCACAGGTCTCCCTGTTCATCCCCACAACGATCAGCACCGGCTGGTTATGGCTACAGGCGACATTTTCTTCATCCACCACCCCGCCAACGCAAGTCTCTTCGTCGGTCGCCAACTGGCAATTGCCGGGCGCCTGAATGCGTTGCCCAGAACCAGGATCTTGTGATGAACACCAACGCGCCGTTTTTCAATCGGTATTTCGCAAGTTCACTCTATGAACTCGACGCGTTTTCGGGGGCTGTGGGGTGGGTCGGCTTTGTCTGGCAAGGTGCTGACCCGCCGCCGAGCCTGTCGTTCGAAGCGAGTTTTACCAGTGGTTATTATCTGTTCGCGCCCTCGGCGCCGACCTTCGCTGACGAACAGGCGGCGACTGACTATGCCTTGAAGATCAAGGCGTGGCTGGCGGACAACTTCAATGACCCATTCCTGGGTTATGCCTGTCTGTGGCTGCCGGATGCCAACGGGCCGGTATTTGGCGACGATCCCGCTCAGTGTGCGATTACCTTTTCCCAGGGCGGTGGCGGCACCGTCTCTACGGCCAGCGATTTCAACCTGCACGCTGGCCAGTTGACCTTTTCCGTGCCGGCCCAGACGGTACTTGGCGTCGATGCGCGAGGTCTGGTGTTTCGCGCCAATGGTGCTGGCCAAATCGATTTCCTTATGGAAGGCGCGGCCAGTACGCCTTCGGTGGACGGCGATTCGTACCTGCCATTCGTGGGCGCTTACGCGGGGGCTTTTATTGTTGCGGGAACGCTTTTGCGCTCCGGCGAACACAACACGCTCAATGGCTTCGAAACCGGCTTTCACTACCTCCACCGTGCGACCGACGGCCTGAAACGGCAGGTCTATCCGGTGATTGTTTCCGGGCCTGCCAAGGCCACGTTGTCGTATACCGGCACGGTCGACCCGCTCAACCTGTTCAACAGCCAGACCGTGGCGTTGCCCCCCGGTATCCTGCGTACCCAGTTTGCATTGACCGGCGCCGATGCATTGCCGAGTTGGTATCGCACCCCGACCGGTCGGCCCATCGTGCTGATTCCCCTGAATGGGCTGGACGCTGATGGGCAACCGTCAGCCTGGTGCAGCGCCTTGGTGCTGCAGCCCAAGACACCCGCCGGGGCGCCTGTGGACGCGGTGTACATGACCTTGGCCGGTGACTACGCCATGGCCGAGGCCAACCCGGTGAGCAGTGAATCGGCGTTGCAGTTCATGCCCGGGCTGTATGGCAGCGAGCGGGTGTTGATGACGCCGTGGCAGTCGGCGCAGCCCTTCGATCGCTTGCGTTTTGTGCCCGGACAAGCGGCCAACGCACCGGTCTTTCCCTACGCACCGGCCAACATGAATGCGCCGGATATCGGTAAGCCCAAGCCACGCCTGGACAGTACTTATGTCACGGCCTGGGCAGCCGTATTGAATGGCGCCGAGGGGCACGCCTGCTACCTGGCGCAACCCGAAGGCAGCCCGTTGTATGCACCGGCTTGCGGGGCGAGCAGCGGTAGCCTGGCATTGCTGGCGCCGTTGCCGACACCTTCGCCCATTTCACAATGTGACGCCGCGGGCGCGCTGGTGTTGTTGCCATTGGTACCTTACGCGGGCATTGGCACGACACCGATTGAAAACCTTGCCGCTTTTGAGAGCCAGATTCTCTCCTCGGTGCGCAAGGACCGGTTGGGTGCTTTGGGCATGCCGCGCGTGGCGGCGTTGAAGAACGCCCGTAACAGTCGGTTGAGGGTCGCGGGTGTCTCAGCAAGCACGCATCAGGCCACGACGCCGCAAGGTCTGTATGCCGACGTCGAAGTGCCCTCGCAAGACTCGCCGGAAAGCCTCTATCACCGAGTGGTGGTTGCGCGTTCTATCGCCAAGCTGCCCGCTACCGGCAGTGTGGATTTCGCCTTCAATGCGCTGAAACCTGAGGTGCAGAACCTGTTCCAGACTAACCAGCTGATGGCGGTCGTCGTCAACTCGACCAAGCTCGGCGCACCCGTTTTATCGGCCCCGGTTTCTGCTGATGCGGCCACCTTCGAGCGCGATGTAGTGATTGCCGACTGGCGGATGACGGCGGCGGTGGGCGACTCGCTGAACAGTACCTCCTACAGCAACATCCTGATCATGAAGTATTGCGACGGCACACTGCTGGAACGGCTGCGTAACCCGAACAAATGGGTGGACGTGGGGACTTTCTCAGTGTCGGCCGGCAATACAGGTAACGCCTCGGTGGCGCTCACAGGGTTGTCGACGTATCTACAGCGTTATCTGGAGGCGGGCATCGCTGCGGCCGACCATGGAAATGACCTGTACCAGGACTTTGCCAGGATCGTGCAGGACCCGGATTGGCAAGGCTTCATCGTGTTGGCCGCCGATGTCGATCCCTCGGGGTTCCCCGATCAGATCAAGGGCCTGGTGGGGGGGATCGATTTCACCCAGTTTCGTGCCCACCATTTCGGTGCGACAGCCAGCCGCGTAGACGTTTCCGGCACCAGCGTGACCGTGCAGACACCCAGCAGCCTGTTCGGATTGATCGACTATGAACTGCCGGCCTACAAGGCCAATGTCGCGGCCGGAGGAAGCCCTGATATGCCTGTGCCTATTGCGGGCAGCGCAGAGTTTGGCTTCCAGGTACTACAGCTGCAAACCCTGTTTCGCAACGCCGCGTTGGTCGACTTCCGTAGCCACGTGCAACTGACGGTCAACCAACTGTTCCTGTCACCGGTGGTTTCGGCATATGGCGCCGTGGGTCAACTACCGGCGCAGGCCGTGGTGCTCAAGGGCAGTTATCAGCGCCAAGGCGAAACAGGTGTGTATGTGTTTGAGCAGAACGCAACCACGCGCTTTCTGCTCAACAGTAATGTGTTGCCCAGCGTCGCGCTCCAACGCGTGGTATTCAATACGTTGTCCAGTGGCGACGAGCCGGGAGGCGACGGGATTGTACGCAGTCGCTTCCTGATGTCCGGGTCGCTGGAATTCGCGATGCTGTCGGTGGCAATCAAAGACCAGGCGGCACGCGAGATCGACCTGCTGTCCTTTGGTGCACAGGGTGCTGGCGAGCCGACGGCTGCCGCCGCCGGATTGAGTTTCTCGGGTCTGGATGTCTCCATGAGTTCGCCGGTGGATGCGCCCAACGCCGTCACCTTTGCGTTCGAAGCCAACAAACTGGCGCTTGATCAGGGCGCCAGCCAGCCGCGCCCTCACAGTCTGTTCACGGACCTGGCATTGCAGGTCGACGGCTTTATCGTCGGCGCTGAAGACAAGCGTCCGATTGATTTCGGCTTCTTGCCGGTGGGGGTGGAACCCAAGGTGAAGGCCTTGTCCGGCCCCTGGTTTGGCGTCACCTACAACGTCACGATGGGGTCTCCCGGCGGGTTGGTATCGCAGGCGGGGTTCAGCTCGCGCATGCTCCTGGCGTGGGCACCGACCTCGCTTTCACGCGACACCACGACGTCGGTTTTTACCGGGCTGCAACTGCCGGGTGCGGCACCGGGCGCCAAGCTGTTTTCTATTCAGGGCGTGCTCAAGTTGTCGATCGACAGTCTGTTGCTGCGACGCGAGCAGGTCACCGGGGAGGAGTACTCGTTCACCTTGCGTCTGAACAACGTTGGGTTGACGTTCCTGGGCATCGTCAAATTGCCGCCCGGCGCTACGATCAATTTTTTCCTCTTCGGCGATCCAGCCGGCACCGGCAGCCTTGGCTGGTATGCGGCCTACGTCGAGGACCGGAAAACCCAACTGAGCGCCATACAGGTGGTGCCCCAGGGGCACGAAACCAGGCTTGGGCATGAAGGCCAAGCCAGTGCGGAGAATGTGTCATGACCAGGATTTTGTACTGGAATATCGAGATGTTCGACCTGTTGAAAATAGACGATCCCGATATGGACGGGGTATTACTCCCCTTCAATATTTCCAACAGTGCCGCTTCCGGAGATCGCAGTACCTTCATTCTGAACAATCTGCATGCGACGGCTCCAGGTGACGATCCCAAGGAATTCCCGGACATCATCGTCGTGGTAGAGGTCAATGTCGGCATGGGCGGCTATACCGCCACGGGTGACCTGGTGACCGGAAACGCAGGGGCGGGTGTGCGCCTGCTTCTCGAGAACATCAGGGCCAGTACCGATAACGAGGCCTGGATGCTGATCCCACCCCTGATGACGGGGCGCTGTGAGGGTGTCGCGATCTATTACGACAGCAGTCGCTATTGTTTTACCGGGCCTTGGCTATGGCCCGGCGGTAATGTCGGGCCGTCCCGTGCCCCGGGTGGAGCGCCTATCGAAAATCCGGCCTACGACGGCTATGACGGGTGCTTGCCGGACCGCCCGATACCCGATGGACTGCCCAATGCCGGCATGAATGAGTCTTGTGTGGCGAGTCGGGTGACCGGCTACACCTACTACCAAACCATCGGTGGTGATGCAGCAGGCGCACCGGTGGTGTTTGACGGCCCTCAACGGGCACCTTGTCTGGCAACCCTGGCGGAGGTGGATTTTGGCGTTGAGCCGCCGCAAGTCGGACGCACCTTTTCTCTGTTCGCGATTCACGGCCCGGTGCGGCCCAATCGTGCGCGCACCTACCTTGGCAAGCTCGCCAACGTCACGGAGGTGGTCCGGCCAGCCGTCTTGGCAACGAATGACGTTCGGCTGGTACTGGGGGATTTCAACTTCAATCTGACGGACCCCAACCTGGTTCAGGACCAAGCCTATACCGACTTTGCAGCGACCGGCTTCCAGCTCGGTATTGTGCAACCGGCGGACCCTCCCGCTCCCCCCGTGCCAGGTCCGCCCACCGGTTACCGTGGTTTCTTTGCCACCCACATGAGAACCCTCGCAGAGGCCACTTATTGGTGGACGGGCAGCAACGCGGACTGCTATCCCGGCTATGGCTATACCGACCCGAAGAGTTTCTGCCTCGATAACATATTTGCCAGGTTCGGCCCGGTCCAGGGGGGCGTTGACCCTTGCGGGGCACTCACCCACATCACGATGCTCAACAGTGTCGTCGGCACGCCCTACGACGACCATGCACGGGTTGGCAACATGCCCATCGGCTATTTCGGCTACGGCATGCAAATGGGCACAGTCAATCAATATCAAGCACCACCTCTGGTGATCCCGGCACCTGCGCCTCCGCCGCCGCCGGTTGTGCCTGATCCTCGGCGGGCCTCGTTCGGGCAATGGGGCAACTATGGGTGCATTCGCTCCACCAGCGATCATGTGCCAATCCTGTTTGACGTCTAAAACCTGAAGTACCGAGAGGTGTTCCGTGACAGACCCAGCCGTCCAGAAACTGCGTGACGCCTTCGCGACCGCCCCAGCCGGGCCGGTTGCTGTGAATGCCGACTTTTGGATGATGGCAGGCGTCGCGCCACCGTCAGGGTTCAATAGCCTGATCAACGCGGCATTCCGTTTGCCGCTGACGCAGGAAGGGCTATTGATCACTTATGACCGGGGCGCCGTCACCCCTGCCGATGAACAGGGCTTCCAAATTACGGGGGTAGGGCTGTCGTTCCTCGACGCGCCTGCCGATACGACCAGCGCCACGCTCTATTGCACCCCAGGCACTGCGCAAACGCCACTGCTGGGGATCGACGTGGTGCCCGCGGGCTGGCAGCTCTCGGACCAGTTCCCGGCGATGAGCCCGGACAATTGGCCGTTTACGCTGATTGCCTTCGACCAGCAGCGATTTTATTTTGCCTCCGCACCCCAACCCTTCGGTTGGAATGCCCAGTTGCTGATGTTCGACGCCGGGCAAAATCTCTATGGCCTGACCTCGATTCCCGATGCTATTTCGGCGCTGTTTCCGTTACTGAGCGGTTTGCCGGCGGTTGGACCCAATGTACTGATCAGCGGCGCTATCGAGCTCGACAAGGTGGACAACGCGACGATCCTGCTGCCGGACATGAATCTGCGGGCGCCACTCGCCGGGGTCGACTTGACGTTGTTTTTCATAGAGGTCAGCGATCCGCACCTGACCTTCAGGATCACGACCGCCGAAGGTGAACTGCCTTCCCCTGAGTTGGGAGAACCGTCGAAAACCCAGTATTTCCAACAGTCGTCCTACGGCCTGGGCATCAACCTGGTGATGAATGGCGCCGATGGCAGCACCGTCGGCATGGCGCTATCGGCCGATGCCAGCCCGACAGGCGAGCGTTATCGCTTTAATGCGCTGGCCCTCGATGACCGTTCTCCCATCACGCCGGCGGCGATGATCAAGCTGATGGGCGAAAGCTTCTTCAACCTGATCCCGCCGGTGCTGCAGGAGTACTTGGCGAGCGTACAGATGCAGGGCATTTCCATCTCTGGCCAACTGGCACCGAAGATGACCATCACCAGCCTGTCCACACGCATTGGCAGTGTGCAGAGCCAGCCTATCGTGCTGTTTTCCGATCCCACTTCCAACCAGGTCTTCCAGTTGGACGAGTTTTCGCTGGCCTGGCTTATCAGCAATCCCCTGGAGAGTAGAAAGCGCAAGACCAATGGCTCGCTGATGGCGGCCTTCAAGCTGTTTCCCGAGGTGTTCAAGACCAAGGACGGCAAGCCCGGGGGCCTGTTCAAGGTCACCATCGACCAGGACCTGAATTTTGCCGGCAGCTTTGAAGGTCGCGCGTCCCTGGATGATGTGCTCAATGGCATTACCGGAGGAGCGATCGGTTTGCCTGAAGGGGTTGCCATCGACTTTTCGGATATTTATGTCAAGGTCAGCCCAAGTCGCAAATCCTACGGCCTGGGCTTCCAGGTGGACGCCGCCCTCAGCGTGCCGTTCGTACAGTACACAGATACCTCCGGTCAGCCGCAACCGTTGATCCAGATCGAGGGGCTGGTGTTTGACCTGGCCGCCAACACGCCCAATCGCACGGATGGCCAGCCCGGCAAAAGCGTGTATGCCGGCTCGATGGTCGGGCAGATTATCGTGGGTCCGCTCGCCGCCGATGTCAGTGTGGTGTACGACGGTACCGCTGAAACGCCCGTTTGGACACTGGATGCCGCGTTGGCGCAGCCGTTGGTGCTGTCGGACGTGATCGAGCAGTTTTTCCTCGCCTACAACCTGCCCGATTTCCTGCCGGGAACCCTGACGGTCGAAGCGTTGGCGATTCACGCGAGTATCCCGGTTACTGCCAAGTCCTTGCTCAGGGCTAAAGCCGGTCGCCCCCATACCCGCACCCCGAATCGCCGCCATCCGCGCAACGGCTGGCGCAGCCCGGTGCGTGCCCCGACGCACCCGGCAGTCCTGGATTTGCATAGCTTCCTGGCTGTCGAGCCGGCGAACCAGTCGGCTTATTCACTATCGACACGCATCCGCTGGGTGTTCGACCTGACGCCGGACATCCCGGTGGATATCCTGGCCGAACTCGGCCTGGACTATGACGGTAACCGCAAGGCCGGGGAGCAGTTCGCAGGCAGCGCTATCGGTACCATCGACATCGATTTTATTGGCGCGATCCAGATCGGTTACCGGTTCGGTGCGCCGACGGCACCTGACGGCGCGCTGTTGTTTCCGTCTGCCGTGCCCGGTGCGGGCAACAGTACCTTGTGGATGAGTTGGAAGGGCTTTCGGGCCGAGTACGATTTTGGCAAAAAGGTCGTGGCATTTTCGTTGACGGGCTGGACCGTCGGCTCACTGATCACCGCACTGATGGACATGTTGGGCGATCCTTACTTCACCTTGCCGGACCCATGGAGTGTGCTCAATACGATTTCGCTGAATGGGTTTTCCCTTCAAATTGACCTCAACACGGGCGTCAAGAACCGGGTGACGGCGAAGTACACCTTGCCGTCGCCGATCAATCTCGGCTTTCTCACCATCAATGGCCTGCAGTTTCTTCAGGCCGATGGCAAGGTCACGCTGGCCATTGACGGTTCAACCACGGTGCCAGGGCTCAATGATCAGCCGTTGTTCAATCCACAACAGGGTGGGCAGGATGTCAAGGACATGCCGACGGTGCCGGGGCAGGGCAACGCCTACTTCGATCTGAAGCTCCTGGCCCTGGGCCAACGTATTGCCATTGCGGGGGCACCTGACTTCAAGACCACCCAGGGCGTGATCAAGGCCCTGGAGGCGGTTCCGCCGTCGAGTGGTCCGGGTATGCCGTTTGACCCTGGCCAGAGAACGCCCGGCCAGCCCTATTACAGTCGCAGTTCCAACTGGTTGGGCGCGATGCATTTCGGGGTGTTGCGGATCGGCGATACGGCGGAGTACGCCATCGACTTCATGGTGGTGTTCAACGATCCGGATCTATACGGCATGCGGTTGGCGCTCAACGGCGACAAGATGAAAGTGCTGGCAGGCCTGGCCATCGATGTGTTGTACAAGAAAGTCACCGATGATATCGGTTGCTACCAGATCGAGTTCACCTTGCCGAGTGTGCTGCGCAACCTGGATTTCGGCGCATTTTCCGTCACGTTGCCCGTCATCGGCTTGCAAATCTATACCAATGGCGACTTCCTGGTGGATTTCGGCTTCCCCTACAACATGGATTTTTCCCGCTCCTTTACTGTGCAGGCGATCATCTACGGGGTTCCGGTCCTGGGCTCCGGGGGCTTTTATTTCGGCAAGCTGTCCAATGCCACGGCACCCAACTTGCCGAAGACCACCCGAGGTACATTCCATCCGGTCATCGTCTTTGGCTTCGGTGCGCAGTTGGGCATTGGTCGCTACATCGACAAGGGGATTCTCAAGGCCGGTTTCTCAATCACGGTGTTCGGCATCATCGAAGGCACACTGGCCTCGTGGCACCCCTACCAGATCGGCAACAGCGGCAGTGCCAATGAGGTCCAGGGCGACTATTACTTCAAGATCGCCGGGACGTTCGGGATCATCGGCAAGCTTTATGGCTCGATTGATTTCGCCATCATCAAGGCCGATGTCAACTTGACGGTCGTGGTCTACCTGAAGATCGAATATGAGTCGTTCCGCAAGATTCCGCTGACATTATCGGCATCGGTTAACGTCAGCGTGTCGATCAAGATCGATCTGGGTCTGTTCTCCATCAAGATCAGCCTGTCGTTCTCGGCCAGCATTACCGAACAACTGACCATCGGCTCCGACAGCCAGGCACCTTGGGATGGCTCGGACACGCTCGCCGCCCCGACCTTCACCCAAGGCAAGGCGCTGACGGAATCACGTTCGCTGCCGTTGCCTCGTACTTTGCACGAGCATGGCGTGACAACCCGACCGTTCCAACTGGATTTCACCCAGGCTCATCGACTGTTCACGTCGCGTAACCGCAGTGTCGACAAGGTGGCTATCGAGATTACCGCCATCACCCAGTTCACCGTGCTGGCTGCCGAGGGCGCGGGGTATGCCGGCCAGGAGGGCGCCCTGGTGCTGCTGTTTGCCATGGATGCACCAACGGTCGACGGTGGCGGGGTGGGCGACCAGACGTCGTTCGGCAAACTCTGCCATGCACTGCTGCCCTGGCTGATTGAGAGTGTGGTTCCGAAAGTCGGTTCGAACCTGTTCGCGTTGCCTTCGGCAGGCGCGAACGATGTCTCGCGGCCGCTGCTCGAAGGCATTTTGCAGGCATTGTCCGATCCAGCCCAGGCGCCATTCACCGCCACGCAACTGCTGGATTTCCTCGCCGCCAACTTCTCCGTGACTGTGTCGGCGGCCCAAGCCAGCCTGACGGCTCAGCGACAGGCGGAACTGGACGCCGGATCAACCATTTTTCCAGCGGTCAGCTTCCTCAGCATGGAGGTTCCGGACCCCAACAGTGACAGTGCCTCGGTCACGGTCAACTACGACAACTACGTCACGGCAACCCCCGCTTACCAGGCGGAGCTGCGGGCAATGTTCAATTCGGTGGCCGCTCACGTCAGCGATGAAACCGCACCACCTCGTGCGCGTACGGCGCTGCTGGATGCCAGTGAACCGCTGGCCGCCTCTGTGTTCAGCGATTATTTCATCCTGCTGGCGCGCCAACTGGTGCAGAGCGCCCTCGATGGGTTTGACGATTATCCGTTTCCATTGGTTGCGACCACCAGCCTGCAATCCATCCTCGATTGGGCCAATGGTTTGCTCGACGGCCAGTTGAAGGCGACCCCGCTTGCGCAGGCTAACTTGAACTATCCGCTCAATACAGGGCTCAAGCTCGATATCGCCAACATCGCATACATGGTGCAAGCCGCGGACACCCTGGCCGCCATCGCGGCACGCTACGCAGACCCGCTGACGCCTGACAGTACCACCCCGGCGGCGTTGATCCTCGCCAATCAGGCCCAAAGCAACTTGATCGCGGCGCCAGTGCTGATCACGTTAATCGTCGGTGGCAAGGCCGAGCAGTACACCACGCAAGTCGGCGATGATTTCAACAGCATCGCCAGGGCCTTCGGCCTCACCCTCGAACAACTGGCGACTGAGTCGACGCTGTACGGCATGGTCGGCTTGCTGCGTGCCTCGGTGGTGCTGACCATTCCCCATGTGGTGGTGACGACTGCCGCTGGCGATACCATCGCGTCGGTCATTGATGCATTGCGAGTACCACTGGACAGTTTCCTGACGGCCGCCAATCTTGCACTCCCAGGCCTGTTCAAGGTCGATGCAGGCCTGCGTTTCGCCGTACCGGGGTTGGTGGTTCTACCCCAGGACAGCCTGTGGCAAGCGGTTCTGGCTACCGGTACGCTTGCCCAGACGGCCGGGACGGCGGCACGCTACATGTTGCACGGTATGCGTTTGCCGGTGGCGCCAGGCTTGAATATTCCAGCCAACGGGTTCCTTTACGGCGCGCCTCATTGGGCGTCTGCCCAGGCCGGTTATGGTATCTACCAGTTGACCGGCCAGCAGTTCCCGTTGGCGGTCCGTACGGGGACCTACCCCGTCACGCTGACGCGTCCGGATGATCCGGCCCACGCCTGGTTCACGCTGGGCAGTGGTGCGAGCCTGACCTTCGATATTGACCTGCAGACCTCGTTGCTCAGCAAGGTCGTGGCTTGTGGGCAACAGAACGGTTACCGGCCGCAGGTCGAGAAGTTGATCGCAGAGCCGCTCATGACGGTGGCCCCGACTCACTACAATGTGGGCAACGCAGTGACCTGGCTCACGTCGGACATGGCCAATCTGGTCGCCGTGAGCCGGCCGCAGGGCAAGGTGTTGGGTGATGCGAGTGCCACTCCCCAGGTCAAGCCATTGCTGTTCGACCTTTCCAGCGCCTTGCTGACGACCATAGAAACGAAACAGGCTGCCCTGGCTTCCCGGATCGCGTCCACCTCGGCGCTCATGCCGTATATGCCGGTGTTGTCCGCGTCCGTCGGCATCAGCAATCCCGCCACTTCTCTGACGACCTACAGTGATGTCGAGGACTGCACATTTGCCACCCGCATTGAATTTCGCATCAAGCAATTGGCCCAGGATGCGGACCTTGCACCCGAGCAGCCGAACGCCAATGACGTGGTGCCACCCGGCCCCGGCAACCCGGGTTCGGCTGCACGTTCCCTGGCGAAGTTCGCCTATGAGATCATCGGCCCCAACCCCGCCCAGGCGGTGCTGCTCGAGCGTTGGTTGACGGCGATGGCGAGCGAGGGGGAGCACCTCGCCAGTGGGTTGTTCCTGCTGTATGGCGACGTGAATAACGGTGCCAACGGTTTGACCGGTCGCGCCGACAGTGAGTTCTTGTCGTTCATCGTGCAATCGAACCTGTCGACCGAGACCAACCCGCCACAATCACTGAAGGTGGACGTATTTGCCAAGGCCGAACCGCCCAGCGGCATTGCCAACACACCCGCGGAGTTCATCAAGTTGCTGTGGGAGTTGTCGACGGTCAATTCCGGTGGCAGCTATTTGTTCTATCAGTTGCTGGCTGAGGGAACCGGTTTACCGCCGGCATTGTTCGACGAGAGTGGGATTGGCACGTTGACCCTGGTGGTGACCTTGCGCCGGGATGCGGTGCTGGCCAAAGGGCAGCGGATCTTCAACGGGATCAACGCGTTGTTGACCACCGCGGCGATTGATCCGCAGTCGTCGGTGGTACAGCTCTGTGGTGTCGACGCCCCAACGGCCAGTCTGGCGCTGGCCGCCGATGCCAGCATTGCCGGGATCAGCGATGCCTACGCTATCGATATCGCCGGCCTGGCCGGCAGCAACGCCGATGCGCCATTAGTGCCTGGCAAGTCGATCCCTGTCTCGGGCCTCTATCATCAACTGCTGCCTGGGGATGTCGGTAACGGTAAAGACCCCATCGCGGCCATGGCCGCCTACTACTCGGTCGGTGTGACGCCACCGGTCACTGTCGATGCCATCAAACAGTTCAACCTCGGCGTCGCGGTGGAGCCGCAGGCTGTATTCAGGGTTCCGCCGTTCACTTATACGGTCGGGGCGGATGGACCAGGCAATACCCTGTCCACAATGGCCGAGTATTACCAGGCAGACCTTGCGGCGCTCGCCTTCGGTGCACGGGAGGTCGGTGGGCTGTTCGCCCAGACCACCGTGACGATCAATCCGGTCGCGCTGGACGCCACACCCAACCTGGGCCTGACCAATGCAGCGCTGACGCTGGAGCGTGAGCGCGGTTTGCCTCCGGTTACGCTGGGGGCAAACCCCACCCAGGCTGAAATTGACGCGTACACCCGTGCCACCTTGCTTCAGCTGTATCAACTGCTCTCGGCACGCATCGTTGCCACACGGTTCTTCAAACCCAGCGTGGAGAGCGCGGCGTTCGGGCCAAAAGATGTGCCGACAACGCCGGCGCAGGGCAGGGTGCGCAAAAGCGGTAGTGGGTTTGTCGCCGCCGCCGAAGAGAGCCCGTATCTGTACAGCCAGGCCCTGGGGTTTGGCGCGTTGGCCTTGATCAATCCTGCACCGACGTCGCCATTGCCCGGCTTGCCTGCCCCTGAAAGTAATCCCTACGTGGGGATTGGTACGCTTGTACAGTTGCAGGTGGATTGGCAGGACCTGTTCGGCAACCGGACGCCCAGCCCGTTCAGTGACCCTGCCGTTGGCGATCCGCAGCCCTTTGGCAATGTGCCTATGGCCCTCATGTACAGCGATCGGCTGATACCTTTGGATGCCTGGCCGAGTACGACCCGTGGCTACCGCTACAAAGGCGCGGCCGGTGCGCCGGTGCTGAACATTGTGCTGGCGTTCGATCACACACCGTACGAACCGAAGGCCACGAATGCCAAGGCTTATCTCAACACGGTCCGCTTCGGTGACGTGTTGCCGGTCTGGCAGCGCAATGCCGAGGCAGACCTGGCCCGATTCCGGTTGATCTACTTCCAGCTCAACCAGAACTATGACGGGCTTGGGGTCGAGGGGCTTGCAGGGCCGGCAGTGTCCATGTCGTTGGTCAACTCGCTGCTGGCAACGCCTGAACAGCCGTTGCCTGACGCCGCGCGGGGGGCGATTCTCGATTACGTCAACCAAGCCGTTGTTTACCTGGCTGCCCGTGCGGTTGGCAGCGTTGCCACGCCGCCGCAGCCAGCGGACGTGTCAATACCGGTGGACATCAGCACCCTGACCCGAGGCAGCGACATCATTCGTCTGGACCTGGCCCTGCGCCTGAGTCGCCAGGCCGACTTGGTGGCGCCTGCATTACGGGCACTGCGAGACGGGAGGGCGGTGGTGTCGACGATACCGGTCGACGCCAGTCTGGATAAAACTGCGCCGGATAATGACAACCCGGTGGATGCCCCGGCGTACCCGATCGCTCTGCGTCAATTCGCCGTCGATTTCGAAAAAGTCTTCGTCACGGCTGATTGGCAGATGCGCCTGGGTACCAGTTCTGCAGACCCCGCCACACCCAATGATGCACGTACCCCGACCGTCTGGGCCGTACGCATGGCCAAGCGCACTGGCAACGCGCCTCAGGGGATCGGTTTCCAGATCGGCAATGCCCCATGTTATTTCGCGCCATTGCCCATCGCCAGCCGCCTGCAGACCCTGCAAGTGGACGTGGATCAATACCAGAGTGGCCAGCCTTATCCGGCGGGAACGGCCATACCCACCACCTTCACGAATGCTGACCCGAATGTGTGGCTGGCCGAGTGCCTGGCCGCGATTGATGACACCCTGGGTGCAACCTATGCGACGCCAATGTTCCAGCTCGACCGTTTGCTGGGCCTGAGCGAGAACCCCAGCGGGGCGAAGGACCCCAAGGCCGGTTATCTCTATCGGCTATTGCAGTCCAAGAAAGTGCTGGCCAGTGCGATTGCCTCGACGGCGACCCCGGTTCTCAAGCAATCGGCGGGTGACCTCAAGCCTGCAGCAGTGGACAAGTTGGAGCAGGCCTTGCTGCGGCGCTTGAGCAATGCCAATAGTCTCACCTGCGTAGCCGTGTTCCCCGTGACCAACGCCCAATACGGCCCGGCACTGCCCAGTGGTGTGATTGCGCCGCGACTGTTCGGGCAGCCGACGGGGGATCTGGGCAACACCAGTGCGCTGTCCAACGATAACTTTGCGCTGTCCACGGCGAAGATTCCGCTGGTTGCGGGGGCCGACGTCAGTTCGCTGGCGTTCCTGGTGAATTCGCGGTCGGCCGAGAGCGAAGCCTACGTTCAATTGGACCTGGCGTACGCGCTCACTCATGTTGAGCATGATATCCACGGTGTGTCCGGTATCGAGAACTACCAGCAGTCGCGCTGGGTGACCTTCCTGACCGGGCCTTATAGCGAAGCGATCAAGCCCGCGACGGGCACGCGCTTTGCCATCCCGGTCGCCTTGCGCGCGCTGCCGGTACCCGCAACCGTGGTGGCGCAGACAGGCCGTTCCAGTGTGGTCGACCCCTTGACAGCCACCCCCGCTGAGCTGAAAAGCTGGACCTACCGTTTCAGCTACCTTCAACAGCAGGCCGCCCAGGATTCGGTGATCGCCAATGTGGTGTTCAACTCCGATGCCGATGGTCAAATGCTGCGGGGCACACCGTCACCTACCGAGCAGCTTTACATGGCCCTGGCACAGTTCGTCGCCATCTACCCTGCGGTGAATCGAGACCTCGAAACTTTCTTGCGTCCTATCGACGGCAAAACGGTGGTCGGCAACCCGAATGTCGAGCGTGCCCGCGACGCCGTGGACGCACTGGATACGGTGGTTTCGGGCGTGGCCGAGGCGTTTGCTGCATGGGCCGCATCCCAGTCGATGGCCGCGCGAGTATTGGCGGCGGACTACAAGGTTGAGTACACCTTCGAGATTCGCCTGGTGCCAGATGGACTGACTGAAGCCGCGCAGGTGCAGGTCCTGCCACAGGCCTTCACGCAGTATGAACAGCCATCCAGCAACTTTCTGCCGGCGGCGAAGGTGTTGATAGATCCGGACAACTACGCCCCCGAACAGGTCAGCTTCGACCCCGCCACGGGCGCCGTTACGTGGCGCTATGAACTGCGTAAGGATGCCAAGGACCCTTCGCTGCCAGCGGTCTTGCCTTATGAGACTGCACGGCTTACTACCGAGCGCGCGGTGGAGTTCGCCGACCTGGACCTGTTCGCCTTGCAGAATGGCTGGGCATCGATCCAGGTCACGCGCAACCGTCATCTGGCGCCTGACCCTGCGGTGCAGACCACGCCGGCCTTCGAGTTCGCGTCAGCCGTCTCACGTTTCGCGGATGCCATGGTGCCGCTGCTGCAAATCCCACGCTATGCCCTGGACCGCCAAGCCCCTCACCCTCAAACCGTTACACAGTGGCTGGACGGGTTCTTTGCCGGGCTGCTGGCGCCGACCCTGCGCGCGGACACGGCACTCCCCGTGCTGCTTGGCCTACAGAGCAGTTACGCCTACAACCTGGTGCCAGACGGGGACAAAAACAATGTGCCGCCAACGGTCATTCCCGTGAGCTTGCTGGCGCCGACCTTGACGGCGGGTGAGGTGCATCCGCCGTTCATTGCGCAAGTGGGGAACGCCAACCAGCAGTGGTTCCAGACGGCGCAACCTGTAAGGGACAGGGCGGCGGGCTTCATTTTCGGGCTGACGGTTTTCTCTGGTACGGGCACCAATCGCCTGCCACTTTTGAAAATCGATGCGTTGACATTAGCGGCGAAGAATATCGCCGAGGACTAGGGGGACGTCCATGGCCCTTGCCTGTCATCACAGGCAAGGGCGGCGTTTTGACAGGAGGCATGCCGGTGTTTGAGGGTCTCGCTGGGCAACTCCTTGAACAACGCCCGGTAGCTATTGGAAAACCGCCCCAAATGCCAGAACGACCAGTTCATCGCCACCTCGGCCACGGTGGTCCCGGTTGAATTGAGCAGCTCACGCCGCGCCCCATTCAACCTGCGCAAGCGCAACCACTGCGCCGGGCTCATCCCGGTGTAGGTCTTGAAGCCCTGCTGCAATTGGCGCAACGGCACCCCGGCAATCTGCGCCAGTTCCAGCAGGTTGACGGTCTCGTCCGGCGCGTCCGCCGCCCATTCGCCGATGCGTGCCATCAGCCGGCGTTCTTCGTTGCGGCGCTGCAAGGAACTGCGGTCCAGGCACACGCAGGCGTTGTCGAGGATGAACAGGCAATCGTCGAGCAGTTGCTGGATGAGCGCGGCGGGGTCGCTGACCGTGGGCAAGCGTGTCAGCGTGCCACTCAGCCAACGGGCGAACAACGCGTTCTGCTGGCCGGTCAGCGGCGCCATGAACAAACCTTCCAGCTTCGCCACCTCCAAGCCATGGCGCTGCACGAACTGCGGGCCGAACACCACTGCCACTTCACGGTAGTTTTCCGGGGTGATCCAGGTGTTGCGGCTCTCGCCATTGAGCAGGTACAGCGCGTTGTCGCTACCGTCGAAACAGAATGCCAGGGAGCCCGCTGGCGCATTGAAATGCTGCTCCACGCGGGTGTTCATGCACTCTTCGTACACCTCCACGCCTTGCAGGTCGAGGTAACGGATGCGCCCGGCGAAATGCCCCGGGGACATCTGCTGGTACTGCTGCACCCAGCCGGGTGTCGCACTGCATTGAGCGGCCACATCACCGGTGGTGAAGGCCTGTACGCGCAAAGCGGTTGCCTGTGTCATGGGGAGCCTGGGCGCACTCTATTGGTGCGTTGTGGTGCGTGCAAAGTGGATAGATGCCGGGGCGCGGCGGCCTCAAGATAGACCTCAATGCGCCAGGAGTACAAGCCGGCGCATGCACCCAACCCATGCCGAGGTCTTTATGAACGCCCCCTTCGATCAGCTGTCCGCCTGGCTGAAAGAACACAAGATTACCGAAGTCGAATGCGTGATCAGTGATTTGACTGGCATCGCACGCGGCAAGATTGCGCCCACCAACAAGTTCCTGCATGAGCGAGGCATGCGCCTGCCGGAAAGTGTGCTGCTGCAAACGGTAACCGGGGACTTTGTCGACGACGAGATCTACTACGACCTGCTCGACCCCGCCGATATCGACATGGTTTGCCGCCCGGTCTCACACGCCACCTACGTCGTGCCGTGGGCCATCGAGCCCACCGCAATCGTGATCCACGACACCTTCGACAAACTGGGCAACCCCATCGAGCTGTCGCCACGCAATGTGCTGAAGAAAGTCCTGCAGCTCTACACCGACAAGGGCTGGCAGCCGATTGTTGCGCCGGAAATGGAGTTCTACCTGACCCAGCGCTGCGAAGACCCGGACTTGCCGCTGAAAACCCCGGTGGGCCGCTCCGGCCGCGCCGAGACCGGCCGCCAGTCGTTCTCCATCGACGCCGCCAACGAATTCGACCCGCTGTTCGAGGACGTCTACGACTGGTGCGAAGCCCAGGGCCTGGACCTTGATACGCTGATCCACGAAGACGGCCCGGCGCAGATGGAAATCAACTTCCGCCATGGCGACGCTCTCGACCTGGCCGACCAGATCACCGTGTTCAAGCGCACCCTGCGCGAGGCCGCGCTCAAGCACAACGTGGCCGCGACCTTCATGGCCAAGCCGGTGGCCGACGAGCCGGGCAGCGCCATGCACCTGCACCAGAGCGTGGTGGAGATCGCCACCGGCAAACCGGTGTTCGTCGATGCCGAGGGCAACAAGAGCCAGTTGTTCCTGCACCATATCGGCGGCCTGCAGAAGTACATCCCCAAGCTGCTGCCGATGTTCGCGCCCAACGTGAACTCGTTTCGCCGCTTCCTGCCTGACACTTCGGCGCCGGTCAACGTCGAGTGGGGCGAAGAAAACCGCACCGTCGGCCTGCGCGTGCCGACCTCCAGCCCCGACGCCATGCGCGTGGAAAACCGCCTGCCCGGCGCAGATGCCAATCCGTACCTGGCGATCGCGGCTAGTCTGCTGTGTGGCTACCTGGGCATGGTCGAGCAGATCGAACCCAGCGCACCAGTGGAAGGCCGCGCCTACGAGCGTCGCAACCTGCGCCTGCCGTTCACCCTCGAAGATGCGCTGGCACGCATGGAGGACTGCGACACGGTCAAGCAGTACCTGGGCGATAAATTCGTGCGCGGCTACGTCGCGGTCAAACGCGCCGAGCACGAGAATTTCAAGCGGGTGATCAGTTCCTGGGAGCGTGAGTTCCTGCTGTTGAGCGTCTAAAAAACCAATAAAGGGGTGTCGATATGCGTCTTGTAAAACAGCTTCTCCCGCTGGCCCTGGTGGCCGCATTCAGCAGTGCCGGCCAGGCGGCGCCGACAGTCAGTATCTACAACTGGACCGACTATATCGGCGAGACCACCCTGGCCGACTTCCAGGCCAAGACTGGGATCAAGCCGATCTACGACGTGTTCGACTCCAACGAGACCCTGGAAGGCAAGTTGCTCGCCGGCCGCACCGGCTATGACGTGGTGGTGCCGTCAAACCACTTCCTGGCGCGCCAGGTCAAGGCCGGTGCGTTCCTCAAGCTCGACCGCACGCAATTGCCCAACTTCAAGAACCTCGACCCCAAGCTGCTCGCGCTGCTGGAGAAAAACGACTCGGGTAACGCGCACTCGGTGCCGTACCTGTGGGGCACCAATGGCATCGGCTACAACGTCGACAAGGTCAAGCAGGTGCTGGGCATCGACCATATCGACTCATGGGCGGTGCTGTTCGAACCGGAGAACATCAAGAAGCTCAACCAGTGCGGCGTGGCCTTCCTCGATTCGGCGGACGAGCTGTTCCCGGCGATCCTCAACTACATGGGCAAGGACCCGCGCAGCGAGAATCCCAAGGATTATCAGGAAGCCGAAGCCAAGCTGCTGACGCTGCGGCCGTACATCACCTACTTCCATTCCTCCAAGTACATCTCGGACCTGGCCAACGGTGATATCTGCGTGGCCTTCGGGTATTCCGGCGATGTGTTCCAGGCGGCGAACCGTGCCAAGGAGGCCAAGAACGGCGTGAACATCGCCTATTCCATTCCCAAGGAAGGTTCCAACCTCTGGTTCGACCTGCTGGCGATTCCCGCCGACGCGAGCAACCCGAAAGAAGCCCACGCCTTCATCAACTACCTGCTCGACCCGCAAGTGATCGCCAAGGTCAGCGCCTCGGTGGGCTATGCCAACGCCAACCCGGCGGCCAAGGCGTTCATGGACCCTGAGTTGGTGAACAACCCTGAGGTGTATCCGCCGCAGGCGGTGCTCGACAAACTCTATATTTCCACCACGCCGACCCCGTCGACCATGCGCCTGATGACCCGCGCCTGGAGCAAAGTGAAGACCAACAAATGATGCAGCCGACTGACCACGCCCGGTCCTACTACCGGGCCACGGCCAACGCCCTGGCGGAGCGCCCCGCATTGGGCACCGACCTGACCGCCGATGTGTGCGTGATCGGCGGCGGGTTCACTGGCGTGAATACCGCCATCGAACTGGCCCAGCGCGGGCTCTCGGTGATTCTGCTGGAAGCCCGGCGCATCGGCTGGGGCGCCAGCGGGCGCAACGGCGGGCAGTTGATCCGCGGTATCGGCCATGACGTGTCGGGATTTGCCAAATACGTGGGCGAGGAGGGCGTGCGTTACCTGGAGCGCGCTGGGATCGAGTCGGTGGCCTTGGTGGGCGAGCGCATTCGCGAACACGGCATTGACTGCGACCTGCGCTGGGGCTTTTGTGAATTGGCGAACACGCCCGCGCAGTTCGCCGCGTTCAAGGGCGAGCAGGCGCACCTGGCGGAGCTTGGGTATGCCCACGAAACCCGCCTGGTCGGCCCGCAGGATATGCAGCAAGTGGTCGGTTCGAAGGTGTATGCCGGGGGACTGGTGGACATGGGCTCCGGGCATTTGCATCCGTTGAACCTGGTACTGGGTGAAGCGCGACTGGCCGAGTCCCTCGGCGTGCGGATTTTCGAGCACACCGAAGTGCTGCAACTGATCCACGGCGACACGGTGCAAGTGCGCTGCGCCGGCGGCACGGTGCGCGCGACCAGCCTGGTGCTGGCCTGCAATGCACACCTGGAAGAACTGGAACCACGCTTGAGCGGCAAGGTACTTCCGGCGGGCAGCTACATCATCGCCACCGAGCCGTTATCGGAAGCCGTCGCCCAGCAGTTGATCCCACAGAACCTGGCGCTGTGCGACCAGAAAGTCGGGCTGGACTATTACCGGCTGTCCGCTGACCGGCGCCTGTTGTTCGGCGGCGCCTGCCATTACTCGGGGCGCGATCCGGCGGACATCGCCGCCTACATGCGCCCGAAAATGCTCAAGGTGTTCCCTCAACTGGCGCAGACCGCCATTGAGTTCCAGTGGGGTGGCAAGATCGGCATTACCGCCAACCGCTTTCCGCAGGTGGGGCGCCTGAAGCAGTACCCCAATGTGTTTTATGCCCAGGGGTATTCCGGGCATGGGCTGAACGTGACGCACTGGTGTGCAAGGTTGCTGGCCGAGGGGATTCACGCAGGCGTGAGTTCGGGCCTGGATATTTTCAGCCAGGTGCCGCATATGACCTTTCCGGGGGGGAAGGCATTGCGGTCACCGTTGTTGGCGTTGGGGATGATGTGGTTTCGGTTGCGAGAGTTCGTGCAGTGACGGGCCGCAACATCACAGGTATTGGCAGCTGCTATGCACATCGCCAGATAGGTTTGGGGGGCTACACTGCGCAATTCAGCGCGTAAAGGACTGCTCATGTCCGCGAATAATGCTCGGCGGAACCCTCTCTGGTTGAGTGGCTCAGCCTGCACCGGTGGCGTACATTGCTTCACCGCTTTCTTCTGCGACTACCGGTGCCGCGTTGCGCGTCGACGGTGGTGTTGTTGACAGCATGGCGATCTGAATTGTTTTTCATTTTCTGGAGTATTTATCGTGGCAATAGCGTCTTCTGTGATTGAAATCCCGGTGTCGGCCGATCAGGTCTGGCAATTGGTCGGCGGCTTCAACAGCCTGCCGAACTGGTTGCCGTTGATTGTCAAAAGTGAGCCGGACGATGGCGGCCGCGTGCGTCACCTGCAAACGGCGGACGGCGCAGTGATCGTCGAGCGCTTGCAGCGCTTTGATCACGTCGGGCGTACCTACAGCTACACCATTGAGCAGTCGCCGTTTCCGGTGAGTGCGTATCTGGCGACGTTGCAGGTTGAGGCGCTGACGGACGCTTCGGCGAAAGTGACCTGGTCCGGTGTGTTCACGCCAGCGGCGGGGACCACGGATGCGGCAGTGGAGGAGCTGTTTGCCGGTGTCTACAGCGGTGGTCTTGAGGCCCTACGCGCCAACTTCCCGGCCTGATCCAGTCCAATGTGGGAGGGGGCTTGCCCCCGATGGCGGTGCTTCAGTCAATATGTAGGGTGACTGACACACTGCAATCGGGGGCAAGCCCCCTCCCACATTGGGACGCCAGTGGTCTCAGGCCTCCGGCATCAGTTGCTGGCGGCACTCCAGCACCAGGCGGGCACCGCCTTGCTCACTCGTCCCTACGTCCAGCTTGAAGCCATGCAAGTTGATGATCGCCGCCACAATCGACAAGCCCAATCCAAACCCGCCTTGCTGGTCGCTTTCATCCACGCGGTAGAAACGCTGGAACACCGCATCCCGCTCCGCTGCCGGTATACCCGGCCCGGAGTCGTGCACTTCGATACGCGTGCTGCCGGCGTCATTGACCCCGCGCAGGATCACTGTGCCGCCCGGCGGAGAGAATTTGATCGAATTGCTCAGCAGGTTGGCCAGGGCTTCGAACAACAGGGCACGGTCGCCGGTGATCCATGGCAGGGACTCCGGGGTTTCGAGCTTCAGTTGCAGTTCACCTTCTTCGGCCAGGGGCAGGTAGAAGTCGTGCAACTCGCGCAGTAGTGGCAACGGGTCCATGACCAGGAAACCGGAGCGGCGCTGATGGTCCTCCAGCTCGGAGATGCGTAACAGCCCGCGAAAGCGCGCCATCAGGGTGTCGGTCTCGGCAATTGCATCGTCGAGTTTCACCGCGTAGTCCGACTCGGCCTCAGCCTCCTGCCTGATGCGATACAGCTGCGCACGCAGGCGGGTCAGCGGGGTGCGCAGGTCGTGGGCGATGTTGTCGCACACACCCTTGACCTCGTTCATCAGCTTCTCGATGCGGTCGAGCATGGCGTTGACGATGGCCGCGAGCATGTCCAGTTCGTCACGCCGGTTGGACAGCGGCAGGCGGTGGGTGAGGTCGCCGGCGACGATGGCTTCGGCGCTGGCCTGGATCCCACGGATACGCCGCAACGGGCGGCGGCGCAGCAAGTGCCAGCCGGCCGCGCCGGGAATAATCGTCAGGGACAATGCCCAGAGCAGGGCATGCCAGATGATCCGGGTCACGCCGAACAGCGAGCCGTTGGCGCGCACCAGCACCAGCCAACGGCCGTCTTCGGTGTGGGTGGCCACGGCGTCGCAGCTGTCTTTAGGCAGTTTGGGGTCGTCAGACTCGACGCAATTGGCCAGGGCGTGGATCTTGCCGTCCAGCGGCAGATCCGGCGGGATCGCACGAATCGGCCCGCTCAAGGGACGGAATTGTTCATCGAACAGGCCGTAGGCATCCACGCCCTTCATGTCGAAGGTCATGCTGGTGGTCAGCGCTTCCACCAGTTCCTCGCCGTCGAAGCGCTGGAACAGGTGCTGGCGCTGCATCAGGGAGTGGCGCGACAGGTCGCCCAGGTAACCTGACACCTCGTAATACAGCACCCCCATGAGGATGCAGCTCCAGGCCACGAACAGCGAGCTGTACAGCGCCAGCAGGCGGCTGCTGGAGGAGCGCCAGCCTTTAGAGGGGTTCAGCAATGACATAACCGGAACCTCGTACCGTGCGGATCAGCGGCGTGAGGCCCGGTGGGTCGATCTTTTTGCGCAGACGGCCGATGTGCACGTCGATCAGGTTGGTGCCCGGGTCGAAGTGATAGCCCCAGACTTCCTCAAAGATCATCATCCGCGACAGGATCTGCCCGGTGTTGCGCATCAGGAATTCCAGCAGTTTGTATTCGGTGGGCAGCAGGCTCAGGGGTTGATCGGCGCGGCTGGCTTCGCGGCTGATCAGGTTCAACTCCAGGTCGGCCACACGCAGGGCGGTTTCGAATTCCTTGACCGTGCTTTTGCGCCGCAGCAGTACCTCGACGCGGGCGGCCATTTCATCCGAGGCGAACGGTTTGGTGAGGTAGTCATCACCGCCGGCACGCAGGCCACGCACGCGTTCGTCAACGTCGGAGAGGGCGCTGATCATCAGGATCGGCGTGGAGACGCCAATGGTACGCAGCGTGGTCACGATGGCCAGGCCATCGAGTTCCGGCAGCATGCGGTCGAGGGTGATCAGGTCGTAATCGCCACTCACGGCGCGGACCAGGCCTTCACGGCCGTTGTCTACCCAATCTACATCCAGTCCATGGCTACTCAGCTCGGCGACGATCTCGCGAGCCGTTACGGCGTCATCCTCGATGGTCAAAATTCGGGTCATGGGATTACCTTTCACACTGGAAGACCGCAATCGCCGGTAAGCCGGCTCCTACAGAAGTGGGGGCATTTTGCCAAGAAACGGCTGAATGCTTCCTAAATAAAACTTCATGTTGGCAAAACTGACACCGATTTCATCGCCGCGCCGGGGAATGCATAACGCCCGCTTCAAACGGCCATTTCTTGCAAGTTGCATGGGTCAGGTTAGTTCAAATTACTTAATTCATTGAAATATAAGGACTTTATTTTTTGACCAGGCTGGCATGGTGCCTGCACTGTCCCTTTTGAGACTTGTAACACTATTTTTCTGCCTTGGAGCAAAACAACAATGATCACATCCTCATCCACGCTGCAAGAGTCGAGCGCGCTCTCCGGGGTTTCCTGGGGGGCGATTTTTGCCGGGGCTGCCGCCGCGGCTGCGCTGTCGCTGATCCTGGTGCTGCTAGGCTTCGGCCTGGGCTTTTCGGCGGTGTCGCCGTGGGCCGACAGCGGTATCAGTGCCAAGGGACTGGGTATTTCCACGATTGTCTGGCTGGCCTTTACCCAGATCGTTGCATCCGGCCTGGGCGGTTACATCGCCGGTCGGTTGCGTGTGAAATGGGCCAATATGCACGGCGATGAGGTGTACTTTCGCGACACCGCCCATGGCTTCCTGGCCTGGGCCGTTGCCACACTGGTCACTGCCGTATTGGTGGTCGGTTCGGTCAGCAGTGTGGTCAGCGGCGGCGTGAAAGCCGGTGCCAGCGTTGCAGCCGGTGCGGCCAGCGGTATCACCCAAGCCGCCGGCAGTGCCGCCAAAGGTGCCAACAGCGGCGATTTCGATTACTACGTAGACAGCCTGTTCCGTGACGATCGCCCGGTCGCCGTCAGCGATGACGCCGCCCATGGCGTGGTGGCGCGCATCTTCACCCGTACCCTGAGCAACGACGGCCAGCTTGCGCCGGAAGACCGTGCCTACCTGGCCCAGTTGATCAGCCAGCGCACCAACCTCAGCCAGGCGGATGCCGAAGCGCGCATCGACAAAGTCTACGGCGACGCCCGTAAAGCGGTGGAAGACGCCAAGCTCAAAGCCAAGCAAGCTGCGGAAACCGCCGCCAAAGTGGCTGCGTATACCTCGCTGTGGACCTTCGTCGCCCTGTTGATCGGTGCGTTCTTCGCCAGCCTCGCCGCCACCTTCGGCGGTCGCCGCCGCGATGCCGTGGTGTATGTCGAAACCGAACACTTCGTTCGTTAATCAATTCAAGGAGAACAACATGCGCTCATTACTGCTCTGGTTCCTCGGTGTGCCTATCCCGGTGATCATCCTGATTGCGATCTTCATGCACTGATCCTCGCTCAGGCTTCCCAAGGCCGCGCCTGTTTCCACAGGCGCGGCTTTTTGTTCTCTCGGGCACGAAGGCTTATACCTGTGAAGTTTGACAGTATCGCCGGGCGCTGAAAGTGCCTAGTTTGGTCTAAGTCCACACTCAGTGAGAGCACGGTCATGAACCAGACAACCGGCACATGGACGGCAACTGTCGTCAACCCACAAGTCACTCCACCGAACAAACTGTTTAATGGCGATCCCGGTGAAATGCGGATGTACCGATCCGGCGGATATATCGAGATTGCTGCAACGCAAAGGTTGGGCTCCACGGTCAATGATTTCAACGGTTTCAATTTTCGTATACCGGACCTCATTCCGGGGAGTGGGTCGCACACCTTCGTGCTTGGCGTTACTGCTCTGGGTATTTATTGGGCTCATGAGCATGGTGGTGTCACGCCGTACACGGCTGTAAGTGGCAGTCTCACTGTTTCACTGGACCAGAACGACACGTTGACGGGGGCGTTCAATTTCTCGGGAGAGAACGGCAGCCAGCACGTCAGCGTCAGCCAGGGCCAGATCGACCTGACGGGCTTTATTACCCAGCCAGTACCGGTGCGGCCGCCAACGGTCACAGGTACGGGCTATATGCGAGGTGATGTTGTAGGCGGACCTTTGCCAAACCCGAACTTTGACGCGGAAGTTGTCAGCCTCAGAGAAGTCGACGGTGGTGGCATTATCAAGAACTACTTTGAAATCATCGGCAGGCAGTACGATGAGTTCAGGGTTCAGAACTATGTTGCCATCTTGCTGGACGTTGACCAGACGGCGCTTAACTACGTGTTAGGGAGTAACCGTGAAGCCCGCGCTTTTTTCGCCAAGATGGACTCCTTTGGGTTTGCGTATGCCAACAGCGGGTCGTTGAACTTCACCGCTCTACCTGCCAGCGGTCGTGCAGCCGGCAGCCTAGACTGCATGGTGCAGAAGAATCAGGAGCCGCCTTTCCACGTCAAGGTGGTGTTCGATATTGCACTCTAGGTTCAGCCGGCGGGCCTGCCGACTTCTCACGCAATTGTTAATGGCGGCTTAACCCGCGCTTGGCTAGACTCGCGCCCCATGAGCTGCCTTCTGCGTTTATTCCTGGTCCTGCTGCTGAGCCTCACGCTTCCCCTGACCGGGATGGCGGGGGTGCCGTCGAGCACCGAGCCCTGCCCGATGAAAATGTCGGACATGCCGATGATGAGCGACATGTCGCCCGACTGCTGCCAGGACGGCGCTGACCATGGCAAGGCCTGCAAGCCCGGCCAGGAATGCAAGACCGGTGGCCTGCTGCAATTTTCCTTGCCGGTGCTCAAGGCGCCCTTGACCCTGGCCCATCCGCTGCTGGTCGGCACCGCTTCCGATTTCGTCCCCCTCCGTACGCCGTCCGGCGTCTGGCGCCCACCCCGGGCCTGATCCCTGTTGCACCTCAAGACGCATCCCTTGATCGGGATGGTTTTGCTGTGGGCCGCCTGACGCGGCGCACAGCGCAACGGAACGGGAATTTTCAACATGAATGCCTCCTACATGCGCGCCCTGGTGGTGGGCGTGCTGGCGTGGCCGGCGTTGGCGAGTGCGCTGACCCTGGATGACGCCCTGCGCCTGGCGCAAAACACTGCACCGTCGCTGCTGGCCGAGTCGGCCAAGTTGCAGGCCGCCACCCAGGCGGCGATCCCGGCGGGTGAACTGCCCGACCCCAAGCTGGTGGTCGGCCTGCAGAACTTTCCCATCGGCGGGCCCAATCGCGGCACGTTGTATGGCGATGAGATGACGCAACAGATGATCGGCATCCAGCAACAAGTGCCCAGCCGCGACAAACGCAAGGCCCGGGTCGAGCTGGCCGATGCAACCATCGAGCGGGCCGCCGCCGAAGGGCGTATCGAGCGCCTGAACGTGCGCCAGGCCACGGCCCAGGCGTGGATTCGTGCGTATGCGGTCGCGCGCAAGCAAGCCTTGTTCAAGGACTTCTACCAACAGAACCGTCTGCTGCAAGACACCGTGCGTGCGCAGTTGGCTGGCGGCCGTGGTCAGGCCGCCGACGCGGTCATCCCCCGGCAGGAAGCCGCCGAGCTGGCGGGGCGCGAAGATGAGTTGACCCAGCAACGCGTCCAGGCCCGCGCCGCGCTCAAGCGTTGGATCGGCACGGCCGCCAACGAAGCCCCCAGCGGTCAGCTGCCCAACTGGACCTTCGACCCCCACAGCCTGAACCACAACCTGCACCAGCACCCGGCACTGCAAGCCTACGTGCCGCGCACCCGTGAAGCGCAGGCGCGCTTGCAGGAGGCCAAGGCGCAAAAGACCTCTGACTGGAGTTGGGAGGTCGACTACGGGCATCGCAGCCGTGAGTTCGGTGACATGGTCAACGTGCAGTTCACCTTTGACCTGCCGATCTTCCCCGGCCGTCGACAGAACCCCGGCATTGCCGCCAAACAGGCCGAGCTGGACCAGCTCGACGCCGAGCGTGCAGCCGCGACCCGTGAGCATATCCAGATGCTCGATGACGACCTCGCCGACTACCAGCGCCTGGACCGCGCGGTGCAACGCAGCCAGGACAGCCTGGTGCCGTTGGCCGAGGAAAAAGTCAGCTTGAGCCTGTCCGGTTACCGCGCCGGCAAAGGCGACTTGATGACGGTGGTCAACGCCCGCCGTGAGCTGGTCGAAGCCCGTTTCAAGCAGATCGATGCCATCGAACAACGCGCCCTGGTCGGCGCGCAGTTGTATTTCGCCTATGGGGAACCCGCCAATGAATAATCGAATCGTGGCCGCTGTATTGCTGTTGGGCCTGGGCGCGGGCTACGGGTTGGCGCAGTGGCAGCCCGGCGCACCCGCAATGCCCGTCAACGCCGACAAGCAGGCGCTGTACTGGTACGACCCGATGTTCCCGCAACAAAAGTTCGATAAGCCTGGCAAGTCGCCGTTCATGGACATGCAACTGGTGCCGCGCTACGCCGACGGTGCGGGGTCGGCAGCCACGCCAGCGGTGCAGATTGACCCGGGTCTGGCGCAGAACATCGGCGTGCGCCTGGCGAGTGTGAGCCGCGGCATGCTGACCTCCCGCCTGGAACTGTCGGGCATCCTGGCCTTCAACGATCGCGATGTGGCGGTGGTGCAGGCGCGGGCGGCGGGGTTTGTCGAGCGGGTTTACGCGCGGGCGCCGGGGGATGTGCTCAAGGCCGGCGCGCCATTGGTGGACCTGCTGATACCCGAGTGGGCGGCCGCCCAGGAGGAGTTCCTGGCCCTGCGACGCAGCGCCGAGCGCGGTTTGATTGCCGCTGCCCGCCAACGCCTGCGCCTGAGCGGGATGCCGGCCGGGTTGATTGCGCAGATGGAACGCAGCGGCCAGGTGCAGTCGGTCTTGACCGTGACCAGCCCGATCAGCGGCGCGCTGCAAACCCTCGAGGTGCGCGAAGGCATGACCGTGGCGCCGGGGCAGACCCTGGCGCGGTTCAACGGCCTGGGCTCGGTGTGGTTGCAGGTCGCCGTGCCCGAAGCCCAGGGGGCCACGTTGAAAGTGGGGCAAACCGTGCAGAGCCGCTTCGTCGGCTTGCCGGGCAAGACGCTCGACGGCACGGTCAGCGCGGTCTTGCCGGCCACCGCCATGGATAGCCGCACCGTGCAAGTGCGGGTCGAGCTGCCCAACCCCGACGGCGCCTTGCGCCCGGGCATGACCGCCCAGGTCAGCCTGGCACAGACCAGCGGCCAAGCAGTGTTGCAGGTGCCCAGTGAAGCGTTGATCCGCACCGGCAAGCGCGTGCTGGTGATGCTGGCCGAGGAGGGTGGGCGCTATCGTCCGGTCGAGGTCGAAACCGGCGTGGAAAACCAGGACCACACGGTGATCCTCAGTGGCCTGCAGGAAGGCCAGCAGGTGGTCGCCTCCGGGCAGTTCCTGCTCGACTCCGAGGCCAGTCTCAAGGGCATTACCGCCACCGCTGCGGAAGCGGCGATGAACATGCAGCCGGGAGCCCAGCCATGATCGCGCTACTGATTCGCTGGTCGGTGGCCAATCGCTTCCTGGTGCTGCTCGCCACCTTGTTCATCACCGCGTGGGGCGTGTGGTCGGTGCAGAACACACCCGTCGACGCTTTGCCAGATCTATCGGATGTGCAGGTAATCATCCGCACCCCGTACCCGGGCCAGGCGCCGCAGATTGTGGAGAACCAGGTCACGTACCCGATGACCACTACCATGCTCTCGGTGCCGGGGGCCAAGACCGTGCGCGGTTTTTCGTTCTTCGGCGACAGCTACGTGTACGTGTTGTTCGATGAAGGCACCGACCTGTACTGGGCGCGCTCGCGGGTGCTGGAATACCTCAGCCAGTTGCAGGCGCGGCTGCCGGCATCGGCCAAACCGTCATTGGGGCCGGACGCCACCGGCGTGGGCTGGATCTACCAGTACGCCTTGGTGGACCGCACCGGCCAGCACGACCTGGCGCAATTGCGCGCGTTGCAGGACTGGTTCCTCAAGTTCGAACTCAAGACCCTGCCGAATGTGGCGGAAGTCGCCACCATCGGTGGCCAGGTTAAACAATACCAGGTGCAGCTCGACCCGCTGGCCCTGGCCAGTCGCGGCATTACCCAGGCGCAAGTGAAAGACGCGATCGACAAAGCCAACCAGGAAGCCGGCGGCTCGGTGCTGAACCTGGGCGAGTCCGAATACGTGGTGCGTGCCTCCGGCTACCTGAAAAACCTGGCCGACTTCCGCGCCATCCCGCTGCGCCTCGACGCCAACAATGTGCCGGTCACCCTCGGCGACGTGGCGAACATCCAGCTCGGCCCGGACCTGCGCCGGGGCATCAGTGAGCTGGACGGCGAGGGCGCAGCGGTCGGCGGCGTGGTGATCCTGCGCAGCGGCAAGAATGCGCGGGAAGCCATCGCCGCGGTCAAGACCAAGCTGGAACAGTTGAAAGGCAGCCTGCCGCCGGGTGTGGAGATCGTCACCACCTACGACCGCAGCAAGCTGATCGACCGCGCCGTGGACAACCTCAGCCATAAGTTGCTGGAAGAGTTCCTGGTGGTGGCCTTGGTGTGCGGGATTTTCCTGTGGCACCTGCGCTCTTCCCTGGTGGCGATCATCTCGTTGCCGGTGGGTGTACTGATCGCGTTTATCGTCATGCGCTTCCAGGGCATCAACGCCAACATCATGTCCCTGGGCGGTATTGCGATTGCCATCGGTGCGATGGTCGATGCGGCGGTGGTGATGATCGAAAACGCGCACAAGAAAATCGAAGCCTGGCACCACGCCAACCCTGGCCGGGAACTCAAGGGCGATGCGCACTGGAAGGTGATGACGGACGCGGCGGTCGAGGTCGGCCCGGCGCTGTTTTTCTGCCTGCTGATCATTACGCTGTCGTTTATTCCGGTGTTCACCTTGCAGGCCCAGGAAGGCCGGCTGTTCGGGCCGCTAGCCTACACCAAGACCTACGCCATGGCGGCCGCCGCCGGGTTGTCGGTGACCTTGATCCCGGTGCTGATGGGCTACTGGATTCGCGGGCGCATACCCGACGAGCAACGCAACCCGCTCAATCGCGGCCTGATCAAGCTCTACCAGCCGGCGCTGGAGGCGGTGCTGCGCTGGCCGCGCATGACCCTGCTGGTGGCGCTGCTGATGGTGGCGAGCGCGCTGTGGCCGATCTCGAAACTGGGCGGTGAGTTCCTGCCGCCGCTGGATGAGGGCGATCTGTTGTACATGCCTTCGGCGCTGCCGGGTTTGTCGACACAGACAGCGGGTGAACTGCTGCAACGCACCGACCGGCTGATCAAGACGGTGCCCGAAGTCGCCCACGTGTTCGGCAAGGCCGGTCGCGCTGAAACCGCCACCGACCCGGCGCCGCTGGAGATGTTCGAGACCACCATCGAGTTCAAGCCCAAGGACCAATGGCGCCCCGGCATGACCCCGGACAAACTGGTCAAGGAGCTGGACCGCGTGGTGCAGGTGCCGGGCCTGACCAACATCTGGATCCCGCCGATCCGCAACCGTATCGACATGCTGGCGACCGGGGTCAAGAGCCCGATTGGCGTGAAGGTTGCGGGCACCAGCCTGATGCAGATCGATGTGGTGACCCAGGCCGTGGAGAAAGTCGCCAAGACCGTGCCTGGCGTGAGTTCGGCGCTGGCCGAACGCTTGACCGGCGGGCGCTACATCGACGTCGACATCGACCGTGCCGCCGCCGCGCAATACGGGCTGAACATCAGCGATGTGCAGTCCATCGTGTCGGGTGCGGTGGGCGGTGAAACCATCGGCGAAACCGTGGAAGGCCTGGCGCGTTTCCCCATCAGCCTGCGCTACCCGAAGGAATGGCGCGACTCGGTGGAAGCGCTGCGCAACCTGCCGGTGTACACGCCGCAGGGCAGCCAGATCACCCTGGGCACGGTGGCCAGGATCAAGGTCAACGATGGCCCGCCGATGCTCAAGAGTGAAAACGCGCGGCCTTCCGGTTGGGTGTATATCGACGTGCGTGATCGTGACCTGGCTTCGGTGGTCAAGGACCTGCGTGCGGCGATCAACCAGCAGGTGCAGTTGCAACCGGGGATGAGCCTCAGTTATTCGGGGCAGTTCGAGTTCCTTGAACGCGCCAACCAGCGTTTGAAGCTGGTGGTGCCGGCCACCTTGCTGATCATCTTCGTGCTGCTGTACCTGACCTTTCGCCGGGTGGGGGAGGCGTTGCTGATCCTCGCGACCTTGCCGTTCGCGTTGACCGGCGGCGTGTGGCTGCTCTACTGGCTGGGCTTCAACCTGTCGGTCGCCACGGGCGTGGGTTTTATTGCGCTGGCGGGGGTGTCGGCGGAGTTCGGCGTGATCATGCTGCTGTACCTGAAGAACGCCTGGGCCGAGCGCAAGGATGGCAATCTATTGGCGGCCATCACCGAAGGTGCGGTGCTGCGGGTACGGCCCAAGGCGATGACGGTGGCGGTGATCATTGCCGGGTTACTGCCGATTTTGCTGGGCAGCGGCACCGGCAGTGAGGTGATGAGCCGGATTGCTGCACCGATGATTGGCGGGATGCTGACGGCGCCGTTGTTGTCGCTGTTCGTCATTCCCGCAGCCTACTACCTGATGCGCCGCCGATAAACATGTGGGAGGGGGCAAGCTCCCTCCCACAAGGGATCTCCAATGCCGGCAGGTTCAGTCGTCGAACCCGACCTGCTCGTGAATCTCATCCACCTTCAGCTCCAACCGGTACGCCACCGCAATAAACAGCGCCTGGCACAGGCACAGGGTGGCGCTCAACGAGCGGAAGGCGAACGACGAGCCTTCATTCACCAACAGCACTGCGTTCGCCCGCTTGGCCAGGGGCGACAGGTTGCTGTCGGTGATGATCAGCGTCTTGGCCTGGTGGTGCTGGGCGATGCGCAGGCAGTGCTGGGTCTCTTTGCCGTAGGGCGTGAAGCTGATGGCGATCACCAGGTCATTGGCGCGCACGCTGCGCATCTGCTCGCGGTAGCTGCCGCCCAGGCCCGAGATCAGGTGGATGCGCTTGTTGGTGTGCTGCAGGTTGTAGACCAGGTAATCGGCCACCGCAAAGGAACGGCGCACGCCGACCACGTAGATGTTGTCGGCGTTGACCACCAGGTCCACGGCTTTGTCGAAGGCGACATCATCCAGCTCCAAGCCCAGGCGCTCGATGCCTGACAGCGTGGCGTTGACGCATTCGCGCGCCAGGTCGCCGCCGCTGGCCTTTTGCGACTTGTTGGCGATCATGCTGCGGATGCGCTGCTGGTAGTTCTGCACCGGCGTGGTCTTGTGGGTGTAGGCCTCGCGAAACAGTGCCTGCATCTCACTAAAGCCACTGAACCCGAAACGCTGCGAGAAACGCACGATGGCCGACGGGTGCACTTCGCATTCGCGGGCGATGTCGCTGATGCGGTCGACCATGATCCGGTCGCTCTGCTGGCTCATGTAGCTGGCGATGCGCTTGAGCTGGCGCGGCAGGCTCTCGTATTCGTCGGTGATCAGCTGCAACAGGCGCTCGGCATTGATCGGAGGGCTGGCGATAGAGTCTTCCAGGGTGGTCTCGGGATCGGTGCGGGACATGGGCAATCCTTCTGGCGTTTTCGTCTGTTGCGCTGATGGGTGGCGCAAGTCTACAGGGTAGGCGCAAAAAAATACCCCGGCATCACGGCCGGCGTGGCCTGCTGAAACGATGCACTGTGGTGGGAGTGCGCCTGTACAAGCTTAATGGAAAAAATATTCCAATGAAAAAATATCTGGAATAAATATTGATTGGTGCCGCCGGACGTTCTAGTCTGCTCCCACCAAGAGCGTTTGCCGCCCCCACGGCGGCACAACGCAGGCTGATAAAAATAACAGGAGCCAGCATGGGCCAGACTCGTTTTGCCAGTGGGCGTCAATTGGATCTGATTTGCCTCGGGCGCCTGGGCGTCGACCTCTATGCACAGCAAGTCGGTGCGCGGCTTGAGGACGTGTCCAGCTTCGCCAAGTACCTCGGCGGGTCCTCCGCCAATATCGCCTTCGGCACCGCCAGGCTCGGGCTCAAGTCGGCGATGCTGAGCCGGGTCGGCGACGACCACATGGGTCGTTTCCTGGTGGAATCCCTGGCCCGCGAGGGCTGCGATGTCAGCGGCATCAAGGTCGACCCGGAACGCCTCACCGCCCTGGTGCTGCTCGGCCTCAAGGACCGCGAAACCTTCCCCCTGGTGTTCTACCGCGAAAACTGCGCCGACATGGCCCTGCGCGCCGAGGACATCAACGAAGCCTTTATCGCGTCCAGCAAAGCCCTGCTGATCACCGGCACGCATTTCTCCACCGACGGCGTGTACAAGGCCAGCATCCAGGCCCTGGATTACGCGGCCAGGCACAACGTCAAGCGCGTGCTGGATATCGACTATCGCCCGGTGCTATGGGGCCTGGCGGGCAAGGCCGATGGCGAAACCCGTTTTGTCCCCGACCAGAATGTCAGCCAGCACGTGCAGAAGATCCTGCCGCGCTTCGACCTGATCGTCGGCACCGAAGAAGAATTCCTCATCGCGGGCGGCAGTGAAGACTTGCTCGCTGCCTTGCGCAAGGTGCGTGAACTGACCCCGGCGACCCTGGTGGTCAAGCTCGGTCCGCAAGGCTGCACGGTGATCCACGGCGCCATCCCCGCACGCTTGGAAGACGGCGCCATCTACCCCGGCGTGCGCGTGGAAGTGCTCAATGTGCTGGGGGCCGGCGATGCGTTCATGTCGGGCTTCCTCAGCGGCTGGCTCAACGATGCCAGTGATGAGCGTTGCAGCCAGTTGGCCAATGCCTGCGGTGGCCTGGTGGTCTCGCGCCACGCCTGCGCACCGGCCATGCCGACGCCGGCGGAGCTGGAATACCTGTTCAACAGCCCGGTGCCGATCACCCGTCCGGACCAGGACGTGACCCTGCAGCGCCTGCACCGTGTGACGGTGCCGCGCAAAAGCTGGAAGCAGTTGTTCGTGTTTGCCTTTGACCACCGCTGGCAACTGGTGGACCTGGCGCAGAAGGGCGGCCAGGACCTGGCGCGCATCAGCGAGGCCAAGCAACTGTTTATCCAGGCCATCGAACGCGTCGAGCAAAAGCTCGCCGAACAAGGCGTAGAGGCCGATGTCGGCCTGCTCGCCGACCAGCGCTTCGGCCAGGACGCACTCAACGCCGCCAGCGGTCGCGGCTGGTGGGTCGCGCGCCCGGTGGAAGTGCAGAACTCGCGGCCGCTGGCGTTTGAACACGGCCGTTCGGTGGGCAGCAATCTGATCGCCTGGCCCCAGGAACAGATCATCAAGTGCCTGGTGCAATTCCACCCGGACGACGAACCGCTACTGCGCCTGGAACAGGAAGCGCAACTGAAAGCGGTGTACGAGGCGTCGATTGTCAGCGGCCATGAACTGCTGCTGGAAGTCATCCCGCCCAAGGACCACCCGTCCACATATCCCGACGTGCTCTATCGCAGCCTCAAGCGCCTGTACAACCTGGGCATCTACCCGGCGTGGTGGAAGATCGAAGCGCAGTCGGCCGAGGACTGGCAGAAGCTCGACGCCCTGATCCAGGAGCGCGACCCGTACTGCCGAGGCGTGGTACTGCTGGGCCTGAATGCCTCGGCCGAATGCCTCGCCGATGGCTTCCAGCAGGCCCGCCTGAGCACCACCTGCCGGGGTTTTGCGGTGGGCCGCACGATCTTCCAGGAGCCGAGCCGGGCGTGGATGGCCGGCGAGATCGACGATGAAGCCCTGATCCAGCAGGTGCAGGCCACGTTCGAACAACTGATCAACGCCTGGTGCAGTTCCCGAGGCTAAACCCAGTTCTTGATTTGAAATGCAATCCAATGTGGGAGGGGGCTTGCCCCCGATTGCGGTTGTTCAGTGACAGCAGTGGTGTCTGACACTCAGCTATCGGGGGCAAGCCCCCTCCCACATACAGCAAAAAGCAGATCTCAGTGATACCTGAAAATAATAAAGGTGCAGCCATGCCCGCAATCCGAATTGGCATCAACCCGATCTCCTGGAGCAACGACGACCTGCCGGCCCTGGGCGGTGAAACGCCCCTGAGCACCGCCCTGAGCGAAGGCAAGGAAATCGGCTACGAAGGCTTCGAACTCAACGGCAAATTCCCCAAGGACGCCAAGGGCGTCGGCGACGTGTTGCGCCCGTATGACCTGGCGCTGGTCTCCGGCTGGTATTCCAGCCGCCTGGCCCGGCGTTCGGTGGCTGAAGAAATCGAGGCCATCGCCGGGCATGTCGAGTTGCTCAAACAGAACGGCGCCACCGTGTTGGTGTACGGCGAGGTGGCCGATTCGATCCAGGGCTCGCGCATCCGCCTGATCGAACGCCCACGTTTCCACAGCGAACAGGCCTGGCAGGACTACGCCGACAAACTCACCGAACTGGCGCGCTTCACCCTGTCCCAGGGCGTGCGCCTGGCGTATCACCACCACATGGGCGCCTATGTCGAGTCCCCGGAAGACATCGACCAACTGATGCAACGCACCGGCCCCGAAGTCGGCCTGCTGTTCGATTCGGGCCATTGCTACATGGGCGGCGGCGAACCGATCGAGGTGCTGCGCAAACACATCGACCGCATCTGCCACGTGCATTTCAAGGACGTGCGCAAAGCGGTGGTACAACTGGCGCGTAACCAGATGTGGAGTTTTCCCGACTGCATCGTCAACGGCACCTTTACCGTGCCCGGCGATGGCGATATCGACTTCGCTGAACTGCTCGATGTGCTGCTGGCCGCCCACTATGAAGGTTGGCTGGTGGTGGAAGCCGAGCAGGACCCGGCCGTGGCGCCCAGCTATATCTATGCGAAAAAAGGCTACGACACCTTGCGTGCGCTTCTGAATGAGAGGACCGGACAATGAGCCTGTTGGTCAAAAGCAGCAAACGCGGCCAGACCATGGTCGCCCTGGAGGCCGGGCGCCTGGAGTACGTGGGCTTCGCCGCCTACCGCCTGAGCCTGGGCGAAACCCTGCCGGTCAGCGCTGGTGACCAGGAACTGTGCCTGGTGTTGCTCAGTGGCCGCGTGAACATCGAGGGCGAGGGCTTCAACTGGCAGAACCTGGGCGATCGCCAGTCGGTGTTTGAAGACAAATCACCGTTCTCCGCTTACCTGCCGCCGGGCACCGACGCCCAGGTCACCGCCTTGAGCGATGTGCAGATTGCGGTCTGCGCCGCGCCCGGCGCCGAAGGCTACGAACCGCGGCTGATCCGCCCGGAAACCTGCAAGCGCAGCGTGCGCGGCAAAGGTGCCAACACCCGCTATGTGTGCGACATCCTGCCCGACAGCGAACCGGCCCATTCGCTGCTGGTGGTGGAGGTGCGCACGCCGTCCGGGCATTCGTCGAGCTACCCGCCGCACAAACACGACACCGATGATTTGCCGCACCAGAGCTTCCTGGAAGAGACCTACTACCACCAGGTCAACCCGCCCCAGGGCTTTGTGTTCCAACGCGTCTACACCGACGACCGCAGCATCGACCAGGCCATGGCCGTGGAAAACAGCGACCTGGTCGTCGTGCCCAAGGGCTATCACCCGGTCAGCGTGCCCTATGGCTACGAGTCCTATTACCTGAACGTGATGGCCGGCCCCAAGCGCGCCTGGCATTTCCACAACGACCCGCAGCACAGCTGGCTGCTGGACCTCTAATCAGCGGTTCTGGACGGAGAACAACAACAATGAAGTCGCCTCTACGTTTCGCCCTTAACCGCATGGTCGCGCCCAACCTGTCCCTGCCGGATTTCATCCAGTTGGCGGCGGCGCTCAAGTGCGATGCCATCGAGCTGCGCAATGACCTGGCGGACAAGCAGATCGAGTTCGGCACCCCGGCCAGTCGCGTGCGTGAGTTGTGCGCGGTGCAGGGCATCACGGTGCTGTCCATCAACGCGCTGTACCCCTTTGACGTGTGGAACGACGAGCGTCGTGCCCAGACAATCAAGCTGGCGACCTACGCCCGCGAGTGCGGCGCCCAGGGCCTGGTGATGTGCCCGCTCAACGAGCCGGGCGACACGCGCAACGAGGCCCAGCGTGCGGCCGGTTTGCGCACGGCCTTGAGCGAGCTGGCGCCGATCCTGCGCGAGTACGGCATCCTCGGGTTTATCGAACCCCTGGGCTTTGAAGAGTGTGCGCTGCGGCGCAAGCGTGTGGCGGTGGACGCGATCAAGTCCATCGGCGGCCTGGATGTGTTCCGCCTGGTGCACGACACCTTCCATCATCACCTGGCCAGCGAGCATGAGTTCTTCCCGGAGTTGACCGGCCTGGTGCATATCTCCGGCGTCGAAGATACCGAGGCGCCGCTGAGTTCGATTCGCGACGGCCACCGCGTGCTGGTGGGCGAGGGCGACATCCTCGGCAACGCGGCGCAGATCGACACCTTGCTCAGCACCGGCTACAGCGGCTACCTGTCGTTCGAGCCGTTTGCCGAGAGCGTGCACGGGCTGGCGGATATCCAGCAGGCCTTGGGCGCAAGCATCGCCCACCTGCAGAAACGATAAGGGGCGCGACATGACCACAACCCGACTGACCATGGCCCAGGCCCTGGTGAAGTTCCTGGACAACCAATACATCGAAGTCGATGGCGTACAGAGCAAGTTCGTCGCCGGGGTGTTCACCATTTTCGGCCACGGCAATGTGCTGGGCCTGGGCCAGGCCCTGGAGCAGGACAGCGGCGACCTGGTGGTGCACCAGGGCCGCAACGAGCAGGGCATGGCCCATGCGGCGATCGGGTTCGCCAAGCAGCACCTGCGCCGCAAGATCTACGCGTGCACTGCCTCCGTGGGCCCAGGGGCGGCCAACATGCTCACCGCCGCCGCGACCGCCACGGCCAACCGTATTCCGTTGCTGCTGTTACCCGGTGATGTGTATGCCAGCCGTCAGCCCGACCCGGTGCTGCAACAGATCGAACAGTTCCATGACCTGAGCATAAGCACCAACGACGCCTTCCGCTCTGTGAGCAAATACTGGGACCGCATCAACCGCCCCGAGCAGTTGATGACTGCCGCGATCCACGCCATGCGCGTGCTTACCGACCCGGCCGAAACCGGCGCGGTGACCCTGGCATTGCCCCAGGATGTGCAGGCCGAGGCCTGGGATTATCCGGATTACTTCCTGCAAAAACGCGTGCACCGTATCGAACGGCGCCCGGCGACCAACGCGATGATCGGCGATGCATTGGCCGCTTTCCGGGGCAAGCGCAAGCCGCTGATCATCTGCGGTGGCGGGGTGAAGTACTCCGGTGCGAATGCCGCGCTGCAAGCCTTTGCCGAGCGCTTTGCTATTCCCTTCGCCGAGACCCAGGCGGGCAAGAGCGCCGTGGTCTCCAGCCATCCGCTGAACGTGGGTGGCATTGGCGAAACCGGTTGCCTGGCGGCCAACCTGCTGGCGCCCGAGGCCGACCTGATCATTGGTGTGGGCACGCGCTACACCGATTTCACCACATCGTCCAAATCGCTGTTCAAGCACCCTGAGGTGACGTTCCTCAACCTCAACATCAGCCCCTGCGATGCCTTGAAGCTTGACGGCGTGCAAGTGCTGGCCGACGCGCAGGTCGCCCTCGAAGCATTGGCGGATGCCCTCGGCGATTACCGCTCTGGCTGGGGCGAGCAGGTCGTCGAGGCCAAGGCGCAGTTGGACGCCGAAGTGGATCGTGTGCACCAGGTCGAATACCACAGCGACGGGTTTGTGCCCGAGGTCGACGACCGCCTTGACCGTGGCGTGCTGCGTGAATTTATCGAGCTGACCGGCTCGTGCCTGACCCAGAGCCGTGTACTGGGTGTGCTCAACCAGACCCTGGCCGACGATGCGATCATCGTCGCCGCCGCCGGCAGCCTGCCCGGCGACCTGCAACGCGCGTGGCGCAGCAAGGGCGTCAACACCTACCACGTCGAATACGGCTACTCGTGCATGGGCTACGAGATCAACGCGGCGCTCGGCGTGAAACTCGCCGAGCCGACTAAAGAGGTGTACGCCCTGGTCGGCGATGGCTCCTACATGATGCTGCATTCGGAGCTGGCCACCTCGATCCAGGAGCGGCGCAAGATCAACGTGGTGCTGCTCGACAACATGGCGTTCGGCTGCATCAACAACTTGCAGATCGGCAATGGCATGGACAGCTTCGGCACCGAATTCCGCTACCGCAACCCTGAGAGCGGCAAGCTCGACGGTGGGCTGGTGCCAGTGGACTTCGCCATGAGCGCGGCGGCCTATGGCTGCAAGACCTACAAGGTCAGCACCTTGGAGCAACTCGAAGCGGCGCTGGCGGATGCGCGTATACAAACGGTGTCGACGCTGATCGATATCAAGGTGCTGCCCAAGACCATGGTCCACGGCTACCTGTCGTGGTGGCGGGTGGGTGTGGCGCAAGTGTCCACCAGCGAACGCACGAATGCCGCCGCGAAAAAACTCAATGAACACCTGGCGAAGGCCCGGCAGTACTAATAACAAGAGGAGTGTTTGTATGTCTTTGAAGCTAGGTGTCATCGGTACAGGCGCTATCGGCCGGGACCATATCCGTCGTTGCAGCCAGACCTTGCTCAACAGCCAGGTGGTGGCGGTGACTGACATCAACCTGGAGCAGGCCGCCAAGGTCGTCGCCGATTTGAAGCTGGACGCCGAGGTGTACGCCGACGGCCATGCGTTGATCAACTCGCCGCAGGTCGAGGCCGTGCTGGTGACGTCCTGGGGACCGAGCCACGAAGAGTTTGTGCTCGCCGCCATCGCCGCCGGCAAACCGGTGTTCTGCGAAAAACCCCTGGCGGTCACCGCCGAGGGCTGCCGCAAGATCGTCGACGCCGAAGTGGCCTACGGCAAGCGCCTGGTGCAGGTCGGCTTCATGCGCCCGTACGACGAAGGCTATCGCGCACTCAAGGCTGTGATCGACAGCGGCCAGATCGGCGAGCCGCTGATGCTGCATTGCGCGCACCGCAACCCCACGGTGGGCGAGAACTACAAGACCGACATGGCGATCACCGACACCTTGATCCACGAGCTGGATGTGTTGCGTTGGCTGCTCAACGACGACTACGTGTCGGTGCAGGTGGTGTTCCCGCGCCAATCCAGCAAGGCCCTGGCCCACCTGCGTGACCCGCAGATCGTGCTGCTGGAAACCGCCAAGGGCACGCGCATCGATGTGGAAGTGTTTGTGAACTGCCAGTACGGCTACGACATCCAGTGCGAAGTGGTGGGGGAGACCGGTATCGCCAAGCTGCCGGAGCCTTCCCAGGTGCAGATGCGCAGTGGCGCGAAGCTGTCCAACGCGATCCTGATGGATTGGAAGGATCGGTTTATTGGCGCGTATGACGTGGAGTTGCAGGCGTTCATCGACAGTGTGCGCGCCGGGCAGGTCGGTGGGCCGTCGGCGTGGGATGGCTTTGCCGCGGCGGTGGCGGCGGATGCGTGTATTGAAGCGCAGGGCAGTGAGCAGATTGTGAAGGTGAGCTTGCCGGATCGCCCACGTTTCTACGGCTAATACTCGGGCAATGTGGGAGGGGGCTTGCCCCCGATGGCGGTGGATCAGATAGATATTTATTGACTGACACACTGTAATCGGGGGCAAGCCCCCTCCCACATTTGAATCGGGTTTTCACTTCAAGCAAGGAGTGTAGGTATGCGAATCGGACTAGTCGGCTACGGCCACGGAGGGCGCTTCTTTCATGCGCCGCTGATTGCAACATTGGCCGGTGCCACATTTGTCGGCGTGGTCACCCGGTCTGCGGAACGCCGCCAACAACTGGCAACCGACCACCCAGGCCTCAAGGCCTTCGACTCCATCGGTCAGATTGTCGAAGCCGGCGTCGATGCCTTGGTCATCTCCACCACCCTCAAGGGCCGCCCCGCGCTGGTGCTGGAGGCCATCGAACACGGCGTAGCCGTGGTCAGCGACAAACCCTTCGCCGCCAACGCCGAGCAGGCCCAGGCGCTGATCACCGCCGCCGAACGCCAGGGCTCGCTGCTCAGCGTCTACCAGAACCGGCGCTGGGACTCGGACTACCTGACCCTGCGCAAGCTGATCGACGCAGGCGCCCTGGGCACAATCACCCGTTTCGAATCCCGCGTGGAACGCTACAGCCCGCAAGCCGTGGGCAACGCCAGCGGTGGCGGCTGGTTGCGCGACCTGGGCAGCCACCTGGTCGATCAGGCCCTGCAACTGTTCGGCCCGGTAGACCGAGTGTTCGCCCAACTGCACTACACCGCCGAACACCCCACGGTGGACCACGGTTTTTTTGTCTCCCTGACCCATGCCAACGGTGTGATCTCGCACCTGTGGGGCAATGCCCTGCAAAACAGCCAGGCGCCACGCTTTCGTGTGAGCGGCACCTCCGGGTGCTACACCGTCGAAGGCCTGGACGGCCAGGAAGAGGCCTTGATGGCTGGCAAGTCGCCGAAAACCGAAGGCGAGCATTGGGGGGCGCAAGAGCACCGACGCTGGGGCTGGTTCGAACAAGGCCCGGAACGCGAGCGGGTGCCGTCGGAGAAGGGCTGCTGGACGCAGTTCTATCGGCAGTTGCAAATGGCTGTGCAAGGGCAGGGACCGCTGCCGGTGGACGCCTATGATGCGCTGGAAACCACCCGTATATTGGACGCCGCACGCCTGAGCGCCGAGCGTCAGCAGGTGGTTTCAACAAAAATAGAATAAAATTCTAAAACAGGTTGATATGGAAATTATTTTCCAATAAAGTCTTTTCCAGGTTGCATAAAGTACGTTCGGACTCGATCCGTACGACTCAACAAAAACAAGATCAAAAACAACCAGGTACCGTCAGATGAAAATCTTCAACGCTGTACTGCGAGTTTTACGCCCTGCCCACACGCCACGCGGTCTGCCCCGCGCCCGGCCGTTCTACTTCTCCTTCCTTAATGTGCTGTGCGTCGAAAACCAGGGCGCGCTGGTCTGCTGTATTCCCGGCGCACCGGTCGTGCGGCTGCCTGCCGAGCTCTGATAAACGCAACGTCCAAAAAACCAACAAGAAAGTGGAGACAGACCGTTCATGAAGACCCCGATCCGTTTTACCGCGCTGGCCTTGTCCATGCTGCTCGCCAGCGGTGTTGCCGCGGCTGCCGATCTGAAGATAGGCGTGAGTATGTCCGCCTTCGATGACACCTTCCTCACCTACCTGCGCGAAGACATGGACAAGCAAGCCAAGTCCTACCCCAAGGGAGACGGCGTGCAGTTGCAGTTCGAAGATGCGCGTGCCGATGTGGTCAAGCAGTTGAGCCAGGTCGAGAACTTTATCAGCCAGAAAGTCGACGCGATCATCGTCAACCCGGTGGATACCGCCTCGACAGCCAACATCATCAAGGCTGCCACCGCGGCGAAAATCCCGTTGGTGTTCGTCAACCGCCGCCCCGACAGCCCGACCCTGGCGCCGGGCGTCGCGGCGGTGACCTCCGACGACGTCGAGGCCGGCAAGCTGCAGATGCAGTACATCGCCGAAAAACTCGGCGGCAAGGGCAACATCGTGATCCTGCTGGGCGACCTGGCGAACAACTCCACCACCAACCGCACCAAGGGGGTCAAGGAAGTCCTGACCAAATACCCGGGCATCAAGATCGAACAGGAACAGACCGGGATCTGGTTGCGTGACAAGGGCATGACCCTGGTCAACGACTGGCTGACCCAGGGCCGTGAGTTCAACGCGGTGTTGGCCAACAACGATGAAATGGCCATCGGCGCGTCCATGGCGCTGAAGTCGGCGGGCAGGAAGGGCGTGTTGATCGCCGGTGTCGACGGCACGCCAGACGGCTTGAACGCGATCACCAAGGGTGACATGACCGTGTCGGCCTTCCAGGATGCCAAGGGTCAGGCGGACAAGTCGGTAGAGACCGCGCGCAAGATGGCCAAGAACGAGCCCATCGAGCAGAACGTGGTGATCCCTTTCCAGCTGATCACCCCGGACAACGTCAAAGACTTCAAGTAGTCCCTACATAACAACAATAAGCCGGCAGGGCGGTCGTGCCCGCCTTGCCGATGGAGTACCTCCCTATGCTCGCTCAAGCCGCTGTCTCGCAGCCTCCCGGTATCCAGCCGCTGCCGCTGGACGAACCCTACCTGCTGGAAATCGTCAACATCAGCAAAGGCTTTCCCGGCGTCGTGGCCCTGGCCGACGTGCAATTGCGCGTTCGCCCTGGCACGGTGCTGGCGCTGATGGGCGAGAACGGTGCGGGCAAGTCGACGCTGATGAAAATCATCGCTGGCATCTACCAGCCCGATGCAGGCGAGATTCGTCTGCGTGGCAAGCCGATTGTGTTTGAAACCCCCCTGGCGGCCCAGAAGGCCGGGATCGCGATGATCCACCAGGAACTCAACCTGATGCCGCACATGAGCATCGCCGAGAACATCTGGATTGGCCGCGAGCAGCTCAACAGCCTGCACATGGTCAACCACCGCGAAATGCATCGCTGCACCGCCGAGTTGCTGGCGCGCCTGCGTATCAACCTGGACCCCGAGGAACACGTGGGCAACCTGAGCATCGCGGAGCGGCAGATGGTCGAGATTGCCAAGGCCGTGTCCTACGACTCCGACATCCTGATCATGGATGAACCGACCTCGGCCATTACCGAGAAGGAAGTGGCCCATCTGTTTTCGATCATTGCCGACCTCAAGTCCCAGGGCAAAGGCATCGTCTACATCACGCACAAAATGAACGAAGTGTTCGCCATCGCCGATGAAGTGGCGGTGTTCCGCGACGGCCAGTACATCGGCCTGCAGCGCGCCGAGAGCATGAACAGCGACAGCCTGATCTCGATGATGGTCGGCCGTGAGCTGAGCCAGCTGTTCCCGGTGCGCGAGACGCCCATCGGCGATCTGCTGCTGTCGGTGCGCGACCTGAGCCTGGACGGTGTGTTCAAGGACGTGTCCTTCGACCTGCATGCCGGCGAGATCCTCGGCATCGCCGGGTTGATGGGCTCGGGCCGCACCAACGTGGCCGAAACCATTTTCGGCATCACCCCCAGCAGCAGTGGCCAGATCACCCTGGATGGCAAGGCGGTACGCATTACCGACCCGCACATGGCCATCGAGAAAGGCTTCGCCCTGTTGACCGAGGACCGCAAGCTCAGTGGCCTGTTCCCGTGCCTGTCGGTGCTGGAAAACATGGAGATGGCGGTACTGCCGCACTACACCGGCAACGGCTTTATCCAGCAGAAAGCCCTGCGGGCGCTGTGCGAAGACATGTGCAAGAAGCTGCGGGTGAAAACCCCCTCCCTTGAGCAGTGCATCGATACCTTGTCCGGCGGTAACCAGCAGAAGGCCTTGCTCGCACGCTGGCTGATGACCAACCCGCGCCTGCTGATCCTCGATGAACCGACCCGGGGCATCGACGTGGGTGCCAAGGCCGAGATCTACCGCCTGATCTCGTTCCTGGCCAGTGAAGGCATGGCGGTGATCATGATTTCCTCCGAGTTGCCTGAAGTGCTGGGCATGAGCGACCGGGTCATGGTGATGCACGAGGGCGAATTGATGGGCACCCTGGACCGCAGCGATGCAACCCAGGAAAAAGTCATGCAGTTGGCCTCCGGGATGACCGCAGTCCACTGATGTACAGAATAAAAAGGTGATGGGCTATGAACGCAATAACGGATAACAAACCTGCGACGGTGCCAACCAAAAGTCGCCGACGCATGCCCACCGAGCTGAGCATCTTCCTGGTGCTGATCGGCATTGGCCTGGTGTTTGAATTGTTCGGCTGGATCGTGCGCGACCAGAGCTTCCTGATGAACTCCCAGCGCCTGGTGCTGATGATCCTGCAAGTGTCGATCATCGGCTTGCTGGCAATCGGTGTGACCCAGGTGATCATTACCACGGGGATCGACCTGTCTTCAGGCTCGGTGCTGGCGCTGTCGGCGATGATTGCCGCCAGTTTGGCGCAGACTTCCGACTTTTCCCGGGCGGTGTTCCCCAGCCTGACCGACTTGCCGGTGTGGATTCCGGTGGCGATGGGGCTGGGCGTGGGGCTGTTGGCGGGGGCGATCAACGGCAGCATCATTGCTGTCACCGGCATTCCGCCGTTCATTGCCACCCTGGGCATGATGGTTTCGGCCCGTGGCCTGGCGCGTTACTACACCGAAGGCCAGCCGGTGAGCATGCTCTCGGACTCGTACACGGCCATCGGCCATGGCGCGATGCCGGTGATCATCTTCCTGGTGGTGGCGGTGATCTTCCACATCGCCCTGCGCTACACCAAGTACGGCAAGTACACCTACGCCATCGGCGGCAACATGCAGGCGGCGCGCACCTCGGGGATCAACGTCAAGCGGCATCTGATCATTGTCTATAGCATCGCCGGTTTGCTCGCAGGCCTGGCCGGCGTAGTGGCGTCGGCACGTGCCGCGACCGGGCAGGCGGGCATGGGCATGTCCTATGAACTGGATGCGATTGCCGCTGCGGTCATCGGCGGTACCAGCCTGGCGGGCGGGGTAGGGCGCATTACCGGCACAGTGATCGGCGCGCTGATCCTCGGGGTGATGGCCAGCGGGTTTACCTTTGTCGGGGTGGATGCGTATATCCAGGACATCATCAAGGGCCTGATCATTGTGGTAGCCGTGGTCATCGACCAATACCGCAACAAGCGTAAGCTCAAGCGCTGATTCAATACCCTGTCGAACACGGGATAAAATGTGGGAGCGGGCCTGCTCGCGAAAGCGGTGTATCAGTCAAAGATGTGTTGACTGGCAGACGGCATTCGCGAGCAAGCCCGCTCCCACATGGGGTCTATCGCTGACCTGTGCTAACCGTTTGTCTTCTATATAGCTCCACAACACTGAATTTCTTGCTATAAACGCACTCCGATAACCATTCGCCAAGCCCGTCCTGGTGCCTTTTGGGGTTATCCGGGAAAAAATGCCTGTCATTTCAGTTGCTGCGCCCTCAAGTCGGCCTTAGACTGCCGCCCCTCGTAAATTGAGTGCCGGGTGGCGCTTGAAATGGACGGCGCCTTTCTGGGACCTGCAGAGGCCTTCCGGAACGCTCCCTTATTCGCCTTAATGCACGTATTTTTTATAGAGAAATCAATGACAAAGGAAAAGTTGCTGGCCATGCCGGCGGATGACTACATGAATGCCGAACAGCACGCTTTTTTCGAGAAGTTGCTGCAAGACATGAAAGTGGAACACCACGAGCGCATTGAACAGAACCGTATCGCCATTGAAAGCCTGGATACCCCGGCCGACCCGGCCGACGCCGCTTCCGTGGAAGAAGAGCGTACCTGGCTGGTCAACGCCATCGACCGCGACCAGCGCATGCTGCCGCAGCTTGAGCGCGCGTTGGAGCGTATCAAGGAAGATTCCTTTGGCTGGTGTGATGACAGCGGTGAGCCTATCGGCCTCAAGCGCCTACTGATCAGCCCCACCACCAAGTACTGCATCGAAGCGCAAGAGCGCCACGAGCAGATCGACAAGCACCAGCGCCAAGCCTGATGCGGTGAAGCTGGGGGACCGCCACGCGGTTCCCCAGGGCAAGACCCGTTACGCCCTGTCTATTGATCTGCTGCAAGCTACCCCACTAAAGGCCCATGGATAATGGCCCGATAGTGGCGTTTAATGCAGCGACAATAATGACAAGCAGTGGGGTAACGAAGATGGCTGGAGACGGATCTCTGATGGGCGCAGCTGTGTCACCGCAACCGGTGGTACGCGGGCTGCCCGGCTGGCTCACGCCGTTGTTGCAGAGCACCGCCCTGGTGCTGGTACTGCTGGGCCTCGTGTTTGCCAACTTGCCGCTCTACCTTTGCCTGCCACTGGCCGTGCTGGTGATCTGGCTGCCTCGCCTGAAAAATCGTACGCCGGTTATTGCGCCTTCCGACACCGCCGATGCCATTGGCGAGTTGACCCGCGACCTGTCCTATACCACCAGCCATAACGCACTCTCCGCCGCCGGCGTGGCCTATTCGGTCAAGCAACTGGCGGCGCGCCTGCAGTCGCAGTTGAGTGCGGCCAAGCAGATCGTCAGCAGTGCCGAAGTGATGATCGGCACTGAGAAGGTGACGTCCCAGCTCAGCCGTGAGGCATTGAGCGCCGCGAGCCAGGCCCATCAGCGCAGCACCGAAGGCCGTGAAGTGCTGGCCCAGTCGATCAGCCGCATGCACCAGCTCAGCCAGCGTGCGAATGCCAGCCGTGAGCTGATCGAAGCCTTGAGCCAGCGCAGTGAGGAAATCCAGCGCGTGACCCTGGTGATCCAATCCATCGCCAGCCAGACCAACCTGCTGGCGCTGAACGCAGCGATTGAAGCGGCGCGGGCCGGTGAACATGGTCGCGGGTTTGCCGTGGTGGCGGATGAAGTGCGCGGGCTGGCCGGGCGTACTGCCACGGCCACCGATGAAGTCGGTGTGATGGTGGCGGATATCCAGCAACGCACTGCCCAGGTGGTGGAGCAGATTCGCCAGCTCTCGGCGGACCTGCACACCGGTGTCGAGCAGGTGGAACACGCGGGCGAACAGCTGCAAAATATCGCCAGCCTGGCGGCGGATGTGGAAGGCCAGGTCAATGAAATTGCCCAGGGCACCGACACCAACCGCACCCAGCTCGATAGCCTGTTCCATGCCGTGGAACAGATGCGCAGCGACCTCGCCGTCAGCGATCAGCAAACCCGCCAACTGGCCGACGCGGCCGTGCAGATGGAAGGCCAGGCCGAAACCATCAGTGAGCGCCTGGCGGAAGTCGGCCTGGATGACTACCACCAGCGCATCTATGACCTGGCCCGCGAAGGGGCGAGTCGGATCGCTGCGCAATTCGAGGCCGATGTGCAGCAGAACCGCATCAGCCTGGATGACCTGTTCGACCGCAGCTACACACCGATCGCCAACACCCGCCCGAGCAAATACCACACCCGCTTCGACGGCTACACCGACCAAGTGTTGCCGGCGATCCAGGAGGCGCTGTTGCCGCGTCACGAAGGGCTGGTGTTCGCCATTGCCTGTACGCCCCAGGGCTATGTGCCGACGCACAACAAGGCATTTTCCCAGGCCCTGACCGGCGATGCGCAGGTGGACGCCGTGCAGAACCGTACCAAGCGCAAGTTCGACGACCGTACCGGAATCCGCTGCGGCAGCCATCAGCAGGCGGTGTTGTTGCAAACCTATACCCGCGACACCGGTGAGCTGATGCACGATCTGTCGGTGCCGATCATGGTCAAGGGCCGGCACTGGGGCGGTTTGCGCCTGGGTTACAAGCCCGAGGCCGCGAAAGGCGGGCGTTAGGATTATTGCGGTTTATGCAATGAAGCTATTCCGGAGACAGCTTTTTCCAACGGGAGGAAAACCGTAGCATGGCGAACATTGTTAGCCAGCTAACTAATGCTGCGGAGAAGCTCCATGCAAAACAAAGTCGATGTGGCCGTGATGATTGGCAGTGGCGTACCCCCAACCCTGCGTGCGCTGGGCCAGAAGGCTTGCTGGGTGGTGTTGCTCAACGGTGAGCAGCGCGGCACGGCGTTCGCCAGTCGCGATGAGGCGGAGGAATGCAGGGCTGCCTGGCAGGCGCTGTTGCGGCTGGAGCAGTCAGACAGCCTGCATTGACGGCTGCTTAGTGCGGTTGATGCAGGCGTTGGTTCAGCTCATCCACCGCAATCGCCCATTCGGCGTCGTCACGCAGTTCTTCCTTGAGAAAGCTGGCCTGTTGTGCGGACCAGAACGGCGCATCGATCAGTTTCACATCTTCGGGCAGAGGATGGGCGACGATAAACGCGTCGATGGCCTCCGGGGTTGAATCCAGGCCCAATTGTTCAAACAGGGTTTCGAGGGTGGGAATTGGCGCGTCCATTTCGTTCTCCATGCAGGGTGGTCGTTATGCATGGGAGGGTTGTAGCGCAGCGGAGTTCTATCGAATGTTCAGGAATTCAAGGCCCCGGCATCCACAGCCGTCTTTAACGCCTTGGCGGCCTCTTTTGCAGCGGCGGCGGCTGCGTCGACGGTTTTGAACCAGCGGTCTTTTTCCACTTGGTGCGTGGTCACAGTGGTCAGCGGTGGCTTGGCCCGCATCACGATCACTGCTTGAAACTCACCGTCTACTTCCCTTGCGTCGCCATGGATGAAAAATTCGCCGATATCAAATTCCGTCACGTAGAGCCTTCCCTTGGAGATAACTGCACTGGAGAAACCTGGCCCGTGGGGCGCAAACTTCAGTGGACGGGCCAGTATGGCAGTTGTCGCGGGTCGGCGGCGCAGTAAAGTTACCGGGCGGACGAAACGATTGCGCCGTGGGGGGCGTGCAACATCGCTTCCAGTTTTCTGGCCAGTTCACAGGCCTTGACATGGTCGCTGCGAAAGCCTTTGATGCGGCCACTGAGCACTTCGCGCACGTGGAAGAAGTTCCGGCCTGCAGGTACGACTTGGTAAAGAACCGCAGCCGGGTACCCCTCGAAGCCGTTGAAGCGGTAGTATTGAGCCTCGTCCTGAAAGGATGAACGGGTTTGCGAAGACATAGCGCTGTAGGGTGATCGTTGCATGGCCTGCTCCTTTTCGATCTGGCGGGATGACTGGATTGCAGCGTTTTGAGTGGTCTTGATCCATGCTGCTGTTTTAGTATTGTCGTCAGCGGTGTGCGTCCGGTTCCATGACAGCGTGTTTATTTGTGTATGCATGTCGGAAAACTGCATTTTTAATCGGGTTATTCTCTGAAGTTGGTCGACCCGTATTCTCGGGCCGTTGAACCTGTGATCTCCTGTGGCGCCTGATGACCTTGCATAAGGCCCATCGCGCATGTCTGTACTAGTCTTTTGGTTCGACAGCAGGATTTTCTTCAGTTTTTTAAAAGAATGAGTTGTGTGATCGTGCCGTGATGGCCGTTTTTTTGTGCTGCTCGCTCTGGCGGACAGCACTCTTTTCCATGTGGGGGCGTTTCCTTGGCAGTCAGTAATCTGGATATGCACGCGTTATTCGTGCTGGGTGATTTGCGCGCAAAGTTGGTCAAACAGTTCCAATCCCGTTTTGTTTACATTACCGAGCAGACGCCGGAAGGCATCTACATCGCCGAAATCGATACCGAGGCGGCGATGGTGGTGGATGACAAACCGCGCCTTGAGCTCAAGGTCGGCGACCATTTCCGCGCGGCGGTGTTGCCCAGCCGTGAGGGCGGCAAGTTCGAATTGAAGTTTCGCGACATCAAGTTGACGGTCTATGGCCTGGGCGACTACGCCTTTGTGTCATCGGCCGAAGGCCAGGGCATCGTGTTCAAGGAAGGCCACAGCGTGATGCTGGTGTTCGCCGCCAACGAGCAACTGCAGGAAGGCCTGACCAAAACCCTGAAGGCCGTGACCGGCAAGGCCGCCAAATGGCGCAAGGGCGAACTGGTTACCTTCAAGGCCAGTGAATAATCAGCAAAAACCGCGAACACCCGTTATCTCCCGGAACCTCTACTACAGTTGAGTTGACTTAACTATTCAGAGGCTTCGCGCATACGCAGCAAAGCCGTCCGCCATTGGCTGCGATATCGCGAGGTGCGAAGGCATGAAAGGATTGAGAACGCTGTTGGCTGCGTCCCTGACGACCCTGGGGCTGTCAGTGGCCACGTTGCCGGTAAGCGCCGCCGAGGCGCCGGTACATTTTGCCGACCTGAACTGGGAAAGCGGCAGCCTGATCACCGAAGTGCTGCGGGTGATTGTCGAGAAGGGCTACGACCTGCCCACCGATACCTTGCCCGGCACCACCATCACCCTGGAAACCGCCCTGGCGAAGAACGACATCCAGGTGATCGGCGAAGAGTGGGCCGGCCGCAGCCCGGTGTGGGTCAAGGCCGAGGCCGAAGGCAAAGTGGTGGGCCTGGGTGACACGGTCAAGGGTGCGACCGAAGGCTGGTGGGTGCCGGAATACGTGGTCAAGGGCGACCCCGCCAAAGGTATCAAACCCCTGGCGCCGGACCTCAAGAGCGTGAAGGACCTGGCACGCTACAAGGACGTGTTCAAGGACCCGGAATCCCCAGGCAAGGGGCGCTTTCTCAACAGCCCCATCGGCTGGACCTCGGAAGTGGTCAACAAACAGAAGCTCAAGGCCTACGGCCTGGATGACAGCTACGTGAACTTCCGCAGTGGTTCGGGCGCGGCACTGGATGCCGAGATCGCCTCGTCGATCCGCCGCGGCAAGCCGGTGCTGTTCTATTACTGGTCGCCGACGCCGCTGATGGGGCGTTACAAGTTGATCCAGCTGGAAGAGCCGCCGTTTGATGCAGAGGCATGGAAGACCCTGACCGATGCTGATAACCCGGATCCGAAGCCGACCCGGTCATTGGCGTCGAAGTTGAGTATCGGGGTGTCGACGCCGTTCCAGAAAGAGCATCCGCAGGTTGCGCAGTTTTTCGAGAAGGTCGAGTTTCCGATTGAGCCGTTGAACAAGGCGTTGGCGACCATGAGTGAGAACCATACGGCGCCACGGGAGGTCGCCCAGGTGTTTCTCAAGGAGCATCCCGAGGTGTGGAAGGCTTGGTTGACTGAGGATGTGGCGCAGAAGGTCGAGGCGAGCCTGAAATAACCACGGATCTTTCAGTTCAATGCAAATCAAGTGTGGGAGGGGGCTTGCTCCCGATTGCAGCGTGTCAGTCACAGCATGGTTGACTGATTCACCGCTATCGGGAGCAAGCCCCCTCCCACATTTAGTTGCATTCCAGGATTAGAACCGGGTCTGTACCGCCAACTCAAAGGTTCGTGGTGAGCCCAAGTAATACGCCGGCGACACATGGGCAAACTCGGCATACACCTCATTCGTCAAGTTGCGCACACGGCCCGTCACCGAGGTGTGTGAATCCACCTTATAGCGCAGGAACGTCCCGAACAGCGTGTAGGCCGGCACTGTCTGGGTGTTGGCGTTGTCCGCATACACCTCGGCTACATATCGCGCGTCCACGCCCCCTTGCCAGTCCTCGGCAAAATCATAGGTCAGCCACAGATTCCCCACGCGCTTGGGCACGTTGGTTGGCGTGTTGCCCTTGCGCGACACCACGGCGCCACTGGCGATTTTCTCGTTGAAGTCATCGTATTCGGCATCCACCCAGGCGAAATTGCCTTCCGCCAGCAACTTTGGCGTGATGCGCAGCGAGCTGGCCAATTCGATCCCCTTGGATGACTGTGCACCGACCGGAATGCTATTGGTGGGATCCTGCGGGTCGGTGACGGCAAAGTCCTTGCGCTCGATCTTGTACGCGGCAACGGTGGCCGAACCACGGCCGTCCAGGTAGTCGAACTTGCTGCCCACTTCCCACTGCTTGCCCGTCGAGACATCAAACACCTGCGTGGTGGTGTTCGGTTGCTCGGCGGCGGTGCTGTATTGCACATACACATTGGCCGTTGGGATGAACTGGTAGGTCAGGCCCACGCGTCCGGTCACCGGCTCCCAGCTGCGTTTGAAGTGGCGGGGGTTGGTGGCGGTTATTGCGCGATGATTGGTGACGTCCAGGTCGATGGCGTCATAACGCAGGCCGGTCAACAGCGACAATTTGTCGGTAAGACCCAGGCGATTCTCCACGAACAATGCCTTGGTGGTGACTGCGTTGGTCTTGTCCTTGCCGAAGCTTTCCCGGGTCCGCGGGAGGTCAAAGAAGTGTCCGGGGTCGAAGTTGTTCGGGTCTACCGTGCCGTTGCCGGGTACGTTCCACGGTGTATTGGTGGTGCTGTTGACCTTGTACTCGAAGCCGCCGGACCAGGTGGTTGACAGGCCGAAGAGGCTATCGTCGTGGCGCAGCTCGAACTGGTTGCCGTTCTGTTCGCCTTGATGGCGAACCTGGTAGGCCGTCGAACGGTTTACCGCCGTGTTGTTCGCGTTGTACTGATAGGTTTCAAGGTTGCGGTAATCGCGTTGGCTGTCCAAGTGGTAAAGGGTGTTTTTCAGGGTGGTGCTGTCGTTGAGGCGGTAGTCGATGATCGAGCGCGCCCAGAGGGTGCGCTGTTCGTAGCGCCCGTCGGCGACGTTGTAGTTGTTGAAGCGGTTGTGTTTGTCGATCTTCAACTCGCCGGCCTTGGGGTTGAGCACCGGCGTGCCCCAGTAGGGGCTGTCTTCATGCTCATCCTGGTATTCCAGCGCCAGGGTGTGGGACAGGTTGGGCGTGAGGTCGCTGAGCAGCGAAAACGCCAGGCTCCAGGCGTCGCGCTGGTCTCGGTCGATGTAGCTGTGGTTGGTGTTGCGGCTCACATCCAGGCGGGCGTAATGCTGCACCTCGGCGCCAGGTTCGGTCAGGGCATGGTTGACGCCGAAGGCCATGCCGGCGGTGTCGTAGCTGCCGTAGGTGAGCTGGCCTTCGGCGGCTTGTTCCTCGCGGGTGGCCAGCTTGGTCACGTAGTTGAGTGAGCCGCCCACGGAGCCTGCGCCGTTGATCAGCGAGGAGGGGCCACCCACCAGCTCCACCCGGTCATAGATCCACGCATCCACGGGGCGGGCCAGACCAGTGGCGACATTGATGCCGTTGAACATCTGGGTGATCTGGCTGCTGGTAAAACCGCGATAGGAAACAAACCCGCCAAACCCCGGCGGGGCGCTGGCGTTGACGCCGGGCAAGGTGTTGGCCGCATCGCGGAAGGTCTTGGCGCCATGGCGCTCGATGTCATTGCGATTGGCGATGGCTACCGACGCCGGGGTTTCCCGCACACTCAAGCCCAACCGTGACGCCACGCCGCTGGATTGATCCAGGGCCAGGCCGGGTTCGGCGGTTTGCTCGCCATCGATGGTGGTCGGGGCCAGCTCAAGGGCCCAGCCGCAGACAGGCAGGCAGCCGAACAGGCCTGCCAACAGGGGTAGATGTTTCATGGTTGAATCCTGAAAAACTTGGCTTGAAAACAACGCACAGGCGCCCGTACTTCCTTGCGGAAACGGTACTCAGTGCAGATCGGAAAGCGAAGGCATCAGGCGAAGGCAGGCGGCGCGCGCGGATTAGCTGCAGGCCAGGTGAAGCGGGCAGGGATGTCGGCAGCCAGGACAATGGCAGGCGGTGGTGCATGGGGCTGAGGCAACACCGCCACATTCAGGCTGGAACTCAGCGCCGGGCCCATTCCACCGGTGGAACACAGCGGGCAACCAAACGCCTTGGACAGCGTAGGCAAATTCTCTTCAGTGGAGTTGGACGGCTGTGGCGCCTGGGTACGCGGGTCCACTGTACAAAACTGACCGCCGATGCCATTGAGCTGCATCCCGACCATCTGCCCATGCCCGATACTGCAGGCGAACACATTGAACAGGACGCAGCAGTAGAGCATCCAGGCAATGAGCGAGCGGTCGGCACGGGCAAGTTTCATGGGGCGGCACTTTACCATCAGCCGCCGACGAAATGCCTGCAAAAAATCTCAGGGCGACTATCCTGTTTCGCACCTTTTCAGGGAGAGCCAGCCATGAGCTTCGTTGTCGCACGATGGATTGTCGGGGTTTTTACCTGCATCAGCATGGTCCACCTGTACTGGGCGGCCGGCGGCAAACTCGGCTTCCAGGCCGCCATTCCCCAACTGCCCGGCGAATTTGCCAACGGACCCAGACCTGCATTCAAGCCCTCGGCACTGGGCACGTTCCTGGTCGCGATGGGGTTGGTGGCCATTGCACTGCTGGTGTGCCTGCGCGCCGGGTTGTACTTCTCGGCGGTATCCCATGGGGCGTTGCAGTGGGGCATCAGCGCGATTGCCGTACTGATGTTTGCCCGGGCGATTGGGGATTCGGAGTTGGTGGGGTTCTTCAAGAAGGTCGGTGGGTCGAGGTTTGCGAGGTGGGATACGTATTTTTATTCGCCGTTGTGTCTGGTGTTGGGGGTGGGGTTGTTGGTGGTGGCGTGGGGGTGAGAGGTGGAGGGCCTGATCATTGGATCAGGCCATGCAATCAAGGCTGTATGAAGTACAAGTTGGACATGGATCCAGAGATTTTCTGAGCTTTGCCCTTTTTCAGGTACTCGCTGAAATCACGCTCAAGCGAGTCTTTATTGGTATATTTCTTGTATCTGCATGGAACCTCGCACGCGTACATATATAGTCTCCACGGGTCGAATCCATCGACTCTTTCATTCGGGCCGTAATCAAAGTCGACACAGAGTTCAGATAGATAAACGCTGCATCCAATGCCATGCAACTCGTAGGTTACGCCGTCGGTGACAAATCCTCGTCGCGGAATTTTTTTGGAGTGCCACAGCCTGAGAATGTTCTTGGTTCCAAAAGTTTGTTCAAGCAAGTCAGTCGCTATTTTTACTTGCGTCAAATACTCGGCTATCAAATTTTCCAGGGTCTGATTTTTCATCGTCTTGGCCTATCCAATCTATCGAGCCCAACCGCATTTGATGCTTCTATCACTTCTTCAATGCTGTTGAACGTGGTTTTGTGGCTATATATATCGGTGATTAACTTTAAGGTGACTGGCGTATGTGTTTGTCTTGCTGCCGAGGCACGATGATGCCCGTCAACAATATAGCGCCGTTCGTTGTGTTCGAGTATTTCAATGGGTTCGTTGATTTTGTACCCATCGCTTCGCATGCTGAGAGCAATTCTCTCAACCCGTTTGGTTGAGCGTTTGCCCTCGATGGTGTGTGTTCGAATCAAGGTTTCCGCATTAACTCCGTGGATGAGGGGAGGCGATTGAACTCCATCGTCCACATGTGCTTTTTGGGTTGGATCGTCCGCGCCTGGGATTGTCTGTAGTTTGCAGCTGTCCTCCCCGGGACAGGCACTCAGTCCTAAAGGGTCCACCCATCCCGTCGGATTGGGCACGTACTGGTAAGCATTGATCCCACCCGCCAGCTTCACCGGATCAGGCGTCAGGTAACGACCAACATCCGGATTGTAGTAGCGATGGCGGTTGTAGTGCAGCTCGCTTTCCCGATCGAAATACTGACCCTGGAAACGCAGCGGATTGTCGACTTTTCCGATGTCGAGGCGGGTGATTTCCCCGTAGGCACGGTAATGCGCCGACCAGACGATTTCGCCATCCGGGGCGGTGAGTTCTTGCGGGGTGCCCAAGTGGTCGAGCTGGTAGTGGTAGGCCTTGGTTTCCTTGGGGCCGAAGCCTTCCAGCAAGGCTAGCGGATGGAAGCTGTCGGGCTCATAGAGATAGCTGCGATGCCGATCCGCGTGGTGTTCGGCGATGAGTTTGTCGCCTTGCCAGAAGAACTCGGTGGTGATGCCGTCGACGGTTTTACTGATACGCCGCCCAAACGGGTCGTAGCGGTAGCTGGCGGTCTGGCCGTTGGGTTTTTTAATACCGATCAGGCGGTGCTGGCAGTCGTAGCGGTATTCGGTGACGAGTTGATGGCCTTTGCCGCGTCGTTCGCGAATCAGGTTGCCGAAGGCGTCGTAGTCGTAATGATGGTCGCCCTGGATCATCAGGCGGTTGCCGGCGACGATGTCGGGGCCGGGGCGGTTGTGCATCAGTAGGTTGCCGGCGGGGTCGTGGCCGAAGCGTTCTTGCTCGCCTTGGGTGTGATCGGCGCGGGTGAGGCGGCTGAGTGGGTCGTAGTGGTAGCGGTGTTCGCCTTTGCGGGTGTCGAGCAGGCGGGTGAGGTTGCCGGATTTGTCGTAGTCGTAGTGGCGTCGGTAGACCGGGCCTTCGGCATCAACGATGCTCTGGTTGAACAGGCGTCCCTGGTGGTCGTGTTGGTAGTGGCTTAGCAGTTGGCCTTGTTGGCGTTGCTGTTCGCGGCCGGCCTTGAACAGGTGTGAGGTGAGTACCGAGCCATTCAGTTCGACGGTGGCGAGGTGACCGCCTTTGTCGTGATTGAAGGTGAGGCGGTTGTTGTCTGGCAGGCGCAGGTTTTGCAGCTGGCCGCAGGCGTCGTAGCCGTAGCGCAGGGTGCCCCAGCCTTGGTGTTCGGCGGTGAGGCGGTTTTGGCTGTCGTACTCGTAGGCCAGGGACCAGTGGCCGTCTTCGACGCCTAAGAGATTGCCTTGGCGGTCGTAGGTGTAATCGACGGTATTGCCATCGGGTAGGGTTTTTCTGACGAGGCGTCCGGCGTAATCGCGCTCGTAGCGGGTAACCAACTGACTGCCGTCATCGCCGTGTTCGGTCTTTTCCCGAAGGTTGCCGTTGAGGTCGTACACGTACGCCGTGCGCTGACCGTCAAAGCCGGTTTCCTGCTGGATCAGGCCGTTGTTGTGGTACTGGAGTCGGTAGGTCTCGCCAACTTCGTTTTCGATTTCAGTCAGCAGTAACCGCGCGTTGTCGTAGCGGTAGTTGACCTGTGTACCATCGGCATTGATGCGGCGGCTGATCAGGTGCAGGCCGTCGGCGTATTCGTAGCGGGTGACGTGCCCGAGTTCATCGCGTTCGGCGGTGATTTTTCCGTAGGGGTTGTAGCTGTATTCCCTGAACTCGCCGCCTGGCAGCACAACGCGAGTCAACCGACCCACGCTGTCCCACTGATACTGGGTCAGCCCGCCGTGTTCATCTTCCCGCGCAATCTGCCGCCCGAGATCGTCATAGCGATAACGCTTGATCCCACCATTGTGCAACTGCTCCTCAAGCAACTGCCCACGCTCGTTCCACACCAGCCGCTGACAGCTGTGATCCGGGTACCAAACTCCAATCAGCTGCCCATATTTGTTGTAGGTGTAATCGGTAACGTGACCGTCAGGATCGATCTTGCGAATGACATCGCCCTGGTCATTGCGCTCATACTTCCAAACCGCCTGACCCCGCCTTACAACCCGTACGAACCCATTGTCATGTTCGTAGGTCTTCGGCTCATCGTCCCCCGGAAACACCGCCACCAAGCGCCCGGCTTCGTCGTACTGATACGCCGTGATCGCTCCTAGCGGATCCTGCTCAACCGTCAGCCGGCCTTTTTCATCGTAGGATTTGAAATGCTCGGCCCCGTCAGGATCGACCCGCTGCACCAGTCGCGCCCGCTGGTCATGCACGTAGACTTCCTGGCTACCATCGGCGTTAAACACCGTGACCTGGCCGTTGTCATCCCAGGCATAACGCGTGTCCATCTGCGAGAAGCTGGCCCAATGCCGCACACACCGCGCCGCCTTGCCAGACCGTTCCCACTCCCAGAAGAAACTCGCCCCACCGGCCAAACCGCGCTCAAGAATGACGTGCTGCTCGTCGTACCGATAAACCTCGCTTTCACCGACCGCATTGGTCGCTGAAACCAGTCGTCCCAGGTCGTCATAGGTGTAGGAAACAACGGTCTGCTCCGTCACCCAAACAAACGGACCCTCATCCAGAACGCGATGAATCTGGTAATCCACCGCCACAATCCGACCCGACGCATACCGCAAGAACAGCGAGCGCCCGACGCCGTTATCCACCCGCTCAACACGCCCCAGAAAATCCCGGGAAATGCGCAGGCGGTTGTCATACGCGTCGCTGATCGCTGTCAGCACACCGTCGCGGAAGTGGTAGAAACGTGACGCTTGGGCCAGCACCAGTTCATCAGGCACAGCACCCAAATAGATTGCGGCTTCGGCCAGACTGTTGGTGATCGCAGGTCGAGAGGCAGTCGGCAAGGGCAGGGTGGTCGACCGATTCTCATGATCGGTCCACACCACCGCATCACCCACAACCACCAGCCGATGCGCCAGCGCGTGACTCCAACCAAACCCCAGCCCGACATCCACTTCCACCGCACTGGTGCGATACAACCGGGTCCACTCAAACGGCAAGATCCCGTCCAGCGTCCCATCGGTGAGGGTCAGCAATTCCTCGCCGGTAACCATCGACACCGGGCAACCGTTAGTGGCGGTCTTGTCCGCAGGCGCCGCCGCATCCCCATTCGGGTTTCGAGCAGAAGCCGGCACATCATCCACATGTTCTTTCTGCTTCAGCACCGCGTTCTGCCGCGCCTTCCAGCGTATCTGCATCGTGCCTTGCTTGAGCCCGCCGACTACCCCGCGAACCGCCACCGCCTTGTAGCGATCCACCGCCTGCATGAACTTGGTCAGAATCGCCAACAGGCCCTTAACAAAACCCACCGCCGCCTCAAGAATCGCCGCTCCATACTTGACCAACCGCAAGCTCAGATACGCCACACCCGCCGCCGGCAAGGCGATGGTCAACACGGCGCCAATCACCAGGTCAATCAGCAGCGACACCACAAACCCTGCTGCTACCTCGGCCATCTCACCGGGGGGTAATGCGTCCAGCCAGAGCATTGCCGTACGTACCATCAGGTACAGCGCCGCCTCGTCACTGGCGAGCAACATCGCCTGTTCCATGACCTTCGGCGTGTCGGTGGCGATTTGCGCCAACCTGGCGGCCTGCTCACCCAACTGCTCAACGAACGCCAACGGGTCTTCAAGAATTGCCTGCACCAGCTTGATGCTGTCCCACACGTCGCGAATCGCCGCCCAACTGCCCGCCAATAAACCGCTGCCAATTGCACTGGCGGTCGAGCGCTCCCAATGCGGTTTAAAGCCAGACCACTGCTCCCGAAGCCACTGCTGCAGATCCCCCATCAACCCGTCGTAGGAGGCAAACAACGCGTCGACTTGCTCGCTGGAAACACCGCCCTGCACCCGCACCTGATAGCGCCCACCCGCCGCGCAGTGATGTGAGCCCTTACCCTGTTCATCCAGCATGATTACTCTGGAACTGCCGTCATCCAGGCCGATGACCTCAACCGGGATATTGCCGATTGGTACGTCATATACCGACTCGAACTTGCTCTCGATCTTCAGTTCACCGCCCATCGGGCAGCGGGTCACGGTCGAAAAGTCAGTGTCGGAAAGGCTCACCGAACGCTGCGAATCGCCAACCCGCAATACCCGGTCAATCCCCAGCAACGACGGCATGTCAGCCGCATGACTCAGCGAATCCAGCGCACGCGAATACCAGGCGTTCATCTGCTGGCGATAACTCACCAGGCTCTGATGAAAGCCGTCCAGTTCCATTTCGATCAGGGCAATGTGGGAAGCGTTGGTCATCCGTGACGTCTCGGCAAAGGGCAAGGCGTCGGAGCATGCCCCAGCAAAAAGCGGCTGGATGAACGGTTGGAAAATTCAGAAAGAGCCCACTACGCAGGGGAAAAAACCGCGAAAAGTCAGCCCAAAGTGCTACACGGAAAAGCGATAAACCTGATTGCAGAATTGCCCGCCAAATAAAAATCGCTCGCATCCTTGCCCGATTCCCCGACATGGCCGTCATGGTTAATAGAACCTCCCTTACGCAGGATTTCCCATGTCGCGCCTTGCTCCTCCCTTGCACCCACTGGCCCTGTCAGTGGCGATGGCTTTTGCCGCCGTACCGTTGCTGACCGTCCAGTCCTCCTATGCCGAAGAGAGCAGCAGCGCGTTGCGCCGTTTCTCGATCCCTGCCGGTGACCTGAGCCAGGCGCTCAACAACCTCGCCGAACAGGCGGGCCTGGTGCTGGCCTTCGATGCAGGCCTGACCCGGGGCAAACGCAGCAAGGGGTTGAGCGGGCAATACGACACTGACGTGGCACTGAGCCAATTGCTCGCCGGCAGCGGCCTGCAAGCCTTGAAGATTTCCGCCGACCGCTACCGCCTCGAAGCCATCCCGGATAACGGTGGGGCCATGGAACTGCAGGCCACCACCATCAGTGGCGCGTATCAGGCCGAAAGCCCGACCGGGCCGGTGGCCGGTTATGTGGCCACGCGCAGTTTGTCGGGGACCAAGACTGACACCGCGCTGATCGAAACCCCGCAGTCGATTTCCATCGTCACCAAAGACCAGATGCGTGCGCAAAACGCCGAGAGCCTCAACCAGATCCTGCGTTACAGCGCCGCCGTCATCCCGGAAACCCGTGGCGCCACTGCGTCGCGCCTTGACCAACTGACTATCCGCGGTTTCTCCCCGGCCACTTACCTCGATGGCCTGCGCATGCCGTCGAGCCGTGACGCGCTGCCGCAGAAAGACGCCTTTGACCTGGAACGCGTGGAAGTGCTGCGCGGCCCGGCGTCGGTGCTGTACGGCCAGGGCACGCCGAGCGGGGTGATCAACATGGTCAGCAAGCGCCCGTTGGATACGCCGTTTCATGAAGTCGGCGTGGAATACGGCACCTTCAACAAGAAGCGCACCACCTTCGACTTGAGCGGCCCGCTGGATGATCAGGGCGTGTATTCCTACCGCGTGGCCGGGCTTTTCGACGATGCCGATGGGCAAGTGGAACACACCGAGACGCGCCGTCAGTCATTGTCCAGCGCCTTTACCTGGCGCCCGGACGACACCACTTCGCTGACCCTGCTCGGGCATTTCCAGAAGGACCCCAAGGGTGCGTCCTATGGCTCGGTGCCGGCCTGGGGCTCGGTACTGCACAGCCCGACCGGGCGCAGCATCGATGTGGATTTCTACGATGGCGAGAAGAACTTCGAGAAAAGCGACCGCGAGTACTACTCCATCGGCTGGGCGTTCGAGCATCACTTCGATGACGTCTGGACCGTGCGCCAGAATGCACGTTACCTGCGCAGTGAAGGCCAGTACCGCAGCCTCTACAGCAACTACCTGATGGCGGATTACCGCACCATCCGCCGCTCGACCATCGCCAGCGATGTCGACCTGGATGCCTACACCCTCGACAATCAACTGCAGGCCAAATTCGACACCGGCCCGTTGCAGCACACTTTGTTGATGGGCCTCGACTACCAGAACACCAGCACCGACACCAAGTCCGGCTCCGGCGTGTACACCGCCGGCCCGACCCTGGATATTTTCAACCCGGTCTATGGCGCGGCTGTCCCGGTGCCGGCCTACACCACCGACGGCACTTCGCGCAGCGAACAGACCGGGGTGTACCTGCAAGAGCAGATGAAGTGGGATAAGTGGGTGCTGCTGCTGGGCGGTCGCTATGACTGGGCCAGCACCGATAACAGTACCCAGACCATCAGCACGGGGGCCAAGAGCAAGTCGTCCCTGGACAGCAAGGCGTTTACCGGTCGTATCGGCCTGGTCTACCTCTTCGACAATGGCCTTGCGCCGTATGCGAGTTATGCGGAGTCGTTCAACCCGCAATCGGGCACCGGCTACGGCGGTTCGGTGTTCAAGCCGACCGAAGGCAAGCAGTACGAAATCGGCATCAAGTACCAGCCGCCGGGCAGCAACAGCTTTATCACCGCGGCTATCTTCGACCTGCGTCAGACCAACGTGCTCACCACCGACCCGGACCCCACCCACCTGTGCGGCACCGGGCGCTGCCAGAGCCAGGACGGTGAAGTGCAATCCCGTGGCTTCGAGCTGGAAGGCAAGGCCAGCCTCAACGATAACCTCGACATCACAGCGGCCTACGCATACCTGGACAACCGCATCAGCAAATCCAACAACACTGTGCGCTATGCGCCCATCAGCGATATCGGCGTAGGCCCGGCCATCGCCGCCGAAGGCACCACCACCTACGGCGTGCCGCGCCACACCGCCTCGGCGTGGGCTGACTACACCTTCCACGACGGCCACCTCAAGGGCTTCGGCGCGGGTGCGGGCACGCGTTATGTCGGGTCTTCCTGGGGCGATACCGCCAACACCCTCAAGGTGCCGGGCTACACCTTGTTCGATGCGGCGGTGCACTACGACATCCCCAATATCACCAGCCTCAAGGACAACCTGCGCCTGGCGCTCAATGCCACCAACCTGGCGAATAAAGAGTATGTCGCGTCCTGCTACTCCTATTCGTGGTGCTGGTATGGCTCGCAGCGCACTGTGCAGGCGAGTGCAACCTACCAGTGGTGATAAGGCAATTTAATGGCCCCCTTGTAACCAAATCCTCGCCAGAATCGCTTTTATTTTCAGGTGGTTAGGTGAGGATGCAAATGCGCACTGTTGGAATCATGCTGATCGTCTGCTCCCTGGCCGGCTGCGCGGCTGCCGTGCAGGCACGGGAGCTGCGCGAGGGTGACAAGTATATGTGCAGTTGGGGCGCCGGCACCGCCGCCAGGGCCCAGGAGTTGAAACTGTCGGGGGTGTCGCTGTACGCGGCGCGGCAGAAGATCCAGAGCATGAAGTTCAACAAGTCCTGGATGCGCATGATGGCCATGGGCATCACCGAACAGACCTACGACAGCCGTTCGCGGCTCAAACCCGAGGCGATTCGCCAGGGTTTCTATCAGGATTGCGTGCGCTACAAGGTCGCACGCAAATAACCCCTCAGCGCGACAGTGGCGAGCTGGCGTCCTCCTGGAAATACATCTTCGCCGTTTCAATAAACCGTCGATTGGCCTGGGATAGGTACTCATTGGCGCGCCAGCACAGGTTGAAGTGCATGAACTGCGCCGGCTCGAACGACACGCCCACCAACCCGGGCTCCTGCTGCTGAACCGAGCGCAGCAGGGTGGACACGCCCATGCCGCTGCGGGTGGCGGTGATCACCAGCGGAACAAAGTTGCTTTCGAGGGCAATGTCGAAACGTACGCGGGCGTTGCTGCAAAAGGCCTCCAGCAGGTGGCGTTGCAGGAAGGTGTTGTCGAACACCAGCATCGGTTCGCCTTGCAGCTGTTGCGCCGGGATGGACGCGGCGCCCGCCAGCGGGTGCTGCTCGGCCATGCACAGCACCATCTCGTCACTGCCGAGCAACACCGACTCCCATCCCGGGTCCACCCGCCGCGACTCCAGCAACGCCACGTCGATATCCCGTGTGGCCAGGCGCTCGTTGATGTCGTCGGCGCTGCCTTCCACCACATGCATGGCAATGCCGGGGTACTGGGCACGGAACTGCATCAACAGTTCGGGAATATGCCGGATGCCATACATCGGCGGCACGCCGACGCGGATTTCGCCGCTGTGCAACTGCGTCAGGTCCTGCAGTTCACGTCGGGCACCGGCCAGGCCTTGCAGGCAGGCTTCGGCCCGCGCCAGGAACAGTTGGCCTTCGGCTGTCACGCTGATTTGCCGCGTGGCGCGGTTGAACAGGGCCACGCCCAATTCATCCTCCAGCCGACTCACTGCCATGCTCAGCGCCGGCTGTGCAACGTGCAACGCCTGGGCCGCCTTGGTGAAGCTGCCTTGGCGAGCGATCTCGACGCAATACTCCAGCGCTTTCAGGTTCATACGATCTCGCATAACAAAGGGTGATGGTTTGCTTAACAAATGGATATTTTCTGTGATGAAGGCAAGTCTATAACCTGTCGGCATTCTTCTCCATGCCGAGCGCCCCAAGATGCCCAACCTGCGCCAATACTGGTTCATCACTCTGATCGTCGGTGCTGTGGGTGGCAGCCTTGCCAGTTGGGCGGGATGGCCACTGCCCTGGGTGATCGGTGCGCTGGTCGCCGTGATGCTGACCCGTTGCGCCGGTGGTCTTGTGCCGGAAATCCCCCATGGTCGCCAAGCCGGGCAACTCATCGTGGCGGTCGCCATCGGCTGTCATTTCACCCTGCCGGTGATGCAGCAGGTGGCGGCTCACCTCGGGCTGATCGTCACGGCGGTGCTGCTGACACTGGTGCTGGCGCAGTGTTCGGTACTGATCCTGCACCGCTGGGGTGTGCCTTTCGGCACGGCGTTCTTTGCCTTGATGCCGGCCAACTCCAGCGAGATGGTGCACCTGGGCCGCGAACGCCAGGCGGACACCAGCTTTATCGCTGCTGCCCATAGCCTCCGGCTGCTGCTGATTCTGTTGACGGTGCCTGCCGTCGCCACCTTCGGCATGCCCGCGGTGGCGGCCCGTGTGCCATTGCCAGTGATCTGGCCGTGGCTGATCTTTATCCTGGCGATGGGCTGGTTGGCGGCTCTGGGTTTCAAACAATGCAAGCTCCCCAACCCCTGGACGTTCGGGCCGTTCCTGATCTGCGCGGTGGGGGTGGGCTGTAATCATTTGTCGATGAGCATGCCGGGTTGGCTCAGTGGCAGCGGGCAGGTGTTGATCGGCTGTGCACTGGGCGCCGGGTTTGACCGCGGTTTCATGCGCCGCGCACCGGGCCTGCTGGGCAAGGTACTGCTGTTATTGAGCGCTTCGCTGATCGCTACGGCGCTGGCCGCCTGGGCGCTTGGTGCCGGGTTGCGCATGCCCTGGCTGTCCCTGGCGCTGGGCATGATGCCCGGCAGCGCGCCGGAAATGAGCCTCACCGCCGAGGCCCTGGGCCTAGCCGTGACACTGGTGACGGCGATGCAGGTGATCCGCATGCTGCTGATCCAGGCGGCGTGTTTGCCGCTGTATCGCCTACTGAACCGGGAACCTCAGGCGCAAGCACCGGCCAGTACAAAATCTGCGTAAGCCTGTCCAACTTTTCCTCGGCGGCCCTGGCCATACTGGCGCCAGGTAAACTCGAGGCACAGGCCATGACTGACTACGTATTCACCCCCGCGCCAACCCCATCCCTCGCAGTCCAAGGCAGCGATGCGCGCTTCCCGCTGCGCCGTGTGTTCTGCGTGGGCCGCAACTACAGTGAGCATGCGCGTGAGATGGGTCACGACCCGGACCGCGAGCCGCCTTTTTTCTTTATGAAACCGGCGGATGCCGTGGTACCCGCCGAAGGGGTGATCGCCTACCCACCGCTGACCGCCGACCTGCACCATGAAGTGGAACTGGTGGTGGCCATCGGCAAGGACGGAGTGGATATCGCCCCGGAACAGGCGTTTTCCCACATCTGGGGGTATGGCGTCGGCGTCGACCTGACCCGCCGCGACCTGCAAGCGCAGGCGAAAAAACTCTCGCGGCCATGGGAATGGGCCAAGGCGTTCGATGCGTCTGCGCCGAGCACCGCATTGCGCCCGGTGAGCGCGGTAGGGCATCCGTCCAGCGGCAAGATCTGGCTTGACGTCAATGGCGAACAACGCCAGGTGGGCGACCTGACCGACCAGATCTGGTCGGTCAGCGAAGTGATCAGCCATGCCTCAAGGTCCGTCGCGCTGAAGGCGGGCGACCTGATCTTCACCGGCACCCCGGCAGGTGTCGGTGCCTTGCAGCCGGGCGATGTGGTCACGGCGGGCATCGAGGGCATCGGCGAGTTGCAGTTCACCCTCGGCCAGGCTTGAGGCTAAAGTGGTGACCCGGCCACCCGAGAGACCGTTATGCCAGGCACCCGCGTCACCACCTACGGCATGGAACAGCGCAGCGACCGCCCCGACTTCTACATACGCGACAAACGCGGGCGGGCGGCGCTGACCAGTCCGCATCGGCATGAATACTTCCAGATCCAGATCAACCTTGGCGGCGACACCGTGCAGCACATCGGCGGCGCGGTGCGACCGTTTCCGTGCAAGGCCCTGGCCTTTATCCTGCCCCATCGCCTGCATGTGATCCCCCATCCCGAAGACGGCGAGTTCATGCTGATCAACTTCAGCCAGGGCTTTTTCCTGCCGCAACTGACCTGCGACCCCCTCGACCTGGAAGATATTCCCATCGTTCAGGCGCCAGAGCTTTCACCGTTTCGCTTCCAGGAACACCTGGACTTCATCCTCGATGACGCAGCATTTGAGCAGGTGCAACGCTGGCTCGTTCACATGCGCGAACTGGATGCCCACCGCACCTTCGGCACCCGCGAACGTCTCAAGGGTTACCTGTTTCAACTGATCGGCCTGGTCTGCGAACAATATGCCGAGCCGTTGCAGGCGTTCGCCGCCGACAATGCCACCCGGCGCGGGCGCAAGGATGCGTTGGCGCGGGTGCAGCGCTACCTCCGCGAGCATCTGCACGAGCCGACCCTCAACCTTACCGACACGGCAGCGGCGGCGTTTCTGTCACCCAACTACCTCACGCATCTGTTACGCAAGGAGACCGGCAAACCCTTCTCGCAACTGGTGCTCGACCGCCGCTTGCAGTTGGCGCGCACTTTGTTGCTCAACAGTGCGCAGATGATCGGCTCCATTGCACACCGTTGCGGGTTTACCGATGAAGCTTACTTTTCCCGCTGCTTCCGCAAGGCCCATGGCCTGGCGCCAGGGCAATTCCGTCGCCAGCAGCATGGCGAGTCCTTTTAGGCGGCGGTTTACAAATCCACGACAATCGCTGTGTTTCTATTTGCATACAATTGCGTCCTTCATTGGGAGGCCAGTATGCAAACGCTTATCCGCGCGGCGACGCAGGACGATGTCGACACGCTCTTCACCCTTCGCACCTCGGTGGTGCAAAACCATCTGAGTGTCGAGCAGATGGCCGAGCTGGGCATCACCCCAGAGGTGCTGGCCGACAGCATCCGCGAAGCCCCCTGCGTATGGATCGCCGAAGTGGATGGCCGGCCCGTGGCCTTCAGCATGGTTGACCTGGCAACCGGCGAGGTGTTCGCGATGTTCGTATTGCCGTCCCACGAAAACCTGGGGCTGGGGCGTCGACTGATGGCGGTGGCCGAAGCCGCGCTGTTTGAACACCATGACAGGTTGTTTCTGATCACGGATGGACGCGACGAAATCCGCGCCAACGGGTTTTACCAACGCCTGGGCTGGACGCTGACGGCGCAGGTCGAGGATGGCGACGTGCGGTATGAGAAGAGCAGGGCGCAGTGAGCCATGAGTCCACCCGAGCCGCCGTCCAACAACTTTCGCTACTTCGTGTTCGGAGTACTGTGCGCGGCGGTGTTGCTGGGCGGCTATTTTGTGCAACTCAATGCCCAGGTCGACCGCGAGCGGGATGCGACCAATGAGCGCTTGGCGCTGTGCCGACAGGTGGAAAGTGTGGCGCGCTCGGTGTTGCCCAATAGCCTCGATACACAAGATGCCTGCGAACAGTTGAGCGAGCGTATATCGAAAAGTGTAACGTCGCCTTAACTCAATAACCCTTTTTTATAAGTGGAAATAGCGCCAGTAGTTGCACCAAAAAGTGGCATTTAGATGTTTGGCTACCTTAAAAAATGTGTGGTTATTGAATGACTTACAGCGCTTTCAATCCGACGAAAGGATTAAAATAATCTTGTTACAGCTTTTTACAATCGTTACTATAGCCGGGCGTTCACCTCCCACGGTTTATGCATTTTTAAATCCCAAGTTTCCATCAGCTACTTGGGATTTTTTTTGCCCTGGATTTGACCTTCGCGTCAACCTTCACCGTCGGCGAACTCCGCGCGCATTCGTCCATTGCGTTTGGCCTGGTACAGCAATTTGTCGACCTCTTCGACGAACTCCAGCATCGGTGTATCAGGTTTTACGATACGTGTACCCACGCCCAGGCTCAGGGTCAGCAGGCTCGATACCGCCGAATAACCATGCTCGATCTGTTGCTGGCGGATCAGGTGCAGACAGCGTTGCGCCACCTGCCTGGCCGATTGCGCATCGGTTTCCGGCAGCAACCACACAAACTCCTCGCCGCCGATGCGCGCAATGAAATCCCGTGGCCGATTGGCCGCCTGGGACAAGGTGTGCGCCACCTGGCGCAGGCACTCATCGCCTTTGATATGGCCGTAGTGGTCGTTGTACTGCTTGAAAAAATCGATATCCAGAATGATCAACGACAGTGGCAACTGGCTGCGCTGGGCGCTGGCCCATTCCCGTTCCAGCACGGTGTCGAACATGCGGCGGTTGGCGATGCCGGTCAGGCCATCCTGATAGGAGTATTCCTCGAGTTGTTTCTGCAGGCGCACCAGGTGCTCTTCGGTCTTCTTGCGCTCGCTGATATCGAACATGAAACCGATCAGCGCCTCGACCTCGCCGTCCTTGCGCACCACGTGCACCACATCGCGGATCCACACGTAGTCGCCATTCACCGTCAGCGCCCGGTAATCCGCTTCGTGATCGACCCCGGCGCGGGACTGGGATACGCAGAAATTCACCACGTATTCACGGTCGTCCGGGTGCATGCGCTCGACCCAGTCGTCTACGGTGACCCAACTTTGTGGGGTCCATCCGAGCAACCCCTCGATCTGCGGGCCGATATAGCTGAAGGTCATGCTCTGCCAATCGATACGCCAGGGGATGGCCTTGGTCGACTCCAGCAAGGTTTTGTACACATCGCTGTCGGGCTGGCTCGGAGGGTCGATGCTCATGGGGCGGTTGCTCTGGATGATGGCGAAAAGCCAAGAGCGTCTTTCGATCGGGGCGCCGAGTCAAGCCTTCGCCGGCGCAGCAGACGAGAGGTCGCCAAACGGGTTTCTGGCGCCAGCGGGCCGGCGTTTCCACACGGAAATGAGGCATGGCTAACACTTTTGCACGAACCGCCCCATGCCCCGCAGAACCTCGTCTACTCTGGTTCCATCACAACGACCGGGTGAGGCCCAGGGGTGGGGACTTGTCATGATTTCAATCATTGAATTCAATCGCATCATGGCTTCGGGTTTCCTGCCGCTGGCGTGCGATTGCACCTTGAACAGCGACGGTTCGTTGCGCATCACTGTCTTCGAACCGGTGTCCGGCCGGGTCGACCTGCTGCTGACCGGGGTCTCCCCCGACGGTTTGGACAGCATCCGTTCCATCTCAAACCTGATTGGTGAGTTGCGTACCGAGATCAAGGCCGGGCGTCGCGGGTTTGCTGCGGTGGGTTAGCCGTTGACGGTGTGGGTGGGGGTGTCGAGCGCGCCGTAATAGCGCCAGCAGCAATGGCGATGTTCCGGCACGATCACGCAGCCGCTGAGGCTGACGATCAGCAGTGCGGCAACCAGCATGTAAAGTCGGCGGTACATGGTGTTTCCTCTTGGGTTGTTCAGCGTTAATCCTTCAACGCAGCCACCGGCATAAATCCGTCGCGAAGCTTTCAAACATTTCATCAAGCCCTGCCACCCCCTGCGCAATACTGCTGAAAAACCTGCGACGGATTTTCCTGCCCCCGCCGTTCAACCCATCAGCACCCGCACTTTCGCGTGTTGCATGAAGGAGTTGCCATGAGATCCCTGGCCAAATTGCGCTATGCCTTGCTTGCTCCGCTGGCCCTTGCTGCGTTTGTCAGCACCCCTGTGTTTGCCCAGACCGAAATCATCATCCGCCAGGCACCGCCGCCGGAACGTGTGGAAGTGATCCCCGTGGAACGCCCAGGTTACGCCTGGGACCGCGGCCACTGGCGCTGGGAAGGGCGCGGTTATGGCTGGGTGCCGGGTCACTGGCAGCCGGTGATGCGCAATGCGCGCTGGGAACCGGGCCATTGGGAGGCCCACGGCCCCAATTGGTACTGGCGCGAAGGGCATTGGATCCGCTGACCGAGAATTGCCCGATTGAAAGACACTGATCCGGACGTGGAACTGCTGGCGCGCATCGGTAACAACGAGCCTGCGGCTGTCAACGAAATGGTGACGCGCAAACTGCCGCGTCTGCTGGCGCTCGCCGGCCGGATCCTGGGGGATGCCGACGAGGCCAAGGACGTGGCCCAGGAAAGCTTCCTGCGCATCTGGCGCCATGCGGCCAGTTGGCGCAGTGGCGAGGCGCGTTTCGATACCTGGCTGCACCGTGTGGCATTGAACCTGTGCCACGACCGTTTGCGCCGGCGCAAGGAGCGTCCATTGGAGGACGAGGAGGCGCTGGCGCTGGCAGACAGCGCACCGCTGCCGGATGAACAGCTGGAAGCCGCCGACGGTAGCGCTCGCATGGCCGCTGCGTTGGCGGCGTTGCCCGAGCGTCAGCGCGAGGCGATTGTGTTGCAGTACTACCAGGAGCTGTCGAACATCGACGCCGCGGCCCTGATGAATATCAGCGTCGAGGCACTGGAGAGCCTGCTGTCGCGGGCCCGACGCCAGTTGCGCAGCCAACTTGCCGATACACCCGGGCTCGCCCGCCCAGGAAGGGGAAAACCATGACACCCGAACGCTTTGCTTACCTGGCCGACGCCTATGGCGCCGACCTGCACCGCTGGCCCGGCGCCGAACAGCGTGCAGCCCAGGCATTACTGGACAGCGGCGATGTGCTTGCGCGCGAGGCCCAGCAACAGGCGCGCTGGCTTGACGGCCAACTGGACAGCCACCAACTGGCGTTCGTCGATCCCTCGCTGGCGCGGAAGATTCGCCTGTCGGCCCCGCGCCGCCGTTCATTCTGGTCGCGCTATGCCCGCTGGTTGTCGCCCGCCGGCCTGGTGGGCGTGGGCGTCGCGGGCATCGTCACCGGGATGCTGGTGGCATCCCTGAGTGTGCCGCTGCCGATGCTGTCGTCCGAGGTGCTGCCCAGCGTCTTCGATCAAGGCGACGCGCAAGTCATCTTTACCGTCAATGCCGAGGACACCGAGCAATGAGCCTGAACCCCCTGAAACCCTGGCTGCTGGCCTCGGTCTTGCTCAACGTGTTCCTGATCGGTGGCGTCGGCGGTGGCCTCTACCACTGGATGGCCAGTGCCAAGCCCGTTGAAGCGGTGGTCAACCAGCATGGCTTGCGCCAGGCGATGATCAAGCTGCCGCCGGAGCTGCGCCGGGAACTGCGCCAACTGCTGCGGCACAACCGGGCCGACAGCCAGCCGCTGATCATGGCCGGGCGTGAAGCGCGCATGGGGGTGATCAAGCAACTGGAGGCGCCGAGCCTGGATCGGGATGTGCTGGTGGCGGAACTGGCCAAGGCCCGTGAAGCCGATATGGCGCTGCGTGCGTTGGTGGACACGACGTTGGCGCAGTTCGCCAGCACCTTGCCTCGGGAGGAGCGGCAGAAGTTAGTGGAGGCGTTGTATCTGCGGGGGCAGGCGGCAGGCCGCAAGCCTCAGTCTTGAACGTGGCGCTTGTAGGTCTGCGCCCAGAGCGCTGAACTACAGGCGACGCAGGAAGGATTTGACGATGTGGCGGGTGGCATCGGTGGTGTCCAGCGCGTCCATGGCGCCATAGGGGTGCCACTGGCAATCGATTATTTCATTGCAAGGTTTTGCATCGGCGACGTTCACCACCGACGCTTCGAACACGTGGTGCACGGTGTCGCGGGCTTTGAGCTCCTGCAGGTACAGCAAGCCGTCCACGTTCAATCCGGTTTCTTCTTCCAACTCACGTTCGGCCGCGCCGACCGGGCGTTCATTGCGTTCGACCTTGCCTCCCGGCAATGCCCACTTGGATCTGGCCTTGCGCACGAAGAGGATATGCCCCTCGTGTTCGCAAATGACCGTTGCGCGTATCTTCATCGTCTGTGCCCCCGCAGCGGGATGATTGTCATAAAAGTGTAATGCAATTGTCATGCTAAGTGCTTGTGGCGCTGACGTGTGGGGATGTGGATACTGCCCGATTGATCAAAACGCACGAGGAGAGCAGATGGGCAGCGTACGCTGGGGCATGATCGGCTGTGGCAGTGTCACTGAGTTGAAGAGTGGACCGGCTTTCTACAAAGCGCCAGGTTCTGCGTTGGTAGCCGTGATGGGGCGCCGCGAAGTGGCGGTGCGTGATTATGCGGCACGCCATGGCATTGCGCGGTGCTACACCGGCGCCCAGGCGCTGATCAACGACCCCGAGGTGGACGCGGTGTACATCGCCACTCCCCCGGACAGCCACCTCGAATACAGTCTGATGGTCGCGGCGGCCGGCAAGCATTGCTGCGTCGAGAAGCCCATGTCGCTCAACGCCGAGCAGAGCGCGTTGATGCAGCGCACCTTCGAACGTGCCAGGCTGCATCTGTTTGTGTCCTATTACCGCCGTTCGCTGCCGCGTTTCCAGCAAGTGCGCGACTGGCTGCGGGATGGACGCATCGGCGAACTGCGCCAGCTCACCTGGACCCTGTGCAAGCCACCGGGCGCCAATGATGCCAGCGCCGCCAACTGGCGCACCGACCCGGCCATCGCCGGCGGTGGTTACTTTGCCGACCTGGCCAGCCATGGTTTTGACCTGTTCCAGTACCTGGTCGGGGATATCGTTGAGGTCACAGGCTTTACCGCGCGACAAGCCGGGGGGTATGCGGCCGAGGATGCGGTGACGGCGTGCTGGACGTTCAGTTCGGGCGCACTCGGCATGGGCTGCTGGAATTTTGTCGCGGACCGTCGCGAAGACCAGGTGGAACTGATCGGCAGCCGTGGGCGCATCCGATTCTCGGTCTTCGAAGACCAGCCGCTGCACCTTGAGGGTGAAACCAGCGAAGTGCTGGAAGTGCCGTGCCACGCGCATATCCAGTGGCACCACGTGCTGGCGATGAATGCGCATATCCGTGGCGAAGCCGAGCACCCATCAATGGGCATCGACGCGTTGAAGACCGACCGGATCCTGGACAAGGTGCTACAACGTAACCCCCATCGTCCCGGGTAGGCGGCATAGGGTGGTCTTTTTTCCAAGGAACAGACAGATGAAATACTGGATGGCGGTATGGCTGGTACTGGCGACAAGTGCGATGGCGGCGCCGCGCAGCCAAGGCACACCGGGGGAGTTTGATTTTTATGTGCTGTCGTTGTCGTGGTCGCCGACCTTTTGCCAGACGCACCCGGACAACGAGCAATGTTCCGGCAAGGGCTACGGTTTTGTCTTGCATGGCCTGTGGCCGCAGTACGCGCGTGGTGGCTGGCCGGCCTCTTGTGCGCCACAGTCGCCGTTGAGTCGTGAAGAAATCGAGAAGGGCGCGGCACTGTTCCCGACCCGCTCACTGCTCAAGCATGAATGGTCCAAGCATGGCACCTGCAGTGGCCTGGAACCCTTGGCCTACCTGGAAAAAACCGACCAGGCGCTGGGGGTAGTGACCATTCCGCAACAACTGCAGCCGTTCAATACGCCGCCATCGTTGCAGGCCAGTGAGATCGAGGCGTTGTTCCGTGAAAGCAACCCGCGCATGGGCAATCATGGGCTGGCAGTCATCTGCAAAGGCAAAGTGCTGTCCGAGGTGCGGGTATGCCTGACCAAGGACCTGGCCTTCGCCGGTTGCCCGCGCAGTGTGAAAACCCAATGCCGCGATGGCGACATCCGGATTCCCGCGCAGCGGTGATCGGCCGCTGGCGGGCATCGGGTTGATCAGTTGTTGAGGTAAACCGGACTGTCAGTGGACAACGAGGCCTTCACGGCCAGGGTCATGTCGGTGATCAGCACTTCTTCGCGGTCTTCGCTCAGGGCCTTGAGGGTGATGGCGACCACGTCCTGGGGCGTGCTCTTCGGCGCCTGCACCTCGGCCACCATGTCGGTGTCGATGTAGGCGGGATGCACGCCGATCACCAGGGTCTTTTGCTCACGCAGTTCGCCGCGCAGTCCATTGGTCAGGCCCCACTGGGCGGACTTGGAGGCGCTGTAGCCGCCAGTGCCGGGCGGGCTGAGCCAGCTCAATACCGACAGCACATTGATCAGCGCGCCGCCGCCTTGCCTGGCGAGGATCGGCGCAAAGGCACGGCTGACGCGCAGGGTACCGAAGGTGTTCACGTCAAAGTGCTGTTGCAGGTTCTCGACGCTGTCTTCAGCCAGCAGCGAGCCGTATTTCAGGAACCCCGCGTTGTTGATCACCACATCTACATCGCTGCACTGCTCCGCGGCGCGCTGCACGCTGGCCTGGTCGGTGATGTCCAGGGCAATCGGCGTGCTGCCGGGGATGTCCACGCTGCCTGGATCGCGTGCGCCGGCATAGACCTTGGCTGCACCACCTTGCAGCAAGGCGGTGACGAATGCTTTACCCAGGCCGCGATTGGCGCCGGTGACCAGTACCACTTTTCCACGAATATCCATGATGCGCTCCAGACAAGGAATTAGGTTTAATAATGAAACCGTTTTTATCCTGAGCTTGTTGGTCCTATAATGCAACCTTATTTTGCAAGTGCCCGGAGGGCCGACGATGAAGCGCAAATGCCTGGAAGGCGACGGCTGCCCGGTGGCCCGTGCCCTGGATGTGGTGGGTGACTGGTGGACGTTGTTGATCATCCGTGACGCCTTTGCCGGAGTAACGCGTTTCGGTGATTTTCAAAAACACTTGGGCGTGGCGAAAAACATCCTCGCCACACGGCTCAAGGACATGGTCGAGCAAGGCCTGTTGCAGACCAGCGAAGTCGGTGCGCGCAGCGAATACCAGCTCACTGACAAGGGCCGTGCGCTGATGCCGGTGCTGGTGACGCTGGCGCAGTGGGGCCAGGCCTATACCGAGCCGGAGGATGTCGGCGCGCAAGTGCTGGATGCGCGCTTGCTCAAGCCTCTGCGCAAGGTCGAGATCCTCGCCGAGGATGGCCGGGTGCTGGGCATCGGCGACATCGTCACCCAAATGCCCGGGGCTTGAGGCTGTGCCTATTTGCCGTCGAGGAAGCCCAGCAGTGCCGCATTGAACAACGCCGGGTCTTGCAGGAACGCAAAGTGACTGGTGTTCGGCAGGATCAGCAGGCCGGCGCCGGGGATGGTTGCGGCCATGTACTCGGTGTGCTCGCGCTTGATCGCTTCGTCATGGTCGCCATCGGCAATCAGGATCGGCGTCTTGATGCTTTGCAATTGTGCGTCAGTCCAGTTCGGTTGGCTGGCCCACATATGGCTGATCTGCTCGACAAACGCGTCGTACTCTTTCGGCGTCGGCGACAGCCTGGCGTACTCCTTGCCGGCGCGCTCGATGAAGGCGGCGAAGGTCGGGTTCTTCTCGACGCCGTCCTTCACCCCGGCGGTCTGGGTGTTGGCGGCGAAGGCGAAGACTTTGCCGAGGCGGTCCGGGTGACGCAGGGCCAGGTCGATGCCGATGATGGCGCCGTCGCTCCAGCCGACGATATCGGCGCGGGGGATTTTCAGGTGGTCGAGTACGGCCACCACGTCATCGGCCATCAGGTCATAACCATAGGGTTTTTCATCCCGCGAACTGCGCCCGTGGCCACGGCTATCGATACTGATCACCGTATGCCTGGCCGCCAAGGCCTTGACCTGGTTACCCCAATAATCGGAGTTGGACAGGCCGCCGTGCAGCAGCACCACCGGCGAGCCATGGCCGGTACGGGTGTAGTAGACCTTGATGCCGTTGACGGCGGCATAGCCGGTCTGGGCACCGGCCACAGGGGCGGGCGTTGGCGGCAGGGTTTCCCAGCGTTCAGCGGCTTGGGCGGCGGAAAAACACAGCATCAGGCAGGCGGCTGCCAGCAGGCGACGTGACATGGCGGTTCCTCTTTTTGATCAGCAGGGGTTGAACTCTAGCATCGGGCTCCGCACGGCAAATACGCATTTTTGCCTATCAAAACTGCCTGTGCGAAAGAAAAAAATGCAGTTATATCAATGGAATAAAAGCGTCTAAGCGAGCGAGGGGCATTTTCTTCAATACCTCGACCGAGCGGCCCCTTTACCGTGGCTCCGTCGTCATTCGCTCGAATAACAAGGAACTGCAATGAGTCTGATCATTTCCATGGCTGCCTTCGCACTCGCCACGTCTATCACCCCTGGCCCGGTGAATGTGGTCGCACTGAGTTCGGGGGCGCGTTTCGGTTTTCTCGCCAGCCAGAAACACGTCTTGGGCGCCGCCGTGGGCTTCACGTTGCTGTTGGTGTTGATTGGCCTGGGGTTGCATGAGGTGCTGATACGTTGGCCGATACTGACCCAGTTGATCCAGTGGGGCGGGGTGGCCTTTTTGCTGTACATGGCCTGGAAGCTGGCGGTGGACGACGGCCGGCTCGACGCCGATGGCAGTGCCACGGCGCCGTCGATGCTGTATGGCGCGATCATGCAGTGGCTCAACCCCAAGGCCTGGCTGGCGTGTGTGGCCGGGATGGGGTTGTTCGTGGCCGATGGCGATGCACGGCAGGTGTGGTTGTTTGCCGGGCTCTACCTGGTGATCTGCTATCTGTCGGTGGCGTGCTGGGCCTATGCCGGCACGTTTTTGCGGCGCTACCTGGGCAACCCCCAGGGCGTGCGCGTATTCAACCGTTCAATGGCCGCGTTGCTGGTGGCCAGTGTGGGTTATTTGCTGATGGCTTGAGCACGTCGCGGTATTGCCCCGGCGTTGCGGCGAAATGCTGTTTGAACGCGCGCTGGAAATGCGCCTGGTCGGCAAACCCCGCCGCCAGCGCCACATCGGCGATCAGCGCACCCTGGCGCAATTGGGCGCGAGCGAACTGGATGCGTTGGTTGACCAGGTAAGCATGCGGTGTCAGCCCGTAATACTGCTTGAAGGCGCGGATCAGGTAAGACGGCGACAGTTCGGCCGCCAGGCAGATGTCTTCCAGCTTCAACCCTTCGGTGCAGTGCGTGCGGATGTACTCGGCGGCCCGTTCCAGTTTGTGGTTGACCTCGCGCAGCGGGGTGCCGGCAGGGTTGAGGCGCTGTTGGACGTCGCTGAAGTAACTCACCAGCGCGCCCTGTTTCTGCAGGTGCTCGGCCTGTTCATCGACGAGGATGCGGTACAACTCCAGCAAACCACGGTACAGCACGGCGTCCTGGGTATGGGGCGTATTGAACGGCCGGTAACCCTGGTCGGTGCTGAAGCCTAACTGATGCTGCAACTCCGTCAGCCAGGGCGTGTCGATGTACAGCATCTGATAGGACCACGGCTGATTATCGATGGGGTTGCAGGCATGCACATCGCCGGGGTTCATCAACACCACCGTGCCAGCGCTGATCTGGAACGTGTCGGTGCCATAGTGGTAGTAGCTGCGCCCGCTGGTGATCGCGCCGATGGAAAAATGCTCATGGGCATGCCGGCTGTAGGTGACCTTGCGCCCATCAGCGATGGTGCGCGCCTCGATGAAGGCCAACGCGGGGTCACGCCAGAAACACGGAGCAGTGGCAGCAGTCATGGGCGGGCGCTTCCTCGCAGCAGTTGAACGGACAGGGCAGCAGCGTCAGCTAAAACCCGCCATTGTTCAAGCCCTGGCGTACCAGTGGTGCATAGCGTCGCAGGTAGTCGGCCCATGGGTCGTTGCCGCTCACCGCCTCTGCCAGGGTGATCGGCAGCCGCGCTTTTTCACGTAACGCCTCACCGTCATGCAGCAGATGCCGCTCGACGATGACACGGGTCAATGCGCGGGTGCGTGGTGAGTCGAAGGTACGCGGGACCCGGCGTCCGAAGAGGTCCGGTGCGGGTATTGCGGCGGGCGCCAGGTTGTCGAGTTGACGAATGACCAGGGCGTTGTCGGCAGTGGTCAGCGCCACCTCGGCCGGTCGGGTTCCTTGCGCATAGGCCGGCCAGTCGAAACGCATCCAGGCACTGCTGGCGCCGTTCTCGGCCGCGTGTGTGACCTGTTCATAGTCAAGGTCTGGACGTGGACGAACCAGCAGGTGCCTGGGAAAGATTTCATAGAACTTGCGGTCGCCGTAGTGCGAGACATACATCAGCACGCCGAATCGGCCGACATCGGCAGCCCGCCGCTGGGCAATACCGAAAAACCCCACCAGGCCGTACTCCAGGGCTTCACGACTGGGCAAGGTCAGGTGCGACAACCAATACCGGATGGCAGTCCCATAAGCGTCTTTCAGTTGCCCGAGCTTGCGGTCGAAGGTCTCGAAAAACAGCCGGTTGATCGGGGTCAGCAAATGGAATTGCCGAGCCATTTCCCGGTATTTGACCGCTGTGTTTGTGGAGTGCCAGCGTGTCGACGTGACATCGAGCGCGCCAGCACTGTGCAAGTCGACGAACGAGTACAGTGGGCCGCTGTACACACCTTCGAAACGGCCTTCTTCGGAAAATGGCGAGTTTTCCGGCAGGTACATCAATACTGGTTGATCCAACAGAGGGGTATTGGGGTAAACCCTGCGCAGATCTTCCAGGGCGGTCTGGCGTACGGTCACCACGGGCTGCGCAAACGTCTCGAGCGCGGCGGCCAGGCTGGCTCGCTGTTGGTTGAGGCTGTCCAGCGCCGTGTTGATCGCCTGCACATCGTAATGCGGTTGAGGACCCAGTATGCCGTTGACCACGGCCCACTCCACCACTGGCGGTGCTGCTTCGCGGCTTTCTATGAAGCGCTTCCAGCTGCCCTTTGGCGGTAGTCCGGCCAGGAACATGATCTGGCTGTAGGTCAATTGGCGGGAAGACCCCGGCATGACCCTTTCCATATACATGACGTACTGACGGTACAGCACCCAGGCCTGGGCACTGAGGCATGGCGTTGCATCGGGTATGCCGCGTACGAGCAGGTGCGGGCTTTTTTCACTCAGCAACAGGTGCGCGGCCAGTGCTGCGGTGGCTGCGCCGAGCCCGCTCAGGCTGCTATCGATGCTCTGGCGTACGAACGGCACGCCTTCGCCCCAAAAGTAATCGGAGTTCCAGTCGGTCAGGTTGATACGGGTGGGGAACGCATCGGGCTCGGGATCCAGGCTCAGGATCAGGGCGGCCAGTATCAGCGCCGTGCGGCTGCCGCGTTCCGTACGCTCACCCGCGTGGCCGCCATGCCAGTTCAGGGTGTTCGACAAGGCGTCTGCCAGTTGCTGGGCCAACGGCGTTGCGAGCAGGCGGACCATGAGGAAATCCGCCTGCGCCCTGACATCGGCTATAGACTTGCCGGCGACGATGGGCTGGCCGAGGTACTCGAACAGGGGCACGTCCTGGTCAGCCATGAAACGCTCAATGATGCGCACAATCTGCGCACGCTCGAGCACCGACAGTTTCCAGGCCGAAGGCTGTGAGCCGGACAGCGGCTTGAGCGCTCGCCAGTAGTGCCCCTGACGCGCCGGCAGCGGTTGGCTGACCGCCAATTGCTGCAAAGTCAGGCGTGCCTCATCCAAGGTCTCGGGGCGTTCAAGGTGGTACAGGCGCAGTGCCTGAGAAAGCGTGACCTTGAAGTGACTGCGCAGGTATCCACCGGTTTTGGCCGCGAGCTGTTTGAGGGGAGGGACCAGGGCGGCGAGCTCGATATTGCTCATCACCGCGTCGGTCAGGCTTTTCCAGGTGCCATCCAGGCCATTGGCGCCCACGCTGCCGGTGGCGCTGAGCAACACATGGCTGTCGGGGTCGATACGTTGCTGGGTGCGGATGTCCAGGAAGTCCGGGTGATCGGTCAGCCTGTTGAGCGCCGCGTAGGCTTTTTTAACGGTCGCCTGGAGAGTGTCCTGGTCGACGTTGCTGCCAATATCGAGCGTGTCGGCATCGCTCAGGTTGCCGCCATCGATCACCGTCGACAACGCAGCGCGCAGCGCGTGGCGATCGTTGAGCAGGCCGATGTACTGCCGATAGCGGTAGAGTTCGCCGAACGAGCGGGCGCTGTTCAGTACCACCGGCACCGCGGGAGCAGGCCAGTTGCGCAGGCGCTCGCTCAGGAAGCTGACCTCCGTCCTGCTCAGTGGACGCTCGATGGCATACGCCTGTAAAACCCCGACAATACTGATGCGCCGGTCGGGATAGAGATGACTGCCCAGTTGTTCGCCCAGCGTTCCCAGCCTGTGCCACCGCGCATCGGGCACATTGGGCGCCAGGGTGTTCATCTCCAGCCCGCTGTCGGGGCTCAGCACGCACAACACTTGGCGCTGGTAATCGTAGTAAGTGGGCTGCGGTGCGTCGTCTGTTGTGCCCAGGTCTTGATTGTCGATGATTGCCCGCAACAGGTCGGCCGCTTCTTTGAGGTTTCTGGCCAGTCGCGAGTCGGACTGCAGATACAGTGCGGTGCTGTAGACGTCCAAGGCGTTAAAGCTGCTCTGGTCTTTGACCAACTGTTGCAGGGCGTCAGCCAGTTGCTGAAAGTCACGCGCCTGCTGGCCCAGTTCGGCGTAGATCATCGACTTGCTGCGACCGTTGTCATCAAACCCGGGAAAACCCTGCAAGGCCTCGAGTTCTTCGACAATGGTCTGCGCCTGGAGGCGGTTCGCAGGCATTGGCAAACCATGGAACGCCAGGGTCAGGTTCAACGGAAAGCTGCGCACGCCGGCGGGAGGTACAGGTGCGATATACGGCATGCCCAGCTCGGTCGGGTCCAGGAGTTGGCTGATGTAGATGATCGGGTTGGCCAGTGTCCACCAGGCGGACGAGTCGGCCAGGCAGTAGACCCTGGGCTGCCCGTGAGCCGTCACGCTGAGCCGGCTGTTGTGCACCCGCAGCGTGGCGAGATCAAAGCCTTGGGCGTTGGCCCAGTCGATGAAATCTTTCTGGTTGATGGCTTTGCAAAAGGCTTCGCACCACTGGCCCAACTGTGAATGCTCGATCATTGGTACGGGGTGCGTGGGAAGCGGCAACGCTTGGTTCGAAGCGGTGACCAAGAGACGGGTCAGTTGCGCGATCAGAGGTGGGTCGCCCTCGTTGCGCAAGGTCTGGCGCTCACTCAGGTAGGCGCTGGAGGGGCTGACACTGAGTGGCAGGGGCGTGTCGCTGGGCAGGTTGTCCCAGGTCAGGGCGAGGGCGTGAATGTCATCCATGAGGACGGTTCCGGTTGATGAAACCTCGGATGATGCGCCGCGAGGAGGGGGCATCTGTAGCAGGTGTTTCCTGCAAGGCCGTGGCTTGCGTCAGCCACGGCAGCAAGGTTCAGGCCGGCGCTCAGAAGTCCCAGCGCGTCGCCAATTGCAGGCTGCGCGGCTCGCCATAGAACCCGGTGCCGAAGTTGCCCAGCCCGGTGTAGTACTTTTTGTCGAACAGGTTCTTCACGTTGAGTGTGGTGCTCAAGTGCTCGTTGAAGCGGTAGCGCGCCATCAGGTCGACCAGGTAGTAGCTGTCCTGGGTGATGCGCGCGTTGTGGCCGAAGTTGACGGTGTCAGTCGGGTCGGGCTGGAACACGTTGCCGAAGAACTCACTCTGCCAGTTCACCCCACCACCGACGGTGACGTTCTCCAGGGCACCGGGCAGGCGATAGGTGCTGAACAGGCGCACCACCTGCTGCGGTGTGGTGGTTTGCAGCACCGAGCTGTAGACGTAGTCGTCCTTGGCATCACGGGTGTGCTGGTAGGTGTAGCCGGCGGAGACGTTCCAGCCGTCCAGCACTTCACCCGACAACTCCGCTTCAAAGCCCTTGGTGGTGGCGCCGGCGATGGGGCGGTACACCGAGTCGGTCTCGAAGCCCGAGACGTACTCGGCCACGTTGTCCTGCTGGATACGGAACGCGGCAAAGCTGGCGTTCAGGCGCCCTTCGTAGAACGTGGCCTTGAGCCCGGCCTCGGAGGTTTCGCCCTCGATCGGGTCGAGCAGTTTGCGATCGGCGTCCTTGCTGGTTTGCGGACGGTAGATCTGGGTGTAGCTGGTGTACACCGACCAGGTGTCGTTGAGGTCATAGACGATGCCGGCGTAGGGCGTGACCACGCCGCTCTGGTGATAAGTCGTGCGGTTATCGGCCTTGGTCGGGTCGTAGAAATCGGTGGTGTCGGTGCCGCTGAAGGTGCTGACGCGGGTGCCGAGGATCACCGACAGGTCATCGGTGGGCTTCAGGCGTGTGGCCAGGTAGGCGCCGGTCTGGCGCTGCACGATATCGTTCTGGCCGCTGCGCGGGATGTCCGGCTTGGCGTACTCGCCGTGCCAGTCGAAGATACTGCCCCCCACCGCTGGGTAGATCGAGCCGTACACCGGCACGTCCTGTTTCGAGCGGGTGGCCATGAAGCCCATGATCAGTTCGTGTTCACGGCCGAGCAGGCTGAACGGCCCGCTGAGGTTGACGTCCAGGGTGTTCTGCACCTGGTCGCCCTTGTACTTGCCCATGAACATGTACATGTTCTGGCCGCTGACCGGGTCCGGGTTGCCGCCGCTGGCGGACGCGAGCAGGGTGTCGTGCTGGCTGCGCTTGCGGTCGAGGCTGACTTTGAGTGACCAGTCGTTCGCCAGCTTCTGCTGCACCGAGGCGAACAGCGTCTGGTTCTGGAAGTCGCGGCGGCTCCAGTCGGCGGCCGGGTTGAACGAACGCGAGAAGTTCGTGCGCGAGCCGTCGCTGAAGTACATCGGGAACCCGGTCCAGCTGGCACCACGTGAGCGGGTGTTCTGCTGGTCGATGCCGAAGGTCAGCAGGGTGTCGGGTGTGAGGTCGGCTTCAAGGATGCCGTAAGCGATGTCCTTGGTGTTCTGGTAGTGGTCCAGGTAAGACTGGCGATCCTGGTACACACCGACAAAACGCCCGCGCACATTGCCCGACGCCGTCAAGGGGCCGGAGATATCGCCTTCGGTGCGGTAGTTGTCCCAGGAGCCGAAGGTCTGGGTTACTGAAGCCTTGAACGCTGCCGTGGGTTTTTTGCGGATCAGGTTGACCGTGGCCGAGGGGTCGCCGGAACCGCTCAGCAGGCCGGCCGAACCCTTGATGATTTCCAGGTGGTCGTACACCGCCATGTCGGTGCTGGTGGTGCCATAGTCATACACGCCGTCATAGGTGGAATTGACGCCGTCGTACTGGAAATTGGTGATCGGCAGGCCACGGCTGGAAAACTCCCAGCGCTCGCTGTCGTAGTTCTGCACGCTCACGCCGGGGGCACGGCGCAGGGTGTCGGCGATGCTGTTGGTGCCCTGGTCGTCCATTTGCTGGCGGGTGATCACCGTGATCGATTGCGGGGTTTCGCGCATCGACAGCGGCAGGCCGGTGGCCGAGGCCATGGAGCCGGTGGTGTACGAATGGGTGTCTTCCGTGGTGGCGCCCAGGCCCTGGCCGGAGATCGTCGTGGCGCCCAGCTCCAGAGCGCCGGTGTTGGCCGGGATCAGTTCCAGTACGTAGCCGTTATTGCCCTGGGGCAGGGCCTGCAAACCGCTGCCCTGCAACAGGCGCTGCAAGCCGGCCGCCGGGGTGTAGCTGCCATTCAGGCCGGGGCTGGTTTTGCCGGCGGCCAGGCTGTTGTGGCCCGCGATGAAAATACCCGACTGCTCGGCGAAGCTGTTGAGCACGCTGACCAGCGGGCCGGCGGCGATGCGATAGCTGCGTGAAGCTTCCTGGGTCGAGGGCGATTCGGCGGCTTGCAGCGACGGTGCGCCCAGGCAAAACAGCGAGGTGGCCAGCGCCAGTGGGCGCAGCGCGAAGCGGGCAGGTTGCGACATGGATGTTTCCCTTTGGATCAGATCGATCGGCGAATTGAAAGCGTCTGCAGGGTTAACCGAACGAAGGTGGGAAAAGGGAACTGGTGCTGAGCGTTTTTTTACTTTGGACCGACAGTGACCCACCACGGCATCGGTTTATCCACGCGAATCGGCAGCGCCGCCTGCAACAAACCCAGGGCGTGGTCGCTGTCTTGCAGCGGGAATGAGCCCATCACCGGCAAGTGCGCCACGGCTGGGTCGCAGCCCAGGTGGCCGGGGCGATAGCGATTCAGTTCAGCAATCAATTGGCCGAGCGGCAGGTTATCCGCCAGCAGCACGCCACGGCTCCAGGCTTCACGGGCCGGGGAGACGGGCAGGGTCGGGTTGAAGCCGTTGGCGGTGTACGACACTTGTTGGCCGGCTTCGATGATGCGCACGTGCTGGTCGAGGGTGGTGACTTGCACCCGCCCTTCGAACACATTGAGCTGGGTATGGTGTTCGCCGTGCAGCACACTGAAACGTGTCCCCAGCGCCTGCAGGCGCCCGTGTTCGGTATCCACCAAAAACGGCCGGTGGGCATCCTTGGCCGTGTCGATCAGCACTTCGCCAAAGCGCAACTGCAATAACCGCTGCACCGCATCAAAGCGCACGTCCACAGCGCTCAAGGCGTTCAGCCACACATGACTGCCATCGGCCAGCAGGGCGTCGCGCGTCTCACCGCTACCGGTGGCATAGTCCGCGCTCCAGCCGCCGACCAACCGCGGCAGGGCGGTGTTGCGCCAGGTGCCCCAGGCCAATGTCGAACCCCCGCACAGTACCAGCAGCGTCTTGAGGGTTTGCCGGCGCGAGCTGCGCAATGCCCGGCTGGCGCCATGGGGTTGCTCCATCAAGGGCGCGAAGCGCTGGCTGACGCGCTCCACGTACTGCCACGCGGCCAGGTGCTCGGGGTTCTGCGCGACCCAGGTTTGCCAGCGTTGCTGTTCCTGCGTACCCGCCGGGTCCTGCAGGCGCACGTACCACTGCGCGGCCTGTTCCAGGCTGGCGTGGCTGAGCTTGCCGGGGGTGTTCATTGCACCAGCATCCCGTCGAGCTCGGCTTCCAGGATCGCGCAGTGCAGCAGGGCCTGGGCCAGGTATTTCTTGACCATGCGCTCGCACACGCCCAATTGCAGGCCGATCTGTTTGTAGGGCTGGCCGTGCAGTTGAGCGAGCAGGAAGGCTTCGCGGACGTTCCTGGGCAGACGCGCGAGCATGGCGTCCACTTCGTAGAGGGTTTCGACGATGATTGCCCGTTGCTCCGGGGAGGGGTGCGTGTCTTCCGGACGCTGCGCCAGTGACTCCAACCAGGCTTTTTCCAGCTGGCGACGGCGCCAGTGGTCGATGCACAAACCCCGGGCGATGGTCGCCAGGTACGAGCGCTGGCGCACGTGGTCGGTTTCGGCCAGTGGGCGGTCGAGGATGCGGATAAAGGTGTCGTGGGCCAGGTCGGCGGCATCCCAGCGGTCGTTCAGGCGTCGGCGCAACAGGCCGAGCAGCCAGCTGTGGTGGGTGCCGTAGAGATGGGTGAAAGAGGTCGACACACTGTCCATCCAGCGCAAAAGGATTGGCGTAAATAAGAATTGGTCGCGATTAAAGCAGAGGGAGGGGGCGTGCGCAAATGATATTGGATTGCTATGAAGCAGGAGGTAGGAGCGAGCTTGCTCGCGAGAAGCCTGAGAGCAGCGCTGGGTGTCAGGTTTCCCGCGTCAGCGTTGACGACCTTCGCGAGCAAGCTCGCTCCTACAAAGTGCTGGCCTCGGGAACCAGGAAAGCCGCCTCCAGCAGTTGCCGGGTGTAGGCATGTTGTGGGTCGGCAAAGATCGCCTTGGCATCCCCTTGTTCCACCACCTGCCCATGCTTGACCACCATCAACTGGTGACTCAACGCCTTCACCACCGCCAGGTCATGGCTGATGAACAGGTAGGTCAGGTTGTACTTGGCCTGCAGGCTGCGCAGCAGTTCCACCACCTGGCGTTGCACCGTGCGGTCGAGGGCCGAGGTTGGCTCGTCGAGCAGGATCAGGCGTGGCTTGAGCACCAGCGCGCGGGCGATGGCGATGCGTTGGCGCTGGCCGCCGGAGAACTCGTGGGGGTAGCGATGCCGGGACTGCGGGTCCAGGCCCACTTCCTTGAGCGCCGCGATAATCGCTGCTTCCTGTTCTGCCGGCGTGCCCATCTTGTGGATGCGCAAGCCTTCACCGACGATCTCACTGACGCACATGCGCGGGCTCAGGCTGCCGAACGGGTCCTGGAACACCACCTGCATTTCCCGGCGCAACGGGCGCACCTGTTGCTGGCTGAGCGTGTCCAACTGCTGGCCTTCGAAACGAATGCCGCCCTTGCTGGCGATCAACCGCAGGATCGCCAGGCCCAGGGTGGACTTGCCCGAGCCGCTTTCACCGACGATGCCCAGGGTCTGCCCCTGGGGCAGGCTGAAGTTGATACCGTCCACCGCCTTGACGTAGTCAACCGTATTGCGCAAAAAGCCTTTCTTGATCGGGAACCACACTTTCAGGTCATCGACCTCCAGCAACGGTGGGCCAACCGCGTTGGTCGCCGGGCCGCCGCTGGGTTCGGCCGCCAACAACTCCTGGGTGTACGGGTGCTGGGGCGACTGGAACAGCGTCTCGCACTCCGCCTGCTCGACGATGCAACCCTGTTGCATCACGCACACACGGTGGGCAATCCGGCGCACCAGGTTAAGGTCATGGCTGATCAGCAACAGCGCCATGCCCAGGCGTGCCTGTAATTCCTTGAGCAATTCCAGGATCTTCAATTGCACCGTCACGTCGAGCGCCGTGGTCGGCTCATCGGCGATCAGCAACTCCGGCTCATTGGCCAAGGCCATGGCAATCATCACCCGCTGGCGCTGGCCGCCGGACAGTTCATGGGGCAGGGCCTTGAGGCGCTTGTGCGGCTCGGGAATACCCACCAGGTCCAGCAGCTCCAGGGTGCGCTGGGTGGCGACCTTGCCTTGCAGCCCCTTGTGCAGGCCCAGCACTTCGTTGATCTGCTTCTCGATGGTGTGCAGCGGGTTCAAGGAGGTCATCGGCTCCTGGAAGATCATCGCAATGCGGTTGCCGCGTATGTGGCGGATGGTTTTTTCTTTGAGGGTCAGCAGGTCCTGCCCGGCATACTCGATGGTGCCAGAGGGGTGACGTGCCAGCGGGTAGGGCAGCAGGCGCAGGATCGAGTGAGCGGTCACCGATTTGCCCGAACCGCTTTCGCCCACCAGCGCGATGGTTTCACCGCGCTTGATATCGAAGCTGACATTTTTCACCACGCGGTGGTGGTGTTCGCCCGTGACGAACTCGACGGAGAGGTCGCGGATTTCGATCAGATTGTCCTGATTCATCTCATTTCCTCGGGTCGAAGGCATCGCGAGCGGACTCGCCGATAAACACCAGCAAACTCAACATGATCGCCAGCACGGCAAAGGCACTCATGCCCAGCCACGGCGCTTGCAGATTGGATTTGCCCTGGGCCACCAGTTCACCCAGCGACGGCGAACCGGCGGGCAAACCGAAGCCGAGGAAGTCCAGGGCGGTCAGCGTACCGATAGCGCCGGTGAGGATGAACGGCATGAAGGTCATGGTCGACACCATCGCGTTGGGCAAAATGTGGCGGAACATGATCGCGCCGTTCTGCATGCCCAGGGCCCGCGCCGCCCGTACGTACTCCAGGTTGCGCCCGCGCAGAAACTCGGCGCGCACCACGTCCACCAGGCTCATCCACGAGAACAGCAGCATGATCCCCAGCAGCCACCAGAAGTTGGGCTGCACGAAACTGGCGAGGATGATCAGCAGGTACAGCACCGGCAACCCGGACCAGATCTCCAGGAAGCGCTGCCCGGCCAGGTCCACCCAGCCACCGTAGAAACCCTGCAACGCCCCGGCGATCACGCCGATGATCGAACTGAGCACGGTGAGGGTCAGCGCAAACAGCACCGACACGCGGAAGCCGTAGATGACCCGCGCCAGCACATCGCGGCCCTGGTCATCGGTGCCCAGCAGGTTGACGCTCGAAGGCGGCGCCGGGGCCGGCACCTTGAGGTCGTAGTTGATGCTCTGGTAGCTGAACGGGATCGGCGCCCACAAGGTCCAGGCGTCCTTGGCCTTGAGCAGCTCCTGGATATACGGGCTCTTGTAGTTGGCCTCCAGCGGGAATTCGCCGCCGAATGTGGTCTCTGGGTAGCGCTTGAGCGCTGGGAAGTACCAGCCGCCGTCGTAGTGCACGGCCAGCGGTTTGTCGTTGGCGATCAGCTCGGCGCCCAGGCTCAGCACGAACAGGATCAGGAACAGCCACAGCGACCACCAGCCACGCTTGTTGGCCTTGAAGCGTTCGAACCGGCGGCGATTGAGGGGGGACAGGTTCATCTCAATGCTCCCGGCTGGCAAAGTCGATACGCGGATCGACCAGGGTGTAGGTGAGGTCGCCGATCAGTTTCACGATCAGCCCGAGCAAGGTGAAGATGAACAGCGTGCCGAACACCACCGGGTAGTCGCGGTTGATCGCCGCTTCAAAGCTCATCAGGCCCAGGCCGTCGAGGGAGAAGATCACCTCCACCAGCAACGAACCGGTGAAGAAGATCCCGATGAAGGCCGAGGGGAAACCGGCGATCACCAGCAGCATCGCGTTGCGGAACACATGGCCGTAGAGCACGCGGTGGTTGGTCAGGCCCTTGGCTTTTGCGGTGACCACATACTGTTTGTTGATCTCGTCAAGGAAGCTGTTCTTGGTCAGCAGAGTCATGGTGGCGAAGTTGCCGATCACCAGGGCCGTGATGGGCAGCGCGAGGTGCCAGAAGTAATCGAGGATCTTGCCGCCCCAGCTCAGCTCATCGAAGTTGTTGGAGGTGAGCCCACGCAAGGGGAACCAGTCCAGGTAACTGCCGCCGGCAAACACCACGATCAGCAGGATCGCGAACAGGAACGCCGGGATCGCGTAGCCGACGATGATCGCCGAGCTGGTCCACACGTCGAAATGGCTGCCGTGCCGCGTGGCCTTGGCAATCCCCAGGGGGATCGACACCAGGTACATGATCAGCGTGCTCCATAACCCGAGGGAGATGGACACCGGCATCTTTTCCTTGATCAGGTCGATGACCTTGGCGTCGCGGAAGAAACTGTCGCCAAAATCCAGCTGGGCGTAGTTCTTGACCATGATCCACAGGCGTTCCGGCGCCGACTTGTCGAAGCCGTACATCTTCTCGATTTCCTTGATCAGCGCCGGGTCCAGGCCCTGGGCGCCACGGTAGCTGCTGGAACCGGCCACCGACACCTCGGCACCGCCGCCAGCAATGCGGCTGGTGGCTCCTTCAAAACCCTCCAGTTTGGCGATCATCTGCTCTACCGGGCCACCGGGGGCGGCCTGGATGATGACGAAGTTGATCAGCAGGATCCCGAACAGCGTGGGGATGATCAGCAACAGGCGGCGAAAGATATAGGCCAGCATTTAATCGCCTCCACTCGCCGGATCGGCGCTGGTGTTGGTGTCTGGGATGACGGCCGGTTTGACGTCGGGCTTGGCCCACCAGGTGGCGGTGCCGACGTCGTAGCGCGGTGGGACCTTCGGGTGGCCCAGGTGATCCCAGTACGCCACGCGGAAGGTCTTGATGTGCCAGTTGGGGATTACGTAGTAGCCGAACTGCAACACGCGGTCCAGGGCCTTGGCGTGGGCCACCAGGCTTTTGCGCGAATCGGCGTCGATCAACTCTTCCACCAACTGGTCGATGGCCGGGTCCTTGAGGCCCATGTAGTTGCGGCTGCCGGGTTTGTCGGCGCTGGAAGACTTCCAGAATTCCCGTTGTTCGTTGCCCGGTGAAGTGGACTGCGGGAAGCTGCCCACCAGCATGTCGAAGTCCCGCGAGCGGATACGGTTGATAAACTGCGACACGTCGACCCGGCGGATCACCAGGTTGATGCCCAGGTCGGCCAGGTTGCGCTTGAACGGCAGCAGGATGCGTTCGAACTCGGTCTGGGCCAGCAGGAATTCGATGGTCACCGGTTTGCCGGTGGTGTCGACCATCTTGTCATCGACGATGCGCCAGCCGGCTTCCTGCAGCAGTTGGTAGGCCTCGCGCTGCTGGGCGCGGATCATGCCGCTGCCGTCGGTCCTGGAGGGTTCGAAGGCCTGGGTGAAGACTTCGGGCGGGATCTTGTCGCGCAGGGGCTCGAGAATCGCCAGCTCATCCGGGCCGGGCAGGCCGGTGGCGGCCATTTCCGAGTTTTCGAAATAACTGCGCGTACGGGTATAAGCACCGTTGAACAGCTGTTTGTTGCTCCATTCGAAATCCAGCAACAGGCTGATGGCCTTGCGCACGCGCACATCCTGGAACATCGGTTTGCGCATGTTGAACACAAAGCCCTGCATCCCGGTGGGGTTGCCGTTGGGGATTTCTTCCTTGATCAGCCGGCCCTGGGCAACGGCGGGAATGTTGTAGGCATTGGCCCAGTTCTTCGCGCTGAACTCCAGCCAGTAGTCGAACTGCCCGGCCTTCAAGGCTTCCAGGGACACGGTGCTGTCGCGGTAGTAATCGGTGATGCGGTTGTCGAAGTTGTAGAAACCCTTAGTGATGGGCAGGTCCTTGGCCCAGTAATCCTTGACCCGCTCGTAGCGGATCATGCGCCCGGCCTTGACCTCGGCGACCTTGTACGGACCGCTGCCCAGCGGTACTTCCAGATTGCCCTTGGCAAAGTCGCGGGTGGCCCACCAGTGCTTGGGCAATACCGGCAGTTGCCCGAGGATCAGCGGCAATTCACGGTTGTTGGTGCGCTTGAACTTGAACAGAACCTTGAGTGGGTCTTCGGCGATCACTTCGTCGACGTCGGCGTAATAGGTGCGGTAGATCGGCGAGCCTTCCTTGATCAGTTCCTGGAAAGTAAACACCACGTCCTCGGCGCGGATCGGGTGGCCATCATGGAAGCGCGCTTCCGGGCGCAGGTAGAAGCGGACCCAGCTGTTGTCCGGGGCTTTTTCGATCTTGCCGGCCACCAGGCCGTATTCGGTGATGGGCTCGTCCAGGCTTTGCATGGCCAGGGTGTCGTAGATCAGGCCCAGGTTGTCGGCTGGTACACCCTTGCTGATGTAGGGGTTGAGGCTGTCGAAGCCGCCCATGGCCGACTCGCGGAACGTGCCGCCCTTGGGCGCGTCTGGGTTGACGTAGTCGAAGTGCTTGAAGTCGGCGGGGTATTTCGGCGGTTCGTTGTACAGCGTCAACGCATGTTGCGGGGCGGCTTGGGCCGCAGTGCACAGCAGCAGGCTGCCGAGCAGGACTGTACGCAAAGATATCATTGGGCTTTCTCCGAAGCTTTCAGCCACCACGCGCTCAGGCCCAGGCTGTAGGGCGGCGTGGTGACAAAGGCGAACCGGTTGCGGTACGCCAGGCGATGATAGTTGAGGTACCAGTTGGGAATGCTGTAGTGCTGCCATAGCAACACCCGGTCGAGGGCACGGCCAGCGGCCAGTTGCTCTTCGCGGGTCTTGGCGGCCAGCAGTTGTTCCAGCAGGTGATCGATAATCGGATTATTGATGCCTGCGTAGTTCTTGCTGCCCTTGATCGCCGCCTGGCTGGAGTGGAAGTACTGCCACTGCTCAAGGCCCGGGCTCAAGGTCTGGTTGAGGGTGATCAGGATCATGTCGAAGTCGAACTGATCCAGGCGCTGCTTGTACTGGGCGCGGTCGACGGTGCGCAGGCGCGCGTCGATGCCGATGCTGATCAGGTTCTCGACATAGGGCTGCAGGATGCGCTCCAGGTTCGGGTTGACCAGCAGGATCTCGAAGCGCAGCGGCTGGCCATCCTTGTTCACCAGGCGCTGCCCGGACAGCTTCCAGCCGGCGTCGCCGAGCAGGGCCAGCGCGCGGCGCATGGTTTCGCGGGGGATGCCGCGCCCGTCGGTCTGGGGTAGGCTGAAGGCTTGCGTGAACAGGTTGGCCGGCAGTTGCTCGCGGTACGGCGAAAGCATCAGCCATTCATGGCCGGTGGGCACGCCGGTGGCGGCGAATTCGCTGTTGGGGTAGTAGCTCAAGGTGCGCTTGTACGCACTGCTGAACAGGGTGCGGTTGGTCCACTCGAAGTCGAACATCAGCCCGAGGGCTTCACGCACTCTGGTCTGGCTGAAGGTGGGCCGCCGAGTGTTCATGAACAGGCCCTGGCTCTGGGTCGGGATCTGGTGGGCGATCTGCGCCTTGATCACGTCACCCCGGTTCACCGCCGGGAAGTTGTAGCCGTTGGCCCAGTTCTTGGCCTGGTGCTCGATGTAGATATCGAACTCGCCGGCCTTGAAGGCTTCGAAGGCCACATCGCTGTCGCGGTAGAACTCCACCTCGACCTTGTCGTAGTTATAGAAGCCCTGGTTCACCGGCAGGTCCTTGCCCCAGTAATCCTTGACCCGTTCGAACACCAGTTGCCGCCCGGGCGTGACCTTGCTGATGCGGTAGGGGCCGCTGCCCAGGGGCGGTTCGAAGGTGGTGGCCTTGAAGTCGCGGTTTTTCCAGTAGTGCTGGGGCAATACCGGCAATTCGCCCAGGCGCAGGATCAGCAAGGGGTTGCCGGCACGCTTGAACACAAAGCGGATGCGGTGTCGGTTGAGCACATCCACCCGCGCCACTTCCTGCAGGTTGGTGCGGTATTGCGGGTGGCCTTCGGTCAGCAAGGTGCGATAGGAAAACGCCACGTCATACGCGGTGATCGGCTTGCCATCGTGGAAGCGCGCTTCCGGGCGCAGGTTGAACACTACCCAGCTGCGGTCCTCGCTGTACTCCACCGACTGGGCGATCAACCCATAGCTGGAGGTGGGTTCATCGCCGGAGGGCGCATACAGGCCGGTGCCGACCATCAACGGCTCATTCAGCTCATTGACGCCATATTGCAGGAAGTTCGGCGTGGAAACCGGGCTGGAGCCCTTGAAAGTATAGGGGTTGAGGGTGTCGAAAGTGCCAAAGGCCATGACCCGCAAAGTCCCGCCTTTCGGCGCTGCAGGGTTTACCCAATCGAAGTGGGTGAATTTGGCCGGGTACTTGAGGCTGCCGAACTGCGCATAACCGTGGCTCTCGGTAATCGTCGCGTTCGCTGCAAAGCTCAAGGCCAGAGTTATTAGTAGAAGGAGGGGACGCTTCAAGTCAGAGATCCGATCCAGGCGGCTTGGGCTTTATGATCGGTACAGTAACAGCTTGTTCCGGTTGGAAAAAGCCAGTCGGCTGACGGAGATTCCATGTGGCGCTGGCTTGCGTGGTGAGCGGGCTTGCCCCGCGCTGGGCTGCGCAGCAGCCCCAGTTGGCTATACGCATTGTTCCAGACAAAATGCATTGCATGGTTTTAGGGCTGCTGCGCAGCCCAGCGCGGGGCAAGCCCGCTCACCACAGCAAGCCCGCTCACACAAACAAGCTTTGTTTGTCAGTCAGCGTGGCCCGGAAACCACCAGCATCTGCCCAGGCTTGAGCGCCTGACCAGTACGCGGGTTCCAGCGCTTGAGATGTTGCATCTCAACGTTGAAGCGCTTGGCGACGATGTACAGCGAGTCGCCTTTCTTGACCTTGTATTGCACCGGCTTCTTGCTATCAGCCTTGGCCACCAGCTTGCGCGTGTCCTGCATCACCAGGGTCTGGCCGACCTTGAGCGCCTGGCCGTTGAGTTTGTTCCAGCGCTGCAGGTCATGCACATCGACCTTGTTGGCCTTGGCGATCAGCGTGAGGTTGTCGCCACTGCGCACTTTGTAGCTGCGGGTACGCCCGGCCACACGCGCGTTTTCGACTTCGTCGAACACCTGCTTTTTCGGGCGCATCGCCAGCAATTCTTCAGGCTTCATCGTCGAAAGGGTGCTGGTCAGCAGTTGCGCCTTGGAACTGGGCACCAGTAAATGCTGCGGCCCATCCAGGGTGGTGCGTTGTTTCAGCGCCGGGTTGAGTTGGAACAGTTCGTCTTCGTCGATCTCGGCCAGCGCAGCAACCCGGGACAGGTCCATGCTTTGTTTGACTTCAACTACTTCAAAGTACGGCGTGTTGGCAATCGGGTTCAGGTTGACACCGTAGGCCTCAGGCGCGAGCACCACTTGGGACAGCGCCAGGAACTTGGGCACGTAGTCCTTGGTTTCCTGGGGCAGCGGCAGGTTCCAGTAGTCGGTCGGCAGGCCGAGCTTCTCGTTGCGCTCGATGGCCCGGCTCACTGTGCCTTCGCCGGCGTTATAGGCGGCCAGGGCCAGCAGCCAGTCGCCGTTGAACATGTCATGCAGGCGGGTCAGGTAGTCGAGGGCGGCGGTAGTGGAAGCGGTGATGTCGCGACGGCCATCGTAGGCGCGGGTCTGGCGCAGGTTGAAGTAGCGCCCGGTGGAGGGGATGAATTGCCACAGGCCGACCGCATCACTGCGCGAATAGGCCATCGGGTTGTAGGCACTTTCAATCACTGGCAGCAGCGCCAGCTCCAGGGGCATGTTGCGTTCTTCAAGACGTTCGACGATGTAGTGAATGTAGAGGCTGCCGCGTTCTCCGGCGTTCTCCAGGAAGGACGGGTTGCTGGCGAACCACAGGCGCTGTTGCTCGATACGCGGGTTGACGCCTAACCCGTCCTGCAGCTGAAAGCCCCGGCGCATGCGTTCCCAAACATCCTGGGGCACATCGGGAGTCGGTTTTTCTGAAAGCCAGATGACGGGTTTCTGTTTGATTTTGGCGGTAAGGTTTGGCTTGGGTTGCACGGTGGATTGTGCGGTGAAATTGCTTGATTGGCAGCCCGCCAGCGTGGCGGACACAGCCACCGCCACAGCTTGAGCCAGGCGGGTCAATGCGTCTGAATGGTTGGATTTACGAATAGATGACGACATTGGCTGGAAGTAAGTTCCGGGCAAAAATGTCGGGCGATTCTAGAAACCCGCTGGGTTCCGGTCAACCATTCAGAAATTAGGTATCAGATTGCTTCCCGTTAGAACTTATCTTTCCAGGCCCTCAAGCTAGCAAACACCTCGGCCCCAGAGCGGTTGTCGCGGCCATTCCGTTCGTCTGCTTTTTGTTTAACGGATGTTTCAGAGGTACGCAGAAAGGGGTTGGTCAGCTTTTCCAGGGCCAGGTTGGAAGGCAGCGTGATCTCGCCACGGGCCCGCAGTTGGCGTACGTTTTCCACTCGTTCGGCTATCTCTGTGTTATCCGGTTCCACAGCCTGGGCGAACTTGAGGTTGCTTTGTGTGTATTCGTGGGTGCAGTACACCAGGGTATCGGCAGGCAGGGCGGCCAAACGCTCGAGGGAGGTGTACATCTGTTCCGGCGTGCCTTCGAACAGACGCCCGCAACCGGCGGCGAACAGGGTGTCGCCACACAACAGCACGCCCGGGTGATAAAAGGCGATATGGCCCAGGGTATGGCCGGGCACGCCATAGATGTCGAAGTCCCAGCCGAGTACCGTGATGCGGTCGTTATCGTGCAGCGCCACGTCACGCGCCGGGATCTTCTCGTTGGCCGGGCCGTAGACCTTGGCGTCGGTCTCACGCTTGAGTTGTTCGACACCGCCGACGTGATCGTGGTGATGGTGGGTGATCAGGATGTCGCTGAGGCTCCAGCCAGGGTTCTGCTCGAGCCAGGCCAGCACCGGCGCGGCATCGCCGGGGTCGACTACGGCGCAGCGTTGGGTGCGAGGGTCCTGTAACAACCAGATGTAGTTATCGGTAAAGGCGGGCAGGGCACTGATCTGTATCATTCTTCGATTCGCCAAGCTGAACACATTGGTGCATCTTAGAACGTCTAGGCGAGTTGGAGAATGCAATGACTGATAAAGCGTTCGCCCAGGCCGATCCTGAGTGGCTGGCCCTGATCGGCGCAGCCCGCGAGTGGCTGTCCGGCCCCATCGGGCAATTTCTGCTGGACGAAGAACGGCGCATGCTTGAAGACGAGCTGGGCCGGTTCTTCGGTGGCTATCTGGTGCACTACGGCCCTTCGGCCGAGACGCCGCCGTGTGCGCCCCAGGTGCAACGTAATGTTCGCCTGGGGGCACCGTTGCCTGGCGTGGAGATTGTGTGCGAGGAACAGGCCTGGCCGTTGAGCGAACATGCTGCCGATGTGGTGGTGTTGCAGCACGGGCTGGATTTCTGCCTGTCGCCCCATGGCTTGCTGCGCGAGGCGGCGAGCAGCGTACGGCCCGGCGGCCATTTGCTGATCGTGGGAATCAACCCCTGGAGCAGTTGGGGCCTGCGCCATGTGTTTGCCCATGACGGCCTGCGCCAGGCGCGCTGCATCTCGCCGCAACGAGTGGGCGACTGGCTGAACCTGCTGGGCTTCGCGCTGGAGAAACGCCGCTTCGGGTGCTATCGTCCGCCGCTTGCGTCGACCAAGTGGCAGGGCCGCCTGGCCGGCTGGGAGCGCCGCGCAGGTGCCTGGCAGTTGTCCGGTGGCGGCTTTTATCTGCTGGTGGCGCGCAAGATCGTGGTCGGGCTGCGCCCCGTGCAACAGGTGCGGCGTGAGCCGATGGGCAAGCTGGTGCCGATGCCGATGGCCAAGGTCAACCGCAAGCAAAGCGATGCGTAACCCTCTTTTTGAATTGATACCGAGCAACCGATGACCGATAGCGTAGAACTCTTCACCGATGGCGCCTGCAAGGGCAACCCGGGCCCTGGCGGCTGGGGCGCGTTGCTGGTGTGCAAAGGCGTGGAGAAGGAGTTGTGGGGCGGTGAGGCCAACACCACCAACAACCGCATGGAGCTGATGGGCGCCATTCGTGGCCTGGAAGAACTCAAGCGCCGCTGCAATGTGCTGCTGGTGACCGACTCGCAATACGTGATGAAGGGCATCAACGAGTGGATGGTCAACTGGAAGAAGCGCGGGTGGAAAACCGCCGCCAAGGAACCGGTGAAAAACGCCGACCTGTGGCAACTGCTCGATGAGCAATGCAATCGCCATGACATCACCTGGAAATGGGTACGCGGCCACATCGGCCACCCCGGCAACGAACGTGCCGACCAGTTGGCCAACCGTGGCGTGGACGAAGTGCGGGGCTACAAGCAGAGCTGATGCTGACTCACGTGTTAACATCGCGCCCTTTGATTCACACCACACCGTTGAGAGCTGAACCCTGATGGCCATCCGATCTGTTGTACTCGATACCGAAACCACCGGCATGCCGGTGACCGACGGCCACCGGATCATTGAAATCGGCTGTGTCGAATTGATGGGGCGTCGCCTGACGGGTCGTCACTTCCACGTCTACCTGCAACCGGATCGTGACAGTGACGAGGGCGCGATCGGCGTCCACGGTATCACTGACGAATTCCTCAAGGGCAAGCCGCGTTTTGCCGAAGTCGCCGATGAGTTCTTCGAATTCATCAACGGCGCCCAGCTGATCATCCATAACGCAGCGTTTGACGTTGGCTTCATCAATAACGAGTTTGCCCTGATGGGGCAGACTGATCGCGCGGACATTTCCCAGCACTGCTCGATCCTCGATACCTTGATGATGGCCCGTGAGCGCCACCCGGGTCAGCGCAACAGCCTTGATGCCTTGTGCAAGCGCTACGGCGTGGACAACTCCGGCCGTGAACTCCACGGCGCCTTGCTCGACTCCGAGATTCTCGCCGACGTCTACCTGACCATGACCGGCGGGCAGACCAGCCTGTCCCTGGCGGGCAACGCCTCCGATGGCAGCGGTTCGGCGGAAGGCTCGGGCAACCGTCCTTCGGAAATCCGCCGTTTGCCGGCTGATCGCAAACCCACGACGATCATCCGCGCCAGCGAACAGGATCTCGCGGAACACGCGGCCCGGCTGGAAGCGATCGCCAAGTCGGCGGGTGCCCCGGCATTGTGGACCCAACTGACCCAGCAATAACCCCTGGCTGAACTCGATTAAAAATGTGGGAGGGGGCTTGCCCCCTCCCACAACTGATTTCAATTGCCTGTAAATCTTCATTCGCGTCATGGTCCCCCAGCTTCTACCCTTGAGTGCATAGCCCTCAGGACGACAAGCACCCATGTACAAAGACCTGAAGTTCCCCGTCCTGATCGTGCACCGCGACATCAAGGCCGACACCGTTGCTGGTGACCGGGTCCGAGGCATCGCCCGGGAGTTGGAGCAAGAGGGCTTCAGTATTTTCTCTGCAGTGGACTACGCCGAAGGACGACTGGTGGCGTCGACCCATCATGGCCTGGCGTGCATGTTGATCGCCGCCGAAGGCGCTGGCGAAAACACCCACCTGCTGCAGAACATGGTCGAGCTGATCCGCCTGGCGCGGCTGCGGGCGCCTAACCTGCCGATCTTCGCCCTGGGTGAGCAAGTCACCTTGGAAAACGCGCCCGCCGACGCCATGAGCGAACTCAACCAGTTGCGCGGCATCCTGTATCTGTTCGAAGACACCGTGCCTTTTCTTGCCAGGCAAGTCGCCCGTGCGGCCCGAACTTATTTGGACGGACTGTTGCCGCCGTTCTTCAAGGCGCTGGTGCAGCACACGGCGGATTCGAACTATTCCTGGCACACGCCAGGCCATGGCGGCGGCGTGGCCTATCGCAAGAGCCCAGTGGGGCAGGCGTTTCATCAGTTCTTCGGGGAAAATACCCTGCGCTCGGACTTGTCGGTCTCGGTGCCCGAGCTGGGTTCGCTGCTGGATCACACCGGGCCGCTGGCCGAAGCTGAAGCCCGTGCCGCGCGCAACTTTGGCGCCGACCACACCTTCTTCGTGATCAATGGCACCTCCACCGCCAACAAGATCGTCTGGCATTCCATGGTTGGGCGCGATGACCTGGTGCTGGTGGACCGTAATTGTCACAAGTCGGTGCTGCATTCGATCATCATGACCGGCGCCATCCCGCTGTACTTGTGCCCGGAGCGCAACGAACTGGGGATCATCGGCCCGATTCCCCTGAGCGAGTTCAGTCCCGAGTCGATCCGCGCCAAGATCGACGCCAGCCCCTTGACCCGTGGCCGTCCGCCGAATGTGAAGATGGCGGTGGTCACCAATTCCACCTATGACGGCCTGTGCTACAACGCCGAGTTGATCAAGCAGCAATTGGGCAACAGTGTCGAGGTGCTGCATTTTGACGAAGCGTGGTATGCCTACGCGGCGTTTCATGAGTTCTTCGCCGGGCGCTACGGCATGGGCACCTCGCGCACGCCGGACAGCCCACTGGTGTTCACCACTCACTCGACCCATAAACTGCTGGCAGCCTTCAGCCAGGCTTCGATGATCCATGTGCAGGACGGTGGCGCACGCCAGCTCGACCGTGACCGTTTCAACGAAGCCTTCATGATGCATATCTCCACGTCGCCTCAATACAGCATCATTGCCTCCCTGGACGTGGCATCGGCGATGATGGAAGGCCCGGCCGGGCGTTCACTGTTGCAGGAAATGTTCGACGAAGCCCTGAGCTTTCGTCGCGCCCTGGCCAACCTGCGCCAGCATATCGCCGCCGAGGACTGGTGGTTTTCCATCTGGCAGCCACCTTCGGTTGCGGGGATCGACAAGGTCGTCACCGCTGATTGGTTATTGCATCCCCAGGATGACTGGCATGGCTTCGGTGATGTAGCCGAAGACTACGTGCTGCTGGACCCGATCAAGGTGACGCTGGTGATGCCCGGTCTCAATGCCGGTGGTGCCTTGAGCGATTGCGGGATCCCGGCGGCGGTGGTGAGCAAATTCCTCTGGGAGCGTGGCCTGGTGGTGGAGAAGACCGGGCTGTATTCCTTCCTTGTGCTGTTCTCCATGGGCATTACCAAAGGTAAATGGAGTACCTTGCTCACCGAGCTGCTGGAATTCAAGCGTAGTTACGACGCCAATATCAGCCTGGCCAGTTGTTTGCCATCGGTGTTTGCTCAAGGGCCGACGCGCTATCAAGGCCTGGGCCTGCGCGACCTGTGTGACCAATTGCATGGCTGTTATCGCAGCAACGCCACGGCCAAGCATCTGAAGCGCATGTACACCGTATTGCCGGAAATCGCGATGAAGCCTGCCGATGCCTACGACCAATTGGTGAGGGGCGAAGTGGAGGCGGTTTCCATCGACGCCTTGCCAGGACGCATCGCAGCCGTGATGCTGGTGCCTTATCCGCCCGGCATTCCATTGATCATGCCGGGCGAGCGCTTTACCGAGTCGACGCGCTCGATCATCGACTACCTGGCGTTTGCCCGGACGTTCGATAGCAGTTTCCCCGGTTTTGTCGCCGATGTTCATGGGTTGCAACACGAAGATGACGGCAGTGGTCGTTGTTACACCGTCGATTGCATCAAGGGTTGAGGATGGTTATGCAAGCTGTAATGAACCCGAAGTATCCGGGGCTCAGTGTACGGGTCGCCGACGAGGGCTTTGATGCCTACGTGTGGGGTAATGACTTCAGCTTTGAAGTCAGCGCCTACGGTGAGCCGCAAATGGGCAGGCGGGTCGACCAGTGGCCCGTGGAGCGTATCTTGCCGTACCGCAAGTGCTACGGCATTGACCCTGAGGAGTTCGCCAGTTTCCGTGACGCGCCCGACAGTGCGATCTTCATGGCTTACCTGGACGACCGTGCGGTGGGGCACATCGTGGTCAGCACCAATTGGAACGGCTTTGCCCATGTCGACGAGTTGGCGGTGGCCCTGCCTGCGCGACGCCATGGGGTGGCCAAGGCACTGCTGGATGTGGCGCAGTTCTGGAGCCGCAAGAAAAGCCTGCCCGGCATGATGCTCGAAACCCAGAACAACAACCTCGGTGCCTGCCGTTTGTATGAGCGTTGCGGTTATGTGATGGGCGGCATCGACCACCTGCGCTATCGCGGTATCGACCCGCAGACCCGCGAAGTGGCGATATTCTGGTATCGGTTGTTCAAGAGCGAAGCCGACAACGCTTAACCCGCCAGCAAACCCTCGGCCTTCTGCGTCACGATCTCCAGCAGCGCATTCAGTGCCGGGGAGGTCGGGCCATCCTTGAGCGTCAGCGCATACAGGCTGACCATGATCGGCGGCGACACCGGGCACGCATCCAGCCCGGCCTCGCGTGCGCCGAACGCGGTGAACGGGTCGACCACTGCCAGACCTTCGCCTGCTTCCACCATGCTGCGCATCATTTGGTAGGTCTGCACCCGCGTCTGCACCACCGGCAGCGGGCGCAAGGCTTGCAGCTTGGCGTCCAGCAGGCGGCTGAGCGGGTCCTGGCCCTCCAGGCCGATCATCGACTGCCCGGCGAGGTCCTGCAGCGCAATGTACTTCTGCTTTGGTTTCAGCCAGCCATGGGGCGCCAGCAGTTGCAGCTTGCCCTGGGCGAGTACGGTGCACTGGACCTGCGGGTGTTCCGGGTCATGCAGGCTCAAGCCCACATCGGCTTCGTGCAGCAGCAGGCTCCTGACGATCTCGCGGGTGGGTTGGCTCGACAGGTTGCAGGGCGTGTCCTGGAAGCGGCGGCGCAACACCGCAATGCTCTGCGGCAACAGCTGATTGGCCAGGGGCGGTGTGCAGAGCGCGCGCAGGGTAGGGGCGTGATGGTTTTTCAGGCGGCTGGCCAGGCGTTGCACCGGCTCCAGGGCCTCATACACATGGGCAATTTCCGCCTGCAGTTCCAGGGTTTCCCGGGTGGCCTGCAAGCGCCCGCGTACGCTGGCGAACAGCATGAAGCCCAATTGCTGCTCGGCGTCCTTGAGCGCCGCGTCCACCTCGCCCACGGAAAGTTGCAACCATTCGGCGGCCGCGCCGAGGTGTCCGGTCTGCAAGATGGCCTGAATCACTTCGATATGACGTAAACGCATCGCCGGAGTCTATGTGCAGCGGGCCGGGTATTCAATAGAATGGCTGCGCTGATCATCAACGACCAAAGCCGGCTGCCGGCATTAACAACAAAAACAGGTCTGGTCTCACATGCCTCTACCCTCGATATTTCTCGGGGTAACGGCCAAGCAACTGTTGGTCCTGGTGACCGTAGGGTGCGTGGCTGCTTACTTCTTCAACAGTCAAAACGAAACCGCGCCGGAAAACCTGGCACTTGAAGCGTTTATCCGTTCCCAGGAACAGGTCGTCGAACAGGTGGGGGCGGTGCTGGGTATTGAACTGGTCAGGCAGGTAGTGGCGCACCCAGGCTACAACACGGCGGGCTACCAGCGTTCCATGTTCGCGGTGGAGGGGGAGCGGGGGCGATTGGTGGTGACCGTAAAGAAGATCGAAGGCGAGCAGGGCATTGAAGTGACGGAGATACGCCGCCCGTGATCACCCCAGCCCAGTCAACGCCGTCAATGGCCAGGACTGAGCAGGTGGATAAGGCGGGATCTTATGACGCGAGGGGGGGTTGCGATTCGCGCACGAGAATGGTGCCCGATTGGATCAGCTTGAATTCGTCGCCTTCCAGTTTCTCTACACGGTCGCCAATGGCCAGCTTGTAGGTAATGGTAGGTGCCGAGCCAGCCAGGTCGCCTTGCGCCGGGTTGGATTCCTGGAACTCATGCACCGAATACACGCGTCCTTCCGCGTCTCTGGCATGAAACTGTCCGACTAGTACTGCTGCCATCTGTTTAGAACCTCTGGAGATAAACACTCGATTTGCGGTTCTGTAGACCGTCATGGAGCGGGGTAGTTTACTTACGAAATAAAAATACTATTCGCTGATGTTTTCAGATGCGTCCTACGTAACGTTAGGCAATGCAAACGGCTGCAGGATTATCGAAAACCTTCTGGTGAACCCGTCGCGAAGACTCTATAACTACAAGCTCCTTTAGTCAGACGTCGGGAAACCCCAATGAGCAAGGTCTACACCGTCGCCGTCGTGGTCGGCAGCTTGAGAAAAGACTCGATCAACCGCAAGGTTGCGCTCGCATTGGCCGAACTGGCCCCTGCCAACCTGAAGTTGAACATTGTGGAAATTGGCGATTTGCCGCTCTACAACGAAGACATCGACGCTGCATCACCGCCGGCAGCCTACAGTACTTTCCGCAAACAGGTGAGCTCATCCGACGCGGTGTTGTTCGTGACCCCGGAATACAATCGCTCCGTCCCGGCCCCGTTGAAGAATGCCATCGACGTCGGTTCCCGGCCATACGGGCAGAGCGCCTGGAGTGGCAAGCCGGGCGCGATCATCAGCGTGTCGCCGGGTGCGATTGGCGGGTTCGGCGCCAATCATCATCTGCGCCAGTCCCTGGTGTTCCTCGATGTGCCCTGCATGCAGCAGCCGGAGGCCTACCTGGGCGGCGCAGGCAGTGCGTTCGATGAAGCGGGCAAGGTGTCCGAGAAGACCAAGCCGTTCCTGCAGGCCTTCATTGACGCCTATGGCAAGTGGGTGGCCAAACAGCACGGTTGATTACAAGGAAGCCTGGCCGCAATAGCCGGGCTTTTTTGCGGGTCAGGCCAGCTGATCTGCCAACAACAGAGCGAGCGCCGTGCTGTTCAGGCGCGATGCCTGATCGACCTTCGGCCCCAGGATGGTCTTTTCCACGTACAACGAATGCACGTCCTTCACCCCGATAAAGCCCAGCCAGGCGTCCATATAGGGCTTCTGGAAATCCATCGCCTGGGCGTCCGGCGCCGAAAAATCCATACCCCGCGCGTACACATTCACCGCTGTCTTGTTGCGCAATAACCCGCGCAGGCCATGCTCCGGGCTGAACTCGAACAACACATCTTTCTGCGACACCACATCGATAAAGTGCTTGAGCTTGTAAGGCACCGCGAAATTCCACAGCGGCACCGAGAACACCAGCACGTCAGCCTGATGCAGCTGGGCGGCAAGTGTTTTAAGTGCGGACCAGGCGATGGCTTGTTCCTCAGTCAACGGCGTACCGCTGAGCCCGGCGTACTTGGCGTCCATCACCGGGCCGTCGAATTCGGGCAGCTCCAGTGCCCACAGGTCCAGCGTATTCACTTGAGTGTCCGGCGCGTTTTGTTGATAGCGGGCAATAAACTGCCGAGCGATTTCCAATGATGCGGAGCGTTGTTTGCGCGGTGAGCATTCGATGTGCAAGAGCGTAGTCATGGCAGGCCTCGGATAAAGATGACCCGAGCATTGCAACATAACGCTCTTTGAAATATAAATCGTGTTTTATTGGCCGATTAAGCTCATATCAGAATATGTTCGATAGCGTATTGCTTAAAACCTTCGTCTGCGTCGTGGACGAGGGCGGCTTCAGTCGCGCCGCCGAGCGTTTACACCTCACGCAATCAGCGGTCAGCGGGCACTTGCGGCGCCTGGAGGAACAAGTGGGCAAGCCATTGCTCACGCGCACCACGCGTTCTCAACAGCTGACACCAGACGGCGAACGCTTGATGGCGTATGCGCGGGGTATCCTGGCGCTGAATCGCAATGCCTGGGCCGAGCTGACGCGCTCGGCGTTCCAGGGAAACCTGCGCGTAGGCGTGTCGGAAGAGTTTGCGGATGCACGCCTGTTGCGTGAGTTGCAGGAGGTCGCTGCGCAATACCCCGGTCTGCAAATCACCGTGCAAGTTGGCATTCCCGGTTCGCTACTGGTGTTGATGAAGCAGGGCGAGTTGGATGTGGTGGTGGGGTCGTTGTGTGAATCCAGCGAGCCCGGCCTGGCGTTGTGGCAGGAACCGCTGGTGTGGGCCTGGTCCGCGCAGCCGATGACGACATTGCCTGCGCCCTTGCCCCTGGCGTTGTTTCCCGAACCATGCCCTTACCGCGAGGCGGCGCTGTCACGCCTGGCCCAGGCCGGCATCGCCCAGCGCACCGCCATGCTCTGTACGAGCTACGCCGCGCTGCATGCCGCTGCATTGGCCGGGTTTGCCATCGCCCCCATCGCCCGTAGCCAACTGGTGCCGGGCTTGACGGTGCTCGGCGCCGAACACGGGTTACCCACGCTGCCCGATGCCGAATTCCGCCTGTTCAGTACGCCGGACGCCGACCCTCGCCTGGTCGAGGTGATCACCCAGGTGGTGGTCCGCTACGGCGCTTCCTTGCGCTAGCGCGGCTCAGCGCAGCCAGTTGGTGCGGGCCAGTTCGATGACTTCATCACCGCGGCCGCTCATCACCGCCTTGAGCATGTACAGGCTGAAGCCCTTGGCCTGTTCCAGCTTGATGGTCGGCGGCATCACCAGTTCCTGAGTGGCGGTGACCACATCCACCAGCACCGGGCCGTCATGGGCCAGGGCGCGGCGCAGAGCCGGTTCCAGGTCCTCGGATTGCTCCACGCGGATGCCGAGGATGCCCATGGCGTTGGACATGGCGGCGAAGTCCGGGTTTTTCAGCTCGGTGCCGGCGTCCAGGTAGCCCGCTGCCTTCATTTCCATGGCGACAAAGCCCAGGGACGAGTTATCGAACACGATGACTTTGACTGGCAGGTTCAGTTGCGCCAGCGAGATGAAGTCGCCCATCAGCATGGCGAAACCACCGTCACCCGACATCGAGATCACCTGGCGACCTGGGAACGCAGCCTGCGCGCCGATGGCCTGGGGCATGGCATTGGCCATCGAGCCATGGTTGAACGAACCGATCAGGCGGCGCTTGCCGTTCATCTTCAAATAGCGCGCTGCCCACACGGTGGGTGAACCGACGTCCGCGGTGAAGATCGCATCGTCATCCGCCAACTCACTGAGCAGGCGCGCCACGTACTGTGGGTGAATCGGCCGATTGGCTTTCGACGGTTGAGCCAAGTCATCCAGCCCTTGGCGGGCTTTTTCATAATGCTTAAGGGACGTGTCGAGAAAGCTGCGATCAGTCTTGCGGTTCAAGCGTGGCAGCAGCGCAACGATGGTTTCGCTGACGTCGGCGGCGATGCCCAGGTCCAGCGTGGCACGGCGACCGAGCGCCTGCGGGTTGCGGTCGACCTGGATGATCTTGGCGTCGGTGGGGTAGAACTGACGGTAAGGGAAATCAGTGCCGAGCATGATCAGCGTGTCGCAGTCGAGCATGGCGTGGTAGCCGGAGCTGAAACCGATCAGGCCGGTCATGCCCACATCGAACGGGTTATCCCACTCCACATGCTCCTTGCCACGCAGGGCGTGCACCACGGGAGCGCCCAGTGCGTCGGCGAGGGCGACCACTTGATCATGGGCACCGGCGCACCCGCTGCCGCACAGCAGGGTAACCTTGCGGCTGCTTTCCAGGATATCGGTGAGGCGTTGCAGGTCCTGTTCCGCCGGCAGCGTACGCGGTGCATGCAGGGCGGGCCACGGCTTGAGTTTGTCCTCGACCTCCAGCAGCGATACATCGCCCGGTATTACCACCACCGCCACGCCGCGATTGAGGATCGCTGAGCGCATGGCGCGATGCAGCACCTGGGGCATCTGCTCGGGGTTGGTGACCAGTTCGATAAAGTGGCTGCACTCCTTGAACAGTTCTTGCGGATGGGTTTCCTGGAAGTAGTTCAGGCCAATCTCTGAGGATGGAATTTGTGCGGCAATCGCCAGCACTGGCACATGGTTGCGATGGCAATCGAACAGCCCGTTGATCAAATGCAGGTTGCCCGGCCCGCAACTGCCGGCGCACACCGTCAGCTCGCCAGTAGCCGCCGCTTCGGCACCGGCAGCAAAGGCCGCCACTTCCTCGTGACGCACGTGCATCCATTCGATGCTGTCCATGGTGCGCAGCGCGTCGGTGAGACCGTTGAGGCTGTCGCCGGTCAGGCCCCAGATGCGCTTGATGCCCGCCTGTTCAAGGGTGGTCGCCAGTTGCTGGGCCAGGTTGATTTTCGCCATGAAGAACTCCAATCGTCAGTGAGGTTAAAAACTGCTGATCAATAGGGGACAGTTCGATCACGGCGAATGCTCCGCCTTTAATGTGAAGATTGCGTCATGGCCGCACGGTATTGTCGGGTGCGCCGGGCCAGAAACCATTGGTCACGCACCAGCGCCATGCAGGGCGCGACGTTGGCCTTGGGCAAATGGCCGCGGCTGAGGCGGCGCATCTGGTAGCGCACCACGGCGAGAATGGCCAGGGATGCCAGGGGCTTGCGTTTCCAGTCGATGGGTTTGAGTTGCGGGTTGGGGTCGCGGCCTTCGCGCCAGTGCTGGATCAGTTGCGGCTCCAGCGTCAGGGCGGTGGCGATGCCGGCCATGGCGATGCCGCTGTCAAGCACTTGTTGCACGATGGGCAGGCGACGGATGCCGCCGGTGACCATTACTGGCATCTGGGCAATGGCCGCGACTTCGCTGGCGAATTCAAGAAAATACGCCTCACGGGCCAGGGTCCGGCCGTCCCGCGCTTCGCCTTGCATGGCCGGTGCTTCATAGCTGCCGCCGGACAATTCCAGCAGGTCGATGGACAGCGGGTTGAGCATCTCGACCACGGCGCGTGCATCCGCTTCTTCGAACCCACCACGCTGGAAATCAGCGGAGTTGAGTTTGACCGACACACAAAACGACGGGCTGACACAGGCACGCACCGCACGGATCACGTCCAGTAGCAGGCGTGCACGGTTCTCCAGTGAACCGCCCCAGCGATCCGTACGTTGGTTGCTCAATGGCGACAGGAACTGGCTAAGCAAGTAGCCATGCGCACCGTGGATCTGCACGCCGGTGAAGCCGGCTTTTTCGGCCAGGCGTGCGCTGGTGGCGAAGCGCTGGATCACGTCCTGGATGTCGGCCTCGGTCATGGCCTTGGGGGTGGCAAACATCTTTGAGAAACCGCCCAGGTCGAGCGCCACGGCGGACGGTGCAACGGCCTGCTGGCGCAGATTGGCGGGTGTCTGGCGTCCTGGGTGGCTGAGTTGCAACCAGAAGTGCACGTTCTTGCGCCGCGCCACGTCTGCCCATTCGCGAAAGCGCTGCAGTTGTTGCTCGTCTTCAAGGGCGACGCCGCCGGGGCCGGTCATGGCACGGCGGTCGACCATCACGTTGCCGCTGATCAACAGGCCCGGCTCGCCGTCGGCCCAGGCCGCGTAGAGCTGTTTCAACTCAGGGGAGGGCGCTTGGCGGGCATCCGCCATGTTCTCTTCCATCGCCGCCTTGGCGATACGGTTGGAAAGGACTTGGCTATTGGGCAGTTGCAGGGCTTCAAAGGGTGACATGGGTTGACTCCTGAGCAGGGGAGGCCCCAGGCTAAGCTTAAAGGTAACTTTAAGGTCAAGCAGGCATTTCGATGAATATTGGCGAACTGGCAAAACAGAGTGGGCTGGCGGCGTCGCGTATCCGGTTCTATGAGTCGCAAGGCCTGATCAGTCAGGTCGGGCGCCAGGCCAACGGTTATCGACGCTATGCACCGGAAGCACTGCAGACCCTGCAACTGATCCAGAGCGCGCAGCAGGCCGGGTTCACCTTGCAGGAGCTCAAGGCGTTGATGCCCGCGCCAGGGGAGCACAAGCGTGAGGAGCTGATCGAAGCACTGGAACGCAAGGTGATGCAGATCGAAGAAATGCAGGCGCAACTGGCCCACAGCAAGGCGCAACTACGGGGTGTGCTCGAGGCAGTGCGTGCGCAGCCGGAAGGGGTGCCGTGTTCGATGGGGCAGAAGCAGGTGCTGGCGTCGATCAAGACCGATCTACAGAGCAAGTAGATGCCAATGTGGGAGGGGGCTTGCCCCCCTCCCACATTTGAGGCTCAGCGCCGGCGGAACAACGGCAGCGGCTCATCCGTTGCCGCCTGGTACGTCACCGAGAAGTCCTTGAGGCTTTCCAGTGCTTCGTACGGGTCTTTGTCGGCGCGCAGGGCGAAGGCATCGAACCCGCAGCGGCGCAGGTAGAACAGCTGGTCGCGCAGCACGTCGCCAATCGCACGCAACTCACCCTTGTAACCGTAGCGGTCACGCAGCAGGCGCGCGTTGGAGTAGTTGCGACCGTCGGTGAAGGCCGGGAAGTTCAGGGCGATGACCTGGAAGTGCTCCACGTCATCACCGATTTCCTCGGCTTCTTCATCGGCGTCCAGCCACACGCCCAGGCCGCCGTCGCGGGCCTTGAGGGCATGGCCGTGTTCGCGCCACAGGGCCAACGGCACGATCAGGTCGTCGCAGTTGGAGATGCCGTCGAAGCTCGCGTCCTTGGGCAGCAGGTGCCAGGTTTCGTCGAGGACTTCGTTGTTCTTAATGATTCGCTGCATAGACGCGCTCCTTGAACAGGTCGATGCCGATGCGCTGGTAGGTGTCGATGAAACGCTCATCTTCGGTGCGCTGTTCGATGTAGACGTCGATCAGCTTGCCGATCACCTCGGGCATGGCTTCCTGGGCGAAGGATGGGCCAAGGATCTTGCCCAGGCTCGCATCGCGGCTGGCGCTGCCACCCAGGGACACTTGGTAGAATTCTTCGCCTTTCTTGTCCACGCCCAGGATGCCGATGTGGCCGACGTGGTGGTGACCACAGGCGTTCATGCAGCCGGAGATGTTCAGGTCCAGCTCGCCGATGTCGAACAGGTAGTCCAGGTCGTCGAAACGGCGCTGGATCGATTCGGCGATCGGGATCGACTTGGCGTTGGCCAGGGAGCAGAAATCGCCGCCCGGGCAGCAGATGATGTCGGTCAGCAGGCCGATGTTCGGCGTGGCGAAACCGCCTTCGCGCAACTCGCCCCACAGGGTGAACAGTTGGCTCTGCTCAACGTCCGCGAGAATGATGTTCTGCTCGTGGGAGGTGCGCAGTTGGCCGAAGCTGTAGCGCTCGGCCAGGTCGGCGACGGCGTCCAGCTGCTTGTCGGTGATATCGCCCGGCGCGACGCCGGTAGGTTTCAACGACAGGGTCACCGCCACATAGCCCGGCTTCTTGTGCGCCAGGGTATTGCGCACACGCCAGCGGGCAAAGCCTGGGTGTTCTTTGTCCAGCGCTGCGAGTTCGGCGTCCTGATTGCTCAGGGTCTTGTACTCGGGGTCGACGAAGTGTTTGGCGACGCGGTGCACTTCGGCTTCGGTCAGGGTGGTCTGGCCGCCGCGCAGGTGTTCCATCTCGGCATCGACTTTCTGGGCGAAGACCTCAGGGGTCAGGGCCTTGACCAGGATCTTGATCCGGGCCTTGTACTTGTTGTCGCGCCGGCCGTAGCGGTTGTAGACCCGCAGGATCGCGTCGAGGTAGCTCAACAGGTCCTGCCACGGCAGGAACTCATTGATAAAGGCGCCGACCACCGGTGTACGGCCCAGGCCGCCCCCCACCAGGACACGGAAGCCAAGCTCGCCGGCCGCGTTGTGCACCGGCTCCAGGCCGATATCGTGCACTTCGATGGCAGCGCGGTCCGAGGTCGAGCCATTGATGGCGATCTTGAACTTGCGCGGCAGGTAGGCGAATTCGGGGTGGAAGGTGGTCCACTGACGGACGATTTCACACCACGGGCGTGGGTCGATCAGCTCGTCGGCGGCCACCCCGGCGAATTGGTCGGTGGTCACGTTGCGCAGGCAGTTCCCGCTGGTCTGAATGGCGTGCATCTGCACGGTGGCCAGTTCAGCCAGGATGTCCGGCACGTCTTCCAGCGCCGGCCAGTTGAACTGCACGTTCTGGCGGGTACTGATGTGGGCGTAGCCTTTGTCGAAGTCACGGGCAATCTTGGCCATCATGCGCGTCTGGCGCGATGTCAGCTGGCCGTAGGGCACGGCCACCCGCAGCATCGGCGCAAAGCGCTGAACATAAAGGCCATTTTGCAGGCGCAGAGGGCGGAACTCTTCTTCGCTCAGTTCACCTGCCAGATAGCGTCGGGTCTGATCACGGAACTGCTTGACGCGGTCCTCGATGATGCGCTGATCGTATTCGTCGTATACGTACATATAGGTCCTGTTCTCGGCAAATCTGCGCGCACGGCCGCGCACTCCCAACGGAGCCGGCGCACGATACCAGTTTGCGTTTATGCGCAAAAGTGATGTTTGAGTATATGCAAATAACCAAATTGACTAATGAGAACCGTTATCGCCATACCCACATTTGTCATGCGGGCAATCGTCAACTTTACTGTGAGCGTGTTTAAGCGTTATCTCCTATAAAACCGACAAGAGGCGATGCGATGAGCAATCCGACAAAAGCCCGTAAGCCCGACAGTACCGTGGACGCCTGGGCCATTCTGTTCCTGATCATCCTGGTGGTGGGAACCGCCGTATTCTGGGTGAGCCACCAGTAAAGAGCCTCGATTGACTGTCGTGTTGCCACTATCATGGCGGTCACTATTCCAGGCTTGAATAACCATGTCGAAGGTGCTGATTACGTGTGTGTGGTTGCTGGGCTCGGCGTACGGGGCATTCGCCCATGCCACGTCGGTGGTGTTTCTCAACCCGGGCATGTCGACGGAAACCTTCTGGGTCAGCTACGCGCAATTCATGCAGGCCGGGGCCAAGGACCTCGGGCTGCATCTGCGTGTGCGCTATTCAGAGCGCGACGCCGATAACACGCTGAGGCAGGCTCGTGAGGCGCTGCATGGCAGCGAGCGGCCGGATTACCTGGTACTGGTGAACGAGCAATACGTCGCGCCGCAGATCCTGCGCATGGCCCAGGGCAGCGGCGTGAAGCTGCTGATGGTGAACAACGCGCTGACCGCCGACCAGGTGCAGTTGCTGGGCAAGGGTGTTGACTGGCTTGGCAGCCTGGTGGCCAACGACGAGCAGGCCGGCTACCTGATGCTCAGCGACTTGCTGCGCCAGCATGGCCCGGTAGCCCCGGGTGCATTCATCGACCTGCTGGCGTTCTCCGGCACCAAGACCACCCCGGCTGCGCAGTTGCGTGAACAGGGCCTGCGCCGGGCCTTGGCCGAACACCCCGAGGTGCGCCTGCGCCAGTTGGTCTATGGCGAATGGAGCCGCCAGCGCGCCTACGAACAAGCCACGCTGCTGTTCAAACGCTACCCGCAGGCTGCGTTGGTGTGGTCGGCCAACGATGAGATGGCGCTGGGGGCCATGCAGGCATTGCAGGACAGCGGGCGTGTGCCGGGCAAGGATGCGTTGTTCGGTGCGGCGAACAGCTCGCCGGATATCCTGCGGGCACGGCTTGACGGTCGCTTGAGTACGCTGGTCGCGGGGCATTTCACCCTGGGCGGTTGGGCGATGGTACTGATCAACGATGATGCCAAAGGCGTGGATATCGACGCCCATGGTGGGCGTGACCGGCAGGAGGCGTTATTCCAACTGATCGATACGACCCAGGCGCAACGCCTGCTCGGCCCCATGGCGCCGGTGGATTTCCGCGCACTGTCAGCCGTCGGCAAGCCGGCGTCCTACCGATACCCCTTCAGCCTGCAACTGCTGCTGCGCTAGACGCCCGCCAGGTGCAGCACCAGCTTGACGATGCCGAACAGCGTCAACGCAAACACTGCCGTGAACAGAATGCCCAGCACCACAAAATGGCTGGGCTTGCCGTGGGTGAAGTCGCGGGCGCGGTTCTTGCCGCTCTGCACGCCAAATGCGGCCGCCACCACGCTGTGCAGCATCTGCCAGAAGGTAGGGGGCTTGTTGTTGACTGGATCGTCCATACATCCCTCGACACAAGGTGTGTGAGGGAGAGCATAGCCGACGATTTTTCAATCTGTAGTGAGCGGGCTTGCCCCGCGCTGGGTGGCGAAGCCGCCCCAAATCAGCTGCCGCATTCTGCCTGACAGAATGCGGCGTTGTTTATTGGGGCGGCTACGCCACCCAGCGCGGGGCAAGCCCGCTCACCACATAAGCCAACGCCCGCAGATGGGCCGATCAGTTGTCGTAACCCAGGTTCGGCGCCAGCCAACGCTCGGTCACGCTCAGGTCCTGGCCTTTACGCGCCGTGTAGCTGGTCACCTGGTCCTTGTCGACCTTGCCCACGGCAAAGTACTGCGCCTGCGGATGGGCGAAGTACCAGCCGCTGACCGCTGCCGCGGGGAACATCGCGTAGTGCTCGGTGAGGAACACACCGCTGCGACCAGCTTGCATCTCGCGGGCCTCGGGGTCGAGCAGTTGGAACAACTGGGCCTTTTCGGTGTGATCCGGGCACGCCGGGTAGCCGGGGGCAGGGCGGATGCCGCTGTATTGCTCCTTGATCAGCGCCTCGTTGTCCAGTTGCTCGTCCTTGGCATACCCCCAGTGCTCTTTACGCACCTGCTGGTGCAACCATTCGGCGCAGGCCTCGGCCAGGCGGTCGGCCAGGGCCTTGACCATGATCGAGTTGTAATCGTCGCCCGCGTCCTGATACGCCTTGGCGACTTCTTCGGCGCCGATGCCGGCGGTGGTGATGAAGCCACCGATGTAGTCGGTCACGCCGCTGTCCTTGGGCGCCACGAAGTCGGCCAGGGAGAAGTTCGGCTTGCCGTCGGTCTTGATGATCTGCTGGCGCAGGTGGTGCAACCGGGCAATCGGCTGGCCGTCATCGCCATAGACTTCCAGGTCATCGTCCTGCACCTGGTTGGTCGGCCAGAAGCCGAACACCGCACGGGCGCTGATGAGTTTTTCATCGATCAGCTTCTTGAGCATTTCCTGGGCATCGGCGTACAGCGCAGTGGCGGCCTCGCCGACCACTTCATCGTCGAGGATGCGCGGGAACTTGCCGGCCAGGTCCCAGGAGATAAAGAACGGCGTCCAGTCGATGTACTCGGCCAGCACCTTGAGGTCGATATTGTCCAGCACCTTGGCGCCGGTAAAGGTCGGCACCACTGGCGTGTAGCTGCTCCAGTCGAACTGCGGCTTCTTGGCGATGGCGGCCGGGTAGCTCAGGCGTTCGGTGCGGGCGCTGCGGTTGGAGGTGCGCTCACGCACTTCCACGTACTCCTCGCGGGTACGCTCGACAAAACCGGCCTTGAGTTCCTTGGACAGCAGCTGCGTGGCCACGCCCACCGCACGCGAAGCGTCGGTCACGTACACCACCGCATCATTGCTGTACTTGGGCTCGATCTTCACCGCCGTGTGCGCTTTGGAGGTGGTCGCACCGCCGATCATCAGCGGCAGGTGGAAGTCCTGGCGCTGCATTTCGCGGGCGACGTGCACCATCTCGTCCAGGGACGGGGTGATCAGGCCGGACAGCCCGATAATGTCGCACTTCTGCTCCTTGGCCACCTGCAGGATCTTCTCCGCCGGCACCATCACGCCGAGGTCGACGATGTCATAGCCGTTGCAACCCAGCACCACGCCGACGATGTTCTTGCCGATGTCGTGCACGTCGCCCTTCACCGTGGCCATCAGGATCTTGCCCTTGGCTTCCGGCTTGTCGCCTTTTTCCAGCTCGATGAACGGGATCAAATGGGCCACGGCCTGTTTCATCACCCGGGCGGACTTCACCACCTGGGGCAGGAACATTTTGCCGGCGCCGAACAGGTCGCCAACGATGTTCATACCGGACATCAGCGGGCCTTCGATCACTTCGATCGGGCGCGCGAACGACAGCCGGGACTCTTCGGTGTCTTCAACGATATGCGTGGTGATGCCCTTGACCAGTGCGTGCTCCAGGCGCTTGTTCACATCCCAGCCACGCCATTCCTCGGTCTCGGCTTCCTTGACGCTACCGTCGCCCTTGTATTTGTCGGCAATGGCGAGGAGGGCGTCGGTTCCCTCCGGGGTGCGGTTGAGCACCACGTCTTCCACGGCGTCGCGCAACTCCGCCGGGATCTGGTCGTAGATCTCCAATTGGCCGGCGTTGACGATGCCCATGGTCAGGCCATTGCGGATCGCATACAGCAGGAACACCGAGTGGATCGCCTCGCGCACCGGGTTGTTGCCCCGGAACGAGAACGACACGTTGGACACGCCGCCGGAGGTCAGCGCATACGGCAGCTCGTCACGGATGTAGGCACAGGCATTGATGAAGTCGACGGCGTAGTTGTTGTGCTCTTCGATACCGGTGGCGACCGCGAAGATGTTCGGGTCGAAAATGATGTCTTCCGGCGGGAAGCCGACTTCATTCACCAGGATGTCGTAGGAACGTTTGCAGATCTCTTTCTTGCGCGCTTCGGTGTCGGCCTGGCCGGCTTCGTCGAAGGCCATCACCACCACGGCCGCGCCGTAGCGCTTGCACAGCTTGGCGTGGTGGATGAACTGCTCGACGCCTTCCTTCATGCTGATGGAGTTGACGATGCCCTTGCCCTGGATGCACTTGAGGCCAGCCTCGATCACGTCCCACTTGGAGGAGTCGATCATGATCGGCACGCGGGAGATGTCCGGCTCGCCGGCGATCAGATTGAGGAAGGTCACCATGGCCTTCTTCGAATCGAGCATGCCCTCGTCCATGTTGATGTCGATCACCTGGGCGCCGGCTTCCACCTGCTGCAGGGCGACTTCGAGGGCTTCGGTGTAGTTGTCTTCACGGATCAGCCGGGCAAATTTGGCGGAGCCGGTGATGTTGGTGCGCTCGCCGACGTTGACGAACAGCGAACTGCGATCAATCGTGAACGGCTCCAGGCCCGACAGGCGGCACGCCTTGGGGATGTCCGGGATCACGCGTGGCGCGTAACCGGCCACGGCTTTGGCGATGGCCTCGATATGGCCTGGCGTGGTGCCGCAGCAGCCGCCGACAATATTGAGGAAGCCGCTCTGGGCGAACTCTTCGATGACCTTGGCGGTTTCCGACGGCAGTTCGTCGTACTCGCCGAATTCGTTGGGTAGGCCGGCGTTGGGGTGCGCGGACACGTGGGTGTTGGCCTTGTTCGACAACTCTTCCAGGTACGGACGCAGTTCGCTGGCGCCCAGGGCGCAGTTCAGGCCCACTGAAATCGGCTTGGCGTGGGCGACCGAGTTCCAGAACGCTTCGGTGGTCTGGCCCGACAGGGTGCGACCGGAGGCGTCGGTGATGGTGCCGGAGATCATGATCGGCAGTTCGGTATTGAGCTCCTCGAACACACCTTGCACGGCGAAAATCGCGGCCTTGGCGTTGAGGGTGTCGAAGATGGTTTCGATCAGGATCAGGTCGGCGCCGCCTTCGATCAAGCCCTTGGTGGCCTCGGTGTAGTTTTCCACCAGTTCATCGAAGGTCACGTTGCGGTAGCCGGGGTTGTTCACGTCCGGCGACAACGAGCAGGTACGGCTGGTCGGGCCGAGCACGCCGGCGACGAAGCGCGGCTTGGCCGGGTTCTCGGCGGTCTTGGCGTCGGCGATCTTGCGCGCCAGGCGTGCGCCTTCTACGTTCAGCTCGTAGGCCAGTTCTTCCATGCCGTAGTCGGCCATGGAGATGCGGGTGGCGTTGAAGGTGTTGGTTTCGAGGATGTCGGCACCGGCATCCAGGTAGGCTTTTTCAATACCGCCGATCACGTCCGGGCGCGTGATTACCAGCAGGTCGTTGTTACCCTTGACGTCGCTTGGCCAGTCGGCGAAGCGTTTGCCACGGTAGTCTTCTTCTTCGAGTTTGTAGCTCTGGATCATCGTGCCCATACCGCCGTCGAGGATCAGGATACGTTCCTTGAGGGCTTGATGAAGGGCTTGCAGACGAACGCTACGATCGGACATGGGACTACTCTGGTCAGGCATTACGGAGGGCGTGGATCATAACAAACCTGCGTGGTTTTGCAGCATGCCCGGCTTTTAGATGAATATCGCTCATGTTGCAGGGGCGTATGGCCCGGTAGAATCACCGACAATTTCCAGCGCACGCATTGAATCGGGACCGGATACATGTCACTTCGCCTCATCACCAGCGCCGTCCTGGCACTGGTTGCCTGTATCGCCCAGGCCGACGGAGTCGCCCCAGCGATTTCCTACACGCGCGATATCCAACCGATCTTCACCGAGAAATGTGTGGCCTGCCACGCCTGCTACGACTCCGCCTGCCAGCTCAACTTGGGCAGTGCCGAGGGCGCGGCACGCGGTGCCAGCAAAGTACCGGTCTACGATGGCGAGCGCAGCCAGGCCACGCCGACCACCCGCTTGTTCTATGACGCCTTTGGCAAACAGGCCTGGCAGCAGAAGGGCTTCTATTCAGTGCTGGACGCCCAGGGCAGCCAGGCCGCGCTGATGGCGCGCATGTTGGAGCTGGGCCATAACGCGCCGCTGCAACCCAACGCCAAGCTGCCCGAGGACATCGTGCTGGGCCTGAACCGCGAAAACATGTGCGCCATGCCCGGCGAGTTCAATGCCTACGCCGGTGCGCACCCCAAGGAAGGCATGCCGCTGGCGGTCACCGGCCTTACCGACCAGCAATACCAGACCCTGCAACGCTGGCTCGCCTCCGGCGCGCCGATTGATGAACAAGGCCTGGCGCCCAGCGCGAAAGAAGCCCTGCAAGTGCAGCAGTGGGAAAACCTGTTCAACCAGCCCGGCGCCCGCGAAAGCCTGGTGGCGCGCTGGTTGTTCGAGCATTTGTTCCTTGCCCACATCTATTTCGAGAATGGCGAGTCGGGGCATTTCTTCCAGTGGGTGCGTTCGCGCACGCCGAGTGGCCAGCCGATTGACCTGATCGCCACGCGCCGCCCCAATGATGACCCCGGCACCCGTGTGTATTACCGCCTGTGGCCGGTGCAGGGCGTGATCGTGCATAAAACCCACATCACGTACCCGTTCAGTGCCGAGAAGATGGCACGCATCAAAGAGCTGTTCTACGCCGGCAACTGGCAGGTCAACGCATTGCCGGGCTATGGTCCGGGCCGCCGTGCCAACCCTTTTGAAACCTTCGAGGCCATCCCGGCCAAGGCGCGTTACCAGTTCATGCTGGATAACGCCGAGTACTTCGTACGTACCTTTATCCGTGGGCCGGTGTGCCGTGGGCAGATCGCCACGGATGTGATCCGCGACAATTTCTGGACGCTGTTCCAGGACCCGGACCACGACCTGTACATCACCGATGCACGTTATCGCGGCCAGGCCACGCCGCTGCTGGCCATGCCGGGGCAGAACGATGACGTGGGCAGCGTGCTCAGCCTGTGGCTGGCCTACCGCGATAAACGCAACGAATACGAAGCCCTGCGCCGTGACAGCTACGCTGACCTGCCGCCGCCAAGCTGGTCGAGCCTGTGGGCGGGCAATGACAATGCCTTGCTGAGCATCTTCCGTCACTTCGACAGCGCATCGGTCAGCAAAGGCCTGATCGGTGAAGTGCCGCAGACGATGTGGCTGTTCGATTATCCACTGCTGGAGCGCACCTATTACCAACTGGCGGTGAATTTCGACGTGTTCGGCAATGTGTCGCACCAGGCCCAGACCCGGCTGTACTTCGACCTGATTCGCAATGGTGCCGAGCAGAACTTCCTGCGTCTGATGCCAGCCGATTCGCGCGATGATTTCCTCGACGATTGGTACCAGAACAGCGGCAAACTCAAGCTGTGGCTGGATTACGAGGCCATTGATGACGACAAACCCACCGGCCTGCACCTGAACGAAAAGGATCCGAAGCGCGACTTTGCCAACCAGTTGCTCACCCGTTACGGCGATTTGAATGCCAGCCCGGACCCGATCAACCGTTGCAGCGGCGCCTATTGCTCCCGCGATGGGATCGACCCGGCCTTGCAGGATGCGGAGCAGGCACTGAGCCGCTTGACCTCACGCCCGGCTGCGGGGCTCAAGGTGATTGATCAATTGCCTGAAGCGACGATGCTGCGGGTGGAAACTGCCAGCGGCAAGCGTGTGGTCTATAGCCTGCTGCGCAATCGTGCCCACAGTAATGTTGCGTTTTTGCTGGGGGAGGCTTATCGCTACCAGCCGGGGCTGGATACGCTGACGATTTATCCGGGCGTGCTGAGCAGCTACCCGAATTTCATGTTCAATATTCCGGCCCAGCAAGTGCCTGAGTTCGTGGCGGAAATGGAGCAGGCCAAGGATGCCAAGGGTTTCGAGAAGATTGTGGATCGGTGGGGGGTGCGGCGCAGTCATCCGCTGTTCTGGCAGTATTTCCATGATTTGTCGCAGTACATTCGTGAGACTACGCCGGTGGAGGAAGGGGTGTTGGACATGAATCGGTATGAGAATTTGTGAGGTTTTTTGTTGGGGTGGGCATATCCGTTGTTTGGGTAACGGCGGCTTATGGTTCCGCCCTTACGGCGGCTAACCCGGCGTCCTGCCGGGTTACCCACGGATTCAAGCCTGCGTTCGGCCAGCGTGTTTGACGGGGCGATCCCAGATCAAAAGCAAGAGCGCGGCGGCCTTAGAGCCGACCGGATTGTATGGCCGGTACTGGGTCAAAGTGTGGGAGGGGGCTTGCCCCCCGATGGCAGTGGGTCAGTCACTGATGAGTTGGCTGACACACCGCCATCGGGGGCAAGCCCCCTCCCACAGTTTGATCTTCATGTATCAGTTGAAGGGTGGTTTGCTCTGGCTCTGGCTCTGGCTCTGGCTCTGGCTCTGGCTCTGGCTCTGGCTTTTGATTTTGATCTAAGGCGGCCCCCCAAATCACTGTCGGATTACGGGCATGCCGAGCCTAGGCGAGGTACCGAGTGTTGGGGCAAGAGCGCTTTGGTTACTTTCGACTGGGCCGGCATTCCGGCTTTTCGAAAGTGAGCCGCCGTAAGGGCGGAACCAATAGCCGCCGTTACCCAAATAACGGATATGTACACCGTCCCCGCAAAAAAACCTATCCCGACAAAAACACTAGGACTTTGTACCTACGTAATATTTTGGCGTAAACTGCCGGCAAGCCTGTGAGGAGTTTCCATGACTGCCATAACCATTACCGACGCCGCCCACGATTACCTGGCCGACCTGCTGTCCAAGCAGAACACCCCGGGTATCGGTATCCGCGTCTTTATCACCCAGCCCGGCACCCAATACGCCGAGACGTGCATTGCCTACTGCAAGCCCGGCGAAGAGAAGCCTGAAGACACCGCCCTGGGGCTGAAAAGCTTCACCGCGTACATCGACGCCTTCAGCGAAGCGTTCCTTGACGATGCCGTGGTCGACTACGCCACCGATCGCATGGGCGGCCAGTTGACCATCAAGGCGCCTAACGCCAAGGTGCCGAACGTCAATGCCGACAGCCCGGTCAACGAGCGTATCAACTATTACCTGCAGACCGAGATCAACCCGGGTCTGGCCAGCCACGGCGGCCAGGTCAGCCTGATCGACGTGGTTGAAGATGGCATTGCCGTGCTCAAGTTCGGCGGCGGCTGCCAGGGTTGTGGCCAGGCGGACGTAACCTTGCGTGAAGGTATCGAGCGCACCCTGCTCGAGCGTATCCCGGAGCTCAAGGGCGTACGTGACGTGACCGACCACACGCAGAAAGAAAACGCCTACTACTGAGTAAGGCGTTCACTGCGGACAGAAAAAACGGCGCCCCGTGAGCGCCGTTTTTTTTTGCTTAAAAATTATAAGTTTATGATATTTATTTAACGCTGAAGATTAACTGTAGGAGCTGGCTTGCCAGCGAAAAGCGTGAGCGCGCCGCGGTTTTTCTGGTTTCTCGCGTCATCGTTGACGACCTTCGCTGGCAAGCCAGCTTCTACAGAATGTATTTATTGAATTAAATCATCGTCTTATTGGCTTTTTGTGAAGTTTATTATCAAGGTCGATAAAGGTGCGCATGCCCCGCTCGATACAACGATGACTCACTGAAACTGTCACTCGCCAACACTCGACCCACCACAATCAGCGCCGTGCGCCGGAACCCTTTGGCGACCACTTTCCCGACAATGTCACTGAGAGTGCCGACCGCCCAATCCTGATCCGGCCACGTCGCCCGGTGCACCACGGCAATCGGACAGTCCGCCCCATAGTGCGGCAGCAGTTCGGCGACGATCTTGTCCAGGTGGTTGACCCCCAGGTGAATCGCCATGGTGGTGCCATGTCGTGCCAGGCTGTCGAAGTCCTCACCGGCCGGCATGCTGGTTTTATCCGCGTAGCGGGTCAGGATCACGCTTTGGGCGATGTCGGGCAGGGTCAGCTCGGTTTCCAGCAACGCCGCGCAAGCGGCCACCGCCGTGACGCCAGGAATGATCTGGAATGGGATACCCAATTCGCGCAAATGGCGGATCTGTTCGCCAATCGCGCCATACAGGCTGGGGTCGCCGGAATGCACGCGCGCCACATCCTGGCCCTTGGCATGGGCGGCCTTGATCAGGTCGATGATCTGTTCCAAGTGCAGTTGCGCACTGTTGACCAGCGTTTCTGCCTGATGACCTTCCAGTACCGCCGCCGGCACCAGCGAGCCGGCATAGATGATCACTGGGCAACTGCGGATCAGCCGCTGGCCCTTGACGGTGATCAATTCCGGGTCGCCGGGGCCTGCGCCGATGAAGTAAACGGTCATGGGGAATCCTGATGAAAAACGGGCGAGCATGAAATCTGCTCATGATCGAAAGCGGCGATTATCGGGTTTTCAGCCAGCGCACGCCAATGCAAAGGTGGCCTGGGCGGTTTTCTGGCGGGTGATCAGCAGGCGCGCAGGGGCGTTGGCGAGGTCTTCGGCCAGGGCCAGGGCGGCGCTTTCGGCGATGCCGTAACAGCCGGTGTGGGCAAAAGCCACGTCCGATTGATGGCTCAAGCGGTCTGCATAAATCGCCAGTTGTTCAGCGTTGAAGCACTGCAACGGCAGATTCAGCAGCGCGGCCAAGGCCAGCAGCCCGGGTTCTTCCTGTTTGTGATCGATGCTGGCCAGCGCGCTGACGCGGTGGCGCTCGATACCGCCCTCGATGAGGGCAGCATCAAACAGGGCCAGCAGGGTGTGAACATCACAACCCCGCTGGCAGCCCATGCCTACTACCAGTTTCACGCCGAGTATTGATCGTCACGGTTGCGGCGGAACAGCCAGGCGCTGATCAGGCCCAAGGCCAGCCAGAACGCCACGTTGGTCAGCTGCGAAGCAATCTTGAACTGCGCTTCCAGTGCTTCCGGGGCCAGCATCGAATGCACTTCCGGCTGCGGCGCGCCGATCACATGTGGCACTGCCAGGATCGCCGCGCCCAGTGCCTTGAGCAGCCAGTTGCGACCGAACACGATCAGTGCGATACCGGCAGCGGTAGACGCGGCGGTACCGATCCACCAGATCTGCCGTTGTGCCAGGTCAGCGGCGGCGGTGCCCGGAAGTTCGGGCGGCAGGCCCAGGGTCGGCGCCAATACAAAGGTCGCATAACCCGCCAGTCCCCAGAGCAAGCCTTGAGCGGTACGGGTCGGTGCACGCAGGGTGTACAGGCCGGCCAGCATCAACGCGAAGCCAACGGCGACCACCAGGTTGCCGCCTGTGGTGGACAGCACGCGCTGCCAGCCGTCTTCCGGCTCCCAGGCTTCGGCGTCGTGGGTGTGAGCAGCCGCACCTTCGGCGTGCTCGTGCAACTCGGTCGCTGCCGGGGCTTTTTCAAAGGTTTCCGCCTGCAGAATCAGCGGGGCGACCCAGAAGCTTTGCAGCAGGGTCAGCAGCAGGGCAGCCAGAAGGCCGGTGAAACCTGCGGTTTGCGCAATACGCTTGATCATGTCGGCAGGTCTCAGTGGCACGGGAACGCGGCGCTGTGGCGGGTATCGTGGGCAGCGTTGTGTACTGCCTCGATGTGCGAGAAACCGGCGAAGTACACCAGGCACGCACCGAGGATCGACGCACCGATGGCGGCGGTCAGGCGTTGGCTCAGGGTAGAGGTGCTGCTGGTGGCGTGCGAAGTGCTGCTGATGATCGACATGGCGCGTCCCTTTCAGGTGTCAGGGTGAAACGAGCGCATGAAAACCCCGCGAGCCGGGCACGCAGGGCTTTGAACAGCGCCCGCCCACCGCGGGTTTGTTATCTGATTTTTTCGGGCCGGTCTCCGGGCTTGCGAGGGGCTCAATGCCTGAAAACGTCGCCTTCCCATACCGCCTGGCACAGTGGATATGACGTTTCGCTCGCTTACCGTTGCGGGGGCAGCACCGGACTGTCATGCGTGTGCATGAGTCACCGGTTTCCCGTTTCACCCTTTGCAGGGCACCCGAAACAAGATGTGTAGGAGAGCATGGGGGTGGGAGGGGAGTCAATTGGGGATGTGCTTTCTGGGGGCATATCCGTTGCTGCGGTAACGGCGGCTTAGGGCTCCGCCCTTACGGCGGCCCACGTATTCAAGCCTGCGTTCGGCCAGCGTGTTTGACGGGGCGATCCCAGATCAAAAGCAAGAGCGCGGCGGCCTTAGAGCCGACCGGATTGTATGGCCGGTACTCGGTCAAAGTGTGGGAGGGGGCTTGCCCCCGATGGCAGTGGGTCAGTCACTGATGAGTTGGCTGACATACCGCCATCGGGGGCAAGCCCCCTCCCACAGTTTGATCTTCATGTATCAGTTGAAGGGTGGTTTGCTCTGGCTCTGGCTCTGGCTCTGGCTCTGGCTCTGGCTCTGGCTTTAGATCTGTTTTTGATTTTGATCTTAGGCGCCCCGTCAAACACGCTGGCCGGAATTCGGCAGGGATTTGGGGGGTAAACCGGCAGGGATGCCGGTTTAGCCGCCCCGCGCCATGGATGGCGCGTGGCGGCGGCCCCCCAAATCCCTGTCGGATTACGGGCACACCGAGCCTAGGCGAGGTGCCGAGTGTTGGGGCAAGAGCCCTTTTGGTTACTTTTGGGGCTCTTTTCCAAAAGTGACCCGCCGTAAGGGCGGAACCAATATCAGCCGTTACCGCAGCAACGGATATGTACACAAGCCAACCCAACCCAACCCAACCCCATCATTGACCATCCCCCAAGCACTGCGTAGCCTTGCACCCTCGAGGTTCTTCGGCCCAGGCCGAAGCTAAGAAGGGAACGCGGTCCAAGCCGCGGCTGCCCCCGCAACTGTAAAGGGTTCAGCTGACTGCCACGCCACTGCCGACAAGGCGGGAAGGCGCAGCCAGCGCCGGTCGCAAGACCGGCAAGCCCCAAGCCAGGAGACCTGCCTCGCAACCGATTTTCTACTTCAACCGGGCGGGGTGATCCGGTGACGAAATCCGCTGCTGCGCGCCGTCGCAGGGCCTATCGTCCCATCTGCCCGCCCCCAAGGGCATCCGATGAAAACACTGGCCAAACTCCCCGTCACCATCGTTACCGGCTTCCTCGGCTCGGGCAAGACCACCTTGCTGCGCCACATGCTCGACAACGCCCAGGGCCGTCGCATCGCGGTGATCGTCAATGAATTCGGCGAGCTGGGCATTGACGGTGAAATCCTCAAGCAGTGCTCCATCGGTTGCACGGAAGAAGAGGCCAACGGCCGCGTCTACGAACTGGCCAACGGCTGCCTGTGCTGCACCGTGCAGGAAGAGTTCTTCCCGGTGATGCGCGAATTGGTCGCCCGTCGCGGCGATCTCGACCATATCCTCATTGAAACTTCCGGCCTGGCATTGCCCAAGCCGTTGGTGCAAGCCTTCCAGTGGCCGGAAATCCGCAGCGCCTGCACCGTTGACGCGGTGATCACCGTGGTCGACAGCCCGGCTGTGGCCGCCGGCACCTTCGCCGCATTCCCGGACCAAGTGGACGCCCAGCGCAAGCTCGACCCCAACCTGGACCACGAATCGCCACTGCACGAGCTGTTCGCCGACCAACTGGCCAGTGCCGACCTGGTGATCCTCAACAAGACCGACCTGATCAGCGCCGAAGACCTGGCCCGCGTGCGCCTGGAAGTCGCCGAAGAGTTGCCGCCGGCGGTGAAGATCGTCGAAGCCAGCAGCGGTCGCTTGCCCCTGGATGTACTGATCGGCCTGGGCGCCGGTTCCGAGGAGCATATCGACGGCCGCCACAGCCACCACGATCATCACCACGAAGGTGAAGACGACCACGACCACGATGCGTTCGACTCGATCTCCATCGACCTGCCGCAAGCCGACGAAGCGCTGCTGCTCGACGCCTTGACGCAGCTGGTGGTGCAACACGGCATCCTGCGCGTCAAAGGTTTCGCCGCCATCCCGAACAAGCCGATGCGCCTGTTGATCCAGGGTGTGGGCACGCGGTTCGACAAGCATTTCGACCGTGCCTGGGGCGCCGACGAAGCGCGCACCACGCGCCTGGTGCTGATCGGCCAGGAACTGGACGCGGCGGGCCTCGAAGCGCAACTGCGCGCCGCCCTCAGCGTCTGACCCATGCACCTGCTCAGGACCCAGCCCGGTGGTTTCGTCTCGGACGACAATATTGCCGACCTTGGCCAAAGCCCCGCTGACCTGGTGATCCTGTGCAGCGGCGATTCCAGCCTGGCACTGCTGGCCGAAGCGGCCCAGCAGTTGCCCGACGACTACCCGAGCTTGCGCCTGGCCAACCCGATGCAGGTGCAGAACCATGCCTCGGTCGACCTGTACGTCGATGAAGTGCTGCGCCACGCCAAGGTCATCCTGATCTCGCTGCATGGTGGCATCGGTTACTGGCGCTACGGCATCGAGCGCCTGGTGGAACTGGCCGAACGTGGTGTGCAACTGATCCTGGTGCCGGGGGATGATCGCCCGGACCCGGAACTCAGCGGGCTGAGCACCGTCGGTGCAGAAGAACGTGATCGGCTGTGGCACTTCCTGCGTCAGGGCGGCCTGGGCAATGCCCTGGATTTCTATCGCTGCCTGGCCAGCGCTTACCTGGGTCGCGACTATGCCTGGGGCGAGCCGCAAACCCTGCCGCGCACGGCGATCTATCATCCGCAGCATGCCAACGCCCGCCTGAACGATTGGCAGACAGACTGGAACGCCGACTGGCCGGTGGCGACGGTGCTGTTCTACCGCTCCCACTTGCAGGCAGCCAACACCGGTTTTATCGATGTGTTCTGCCAGCGCTTGCAGGCGGCGGGGCTCAACCCGTTGCCGATGGCAGTGGCCAGCTTGAAAGAGCCCGGCTGCCTGGCGGTGGTCGAGGACTTGCTGGATGAGGTGGGCGTGGCGGTGATCCTCAACACCACTGGCTTCGCCCAATCCAGCCCCGAAGCGCCGCATTTGCGCCCGTTTCGCCGCAACATCCCGGTGATCCAGGCCATTTGTGCCCAGGATAACCAGCCCGGCTGGGAGGCCAGCGAGCAGGGACTCGGCCCCCGCGACCTGGCGATGCACATTGCGTTGCCGGAGCTGGACGGACGCATCATCAGCCGGCCGATCAGTTTCAAGGACCTGGCCTGGCGCAGCGAGCGCAGCCAATCGGACGTGGTGTGCTACCGCGCCGCGCCCGAACGCATGGATTTTGTCGCCGAGCTGGCGCGGCGTTGGGTCGAGTTGGCGCGGGTGCCGAATGCAGATAAACGCATTGCGCTGATCCTCGCCAACTACCCGACCCGCGACGGTCGCATCGGTAACGGTGTGGGCCTGGATACGCCGGCGGCGGCGCTGAATATCCTGCGCGCCTTGCAAACCGAAGGCTATCCGCTGCCGGACGTATTGCCGGACAGCGGCACGGCGCTGATCCATGATTTGCTCGGCGGCGTCACCAACGACCTGGACAGCCTCGACCTGCGCCCTTGCCATCAAAGCCTGGGCCTGGACGAGTACGAGACGATGTTCCAGCGCCTGCCCGAAGCCAATCGCCAGGCGGTGCTGGAACGCTGGGGCACGCCGCAGAACGATCCGATGTGCCGCGACGGCCGCCTGATGATCGCCGGCCTGCGCCTGGGCCTGACGTTTATCGGCATCCAGCCGGCGCGGGGTTATCAGGTGGACGCCAGCGCGGTGTACCACGACCCGGACCTGGTGCCGCCCCACGCTTACCTGGCGTTCTACTTCTGGCTACGCCACACCTACGGCGCCCACGGCGTGATCCACGTGGGCAAGCACGGCAACCTGGAGTGGCTGCCGGGCAAGGGCGTCGGCCTGTCGGAAAACTGCTGGCCCGACGCGTTGCTGGGGCCGCTGCCGAATATCTACCCGTTTATCGTCAACGACCCGGGCGAGGGCGCCCAGGCCAAGCGGCGCACCCAGGCGGTGATCATCGATCATCTGATGCCGCCGCTGACCCGTGCCGAAACTTACGGCCCGCTGCGTAACCTGGAACTGCTCGCGGACGAGTATTACGAAGCGCAGTTGCTTGATCCACGTCGTGCTTTGGAACTGCAAAAGGACATCCTCAAGCTGGTGCGCGAAACCCGCATCGACCAGGAACTTGAGCTGGAGAGCGACGCCGATGCTGCCGTGTGGCTGCCACGCCTGGACACTTACCTGTGTGACTTGAAAGAGTCGCAGATCCGCGACGGCCTGCATATTTTTGGCGAGTCACCCGAGGGTCGCCTGCGTATCGACACTTTGTTGGCGCTGCTGCGCATCCCGCGTGGCGATGGCCGTGGCCCGCAGTCGAGCTTGCTGCGCGTGTTGGCCAAGGCCTTCGAGCTGGGTTTCGACCCGCTGGACTGCGCCCTGGCCGAACCCTGGACCGGACGCCGGCCGCTGGTGCTGCAAAAGATAGATGGGCAGTTGTGGCGTACCGCCGGCGATACCCGCGAGCGCCTGGAGCTGTACGCCGCACGTTTGATCGAGCAAGCCCTGGAAGGGCCGCTTGAACAGCTGGAGGAACCCGGCTGGGAAGATGTGAAAGCCGTGATTGAAAGCCTGCGTATTGTTGTGGCGCCTCGGCTGGATGCCTGTGGCCCGGCGGAAATGCGCGGATTGCTGGATGCCCTGGGCGGCCGTTTTGTACCTGCTGGCCCCAGTGGTGCGCCGAGTCGCGGGCGTTTGGATGTGCTGCCCACCGGGCGTAACTTTTTCACCGTGGATGTGCGCAACCTGCCCACCACCACGGCCTGGCGCATCGGCTTCCAGTCGGCCAACCTGATTCTGGAGCGGCACCTGCAAGACCATGGCGATCACCTGCGCCAACTCGGCCTGTCGGTATGGGGCACCGCGACCATGCGCACCGGCGGCGATGACATCGCCCAGGCGATGGCGCTGATGGGCGTGCGTCCGGTGTGGGCGACGGGCAGCCAGCGGGTGGATGACTTTGAAATCCTGCCGATCAGCCTGCTCGACCGCCCACGGGTTGATGTGACGTTGCGTGTATCCGGCTTCTTCCGTGATGCCTTTGCCAACCTGATCCGCCTGTTCGATGCGGCGGTGCAGGCGGTGGCTGCGCTGGACGAACCGGACGATCTGAACCCCCTGGCCGCCAAGGCGCGCAGCGAGCGCGAGGCGTTGCTGGCGTATGGCCTGGACGCAGAGGCAGCAGCAAAACAGGCCGGCTGGCGCATCTTCGGTGCCAAGCCCGGCGCGTATGGTGCCGGTGTGCAGGGCGCAATCGACGGGCGCCTGTGGCAAAGCCGCGAAGACCTGGCCGAGGTTTACCTGAACTGGGGCGGCTACGCCTATGGCGGTTCCGACGAAGGCACCGCCGCCCGCGCGCAGTTCGCCCAGCGCCTGAGCCAGGTGCAGGCGGTGTTGCAGAATCAGGACAACCGTGAGCACGACTTGCTCGATTCCAATGACTACTACCAATTCCAGGGCGGCATGCTCGCCGCCGTGGAAACCCTGAGCGGCGACAAGGCCGCCAGCTACCATGGCGACCATAGTCAGCCGGACTTGCCGAAGATCCGCACGTTGAAGGAAGAGCTGAACCGGGTGATCCGTTCCCGTGCGGCCAACCCCAAGTGGATCGAAGGCGTGAAGCGCCATGGCTATAAAGGTGCGTTTGAAATGGCCGCGACGGTGGACAACCTGTTCGCCTTCGACGCCACCACCGCACTGATTGACGATCACCAATACGCACTGTTGGCCGACGCCTACTTGCTCGACCCCGACACCCGGGCATTTGTGCAACAGCACAACCCCGATGCACTGCGCGACATGACCGAGCGCATGCTGGAAGCCCAGCAGCGTGGCCTGTGGCAGGAACCGGGGGCGTACCGCGAGGCGTTGGAAAACCTGTTGCTGGATATAGAAGAAGACAGCTGATGACTGATATTCCCCATTTCCCGCTGTCCGCCGTGGTCGGCGCCGATGACCTCAAGCTCGCGCTGTGCCTGACCGCCATCGACCCGAAGATCGGCGGTGTGCTGATCGAAGGCCCGCGCGGCATGGCCAAGTCCACCCTGGCGCGGGGTTTGGCCGACCTGCTGGCCAGTGGTCAGTTCGTGACCTTACCGTTGGGCGCTACCGAAGAGCGTCTTGTCGGCACGTTGGACCTGGACGCCGCGTTGGGCGAGGGGCGTGCGCAATTTTCACCCGGCGTGTTGGCCAACGCTGACGGCGGCGTTTTGTATGTCGATGAAGTCAACTTGCTGCCCGATCACCTGGTGGACTTGCTGCTGGACGTGGCCGCCAGCGGCACCAACCTGATCGAGCGCGATGGCATTTCCCATCGCCATTCGGCGCGCTTCGTGCTGATCGGCACCATGAACCCGGAGGAGGGCGAGTTGCGTCCGCAGTTGCTCGACCGCTTCGGTTTCAACGTGGCCTTGAGCGGGCAGACCTTGCCGGCCGAACGTGGGCAGATCATCCGGCGTCGTCTGGATTTCGACAGCGACCCTGCGGCGTTCTGTGCGCAGTGGGACGTGCCACAAGCGGCATTGCGCGAGCGTTGCACCCAGGCACGGGCGCAGCTCGACAGCATTGCACTGGATGACCAGGCACTGGCGCAGATCACCGAGCGCTGCTTTGCGGCGGGGGTTGATGGCCTGCGTGCGGACCTTGTCTGGTTGCGCGGTGCCAGGGCCCATGCCGCGTGGCGGGGAGCCAGCGCCATCGCCGAGGAAGATATTCAAGCGGTTGCCGAATTCGCCCTGCGCCATCGCCGTCATGAACAGTCCCCACCGGCCAGCCCACCGAGCGAAGGGCAGTCGCCGAAATCCTCCGACGCCTCGCCCGGTCAAGGCCAATGGGGCGATATGCCCGCACCGGCGCTGCCCACGGGTGCACGCCGGGATGTGCCCACCTGGCCAAAAAAGCCCTAGGCATTCGCCCTCGACCTGACGCGGGGGCGGATGCGCGACCCAAGGCAGGGCGACTAGGCAACGGCAGGCAAGGCAAGGCACGCAGCGCGAGGCAGGGCGCGATCAACTGGCCGGGCACCTTGCTCGGTGGTCGGCCACAAATACGAGAGGACTTGCTGTTTCACCTGCGCAGTCGTGCGGCCCATGAACTGTGGTTGGTGATTGTCGATGCGTCGGCATCCACCCGACGGCATCGAGCGCTCACCGACGCCAAGGGCTTGTTGGCGCAGTTGTTTGACGATGCCTATCGCCAGCGGGCGCGCATGGCGCTGTTGACGGCCAGCGGGCAAGTGCCGAAGTGGCAGGTGCAAGGGTTGAAAGCGGCCAAGGGCTTGGCGGGTTGGCTGGAACAGTTGGGCGCGGGCGGCGGTACGCCATTGCTGGCGGCGCTTGTCGAGGCCGGGAACTGGCTGGCATTGCGGCGCAAGCGCTACCCGGCTGAACAGCAGCGGTTACTGGTGATCACTGACGGGCGACTCAAGGAAGTTAATGGGCTACCGCAGTTGGAGTGCCCGGGCTTGCTGGTCGATATCGAGCGTGGGCCGATCAGGTTGGGTCGCGCGCAGCAGCTGGCGGCAGGGTTGCAGTTGGAGTATCGGCATATCGATCAGCTGTAGTGCCTGGGCAACCGCTATCGGGGCAAGCGCCCTCCCACATTTGGAATGCATTCCCCTGTGGGAGGGGGCTTGCCCCCGATGAGGCCCTGAAGCTCACGACAAAACCTCAGCCAGCCCCGGGCACATTCGGCCAAAGATCCGCCACCAGAAACAAGCGCTCGGCTTCCTCCCAATCCTCCCCCACCTGCACCAGCCGCACCAGCAACTGCGCCGGTGCCATCGGGTCAAGGTCGGCCAACCAGCCGCGCATCTGCTCTTCGCTCCACACCTCATTCGCGGGGTAATGCGCCGGCGCCAGCCAGGCATGCCGTGGCAGGGGCTGCCAACGGCCCGGTTGGCTGCGGCTGACAAACGCTTGCCAATCACGCTGATGCAACCAGCGCCCACGCAAATGCTGCGGATGGGCACCACTGGGGGCCTCGGCTTCGCCGGGCCAGGGGTAGAGCAGGTAGCCCCCCAACCATAAATGCGCATCGAACTGCTGGATATCCAACGCGGCCAGCACTTCACGGCTTTCCTCCCGCGCCGATATCGGCAGCTGATGCTGGGCCAGATGCGCCAGCTTGCGGTCCAGTCGGTCATGACAGCCCGGGCCGAGCCATTGCGCCGTGTCCTGACCATCACCGTCCTGCGGCCCCAGATACAGCTTGATCGCCAGTTCCAGGTGGTGCACGCCATCGCGGTCGCGCAGCAACATGTCCAGCTCGCCGAGGGTATGCCCGGCACGGCGGATCGGCAGGTTGGCGGCCAGCAACTCCACGCCCGGCGCATGCTGCACCGCAAACTGCCACAGGCGTTCGTAATACAGGCCCAGGCGGCGTGTACGTGACAGGCTCAGCCACTGCTGCAAGGTGCTGCTGTTCCGGTCCAGTTCGCTCAGCCAGTGTTCCAGCAGATGCGGCGCCTGCACCCAGTCGCTGCCGGCCAGCGGGTGGCGCTGCGGCCAGGGCGTCTGCGCGAGCATCGGCGGGGCGAGCATCACCCACGCCAGGTCGCGCACCTCGGGGTGGCGCAGCTGGCGGGGCAGGTTGTGCAGATCGGGGAACACAGTCATGGTCCGAGCATAGCCTTTTAACTGCGCTGAAGGTGGCTGAGAACCGTTGTCATCAAGGCTTCACGACGACAAAGGATTTTGCCTGAGACGGCCTTTCGCCCATAATCGTTCTTTTTTGCAACACTCCACATCCCGCAGGAGCCCCATGGAGCAATTTCGCAATATCGGCATTATCGGTCGCCTGGGCAGTACCCAGGTGTTGGACACCGTCCGCCGGCTGAAAAAATTCCTGCTGGACCGCCACCTGCATGTGATCCTCGAAGACACCATCGCTGAAATCCTGCCGGGCCACGGCCTGCAGACCTCGTCGCGCAAGATGCTCGGCGAAGTCTGCGACATGGTCATCGTGGTCGGCGGCGACGGCAGCCTGCTCGGCGCGGCCCGGGCTCTGGCGCGGCATAACGTGCCGGTGCTGGGGATCAACCGGGGCAGCCTGGGGTTCCTCACTGATATCCGCCCGGATGAGCTGGAAGTCGAAGTGGCCAAGGTGCTCGACGGCCATTACCTGGTGGAGAACCGCTTCCTGCTGCAAGCCGAAGTGCGCCGCCACGGCGAAGCCATCGGCCAGGGCGATGCGCTCAATGACGTGGTGCTGCACCCTGGCAAATCCACGCGAATGATCGAGTTCGAGCTGTATATCGACGGCCAGTTCGTGTGCAGCCAGAAGGCCGACGGCCTGATCGTCGCCACGCCTACCGGTTCCACCGCCTACGCGCTGTCGGCGGGTGGCCCGATCATGCATCCCAAGCTGGATGCCATTGTGATCGTGCCGATGTACCCCCATATGTTGTCGAGCCGGCCGATTGTGGTCGACGGCAACAGTGAGCTGAAAATCGTGGTGTCCAAAGACATGCAGATCTACCCGCAGGTGTCGTGTGACGGGCAGAACCATTTCACCTGCGCCCCCGGTGACACCATCACCGTGAGCAAGAAGGCACAGAAGTTGCGGTTGATCCACCCGCTGGACCACAACTACTACGAAGTGTGCCGCACCAAGCTGGGCTGGGGCAGCCGCTTGGGGGGTGGAGGCGACTGATGCTCGATCCCGCGCGTAGCTACGACCTGATTGGTGACGTGCACGGTTGCGCCCATACCCTCGAGCACTTGCTCGACCTGTTGGGCTACCACAAGCAGGGCGGCACCTGGCGCCATCCCACGCGTATGGCGGTGTTCCTCGGCGATATCATCGACCGTGGCCCGCGCATCCGCGAGGCGCTGCATATCGTCCACGATATGAGCGAGGCCGGCCAGGCGCTGTGCATCATGGGCAACCACGAGTTCAACGCCCTGGGCTGGACCACACCGGCACCGCCGGGCAGTGGCAAGCAGTTCGTGCGCGAGCACAACCCACGGCATGCGCGGTTGATCCACGAGACTCTGACCCAATTCGAACACCACCCGGCCGACTGGCACGACTTCCTCGGCTGGTTCTACGACATGCCGCTGTTTGTCGACGCCGGGCGCTTTCGCGTGGTGCATGCGTGCTGGGATGACGGCTTTATCCAGCCGCTGCGCGCCACCTTCCCGGACGGCTGCATTGACCAGCACTTCCTGCAGGCGGCCGCCGTGCCGGGCAGTTTTGCCTGCAACGCGTTCGACCGCCTGCTGCGCGGCACCGATATGCGTTTGCCGGACGGCCTCACGTTGACCGGTGGCGATGGCCTGACGCGCTCGTTCTTCCGCACCAAGTTCTGGGAAGACGACCCCAAGACCTACGGCGACATCGTGTTCCAGCCCGATGCACTGCCCGAGCCGGTGGCGCGTACACCGTTGTCGTCCACCGAAAAGAATTCCCTGCTGCGCTACGGCGTCGACGAACCGCTGTTGTTCGTCGGGCATTACTGGCGCAGCGGCAAACCGGCGCCGATCCGCCCGAACCTGGCCTGCCTGGACTACAGCGCGGTGCTGTACGGCAAGCTGGTGGCGTACCGTCTGGACCAGGAAACCCGCCTCGACCCGCGCAAGTTCGTGTGGGTCGATGTCGAGCGGCCGGAGGTGCTCACATGAGCCCCTGCGCGCTGCACATGCACTCTTGAGGAACCTCCATGGATGATTCGACGTTCGACCAACTGGAGGCTGCCCTGGCGGCGGCTCCCGGTAACGTCGCACTGCTGACCGTATTGCTGGGTGCCAGCCTTGAGCGTGGCGAACACGCGCGTGGGCTGAAGCTGCTGCCCGCCGACCTTGAGCAATGGCCAGAGGCTTCGGCGCTGAAGCTGGCGGCGGCGCAATTGCTGCTGGCCGACGGCCAGGCGCAGAAGGCGTTGTTGTTGATCGAGGGTGAAGACCCGACGGCGCGCCTGCTCAAGGCCCGTGCCCTGGCTGCACTCGAGCGTCTCAAGGAAGCCCAGGTGGAATACCGTGCGGCGGTGGACGCCAACCCGGCGCTGGAAGACATGGCGCTGTGGCGCCGCCTGAATGTGTCGGTGGTGGACTTCCCTGGCGCCGAAGGCCGCCCGCGCCTGCGTGTGATCTCCAATGACGACACCGACAAGAGCGAAGTCGTGCGCCTGCTGGTGCCGGAAAACGAAACCCTGACCTTCGATGATATCGGCGGCCTGGATGAGTTGAAAAAGACCATCCACAAAAAGATCATCCTGCCGTACCAGAAACCGGGCCTGTTCCAGCGTTTTCGCAAGAAGGTCGGCGGCGGTGTGCTGCTGTACGGCCCACCGGGTTGCGGCAAGACCATGCTCGCCCGCGCCACCGCCGGGGAGTGCAAGGCCACCTTCTTTAACGTGGCGATTTCCGATGTGCTGGACATGTACATCGGCGAATCCGAGCGCAAGTTGCACGCGCTGTTCGAGCAGGCGCGGGCCCAGGCGCCGGCGGTGATGTTTTTCGATGAAGTCGAGGCGCTGGGCGGCAAACGTGCGAATACCCGCGAGTCGACCTCGTCCAAGCTGGTGAGCCAGTTCCTCTCCGAGATGGACGGTTTTACCAATGACAACCACGGCGTGCTGATCCTCGCCGCGACCAACGTGCCCTGGTCGGTCGACTCGGCGTTCCGCCGCCCCGGCCGCTTTGACCGCGTGCTGTTTGTACCGCCACCGGATCGCCCGGCGCGTGAGGCGATGCTCAAGGCGATGATGAAAGGCCGCCCGATGGCCGACGACATCGACTTCGCCTTCCTGGCCAAGAACACCTCGGGCTTCTCCGGTGCCGACCTCAGCGAGTTGGTGGAAACCGCCGCCGATGAAGCCATTGAAGCGTCCATCGACAGTGGCGCCGAGCAGTCGATTTGCGACCGGCATTTCAAGCAAGCCTTGAAAGAGGTGCGCGCGACCACCCTGGAATGGCTGACCACGGCACGCAATTACGCGCGGTATGCCAATGAAGGCAACCAGTACGACGAAGTGCTGGCCTTCCTCGACAAGCACGGGAAGGGTCGCTGATGGCGCAGTACGGTGGTTATCGCATCGAAGACGAACCGCGCCCGGGCGCTCTGGCCAAGTGGGCGGTTTCGCCATTCTGGCCGCTGCTCGGCCTGATGCTCGGTGGTGCCTGGCTGGGTTTGCCGTGGTTCGTGTTCAACTCCATTGCCGTCGGCAGCCCGACGCGGGTGCGCGAATGGGTGCTGGCCGGCGTGGCGCTGGTGGGCAGCATCGTCATCGGCTTCGTGTTGCTGCAACTGGTCGGCGCGGGGTATTTGCAGACCCAGGCGCAAATCCAGTACGCCTTGTTGGTGTTGGTGGTGTGGAAACTCACCCTGGGCTACCTGCTGTATATGCAGCAGAACGCGACCATTGAGATTTACCAGTACTACGGCGGCGAGTTGAGCCGCTTTGGTTTTCCCTTGGCGTTGATTGGTGGCTTCGTGCTCAAAGGCATGGTCGTCAAATGGCTGCCGTACACGCTGTGGTACCTGGTGGTGAGCTGATGAATACCGACTATCTGCTGCAACTGGCTTACCAACGCCTACAGGCTGACCACAATGATGGTGCCATCGACGCATTGCGCCAGTTGCTGGCCAGCGACCCGCAGTCGGCCGAGGCGCATGCCTTGCTGGCGATCTGCTTGATGAACATGCGCCGCGTGCATGCTGCCAAGCGCGAGGTGCAGTTGGCGCTTGCCGCCGATGCGCAGTTGCCGCTGTCCCACTACGCCGCCGCGCAGGTGGCGATTGCCCTGCGCAAGTTCAAGCTGGCCCAGGAACATGTTACTCAACTGTTGGACATGGAGCCGCTGAACCCGGCGTACTACCGTTGCCAGGCCGAGTTGTACCAGCTCACCGGTCGCCTGGCGCAAAGCCGTGAACCGTTGGAAAAAGCCTTGCAGCTGGGCCCCGATGATCCCGCCAACCTGGTAGCCATGGCGCAGTTCCACCGCGCCAGCAGCCAGTGGGACCAGGCGTATCAGTTCGCGCGCCAGGCGTTGCAGGCTGATCCGTCGAATGCGGCGGCAGTGGTGGTGCTCGGCCACCTGTTGTTGCGCGAAGGCGATATCAACGGCGCCCGTGACCATGCGATCTGGGCCTTGCAGGAGAACGCCACGAACGTTGCGGCACTGCACCTGCTCACGGCGGTCAAGGCCCGCAGCAATGTGTTCCTCGGCACCTGGTGGCGCTTCAATAGTTGGATGAACGAACGCAGCGCCACCCGCGCCATTATCCTGCTGCTGTGCATGTTTGTGGTCTACCGTGTGGTGGTGATCACGTTGACTGCCCACGGCTATCCGCAAGTGGCCGAGCTGGTCAATTGGCTGTGGCTGGCGTTTGCCGCCTACACCTTCGCGGCGCCGCAGATTTTCCGGCGCCTGCTGGACAAGGAGCTTGTACAGGTCAAGCTCTCCAAGGAATTCTGACGGGCCATGACCCGTCACCCACGTACTCGCTGAACCTCAGAGGCTGTTCACATGTCGTCTTTTGCTGAAATGATCGAAAACATCACCCCGGACATCTACGAGAGCCTCAAGCTCGCCGTGGAAATCGGCAAGTGGTCCGATGGCCGCAAGCTCACCGCCGAGCAGCGCGAGCTGTCGTTGCAGGCGGTGATCGCCTGGGAAATCCAGAACCTGCCGGAAGACCAGCGCACCGGCTACATGGGCCCGCAGGAATGCCAGTCGAAATCGACCACCGTGCCGAACATCCTGTTCAAGTCGGATGCGATCCATTGATTGAAATTGGTCGCGGTGCAGTCAGCAAGATGTCGGCGCAACTCGGTGAGCCGACCGTTCAATACGCGTTTCGCCTAGGCGACGCCGAGGTGCCGGTCAACCCGTTGATCGGCACCCACGTGCGCCTGGAGTACCTCGGTGCCATCCATTGCAGCCATTGCGGCCGCAAGACCAAGACCAGCTTCAGCCAGGGGTATTGCTACCCGTGCATGACCAAGCTGGCCCAGTGTGACCTGTGCATCATGAGCCCCGAGCGTTGCCATTACGACGCCGGCACCTGCCGCGATCCAGGCTGGGGCGAAAAATTCTGCATGACCGACCATGTGGTGTACCTGGCGAACTCGTCGGGGATCAAGGTCGGCATCACCCGCGCCACCCAGCTGCCGACGCGCTGGCTCGACCAGGGCGCTAGCCAGGCGCTGCCGATCATGCGCGTGGCGACCCGCCAGCAGTCCGGTTTTGTCGAAGACCTGTTCCGCAGCCAGGTGGCCGACAAGACCAACTGGCGTGCGCTGGTCAAGGGCGACGCCCAGTCCGTCGACCTCAAGCAGGTGCGTGACGAACTGTTCGCCGCCTGCGCCGACGGCCTGCTGGGTTTGCAGGAACGCTTTGGCCTGCAGGCCATCCAACCGGTGACCGACATCGAACCGCTCGAAATCCGCTACCCGGTGGAGCAGTATCCGGCCAAGATCGTCAGCTTCAACCTGGACAAGAACCCGATTGCCGAAGGCACGCTGCTGGGGATCAAGGGCCAGTACCTGATCTTCGATACCGGCGTTATCAATATTCGTAAGTACACGGCCTACCAGCTCGCCGTGCATCAGTAGAAGGATGCCACCCATGCGCACCGAACAACCGAAGATGATTTACCTCAAGGACTATCAGGCGCCGGACTACCTGATCGAAGAGACCCACCTGACCTTCGAGTTGTTCGAGGACCACAGCCTGGTCCACGCGCAACTGGTGATGCGCCGCAATCCTGAGCGTGGCGCAGGTTTGCCGCCGCTGGTGCTGGACGGCCAGCAGCTTGAGCTGCTGAGCGTAAACCTGGCCGATCAGGCACTGACCGCTGATGACTATCAACTGACCGACAGCCACCTGACGGTGCATCCGAACAGCGCGATGTTTACCCTGGACACCACGGTAAAGATCCATCCGGAAACCAACACTGCGCTGGAAGGCCTGTACAAGTCCGGCAGCATGTTCTGCACCCAGTGCGAGGCCGAAGGCTTTCGCAAGATCACCTATTACCTTGACCGCCCAGATGTGATGAGCACCTTCACCACCACGGTGATCGCCGAGCAACACCGCTACCCGATCCTGCTGTCCAACGGCAACCCGATTGCCAGCGGCCCCGGTGAAGATGGCCGTCATTGGGCAACCTGGGAAGACCCGTTCAAGAAGCCGGCGTACCTGTTTGCCCTGGTGGCCGGTGACCTGTGGTGTGTCGAAGATACCTTCACCACCATGACCGACCGCACCGTGGCGCTGCGCATCTACGTCGAGCCGGAAAACATCGACAAGTGCCAGCACGCCATGACCAGCCTGAAAAAATCCATGCGCTGGGACGAAGAAACCTATGGTCGCGAGTATGACCTCGACATCTTCATGATCGTCGCGGTGAACGACTTCAACATGGGCGCCATGGAAAACAAGGGCCTGAACATCTTCAACTCCAGCGCCGTGCTGGCCCGTGCCGAAACCGCCACCGATGCCGCGCACCAGCGGGTCGAGGCGATTGTTGCCCACGAATACTTCCACAACTGGTCGGGCAACCGCGTGACCTGCCGCGACTGGTTCCAGCTGTCGCTCAAGGAAGGTTTCACCGTTTACCGTGACTCGCAATTCTCCGCCGACATGAACTCGGCCACGGTCAAGCGCATCCAGGACGTGGCGTACCTGCGTACCCACCAGTTCGCCGAAGACGCCGGCCCGATGGCCCACGCGGTGCGTCCGGACAGCTTTATCGAGATCTCCAACTTCTACACCCTGACCGTGTACGAAAAGGGCTCGGAAGTGGTTGGCATGATCCACACCTTGCTCGGCGCCGAAGGTTTCCGCAAAGGCAGCGACCTGTACTTCGAACGCCATGACGGCCAGGCCGTCACCTGCGACGACTTCATCAAGGCCATGGAAGACGCCAACGGCGCCGATTTGACGCAATTCAAACGCTGGTACAGCCAGGCCGGTACGCCGCGTCTTGCGGTGAGCGAGTCCTACGACGCTGCGGCGAAAACCTACACCCTCACCTTCCGCCAGAGCTGCCCGGAAACCCCGGACAAGGTGGAAAAACTGCCGTTCGTGATTCCGGTGGAGCTGGGCTTGCTGGACGGGCAGGGCGCTGGCGTTGCCTTGCGCCTGGCCGGTGAGGCGGCTGCGGGTGGCACGTCGCGGGTGATTTCGGTGACCGAGGCCGAGCAGACGTTTACCTTCGTTGATATCGCCGAACAGCCGTTGCCTTCGCTGCTGCGCGGGTTCTCGGCGCCGGTGAAGCTGAGCTTCCCGTACAGCCGCGACCAGTTGATGTTCCTGATGCAGCATGACAGCGACGGTTTTAACCGTTGGGATGCCGGCCAGCAGTTGTCGGTGCAGGTGCTGCAGGAGCTGATTGAACAGCATCAGCAAGGCCAGGCCTTGAAGATGGATCAACGCTTGATCACTGCGCTGCGCAGCGTGTTGAGCGACGAAAACCTGGACCAGGCGATGGTCGCGGAAATGCTGTCGTTGCCGGGTGAAGCCTACCTGACTGAAATCAGCGACGTGGCGGATGTGGATGCCATCCACGCCGCCCGTGAGTTTGCGCGCAAGCAACTGGCGGACAACCTGCACGAAGCGCTGTGGCTGCGTTACCAGGCCAATCGCGAGCTGTCCAAGCAAACGCCGTACGTGGCGGCCGCCGAGCACTTTGCCCGTCGCGCGTTGCAGAACATCGCGCTGTCCTACCTGATGCTCAGTGGCAAGCCGCAAGTGTTGGCGGCGACGCTGGACCAGTTCGACACCAGCGACAACATGACCGAGCGCCTGACCGCGCTGGCGGTGCTGGTGAATTCACCGTTCGAGGCAGAGAAGGCCAAGGCGCTGGTGGTGTTTGCCGAGAACTTCAAGGACAACCCGTTGGTCATGGACCAGTGGTTCAGCGTGCAGGCTGGCAGCACCCTGCCGGGCGGGCTGGAGCGCGTGAAGGCGTTGATGGAGCATCCGGCGTTCACCATGAAGAACCCGAACAAGGTACGTGCGTTGATTGGCGCCTTTGCCGGGCAGAACCTGATCAACTTCCACGCGGCGGACGGTTCGGGCTATCGCTTCCTGGCGGACCTGGTGATCCAGTTGAATGGCTTCAACCCGCAGATCGCTTCGCGCCAATTGGCGCCGCTGACCCGCTGGCGCAAATACGACAGCGCGCGCCAAGCGCTGATGAAGGCGGAGCTGGAGCGCATTCTGGCGTCCGGTGAGTTGTCGAGTGATGTGTTCGAGGTGGTCAGCAAGAGCTTGGCTTAAGCGTTGATCCAAAGGCCTGTCCACTGGGTGGCAGGCCTTTTTCGGTCCATTTCCTACATCGATACCGAAAACCTTCTTGCGTCTGCTTCTACTCATCCACTGATGTTGAGGAAAGTGCCTACGGTGCACCTCGTTGGCCAATGTCATGATTTTTCAATCACCACAATGATTGTAAAGAAGAATATTGATATGGCTATTACCCAGTCGGCTCCTGCCCCAACTCCACCCAGTACTGCGTTCGAACAGATGCAGGCATTCGGCCGTCGCCATGAGCGCGTGCCGGGTCAAGACGTCAATGGCAAACCATCTCTCACCCATGATCAGGCGGGGGAGCAAATAAATCTCAAGGGCAGAGAGCGTTGGCCGGACCGCGACGGCGACGGCAAGGCAACCTTTTCCTATTCGTTCGCCAAGCGCCCTGGCGCAACCTTCAATCAGCTGAAGCTCATCGGTTTCAGTGAGTTCAATCCTGAGCAAAAGGCTCAGATGCGACTGTCCCTACAATCCTGGTCAGACGTCGCCAATGTCAAGTTTACCGAGAAGGAAAATGACGGAACGGGCGATGGGCATCTGCGGTTTGGCAACTTTCAGGAAATCGAGGGTGTGAAAGCTCCGGATGGAAAGGCGGTTACCCAATACGATCCGGAGGGGCATGAGCAGCAAGCCTGGTTTCGAGTGGGCGGCTATGACGCTAACCGCGCACCTAAAGTGAACAGTAGGGGCCGCAATACGTTTACCCATGAGGCTGGGCATCAAATCGGCTTATTCCATCCTGGAAAATATAATGGATCAAGAGCCGGATATGAGAAGGCGGCCGAGTACGGCCAGGATACTCAGGGGCATTCGGTCATGAGTTATTGGGAGGAGACTCACACGGGGCAGGATTTCAGTAAAAAAGGAAAACAGTATTACGCGTCGGCCCCGCAAATGGACGATATCGTTGCTGCCCAGCAGCTCTACGGGCCTAATACGCAAACCCGCAAAGGCGACACCGTCTATGGCTTTGGTTCCAACACTGGCCGGGATTATTACACCGTCAAATCGGCCAGCGACCCACTGGTGGCTTCGATCTGGGATGGCGGCGGGCATGATACGTTGAACCTGAGCGGTTATCGCGATGATCAGAAAATCAACCTCAATGCGGGTTCGTATTCGGACGTTGGGGGGATGAAAGGCAACTTATCCATTGCGCCGGGTGTGGTCATCGAGGATGCCGTCGGTGGTGTGGGTAATGATTGGATGCTCGGCAACTCGGCTGCCAACAGTCTGAAGGGTGGCCCCGGTGATGATGTCATTGATGGTGGGGCCGGGCAGGACGAGCTGTGGGGCGGCAGCGGCAAGGACGTATTTTTGTTTTCTGACGCAAGCCATTCAACGCCCGATGCGCCGGATCGCATCATGGATTTTCGCAGTGGCGAGGACAAAATCGATGTGTCCAGCGTTCGGTTCGCCAGCGGCCAGCCTGAATTGAAGCATGTCGAGGTATTCACGGGGCGGCCAGGTGAAGCAATACTGACTTACGACGCCAAGACACGCTTTAGTACGCTGAAAATCGATACCACTGGCAACGCAAAGCCAGACTTCAAAGTGCTGGTCAAGGGGCAGGTGACGCGCAGTGATATCGTCGCCTGATGAAATGGGCTGCCCTTGTGGGGCTGCCCAGGTGTTCAGATTACCGGCGGTCGCTGTTGGTCCGGACCTTTGGCGACGGGGAAACGCTCTGCAATGATCCCGTGCGGCACGCCGAGCGGGATGGCGCTGGCGCTGTCGAGGCGGGTGAGTTGCTCGGCCGACAGGTGCACATTCAGCGCGCCTAAGGTGCTGTCCAGCTGGGCGCGGGTGCGCGAACCCAGGATCGGCACCAGCGCGGTGGTCGAGCTCCGGGCCTTTTCCCGCAGCCAGGCGATGGCGACGTGGGTCGGTGTGGCGTCGATTTCACCGGCAACCGCCAGCAGTGTATCGAGCACAGCGGTTTCACGCGCACTGTGTTCGGCGTGCACTAGGATCCCGAGTTTGTTGGCGCGGTTATCGTCCTGGGTGTTGCGGTACTTGCCGGTCAGGAAACCGCCGCCCAGGGGTGACCATAGCGTGGCGCCCAGCCCCAGCGCTTCGGCCATCGGCAGCAGTTCGCGGTCGGCGCTGCGTTCCACCAGGCTGTATTCCACCTGGACGCCGATGATCGGTGCGAAGCTGCGCACGTCGGCCAGCAGGTCGGCGCGGGCAATACGCCAGGCGGGGAAGTTGGACAGGCCGGCATAGTGGATCTTGCCGGCGCGCACCAGGTCATCGAGGCCGCGCAGGATCTCTTCCATGGGCGTGACGTTGTCGCTCATATGTGCCCAGAGCAGGTCGATGCGCTCGGTGTTCAAGCGCTTGAGGCTTTCTTCCACCGAGCGCACCAGGTTCTTGCGGTTGTTGCCGACGCGGATCGTGCCTTCATCGGACGGCTCGGTGCGCAGGGTGTACTTGGTGGCCACCACCAGGTTGTCACGCTCCGAGGCAATAAATTCCCCCAGCAGCTTTTCGGCCTGGCCGAACTGGTAACCGTTGGCGGTATCGAGGAAGTTGCCCCCGGCTTCGAGGTAACCATCAAAGATCGCCTTGGCTTCGTCGCGCTCGGCGCCATGGCCCCAGCCCGTACCGAAATTACCGGTGCCCAAGGCCAGTTCAGATACCTGCAGGCCGCTGCGGCGACCAAAGATTTTATTACGCATACAAGGACTCCAGAGGCAGTGATTGTCTTACATGTTTGGCAACATGTATTCAATATGATCTGCATAATTTATCGGGTCAAGCGACTTGTTTACTGCTGACGATTTCTGACAGGGGGCTTTGCTATGCTGCTGCACTTTTCCATTTTCTGGCGGGAAACCCTGTGTCGCGTACCACTCGTCTACTGACTTTGCTCCAGGCCCTGCGGGGTAAGAAACGTCCAGTGACCGCTGCGGTGCTGGCGGCGCAGTTGGAGGTGTCCGAGCGCACGCTGTATCGCGATATCGCCGAATTGACGGCCTTGGGCGCGCCGATTTTTGGTGAGGCGGGGGTAGGGTATGTGTTGCGCAGTGGCTTGTTTCTGCCGCCCTTGATGCTGAACGCCGAGGAAACCGAAGCTATCGTGCTCGGCTTGAGATATGTGGACCAGCGCGGCGATGACGTGCTCAGCCGTGCGGCTGCCAATGCCCTGGCAAAGATCGCCGATGTACTCGACCCTGCCGCCCAGGAAGCCTTGCGCAACCCGACGCTGCTGCCTGGCCCGCCAGGGTTCGGTTACCCGGAAAACCGGGTGCCGCTCAATGTGTTTCGCGAGGCGATTCGCAACCAGGCCAAGTTGAATATCGATTACGCCGACGCCAGCCAGACCCAGAGCCAACGCCTGATCTGGCCCCTGGCTCTGGGCTTTCTGAATGAAGTGCGGGTGATCGTGGCCTGGTGTGAACTGCGCGGCGCCTATCGCACCTTTCGCACCGACCGCGTGGCGAGTGCACAGGTGCTTGGCGAACGTTACCCAGGGCGGCGCAGCGATTGGCTGCGGGCCTGGCGCAAGTTGATGGAGCAGAATGAATCCGGACCGTTTACTCCTGACAAAAACTGACACAACCCTGGCTTAGCATGGCACTACAAATCACCAAGAAAGGAGCTGTGTCATGTCTATCCCTGAGTTGGCACCGGCCATCGTGGCCTATATCGCGGCGGCCAATACCCGTGACACCTCGGCTATCGCCCAGTGTTTTGCCGAGGATGCCAATGTGTTCGATGAGGGCCAGCACCAGGTCGGCGCTGCCGCCATTGCGCGCTGGATGGAAGACACCGGGCGTCGTTATCAGTCGCGGGTCGAAGTGCTCAAGGTGCAACACCGTACTGGCAAGGTGCTGGTCAGCAATATCGTGTCCGGCAATTTCCCGGGCAGCCCATTGGAGCTGCGCTACACCTTTCGCTTGAACGAGCAGGGCAAGATTTCGCGGCTGGATATTTCGCTGTAGTTCATACTGGCGGGCATGACTTTCGACTCGCCCCTCGCTGCCTACCAATACGCCGTTGCTCAACCGGGTTTCGTCGCCGACGCCGCTCAGCGCCGCGCGGTGGACGCCCTGCAGACCTGCCACGAAGCCCTGCACCACAGCCATACGGCGATCGCCGGCGTGTACCTGTGGGGCCCGGTGGGTCGGGGCAAGACCTGGCTGATGGACCAGTTCTACCAAAGCCTGCAGGTGCCAGCGCGGCGTCAGCACTTCCATCACTTCATGCAGTGGGTGCATCAGCGTCTGTTCCAACTCACCGGCACCCACGACCCCTTGCAGGCCTTGGCCCGGGAACTGAGCCAGGCAGTGCGCGTGCTGTGTTTCGACGAGTTGTTCGTCAACGACATCGGCGACGCGATTATCCTCGGGCGGCTGTTCCAGGTGATGTTCGAAGAAGGCGTGGTGATGGTCTGCACCTCCAACCAACCGCCTGACCAGTTGTATGCCGATGGCTTCAACCGCGAGCGCTTTTTGCCGGGCATTGCGGCGATCAAGCAGCACATGCAGGTGGTAGCGGTGGATGGGGGAGAGGACCACCGGTTGCATCCGGGCCTGGGTATTCAGCGCTACTGGGTCAATCAACCCGAGGCGCTGGCGGGCGTGTTCCAGCGCCTGGCCCAAGGTCAACCGACTCGCAGCGGGCCGCTCGTGGTGGGGCATCGCGCCATCGTCGCCGTGCAGTCCAGCGATACCGTACTCTGGTGCCGTTACGCCGACCTGTGCGAGCAACCGCTGGCGGCCATGGATTTCATGCTGCTGTGCGATCGCTTCAAGCCCATCCTGCTCGGTGAAGTTCCCAACCTGAGTGCGCAAAAACGTCCTGGCCGGATTGCCCGCGGCACTGAGGATGGCGTGCAACGCGTAGTGGCCGGTGATCGCGAGTTGCCGGAGTTGTCGGTGCACGATGACAGCGTGCGCCGGTTTATCGCCCTGGTGGACGAGTGCTACGACCGTAAAGTTCCGTTGTTCATCGAGGCCCAGGTGCCGCTGGAGCGCCTTTACACCGAGGGCTACCTGGAGTTTCCCTTCCGCAGGACACTCAGCCGCCTGCAAGAAATGCAGTTGCAGCGTTTCGGCTGACGCCCGTACGAAAAAATCCAGGAATCGTGCGATTGCGCTTTTTCAACCGCGTAACCTTCGCCTTTCATGCGCATATTTGTAGTTAATCTCCTTCATCTGGCGCCTGCTCCACGCTTACAATCGTGCCCCTCACAGGGAGCCGAATCCCTTGTAATCGTGATCGAGGAAGGACATGGACACCCCAGACATCCTGGTGCTGCAAGCCAGCTACACCAACCCCGTGCATGCCGACGCCATCGGCCGCGTGCTCAACCATTACGCCGAAGACCCGATGGGCGGTGGCCACAGCCTGCCCGCCGACCTCCTGGAGCAACTGCCAGGCGAACTGGCAAAGCGCCCACATGCGTTCAGCGTACTGGCGTTTGTCGGCGGAGAACCGGCGGGTCTGGTGAATTGTTTTGAAGGGTTTTCCACGTTTGCCTGCCGTCCTTTGGTCAATGTCCACGACGTGGCGGTGATGGATGCGTTCCGTGGTTTGGGGCTGAGCCAGAAAATGCTGCAAAAGGTCGAGGAAATCGCCCGTCAGCGTGGCTGCTGCAAAATTACCCTGGAGGTACTGGAGGGGAATGCGGTGGCTCAATCGGCGTATCGAAAGTTTGGTTTTGATGATTCGATGTTTGATCCGGCCCACGGGCGAATGTTGTTCTGGAGCAAACCGCTTTAATAAATAACAGGCAAAAAAAAGGCGCCATTAAATGGCGCCAAGTTGACCTTGACCAAAGGAGCGGGATGGCAAAGGGTATTACGGTTAAATCAAGTGTTTGGTTGTTGCTCGGCAGCGGACTGGTCAGCGGTTTCTTTCTTCACGTTCTTTCCATCGGCCAGCGCGGTTTGTGCAGCGGTGCCGTGGGTTTGTTGCTGCACGAAGGTGAAGTCGTTGTAGAACGCCTTGGAACGCTCCGAGCCGCCTTCGGCAAAGGCGGCGGCGGAGGTCAGGGTCATCAGGCTGGCAAGCATCAGGGTGGAGAGTTTCATGGCAGTGTTTCCGGTAAGTGTGATCGGTATCCGTTCTGTCCTTGATCAGATTCATGGGGCAAGTGTGGAGGGAGTTTATTAAGTAGGAATTAACGCCAAAAAAACCAAAAGCTAACAATTTCGTTAACTTCTGGTTAAAAGGTCCTACATCTTCCAGTCCAATGCCAAGGTGATCGAGCGTGGGTCACCCCAATACACGCCGTTATAAAAACCAACGCGCTCGTAATACTTTTTATCAAATAGATTGTTGACGTTTAGCGACGCCGTAACATGTTCATCGAACTGATAGCGGGACATCAGGTTGACCACGCTGTAGGCCTGCTGGGTGATCTTTGCCCGTGTGGTGATCCGGTTTCCCTTGCTGTCACGAGCCCCCGTCGGCCGGTTGCTGAATTCATGGATATCGCTCTGCCAGTTCACGGCACCGCCGACCGTCAGGTTGCGCCATGCACCGGGTAACCGGTAGGCACTGGAGACCTTCAGCAGGTTCAGCGGCTGGCCGGTGTTGTTGCGTTTGTCCGCGCCGTTCACCGAGTGGGTATAGGTGTAGCCGGCCGTGAGATTCCAGTCCGGCAGCACTTCGCCAGCCACCTCCAGCTCGAAACCGCTCACCTTGTTACCCTTGCCGCCTGACTTGTAGTACTCCTCGCCCGTGATCGGGTTCGGCGGTACGGAGTCATCCCGTTCCGCGACGTTGTCCTGCTTGCTCCAGAAATAGGCGGCCGCTACGTTCAAGCGCTCCTGCAGCAAGCTGCCCTTGAGCCCCACTTCATAGTTGCTGCCCACCACGGGCTCCAGGTACTTCTCGTTGACGTCCTTGAGGCTCTGCGGCTTGAAGATGTCGGTGTAGCTGGCGTAGACGGTGTACTCCGGTGTGATGTCGTAGAGCAGACCGGCGTAGGGCGTCCACATATCGTTGTGGGTCTGGCGGGTCTTGTTGGCCCTGAGCAATTGGTCATTGGCAGCGTATTCAGGCGCTGCGCTTTCCAGCTCCCAACTGCCATAACGGCTGCCGAGTACCGCATGCAGGCGCTCGGTCAGGCTCAGGCGCGTGGCCAGGTAGCCGGCTTTCTGTTGCTTGCTGCTGTGCTCACCCTTGAGCCCGGTCACGGTGTCGGCGAACTTGCCTATCCCGCCCATGTATTTCCAGTCTTCGATGCTGTAGTAGCCGCCCGGGATGCTGCTGCGCATCACGGGCGAGACGTCCCGCTGCGTGGCCTCGCCATAACCCATCATCAGTTCATGTTCACGGCCCAGCAGCGCATAGCTGCCAGCCAGGTTCAGGTCAATCGCCTCCATTCTCGACGTGCCGCGCATATGGCTGGCCCAGGCGGTCATGCCGCTGCGGTCGTCGTTGGGGAACCCCGCGCCGCCGTAGTAGACCTTGCCGTCCGTATCGCTCTGGCGATGGGTGTAGGCCGCCTTCACGTGCCAGTCGCCATCCAGGCGGTGATCGAGGCTGGCAAAGGTAGTCTTGTCGGTCAGCGGCCAGGAGCTCCAGTGCGCGGCCATATTGGTGGAGCGTGACAGCCCGGCCTTGCCGCCCTGGCTGTTCCAGTAGGGCACAGTGCCCCAGGATGTGCCCTGTACCTTTTTGTCCTGGTAATCAAAACCGACCGCCAGCACGGTGTCGTCCGACAGGTCGCCTTCAAGGATGCCGTAGCCGACTGCCCGCTGCAGCGCGTAGTTGTCGCGGAAGGATTTGCTGTCGCGATAGGCCAGCACTGTACGCCCGCGCAGCTTGCCGTCGTACGCCAATGGGCCGCCGACATCCACGTAGCTGTAGTAGTTGTCATGGCTGCCACCACTCACCCCGGTTTTCGCCTGCCACTGGGCGGTGGGGCGCTTGCGTACCATATTGACTGTGGCCGAGGGGTCACCCGCACCGGTGGTCAAGCCGGTAGCACCGCGAACCACCTCGATGCGGTCGTAGATGATGGTGTCGGAATCGGACTTCATGTAGCCGAAGGTGTTGAGCATCCCGTCAATCTGGAAGTTGTTGATGCCGTAGCCACGGGAGGAATAGGACACACGGTCGGAGTCGTTGTGCTGGACGTTGACTCCGGTGGTCTGGCGTAGCACTTCGGTCAATGTATTGAGATTGAAATCATCCATCTGCTGGCGAGTGATCACCGAGATCGATTGCGGGGTTTCCTTGACCGACAGGTTCAGCCGCGTGGCCGTGCTCATCGAACCGGTGGTGTAGGCACCGGTGTGCTCGGTGGTGGCTCCCAGGCCCTCGGCGGTGATGTTGGTGGCCCGCAGCTCGAGGGCTTTGTTTTCGGGGTCGGTTTCAGCCAGCAGGTCGGGGCTTGCGACCACGCTGAAGAGGCCGAGGGTGAACGTCATGGAACGGGTGAAAGGCGCGAACATCGCGGAAGACTCCTTGTCGTCTTTGCGGCCTTTCCGGTCGGAAAAGGCCTTGGTTCAAAGACGAAAGGAGAGGGGGAACTTTAGGCTTAAACGAGAATGATTGTTATCTTTCTGTTACAAGGCTGGCTTTTCCTGCAGTACTACATCAGTCGGATTGGCCTTTTTCGGCTTGATCAGGCTGAAGTCGATCAGCGGTTTCTGTTGGCGCATGTAGGGGTTGCCGATCATCTGCGGGCGTGGTTTGAAGCTGTCACTCACCAGGCTCTTGGTGTGGTCCAGTTCGTTGAAGCTCAGTCCGGCCAGATCGGCCCAGGTGTGAATCAATTGCGAACTGGTGTAGGGCCGTTGCAAGTCACTGGCGAAGCTCCAGTCGTGGGTTTCGCGCCACTTCGGCGAGGCATAGGCCATGAACGGAATAGTGTACATCGGCGCCGTCGGCTTGCCTTCGTTACGTCCCAGGGTGGTGTGGCCGGCCGAGTCGAAGACATCTTCGCCATGGTCCGACAGGTACAGCAGGAAGCCGTTGGGATCGGTCTTGGCGTAGTCCTTGATCAGGCTCGACACCACGAAATCGTTGTACAGCACGGCATTGTCGTAGCTGTTGTAGGTGGGCAACTGGTCGTCGCTGATGCCCGCCGGCACGCCCTGGCGGTCAGTGAATTTATCGAAGGTCGGGGGGTAGCGGTACTGGTAGCTCATGTGGGTGCCCAGCAAGTGCACCACGATGAACTTGCGCTCGGCCGGATCGGCCAGGGCCTTGGAAAACGGCGCCAGCACGTCGCCATCGTACTGGCGGGCGTTCTGGTTGCGGTTGTTGTTCAGGTACACCTGCTCGTCGGCCTGTTCGGAGAAGGTCGTGAGCATGGTGTTGCGCTTGGTCATGGTCTGCTGGTTGGTGATCCAGTAGGTCTTGTAGCCGGCCTGTTTCATCACGCTGACGATGGACGGCGTCTTGAGGTACAGGTCCGGGTTTTCTTCGTCCGCAAAGGTCAGCACCTGTTGCAGCGCTTCGATGGTGTAGGGGCGCGGGGTGATGACGTTGTCGAACACCGCCAGTTGGTCGCGCAGCTTGTCCAGCTCTGGCGTGGTGTTGCGCGGGTAGCCGTAGAGACTCATGCGCTGGCGATTGGTGGACTCGCCGATCACCAGCACCAGGGTCGACGGTTGGCCGGCCATGGTGTCCTTGAGGTTTGTCAGGGGCGGGATCTGGCTGGCGCTGTCGAGCATGCCTTGCATGTTGTCCAACTGCTCGGTGTAGCGGCGGTAGGCGACGATCATCTGCCACGGCACGGCGGGCTCGATACGCGATTCGAAGCGATCCATCGCGTCGCCCAGGGTATCGCTGCGGGCGATCTGCTTGACCAGTGGGTAACCAATGACGCCCACCAGGATTGCCGTGGCCGCCAGCAGCGCCTGGCCACGCGGCAGGTATACCGGACGCACGCGGGTCCACAGGAAAACAGCCACGGCGGTGTGCGCAATGAACGCCAGCACGATCCACCAGGCGAAGTATTGCGTGGCGTACTCACCGGCTTCAGAGATGTTCGACTCGAACATGATGAAGATGACGCTTTGGGAAAATTCCTGCTGGTAAATGAAGAAATAACCCAGGCTGGCCATGGAGCAGGCCCACAGGATCACACCGATCAGGGCGGCGAGCAGGCGCGTGCGACGAGGGAATACCAGCAGGGGGGCCAGCCATATGGCACTCATGAAGAATGCTTGACGAAACCCACTGAAACCGGCTGTACCACTGAGTTGAATCAGCAGTTGGGTAATACCCGAGAAGTACCAGAAAAACAGGAAAAGCCAGCCCAGGCCGGCCCAATCAAAGCCTTTCGCAGACGTGGTGCTGCGTTTGAACATCGCCATCCAGCGCTCCAACCCGGTGATTTTTCAGTTGACGCGCAGGGCTGCACGCAACAGAGGCCACCCTTGCATGGGGTGGCCCTTGGGGGCTGGAGTATCGGGAACGGCGTGTGAAAACTTTGTGAGATTTTTGTAGCAGTTATCTTACAAAACGATGACGGGGCTCAGCAGAGCGCGGGTTGCGCACCGGCGGGCTGGTCCAGTTGGGCCTGGATGATATGGGCACGCAGGCGCAGGACTTCCTGCTGCAACTGTTCGCGCTCGTCTTTCAACTGGCGCAACTCGTCGCGACGGATAGTGACGTAGAGGGTCTGTGGCGGACGTGTCATCTGTGCAGTGCTCATTGCTTACCTCGCAAATAGCCGGTGTGTCGCGGTGTGCCAGAACGCATGAGTCGAGGTTCTCGGCAGCAGTCGGAGGCAATTCTGAATTCTTTTTGTGGGCAATGGAACTTTTTTATTTTTGATGGTCGTGTGACTTTTTGTGCCGTGATGCTGAAACGATGGCAACTTTTTTCCATGAAACTAGCGGTATCCGCGCTGGACTAACCCTCATTAGCCGCATTGCGCTATAAACTATGTCACACATTTTTTAGTAGTTAGGAGCATCAGCACATGCAACTGGGGATTATCGGACTAGGCCGCATGGGCGGGAATATTGCACGGCGCCTGATGCTCAATGGGCATACCACCGTTGTTTACGACCGTAACGAAGCCTTTGTAAAAGGCCTGAGCGAAGAGGGCGCCACCGGCGTTTCCGACCTCCAGGCCCTGGTTGCCGGGCTGCAAAAGCCGCGCACCGTATGGGTGATGCTGCCAGCTGGCGCACCCACCGAAGACACCATTAATGAGCTGAGCACGCTGCTCGAAGACGGTGATGCAATCATCGACGGCGGCAACACCAACTATAAGGACGACGTGCGCCGGGCCAAGGCCCTGGCGGAAAAGGGCCTGCACTATGTCGACGTCGGCACCTCCGGCGGCGTGTGGGGCTTGGAGCGTGGCTACTGCATGATGATCGGTGGCGACGCCGAGACCGTGCAGCGCCTTGATCCTATCTTCAAGAGCCTGGCCCCGGGCCTAAGCAATATCCCGCGTACCAAGGACCGTTCCGCCAGCGCCGACCCGCGTGCAGAGCAGGGTTACATCCACGCAGGCCCTGCCGGTTCCGGGCACTTCGTGAAGATGATCCACAATGGCATCGAGTACGGGATGATGCAGGCGTTTGCCGAAGGGTTTGACATCCTCAAGACCAAGAACTCGGAAAACCTGCCTGAAGACCAGCGCTTCGACCTGAACGTCGCCGACATCGCCGAAGTGTGGCGCCGTGGCAGCGTGGTCTCGTCCTGGCTGCTGGACCTGACCGCCGACGCCCTGGCCACCGACCCGAAACTCGACGGCTACTCCGGCTCCGTGGCCGACAGTGGCGAAGGCCGCTGGACCATCGAAGCCGCCATGGAACAAGCCGTGCCGGTGCCGGTGTTGTCCACTTCGCTGTTCGCCCGCTTCCGTTCGCGCCAGCAGAGCACTTACGGTGACAAAATGCTGTCTGCCATGCGCTTCGGCTTTGGTGGTCACGTGGAGACTTCCAAAAAATGACCACCAACGGCAAGAAACCCAAGGCCGAACCCGCTCCGCCCACCACGCTGTTTCTGTTTGGTGCCCATGGTGATCTTGTCAAGCGCCTGCTGATGCCGGCGCTGTACAACCTCAGCCGTGATGGCCTGCTGGGCGATGGCTTGCGCATTGTCGGCGTGGATCACAACGCCATCAGCGACGCCGACTTCGCCAAGAAACTCGAAGACTTCATTCGCACCGAAGCCGCGAGCAAGGTCAAGGGCAATGCCGATAACGCCCTGGATCCAACGTTGTGGGCGCAACTGGCCAAGGGCATCAGCTACGTCGAGGGCGACTTCCTCGACGACAGCACCTACGCCGACATCGGCCAGAAGATCGCCGACAGTGGCACCGGCAACGCGGTTTTCTACCTGGCCACCGCGCCGCGTTTCTTCAGTGAAGTGGTGCAGCGCCTGGGCAGCGCCGGGCTGTTGACGGAAACCGACGACAGCTTCCGGCGCGTGGTCATCGAGAAGCCCTTCGGTTCCGACCTGGCCACCGCCGAGGCGCTGAACGCCTGCCTGCTCAAGGTGATGAGCGAGAAGCAGATCTACCGTATTGACCATTACCTGGGCAAGGAAACGGTGCAGAACATCCTGATCAGCCGTTTCTCCAACGTGCTGTTCGAGGCGTTCTGGAACAACCATTACATCGACCACGTGCAAATCACCGCTGCCGAAACTGTCGGCGTTGAAACCCGGGGCAATTTCTTTGAAAAAACCGGCACCCTGCGCGACATGGTGCCCAACCACCTGTTCCAGTTGCTGGCGATGGTGGCCATGGAGCCGCCCGCAGCCTTTGGTGCCGACGCCGTACGTGGTGAAAAAGCCAAGGTGATCGGTGCCGTGCGGCCCTGGTCCCTGGAGGATGCGCGGGCCAATTCGGTACGCGGGCAGTACACCGCCGGTGAAATCGGTGGCAAGCCACTGCCGGGCTATCGGGAAGAAGCCAACGTGGCGCCGGACAGCAGCACCGAGACCTTCGTCGCGCTCAAGGTGATGATTGATAACTGGCGCTGGGTCGGCGTGCCGTTCTACCTGCGTACCGGCAAGCGCATGAGCGTGCGCGACACCGAAATCGTGATCTGCTTCAAGCCGGCCCCTTATGCGCAGTTCCGTGACACCGAGGTCGACGAACTCAAGCCCACCTACCTGAAAATCCAGATCCAGCCCAATGAAGGTATGTGGTTCGACCTGCTGGCGAAAAAGCCCGGGCCGACCCTGGACATGGCCAATATCCAATTGGGTTTTGCCTACAAGGACTTCTTCGAAATGCAACCGTCGACCGGGTACGAAACCCTGATCTACGACTGCATGACCGGCGACCAGACCTTGTTCCAGCGTGCCGACAACATCGAAAACGGCTGGCGCGCGGTGCAACCCTTCCTGGATGCGTGGAAGGAAGACGACGGCATCCAGGCCTACAAGGCCGGTGAAGACGGCCCGGCCGCTGCCGACGCGTTGCTGGCCCGAGATGGCCGCACGTGGCACAGCCTCGGATGAGTGATGCAGCGATTCATCCTATCCGTTTTATCCTCAGTGACGTGGACGGCACCTTGCTGCATCCGGACCACCACCTCAGCCAGCGCACCGCCGACGCGGTGCGTGCGCTGCGTGACGCCGGGGTGGTTTTCAGCCTGGCCAGCGGGCGTCCGCCCAAGGCGATGCTGCACCTGATCGAAACGTTCGGTATCGATGTGCCAGTAGCGGGTTTCAACGGCGGCACGCTGATCAACCCGGATGGCAGCATCCTGGTTGCCCACCATTTGCCGGCGGAAGCGGCGCTGGTCACCCTGGCGCTGTTTTCGGGCGAGCCGGACGTGGAAGTGTGGGTGTTTGCCGACGGTGACTGGCTGCGTCGCGATCCGCCCGGGCCGATGGTGCAGCGCGAAGCCGATGGCCTCGGCTACGGGCCGGTGGTGGTGGAGAGTTTCGAACCCTACCTGGATCGGATCGACAAGATCGTCGCCGCGAGCAACAACACCCAACGGCTGGTCGAGTTGGAAGCGCAGTTGCAGCCCAAGGTACAGGGGCTGGCCCAGGTCTCGCGTTCACAACCGGTTTATCTGGATGTGACGGCGATGTTGGCCAACAAGGGTGAAGCCCTGAAGACCCTGGCTGCGCACCTTGGCATACCACTGGAGCAGACCGCGGCGATAGGCGATGGCGGTAATGACCCGGCGATGTTTGAGGTGGCCGGGTTGTCGATTGCGATGGGGCAGGCGCAAGAGTCCGTCAAGCGCCAGGCCAGTGTGGTCACTGGCAGTAACGTCGAGGATGGCGCTGCTGAGGCGATAGAGCGGTTTATCCTGGCCGACCGCAACGGGGCCGCAGTCATACGATAGACAGTTACAGCGATAAGGCAGGGCAGTACGCCAACAATGGACGCTGAATCTTGCGCCCCGCACCCCGGGGCGTTTTATCAGCAAGGAACCCTCCATGACTGCCCCGTCTTCGTTTGCCCGCAGCGAGCTTGCCATTGAGCTTGCCCGTAAAATCCTCGATTACTTTGCCTCACGGCCTTCATTGCAAGAGGTTGCCCTGCGGGTGATGGCGGACAGCCTGCCTACTCGCTATCACTGGCTGCCGATCAACCACACGGGGCCGATGCTGCTCACACCGGTGTACCGCTATGACAACCATGCTTTCGTGCTTGAAGGCCACGACGCGCAGAATTTGCCCGATGCCCTGATCGAGCGTTGCGCCACCGGGCAGTTTATCGACTTCAGCCAGGGCCAGCTCATTGCGCAGAATGCCCAGGGTGTGACCCTGCCTCAGAAGGTTGAGGTGCGTGACATCGAGAAGGTGCTCAATCAGCAAGGCCCGCTGTTGCTCGAGTGCTACCAGGAAGCGCTGGTGGATTACTGGATGAGCCCGGGCAACGATCAAACCATTCGCTACCTGTGGCTGGCCGATACCCTCAGGAATGCACTGTTGGATGCGGCGACCCACGCTTCGCTTGCTGGGCAAGAGCTGGACATGGTGATCAGCCTGGTCAGCCGCTCGTTGTCGACTTCGCGCTTCCAGCCGGTCGATGGGCATGCCTATATCATCGATCAATGGGGCGAGCGGGGGGCGATGAACCTGGAGATGCTGCGCGGGCTGGTGTTGGTCAAGCAGCACGGCGAACGTACCACCGTGTTGCTGTTCACCCTGTCCAGGGGCATCCAGCGCTTCGACTCCCTGGCGCAACTGGGTGATTGGCTGGTCAACCTGTTAAGCGAAATCGCTCCAGGCCACTCGATGCAGTGGCGCCTGTACCAGCCGGCCGGGAACATCTTTCACAGTTTCAGCCTGACCTTCCTGGCCAAGCAATTGGCGGATATCAAGGCGGTATTGCCGCTGGTGCGTTCAATACCCGAGCCGCAGGACGTATTGGCGCGTGCGGTCGAGGTGATCACCCGTGACTTCGACAGCGCCCCCATCGGCTCTGCGCTCATCCAGCGCCTGCGTGATGCGCTCCCAGGCTGGCTGTTGCAGGCTCCCGTCGACCTGCAATGGCAGATGAGCCGCTACGCCATCGACCTGGCCAAGCAGATTCGGCAACCGGATTGGCGGCCGTTTGACGAAGGCGTTCCCTCGCTGCTGGATTACGCCCGCCAGGCGCTGTCGGCACAATTGGCCAAGGACTATCCGGACCGGCCAGTGATCGATCCGGATCTCGTCAAGGTGATGATCGAACTCGATGAGCGTGACTTGCACGCGCAGCCCGGTTTGTTGTGGCAGCTGCCGCCGCTCTACACCCACGGCAGCTGGACCCTCAGTGAGTTCTCATGGTTGGCGTTGACGGCGCTTGATCCGAGCCGGGTCACACTCACGACAGCCCCCGGCCACCCGGCGGTGTGGCTCGCGCCCAGTGACGCGATAAGCCTGATTGGGCGTGCGGACGTCCGGGGTGGCTACGGTCGCGTGATCAAAGAGAAATTCAAGGACAACCCGCGCGAACTGCTCTGGCGCAAGGCGCGGTTTATCGAGCAATTGCGCCTGCAAGTGCCCATGCTGGCACTCGAATACCACCTCAAGTACCCAAAGGCGTTTTCCCGTAAAGCCTATGTGAACGTGGCGGCCATTTTTCAACCGAGCACGGCTGAAACCGAGTCGGTGGTGTTGCGTCCTTTAGCCTTCACGCCGGCGGTGGGGGAAGCGCCTGATGAAGTGCGCAACATGTTCATCATCGGCCCGCGCAGCCTTGGCGAAGGCCCGCAGGTCCTCTACCGGCCGATGTGCGACGTGAAGTTCATCGAGTTTGCCACCGCAGACGCGCTGCTGGCTGCCATCGCCAGCCCAGGTCAGTTGCAGTTTCAGGTGTTGGCCTGGTTGCCGGCGTCGGCGCGGGCGCGCTACCTGGTGCCAGACCTGACTGCGCCGAGTCTTGCTGCATTCGAGCGGGTCGACTTCAACCAGTCATTGTGGTCTGGCGAGGGGGTCGCGTTGGCCGATATGGAAGTCGAGGGGGACTATCTGGCAGCGCTGTTCGAAAGCAGTGTTGAGACCACCTTGAGTGTGACGCAGCCTTCGGCGTCCTCCCAACTCGACGCCTTCTGGGACTGGGTCAAGTGGCTGTTCGGGGTGGGTTTGCTTCTGCTGCTGACGTTTTACGGCGGTCCCGCGGGGCGGGCGCTGGGCTGGCTTTTCCTGACGTGGTCGGTGGTGCAGGACCTCAGTTCCATCGGTGACAAGGATGCCGAAGACAAAGTCTCCAGCGTGGCGGACCTGTTGTTGAATATCGGTCTGCTGCTGCTCAGTCGCGGCCGTGTTTCCACCAAAGTCGCTGGGCGATCAAAAGCGGATGATTTGCTCGACCTGGCCCAGGGCGCCGATCTGGAGCAAAGCATTGAAATGAGCTGGAGTGAGGCACCGGAGTATCTGTCCGAAGGGGGGCAGACCAGTCGTATCGGAACGCCAACGGTGCAGTTGCCAACGGTACGCGGTCCCGAGGAATTGGTGCGGGGGGATCCTGAGCTGGAGCAGTTGTGGAGCGGTTTGTACCGACGGCTGTCGGTGATTCGTTTGGCGGAGTTGGCGCTGTACAAGGTCAGGCCGCTGCCGTTTGCCGAGCGTATCAGCACGGGTAAGCAACGCGGCCTGTTCCGCGCGGGTGGAAGCCTGTACGCAAGCATTGATGGGGACATGTTCAAGGTTGAAGAGCACGATGGCGTCACGCGCGTGGTGAACGATGACTTGGTAAACCGCCTGGGGCCGCAAGTGGTGCCCAGCACCGAGGGAGAATGGTCGTTTTCGCCGGAGCCGGCAATGCCCCACGACTTTCAGGACGCGCTCGACCAGGAAAAACACCGGCTGGCGCAGCTCAAAAGTGATGAGCAACGACGCAAGACGCTCGATGAAGAGTACGACAAACTGGTCCTGCAGTTTGCAGACCAGAACTTCCCCGACACCACGACGCTGCAGGCGCTGAATGCGCGAAGTGCCGAATCCGGAACTCGGGAGTTGATCGAGGAAGAGTTGGCCAGGGCGGACACTACGCTGTGGTGTTCTACTGCCTTGATGGAGGCACTCACCCGGCGTCGGCGGTTGAAAGTGGTCAGAGAGTTCAGCGCGCTGTACAACCGGTTCAGCGCGGGTGCGGTCAAGGCCCGGCGTAACAGGGCGGTGTTGCTCGCCAGTAAACGTGCGGTGCTGCTCCATGAGGATCAACTCGGTGCTGAGACGTTCGACGCACAGAACTTGAGTGCCGTGGTTCTGGATGCCAAGACCTGGCGTGGTTTTGCAGCCAGGTTACCCGACTACGCGACGTTACAGCTGGACGCGATTGAAGCGTGCCAGGATGCCGAGCGGCAGTTTGAAGAAATGAAGCGCACCGGCAAGGCCTTGGATATCGCAGTGTCCGCGCTGGACAGCGCGGACTGGGCGGACTGGGCGGGTCGGCGCATGTCCATGATGTGGCGGGAACTGCACCTGCGTACCTTGGCCTTGCAATGTTTTGATGGGCGGGTGACTGTCGTCAGGGACGCAACGCTGAACCTGATTCAGGAGGTCAGCACGCTATGCAGCATGAAGCTGCTCTCCTATCGGGAGCTGTATATCAAGGGCGGTTTCAATCTGGATCACCAGTTGCGGGTCGCCAATGACGTGCTGGATACGTTGGTGCTGGCCTATCACCGCCTGGCTTACCAGTTGAGTCCCTTCCCAATGTATGTCGTCCCCCAGGCGCTAGGGAGATTTCGCGCCTTTGTCAAAGAACTGCAACGTTCAGTGGAGGAAGAGCTGATCGAGCTGTATCGGCAGTATGAGGAGGCTAACCTGGAGGCAATTTCCGGCACAGTTCGCAAAAGCCCCGGGATGTTGATTGATGAGGTCACGCAAGGACCGCTGATCGGCAATCGACGCAGTCCAGCCGTACCTGATGCAAAACAGGAATACCTTGACCTGCTGGAGCCGTTCGATGAACGACGTGCCTTTACTTTCAAACGTCTGGGGACCGAGGAGGCGCCGGTATGGACGATGCAGCCAAGTGTCCGGCCGCAGGCCGAGGCTGTCGACGTCGTCGAGTCCTTGGAGACAATCGGCGGTGAGGCGCAACGGCTGTGGCGAGATGCCAGGCGCCAGTACGGGCTGATCTGCGAGTTGGAATCCGTGCCCAGGATGTCGCCGCGTCTGGCGCGTGGCGAATGGATTAACGCGATCAAACGCATGAGCCAGCAACGGGATCTGCTTATCGACGCGCTCAAAGTAGCGCCGGTTTCGCCCAGGCATCAGGACCTGCTGGCATTTTTCAAGCACACCCCCGCCGAGCTGTATGACGAGATTATTCAGTTTATGGCGCAGGCCTCGGTGATGCGTGACCGGATGATTTTAAGGTATTCACCGACGTCGGAAGGGTTGCTGCAACTTTCTTATAAGGCGAAGAAGGTGGATATGCTGGAGTTGCCGTCGGCGCGTCCGTTGATTCGGGAGTTTACGGTGCGCGAAAGCTCCACCGGTCGGCCCTTATGGCTGGCCCGCTTCCACTATAGGACCCAAGCTGCGCGCATTATTGGTTACCACTTTATCCGTGGGCATCTCAAACGCTATGAACAACGGCACATCGGTTATCAAAAAATGAAAGACCACGCGTCTAACCGGGAACTTCTGATCAATGTTCTGCGCTCGAACATTGATCACGAAGTTGCCGAAACGGTGTTCTTTAGCGAAGACGTCAGCTCAAGGGTGCGCTGAGTTACTTCGGCATGGCCCAGGCTTGCAACTGATAGCCGCTCTTGTCCAACTCGGCACGCGCCTGCAACAGCAAGTCTTCAAGTTGTGCGGGGTTGGAATAAGTGCGCGCATCCAGTTGCCGGCTGCCGATACGGGTATTGGTGCGGTCGATGACGCTCAGGCTCAGGGCGCCATTGCCGTCATGCCAGGCCACGCACTGAAAGGGTTGGAAAGCACGGTCTGCGATCAAAAGAGCTTCGTTGATGCGGAGCGGGGCGTTCATGTGGGTCGTCTCTCTAAATGCCCATTCAAGTGATTGCCGTCGGTTGGGCTGACCGTGCGGCGGGTTACTTGTACTGATGCACGATGGCGGGGTACGGGTCACATGTTAGAGCAACTATTTTCAACTTTTAGTGATTGACGTCATGTAAGCGGCTGTTTTGAAAGCTGAATGAAAGTCTCGGCATAACCCAACTATTTCGGCAAAGGCGCGCAGAAGTGGCTTTTTGCCCCGACTTATAGCGAAACGGTACAAGCGGTGCGTCAAGACCTTGCTAGTGTTAGCCGCAGGCGTCACAAACCGTTGTTTCTAAATAACTTTAACAATTTTGACGCCAAGGAACAGTCATGGGTGTGCCCCCCGTTCAACGTCGGTTGCTAGTGGTTGATCCCTGTGACGATTGCCACGACCTGCTGCCCGGTTTGCGTACGGCCGGCTGGGCGGTCGACAGTTGCCCATTGGAGGCGGTTGGCGAGCGGTCCTGCGATGTCGGCCTGTTACGCCTGCAACCCTCCCACTTGGAGCGCCCCGAAGCAGTCAAGGAGTTGATCGGCCGCAGCGGCACCGAGTGGATTGCCGTCCTCAGCCCGGATGTACTGCGCCTGCAGAACGTGGGTGATTTTGTCTGCGAGTGGTTTTTCGACTTCCACACCTTGCCCTTCGACGTGGCCCGGGTGCAGGTCACCCTGGGCCGTGCCTTCGGCATGGCGCGCCTGCGCGGCAAGGGCCACACCCTGGTGGATGAGCCGGAGCATGAGCTGCTGGGTGACAGCCGGGCGATCCGTGAGCTGCGCAAACTACTATCAAAGCTGGCGCCCACCGAATCACCGGTGTTGATCCGTGGTGACAGCGGCACGGGTAAAGAGCTGGTGGCCAAGACGCTGCACCGCCAGTCCCAGCGGCATGCCAAGCCCTTTGTCGCGATCAACTGCGGGGCGATCCCGGAACACCTGATCCAATCCGAGTTGTTCGGCCATGAGAAGGGCGCGTTTACCGGCGCCCATCAGCGCAAGGTCGGGCGCATTGAAGCGGCCCACGGCGGCACGCTGTTCCTGGATGAGATCGGCGATTTGCCGATGGAGCTGCAAGCCAACCTGCTGCGCTTCCTTCAGGAAAAACAGATCGAGCGCGTCGGCGGCAGCCAGCCCATTCCCGTGGATGTGCGGGTGTTGGCCGCGACCCACGTCGACCTGGAGGCCGCAGTCGAAAGGGGAGCTTTTCGCGAAGACTTGTATTACCGGCTCAACGTCCTGCAAGTGGTGACGGCGCCGTTGCGTGAGCGTCATGGTGACGTGGCGATGCTGGCCAACCACTTTTCGCGCTTTTACAGCCAGGAGACGGGTCGCCGCCCACGCAGTTTCAGCGAGAGCGCCCTGGTGGCGATGGCAAAACACGGTTGGCCGGGCAATGTACGCGAGCTGGCCAACCGCGTGCGCCGTGGCCTGGTGCTGGCCGAAGGGCGCCAGATCGAGGCCGTTGATCTGGGATTGCAGGCCGAACAGGCAATTTCGCCGCCGATGGCTACACTGGAAGACTACAAGCACCGCGCCGAACGCCAGGCGCTGTGCGATGTGCTCGACCGGCACAGTGACAACCTGAGTGTCGCCGCCCGTGTGCTGGGTGTTTCCCGGCCCACCTTCTACCGGTTGCTGCACAAACACCAGATCCGCTAGGGCGGGTAAACCGAAAAGCCCCGCAACGACCCTTATCGTTGCGGGGCTTTTCCTTGTGTGCGGAAAACTGACTACTGTAGGAGCGAGCTTGCTCGCGAAGAACGCAAAGGCACCGCATCAATCCTGCTGCCGAGCGTAATCGTTGACGTTCTTCGCGGGCAAGCCCGCTCCTACAGGTGCGGCCGGTTAGAAGTAGTAAGGGAATTTCAGGCTAAACGTAAAGTCCGGCGCATCATCCGTCATCCCGATCGCCAGGTTCGGCACGATCGTCAGGTTATCCGACGCCGCAATGGTCATGCCCACGTTGAAGTAACCGGCGTTGGCATCGCTGGACACCACCGACTGCCAGTCACCACCGTTAGGCTTGAGCTTGCTCTTGCGTTGCACCAGGTCGGAGACCGAGAACGACATACTCATCTTCTCGTTCAGGGCGAACGCCACGCCCACACCGAGTTGGAAGCTGTCGCCCAGGCTGACCTTGCCGCCGACTTTCTGGTTGACGTCGCTGCTGATGTCGTCAAACGACTCTTGAAAGTTGTGGGTATAGGAGAACGAGCCAAACAGCACCGCAGGGTCGAACGTCTTGACCAGCGAGATACCTGGCGTAACCGACCAGACACCATTACCGGTGGGCAGGTTTTCCGGCACATACAGGTTGTCGTTGGCGGTTGACCTGACCAGCTTGATGCCAAACGGTTCTTTACCCGTTGGCGCCTTGACGCGCAGCGACACTACTGCATCCGGCAGGGTGGGGGTTTCGTCGAGGAACTTGTAGGCCACCCCGAAGTTGACGTCGCCAATGGTCGGGTCACGGCTCACCGATTCTTCCGAGGTGGCGTTGGCATTGTTGCCGGCGCCGCCCGACTGGTAGGTCGACTCGCGGTACACCACCGGCACGTTCACATCGAACTGCCAGCGGTTGTCAACGTTGTAGCGCCCCGTCAGGTCCAGGGTCCAGTTGTCCGACTTGATTCGGTCCAGGTTGATATTGCCCAGGAAGATCGAGTCCAGCGCCAGGAAACCGTTGAGCGTCAATTGGCGCGCATCGTAACGCGCATAGGTGATCCCGGTTTCAAAGCTGAATTTGCCGTTGCCGAAGAAGCCGCTGGCCTCGTTATAGAGGTTGCTCACGCTTTGCGCAGGCGCCGAATCGTCCTTGAGCGACTGCCCATAGGAGCTGCCGCCACCGCCCGCACCGCCGGAGGCCGCCGCCGCTCCCGTGCCTGCCACGGTGGCACCGCTGGCTTTCTGAAAGTCCGCCGGGGATTTGGCCAGGCGTTTGGGTGCTGGTGTCGCCGGCGTGTCCTCGACCTGGCGCACCCGTTGCTCCAACACCGCCAGGGCTTTTTGCTGCACTTCGTACCGCTGCTTGAGCTCCAGAAGTTCCTGTTTGAGGGTCTCGATATCGGCGTCTGGCGCGGCATACAACATGGATGCGGGCAAGAGCGTACTTAAACAGACCACCGCACGTAGCGATAACGATCGATGCATGAAATAAGCCGTCCTTTTCTAATGCGAAAGTGTCGAGGGTCAGCGTAGTTCAATAACCGAGAGTGCGTAGGCCTTTGAGTTGATCCAGGTTGCAGTTCAACGCGGGGTTGTTCAATCCGTTATTCATTACCACGTTGAGCTGGGTCATGTTGTTGACGAAGTTGCTTTTGCCGGTCAGTACCGTGCCTTGCAGCACCTGGCCGCCACCAATCTGCTGGAGGCTGTTGCCTTGGTTATGATTGGCCTGGATCGCCATCTGCAGGCCGCCATTGTTGGCCGATACGCTCACGCGGCCTGCCGCGCTGTCACCGGTGACAGTACCGCCGGCCACCAGCACCTGCCCCGACTGCGCGGCATTGGAAGGTGCAAAGCCGTTTTCAGTGACGTTGATCCCGACATTGTTGTAGGCGGTGTTTTTGTCGCCGGCAGCGCGTACGCTCTGGGTCACGCCTGTGCCGGTGCCCAGGCCAGCGCCCCCGGTGACGTTACCGGTGCCGGTGCTCGGGTTGGTGCCGTTACCGGTCGAACCGGTGGTCTGCACGTAGAACTGCGGCGTAATGGTCGATGAGTCGACTTGCATGCTGGCCTTGCCGGTGATGTTATCGCCCACGGCATTGGTCCAGGTGCTGCTCATGACAATACCGAAGCTGATGATCCGCCCCGGCATCACATAACGGCCGCGCAACTCGGCCATTTCCGAATCCTTGAGTTCGATCGGCTTGAATGCCGATGAAGCATAAGCGGGCATTGAGGCTGCCAGACACAAGACCGTCAGCCAACGGGAAGTGTTCATCTTCTGCTCCTGGAGCGTCCTGCCCCTTATTGCGCTTCTTAGAAGAAGTCGCTCTGGATGAAACCGAAATCCATCAGCTCGGCATCGCCTACGGGCCTGAACTCATTGACTTGGTTCTTGGCGGTCAGCGGTGTGGGCGGGTCGAGCAAGGCGTTGGCCTTGTCGTAGCCTTCACCCAGCACGGCGAACACGATGCCGTTCCAACCCTTGACGAAGTCGTCGCGCGAATAGCGCTTGTGGCCCAGCACCGGGTCGCCGATGTAGACCCAGTCCTTGTCGGCGCGTTGCAACACCACGAAGTGCTTGTAGCCACGAATCTCCAGCAGCACCACCACGGGGATTTTCACGGTCACCAGGGTGTCCGGCGAAATCTTGTAGCCCCTGGCCCGCATGCCGATGCTTTCGAGGTAGCGCTTCATGTCCAGCATGGAAAAACCCTGGGTGCGAACCAGGTCCTGGTCTGCATTGACCAGCATGCCTTTGATCACGTGGTCTTCATCGACGTCGAGCCAATAGCCCTGGCGCAGGATGGTTGCGAGTGCCGCGGCACCGCAGCTGAAATCGGTTTTCTGTTCCACCAGGTTGGCGAAGCGGCGTTCGCGGATGCTCTCGACCTTCTTGTAGATGACTGCGCCACCAGGCATGGCGGAAATCGCCATGGTGCCTGCCCAGGTCGGGCCGGTGAGCAGCATCAAGAGGGTGAGGGTCGCGAGGCGCATGATCGGCTGACCTAATGGACACTGGAATAAAAAAGGGCCTTGTTGCCAAGGCCCCGTTGGATCAGAAGCGCACGCCGCTGCCGCAAACGCTGCAGCCTTGGCCTACAGAGAGGCTGTTGCTGCCCTGGTTGCCGGCGCCGGATTGCAGGTTCACACCTACGTTGCCGGAGTTGCGGTTAACCGAATTGTCGAGGCTCGAGTTGTTGGAGACATACTGAGGTTTGCCGCCATAGCCATAGCCGTGGCTGGTAGCCGCCGTGTTGAGGTAGTTGTTGGCGAGCGAGTTTTGCTCGGTATTGGCGGCCGCTGCGATGTTTTTGCCATCAGCTGTGGTGATCGCCAGGTTGTTTTTGCCTTGGTTGCCTTGACCGGCTTGACCGTTGTAACCCACGTTGCCGGAGTTGCCGTTGATGCCGTTATCCACGGAGGCGTTGTTTTGAGTGCCCTTGTTGATGAAGTTGTTCAGCGCGCTGTTTTGGTTGACATCGACTACCGCGAAAACGGTAGCAAAGTCGCCCTTGGCGCTGGAGATCGCGCCAGAGTTGTCAGCTTGGTTGCCGCTGCCGGATTGAACGTTAACGCCGACGTTACCGCTGTTGCCGTTCACCGAGTTGTCGTTAGACGCGTTATTTTCGGTCTTGGTGTCATCGAACTTGTTGCCGATGCTGTTTTGTACGTCCGTAACCACGGAGGCAACCACACCGGTAGGTTGAGGCGCTGGATGCCAGCCGCCACCACCTGCTTGAGCTGCAGCAGCCATGAGTGCAGCGAGCGCGAAAACCATTGGTTTCAGAGCCATTTGAGGTTTCATGGTGTTTCTCCTTGCTTCTAATTAGTTGGTTAAGTGTTGGTACGGTCTAGCTAGTGCTACCAAGCTGTTACTTGATAGTGATGCCCAGGGTGTTAGCCACTCGGTTCCCCACCCCGGCACTCTGGTTCACCTGTATCACTCCTCGGCTGCCGGTGAAGGCCTGGTCGCTTGTGACGACCTGGCGGCTGCCAGTGGTGGGGGTGAGCCCTGAGTCGGTTGCCAGCGTCGTCGTGTTCTGTTGCAACAGGACGCTGTCGTCGATGGCTTGCGGGCCAGGATTGACGCTGATCCGCACGGCATTGACTAATTGGTTATTGGCCCCGGCGGACTGGTTGACGCCCAACATGCCGTTGCCATTGGTAAAAGAAGTGCCCTCGATCGCCGCCTTGGCGTTCAGGGCAGGATCGACCTTGCCGTCCATCCTCTGGATATTGCCGGTGGTGGCCTGGCCGCCCAGCGTGACAGCGCGGTTGTTCGCCGTTTGCTGCTGGTTGCCCGCCGCCTGGTTGATCATCAGGTTGCCGGTGTAGTCCTTGCCGCTGTTGTTGATCACGGCGCTGTTGTCGGCCAGGGCCACGGCGCTGCCCAGCATGGCCAGAATGAACAGGGAGCGTTTCATGGTTTGCCCCCCAGCATGCCGCCCAAATTGTTCAGGGGCGCCATGCCGCGCTGAATCGAATCGCTGATCTGCCCACCCATGCTGCCGCTGCCGCCCGAGCGGCTGGCTGCTGCGCCTGCTCCCAGCGTGGACATGCCGTTTTGCGTGGCACTCAAGCCGGTGAGGTTGCTGTTGGGCTGGAGGGCGGTGCGAGTGATGCCCAGGCCACTGCTGACGCCGCCGAAGTCACGGTCGCTCAACTCGCCCGACAGGGCGCTGTTGATTTCTCGGCTGGGATTGGCGTTGGCGGTCTGGGGGTAAGGATCCGGGCCAAAGGACGAGCGGCCATACATATGGCCCTGTACGTCGCGGCCCGTCACGATCACACCGTCACCTGCCAGGGCTGGAAGACTGATACTGGCGCTGAGTACACAGCTGGCCAGCAGTACGTTCATCGAACCTTGAGTGAGTGTGATCACGGCGGCATTCCTTATTCTTCACGCTGACCCTAAACAGCGTTGTCAGGGAAAGAGCAGAAGCCGTGCCGCTTTTGATTTATTACTGTTTTTCAAAGGCTTGCGATAACTGCAAGGCAAAATGATGGCCGTGCTGTATCAGCCATGAGACAACCGCCATCAAAGCCCCGGCTCTCCAGCCACTGCACAACCGCTTCACCCCGTTGTATCAGCGCTGTAACACCGTGCATGACGAAACGATGAATCCGCTGTGCACGGGCGATCCAGGGACGGTGTGTGTAAAAAAAATGGACAGTGCGGGCGCAACGAAGCCTAAAGCACGACGCAACAGGCTCAGCCTTTGGGGGCTTTACGCGGAATGGAATTGAGGACGGGATTGCCGTCCTGGTTCTGGGTCAGGTAGACCGGCAAAACCTTGGGCAGGGAGGGGATGAGGTTGCTGACCTCGTTGATGTTGTAGATGCCACCGATGCGAATCGCCCCGGTGCTGGCGTCGGCCAGCATCGCCGGTTTGCTGAGGTAGCGGTTGATCAGCGGCAACGCATCGGCCAGGGCCAGGTTGTCGAGGATCAGCTTGCCCTGGCGCCAGGCCAGTGCTGTGTCGTTGGGGCTGATCGCCTGCACACGGGGCGTGGCATCGCCCTGTTGATAGCTGGCCTGCATGCCAGGGGTGAGGGGGACGCTGCCGTGCACCTGGTCGCTGCTGATCTGCACCGAGCCTTCAAGCAGCATCACCCGCACCTGGTCTTCATATTTCCAGACGTTGAACTGGGTACCCGTCACGCGCACCTGGCCCGCGCCGGCGTGCACGACAAACGGGTGCGCACTGTCATGGCTGACCTTGAAGAACGCCTCGCCCTTGTTCAGGGTGACGCGGCGCTGGTCCTTGTAGTTGCTGTAGACCAGTTCGGTGCCCAGGTTGAGTTCCACCTGGCTGCCGTCGCCGAGCGTCACTTGGCGCAGGCCTTTGGCAGCATCGAACCGTTCATAGGAACTCGGCAGCCAGCCGGCTTGCCAGCCGGTAAAGGCGGCGAGGGGCAGTGCGGCCAGGCAGATAGCCGCTGCCACCGCATAGGTGCGCAAACGGCTGCGCGGTTTGAATGGCACCACCACCGGCGCTGTGTCGCTGCGCGGCAGGTGGTCGGCGACGTCCCAGATCTCCAGCATCGCCGCGTATTCAAAGGCGTGCAGGGGGTGCGAATCATGCCACTGGGCAAAGGCCTGACGTTCGCCGGGCGTGCAATCGCTCGCATGCAGGCGCATGCACCAATGCGCGGCGGCGTCGGTGATAGCGTCATATTCGGCTTCTGAAAGGGCTTTTTCGCTCATTAACTCGTCCTGATTTCGCACATTCTAACCTCCTGGAAGGGACGGCGAGAACAGCCATCATGGCGATTGCACATCAATTGGAACTTATTCTCGTTTGGATGCGCCTAAAAATTTCAGGACACGTGTCAGTCATTACCACCAATGGAGTACGAAAATGCTGAAGAAAACATTAATCGCCCTGTGTGCAACCTCCGCATTGCTCAGCGCCGGCGCCGCCATGGCCGACCGCCCGGGCGCCGGTTGGATCACCATTGAAAAAGCCATCGAGGTGGCCAAGACCAAGGCCGGTTACGTCGAGGTCTACGGCGCCGAAGCCGATGATAACGGCTATTGGGAAGTCAAGGGCCGCAAGGCGGATGGCGTGGTGTACGAAGCCCGCATAGATGGGGCTTCGAGCAACGTCATTCGCGATCAGAAAGACTGATATCCACCCGGGGGCTGCTCAGGCTCCCGGGTCCAGTTCTCGACCCAGGTGAGTGATCATGTAGGCGATTGAATCGGCGTTGGCCAGGATGATGTTGATGCGTTTGCTGTCGTCACTCATGAATACCTGGCGCGCATCGTCGAGTGTCTTGGCGCCGGTGATGTTCAACACCCGGGTGCGTGCGGTCCGGGAGGCGTGGCGTCTGCCCAGTTCTTCGAATTGCTGCGCGTAATCGTCCCAGACCTTGAACAAGATGACGCCGGGTGTCTGGGTAGACAGGGCGTTCAAGCGCAAATGATCCAGTTCGGCATGGAGTTGCCTGCCACGCGGGGATTGCACATTGATCAGGTCGGTAAACGGCCGCATGCTGTCCAGGTAGGCCAAGTCTTCAGAGTCAGACACCAGGTGGGTCAACTCGTGGATCAAGGTCGTGGCGCGTGCGTGGGCCATGATGTTGAACGGCGCATTCAGGCGGTTCTGGTACATGTCCAGATCAGGGGCAAAAAAACGGTCGAGCAAATAGATTTTTTTGTCGATGTCGTCGGGCAGGGTGAAGGCAATCAAGTGTTCCGGGCTGTAGCGCGCGGTCCCCGTGACAAAGCGTATCGAGTCAGGATTGATCAACGTGGGGTTCACCAGTTCGTTCAACACCTCATCGATCCGTGTTTCCACTTTGCCGACGTGATCGGGCGTCAAGGCATGAACCCCGAACAGCTCGGTAAAAAAGCGGCCCAACCGGCTCAGCGGGTCGCGCGTGAGCGCGAAGTTGAGGATGTTGCGTTTGCAGGTCACCGCGTAGTACGTGGTGACGTTGAGCGCCTCGTTGATGCACTGGGCTTTCCAACTGGACAGTGCGGCGATCTGCGTCATGCCGACCGCTTCGATATTGATCGAGCCCCATTCCCCCATGCGAGTCGCGGCCCGGCCGGCAAACCGCGACATCGATTTGCCGAAACGAGGATCACGGTTTCGCAAATCCAGCACCCATTGTTTGGACGGCGTAAGCGCCAGCCCAGGCCCTGACTCTTCATCGCGGTGGATACGCCAGTGGGTACCGGCGTTTCGCGCCGGGTAGACTTTGCCTGCCACCGGCACGTAGTCCCGGCCAGTGTCCACATCGTGATAGACCTGGGTCTTGGGGTCGTGCCTCAGGTCCGTCAGGGCGACTTCGTGTTGTTCGAACGCCAGCAGGTGGGTGCGCTGCGGGGCGGTGATATCCAGCGTGGCGAGGGTGGTAGTCGCAGAGGCCTGCGTCCAGTCATTGTCATCAAAGGTGGTCGCAGGTTCACTGTCCGGGTATAGCCGGTTGAGCGCCTTGCGCAAGGACGCCAATTCGGCCACGCCGCCGACAAAGGTCCTGAGTGCCTCGCCCCAGCGATGTTGTTGCAAGTGTTCACTCGAGGCCTTGAACAGCTTGTAGCTGCGCCACACCACCAATGGGTACGCGAGCTTGCCGGCCATGAAGGTCAGCGCATTCGGAACCCCCTTGTGCAGCAGGCGACCGACCACTCCCCATTGCGCCGCGCCTTGCTTGTCGAATTGACAGGCGAGCATTTTCGTCAGCAGTACGACGTTGTCCTTGAACAGGCGCATGAGAATATTGCCCAGGATGCGAGCAGACCCCAGCCGAATGTCCGCCGTGTCGCGCCGATGCTGCGCCAGCAGGTTTCGGTAGGTGGCCTGGTGCGGCGGGTCCAACTGTTGGAGAACCCATTCCTGCAAGTGCCCTGGGGTGGTGAGTTCACTCAGCAAGTCTTCTTCCCGAGCGTACTCGCGCAGTACATGGTGCGGGCTGTAGGGCGCGTATAACACCCAGGGGCCTGTGGCATTGGTCTGCGGCCCGATCAGGTAGACACCCTGCACCTCGGCCACCGACGCGCCGGCCGTGGCGACCAGTCGCAAGGGGCGAATGCACGCTGTCACGCCACTGACTTGCGCACGGGCGACCGCGTCGGGCATGTCGAAGACCTGTTGGATAAACCCCCAGGCGGTGGCGGAAATCCGTTCTTCGAGCTTCTCCTCGTGGGCGTATTGCAGCAACTGCCAGGGCAGCTGCCGGCAGTAGCGTTGCCGGCGTGTTTGTGCGTCTTTGTCCGTGGCCTGCAGATGGGTGGTCAGCCACGTCTGATACACCGATTTGAGATCCAACTGCTGCACCAGTTGTACCACCGCTGTGCCGTCCAGCGTCGCGGGCAAGGGTGTCGCGGTGCGCGAGCGTGGATGGATTTCATCGGCCTGCAGGTCGGGCAGGTGACGCTGGGCAAAGTCGGTCAGGCTCTGGGTGTTGCCGTTCAGCGCCTTGCGGATCGGGACCAGGATGTCGTCGGGGTGCAGTCCCAGGCCTGGGAAACGTGCTTCCAGCAGCGTGACCAATGCAGCGCTGACCTGCTCGTTCAGCGGTGTGATGCCGTGCAGGTAATCCTGTTCATCCGGTGCGCTGACGCGATATTGCTCAAGCAATTCGGCGTGCAGGATCTGCTCATCGGGCGCCGCCATCCCCAGCCACACCGGCAGCGCCTGCTGGTTGGCCATGGCCCGTGCCAGTTGTATGGCCCTGGGCAGGTTGGTGGGCAGCGCCTGCTGCATTACCACGTCCAGATAGTCCTGCAGGCGCCGCGCCCCAAGGTTCATCGCCAGCACCGCATCGACGTTATCGGTGAGGGTGTCGGTATGGCTTTGCAGGCGGTTGTCCAGCAGGTCGTCGTCGATACGTTGCAGTGGGCCAAGGGTGTAGGCCTGGTGCGGCGTGCGCAGGCGATTCGGCAGGTTTTCCAGGAAGGGCAGGCGTTGGATGGTGTCTTGCAGGCGTTTTTGCAAGGTTTCGCGCAGGTGCTGTATGGAGTTGAACACTTCATGACCGCGGCGGGGCGTCCACAGCACCGCCTGGCCGGAGCGCTGCGGGTCGGTGCCGCCGCGTTCGGTCAGCACCAGGCAGTTGGCCAACGGCTGCGGGGGGGAGTCGGCATCAACCATCAGCGTCAGCCCGTAGGCGTCTGGCAGAAAGCCATTCAAGGCGTGGCGCTTCACCCGCTCCAGGCTGTCGGGGCGCAACACCGTGTCGAGCATTTCCTGGCCACGCTGCCTGAGGGTGTTGTCCAACCGGCGCAGTTCTGCCTCGCTGCGCAGCCCGAGCATCAGGGCGTGCCGCAGGTGAGCGCGATGACTGTTGAGGAACATCTGCGGGAGTGGGCGTACATCATGGTTGGCGAAGGTCACCATCGCGCTGTCGATGATTGTGTTGAAGGTTGTCGTGGTCAGGCTGTTCAACTGCTCAGCGATACCGCTGCGGGGTGCGCTGTAGAACCCGACAGTGGCCGATTCGGGGACCGAAACGGCTTCCTGCGCCAGGCGCTCGATGAAGTGCTCGACCATATTCAATGAGCGCAGGGGAGCACGTTCTTCGCGCGGTTGTGCGGTGGTCGCGTAGGTATTGATATTCACCCCGTCGGCCATCAACGGAAGTTGGTGTTTATCCAGCTCCGCATTCAGCGCATGGGCTGCCAACCGTCTGAGTGTCGGATGCGCCGCACGGTCCGAGGCCAGTGCCTGTTCAACTGTGTTCAACTGCTGCCAGTGTTGTTTGGCGCGTTCGGCCTGCACCGTGGATGGGCGCCCATTGCTGCTGGTAATGGGGTGCAGGCTCCAGCGCCCGCCGGCGTCCTGCGTGTGCAGGCGATGGTCGATCAGGCCGCGTACATCCAGGGCGCAGTCCAGCAGTGCTTCCAGGTTCACCTGGCCGTCGCTGCGACGGTACAGGCCCAAGGCGTACTCCATGTTGCTCAGTTGCTTGGCCGTAATGTCCTCGGCCAGCTCAGTGAAAATATCGCCGGATATGGGCACCCCGATGATCTGCAGCGGGTCAAGGCCGAGCAGCACATTGCGTTCATCCAGGGACAGGAAATTGAGTAACTCGTCCTCATGCCCGCTGGCCTTGAGCATGCTGATCAAGGTGGCGTTCAGATCCTCCATGTTCTTGAGCACCTGCAAGCCGCGGGTCTGGGTGTACAGGTAGGCGTGGCTATTGCTGATCATCAGTGTGCCAGCCAGGTCGACATAGTGCTGGGAGGGCGCGCTGACGCGGATCTTTTCGACGCGCAGGTTCTCGGCATGGGCGGTGCGCGCTGCCGCGTCCGGGAGAAACATGGCCAGCAATTGCTGGCTGTCTTCGGCGCTCAGGATGCCTTGTTGGCGCTTGAGCAACAGGTCGGCGCGGAACGTGTCACTGAGGGTCTGGGCCACCAGCCCCAAGCGGGAACGGTCGCTGTTGAAGTCTTCGTTCCAGTAGGTCTGCAACAGGCTGCCGAGTAGTTTCGACAGGATGCCCGCGGTCTGCTCCACCACGCTTTCCCAGCGACGCTGATCCTCGGCCACCTGGGTCGGCGTCCAGCCCGAAGTGACCTGTTTGGGATGGGTAAAGGTGCGCGTCTGCCCGATGGGCCAGGTCTGTTTCAAGTAATAGTGCAGCAAGGCCTCGCTCAACGGCACGGAGGCCAGCCATTGCGGGTCGGCAGTAGGCGCTATGTAACTGAGCGCAAAGCTGTTCATGCGTGTATCGCGGTGATCGAGGCTGGGGAAGTAGGCGCGCGCCATGACGGCCAGGGACGTGTCGAGCATCGTTGACAGCCCGGGAATACGGCGCAATTGGTCGAGCATGCCTTGCACGTTGTGCAATTGGGCGTGCTGGATCGCCTGCTCCTGATGTTCCATCACCGGGCCTTCAATGGCCTGTGCCGCCACGGTCGGTGCTTTGGCAGCGTCCAGGGTTGCGCGCTGGGCAATCGACAGCAAGCGCAGCAAGTCGACGCGCCGGGAGCGGTCCTTCAGGCGCTCGGTGATCTCGGTGAGCAAGTCGGCGCGGCTGTCGAACACTTCCAGGCCGTCATAGGGCGTATAGAGCAGTGCCTTTTGCCCGTCGGGGCTGGGGCTCATGATGAAGGCCCCTGCGAGGGGAATGTCCGGTTTCTGCTTCACTTCCAGCAGCAGGCTTTCCACGACCATGGGCGCTTCCTGGTGCACCGGGTTTCGGCGTGCGTGGTCGGTCGCGTAATACAGGCGATGCAGCCAGTCCAGGTCCTTGACGGTCAACCCCAGCGCACGTTCTCGCGGTGTGGGTTCGTCTCGTTTTATGGGCAGCAGGAATTCATCGAAGAAGTAGGGAGGGGTGACCCGGGCCATTGCATACTCACCGTCATTGTATGAAGGCCTCAGGGTAAGGACGGCCGGTTCGGGCTCGGCGGTAAATAAGTGCAGCGGTGGGGGCCGATGCACAAACAGACGTTGACAGCATGCGCGGGCCGCGTTGTTTAATCGTGGGCCTGGATTTCACGCTGGTTGCCCCTTCCAATCATAAAATCGGAGCTTCAGATGTCACAGGTCCATGAGCAGGCTACGGCCCGCATCGGCTTTACCGAACTGGTGGCGTTGCTTCATCAGGTCTTCGTGAACCATGGCACCTCCCCCGAGGTGGCCGCGATCCTGGCGCACAACTGCGCCAGTGCCGAGCGCGATGGCGCCCATAGCCATGGGGTGTTCCGTATTCCCGGTTACCTCAGCACCCTGGCCAGCGGCTGGGTGGATGGCAAGGCGGTGCCGGTGGTCACGGATGTCGCCTCAGGGTTTGTTCGCGTGGACGCCGCCAACGGCTTTGCCCAACCGGCGCTCGAAGCCGCCCGCGCGCTGCTGGTGGAGAAAGCCCGCAGTGCTGGCATTGCGCTGATGGCGATCCATAATTCCCACCACTTCGCCGCCCTGTGGCCGGATGTCGAGCCGTTCGCCGAAGAAGGCCTGGTGGCCCTGAGCGTGGTCAACAGCATGACCTGTGTGGTGCCCCATGGCGCCGACCGCCCGTTGTTCGGCACCAACCCCATCGCCTTTGCCGCACCCCGCGCCGATGGCTTGCCGATTGTATTTGACCTAGCCACCAGCGCCATTGCCCACGGTGATGTACAGATCGCCGCGCGTAAAGGCGAGCGCCTGCCGCCGGGCATGGGGGTTGACAGCCTGGGCCAGCCGACCCAGGACCCCAAGGCGATCCTGGAAGGTGGCGCACTCCTGCCGTTTGGCGGGCACAAGGGCTCGGCGCTGTCGATGATGGTCGAGTTGCTGGCAGCGGCGTTGACCGGCGGCAATTTCTCCTTCGAATTCAATTGGGCCGATCACCCGGGCGCACGCACACCCTGGACCGGCCAGTTGCTGATCGTGATCGACCCGAGCAAGACCGCCGGGCAAGCGTTCGCCGAGCGCAGCCAGGAACTGGTGCGGCAGATGCATGCGGTGGGTTTGCGGCGGTTGCCGGGGGATCGGCGCCATCGCACACGGGCGAAGTCGCAGGAGCAGGGGATCGAGATCGATCGCAAAGAGCTGGAACACTTGCAGGAGATCGCGGGACTTTAAACAGGGCTGCGCCGCTGGCGCAGCCCGTCTTGCTTGCTTAGTTGCGGCGACCGAGCAGCAGGCCGACCACCAGGCCAAAACCTGCGGAAATCGCCACGGTCTGCCATGGGTGGCCACCGATGTAGGTCTCGGTGGCGTCCACCACCGGCTTGCTGCGTTCGCGCACATTGGACACCGAGTCCAGGGCTTGCTTGAGCTTGATGGCGACCTGCTCACGCAGGGTTTCGCCTTCTTCGCCCACCAGGGCGGCGCTGCTTTTGAGCAGTTTGTCTGACTCTTCGATCAGCGCGGTCAGTTCGCTGAAGGCTTGGTCCTTGATTTGGTCTTCGACGGCTTGGGCAGCGGTTTTGCGGGCCATTGTGTGACTCCTTGCGAGTGAATGTGACAGTGAACAATGGAGTATCGGCCAGCGGCAAAAGTTGCAGTTTTTTTGCCGCTGCCTGTTCTTGAGCAAAATCCGGATCAGGAAATTTCGACCTACAGTGTAAGATGTCGCCTATTTGTGCAGCAGGTAAATCAACATGAGCTTCAATCTCGCCAACAAGACCCTCGCCGAACGCGCCGAGCTGGAAGATGAAAAGTCCCGCCTCTACGACCTGTGGCAGACCAACCTGGGCAAGGCCAAGGGCGAAGCCGCACGCTTGTTCGGCGAGCGCGCCAAGCGCAAGGGCAAGTGGGCCGAATGGGTCCGCGCAGAGCTCGACGGCATGTCGCCGCCGGAGTTCTCCAACATGGTGCGCAGCGAAGTCAACAAGCTGATGGCGGCCAACAAGTAAAGCTTGCGACGATCGCTTCACGCACTTTCAGCAACAACGGATCAAGCTGCGCCTGGGTACGCCAGCCCAGCTCCACCGGGTAGCGCGGCAGTGCCAGCGGGCAGGGCAACACGCGCAGGCCGGTCATCTCTGCAATGGCCTGTGCCGCATGCCCCGGAATGGTGGCTACCGCTTGGCTGCCCTTGAGCAAAAAGGGCAGCGCGGCAAAGTGGCTGGTCGACGCACACACCTGGCGGCTCAGGCCCTGCGCCGCCAAGCCTTCATCGGTGATGCCGATAAACCCGCCTGACGACACCAGAATGTGCTCGCGCGTGACGAACTCGTCCAGGCTGATGTGTGCCTGGTCCGAATCGATCAGGCAGCGGTAATCACCTTCTCCCAGCACCTGGCGGCTCAGCCTGCCCTGGGCAAAACCGCCGGCGGTAATAGCCAGGTCCAGGGTGCGGTCGAGCAGGGCACCGGCGACGATCTGGCTGTGGGTCTGACGGAAAATCACCCGCAATTTGGGCGCACGCTGTGCAATCGCTTGTATAAGACGGCGGCCATAGGCCAGCTCGAAATCATCGGATAACCCAAGCACCACCGAGCGGCCCTGATACTGCTGGTTATCCGGATTGACCATTGCCAGGCTCTGCCGACAGCGGTCCAGCGCCTCACTGATCACCGGCTTCAACTGGTTGGCCCGCAACGTCGGCGCCAGGCCGCGCCCGGTACGCACGAACAGTTGATCGCCATACACCTCGCGCAAGCGCCGCAACCCCGCGCTGATCGCCGATTGCGTGACGCCCAGGCGCAAGGCTGCGCGACTGGCGCTGGATTCGTCGTGCAGGGCTTCGAAGGTTTTCAGCAGGTTGAGATCGACCTGGGCGATATTCATTTGGCTCATATCATTCAGCATTGAAGTGGGCTTTATTCATGATCGAGGCTGGCGGGAGAATGGGCAACCCCGATCTTCCTGTAGGAGCGAGCTTGCTCGCGAAGACCGCGCAGGCGCCGCGTTTATCCAGGATGCACGCGTTGTCGTTGACGTTCTTCGCGAGCAAGCTCGCTCCTATAGGGGATTGCTCAAGCCCGACTGATGGAGTGAACCGGATGCCCATGTCTACTGTTGCCGCTTTGCAGATTGGCTCCTTGCCTGGCGGCAAGGCCGAAACCCTGGCGCAAATCCTGAGTTATGAGGACGCGATCCTGCGCAGCGGCGCGCAATTGGTGGTGATGCCTGAAGCGCTGCTGGGTGGTTATCCCAAAGGTGAGGCCTTCGGCACACAGTTGGGTTATCGCCTGCCGGAAGGCCGCGAAGCCTTTGCCCGTTATTTTGCCAATGCCATCGATGTACCGGGCGCGGAAACCGAGGTGCTGGCCGGCCTGTCGGCGCGTACCGGTGCCAGCCTGGTACTTGGTGTGATCGAGCGCAGCGGCAGCACCCTGTATTGCACCGTGCTGTATTTCGAACCGGCGGGCGGCCTGGTAACCAAGCACCGCAAGCTGATGCCCACCGGTACCGAACGGCTGATCTGGGGCAAGGGCGACGGCTCGACCCTGCCGGTGATCGACACCGCAGTGGGCCGGGTCGGTGGAGCAGTGTGCTGGGAAAACATGATGCCGTTGTTGCGCACGGCGATGTATGCCAAGGGCGTTGAAGTGTGGTGCGCGCCGACGGTGGATGAGCGCGAGATGTGGCAGGTAAGCATGCGCCATGTGGCGCATGAAGGGCGTTGCTTTGTGGTCAGTGCCTGTCAGGTGCAGGCTTCGCCCGGGGCGTTGGGCATCGAGGTGGCCAACTGGCCTTCGGAGCGCCCGTTGATTGCGGGCGGCAGCGTGATTGTCGGGCCGATGGGCGACATTCTCGCCGGGCCGCTGCTGGGCGAAGCCGGGCTGCTGACGGCGCAAATCAATACGGATGATTTGGTACGCGCGCGGTATGACTATGACGTGGTGGGCCACTACGCCCGGCCGGATGTCTTCGAATTGGTAGTGGACGAACGCGCCAAGCCAGGTGTGCGCTACCTGACGGATTGAGCAGAATCCTGTGGGGAGCCGTGTCGATTACCAAGTGGCGGTATTGGGCAAGTCCAGCGTGCCACGGTCCACAAAGCGCATCGTGCCGAACAGCCCACCCGCCAGCTTGCCCCGCAGCACGTAGGGCAGGTTGTTCAGGCTCTGGGTCTGGCTCAGGCCCAGGGTCTGACGCAATACGGAAAATGCCGAAACACTCACCGGCACCATCAGGACGGTCTCGGAAAAACGTGGGATGGAGCCCCTCTGGTCACTCACCCCCGACGCCAACGGCCGGCCATTGACCTCCAGGTCCAGGGCTACGCCGTTGTAGTCGATCGCCGTTTCATTGGGGTTCTGCACCCGCAGCTTCACGGCGAAGCGCACTTCCAGGTCCTGGCTTTGCAGCGGCTCGATGCCCACCACATTGATGTTCACCGGATCACGGTTGGGGAACAGCGCACAGGCGCTCAAGGTCAGCAACAACAGCGATACAACCATGAGCCTGCGCATACAAAGGTGCTCCTATTTCGTGACGTCCGGGTCCTGCATCACTTTGAGGGTAGAGGACTCCGGATCAAATTCATCTTCTTCCAGCTCTATGAACTCTTCCGGCAGGAAAATGTTCAGCAGGATTGCACAGAAAGCGCCCACGGTGATCGGCGACTCGAAGATGTTGTGCAGCGCCTTGGGCAGCTCGCGCAATACTTCCGGCACCGCGGCGACCCCCAGGCCCATGCCGAGGGAGATCGCCACGATCAGCACATTGCGCCGGTGCAGCCCGGCTTCGGCAAGGATCTTGATCCCGGCCACGGCCACGGTGCCGAACATGATCAGCGTGGCACCGCCCAGCACCGGCTTGGGCATCAGTTGCAGCACCGCGCCGATCATCGGGAACAGCCCCAGCAGCACCAGCAGCCCGGCGATAAAGTACGCCACGTAGCGGCTGGCCACGCCGGTCAACTGGATCACGCCGTTGTTCTGGGCGAAGGTCACCATCGGCAGGCTGTTGAAGGTGGCGGCCATCGCCGAGTTGAGGCCATCGGCCAGCAGCCCGGACTTGATGCGCTTGATATACAGCGGACCCTTGACCGGCTGTTGGGAAATCATCGAGTTGGCCGTCAGGTCACCGGCTGCTTCCAGCGGCGAAATCAGGAAGATCACCGCCACCGGGATAAACGCCACCCAGTCAAACGAGAAACCGTACTTGAACGGCACCGGCACGCTGATCAACGGCACCTCGGGCAGCGCCGCCATGTCCACGCGGCCCAGCAGCCAGGCCACGACGAAGCCCAGGGTCAGGCCGATCACGATCGAACCCAGGCGCAGGAACGGGTTATTGAAGCGGTTGAGTACCACGATGGTCAGCAGTACCAGCGCCGCCAGGCCCATGTTGCTCGCCGCGCCAAGGTCGCTGGCGCCAAAACCGCCGGCCATGTCGGTGACCGCCACCTTGATCAGCGACAAGCCCATCAGCGTGATGATGGTGCCGGTGACCACCGGGGTGATCAGCTTGCGCAGCTTGCCGATGAACTGGCTGAGCACCACCTCGATGAAAGCGGCGAAAAAGCAGATGCCAAAGATCGTCGAGAGGATCTCGTCGGTGCCGCCACCCCGGGCCTTGACCATGAAGCCCGCGCTGAGAATCACGCTGATAAACGAGAAACTGGTGCCCTGCAGGCACAACAGCCCCGAGCCGATCGGGCCGAAGGTGCGCGCCTGCACAAAGGTGCCGAGCCCCGACACGAACAGCGCCATGCTCACCAGGTACGGCACTTCGCTTTCCAGGCCCAGCACGCCGCCGACGATCAGCGTAGGCGTGATGATCCCGACGAAGCTCGCCAACACATGCTGCAGTGCGGCAAATATCGCGGCGGTGAAGTGCGGGCGGTCTTCCAGGCCGTAGATCAGGTCGGATTTATAGCGGGGGCGCGGAGCTTGAGCGTCAGACAAAATGCGGGCTCGGGTCAGAAAATGGAGGCGCAGGATGCCAGAAACTGCCTGTCGTCAGAAGTGTAAAAAAATATTTATAAAGCCCCCTGCGGGAAACCATAGCACCAGCCGATAGCGTGGTCAGGCCCACATACTAACGACAACAGTGGTGACCAAGGTCCGAGCAGCGCGTTGACGCTGACGGATCGTTTCGCGGCAGGGACGCTCGCAAACACTACTTCTGAGAGCACCCCTATGTCCCTCCGTAATCTGAATATCGCTCCTCGCGCTTCTCTTGGTTTCGCGTTTATTGCTGTGTTGGTGGTTGTATTGGGGGTGTTTGCGGTCAACCGTATGACGCTGATTCGCCAGGCCTCGGTGGACATGAGTGCCAACCAACTACCCAGCGTGACGTCACTGGCGGTGATCACTGAAAACGTGCTGCGCCTGCGCATTCTCTCCTTCCGCGTACTGGTCAACCGTGAACCGGCTGGCCTTCAGGAAGCTGAAGTGCGCATGGGCGTGCTGGCCGACAAGGTCAAAACCGCCCAGGCCAGTTACGCCGCCATGCCGGCCGGCCCGGAGGAGGCCGCTCTGTACAAAACGTTCACGGCCACCCTGGACAACTATTTCAAGGCCCAGGCCGAAATGCTGGCGCTGTCCAAGCAGAACAAGGTCGATGACATGCGTGCCCTGATCAACACGCGGATCAAGGACGGCACCGACCAGATGGGCGAGCAACTGAACAAGCTGATCGCCATCAATGCGGCGGATGCCAAGCAAGCCAACGAGGACGCCGGGCAAAGTTACAACAGCGCTATCACGGGCGTCATTGCGGTTTCGGTTGCAGCGGCATTGCTTACTGTGTTGTTGGCCTGGTTGCTCACCCGCAGTATCGTCGCCCCCTTGCGCAAAGCCGTGGAAGTGGCCGAAACCATCGCCGGTGGCAACCTGACCAAGACCATTGAAGACAACGGCAAGGATGAACCGGCGCGCTTGCTCAACGCCCTGTCGACCATGCAAGGCAACCTGCGCCAGACCATCCAGCACATTGCCGGGTCGGCCACGCAACTGGCGTCTGCCGCTGAAGAGCTGAGCGCGGTCACCGAGGAAGCCTCCAAGGGCCTGCAGCAACAGAATAATGAAATCGACCAGGCCGCCACGGCGGTCAACGAGATGACGGCGGCGGTGGAAGAAGTGGCGCGCAACGCGGTGTCCACCTCCGAGGCGTCGACCCAGTCCAACCAGGCGGCAAGGGAAGGGCGCGACCGTGTAGTGGAAACCGTCGGCGCGATCCAGACCATGACCCAGGACGTGCAGAACACTGCCGCGATGATCGAAGGCCTGGCCACCCAAGGCCGTGACATTGGCAAGGTGCTGGACGTTATCCGCGCGATTGCCGAGCAGACCAACCTGCTGGCGCTCAACGCGGCCATCGAAGCGGCGCGTGCCGGTGAGGCCGGGCGTGGCTTTGCGGTGGTGGCCGACGAAGTGCGGGCATTGGCCCACCGCACGGCGCAGTCGACCCAGGAAATCGAGAAAATGGTCGCCGGTATCCAGAACGGCACCGGTGAAGCCGTGCAGTCCATGCAACAGAGCAACCAGCGCACCCAGGACACCCTGGAAATGGCCCGCGCCGCCGGTGTGGCCCTGGAGCAGATCACCCAGTCCATCAGCCTGATCAACGAGCGTAACCTGGTGATCGCCAGCGCTTCGGAAGAACAGGCCCAGGTGTCCCGTGAGGTGGACCGCAACCTGGTCAATATCCGCGACCTGGCGACCCAGTCGGCGGCGGGTGCCAACCAGACCAGCGCGGCTAGCCATGAGCTGTCGCGGTTGGCGGTGGACCTGAATGGGATGGTGGCGCGGTTCGTTATCTGACCTGAAATAGGGTCAAAAGGTGGGAGGGGGCTTGCCCCCGATTGCAATGTGTCCGCTAGACATTGGCTGACTGATACACCGCCATCGGGGGCAAGCCCCCTCCCACATTTGCCCTGTGTGGTGTCAGAAACTATTGCTTCCAGGCGCCTGGGTTCACCAGGTTTTTCGGTTTTTCACCCGCCAGCGCCTGCAACAGATTCTCCACCGCACACGTCGCCATGGCTTCCCGCGTCTCATGGGTGGCAGAGCCGATATGCGGCGTGGCCACCACATTGTTCAAGCGCAACAACGGCGAGCCATGATCCAGCGGCTCCTGCTCGAACACATCCAACCCCGCCGCTCGAATCGTGCGTTGTTGCAACGCCTCCACCAGCGCCGCCTCATCCACCACCTTGCCCCGCGAGATATTGATGAAGATCGTGTCCGGGCCCATCAGCGCGAATTGTTCGGCGCCAATCAACTTCTCGGTTTCAGCGGTGAGTGGCAGCGTCAGGCAGACAAAGTCGGCCTGTTGCAGCAGATCGTTCAAGCTGCGGTACTGCGCGCCAAAGCGTTTTTCCACCAAGGGCTTGGGCGAATGGCTGTGGTAGATCACCGGCATGCCGAAACCGAAATGCCCACGCTGGGCCAGGGCTTCGCCGATGCGGCCCATGCCGATGATACCCAGGGTCTTGCCGTGCACATCGCTGCCGAAATGCGCCGGGCCGATATTCTTGCTCCACTGGCCGGCGCGCACCATGTCGGCCAGTTCGACCACACGCCGGGCGGTGGCCAGGATCAGTGCAAAGCCGGTGTCGGCGGTGGTTTCGGTGAGCACGTCCGGGGTGTTGCTGAGCAGGATGCCGCGCCCGGTGAGGTAGTCGATATCGTAGTTGTCGACGCCCACCGACACGCTCGCCACCGCTTCCAGTCGTGGCGCCAGGTCCAGCAGCGTGGCGTCCAGGCGCAGGCTGGCACCCAATAGACCGTGAGCGGTCGGCAGGGCATCGCGCAGCTTGGCCAGGCCGGTCTCGTCCAGGGCTTCGATCAGGGTGACATCGGCCTGTTCATGCAGGCGGGCCATCAACGGCGCGGAGAGTTTCTTGTACAACACGACAGACTTTTTCATGCGGTCTTTACCTTCAATTCCAGGTTGGGCGCCGGTGTGCGGTCACTGGCACCGGGATTGAGAAAAATCGTCAATACCACTGACAGCAGCAACGCGCCGCTCATCAGCAGGTACGAGGCGCCGGGCGAGCCGGTGCTGCTATTGAGATAGCCCACCAGGTACGAACCGCTGAACGAACCGAGGGCGCCCATGCTGTTGATCAGCGCCATGGCACCGCCGGCGACGTTGGCCGGGAGGATTTCCGGGACAATCGCGAAAAACGGCCCGTAGGGCGCGTACATGCACGCGCCAGCAATCACCAGCAGGGTGTACGACCACCAGAAGTGTTCGGCGCCGAGCACATAGGACGCGTAGAACGCGATGGAGGCGATCAGCAACGGCGGCCACACGAAGCGCTTGCGTTTTTGCAGTTTGTCCGAGCCCCAGGACACCACCAGCATGCCGATCACCGCCGCCAGATACGGCAACGCCGACAACCAGCCGGCCTCGACCATGTCCATCTGCAAGCCTTGCTTGAGGATCGACGGCAGCCACAACACGAAGCCGTACACACCAATGCTCCAGCAGAAGAATTGCAGGGCCAGGATGATCACCTTGGGCGAGCGGAATGCCTCGGCATAGTTCTTCACCGCCTTGATGCCCACCTGTTCGGCGGCCAGCGCGCTTTCCAGGTCTTGTTTCTCGGCGTCGCTCAGCCATTTGGCCTGGGCCGGCTTCTCATCCGCCAGCTTCCACCAGATAAACGCCCACAGCACCGCCGGCAGGCCTTCGATGATGAACATCCAGCGCCAGCTGAAATGCTGCACCAGGTAGCCTGACACCACCGACATCCACAGCATGGTCACCGGGTTGCCGAGGATCAGGAAGGTATTGGCGCGCGAGCGTTCGGCACGGGTGAACCAGTGGCACAGGTACACCAGCATCGCCGGCATCACCGCCGCTTCCACCACGCCGAGCATGAAGCGAATCACGATCAGCATGTAGGCGTTGGAGACCACGCCAGTCAGGGTGGCCAGGCCACCCCACAGGATCAGGCTGACGAAAATCAGCTTTTTCACGCTGCGCTTCTGCGCATAGATCGCCCCCGGTACCTGGAAAAAAAAGTAGCCAAGGAAAAACAGCGCCCCCAGCAACGACGACATGCCGGGGGTGATCATCAGGTCTTCGGCCATCCCGGAGGCGGCGGCGAAGCCGTAGTTGGCGCGGTCCAGGTACGCCAGGCTGTAGGTGATAAAAACGATGGGCATGATGTACCACCAACGACGGGTGGCGAGTTTCACGGTGTCCATGGGGTTGCTCCTGAGCTTGTTGTAGTTGTGGCAACAGGGAATGAATCAGGCAACGGATCGAGCGGGTAACTCTGAACGGGTGGGCAGGCCTTCCATATCGCCACGGCTTTGCACGGCGCGGCTGCCGATCCAGTTGCCGCGCTGTACCGCCTCGCGGAAGCTGAGGTTTTCCAGCAGGGCGCTGATCATGCCCACGGCAAAGCCATCGCCGGCGCCAACGGTGTCGACCACCTTGTCCACCCGCACGGCGGCGACGAAGCCCTGGTCCATCTGGGTGCGGTAGTAGGCGCCGTCCGGGCCGAGCTTGATCGCCACGGCTTCGGCGCCCTGGTCGAGGTAGAAGGCGGCGATATCGGCCGGGTCATCGAAGCCGGTGAGCAGGCGGCCTTCGCTCAAGCCCGGCAGGACCCAATCGGCCAGGCCGGCGAGGGCGTTGATTTCGCGGATCATCGTCTGTTGGTTGGCCCACAGCGACGGGCGCAGGTTGGGGTCGAACGACACACTGCGCCCGGCCTTGCGCATCTGCGTCATCAGTTCGGTAGACAGCTCGCGGGTGCCGTCGGACAACGCTGGCGGAATGCCGGTCGCGTGCAGATGGCGGGCTTGCAGCAGGGCAGGGCTGATAGCGGCGACAGACAAATGGCTGGCCGCCGAGCCTTTGCGGAAATATTCGACGTGGGGGTCATCACCCGTTTCTTCACGGGACTTGAGCTGAAAACCGGTGGGGTGCAACGGGTCGACCGCCACATGCCGGCAGTCGAGGCCTTCTTTGCTCAAGGTCTCCACCACAAAGCGTCCGAGGGAATCATTGCCCACCCGGCTCAGCCAGGCCACGTTGAACCCCAGGCGCGACAGGCCGATGGCGACATTGCTGTCGGCCCCGGCAATGCGCTTGTGGAACTGCGCCACTTGCGCCAGGTCGCCGGTCTGTTCGGCGACGAACATCGCCATGGTTTCCCCAAACGACAGGATATCGATCTCAGACATGGGCATTCTCCACGCGCGGTTGGCCAAGGATGGCGAGGGCGGCAATGTGCCGGGTGGTGATCTCGATCAGGTCATCGCCTTGCAGCGGGAATTCCACCGCCCGGGTAATCCCTTGAGTCATATGTTTGAGCAGTTGTTCCCACAGATGCAGGTCGGTGGCGCCCGGCGGCACCGCGACCAGCTTGCCGTCCGGGCGCCGGGCCACGGCCTTGCAGTGCAGGTAATCCACATGCCGGCCCAGCAGGCGCGCGGCGGTGAGGGCGGATTGGTCTTGCCACTGCCAGTTGCCGATATCGAAGGTCATTTTCACCGGCAGGCGCAGGCGCTCGACTTCGCTGAAGAAACGTTGCATCGGCTCGATGCGACCGCCGTGCAGGGTCTGGTCGTTTTCCACCAGTAACTGCACGGGGTGGCGGCTGAGCAGGGCGTGCAGGCTGTGCAGGTCGTTGGTGTCGGTGAAGTAGCCGAGGGAGACTTTCAGCCATTGCGCGCCGTAAGCCTGCGCGCGGTCCAAGGTCGCTGCCAGTTCGGCATTCGGTTGGGCGCGGCCGGCGACCCACAGTTCCAGGGGCGATGAGAACACCGATTCCAGGTCCTGTTGCGCCGCGGCCTCGGCCAGTTCCGTGGGCTGTTCGTGGGTTAAAAGCTCTTCGCGCCATTCGATGCGCTGGGCGCCGGCGGCGGCGAGAACCTCGACAAAACTCAACTGGCCTTGTTGGCGTACCAAGTCTGCGCCGTAGCTGGAAAGGCTTATGGAGACGGGGTATTTATGCATTGTTGTTTACCTCTGAAACCGGTTTCATTTTTTCTTGTAAAAACCCAACTCCTGTAGGAGCGAGCTTGCTCGCGAAAAACCTGAGAGCGCCGCGTTAAACCAGGATTGCTGCGTTATCGTTGGCGTTTTTCGCGAGCAAGCTCGCTCCTACAGAGGTGGTGGAGCCTCGGATAATCAGGTCAGGCAGGAAATCCAGGGTGCGGGTCGGGGTTGTATCGCCCCGCAAACGCTTGAGCAGACAGTCGAAGGCACTGGCGCCAATCGCCTCGGTCGGCTGGGCGAGGGCGGTAATGCCAGTGCCTACCAGCGGATACCAGTCCAGGTCATCCAGGGCGATCAGGCCGATGTCGTCGAACAGGTTGCAACCCAGGCTCTTCAGCGCAAGGGTACAGGCCAGCGCTGCGACGCCGTTGGCACAGAACAGTGCCTTGGGGCCAGGTTTGGCAAGAAAGGTGTGCAGGTGTTTTTGCAGTGTTTCATCCAACTCCAGCACAGCGCCGGTCAATGCCGGGCGGCTGGCGATTTCAGCCTTGAAACTGTTCAGGCGCTCCAACCGCGAACTGGTGCCGTCAGTGGCTTCGCTCACCAGCAACACATCCCGATAACCCTGTTGGTCCAGGTGGTCCACGGCCATGCGCACTGCCGCCGGGTTGTCCAGGCCGACCAGGTCGCTGTGCAATGGCTCGACCTTGCGGTCCACCAGCACCAGGGGCATTTCCCGTTGCAGTTCCAGCAACTGGTCCAAGTGATGGCCGAGGGTGTTCACGATCAGCCCTTCGATGTTGTACGAACGCAGCGCCGCCAGGTGTTGGCGCTCCTGCGCGTCATCGCGGTCGGTGTTGCACACCACCAGGCTGTAGCCGTGCTGGCGGCAGGCGGTTTCGACGCCGTGCATCACGGCAATGGAATAGGGGTTGCGGATATCGGCCACCAGCATGCCGATCAGGCGCGTGCGCCCGCGCTTCAAACCACGGGCCATCTGGTTGGGGCGGTAGCCGAGTTCGTCGATGGCTTGTTCGATGCGCAGGGCGATGGCATCGGAGAGCAGGGCGCGGTCATCGCCGATAAAGCGCGACACGCTGGCCTTGGACACGCCGGCGCGCTCGGCCACATCAAGCATGGTTACGCGGCTGCGCTGGGCGGCGGAGAAGTTGTTCACGGTCGTCGACCTTCTTTTCTTGTTGGAATGACTGAAACCGGTTTCAGGAAAGCACTAAACCAGCAAAGTCGTCAAGAAGGTGCAGAGCAAGGTCAGATGATCGGTACGTTCAGACCCGCACACCCAACCAGGTCGTGGCCAATAGCAGCAGGGCCATACTTCGGTTGAAACGTTGCATGGCCGTGGCCGCACGAAATACCCGCGAGGCTATTGGCGCCCAGCGCCGGGTGAAGCGCCAGAAGGTTTGTGCAGCATTAGCCGAACAGCCCGGCCGCGATATTGATCGAAAACCCCAGGATCGCTGTATTGAAGAGAAAACCGATCAACGACTGCCCCAGCACCACCTTGCGCATGCTTCGCGTGGCCACACCCACATCCGAGGTCTGCACCGCCACGCCGATGGTGAACGAAAAATACAGGAAGTCCCAATAGTTGGGAGTCAGCAGCCCCTCGGCAAAGCGCAGCGCCGGCTCCTTGCCGTCCCAGGTGTAATACAGGCGGGCGTAATGCACGCTGAAAATCACCCCGATCAGCAACCATGAACCGATTACCGTCAGCCCGGTAAAGCCGTAGTGCAGCAGGCGTTCGGTGGTGGCCAGGTCCTTGCTGCCGACCAGTTCGAAGGTGATGGTCGCCAGGCTGGCGATGGCGGCGATGCACACGGTGAACAGCACCAGCCCGGCGTTTTCATCTTCGACCTCGGCGATGCGCTTCACGTCCTCGGCCTTGGCGCGACGGGTCAGCCACAGCATCAGTACCAGGTAGGTCCAGACCCCGGCGTTCCAGCCAATGAGGACTTTGCTGACGAGGGTGTCAGCCGGCGCCAGGATGCCCACGGCAAGGCCGAGCACGGCGGCGGCGGAGAGGCGAGGGTGGGTGCGGGCGAGGAAGGGCATGGCGGCTCACAGCTGACAGTGGGTCAACTGACTGTACCTCATCATGTGGGAGGGGGCTTGCTCCCGATGGCGGTGTATCAGTGAAAAATGGTTCAGCTGACATACCGCATCGGGGGCAAGCCCCCTCCCACAGGGTTTAACTCGGTTTACCGGGGAGATTTCTTCACTAGCTTCATGACCACCACAAAGAACACCGGCACAAACACCACCGCCAGCGTTGCCGTGATCATGCCGCCGATCACGCCGGTACCAATCGCTTGCTGGCTGGCGGAACTGGCGCCGGTGGCAATCGCCAACGGCACCACGCCGAGGATGAACGCCAGCGAGGTCATGATGATCGGGCGCAAGCGCAAGCGCGCGGCCTTCAGGGTGGCGCTCATCAGGTCTTCACCCTGGTCGTACAGGTCCTTGGCGAACTCGATGATCAGGATCGCGTTCTTCGCCGACAGACCGATGATGGTGATCAGGCCCACTTTGAAGAACACATCGTTGGGCATGCCACGCAGGGCCACGGCCAGTACCGCACCCAGCACACCCAGCGGCACCACCAGCAGCACCGAGGTCGGGATCGACCAGCTTTCATACAACGCCGCCAGGCACAGGAACACGATCAGCAGCGACAAGCCCAGCAGTATCGGGGCCTGGGAACCGGACAAGCGCTCCTGCAACGATAAGCCGGTCCATTCCTGGCCCAGGCCGGCGGGCAGTTGGCTAACCAGCCGCTGGATCTCGTCCATGGCTTCACCGGTACTGTGCCCCGGAGCGGCTTCGCCGGAAATCGCGATGGCCGGGTAGCCGTTGTAACGGGTCAACTGAGCCGGGCCCTGGGTCCATTTGGCTTCGACAAAGGCGGACAGTGGCACCATCTTGCCGGCGTTGTTACGCACGTTGATTTTCATCAAGTCCGCCACCTGGCTGCGCTGGTCGCCTTCGGCCTGCACCACCACCCGCTGCATGCGGCCTTGATTGGGGAAGTCATTGATGTAGGCCGAACCGACCGCCGAGGACAGCACATTGCCCACGTCCGCGAAGGACACGCCCAGTGCGTTGGCCTGCTTGCGGTCCACTTCAAGCTGCACTTGCGGTGCTTCGGCCAGCGCACTTTCGCGCACGTTGGCCAGGATCGGGCTTTTTGCGGCCGCTGCCAGCAACTCGGTACGCGCGGCCATCAACGCGGCATGGCCCACGCCACCGCGGTCCTGCAGGCGGAACTCGAAGCCGCTGGAGGTGCCCAGGCCGTCCACGGGCGGCGGCAGGATCGCGTAGGCAACGGCATCTTTCAGCTCGCTGAAGGCCATGTTGGCGCGGTCGGCAATCGACGATGCGGAGTCATCGCTGCTGCGCTGCGACCAATCCTTGAGCGTGGTAAACGCCAGCGCTGCGTTCTGCCCGGAACCGGAGAAGCTGAAGCCCATGATCATGGTGGTGTCACCCACCCCAGGCTCCTCGGCGTTGTGCGCTTCGATCTGCTCGGCCACCTGCACCGTGCGGTTCTTGCTCGCACCCGGCGGCAACTGGATGTCGGTGATGGTGTAGCCCTGGTCTTCCACTGGCAGGAACGAGGAGGGCAGGCGGCTGAACATCCACCCCAGGCCCACCAGCAACACCAGGTAGATCAGCAGGTAGCGGCCGCTGCGCTTGAGGGCATAGGCCACCCAGCCTTCATAGCGGTCGGTGAACTGATCGAAACGCCGGTTGAACCAGCCGAAGAAACCGCCCTTGGCATGGTGCTCGCCCTGGGGGATCGGCTTGAGCAAGGTGGCGCACAGGGCCGGGGTCAAGGTCAGGGCGAGGAACGCCGAGAACAGGATCGAGGTGGCCATCGACAGCGAGAATTGCTGGTAGATCACCCCCACCGAACCGGCCATGAACGCCATCGGCAGGAACACCGCCACCAGCACCAGGGTGATACCGATGATGGCGCCGGTGATCTGGCCCATGGCCTTTTTCGTCGCCTCCTTGGGCGACAGGCCCTCGGTGGCCATGATCCGCTCGACGTTCTCCACCACCACAATCGCGTCGTCCACCAGGATACCGATGGCCAGTACCATGCCGAACATGGTCAGCACGTTGATCGAAAAGCCCAGCAGCAACATGGTGGCGAAGGTGCCCATCAGCGCAATTGGCACCACCAGCGTCGGGATCAAGGTGTAGCGCACGTTCTGCAGGAACAGGAACATCACCGCGAACACCAGCGCCATGGCCTCCAGCAGGGTGTAGACCACCTTGGTGATCGAGACCTTGACGAACGGCGAGGTGTCGTACGGGATCTTGTATTCCACATTGGCCGGGAAATAGCGCGACAGCTCGTCCATCTTGGCCCGCACCAGGGTCGCGGTGCTCAACGCATTGGCGCCGGGCGACAACTGCACGCTGACGGCGGTGGAGGGCTTGCCGTTCAGGCGGGTGGAGAACTGGTATTCCTGGCTGCCGACTTCCACCCGCGCCACATCCCCGATGCGCACGGTGGAACCGTCCGGGTTGGCCTTGAGCACGATGTCGGCGAATTCAGCCGGCGTCGACAACTGGCCCTTGACCAGGATCGCGGCGGTGATTTCCTGGGTATTGGTGCCCGGCAGATCACCGATGCTGCCCGCAGAAACCTGGGCGTTCTGCGCGCTGATCGCGGCGTTGACGTCAGCCGGCGTGAGGTTGAAACCGATCAGCTTCTGCGGGTCGATCCAGATGCGCATGGCGCGCTCGGCGCCGTACAGTTGGGCCTTGCCCACACCGTCGAGGCGCTTGAGTTCGTTCATCACGTTGCGCGCCAGGTAGTCGCTGAGCGCCACGTCATCGAGCTTGCCGTCATTGGACGTGAGGGTCACCAGCAGCAGGAAACCGGCGGAGACTTTCTCCACCTGCAAGCCTTGCTGGGTCACCGCTTGCGGCAGGCGCGGCTCTACCGCTTTGAGGCGGTTCTGCACATCCACCTGGGCCATTTCCGGGTTGGTGCCCGGTTGGAAGGTGGCGGTGATGGTGGCCGAACCCAGGCTGCTCTGGGATTCGAAATACAGCAGGTGATCGGCACCATTGAGCTCCTGCTCGATCAGGCTGACCACGCTTTGGTCCAGGGTCTGGGCCGAAGCGCCAGGGTACACCGCGTAGATTTCGACTTTGGGCGGCGCAACGTTGGGGTACTGCGCCACCGGCAACTGCGGGATGGCCAGCAAGCCGGCCAGCAGGATAAACAGGGCGACCACCCAGGCGAAGATCGGGCGGTCAATAAAGAACTGCGGCATGGCGGGTTATTCCTTTACGAGCGGGCTGTCGTCCACTTCAACTTTTTCACCGGGGCGCGCGTGCTGCAGGCCTTCGACGATGATGCGGTCACCGGCTTTGAGGCCGCTGCTGACGATCCAGCGATCGTTGACCACCGCACCCAACTCCACCGGCTGCTGGCTCACGGTCTGCTCGGCGTCCAGCAGCAAGACCATCGGGATACCGGCGCTGTCACGGGTGATGGCGCGTTGCGGCACGCTGATGCCTTGCTTGTCGACGGCTTGCTCCAGGCGCACCCGCACAAAGCTCCCGGGCAGCAGGTCGAGGTTCGGGTTGGGGAACTCGCTGCGCAGGATGATCTGCCCGGTGCCCGGGTCGACGCTGATCTCGGCGAACAGTAACTTGCCCGGCAGTGGGTACAGGCTGCCGTCATCCTCGATCAGCGTGGCCTTGGCCTGGTCCTGGCCAACCTGCTTCAGGCTGCCAGCGCGGAAGGCGCGGCGCAGGTCGTTGAGTTCGCGGTTGGACTGGGTCAGGTCGGCGTGGATCGGGTCCAGTTGCTGGATGATCGCCAGCGGCGTGGCCTCGTTCTGGCCGACCAGCGCGCCCTCGGTGACCAGCGCACGACCGATGCGCCCGGAAATCGGCGCGGTCACGGTGGCGTAGCCCAGGTTCAAGCGGGCGCGCTCCACGGCGGCCTTGTTGGCGGCAACTTCGGCGTTGGTCTGGCGTACGGCGGCGCGGGCGTTGTCGTAGTCCTGGCCGCTGATGGCGTTGCCTTCCACCAATTGGCTGTAGCGCTGCTCCTGCAGGCGCGCCTTGAACGCATCCGCCTCGGCCTTGCTGAGGTTGGCCTGGGCGCTGTCGAGGTCGGCCTTGAACGGCGCGGGGTCAATGCGAAACAGCACGTCGCCCTGTTTCACGTCATGGCCTTCCTTGAACACCCGTTGCATTACCACGCCGGCGACCCGTGCGCGCACTTCGGCGATGCGCGGCGCGGCAATGCGCCCGCTCAGTTCGCTGCTGATCGACAGCGGCTTGGCTTCCAGGGTTTCGATGCGCACTTTGGCCAGGGGCATTTCCGGCGCTTCGGCGGCAGAGTCACCACATGCGCTCAGGGCCAGGGTGAGGGCCAGCAGGCAAAATGGCGCAAACAGATTCTTCGACATGCTCTTATCCCAATATTGACTGGCGCATCCTAAAGTCACCTGCGCCGTGGTGCTGTGAAGCTGTGTAGCTCGTGTGTGAAGAAATGTAAGGTGCGGCGCGCGGGGCGCCGGGGGCGTATATCCTTGCACAATCCTGCAAACACTGGAGATGCCATGTGGGAGGGGGCTTGCTGTGGTGAGCGGGCTTGCCCCGCGTTGGGCTGCGGAGCAGCCCTATCGATCTGCTGTGAACTCGTCGGGAAAGCCCCACTCACCACAGCAAGCCCCCTCCCACATGGGATTTGTGTACGACCAACAACTGCATTTTCTGGAAACACTTTTATGCCCAACATCCTCCTGGTGGAAGACGACGCCGCACTTTCCGAGCTGATTGCCAGCTACCTGGAACGCAATGGCTACCACGTCAGCGTGCTCAGCCGTGGTGATCATGTCCGTGAACGCGCACGCCTGAACCCACCGGACCTGGTGATCCTCGACCTGATGCTGCCCGGCCTCGACGGCCTGCAGGTGTGCCGCTTGCTGCGTGCCGACTCCGCGGGCCTGCCGATCCTGATGCTCACCGCCCGCGATGACAGCCACGACCAGGTACTGGGCCTGGAAATGGGCGCCGACGACTACGTGACCAAGCCCTGCGAGCCGCGTGTGCTGCTCGCCCGTGTCCGCACCTTGTTGCGTCGCAGCAGCCTGTCCGAGCCCCAGGTGGCCAACGACCAGATCATCATGGGCAACCTGTGCATCGACCTGTCGGAGCGCACCGTGACCTGGCGCGACCAGGCGGTGGAGTTGTCCAGCGGCGAATATAACCTGCTGGTGGTGCTGGCGCGGCATGCCGGCGAAGTGCTCAGCCGCGACCAGATCCTGCAACGCCTGCGTGGCATCGAGTTCAACGGCACCGACCGGTCGGTGGACGTGGCCATCTCCAAGCTGCGCCGCAAGTTCGACGACAACGCCGGCGAGGCGCGCAAGATCAAGACGGTGTGGGGCAAGGGCTACCTGTTCAGCCGTTCCGAGTGGGAATGCTGAGCCATGTTTCGTGTATTGCTACGCCTCTACCTGATCACCATTGTTACCTACAGCCTGGCGATCTATCTGATCCCTTCGTTGGTGATCCAGCTGTTCGAACACCGCTACATGAACTACAACATCGAGCAGACCCGCGGCCAGCAAAAGCTGATCGTCAAGCAATACCAGCGGGCGCCGGTGGAGCGTTGGTCACAGGTGACCGAGCAACTGGGCCGCGATTTTGCGCCGCTGAAAGTGCAATTATTGTTGCGCCAGGACGCCAGCTACACCCCGGCGGAAGAGCAACTGCTGGAGCAGGGCAAGTCGGTGGTGCGCCTGGGCGAATGGGGCTGGATGGAGCAGATCAGCTCGCCGATCAATGAGCAATTCGTGGTCAAGCTGACCATACCGCCCGACCCGATGGACATGAACGTGCTGTATTGGGCGATCAACGTGCTGATCGTCGCCGCGTTGCTGGCCTGCCTGCTGGTGTGGCTGCGCCCGCATTGGCGCGACCTGGAACGCCTGAAAAGCACGGCCGGGCAACTGGGTCGGGGCAACCTGGCCGAACGCACACACCTGCCGGCCAGCTCCAGCATCGGCAGCCTGGCGGCGGTGTTCGACACCATGGCCGACGATATCGAGCACCTGCTCAACCAGCAACGCGATTTGCTCAACGCCGTTTCCCATGAGCTGCGCACGCCGCTCACGCGTCTGGATTTCGGCCTGGCCCTGGCGCTGTCCGAAGATTTGCCCGAGGCCAGCCGCGAACGCCTGCATGGCCTGGTGGCGCATATCCGCGAGCTGGATGAGCTGGTGCTGGAGTTGCTGTCCTACAGCCGCCTGCAAAACCCGGCGCAACTGCCGGAGCGGGTCGAGGTGGTGCTCGATGAGTTTATCGACAGCGTACTGGGCAGCGTCGACGACGAACTGGAAAACCCCGAGATCGTCATTGATGTCGCGCTCGACTGCGCCGTGGAGCGCTTCAGCCTCGACCCGCGCCTCACCGCCCGCGCCTTGCAGAACCTGCTGCGCAATGCCACGCGTTACTGCGACAAACGCATTCAGGTCGGCGTGAACGTCTGCGCCAAAGGCTGTGAAATCTGGGTGGACGATGACGGCATCGGCATCCCGCTCGACCAGCGTGAGCGCATCTTCGAGCCGTTCTACCGCCTGGATCGCAGCCGTGATCGCGCCACCGGTGGTTTCGGCCTGGGCCTGGCCATCAGCCGGCGCGCCCTGGAAGCCCAGGGCGGCACGTTGACCGCGCTGGCTTCGCCATTGGGCGGGGCACGGTTCCGGGTGTGGTTGCCCAGCGCCGGCTGATCAGAGCACCTTGACCGCGCGACCGATTGCCTGGATCGGCCCGGTGGGCTTGCCGGTCGGCGAGCCCCGTGAGTCTTCCAGGGTCAGCTCGAACAGCTGGTTCTGCGTCAACGGCGGCAGCTTGTCCAGCGGCACCGAGAGTGTCTGGCCGGGCTTGACCAGCCCCAACGACACCGGCCCCTGCCAGCCATCGCCCTTGGTCCAGAACTGCAAGGCCTTGTCGGCTGGCACTTCCACCACGCCCAAGGGGATCAACTGAATCTGCTGGTCATTGCTGGCCTGGATCACCCAGCCCGGTGCCTGGCTTTGCGGCGCGACCAGCACCACTACAAAGCGGGGTTCAAGGGCGGGTGGACGCGTCAGCAACAGTGCGGCCAGGACCAGTGTGGTGACCAGCCCGGCACCGGCCAGGCCGCGCCACACGGCCAGCAGGTTCCACCAGGGGGTGTGGGCGCTGGCCGTGTGGCGCTCGATGCGTCGCCACAATTCAGCGGAGGGCGGCACGGGTTCCGCCAAGGCCGTCAGCGGCAACAGACGCTGCTCCCAGGCGTCCACTGCGGCGCGCAGCTCGGCGTCGTGCTTGAGTCGTTGCTCCACTTCGGCGCGCTGTTCGCCGGGCAGGGTGCCCAGTACATATTCGCCGGCCAGTTCGTCCAGAGGGTTGCTCATGCCATGCACTCCCGCAACGCGGCGAGGCTACGTTTGATCCAGGCTTTGACGGTCCCCAGCGGGGTGTCCAGTTTCCGGGCGATTTCGCTGTGGGAAAAACCGTCGACATAGGCATGCAGGATGCACGTGCGACGGGCCGGGTCGAGTTGCTCCAGGCAGGTGTGGATTTGCCCGGAGCGCGCAGAGAATTCAAAGGTGTCGGCGGCAGCGACTTGCTCGTGTTCTTCGCCCAACGGCGTTTCGCGGTAGTGATTGCGCACCACATTGAGCGCCAGGTGCCGGGTCACGCTGAACACCCAGCCACGGGCCGAACCGCGGCTGGGGTCGAAACTGCCGGCGCCACGCCAGATCTTGATGAACGCGTCATGCACGATGTCTTCGGCCAGGGCCTTGTCCCGGACGATGCGTAGCGCCACGCCGAGCAAGCGGCTGCTGTCCTGCTCGTAGAGCTGGCGCAAGGCGTGTTGGTCACCAAGGGCGCAGGCCTGCAGGCAGGCTTCGTAATCAAAAGTCATCTCTGGCAAAGACACGGATTCCTGGCACCACATTAACGATCGCCCCGCCCCCTGTAGGAGCGAGCTTGCTCGCGAAAAACGTCAACGATAACGCAGGCATCCAGGGTGCGCTTGGCGTTCTTGAGTTCTTCGCGAGCAAGCTCGCTCCTACAGGGACGGGGACGGTTTCCTTGAGCCAGCGTAGCCGACTTTGCTCAGTTGGCCGCCCAGAAGATGTAATCCGCCTGGTACTTCACCACTTCCTGCTTGCCCTTGTTGGCCGCAGTGCATGCGCTGCTCGGCGCCACGCCACCCTTGAGCGCGACGCGTTGGATGTAACTCACGCCGCTCATCGCACCCTTGCCTTCGGCCGGGTTGGCCTTGACCAGTTGATACGGCAAGTTGCCCGCGCCGGAGGGTGCCACGGCCAATTGGGTGCCGGTGATTTTCGAACCGTCCTTGGCCTGCCAGGTGGCGGGTGGGCCGAAGTAGGTGCCGATTTGTTTGCCGCTACGGTCATTCAATACCGCCTTGGGCCCGACAAACGTCCACTCGGTCTGGCCGGCAGCGTTGGTTTTGTCACGGCACTCGTAGGTGATTTCGCCGACGCCGGTGGTTTCCAACGCCACTTTGTGGCCGTCCGGCACCTTGATGCTGTCGGGCAAGTCGGCCTGGGTTGCAAAGGCGGCGGGCGCGGCGGCGAGCAGGGCGGTGAGGCAGAACAGTGCTTTAGCGTTCATGGGTACTTCTCCATTTCAGTAAAACAGCGGGGTGACTGAAAGGACTACCCACGGCGAGCACGATTGGATGCAGCGATTAGAAAATAAACCTCAGAGGGCGCACACTGTGCCCCCGTTTTACCCGAGGAGAGATTGGCAATGACTGGTGTGCACACGTCTGCTCAACAAGGTTTCTCTACCCAGGCCGTTACCTACGCCCAGGGGCGGCCGGATTATCCGCGGCAACTCACGGGCTGGCTGGCCGACACATTGCGCATCAGCGCGCAGTCCAGCGTGATTGACCTGGGCGCCGGCACCGGCAAGTTCACCCGTTTGCTCAGCACCCTGGCACCGACCCTGATTGCGGTCGAGCCGGTGGCGGCGATGGGCGCGCAGTTGACCAAACTGCTGCCGGATGTGCGCCTGCTCAATGGCACCGCTGAGTCCATCCCCTTGCCAGCCGCCAGCGCCGATGCAGTGGTGTGCGCCCAGGCGTTCCACTGGTTTTCCACCGAGGCGGCCCTGGCGGAAATCCATCGCGTGCTCAAGCCTGACGGCCGCCTTGGCCTGGTGTGGAATGTGCGGGATGAATCGGTGGATTGGGTCGCCGCGATCACCGACATCATTACCCCGTACGAGGGCGACACACCGCGCTTTCATACCGGCCGCTGGCGTGATGCCTTCAGCGGCAAGTATTTCTCCCAACCCGAAGTGACCTGTTTCCCCTACAACCATGTCGGCAGCCCTCAGGAGGTGATCATGGATCGTTTCCTCTCCGTGAGCTTCATTGCCGCGTTGGCCGATGAGCCCAAGGCCCGCGTCACTGCGCAATTGCAGGCGCTGATCGACACCCATCCTGCCTTGAAAGGGCGCGACACCGTGGCCTTCCCGTATCAGACCCAGGCTTACGTCTGTCATCGACTGGTCTAAAAGGCATAAAGTCAGATCATATTGGTATAAGTCGTTATAAGAAAAATCGCTATCCTGCGGCCAGAAATTTATAAGGCCGCAGGTAGCTGTAATGGATGTGGGTAATTTTGGTTTCGTGGTTGCCGGCCTGATCGTGGGTTTTATCGTGGGCATGACCGGTGTGGGCGGTGGTTCGTTGATGACGCCAATCCTGTTGTGGTTCGGCATCAACCCGGCCACCGCGGTAGGCACCGACCTGCTGTACGCCGCCATCACCAAGTCGGGTGGGGTGTTGGTGCACGGCAAGAACAAGAACATCGACTGGACCATCACCGGCTGGCTGACCCTGGGCAGCGTGCCTGCGGTGTTGCTGACGCTGTGGTTCCTGGCCAGCCTGCATACCGATCCCAGTGCGATGAATGCGGTGATCAAGCAGGCGCTTGGTGTGGTGTTGCTGCTGACGGCGTTGGCGATTCTGTTCAAGAACCGCCTGTTGGCCTTTGCCCAGCGGCATGCGGGTGATAGCTACCACATGAGCCCGCGCAATCTGAATGCGCTGACGGTAGTGACGGGGGCGATCCTCGGCACCATGGTGGCGCTGACATCCATTGGCGCGGGTGCGCTGGGGACGGTCGCGTTGTTTATCCTGTATCCGTTTCTGGCTACGCGGCGGCTGGTGGGGACGGAGATTGCGCATGCGGTGCCGCTGACTTTGGTGGCCGGGTTGGGGCACGCCAGCATGGGGAATATGGATTGGCATCTGCTCGGGTTTTTGTTGATGGGGTCTTTGCCGGGGATCTATGTCGGTAGTCATATGACGGGGAAGCTGCCGGACGGGGTGTTGCGGCCTTGTTTGGCGGTTATGCTCATGGCCATTGGCTATAAATTGGCTTTTTGATTGGGGGTATATCCGTTATTTCGGTAACGGCTACTTATGGTTCCGCCCTCACTCCGGCTTGAATCCGTGGGCCGCCGTCATGGGCCATCCCTGGCCCAGGACGGCTAACCCGGCGTCCTGCCGGGTTACCCACTGATTCAAGCCTGCGTTCGGCCAGCGTGTTTGACGGGGCGCCCCAGATCAAAAGCAAGAGCGCGGCGGCCTTAGAGCCGACCGGATTGAATGGCCGGTACTCGGTCAAAGTGTGGGAGGGGGCTTGCCCCCGATGGCAGTGGGTCAGTCACTGATGAGTTGGCTGACACACCGCCATCGGGGGCAAGCCCCCTCCCACAGTTTGATCTTCATGTATCAGTTGAAGGGTGGTTTGCTCTGGCTCTGGCTCTGGCTCTGGCTCTGGCTCTGGCTCTGGCTCTGGCTCTGGCTCTGGCTCTGCTTTTGATTTTGATCTTAGGCGCCCCGTCAAACACGCTGGCCGGAATTCGGCAGGGATTTGGGGGGGTAAACCGGCAGGGATGCCGGTTTAGCCGCCCCGCGCCATGGATGGCGCGTGGCGGCGGCCCCCCAAATCACTGTCGGATTACGGGCACACCGAGCCTAAGCGAGGTGCCGAGTGTTGGGGCAAGAGCCCTTTTGGTTACTTTTGGGGCTCTTTTCCAAAAGTGACCCGCCGTAAGGGCGGAACCAATATCCGCCATCACCTAAATAACGGATATACACACAGTCAAAAACCTCAACCCACTACACCAGGCCCATTCCCAATCTGCCAAACAAACGGCGGCTCCGCCCCATTGACCACCCAATCCCCCACAATCCGCGCCTTGTAAATCACCGGATTATGCGACGACACCGTCCGCGCATTCCGCCAATGTCTATCCAGCGCCTTACCCTGACGCACATCCGAAGCCCCCAACGCATTGAACAATTCACTGGTCGCCCGCTGGATCAACCCCGACACCACCACCTGCGCGGTAGCCGACTCAATCTCGGCTGCCACGTTCGCTTCGCGCTCCACCGCATCATCCCCCCCAAACCGTGCCACATACGCCCGTTGCGCCGGCAACGTCGCCTTCAACGCAGTCGCCTCGGCGGCATACACCAGCGCCGCCACTTCACCCACCACCTGTTGAATCTGCGCATCCTGGCTGACATGCGCCGCATTGCCATGGCTGTAGATGCGCTTGCGGCTGCGCACCTGATGCGCCACATCGCGCAGTGCCGCACGGCCGATACCCGCCAAGGTGGCCAGCAACACCAACTGGTAGAACGCGGTCTGGTATTTGAAGCGCGTGGCAAAGTCGATCACGTTGTCCGCCTCCACCACCGCATCGCTAAAGCGCGACGTGCCGCTGCCGGTGGTGCGCTGGCCAAAGCCGTCCCAGTCGTCACTGTGCACCACGCCCGGTTGACGGGCGCGGGTCGCGGCGATCACGTCGCCACCGGTGTCGCTGCGTTGGGCGTACACGTCGATCCAGTCGGCAAAGATGCTGCCGGTGCTGTAGAACTTCTCTCCATTGAGCTTCCATTGGTCGCCGTCGGGGCTGACCCGGGTGACCACGTCGCCAATGGCCACGTTGCCGATTTCGGTCCAGGCACAGCCGACGATATCGCCGTCCACGAAACGCTTGAACCACAGGTCGCGGCCGGCGCCGGGCGGTGCATTCAGGCGGTCTTCGGCAAAGGCGAAGTGCCCGCGCAGGGCCTGGGGCACGTTGGAGTCGGCTTCGGCCAGTTCGATCAGCAGTTCGAACAACTGCGGCAATGAAGCACCACCGCCGCCATATTCCACCGGCACGCGGACGGCGCCAAACCCTGCCTCTTTGAGCCACTGGATCGGCTCATGGGGCAGGGCGCGGTTGTGTTCGCGCGCTACGGCACCTTCGGCGATGCGCTGGAAGATCGGGCGAAAGCGTGCCGCCAGCGCGGGGTAGTCGACGCCGGTGGACAGCGGGTTGATGACGTGATGTTCGGTCATGGCGAGGTTCCTGGGCAGTGATCGATGCAGAGGGGATTGCACAGTCCGTGCCGGGTGCCCGGGCGCGTATTTACGGGGAAAAACACCGGGCCACTGTTGCCCTGGCAACAGCGGATCGACAAACCGACGCAATCCAACACACTGGCGATGGCGCCGGGTATCCGGCCCAAGCCGCCCGGCCTGGGCGTTTCCCCGGCCTGGCACGCTTGCTGCTCAAGCCCTCGTACATCCCTTTTGTGCGAGGTACCGTCCGATGACTCAACACGCCGTGAAATTTGCCTACTGGGTGCCCAACGTCAGCGGTGGGCTGGTGGTCAGCAAAATCGAACAACGCACCCACTGGGGCATCGATTACAACCGCAAGCTGGCGCAACTGGCCGAGGCTGCCGGCTTCGAGTACGGCCTGACCCAGATCCGCTTCACTGCCGGCTACGGCGCCGAGAACCAGCATGAGTCTGTGGCGTTCAGTCACGCGTTGCTGGCCGCGACCACCCGGCTCAAGGTGATCGCCGCGATCCTGCCCGGCCCATGGCAACCGGCGCTGGCGGCCAAGCAATTGGCGACCATCGACCAGCTCACCAACGGCCGCATCGCGGTGAATATCGTCAGCGGTTGGTTCAAGGGCGAGTTCCAGGCCATTGGCGAACACTGGCTGGAGCACGACGAGCGTTATCGCCGCTCCGAAGAGTTCATCCGCGCCCTCAAGGGCATCTGGACCCAGGATGACTTCACCTTCAAGGGCGACTTCTACCGGTTCAACAATTACACCCTCAAGCCCAAGCCACTGGGCCAGCCGGAAGTGTTCCAGGGCGGCAGCTCGCGGGCGGCGCGGGACATGGCAGCGCGGGTGTCGGACTGGTATTTCACCAACGGCAACACCCCGGAAGGCATCAAGGCCCAGGTCGATGACATTCGTGCCAAGGCCGCCGCGAACAACCATTCGGTCAAAGTCGGCGTCAACGCCTTCGTGATCGCCCGCGACACCGAGGAAGAAGCCCGCGCCGTGCTGGCCGAGATCATCGACAAGGCCGATCCGGAAGCGGTGAATGCCTTCGGTGATGCAGCGAAACAGGCCGGCAAGGCGTCACCGGAGGGCGAGGGCAACTGGGCCAAGTCCAGCTTCGAGGACCTGGTGCAGTACAACGATGGCTTCAAGACCAACCTGATCGGCACACCGCAGCAGATTGCCGAGCGCATCGTCGCGCTCAAGGCGGTGGGGGTGGACCTGGTGCTCGCAGGTTTCCTGCATTTCCAGGAAGAAGTCGAGTATTTCGGCAAGCGCGTGTTGCCGCTGGTGCGTGAGCTGGAAGCCAAGGCCATTGTAGGCGCGAGCTTGCTCGCGAAAAACGTCAACGATGACGCCAGTCTCCTGGTTTAACGCGGCGTCTGGGCGATCTTCGCGAGCAAGCTCGCTCCTACAGAGAGCAACGTCTTTTCCAGGCGCAGGGCGGGGGTGTGGTCTTCGTAATAATCGTCGATCAGGGCAAAGCGCCGGTAACCGTTGCGCTCATAGAGGCTCAGAGCACCGGGGTTGTCGGCGCGTACTTCCAGGCGTAGGCGGGTGTAACCCCGTGCCACGACGGTAGCTTCCACGCGGTTCAGCAACTGCTTGCCCAAGCCAATGCCCCGTGCATGCTCGGCGATGGCGATGGAGTACAGGCGCGCCAATGAGGTGCCCCGACGGAACAGCACCAGCGCATAGCCGAGCAACTGCCCGTCATTTTCCGCCACCAGCAACTGGCCGTGGGCGCGGCTGACCATCCACTCGAAACTGCGTAATGACAGCCGGTCGGTGGTGAAACACTGCTGTTCCAGTGCCAGTAATCGAGGCACATCGCAGAGGGTTGCAACGCGAAAGCAAAGAGCCATATAACCGCCGTAAAAGTTGCGTAATGAAACGGGACTTCTCTAAAAGATCGTGCTTAATAGAAAAGGTCGAGTTCTCTAAAGCGGATCAATTATTATGTCGGCGGTACAAGGTCATTGGCGTGAAGTATCGGAGCAAACAGTCGCGACGACAATAACTGACAAAGGTTATTTTTCTGCCGCACTCAAAGGAACCCGTCAAGTCGTGATTATTGTCGAGCGCAAGGAAGATTGGGCCTCCTACTTCCCCAGCGAAGACATCGTCACCGCCCAGGAATACCTGGAACAGACCCGGGAAACCGAGACCGGCAAGCGTGTGCAGGTGATCAACCTGTGCCGCAGCTACAAGTACCTGGGGCACGGTTACTACTGCTCGCTGCTGGCCGAAGCCCGTGGGCACAAGGTGATTCCGTCGGTGCGCACCATCAGCGAACTGACCAAGAAGTCGCTGTACGGCCTGGCCCTGGATGACCTGGATAAAACCCTCGATAAAGCCTTGAGTCATCATCTTTACAGCAATACCGAAGGCTTTACCCTGACACTTTACTTTGGTCGGACCAATATAGAACCGTTGCAGGACCTGGCCCGTCAGTTATTTGAAGCGTTCCCGTGTCCGATCCTGCTAGTTGATTTCAAGAAGAATAACGGCTGGCACATAGAAGGGGTCAAGTCTGGGGTGTTGCACAAGTTGCGCGATGATCAGGAAGATCAATTCGCGCACGCCCTGGATAACTTCAGCCGCAAGATCTGGCGCCAGCCGCGCTCACGTCGCCTGGCCCGTTATGACCTGGCCATCCTGCACGATCCCCAGGAGCAATTGCCGCCGTCGAATGCCAAGGCGTTGGACAATTTCATCCGCGTGGGCAGGGGCCTGGGCATCGATGTGGAGTTGATCGAGCGCAAGGACTATTCGCGCCTGGCCGAGTACGACGCCTTGCTGATCCGCGAGACCACCAGCGTCGACAACCACACCTACCGCTTCGCCAAGAAAGCCGAAAGCGAAGGCCTGGTGGTGATGGACGACCCGGCGTCGATCCTGCGCTGTACCAACAAGGTCTACCTCACCGACTTGCTCAACAGCCACCAACTGGGCATGCCCGCCACCGAAATTCTGTACAAGGAGCGACCGGAAGACTTCGAGCGGGTCGGCGAGCGCCTGGGCTTCCCGCTGGTGCTGAAGATCCCTGACGGCTGCTTTTCCCGTGGCGTGATCAAGGTCGAAAGCCAGGAAGCCTTGCTCAAGGCCACCGCCGAGTTGTTCGAGCATTCAGTGCTGTTGCTGGCCCAGGAATTCTTCTACACCGAATACGATTGGCGCATCGGCGTGCTCAACCGCAAGCCGATCTTCGCCTGCCAGTACTTTATGTCCAAGGGCCATTGGCAGATCTACAACCACAAGGCCATCGGCCAGGCCATCAACGGCGAATGCCGCACCCTGGCGGTGCATGAAGCGCCCAGGGCTGTGGTCGAGTTGGCAGTGAAGACCGCCAACCTGATCGGCGATGGCCTCTACGGCGTCGACCTCAAGCAGTCCGGTGACAAGGTGGTGGTCATCGAGGTCAACGACAACCCGAACCTGGATGCGGGCATCGAGGACGCCTACTTGCAGGACGACCTGTATGGCCTGGTGCTGGAGGAGTTCGTGCGGCGCCTGGAGTTGAAGCGTCAGGGCCAGGTCTGGTGACCCGGCGATGATCCAGCGTTTCGAGCTGATCGATGGCAAGCTGCAGGGCGGGGAGAGTGACGCAGCCCCGATCATGCTGTTCAACAACCCTGACCTGGCCGAACGTGAGTGGCTGCGCGACCATCACAAACTGGATGAACACGCCCTGGCCTCGGCCCTGGACCCGGATGAAGTCTCGCGCATCGAGTTTCACCCTGACAATCTGTTCCTGATCTGGAAACGCCCGGAGAACTACTCTGGCGGCGGCAACCTGGTGTTCGAAGTGTCGTCCTGCGGCCTGCTGTTTTCCCCCAGCCGCCTGCTGGTGATCGCCACCGACGAAACCCCGCTGACCGGCCTGGGCAAGCGCCGTCCGCTGCACACGCCGCTGGATGTGCTGCTCGACCTGCTACTGAACAACATCCACCATTACCTCGGTCACCTCAAGGTGATCAAGCTGGTCGCCCGCGAGCTGCAGCAGCAGTTCAATGCGTCCATGAGCAACCACCACCTGATGCAGATGTTCAGCCTCAGCGAAAGCCTGATCTATTACATCAACGCGCTGCACAGCAACGGCGCGGTGCTGTCGCGGCTGCGCAACCACGCAGAGAAGGAGCATTTCAGCGCTGAGATCATTGGCTTGATCGATGACCTGATCATCGAGAACCACCAGTGCTACAAACAGGCGGAGATCTATTCCAATGTGTTTTCCGGGCTGATCGACGCGCGCGGCAACCTGATGAACAACAGCATGAACAACCTGTTGCGCAAGCTCACGCTGATCAACGTGGTATTCCTGCCGCTCAACCTGATTGCGAGCATCGGTGGCATGTCGGAGTTCAGCATGATGACGGCGGGGACGCCGTGGTGGGTGTCGTATCCGCTGTTCCTGCTGGCGATGGGGCTAGGCGGAGGATTGATGGTCCTGGGCCTCACGCGCATCAAACTGTAGGAGCGAGCTTGCTCGCGAAAAACGTCAACGATGACGCAAGTCTCCTGGTTTAACGCGGCGTCTGGGCGATCTTCGCGAGCAAGCTCGCTCCTACAAGGGTTGGGGTTGCAGGGTCAGGACTTCAAAGCCGTCCGCCGTCACCGCCACGGTGTGTTCCCACTGCGCCGACAGGCTGTTGTCCTTGGTGACGACTGTCCAGCCGTCTTTGAGGCTGCGCACTTTCGAGCTGCCCTGGTTAAGCATTGGCTCGACGGTGAACACCATGCCTTCGCGCAATACCAGCCCGGTACTGGGGCGGCCGAAGTGCAGGACCTGCGGTTCTTCGTGCATTTCGCGCCCGATCCCGTGGCCGCAATATTCACGCACCACGCTGTAGCCGTTGGCCTGCGCGTGACTCTGGATCGCATGGCCGATATCCCCCAGGCGCGCGCCGGGCTTGACCTGACGGATACCGGCCCACATGGCTTCGAAGGTCTGTTCCACCAGGCGCCGGGCCTTGGGCGCGACGCTGCCGATCATGTACATCTTGCTGGAGTCGGCGATAAAGCCGCCTTTTTCCAGGGTGATGTCGATGTTGATGATATCGCCGTCCTTGAGGATTTCCTTGGCACTGGGCATGCCATGGCACACCACCTCGTTGATCGAGGTGTTGATGCAGAAGGGGTAGTCGTATTGGCCCAGGCTCGCCGGGCGGGCCTTGAGGTCATTGCGGATGAAGGCTTCGACGGCGGCGTCCAGCTCCAGGGTGGAGCGGCCGGCGGCGACGAACCCATCGAGCATGCTGAAGACCTGGGCCAGCAGGCGCCCGGACTCACGCATCACGGCCAGTTGTGCGGCAGTCTTGATCATCAACTGCGCCCCCGGATCAGATCGGGCTTGTCCAGCAACAGTTTGTTGATCAACTCGTTGTAGGGCAGGTGGGGGTTGAGCTCGGCGAGCAGGCCGATCTTGATCCAGAATTCGGCCTGGGCGTTGATGGAGCGGTCCATCGCGGCGCTGGCCAGGCGCAGTTGTTCGTGCAGTTGGTCGGTGATCTTGACGATGCCCATGGTGTTCACTGTGCTGGGTTGATATACAAAGCGTATATGTTTCGTATATCTGGCGTAAACCCCCGGCCGCTAAATGGCGCAAGGCCATTGACTTGGGCGCGGGCCGCCGGTTAGTTTCGTGACATGACTTTTCAAACCTTTCGCAGCCAGCCAAGCATTATTACCGCCATTCCTCATTTGGCGGGATAGCGCACGGCTGCACCCAAACCCGCCCTTGAGGCGGGTTTTGTTTTTCCGTCTCCCGGGCCCTTTACAAAAAGCCAGGAGACAGCCATGAGTACCCGCCCCGAGACCGCCGACACGGGCTTGCTTGAACAGTATGTGAAGAAGATCCTCGCCGCCCCGGTCTACGACCTGGCGGTGCGTACGCCGTTGCAGGTCGCGCCCGCGCTATCGGCCTTGCTGGGCAACCAGGTGCTGCTCAAGCGTGAAGACCTGCAACCGACCTTTTCCTTCAAGATCCGCGGCGCCTATAACAAGTTGATGCAGTTGAGTGATGCACAAAAGGCCCGGGGCGTGGTTACGGCGTCGGCGGGCAATCACGCGCAAGGTGTAGCGCTGGCGGCGCGGGAGCTGGGGATCAAGGCGCGCATCGTGATGCCCGCCAGCACCCCGGAACTCAAGGTACTCGGCGTGCGTTCTCGCGGTGCTGAAGCGGTGTTGCATGGGCAGAGTTTCCCCTTTGCCCTGGCCCATGCATTGCAACTGGCCGAGTCATCCGGCGCCACCTTCGTGTCGCCCTTCGATGACCCGGATGTGATTGCCGGCCAGGGCACCGTGGCCATGGAGATCCTGCGTCAACAACAGGGCGCGTTGGACGCGATCTTCGTGCCCGTGGGTGGCGGTGGCCTGATCGCCGGGATCGCCGCCTACGTCAAATACCTGCGCCCCGAGGTGCGCATCATCGGCGTCGAACCCGAAGGCTCCAGCTGCCTGTTGGCGGCGCTGCAAGCGGGGGAGCGGGTGGTGCTGCCCAGTGTCGACGGGTTTGCCGACGGTACGGCAGTGGCGCAGATCGGCGCCTACGGGTTTGAAATCTGCCGCCATTGGGTGGATGAAGTCATCACCGTCAGCAACGACGAATTGTGCAGCGCCATCAAGTTGATCTATGACGATACCCGCTCTATCACCGAGCCTTCCGGCGCATTGGCGGTGGCGGGTGTGCGCAAGTACGTCGCCATGAGAGGCGTACAGGGGCAGACCCTGGTGGCGGTCAATTCGGGGGCGAATATCAACTTCGATAGTTTGCGACATGTTGCTGAAAGAGTTGCCGCGCAAAGCGCACGTTCAGGGTTAAACGTTTAATCGCAGCCAATCGACGACGATTTAAACAACGCTGCTTTACTTATATAACCCGGCCCATCGCTTATGAGGAAAGGTTACAACGATGGCCGATTTTGCCGAGTAGGCTTGGGTGTTACAAGCGTCTTCCAGGGTCGGCAAGACGCAGCGGGCGAGCGCCCGTGGGTTTAATAACAATCTGTTGGCAGTCTCAGAAAAGGAGAGGTTGACCATGCTTTCGGAATTAGAACTTCGCAGCATTATTGAAGGAAGTTTCCTGCCCAAACGGTGCGAATGCACCAAAGCCGAAGATGCTTCGCTGACGATCAAGGTCTACGACGACCATGACCGTGACCGGGTGGATTTGGAAGTCAAAGGCATCAATGCCGATAAACTCGACAGCAGTCGGGCCATTTGTAACCTGATCACCGGCTTGCGTGAAGACCTCAAGCACAGCCATGCACCCACCCTGCAAAGAGCAGGAGGGCGCGCCTATTAGGTAGGAGCGAGCTTGCTCGCGAAAATCGCCGATGATAACGCAGCGCTTCTGGTAGCCCTCGGTGTCTATGGGGTCTTCGCGAGCAAGCTCGCTCCTACAGTGGTTGGCTTCAATTCTGGAAGTCGCAGGCGTCGGACATCTTCCGATAGCTCACGTCTTCGACTTTGCCGGCCTTGTCCAAGAACTTGATATCCGCCTTGATCACTTTGCATTCATCGGTCGGGGTTTCGTTCATGGCCAGGACTTTGTCGATGTTCATCGGCAGGCCGTAGTGGTAGGGCACGGGTTTGACAGTGGCGACTTGATCGTCGGCCTGGGCCAGGCCTGACACGGCTGCCAGCGCCAGGCTGGCGCCGAGCATTAAGGTGCGCAGTTTCATGGTGGTGCTCCGCAAGTGGGTACCACTTCACTGTCGACTTGCGGGATTAACCATCGATTAATGTTTAGTTGGCTGACAAAAGCTTCATTTAAGCTGCTGACGGTAAGGCAGGTCCGGGCCGGTCTTGGTGCAGGTCAATGCGGCGGCGCGGATGGCAAAGCCGAGCATGGCGTCGATCTGTGCACGGGTCAGCTGTTGCAGGCCGTCGACCGAATCCAGCTGCTGCTCGGTCAGCCAGGCGATCAGCGCAGCCTGGAAGGTATCACCGGCACCCACCGTGTCCGCCATCACCACCTTGACCGCCGGCGCAGACCAATTGCCGTGCTGGCGGCTGAAGACACTGGCGCCGTCACCGCCACGGGTGAGGAACACCAATTGGCAACGGTGTTGCAGCCAGCCCTGCAGCACGCTTTCCGGCGATTGATCGGGGTAGAGCAGGTGCAGGTCTTCGTCGCTGACCTTGATGAGGTCGGCATGCTTGACCAGTTCGGCCACGCGGTCGCGCCACAGTTGGATATCCGGCTGCGGATTGAGGCGCACATTGGGGTCGAGGCTGATCAGGCGCTTGCCGCTTTCGCGCTTGACCAGGTTCAGCAGCGTGTCGCCGATCGGTTGCACTACCAGCGAGAACGAGCCGATGTGCAGGCCGCGAATATCATCGCCCAGGGCAGGCAGATGGGCGATTTCCAGCAGCCGGTCGGCGCAACCTCCGCCACGGAAGTTGTACTGCGGTGAACCATCGGCGCCCACGGCGACCATCGACAGGGTGGTCGGCGCGGCGAACTCCACCAGGAACCGTTCACTGACGCCTTCATCCTTGAGCACCTGCAACAGGCGACGACCGAGGAAGTCGCTCGACAACCCGCCGAACAACCCGGCTTCGACACCGAGGCGGCGCAGGCCTACCGCCACGTTGAACGGCGAACCGCCGGCAATCGCCTTGTAGTTGACCTTGGAAGCCTGCCCGCTGGCATCTTCCTCGCTGAAGAAATCAAACAGCGCTTCACCACACACCAGATACATAGTCGTTCGCTCTTAAAGGGTTGCCACGAGTTGTTGATAGCGCTCGTAAGCCTGCTGGTAGGCGCCCACGCTGGCCGCCACTGGCAGGGTACGGCTGGCCGGGTCGACGCTCACGCATTTGTCACACAGGCTGGCCAGCGCTTCACCGGACTGGCACCACGCCGCCTGGATCGCCGCGCCCAGGGCGGCGGCTTCGCTTTGTTCGGTGCAGACCACTTCGGTGTTCATGATGTCGGCGACCATCTGGCGCCACACCGGGCTTTTCGAGCCGCCGCCGATCAAGCGGATGCTCTGGCTTCGCAGGCCGGTCTGGCGCAGCAGGTCGAGGCCGTAGCGCAGGCCGAAGGTAGTGCCCTCGACCACGGCGCGGCACAGGTTGGCGCGGGTCAGGTTGGTCATGGTCAGGCCGTGCAGGCTGCCGGTGGCGTGGGGCAGGGCGGGTACGCGTTCGCCGTTGAGGAACGGCAGCATGCTTACGCCGTCGGCGCCAATCGGTGCTTGCTCGACCAGGGCGTTGAACGCGGCCAGGTCGAGGTCGAATAGCTCGCGGATGACCCCGGTGGCATTGGTCAGGTTCATGGTGCAGATCAATGGCAACCAGCCGCCGCTGGATGAGCAGAAGGTAGCGACCGAAGCCTGCGGGCTGACGTTGGGTTGGTCGGCAAACGCATACACCGTGCCCGAGGACCCCAGGCTCATGGTGATCACGCCGGGCGCGATATTACCGGTGCCGATAGCGCCCATCATGTTGTCGCCGCCGCCGCTGGAAACGATGGCATTGGGGTTGATGCCCAAGCGTTCGGCGATGGCCGGCAGGATCGTACCGACGCGTTGATTCGCCTCGATCAACGCCGGCAGCGCCGCTTCAAGACGGCCGCTGGGATCGATGTGCTTGAGCAGGTCCACATCCCATTCACGGCTGCGCACATTGAAGTAGCCGGTGCCCGACGCATCGCCGTATTCTGCGACGGCACGGCCGGTGAGCCAGTAGTTGAGGTAGTCGTGGGGCAGCAGGATATGCGCAATGCGTGCAAACAGCTCCGGGGGCTGTTCGCGGGTCCACAGCAGTTTCGACACGGTGTAGCCCGGCGCAATCGCCACGCCGAGGCGTTCCAGCGAGCCGTTCTCGCCGCCCAGGTAGGCCAGCAGGCGCTCGTTTTCAGGCGTGGTTTCGGTGTCACACCACAGCTTGGCCGGGCGCAATACCTCACCGTGTTCATCCAGCAATACCAGGCCGTGTTGCTGGCCGGACACGCCGATACCGAGGATGTCCTGGCCGTCCACACCGGCCTGTTGCAGGGCGCGGTGGGTGGCTTCGGTAAAGGCGTCGAGCCATTCCTGGGTGTGCTGTTCGCGGCGGCCGTTGGCGCCGCTGATCAGGGTGTGCGCCGCAGCGCCGAGGCCGAGTACCTTGCCGCTGGTGGCGTCGAGGACGATGGCCTTGGTGCCTTGGGTGCCGCAGTCGATGCCGAGAAACAGGTTTTGCTGGGTCATAAGGGTGTGCTCAGCAGTTTATTGTTCGAGTTGGCCATGCATTCCAATGTGGGAGGGGGCTTGCCCCCGATAGCGCTGGGTCAGCTAAAGATGCATCAACTGATACTCCCTCATCGGGGGCAAGCCCCCTCCCACATGTTTAGGTCGGTTTCTTCAGGAGATGCTTCAGGGTTTCGGTCACGCCGTTATCGCGCAAGCTCACATAACACCGCTCGAACGCTGCCACAAACTCGGCCGACTTGGGAATAGCCGTGCCAAAAATCTCTTCCACACCCAGCAGGCGCTTGCTGATCAGTGCATCATCACTCACCAGCCCTTGGCAGAACTCGGCACGCGGATCGGGGATCTTGTAGCTCACGCCGTTTTCATCCACGCCTTTGAGGTAAAGCGCCCAGGCGGCAACGACAAGGGCTGCACGCTCCGTCTCGCGCCCGTCGGCGATCAACCGGTTGATGGTCGGCACGGTGAACTTGGGAAATTTCGACGAGCCATCCGAGCACACCCGCTCCAGCTGGTCGGCAATCGCCTGGTTGGAAAAACGGTCCACCAGCGTTTGCTTGTACTCGGTCAAATCGATGCCCGGCACCGGCGCCAGGTTCGGTGTGACGTCCAGGTCCATGTAGGCGCGCATGTAGGCCACGAACACCGGGTCATTCATGGTCTCGTGCACAAACCGATAACCCTTGAGAAAGCCCAGGTAGGTCAGCGCCAGGTGGCTGCCGTTGAGCAGGCCGATCTTCATTTCTTCATAGGGCGTGACGTCATCGGTGAACTGCACGCCGACCTTTTCCCAGGCCGGGCGACCGTTGACGAATTTGTCTTCCAGCACCCACTGCACAAAGGGTTCGCACACTACCGGCCAGGCATCGTCGATGCCGTGTTCATCGTGCAGTTGCAGGCGGTGGGCGGTGCTGGTCATCGGCGTGATACGGTCGACCATGGCGTTGGGAAAGCTCACATTGGCCTTGATCCAGTCGTGCAACTCGGCGTTGTGCAGGGCCGCGAACGCCAGCAGCGCCTTGCGCGTCACGGCGCCGTTGTGCGGCAGGTTATCGCAGGACATCACGGTAAACGCCGGGGTGCCGGCGGCGCGGCGCTGGGTCAATGCGGCGCAGATAAAGCCGAACACGGTTTTCGGTGCGCCCGGGTGCGCCAGGTCGTGCTGGATCTGCGGCAAGTGGGCCATGAACTCGCCGTTGCTGTCGTCGATGCAGTAGCCGCCCTCGGTGATGGTCAGCGAGACGATGCGAATCGCCGGGTCGGCCAGTTTGTCAATCAGCGCCTGGGCGCCGTCTTCGGCCAGCAGCATGTCGCTGATTGAGCCGATCACCCGCACTTCGGTGTCGTCGGTATCGCCCAGCTCGTACAGGGTGAACAGGTAGTCCTGGCCAGCCAGGTCGTCGCGGGCCTTGCGGTCCTCGGCACGCAGGCCGACGCCGCAGATGCTCCAGTCCAGGCCTTCGCCGGTATTCATCAGCGCATCGGTGTAATACGCCTGGTGCGCACGGTGGAAACCGCCGACGCCGATATGGGCGATGCCCTGGGTGGTGCTGGCAATCGCATAGGTGGGCAGCTTCACTTGCGATGCCAGCTGGGTGAGGTTGTGTTTATTCAGTTTCATCAGCTCAATCTCGCGAAATCAGGCGGCAGCGCGCAGTGGACGGGCCACGGCCACGCCATCGGTGTCGAACAGATGGCAATGCGCCGGGTCCAGGTGCAGGTGCAGCGTCTCGCCGTACTGGCTGGCCATGTCGCCACGGATCCGCATGGTCAGCGGCTCGCCATTGGCGGTGATGACGTGGCAGAACGTGTCGCTGCCCAGGCGCTCGCCGACGTCGGCGGTGACGGTCAGGGTGGTTTGGCCCGGCGCGGCGATTTCCAGGTGCTCCGGGCGAATGCCCAGGGTCACCGCGCTGCCGACGCTCAGGGTGGCGCTGCTCAACGGCAGGCTGATGCTGGTGCCGGCATCCAGTTGCACTTCGCAGCCCTGGCCTTCGACGCGGGTGACCTTGCCTTTGAGGAAGCCCATCTTCGGCGTGCCGAGGAAGCCCGCCACAAACAGGTTGGCCGGCTGGTGGTACAGCTCCAGCGGCGAGCCGACCTGCTCGATACGGCCACTGTTCAGCACTACGACTTTGTCGGCCAGGGTCATGGCTTCGACCTGGTCATGGGTCACGTAGATCATGGTCGCCTGCAGCTCTTTATGCAGGCGCGCCAGCTCCAGGCGCATCTGCACGCGCAGGGCGGCGTCAAGGTTGGACAGTGGTTCGTCGAACAGGAAGATCTTCGGGTTACGCACAATCGCCCGGCCGATGGCCACACGCTGGCGTTGGCCGCCGGACAGTTGCTTGGGCTTGCGCTCCAGCAACGGGCCCAGTTCCAGGATGCGTGCCGCTTCGCTGACTTTGCTTTCCACCAGCTTCTTGTCGACACCGGCCAGGTCCAGGGCAAACGACATGTTCTTGCGCACGCTCATGTGCGGGTACAGCGCATAGGTCTGGAACACCATGGCCAGGTCGCGCTTGGCCGGGGTCACTTCGGTGATGTCGCGCCCGTCCAGTTCGATGGTGCCTTCGCTGACTTCTTCCAGGCCGGCGATCAGGCGCAGCAGGGTGGACTTACCACAGCCCGACGGGCCGACGAACACCACGAATTCCTTGTCGTTCACTTCCAGGTCGATGCCTTTGATGATCGAGAAGCCTTCGAAACCTTTTTGCAGATTCTTGATTTTCAGGTTGGCCATGATGGGCCTCCGCTAGGAATTATTATTTAACGGCGCCGAAGGACAGACCGCGCACCAGCTGTTTCTGGCTGATCCAGCCAAAGATCAGGATCGGCGCGCAGGCCAGGGTCGACACGGCGGACAACTTGGCCCAGAACAGCCCTTCGGGGCTGGAGTAGGAGGCGATCAGCGCGGTCAACGGCGCGGCGGCGGACGAGGTCAGGTTCAGCGACCAGAACGCTTCGTTCCAGCACAGGATCAGCGACAGCAACACGGTTGACGCCAGGCCACCCTTGGCAATCGGCAGCAGCACGCGGACCATTTCCTGCCACAGGGTCGCGCCATCCAGGCGCGCGGCTTCGAGGATGTCCTTGGGGATGTCCTTGAAGTAGGTGTAAACCATCCAGACCACGATCGGCAGGTTGATCAGGGTGTAGATGATGATCAGGGCGATGCGTGTATCCAGCAGGCCAAAACTCTTGGCCAGCAGGTAGATCGGCATCAGCACGCCCACCGGCGGCAGCATCTTGGTCGACAGCATCCACAGCAGCGTGCCCTTGGTGCGCTGGGTTTCGTAGAACGCCATGGAGTAGGCGGCCGGCACCGAGATCAGCAGGCACAAGGCGGTGGCGCTGAAGGAAATCAGCACTGAGTTCCACGCGTAACTGAAGTAGTTGCTGCGCTCGTTGATGTGCAGGTAGTTCTCCAGCGTCGGCGTGAAGATGAACTGTGGCGGTGTGGCGAACGCGTCGATTTCGGTCTTGAAGCTGGTCAGCACCATCCAGAAGATCGGGAAGAAGATCAGGATCGCGATGGCCCAGGCCAGGGTGCCGAGCAACAGGCTTTGCAGGCGGCGGGATTGTTGAAGCGTCATGGCGCGGCCCTCAAGGCTTGTCAGTCAGGTTTTTGCCGATCATCCGCACCAGGATGATCGCCGCGATATTGGCGATGACCACGGCAATCAAGCCGCCGGCCGAGGCCATGCCCACGTCGAACTGCACCAGCGCCTGGTTGTAGATCAGGTACGCGAGGTTGGTCGAGGCGTAACCGGGGCCGCCGTTGGTGGTGGTGAAGATTTCGGCAAACACCGAGAGCAGGAAGATCGTCTCGATCATCACCACCACGGCAATCGGCCGGGCCAGGTGAGGCAGGGTCAGGTGCCAGAAGATCGCGATGGCGCCGGCACCGTCCAGGCGCGCGGCTTCCTTCTGTTCCTGGTCGAGGGACTGCATGGCGGTCATCAGCAACAGGATCGCAAAGGGCAGCCATTGCCACGACACAATGATGATGATCGACAGCAACGGGTAGTGCGCCAGCCAGTCCACCGGCTCGGCACCGAACAGCTTCCACACGGCGGCGAGAATCCCCGACACCGGGTGGAAAATCAGGTTCTTCCAGATCAGCGCACCGACGGTGGGCATGATGAAGAACGGCGAGATCAACAACACCCGCACCAGCCCGCGACCGAAGAACTCACTGGCTTCGAGCAAGGCACTGATCAACACACCGAACACCACGCTGATCAACAGCACGCTGCCCACCAGCAACAGGGTGTTGGTGGCACCCGGCAGGAAGCCCGAGTCGGTCACGAAATACGTGAAGTTCTCCAGCCCGACAAACTGGTTTTCACCGGGGTAGAGCAGGTTGTAGCGGATCAGCGAAAAGTACAGGGTCATGCCCAGCGGCACGATCATCCACAGCAGCAGCAAGGCCACCGAGGGGCTGACGAGGAACCAGCCGGGGTTGGCCAGGCGGTTTTTGCGCGGCTTGTCCGGCACGGCGGTTTGCACTTGGGCAGTGTTGGTATTCATAGGATCAGAACCAGTCAGGTACATGCAGAGCTAGAATCGAAGCGCGGTCAGTGTGGGAGCGGGCTTGCTCGCGAATGCGGTGCGTCAGTCACGGATACATCAACTGGAAGACTGCATTCGCGAGCAAGCCCGCTCCCACATTTACAGTGGTGTACCCACTTTATTTGGGATAACCGGCCCGCTTCATTTCACGCTCGGTGGTGGTCTGTGCGGCGGTCAAGGCTTGATCCACCGTCTGTTGACCGGTCAGCGCGCCCGAGAAGAACTTGCCGACCTGGGTGCCGATCGCCTGGAATTCAGGAATGGTCACCAATTGGATACCGATATACGGCACCGGCTTGAGCGTCGGTTTGGTCGGGTCCGCAACTTTCAGCGATTCCAGCGTCACCTTGGCAAACGGTGCGGCTTTCATGTATTCGTCGCTATAGGTCGACTTGCGCGTGCCTGGTGGTACGTTGGCCACGCCATCGGTCTTGGCAACCAAAGCGCCATATTCCTTGGAGGTGGCCCAGCTGGTGAACACCTTGGCGGCGTCCTTGGCCTTGGAACTGGTTGGAATGGCCAGGCTCCAGGAGTACAACCACGACGTGCCTTTGTCGGTCTTCTCGTGGGGGGCAAAGGTGAAGCCGACATGGTCAGCCACTTTGCTCTGGGTCTTGTCGGTGACGAACGAGCCGGCCACGCTGGCATCCACCCAGATCGCGCACTTGCCGCTGTTGAACAGCGCCAGGTTTTCGTTGAAACCGTTACTGGAAGCGCCCGGCGGGCCGGATTTCTTCATGTTGTCGACGTAGAAGTTCAGCGCATCCTTCCATTCAGGGCCGTTGAATTCCGGCTGCCATTTCTCATCGAACCAGCGCGCGCCGTAGCCGTTGGCCAGGGTGGTGATCAGCGCCATGTTCTCGCCCCAACCGGCTTTGCCACGCAGGCACAGGCCGTATTGCTCTTTGCTCTTGTCGGTGAGTTTGCTGGCGAATTCGCCGATCTGGGTCCAGGTCGGGTGCTCGGGCATGGTCAGCCCGGCGTCCTTGAACAGATCGGTACGGTAATAAGTGATAGAGCTTTCAGCGTAGAACGGCAGGGCATACAGCGAGCCTTTCACGGACAAACCGTCACGCACTGAAGGGAATACATCGTCGAGGTCGTAGGACGCCGGCAGATCCTTCATCGGCTCCAGCCAACCCTTGGCGCCCCACAGTGCAGCTTCGTACATGCCGATGGTCAACACGTCGAACTGCCCACCCTGGGTGGCGATGTCGGTGGTCAGGCGCTGGCGCAGCACGTTTTCTTCGAGCACCACCCAGTTCAGCTTGATCTCCGGGTGCTCGGCCTCGAAGGTTTTCGAGAGCTTTTGCATGCGGATCATGTCGCTGTTGTTGACGGTGGCAATGGTCAGGGTCTGCGCGCCAAAGCTGACGGCGCTGAGGGTCATGCAGGTGGTCATGCAGGTAGAGACAAGCAGTGCTTTTGCTGTGAACTTCATCGCGCACTCCATTTCCGCGCCCAGGGGGCTACAGAAGGACAGTTATTGTTGTTGTGTCTTCCTACAAGGAGTCAGGAAGAGTGTGCGTTGATTACAGCCTTGAAATGGGGTTGTGACAAATCCTTGGGCGCACTGGCACTGATACTTTTTTGCACTCGGGCTCAAGCCGGCTGAAACTATTAAGCCAGGTTCTGTTCGGTGAGCCGCTGTACCGCCAGGCGCCGGTAGTGGGAAGGGGTCATGCCTTTTAGTTGCTGAAAACGCCGATTGAAGTTGGAAATATTGTTGAAGCCCGACTCGAAACACACATCCGTCACGGCTTTATCCCCATCGGCCAACAACTCGCAGGATTTGCTGATACGCAAGCGATTGACGAATTCGATGAACGTACGCCCGGTAGCCTGTTTGAACACGCGAGAGAAGTAAGTCGGCTTCATCCCCAGGTATTCCGCCACTTCTTCAAGCGGCAACTCGCGCGCGTAGTGGGCGAAGATGTAATCCACCGCACGGTTGGTGCGGTCGATGCTGTGTTCATCGGCCAGTTGCGGCGTGGTCACACCGGACAGCAGTTGGTAGTCCTCGCAGGCGCTCAACACTTCCAGCAGGATAAAGAAGTGCCCCAGGCGCGCCATGCCCTGGGCGTCCTCGATGCGCTGCATCAGGGTCATGGCCTGGGCGATGGTCTTTTTGCAGCGAAACTCGATGCCGTACTGCGCGCGTTCCAGCAGCGGCGCCAGGCTTTTGAGTTCGGCGAAGATGTGGCTGCCGTGCTCGAACAGTTCATCGGTGAAGTTCACCAGCATGTCGCGCTTGGGCACCACCTCGTCTTCTTCCACCTGGCTGATCCAGTTGTGGGGCAGGTTGGGGCCGGTGAGGAACAGGCTTTCCGGGTAGAAGTTGCCGATATAGTCGCCGATAAACACCTTGCCGGAGCTGGCGACGATCAGGTGCAGCTCGTATTCCTTGTGGAAGTGCCAGCGCACCAGCGGGCAAGGGAAACCGTGTTGGCGATAGATGATGGACAGGCCGTTGTGGTCGTCCATCAGTTCGTAGGAAGGGTCGGTGATGCGCGTTGCTCGGGTCATGCTGCCGTCGCTTTATTGTGGTTGCTGCGTAGGATAATGCCCCCTTGCGCACGACCTCGCCAGCGTCGATGTTTATACGTTGCGGTTTTTGGCCTCGATCCACTGCGACATGTACTGGGTACTTTTATGGGCGTGGTGGCGCAGCATGCTGCCAGTGAAGTTATCGCGGCGATGGGTGGTTAGGTGTTGACGGCATTGCTCCAGGCAGGCCACCAGCGCCGGGCCATGAATGTTCTGGTCATACCGCCGGGCCAGCAGTTGGCGACCGTCTTCCTGGGCCTGGGTCCAGCGTTCACGGTCTTGATACAACGCCACCGCCGCCGCCGCGAGGGCAGGCGCGCTTTGTTCTACTGCACCAGGCCATGGCTGTTCATCCCCCATGGCCTCGGCGCCGATTGGCGTGGTGACGTTTGGCGTGCCGCAGAGCATTGCATCCGCCAGCTTGCCCTTGATCCCGGCGCCGAACCGCAACGGTGCCAGGCAGATGCGCGCCGCCGTCATCACTTGCAAGGCGTCTTCGGCCCAGTTCATCACATGAAACCCTTGTGCCGGGTTATGCAAGGCCGTGGCTTTGGGCGGGGTGTAGGCGCCATAAATGTGCAGTTGCGCTCCCGGGAGTTGCTGGCGGATCAGCGGCCACAGGCTGTTTTTCATCCAGAGCACCGCATCCCAGTTGGGCGCGTGGCGGAAGTTGCCGATGCTGAGGAAATGGGCGCGTTCTTCAAATGGCGCGAAGGGCTCGGTCGGCCGCTCCAGCATAAGCGGGCACCAGTGGAGCAGGGCGGGCGGCACCTTGAAGTGCTCGGTAAGCAGACGGATTTCAACGTCGGAGATCATCAGGCTGATGTCGCAGCGGTAAATCGCCGCGATTTCCCGTTTGGCCAGGTCGGTCTCGGCCATCAGTCGAAACGCTTCGTGCAGCACCGGGGAGAACAGCGCACTGAAGTCCTCGGTGTCGGGGTGTGCCTTAAGGTGGTCCTTGAAGTGTTGGTGACGTGCGTCGCGCAGGCTTTGCAGGTCGGAGGTTTCCAGGACACGCAGGGCACCGGGGCAGCATTTTTCGACGCGCCAGCCGAACTGTTCCTCCATCATGAAACGGTCGAACAGCACGATATCCGGGGCCAACTCGCGAATAAAATCATCGAAACTGCTGTTATTGAGCTCGATGGCGCATTCGGCGATGCCCAATGCAGGCAAGTCGGCCTTGTGCTCGCCGATGGTCGCGGGACTGCTGAAGGTTATGTCCCAACCTTGGGTCAGAAAGCTCTGCAGAATCTGCATCATATGCCCGCCTGCGGCCGAGGAACGCGGCTCCGGCCAGACATAACCAATGACCAGGACTTTGGTGGCAGGCTGATTCATCAACAACAGGTTCCTTGAAGGGCAGGGCGATCGGCGCGCAATTAAACCATAACCGGCGGCATGACAATTTATGTCTGGCGGTAGGTAGCCATCGCACTTTGTGGTTAACTTCCGCCTCTCGAATTCGTTTCATCAAACCCAGCATAAGGATTCTGTTCATGGCTCAAGTCACCCTTCGTGGTAATCCTGTCCAGGTTGAAGGCGAACTGCCGAAAACCGGCTCCACCGCTCCTGAGTTCAGCCTGGTTGCTGTCGACCTGTCGCAGGCTTCCCTGGAAACCTTCGCCGGCAAGCGCAAGGTGCTGAACATCTTCCCAAGCGTTGACACCCCGACCTGCGCGACCTCGGTACGCAAGTTCAACGCCCAGGCCAACGACCTGACCAACACGGTCGTGCTGTGCATTTCCTCTGACCTGCCGTTTGCCCAGAAGCGTTTCTGCGGCACCGAAGGCCTGGACAATGTGCTGAGCCTGTCGGACTTCCGCAACGCCGACTTCGCTGTCGACTACGGTGTTTCCCTCGCCGACGGCCCACTGCAGGGCCTGACTGCCCGCGCCGTGGTGGTGCTGGACGAGAACAACAACGTGCTGCACAGCGAACTGGTTGCGGAAATCGGCCAGGAGCCGAACTACGAAGCAGCCCTGGCTGTTTTGAAGTAACTGTTTCGGTACGTTACTGTCGTTTTGCAGTAACACGCTTGATGCATGATTGCGGCCTGGCCTAGTCCAGGCCGTTTTTATTTGTGCCTCAACTGCTTAGCGAAATAGCGGGCAGACTAAGATCAGAAGTTAAAAGTTGTAAGCCCAAGGTAAATAGCCGGTAAAGGCGCTTTTCTAAATGCGCCCCAGTGCTTATCTTTCAGCCTCCCAAAGAAGAAGCTCTCGCGCCCAATGGTTGATCATTCCATGCAATCCTCCCCCCGTAAGTCCCGCCGCTGGCTGTTCGGCCTGCTTGTGCTGCTGGTTATTGCCGGCCTGTGCTGGAAGTTCTGGCCCGGCAGCCATAAGGATGGCGCCGAAAAGCCTGCGGGCCATGCCGGCAAGACGGGGATGATGCGCCCGGGGTTCGGCGGCTCCGCCGGCCCGGTGCCGGTGCGCGTGGCGCCAGCCGTGCTGGGAGAATTCCCGGTGTACTACAAGGCGCTGGGCACCGTGACCGCGCTCAATACCATCAATGTGCGTAGCCGGGTGGGCGGCGAGCTGGTGAAGATCGCCTTTGAAGAAGGCCAGATGGTCAAGGCCGGCGACCTGCTCGCCGAGATCGACCCGCGCAGCTACCAGAACGCCTTGCTCCAGGCCCAGGGCACGCTGATGCAGAACCAGGCCCAGCTGAAAAACGCCCAGGTCGACGTGCAGCGTTACCGCGACCTGTACGCCCAGGACAGCATCGCCAAGCAGACCCTGGACACCGCCGAAGCATTGGTCCTGCAATACCAGGGCACGGTCAAGACCAACCAGGGCGCAGTGGATGACGCCAAGCTCAACCTCGAATTCACCAGGATCCGTGCGCCGATCAGCGGCCGCGTCGGCCTGCGCCAGGTCGACGTGGGCAACCTGGTGGCGGCCAACGACACCACCTTCCTCGCAGTAATCACCCAGACCCAGCCGATCAGCGTGGCCTTCACCCTGCCGGAAAACACCCTGGAAACCGTGCTCACCCGCTACCACGCCGGCAACAAGCTGCCTGTAGAGGCCTGGGACCGTGGCGACGTGAAGAAACAGGCCACCGGCGTGCTGCAAAGCCTGGACAACCAGATCGACGTCACCACCGGCACCCTGAAATTCAAGGCGCGCTTCGATAACAAGGACCAGGCGCTGTTCCCCAACCAGTTCGTCAATGTGCACCTGCTGGTCGACACCCTGCATAACGTGGTGCTGGCGCCGTCGGCGGCGATCCAGTTCGGCAACACCGGCACCTTTGTCTACGTGCTGGATGGTGACAAGAAGGTCAAGATGCAGCCCCTGGTGGTCGGCGATACCGATGGCGACAACACCGTGATCAAAGAGGGCCTCAAGGCCGGTGACCGCGTGGTACTGGAAGGCACCGACCGCTTGAAGGATGGCAGCGAGATCGAAGTGGTCAACGACAGCAACGAAGTGCCGACCACCCCGACCGAACACCTGCAAGGCAAGCCTGGGGCTAAAGGGGAGACCGGCGTCACCGCCGGCAAGGCGCAAAAGGTCGGTTCATGAACCTGTCGCGGCTGTTTATCCTTCGCCCGGTCGCCACCACGCTGAGCATGCTGGCCATTGTCCTGGCCGGTATCATCGCGTACCGCTTGTTGCCGGTGTCGGCCTTGCCCCAGGTGGATTACCCGACGATCCGGGTAATGACCCTGTACCCCGGCGCCAGCCCGGACGTGATGACCAGTGCGGTCACCGCGCCGCTGGAGCGCCAGTTCGGGCAGATGCCCGGCCTGACGCAGATGGCCTCCACCAGTTCCGGCGGCGCGTCGGTACTGACCCTGCGTTTCAACCTCGACATCAACATGGATGTCGCCGAGCAACAGGTGCAGGCCGCGATCAACGCCGCCACCAACCTGTTGCCCAAGGACCTGCCGGCGCCGCCGGTGTACAACAAGGTCAACCCGGCGGACACTCCGGTGCTGACCCTGGCGATCACCTCCAAGACCATGCTGCTGCCCAAGCTCAATGACCTGGTCGATACGCGCATGGCGCAGAAAATCGCGCAGATCAGCGGCGTTGGCATGGTCAGCATCGCCGGCGGCCAGCGCCAGGCGGTGCGCATCAAGGTCAACCCCGAGGCCCTGGCGGCCAACGGCTTGAACCTGTCCGATGTGCGCACGCTGATCGCTGCGTCCAACGTCAACCAGCCCAAGGGCAATTTCGACGGGCCGACCCGTGTGTCGATGCTCGATGCCAACGATCAGCTAGTCTCGCCCGCGCAATACGCCGAACTGATCCTGGCCTATAACAACGGCGCGCCATTGCGCCTCAAGGACGTGGCACAGATCGTCGACGGCGCCGAAAACGAACGCCTCGCTGCCTGGGCCAATGAAAACCAGGCCGTGCTGCTGAATATCCAGCGCCAGCCGGGGGCCAACGTGATCGAGGTGGTGGACCGCATCAAGGCGCTGCTGCCGAGCATCACCGACAACCTGCCGGCCGGCCTCGACGTGACGGTGCTCACCGACCGCACCCAGACCATCCGCGCCTCGGTCAAAGACGTGCAGCACGAATTGCTCATCGCCATCGCCCTGGTGGTGATGGTGACGTTCCTGTTCCTGCGCCGGGTCAGTGCCACGATCATCCCGTCCATCGCCGTGCCGCTATCCCTGGTGGGCACCTTTGGCGTGATGTACCTGGCCGGATTCTCCATCAACAACCTGACGCTGATGGCGCTGACCATCGCCACGGGGTTCGTGGTGGATGACGCGATCGTGATGCTGGAGAACATTTCGCGCTATATCGAGGAAGGCGAAACGCCGCTGGCCGCGGCGCTCAAGGGCGCCAAGCAGATCGGCTTCACCCTGATTTCCCTGACGCTTTCGTTGATCGCCGTGCTGATCCCGCTGCTGTTCATGGCTGACGTAGTCGGGCGCCTGTTCCGCGAATTCGCCATCACCCTGGCGGTGGCGATCCTGATTTCCCTGGTGGTGTCCCTGACCCTCACGCCGATGATGTGCGCGCGCCTGCTCAAGCGTGAGCCCAAGGAGGAAGAGCAGGGGCGTTTCTACAAGGCCAGCGGTGCCTGGATCGATTGGTTGATCGCGCGTTACGGGAGCATGTTGCAGTGGGTGCTCAAGCACCAGCCGCTGACCCTGCTGGTGGCTATCGCCACCCTGGGACTCACCGTATTCCTGTACCTGGTAGTGCCCAAGGGCTTCTTCCCGGTGCAGGACACCGGCGTGATCCAGGGTATTTCCGAAGCGCCGCAGTCGATTTCCTTCGCCGCCATGAGTCAGCGCCAGCAGGAACTGGCCAAGATCATCCTGGCTGATCCTGCGGTGGAAAGCCTGTCGTCCTATATCGGTGTGGATGGCGACAACGCCACACTCAACAGCGGGCGTTTGTTGATCAACCTCAAGGCCCACGGACAGCGTGACCTGAGCGCAGCCCAGGTGATCACCCGTTTACAGCCGGAGATCGACAAGCTGGTGGGCATCCGCCTGTTCATGCAGCCGGTGCAGGACCTGACCATCGAAGACCGCGTGAGCCGTACCCAGTACCAGTTCAGCATGTCCTCGCCGGACGCCGAGCTGCTGGCGTTGTGGAGCGACAAGCTGGTGCATGCGCTCAGTCAGTTGCCGGAACTCACGGATGTGGCCAGCGATCTGCAGGACAAAGGCCTGCAGGTTTACCTGGTGATCGACCGCGATGCCGCCTCGCGGCTGGGCGTGAGCGTGTCGACCATCACCGATGCGCTGTACGACGCCTTCGGCCAGCGGCAGATTTCCACCATCTACACCCAGGCCAGCCAGTACCGCGTGGTGTTGCAGGCCCAGTCCGGTGAAACCCTGGGGCCTGATGCACTGAACCAGATCCATGTGAAGACCACCGACGGCGGCCAGGTGCGCTTGTCGAGCCTGGCCCACGTGGAACAGCGCCAGGCGCAGTTGGCGATTGCGCATATCGGCCAGTTCCCGGCGGTGATGATGTCGTTCAACCTGGCCCCCGGCGTTGCGTTGGGCAAAGGCGTGGAGCTGATCAACCAGACCCAGAAAGACATCGGCATGCCGGTGGGCGTGCAGACCCAGTTCCAGGGCGCGGCCCAGGCGTTCGAAGCCTCGCTGTCGAGCACCTTGCTGCTGATCCTGGCGGCGGTGGTCACCATGTACATCGTGCTCGGTGTGCTCTACGAGAGTTACATCCACCCGATCACCATTCTCTCGACCTTGCCATCGGCGGCGGTAGGGGCGTTGCTGGCCTTGCTGCTCAGCGGCAATGACCTGGGCATGATCGCGATCATCGGCATCATTCTGTTGATCGGTATCGTCAAGAAGAACGCGATCATGATGATCGACTTCGCCCTCGACGCCGAACGCAACCAGGGCCTCGACCCGCAGACCGCGATCTACCAGGCGGCGCTGCTGCGCTTCCGGCCGATCCTGATGACCACCCTGGCAGCGTTGTTCGGCGCGGTGCCGTTGATGCTGGCCACTGGTTCCGGCGCTGAGTTGCGCCAACCGCTGGGCCTGGTGATGGTCGGCGGGCTGCTGGTGAGCCAGGTGTTGACGCTGTTCACCACCCCGGTGATCTACCTGTACTTCGACCGCCTCGGGCGCCGCTGGCGCAAAGAGCCGCAAAGCCTGGAGCCGGTTGAGTCATGAACCTGTCCGGACCTTTCATCCGCCGGCCGGTCGCGACCATGCTGCTGAGCCTGGCGATCCTGTTGCTCGGCGGCGTCAGCTTCAACCTGCTGCCGGTATCGCCGCTGCCGCAGATCGACTTCCCGGTGATCGTGGTGTCGGCCAGCTTGCCCGGTGCCAGCCCCGAGGTGATGGCGTCTACCGTGGCCACGCCGCTGGAGCGTTCGTTCGGCGCAATTGCCGGCATCACCACCATGAGCAGTTCGTCAAGCCAGGGCTCGACCCGGGTGATCCTGGCGTTCGATTCCGACCGCGACATCAACGGCGCGGCGCGGGAAGTGCAAGCGGCGATCAACGCCTCGCGCAACCTGCTGCCCAGCGGTATGCGCAGCATGCCGACCTACAAGAAGATCAACCCGTCCCAGGCGCCGATCATGGTGCTGTCGCTGACCTCGGACGTGTTGCAGAAGGGCCAGCTGTACGACCTGGCCTCGACCATCCTGTCCCAGAGCCTCTCGCAGGTTCCGGGTGTGGGCGAAGTGCAGATTGGCGGCAGCTCCTTGCCGGCCGTGCGCATCGAACTGGAACCCAAGGCTCTCGACCAGTACGGCGTGGCCCTCGACGATGTGCGCAACACCATTGCCAACGCCAACCAGCGCCGGCCCAAGGGCTCCCTGGAAGACAGCGAGCGCAACTGGCAGATCCAGGCCAATGACCAGTTGGAAAAAGCCAAGGACTACGAGCCGCTGCTGATTCGCTACCAGAATGGCGCAGCCTTGCGCCTGGGGGATGTGGCCAGGATCAGCGACGGTGTGGAAGACCGCTACAACAGCGGCTTCTTCAATAACGACTCGGCGGTACTGCTGGTGATCAACCGCCAGTCCGGCGCCAACATCATCGAGACGGTGCGGCAGATCAAGGCGCAATTGCCGGCGTTGCAGGCGGTGCTGCCGTCCAACGTCAAGCTGAGCCTGGCCATGGACCGCTCGCCCGTGATCACCGCCACCTTGCACGAAGCCGAGATGACCTTGCTGATTGCCGTGGGGCTGGTGATCCTGGTGGTGTACCTGTTCCTGGGTAACTTCCGTGCCTCGCTGATCCCGACCCTGGCGGTGCCCGTGTCGCTGGTCGGCACATTCGCGGTGATGTACCTGTACGGGTTCTCGTTGAATAACTTTTCGCTGATGGCGTTGATCCTGGCCACCGGCCTGGTAGTGGACGATGCCATCGTGGTGCTGGAGAACATCTCCCGGCACATCGACGAAGGCGTGCCGCCGATGAAGGCGGCGTACCTGGGCGCCCAGGAAGTCGGCTTTACCTTGCTGTCGATGAACGTGTCGCTGGTGGCGGTGTTCCTCTCCATCCTGTTCATGGGCGGGATTGTCACCAACCTGTTCCGCGAGTTTTCCATCACCCTGTCGGCGGCGATCATCGTGTCGCTGATTGTCTCGCTGACCCTGACCCCGATGCTCTGCGCGCGCTGGCTCAAACCCCATGTCAAAACGCAGATGACCGGTTTGCAGCGCTGGAGCCAGAAGGTCAACGATCGCATGGTCGCCGGCTACGCCACCAGCCTGGACTGGGTGCTGCGCCATCGACGCCTGACCCTGCTCAGCCTGTTGCTGACCATCGGCATGAACGTGGCGCTGTACGTGGTGGTGCCGAAAACCTTCATGCCGCAGCAGGACACCGGCCAGTTGATCGGCTTTGTGCGCGGTGATGACGGCCTGTCGTTCAGCGTGATGCAGCCGAAGATGGAGATCTTCCGCAAGGCAGTGCTCAAGGACCCTGCGGTGCTCAGTGTGGCCGGCTTCATTGGTGGCAACAACGGCACCAACAACGCGGTGATGCTGGTACGCCTCAAGCCCATCAGTGAGCGCAAGATTTCTGCCCAGGCGGTGATCGAGCGCCTGCGCAAGGACGTGCCGCTCGTACCGGGCGGTCGGCTGTTCCTGATGGCCGACCAGGACCTGCAATTTGGCGGCAGTCGCGACCAGACCAGCGCGCAGTATTCCTACATCCTGCAAAGCGGCGATCTGGCGGCACTGCGCCTGTGGTACCCGAAAGTGGTCGCAGCCCTGCGCGAGTTGCCAGAACTCACCGCCATCGACGCCCGCGAAGGCCGGGGCGCTGCGCAGGTCACATTGATTGTCGACCGCGACCAGGCCAAGCGCCTGGGGATCGACATGAACATGGTCACGGCCGTACTGAACAACGCCTACAGCCAGCGGCAGATTTCGACGATCTACGACAGCCTCAACCAGTACCAGGTGGTGATGGAGGTCAACCCGAAATACGCCCAGGACCCGATCACCCTCAACCAGATGCAGGTGATCACGTCCACGGGGGCACGGGTGCCGTTGTCGACCATTGCCCATTACGAGAACAGCCTGGCCGACGATCGCGTCAGCCACGAAGGCCAGTTCGCCTCGGAAAACATCGCCTTCGACATGGCGCCCGGCGTGACGGTGGAGCAGGGCACAGCCGCCATCGAGCGGGCGATTGCCAAGGTCGGCTTGCCGGAAGATGTGATCGCCAAGATGGCTGGCACCGCGGATGCCTTCGCCGCCACGCAGAAGGGCCAGCCGTTCATGATCCTCGGCGCGCTGGTGGCGGTGTACCTGGTGTTGGGCATTCTGTATGAGAGTTACATTCATCCTTTGACGATCCTTTCGACGTTGCCGTCGGCGGGTGTCGGCGCCATGCTCGCCATCTACCTGACGGGAGGCGAGTTCAGCCTGATCTCGCTGCTGGGCCTGTTCCTGTTGATCGGCGTGGTGAAGAAGAACGCGATCCTGATGATCGATCTGGCATTGCAGTTGGAGCGTAATGACCGCATGGGCCCGCTCGAATCGATTCGCAGTGCCTGTCTGCTGCGCTTGCGGCCGATCCTGATGACCACCCTGGCGGCCATCCTCGGCGCCTTGCCGTTGCTGCTGGGTGCCGGCGATGGCGCGGAAATGCGTCGTCCGCTGGGCCTGACCATTATCGGCGGCCTGGTGTTCAGCCAGGTCCTGACCCTTTACACCACCCCGGTGGTTTACCTTTATCTCGACCGCGCGCGCCACCGCTTCAACGCCTGGCGCGGCGTGCGGACCGATGCTGCCCTGGACACTGCGCTATGACCGATTCAACCAACGCCCCCGGCTCCACTGTAGGAGCGAGCTTGCTCGCGAAAAACGCCCAGGCACCGCGTATCTCCCGGGTTGGCGCGTTATCGTTGACGACCTTGGCGAGCAAGCTCGCTCCTACAGTAGGGCTGGCGTTGTTGCTCAGCGCCTGCGCCGTTGGCCCCGACTACAAACGCCCGGACGTGGTCGAACCGGCACAATTCAAGGAAGCCCAGGGCTGGCGCCAAGCCACGCCCAGCGATTCCCTGGCCCGTGGTGCCTGGTGGGAGTTGTACGGCGACCGCCAGCTCAATGACCTGGTGCTGCGCCTGAACAGTTCCAACCAGACCGTGGCCCAGGCCGAAGCACGCTTTCGTCAGGCCCAGGCGCTGGTGCGCAGTTCCCGTGGGGCGTTTTACCCCACCGTTGACCTGAGCGCCGGCAAGACCCGCGCCAGCCAGGGCACCGGCAGCAGCAGCGCCAGCCTCAGCAGTTCCAGCAGCGGCATTCGCGACACCCTCAACGCACAGTTGGGCGTGAGCTGGGAGGCGGACATCTGGGGCAAGTTGCGCCGTGGCCTGGAGGCCAACGAGGCCAGCGCCGAAGCCAGCTCGGCGGATTTGGCAGCGATGCGCCTGAGCCAGCAATCGGAACTGGTGCAAAGCTACCTGCAACTGCGCGTCATGGACGAACAGACGCGCCTGCTGCAAGCGACCCTGGAGACTTATCAGCGCTCCCTGCAAATGACCGAAAACCAGTACCGCGCCGGTGTTTCCGGCAAGGACGCGGTGGCCCAGGCGCAAACCCAGCTCAAGACCACCCAGGCCAGCCTGATCGACCTGATCTGGCAGCGCGCCCAGCTGGAAAACGCGATTGCAGTATTGATCGGCGAAGCGCCAGCCAACTTCAACCTGGCGGTCAGCAAAGACATCCCGGCACTGCCGCAGATCCCGGTGAGCCTGCCTTCGCAACTGCTTGAGCGGCGCCCGGACATCGCCTCGGCCGAACGCTCGGTGATCGCCGCCAACGCCAATATCGGCGTGGCCAAGGCTGCCTACTACCCGGACCTGACCCTGAGCCTGGCCGGTGGTTATTCCAGCAGCACCTACGCCGACTGGATCAGCCTGCCGAACCGCTTCTGGTCGGTGGGACCGAAGCTGGCCATGACCCTGTTCGATGGCGGCCAGCGCTCGGCGGAAGTCGACCGCACCGTGGCCTCCTATGACGAAACCGTCGCCAAGTACCGCCAGACTGTGCTGGATGGTTTCCGTGAAGTGGAAAACTATATGGTGCAACTCAAGGTGCTGGAGGACGAGGCGGTGGTCAGCAACGAAGCGCTGGCGGCAGCACGCGAGTCGCTGCGCCTGACCCAGAACCAGTACAAGGCCGGGCTGATTGCCTACCTGGATGTGGTTACCGTGCAAGCCACGGCGTTGAGCAACGAGCGCACGGTGCTGACCTTGCTGCAGACGCGCCTGGTGGCCAGTGTGCAACTGATCGCCGCCTTGGGCGGTGGCTGGGATGGACAGACGCCGATTGCCGACAAAAATTAGCGATGAACTCGATCCCATGAGCGGGCTTGCTGTGGTGAGCGGGCTTGCCCCGCGTTGGAGTGCGTAGCGCTCCCGTTTTTTGGGGCCGCTGCGCGGCCCAGCGCGGGGCAAGCCCGCTCACCACAATAAGCCCGCTCACCACCGCCCACCGCCATATTTGACCTCAGCAAACCCTCGTTTCTGAGCCATAGGATTGGCGTCAAAATGCCACTAATGGCGCTCTGATAATTAATCAACTGTTCAAGAATTATTCTCGCTACAATCGCCCGCTTTGCCATTTCGCACGGGCCTCTCGGGCTCGCTGTGCACGAGAAGTCCCATGCTCATCGGTAGTTATTCGCCCTCACTGGTCGTGATCTCACTGTTCGTCGCGATCCTCGCTTCCTATACCGCGCTGGACCTTTCCGGGCGCATCGCCACCGCCAAGGGGCGCGCCGTTTATTTATGGATCACTGGCGGGTCCATGGCGATGGGGGTGGGGGTGTGGTCGATGCACTTCATCGGCATGCTGGCTTTGCGCTTGCCGTTTGCCCTGGGCTTCGACCTGGGGATTACCGCGCTGTCGTTGCTGATTGCGGTGCTGTCCAGCGGCTTTGCACTATGGCTGGTCAGCCAACCGCGCCTGCCGGCCTGGCAGCTGGGGTTGGGGGCGCTGATCATGGGCACCGGCATTGCCAGCATGCACTACACCGGCATGGCGGCGATGCGCATGACGCCGGGCATCGACTACGACCCGACGTTGTTTGGCGCTTCGTTATTGATCGCGGTGGTGGCCTCCGGCGCAGCGCTGTGGATCGCCCATAATTTGCGCCGCAATACGCCGTATGTGCGCCTGGCCCGTGGTGGGGCGGCGGTGGTAATGGGGTTTGCCATCGTCGGCATGCATTACACCGGCATGGCAGCGGCCCGCTTTGCCGATGAAAGCTTCTGCGGGGCGGCACTGAACGGGTTGAGCGGCAAGGGCCTGGATAACCTGGTGCTGGTCACCACCCTGGCGGTGCTGGCCATCGCTTTACTGACTTCGTTGCTCGACGCACGCCTGGAAGCGCGCACGGCGGTACTCGCCGACTCCCTGAGCCAGGCCAACCAGGAGCTGACCCACCTGGCCCTGCACGACATGCTCACCGGGCTGCCCAACCGCACCTTGCTCGCCGACCGCATCCAGCAAGCCATGCAGGCGGTGAAAGAGCAGGGCGGCTGCTTTGCGCTGATGTTCATCGACCTGGACGGCTTCAAGCCGGTCAACGATGCTTTTGGCCATCATATGGGCGACCAGCTGCTGCGCGAAGTCGGCCAGCGCCTGCGCGAAGACTTGCGCAGCCACGACACCCTGGCGCGCATCGGCGGCGATGAGTTCGTATTGCTGGTGCAACTGACCCAGCCGGACGATGCCCTCGGCCTGGCCGAGCGCCAGGTGGTGCTGATCAACCGCGCCTTTCAGGTGGCCGAACATGAGCTGAAGATCTCCGCCAGCGTGGGCATCGCCATGTTCCCGGGCAACGGCAATAATCCCCAGGAATTGCTGATGAACGCCGATGCCGCGATGTACCACGCCAAGGGCATGGGCAAGAACGGCTACAGCTTCTTTGATGCGTCGATGAACACCAACGCGCGCAAGCAATTGCAGTTGTTGCAGGACTTGCGCAATGCCGTCGAACAACAACAATTCCGCCTGTACTACCAGCCCAAGTTCGACGCGGCCAGTGGCATTGCCGTGGGGGCCGAAGCGCTGTTGCGCTGGGAGCACCCACAACAGGGCCTGTTGTTGCCGGCGACGTTTATCGAACTGGCGGAAAAGACCGGGCTGATCATTCCCATCGGCGAATGGGTGCTCAATGAAGCCTGCCGTCAAATGAGCCTGTGGTACGCCCAGGGCTACGAAGATTGGCGCATCGCCGTGAACCTCTCGGCGCTGCAGTTCTGTCACGCCGGGTTGGTCAAGAGCGTGGCGGCGGCCCTTGAGCACCATCAGCTGCCCGCCAACAACCTGACCCTGGAGATCACCGAGACCACCGCCATGAGCGATGCCGATGCGAGCATGACGGTGTTGCAGCAGTTGTCGGACATGGGCGTCGATCTGTCCATCGATGACTTCGGTACCGGTTATTCCAGCCTGATGTACCTCAAGCGCTTGCCGGCCAACGAGTTGAAGATCGACCGTGGGTTTGTGCGCGACCTGGAACACGACAGCGACGACGCGGCTATCGTCTCGGCCATTGTCGCCCTTGGCCAGGCCCTGGGGCTGCGGATTGTCGCCGAGGGCGTGGAAACCGACGTGCAGCAGAACTTCCTGACACGTCTGGGCTGCAACTCCCTGCAAGGTTACCTGTTGGGTCACCCGCTGCCCGCCGACGGTTTCATGGTCGATATCCAGCGTGCCGAAGGTGCTTTAGCGCCTGACAAAAGCCGTGCGTGACGGTTAGTATCGGGTTCAACCCTATACATCAGGTTGAATCAGGAGACCGAACGCATGGACAAAGTCGTCATCATCACCGGAGGCAGTCGTGGGATCGGCGCCGAGACGGCATTGCTGGCCGCTCGCCAGGGTTATCGCATCTGCATCAACTACCAGTCCGACGAAGAGGCTGCCCACCGTGTGCTCGAACAAGTCCGCGCCCTGGGCGCCCAGGCGATTACCGTGCGCGCCGACGTGAGCATTGAAGATGAAGTGGTTGCACTGTTCCACCGTGTCGACACCGAACTGGGCCGTGTCACCGCACTGGTCAACAACGCCGGCACTGTGGGACACAAGTCCCGTGTGGATGAAATGTCCGAGTTCCGTATCCTGAAAATCATCAAGACCAATGTGCTGGGGCCGATCCTGTGTGCCAAGCACGCGGTGCTGCGCATGTCGCCCAGACATGGCGGGCAGGGCGGCAGCATCGTCAACGTGTCGTCGGTGGCGGCGCGCTTGGGCTCGCCCGGTGAGTATGTCGACTATGCCGCCTCCAAGGGCGCGCTCGATACCTTCACCATTGGCCTATCAAAAGAAGTGGCGGGTGAGGGCATTCGCGTCAACGCGGTGCGTCCTGGCTACATCTACACCGACTTCCATGCCCTGAGCGGCGACCCGGACCGGGTCAGCAAACTCGAATCCGGTATCCCCATGGCCCGTGGCGGGCGCCCGGATGAGGTGGCAGAAGCGATTATCTGGCTGCTGTCGGACAAGGCGTCGTATGCCACCGGGACGTTCCTCGATCTGGGCGGTGGCCGCTGAAGTCCGGGCATTCATGCGCCCAGGTTTCTTAGCACCTCGTAGCCCTGTTCCGCAAAGGCCACCAGCAAGCGTGCCTCCGAGTTTTTGCGGGTGGAATAGCCCGCATTGTGAAAACCGTTGATTTTGCCATCGCGACTTTCGCTGTGGCCCACTGTGCGGTCATTCACGTTATCCAGGAAGTTGACCACCCGAGCCAGGTTGTAGGCTGCATCGGCGCGCGAACGGGCGCTGGGATTCGCGGAAGTCCAGTCACCCAGTTGAAGTTTGAGCAGGTCGGTAGTGGGGTAGCTGTCTCGGCGCCGTAATAGATGTTTGACCGCCGGATTGGCGTTGATAATCTGTTTGGCGCTACGTTGGTCGCCGGATGGTCGACCTTCCGGGTGGCTGGGAGCATTGCGCCAATTCTGCTCCGTGAGGTGTAGGGTGATTGCAGGGCGATTGTTGGTGTACATGAGGAGCTCGGTATCAAGGAGAAGTCACTGGTTGGCATCATGCCGGGTTAGGTTCCAGTGACTGTGTTACGACTAAAACGGACATATCCGTTACCTAAAACGACCGCACAATCCGCCCCAACGTCTCCATCGCCTTTTCCGACGCCTCTGTCCACGGACTGCCATAGTTCAGGCGAATGCAGTTCCTGAAGCGCTGGGTCGCCGAGAAGATCGGCCCCGGCGCAATGCTGATGCCCTGCGCCAGGGCCATCTGGAACAACTTCAACGAATCCGTCTGCTCCGGCAACTCCAGCCACAGGAAGTACCCGCCGGCCGGTTGGCTCACCCGCGTCTGTGCCGGAAAGTAGCGCGCGATGGCGGCCAGCATGGCGCTTTGCTGTTCTTCCAGGGCATAGCGCAACTTGCGCAAGTGCCGGTCATAGCCGCCGTGCTGCAGATAATCGGCAATTGCTGCCTGGGCTGGCATGGAGGGGCACAGCGACGTCATCAGTTTCAGGCGTTCGACCTTCTGTGCAAAACGCCCGGCCGCCACCCAGCCCACGCGATAGCCGGGAGCCAGGCTCTTGGCGAAAGAACCGCAATGCATCACCAGGCCCTCTGTGTCGAAGGCCTTCGCGGGTTTGGGGGCCTGTTGCCCGTAATACAGTTCGGCGTACACGTCATCTTCGATCAGTGGCACCTGATGCTCGCGTAGCAGTTCCACCAGCGCCTGCTTTTTTGCTTCCGGCAGCGTCGCGCCCATGGGGTTCTGGAAGCTGGTCATGGTCCAGCAGGCCTTGATCGGGTAGCGCTGCAGGGACTGCGCCAGGGCGTTGAGGTCGATGCCGTCGCGCGGGTGTACGGGGATCTCCACTGCCTTGAGTTTCAAACGCTCCAACACTTGCAGGCAGGCGTAGAACGCCGGCGCTTCGATGGCGACCAGGTCACCTGGTTCAGTGACAGCTTGCAAGCACAGGTTGAGGGCTTCCAGGGCGCCGTTGGTGATCAGCAGCTCTTCCATGGGCAGCATCAGGCCGCCGACCATGTAGCGCAGGGCGATTTGCCGACGCAGCTGCGGGTTGCCCGGCGACATGTCGGTCACCACCAGGCGCGGGTCCATTTCCCGGCTGGCGCTGGCCAGGGAGCGGGCCAGGCGCGGCAACGGGAACAGCATCGGGCTGGGGAACGCCGAGCCGAAGGGTACGGTGTTGGGGTCCTTGATCGAGTCGAGCACCGAGAACACCAATTCGCTCACGTCCACTTCGGTGGACTCGTGCACTTGCTCACTCACCACCGGCTCGGAAAACGGGCTAGGCGCGTGGGTGTTGACGAAGTAGCCGGAACGCGGCCGTGCGCGGATCAGGCCACGGCGCTCCAGCAGGTAGTAGGCCTGGAACACCGTGGACGGGCTGACGCCATACGTCTGGCTGGCATAACGTACCGAGGGCACCCGCTGGCCGGGGCCAAGCACGCCGGAGCGAATCAGTTCTGCGATGTCGTCGGCGAATTTTTCGTAGCGTTTCATGGGAGCCCAATTAACTTTTCAATTGTGTTTTTCAGCGGTTCAGCGGCGCCACAAAGCGGCTGTCGGCAGCGCTTTGGATCCACGGCTCGTCCACATCCGAGACCTTGAAGCGCAAGGTCTGCGAGCTGCTCGCCGGTTTATCCGCCAGCAATGCTACCGACACCGGCACGTCGACGATTTCCCCCGGTGCCAGGCTGATCTCAGTCTTGCCTTGCAACTGGAAGCCCTCGGCGTCCACTAGTTCCAGGCGATAGTCCTGGCGTTGCTGGGTCTTGTTGATCACCTTGAGGCTGTAGATATTTTCGATCAGGCCCTGGGCGTTCTCGCGGAACATGCCACGGTCCTTGGTCACGTCCAGCGAGACCATCGGCCGTTCCACCAAGGCCACCACCAGGGCTGCGATCATCACCAGCAGCACCGCACTGTAGCCGATCAGGCGCGGCCGTAGCAGATGGGTCTTGCCACCTTGCAGTTGATGTTCGCTGGTGTAGCTCACCAGGCCGCGCGCGTAACCCATCTTGTCCATGATCGAATCGCAGGCGTCGATGCACGCCGCACAACCAATGCATTCCATTTGCAGGCCGTCGCGGATGTCGATACCGGTAGGGCAGACCTGCACGCACAGCTGGCAGTCGATGCAATCGCCCAGGCCGACATCGGCGGGTTTCACTTCACGTTTGCGCGGGCCACGGTGTTCGCCGCGAGCCACGTCGTAGGAAATGGTCAGGGTGTCCTTGTCGAACATCACGCTCTGGAACCGCGCATACGGGCACATGTGCATGCACACCGCTTCGCGTAGCCAGCCGGCGTTGATGTATGTGGCGCCGGTAAAGAACAACACCCAGAACAGGCTGACGCCGCCCATCTGCCAGGTCAGCAGTTCGCTGGCCAGGGGGCGGATTGGCGTGAAATAGCCGACAAAGGTCAGCCCGGTCAGGACGCTGATGCCCAGCCACAAGGTGTGTTTGACCGAGCGCCGCGCCAGTTTGTTCAAGCTCCAGGGCGCGGCTTGCAGTTTGATGCGCTGGTTACGTTCGCCTTCGGTGATTTTCTCGCACCACATGAACAGCCAGGTGAATGAACTCTGCGGGCAGGTATAGCCGCACCACACACGGCCGGCGAACACGGTGATCGCAAACAGACCGAAGGCGCAGATGATCAGCAAGGCCGATAGCAGGATGAAATCCTGCGGCCAGAACGTGGCACCAAAAATGTGGAATTTGCTTTCAGCCAGGTCCCACAGTACCGCCTGCCGTCCACCCCAGTTCAACCAGACGGTGCCGAAAAACGCCAGGAACAGAAAGCCTGCACCGCCTACGCGCAAGGTGCGGAACAGGCCGGTGAAACTGCGGGTATGAATCAGGTTGTCGCTGGATTTGGCCTTCACCTTCTTCGGGTGTATGGGCTCAAAGGTTTCCACGGTTGGGATTCTTTCGCTCATGGTCGTTCGCTCATCAGCCTCCATCAGGCCGATGAACTATGCGCGGGACGCTGTTTGCATAACAGACTCAGGTAGGGTGATAAAAAGCGGATCAGATGGGCTGCGTGCGGCGTGCTGCGACAATGTGCTGCACCCTGTGTCGCCTAGGGTGCAGCGCTGTAACCTGTGCGTTGATACAGATCAATCAAATCAGCGAACCCGATTCTTCGGCCTTTACATGCTGGCGCCCATCGTGGGCTCCGGCGACCGTCAATGCGTCGGCCTCGGCTTCGGTGATATAGATCCGCTCGGCTGCCAATTCCACGTAGGACATGGATTTGTCGGTGTCGGTCACGATATTGACCCGCGTCGCCGGCAAGCTCTGTTCCTGGCCGTTGTCGTCGAGCATGAAGTAACACAGCTGGTTTTCGATACGTAAGGGCATGCCGATCTCCTTTCTCATGGGCTATGCAAGGTTAGGGGGCGGTGATGTGCAGGGGTTCCAGGCAACTGACTGGCGGTCGCTGCTGTCCATCCTTTACCAATAACGACAAAGGACGGCATCCATGGACGCCTGGTGGCATGAAGTGTGGCAAACCCTGCAGGCTGAATTCGCCGACATTGGCGACGCCAGGCAACTCACCCAGATCACCGTGCGCCTGCTGATCGCCGCAGTGCTGGGCGGTATCCTCGGCTTTGAACGCGAGAGCAAGGGCAAGGCCGCCGGGGTGCGCACCCACATGCTGGTGGCGCTGGGCGCCGCGTTGTTTGTGATGGTGCCGCAGATGTCCGGAAATCAGGCGGACGCAATGAGCCGGGTGGTGCAGGGGGTGATCGCGGGAATCGGGTTCCTCGGTGCCGGCACCATTCTCAAAGGCAAGGAGGATGAAGAGGGCCAGCACGTCAAAGGCTTGACCACGGCAGCCGGGTTGTGGATGACCGCCGCCATTGGGGTGGCGGCGGGGTTGGGGCGCGAGTCGACCGCTGTGCTCAGTACGTTATTGGCCCTGGTGGTGTTCAATGTGATGCCGAGGATTGTCAAGCTTCTGGAGAAGAAAACTGGGTAACAAGGTCTGGTCAGGTGACCAGATTTTGATAACGCAGCTCGCCAAACACCTTGATCACCATAGGGGGTTTTCCGGGATCGTTCGCCACGATGAGCACGCTTGTGTGGGTGCTCGGCAGGTAATGGATTTGCATTTCACCACGGGCTCCAGAAAATTTTTCCACCAGGTGCAATGGCGTGTTCAGCTGTTTTTGGATGTTGGTCAGGTCGATTTTGTCGTTGTTGTTGAAGTTTTTGATTTCGCTGGGCGCATTCAATGGGGACTCGCTGAGCGAACCATAACGGTAGGTTTCGGCGTCAGCGTTATAGGGTGTATTGGCAGGTGATGAGCGCAGCGTCGCGTTCAACTGTGTGCCCATCTCCTCAATTTTTTTGGCTGTTGCCTCGATTCTGGAAAATTTTTGCTTGAGGTCGGCAAGGCCATTTTGTGCGTTGTTCATGTACGCAACGCTATCCCCCACCCCGTCGCTATCAAATGCCTTTGCAACCTGAGAGAAATTGTCGAGCTCGATTTGTTGTATATGCCTTTCTCTCATCTCGTTGATGACTTTTTTGGCCTGTGCGGTGATCTTGTCATGGGACAACTGGTTGACGGATGCCCAAGGCGTCTTGGCGTTTGCCGCCGAGTGAGGGGTGTTCATCTCGATTGCGTTCGCAAGCTTCTTGGACCGCTCAAGTAATTCCTTGGTTTGGTTGGAATCTGGCTCGCGCAACGCCTTTTCGATATTGGTTTCGGTCAACAGTGTTTCAAGCTCGCTCGCCGCGTTGCGCGCCTCGGGCCCAGAAGATGCTCGAGGTGCGGGTGTGTTCGGTGCCGGCTCGGGCTGTTTGGGGGGCATGGACCAATTGGGGCCAGACTTTAGCAGCCCATTGATACGCTCAGACGTCAGCCCAGGTTGGCCGGGCGTGGAGTTGGATAGTGTGGGCTGCACGCCGGGCGATGAGCGGCCCTGCTGGGGATAGATAGTCGACATTGATTCATCCTCGTGAGGCTTGTGGTTGCACGATATAGCCAAGGCGGTGGTTATGCGCCCTCTCGGGATGAGTGTAAGAGTGAGTAGCATCGCTAGAGCTTAGGACGGGTCTGACAGCTGAGTGGGAAATTTTACTTTTCTCAACCGTTCGCCCGTGCGCCTGAAGCGATGTCTGCGCACGAGCGAACCCTCCACTTCTGACAATGTTCAGACAATCACTGGCGGCATCGTTGTTGGCGGCTCCTCCACCGACGGCGGCGGGTTTTCCGGTGGCTCTTTTTCCGGAATCGGCTCTGGCTCGGTCGGTGGCAAGGTCGGGTTATCGATATTCGGGTCCGGGGTTTCAGCCGGGATCGGGATATTCATCGGTGTGGCCTCCTTTGTGCTTTGCTCTATCGGTGGACAGCCGCCAGGGCGAATTGATTCCCCGCCCAATGGCGGCACATCCACCTGAACTTTTAACCGGCGCGCAGGCTCGGACCTATGACGGCTCTGCTCAGGGAGAGCGCGGCCGTATCAGAATTTCGGATCAAGCAAAGAGCGTCCACAGGGCGTAAGGGGAAGATGCTCGATGACTGCTGAAACACAGGTTCCAGACCCATCCTTATTGCCGCTGTCCCAGGCGCTGTTGCTGCCGCGGATCGCGATCGAGAGCACCACCCCCGTGATCGACGGCGGCGAATTTGCCGTCAAGGCCGTGGTCGGCCAGCGGGTCAACGTCACCAGCAAGGTGTTTGCCGACGGCCATGACAAGCTGGCCGTGCTGATCCGCTGGCGCCCGTTGCAGGACGAAAGCTGGCACAGCGTGGTCATGAACGACGTGGGCAATAATGGCTGGGAGGGCGCGTTTACCGTCGCCCAGCAAGGCCCCCACGAATACTGCATCGAAGCCTGGATCGACACCTTCGCCAGCTTTTGCTACGAGCTGCGCAAGAAGCACGAGGCCGGCGTGCCGGTCAGCCTGGAGCTGCAGGAAGGCCGCAGCCTGGTACTGCAGGCCGCCGAACGCAGTGACAACGAACTGCGCGACCGCCTGATGCTGCTGCACCACGAACTCTCCGGCTTGCTGGAAACCGAGCAGGTTGCGCAGTTCCTGCACGAAGACAGTGCACATTTGATGACCCAGGCCGATCACCGCGCCTACCTGAGCATCAGCACGGTGTACCCGATCGATGTGGAGCGTGAAGCGGCACTGTTTGCCAGCTGGTACGAGTTGTTCCCGCGTTCGATTACCGACGATCCGGCACGCCACGGCACCTTCAATGACGTGCATTCGCGCCTGTCGATGATCCATGACATGGGCTTCGACGTGCTGTACTTCCCGCCGATCCACCCCATCGGGCGCAGCCATCGCAAAGGCAGGAACAACTCGCTGACCGCCGGCCCCGATGATCCGGGCAGCCCATATGCGATCGGCAGCGAGGAGGGCGGCCACGAGGCTATCCACCCGCAACTGGGCAGCCGTGACGACTTCCGCCGCCTGGTCCAGGCCGCTGCCGAGCATGGCCTGGAAATCGCCCTGGACTTCGCCATCCAGTGTTCCCAGGACCACCCATGGCTCAAGGAGCACCCGGGCTGGTTCAACTGGCGCCCGGACGGCACGATCAAATACGCGGAGAACCCGCCGAAAAAATACCAGGACATCGTCAACGTCGACTTCTACGCGGCGGATGCGATCCCGAGCTTGTGGACCGAACTGCGCGATATCGTGGTGGGCTGGGTGAAAGAGGGCGTGAAGACCTTTCGCGTCGATAATCCCCACACCAAGCCGCTGCCGTTCTGGCAATGGCTGATCAGCGATGTGCGCGCCCGGTACCCCGAGGTGATCTTCCTGGCCGAGGCGTTCACCACACCCGCGATGATGGCGCGTCTGGGCAAGGTCGGCTACTCCCAGAGCTACACCTACTTCACCTGGCGCAATACCAAGGCCGAGTTGAGCGAGTACCTGACCCAGTTGAATGAATCGCCGTGGCGTGAATGCTACCGGCCGAACTTCTTCGTCAACACACCGGACATCAACCCTGGCTTCCTGCACGAGTCTGGGCGCCCGGGCTTTTTGATCCGCGCTGCGCTGGCAACCATGGGCTCGGGCCTATGGGGCATGTATTCGGGTTTCGAACTGTGCGAAGCAGCCCCGGTGCCGGGCAAAGAGGAATACCTGGATTCGGAGAAATACGAAATCCGCCCACGGGATTTCACCGCCCCCGGCAACATCATCGCCGAGATCGCCCAGCTCAACCGCATTCGTCGGCAGAACCCGGCACTGCAGACGCACCTGGGGCTTAAGCTCTATAACGCCTGGAACGACAACATCCTGTATTTCGGCAAGCGCAGCGAGGATGGCAGCAACTTCATTCTGGTGGCGGTCAACCTGGACCCTTACAACGCGCAGGAGGCCAACTTCGAGTTGCCGCTGTGGGAATTGGGGCTGCCGGACGATGCCCAGACCCAGGGCGAAGACTTGATGAATGGCCACCGCTGGACCTGGTATGGCAAGCACCAGTGGACACGGCTGGAGCCGCAGATGCCGTTCGGGATCTGGCGTATCACCACCTCTTAAGCCCCGCGCGGTTCAAGTATTTCAGGAGTTTCCAATGGCGAAGAAACCCAACGCTGCCACCTTCATCAAAGACCCGCTCTGGTACAAGGACGCGGTGATCTACCAGGTTCACGTCAAATCCTATTTCGACTCCAACAATGACGGTATCGGTGACTTTCCCGGCCTGATCGCCAAGCTCGATTACATCGCCGACCTCGGCGTCAACACTATCTGGCTGCTGCCGTTCTACCCCTCGCCACGCCGCGACGATGGCTACGACATCGCTGAATACCGAGGCGTACACAGTGACTACGGCACCATGGCCGACGCCAAGCGCTTTATTGCCGAGGCACACAAGCGTGGTCTGCGGGTGATCACCGAACTGGTGATCAACCATACCTCCGACCAGCACCCCTGGTTCCAGCGGGCACGCAAGGCCAAGCCCGGTTCGGCGGCGCGGGACTTCTACGTGTGGTCGGATGACGACCAGAAATACGACGGCACGCGCATCATCTTCCTCGATACCGAGAAGTCCAACTGGACCTGGGACCCGGTCGCCGGCCAGTACTTCTGGCACCGTTTCTACTCGCACCAGCCCGACCTCAACTTTGACAACCCGCAGGTCATGAAAGCCGTGCTGTCGGTGATGCGTTACTGGCTGGACATGGGCATCGACGGCCTGCGCCTGGACGCGATCCCCTATTTGATCGAGCGCGATGGCACCAACAACGAAAACCTGCCTGAGACTCACAACGTGCTCAAGCAGATCCGCGCCGAGATCGACGCCCATTACCCCGACCGAATGCTGCTCGCTGAAGCAAACCAGTGGCCGGAAGACACACAGCTGTACTTCGGTGACAAAAAGGGCGACGACGGCGACGAGTGCCACATGGCTTTCCACTTTCCGCTGATGCCGCGCATGTACATGGCCCTGGCCCAGGAAGATCGCTTCCCGATCACCGATATTTTGCGCCAGACTCCGGAGATTCCCGCCAATTGCCAGTGGGCCATCTTCCTGCGCAACCATGATGAACTGACCCTGGAAATGGTCACCGACAAAGAGCGCGACTACCTGTGGAACTACTACGCCGCCGACCGGCGCGCGCGGATCAACCTGGGTATTCGCCGGCGTCTTGCGCCGCTGATGGAGCGTGATCGTCGTCGTGTGGAGTTGCTCAACAGCCTGCTGCTGTCGATGCCCGGTACGCCGACCCTGTATTACGGCGATGAAATCGGCATGGGCGACAACATCTACCTGGGTGACCGCGATGGCGTGCGCACGCCGATGCAATGGTCCATCGACCGCAACGGCGGCTTCTCCCGCGCCGATCCGGCCAGCCTGGTGCTGCCGCCGATCATGGACCCGCAATATGGCTATCAGTCGGTCAATGTGGAGACCCAGGCCCAGGACCCGCATTCACTGCTGAACTGGACCCGGCGCATGTTGGCGGTGCGCAAGCAGTCCAAGGCGTTTGGCCGGGGTAGCTTGAAGATGCTCTCGCCGAGCAACCGGCGCATCCTGGCCTATACCCGCGAATTCATCGGTGAGGACGGGCGCAACGAGATCATCTTGTGCGTGGCCAACGTGTCGCGCAGTGCCCAGGCGGCGGAACTGGATCTGTCGGCGTTTGCCGGCATGGTGCCGGTGGAAATGCTTGGCGGTAATGCGTTCCCGCCCATCGGCCAGCTGAATTTCCTGCTGACCCTGGCGCCCTACGGCTTCTATTGGTTTGTGCTGGCGCCGGAAAACCAGATGCCCAGCTGGCATGTGGAACCGGCCCAGAGCATGCCGGACTTCACCACATTGGTATTGAAAAAACGCATGGAAGAATTGTTGGAAGAGCCTTGCCGAGCGTCCCTGGAACAGACCGCTCTGCCGGCGTGGTTGCCCAAGCGCCGCTGGTTCGCTGGCAAGGACACGGCCATCGACAGCGTGCGCATTGCCTACGGCGTGCGCTTTGGAGACCCGCAGCATCCGGTGTTGCTCAGTGAAGTCGAGGTGACGGCCGCAGGCCAGGTCAGCCGTTACCAGTTGCCGTTCGGTTTCCTCGGTGAAGACCAGTTCACCAGCGCCTTGCCCCAACAATTGGCGTTGGCCCGTGTACGCCGGGTGCGCCAGGTGGGGTTGGTGACCGACGCCTTCAGCCTTGAACACTTCATCCGTGCGGTGATCCAGGGCTTGCAGGCGCGCACCGTGCTTGAGACTGGCGACGGCGAGCTGCGCTTTGCGGCCACACCGCATTTGGCCAAGCTGCAACTGACAGATGAGTCCGAGGTGCGTTACTTGTCGGCCGAGCAGTCCAACAGCTCGGTGGTGGTGGGCGAAAGCCTGGTGCTCAAGCTGATCCGCAAAGTTGCCTCCGGCGTGCACCCGGAACTGGAGATGAGTGCTTATCTGACAGCTGCGGGCTACCCGAACATCTCGCCGCTGCTGGGGGCGATGGTGCGCCACGACGCCGAGGGCCAGGACAACCTGCTGATGATTGCCCAGGGCTACCTGAGCAACCAGGGCGACGCCTGGAGCTGGACCCAGAACAACCTGGAGCGGGCGATCCGCGACGAACTGGCCGAGGCCATTTCCGAGCAGGAACAACACTACAACGCCCTGGGCGAGCTGGCGGATTTTGCCGGCTTGCTCGGCCAGCGCCTCGGCGAAATGCACCAGGTGCTCGGTGCAAAAACCACCGACAAGGCCTTCAAACCCGAAACCGCCACCGCCAAGGACACCCAGGCCTGGGCCAAGGACGTCGGCGCACAACTTGACCGTGCGCTGCACTTGCTCAAACTTCATCAAAGCCAGTTGAACCCGGCGGATCAAGCGCTGGTCAGTGATTTGCTGGCACAGAAAAAAGCCATCGCCAGCCATGTACAGGCTTTGGCGAAAGCCACGGCGGGCGGGTTGCGCATCCGCGTGCATGGTGACTTGCACCTGGGCCAGGTGCTGGTGGTGAAGGGCGATGCTTACCTGATCGACTTCGAAGGGGAGCCGGCGCGGCCGTTGCATGAGCGACGTGGCAAGCACAGTCCGTACAAAGATGTGAGCGGCGTATTGCGCTCCTTCGACTATGCGGCAGCAATGGCCTTGAATGTTCAAGGGGTGGATCACTCGCCCGAGGCGGACCAGGCGCGCAGACGCGTGACAGAGCGTTACCTCAAGGAAGCACGCCAGGCCTTTATCCGGGCTTATCAGGCGGCGACGGCTACACTGGCGCATGACTGGCAGGATGCCAAAGGCCAGGACGCCGCGCTGACGTTGTTCAGCCTGGAGAAGGCCGCGTACGAAGTGGCTTACGAAGCGGAAAACCGCCCGACCTGGTTGCCGGTGCCCCTGCGAGGGTTGCACGGCCTGTTGAGCGGTATCGCACCTATATCGAACACTGCACGCGGTGGGGAGACGTCATGAGCTATACACATAAAGAACCGCTGCAACCGAAACTGACTGCATTGCCGGCGTCCAAGGACGTCGAAGCGCTGGTCCGCGCCGAACACCACGACCCGTTCTCGATTCTCGGGCCACACGATGATGATCACGGCGGCCATTTTATCCGTGCATTCCTGCCCGAGGCTTTGAGTGCGCAGGTGCTGGCACGCGACGGCGGCGAGACGCTGGGCAGCCTGGACGCGAGCCAAGTGCCGGGCCTGTTTGTCGGCCAGTTCAAGACCCGTCAGCCGTACCTGTTGAAAATCCAGTGGGCCGGTGGTGAGCAAATCACCGAAGACCCGTACAGCTTCCAGCAACTGCTGCTGGGTGAAATGGACCTGTACCTGTTCGCCGAAGGTAATCACCGCGACCTTGGTAATTGCCTGGGCGCCCAGGTGACCAGCGTCGATGGCGTGGCGGGCGTGCGCTTTGCCGTGTGGGCACCGAATGCGCGGCGGGTGTCGGTGGTGGGCGACTTCAATATCTGGGACGGTCGGCGTCATCCGATGCGCTTGCGCCATCCTTCCGGCGTCTGGGAGATCTTCATCCCACGCCTGCAACCGGGTGCGGCCTACAAGTACGAAATTCTCGGTGCCCATGGGATCCTGCCGCTCAAGGCCGACCCAGTGGCGCTGGCCACCCAGTTGCCGCCAGACACTGCCTCCAAGGTGGCCGAACCGTTGCAGGTGGACTGGCAGGATCATGAATGGATGCAGGCGCGGGTCGACAAGCAGAAGGCCACCGCGCCGTTGTCGATCTATGAGCTGCACGTGGGCTCCTGGCAGTGCGAATTGGACGAGGCGGGCGAAGTGGCCCGGCAATACAACTGGCGTGAGCTGGCCGAACGCCTGATTCCCTATGTGCAGCAACTGGGTTTCACCCACGTCGAGTTGATGCCGATCATGGAGCATCCGTTCGGCGGCTCCTGGGGCTACCAGGCGTTGTCACAATTTGCTCCCACGGCGCGGTTCGGTTCGCCGCAGGATTTCGCCTACTTCGTCAATGCGCTGCACCAGGCCGATATCGGTGTGATCCTCGACTGGGTGCCGGCGCATTTTCCTACCGATACCCACGGCCTGGCGCAATTCGACGGCACTGCGCTGTACGAATACGCCAACCCGCTGGAAGGCTTCCACCAGGATTGGGACACGCTGATCTACAACCTGGGCCGCACCGAGGTGCACGGCTTCATGCTGGCTTCGGCGCTGCACTGGCTCAAGCATTTCCACATTGACGGGTTGCGCGTGGATGCCGTGGCGTCGATGCTCTACCGCGACTATTCGCGCAAGGCCGGCGAATGGGTGCCGAACCGCCATGGCGGCCGTGAGAATCTCGAAGCCATCGACTTCCTGCGCCATTTGAACGACGTGGTGGCCCAGGAAGCGCCGGGTGCGTTGGTGATTGCCGAGGAATCCACCGCCTGGCCGGGCGTGAGCCAGCCGACCCAACAGGGCGGGCTGGGCTTCAACTACAAATGGAACATGGGCTGGATGCACGACTCACTGCACTACATCCAGCAGGACCCGGTGTACCGTGCCCACCATCACAACGAACTGAGTTTCGGCCTGGTGTATGCCTGGTCCGAGCGGTTCATCCTGCCGATCTCCCATGACGAAGTGGTGCATGGCAAGCACTCGCTGATCGACAAGATGCCCGGCGACCGCTGGCAGAAATTCGCCAACCTGCGCGCCTACCTGGCGTTCATGTGGATGCATCCCGGTAAGAAACTGCTGTTCATGGGCTGCGAGTTCGGCCAATGGCGCGAGTGGAACCATGACCAGCAATTGGACTGGTACTTGTTGCAATACGCCGAGCACAAAGGCGTGCAAAAGCTGGTGGGCGACTTGAACCGGCTGTACCGCGAAGAGCCGGCCTTGCATGAACAGGACGACGCACCCCAGGGCTTCCAGTGGCTGATCGGCGATGACGCGATCAATAGCGTCTATGCCTGGCTGCGCTGGAGCAAGGACGGCAAGCCGGTGCTGGTGGTGGCCAACTTCACCCCGGTGCCGCGTGAGGGTTATGCCGTCGGTGTACCTTTTGCCGGGCGCTGGAGCGAAGTGATCAACAGTGACGCCGATATGTACGCAGGTTCCAATTACGGTAATGGGGGCGAGGTGTTCACCCAGGATGAACCCCGTCATGGTCAAGCGGTGTCGCTGGCGCTGAATCTGCCACCCCTTGGCGTGTTGATTCTGCGTCCGGAAGCGCTTTAAAGGCTCTACTGTGCTGGATTCTGTTGTCCACGCTGCTGGCAGGGTGCCACAATGGCGCCTTTGTCGCAGCAGTCGAATCAGGCGAATTTCATGAATGGCCTTGGGCGTGGGCAGGACCAGGATTGCTTTATAGAGGAGCAGGTGCGAACCGATCGTTTGCACCAGCTGTTCCGGCAGTCATTTGCCGCCATCTTCGGCAGCTACTTGGGCGCCATGATGCTCTGCTGGCTGTGTTGGGACCGGTTTGATCATCAAGTCATGCTGATCTGGCTATTGACGCTGGCAGCCTCGACGTTGCTGCGACTGCAGATGTTCATGGAGTGGTTTCGTTGCCCCAACGCCGAGCGCACCCCGGATCGCTGGGAGCGCCGCTACTGGACCACGCTGATGCTGTCGGCCGGTATCTGGGGCTTTGGCGCATTGGCGGTGATGCCCACCGATGACCGGCTCTCCCAGGCGCTGGTGATGCTGTTCACCGTGGGCATGTCGGTGAGTGCAGTGTCGTGTTACTCGGCCTATCGCTATATGACGCTGGGGTCCATGGGCCTGGTTTTACTGCCATGTACCCTATGGTTGCTGTTCCAGCCTTCCTCGATGCAAGTGGGCGTGGCCGTCGCGGTACTGGTGTTTTCCACCTTTGTGGTGAGCGCCACGCGCAAGTTGTCCGATGCCCTGGAGAAAGCCTTTCGCCTGACCCGGCAAATGGAGCGTGCCCACAACATTTCCACTCGCGCCGCACAGACCGATGAACTCACCGGCCTGATGAATCGCCGCGCCTTTTTCGAGCATGCCCAGGTGTTGTACGAACAATGCCGCCACAATCGTCAGCCGCTGTGTGCGCTGATGATGGACATGGACCACTTCAAGGAAATCAACGACACCTACGGCCACCAGGCCGGTGACCAGGTGTTGCGCCAGATTGGCGGGGTGATCAGCGCATCGTTCCGCCAGGCCGATGTGTACGGCCGCCTGGGTGGCGAAGAGTTTGCGGTGTTGCTGCCCAACACTTCGCTGGAAACCGCACGGGTTATCGCTGAACAATTGATCAAGGCGATCTCCGGCCTGTCCTCCGCGCCGGTGCATGGGTTGACGGCCAGCCTCGGTGTTGCGTCCACCCACACTCAGGATCAAGACCTGCACGGCCTGATGAATACGGCTGACAAGGCGCTGTATCGCGCCAAGGCCCAGGGCCGCAATCAGGTGGCGGTGGCGGAGTAAGACTTCAAATTGTGGCCGGCCGGCTTCCTTGGCAACCAGGCCTGTGTGGTAAACAGGCTTGCTGTGGTGAGCGGGCTTGCTGCGGTGAGCGGGCTTGCTGTGGTGAACAGGCTTTTTGTGGTGAGCGGGCTTGCCCCGCGTTGGGCTGCGCAGCAGCCCCAATCCTAACACCTCGGTCTACCTGAAACAGCGATGTGGCCCTGAGAGAGGGAGCCGCTTCGCGCCCCAGCGCGGGGCAAGCCCGCTCACCACAGGAGCCCGCGTTCACCACGGATGTTCGCTAGGGCATCGCCTTTGTCAGTGCCCGCGCCACCTGATCGGCCGAGTAGGGCTTGGCCAGGAACTCGAACCCTTCGTAGCCGCTGTCGGCCAGCTCTTCGCTGTAGCCGGAAGTCAGCACCACCGGCAAGTCCGGGCGCCGCTGACGCAGTACCTTGGCCATGGCCACGCCGGTCATGCCGGGCATCACCACATCCGAAAACACCCCATCGAAGGCCCGGGCGTCGGCACCGGCCAGCGCGAGGGCCTGTTCGGCATCGGTGGCCCACGTGGTTTGGTAGCCCAGGTCCTGAAGGATCTGGTTGGCGAAGCGGCCCACTTCCAGGTTGTCCTCCACGATGAGGATATGGCGCTGCGCTGCGGTGTGGACCGGCGCAAGATCCTCCTGCTGCTGCACGTCGGGCATTGCTTGCGGGGCCACTTCCGGCAGGTACAACGTAAACACCGTGCCCTGGCCCACGCGGCTGGACACGTCGACGTTGCCACCGGACTGCTTGGCAAACCCGAACACCTGGGACAAGCCCAGACCAGTGCCTTTGCCGACCGCCTTGGTGGTAAAGAACGGCTCGAAAATGCGCTCGAAGGTATCGCCCGGAATACCGCTGCCGGTGTCGGTCAGGGAGACGCTGACAAATGGCTGGAGTGCCTGCGCATCGCCGCGGATGCACGGCAGTGCGTCGAGCGTGGCGACGCGCAGGGTCAGGGTGCCCTGGCCGTCCATGGCATCCCGGGCGTTGAGGGCGATGTTGATCAGGGCGGTTTCAAACTGGCTGGAGTCAACCCGCACATGGCAGGGGCGCTCTGGCAATTGCACCTGTACGCGGATGCGTGCGCCGGTGACGCTTTCGAGCATCTCGGCGATGTTCTTGACCCGCTGGCCCGCATCGAAGACTTCCGGGTTCAGCGGTTGGCGACGGGCGAAGGCGAGCAACTGGCTGGTGAGCTTGCTGGCCCGTTCCACCGTATCGGACACCGCCCCCATGTAACGCTGGCGACGGTCTTCGGACAACCCCGGCTGGCGCAGGAAGTCCACCGAGGAGCGAATGATCGTCAACAGGTTGTTGAAGTCGTGGGCCACGCCGCCGGTCAATTGACCGATGGCTTCAAGTTTCTGCGACTGGTGCAACGCAGCTTCGGCCTGGGTGAGGGCAGCGGTGCGTTCCTGCACCCGTTGTTCCAGTGTGGCATTGAGTTCGGTGAAGGCTGCCAGGCCTTCGCGCACGGCGGCGTCAGCGCGCACGCGCTCGATGTGCGCCCAAGAGCGCTCGGTGACTTCGCCCACCAACGCCAGGTCGTAGGGTGACCAGACCCGAGGCGCTTTGTCATGCACGGCCATCAACGCCGTGAGACGGCCGTGCTTGATCAGCGGGAAACACACGGTGGCCAATGCGCCCAAGGCCTGATAGCTGGCGGCGTCTTCAGGCGTGAACTCGAGGCGATTGTCTTGCACCACCAGCGGCTCGCCAGCGCGCAGGCGCTGCACCGCCAAGGCGCCGAACGAGGCCAGGCTGTAATGGCCGACGATGCTCGGCGAGCCGGGCGCTGCCCAGTTGCCGCGAATGGTAAAACCGTCTTCGTCGGCATCCATGTCGGCATAGGCGCAGTTGGAGACTTGCAGGTGCTCGGCCAGCAGGCGGGTGGTGGTGGCCATGATGTGTTCGGCATCGGTGGCGGTGGCGACCGCGTTGCCGATGGTGTCCAGGGCCGCCAGACGCTGGGTGAGAAACACGGTGGTGGTGGTTTCGGTGACCGTGTCGAGCATGCCGACGATCTTGCCATTGGGGTCCCGGATCGGGCTGTAGCAGAACGTGAAATACGCCTGTTCAGGCCCGGCACCACGCTCGATCACCAAGGGGAAGTTTTCGATGTAGGTCGCGTGCCCTTGGAAGGCCGCGTCGGCGATCGGGCTGACCTGGTCCCAGACTTCGTGCCAGGTTTCGCTGAAAGGGCGGCCCAATGCGTCGGGTTTATCGCCCAGGATCGGGATAAACGCGTCATTGTAGAGCGTGATCAACTGCGGCCCCCAAATGATGGCCTGGGGGAAGCTTGAGGCAAAGCACAGTGCGGCTGTGGTCTTGAGCACATCCGGCCACTGTTCCAGCGGACCCAGGGGCGTACTCGCCCAATCATGCTGGCGCACCCGCTCAGCCATCTCGCTGCTGCTTTGCAGCCAATTCATCATTGCAAGAACACCTTGTTTACCGCGGTCTGTTTAACGCCTGGAAGGGAGGGCCTGACAAGCAACAGACCGGAAAGCCCGCTGGCAGTTCAGCGGGATTATCGCGGTGATAGCAATTTGATGCACTATCCGTATGGATAGATGTGCAAACCTGCTTATTGCGCGCCGAAAACCGCCGTCCAATAAATCCCCGCGTCACTCTTCGGGTCCATCGCATAGGCCGCGCCCAGCTCGCGGAACTGCGGGTTCATCAGGTTGGCGCAATGGCCCGGGCTGGCGAGCCAACCGTCGACCACCTTGCGTGGCGTGTCCAGGCCGGCGGCGATGTTTTCGCCGATGTTCTTCGCGATGTACCCGGCCAACTCCGCACGGTCGCCCGGTGTGCGGCCGTCGTGGTCGAGGTGGTCGAAGAAGTTGCCGTTGGCCATGTTGCGCGTGTGGCTGTTGGCGGCGCCGGCCAGGTCGTCATTCCACGACAACGGCGTGGTGGCGGTAAACGCCTGGGGGCCGCATTGCCGTGGCTGAGACCGCGCGGTGTTGATCAGGTTGAGCAGTTGCCTGCCTTCGGTCTGCCAGTCGCCCAGGCCACTGGTCAGCAGCGGGCGGGCGAGCACGATGCGCCAGTCCTGGCCGCTGTTGCTCACGCCGATATCGACGAATTGCGGGTCCAGCACCACGCGGCAGAAGCTTTCGCGCACGGCCTTCATCGCCGCCTGGGCATCCTTGGGCCCGGACAGGCTGATGGCCTGCACGTTGACCATCGGATACGCGGCGCGTGCCAGCGCTTGCTGCAAGTCGCCCACATTGGTGGCCGGCAGCACCAGCCGTGTGTCGCTGGCCAGCGGTGGCAGTTCCTGGGAACCCTGGTCGCCGCAGCGCTGCACCTGGCTGCGGTATTGGTTGATCTGTTGCACCAACTGACTTTCTTCATTCGCCATCGCGCTGGCGCAGAACACCGTAGTGGCGGCCAGCGTCGTAAGACCCATCATCAATGACAGAACGCGCATGGACGTTACCCTTGAGCTTGAAAGTGCCCATGATGCGCGATGTAACCCGGTCTGGCGCAACGCCTTTTTTGTTTTTTTGCCTCAATGGGTGTTCTGGAGGCCGTTACAAGCGCTGAAGCGGCGCCATGCCATCACACTGGCCAGCAGGATCAACCCCAGCGCCACGCTGAACGTGGTATGCAGGCCATAGGCCACGGATTGGGGCAGGGCACGAGTCACGTCCGGGCTGGCCCAGGCAAACACTGCACCCAGTACGGACGTGCCGACGATCAACCCGAGATTGCGTGACAGGTTCAGCAGCCCCGAGACAGTGCCTCGCTGCGAGCTGTCCACATCGCTCATGACCGCCGTGTTGTTGGCGGCCTGGAACAGGCTATAGCCCGTCGTCAAAACGACCAGCGAGGCAAGGTAGGCGATCAGTCCGGACCCCAGCGACAACAGCAGTGCACCACAGGCCAGCACTCCCAGCCCGGCGAGTGTCACGCGTTGGCTGCCGAAGCGATCGGTGAGACGTCCGGCCGGTACGCCGGTGAAGGCCGCGACACAGGGGCCGAGCGCCATCGCCAGGCCCATCCACTCAGGGGCGAGGCCCAGGCCGCGGGACAGATAGAACGGCCCGACCACAAAGGTGGCCATGATCACGGCGGCGACCAAGGCACTCATGGCCAGGCCGGCGCGTAACGTTGGCGCCTTCAGGAAGGACCAGGAACCTCGGCCTATGGACGATGGCGCGCAGGGCCGATCAACCGGCAAATACTGGTAGGCGATGGCGGCGGCCACCGATCCCAGTGGTATGCCGACGAGGAAGATAGCGCGCCAGCCCCACACACTGAGCAACAGGCCCCCCATGCTTGGCCCCATGGCGGTACCCACGGCTGACATTGTGCCGAGCAAGCCCATGACCCGGCCGGTACGCTCCTTGGTCACCGTATCGCCAACCATGCCCAGGGCCATGGCCATCATGACCGCCGCGCCCAGGCCTTGCAGGATGCGCGCGGTAATCAGCCATTCAAGTGCCGGCGCCATGCCGCACAGTCCACAGGCCACGGTGAACAGTACCAACCCGGCGAGCAACAATCGCCGGCGCCCCAGGCGATCACCCAGGCGCCCGGCACTCACAATCACCGCCGTGATTGCCAGCAAGTAGGCCAACACCACCCACTGCACGGCGTGAAACGAGGCATCAAACGCGTGCGCCAGGCTGGGCAAACCGACGTTGGCGATGCTGGTGCCCAGTGAGGCCAGCAACATGGACAGGGACAGGCTGACAAGGCTGCCACGGGAAGACGTGTGCATGGATGATTCCTTGAGTGAACGCAACTGTCACAAATCTACGGGGCGGCCTAAGATGGCGGAAGACGCATGGATTGCAGTTAATACCTGCATGTGACGCCTTATGAGGAGTACCGATGCCCGATCTCAACCTGCTGATCACCCTGGATGCATTGCTCGCCGAAGGCAGCGTTGCGGCGGCGGCCAAACGCCTGCGGCTAAGCGCATCGGCCATGAGTCGCGCCCTGGCGCGTCTGCGCGAGACCACCGGCGACCCATTGCTGGTGCGTGCCGGGCGGGGCCTGGTGCCGACGCCAAGGGCGGTGGAACTGCGTGAACAGGTCAGTCGCCTGGTGCAGGAAGCCCACGCCGCGCTACGCCCCGTGCAATCGCTGGACATGGCCCAGGTCGAGCGCACCTTTACCCTGCGCACCAGCGAAGAGTTCGTCGAGAATGTCGGCCCGGCCTTGTTGGCGCGCATCGCCGGGGAGGCGCCCGGCGTGCGCCTGCGGTTCATCAACAAGACCGACAAGGACAGTGCAATGCTGCGCGAAGGCCGTGTCGACCTGGAAACCGGCGTGGTCGACCCCAGCGCCAGCCCGGAACTGCTGACCCAGGCATTATTCCGCGACCGTCTGGTGGGCGTGGTGCGCAGTGGCCATGCCCTCAGCCAGGCCACGGTCAGCGCCGAGCGTTACGCTGCGGGCCAGCACGTCTACGTGTCCCGACGCGGGCAGGACCGTGGCCAGATTGACGATGCGCTGGAAGTCCTGGGCCTCACGCGGCAGATCAGCACCATCGTCGCCGGTTTTGCCACCGCCATCGCCCTGGCCCGCGACACCGACCTGATCGCCAGCGTGCCCGAGCGCTACACCACCCATCAACGTGCAGGCCTGTACAGCTTTGCGCTGCCACTGACGCTGCCGGGCTTTACCGTGGCGATGCTCTGGCACCCGAGGCTGGATGCCGACCTTGCCCACCGTTGGTTGCGCGGGTGTTTGCGTGAGGTATGCGCCGAACAGGTACAATCCGCGCTGCCTTGACGCTGAACCCCAGGAATGTGCATGTACAGCCTTACCCGCTACACCACCCCGTGCCCCGAACCGATCAACAGTCAGATCCTGCAACTGGTGGTGGATAACCTCACTGACATCAGCAGCGTAGCGCTGCCGCCGAGCAACCTGCTGTACAACATCTACCAATACGCCACGGGCTTTGAAGTGCACCTGTACCTCGAAGCGCTCAACGGTGCCAAAGGCATTGCGGTCGAGTTGGTGGTGGCAATGGACGGCGAAAAGCTGACGGGCTTTTGCCTGTACCTGCCCGTGAAGGATGATCCAGAGGCCTGCGGTGTGGCGTTCATGGCGGTGCAAGTCGGCTATCGGCGCCAGGGTGTGGCCCGCGCAATGATGCGTGACGTACTGAGCCGGTATCCCCATGCGGAACTGGCGTGCTCAGTGGAGAAGGTGCCCGCCTTTGAGGGCATGGGCTTTCAAGTGCGCGGTGCACGGGGCACCCAGGTATTGATGAACACGCGGGACTACGGCACCGATGGCTTGATGGGGGTGCTGGATGTGGCAGCGATCTACAGCTCGCTGGAAGTGCGGCAGATTCATACGTACCTGCTGCAAAAGCATGGCAAGCGCGCCATGGTGGACGCGGAGAAGCAGCGTGATCGGCACCTCGATCAACTGGCGCGCAAGGTGCAGGTGTTTGTTGCCGGGCGTTGAGTGAACTTTTTTTGTGGTGAGCGGGCTTGCCCCGCGTTGGGCTGCGTAGCAGCCCCCCAGTTGTCCGCATAACCACGGCGATCTTGCTTGGGGCCGCTTCGCGCCCCAACGCGGGGCAAGCCCGCTCACTACAATGTGGCAATGTGAGCTGTCAGTTGCCGCCGCCGTGTCGGTTGTTGCGTCGTCACCAAAAACTTTCTAGACACGCCCACGATTGACCATCGCCAAGATGGTCGCCAGCAACTCCTGCTGCGCCTCTTCACGGCTGATCTCACCGCTGGCCGCCGCCTGGGACAACGCCTCCGCCGCCCCCAGCATCGCCCTTAGACCCGCCTGGGAGATCCGGCCGAACGGCGACAGCGCATCGCGGCATTTATCGAGAAAGATCGCTTCGTACTGGCGCTTGAGTGTCTCAAGCTCCGGCGAGCTGCTGAGCGCGGCAATCACCCCCGGAATTTCCCGACCCTGCAACAGCACGCAGTCCACATAGGACGCGGCGATCACCCAGGCACGATCCTCAAGCGTGGCGCTGCTGGCCTCGATGGCGTCGACAAACACCTGGTTCTGGCGCGCGTCGAAGTCCTCATACAGCGCGGTCAACAACCCGGCACGGGTGACGAAATGGTCGTAGACCACCGGCTTGGTCACGCCCGCCAACTCCGCCAGGCGGCCGAGAGTCAGGGCGTCGGTGCCTTCATCGCGCACCAGTTGCCAGGCCACTTCAAGTAATTGGCGCAGGCGATCTTCACGGGACATGCGACGGCGTGGGGCAGGGGATGCAGGGCTTGACATGCTTATATACCAAAAGTAACTTACTAATCGTAACTTAAGCCCAGCCTAACCCTAAACGGGAGTTTTTGTCATGCATGCGTTGATTGTTGTTGCCCATCACGACCCGCAATCCCTCACCCACAGCGTTGCCGCGCAGGTGGCCGCCGGCCTCGACGCATCCGGCCACACGTTCGAGATCGCCGACCTTGCCGCCGAAGGGTTTGACCCGCGCTACAACGCCGCTGACCATGCGGTCCACCGCAGCCGCGCCACGCCCCCGGCCGACGTGCTGGCGGAACAGGCGCGCCTCGACCGCGCCGACGCCCTGGTGCTGGCGTTCCCGATCTATTGGTGGTCGCTGCCGGGCTTGCTCAAGGGCTGGATCGACCGCGTGTTCGTCAACGGCTGGGCCATCGATTACGGCCCCGATACCCCGGTGGTGAAAAAACTGCGGCACCTGCAGGTGCACCTGCTGGCCCTGGGCGCGGCGGATGACGATGCCTTTGATCGACACGGTTATGCCAAGGCGATGCGTACGCAGATCGACTACGGGATTTTTGATTACTGTGGCGCGCAGGTGGTGACGTCCGAATTGTTGCTGGAGTCGGAAAGCGGCACAGCGCAAGCTCACTTGGACAAAGCCAAGGCGGTTGGCCGGGGCATGTTTGAAACCGAAGCAGTCGCCGGTTGATTCAACCTTCGCGAAACAGGTCGTGGGCGTCCAGCAGGCGGTAGGCGATTTCCGGGCGTTTTTCCAGGCCTCGGCGGATCGCGGCCGGGATCGATTGGCGGGTCTTGCGACACATCCCCGGCAAATCGTCGATGACGATCTGAATCCCGCGCATGCTCTTGACCTCGGTATGGCCGGGGGCGATATGCACGCGGATGCCCAATTGCTGGTACATGAGCTGTTGCATGCGCTCCAGGTCTTGCAGGCTCTTGAGGTCTTCAAGACGGTCGAGCAGCTTCTTCTCTTCCTGGCGCGTGAGCTGGAGGATGCGCTGGTCGGCGCCCGGCGTCTCCAGCAGCTGTTCGCGGTCGCAGACACAGGCACCGGGTGGGCAGGGTTGGCGAATGTTCATTGACCCTCCCGTCACAGCAAAACTGTAGGAGCGAGCTTGCTCGCGAAAAACGCGAGGGCGCCGCGTTTCGTCAGGTTACCCGCGTTATCGTTGACGTTCTTCGCGAGCGAGCTCGCTCCTACAGGGTTCAATAGGTCAACTGCACCCCAAGACTGCCCAAGGCTTTCCAATATTCAGGATAGGTCTTGGCCACGCAGTCGGGGTCCTGGATGCGGATACCCGAAACCTTCAGCCCGGCCAGGGCAAAGCACATGGCAATGCGATGGTCGGCGTGGGTGTCGATCAGCGCGGTGCACGAGGTGCCGGCCAGCGCAGGATCACTGGCTACCAACAGGTCATCGCCTTCGATAGTCGCCAGGCCCGGGCGGATTTCGTTGAGGCCGTCATGTAGCGCCTGCACACGGTCGCATTCCTTGACCCGCAGGTTGGCCAGCTCGGTGAAGCGCACCGGCGTGTTATTGAACGCAGCGAGCACCGCGAGCGTCGGGATCGCGTCCTGTATCTGCGAGCCGACCACCGTGGCCTGCATGTTCGGGAACTGTGCGATCACGGCCTGGGCCTTGGCGTCCGGCTGGGTGAAGTCCTGCGCCGCCACGCCGATGTCGATGCGGCCTGCGGTCAACACTTGCGCGGCCCACAGGTAAGTGGCGGCGGAGGCGTCCGGTTCGATCAGGTAGTCGTGGGCGGTGTAGCCGGTCGGGGCCACGCGCCAGGTGGTGTCGTCGACCGCTTCAACCTGGGCACCGAAGGCGCGCATGCAGTCCAGGGTCAGGTCGACATAGCCACGGGCACCGATGTCCTTGCCGGTCAGCGCCACTTCAATCGGCGCTTCGCCGCAGGCCGCGAGCATCAGCAGGGCCGACACATACTGGCTGGACAGACCGCCGTCGATCTCGAAGCGCTTGGCCTTGATCTTGCCGACGCCGTGCACGGTGACCGGTGGGCAACCGGTCGGGCTGTCGACCTGGATGCCGTTCTGGCCGAGCGTTTCCAGCAACGGGCCGATCGGGCGTTTTTGCATGTAGTCGTCGCCGGTCAGCACCACCGTGCCTTCGACCGTGGCCACGGCAGCGGTGAGAAAACGCATGGCAGTGCCGGCGTTGCCGAGGAACAGCGGTTGTCCCGGCAGGTGCAGTTTGCCGTGGCCGGTGACGACGAAGGTGGTGTCGTCCGGCTCATCGATGGTCACGCCCATTTGGCGCAGGGCCACCGACATATGGCGCGTGTCGTCACTCTTCAGCGCGCCGCTGAGACGGCTGGTGCCCTTGGCCAGGGCCGCCAGCAACAGGGCGCGGTTGGTAATGGATTTGGAGCCGGGGGGCGCGACCTTGCCATTGAGGGGGAAGTTGGGCGGTGTAACGGTCACGGTTTTCTGCGAACTCAAGGTACAGGGCTCCTGATCAAGGCAAGGTGGCACGGAGTGGCCGACGGGCGGACCCGAATAATCGGGCATAGACACAGTGCTTGTCGAGCAGGGAACGCCGCCGGCCGGCATTTTCGGCAGGGTTGTCGATTATCGGGACGCGCTGTAGGCGGATTGCCCTTGGCAGGGTAGGCGTGCGCCCCAACCGGTCGCAGGACAAACGCGTCCGGTCAATGAAATGCAGGAGGTGTGTAACTTTTCCTACGCGGCGCCTCGATGGACAAGCTGGGTCGATAGGGTAAGTTCAAAGCGCGTCCCATCCTGGGGCGTTTTCAATCAAGGAGTGACTGAAATGAACAAACCCCAGACTCAACTCAGACATGGCCGCGTCGTGACGCCGGCCAGCCGTGGCTCGGTGGCTGTTGAACGCGGGCTGCTGGGCAACTGGCAAGTCAACGAAATGGAAGGCGGCAAGAACTTCCCGGCGCTGACTGCCGGGCCGTTCCCCGCGCCCTATCAAACCGACGACCAGAGTGTGACGCCGCCAGCCGATGGGCATATCTTGAGCGGCGGCAAAACCGACGAGCGCGATTGCATCAACTTCACCGACGAGGAGATGAGCAAAAAACTCAACACGCCATTTACCTGGCCATTGCTGAATGTCGAGGCCGGACAGGTCTTCAAGGTGCGGTGGGAATACACCGCCGCCCACGTTACCCGTGGTTACCGCTGGTTCATCACCAAGGATGGCTGGGACCCGAAACAGCGCATCAGCCGCGCTCAATTGGACACCCAGCCGTTCTTCGAGGACTTCTATACCCAGGTGCCGTACTACCAGCATGCCGACGAACTGAAAGCCAAGGTCGAGCATCAGGTGACATTGCCCAAGGGCAAGCAAGGCCGACATGTGGTGGTGCTGATGTGGATCGTGGCCAACACCGGCAACGCGTTCTACCAGGCGTTTGACCTGGACTTCAAATAAGCCCGGTTAACGCTTGCTCGACCAGTAATCATGTAGCGCCCGCGCCGCCGGTTCGATTTCACTGACCCGCTGTTGGTGGGCGTCTACATCCAGGTCGGCCGGCAACTCGAAGTTGTCCTGCTCGGCGCACCAGGAAATCTTCTCCAACTGCGCAGCCTGTCCGGCTGGCAGTTCCGGCCAGTTGCCGATGGCGGCGCCGCGGATGTAGCCAAAGCACCATTCCTCGGCGAGGGTCACGGTGCGGCCCTGGTGTTCGGTTTCGTCGAAGCGCGCCTTGAAGCCCTTGGCGTCGGTGGCCAGTTGCCCCGCAAGGGTGTTGATATGGCGTACGCACAGTTCGAGGAAGCGTTGCGCTTCGTCCATGTTGTCCCATTCCGGGTTCTGGCCGCCCCAGATTGCCGGGAACCACTCCGCCACATCCACCTGCACCGGGCTGGACACCAGCGCGGTGAAGTAGCCGTCGAGTTCGGCCAGGTTCAGCACCGAATGGTCATCGCCGTATTTGAGCAGGGTGTCTTCGATGAACTCGAATTCGGCGGCGGTGAGGGGTTGGGCGTGCATGGGCATATCCTTTCAACGTCGAGCGCCGCGAATGGGGCGGCTTAAAGCGCGAAGGATGGCGCTTAGGCCGGCTTTTTTCCAGCAGTTTCCATGCGTTGGCACAGCTTGCTCACGCACACCGCGCCGACCACCGCGAGGATGATCGGCACCAGGAAGTCATGGTCGACGCGGGTAAATTCCGCCACCAGCACGATTGCGGTCAGTGGCATGTTCATGCTGGCGGCGAGGAACGCCGCCGCGCCGATGATTGCAAACGCTCCGAGGGGCACACCCGGCCACACCAGGCTCCAGGCGCCGCCGAGGATGATCGCCAGTAACGCGCCATTCGCCAGGCCGGGGGTGAGCAGGCCACCTTCGGCCCCGGCGCGCAGGCTGCTGCTGGTGATCAGCACCTTGACCACCAGCAACAGTGCGGCCAGGCCGATGGTCAGTTCATTGTCGAAACCCAATTGCGCGGGGCCTTTGCCATTGCCGAGGATTTGCGGCAGCAGCATCGCCAGGCCGCCGATAACGCTGAAGTTGATCAGCGCCAGTACCGGCAGGCGCCAGCCTCTGGCGGCGTTTGCCCTTGCTGCGCCGGTCAGCCGGGTGAAGGCATAGGCCGCCACGCCGAATACCGGCCCACACACCACGGCCCAGGCGATCAGTGCCGGGCTCAGCACAAAATGCGGCACCACGTACTGCGCCTCTGCCCCCAGCCCGATCCACGCCACCGCTGCACCCATCGCTGAGGTCGCCAGCGCAATCAGCGCCGCCGGCCAACTGAATGCGCCCACCAGCACTTCCAGTACAAACACCGCGCCGCCCAACGGCACGTTGTACACCGCCGCCAGCCCGGCACCCGCGCCGCAGGCCACGATCAGGCGGTGCATGGGCGGTTCGAGTCGGGCGCGTTGGGACAGCCAGGTGGCGGCCAGTGCACCGACCTCACGGGGCGCCACTTCACGCCCCAGCGGCGAGCCGAGGGCCACGGTGATGATCTGCAAAAGCGCGTGGGCGAGGGTGGTCTTGGGCGGCATGATCGGCATCTGTTCCGACACCGCCTGCTTGATGCTCACCAGCGGGCGCCCGTAGCGATAGAGCGTCCACCAGCCCAACCCGGCGACCAGGCCGCACACCACCAGCACCAGCAAACGGCGCTCCGGCGCGGCGGCGGTCACGCCCCACAAAAAGGTTTCATGGCTGACCAGGCTGTCGAGGCTGTAACCGTACGCCAGGTGCTGAATACCGTGCAGCAGCAGGGCCAGGAGCATGCCGCCCAGGCCCGCGCCAATACCGGTCAACACCACCACCAGGGCAAGAATCAGCGACGAACGCAACGTGGACGGCATAGACGGCTCCAGGCAAGGGCCCTGATTGTATAGCCGATAAGCCGGGCCTCCGGGATGAAATGTATCGGGGCTGCATGAACCTTGCGCCCACAACATTCCATTACGTTTGCCCGTCCCGTTTTTGGCCGATGTGCCGTCATACACACTTGTTATAGTTCTGGCCTTATCACTCGCCAGTCAGGGATCACTGCCATGTCCGAATACCAAGCTTTCGTCGTCGAACTCACCGGCAACGTTGCCCATGTGCAGATCAACCGCCCGGAAAAGATCAACGCGATGAACGCCGCGTTCTGGACCGAAATCATCGACATCTTCCAGTGGGTCGAAGACACCGACGCGGTGCGCGTCGTGGTGCTCAGCGGTGCCGGCAAGCATTTCTCCTCCGGTATCGACCTGATGATGCTCGCCTCGGTCGCCAATGACTTTGGCAAGGACGTTGGCCGCAACGCACGCCTGCTGCGCCGCAAGATCCTTGAGTTGCAAGCCTCGTTCAACGCCGTCGACAACTGCCGCAAGCCGGTGCTGGCGGCGATCCAGGGTTACTGCATCGGCGGCGCCATCGACCTGATCAGCGCCTGCGATATGCGCTACGCCGCCGAAGGCGCGCAATTCTCGATCAAGGAAATCGACATCGGCATGGCCGCCGACGTCGGCACCCTGCAGCGCCTGCCGCGCATCATCGGCGACGGCATGCTGCGCGAGCTGGCCTACACCGGTCGCCAGTTCGGCGCCGAGGAGGCGCGCAGCATCGGCCTGGTCAATCGCGTCTATCCCGATCAGGACAGCCTGTTGGCCGGCGTCATGGAGATTGCCCATGAAATCGCCGCCAAATCGCCGATTGCGGTCACCGGCACCAAGGCCATGATCAGCTACATGCGTGACCACACGGTCAATGACGGCTTGGAATACGTTGCCACCTGGAACTCGGCTATGTTGCAATCCAACGACCTGCGCGTGGCCATCGCGGCCCATATGAGCAAGCAGAAACCCGAATTCGTGGATTGACTGACATGACCCCAGGCTGGATTACCACAACGCTGCTGGACAACGACACCCCTGGCGGCTGGGCCGTCGCCCGCAGCCGCGATGGCTTTTTGCATGACACCAACGGCCCGTTGTTTCCCCGGGAATGGCTCAAGCGCCAGGACCTGTCGGTGTTTGCCGAACACGGCATCGGCCACCTCGACGGCGAGCCGGTGTACCTGCTGGAACTCGATGCGGCGGGCGAAGTGCCGGGCTGCAGTTGGCAGGGCCTGCGCGGCTTCATGCTGCAAGGCGATCACACCCTGTACAAAGTGCTGGGCTATGCGGCGCAGATCGGCACCTGGGCACGCGAGCACAGGTTTTGTGGCAGTTGCGGCCAGGCCATGGTCCAGGTGCCACGGGAACGCGCGATGCATTGCCAGGCCTGCGACCTGCGCAGCTACCCACGGATCTCGCCGAGCATGATCGTGCTGGTGACCCGTGGCGACGAGATCCTGCTGGCGCGTTCGCCACGTTTTGTCAGCGGGGTCTACAGCACCCTGGCGGGGTTTGCCGAGCCGGGTGAGTCGGCCGAAGACTGCCTGATCCGCGAGGTCCGCGAAGAGGTGCAGGTGGAGGTCAAGAACATCCAGTACATGGGCAGCCAGTGCTGGCCGTTCCCGCACTCGATGATGCTGGGCTTCCACGCCGAGTACGCCGGTGGCGACATCGTGCCCCAGGCCGATGAGATCGAGGACGCGCAGTGGTTCAACATCCACGACCTGCCGCCGTTGCCGGCGTCACGTTCGATTGCGCGTTACCTGATCGACCTCTACCTGGCCCGCCGTCTAGGCCACGCTGAACCAGTGCTGCCAGGCTAGGCGCACGGTCAGGCCGAGGACCACGGTGATGAACACCGGGCGAATGAATTTGGCGCCGCCGCTGATCGCACTGCGGGCGCCAAAAAACGCGCCGCACATCACCGAAAGGCCCATGGCCAGGCCGACGATCCAGTCCACCGAACCATTGATGATGAACACCGTCAGCGCCGCCGCGTTGCTGACGAAGTTCATGCTGCGCGCCACGCCGCTGGCTTTGACCAGGTCGATGGGGTGCAACAGCATCGTGCTCACGGTCCAGAACGCCCCGGTGCCCGGGCCGGCAACGCCATCGTAGAAGCCCAGGCCGAAGCCCTGGGTGGCCTGCCATTTCTTCTTGATCGGCGCGTCGGCATCCAGCGGCGCCTTGGGTGTGCCGCCGAACAGCAGGTACACGCCACAGGCGAACACAATCACCGGCAGCATCTTGTTCAGGGCTTCAGCCGGCAGGTAGTGGGCGACCACGGCGCCGGTCAGTGCGCCGATCAGCGTGCCGACGATGGCGTGCACCCATTGGCGCGGGTGGAACAGTTTGCGGCGATAGAAGGTAAAGCTCGCGGTGGCCGAGCCGAAGGTGGAACTGAGCTTGTTGGTACCCAGTACCAAATGCGGCGGCATGCCGGCGGTGAGCAGGGCGGGGGTGGTCAGCAGGCCGCCACCGCCGGCGATGGCGTCGATGAATCCGGCAATGAAGGCGACCACCGCCAGAATGGCGAGGGTGGTGAGGTCTACGCTGAGTTCGAAGGGCATGGGCAGGGCTTATTCTTGGCAGGGCGCTATGCGAAAGGCCGCCATCTTACTCGCCTGATCTATGCAGTACCAATGTGGGAGGGGGCTTGCCCCCGATGGCAGTGCTCCAGCTAACTCATCTTTAGCTGACCCATCGCTATCGGGGGCAAGCCCCCTCCCACATTTGAAGAGTGTTCACCGGGTCATTTGTGTGTTTCGATCCACTCCAGCGCCGTGCGCCAGATACAAATCCCGAGGAAATACGCCGACATCACCGACCACAACCCAAACGTCCACGGGTTGGTGTTCGGGTAATCCACCACCATCAGGAAGCTGCACAGCAACCAGATCGTGGTCACCGCGATATTGATCGGCATGAACCGCTTTACCCGGAACGGGTGCAAAAACTTCATCGGTGTCACGGTCAGCAGGGCCAGGCCGATCACCGTGAGCAAGGTGACCCAGGCTTCCGGCTGGATGATATACACGCACAGCGCCACCACGTTCCAGGCGGCGGGGAAGCCGACGAAGTAGTTGTCCTTGCTCTTCATGTTCACGTTGCAGAAGCAGAACAGCGACGACACCAGGATCACCGACACCGTAAACAGGTGGGTGAAGTCCGGCAGGTCGATATAGCGGTAGATAAACAGCGCGGGAATGAACACATAGGTGAGGTAATCAATCACCAGGTCCAGCACCGAGCCGTCAAAGCTTGGCAATACCGTGCTGACATTCACCCGGCGTGCCAGTGAACCGTCGACTCCGTCCACCACCAATGCCAGGCCCAGCCACAGCAGGCAGGCCTTCGGCGAGTTTTCCAGCAGCGCCAGGGTGGCCAGGAAGGCCAATACCACACCGGTGGCGGTAAAGCCGTGGGCGCCCCAGGCTTTTAGTCTGGCTACATGCAGGGTCGATATCACGGGCGGTTCTCCAAAAGGTGAAACGGGGCAGCCGACAACGTGACGCCGTCGAGTCTGGCCGGGGAATGCAGGTATCGACCGGGAAGGGGGCAAGAAGGTTCACCGCCCCGGCGTATCACTTAGCGTAGCAAGCGTAAGACGTTTCGGCATCAGCCCTGGCGGAACACCAGTGCCTTCAGGCCACTTTGCGGGTCGATGTCGGGAAACTCCGGCGGGTTTGCCAGACGTTCCACAAAGTGCAGGCCCGGCGCTTCGCGTGTGACGCCGTCGATCAGGAAGTCTTCGCCGAAGGCCGGGTCGTTCATGCACGCCAGCACCGTGCCCTGTGGCGTAAGCAAATCCGGCAGGCGGCGCAGCACGCGTTGGTAGTCCTTGGTCAGCAGGAAGCTGCCTTTCTGGAACGAGGGCGGGTCGATGATCACCAGGTCGTAGGGGCCGCTGTTGGTCACTTTGGCCCAGGATTTGAACAGGTCATGGCCGAGGAAACTCACCTTGCTCAAGTCATGACCGTTAAGTCGATGGTTATCGCGGCCACGGCTCAAGGCGCCGCGGGCCATGTCCAGGTTCACCACATGCGCGGCGCCGCCTTCGATGGCCGCCACGGAAAACCCGCAGGTGTAGGCAAACAGGTTGAGCACACGCATGCCCCTGGCCTGTTCGCGCACCCAATTACGGCCGTAGCGCATGTCGAGAAACAGCCCGCTATTCTGTTTCTTGCCCAAGTCGATCAGGTAGAGCAGGCCGCCTTCGACGATGATTTGCTCTTCGACGGGCTCGCCCGCCAGCCATTCGGTGGTGCTTTGCGGCAGGTAGCGGTGTTGCAGGGCAACGGTATAACGGCCGAACTGGCTGTGCAGCAGTTGTTTCAAGGCGTCCAGCTGTGCCGCGTCGGGCTCCTTGAACAACGACACCAGCAGCACCCCTTGCAACCAGTCCACCGTCAGTTGCTCAAGGCCCGGCCAGCAGCGACCACGGCCATGGAACAGGCGGCGGGTTTCGCTCGGTGGCGTTTGCAGGACGGCGAGCAAATGAGCGTGCAGGGTGGCGAGTGCGTCTGGGTTCATCGTTAAACGTCATTCATTGAGCGGGCGGCATTTTAAACACAGTTGCAGGGTCGTGGGTGGCTTGAGCACAACGTGCTGCGAAAAAGCCATGGCGCAGTGATTCATGCTCAAAATGCTGAAAACAGCGCCTGATAACAGGCAAAATATCCTCCGGCGCCGACATAAACTGGAAAAAAAGCCCGGAGGTGCCCATGAACGGTTTCACGAAAGCGCTGATTGACCAGCAAGAGCTGGATGAATGGCGCGACGCCCTGGCCTCGCTGGTGGCCAACGCCGGCGCCGCACGGGCACGGCAAATTCTCGACCTGCTGGCCCAAGATGCCAGTGCCCCGCACATCGACTGGAAACCGCGCCACGGCACGCCCTACATCAATAGCATCAGCGTCGAGCAACAGCCGGCGTTCCCTGGCGACCTCGCTACCGAAGAACGCCTGGCTTCACTGGTGCGCTGGAACGCCCTGGCCATGGTGGTGCGCGCCAACCAGGCCTATGGCGAACTCGGCGGGCATATCGCTAGTTACGCCAGCGCAGCAGACTTGTTCGAGGTGGGTTTCAACCATTTCTTCCGTGCCCGCAGCGACGGCTTTGGCGGTGACCTGGTGTTCTACCAGCCGCATTCCGCGCCCGGCATTTATGCACGGGCGTTCCTTGAAGGCCGCTTGAGTGAAGCCGACCTGGCACACTATCGCCAGGAGATCGGCGGGCCCAAGGGCGGCGCACGTGGCCTGTCCAGCTATCCCCACCCCTGGCTGATGCCGGACTTCTGGCAGTTCCCCACCGGTTCCATGGGGATCGGCCCCATCAGTTCGATTTTCCAGGCGCGCTTCATGCGTTACTTGCAACATCGCGGCTTGCAGGACACCACCGACCGCCACGTCTGGGGCGTGTTTGGCGACGGCGAGATGGACGAGCCGGAAAGCATGTCCGCCCTGACCCTGGCCGCCCGCGAAGGCCTGGACAACCTCACGTGGGTGGTCAATTGCAACCTGCAACGCCTCGACGGCCCGGTGCGCGGCAACGGGCGCATCATCGATGAACTGGAAGCCTTGTTTGCCGGCGCCGGCTGGAACGTGATCAAACTGGTCTGGGGCTCGGACTGGGATCCGTTGCTGGCCAAGGATGCTGACGGTTCGTTGGTCAATACCCTGTCCACCACCGTCGACGGCCAGTTCCAGACCTTCGCCGCCAAGGATGGCGCCTACAACCGCGAGCACTTCTTCGGCCAGAGTGACTCCGTGGCCCGGCTAGTCGAGGGCCTGAGCGATGAACAGATCGACCGTCTCAAGCGTGGCGGCCATGACATGGTCAAGATTCACGCGGCCTACCACGCGGCGCGGCGGGTCAAGGGCAAGCCCACGGTGATCCTGGCCCAGACCAAAAAGGGCTTCGGCATGGGTGAGGCCGGGCAGGGCAAGATGACCACCCACCAGCAGAAGAAACTCGACCGCGATGCACTGATCGCCTTCCGCAACCGCTTCCAATTGCCGCTGAGCGATGAACAGACCGAATCCCTGAGCTTTTTCAAACCGGCAGACGACAGCGTCGAACTGCGTTATCTGCACCAGCGGCGTAACGCATTGGGCGGCTACGTGCCCAGTCGCGGCCAGGCCGCGGCGCCGGTCGCTGTGCCGGCGATATCGGGCTACGCCGGTTTTGCCACGGCCGCCGACGGCAAGGAGATGTCCACCACCATGGCGTTCGTGCGCATGCTCACCAACCTGCTCAAGGACAAGGCCCTGGGCCCGCGTATCGTGCCCATCGTCGCCGATGAAGCGCGCACCTTCGGCATGGCTAACCTGTTCAAGCAGATCGGCATTTATTCCAGCGTGGGCCAGCGCTACGAGCCAGAGGACATCGGCTCGATCCTCAGTTACCGCGAAGCCACCGATGGGCAAATCCTGGAGGAGGGCATCAGTGAGGCCAGCGCCATCAGCTCTTGGGTCGCGGCGGCCACCAGTTATTCAGTCCACGGCCTGCGCATGTTGCCGTTCTACATCTATTACTCGATGTTTGGCTTCCAGCGCGTCGGCGACCTGATCTGGGCCGCTGCCGACCAGCGCGCCCGTGGCTTCCTGCTCGGCGCCACAGCCGGGCGCACCACCCTGGGTGGTGAAGGCTTGCAGCACCAGGACGGCAGCAGCCACCTCACGGCGGCCACCGTGCCCAATTGCCGCGCCTACGACCCGGCGTTTGCCGGTGAATTCGCGGTGATCCTCGACCACGGTATGCGCCAGATGCTGGAGCACGATGTGGACGAGTTCTACTACGTGACCCTGATGAACGAAAACTACCCGCAGCCGAGCCTCCCGGAAGGCGTGGAGACGGCGATCATCAAGGGCATGTATCGCTTGCAAGGTACGGTCGATGCCAAGGTGCGCCTGTTGGGTTCCGGCACGCTGGTGCGCGAGGCGCAAGCGGCGGCGCAGTTGCTGGCGGAGGATTGGCGGGTGGCGAGCGAGGTGTTCAGCGTGACCAGTTTCAGCGAACTGGCGCGGGAAGCGCGGGAGGTGGAACGCTGGAACCGCCTGCATCCGCAAGAGGCTGCACGGACCAGCCATTTGGCTGAATGCTTGCCCAAAGGGGCGCCGGTTGTCGCCGTGTCGGATTATGTGCGGGCGGTGCCGCAGATGATCGCGTCGTACCTGGATTCGCGTTACACCGTGCTGGGCACTGACGGGTTCGGGCGCAGTGATACGCGGGCGGCGTTGCGCGATTTTTTTGAGGTGGATCGGTATCACATCGTGCTGGCGGCACTGACGGCGTTGGATGCGCGGATGTGTCAGCTGGCGATTGAGAAGTACGGCTTACAGACGGAGCGTGCGGCGTCCTGGAACTCCTGACAGGCGCAAATCAAAATGTGGGAGCGGGCTGGTCTTTAGAGGGTCGCTATCAGGGCCGGCCCAAACGCTTCCTTGAGGAAACCTGGGGCGATATAGCGCTCGTAGTGCGCTTCGGACAACAGGAAAAACTCGCGGTCGATGGCATCCCGCAGGTCGGCCAGCGGGCGCTCACGAAATTCCGGCAGCAACCCCAACCCATACGCTTCCAGTTTGGAAATCACCCGTGCGCCCCGCGCAATCAGCTGGTAAGCCCAGCAATAGGGCGACTGGTGCGGCATAAAGCGGATCTTGCGATTCTCCAGTTGCTGGCGCAGCAGGTGCGCGTCGAACACTTCCAGCTTGCTGGCCATCACCTGCACCAGCAGTTGCTCCAGGCGCAGCCACACCGCCTGTTTTTCTTCGGCGTTGTAGCCGTTCCACTGGATCACTTCGTGGTGATAGCGCTTGCAGCCCCGGCAGACCAGGTCTCCGTAGACGGTGGAGCACAGGCCTATGCAGGGGGTCTTGATGGTTTGATTGGGCATAAGAGGCAATTTGCAAAGTCTGTAAAACACCGCAGACCCAATGTGGGAGCGGGCTTGCTCGCGAATGCAGAGTGTCAGTTGATAAATCTGGTAACTGATACACCGCTTTCGCGAGCAAGCCCGCTCCCACAGTTAGGTCTGTGTCGTTGATTAATCCCAGCTCAGCGCGCCGCCAGTCTGGTACTCGATCACACGGGTCTCGAAGAAGTTCTTCTCTTTCTTCAAGTCCATGATCTCGCTCATCCACGGGAACGGGTTGGTCGTCCCCGGATACTCTTCCTTCAAGCCAATCTGCGACAAACGACGGTTGGCGATGAACTTGAGGTAATCCTCCATCATCGCTGCGTTCATGCCCAATACACCGCGAGGCATAGTATCGCGCGCATATTCAATCTCCAGCTGCGTCCCCTGCAGGATCATCTGGGTCGCTTCTTCCTTCATCTCTGCATCCCACAGGTGTGGGTTTTCGATCTTGATCTGGTTGATCACGTCGATACCGAAGTTCAGGTGCATCGACTCATCGCGCAGGATGTACTGGAACTGCTCGGCCACGCCGGTCATTTTGTTGCGACGGCCCATGGACAGGATCTGGGTGAAGCCGCAATAGAAGAAGATGCCTTCCAGCACGCAGTAGTAGGCGACCAGGTTGCGCAGCAGTTCCTTGTCGGTCTCGACGGTGCCGGTTTCGAACTTCGGATCGGAGATCGAACGGGTGTATTTCAAGCCCCAGGCGGCCTTTTTGGCGACCGATGGGATCTCGTGGTACATGTTGAAGATCTCGCCTTCATCCATGGCCAACGATTCGATGCAGTACTGGTAGGCGTGGGTGTGGATCGCTTCTTCGAAGGCCTGGCGCAGGATGTACTGGCGGCACTCCGGGTTGGTGATCAGGCGGTACACGGCCAGCACCAGGTTGTTGGCGACCAGGGAGTCGGCGGTGGAGAAGAAGCCCAGGTTGCGCATGACGATGCGGCGTTCGTCGTCGGTCAGGCCTTCGGGGTTTTTCCACAGGGCGATGTCGGCGGTCATGTTGACCTCTTGCGGCATCCAGTGGTTGGCGCAGCCGTCGAGGTACTTCTGCCAGGCCCAGTCGTACTTGAAGGGTACGAGTTGGTTGAGGTCGGCGCGGCAGTTGATCATGCGCTTTTCGTCAACGGCGACACGGGCGGAGGCGCCTTCGAGTTCGGCGAGGCCTTCGGCGACGTCGAGTTTGTCGAGGGCGGCCTTGGCGCGGATGATCGCGGCGGAGTCGTTGGCGGTCACGTTACGGGCTTCCAGCGCAGCAGCAGCGCCGGCACCGTCGAGGCGGTCCATATTGGCTTCGCTGGCGTGGCCGGCGTTGGCGCCCTTGATCACCGCTGCACCGGTGTCTTCGTTGTCGACTTCATCCCAACTCAGCATGGAAATGCTCCTTCCTGGTATTCGAAAAATAAGTGTTTTTGCAGGCTTCAAGGCATTGAAATACTGCCCATAGTGTGGTCGATAAATACCGATACTGCACACTATGTAGTGGTCTGTTCTGTTTATTGGCACACTATATGGTGTGTAACAAACTTGGTCAACGCACAAGACGGCACCCGTCGTCGCAGGGGTATGAGCAAAACTCACCGCCCCATGACTTTTAATGGTTACGGCCGTTTTCACCGCCAGTGCTAAAAATTCGCCAACCAGCTCCCCATAACAACAACGAGCGTTTGCGCAATGAAAACACTGGATCTGTACATCGGCGAAGGTTTCGAAGGCCCGGGCGTCAACGCGGCCCACATCAACATCCTGATCGGCCCACGCAATGGCCCGGCCGGCCAGGCGTTTGCCAACAGCCTTGCGTCCCCAAGCCAGGGCCATTGCCCGTTCATGGTGATCGCCCAGCCGAATATCCCGGTCAAGCCCATGACCCTCTACGTCAACAAGGCCGCCATCGGCAGCGACTTGCACGGCAACGCCACCTGGGGCGCGTCCCAGGCCGGTATCGCCAAGGCGGTCCTGGAGGCCTTGCTCGACGGCACCCTGCCGCCGGAAGCCGAAGACGAGTGGGCCATCGTCACCGCCAACTGGGTCAACCCGGCCTGCGATGACCTCGATGCGGTCTACCTGAACAACTACAACGCCTGCCGCACCGCGATCCGTGCGGCCTTGACCGGAGCGCCGTTCACCGCGCAACTGGCGGATGTGGTCAACCAGATCAGCAACCCTTTCTACACGCCCAAGGCCTGAGGAGACTGCCATGCAATACACCCGTTTGGGCAACTCCGGCCTGCAAGTCTCGCGCCTGTGCCTGGGCACCATGAACATGGGCACCCCGGACTGGAAACCGTGGATCTTCGACGAAAAGCAAAGCGAGCCCATCGTCGCCCACGCCCTGGCCAACGGCGTCAACTTCATCGACCTGGCCGACTTCTACTCCGCCGGCGTCGGCGAAGAAGTGGTGGGGCGCATCCTCAAGCGCGTGGCGCGACGTGACGACCTCGTGGTCACCACCAAGGTCGGCTACGGCACCCGCAGTGGCATCAACGCCAGCGGCCATTCGCGCAAGCACATCCTGGACAGCATCGACGCGTCCCTGAGCCGCCTGAGGATGGATTACGTCGACGTGTTCATGCTGCATTACTTCGACGTGAATACCCCGGTGGAAGAAACCATGAGCGCACTGAACGACATCGTGCATTCCGGCAAGGCGCGCTACATCGGCGTATCCACCATGCTCACCGGCCAGTTGGCGAAGATCCTCATGGCCTGCGAGCGCAACGGCTGGGTCAAGCCGATCAACATGCAACTGCAATTGAACTGCGCCTACCGCGAGGAAGAGCGCGAGATGATCCCGTTCTGCCGCGATCAGGGCCTGGGCGTCTCGGTGTTCAGCCCGCTGGCTCGCGGCTTGCTCACCGGCGAGGTGCAGTCGACCCGCAACCAGACTGACTTCTTCACGCAGCAGATGTACAGCGACCAGGCGTCGTTCGACATCGCCCATTCGGTGCAACGCGTGGCGCGTGCCCGTGGCGTGTCCAACGCGCAGATCGCCCAGGCCTGGGTCGCCAATCACCCGGGCGTCGACGTCATGCTGGTAGGCGCCGACACCACCGAGCAGTTCGACAGCGCGCTGGCGGCCTTGGACACCCAACTGGATGCCGAGGAACTGCACGAGCTGGAACGCAATTACACCCCGTGCGATGTGATCAACGACTACACCGCCGGCAAGCGCATCCTGCGTGAGGCCCGTCCGGGCCTGGACCGTTTCAACCTGACCGAGGCCGTGGCATGAACCCGTTGATTCGTACTGGCAACTACATCGACGGCCAATGGTCCAGCGGTGGTCCGACGTACCCAGTGTTCAACCCGGCCAATGGTGCGCTGATTACCGATGTACAGCGCGCCGCTGCCGAACAAACCCACCTGGCCATCGACGCCGCCAACCGTGCCTTGCCGGCCTGGCGCAAGCTCACTGCCAAGGAACGCAGCCAGCGCCTCAAGCGCTGGAGCGAGCTGATGCTGAGCAACCAGAAAGACCTGGCCCACTTGCTCAGCCTGGAACAGGGCAAGCCGCTGGCCGAAGCCATGGGTGAAGTGGTCTACGCCGCGAGTTTCCTGGAGTGGTTCGGTGAGGAGGCAAAACGCGCCTACGGTGACGTGATCCCGAGCCACAAGGCCGATGCGCGCATCATCGTGGTCAAGGAAGCCATTGGTGTGGTCGCGGCGATCACGCCGTGGAACTTCCCGCTGGCGATGGTCACCCGCAAGGTCGGTCCGGCGCTGGCGGCCGGTTGCACGATGATCCTCAAGCCTTCGGAAGAAACCCCATTATCGGCTTTTGCCCTGGCGGTATTGGCCGAGCAGGCAGGCATTCCGGCCGGCGTGTTCAACATCGTCTCCGGCGATGCCGTGGCAATCGGCGGTGCACTCCAAGCCTCCAGCGTGGTGCGCAAGTTGTCGTTCACCGGTTCAACCCGCACCGGCAAACTGTTGATGCGCCAGGCGGCGGATACCTTGAAAAAGGTCTCGCTGGAACTGGGTGGCAACGCGCCGTTTATCGTGTTTGACGACGCCGACCTCGACGCCGCCGTCAAAGGCGCCATGGCCTCCAAGTTTCGCAATACCGGGCAGACCTGCGTGTGCGTCAACCGCTTCTTCATTCAGGACGGCGTGTACGATGCCTTCACCCGCAAACTGGCAGAGGCGGTCAGCGCCATGCGTGTTGGCAGTGCATTGGAAGGCGAAACCGAGCAGGGCCCGCTGATCAACGCGGCGGCCCTGGCCAAGGTCGAAGCCCACGTCGGTGATGCCTTGGAGAAGGGCGCCACGCTGTTGTGCGGCGGCCGTCGCCATGCGTTGGGCGGAACGTTTTTTGAGCCGACCATCCTCACCGAGGCCAACGGCGACATGCTGATTGCCCAGGAAGAAACCTTTGGCCCGGTGGCCGCGTGCTTCCGGTTCAAGGACGAAGCCGAAGTGCTGCAACGCGCCAATGACACGCCGTTCGGCTTGTCCGCCTACTTCTACAGCCGCGACATCGGCCGCGTATGGCGCATGGCCGAAGGCCTGGAGGCTGGCATGGTCGGGATCAATGAAGGGATCATCTCCACTGAAGTCGCGCCGTTTGGCGGTATCAAGGAATCGGGCCTGGGACGTGAAGGGTCCAAGTATGGGTTGGATGACTACCTGGAGATCAAGTACCTGTTGATGGGTGGGCTATCAGGGATTGCTGACTTGCCCCAGCCACTGCGTAAACAACCGCACCTTGGATAAGCCCTGTTTATCCGTCGCCACATCCAACCAATAGCCATAAGGGCCGATCACCTCAATAGGGGTGATCGGCAACAGGCTGCCGGTCGCCAACTCGCGTTCGATCATCTGTCGGTCGATCACCGCCAGGCCACCGCCGGCCAGGGCGGTATGGATCACCTGGTCGAGGGTGCTGAATTCCAGGCCCTGACCCGCATCCACGTCTTCTCGGCCCATGGCCGCCAACCAGTTTTCCCAGACCTTCAAGCGCTTGCCGTCGTGCAGGATATGCAGCAGCGCAAATCGCTGCAGGTCGGGCGGTTGGCCGTCGCTGAACAGCTCCGGGCTGGCGACCGCGATGTGTCGCTCCATCACCAGCAGCTCACTGCTGCAATGGGCCGCAGGTTCCAGGCCGAAGCGGATCTGGCAGTCGACTTCTGCGAGGTTGTCGTGGGTCGCCTGGTGGGCGACGCTGAGGTTGATATCCGGGTAGCGCTCACAGAAGCGTCGCAAATGCGCGGACAACCAACGCGTGGCCCAGGTGGGCGGTGCGACGATGCGCAGGCGCTGGCGCAAGTTGGGCACGCGCACGGCGTGCAGGGCGCGTTCGATGTGGTCGAAGGCGTCGCTCAGGTGCGGCGATAGCGCGAAGCCGGCTTCGGTGAGGGACAGTCCCTGGGGCGTGCGGATGAAGAGGGCGACGCCGAGGTAGTCTTCCAGTTGCTTGATCTGGCGGCTGACCGCGCCCTGGGTGACGTTGAGGCCCACGGCGGCCTGGCTGAAGCTGCGATGGCGGGCGACTTCTTCGAAGACACGGAGCATGTTGAGGGCGGGGAGGTGGCGCATGGTTCGAGTTCCACACATTGTTTTTATGGTGTTTGTGCTGGCTTCTTCGCGGGCAAGCCCGCTCCCACAGGGGAATGCATTACAAATGTGGGAGCTGGCTTGCCTGCGATGGCGTCAGTGGCCTATTAGAAGTAATAGCCAATGTTCATATACAGCTGGTTCTCCCACTGGTTGCTACCCCCAGCCCCCAGGCTCTGGGTATAGCTGCTGCCCCCGATGTAGGGATCGTTCTTGCCGATCAGCCATTCCGTCGCAATCCACAATTTGCTGAACGAAAACGACGTGCCGAGGATCACCCGCTGCGACGTCTTGAACGCGTCGGCGGATTTGTCGAAGGCGCTGTAGTTGGCATACAGCTTCACACCGCTGACCTGGTCCCACAGGTACTTGCCGCCCACGTCATAGCTCAGGTCCGCCACATACAGGTTACCGCGGCTGGCCACGTTGAAGGTGCCGTCATAGCCGCCCAGGGTCACCACTTCGTCGGTGCCGGCGTTGCGCGGCGACATCTGTTGGCGCGCCGCCTGCAATTGCAGGCCCCACGGGCCGTTCTTGCCCAGGTAGTGGATGGCCACGGCGTTGCGCCGGCCGTCGTTGCCAGTGTCTTTGTTCTCCAGGGTGGAGGTGAGGCCGGAGAGGCCGACTTCGGATTTCCAGTCGCCCAGGTCCAGGGCCTTGGCCACGCGCAGCACCACGGTGTTGCGCTCCTGGTTATCGCTGCCGTCCGCCACGTAGCTGTCGGCACCGGAGACCACGCTGGAGTAGGTCACGCCCTTGCTGGTGCCTTTGCCTTGCCACGCCGGGCGCAGGTAGTAGCCCGCCTGGATATTCCAGTCGCCGGTTTGTTGCACGTATTTGGCACCGACTTGCTGCACGTCTTCCAGGCCGATCACATTGCCCAGGGTTTCGTAGAAGGTGCTGCCGAAGTACGGCTGCAGGCCGAACGGCACCGTGTTCAAGCCCACCTGCACTTGCTGTTCGGGGTTGAATTTGTAGCCGACCCAGGCGAACTTGGCGAATTGGATATCGCCGTAGTTCTTGGTGTACTGGTAAGGATACGAACGCCCGTAGAAACGGTATTGCGCCTCGCCGATCCAGCTGTCGGAGTTGTATTTGGCGCTGAGGAACACGGTGTCGAGGCCGAACTTCTGGATGTCGCGATCCGGGTCATAGTCCCAGCGCGCACGGATGGCGCCGCCGAGGTCGAGGTTGTCGGTGACCTGCACGGCCATGGCCGGCGCCGCGAGGGCGCCGAGCACGGGGATGAGGGTGAAGCAGCGCATCGTTGGTCGCATGGTTGTACTCTCGTTTTTAGTTTTTTTGGGCAACAGCAGCCCGTTGTCACAGCGAACGCTGCGACGCAGGGAAAAGGGTTGAACTCAGTGAGTAGCGGGGCGGATCAGCCGTAGCGGCGGCCCACCGGCGGGCAACTCAGAAGCGCCAGGAGCGGCGGCCAGCAACGCTTGGGTGTAGGCGTTTTGCGGACGCAGCAGCACCTGTTCGGCGGTGCCGTACTCCACCACTTCACCCTGGCGCATCACCGCGATGTGATCGCTGATCTGCGCCGCCACGCGCAGGTCGTGGGTGATAAACAGGATGCTCAGGTTCAGTTGCTTCTGCAGCTCGGCGAGCAGCTCCAGCACCTGCTTTTGCACCGACACGTCCAGCGCCGACACGCTTTCATCGGCGATCAGCACTTCCGGGCGCATAGCCAGGGCGCGGGCGATGCCGATGCGCTGGCGCTGCCCTCCGGAGAACTGCCGGGGCTTGCGCTGCAGGGCGTCGCGCTTGAGGCCGACCTGCTCCAGCAAGTCACCGGCCTCGGCCCAGGCGTCCTTGGCCGACAACCCACGCAGTTGCGCGGCGCGGGCAATGATGTCGCCGACGCGGTGGCGCGGGTTCAGCGAGCCGTACGGGTCCTGGAAGATCATCTGGATACGCCGTCGATGGGTCGCCAACACGGAGCCGCTCAGGGCGAGGAAGTCGGTGTCGCCGACCCACACATGGCCACTGTCGCTGTCCACCAGGCGGATCGCGGCTTTGACCAGGGTGCTTTTGCCCGAGCCGGACTCGCCGACAATCGCCAGGGTCTTGCCCCGTGGCAGGTTCAGCGACACATCGCGCAGCGCCGCCACCGCGCTGCCGCCGACGTTGTAGGTCTTGGTCAGGTGCTCGATGCGCAGCGCCATTTCGCCGTCGGCACTCGGCGCATGCAGCTCCGGGTGCAACGCCGGCACGGCCGCGATCAACTTGCGCGTATACGCATGGGTCGGTGCGTTCAGCACCTGGTCCCGCTCGCCGATTTCCACCAGGCGCCCGCCTTCCATCACCGCGATGCGGTCGGCGATCTGCGCCACTACGCCAAAGTCATGGGTGATGAACAGGATGCCGTGCTGCCCGCGCCCGCGCAGGTCGCGCACCAGTTTCAGCACCTGGGCCTGGGTGGTCACATCCAGTGCGGTGGTGGGTTCATCGGCGATCAGCAGGTCGGGGTTCATCGCCAGTGCCATGGCGATGACCACCCGTTGGCACTGGCCGCCGGATAACTGATGGGGAAAGCTGTTGGCGATGCGCGGCGGGTCCGGCAGTTGGGTGGATTCCAGCAACGCGAGCATGCGTTCACGCCGCTCGGTGGCCGGCATCTGCGGTGCGTGGATGTCGAAGATTTCTTCGACTTGCTTGCCGATGCGGATCGCCGGGTTGAGCGCCGCCATGGGCTCCTGGAAAATCATAGCGATGCGGTTGCCACGCAGGGCACGCAAGCGGGCTTCGTCGAGGGTGCAGATATCGTCGCCAAGAAAGTCGATGACCCCGCCAGCATGCCGCAAACCCTTGGCATAGTCGCCCATGATCGCCGCTGACAGCACGGATTTACCCGAGCCCGACTCGCCGATCACGCAGAGAATTTCACCCTTGCGCACGTCAAGGCTGATGCCGTGCACGGCATGGCTGCGGTCGGCGCCCTTGGGCAGTTCGACACACAGGTTGTCGACCCGCAATACAGTTTGATGGCTGCTCATGCTCAACTCCTTGCGCCTTGCTGCGCGTGTTCGTCCAGCCCGTCGGCGAGCAGGCTCAAGCCGAGCATCAGGGTGGAGATGGCGATGCACGGGAAAATCACCAGGTGCGGAAAGGTAATGGCCATGGCGCGGCCGTCGTTGATCATGCCGCCCCAGTCCGGCGTGGGTGGCGGCAGGCCGAGGCCGAGAAAGCCCAGGGCGCCGATCATGATCGCGGTGTAGCCGATGCGCAGGCAGAAATCCACGATCAGCGGGCCGCCGCAATTGGGCAGGATCTCCACCAGCATGATGCGCAGCGAGCCTTCGCCCTGGGTGATGGCGCTGAGCACGTAGTCGCGTGAACGGATGTCGATGGTCAGCGCGCGCATGATGCGGAAGATCGCCGGGGCGCTGGTAAAGGTCACCGCAATCAGGATGTTCAGCGCCGAGGCGCCGAGGGCGATGATGATCACGATGTACAGCACCAGCACCGGGAACGACAGCACGGTGTCGGCCACGTAGGACAGCACAGCGTCGACCCAGCCATTGAAGTACCCGGCGCACAGGCCCATGGCGATGCCCACGGCAAACGCGGTGAGGGTGGCGAGGATCGACCAGAACAGCACGGTGCGCGTGCCCCAGATCAGGCGCGAGAGGATGTCGCGGCCGATCATGTCGGTGCCGAGCAAAAAGCGGGTGCCATCATCGCCAGCGGTCATCGGCGTGAGCAGCGGGGTGAAGCTTTCCAGCGGATCATGGGGCGCGAGCCACGGTGCACAGAGGGCAATCAGCACCCAGCCGCCGACCAGCAACAGGCCGAGCAAGGCCAGGGGATGCTTGAAGGATTTGAGCAGGTTCATTGGCTGCCTCCGCCGAGACTGCGCAGGGTGATGCGCGGGTTGAGCCAGGTGTAGGCCAGGTCAGAAAAGATTTTGCTGACGCCCACCACCACGCCGCTGATCATCGCGCAGGCTTCGATCAGGTAGACGTCATGGTTCAGCGACGCGGTGTAGAGCAGCGAGCCGAAGCCCTTGTAGGCGAAAAACACCTCCACCACGATCACGTTCGACAGCAACCACGGGATGTACAGCATGATCACCGTGACCGGCGCGATCAGCACATTGCGCAGGGCATGGCGCAACACGATGCGCGTGGTCGACGCACCCTTGAGCCGTGCGGTGCGGATGTACGGCGCCTGCATCACCTCGACCATCGAGGCGCGGGTGATGCGCGCCAGGTAGCCGATGCCGAACAGGCACAGCACCATCAGCGGCAGCAGCAGTTCCACCACGCTGAAACCGTCGCTCATGCTGCTCACGCCCGGCAGCCAGTTAAGCCAGAACACAAAGATCGCCGAGACGAACACCGCGCTGGCGAAGTCCGGAATCGAGGTGGTGACGATCGACAGGAATGACACCAATCGGTCGACCCACGAACCCTGGCGGATCCCGGCGAAGATGCCCAGGGTCAGCGCCACCGGCACCATCACCAACAAGGCCAGCCCGGCCAGGGTCAGGGTTTGCCACAGGTTGGGCAGCAACAGCTTGAGCACCGGCTCGCGGAAGTACACCGAGGTGCCCCAGTCGCCGCTGACGAAGTCCTTGAGCCACACCAGGTAGCGCCACACAAAGGGTTGGTTGTAGCCGTGTTCCAGCAGCCACGCCGCGCGCTGGTCGGCGGCGGAGTAGGGGCCGAGGACGTTGATTGCCACGTCCTCGATGTTCAGTTCCAGGGCCAGGAACACGATCAGCGACACCGACAGCAGCGTCGCCAGCAGCATCAGCAGTTTGCGCAATAGAAAATGAGCCATCAGGTGCATGCTCCGACGGGTGATGGGAAGGGTGTTGCGCCCGTGATTCAGGCGCTCAGCCAGACATTGCCCATGGGGTAGAAGTCGGAAGGGTGCACCTGGAAGCCCTGTACCTTTTTGCTCACGGCGGTGAACTTGTCGCCCCAGAACGGCTGCACGATCACGCACGCGTCCTGCAGGATCTGCTCGACGTTTTGCATGGCCACGGCGCGTTGTTTGGGGTCGATGATGCCCATGGCTTTGTCCAGGGCGGCATCGAAGGCCGGGTCGCTGTAGTGGCTTTCATTCCAGGCGCCACCGCCGCGATAGGCCAGTTCCAGGGACATCACGCCGAGCGGGCGATGCGCCCAGTAGGTGAGGCTGAAGGCGGCCTTGTCCCAGATCGGCCAGTACTGCGCGGCGGGCACCACTTTGAGGTTGATGCGGATACCGGCTTCCAGGCAATTCTGTTGCAGAATCTGCGCGCAGTCCTGCTCATAGCGGCCTTGGGTGTTGCCGACGATCAGATCGATGTCGAGGCCATTGGCAAAGCCGGCTTCGGCCAGGAGTTTTTTCGCCGCCGCCACATCGCGTTCGCGCTTGGGCAGCGGGAAATATTCGGGATGGGACGGCGCCACATGATGGTCTTCGCCCAGGGTGCCCATGCCGCGATAGGCGACCTTGAGCATTTGCGCGTTGTCGGCGCAGAGCACCACGGCTTTGCGCACCCGCACATCGGTGAACGGTTGCTGGTCGCAGGCCATACGCATCACCACGGTCTGCGCGGATTTGCAGCTGAGCAACTGTGCACCGGGCAGGCGCTTGGCCAGGTCCAGTTCGGCCACGGTCACGCGGTACAGCACGTCGACTTGCCCGGCTTGCAGGGCGGCGAGGTGGGTGGACACGTCGGTGCCCATGTCGATGTAGCGCAATTCGTCGAGGTTGGCCGGTTTGTCCCAATAGTCGGCGCGTTTGGCGAAGGTCGCCTGCTTGTTCACCGCAAACGACACCAGCTTGAACGGACCGGTGGCCAGTGGGTTCCTGGCCCAGTCATCGCCCGCCTTGAAGCTGCGGTGCACGATGGCGCAGGTGAAGGCGTTGAGCATTTCCGGAATGGCCAGGATCGGTCGCTTGAGGTGCAGGCGGAACTGGTAGTCGCTGACTTTTTCGAAGGCCTTGATGTCCTGGAACGCGGTGCGGTTGACCGACTTGGAGTCGGCGGCGATCCAGCGTTGGATATTGTGCTGCACGTCGTCGACGTTGAACCCGTCACCGTTGCTCCACTTCACGTCCTGGCGCAGGTTGAAGGTCCAGGTGGTGAGGTCGTCGGAGGGGCTCCAGCTTTCGGCCAGGTACGGGTGGGTGATGTTGTCGGCGTCGACCCAGGTCAGGTATTCCAGAGAGTTGCGCAACAGGTTCGAGGCTTCGATCCAGGTAATCAGCATCGGGTCCTGGATTTCCTGGATGGCGCAGGCAAACCGCAGGCTGCCACCTTGACGGGCGGGCGTGCCGTCGGAAGCCTGAGCGTCGTTGCCCAGCAGGGCCGAGCCGATGAAGCTGGAGGCACTGGCCACTGTGATGCCGAGCAGGGCGGCGGTGCGCAGGAATTGGCGGCGGTTGATCTCGCCGCGTTGCACTTGGTTGCACAGTGCGTCGACGGCGGGGTGCGGCGCGTTACCGTCCAGGGTCGCTAGAACGTTGGAGTCGGACATGGGGCTGCTCTCATGTTGTTTTTATTAGAGATGCCCGCAGTTTTGTCATCCGCGCAAAGATCGACAAACGATTAAATCAGCGGTTAAACGTGCGTTAAATGCATGTTAGTCCGCGCCACGGGTTAAAGGCGTCGAGATAGACGCGCCGGTTGATACAAAAAATCATGTTGGCTAGGAAATTTCCTACGGCTCATGGGATGCTTGGCGTCTCGTCAGTCGTCTTCGAGTGCTCGTCATGAAACGCAAAATGCCCGGTCTCAATGCCCTCAAGGCGTTCGAAGTAGCCGGCAGTACCGGCAGTTTTACCCGGGCTGCCGAGCTGTTGAACGTGACCCAGAGTGCGGTCAGCCGTCAGGTTCGGCAGTTGGAAGAACAGTTGGGCGAGCACCTGCTGGAGCGCCGCCACCATCACCTCGAACTGACCAGCGCCGGCCGCGTGTTGCTGCGTGCGCTGCACCAATCCTTCGACAAGATCGAGTTGACGGTGCGCAGTATCCAGCAGAAAACCCACTCCAACCGCCTGCACGTCAACGCGCCGCCAACCTTCACCAGCCGTTGGTTGATGCCGCGCCTGGGGCGCCTGCGCGAAGCCCACCCTGAACTTGAATTGAGCATCACCACGTGCCTGCAGGACAGCCTGGCGCAGACCAGCACCCTCGATTGCGCGATTCGATTTGGCAATGGTGAGTGGGATGGGTTGGACAGTTCGCTGTTGATCCAGGAGCGGCATATCGCCGTGTGTGCGCCGTCGTTGTACGCCCGTGAATGCAGCGATGGTGTCGACCTCAATCGCATGACGTTACTGCATGTGCTGGCCAGTGAGGACCAGCGCTACCTGACGTGGAAACACTGGCTGGACGCGGCGCGCATCCAGGGCGTGGACACCCAGGGCGGCTATGAGTTCGACCTGCTGGACCTGGCGATCCGCGCCGCTACCGACGGGCTGGGCATCACCATTGCCGACTGGCATATGGTGGCGGCGGAGCTGGCATCCGGGCAGTTGACCCAGGTGCTCAATGTGCATGTGGAGGGGCATCAGTCGTATTGGCTGGTGACCCGGCCGGAGCAGACGGACATGCCGCAGTTGCAGGTGTTCAGCCAGTGGTTGCAGGAGGAGATCTGGTTGGCGCAGCGGCAGTTGGAGCCTTCTACGGCGGTTAGTTGATTGGGAGTACATATCCGTTATTTGGGTAATGGCCGCTTATGGTTCCGCCCTTACGGCGGCTCACTTTTGAAAAGCCCAAAAGTAAGCAAAAGGCTCTTGCCCCAACACTCGGCACCTCGCTCACGCTCGGTGTGCCCGTAATCCGCCAGGGATTTGGGGGGCCGCCGCCACGCGCCATCCATGGCGCGGGGCGGCTAAACCGGCATCCCTGCCGGTTTACCCCCCAAATCCCTGTCGAATTCCGGCCAGCGTGTTTGACGGGGCGCCTAAGATCAAAAGCCAGATCGAGATCAAGAGCGACTCGCTTCGCATCGTAGATACGCGGTCCTGTAGGAGCCGGCTTGCTGGCGATGGCATCGATTCGGTCTGCCTGATTGCAACGGTGTCTGTATCGCCGGCAAGCCGGCTCCTACATGGGGTTTTTAACCGGTGCCACGTCACAACTTGATCTTGATCTGTGCGCACAATCCGCCTTCTGCGCGGTTGCTCAAGGTCAGGGAGCCTCCGATGGCCACGGCCAGTTGTTGCGCAATCGCCAGCCCCAGGCCGGTGCCGCCGGTGCCGCGGTTGCGTGAGCTTTCCACGCGGTAGAACGGCTGCATCACCTGCACCAGCTCGTCCTCGGCAATGCCTGGGCCGTTGTCCAGCACCTTGATCGACAGCTCGCCATCGGCCGTCGACCCGACTTCCAGCTGCGCGGCGCCGGCGAACTTGAGGGCGTTGTCCACCAGGTTCACCAGCACCCGGCGCAGGGCGTGGGGGCGCGTGTCGAGTACGACCGCGCTTTTGCCGCTGAGGCTCACCTGTTTGTGCATGTCCTGGTAGTCGAACACCAGGCTGTCAAGGAAGGCGTCGAGGTTGATGCGGTGGCTGGCTTCGGTGGCGCCGTGGACGCTGCGGGCATAGGCCACACCTTCGCGCACCAGGTGTTCCATCTCGCCCAGATCGCTCCAGAGTTTGTCGCGTTCGGCACAATCCTCCATGAATTCGGCGCGCAGTTTCATGCGGGTGATCGGGGTTTGCAGATCATGGGAAATCGCCGCGAGGATCTGCATGCGTTCCTTGAGGTATTCGGCGATACGCTGTTGCATGGCGTTGAACGCGACCGCAGCGTGGGCCACTTCGGTGGGGCCTGTTTCGTCCAGCGGCGTGGGATGGGCGTTGGGGTCGAGGGTTTCCACGGCGCGCGCCAGGCGGGTCAGCGGGCGGATGGCCAGGCGCACGGCAAACCAGGTGCAGCCCAGCAGCAGCGCCAGTTGCAGCACCAGCACCACCGGCAGCCAGTACGCCACGGGCAGCATGGAGGGGCGCACGTCGAGGGTGATCGGGTTGCCGTCGGCCAGTGTCAGGTGGGCCTGGAAGTGTTTCTGCATCCCGGGGATGTCGCGGAAGGTCAGCGCGTAGTGTTCACCCAATGCATCGGCAATCGAGGTAGCGGCCATGGGCACGTCGTCGCTGCGCATCGGCTCGCCGGTTTCCCCGGCGTTGAGCAGGTAGCGGTAGTTTTGCCGATCCAGGCGCGGCAGCCAGCTGGCGCGCTCGTTGGCGGGCAGCCGGTCGAGGATCGCCACCGAGGTGGCCACGTCGTTTTCCAGGTTGCCCAGCATGACGGTGCGCGCGCTGATGTAGCGCTCATAGAACTGCGCACTGAAGGACAAGCCATGGGCGCACACCAGGCTGATCAGGAAGATCAGCGACAACTGTGACGCCAGGGTACGCGGCCAGCCAAACCTTAAGGTCATTGCTCGGCCCCGAGGATTTCCACCGGCAGGGAGAACACGTAGCCCTCGCTGCGCACGGTCTTGATGTAGGCCGGTTCGCGGGCGTCGTCCAGCAGGCGTTGGCGCAGGCGGCTCACCAGCAGGTCGATGGAACGGTCGAACAGATCGGCGTCGCGGCCCTGGGTCAGGTTGAGCAACTGGTCGCGGTTGAGCACGCGTTGGGGGTGATCGAGGAACACCCGCAGCAGGCGGTATTCGGCGCCGCTCAGGGCGACCAGGGTGTCGTCTTCGTCGAGCAGGTGGCGGGCGGTGGTGTCCAGGCGCCAGCGGCCGAAGCGGATCAGCCGCCCGGTTTCGCTGACCACCAGGTTCGGCGGCAGCATTCGTGTGCGGCGCAGCACCGCGTTGATGCGCGCCAGCAGCTCACGGGCGGCGAACGGTTTGACCAGGTAATCGTCCGCGCCCATTTCCAGGCCGATGATGCGGTCGGTTTCATCGTTGCGTGCGGTCAGCATCAACACCGGCGTGGCTTTGTGCTTGCCCACCCGCAGCTCGCGGCACAGCTGCAAACCGTCGTCGCCGGGCATCATGATGTCCAGCACGATCAGGTCCACCGGGGTGGTGTCGAGGAAGCTGCGCATCTGGCGGCCGTCGGCGACCACCGTGGTACGCATGCCGTTCTTTTTCAGGTAGTTGCCCACCAGTTCGCGGATCTCCCGGTCGTCATCGACGATCAGGATGTGATCGACATGATCCATGCTGCCTTCCTCGTTAAATGCTCGTTGGAGCGCAGTCTAGCCATTGGCGACGGCCTTGCCTTGTGCCCTTTGTATTGCAGTGTATCTGGCGATAAGGAGATACACGACGAGGCAAAAATACTGGCACGAACGCCTAACCCTGTAGGAGCGAGCTTGCTCGCGAAGACCTCATAGGCACTGCGGACATCCAGCCTTAACGCGTTATTGTTGTGTTTATTCGCGAGCAAGCTCGCTCCTACAGGTGGCGGATCTGCTCAGGGCTTCAAACACCTGCTGCACCTGGGGATCATCGCTGTGGGCCACGTTGAAACGCATGGCGTCACGGTGTGTCGCGTCGTAGCCAAACAGTGTGCTGGGCGCCAGCACCATGCCCTGTTTCAAGCCTTCCTGGGCCAGCTGTTCACCGTTCACGCCGGGCGGCAGGTGCGCCCAGATAAACATTCCGCCTTCATAGCCCATCGGCAGTTCGCAGCCACAACGTTTGAGCCATTGCTCGACCCGTCCGCCGGCTTCCATCAAGCGCTGCACCATACGCTTGCGGTGCTTGGCGTAGCTGCCTTCGCTGAGCATGCGGTACACGATCTGCTCGAACAGTTCGGAGGTGACACCGCCGCTCATCAGTTTCATGTTGGTCAGGTTCGCCGCCAGTTGCGGCGCTGCCACCACGAAGCTGACGCGGGCGTTGGCGCTCAGGCTCTTGGAGAAGCCCGACAGGTAAGTGACCTGGTCCAGTCCGGCGAGGGCTGCCAGGCGCGGCGGTGGGTTGGGGTGCAGGTCGCCGTAGAGGTCGTCTTCGACGATATGGCAAGCGTACTGTTGGGTCAGTTGCAGCAGGCGAAAGGCCTGGCCGGGGCTGAAGGTATGACCGGTCGGGTTTTGCAGCACGCTGGTGGTCAGGTACAGGCTGGGACGATGTTCTGCCAGTAGTTGTTCGAGGGCCGCGAAGTCAAAACCGTCGGGACGGCGCTGGATCGTTACCACCTTGACCCCATGCAGCGCCAGGTTGGCGTGGAAGTTGAAGTAGCACGGCGTGTCCAGCAGCACGGTGTCGCCGGGGCGTGCGAGCAGGCGCATGAGCATGTCCAGGCCTTGCACGGTGTTGGGGGTGGTGATGATCTGTTCCACCGAGACCGACAAACCTTCGCCGTGCAGTTTCTGTTGCAGCGCCTGGCGCAACGGCAGCAGCCCGGCCGGCGTACCCATCCCGGCGATACGTAACGAAGGCGCACGCACCACGCTGCGCATGGCTTGGCGGATCGCTTCGCTGTCCAGCCAGGCCTCGGGCAAGTGACCGCCGCCGGGGCGCAGGTCGCCGTAGACCGTGGCCAGGGGGCGGCGCAAGACGCTCAACAGGTCCTGGGGCAGCAACTCGACCCACGCGGCCAGGGCCGGCCGGACGCTGTCTGCGGCGACGAAATAGCCGCGGCCTTGGCTGGAGGTGAGCAGGTTGCGCCCGCGCAGACGGTCGAGGGCTTCGTTGAGGGTGAACTTGCTCACGCCCAGGGTCTGGGTCAGTTCGCGCACCGAGGGCAACTTGCTGCCGGGTGCCCATTCGCCGTTTTCGATGGCCTGGCTGAACGCCTCGACGATCTGTTGCACTTTGGGGGTGCCCTCTACAAAGGCGATGGCCGATACGAACATGCAGCTTCCTTATCTTTGCCGGTGATTTTACCGGTGAAGTTCGGGCGGATTAGGCCTCACTTTACCTGCTTTGCGCAACGCCGACTGCCTAGACTGCGCGCTCTATTCCTCAGGTCTGTGGCCATGACAAGCGTGTTGACCCTTTCTTCGTTTCTGTACTTCCTGCTGTTTTGCGCCACCATCACCTTCAGCCCCGGGCCTATGACCCTGCTGCTGTTGAGTCTGGGCCTGCGCGACGGCCTGCGCCGTTCGATCCCGGCGCAGATCGGCGCCAGTGTGTCGTACCTGATTTCGATCCTGATCTTTGCTGTGGGCTTCTCGGAGTTGATCAAGGGCAACCTGGCCATCACCCAGGGCATCCAGCTGGTCGGCGTCGCCTATATCCTTTACCTGGCCTACAAACAGTGGACCAGCAGCGGCCTGGCGCTGGACCGTGCCGGTGCGGTGGAGGGTGCGCGCAGCCTGTTCGGCAAGGGTTTGCTCACCGGGTTTTCCAACCCCAAGGCCATCATCCTGTTCAGTGCGGTGTTCCCGCAGTTCGCCGGCGTCGGGGGGCACAGTTCGGCGGTGGACATTGGTATTCTCGGGCTGACGTTCCTGTTGCTGCAATTCGCCAGCGGCTGCCTGTATTGCTACTTCGGCCAGCGCATCAAGCATGTATTGGAAAACCCCAGGCGGCGTGTGCTGCTGCAACGCATCACGGCTGTTTTGCTGTTGGGCGTGGCGTTGATGCTGGCGCGGGGCTTTGCCCACTGAGCTTATGAGTGGTAGTGGCGAATTGCCGGTGCCCTGATAGACTCCTGGCATTCACTCAGGATTTCACCCCGCCATGTCAGCTGCAGAAGGAAACGGACTTCCGCTCGCTTCACGGCTGTACAAATCCCGCACCCTCGGGCTGACGCTCGGTTTTGTCTGCGTGGTGTTCGGGATGTATCCCCTGGACCCCGCCTGGTGGGTGTGGGCCTGGATGGTGATCAACGCGTTCATCTGGCCGCACCTGGCGTTTCAATTGACCTTGCGCACCACCAACGCACTGCGCGGTGAACGGCGCAACCTGCTGTTTGATTCCTTTTGCGGTGGGTTCTGGGTCGGCGCCATGCACTTCAACCCGCTGCCCAGCGTGACCACCCTGTCGATGATGACCATGAACAACGTGGCCATCGGCGGTCCGCGCTTCATGCTGGCGGGGTGGGTGGCGCAGGGGCTGGGTATCGGCGCGGCGCTGCTGATCTTCGCGCCGGCATTCATTGCCGTCACCAGCCAGGCGCAGCTCTACGCCTGCCTGCCGATCCTGATGCTGTACCCATTGGCCCTGGGCTGGATCTGCTACCGCCAGGCGGTGACCCTGGCCCGCCACAAGCGTGAACTGTTGGCCCTGAGTCGCACCGACAGCTTGTCCGGCCTGCTCAACCACGGTGCCTGGAAGGACCACCTTGAAATCGAGTTCCAACGCTGTCGCCGGGATTCCATGGGCGCCGCCATCGCGCTGATCGACATTGACCATTTCAAGACCATCAATGACACCTACGGCCATGTCACCGGCGATATCGTCCTGCGCCAGCTGAGCAAAGTGCTGCGCCAGAACCTGCGCGCCACCGACCTGGCCGGGCGTTACGGTGGCGACGAGTTCTGCGTGATCCTGCCGGGTATGCCGCTCAACCGCGCCACCGAAGTGATGGACGCCTTGCGCGATCGCTTCAACGCCTTGGCCTACGCCCAGGACCCGACCCTGCGCGCCAGCCTGAGCATCGGCCTGGCGCCGTATCAACCGACCCACGCGGATTCGACCAGTTGGCTCAATGACGCCGACGAGGCCTTGTACGACGCCAAAAGCAGTGGGCGCAATCGTGTCAGTGCCGCGCAGGAGGGTTGGTTGCGATCGGTCTAGTGGGGTAGGGTGTGGCGGCACCTTCCAACAAAAACAAGGATCGGTTCATGCTCTTCACCTTCCGCCGTACCCTCCTGGCCGCCACCCTGGCCATGTCCTTCGCCGTGCCGGCCTACAGCGCCGAGCCCCATAAACAGATCCAGGCCCAATCCGAACAGTACAAGGCCGACGCCCTGAAACTGCTGGAGCGCCTGGTCAATATCGACTCGGGTTCAGGTTATGAACCAGGCCTGACCCAAGTGCGCGACATCGCCGTGGATGAGTTGAAACAGCTGGGCTTTTCCATCCAGCTGGTGCCGGACAAGGCCGCCAACAACAGCCACGTGGTCGCCACCCTCAAAGGCACCGGCAAAGCCCGAATCCTGCTGATGGCCCACATGGACACGGTGTTCAAGGAAGGCTCGGCCGCCGAGCGTCCGTTCCACATCAAGGACGGCCGCGCCTATGGCCCTGGCGTGATGGATGACAAGGGCGGCATCGTCGCCGGCATCTACGCGCTCAAAGTCCTCAAGGACCAGGGCTTCAAGGACTACGCGCAAATCACCTTCCTGCTCGACGCCAGCGAAGAGACCGGCTCCGACGCCGCCTCCGAGTTGATCCGCCAAACCGCCAAGGCCCACGACGTCACCCTCAACCTCGAACCCGGGCGCCCAGCCGACGGCCTGGTGGTGTGGCGCAAAGGCAGCGCCACCGCCGTGGTCGAAGTCAAAGGCAAAGCCGCCCACGCCGGCGTCGCCCCGGAACTCGGCCGCAACGCCGCCATGGAAGCGGCACACCAGATCCTGCAACTGGGCGAGCTGGGGGATGCTGAGAAGAAAACCACCATCAACTTCACCGTGATCAAGGCCGGCGACCGCACCAACGTCATTCCCGACCAGGCCACCGCCAAGGCCGACGTGCGCGCGGCATTGCCGGAAGAGTTTGACCGCATCGAGCAAGACCTGGCACGGGTATCGGCGAACAAACTGATCCCCGAAACCGAAGTGAAGACCAGCTTGCAGCGTGGGCTGCCACCGATGCCGCAGACGCCGGAGTCGGACAAATTGGTGGCGATTGCCCAGGGGATTTATGGGGAGTTGGGCAAGACCTTGACGATCGAAGGCAGTGGCGGCGCGGCGGATGCCAGCTTGTCAGCCGGGGTGGGCACGCCGACGTTGGATGGGTTTGGGATTGTTGGCGGGAATATTCATACGCCGGAGGAGTATGCGGAGGTGGAGAGTGTGGTGCCGCGGGTGTATCTGTTGAGTCGGATGATTATGGAGCTTTCGAAGCGGTGATTTTCCGCTGATTGACACCCTTTTGTGGTGAGCAGGCTTGCCCTGCGTTGGGCTGCGCAGCAGCCCCAAAACAGACAATGCCGGTTTACCTGAAAATACTCATCGCCTGGATTGGGGCCGCTTCGCGGCCCAACGCAGGGCAAGCCTGCTCGCCACATGAGCGGATATAGCACCCTTTGCCACCATTTAGATTTTTTCATCTTTGATTTGAGGGGTTCCGTTTTTTAGGATTGACACAACATGCCTCAACCAAGTTAGTCCGTCGGACCATTCGCTACGATAATAATAGTAGCAACCGATATCGCTGAATAAGTAATTTTCAAGCTCTTGCTCTGTCTTTCCGCTGCACATTAGTTTATTTAGTTCTGCTTGTACTTCTAGTATCGTATCTTCAGATGATTCAGAGATAAAGAATTCAATAGCATCGTCCGCTTTTTCGTGGTCGTAAACCCAGTCTTGATTGAAGTAGCAGGCAAGAAACTGCTGTAGTTTGGGATAGTCTTTATTCATGGGTTTGGAAATCCAGTATGAATTCGGTAGCCAGTATGCATGTTATGGTCTCTACGGATTATCAGGTAAATTTCCTTTCCCGAAACGGCTGTTGTGCTGTTCTTTTTAAATCTTGTGCCTGTGGGGTGTTCAGTTTTTTGAATGATGACAATTTGATTGTTTGTCCCTTTTAAAAAGTTACCGATTTTGACTTTGTTTTGATCCAGTACGCTCGATATTTCTCGCTCTGCTGTTGATCTGTCGTGGAAGGTTGAGGCTGCCGGGATGTGTGGCTCTTGTTGTGGTGAGCAGGCTTGCCCTGCGTTGGGCTGCGCAGCAGCCCCAAAACAGACAATGCTGATTTACCTGAAAACACCCATCGCCTGGATTGGGGCCGCTTTGCGGCCCAACGCAGGGCAAGCCTGCTCGCCACAGAGGGGTTGTGTTGCCTTGGAGGGCGGTGTTTGGGTTACCAGGTTGACTGGTCTTCGAGGCTGGCTTTTTGGAGGTCTTCCTTCCAGACCTTGTTGGCGAGTCGATAGATGTCGGCGAAGAAGCCTCGGGGGTCGGCTATTTCTGTTTCGGTCCAAGCCATGGTTATGTACTTGTCGTAATCGTTCTCAAATTCTTTCGAAAAGTCAAAGTCGGGGTTGTCTAATGCGTCTTTGAGAGCAGAAATCAGTATAAAACGATGCCTGTAGGAAAGGTGCATAAGGTCTTTCAGGACGAAAGAAATTATGATTTTTTCCCTGTCTTGATGATTGTTAGGGTCATGCTTCCATAGCTCTTTTCCAACCGTTTCCTCAAGGTCGTATATCGATAAGGCTCCTAATAAATGAGAGACATTAGGAGTGTAGGGTGTGTCCATGAATGGGGATTTCAGCATGATCTGCTCACTTCGGGAAAGCGGTGAATGGTCGAGTCGGATTGTGTCGATCAAATCTGATTTCTGCTCTGTCCAGGCTTTCAATGTATCTGGGGTTGTTCAAGTCCCCGGTATTAGGTTTATAGCCTCGCCCGGCCCCAGGCAGTTCGACCACGACCACTGGGTTGCCTGCATTATCCAAACCTGTGGGGGATGGCGAATCGCCATGCATCTTGCCCAAGGCCTTGTTTATAGCGTGGAGTTGCATTTTCCAAGAGTTAAATTGGGAGCTGGAGCTGATATACCCGCTCTCCCCAGTCGTTGGATTTGTTCCATCAATAGATCGTTGTTTTAACGCGCTATCTGGTATCTCTGGGCCATGCTTTTCAACCGTATGCATATCGTATTCCTGCTCCCAGCTCAGCACCCTTCGTTTTGCATTTGCCTCTGTCAGTGCATCTATTCTCGACTGTCCATTAGTTCGCGGTAGTTGAGGTAGAGCAGGTGCGCCTTCATCGACGTTAGGCCTCCGAGGGGTAGGAGGAACGTTAGGTTTACACTCGTCGCCAGGGCAGCTACTTAAGCCCAGCGGATCTACCCATCCGGTAGGGTTGGGCACGTACTGGTACGCATTGATCCCACCCGCCAGCTTCACCGGATCCGGCGTCAGGTAACGACCAACATCCGGATTGTAGTAGCGATGGCGGTTGTAGTGCAGCCCACTTTCTTGATCGAAATATTGGCCCTGGAAACGCAGCGGATTGTCGACTTTTCCGATGTCGAGTCGGCTGATTTCGCCGTAGGCACGGTAATGCGCGGACCAGACGATTTCGCCATCCGGGGCGGTGAGTTCCTGCGGCGTGCCCAGATGGTCAAGTTGGTAGTGATAGGCCTTGGTTTCCTTGGGGCCGAAACCTTCCAGCAGCGCCAGCGGGCGAAAGCTGTCCGGTTCATAGAGGTAGCTGCGGTGCCGATCCGCGTGGTGTTCGGCGATGAGTTTGTCGCCTTGCCAGAAGAACTCGGTCGTAATCCCATCAACGGTTTTGCTGATACGCCGCCCAAACGGGTCGTAGCGGTAGCTGGCGGTCTGGCCGTTGGGCGTCTTAACGCCGATCAGACGATGCTGACAGTCGTAGCGGTATTCGGTGACAAGTTGATGGCCCTTACCGCGGCGTTCGCGAATCAGGTTGCCGAAGGCGTCATAGTCGTAATGGTGGTCGCCCTGGATCATCAGGCGGTTGCCGGCGACGATGTCGGGGCCGGGGCGGTTGTGCATGAGCAGGTTGCCGGCGGGGTCGTGGCCGAAGCGTTCTTGCTCGCCTTGGGTGTGATCGGCGCGGGTGAGGCGGCTGAGTGGGTCGTAGTGGTAGCGGTGTTCGCCTTTGCGGGTGTCGAGCAGGCGGGTGAGGTTGCCGGATTTGTCGTAGTCGTAGTGGCGTCGGTAGACCGGGCCTTCGGCATCAACGATGCTCTGGTTGAACAGGCGTCCCTGGTGGTCGTGTTGGTAGTGGCTTAGCAGTTGGCCTTGTTGGCGTTGCTGTTCGCGGCCGGCCTTGAACAGGTGTGAGGTGAGTACCGAGCCATTCAGTTCGACGGTGGCGAGGTGACCGCCTTTGTCGTGATTGAAGGTGAGGCGGTTGTTGTCTGGCAGGCGCAGGTTTTGCAGCTGGCCGCAGGCGTCGTAGCCGTAGCGCAGGGTGCCCCAGCCTTGGTGTTCGGCGGTGAGGCGGTTTTGGCTGTCGTACTCGTAGGCCAGGGACCAGTGGCCGTCTTCGACGCTGAGGAGGTTGCCCTGGCGGTCGTAGGTGTAATCGACGGTATTGCCATCGGGTAGGGTTTTTCTGACAAGGCGTCCGGCGTAATCGCGCTCGTAGCGGGTAACCAACTGACTGCCGTCATCGCCGTGTTCGGTCTTTTCCCGAAGGTTGCCGTTGAGGTCGTACACGTACGCCGTGCGCTGACCGTCAAAGCCGGTTTCCTGCTGGATCAGGCCGTTGTTGTGGTACTGGAGTCGGTAGGTCTCGCCAACTTCGTTTTCGATTTCAGTCAGCAGTAACCGCGCGTTGTCGTAGCGGTAGTTGACCTGTGTACCATCGGCATTGATGCGGCGGCTGATCAGGTGCAGGCCGTCGGCGTATTCGTAGCGGGTGACGTGCCCGAGTTCATCGCGTTCGGCGGTGATTTTTCCGTAGGGGTTGTAGCTGTATTCCCTGAACTCGCCGCCTGGCAGCACAACGCGAGTCAACCGACCCACGCTGTCCCACTGATACTGGGTCAGCCCGCCGTGTTCATCTTCCCGCGCAATCTGCCGCCCGAGATCGTCATAGCGATAACGCTTGATCCCACCATTGTGCAACTGCTCCTCAAGCAACTGCCCACGCTCGTTCCACACCAGCCGCTGACAGCTGTGATCCGGGTACCAAACTCCAATCAGCTGCCCATATTTGTTGTAGGTGTAATCGGTAACGTGACCGTCAGGATCGATCTTGCGAATGACATCGCCCTGGTCATTGCGCTCATACTTCCAAACCGCCTGACCCCGCCTTACAACCCGTACGAACCCATTGTCATGTTCGTAGGTCTTCGGCTCATCGTCCCCCGGAAACACCGCCACCAAGCGCCCGGCTTCGTCGTACTGATACGCCGTGATCGCTCCCAGCGGATCCTGCTCAACCGTCAGCCGGCCTTTTTCATCGTAGGATTTAAAGTGCTCGGCCCCGTCCGGATCCACCCGCTGCACCAGCCGCGCCCGCTGGTCATGCACGTAGACTTCCTGGCTACCATCGGCGTTAAACACCGTGACCTGGCCGTTGTCATCCCAGGCATAACGCGTGTCCATCTGCGAGAAACTCGCCCAATGCCGCACACATCGCGCGGCCTTGCCAGACCGTTCCCACTCCCAGAAAAAACTCGCGCCACCGGCCAAACCGCGTTCAAGAATGATGTGCTGTTCGTCGTACCGATAAACCTCGCTTTCGCCGACCGCGTTGGTCGCTGAAACCAGTCGTCCCAGCTCGTCATAGGCGTAGGAAACAACCGTCTGCTCCGTCACCCAAACAAACGGACCGTCATCCACGACGCGATGAATCTGGTAATCCACCGCCACGATGCGGCCCGACGCATAGCGCAAATGCAACGAGCGCCCGACCCCGTTATCCACCCGCTCAACACGCCCCAGAAAATCGCGGGAAATGCGCAGGCGGTTGTCATACGCATCGCTGATCGCTGTCAGCACACCGTCGCGAAAGTGGTAGAAACGTGACGCCTGAGCCAGCATCAGTTCATCAGGCAGCGAACCCAAATAGATCGCCGCTTCTGCAAGACTGTTGGTGATCGCAGGCCGAGAAGCCGTAGGCAAGGGCAGGGTCGTCGACCGATTCTCATGATCGGTCCAAACAACCGAATCACCCTCAACCACCAGCCGATGCGCCAGCGAGTGACTCCAGCCAAACCCCAGCCCGCAATCCATTTCCACCGCACTGGTGCGGTACAACCGGGTCCACTCAAACGACAAGATCCCGTCCAGCGTCCCATCGGTCAGGGTCAGCAATTCCTCGCCGGTGACCATCGACACCGGGCAGCCGTTGGTGGCGGTCTTGTCCGCAGGCGCCGCCGCATCCCCATTCGGGTTTCGAGCAGAAACCGGCACATCATCCACATGCTCTTGCTGAACCAGCACGGTTCGCTGGGACTTGCTGCGCACCACCGGCACCGCGTTGGCAACCACTTGATCCCCAGCCTTCAACGGCGCATCCGGAATCAACCTGATCGGCGTCGCACGACTCCCCAGCAGCAACGGCCTGGCCGCCTCGACATGCGCGTCCAACCGAGGCCCGACCAACTGTTCCGCGAGCATCTCCAGCCACTGGCGAGCCCGGCCAGGCTTGATGTGACTCAGCACCTGGGCACCCAGGCGCACGGTCACGCCCATGGCTCCCGCAACCCTCACCAACAGCAAAGCGATCAACACGTCGCCGGTGACTTCCCCCATCACCTCGCTCATCGCTTGCGGCGGCAACATCCGTATCCAGCTGCAGATCGCCGACAGGTAGATAAACATCAACGGCTCATCGCTGAGCACGAGCAGGCCCTGGGCGATGGCGTCCTTGCCCAGTTTCAGCAGTTCATCCAGTTCGGCCTGGGAGATGTATTGCAGCAGCTTCTGGCTGTTGCTCTGGAGGTCCGCCAGCAGCTCGTACAGTTGTGTGAAATTGTCCCAAAGGCTGTAAAGCGCCTTACCCATTCCATGAAGAAAGGCCTTCTCCAATAACCTGCGTTGATCAAGCGGGCTGGCGTCCGTGTAGTCCTTCCACTGGGCTTCGAAGGTGTTTTTCCACTCCTCGCGCAGGCGAACTTCCAACCCATCGATCACCGACTGATAAGACGCATACAGTGCCTTGACGTGGTCCTTGGAAACGTTGGGATAGAAGCTGACCCGGTATGGCTGGTCGCGCGCGCACTCGTCGATTTCGAGAATGCCGCTCGGGCCGATGGTCTTGTGGATCGGCTCGCCCAGTGGGCCGCCGTTGGGGTCGACACGCTGCAACATCACCGGCGTGTTGCCGATGGGGACCAATCGTGTGCTTTGGAACAGGTGCACCAGGGTCAACTTGCCGTTGGCCTGGCAAGTCGCAACGGTGGTGCTTGGGTATAGAGAACGATTGATCGGCGCGACCAGCGCCACTTCATCCCCGACCTTGAAGACTTGTTCGACATCCAGCGCCGAAAAGCACCAAAAGCTCGAAGCCCATTCGTCAAAGGTGTTCAGGCATTCCCGGAAATCGCGAAAGACGCTTTCGACATCGACCGTCTTCACATCCATTGGGGTCAGGGCCAGCCTGCCAATGGCCGGGTTCAAGAAACAGCTCCAACAACCAGAAAGTCCATCTGCAATCCCTCGCACTGTGTATTCAGGCGAGGGACTTTGCGGACCTTTTCAGGGGAGGGGAGTAGAGCTTATCCGGCGGTTACGTGGGACGTTTCGACAACTCTCGTCTTCTCCCGCCCCAGCACCAGGCTGCACAGTGCCGGCAAGAACAATAGCGTCAACAGCGTGCCCACCAGCACCCCGCCGATCAGCACGTAGGCCAGGGACGACCAGAACACCGACAACGTCAGCGGAATAAACGCCAGCGCCGCCGCCAGCGCGGTCAGGATCACCGGCCGTGCACGCCGCACGGTGGCCTCGACGATCGCCTCGTGAATGGCCATGCCGTGGTCCTGATTCTGACGGATCTGGTCGGTGAAGATCAGCGTGTTGCGCATGAGGATCCCGCCAATCCCGATCAAGCCCAGGATTGCATTGAACCCGAACGGCTGGTTGAAGAGCAGCAAGGTCGGCACCGCTCCGATCAAGCCCAGTGGGGCGGTGGCGAAGACCATGAACATCACGCCGAACGAGCGCACCTGGAACATGATCACCGTGAGGGTCAGCAGGATCATGATCGGGAACAGCGCAGCCAGGGCGACGTTGGCCTTGGCGCTTTCTTCCACCGGGCCGCCGATGTCGATCTGGTAGCCGGCCGGCAGCTTGGCGATCAGCGGTTGCAGGTCTTTGTACACAGCCATTTCCACGTCGGGCGGTTGCACGCCGTCGATGATGTCGGCGCGTACTTCGACGGTGGTTGCGCGGTTGCGGCGCTTGAGGATCGGTTCTTCCATCACCGCCTGGAAATGCCCGACCTGGGCCAGCGGCACGGAGGTGCCGGCACTGTTGGTGAGCGTCATGTTGTTGAGGTTGCCGAGGTCTTCGCGCTGGCTGCCCTGGGCGCGGGCGACCACGGAGACGGTGCGGTTGCCTTCGCGCACTTCGGTGATGGGGTTGCCGCTGAGCAACGCGTTGAGCTGGGATTTGACCTCGTTAGGCGTGAAGCCCAGCAGGCGCAGGCGGTCTTGATCCAGCACCAGGCGATACCCGCTGGTGCGCTCGCCCCAATCGAGGAAGGCGTCCTTGGTCAGTTTGTTGGCGGCGACAACTTTGCGCACGTTTTCGGAGATGCCACGCAGCACATCCACATTCGGGCCGGAGACACGGAACACTACCGGGAACGGCACGGGCGGGCCGAACAGCAGTTGCGTGACGCGCACCCGTGCCGCCGGGAATTCACCGGCCGCAATCCGCTCGCGCATGCGCAGTTTCAATGCATCGCGGGCATGGGAATCCGGGGTCTGCACGATCAGCTTGGCAAACGCCGGGTCCGGCAGTTCAGGGTTCAGCGACAGGAAAAAGCGTGGCGCACCGCCGCCCACATAGGTGTCGACCATCGTGGTTTGCGGCTCTTGCAGCAGAGCTTTTTCCAGCTGTGCGGCCACCGCTTCGGTGCTCTTGAACGCACTGCCCGGCGGCATGTACACCTCAAGAATCAGCTCGGAACGGTCGGAGTTGGGAAAGAACTGCTTCTTCACCACGCCCATGCCCAGCACGCACAGCACAAACGCCGCCACCACCAGCCCGGTCACCAGCCAGCGCCCACGCACGCACGCTTCCACAAGCGTGCGCAGCTTCTGGTAGTAACGCCCGGCGTAGATTGCATCATGGCCGCCAGGCACCGGCTTGATCTGCGGCAGCAGCTTCACGCCCAGGTATGGCGTGAACACCACCGCTACCAGCCAGGAGGAAATCAGTGCAAAGCCGACGATCCAGAAGATATTGCCGGCATATTCCCCGGCACCGGAGCGCGCAAAACCCACCGGCAGAAAGCCGATGATCGTCACCAGCGTGCCGGTGAGCATCGGCGCCGCCGTGGAGCTCCAGGCAAAGGTGGCAGCGTGGATGCGGTCGAAACCTTCTTCCAGTTTCACCACCATCATCTCGATGGCGATGATCGCGTCATCCACCAGCAGCCCCAGGGAAATGATCAACGCGCCCAGGGTAATGCGGTCGAATTCACGCCCGGTCAGCAGCATGATCACAAACACCACCGACAGGGTCAGTGGCACCGCCGCGGCCACCACCAGCCCCACGCGAAAGCCCAGCGCCAGCAGGCTGATGATCATCACCACCGCCAGGGCGACGAAGAATTTCAGCATGAACTCATTCACCGCCAGGCTGATGTTTTTCGCCTGGTCGGAGACCTTGGCGAAGTTCACCCCCAGCGGCAGGTCGGCCTGGATTCTGGCTTCCTGGGCCTTGAGGCTCGTGTCCAGCTCCAGGCCGTTCCAGTGTTTCTCCATGATCACGCCGAGCATCAGCGCCGGGTCGCCCTGGTGGCGGATGCGGTAACTGGGCGGGTCTTCATAGCCGCGGCTGACGGTGGCCACATCGGCGATGCGCAGCACGCGGCCGTTGACTTCCAGCGGCACGTTTTCGATCAGTGACAGGCTGTCGAACGCGCCGTCGATACGGATGTAGGCGCGGGCCCCGGCGGTCTCGACGAAGCCCGACGGCGCCACGGCGTTTTGCGCGGCCAACGCCGAAAAAATCTGCTCCGGCTTGATGCCCAGCGTCGCCAGGCGCTCATAGGAAAACTCGACGAACACCCGTTGCGCCTGCTCGCCAAGGATATTGACCTTCTTCACCCCTGGCAGGTTGAGGAAACCCTGGCGCAATTCTTCGGCCATCTGCACCTGTTGCCGATGGGGCAGGTGCTCGGCCTCCAGGGCGTACAACGCAAAGTACACATCGGAATATTCATCGTTGAAGAACGGCCCGATCACACCCTTGGGCAGCTTGGCGGCTTCATCGCTGAGTTTTTTACGGGTCTGGTAGAACAGGTCCTGGATTTCACTGGGCCGCGTGGACTCCTTGTAGGTCATGCGCATCGACACGAAACCCGGCTGGGCGATGGTCTCGACGCGGTCGTAGTAGTCCAGTTCCTGCAGGCGTTTTTCCAGGCGGTCGGCCACTTGCTCCTGCATTTCCTGGGCGGTAGCGCCGGGCCAGGCGGCGGTGATGGTCATCACCTTGACGGTGAAAGACGGGTCTTCGGCGCGCCCCAGTTTGCCGAACGAGAACACCCCGGCGGCGAGGATCGCAATAATCAGGAACAACGTGACCGCACGGTGCTTGACCGCCAGTTCAGAGAGGTTGATACCGCGCATGCTCAGTTGTCCTGTTTGCGGTTGAGGGCCAATGCCTGGGCGGGCAGCAGGCGTACGGCGTCACCCTCGTGCAGCAGGTGTGCACCCAGGGCGACGACGATTTGGCCGGGCGCCACGCCGCTGTCGAGCAGTGCGTCTTCCTGGCCGAGGCTGGCGACGTTCACCGGGGCGAAGCTGATCGTGTCATCTGCACCGATAACCCACACGCCAGTGCCTTGCCCGGCGTCCTGCAAGGCGCCGATGGGCACGCGGGTTTGCGCGGCCTGGCCGTTGCCTTGCAGGCGCACGGTGATGGTCGAGCCGAGGGCGAAACGCTCGATGGTGCCATGCAACACGTAGCGAGCGCGGTAGGTACGGGTAGTCGGGTCGGCGCTGGCGGACAGTTCGCGCAAGGTGGCGGTCACCGCCTGGTCCGGGGCGCCGAAGGGGAAGGCCAGGGCTTTCTGCGAGGCTTGGTCGCGCTGGTTTTCCGGCAGATTGACGATGGCTTCACGGGCTCCGTCGTGGGCCAGGCGCGCAACGATCTGTCCTTCAGCCACCACTTGGCCGCGGTCCACCCGGACGTCGGTGATGATGCCGTCGCCATCGGCCTTGAGCACCGAGTAGGTGCGGCGGTTTTCGATCTGGCTGGCATCGGATTGCGCCGCGGCCAGTTCGGCTTCGGCCACCCGCAGGTTGGTCGCCGACTGGTCGAAGATCTGCCGCGACACGGCACCGGTGCTGGCCAGGCGCTGGTAGCGGTTTTCGTCGTCACGGCGTTGGCGCAATTGTGCCTGGGCGGCGCTGACGCGGTTCTTCGCCGAGCGCAGGGCCAGTTCAAAGTCGCCGATGTCCAGCACCAGCAGGGTATCGCCACGGGACACATGCTGGCCGGGGTCGACCTTGCGTTCAATGACCTTGCCGCCGACCCGGAAGCCCAGGTCACTTTCGGTACGTGCCGCGACCACGCCGGTATAGGCGCTTTGCTGGGTGCCGGCCGCTTCGACTTTGGCAGCCAGGACCGGGCGAGGTGGGGGGGCTTCGGCGGCGGTGTCGGCCTTGCTGTTGCAGCCATTGAGGACCATCAACAGGGCCAGGGGCGTGAGAAGACGCAGGGGGAGAGGGTGCATGGCGGGCTCCGGGGTAACCATTGGGCAAAAAATTATGGACATAATTTTTTACGCATATTATGGTCGAAATATAAATTAATCCAGCCCCCCGGATGTTCCCCATGACAAACGCCCCGGTCCCATCGCGAAGCTTGCTGTTTCTACTGGTGGCCCTGACGGCACTGGGTGAGGTCTCGACCCAATTGATCATTCCCGGCCTGGGTGCCATCGAGCAGGCATTGGCTGCGCCAGTCGGTTCGGCACTGATGGCGCTCTCGGCATTTGTCGCCGCTTTCGGCCTTGGGCAACTGTTGTTCGGCCCGCTGTCGGACCGCATTGGTCGGCGCCCGGTGCTGATCGGCGGCCTGGCGCTGTACGTGCTGGCGACCTTGTCGATGTTGCTGGTGCAGGACATCCACCAGTTCATTGCCGCCCGCGTGCTGCAAGGCCTGGGCGCCTGTGCTGCGTTGGTGCTGGCGCGCACGGTGGTGCGGGATGTGTGGAAGGCCGAAGCCGGGCCGGCCCTGGCGTTGACCATGATCGGCATGCTCTACGCCATCGTGGTGGCGCCGATGGTCGGTGGCCTGCTGATCAAGCTGTTCGGCTGGCACGCGCCGATCCTCCTGGCGCTGGCGATTGGCAGCGTGGTGCTGTTGCTGGCGTTGCTGTTCTTTCGCGAGAGCAACCACTACCTAGACCCCAAGGCCGGTCACTGGCGTACCCTCGGCGGGCAATACCTGGACCTGCTCAAGGGCCGCCAGTACCGGGCGTTCGCCGTGGCATTGGCGTGCACCTATGGCGCCATGTTTGCGGTAATCGCCGGTTCGTCGGCGGTGTTCATCAACCTGCTGGGCTTCAGCAGCCTGGAATACGGCATCAATTTCGGCCTGATCGTGTCGATGCTGATCGTGGGGTCCACCTATACTCGCCGCAACATCATGCGCCTGGGGCCGCAGCGGATTGTAGCGATGGGCGTGACGATGGTGGCGGTTGGCGGGGTGTCGGCCGTGGTGATTTACGAACTGTTCGGCCTGTCGGTGCTCGGCCTGGACATCCCGATTGCCCTGGTCACCCTGGGCGGTGGCCTGGTGTTGCCGGGCGCGGTTACCGGCGGGGTCATGCCCAATGCACATCGTGCAGGCTTGGCGGCAGGGCTGATGGGGTTCGCGCAGATGTTCGGCGCCACCTGCAGCGGCATCCTGCTCAGCCAGCTGCGTGACGGCAGTGCCGCGCCGATGATCATCATCCAGGCCAGCTTCGCGGTGATCGCCTTTGTGGCGTTTCACCTGCTGCGTCAACGTCAGGTCAAGGGATTGTCCTATACGTAGGACGAACAGGGCTGCTTTTGCCGGCTAGTGCTCAACAGTTGGCAGCCTTATGGTGTAGGCACTTTGGAGGTACACCATGAAAAAACTGATCGGCATCTACACCAGCCCCCGCGCCCATTGGGTCGGCGACGGCTTCCCGGTGCGCACGCTGTTTTCCTACGACGCCATGGGCAAGCACATCAGCCCATTCCTGTTGCTGGACCACGCCGGCCCGGCCGATTTCACCCCGACTGAGCAACGTCGCGGCGTCGGCCAGCACCCTCATCGCGGCTTTGAAACCGTGACCATCGTCTACGACGGTGAGGTCGAACACCGCGATTCCACCGGTGCCGGCGGCACCATCGGCCCCGGCGACGTGCAATGGATGACCGCCGCCAAAGGCATCCTCCACGAAGAGTTCCATTCTGAAGCCTTCGCCCGCCAAGGCGGTGCGCTGGAGATGGTGCAACTGTGGGTCAACCTGCCGGCCAAGGACAAAATGGCTGAAGCCGGCTACCAGACCCTGGTGGATGGCGACATCCCGGTACTGCCCCTGGCCAACGGCGCCGGGCGGCTGCGCCTGATTGCCGGTGAGTTCGGCGGCACCCAAGGCCCGGCCCGCACCTTTACGCCGATTGACGTGTGGGACCTGCGCCTCAACCCCGGCAAGCCGGTCACCCTGGACCTGCACGAAGGTCGCAACACCGCGCTGGTGATCCTGCGCGGCACGGTGCTGGTCAATGGCGAGGAGGTCGCGCGCCAGGGGCAATTGGCGTTGTTCGAGCGCGATGGCAGCCAGCTCACGCTGGAGTCCAATGACGACGCCAAGGTGCTGCTGCTCAGCGGTGAACCGATTGACGAGCCCATCGTTGGCCATGGGCCGTTTGTGATGAACACCGAGCAGGAGATTCATCAGGCGTTCGCCGACTTTCAGTCGGGTCGTTTCGGGCAGATGTAAGCACACCCGCTATACCCTGGCGCGGCATTTCATGCGATCTTCACGGCATTCGCCCTGGAGTCGCCTGGATGCCCTCATTTATCGCTGATCACCCGATGTTGTCTGCCCTGGCGCTGATCTTGATCGACATCGCCGTGTGGCGTCTTATTTCCGCCAATCTCGCCAACTGGAAGCTGGCGGCGCGGTTGGTGATCTTTGCGGTGTTCAGCGCCGTACTGTTCAACGACGGCATGAACCCGATGCAACTGGCGCCCTATGCGGACAACACCGCCTTGCACCTGGCCGCCACGGCATTGCAGATCGGTTGGTGGCTGTTCGCGGCGCGCACGCTGACGGTGTTGCTCGGCACGCTCATGATGCAGCGGGTCGGGCATACCGGGCGCCTGTTGCAGGACCTGATGGGGGCGGTGATCTTCCTGATTGCGATCATTGCTGCCATGGCCTACGTGCTCGACCTGCCGGTCAAGGGCGTACTCGCCACCTCTGGCGCTGTAGCAATCATTGTCGGCCTGGCGCTGCAAAGTACCTTGAGCGATGTGTTCTCCGGGATCGTCCTCAACACCACCAAGCCTTATCAAATCGATGACTGGATCTCCATCGACGGCACCGAAGGCCGGGTGACGGACATCGACTGGCGCGCCACGCGCCTGCAAACCTCCCAGGGCAGCCTGGCGGTGATTCCCAACTCCCTGGCGGCCAAGGCCAAGATCATCAACTTTTCGCGTCCGGCGGACATGTTTGGCCTGGCGGTCAGCCTGCAGGTCAGCCCCCATGCGCGCCCACAAACGGTGATCGAAGCGCTGGAGCGGGCGATGCAAGGGTGTCGACCGCTGCTGGGCAAGCCGGCGCCGAGTGTGGCGTTCAAGACCTCGGCCAGCGGTGGCGTCGAGTATGAAATCAGCGGGTTCGTGCCGGCCATGGCCCAAAAGCGCGAAGTGCGCAACCAGCTGTACGACCTGGCCTTCCGGCATTTGCAGGCGGCGGGCGTCGGCTTGCTGTCGGCCACTGAAAACAGCGCGCCACCGGCGATGTCCGCGGCGCGCGCGTTACTGGAGCGTTCGTCGATTTTTTCCACCCTGCGCCAGGAAGAGAAAGACACCTTCAGCCAGAACATGACCCTGCACACCTATCGCGCCGGCGAGATGATCCTGCCGGCCGGGGAGGTCAGCGATCATTTGTTCATCGTTGAGTCGGGTGTGGTCTCGGTGATGCTGACCAAGGGCGGGCACAAATTCGAAGCCGGGCGCATGGGGCCGGGCGAGGTGATCGGCGAGGCCGGGATCCTGTCGGATGAGGCGACGCTGGCGGATTTCTCGGCCAAGACGTTCTGCACCCTGTACCGCATCGAGAAGGAATACTTGAAGCCGTGCCTGGATGCGCGCCACGACATCGGCGAGGCGATGAAGGCGCTCTTGGACTTCCGCGTGCACGCCGCGCAGGCCTTGACCCAGGAGGCGCCGGTGGTGCCGGTGAAGAAGGGCTTCCTGCAGTGGCTGCGCCAGCGCGGTCTGTGAGGGTAAAAACCGACTAACCTGCGTTTTTTGCACGTTACCCTACGCAATAAATCGTTTGTCCAACGGCTGGCCGATGACAAAACTGCATGTCACTCGGATAACAAAAACGTTGGGCAAACCACATGCAACTCCAGCGCAATTTTTTCAACGGTCATTTTGTCGAACCCGCCAGCGATGCATTGATCGCTGTCTACAACCCGGCCACCGAAACCCTGGTCGGCCATGTCAGCGCCGCCACGGCCGATGAGGCGATTGCTGCTGTCGACGCTGCCGCCATTGCCCAGAAAACCTGGGGCAAACTCACCAGTATCGAACGCGCTGAATACCTGCGTGCATTCGCCGATGCCCTGGACGCCTGCGCCGACGCTATCGGCACGGCCCTGGCCAGCGAGTCCGGCAAGAGCCTCAGCGATGCCAGCAATGAAGCACGTTACGCCGCGCAGATCACCCGTTACCACGCCGAATGGGCGCGGCGCATCGAAGGCGAGATCATCCCCAGCGATACCCCGGACGAAAACCTGTTCCTGCAACGCGAGCCGATTGGCGTCGTGGCCTGCTTGATCCCGTTCAACTACCCGGTCTACACCCTGCTGCGCAAGATCGCCCCGGCGCTGATCGCGGGCAACACCGTGGTGGTGCGGCCGAGCAACAACACGCCGCTGTCGGCGTTCGAAATCGCCAAGGCGGTGGTCAAGGCCGGAATCCCGGCGGGTGTCATCAATATCCTGACCATGGACCACGCCACCGCCGCCAGCGTCTGCACCCACAAGGCAGTTGGTCTGATTACCCTCACCGGTAGCGTGAATGCCGGGCGCATCGTGCTGGACTACTGCAAGGCCAACATCGCCAAGCCGTCCCTGGAACTGGGCGGCAAGACCCCGGCGATCATCGAGGCCGACGCCAACCTGGAGCAGGCGGCCAGCGCCATCGTCGCGTCCAAGACCACCCATTGCGGCCAGCTGTGCACTGCGGTGGAGCGGGTGTATGTGCACGAAAGTATCTACGCGCCATTCCTCGCCTTGCTGAAAAGCAAAATCAGCGCGGTGAAGTTTGGCGACCGTGCAACCGATGCCAGCCTGATGGGCCCACTGGTGAACGCCAGTTCGCAACAGAATATCCACGCCATGGTCGAGCGCGCCGTCGCCGCCGGTGCTGTACTGGAAGTGGGCGGCGTGCTGCCAGCAGGTCCCGGCCATTTCTACCCGCCGACCTTGCTCAGCGGCTGCCGCCAGGACATGGAAATCATCAGGGAAGAAATCTTCGGCCCGGTGTTGCCGGTGCTCAAGTACCGCGATATCGACGAAGCCCTGGCCTTGGCCAACGACCACCAATTCGGCCTGTCGTCGGTGCTCTACACCGAGAACTATCGCACGGCGATGAAAGTGGCGAACGCCATCGAAGCCGGCGAGTTGTACGTCAATCGCACCCCGGCGGACCCGTATCAGGGTTTCCACGCCGGCTGGAAACGCTCAGGGCTGGGCGGCGATGACGGTAAGCACGGGATGCTTGAGTTCACCCAGACCCGTCTGGTGGTCATGAAGTACTGATCCACGAATACCCGCAGCACCTTTAATAAAAACAATTATCAGGGCGCCCGCGCATCGGGCGCCTGAGGTCTACACGATGTCCAAGCCTGCACCCGTTGCCCAGGTTTCCGTTGCCGTGTCCGCGGCAAACAGCGACACCGCCAGTCGCTACTTCCAATTGATGCTGCTGGTACTGGCCGCAGGGGCGATCTACCCGATCCTCTACCTGCGCCAGGTCTACCAGACCACCATGCTTGAGGTGTTCCACATCAACCACAGCGAGCTGGGCTACCTGTACTCCATGCTCGGCACGATCTTTTTGCTCAGCTATTTGCCCAGTGGTTGGCTCGCGGACCGTTTGCCGCCGCGCTTCCTGATCTTCTTCTCACTGGTCGCCACCGGTGCGCTGGGCCTGTGGTACTCCAGCGTGCCGTCGATGACCGGCCTGATGATCATCTTCGGTTGCTGGGGCCTGACCACCGGCCTGACGTTCTGGGCCTCGGTGCTCAAGCGCGTGAAAATGATCGCCCACCACCGCGAGCAAGGCCGGTTCTTCGGCATCCTCGATGGCGGGCGAGGGCTGGTCGAAGCGCTGCTGGCGACCGTGGCCCTGGGCCTGTTCGCTTACGCCACCGAAACGCGCAGCCAGTCGGCGGCCGAAGGCTTCAAGCACGTGGTTTACCTGTATTCCTTCACCTGTATTGCCATCGGTTGCGTGCTGGTGCTGCTCAAAGACCCAAAATCCTTGGCCGAAACAGCGGCGGTAGAGAAGGGCAGGTTCAACCTGCTCGCCGACCTGGCAACCCTGGTGAAAATCCCCGAGCTGTGGCTGGTCACCGCCATCGTGTTCTGCGGCTATCACATGTTCTGGGCCACCTACAGTTTCTCCGACTACCTGCAAGGCAGCGGCATGACCGCCGTGATGGCCGGCACCATCACCACCATCAAGCTGTGGATGCGCCCCATCGGCGGCATCGGCGGCGGCTGGCTGGGGGACAGGTTTTCCAACATCTCGGTGCTGATCGTCGCGCTGGCCCTGGTAAGCCTGGCGATGGTCGGACTGATCGTGTTCCCAGCCTTCAACAGCCTGGGCCTGCTGATCGGCACGGTGATCTTCATCGGGCTGATGACCTACGCGATTCGCGGCCTGTACTGGGCGATTCTCGACAGCTGCGACATCCCGCTGCGCATCACCGGCCTGGCGATTGGCATCGTCTCGGTGGTGGGTTACCTGCCCGATACCTTTATCCCGTTGATCAACGGCTACCTGACCGACACCTACCCAGGCAAGGCCGGCTACAACCTGTACTTCGGCTACATCGCGTTCATCGGCGTGCTCGGCACTCTCGCGGCCTTGACCCTGCGCGCCCGAATTAACCGTAAAAAATTCAACCAGACAGGTGCCTGAGATGAAAATCGTCGCCCTTGAAACCCATATCGTTGCCGTCCCACCGCCGCACATCGGCGGCATGTACTGGCTGTTCGTCAAGCTCAAGACCGACTGCGGCATCGAAGGCGTCGGCGAGATCTACGCCGCCACCTTCGGCCCCAAGGCCATGCTGCCGATCATCGAGGACGTGTTCGAGCGCTACCTGCTCAACCATGACCCGCACCATATCGAGCGGTTCTTCCGCCAGGCCTATTCGAGCGGCTTCACCCAGCGCCCGGACCTGACCATGATGGGCGTGGTCAGCGGCCTGGAAATGGCCTGCTGGGACATCATCGGCAAGGCCGCCAACAAGCCGGTCTACGAGCTGCTCGGCGGCAAGGTCAACGAGCGCCTGCGTTCCTACACCTACCTTTACCCGGTCAACAGCAAAGGCGAGTACGACTACGACGACCCGGACCTGGCTGCCGAATGCGCCATCGAGAACATGAACAAAGGCTTCACCGCCGTGAAGTTCGACCCGGCCGGCCCGTATACCGCGTACTCCGGCCACCAGATTTCGCTGGAAGTGCTGGAGCGCTGCGAGACCTTCTGCCGCAAGATCCGCGAAGCGGTGGGCGACAAGTGCGACCTGCTCTTCGGCACCCACGGGCAGATGGTGCCGTCCTCGGCGATCCGCCTGGCCAAGCGCCTGGAGAAGTACGACCCGCTGTGGTTCGAAGAACCGGTGCCGCCCGGCCAGGAAGAGGCCATGGCCCAGGTCGCGGCCAAGACCAGCATCCCGATTGCCACCGGCGAGCGCCTGACCACCAAGTATGAGTTCTTCAAGCTGCTGCAAGCCGGCGGTGCGTCGATCCTGCAGATGAACGTGGCGCGCTGTGGCGGGCTGCTGGAGGCGAAGAAAATCGCGAGCATGGCCGAGGCTTACTACGCGCAGATCGCCCCGCACCTGTACAACGGGCCGATTGGCGCGGCGGCAAGTTTCCAGCTGGCCACGTGCACGCCGAACTTCCTGATCCAGGAAAGCATCATGACCTGGGGCGGCTTCCACGCCGAAGTACTGACCAAGCCGTTGCAATGGGAGGACGGCTACATCATTCCGTCCACCGAGCCGGGCCTGGGCGTCGAGCTGAACATGGACGTGGTACGCAAGCACACGCCGTACACCGGCGAACGCCTGCACCTGCAAATGGCACCGACCCCGGCTGACGTGAAAGACACCTCGCCCGCCAAGGGCTAAAAAAACGACTGATGCGGTAACCGTGAATGACATATGACTACATTATCGCCGGCGCTGGCGCCGCAGGCTGCATCCTCGCCAACCGGCTGTCCGCCTCGGGCGAACACTCCGTGTTGCTGCTGGAAGCCGGCGGCAAGGACAGTTCCTGGTGGTTCAAGATCCCGGTTGGTTTCGCCAAGATGTATTACAACCCGACCTTCAACTGGATGTACTACAGCCAGCCGCAAAAGCAGCTGGGCGGGCGCGAAATCTACGCGCCACGCGGCAAGGTGCAAGGCGGTTCGGGCTCGATCAACGCGATGATCTACGTGCGCGGCCAGGCCCACGACTTCAATGACTGGGCGGCCAACGGCAACGACGGCTGGGGCTTTGCGGACGTGCTGCCGTACTTTCGCAAGCTGGAAAACCACCCGCTGGGCGACACCGAGTACCACGGCGGCAGCGGCCCGATCAGCATCACGCCGATGAAGGGCCAGACCCACCCGATCTGCGACGTGTTCCTCAAGGGCTGCGAACAGCTGGGCTATGCCCACAGCGACGACTTCAACGGTCCTGATTTTGAAGGTGCGGGCCTGTATGACGTCAACACCCGTAATGGCGAGCGGTGTTCCAGCAGCTTTGCCCACCTGCATCCGGCGCTGGGGCGACCGAACCTCACCGTTGAGCTGCATGCCTTGGTTGATCGGGTGCTGTTCGACGACCAGCAGCGCGCCACCGGTATTGCCGTGACCCAACACGGCGTTGCGCGCACCTTCACCGCGCGCAAGGAAGTGATCCTGTGTGCCGGTGCGGTAGACACGCCGAAGATCCTGCAATTGTCCGGCGTGGCCGACCAGCGAATGTTGGCCGAACACAACATCCCGCTGGTCAAGCACCTGCCGGCCGTGGGCGAGAACCTGCAGGACCATTTGTGCGCCAGCTACTACTACAAGGCCAATATCCCCACATTGAATGACGAACTCAGTTCGCTGTTCGGCCAATTGAAACTCGGCCTCAAGTACCTGTTCACGCGCAAGGGTGCGCTGGCAATGAGCGTCAACCAGGCCGGGGGCTTCTTTCGTGGAAACGAGGAACAGAAGGACCCGAATCTGCAGTTGTACTTCAACCCGCTGTCGTACCAGATCCCGAAAAACAACAAGGCCAGCCTCAAGCCCGAGCCGTATTCCGGCTTCCTGCTGTGCTTCAACCCGTGCCGTCCGACCAGCCGTGGCACCATCCGCATTGCCTCGAAGAACCCACGGGACGCGGCGCTGATCGACCCAAACTACTTGAGTACCCAGAAAGACATCGACGAGGTGATCCAGGGCAGCCGGTTGATGCGCAAGATCATGCAGGCGCCGGCCCTCAAGGGCATCACCGTGGCTGAGGTGTTGCCCGGCGCGGCGGTGCAGACCGACGAGCAGATGCTGCAATACTTCCGCGAAAACAGTGGCTCGATCTACCACCTGTGCGGCTCCTGCGCCATGGGCTCGGACCCGCAGGTATCAGTGGTGGACAAGCGCTTGAAGGTGCATGGGCTGGAAGGGTTGCGCATTGTCGATGCGTCGATCTTCCCCAACGTGACGTCGGGCAATACCCATGCGGCGGTGTTGATGGTGGCAGAGAAGGGCGCCGACCTGATCCTGGAGGATGCCTCCTGACCTGTAGTGAGCGAGCTTGCTCGCGCTGGGCTGCGAAGCAGCCCCAAAAACAACAGGAGCGCTGCGCACTCCAGCGCGAGCAAGCTCGCTCACTACAAGGGTATCGGTTACCAGCCGCGTAGGCGTTCCCACACCTGTCTGTCGCCATTGTCCAGCAATACGTGATAGCTGCCGAATTGGGTTCCTGTGGCGCAGGCGTGATTGGGCAAAATGCGCAGACGCGTGCCCAACGGGAACTGCGCCGCCACATCCACAGTGCCACCCTGCAATTGCACCACCCCATGCTCCTGATTGGCGCTGCTTAACAGTAGCCCCGCAATCGGCTCACCGCGTTCATCGCACACCTGGCCGTAACCAAAGTCCCGCTTCTGCGACTGCGTCCCGCGATCGCGGCTCATCGCCATCCAGCCGGCGTCGGTGATGATCCAGCCTTTTTCCGGCTGATGGCCGATCACGGTGGTCAGCACGCTCAACGCCAGTTCATCGATACGGCACACGCCGATGTTGTGCATCACCAAGTCAAAGAAGGCGTAAACCCCGGCACGCAGTTCGGTCACGCCCTCCAGGTTGAGGGCGGATAATGCGGTGGGTGTCGAGCCGACGCTGACCTGGGCGCAGGGCATTCCAGCTGCACGAATCTGCTCAGCCGCCTCGACACACCGCGCACGCTCCAGCTCTGCGATGGCCTGTAATGCTTCAGGTGTATCCAGCCCGTAGCTTTCACCGGCATGGGTCAGTACGCCGGTGAGGCTGGCCCCAAGCAGGCGGGCTATGTCCAGCAGCAGCGGGTCCTGCGGCTTCACCCCGGAACGGTGGCCGTCGCAGTCGATCTCGATCATCACCGCAAAGGTTTCGCCCTGTTCCTGGCCGAAATCCATGATCGCCTGGGCACCGGCCAGGCTGTCGGTGATCAGTGTCAAGCCACATCCCCGGCGACGCAGCGCCAGGGCCTGAGGCAATTTGTGCGGGGCCATCGCTACGGCGTAGAGGATGTCGGCGATACCGAGGTCAAAGAAGTACTCGGCCTCTTTCAAGGTCGAAACCGTGATGCCACGGGCGCCTGCTGCGACTTGCGCGGCGACCACTTCAGCGCACTTATGGGTTTTGACATGGGGGCGCAGGTGCACGCCAAGGGCATTGGCACGCTGTTGCATGCGCTGGATATTGCGCTGCATTTTCAGCGTGTCGATCAATGCGGCGGGGGTATCCATGGTGCGGGCTCCACAATGAGGGGCAGGGGGTAAATTGACGCCCTGTCCAGGACTGGATATGTTGTCTTGCATGAAAAACACCTCTCCCAACGATACTCACTTGATCAGCCAGCTCGAACAGATCGCCGAGGGCTTGAGCAAGACCTTCAGCCCCTTCTGCGAAGTGGTGCTGCACGACTTGCGCGACCCCCGGCACTCGATCCTGGCCATCCACAACAACCTGTCCGGGCGTGCGCCGGGCGACCCGACCACCGAGTTGGGCCTGGCGCGCATTGCCGACCCCGACTACCCGCAAGTCATCGCCAACTACCAGAACCAGTTCAGCGACGGCCGCCAGGTCAAAAGCACCTCCATCGGCATCAAGGGCGCCGGCGGCGAGTACGTCGCAGCGTTGTGCATGAACGTCGATCTCTCATTGTTCCGGGGCTTGCAGAGCATGCTGGAGCAATTCGGCTCGGTCAGCGGCGACAAGCTCATCGAGTCCCTGGACCCTTCCGGCGCCGACGTGATCCGTGCGCGGATCGACCAGTTCGCCGCACGCCTGGCCACCACCCCGCGTGCGCTGAAGACGGCGGACCGGCGTGTGTTGATGCAGGAACTCAAGGACTCGGGTTGCCTGGACATTCGCCGGGCCATGGAAACCGTGGCGTCCCATCTGGGCGTGTCGCGCGCAGCGGTCTATACCTACGCCAAGTAGCGCGCCACGGCTTCAATCTCCACCAGATATCCGTGATGCAATTCGGGCACCGGCACCACCGCGCGGGCAGGGCGGTGGTCGCCCAGCGCAGCGGCGTACACGCGGTCGAATGCAGGCCAGTGTTCGACGCCAGCGACGTACACCGTCACTTTCACGAGATCGTCTGGTGTACCGCCGGCAGCTTTCAAAATCTCCAGCAGATTACCCAGTGCAATGTCGGCTTGATCGGCAAACGGCGCTGACAGGTTATGCCGTCCATCCGGGCTCACCGGCAATTGCCCGGAGATGTACAGCGTGTCGCCGTGGCGGATGGCTTGTGAGTAATGGCCAGCGGGTTTGGCGGCGTTGGACGTCTGGATGATGGTCATGACGCCTCGCTCAACAGCGCGGTGTACTTCTGGATATCGACGTTGCCACCGGTAACGATAATGCCCACGCGCTGACCTTTGAACCGGTCGCCCTGGTTGAGCAATGCCGCCAGTCCCAGGCAGCCGGTAGGCTCTACCACCAGCTTCATGCGCTGCATGAAGAACTTCATCGCCCCGACCAACTCGGCATCTGTCACGGTGAGGATGTCGTTCACCTTGTCGCGGATGATCGGGAAGGTGTAGTCGCCCAAGTGCTGGGTCTGGGCGCCATCGGCGATGGTGGCTGGCGTGTCGATATGCACGATGCTGCCGCTGCGGAACGAGCGCTGGCCGTCGTTGCCGGCTTCGGGCTCGATGCCATACAGCAGGCAGTCGGGCGCGAGGGCACGGGTGCTCAGTGCGGTGCCCGAGAGCATGCCGCCGCCGCCAAGGCCAACGAACAATGCATCCAGCGGGCCGGTGGCCTCCAGCAGTTCCTTGGCGGCGGTGCCTTGTCCGGCGAGGATGTGCGGGTGGTCGTAGGGTGGGATCAGGGTCAAGCCGTGTTCGGTGGCCAGGTTGCGACCGATCTGCTCGCGATCTTCGGTGAAACGGTCATACAGGACTACGCGGGCGCCGTATTCGCGGGTGGCGGCGACCTTGGCCGCCGGCGCATCGCTGGGCATCACGATGGTTGCCGGCATGCCCAATAACTGCGCCGCCAGGGCAATGCCCTGGGCGTGGTTGCCAGACGAGAATGCCACCACCCCGGCCTTGCGCTGCTGTGCATCGAACTGCGACAGGGCATTGAACGCCCCCCGGAACTTGAAGGAACCGGTGCGTTGCAGGTTCTCGCACTTGATGAACACCTGGGCGCCGGTCAGTGTGTCGAGGGTGCGCGAGGTGAGCACTGGGGTGTGATGAGCAACACCGTCAAGGCGTTGGGCGGCGGCGATGACGTCGTGGTAAGTCGGCAATGGCATGGGGCGAACCTCACTGGCTGATATGGATAAAATATCCATAACAAGACAAATAGTAAAGGTTGCTGTGTGCATGTTAGCGTTTTGCACTTCTCTGACCGCTGGAGGATTCAACATTGATCCGCCTTACCGACTATATCGCCGACTTTTCTCGATCTGCCTTGGCACCGTGGGCGGACCTCGCGCCCTGGGCGCTGGCCGCCCAGGCGCCTGCCGTTGTTCGCCAACTCCTGGCCGAACTGCCGGCAGACCAGTACGTCATCCAGGATGAGATGGCCATCCACCGTACCGCCACCGTCGAACCGGGTGCGCTGCTCAAGCCGCCCCTGATCATCGGCGCCCATTGCTTTATCGCCAGTGGTTCGCTGCTGCGCGGGGGGTGCTGGCTGGATGAACATTGCATCATCGGCCCGGGTGCCGAGTTGAAGACCTCCTTCATGTTCAGCGGCAGCAAGCTGGCGCACTTCAATTTCGTCGGTGATTCGGTGCTGGGGCACGGCATCAACCTGGAAGCGGGGAGCATCGTCGCCAATTACCGTAATGAGCGTGATGACAAGGAAGTGCGGGTGCGGGTCGACGGTACGTTGCAGCGTACCGGTTGCGACAAGTTTGGCGCGTTGCTCGGTGATCAGTGCCGTATCGGCGCCAATGCGGTGTTGGCGCCGGGAGCGGTGCTCAAGCCTGCCAGTGTGGTGGGGCGCGGGCAGGTGTTCGATGCTGAAGCCTCCCTATAAACACCGTGTTGAAAAGATCATGGTCAGTCGGCGCGATATTAAATAGAATGAATCTCATTTGAGACTCACTCGCGCCGCGCAGGTCGCTTGCCATGAATGATGCTGTTGTTCCGACCCACGCCCCCGAACTGACCTTGTCGAGCCTGTACCGCGACCATCGCAGCTGGCTGGAAAGCTGGCTGCGCCGGCGCCTGGGCAACGCCTGGGATGCTGCCGACCTGAGCCAGGATACGTTCCTGCGCGTACTCGCCAGCGCCCAGCCGATTGCGCAGATGCAGGAGCCGCGTGCTTATCTGGTGACCGTCGGCAAGCGCCTGCTGGTGAATTTCCATCAGCGGCGCAGCCTTGAGCAGGCCTATCTGAATGCCTTGGCAAGTCTTCCGGAAACCTGCGTGCCGTCGCCCGAACAGCGTTGGTTGGTGCTGGAGACCTTGCAAGCCCTGGATGAATTGCTGGATGGTTTGCCGGTGCCGGTGCGCCGTGCTTTCCTCTGGAGCCAATTGGAAGGCCTGGGCTATCGGGAGATCGCGGAGCGCCTGGACGTGTCCGAACGTACGGTCAAACGCTACATGGCCCAAGCCTACGAACATTGCCTGCTGGTGGAACTTTGAGCCGTGACGTTGCCCGCGCCGCCGCCCAATGGCTGGCGCTGCTCGAATCCGGCGCGGCCACCGAGCGTGACCACGCCGCGTTGCAGCACTGGCGAGACAGCCACCCCCAGCACGAGCAGACCTGGCAAAAAGCCCAGACCCTGCGCCAGCGTTTCAGCGACTTGCCCCAGGCCCTGGCGATGGCCAGTCTCGACCGTCCGCAACCGGGGCGGCGCGCGGTGCTCAAGCGTGCATTGGGTATCGCAGCCTTGGTGCCAACGGCCTGGCTGGTCAGCCGCCAATTGCCCATCGAGGCGTGGCGCGCCGACCTGCACACTGCCACCGGCGAGCGCAAGCGCATGTCCTTGGCCGATGGCGGCAGCTTGCAGCTCAACACGGCGACAGCAGTGGACATGGACCTTGCACAGCGGCGCATCACACTCGTAGACGGTGAGTTGGCGCTGAATGTACCCGGGGCGGCGGCGATGACGGTGCAGACCCGCTATGGCGAATTGCGGGTCAGCCAGGCCGAGGTGTGTGTCCGGCAGCTGGCCAAGGGTTGTCTGGTGTCGGTGCTCAAGGGCGCGGTCCAGGTACGCGACCTGAACGGGCAAATGGCGACGTTGCCGGGTGGTCAGCAAGCCTCGCTGCAAGCCGGCGGGCTCGGCGCCTGGGCACCGTTCGATGTGTTGCAACTGGGTTGGCGCGACGGCGTGCTGACCGCACAGAACCAGGCGCTGGGCGACTTCTTGCGGGAATTGGAACGTTATCGTCCCGGTGTGTTGCGCTGGGATCCGAGCCTGGAAACGTTGCGAGTGACCGGCAGTTTTCGCCTGGACGACACCGACCGCATCCTCAACTTGCTGGCCCAGACCCTGGGGCTGGAACTGCACGCACGTACACGCTATTGGGTCACCCTGACACCGCGCAAATCGCTCACCTGATGCGGGTGCGGTAATTCTTATATATCTATATAGAATAAATAAAGAGTTATATATTCCTTTTATTGTCGTTGTCGATAGCGCATTTTGAGGGCCTGCGCATTCGTGCGGATTGACCCAACAGCCAGAAGGAAAGCCGACATGACCATTAAAGCGATCAACGTGCGCAACCAGTTCAAGGGCGTGATCAAGGAAATTCTGCTGGGGGAAGTGGTGTCGGAAATCGACGTGCAGACCGCGTCCGGCATTGTGACTTCGGTGATCACCACCCGCTCGGTGCGTGACCTCGAATTGAAAGTGGGCAGTGAAGTGATTGCCTTTGTGAAGTCCACCGAAGTGTCCATCGCCAAGTTGTAAACGACTGCCCCCGCACTCAGGCGGGGGCGGTCATGACTCAAGCGATCTTCGGTCCACTGCCACCCGGTGGATGCGGCTGCGGTCTCTCCGGCGGTGCATCCGTCGGCAGGCTCTTGGGTTTTGCGTTCGGGTCTTTGTAGCCCTTGTGCAAGCCGCCATCCAGGCGATTGCTCGACGAGCCGCCTTTCTGCGGCGTCTCGTCGAAGTGTTCCCACTCCGATTGCTGGAAGCGGAAGATACTGTCGTCGGTCGGCGTGTCACGGCCACCGTAGTGGTGGATTTCGTAGTGGGCGTATTCGACCTTGTCGGCCCAGTTGTCCTGCAACAGACCGTCGCCGGCCAGGTCGCGATACCAGTCGTTTTCCTTCTCGGTGGCCTTCTGTTTTTTGTTGTGGTCGACAAAGTAGCCGATGATCCCGCCCACTACTGCCAGTACCACGCCCACCAGGAACAGCGGCCCGGTCAACGCCGCCGCCGTGCCCGCGCCAAACAGCGCCGCAGCGCCGAGCACCCCGGCGGATGCGCCGAACGCACCGCCGGCCACTTGCAGGCCACCGGCCGCCTGGGCCAAGGGGTCCTTGTCCTTCACGCCGCTCTTGATCGCCAGCGCGCCCAGTACGATGTCGGCAAAACCGCCGGCAATGTCCGTGGCCGGGCCTAGCACCTTGATTACGGAACCGGCGATCTTCGCTGATTTGGACGCGCCCAGCTTGGCCGCACCCGCAGCGGCCAGGCCGTCATCCAGGTGGGTGGCCAGGCCCTCGGTGGCTTCGGTGACCGCCTTGTCGCCCTCGCCGAACAGCTTGGAGATGCCGTCGTACTGGCTGTCCGGCACCGCATCGAGGGCGGTGGCGATCTTGGCTTTGACATCCGAGGGCAGTTCGCTGACGCGAAACTCGAAGTTCGGCTCCTGCATGCCGGTCTTGCCCCAGATCTCCGGCAGGGTCTTGTCCAGCCCTAGGAAGTCCACCAGGCCACCTTTGCCCAGGCTTTCGCCGATCTTGTCGCCCAGGCGCACGAAGTGGCTGGAGCCGCCGGCAAAACTCAGGAAGTCCTTGGCGATGGTCATGCGTTGCGCCGGGGTTTCGCCCAGCTTGCCGCCTTTGCCCACCAGTTGGTAAATCCCGGAGAACAGGCTCACACCGGCGCCCAGGGAACCGAGAATGCCCTTGCTGTTGAGGGTGTTGAACACCTCGCCGAGCATGCCGCGATCGGCCACCGGGATGTAGGGTTTGCTCAGGGCGGTTTTCAGGTCGGCTTCGCTGATCGCGCCGTTTTTCTGGTACACGGCGCCCAGTTCTTCCAGGGCCTTGGTGACGGCGGCGGATTTTTCCTTGCCTTGCAGGCCTTCGTTGAGGAATTTCTCCAGGGTTTCCTGGGTGCGGCGCGGCAAGTCCAGTACGTTGCCCTTGAGCACGCCTTTGAGCAGGCCGAACAGGTCCTTGGTGGCCAGCTCCTTGTTCTCGTCGGAGATTTTGCTCGGGTCCGACAGAATGGCATTCAGGTCGGTGGTCAAGCCGTCGGCCTGGATGTTCTGCGCGGCTTTGCTGGCGGCAGCCGGGTCGAACAGCGACAGCGACGTCAGGGTATCGCTGAGGTCTTTCTGTGCCTCGTAGGTTTTGCCCTGGCTTTGCAGGTCCTTGAGGTACAACACGTAGTCCGGGTTGGAAGTGAGGTCCAGCAGCTTCTGCTTGATCTCGTCCTTGTTCGGCAGCTTGTTGATGGCCTCGTCCATCTTCGACTTGTAGTCGGCCTGCACGGTGGGGTCGTTGAACAGTTCACCGATCTGCTTCTGCACGGCCTTGCCGTCGATGATGTCGTGCATGTCGGCCGAAGTCAGTTGGGTCTGCTTGTCATCGAACTCGCGCCAGGTGGTGTTGAACGGGCGCTTGGCTTCTTCGTAGCCGGTGATGCCGTGGCCGTTCTGGTACGCGGCTTGCGCTTCGAGGGCGCGGACCAGCTTGGCGCGCGGGTCGTCCTTGGCAATCGAACCGTTCTTCACGCCTTCGCGGTAGGTGTCGATCAGTTGCGTGGTGGCCAGCTCGCTGACGCTGAGGGTCGGTGATTTGTCGTCCTTTTCATCGGCGTGCACGCCGGTGTCCAGGTTCAGCACATCCAGGTCATCGGCCTTGGGCAGGTTGTGCTTGGCACGTGTGTCGTCCACCGAACTGGCGCTCCAGGCTTCCCACTTGGCGGCCACGTCGTCGTAAAGCTGCGGGCTGAGTTCCTTGGAGACGATCACCTTGCCTTCGCTGGTTTCGTAGCGGATCAGGCCGTCGCCCAGTTCATCCGGGGAGCCGAAGGTGATGTCGGTGTTTTTCAGGAAGTCATTCGGCCCGGCCAATTTATAGCCTTCGCCTTCGCTGGTGTGGATCTTGGCCCAGGTGTCATTGGCGGTGGCGACGCTCTTGAACAGCTCGGGGCTGACGTCGGAGGACACCACCACCTTGGTGCCGTCATGCAGCTCGTAGGTGAGGATGTGGTCTTTCTGGTCGTTGTTCCAATTGAAGTTCTTGTAGTCGTTCAGGCCCGGCACCGGGGTGTTGGCATCGGCCAGTACCGCGCCGTTATTCAGCTCGCCTTCCACCACGGCTTTCTTGCCGGGGTCGGTGTAGACCGCGTGCAGGCCGGCCAGGTAGTCGAACAGCTTGGGGTTGTCGTCGCGGGCCACCACCATTTTCTGGCCATTGCTTTCAAAGCGGATCAGGCCTGGGCCGACTTCATCCACAGGGCCCACCGTGGTGCCGGCGTAGGGCGGCCACACTTCGTTGTCGCTGGCGCGCTTATAGCCGGCGTCTTCACTGGTGGCGAGTCCGGTGAAACTGGCGTAGGCGTCCTTGGCTTTCTGGAAGGCTTCGGGGTTGTCGCGCTGGCTGATGACGACCTTGGTGCCGTCCTGGGTCTCGTAGCGGATCACACCCGGGCCGGTTTCATCCGGTGCGCCGAGGGATTTGTAATCGGCGAGTTTGCCCGGCGCAGTGCCATCGGCACCGAGGCTCTGGTAGCCGGCATTCTGGCTGGCGATCACGCCGGAGAGGGACTTGAAGTCCTGGCTGACCTGCTTGAACAGCTCGGGGCTGTCCTGTTCGCTGACGATGACTTTCTTGCCGTCCTGGGTTTCATAACGGATCAGCCCAGGGCCGACTTCATCGGGCGGGCCGATGGCCTTGTAGTCGGCCAATGCCTTGGGCGGCGTGGCATCCTTGGCGGCGAGTTCGTAGCCGTCTTTTTTACTCGCATCCAGCCCCGATGGTGGCTTGTCCTGGGCCTCAACCTTTTTGTTGTTGGCGCTTTGCTTGAGCAACGCATGGAACTGCACGCCGGACTTGGGCGGCGTGCGGGGAAGGGCTTTGGGGTCGGACGAGCGATCGAGGGGCTGGGTCGTCATGCCATGGAACTCCTGCTGTTGCCGATTGCGGCGGTCGGCAAAAACAGTAACAGCAGGGGTTCGGCGCTCGTTGCGAAAAGTTGTGAATTGAGTCTGCCGGCGACATAAATGTACACACCACTGTAAGGCGTGAGCGGAAAACTCTGATGGGCGCAATGTTGCCAGGTCGATAGGTTGGCCAGAGTCAGGACCATTTACTACAGGGATGGTAAACCTCATATCATGACCTTGAGACTTCCCGTGCCGATATCATCCTCCATCGCCGTGCAGACTACTCAGCCTGCCAATCTGCCTGATAGTGACGTTCCCCGCGCCCAATACAAAGGAACACCCGACCACATTCGCATGCGTCGGGATGTGTCGGGTGCATCCGGGGATGATCGACATACTCACGCCAACGGCATTCCGGATGCGGATGTTCCCGAATTGTTTCATGCAAAAGTTACAGTCGCTAAACATGAGTTTACCCGCGCTGACTACTTGCGAGGTTATAACGCGCCTGCTTCAGTGGCACTGCCGGGTTATTCCAGATCAATGAGCGATGTGGCGCTCATGAGGCTTGCGGTGGATAACACACTAAGCCCGGAGCAAATGGGCGCGTTGCAGCGCTTGGCTGAGCAGCGGGTTATCAACCGTACTCAAAGCACGTTGGCTACCTTCACGAAGGTAATCTCAACCCATGGAGTAAAGGTCACTCCTGCGCCACAGAGTTACTATCTGTCCATGGTCAACCAGCTAGCGGGAGGTGAGTGTGCCGGGCTTTCACATATACTTTCCCTGGCGGTGGCAGAAGGGAAACACGAGACTTTTCTGAGTAACCTCTACTACGCGGTTGCCAATCCGGATACGCCGGAGTCCCAGGCGTTTTTCCAGAAAATTACCGAGGTACAGGCCCGTGTAAAAAAACGTGGGGTTGCGCATGATCCCGCTACCGTGAAGGTTGCGCCCTACACAGATATCGCCCCCCAGTTGCTCGATTCTCCTGCCACCAAAACGCTCTTGATCAGCAGTGAGGGCCATCGTCTGACCGCTGGCGTTATCGTTGACCCAAAGGGGGGGCGTACGTATTACTTCAGTGATCCTAATACGGGTTTTACTGAGTCGGTGTCTGAGCAACTATTTAAAGATGTACTGGCGAAGATATTTACCGACCCCGCTCTGAAACATTTCATTCAACCCTTGAAAGGCTTCCCGGGTGAGCCGAAATATCTTATCAGTGTGTTTAATCGTGATTACATTCCGCAGATATCCGGCGCATCCAACGACATCAAGTTCATGTACGACCGTCCTCTGAGTGGGCTGGACACTGTCACAGTGCTCAATACTTCACGGCTGCCGACGGTTCAGGATTCCCACCTCAAGGCGCATTCCCCCGAACACACCGCCATCAAAGATTATGAGCGGGTGGTGCAAGGGCTGGACAACATGCAGGCCAGCAGAGGCATGCCGCAGTATCACCAGGCAAAGACCGTTCTGGAGGCCGTCAATCTATTCATCAGCAGCCACCCTGCTTCCGCGCTCGTACCGGCCATGGAGACACTCAGGAAACGTTTGACCAGTGCGATCAACGAGGCAACTACGCCTGTTGAGTATCCCTATGTTTTCGAGCGTATGGAGCAAGATCGTGTGGAGTTGGCCGAGGGTAAAGTCGGCTTGCCGAAGCATTTCCAAAGTGAAGCCATTCAGGGCAAGACCGTTGATATAAAGAGTAATGGTGGTGGTGACCCCGATAGGGCAGTACGGGTAAGAGATGCTGTAGACGACGCTCTGAAGAAGCTCGCGCAGAGCGATCCGGCAGCGGCGCAGGCGATCGGGGGAAAAGTCAGGGTGATTATTGCCAACCCTGGCGATCAACAAGAAACGCGGCTGCACTTTAACAGTCCGCCGACATTGATCATTGGTGATGATTTTTTTGCGTCACCCCCTGCAACTGACGCTACGGTCGCCGATCGAATCGGCCATCAAGCTCAGGCGGACGGAGGAAAGGTCGAAGCGTCCAGGCAGGCTGCGCTGATTGTGGGCAAGCTAGGGATGCTGGGCTATTACAAAGCTGACTCCCAAGGGTTCCTTGAGGTGGTTAACAACAAGGAGCCCTTTCGCGACGGAGGCAGTAACGTCAGCGCACGCGCCGCCAGAAGCCCAGGTGATTTCATGGAGGAGACCTTCACCGCACGTGTGTACGATGGAAAGGTCGGTAGTGAAACCGATGCTGCCCTCAATAGGCTTTTCGCTCCAGCAGCCAACGCTCCACCACCCACCACCCCGCAGCCACCGAGCACGCCGACTCTGCCGGTCAATACGGGAGCATCACCGACCACAGCGGGGGGGACGATTGACGAGGCTGAAGTAAAACGCCTGCAAGCACTTGATGAAACCCGCGCGCCCTTGCAAATAGGGGAAGCGAGCGTCAGCCGAGTCGAACTCTATAAAATGGGCGTGCACGTCAAGGGTAAGCCAGTTGAAAACACAGTGCCCATGGATGCCAAGGGGCGTATCAGCGGCGACGTGGAAATCGACTACGACCGTCTTGTGGCTTTTTTGAAGTCGACATCGCCTGAAGTTGGGGCGCGCGTGACATCCATCGTCAGTGAAATTGCTGCCAAGCGCAGCCCTGTCACGGCTCCCTTGGCGACCCGTAGCGACGGCAGTCCCGTCCCTGAACACTTCCAGAAGCAACTACGTGACACATCACGACAGGCTGCTGAGATACGTGACGTGCAGGGCAGCGGCAAACCGCTGCCCGCAAATTTTTTCTCCCCGGCAGAAACATCGGGAAAGCCGGGGGCGACTAAAGCCGCCGGCCTCGGCTTCCAGGCCTTCAGCACATTCCACGGGCTGCGCAGTTCCATAGAGAGTTTTCAACGTGGCGATACGACGGCGGGTGCCATCGCAGCGGGCGCTGTAGCGTCTGACTATGTCGGGATGGGTGTAGAGGCTGGCCTCAACAAAATGGCGCAGTCGGCAGTCAAAACCACGACGCCGACGATAATGGGCTTCAAGTCCTCGACGATAGGCAAGATGATTGGAAAGGTTGCGGGTGGGGCCAGCGCCGCTATCAGTGTTCCTTTTGATATCAACAATGCCGTCGATTCGTTCAATAAAGCGGCTGGCAGTACCGGTAAGGAAGCGCAGGATCACTATGTCAACGGTGCATTCGCCGTCACCAATGCGGTGACTTCGATAGCTTTGAGCGCCGCATTTCTGGCCGGCGCGAGTACTGCCGGGCCGGTGGGACTTGCAGTGGCGGCAATATTGATGACCGCACAAGCGATTTACTCGGCCGTGCGTACTGTGGAAGACATCAATGAATACACGCCGCTGTCCGGTTCGAAAAAGTTCGAAGTCGGACTGAAAACATTCCTGGGGTTTGAGCCTGGCTTTGATGTCATGAAGCCTTATCTGGAGGCGAAATATGCCAAGGAGTACGACACGCAGAAGAGGACATACCATCAGGCCTTCCTGGACGGCCCGGGCAAAGACCATTTCGAACGTGTTGTATTTGGCGCTGGGGACGTAGTCGTCACGCAGGTGCCGGGAAAGGTTGGCCTGACAGGCCAGCACTGGTGGCTTCCGATCACTTATTTGCTGAACCTGATCAAAGTGGATGGGAAAGTCCCATCCGTTAACATCAGGGGGGGTAATGATCGTATCAATGCGCCTGCCGACTCCTGGAACGGCATGTCAGTCAAGCCTGTGGAGGGTGCACAGGGGTCAGGAAAGGCCACGCTGTGGGACCTGGGCGATGGCGATGACGAGGTGGCGGGAGTATTCAGCAAACCCAACTTCTTCTTGTTGGGGGGAGGGAAAAAACTGATCAGTGGGGGAGAGGCTGATGATTCGGTTATCTTTAGCGCTGATGCACGTCAGACCCTGCAGCAGGCAGAGCAGGTCTGGGATACTCAGAATAATAAAGGATTCAGTAAAAAAGCCACTGAACTCTGGGGGGGGGAGGGCCGTAATACACTGGTGTTTTCCGGCAGCTTGAGCACCACTTACGCCGAAGGCAAAGACACTAAAACCGCCAGCTATTCAGGGCATGTCATTGACTTCAAGACCGGGTTGATTTCAGTCAGTACGCCAGACTCGAAAACAGAAGGTACTTCTCCCATTGCCTATTTTCATGAGTTTTCAAATGCCGCCACAGTTGAAAATGGCGAAAGTTATATCGTGGGTGATGACCAGAGCAATCTGTTTACCCTGAACGGCAAGGAAGATGTGGTTTTGACCGGCAAGGGCTCCAATGTTGTCGTGATCAATGGCGGCGCTAAAATTGTCGGAGAGGGCGGCCCCAATACCTACATCGTCAACAAAAGCGATAAGGGGGTCACCATCAAGGACCCGAACGACAGTGTGATCAAGTTGGACTACAGCTCGGCACAGGTGTCGGGATGGAGGGTTTCAGCCTCGGGGGACTTGACTGTAAACCTTAAGGGGGATGAGCCTGGAAGCGAACGTCAACTGGTGGTCCAGAATGCTTTCCCCAGCGATTCAACGAGTGACAAGGCACGGCCCGCATTTATCACCAATGACGGTGTGATGATGGCAATCAACGCGCCACGCCAGCCTGGTTCAGGCACACGTGTTGTGCAGGTCAACAGTGTCAAAGTCGAAGGTCCCATGCCCCAAGCCTGAGTCCCCGCGCAGTAGCAACAGCATGGGGTGGCTGGCACTGGATACAGTGCCAGTCAATCTCAGCGTTGTTGCAGGCTGCGCTCCATACGCTGCAAGCCTTCCTCCAGCATCGCCCGTGGGCAGCCGAAGTTCAGGCGCACGAATTGCTGGCTGTCATCACCGAACTCGATGCCGGCGCTCAAGCCGACCTTGGCCTGTTCCAGGAAGAACTGCTGCGGGTCATCCAGGCCCAGGGCGCTGCAATCCAGCCAGGCCAGGTAGGTGCCTTGCGGCGCGTGCATGACCACGCCGGGCAGGCGGGTCTGCACGGCGTTGAGCAGGTAGTCGCGGTTGGCTTGCAGGTACTGCACCAAGGCGTCGAGCCAGTCGGCGCATTTGCTGTAGGCGGCGCGGGTGGCTTCCAGGCCCAGGGGGCTGACGCTGTCGACCATGCCGCAACGGGCGTGGTTGAAGCGTTCGCGGATCTCGGCGTTCTGCACCACGGCGAAGCAAGTCTTCAGGCCGGCGACGTTATAGGCCTTGCTCGCCGACATCAGCGTGATGGTGCGCTGGGCGATCTCGGGGCTGAGGCTGGCGGTGGGGATGTGGCGGCGATCGTCGAAGCACAGCTCGGCGTGGATTTCGTCGGAGATGATCAACGCGCCGTGTTCCAGGCAGGCATTGGCCACGGCCAGCAGTTCTTCACGGGGGAAGACTTTGCCCATGGGGTTGTGCGGGTTGCTCAACAACAGCGCACCGGCGCCGGTGAGCGCCTGGCGCATCGCTGGCAGTGGCGTGAGGTATTCGCCGTTGACCAGCTCGAACGGCACTTCGATGCGCGGCAGGTTCCAATGCCCCGGTGCCAGGCGGATCGGCCGGTAGTTGGGGGTTTGCAGCACCACCGGTTGCCCCGGTTGGACAAACGCATGCAGCGCCATATTGAAACCCGGCTCCACGCCCGGCAAAAACAGCAGCTCATCCGGCTGCACGCGCCAGGCGTACTTGGCCCACAGGTCGGCGATGATTGCCTCGCGCACCTCCGGACCGGCGACGCTGTAGCCCAGCACCTGTTGGTCGAGACGTGCGTGCAGGGCCTTCAGCACGGCGGGCGGGGCGGCGATGTCCATGTCGGCGATCCACATCGGCAGAACGTCTTGCGGGTAGCGGTTCCACTTGGTACTGCCGGTGCCGAGGCGGGAGTGGATCGTGTCGAAATCAAAGCTCATGGGGGGCTCGTATCAGGGCGTCAGGCGCAGGAATGGCGCTGATTCTAGCGCCATTATTTTTATAGGCCAGAGCTGATTGCGAGCGACAGTTGCCGATGCGCCTGTTCCAGGGCGCGATTGACAGCGTCTTCACCGCGCACCATGGCCGGCAGGTACACGAAATCCACTGACTCAATGCCCACGGTCGCCAGGATGGCGGTCATGTACGGCGTCAGGAAGTCTGGTTCATGGCCTTTGCGGGCGTTACCCGAGCTGACCAGCACAAAGGTGCGCCTGTCCTCCAGCAAGCCGACCTTGGCGAATTGCGCATTCACCGTGAAGCTGCGCTGGATACGCACCACATGGTCGATCCAGGCCTTGAGCGCCGCCGGCACGGTGAAATTGTGCACTGGGGTGCACAGGATCAGCAGGTCGCAGGCTTCCAGTTCTACGATCAATTGTTCCGAGAGTGCCGTGGCACTGCCGCTCAGGCCCCCGGATGTGGTGAGTGCGTTGGCGTATTCACGGGTCAGCGGCGGCAGCGCCTGGCCGCCGTAGTCACGCTCGGTCACCTCGGCGTGCGGCACCAGGTCGCGCAGCAGGGCACGGGCCAGTTTGAAGGTCTGCGCGGCTTTGCCGTGGGGGCTGAAACCGAGGAGCAGGGCGCGGGTCATTGACTGAGGTCCTGGGAAAAGTGCATGCCGAGGGGCAACAGGCCCTGGCGGAAATAGAAGCGCTGGGCCAGGGCCATGTGCATGCCGGTGTCCAGTACCAGCCAGCGATAGCCACGGGCGCGGGTTTCTTCACGCACGCGGTCGAGCAGTTGTTCACCGAGGCGGCGCCGCTGCAACGTGGCGTCTACCACCAGGTCATCCACGTAGATAAAGCGGCCATACAGGGTGTTCTCGGTCAGCCGGTAGCCGGCCAGGCCGATCACCTGGCCGTTCTCCCATGCGGCGAGCAGGCGGTAGCCGTTTTGCCGTTGGCGCTGGACTTGCTCGGCGAATGCCGTGGCGTCGCTGAGGTGTGGGCGCAGTTGCTGCATCACCGCAAAGCTGGCGAGGTAATCGGCCTCGGTTTCCATGTGGACGAATTCGACGTGTTCATTCATGGCTGTGGTTCTCCAGGTGGGCCTTGACCGCCGCCGGCACTTTGCGAAAGCTGATGGCGACACGGTTGAGGGCGTTCATCAAGCTGATGGCCAGGGTCAGGTCGGCGACTTCCTTGTCGCTGAACACTGCTGCGACCTGCGCGTAGTCCGCATCCGGCACCTGGGTTTGCGCGACCGGCGTGACCACCTCGGCCCAGGCCAGGGCGGCCTGTTCACGCGGGGTGTACAGCGGCAGCCCCTCGCGCCAGGCGGCCAGCAACATGATCTTTTCCAGGCTCACGCCCAGCTTGAGCAGGTCGCGGGAGTGGCTGTCCAGGCAATAGGCGCAGCCGTTGAGCTGCGAGACCCGCAGGTACACCAGGTCGATCAGTTCTTTTTCCAGGCCGCAGCCGTGGATATAACTGTGCACCGAGCCCAGGGCTTTATAACCGGCGGGTGCGGCCAGGGCGTAGTCGAGGCGGTGTTTCATGAGCGATCCTTGTGGCGGTGAAGGGATGCGCCATTTTCGTGGCTGGCCGGGTGGGCTGACAGGGGCATGATTGGACAAGTCGGTTGGGACATGATCAGACTTCGCCCTGTCTTCCCGCCGAGCCTCTTGCGATGTCGTCACTGCCCAAATACCAGGAAATCTACCGGCGTTTTCGCCAGGCCATCGACCAGGGCCAACTGCGCCCCGGCGAGCGCGTGCCCTCGGTGCGGGCGCTGGCCCAGGAACTCAAGGTAGCGCGGGGTACGGTGGAGGCGGCGTATCAACTGTTGGTCAGCGAAGGGTTCTTCGAAGCGCGCGGGCAAGCGGGCACAGTGATTGCCGAGGCGTTGCCGCAGGTCTCGGTGAAACCCATGCCGGTTGCGCTGCCGGTGACGTCAGGCCCTCGGCCGTTGCAAATGGGCCTGCCCGCCCTGGATGCGTTCCCCCGCAAACTGTGGGCACGCCTGGTCACCCAGCAAGTGCGCCGCACCGATGCGGACAGCCTGGCGATGGGCGATGTGCGCGGCACCCAGGCGCTGCGCGTGGCGATTGCCAGCTACCTGGCGTTGTATCGCGGCGTGGAATGCACGCCGCAGCAGGTGTTTGTGTGTGCCGGGTATGCGGGCGGCCTCACCCTGGTCTGCGAAGCGCTGGCAATGGCGGGGCAGCGCTGCTGGTTTGAAGACCCCGGGTACTTGCATGCACGGCAGTTGTTGAAGCATCGCGGTGTGGAGCTGGTGCCGGTGCCAGTGGATCGCGATGGGCTGGATGTGGCGCAGGGCATCGCACGGGGGCGGGAGGCGCGACTGGCGATCGTCACCCCGGCGCACCAGAGCCCCTTGGGTGTGGCGCTGAGCCCGGCGCGGCGGCAGGCCTTGCTGGAATGGGCGCGGGAGCAGGGCAGTTGGGTAGTGGAGGATGACTATGACAGTGAATTCCGCTATCGCGGCCAGCCGTTGGCGGCGCTCAAGAGCCAGGATGGGGATGATCGGGTGATCTACGCAGGGAGCTTCAGCAAGATGCTGTTTCCGGGGTTGCGCTTGGGTTATCTGGTGGTGCCTGAGTCGTTGGTGTCGGCGTTTGCTGGGGCGGCCGAGGCATTGCAGCAGCGTGGGGCGCAGTTGTTGCAGCTGACGGCCGCGGATTTTCTCGAGCAGGGACATTTCACCCGGCATTTGAAGAAGATGCGCCAGTTGTATGCGCAGCGCAGGGGGTATCTGGTGGAGGCGTTGCGTGTGCATTGCGCGGGGTATCTGCGGGTGGATGAGCAGGCGGGGGGGATCAATTTGCTGGCGCGGTTGGTGGTGGATGTGCCGGACCTTGTCGTGGTTGAGGCCGCTGGTAGAGCGGGGTTGGCGGTGCAGGCGTTGTCTTCCTGGACGCTTGAGGCTGGGCGGGGGCAGGGGGTGTTGATGGGGTTTACCAATGTGGCTTCGGCGTCTGACGCGGTTGTGGTTGCCATGGTTTTGCGTGATGTGATTGGCGGGTGTATATCCGGTATTTAGGTAACGGCTACTTAGGGTTCCGCTCTTACAGCGGCTCACTTTTGAAAAGCCGGAATGCCGGCCCAGTCAAAAGTAAGCAAAGGGCTCTTGCCCCAACACTCGGCACCTCGCTTAGGCTCCGTGTTCCCTCACTCCGGCTTGGCTCCGTGGGCTAGCCACGGAGTCAAGCCTGCGTTCGGCCAGCGTGTTTGACGGGGCGATCCCAGATCAAAAGCAAGAGCGCGGCGGCCTTAGAGCCGACCGGATTGTATGGCTGGTACTCGGTCAAAGTGTGGGAGGGGGCTTGCCCCCGATGGCAGTGGGTCAGTCACTGATGAGTTGGCTGACACACCGCCATCGGGGGCAAGCCCCCTCCCACAGTTTGATCTTCATGTATCAGTTGAAGGGTGATTTGCTCTGGCTCTGGCTCTGGCTCTGGCTCTTGCTCTTGCTCTTGCTCTGGCTCTGGCTCTGGCTCTGGCTCTTGATCTGCTTTTGATTTTGATCTTAGGCGCCCCGTCAAACACGCTAACGGATATGTACCCAATCACAACCCCTGTAACGCCCGCTGGCGCAGGGCGCGGATATTTCCATCATGGCCCCGACCAAATACCTCGGCGGCCATAGCGACGTGATGATGGGCAGCGTGTCCACCACCCAGGCGGCCTGGCCGGCGCTGCGGCGCATGAGCGACACCTTCGGCAATGCGGTGAGTGCCGACGACGCCTACCTGATCCTGCGCGGTGCGCGCACCCTGGTCTCGCGCCCGGCCGGTCAGTGCTTGACCGGGGTCGGCAGGGTCACGAGGTTGACGTAGCCATCCCAGAATTGCTTCTGGTCCACGCCGAACACCACCTTGGCCTTTTGCGTGCCCACCGGGGCACCTTTGGCGTAGCCCAGTGCGCGGCCGTAGTCGGCGCCGAAGGTGGCGTCCACATCCACCCACAGGTCGCGGGATTCGGTGACGATTGCGGGGTTGACCAGGTACAGCGCCGGCAGGCTGTCCCAGGTGAAGCTGTGGTAGCTCGGGTCCTTGTCGAACAGCGGGCCGAACTCATGCTTGTACAGGTCGGCAATCGCACCTTTACGGGCGATCACGCGCTGGTACACCGTCTTGTCGAAGGTGACTTTCTCGCACACATCGTTGGGGAAAATCACGTGCTCGATGGGCGAGCGCAACACGATCTTTGCCGCCTCCGGGTCGAACCACCAGTTGAACTCCGCCGCCGGCGTGGTGTTGCCCGGAATCTCCAGGGCGCCGCCCATGTACACGATGCGCTTGATCAGCGGCACGATGTCCGGTGCCGAGCGAATCGCCAGGGCGACGTTGGTCAGCGGGCCGACGGCGAGGATCGTCACCTGGTGCGGGTTGGCGCGCACGCTGTCGACGATGAACTGCGCGGCGGTTTCCTTGCGCAGTTGGGTGTGGGTGGCCATACCATCCGGTGGTGCGACCAACTGCGAAGGAGAAGTCGGGCGAGGGTGTTTGAACGCCCCCGGCCATCCGGAACCGAACAGCGTCTTTTCCGCCTCATAAGTGGCGTAGTCATGCAGCAGCGGGTAGGCGGCGCCGGAGTAGACGCCCACCTCTTTCTCCACGCCCATGCGTTCCACGGCCTTGAGGGCGTCGACCTGTTCCTGGTCCACCCAGGCATTGCCGCTGACCAGGGTTATGCCCAGCAGCTCGATGCGTTTTTGCGCATGCAGCTGGGCGAGCATGATAAAGGCCTGGCCGTCATCGTTGAGCACGTTGAAGTCGGTGTCGAAGATGACCTTTTCTGCCGCCTGGGTGGTGCCGGCACACAGGCCGACCGCGACAAGCAACGCACAGCGTTTCAAGAAGCCTTGCATGGTGATTCATCCGAAAAAATTGTGGTTATCAACGGTTCACCAGTTTCGCCGGCAAGGCGATGACCAGGAAGCTACTGAGAATCAGGCAGCCGGCGAAAAACCACAAGGCACCCGCGCTGCTGCCTGTGACGTCGATCGCAACGCCCATCAGTGAGTTGCTCACCAGGCCGGCGATATTCGCCACCGAACAGGCCAGGGCAAAGCCGGTGGCCGCCGCGGTGCCTTTGAGGAAGGTCGCCGGCAGGCTGAAAAATACCGGCACCGCACCGATGATCGCCGCCGAGGCAATCGCGAACAGCGCCACGGTGGCCGCCACGTTGTGGGTGAAGAAGGTGCTGGTGGCCATCGCCGCCGCGCCGATGAAAAACGGCACGATGATGTGCCAGCGGCGCTCGCGGTGCTTGTCGGAACTGGCGCCGATCAACAGCATGCCGAGCAGGGCGGCGACGCTCGGCAAGGCCGTGAGCACGCCGATATGAAAGGTGTCGGTGACCCCGGCGTTGCGGATGAAGGTTGGCATCCAGAAACCCATGGCATAGGCGCTGAGCAGGATCGAGAAGTCGATGCCGCCGAGCATCCATACCTTGAGGTTGAAAAACCCGTCACGGAAGCTGTGCTTGCTGGCGGCGCCATCGGCGTCGTCCTTGCGCAGCTCGGTTTGCAGCAAGGTCTTTTCCTCGTCCGACAGCCATTTGGCTTGCTGGTAGGTGTTGGGCAGCGCCCAGAAGGTCAGCACGCCGAGCAATACGCTGGGCACTGCCTCGATCAGGAACAGCCACTGCCAGCCGCGCAGGCCGCCCATGTGGTCGAAGTGGCCCATGATCCAGCCGGACAGCGGGCCGCCGATCACGCTGGACAGCGGCAGGCCGATCATGAACAGCGCGATGATGCGCCCGCGCCGGTGGGTGGGGAACCAGGTGGTCAGGTAGTACAGCACGCCCGGCAGAAAGCCCGCTTCGGCGGCGCCGAGCAGAAAGCGCAGGATGTAGAACTGGGTGGTGGAGGTGACCAGCATGGTGCAGGCCGAGAGCAGGCCCCAGGTGATCATGATGCGCGCAATCCAGATCTTCGCGCCGACCCGTTCCAGCACCAGGTTGCTCGGTACTTCAAAGATGATGTAGCCGACAAAGAACAGGCCGGCACCGAGGCCGAATGCGGTTTCGCTGAACTGCAACTGGTCGAGCATCTGCAACTTGGCGAAGCCGATGTTGATGCGGTCCAGGTAGGCGGCCAGATAACAGAAGCACAGGAACGGAATCAGCTTCCAGGTGATCTTGTGGTAGAGCGTGTTGACGGGATCGGCGACCGTGGTCGCCGGCGCTGCATTCGCAATGGGCATCGGGTGTCTCCTGGCGGTGACTTATGGTTTTTTTATACAGCCGGCAGTTGGTGTAGGGTCGCGGACCGCGCTCTTATGGCGCTTTTATGGCTAAAACCTTATTGCTCCCTGAATTTGCGCATCGCCTCCTGCTTGCTCACCACGTCGCCATACTTGCTGTCGATATCGAACAGGTTGGCTTCATGGGGTGCCGGGTGCCGGTCGCCGACGCATTCGCGCACGACGATGGTGCGAAACCCGTGTTGCACGGCATCCACCGCCGTGGCGCGGATGCAGCCGCTGGTGGAACAGCCAGCCAGTACCACGGTGTCGATGCCTTGTGCATGCAGCATCGGCGCCAGGCTGCTGCCGAAAAACGCACTGGCGTACTGCTTGGTGATCACCACTTCATCGGCCTGGGGCAATACTTCGGGGCAGAACGCCGCCAGTGGGTTGCCTTCGACCATGTCTTTCATCACCGGGGCCTTCTTGACCCAGATTCCGCCATCGACGAAATGGCCGGGATGGTAGCGGATATTGGTGTGCACCACCGCAATCCCGTGCTGGCGCGCGCTGGCCAGCAGCTCCACGCTTTCAGCCACGGCCGTGACCACACCCGGCGCGAACAGCGGCGCGCCTTCGGTGGTGTAGCCCTGCATGAAGTCGATCATCAGCAGCGCGGCCTTTTTGCCAAAGCCGATGCGGTTGCCCCATACGCCTTGGTAGTTGGCGTCGGCGGATTGTTCGCTCATCTTCTCAACTCCTCATTCATGTTTGCGGTGGTGAGCGGGGTTGCCACAGCAGCCCGCTCGCCACACGTTAATAGGCTCCGGAGAGCAGGGCGCCCGCACCAGGCACGATAGGCTCCAGGTCCAGGGCCTTGAGCATGGCGTAGGTGGTAGCGATAGCGGCGGTGAGCACTGGCTTGCCGGTTTGCGCCTCGACCTTGGCCACCACCGGCAGCGACTGCATCTGCACGCAGGCGGACAGCACGATCACGTCGACGCCTTCCAGGTTCATGCCGGCGACGATGGCCGGCAGGTTGGCCGGGTCGTGGCGGGCCACTTCGAGGTTGTCGGGGATCTCCAGGGCGCGCCAATCTACGACTTCAAAGCCTTCCTCACGGATGTAGTTCACCACCAGCTCAGTCAGCGGTTTCATGTACGGCGCGACGATGGCGATGCGCTTGGCACCCATCACTTTCAGCCCCTCGATCAAGGCGCCGGCGCTGGTGATGACCGGGGCGTTGGCATCGTTGTCGGCGGTGGCCTTGCGCAGGCGTTGTTCGGAGTTGCGGTGATATCCGAGCCCCATGGCCATGATCGCCACCAGGCACGCATAACCCAGCACGTCTACCTTGGCGTCGGACAGTTCGACGGCGCAACGGTCGGATTCGCCGTCCATGGCCGCCAGTTCTTCCTTGCGCACCTGCTTCATGCGCATGCGGCTGGAGTGAAAGGTAAAACGCTCGGGACGGATCGCCTGGCGCGCGGTGAGCATCGCCGGGATCTCGGTTTCCATGGTGGTGTTGGAGCTCGGCACGATCTGGCCGATGCGGTAAGGCTTCTGCATGGTGGTCTCCGTTTTTATTGTGTGAGGAAGTCGCCGAGGGCGTGGAAGAAACCGTCGAAGTCATCCCACGGAATCATGTGCCCGGCATTCGGTACGCGGGCGACCTGGATGTTCGATTGCAGGTCCTGGATTTCGGCAATGTCCTCATCGAGGATCACCCCGCCGCTACCGGCGACCATCAACAGGGCCGGGGCCTTGAGGTGGGGCAGGTCCTGGTGGAAGTCCACCGTGTGGAAGTCATTGAAGGCGCGCACGATGGCGGGCTCATAACAGGTGTGTAGCCATTCGGCACGCAGTTGCAGTTGTTCGTCGGTCCAGGTGGCGCAGAAGGCGCGCATCGCCTCGGCGTCCATGCCGGCCAGGGATTGGCGGATCGAGTCGACGTACCACGGCAGTTTGCTCGGGTATTCACGCCGACCTGGGCCGGACACCGGCGGGTCGATCAGCACCACGCGCTTCACGCCCCGGGGATGCTTGACCGCACTGCGCAAGGCAAAACGGGCGCCCATGGAATGGCCCATCAGGTGATAGCTGCCCAGGCTCAGCGCGTCGGCAAAGGCACCGATGTCCGCGGCGCAGGTGTCCGCGCTGTAGTCCAGTTCGGGGCCGGTGGAGGACAGCCCGCGACCGCGCACGTCCAGCACATAGGTGTCGAACTGCTCGCCCAGGCGCTCCGCGACGAAACCCCAGGTGATCGCCGGGCTGGTGATGCCCGGGATCAGGATCAACGCCGGGCCTTTGCCGCCGTAACGCAAGTAATGCTGGCGAATACCGTTGGCCTGCACGTTGCCGCCGTAAAGGAAGGTGCTCACGCGGCCACCCCCGATTTCAGTTCCTGGGCGTACAGGTCATAGCCGTAGACCCAGGCCGGATCTTCCTGGGTGCGCAGCCAGGTGTTGGCGTTGGACACTGCTTGCACCCGCGAGGCGCGTTCCTTGCGGTTGGCTTCGTACAGCTCGAAGGCCGTGCGGTAGTCGCTGATGCCGGTTTCCTGCAGGCAGCGGGTGAGCATCGCCGCGTCTTCGATGGCCATGCCGGCGCCCTGGGCCATGTGCGGCTTCATTGGGTGGCAGGCGTCGCCGAGCAGTACCAGACGACCACGGCTCCACAGCGGCAATGGGTTGCGGTTGCGTAGCGGCCATTTGGTCACGCTGTCGGTGGATTCGATCAAGGCTTGCACGGTGGGGTGGTAGCCCTTGAAGGCGTCGAACATCTCCTCGCGGCTGCTGTCGACGAACGCGCCCTGGAAGTCCCATTCGGGGTGGGGGACGCCGGTCACGTAGTAGTACTCGTCGCGCTTGCCGGTGGTGTAGTAAACCATCATGTGGCGGTCCTCGGTCCACCACTTGATGCAGTCTTCGAACTTCAGATCGTATTTGGCGAGCTGGTCGCCACGGATCAGTGCGCGGTGCGCGACCCAGCCGCTGTACAGCGGTTTTTCCACGCCCAGCAGTTCTTCGCGGATCTTGGAATTGATGCCGTCGGCACCGATCACGATGTCAGCGTAGGTCACTTGGCCGTCGGCGAAGGTCAGGCGCACCTGGGTGTCGGTTTCTTCGAGGCTTTCCAGGCGTTTGTTGAAGTGCAGGGTGCCGGGCTTGAGGGTGGACATCTGCAGCGCATGCAGGTCGCCACGGTGCACGGTGATGTAGGAGGCGCCGTAGCCGGTGAGCGGGATGCGCGAGAGGTAGTCGCCGCTTTCGCCGCAACGGCTGAACCAGTGCTCGGGGTGCGAGCCCATCAGGTCCAGCTGCTTTTCGATGCCCATGCGACGGAAGATTTTCATGATATTGGGGCCCATGTGGATCCCTGCGCCCAACCGGGAAAACTCCGGCGCCTGCTCATACACATCGACGTCGAAGCCGGCTTGCTGCAACAGGGTGGCAGCGGCGGCACCGCCGAGGCCGGCGCCGACGATGGCGATTTTTTGCGTGCTTCCCATGGGGCGTGTTCCTCTTTCGTTGTGATTGTTGGCGGTGACTGTCCGCAAGGTTTTAAAGTGTATACGCTCATTTTTTGAAATGGGAAGCCTGTCTTGGCAAATTTATTTTTTGGCCATATTTATCCTGTTTAACGCTATGTGGCTAGCAAATACTGGGAATGTTTCGATAGGTAACGTTGTGGTGCGCTGCTTGCAGTCTGTTCTTAATTCGGGTCTCATCGTTATTAAATGGCGTGTACGCTATAAAAATGCACTAGAGTGAAGCGCAGTGCCTGAACTTGGTGCAGGCCCACAGGAGACAGGAAAATGCCGGTAAGCGATTGCGAATTGACCCAGATGTTCGAGCACGTGTTGAAGCTGTCCAAGGTTGACCCGACCCAGAGCGTCGCCGTGCTCAAGAGCCATTACTCCGACCCGCGCACCGTGCGTGCCGCGATGGACGCTGCGCAGCGCCTGGGGGCCAAGGTGTATGCGGTGGAGTTGCCATCGTTCAACCATCCCAAGGCGATGGGCAACGACATGACCGCCTACTGCGGCGACACCGCACTCACCGGCAATATCGCCGCCCAGCGCGCCCTTGAGGCGGCGGACCTGATCGTCGACACCATGATGCTGCTGCACTCGCCGGAGCAGGAGCAGATCCTCAAGACCGGCACGCGCATCCTGCTGGCCGTGGAGCCGCCGGAAGTGCTGGCGCGCATGCTGCCCACCGAGGAAGACAAGGTGCGGGTGCTGGCAGCCGAGCAGTTGTTGAAGAAGGCACGTTCGATCCACGTCAAATCCCGCGCCGGCAGTGATTTCCGTGCCGCCCTGGGGCAATACCCCTCTGTGACCGAGTACGGCTTTGCCGATGAACCGGGGCGCTGGGACCACTGGCCTAGCGGCTTCCTGTTCTCCTGGCCCAACGAAGAAACCGCCGAGGGCGTGCTGGTGCTGGACATCGGCGACATCCTGCTGCCCTTCAAGACCTACACCCGCGAGAAGATCACCCTGGAAATCGAGAAGGGCTTCATCACGCAAATCCATGGAGGGTTCGAGGCCGAATACCTGCGTGACTACATGAAATACTTCAACGACCCCGAGGTGTACGGCATCTCCCATATCGGCTGGGGCCTGCAGCCACGGGCGCAGTGGACGGCCATGGGCCTGCACGACAAGAACGACGGCATGTGCATGGATGCGCGGGCGTTCTACGGCAATTTCCTGTTCTCCACCGGGCCGAACACCGAGGTCGGCGGGACACGCAAGACGCCGTGCCATATGGATATTCCGCTGCGTAATTGCGACGTGTACCTGGATGATGAGGCGGTTGTGATTGCGGGGGATGTGGTCGCCCCATCAGGCTCCCTGGCCCGCTGAGCCCTACCTCTGTAGGAGCGAGCTTGCTCGCGAAGAATGCACAGGCGCCGCGTTCATCCGGACCGCCCGCATTATCGTTGACGACCTTCGCGAGCAAGCTCGCTCCTACAGGGGTAATATGTTTCCCCGTCGCCAGCCACCCACCGAGCCCCGCCGTGCCTGATTCCTACGTCTTTTCTGAACAAGTTGGCCACCTGCTGCGCAAGGCCTACCAGCGCCACCTGGCGATCTTTCAGCAGAATGTCGGCGACTCCCAGCTAACCGCCGTGCAGTTCGTGACGCTGTGCGCACTGCGCGATCACGGTGCAAGTTCGCTGACCGAGTTGGTCAAGGCGACCGCCGTGGACCAGGCGACCATTCGCGGGATCGTCGAGCGGCTCAAGGCCAAGGAGCTGATCAGCCTGGAACCGGACCCGCAGGACAAGCGCAAGGTAGTGGTGGACCTGTCCCCGGCAGGCGCCGAACTGGTCGCCCAGACCGCTCCGCGCGCGGCGCAGATCAGTGAATTGACCATGAGCAATCTCAACCCGGCCGAACGGGTGGCGGTACTGTTCCTGTTGCGCAAGATGATTGACGATCCCCAGGACTGATTGGGGCAGGCGCGCATGCTGTGGTGAGCGCAGTTTTTGTGGCGCGCGGGCTTGTTGTGGTGAGCTGGATTGTTGTGGTGAGGGGGGATGTTGTGGTGAGCGGGCTTGCCCCGCGTTGGGTGGCGAAGCCGCCCCAATAATGCCGCCGCATTCTTCCAAATAAACCGCGGAGCCTGGTTTCGGGGCCGCTTCGCGCCCCAACGCGGGGCAAGCCCGCTCACCACAACAAGCTCGTTCACCACAACATCCCCATTCGCCACAACACCCCTTGGCACCGATCTTGCTCTAAGTTCATGTAGTAACCACTTCACCAGTCAAGTGTGTCGCGAGGCCCCAGGTCCGCGATGCTTTTTTTTGACTTTTTCATGTAGTGAGTACTTCACCAACTGTTACGGGCGAAGCACATGATCAGCCAGCACATCACAGTAGCGCTTGAGGTCAACGGGCAAAGGCGCGAAGTCAGCGCTATGGCGGACACACCGCTGTTGCTGGTGCTGCGCAATGACCTGGAACTCAATGGTCCCAAATATGGCTGTGGCCTGGGGGAGTGCGGTGCCTGCACCGTGATCATCGATGGGGTGGCGGCGCGCGCCTGTGTGTTTCCGTTGTCGGGGGCCGTGGGACGCGAGATTGTCACCCTCGAAGGCCTGGGCACGCGCCAGGCGCCGCACCCGGTGCAACAAGCCTTTATCGATGAGCAGGCCGCGCAATGTGGCTACTGCCTCAACGGCATGATCATGACCGCCAAGGCCTTGCTCGACCGTAACCCCAACCCCAGCGAAGCCCAGGTGCGCAACGAGCTGTCGGGCAACCTCTGCCGCTGCGGCACCCATATTGAAATCCTGCGCGCCGTGCTGCGTGCGGCCCGCCTGATGACCGTGGATTGATGACCATGCCGAACCTACCGCTTTCCCGTGACCAATGGCTGGCCAAGGCCTGCGTTTTGTTGATCGTCGATGAGGTGCTGCCGCCCTCGGGGCCGGTGGCCAAGGGCGGCACGCCCACGGTCAAGCCCAAGGAGCTGGGGCTGTTTATTGCGGTCAACGATGACGGCCTGGTGTATGCGTTCAACGGCCATGTGGACCTGGGCACCGGCATCCGTACGTCACTGGCGCAGGTCGTGGCCGAGGAACTGGACCTGGCGATGGAGCAGGTGCAGATGGTGCTTGGGGATACCGAGCGCGTGCCCAACCAGGGCGCGACCATTGCCAGCGCTACGTTGCAGATATCAGCAGTTCCCCTGCGCAACGCGGCCGCTGAAGCCCGACGTTTTCTGTTGGCGCGGGCAGCGGGACGCTGGGGCGTGAGCACCGCCAGCCTGAAAGTGGAGGCTGGCGTTATTCGAGCGCCGGACGGGCGCACCACCACCTATAGCGAACTGGTCAGCGGCCAGCACGACCAGCTGCGCATCAGCGGTGACGCGCCGTTAAAGGCCACTGCGGACTATCGCCTGGTGGGCAAGGGCGCCGCACGGGTGGATATCCCCGGCAAGGCCACTGGCGAACTGACCTACGTGCACGACATGCGCGTACCGGGCATGCTCCATGGACGGGTGATCCGCCCACCGTATGCGGGGCTCGATTGCGGCGATTTTGTCGGCAACAGCCTGTTGAGCGTGGATGAGTCCTCCATCGCCGATATTCCCGGCATTGTTGCGGTGGTGGTCATCCGCGATTTTGTCGGCGTGGTCGCGTTGCGTGAAGAGCAGGCGATCAAGGCTGCCAGCGCCTTGCAGGTGCATTGGAAGCCCTGGAACCACGCCTTGCCGGACATGAGTGATGTCGAGCAGGCCATCCGCGACAACCCTCGCGTGCGCCGCACCGTGCTTGACCAGGGCCATGTCGATGAAGCCCTGGCGGGTGCCAGCCAGCGCATGCCGCGCAGTTACCTGTGGCCGTACCAGATGCACGGCTCGATCGGCCCCTCCTGTGGCGTGGCGGATTACTCGCCGGCCGGCAGCCGGGTGTGGTCGGGCAGCCAGAACCCGCACCTGCTGCGCGCCGACCTGGCGTGGCTGCTGGAGTGTGATGAGGCGCTGATCGACGTGATCCGCATGGAAGCCGCCGGCTGTTATGGGCGCAATTGTGCGGATGATGTGTGTGCCGATGCTTTGCTGCTGTCCCGTGCAGTCGGCAAACCGGTGCGCGTGCAATTGACCCGTGAACAGGAACACCTGTGGGAGCCCAAGGGCACTGCGCAGTTGATGGATGTGGATGGCGGCCTCAACGCCGATGGCAGCATTGCCGCCTACGACTTTGAAACCAGTTACCCCTCCAACGGTGCGCCAACCCTGGCGTTGTTGCTGACCGGCCGCGTGGAACCGGTGGCGGCGATGTTCGAGATGGGCGACCGCACCTCGATTCCGCCCTACGACATCGACAACATGCGCGTGAGCATCAACGACATGGCGCCCCTTGTGCGCGCCTCGTGGATGCGCGGTGTGTCGGCGCTGCCCAACACCTTCGCCCACGAATCCTATATCGATGAATTGGCCTTCGCCGCCGGTGTCGACCCGGTGGAATACCGCCTGCGCTACCTCAAGGACGAACGCGCCATCGACCTGGTCAAATCCACCGCCGAACGCGCCAACTGGACGCCGCGCACCGCGCCGATGCAAACCGCCAATGAGGACCATCTGCTGCGTGGCCGGGGCTTTGCCTACGCGCGCTACATCCACAGCAAGTTTCCCGGTTTCGGCGCGGCCTGGGCGGCCTGGGTGGCGGACGTGGCCATCGACAAGCAGACTGGCGATGTGTCGGTGACCCGCGTGGTGATCGGCCATGACTCGGGGATGATGATCAACCCGGCCGGCGTGCAGCACCAGATCCACGGCAATGTGATCCAGTCCACCAGCCGTGTGCTGAAGGAGCGAGTGACCTTTGAGGAGTCGACGGTGGCGAGCAAGGAGTGGGGCGGCTATCCGATCCTGACCTTCCCTGAAGTACCGCAGATCGACGTGATGATGATGCCGCGCCAGGACCAGCCGCCGATGGGCGCCGGTGAGTCGGCGTCGGTGCCCAGTGCGGCGGCGATTGCCAATGCGATCTACGACGCCACCGGCATTCGGTTTCGCGAGTTGCCGATCACCCCGGAGCGCGTATTGGCGGCGCTGAATGCGGGCACCTTGGGCGAGCCGGCCAAGTCGCCGGAGAAACGGCGCAAATGGTGGTTCGGCGCGCTGTTCGCCACCCTGGGCGCGGTGTTGGCGACGGCCTGGCCCTTCCATAATGAAATCGCCCCGATTGCGCCGCCCAGCGCCGGCACCTGGTCCAAGGCCACCCTGGAGCGCGGGCGCTTACTCGCGGCAGTCGGTGATTGCGCGGTGTGCCATACGGCACCGGGCGGTGCGACCAATGCCGGTGGGCTGGCGATGGAAACCCCCTTCGGCACGCTGTACAGCAGCAATATCACTCCGGATGTGAAGACCGGAATCGGTGCCTGGTCGTACCCGGCGTTCGAGCGCGCGATGCGCGAGGGCATTGGCCGCGACGGGCGCAACCTGTACCCGGCATTTCCCTACACGGCGTTTCGCAATATCAACGATGCGGACATGCAGGCGCTGTATGCCTACCTGATGTCCCAGGCGCCGGTGAGCCAGGCGCCGACGCCGAATGCCATGCGCTTTCCGTTCAATATCCGGCCGTTGATGGCGGGGTGGAACGCGTTGAACCTGCGGCGTGGCGAAATCACCCCGCGGCCTGAACGTGGCGAGCAATGGAATCGCGGCAATTACCTGGTCAATGGCCTGGGGCATTGTGCGGCCTGTCATTCACCGCGCAATTGGATGGGCGCGGAGAAGGGCGGCAAGGCGTTCCTGGCGGGCGGCATGGTCGATGGCTGGGAGGCGCCAGCGTTGACAGGGCTGTCGAAGGCGCCGACGCCATGGACCGAAGATCAGTTGTTCACCTACTTGAGTACCGGCTATTCCGATGCCCATGGCGTGGCCGCAGGCCCGATGGGGCCGGTGGTGAGTGAGTTGTCGAAACTGCCCAAGGCGGATATTCGCGCCATGGCGGTGTACCTGGCATCGCTCAATGGCGAAGCCGCAGCCGAGGCCCAGGTGGCGGCCGCGGTCAGCGTGCCGAATCCCAATGGCCGACGCGTATTTGAAGGTTCATGCAAGGCCTGCCATGCCGATGGGCTGGGACCGAAGCTGTTTGGGGTGAGCCCGTCGCTGGCGACCAATACCAATGTGCACAGCGACCAGCCGGATAACCTGATCAAGGTGATTCTGCAAGGCATCAGTAACCCGGCGACCAAGGACCTGGGGTATATGCCGGGGTTCAAGGACAGTTTGTCGAACAGCCAGGTGGCGGATCTGGTGGCGTATCTGCGCGGGCAATTTGCGCCGAATGCGCCGCAGTGGAAGGGGGTGGAGCAGAAGGTGGCGCATCTGCGCGCCAACCCCGGTACCCATTGACGCAATGGGGTAAAACAGGTGGGAGGGGGCTTGCCCCCGATGGCGGTGGGTCAGCTAGACATAGGCTGGCTGATGTACCTGTATCGGGGGCAAGCCCCCTCCCACATTTTGATTGGGTGTTTACAGGGAGGGCGGGGTGACGCCACGTATCACTAAATCACTGATAAAACTCAGCCAATTCTGTTGCTGCCCTTTGTTCGCCAGGTCCTCACCGAGGAATGAGCTGAGGGTATGCCGGTTGGAGTTATAGAAGTAGCAGAGCGAGGCGATCATCAAGTACACGTGCTTGAGGTCGATATCCTGGCGAAACACGCCCTGGGCCTGGCCAGCTTCGATGATCGGCTTCAAGACGCCCACGGCTTCCCCGGACAACCTGCGCATCTCGCCGGATTGCTGGGCATGCTTGCCCTGGTGCAGGTTTTCGATGCTCAGGATCGCCACGAATTCCGGGTGCTTGACGTAGTAATTCCAGATAAACGCCACCAGGTCGCGCAGGGCCTGCTCCGGTGCGTCCAGGTCCAGCTTGAGCTTGCTTTCGGCTTTGTTGAACTGCTCATAGATGTGTTCCAGCACGCAGACGAACAGGTGTTCCTTGCTGCCGAAATAGTAATAAAGCATGCGGTCGTTGGAGTCGGCTTCCTTGGAAATGGTGTCGACACGCCCGCCGGAATAACCGTCACGGGTGAACACCTTGACCGCCGCCTGGAGGATGCGCGCGCGGGTCTGGTCGGCCTGTTGGGCGCGGATGCCGGTCTTCTTGATCACCATGTCAGAGCGCCTTGCAGGACAGTCAGGGCGCGAAATATAGCATGGGCTTTTTCACGTCCGTTCTATGACCGACAAGTTCTGTAATAAAAACGCCATTGCGCTGGGGATTAAACCCGCAACGGGCTATTTTGGTGCGTCTCAATAACTAGAGTAGCCATGGATGAAATACCAACCTTTCAGCCGTACCTTGATTGCCACAGCCCTGGTGTTGACCGTCAGTGGTGTGCAAGCCGCCTCCCAGGCCCCGGTGGCCGGTGAAAATGGCATGGTGGTAACGGCCCAGCATTTGGCAACTCATGTGGGTGTCGACGTACTCAAGGCCGGCGGTAATGCGGTCGACGCTGCCGTGGCCGTGGGCTATGCGCTGGCGGTGGTGTACCCGGCGGCGGGCAATCTGGGCGGCGGCGGTTTCATGACCGTGCAACTGGCGGACGGGCGCAAGACCTTCCTCGACTTCCGCGAAAAAGCCCCGTTGGCGGCCACCGCCGACATGTACCTGGACAAGGACGGCAACGTCATCGACGGCCTCAGCGCCAAGGGCCACCTGGCTGTCGGCGTGCCCGGCACCGTGTCGGGCATGGAGCTGGCGCTGAGCAAATACGGCACCCTCAAGCGTGCCCAGGTCATCGCCCCGGCGATCAAGCTGGCGGAAAACGGCTTTGCGCTGGAGCAGGGCGACATTGACCTGCTGCACACAGCCACCGGCGAGTTTGAAAAAGACAAGGACATGCGCGCAATCTTCCTGCACAACGGCCAGCCGATGCAGGTCGGCCAGAAGTTGGTGCAGAAGGACCTGGCCAAGACCCTCAAGGAAATCTCGGCCAAGGGCAGCGACGGTTTCTATAAAGGCTGGGTGGCCAAGGCGCTGGTGGATTCCAGCCAGGCCGGCAAGGGCATCATCACCCAGGCCGACCTCGACAAGTACAAGACCCGCGAACTGGCGCCTATCGAGTGCGACTACCGTGGCTACCATGTCGTTTCGGCACCGCCTCCCAGCTCGGGCGGCGTGGTGATCTGCCAGATCATGAACATCCTCGAAGGCTACCCGATGGCCGACCTGGGCTATCACTCGGCCCAGGGTCTGCACTACCAGATTGAGGCCATGCGCCACGCCTATGTGGACCGCAACAGCTACCTCGGTGACCCGGACTTCGTGAAGAACCCGATCGAACACCTGCTGGACAAAAACTACGCGGCCAAACTGCGTGACGCCATCGAGCCGCAAAAAGCCGGTGACTCCCAGGCGATCAAGCCAGGTGTGTCGCCCCATGAAGGCAACAACACCACTCACTACTCCATCGTCGATAAGTGGGGCAACGCGGTGTCCGTCACCTACACCCTCAACGACTGGTTCGGTGCGGGCGTGATGGCGAGCAAGACCGGGGTGATCCTCAACGATGAAATGGACGACTTCACCGTCAAGGTCGGCGTGCCGAACATGTACGGCCTGGTCCAGGGTGAAGCCAACGCCATCGCACCGGGCAAGGCGCCGCTGTCGTCGATGAGCCCGACCATCGTGACCAAGGACGGCAAGGCCGTGATGGTCGTCGGTACGCCAGGTGGCAGCCGCATCATTACCGCGACCTTGCTGACTATCCTGAATGTCATCGACTACAAGATGAACATCCAGGAAGCCGTGGACGCGCCGCGTTTCCACCAGCAGTGGATGCCGGAAACCACCAACCTCGAGCGGTTTGCAGTGAGCCCGGACACCCAGAAGATCCTCGAAAGCTGGGGTCACAAGTTTGCCGGGCCGCAGGATGCCAACCACTTGGCGGCGATCTTGGTCGGCGCACCGTCGCTGGATGGCAAGCCGGTGGGTAACAACCGCTTCTATGGGGCGAATGACCCGCGTCGCAATACCGGCCTGTCCCTGGGTTACTAAACGCTGTAGCTCACTGTAGGAGCGAGCTTGCACGCGAAGAACGTCAACGATAACGCGGGCGTTCTGGATTATCGCGGTGCCCTTGCGTTTTTCGCGAGCAAGCTCGCTCCTACAGTAGCTTCTCTACCGCAGCAAACGCCGCCGTTCGGCGCGCTTGCCAATCCCCTCGTATCACCAGCACCGCCTGTTGATGCTGCTGCATCCACTCCAGGCTGCACTGGAAAAACGCCTGGCGGTCGGCCAGGTCCGGCTGGCAGCGCTGGCCGTCGGCGGTCCATTCCACATCGTCCGGCGAGAGCAGCAGGTGCAGGTCGTAGTGGCGGGCCAGCAGTTCGCTGTCGAGCCAGGCGGGGTAGTCGCCGAACAGGGTCTGGCTCCAGAGTTTGTTGGTCAGCAGGTGCGTGTCGAGGATCAGCAGTTCGGGCTGCCGGGCGCGGGCGGCGTCTTCCCAGGCCAGTTGACCACGGGCAATGGCCGGGATGTCGGCCAGGGTGGTGTCGCGCTGATGGTGATCGATGAAATGGCGTACGTATTCACCGACCATCAACCCGCCGAAATGCGCTTGCAACTCTGCCGCCAGCCAGCTTTTGCCGCTGGATTCCGGGCCGGCCAGTACCACCACCTTCATGCGTGCAACGCCGGGTCGGCGCGCCATTCACGCCAGCCTTGCACGGCAATCACGGTGAATAGCGCGTAGAGCGCGGCGGTAAGGTAGAGGCCTTTGTAGAGGAACAACCCGACGAAGATCACATCCACGGCGATCCACAGTGGCCAGCACTGCACGCGCTTCTGTGCCATCCACATCTGCGCCACCAGGCTGAAGCCGGTGAGGGCGGCGTCGAGCCAGGGCTGCGCGGCATCGGTCCAGTGGGCCATGGCAGCGCCGAGCAGCAGGCTGCCCACCGCACCCACGGCCAGGCTGGCGATGATCGCCGGCACTCCCAGGCTGGTGACCTGGCGTCCTTGCTTGACCTCGCCGGCGCGGGTCCACTGCCACCACCCGTAGACCTGCAGCGCGGCGTAGACCACCTGCAAAAGCATGTCGGAATAGAGCTTTACGTCGAAGAACACCCAGGTGTACAGCAACACCATCACCAGCCCGATTGGCCAGCACCAGGGGTTTTGCTTGACCGTCAGCCATACCGCGATCACCCCGAGGGCGGCGGCGAACAGTTCAAGCCCGGACATGGTGGTTCCTTGGGAAAGTTGGAGAGGGCGGGGATTGTAACCAAAGAAGATTGGCGTAGGCATTATCTCTGTAATGAACGGGCTTGTCGTGGCGAGCGGGCTTGCCCCGCGTTGGGCTGCGTAGCAGCCCTGAAATCCGGCACCGCCTACTGTCAGGCAGTACGCGGCGTATTTATTGGGGCTGCTGCGCAGCCCAGCGCGGGGCAAGCCCGCTCACCACAACAAGCGGGCTCGCCAGAAGCGGCATCAGACTTTGAATTGGCGCAACAGGCCGTCAAGCTGTTCACTCAGGCCACGCAACTGCGCACTCGCCACACTCGACTGCTCCGCCGCCAGCGCCGTGCTGTGGGACAAACCCGCCGCCTGGGTAACGTTCTGGTTGATGTCTTCCACCACATGGGCCTGCTGCAGCGTCGCACTGGCAATCGAGGCGTTGAGGCCGTTGAGGTTGCGCAGCGCCTGGCCGATGGCGGTCAGGCTGGCCCCGGCCTGGCCGGCTTGCTCGATGGTCAGTTGCGAGGCGCTGTGGCTGTCGCTGATCACCTTGACCGCGGCCTCCGAGTGGCCTTGCAGGCGCTCGATCATGCCCTGGATCTCGGCGGTGGACTTTTGTGTGCGCTGGGCCAGCAGCCGCACTTCATCGGCCACCACCGCAAAGCCACGGCCTTGCTCGCCGGCGCGGGCTGCCTCGATCGCGGCGTTGAGGGCCAGCAGGTTGGTCTGGTCGGCAATCGAGCGGATCACTTCGAGCACGCTGCCGATCTGGGTGCTTTCGGCGGACAGGGTGCGGATCACCTCCACCGCCTGGCTGATGGTGCCGGAGAGCTGGTCGATCTGCTGCAGGCTGCCGTCGATATTGACCTGGCCTTGCTGCGCCTGGGCCTGGGCGTCGCGCATTTCGCTGGCGGCGTGTTCGGCGTTCTTGGCCACGTCCTGCACGCCGTAGGTGACTTGGTTGATGGCGGTGGCCACCAGTTCCATCTGCTGGGACTGTTGCTGGCTGCGATCATGGGCCTGGGTCGCATTGGTGCCCAGTTCCTGGGACGACTGGCCCAGGGCGTTGGCGCATTCCTGCAACTGGCTGACCACCTGGCGCAGCTTGGCGGTGAAGCTGTTGAAGTGCCGGGCCAGTTGGGTGACTTCGTCCTGGCCGTGGGTGTCGAGGCTGCGGGTCAGGTCGCTTTCGCCGCTGGCGATGTTGCCCATGGCGTTCACCGCGTCCTGCAACGGGCGCACGATGCTGCGGGCGATCAGCGCCACCAGCAACGCCATGAGCACCGCGATACCCAGGCCGATAAACGAGGCTTTCCACACCTGGCCGCTGAACTCGGCCTGCACATCGTCCACGTACACGCCGGAACCGATGATCCAGCCCCACGGCTCGAACAGTTGGATGTACGAGGTCTTGGCCACCGGCGCTTCGGCACCGGGTTTTGGCCAGCGATAGTTGACGATGCCGGCGCCCTTGGCCTTGGCCAGGCTCACGAATTCGTTGAACACCGCAAACCCGTCGGGGTCGCGGATGGCCGAGAGGTTCTGGCCGTCGAGCTTGGGGTTGGCCGGGTGCATGATCATCACGGGCGTGAGGTCGTTGATCCAAAAGTAGTCGTCATGGTCGTAGCGCAAACCGCGCACGGCACTCAGGGCTTGTTTCTGGGCCGCTTCGCGGGTCATCACACCAGTGGTTTCGAGGCCGTGATAAAACGTCAGGATCCCGCTGGCGGTCTGCACCACGTGTTGGGTCTGTTGGCGCTTGGCCTGGTAAAGGTCGCCGTGGATCTGCTTGAGCATCAGCAAACCCAGGGCCAGCAGCATCAGCACGGCGACTATCAGGATCAGCCAGAGACGCCGGCTGATCGACATATTGCGCAAACTGTTCATCGTCCTGTCACTCCGTGCTTTTTATAATTGTGGGCGCCGCATCGACTTTTCCGCCTTGTCTGATAGGCTTTCGGCCTGTATTCGGAAAACCTGAATACTGTCTGATTTTTCACAAGATTTTTGCGTGCCGGGGTTGAGAATCAGCCCCGGGTCTTGTCGTCAGTGAACCATTAAAAAGATCAACAAGGCTTGCCATAGAGCAAGACCTTTGGGGGAAGCATGGATTTTTGGACCGCCATACAGGCATTGATTCTTGGCGTTGTGGAGGGGTTGACCGAGTTCCTGCCGATTTCCAGCACCGGCCACCAGATCATCGTTGCCGACTTGATCGGCTTCGGCGGCGAGCGTTTCGAGGCCTTCAACATCATCATCCAGCTGGGTGCGATCCTCGCCGTGGTCTGGGAGTTTCGCCGCAAGATCCTCGACGTGGTCATCGGTTTGCCGAGCCAGCGCAATGCCCAGCGCTTTACGGTCAACCTGATCATTGCCGTGTTGCCGGCAGTGGTATTGGGGGTGATCTTCGCCGACCTGATCAAGCACTACCTGTTCAACCCGATCACCGTGGCGACCGCCCTGGTGGTCGGCGGCATCATCATGTTGTGGGCCGAGCGGCGCCAGCACCGGACCCACGCCGAGTCCGTTGACGAGATCACCTGGAAAGATGCGATCAAGATCGGCTTCGCCCAGTGCCTGGCCATGATCCCCGGCACTTCGCGCTCCGGTGCGACCATCATTGGCGGCCTGCTGTTCGGCCTGTCGCGCAAGACCGCGACCGAGTTTTCGTTCTTCCTGGCCATGCCGACCATGGTCGGTGCTGCGCTGTATTCGGGCTACAAGTACCGTGACCTGTTCCAGCCGGCGGATTTCCCGGTGTTCGCCATCGGCTTCGTGACCTCGTTCATCTTCGCGATGATCGCGGTCAAGGGCTTGCTCAAGTTCATCGCCAGCCACAGCTATGCGGCATTTGCCTGGTACCGGATTGCGTTCGGCCTGCTGATCCTGGCGACCTGGCAGTTCGGCTGGATCGACTGGACGGCGGTCAAGCCTTGAACATCCAGTATCCGCGCTTGAAGGCGGCGATCTTTATAGTGTTGTGCGCGGCGCCGTTGATAGGGGCCGCGCTGGCCTGGTATCGCGGCGAGACGCTGATCCCGCTGGCGGCCTATGGCGTGGTCAGCGTGATCGCGTTTTTCCTGTACTGGAGCGACAAGCGCAAGGCGCAGACCGACCGCTGGCGTACCCCGGAAAACATCCTGCACGCCGTGGAGCTGGCGGGCGGCTGGCCGGGGGCGTTGATTGCCCAGCAGGTGTTTCGGCACAAGACGCGCAAGGTGTCTTACCAGGTGCTGTTCTGGGTGATCGTGTTGCTGCATGAGGTGTTCTGGCTGGACCAGTTGTTCCTCGGCGGCACTTTGCTCTCAGTCCTCTAGCAGCAATCCGACCTGCGTGCGCTTGGGCAACTTGCTCACTACCAACTGGTGGGAGCGTTGCAATAAGCCACGCAGTTCTTCGGCGCCCAGCGGGTAGGGCGTGTTCATGATGATCCACTGCGCTCGTGCCAGGTACGGCGCCGGGTGGATGCCCGGGCGGTCCACATGGCCCAGGAACAGTTCCTTGTCGACCTTGAACGCCAGCGAGTCACCGCGCAGGTTTTGCAGGGCGAACATCTTGTTGCCGGCAATCGAGAACACCCGCACGCCACCCCATTTGTAGTCTTCGCGCGCGCCGGGCAGTGCCAGGCAGAACGCCGCGACTTGTGCTTCGGTCATCTTCATAGCAAGCGGTCTCCACAGCCTTTGAAGCCTTCCTCAAGGTAGTCGATCCAAGCCCGGATCGCCGGCAGCACGCCGCGCCGATGCGGGTAGACCGCCTGCAGCCAACCGCCGGGCAACGACCATTCGGGCAGCAGTTGCACCAATCGGCCGTTCGCCAGTTCCTCTTCGCAGTACATCATCGGCAGTACGGTAAAGCCCAGGCCCATGATGGCGCTGGCTTTGCGCACGATAAAGTCGTCGATACCCAGGCGGGCTTCCATCGCCAGGTCGTGGGCGTTGCCCTGGGGGTCGAGAATGCGTTGATGCACCAGGCGGTCCGCCTCCAGCGCGCCGAGAATCGGCAACTGCTTGAGGTCATCCAGGGTCGCGACCTGGCGCCCGAGCATCAGTGCGGGGCTGGCCACCAGCACGGTCTGGGCCTGGCGCAGGCGTTTGGTCACCAACAGCGGGTCTTCATCGCCGAGTTCGCGCACGCGCAAGGCCACGTCGATGCCTTCGGCCACCAGGTCGACGCGGCGGTTGACCAGGGTCATCTCCAACTGCACCTGAGGGTGGGCGGCAAGAAAACCGGCGACCAGCTCCGGCAGGATGTGCTGGGCCATGCCCACCGGGCAGCTCACCCGCAGTCGCCCACGGGGCTCGCTGGACATGCTGGCCACGGCCTCATCGGCCATTTCCGCTTCCAGCAGCATCGCCTGGCAATGACGCAGGTAGCGCTCGCCGACAGCGGTGAGGGTAAGTTGGCGGGTGGTGCGTTGCAGCAGGCGCGCGCCGAGGCGCTCTTCCAGCTCGGCGATACGCCGTGACAGCCGCGACTTGGGAATCCCCAGCAGCCGGCCGGCGGCGGCGAAACCGCCGGCTTCGACGACTTTGGCGAAATAGTAGAGGTCGTTGAGGTCTTGCATGATCCGCCTCGGGGGGAACTGTAGGAGCGAGCTTGCTCGCGAAAAACGTCAACGATAACGCAGCGCACCGGGTTTATCGCGGTGTTCTCGGGATTTTCGCGAGCAAGCTCGCTCCTACAGGTGTGCAGCGAGCGTTAGAACTGCGCGCCTGCCATCAACACATACTTCACCTGCACGTACTCTTCGATCCCGTAGTAGCTGCCTTCACGGCCATACCCGGACTGCTTGATCCCGCCAAACGGCACCGAGGCAGTGCCGACCGACCCTGAGTTGAGAATCACCATGCCAGCCTCCAACTGGCGCGACAGGCGCAACGAGCGCCCCAGTGCGCTGGTGTAGGCATAGGCGACCAGGCCGAATTCCGTCTGGTTGGCGCGGGCGATCACTTCTGCTTCGTCCTTGAACGAGTAGATGGCGAACACCGGCCCGAAGATCTCCTCGGTGGCCAGGGGGGAGTCGTCCTGCAAGCCGGTCAATATCGTCGGCTCGTAGAACAGGCCGTCCTTGGCGTGGGGTTTGCCGCCCATAAGCACGCTGGCTCCGGCAGCCTTGGCGGCCTCCACCAGGCGCACGACCTTGTCAAAACCCGCTTGATTGACCAGCGGGCCGACCACAAAGCCTTCACGCAGGCCCTGGTCCACTTCGATCTCGGCCACGGCGTGCTTCACGCGCGTGATGAAGTCGTCGAGGATGCTGTGCTGCACAAAGATCCGGTTCGGCGAGATGCATACCTGGCCGGAGTTGCGCAGCTTGGCACCGACCAGCCCCTTCACCGCCTCATCCAGGTTGGCGTCCTGGAACACGATAAACGGCGCATTGCCGCCCAATTCCAGGGTCATCTTCTTGATGCTCGCCGCGCATTGTGCGGCGAGCAATTTGCCAACGCCGGTGGAGCCGGTAAACGAGATTTTGCGGATGCGCGGGTCGCTCGTGAGGATCAGGCCGATCGCCTTGGGATCGCCCACTACAACCTCCAGCACGCCTTCCGCGATCCCGGCTTTGCGGGCGTATTCGAGCAATTTGAACGCGGTGAGCGGCGTATCCTCGGCAGGCTTGATCACCATGGTGCAACCGGCGGCCAGGGCCGTGGCGACCTTGCGGGTGATCATCATGAACGGGAAATTCCATGGGGTGATCGCGGCGACCGGGCCGATGGCTTCCTTGGTCACCAGCACATTGGCGTTGCGGTCATGGGTGGGGATCGTGTCGCCGTACACGCGTTTGGCCTCTTCGGCATACCACTCGATAAAACCCAGGCCGTAGTCGATCTCGCCACGGGCTTCACTGAGGCATTTGCCGTTTTCGCGGCAGAGCAATTCGGCGAAGGCTTCCTTGTCGGCCTTGACCGCGTCGTGCCAGCGGCGCAGGAGGTCGCTGCGCTCCTTGGCCAGCCTGGAGGACCATGCGGGAAAGGCGGCGCAGGCACGGTCGACGGCGGCCTTGACCTGGCTGGTGGTGTTCTGGGCGACGCGGCCGACTTCTTCACCGGTAGCAGGGTTGTAGACGATAAGCATGGGGAATCTCCGAGGGCTGAAAGTGCTGTTTCAGGCTACGCAGAGACAGTGTTTGAGCGAATATCCATTCCAATGTGCTGATTGCCTATTCCTATGAGGACGTAGCGTGGATGTGGATTGCGCGTTACCGTGGCACTTTGCACAGAGGCCCGGATCCATGGACCGTACAGACAGAATCGTCGCGCTGATGGACACCCTGGCGCCTGTCGAGGGCTATAACCTGAGCGCACTGGACGACGTGCGCTTCCTGCGCTCCAACCGCCCGTTGCAGCGTGTGCCGGTGCTGTACGACCCCGGCATCGTGATTGTCTGCCAGGGGCGCAAGCGCGGATATCTGGGGGATGAGGTTTACCTGTACGACGCCCAGCACTATTTGGTGGTGTCAGTGCCGGTGCCGTTCACCATGGAGACCGACGCCAGTGAAGCCGAGCCGATGCTGGGGGTGTATCTGCGCCTGGACTTCACCCTCGCGGCGGAGCTGATGGTGGCGCTGGATGAGTTTCCGGCGCTGGTCGACGCCAAGCCGCGCGGCATGTATTCATCGCCCATGGATGACTTGCTCGGTGAGTCGTTGTTGCGCTTCCTGCAAGCCATGCGTACGCCGATGGACGCGCACATCCTCGGCCCGGCGCTGATGCGCGAAATCTACTACCGGATCCTCACGGGCGAGCAGGGCGGTTCGATGCGCGCCGCGTTGAATCGCCAGGGGCAGTTCGGCAAGGTGGCGCGGGCGATTCGCAAGATCCATGGGTGTTATGCCCAGCATCTGGACGTGGAGGCGTTGGCCCGGGAGGCGATGATGAGTGTGCCGAGCTTTCACGCGCATTTCCGCACGGTCACCGACACCTCGCCAATGCAGTACCTCAAGTCCACGCGTCTGCACCAGGCGCGTTTGCTGATGCTGCGCAGCGATATCACCGCCGCCACGGCGAGTGCCAAGGTCGGCTATGAAAGCGCGTCGCAGTTCAGTCGCGAGTTCAAACGCTTCTTCGGGCGCACGCCCCAGGCAGAAATCCAGTGGATGAAACGCACCTATGCGTTGCCGGCGCCTACGTCGGCGTCGATATACGTGTCGTCCCATTGAGCAGGGTCAGCAGCAGCGCCAACCCGGCGAATGCTGCGCCGGTCAGCGCCTGTCCTTGCCAGCCGTAGTGCGCTGAGGCAAAGGCGCCGCTGGCCGAGCCCAGGGCGCCTCCGATGAAGTAGACCACCATGAAAACGGTGTTCAGGCGGCTGGTGGCGGCCGGCTCCAGGGCCAGCACGCGGGTCTGATTGGCGAGCTGGTTGATGCGGTTGCCGAGGTCGAGGAAGGTCGCCGCGATCAGGATCGGCCACCACCAGCCCTGGGGGCCGAACAGGTAGATCAGCACGAAGGCCGCCAGCACGGTAGTAATACCGAGCCATTCCAGCAAACCGCCGTGGCGCCGAGTCTGCCGGCCGATGGTCGAGGCGCAGAGAATGCCGACGATGGCGGACAACCCGAGCAGGCCCGCCTGGGCGCTGGAGAACCCGTAGGGTGCCGCGGCCAGCAGCGCGGCCATTGAGCCCCAGAACACGTTCAGCGCACCAAATACCAGCGCAGCCTTGATCGCCGATTGACGCAGGGCGGGGTACTGCGTCGCCAGGCCCCACAGGGACTTGAGCAAGGCCCCGTAGGCCAGTTTGCTGGTGGAGACCGAGGCGGGCATGCGCGTCAGGATCGCCATGAACAGCAGCACATCCAGTGCGGCGGCGAGGGCGAACATGCCGCGCCAGCCCAGCCAGCCGCTGACCACGCCGCTCACGGTACGCGCCAGCAGGCCACCGGCGGACAGGCCGCTGACCATCAGGCCAAGCACCGCACCTTTTTGCGTGGGGTCACTGAGGTCGGACGCGGCGGGGATGATCACTTGGGCGCTGATACCCGAGAGGCCCAGCAGCACGCTCGCCACCAGCAACCCGGCATAGGAGGGTGCGGTGGCCGAGGCCAGCAGGCTGGCAAAGTTCAGGCACAACACCGCAAGAATCAAGGTGCGACGGCTGATGCGGTCGCCCAGCGGTACAAACAGCAACAGCCCGCAGGCGTAACCCAACTGCGTGAGCATCGCGATCTGCCCGACATGGGCGGTGGACACCCCAAATGTGTCCGCAATCAGCGGCAGCATGGCCTGGTTGTAGTAAATCGTGGCGACCGAAAACCCGCAGCAGATGGCGAGTATCAGGGTCAGGCCCTTGGTCAGGGCAGGGGCGTGTGGCTGCATGGCGGGCTCAATGGTGATCGCAATGGCGGCGAGAATGCAGCGAAGCTGTCGCCAAATCCAGCGTTGCAGAGGATTGGGCAATAACTCGGCTGGATCAGGCCATGCTGTGGTTGGATTGTCTCACTGGCGGGACAAACAGTCGCGTTTCAACGGTCTAATCCTTTATTCGGATCATCTGTAGGATTAACCTCACTTGATCGCCTCACCGCGATCCTCACTTGGAGATCCCGCATGAAACTGTTGCATATCGATTCCAGCATCCTCGGCGACAACTCGGCGTCCCGTCAGCTCAGCGCGGGCGTGGTCAAGGCCTGGCAAGCGGCTGAACCGGGTGTGGAAGTGACCTACCGTGACCTGGCCAGCGAAGGCATCAACCACTTTTCCGGCGCGACCCTCGGTGCCCTGGGCACTGCCGCTGAGCTGCGTGATGCCGCGCAGAAGCATGAGGCTGACCTGAGCGCTTCGTCGCTGGCTGAGTTCCTCGCTGCCGACGCGGTAGTGGTCGGTGCGCCGATGTACAACTTCACCATTCCGACCCAGTTGAAAGCCTGGATCGACCGTATCGCCGTCGCCGGTCAGACCTTCCGCTATAGCGAAGCTGGCCCTGAAGGCCTGTGCGGCAACAAGAAAGTCATCATCGTGTCCACTGCAGGCGGCCTGCACGCCGGCCAGGCCTCGGGCGCTGCCCACGAAGGCTACCTGAAGCTGCTGTTTGGCTTCCTGGGTATCACTGATATCGAAATCGTGCGTGCCGAAGGCCTGGCCTACGGTGATGAAGTGCGCAGCAAGTCCCTGAACGACGCCAACGTAGTCATCAACGAACAATTGTTCGCCGCCGCGTAAGGCTTGTGTAAATTCCGCCTTCTCTCGGTTTCATTCTGAAGCCGGGCGCCTAAACTCTGTATTCTGCTCGCCTCAAAACGAACGGAGTACGGAGTTTTTTCGTTTGTGCGCTGTCATTACTTTGGCCCAGGTTGTGCAAGCATGGGTTTAACACCCTGGACTTTTTTCGATATGTCGGTTCTCACGCAGCAAAGGTGGACATCCCCATGATGCGTCTTTGTGCTGTTATGGTTCTTTCCCTGCTCGGCGGCCTGATTTCAGTGCACGCCGCACCTGCGCCGCACCCTCACTGGAGTGTGGGCTTCCATCGCATGACGTTTCTCGATCCGCTGGACTTGCAACCGATGAAGGCGATCGCCTTCTATCCCTCTACCGGTCTTGAACACACCACGCAGGTGGGGGCTTATCACGTCGCCGCCACCGAAGACTCCAAGATCGCCATCGGCCGGTTTCCAATGCTGATGTTGTCCCATGGCAACACCGGTACGCCATTGGCCCTGCATGACCTGGCCACTTCGCTGGCGCGCAAGGGTTTTGTGGTGGTGGCCGTGCTGCATCCAGGTGACAACTACAAGGATCACAGCCGCCTGGGTACGGTAAGCAACCTGTACGGCCGGCCGATCCAGATTTCCGAAGCGATCACTGCCACTCTCGGCGACCCGATGCTGTCGCCGTTCGTCAACGTGGATCAGGTGGGTGTCATTGGTTACTCAGCCGGGGGTGAGACCGCGCTGATTCTGGCTGGCGCCAAGCCGGACTTCGACCGCCTGCGCCGTTACTGCCAGGAGCGCCCCGAAGATCGCGACGCCTGCACCACCAAAGGCGAACTGGTGGTGGACCGTGATGACCTGCAACCGCAATCCGACCCGCGCATTCATGCCCTGATGTTGATGGCACCGCTGAGCCTGATGTTCGGTCGCCACACTCTAGCCGATGTGCATGTGCCGGTGCTGCTCTACAGTGGTGATGGCGACAAACTGGTGGCGGTGGACAAGAACGCGGCTGCGTTGGCGCGCAAACTGCCGGAGCCTCCGGACTTCAAGCTATTGGCAGGGGCGGGGCACTTTGTGTTCCTGTCGCCGTGTGACAGCGACCAGTTGGCGACGATGCCGGCGATTTGTACCGATGCCGATGGTGTGGACCGCGAAGGCATTCACCGCGACTTGATCTCCGAGGCGGGGCGGTTCTTCACCCACACACTCGGCCAACCCACTCGCGCCGGTTTGCAGACGGCTGATCAATAAGCACGGCGCATCAGCAACAGGGTCACGCCCAGGGCGGTGACCGACAACAGCGCCGCGCAGAAGAAAATCCAGCCGTAGCCGAGGTTCAACGCCACGGCGCCCATCAACGGCCCGGCAATCGCCAGGGCCAGGTCAAAAAACACCGCATACGCACTCAGCCCAGCGCCACGGCTGCTGTTGGGCACCTGCTTGATGGCTTCCACACCCAGCGCCGGGTACACCAGCGACAAGCCAAAGCCGGTCAGGCCGGCGCCAATCAATGCTACGCCGGTAGACGGCGCCAGCCACAGCAGGGTCAGGCCGAGGGTCTCGATGGTCATGCAGGCAATGGCTGCGCGGAAACCGCCGAAACGGCTGATGGCAGAGATAAACACCAGTCGCGACAGGATAAAGCACACGCCGAATACCGTGAGGCAGTACGCCGCGCCGGCCCAGCCGCGATTGAGGTAGTACAGGGTGATAAAGGTAGTGAGGGTGCCGTAGCCAATCGAGGCCAGGCACAGGCTGGCGCCAAACGGCGCGATACGTCCGAACACCGCCCAGAACGGCAGCCGTTCACCGCGCACCACCGGCACCGACGGTTTATTGCGGATCAGTACGAGCCCCAACGCAGACAATACTGTCAGTGCGATGCCGAGGCTGTTGTAGCCATATTCCGCAACCATCACCACGCCAAGCGGTGCGCCAATGGCGATGGCACCGTAGGAGGCGATGCCATTCCACGAGATCGACCGTGCGGTGTGCTCCGCACCAACGGCGCCCATGCACCAACTGATGGTGCCCACGCCGATCAGGCCCTGGGCCACGCCCAGCAGCAGTCGCGCGACGATCAGGATACCCAGGCTCAACGTTGGCAGGCTTGCCAGCAGCGTGGCGAAGAACGTCAGTACACCACTCAGCAGAATCCCGGCCAAGCCCAGCACAATCGCACGCTTGGTGCCGACGTTGTCTGACATGCGCCCGGCCATTGGGCGGCTGAGTAGCGTCGCCAGGTATTGCGAACCGATGGTGATCCCGGCCACTACTGCGCTGAAACCCAATTGTTCATGCACATAGCCAGGGATGACCGCGATCGGAAGGCCGATGCAGATAAACGCGATGAAGGTGTAGAAAACGATGGAGACGATCTGCAGGGTGATCGATATCGAGTTGGGGGCGGCGGCAGGCATGGGCACTCGTTCGCGGGCGGGCGGTGCGGGCATGATGGCATAACCTGCCTTTCTGTAGGAGCGAGCTTGCTCGCGAAAATCATCAACGATAACGCGTTCAGCCTGATTTACTGCGGTGTTATTAAGTTCTTCGCGAGCAAGCTCGCTCCTACATAAAAAAGCAAAAAGCCCCGTCACGATGGACAGGGCTTCTTCTTACAGCTTGCAGCTAATGGCTGCTCTTAAAACACCACACCCTGGCTGCGCAGGTAATCGTCATAGGTGCCGCTGAAGTCGATCACCCCGGTGGCGCTCAACTCGATGATGCGGGTGGCCAGGGACGAGACGAACTCACGGTCGTGGCTGACGAAGATCAGCGTGCCCGGGTAGTTCTCCAGCGCCAGGTTCAGCGCTTCGATGGATTCCATGTCCAAGTGGTTGGTCGGTTCGTCCATGATCAGTACGTTCGGCTTTTGCAGGATCAGCTTGCCGAACAGCATGCGGCCCTGCTCACCACCGGAAATCACCTTGACCGATTTCTGGATCTCGTCGTTGGAGAACAGCATGCGGCCCAGGGTGCCACGGATCATTTGCTCGCCCTGGGTCCACTGGCCCATCCAGTCGAACAGGGTCACATCATCTTCGAAGTCGTGGGCGTGGTCCTGGGCGTAGTAGCCCAGTTCCGCGGCGTCGGTCCACTTGATGCTGCCGGCGTCCGGGGTCAGTTCGTTGACCAGGGTGCGCAGCAGGGTGGTCTTGCCGATACCGTTCGGGCCGATGATCGCCACGCGCTCGCCGGCTTCGACCTGGAAGCTGAAGTCCTTGAACAGCGGTTTGCCGTCGAAGCCTTTGGCCATTTTTTCGACCATGACGGCCTGGCGGTGCAGCTTCTTGTTCTGCTCGAAACGGATGAACGGGCTCACCCGGCTCGATGGCTTGACTTCGGCCAGCTGGATCTTGTCGATCGCCTTGGCACGGGAGGTGGCCTGCTTGGCTTTCGAGGCGTTGGCCGAGAAGCGGCTGACGAAGGATTGCAATTCGGAGATCTGCGCCTTCTTCTTGGCGTTGTCCGACAGCAGTTGCTCGCGGGACTGGGTCGCCACGGTCATGTACTCGTCGTAGTTGCCCGGGAACAGGCGCAGCTCGCCGTAGTCCAGGTCAGCCATGTGGGTGCACACGCTGTTCAGGAAGTGACGGTCGTGAGAGATGATGATCATCAGGCTGGAGCGCTGGGTCAGGATGTTTTCCAGCCAGCGGATGGTGTTGATGTCCAAGTGGTTGGTCGGTTCGTCGAGCAACAGCACTTCAGGGTCGGAGAACAGCGCCTGGGCCAGCAATACGCGCAGTTTCCAGCCTGGAGACACTTCGCTCATCGGGCCGAAATGCTGTTCCAGCGGAATACCCAGGCCCAGCAGCAGCTCACCGGCACGGGACTCGGCGGTGTAGCCGTCCATCTCGGCGAACTCGGTTTCCAGCTCGGCCACGGCCATGCCGTCTTCTTCGCTCATTTCCGGCAGCGAGTAGATGCGGTCGCGCTCGGCCTTGACCTTCCACAGTTCTTCATGGCCCATGATCACGGTGTCGAGCACGGTGAACTCTTCGTAGGCGAACTGGTCCTGGCGCAGTTTACCCAGGCGCACGTTCGGCTCCAGCATGACCTGGCCGCCGGACGGGTCGAGGTCGCCGCCGAGGATTTTCATGAAGGTCGACTTGCCGCAACCGTTGGCACCGATCAAACCATAACGGTTGCCAGCGCCGAACTTGACCGAGACATTCTCGAAGAGCGGCTTGGCGCCGAACTGCATGGTGATGTTAGCTGTGGAGATCAATTACTTTACCTATCAATGGGTTGCGAGCGTGTCGGCAGGAGCCTTCAGGCATGCGTCAACAGCGACATCAAGGCGCGAAACCCGGTCGCTGAGCAGAAAATGGGGGATGTGTGTTGGAATTTGGCGCGCATTGTCGCATATGTCAGGCGACAGTTGTATGTCCGGCGAAGGAAGGTTTCGCCAGGGTCTCCGGCATTGCGAGCCATAACAACGCCAAGGCCAGCGCTGCGACCCCGGCCAGGGTCAGGAACGCCGCGTTGTACCCGGCCTGCTGCACCACGAAACCCGCCAGGCTGCTGCTCAGTGCTGCGCCCAGGCCAAACACGGTGGAGAGGGCGCCCAGGCTGACGTTGAAACGGCCGGTGCCCTGGGTCAGGTCCTTGACGATCACCGGGAACAGCGCGCCGAAGATCCCCGCGCCAATGCCGTCGAGCATTTGCACGGCCACCAGCCAATAAGGGTCGCTGGACAAGGTGTAGAGCACGCCGCGCAGCGGCAGGATCATGAAACCGGCCATCAGCAGCGGTTTGCGACCCCACAGGTCGGCCTTGAGCCCGACCAGCCAGGCCATCGGCACCATCACCAACTGGGCGGCGACGATGCACGCCGAGGTCAGTGGCGTGGCCATCTGCAGGTTGATCTGCGACAGCTTCTGGCTGACCAGCGGCAGCATGGCGGCATTGGCCAGGTGAAACAACGCGCAGCAGATGGCAAATAGCAGCAGCGGACGATTTGCCAGCAGCACTTTCATGCCGGACGGTTGCTCATGGTCGGTGTGATGTGCCGGGTCAAAGCCGCGGGCCACTTCATGGTCGATGGCTTCGGCGGACACACAACTGATTGCGATGATGCTGGCGAGTGCCATGAACGCCATCAGGTAAAACACCACCACCGGACCAAACAGGTAGGCCAGGCCGCCGGCCAACAGGGCGGCCACGGCATTGCCGGCGTGGTTGAAGGTTTCGTTGCGTCCGGTGCGGCGGGTGAACGCGCGCGGCCCGGTGATCCCCAGGGAGATCGCGGAAATCGCCGGCGCGAACACCGAGGCGGCGACAGCACTGGCGGCCTGGGTCAATGCCACTAGGCTGAAGGAACTGACAAAGGGCAGCAGCAGGCAACTGGCGGTCACCACAATGGCGGCCAGCGCGATCACCGCGCGCTTGCTGCGGGTGCGGTCGATCAATGCGCCCGCCGGGCCTTGGGTGATCAATGCGGCGATACCTGCCAGGGTCATGACCACGCCAATACTGGCCGGGTCCCATTGGTGCACGGCCAGCAGGTAAATGGCCAGATAGGGTCCGAGTCCGTCGCGTACATCCGCCAGGAAGAAATTCAGGCTGTCGAGGGACAAGGTGTTACGCAGGTCGGAATGTTTGGCCACGGCGAGCACTTCGCAAGCGGCGTTCATGGACTGAACACGCATTGCCTTAGTGACCCGCAGGCATTGCGTTAAGTTTCGTGTATTAACTGGGTTTTATTCCGCGGGTACATGGCTTATTTTCTGAGCCCCTCTGTATGGATTATCTGGAGACGCAATGGACATGCCCTCAGCTCAACAGGCGATTGCCTGCAACAAAGACGCCTGGGATCAATCGGCCGGTTTGCACAAGGCCACCGACACCTGGAACGCGTTGCTCAACAGCGTCGGCCAGGCGGACTTTTCCTGCCTGGATCCTACGATTACCGGGCTGCTGCAAGACGTTGGCGTGGCCGGCAAAGATGTGGTGCAACTGTGCTGCAACAATGGCCGCGAAAGCCTGTCGCTGTTTGGCCTCGGCGCACGCTCGGTGGTGGGCGTGGACCAATCCCCGGCGTTCCTCCAGCAGGCCCGGGAACTGGCTGATATCTCTCCGCACAACCCGCAGTTCATCGAGAGTGACATCCATCACCTGCCGCCACCGTTGCACGGGCGTTTCGATATCGCCCTGGTGACCATTGGCGTGTTGGGGTGGATGCCGGATGTAGCGTTGTTCATGCAGCATGTTGCCAGCACCCTGAAACCGGGTGGCACGTTGGTCATGTACGAAACCCACCCGTTTCTGGAGGTGTTCGATCCACGGGCGCAAAACCCGTTCATGCCGGCCAGTTCCTACTTTCAGCGCGAGCCCTTCGTACTGCAGGAGTCGATTGTCTATGAGGGGCAGGGCGAAGTGGCCGGGCCGACGTCCTATTGGTATGTGCACACCCTGGGCGAGGTGGTCAGTGCCGCGGTTGGTGCCCAGTTGCAGATCGGTCACCTGCAGGAGTATCCCCACTCCAACCGCGAAGAACTCTACGACCAATACGAGCACCAACCCGCACAATTACCGATGTGCTTTACCTTGACCGCTACCAAGCGTCTCGACTAAGGCGTCTTTCAGTCGCGGCGCACGAACGTGCGCATGGTTTGCCCAGGGCCTGTGCTGAACGTGGTTGGCCTGGGCATACCTTCGTCGGCGGCAATGAACACAAATTCATCACCGTCGAGGCGATAACTGGCGGGCAAGTGTTTGCCTGCGTCATCACCCATGGAGTCGATCCAGGTAATGCGCTTGGGCACGGTGCTGCTGTCCAGGAAAAAACGTCCTGCCAGCAATACCTCGCCGCTGACCGTCTTCACTTCGAAGCCGTCGCCGCTGATCGTGGTGATTGCGCCAGGGGCCGTGTGCGCGTCGATGGGGTTGAGCAGGCCGCTGTCTTCGAGTGAGATCTGCTCCCACGCACCTTGGAGGGCTTGAAAGTCTGGGTCTGAAAGGGATGACATACAAATTCCTTTTTGTTGAAGGGGAAATCGTCGATGGCGATGCCTTTTATCATTTGAGGCCTGATTACGCAGCACATTCGCAAGACAGCTTTTCACAACTCTTAGTTAACTTTTGGTTACAACCTGTGGCTAAATAACTGCAAAGGGCCACGCGCCGGGTGGTCACTCAGCCGGTCGTGCCGATTGTGTGAATTGTGATTTCAGGTGCTGCTATCCATCCTCGTCCGTTGTGGGCACGCAGGAGCAGCCTGTTCTCTTCTGACTTGTGACGAAATCCCTTGAAACTCATCATTGTTGTTCTCTACGTTGCCTCGATTGCGTATGTACACGTGCGTGGGCGGGTGCGGCATAAGCTGGGCCGCCAACTCAGCGATCATTCGACCTTCCTGGCGCCGATCAACTGCTTTCTCTATCTCTTCTCCAAACTGCCCAGCCGACCCTATCTGTCGCCCAGCGATTTCCCTGACCTGAGCCCGCTCCAGGAGCATTGGCAGGAGATCCGCGAGGAAGGCCAGAACCTGCTGCGCGCCGGCGAAATCAAGCGTTCGGAGCAGTACAACGACGTGGGTTTCAATTCGTTCTTCAAGTCGGGCTGGAAGCGCTTCTATCTGAAATGGTATGGCGACAGCCACCCATCGGCGATGAAACTGTGCCCGCGTACCACCGAGCTGGTGCAGGGCATCGGTTCGATCAAGGCTGCGATGTTCGCCGAACTGCCACCGGGCTCCAAGCTGGTGCGCCACCGCGACCCGTATGCCGGTTCGTATCGCTATCACCTGGGCCTGGACACGCCGAACGACCCGGGCTGCTACATCAACGTGGACGGCGAGAACTACTACTGGCGTGATGGCGAGCCGGTGATGTTCGACGAGACTTACATCCACTATGCCGAAAACACCACGCAACAGAACCGCATCATTCTGTTCTGCGATATCGAGCGCCCGATGAAATACCGTTGGGCCGCAGCGTTCAATCGTTGGTTCAGCCGTACCGTGATGGCGGCTGCCGGTTCGCCCAACGATGCCGGTGACAAGACGGGCGGCCTCAACCGCGCCTTCACCCGGCTGTACAAAATTCGGCTGCGCGGTAAAGAGCTGAAAAAGCGCAACCGTACACGTTATTACCTGGAAAAATGGGCGATCTTTGCCGGGCTGGCGGCCATTTTCCTGCTGATCTGACTGTTTCGGGCGTCATTCACTTCGGTGGATGAGCGCCCAGTTTGTCCCACATCTTCTTGCTGATCTTCTGCCGATTGGCATAGCCTTCCCAGGGATCGCCCTGCAACCCGTCCAGACGCTGCTGCAGGTTGGCCACTGTCCATTGCTGTGCACTGCGCAACCCCTTCAATTCCTCACGACTGACCGGCACCGACACCGGCAATCCCGGCCGCGCCCGCACAGAGTAGGCGGCCACGGTGCTGGCGCCCCGCGCATTACGCAGGTAGTCGATGAAGATCTTGCCGACCCGGTTTTTCGGTCCTGACGTCGCGGTAAAACGTTCCGGCAGTTGCTCGGTCATGAACTGGGCAATCGCTTTGGCGAATGCCTTGACGGTATCCCAGTTGTCCCGCCGCGCCAGCGGCACGACCAGGTGCAGGCCTTTGCCGCCACTGGTTTTGACGAAGGCTTGCAAGCCCAGCTCGTCCAGGACCGAAAGGGTGAGTTGCGCTGCTTCCTGCATGCTTTTCCACGGCAGCGCGGGGTCGGGGTCGAGGTCGAGTACAAACAGGTCCGGGGTTTCGATCTTGTCGACAGTGGCGCCCCAGGTATGAAACTCCACGGTGCCCATTTGCACCGCCCCGAGCAACGCCTCGGTACTGTCGACTTCCATCAGGCGCGCATGGCCGGGATCGAGTGCCTGTTCCAACTGCTTGATGTTGGGAATGGCCAGGCGCTCCGAATGTTTCTGGAAGAACTGCTCGCCCTCGATGCCTTCGGGTGCCCTCAGCAGTGACACGGGACGGTGACGCAGAAAAGGCAGGATCCACTCGCTGATGCTGTTGTAGAACTGCGCCAATTGCTCCTTCTGCATGCCGCTCTGCTTATCGATCACGCGGTCCGGGTGGGTGATCTTCACGGTGCCGGTGGTTTTTTTCGCAGATTTCATGGATTTGACCGTGCGCGGTTGCTCATGAATGACCTGTGCGGCCGGTTTGTCGGTGCGCATCGCGACAAACGCCGCCTGGCGGATCACCCCCTCACGGGTCCATTCGGCAAACTGCACTTCGCCGACCAGTGTCGGTTCCACCCAGTGCACGTTACGGGCCTGGGCTCTGGGCAGGGCTTTTTCAAGGGGCGATGACTTACGCTCCAATGGCCTGAGTTGCGCATGGATCGCCTTCAGTGACGCTTGATCAAACCCGGTGCCTACGCGTCCGGCGTACACCAATCCCGAGGTGTCATTCACTGCCAGCAGCAGTGCACCGAAACCGCTGCGCGAACCCTGCGGGCGGGTGTAGCCGACAATCACGAATTCCTGGCGCAGGCGGCATTTGAGCTTGATCCAATCGGCGTTGCGACTGGACACATAAGGGCTGCCCAGGCGCTTGCCGATCACGCCCTCAAGGGCCAGGTCACAGGCGCTTTCAAAAATGTCCCGGTGATGGGCGGTAAAGGCTTCGGAGAACCGTAATAGTTTGCTTCTGCTGCCAGCCAACGCAGTCTTAAGCGCTGCACGACGATCCTCGACGGGGGCTTCGCGCTGATCCTGGCCATCCAGGAACGGCGCATCGAACAGGTAGTAGACAATGTCCAGGCTGCGTCCGATATCAAACGCGTTTTGCAGCGCCTGGAAGTCCGGCAGGCCGTCGCCGTTGAGGCTGACGACTTCGCCGTCGAGCCAGCTGTCGTTGAGCTTCAAAGCTTGCAAGGCCTTGGTCTGGCGCGGCAGGCGGTCGGTCCAGTCGTGGCCGTTGCGCGTGAACAGCCGCACCTCGCCGTCGCGGATGCGCGCGAGCATGCGGTAACCGTCGAACTTGATTTCGTACTGCCAATCGCCCTCGGGCGCGCGATCCACCAGGGTGGCCAATTGCGGGGTGAAGTGCTCTGGCAGGGCGGCCTTGGTTTTCCGGGGTTTTGCGCGAGGCTTGGGTTTACCCACCGAGGCGGCGCTGAGCACGCTGTCCGGCTGGGCCTGGACAATATCGTAGTCTTCGGCGGGGCGTGCCTGCGCGTCCTGTTCCTTGATCAGCAGCCATTGCTCCTTATCGCCGCTGCCCTTCAAGCGCGTGCGGACCAGTGCCCAATCGCCGGCCAGCTTCTCGCCGACCAGGGTGAACTTGAGCTTGCCGGCGGCGTAGGCTTTGCGCGGATCGTCATGGGGTTGCCACACGCCACGGTCCCACACAATGACCTCACCCGCGCCGTACTGGCCTGCGGGGATATTGCCTTCGAAGCTGCCGTAGTCGAGGGGGTGATCTTCGACATGCACAGCCAGGCGCTTCTGTGCAGGGTCCAGGCTCGGGCCTTTGGGTACTGCCCAGCTGAGCAGCACACCATCCAGCTCCAGGCGAAAGTCATAGTGCAGGTTGCGCGCGGCATGTTTCTGGATCACGAAGGACAGCGCCGACGCCTTGCGTTTACCTGCGGGCGCACGGCCTGCCGGTTCGCCGGTAATGCCGAAGTCGCGCTTGCGGTTGTAGTCGCTCAGGGGCTTGGGCATGACTTATGAGGCCTTGGTGGTTTTCTTTGCGGCGGGCTTCTTGGCGGGCTTGCCGGCCAGGCTGCGCTTGAGCAATTCCGTCAGGTCGATCACGTCGGCGGACTTGCGCTCTTCACTGTCTTGGCGGGTTTCCACATCTTCGATCTTGCCGGACTTGGCCTTCTTGGCCACCAGCGCCATGATTTTTTCCTGGAAGCTGTCGCGGTAATCATCAGGCTTCCAGTCAGCGCTCATGTCGTCGACCAGGCGCTTGGCCATGTCCAGCTCACCTTTGGCCAGGCTGGGTTTGGTCACGTCGCTGCCCAGTTCCAGTTCGTCCAGGCTGCGCACTTCGGCAGGCCAGCGCAGCATCACCAGTACCAGCGCCGACTCCAGCGGCATGAGTGCCGCCAGATGTTGCTTGGTGTGCAGGACCACGTTGGCCAGCGCGACTTTGCGGGTCTTGCTCAGCGTTTCCCGCAGCAGCGCGTAGACCTTGCCACCGCGTTTGTCCGGCGCCAGGAAGTAGGGCGTATCGATGTTCTGCAGCGGGATCTGGTCGCTGGCGACAAACGCGATGATCTCGATGGTCTGGGTCGACTTGGGGTGGGCCGAGCGGATTTCCTCTTCGCTGAGCACCACGTAGCGGCCTTTCTTGAAGGCGACACCCTTGACGATATTGTCCTTGGTGACTTCCTTGCCGGTGGTCTTGTTGATGCGCTTGTAGCCGACCGGGTCCATGCTGCGCTTGTCCAGCCAGTCAAAGTCAACGCCCTGCGATGAAGTGGCCGAGACCAGCGACACCGGGATATGCACCAGGCCAAAGCTGATGGCGCCTTTCCAGATGGCTCGTGGCATAGGTGCGATTCCTTGAGTTGAGGTTGTGTTCTGGTGACTCGGCGCCGGTATGAAAAGTTTCCCCAGGCGGATGCGCGGACAGATCGTGTTACACCTGATGAGAAACTATTTAGTGTCGAAAGCCGAACCCAAGGCGTAGCGTGTTATCGAAAGCACGTACTCCTCACTCCCGAGAGGCTTTGTCAATGAACACTTGTATGCGTCACGTTGCAGCGCTGCTGTTGGGCCTGGCCCTGGTTCCTGTGGTCCAGGCGCAAAACCTGCCCGGCAGCAACAACGCCAACAACGGCCCGATCCACCGGGCCAACCCCAACAGCATGCAGGGCACCCAGCCCAACGCGCCGGCGATTCGCGGGATTCAGACCGGGCCGACCACCCGCACGCCGACCCTGGAAAACGGCGGCATTGGCAACAGCTACCCCAAGCGCGATGCCGCTCCCAGCCGCCCGGCCACCGAAACCAAAGCCCCCACTTATGATGCCAACGGCAATCGCCGGTAAGGATTCCGTCTTATGTTTCTACGCAAAACCCTGCTAGCCGCGCTGTGCGCAACCTCTCTGCTGCCGTTGACGGCTAGTTTCGCAGCCGATGCCCGGCAGTTCCCCAGTGAACAAGGCAGCATCACTGTCACGCCGATCGCCAAAGGCCTTGACCATCCCTGGGCCGTGGCTTTTCTGCCGGACAAGCAAGGTTTCCTGGTCACCGAACGGCCTGGCCACCTGCGTTTTGTCAGCCCTGACGGGAAATTGTCCGCGCCACTGACGGGCGTGCCTGAAGTGTGGGCCAAAGGGCAGGGCGGCTTGCTGGACGTGGTGCTGTCGCCGGACTTCAAGCAGGACCGCATGGTCTACCTTTCCTACGCCGAAGGTGGCGGCAAGGGCGGAACAGCCGGTACTGCGGTAGGGCGTGGACGTCTGGCGGCTGACCTCAGTGGCCTGACCGACTTCAAAGTGATCCTGCGCCAGGAGCCGAAGCTGTCCACCGGCAATCACTTCGGTTCACGCCTGGCCTTCGACCGCGACGGTTATTTGTTTGTGACCCTGGGCGAAAACAACGACCGCCCGACCGCCCAGGACCTCGACAAACTGCAGGGCAAGGTGGTGCGCATCTACCCCGACGGCCGCGTGCCGGATGACAACCCCTTCGTCGGCCAGCCAGGCGTGCGCCCGGAGATCTGGTCCTACGGCCAGCGCAACCCCCAGGGCCTGGCGCTGAATCCCTGGAGTGGCACGATCTGGGAAAATGAACATGGGCCACGCGGGGGGGACGAGATCAATATCATCGAGCGTGGCAAGAATTACGGCTGGCCGTTGGCGACCCACGGCATCAACTACTCTCTGGCACCGATTCCCGAAGCCAAAGGCAAGACCGCGGAAGGCACCGTGCCGCCCCATCATGTCTGGGAAAAATCACCGGGTATCAGCGGCATGGCATTCTACGATGCAGACCGCTTCAAGCCTTGGCAGCACAATGTGTTCATCGGCGCGCTGGCCAGCCAGGAACTGATCCGCTTGCAGTTCGACGGTGACAAGGTGATTCACGAGGAGCGTTTGCTGGGCGCTTTGAAAGCGCGGGTTCGCGATGTACGGCAGGGGCCGGATGGCTTTTTGTATGTGCTGACAGATGAGGATGATGGCGTGCTATACCGAGTCGGCCTCAATCAGGACTGAAGCCGACAACAACCTTTAGGCGCCCGGCTGGCCGGCGATGGCGATTCAAGCAACGCCATCGCCGGCAAGGTTTACAGGCCCAGGTCAGACAGCCCCGGATGATCATCCGGGCGCCGTCCCAGCGGCCAGTGGAACTTGCGCTCGCTTTCCTTGATCGGCATGTCGTTGATGCAGGCAAAACGATTGGCCATCAGGCCGTTCTCGTCGAATTCCCAGTTCTCGTTGCCATAGGAACGGAACCAGTTGCCCGAATCATCGTGCCACTCATAGGCATACCGCACCGCAATGCGATTGTCGGTAAACGCCCACAGCTCCTTGATCAGCCGATAATCCAGCTCCTTGGCCCATTTACGGGTCAGGAAACCCTTGGCTTCTTCGCGGTTATGGGCGAACTCGGCGCGGTTGCGCCACTGCGTATCAAGGGTGTAGGCCAGGGACACCCGGTGGGGGTCGCGGGAGTTCCAGCCGTCTTCGGCCAAACGCACTTTTTCGATGGCCGATGCGCGGGTAAACGGCGGCAGGGGCGGACGTGTTTCTGCAGTCGATGACATGGGGCAGTTCCTCAAACAATCAGGGTGGGTTGAAAGTTGCGCCGTTGTGCGATCAAAGTCCCAACAAGGTTTGCGCCATGCATTGCGCATTATCGGCAGCTGTTGAATCGCCCATCACCAGGGCAACGGTAATGGCGCCATCGACCAGGATCAGCAGGTGCGCGGCCTGCCGTTCAGGGTCGGGGGTGCCATGTGCTTGACACAGTTCGAGCAGGTACTCGAACAGTTTCTGTTTGTGGGCCTTGGCCAGTTGGCGCACCGGGTCCTGCGGGTCGCCGGTTTCGCCGCTGGTGTTGATGAAGGCACAGCCACGGAAATCGGCGGAGCCAAACCAGGTTTTCAGTGCATCGAACACCGCCAGCAGGCGTTCTCCGGTGCCTTCGCTACATTCCACCTCTGTGCGCAGCCACTGCATCCAGCGCTCGTCGCGACGCTGCAGGGCGGCAATCACCAAATCGTCTTTATTGGCGAAGTAGCGGTAAATGCTTTTTCGCGAGACGCCAGCGGTTTTCACCAGGAAGTCCATGCCGGTGGCGGCGATGCCGTGGCGATAGATCAACTTTTCGGTGACGTCGAGAATGATGTCGCGGGTTTCATTACTGGTCATGTCGTTCATGTTGCGAACAGTAGAACGATCGTTCTTCTTGGTCAATCAGAATTTTTCCATGCGCCACGGCAAGACCTGAGGCCCCCCATGGTGTAAGCTCGGGGCCTCTTCGGATTCGACCCATTGCGAGCCTTATGCCGTCGTTCTTCAAACGCTCCCTGTTGCCCAAACTGCGCGGTTTTCCCCTCACTCCTGATGCGATTGACGTGCTGTGCGGCGCCGATGCCTATCGCCGCTGCCTGCTGGAGAAAATCCCCCAGGCCACCCGGCGCATCTACATCGTCGCGCTGTACTTGCAGCAGGACGAGGCGGGCCAGGAGATCTACGACGCCCTGCACGCCGCCAAGGCAGCGCGACCGGAGTTGGATATCGTGGTGGTGGTCGACTGGCTGCGCGCCCAGCGTGGCTTGATCGGCGCCGGCAAGCAGCCGGGCAACAGTGCCTGGTACCAGGCCATGACCCAGGACCACGCCAGTGAGGTGCCGGTGTATGGCGTGCCGGTGCAAACCCGCGAGCTGTTCGGCGTGCTGCACCTCAAGGGTTTTGTGATCGACGACACGGTGCTCTACAGTGGCGCGAGCCTGAACAACGTGTACCTGCACAAGTTCGACAAGTACCGCTACGACCGCTACCACCTGATCCACAGCCAACCGCTCGCCGACTCCATGCAGCATCTGGTGGAACACGGCCTTGTGGCGTCCAAGGCGGTGCATCGCCTGGACCTGCCCAACCCGCCCACCACCCGTAGCTTGCGCAACGACATCGGTGACCTGCGCAGCCGTCTCAAGCACGCCGCATACGACACCACCGCCGGGCAATTGCCCAACGGCCATCTGTCGGTCAGCCCGCTGCTGGGCGTGGGCAAGAACAATCCGTTGAGCCGGGTGATCCTGGAGCTGATCGCCAGTGCCCAGCATCAACTGACCATCTGCACGCCGTACTTCAACCTGCCGCTGCCAGTGACCCGCGAGATCAACCGCGCGCTGGCGCGTGGGGTAAAGATCGACATCATTGTCGGCGACAAGACCGCCAACGACTTCTACATCCCGCCCAGCGAGCCGTTCAAGGTGATCGCCGCGCTGCCGTACCTGTACGAGATCAGCCTGCGCCGCTTCGCCAAGCGCCATCAGCGCGACATCGACCAGGGCCAGTTGAACCTGCACCTGTGGCACCACGACGACAACACCTACCACCTCAAGGGCATGTGGGTCGACCAGCGCTACACCTTGCTCACCGGCAACAACCTCAACCCGCGCGCGTTTCGCCTCGACCTGGAAAACGCCTTGCTGATCGATGATCCCAAGGGCGAATGGCTGGAGCCGAGACGTACCGAGCTGGCGCAGATTTTCCAGCACACCACGCGTATCGAACGGTACCAGGACTTGCAGACGCTGCCTGATTATCCCGAGGCGGTCGGCAAGTTCCTGCGCCGGGTCAGCCGGGTACGAATCGAGCGGTTGTTGTATCGGATCCTGTAAAACCCGCAGGCAAAAAAAGACCCAGCCCCTTCAACAGGGCTGGGTCTTTTTTTGTGCTGCTTAGTTCAGGCCCAGCTTACCCCGCAAGGTGGACAGGTCTTCCGCCAGGGTATTGACCGGACCCACCAGAGCCTTGCGGTCGTTTTCCTTGACCTTGTCATAGGTTTCGAAACCGCCATCCTTGGTCTTGTACTTGGCGAGGATCTTGTCCACGGTGGCGAAATTCTTGTCGACCTTGGCCAGGAAGGCCTTGTCTTGCTTCTCGATCTGCCCACGGAACAGGTCGACGATTTTCTTCGCGCCGTCGATGTTGCCCTGGAAGTCATACAGGTCGGTGTGGCTGTAGCGGTCTTCTTCGCCGGAGATCTTGGTGGCGGCGACTTCTTCCAGCAGCGCTGCGGCACCGCCTACGACTTTCTCGGGCGGGAAGGTCAGGCCGTCGACGCGGGTCTTGAGGTCGTTGACGTCGGTGTTGAGCTTGGCGGTCAGCGCTTCCAGGCCCTTGGTGGTGTTCTGCGAGAACAGCGCGTATTCGATACGGTGGAAGCCGGTGAAGTCTTCGGCGGTCACGCCTTTTTCGTGGTCGTCGACGCGGGAGTCGATGGAGGCATCGAGGTCGCTGAACAGCTCGGCGATCGGCTCGATGGACTCATAGTGCACGCGGGTCGGCGCATAGAGCTTCTTGGCGGTGGCCAGGTCACCCTTGTTGATGGCGTCGGTGAACGCCTGAGTCTGGGTGACCAGCTCACCGATTTCCTCGGTGACGTAGATCTTGTAATCCGACACCGGCCCTACCAGGTCCAGCGGCGCGGTGGCGGCAAAGGCTGCCAGCGGCGAAAGGGTCAGCAACAACGACAACGCAATAGTCGACTTCTTCATGGGACGGTATCCGCTCTGAGTGTGTTTTTCAGGTATTGGCAGTGGTTTGAGGGTGCGTTGCAGCAAGCAGCGTGCGCCCGATGAAATCCTGGGCCCCAGTGACGCCTGGCAAGGTGAAGAAATACCCGCCGCCGACCGGCTTGAGGTATTCCTCCAGGGGCTCGCCGTTGAGCCGGGTTTGCACGCTGATAAAGCCTTTCTCCAGGTCAGCCTGGTAGCAGATGAACAACAGCCCCATGTCCAGCTGACCGTTCTTGTTGACGCCGTTGGAGTAGTTGAACGGCCGACGCAGGATCAGGTTGGCCTGGGTCTGCGGGGTGCGCGGGTTGGCCAGGCGGATGTGGGCATCGAGCTTGGTCAGTTTGCCTTCCGGGTCCTTGCTGTAGTCGGGCACCTGGGTTTCGTTGTGGCCATCCATGGGCGCACCGGTGGGCTTGACCCGGCCGATGATGCTTTCCTGCTCCTGCAGCGGGGTGCGGTCCCAGCGCTCGACGAAGTTGCGGATGATGCGCACGGCCTGGTAGCTGCCGTTGGCGGCCCATGCCGGTTCGTCGCTGCCGGGCTGTACCCACACAATCTGATCCATGGCCTTGGCGTCGTTGGAGTTCGGGTTGGCCGAACCGTCACGGAAGCCGAGGAAGTTACGCGCGCTCTGGGCCGGCTCGCCGGGCTTGGCAGGCGCTTGGGGCGGTACGCTGCCTTCCTGCTTCCAGCGCACCAGCAGCAGGTCGGGCAGGTTTTTCACGATGTCGCGCAAGGCGTGGATGTTGGTGTCCGGGGTGTTGGAGCTGAATTGCAGGCTCAGGTCGCCGTGGCATTGCGCCGGTTCCAGCGCATCGTTGGGGAACCCGACCATGCGGCTCAGGCGCTTGGGTTTGACTGCCGTGAGGCCAAAGCGCTCATCGAACAGCGATTCGCCTACGGACACGGTGATGGTGAGGTTGTCCGGGGTGACCACCGGGCCGAGGATGCCGGAGTCGGTGGGCGGCAGTTTCGGGTCCACCTGTGGCACGGTGCCGCCGGTCATGAGAAAGGCGATGCGTTCGTTCAGGGTACGGAACAGGCGCTCCAGGTCTTCACGGTCGCTGGCCAGCACGTCGAACGCCACGATCATGCCGCACGCCGGGCGTGGGGTGACGATACCGCTCTGGTGTTTGCCGAAGAAATCGTGGTGGTCCTGGGTCTTGTCACTGCGCGGCGCGGTGGTGACTTGCTCGGCCGCAGCGGCCATGGCCGGGCAGGTCAGGGCGCTGCCGGCAATTGCGGCACCGGTGGCGGCCATGCCCAGCAGGACACGGCGACGCTGAAGGTTGGTGTGTTCTGAATCACTCATGTGTGCGGTCGTCTTCACTGCAGGCCGGAAAGGCCAAGGGCGGGGTCGATTCCATCGAGTGCAACGGCCAGAGCCTTGGCCTTGTCGGCGATCTGCTTGCGCTGATCGGCGGTCACGCTGTCGTAGCGGCGGTACTGGCCGTCGACTTTCAAACCATTGAGCTCGCTGTCGAAGGCGGTGAGGGCGCTGTCGATTTTGGGCAGCAGGTCGGCGGCGGATTTGGTCAGCAACGGACGCATCAGCTCGACCACCTTGTGGGCGGCCTCCAGGTTGGCGGCGAAACCATTCAGGTCGACGTGGCTGTAGCGTTCTTCTTCACCACTGATGGCGCGTACATCGGCCAGGCTGTTGAGGTTGCGCACCACGATGCTGACCAACTGCTCCGGCGGCAGGGACTGGGCCAGCAATTGTTGCTTGAGGGCGCTGACGTCGGTCAGCAGGTGCTGGGCAACCGGCGCCAGGCCGTCAAGGCTGCGTTGCTGGAACAGGCTGTATTCCAGGCGATGGAAGCCGCTGAAGGCCGGGTCCTGTTCGCGTTTTTCAAAATAGTCGGCACGGGCGTTGATCGCGTTGTCCAGTTGCGCGAGGCGTTGCGATGCCGGGGCCAGGCGTTGGTAAGCCTCCCGGGCCGGTACATAGAGCGCTTGGGCCTGGGCCAGGTCGCCGCGGTCGATGGCCTGTTGCAACGCGCTGACCGCCTTGACCAGTGCGCTGCCTTGGCCGCTCAAGTACACGCGGAATTCCGACAATGGGCCAATGAACGCCACCATCGACGGTTTGGCCTTGGCCTGGGCGTCGGACTCGGCGGTCGGCGTTACGTGCAAGGTGCCACGCGGGTTGCTCAGCAGGCCGCAGGTTATCGCATAGTCACCGGGCAGCAGGTTGGCGTTGATCACCTGGCTCAGGCCGGGGGCGATGTTTTCGCGCTCTTCGACCACCAGCACGCCGTCGAGGATCTCCCACTCCACTGCACGGTCGGAGCGGTTGATGATGCGGAAGCTGGCGCGGCCGGCGGGGACCGTCAATTCATTCGGCTCGCAGGCGTGTCCATGAATGGTCACGGCGATTTCATTGTGGTTGGCCTGGCGCTTGCTGGCGGCCAGTTGCGAGGCGTAATAGAACAGGCCACCGGCGGCGATCATCACGACCACCGAGCCCGCCACGGCCCAGCGCAGGGCGCGGGGTGGCGAAGCCGGTTGAGGGGTTGGGTTGGACAAGAGACGGTCCTTACTGGCTGGAAACGGAAGAGGGGGTGGCGGCTGGCTTGGGTGGCGCGGCGGGCAGGAAGAACATCACCAGAGCCACCACCAGGTAAATCAGGTAGGCGCCGAGGGTGCTGACGGTGGGCGCTTCCTGATAGCCGAACATGCCGGCCAGGACCGAGCCCAGCGGGCTGTCCATGGGCAGCGCGGCGCTGAAGTCGAAGAGCACGGTTTGCAGGTGATTCCACACGCCCGCTTCGTGCAGGGCCTGTACCGAATTGGCGAGGATGCCGGCGGCCACCACCAGGATGAACAAGCCGGTCCAGCGGAAAAACGCACCGAGGTTCAGGCGCATGCTACCGGTGTAGATCAGGAACCCGACGATGATCGCCAGGATCAGGCCGAGCAGGGCGCCAATCGGTGCGCCGGGGCCTTCGCTCTGCTGGAACACCGCCAGCAGGAAAAACACGGTTTCCAGGCCTTCACGGGCCACGGCGAAAAACACCATGAGGATCAGCGCGGTGACCTGGTGTTTGGAACCGGCCAACGCATGATCGAGGGATTCGTGCAGGGAGTGTTTGATGGAACGCGCCACTTTGCGCATCCAGAACACCATGGAACTGAGGATGCCCACGGCGACCAGGCCGACGATACCCTCGAACAGTTCCTGCTGCTTTTGCGGGAACTCGGCACTGACCAGTTCCAGTCCGCCACCCACCAGCAGGGCCAGCGCGGCGGCGAGAAACACGCCGATCCACACCGCAGGCATCCACTGGCCACGACCGGTCTGTTGCAGGTAACTGGCGATAATGCCGACGATCAATGCGGCTTCAATGCCTTCGCGCAGCATGATGAGAAAAGGAACGAGCATTCGGCACCGCGTCACAACTAGATAGGAGGCTAAGTTGTAACATAATGATACTCATTACTAAACAGGCAATCTTGACAATAGCTGAACCGTGGCTGAACGGTGGTGGCAAAACGCATCCCACCTTATGATGCGTGCCATTATTTGCGCCGCCGGATGCCCGTTTCGCCATGTCGGAAAAAGACACCATCTCCCTGCACCTCGTGCGCGAAGCCTTGCTGCAAAGCTGCGCACCCGGCGCGGCCAGTGCCGAAGTGCTGCATAAAGCCGGGATTGACCCGGCACTGCTGGCCGAGCCCAACGCGCGGGTCTCGGCCACTACTTACGCACGCCTGTGGCGCCTGCTGGCGCGACGCATGGATGATGAGTTCTTTGGCATGGACCCGCGCAAACTCAAGTCCGGCAGCCTGGCGTTTCTCTGCCGTGCCGCGATGGCGCAACCCACCCTGGGCACCGGGCTGGAAACCGGCCTGGGATTTCTGTCGCTGATGCTGGAGCGCCTGCCTGCCGAGTTGGTGCGTCAACAAAGCCTGGCGGAGATTGTATTGCAGGAGCCCGAGTCCGAACCCAATCGCGCCTTCACTTACTTTACCTACTGGATGATCGTGCACGGTGTGGCCTGTTGGCTGGCCGGGCGGCGGATCCCCATCCTGGCGATTGAACTGCGGTGTGCAAGACCGGATTTCTGCGATGACTACCAGGTGATGTTCTCCGACAACCTGCGTTTCAACCGGCCCCGCACCCGCATGATCTTCTCCGCCGACTGCCTGGACCTGCCGATCAAGCGCAGCCCGGAGGAGCTCAAGCGCTTCCTGGCCCACGCGCCGGCCAACATCCTGGTCAAATACCGCGACCCCGCCAGCCTCGCGACCCGCATCAAGCACGACCTGCGCCAGATGTCTCCCGACACCTGGCCGGAAACTTGCGGCCTCGCCGCCAGCCTGTGCATTTCTGCCTCGACCCTGCGCCGGCGGCTGGCGGAAGAAGGGCAGACCTATCAGGGGCTCAAGGACAGCGTGCGCAAGGAACTGGCGATTGTGTGGTTGGCGGAACCGCAGATCAGCTTTGCCGAAATTGCCGAGCGACTGGGCTTTGCCGATGCAAGTTCGTTTTATAAGGCGTTTCGTAAATGGGTGGGGTCGAACCCGGGGCATTATCGAAATTTGATTTTGAACGAAACAAACAAGCGGTAACGGCGTGGATGTGCGGGATTAGGAAATAACTTACATTCTTCTTCTTTCGGATGACAGAACGGTCCTTCGCTATTTTAGGAAGTGCTCGGCTTGCCGCTGTTTATTCTTCGTGCATAGTTATCCTCACGGTACCTGAATACTTCTATTGGAAGATTCGATCAATGTGCTGCGCTTACCCGCGACGGCGGGTGTGCGCTGCTGAATCGAGGGCAGCCTATGCGCAAATAAAAACAGAACGATTACATGAACACCAACAATCCTAATGGCTTGAGGTGGAAATCATGAAAAGTAGTTTTGCGTTGGTTTTTGCGGGATTGATGTTGATGTCGGCGCAGGCGTCGGCGTTGTGTACCTATATTACGGAGAGCTACGGCGGCACTATTCCGCCGAAAACGGCGATACCTGCCAAAGGGCCTTTTGAGATCACCTCCGTTAATGGCTGTTTGAACGCCAGTATTGATGCCATCGTAACAGCCACCGGTGCAGGGAACACCCCAGAGATCTATATCGAAGGCGAGGTGGGAGGCGGATCATGGCGACGGTTGACATTCAGCATCGGCAGCAACGCTTCTTGGGTTGGTCCGTTCGGTAAGTACAGGGTGGTGGTGTATAACGACGATTCGGTACCAAAAGTCTACTCGGGAAGTGTCAGGTACGGTCGCTGAAACCGAACCTATGCAGTGTGCCGGAAGTTATCCGGCACACTGCATCCTGTGGAAAAAATTCAGAAATCATGCACGCTCGTCAATTGATAAATCATCATTTGAAGAATTTGCGAAATAGGCCAATGCGGCGAGCGCGTGATTCGCTGCTACCAGTCCTCTCATAAAATCTGAAGCACCCTCCTGATGTGCTACGTATGGATTGCTTTTGAAAAAGTCTATATATCCCTCCAGCTGCTCGTTAAATAACGCGACGGCATTGAATTTGACATGGGTCTCTGTAGGAAGTCCGTTTGCATCAAACGCTCCGTTTCCTACGACGAACAGCCAATAAGCGCGGGAATCAATAATGCCTTTGTCGTAGAGTTCACCACCCACTTTTTTCAAGTCGTCACTGCTGATTGAAGTCATGTCGTAGCCCTTCAGAAAACTTTTCAATTCACTGATTTGCTCCTGCTGCCAAAACTTCAGTGTCTCCGCCGCTTCTGCTTCTTCAGTCTTAGTGAATGCGTTCACGACTTGTTCAGGATTTTTGATGGTGTAAGCAGGGGTTGCCATTGAGTTCTGCACTTGACCTGTCGCTGATAAGGTAACCATAAAAAGCCTCAAATAGTTGGGGTTATATCGGGTTGTCGACAAGTTGGTGAGTTTCTTAAGTGCTGAAAATGTTTCGTATTGGGTTGGCGTTATTGTCAGTGTTGAGCGGTTGTGTGGGGTTGTGCAGGCGGGCATGGTATTAGGAGTGTATGCATGTGGGACTACTTTCATGCCTGACAGAACTGTCTGACGTTGTTTTAGATAAGTCCTGAACCGCCTGACTTGTCTCAAGGGACTACAGAAAGGTCCTTCGCTATTTTAGGAAGTGCTCGGCTTGCCGCTGTTTATTCTTCATGCATAGTTATCCTCACGGTACCTGAGTACTTCTATTGGAAGATTCGATAAATGTGCTGCGCTTACCCGCGATGGCGGGTGTGCGCTGCTGAATCGAGGGCAGCCTATGAGTAAATAAAAACAGAACAGGTAGATGAGTACCCAAAATTTTAATGGCTTGAGGTGGAAATCATGAAAAGTAGTTTAGCGTTGGTTTTTGCGGGGTTGATGTTGATGTCGGCGCAGGCGTCGGCGTTGTGTACCTATATTACTGACAGCTATGGAGGTATTATCCCGCCGGAGATGACCGTCACAGCAAAAGGGCCATTTGAAATCACCCCTTCGAACGGCTGCTTGAATGCCAACATTGAGGCGATGGTAACGCCCACAGGAACTGGCAAAACGCCCGAGATCTTTATTGAAGGCGATGTGGGTGGCGGATCATGGCAGCGGTTGACCTACAGTATCGGTAGTAACGCGTTTTGGGTGGGGCCGTTTGGCACCTATAGAGTGAGGGTGCGTAACGAAGGTTCAGAGCCGAAAGTCTATTCAGGCACTGTCAGATACGGTCGTTGAAACTGAGCAGGTGCAGTGTGCCAGGCAGCTATTCGGCACACTGTATCCTGTAGCGTTAATTCTGAAATTAGACGCGCTCGTCCACCGATAACTTATTATTTGAAGAGGTCGCAAAATAGGACAAAGCAGCGAGGGCATGATTAGCCGTTACCAGCCCTTTCATAAAATCCGAGGCCCCTTCCTGACGCGCCACGTAGGGATTGCTTTTGAACAAGTCTACATACCCCTCCAACGTTTCATTGAATAACGCAATCGCATTGAATTTAACGTGGGTGTCTGCCGGAAATCCGTATGCATCAACCGCTCGACTGCCGTCCATAAATAGCCAAAAAGCACGTGAATCAATGAGACCTTTACGATAAAGCTGGCTTCCGATTTTCTTGAGGTCGTCACTGCTGATCGATGTCATATCATAGTCCTTCAGGGAATTCTTCAACTCGCTGATGTCTTCCTGCTGCACGAGTTTTAAAGTTTCTGTTGCCTCCGCTTCTTCGGTGATGGTGAATTGATTGACAACTTGCCCAGGGTTTTTGATGGGGTGGGCTGGGGTGGCCATTGAGTTCGGTACTTGGCTTGTCGTGGATAAAGTGACCATAAACAGTCCTCTGTTAATTGGGCCTACATCTGGTTGTCGACAAGTTGGTGAGTTTCTTAAGCGCTTAAATTGTTTCGGTTGAGGTTGGTGTTATCGCGAGATTTGGGCGGTGGCGTGGGCTTCTAACGGCAGAGCGTAATATTAGGAATGTTCGCGCATTGGACTACTTCGAGATCTGACAGAGCGGTCTTTCATGTTTTTGGGAAGTGGCCGGCTTTCCTCTTGCGATCATTCAGGCATAGTTAATAGCACGCAGCCTACTGAAGGGTTCGATCCATGTGCAGCAGGTCACCGTGACGAACGGTGCGTTCTGCTAAATCGAGGGCGATATATGAAAAACAAAAAGATAGCTGATGAGTGTTCGCAAAAACTTAATAGGATTAACACTTGAGGTGAAAATCATGAAAAGTCTTTTTGCATTACCTTGTTTAGTGCTGATGTTGATGTCTGCTCAGGCGTCGGCTTTGTGTTTGACTCTTACAGATAGCTACAGCGGAATAATTCAGCCTGACTCCAGGGCGGTAGCACTGGGTCCGTTCACCATCTCGGGAGCTAACGGCTGCTCGAACGCAAATATCGACGCAATGGTATCTGCAGCAGGCGGAGGTAGACCGCCTCAGATATACATCGAGCAGCAGGTGGGAGGGGCTTGGAAAACCGTGGCCGGTAACCCTTTGTCAGCCTACGCCTCATGGCTCGGGTCATTGGGGACCTATCGGGTGGTATTGGATAACCCCGAAGCGGTCTCCAAGTCTTATTGGGGAACGGTCAGATTTGGCCGGTAATGCCCAATAGAGCCGGGTGCCACGGGTTCTGCTGGCACCCGGTGTCGAAAGAACCGGCCTCAGGCACGTTCCTCTATAGAAAGATCACTTCGGGAGGAATTAACAAAAAACGCCAGTGCATTGATAGCGTGATTGGCGGCAAACATTCCTTGAATGTATTCAGGGATGCCTTGCGAGCGCTGCACGTCAGGACGCCCCTCAACAAATGACAGGTAATCCTCAAGGACTTCATCGAACAAAGCGATTGCGTTGTACTTTACATCGGTTTCAGCGGGCTGGCCGTTTTCATCAAAGGCGCCGAGGCCTGTTATGAACATACGAAAGCCCTGGCCATCAATGACGCCGCTTTCATAAAGCCGCCTTCCAACGACTTTTAGCTCATTGGTGGTAATAGACGTCATATCGTAATCTTTCAAAAACGCTTTCAGATCATCAATCGACTGTTGATTACCCAGTTTCAACGTGTCCGACGCTTTTGACGCGTCTGTTATCGTGAATTTATTCACCACCTGTTCCGGGTGCTTTATCTGAAACGGGTTAGACGCCTTCGTGTGCCTCATTTGCTCCGCAGTCAACAAAACGGCCATAGGGAAATCCTCCATCAGCCGAAAGCTACACCTTTGTATCGACCTTCCTTGAATCCACTTTAAAAAAAAGCCCCGTGACCGAATGGACCACGGGGCAAAAAATTGGCTGGATGCGACCAACCAAAGGAGCTCTTTACCTCACTTGGCGCTGGCGACCACCGTGTCCGGCTGCCAGCCACCGCCCAACGCTTTGTAGATCGCGACGATGCCGCGATACAGGTCCACTTCGGCCTGGGCCTGGGAGTCTTCGGCGGCCAGGCGCTCACGTTGCGCGTCGAGCAGCACCAGGAAGTCCACGGTGCCTTCGCGGTAGCGGATCGCCGCGAGGTCGGCGGCGGCGCGGCTGGATTCGCTTTGGCGGATCAGCGATACCAGGCGCTGTTGGCGCTTGCCGTAGTCGCTGAAGGCGTTCTCGGACTCTTCCAACGCCAGCAGCACTTGCTGCTCGTAGGTCGCCAGGGCGCCATCGGCTTCGGCGTCTGCGCCGCGCAAACGCGCACGCACGCTGCCCAGGTCGAACGCGGCCCAGGTGATGCTCGGGCCGAGGGCCCAGGCATTGGCGGCAGACGAACCGATCTGCGAACCCCGCCCGGCGGTAAAGCCGAGGAAGCCGCTGAGGCTGACCCGTGGGAACAGGTCGGCCTTGGCCACGCCGATACGCGCGGTGGCGGCGGCCAGTTTGCGTTCGGCGCTGAGGATGTCCGGGCGACGTTGCAGCAGTTGCCCGGGGTCGCCAATCGGCAAGGCCTTGGCAATCGCCGGCAAGTCTTTGGGGCTCAGGTCGACGCTGAGCTTGTCGGGGCGCTGGCCGAGGAGGGTAGCGATGCGGTTACGCTCGCGCACTTGTTCGGCTTGCAGTTGCGGCACGCTGGCTTCAACTGCCGCCAGGCGTGCGTCGGCACGCTCCACGTCGAGTTGATCGCCCACACCGGCATCGCGCAGGCTGACGGTGATGGTGCGCGACTCCTGCTGGTTCTTCAGGTTGTCCAGGGCAATGCGTTCACGCAGTTGCGCGCCACGCAATTGGCCGTAGGCGTCCACCAGTTCGGCGATCATCGTCACTTGCAACTGGTAAAGATCAGCTTCGGCAGCCTGCTGGTCGGCGTCGGTGGCTTCCAGATTGCGCTGGATGCGCCCGAACAGGTCCAGTTCCCAGGCCATGTCCAGGCCTAGGTCGTAACGCTCGGTCTTGACCCGGCTGGTGGTCTGGCCTGGGATCTGGCCTTTACCCTGGTCACTGCTGACCCGGCTGGTGATGGTCGGCATGGCGTCATTGCTGGCGTCATCGCGGATCGCACGGGCCGCCCGCAGGCGGGCAAAAGCGACGCGCAGGTCACGGTTGCCTTGCAGCGATTGCGTCACCAACTGGTTGAGGGTCGGGTCGTCGAACTGCTGCCACCAGATGCCTTCGAACTTGGCATGGTCATAGTTTTTGGCATCGGCAGCGGCCGTGATGCTGGCCGCCTCCGGGGTCTGGGTCTTGTAGTCCGGGCCTACGGCACAGGCGCTCAGCGCCAGTACCAGCAGGCTCGGCAGGAATACTTTCACACTCATTGCTGTGTCTCCAGCTTCAAGGCCTTGGCCGCTTTGCGCGCCTCGCTGCGCTCCACAGAGCGACGGATCAGTACGTAGAACACTGGCGTCAGCAACAGACCGAAGAAGGTCACACCGATCATCCCGGAGAACACCGCCACACCCATGGCATGCCGCATCTCGGCACCGGCACCGCTGGACAACACCAGGGGTACCACACCCATGATGAAGGCGAACGAAGTCATCAGGATCGGCCGCAGACGCAGGCGGCAGGCTTCCAGTACTGCAGCGAGCGGGTCGAGGCCTTCTGCCTGTTTATCCTTGGCGAACTCGACGATGAGGATCGCGTTCTTGCACGCCAGGCCCACCAGTACGATCAAGCCGATCTGGGTGAAGATGTTGTTGTCACCGCCCGAGATAATCACCCCGGTAATCGCCGACAGCAGGGTCATCGGTACGATCAGGATCACCGCCAATGGCAGGCTCCAGCTTTCGTATTGGGCCGCCAGTACCAGGAACGCCAGCAGTACGCAGAGCGGGAACACGAACAGCGCGGTGTTGCCCGAGAGGATTTGCTGATAGGTCAGGTCGGTCCACTCATAGGTCATGCCGTTGGGCAGTTCGTCTTTCAGCAGTTTCTCGATGGCCGCTTCAGCCTGGCCCGAGCTGTAGCCCGGTGCAGCGTTGCCGTTGATTTCAGCGGTGATAAAGCCGTTGTAGTGCATCACGCGGTCCGGGCCCGAGGTGTCGCTGACCTTGATGAAGGTCGCCAGCGGGATCATTTCGCCTTTGTTGTTGCGCACTTTCAGCTGGCCGATCTGGTCTTCATCGAGGCGGAACTGTTGTTCAGCCTGCACGTTGACCTGGTAGGTCCGGCCGAAGCGGTTGAAGTCGTTGGCATACAGCGAACCCAGGTAGATCTGCAGGGTGTCGAAGATGTCGCTGATCGCCACACCGTGGGTCTTGGCTTTTTCACGGTCGATGGCGGCATCGACCTGGGGCACGTTGACCGTGTAGCTGGTGAACAGGCCGAACAGCTCCGGCGTGGTGCGGCTCTTGGTGATGATGTTCTGCACTTCTTTGTACAGCTCGTCGTACCCCAGGTTGCCCCGGTCTTCGATCTGCAGGCGGAAACCGCCGATCGTACCCAGGCCCTGTACCGGCGGCGGGGGGAAGATCGCCATGTAGGCTTCCTGGATGCTGCTGTACTTGCCGTTCAGGGCGCCGGCAATCGCACCGGCGGACATGCTCGGGTCTTTACGCTCGTCGAACGGTTTCAGGGTCACGAACACGATGCCGCTGTTCGGGCTGTTGGTGAAACCGTTGATCGACAGCCCCGGGAACGCTACGGCGCTTTCTACGCCTGGCTGTTTCAGGGCGATGTCGGACATGCGCTTGATCACGTCTTCGGTACGGTCCAGGCTCGCGGCGTCCGGCAACTGCGCGAAGGCCACCAGGTATTGCTTGTCCTGGGCCGGTACGAAACCGGTCGGCGTGTGGGCAAAGCCCAGCCAGGTCAGGACCATCAGGCCGGCGTACAGGAACAGCGCGATACCACTGCCACGGATCACCCGGCGCACGGTGCCGACGTAACCATGGCTGGCCTTGTCGAAGAAGCGGTTGAACGGTTTGAACAACCAGCCACCCAGCAACTTGTCGAGGAACTTGGAGAACCCATCCTTCGGTGCGTTGTGGCTCTTGAGCAACACCGCCGCCAGGGCAGGGGACAAGGTCAGCGAGTTGAACGCCGAGATCACCGTCGAGATCGCAATGGTCAAGGCGAACTGCTTGTAGAACTGCCCGGTCAAGCCGCTGATGAATGCCGCTGGCACGAACACCGCACACAGCACCAACGCGGTGGCGATGATCGGGCCGGTCACTTCGCTCATGGCTTTTTCAGTGGCCGGGAACGGTTCCAGGCCCAGTTCGATGTTTCGCTCGACGTTCTCCACCACCACGATGGCGTCGTCCACCACGATACCGATGGCCAGTACCAGGCCGAACAGCGACAACGCGTTGAGCGAGAAACCGAACAGGTGCATTACCGCAAACGTACCGATCAACGATACCGGCACCGCCACCAACGGAATGATCGAGGCGCGCCAGGTCTGCAGGAACAGGATCACCACCAGCACAACCAGGATCAGCGCTTCAAACAGGGTGTGTACGACCGCTTCGATGGAGCCACGCACGAAGATGGTCGGGTCATAGACAATGCTGTAGTCCATGCCTTGCGGGAAGCTCTTTTTCAGCTCTTCCATCTTGCCGCGCACTTCGTTGGAGATCTCGATGGCGTTGGAGCCAGGGCGCTGGAAGATCGGGATGGCCACGGCCGGCTGGTTGTTGAGCAACGAGCGCAGGGCGTATTGGCTGGAACCCAGCTCCACCCGAGCGATGTCTTTCAAGCGCGTAATTTCACCGTTGGCGCCGGAGCGAATGATGATGTTCTCGAACTCTTCCTCGGTCACCAGACGACCCTGGGTGTTGACCGACAACTGGAACGCGGTGGCGGTCGGGGCAGGTTGTGCACCCAAGGCACCGGCGGCCACTTGACGGTTCTGCTCGCGGATCGCGGTCACCACATCGGTCGCGGTCAGGTTACGCGAAGCGGTCTTGTTCGGATCGAGCCATACGCGCAGGGAGTAGTCGCCCATGCCGAACAGCTGCACGTCACCCACACCGCCCAGGCGCGCCAACTCATCCTTCACGTTGAGCAAGGCGTAGTTGGACAGGTAGAGCATGTCGTAGCGCTGATCCGGGGAGGTCAAGTGCACCACCATGGTCAGGTCGGGGGAGGCCTTGTCCACGGTAATACCGATGCGCGTCACTTCTTCAGGCAGTTTCGGCTGAGTCCGGGTCACACGGTTTTGCACTTGCACCTGCGCGTTGTCCAGGTCGGTGCCCAGGGCGAAGGTGATGGTCAGGGTCAGCTTGCCGTCGGCGGTCGACTGCGAGGACATGTACAGCATGTTCTCGACGCCGGTGATCGCCTGCTCCAGAGGAGCGGCCACAGTTTCACCGATGACCTTGGGGTTGGCGCCCGGGAAGTTGGCGCGCACCACCACGGTCGGCGGCACCACTTCCGGGTATTCACTGATCGGCAATTGGAACAGCGAGATCGCACCGGCGATCAGGATCAGCAGCGAGAGCACCGCTGCGAAGATCGGCCGCGAAATGAAGAACTTGGAAAAATTCATCTTGAGTCGTTTCCCTTAACCGCGTGGAGCCGCGACAGCTGCGAGCTTGGGCGCGGTTTTTTCCGGCGCCACTTGCTCCAGGTTGCTGGCTTCAAGCGCTTGTCGTTGTTGGGCCAAGGCGGCGAGGGTTTCCTTGCTGGCCATCGGAATGGTTTCCGGGGCGACCGGCGACCCCGGGCGCACGCGCTGCAGGCCCTTGACGATAATGGTGTCGTCCTTGTTCAGGCCGCTGCGCACGATGCGCAAACCTTCGATCTTCGGCCCCAGTTCCACCGAGCGGTAGGCCGGCTTGTCGCCTTCCATCACCAGCACGAACTTCTTGCCCAGGTCGGTGCCGACGGCTTCGTCGTTGATCAGCACGGCAGAGTAGGTGCCGCTGCCGACCAGCTTCAGCCGGGCGTACAGGCCAGGGGTGTATTCGCCCTTGCTGTTATCGAACACGGCACGGCCACGGATGGTGCCGGTGGCCGGGTTGACCTGGTTGTCGACAAAGTTCATCTGGCCCAGGTGCGGGTTGCCGGTCTCGTTGGACAAGCCCAGGTAAACCGGGGTGGTCGCACCACGACGGCCTTGGCGGGCCAGTTCGGTGTACTTGAGGAACACACGCTCATCGGCGTCGAAGTAGGCGTAGACCTTGTCGGTGGACACCACGCTGGTCAGCGCGGTGACATCGGCGGTGACCAGGTTGCCGGCGGTGATTTCGGCACGGCTGACGCGGCCGCTGATCGGCGATGTCACGCGGGTGAAGCTCAGGTTCAGCTTGGCCAGGTCCAACTGCGCCTGGATCCCGGCGACGGCGGCGCGGGCTTCCTGGGCGGCGGTGGTGCGCGAGTCGGCCAGTTCGGCGGAGATCGCATTGCTCTGGCGCAGGCGTTCGCCACGTTGCGCTTCGTTATCGCTGCGGGTCGCGGCGGCACGGGTTTGTTGCAACTGGGCTTCAAGGCGACGCACTTCGGCCTGGAACGGACGCGGGTCGATCTGGAACAGCAGGTCGCCTTTCTTCACCAGGGCGCCTTCGGTGAAGGCCACCTGGTCGATCTGGCCGGACACGCGCGGACGGATCTGCACGGTTTCCGGGGCTTCCAGGCGACCGGTGAATTCATCCCACTCGTTGACCGGTTGTTCCAGCACCTTGGCCACGCTGACTTTGGCAGCTGGCATGGCGGCCGCTTGTTCCGGGCTCTTGCCGCACGCGCTCATCACCACCACGGCCAAAATCGCCAGGGGGAAGCGCAAATGTTTGAGTGACTGTTCCATGAGGTGCATCCGCCAATGTATTTGAGATGGGCGGATCATGCGCGGCGATGTGCTATGTCACGAATCGAATGAAGCAAAGGTAACTATCATTCGGAATGATATAAGCGCGAGATTAGCCCTCTAGCATGGGGGGTTCGTTAGGGGGCTATCAATAGGCGTGATGACAATAGTCTTTTACAGGCCGTGCAATTCAACGGCGTAGCGTTTTGAGTGCGTCCAACTGTGTTGATCAAGCGGATTGCGGCTCGATTGTCGAGCACCTGATGTGCAGGCGGTCTCAGGGTGGTATTGGACGCTGGAGGGCAGGGTGCTTGTGATGCAGTGTGCGACCACGGCAGAATTCAGCGGCTGCGCCATCGCAAGACGGCGCATTCATTGTTGTTGCAATCTGACCAGGAAGTCGTTGATGACCACGCTCCAGAACCATGACTGTCATACCGTTGCAACGCTCGGCGGCGAGTTGGCAGCCTTTCTTTCCAAGACCCTCGGTGACGTTTGCGAACGGATGACCCGGACTCGCGCACAGATCAGTGAGATCGATGCTCTGGAACTGCGTGATGGTGACGCAGAACGAGATGCGGCGTTGTTGAAGACCCGGTTGCGCATGGAGGACAGCCAGCGTCGTTACAATGCGCACAAAAAAGAGGGCTACGGACTGGGCTGGGTGCTGAGCCCCTTCGATACCAGAGAGGCCAATAGCCAATTCAAAAAAGCTGAGGCCAGGCATGCCGCGGTCACCCGTGACTATGATGAGCCCAACGCCAAGGCGCAGCGTGACAGCGATATAGCTTCACACAATCAGTTCGTCACCGATAAGCGCAAAGAACAAGCTGAGCTGAAGGTCAAGCTGCAGAAACTCACTCACGTTCATCAAGAGCTGAGTGGTTTTCTCCACGAGGCGAACGAAGCCTTGGCTGCCGCGTGCGGTCAAGGTTGGTTGGCAGCCGATTTCGCCATCCACCTCGCCGGGATGGACAGGGCGATACGTCAAGGCAACGTGTCGCTGGCTCGCGGGCATCTGACGCAATTAGTCTTTCAGAAACGCCCGGATAACGCCCTCTACACCCGTTTGCACAACCAGGCCCTGGAGCTGCGCAAGCACGCTTATTCCGCCCATTACGGGGTGCCTGTCACGGGCAGTTTCGCCGATATCGTTGACGCCTCCGTCCAGTTGGCAGCCGCCAATATGACGGCAGATTGTGCAAGTCAATTGCTAGGCGACCTGCACAGCTCGGATCAATGGCAATTGTTGACCACGTTGGTCGCGTCGCCTCAAAACCTGCGCATTGATGTGCTGTGGTCCATCTATTGGGGGATGTTCCGCTGCCAACAGAAAATGGCGGATGTGCTCAACCGTGCGGTGTCAACCGAAGACCCCCTGAATGGCCGGTTCAGTCAGTGTGTTGAGGATGGGCTTTCGGAGTGGGCGTCCAGGCATATTCCGCTATTCGGCTATCCTGTGTCCCAGTCTTATCTGGGTATGTTGCAGTTGGCCAATACTGAAGAAGAAACCCGTGTGGGCGCCGATATCGGCGTGATTATCGCCCTGAACATTGGTGGGCTGGTCTGTCGCAAAGCGGTGTTGTTGCAAGCCAAGCGCGCAAAAGACTGGGAGGCTGACGTAGGCAGTAAGAAGGGCCAATTGCCCAAACTTTCCAAATTGCCACGCGGCGGGTATTACCTGTTCTATCACGAATCGCCCCAACTGCGGCTGGACTCGCCGGTTCCAACAGTGAGTTCAGCACAGGCGCTGCAGCAGTTGATACTCGATGCAAACAGAAACCCGAATGCGACCAAGCTTAAGCTGGATGTTCGCAGCACGGGTTGGGACTGGGCCAGCTTCATCAGCTTTGGTCTGTGTGATGCAGCCTCCGGTATTGGAGAGCCCTTTGACACCGTTGATGACGCCATGCGGATTCTAGGCAGTGGCGAGACCGGAGAGCTTCCTCGGCACCTGTTACTGCTGGCGATTGAAGACGAGCCCTTCACGCTTGAACTGACGAAGCGCTTGCGTAATCAATACCAGCGGGCGGAGCCCCAACAGGATAGATCAATGAGCAAAACCTCAAAAAAGGACTACGGCAGGGAGGGCGCTGACTTCGAGCTGTGATGGTTCGAGCAGGCCATGGCGAAGGGGCTGCCAGGTCTTTAATCGTAGCGGTTGAGTGTTTGAGCCCTAACGTAGGTGCCAAACACGTGATCCCACAGCGGCGAAGACACCCCGAAGTTCTTCTCGACGCCCTGGCGGTGGTGCAAGTCATGATTGGCTACCAGCCCCGGAATAAAGCAAAAGGCCCAATGCTCCGGCCGATGCATCACGTAATGCACCGAGATGTAATAGAAGTAGCCCGCCACCGCACCGACAAACGCCGAGGTCAGGCCGGTGCACCAGGCCAGCAGCAACAGCGCGGCAAAGGTCGAGCTGGTTTTCCAGCTCGACACACCGATATAGGCCAGCACGTCGACGTGGTGGGTCCAGTGCTCACGGCGATACAGCGAGTGAAACAGGAAGCGGTGCGCCGAATACTCCACCAGTGACCAGGCCAACAGGCCGGCGAGTGCCAGTCCCGGATCAAAAGGTGCGAGGTACAGGGCAAGGAGGATGAAGAGGGGGACGGTGAAGAAATCGAGGTAATAAGCGACTGACGACATCAGCCATTTGTTGGAAGCAGCCATGCGCGGAATATCCCTGAAGTGCCCGAGAGTCGGGGGTGCGATTCTCGGGGATCGCGCCGTTGCCGACAACTGTTTCGCGTGGCACTGCGACACAGGTCTCACGCTGCGCTTGCGATAACCTGCCGGCCAGGGATGGCCGCAATCAATTCCCGCGTGTACTCGCTGGCCGGCCGATGGAAGATCTGCTCCACCGAGCCCTGTTCAATCACCCGGCCGTTGCGCAACACCAGCACCTCATGGGCGAAGTTGGCCACCACTGACAAGTCGTGGGACACCAGCACATAGGCAATGCCCATCTCGCGTTGCAGCTCTTCCAGCAGCTCAAGGATGCGCGCCTGCACCGACACATCGAGCGCGCTGACCGGCTCGTCGAGCAACAACAGGTCAGGTTTCAACGCCAGGGCCCTGGCGATGGCGACGCGTTGGCACTGGCCGCCCGACAACTCTCGCGGCAGGCGATCCAGGTAACTGACCGGCAAATGCACGCGGCTGATCAACTGCCGCGCCGCCTGTTCCAGCGCGGCGCCCTTGAGCCGTCCGAATGACACCAGCGGTTCGACGATGCTATCGAACACGGTGAAGCGTGGGTCCAGGGCGGCAAACGGGTTCTGCTGCACCAATTGCAGGCGTTGGCGCAGTGGGCGGAAGTCGCGCCAGCTCAGGTGGGTGACGTCCTGTTGTTCGAACCAGACCTGGCCCTGGCTCGGTTTTTCCAGGCCGAGTGCGATGCGCAGCGCGGTGCTCTTGCCCGAGCCGGACTCGCCGACGATGGCCAGGGTCTGGCCGGGATACACCTGCAGGTTGAGGTCCTCGAGGGCCACGAACGTTGATTCTTCACCCTTGACCCTGGGCAGTACAAACGTCTTGCCGACGTTTTTCAGGCTCAGGATCGGTTGTTGTGTCGAATCCATGCGCGGCAAGGGCTCACGCCGTCTGGCAAACGCCGGAGCAGCGGCAATCAGCGCGCGGGTGTAGTCGTGTTGTGGCGTGCCGAGGATCTGGCCTGGCGCGCCCTGTTCGACCACTTCACCGTGTTGCATCACCAGGATCCGGTCGGCGCGGTCGGCGGCGACGCCCAGGTCATGGGTGATGATCAGCAGCGAAATCCCGCGCTCGCTGACCAAGCGCTGCAAGTGGTCGAGGATCTTGCGCTGCACCGTCACATCCAGGGCGCTGGTGGGTTCGTCGGCGATGATCAAGCGCGGGTTGCCCGCCAGGGCAATGGCGATCAGCACACGCTGGCGCATGCCGCCGGAGAGTTCATGGGGGTACTGACGGGCGCGCAGTACAGGCTTGTCGATGCCCACCTGTTGCAGCAGTTCGACAATGTCCGCATCGACGGCGGGGTAGCGTTTGCCCTTGGCCAGGATCAGCGCTTCGGCGATCTGCTGGCCCACGCGCAGGGTCGGGTTGAGGCTGACCATCGGGTCCTGCGGCACCAGTCCAATGGTGCGGCCGCGCAATGCACGCTTTTGGCGTTCATTGGCGCGGGTCAGGTCGTGGCCGTCTACCCACAGCTGGCCGGCGATGACCTGCGCACTGTCCGGTAACAGACCGAGGATAGCGTTGGCCAGGGTCGATTTACCGGAGCCGGACTCACCGACAATCGCCACGGTCTCGCCCTGGGCGATGCTCAGTGACAGGCGATTGACCGCCGTGTTGCCGTGCCGATAGCTGACGCTGAGTTGGCGTACATCCACTAAAGCGCTCATCGCTGGATCTCCTCGAAGGTGCGGGCGATATGGTTGAGGCTGAACACCACGGCCACCAAGAACAGTCCGGGCAGCAGGGAAACCCAAGGAGCGGTGATCAAAAAGTGTCGACCATTGGCGATCAAGGTGCCCCATTCCGCAGCCGGTGGCGCAGCACCGAAACCGAGGAAGCTCAAGCCTGCGGTGGCCAGGATCGCGGCGCCAAAGTCCAGGGTCGCCAGCACGGCCACCGGCCCCCATGCGTTAGGCAGGATGTGCCGCAGCAAGGTGCGCCCCCAGCTGGCGCCGCCCAGGCGTGCGGCCTCGACATAGGGCAGGGTCTTGACCCGCAGCACCTCGGCGCGGGTGGTGCGGGCAAACCCCGGAATAATGCCGATGCCCACGGCAATCGCCACGGGTACGGTGCCGAAGCCGATGGCCGTGACAATCGCCAGGGCCAGCAGCAGGCCGGGCAGGGCCAGCAGCACATCGACGAAGCGCATGATCACCGCGTCGATGCGGCCACCGGCAAAGCCCGACAGAATGCCCAGGCCCAGCCCGCCCAGGAGGGCAATGCCCACCGCAAGAAACGCCGCCAGGACCGATAGGCTGGCGCCATGGACCACCCGCGTATAGAGGTCGCGTCCCAGCTCATCGGTGCCAAACCAGTGGATCAGGTTGGGCGCGCGCAGCTTGTCGACGGGCGAGGTGGCGTAAGGATCAAAGCTGCTCAACAAGTACGGCGCCACAGCCGCCACCAAGGCAAATACCACCACCAGCAGCGCCAGGCTGAACCCTGGCCGCCGCAACAGTGGCAACATCGTCGCCGTGACGCGTTGCAGGCGGCTGCGGCGGCGCCACAGCGCAGGGCTGGCCGGGAGGGGATTGCGGCCCAGGTTCTGCTCAAGGACGGTCATGGTCTAGAACACCTTTGGCGTGTGGGAGATGCGCGGGTCGAACCACGGGTACAACAGGTCGACCAGCAGGTTCACCAATACAAATGCCGCCGCCGACACCGAAACGATGGCGAGCACCACCGGAATGTCCTGGCGCAGCACCGCTTCCTGGGCCAGGCGGCCAATACCGGAGCGGGCGAAGATGGTTTCCACCAACACTGCGCCCGACACCGTATTGCCCACCTGCAAGCCGATCAGGGTGAGGATCGGCAACGCCGCATTCTTGAAGCCATGGCGTGCCTGCACCTGGCCACGGCTCAGGCCCTTGGCATACGCAGTGGTGATGTAGGACTCTTTCCACACCCCTTGGAAACTGCGTTGCAGCACCTGGGCGTACACCGCTGCACTCGGAATCGCCAAGGTAACGGCAGGCAACACCAGGCTTTCCAGGCCCCGGCTGCCGGTAGCCGGGAACCAGCCGAGGCCGAAGGCAAACACCTGGATCAGCAACAGCCCCATCCAGAATACCGGCACCGAAAAGCCCAGCGACGGCAGGCGCGCCAAGGCTTTTTTCAGCGGTTGCCAACGGATGTAGGCGGTCAGGTAGGCCAGGCCGATTCCGCCAAGCAGTGACAACACGATGGCCAGCCCCGCCAGGGACAGGGTCTGCGGCAGGCGTTCGGCAAGCAGTTCGGCCACCGGGCGATTCAGTGAAAGCGACTGTCCGAAATCCCCCCGCAACGCCCCCAACAGCAGGTCGAAATACTGTTCGAACAGGCCTTTATCCAGGCCGTAGTAGGCCCGCGCCTTGGCCAGGTCTTCCACCGACAGCGCGTCGGCCTCCATGCCCGACGCGCTGAGCATGATCGACAAGGTGTCGCCCGGCAGCAGATACAGAATGAAATACGTGATGCTGTAGGCCCCCCACAGCACCAGCAGCGCCTGGCCGATACGGCCGATCAGATAGCGGCTCATGGCGTGCCGATCTCGATATCGCCCAGCAGTGCAAAGCCCTCGGCGGTCCAGCGAAAGTGCTTCACCTTGGGCGATGTCGCCGCCTGCCACACGCGCTCATACACCGGGAATGCCGAGCTTTCGTCAATCAACAGGTCCTGCAGGCTTCCATAGGCAGCAGCACGCTGTTGGCCCTGAGTGGCCGTGATGCCGGCATCGAACAAGCCCTTGGCCTTTTCCAGCACCGCCGGTTCATAGGTGTTGGTGGCCAGCGTGGAGCTGTTGGCGCTGCGCGGATCGAGGATGGTCTGCAGGATGATCGGGTCGGCGCGGGTCATGTAGTTGATGGTCAGGTCATAGTTGCCCGCCGAGTTGTTGGCGACCCATTCGGCGCGGGTGACCACGCTGAGTTTCAACTCGATGCCGACCTTGCGCAGTTGGTCCTGGATCAGCACATCGCCGGCGGTCTCGGCCGGGGTGATGTTGTAGCTCAGGCTCAGGCGCTTGCCGTTTTTCTGCCGGTAACCGTCCGCGCCCTTGGCCCAGCCGGCGTGCTCCAGCAGTTGCTCGGCCCCCGCCGGGTCATAGGCCAGCTTGGCGCCCTGGCTTTTGAAGTACGGCGTGGTGACATCGAAGATGCCGTCCACCACCGGGAACTCGGCGTTGTACACGGTGCTGGCGTAGCTCTTGCGATCCAGGGCCTTTTGCAGTGCCAGGCGCACTTGCCGGTCGGCCAGGATCCGCTCGCCACGGGTATTGGGGTACAGGTTCAGCGCCGGCCCCGGCAGCGAGCGGCTCTGGATGGTCGCGCCCTTGGATTGGAACAGCTTCAGGTCGACGTCCGAAAACGGATTGCGCGGCCAGAGGATGTCGGCCTTGCCTTGCAGGAACAGGCCGTTGCGCACGCTTTCTTCGGGGATGTAGCTGATGTCCACCGCATCCAGGTGCGCCTCACCCTGGTTTTGCATGTTGGCCGAGGCCCAGGCGTAGCCTTTGCGCTTGGTCAGGTGCGCACCGACTTCCGGCGTGTAGCTGGCCAGTACGAACGGCCCGGTGCCGATGATCTTGCCCAGGGAGCGCTCCTTCACGCTCAGTGCGTAGGAGGCGGGGGCGAGGATCGCCAGGTTGGTGGTGGAGGTGGCTTGCAGGAAGCCCGCGTTGGGCTTGGCCAGCACCAGCTTGACGGTGAAGTCGTCGACCACTTCGGCGTGGTCATAACCCGCCAGGTAGGTGGCGCCGAACGTGGCCGGCAGTTCGGTGGCGAGTGCCTTGTCGCTGTCAAACGCGGTTTTCACCGCCTTGGCGTCGAAGCGTTCGCCGTTGCTGAAGGTCACGTCCTCCCGCAGGTGAAAGGTATAGGTCAGCGCGTCGTCACTGACTTCCCAGCGTTTGGCCAGCCAGGGAATGATCTTGCCGGTGTCCGGGTCCTGGTCGGTCAGGGACTCGGCGACGTTGCGCAGCAGCACGCGGTGCTCCAGCCAATAGACCTGGAACGGGTCGACGCTGACCAGGGTGGTGTTATCGCCGAAAAACGCGATGTTCAGGGTCTTGCCCGCCTGGGTGTCATGCCCGGGCGAGCAGGCGGCGAGGCTCAGCGCCAGGGCGCAGGGGGCCAGCAGGCGGCTCATCAAGTTGGCGGTATTCAATGGGGTGCCCTCATGTGGCGTATGGATCAGAAGTCGTAGGCGAGCTTGGTGTACCAGTAGCCACCGCCGGGGTAGAACGGCGGGTTGCCGTAGGCGGCCAGGCCGAGGTTGCTGTACACCGCGTGTTTGTCGGGGCGCACGTCGAAGATGTTGGTGCCGCCGATGCTCACGGTGAGGCTGTCGACGAAGGTGTAGCTGACGTCCAGGTCAGTGATCCATTTGGCGCCGAAGCTGCGGTCGCCAGTCGGGTTGACCGCCAGGGTCTTGACCGCGCCGTAGCGCGCGGTTTGCAGGTTGACGGCCAGGTCCTCGACCTTCCAGTTGGCGCCCAGGATCCACTTGGTCTTGGGTGACGCGTCGGTCAGGTCGCCTTCGCGGTCGCGGCCGACCAGGGTCACGCCGGAACCGGCCAGAGCCGCCGGTGTGTCGCGGGTGCCTTCAATCGTGGTCTTGTTCCAGTTGAAGCCCAGGCTCCAGCGCACATCGCCCCAGGCCTCCAGCGGTGTGGTGTGGTCGGCGACCACGTCCAGGCCCTTGGTGCGCGTATCGAACGCGTTGGTGTAGTAGTTGACCCAGGTGCCGGTCGGTACACCCTGGGCGGCGAGAATGGCGTTGATCGCGCCGTTGCCACGGTCGTAGATATTGCTGGTGAGGGCGATGCGGTCGTCAATATCGATCAGGTAGGCGTCGGCGGTGACGCTGGTGCGCGGCGCCGGCTGCCAGGTCAGGCCCAGCCCCAGGTTGCGCGATTTTTCCGGTTTGAGGTCATCGCCGCCCAGTGCCTTGGCCAGGTTGCTGCCGGACGGCGTCAGGCGCGTCACGGCCGGCACCACATTGCCGTTCACATCCACGGCCACGCGGTTGTCGGCCACGGTGTAGCCGATCTGGGTCAGGGACGGCGCGCGGAAACCGGTGCCCACGGTGCCACGCACCGCTACGGTGTCGGTGAGTTCGTAGCGTGAGTTCACTTTCAGGCCGAAGGTGTTGCCCGAATCATCGTCGTAGTGCTCGACCCGCCCGGCGACGTCGAGAAACCAGCGGTCCGTCAGGTCGAAACCCAGGTCCAGGTAGCCGGCGTAGTTATTGCGGATCAGGCTGACTTCATCTTCCGGACGGATCGTCACCGCCGCCTGTGCGCCAGACGCGGCGGGGTAAGTGCCAGTGATGTAGGCCTCGCGCTCGCCGGCGAACGTACTGAAATGCTCCCAGCGATGTTCCAGGCCTGCGGATACCTGCACCGGCGGCGTCAGGTTGAACAGGCTGTCGTAGCGGCGGGTGAAGTCCAGGTTGTTGACCCACTGCTCGAAGCGGAAGGTCGCCAGGTTATCGAACCTGGTCGGCGACGCGGTGCCCAGCGACGGGTTGATATTCAGGTCGCTGGAGTGGTGCACGTTGTTGCGCCCATAGGTGGTGCTCAGGTCCCAGTTCCAGTCGGCGACCAGGCCCTTGCCGCCGAACAGCAACTGGTAGTCGCGATCCTTGATGTTGTTGAGCGGGAAGTAACCATCGGGAAACACCTCGGGCACTGCCGCCGTGCCCGTGGGCAGGCGGAAGTAGTTGGCTGCCTCGGCATCCCGTTCGCCATAGGTGGAGAACGAGTACAGCGTCAGGTCTTCCAGCGGCAGTTCGGCGTTGTAGGCCAGGTTGAAGGCCTTGAGGTCGGGATCGCCGTTCTTGATCGCCACGCGGTCCCAGGCGGCTTCCTTGGTCGGGTCGGCAAACGCCCGCACGCTGCTGTCGGCCTTGTCGTTCCACGACGCGGTGCCACGTTTGCGCGCATCGGCCGAGAAGTGAAAGAAGCCGCCCTGGCCCAGTTCGAAGCCCTGGTCACCCGCGACCTTGATGGTCTCGCCCTGGCCGGAATACAACTGACCGTAGCTGGTCTCCAGGTGGCCGCCGCTTTTACTGGACTTGAGGATGATGTTGATCACGCCTGCGACTGCATCGGAACCATACTGTGCAGCCGCGCTGTCTTTGAGCACCTCGATATGGTCCACCGCGCTGACCGGGATCAGGTCGATGTCCACCGCATTCGCACCGCTGTTGTCGATGGAACCGCGCTGGCCGGTGGCGCCGTTATGCCGGCGTTTACCGTTGACCAGCACCAGGGTGTAGGCCGGTCCCAGGCTGCGGTTGCTCAGCGGGCGGGTCACCGAGTTGTAGCCGGCAATGTTGGTGCCGAAGTTGAAAGAAGGCAGCAGCTTGGCAATCGCCTCGGACAACTCGGCGCGGCCGGTCTTGAGCAACTGGTCGCTGTTGATCACATCGATCGGCGCCGGGCTGTCGGCCACTGTGCGTTGCTGGCCACGCAGGCCGGTGGAAATCACGGTGACAGTGTCGAGCTTGGCGTCATCGGCGAAGGCGGGCACAGCGGCCAGGAGCAGGGAACCGGTCAGGAGCGAAAGAGGCAACTTCTTGAGGGGCGTGGGGAAAGCGATGTCTGGCATGGAGATAACCTGGAGGGTGGGGGTGCGTCCTCCGCCAGGTATGGGGTCGGTCTGTGAAGTGAAGATATCTCTATAAAAAAGCTGAGTGAAAGTCTTTTTTGGAATAAGCTAATCATCAGATATTGTTATTTTTATATTCTATAAAATCAGATGTTTTTATTATGTTGCCCCTGAACTCATGGCGGGGAGATTGCCATCAGCCACGGGGCCCTCTGAGCGTGGTTATCGGTCCCCGTGGTCATTAACCTTGCGCACACGGTCAACAATCAGCTCAAACAACAAGTATGGCTCGCTGTGCTTTCCACCCTGAGCACGCTTGAGCAGTGCTTCGTTCCAGTCACCGGTCCACAGGCCGATAACATCTTCGATCAACCAGGTGCCTATGCCTTTTCCGAGCAGGGCTGCTTTGTCGGGTGCAATCTGGGTCGCTGATTCGCCGCGTTCTATCAGATCCTCAATCAGGCGTGCGGGGATCACAGGGATGGAAACCCCCTGGCATTCGGGGCCAAGCAACAGCAGGAAGCTGGCCATCGTCTGGCTTGTCAGGTCGTGCAGCTGGCTGTTCTTGATGGGGTAGTACTCGCGACCGCCAGAGGTTAGATAGAGCCGTTTGGCCTGTAGCAACGAGGCGCGTCGTGCAAAGGTTTTCCCCGACTCGCGGCCTTCAAAGATCAGGCATACATCGGCGGAAAAACTGTCCGAGCCCAGGCCTGGGCCACCTTCTTCCTGCTTGCCGACAATCCGGTGCACCAGTTTCAGCTCCAGGCGTTCATTGGCGTCGGTTTCATCGGCAATGATTGCAAGTTGCTCTGTGATGTTTGAAAAAGCCGTCGCGAGGCGTTCAAACATCAACGTCAAATGGACTTCTTCTCCGCTGGACAGTGTTTTATAAATCCAGGCGGCTGACCTGTTTGCTGACTCATTCAACGTCCGCTCAATCAGTTGCTCGAACTCAGCATTGTCAATCCATGTTCGGGCTGTTGTCGCAGCGGGGCGCGCTGAAATGGCCTCGTTACGTTGGGACATATTCAGGGCCATCAGGTCAGGTGCCTGATGGGCCATATCCCTGACGGCGCAGGCACGGCGGCGTACCAGTCGGTCTGTGTGGTTGAGTAGACTGGAAAGTGCTGCCTCGCAGCGGTCGCCATGCAGTTCCAGCGCAGTGAACACGATGGCCCTGTCTTGATTGAGCGGGCCGTACCACAACAGGGCTTCGAGAGTGGCCTCTCGCAGGGCTGTGTCACCTTCAATCACTGCGTCCAGCTGGCGTCGCCACGACGCCTTGGTCTCGCAGCCGAGCTGGGTAACGGCATAACTCGAAGTCGGGTACGTAGAGAGACCGAACTCTCGAAGCAATTCGGCAACCAGGGTGACGGGCCCGTCAAGCGCGAGGGACAGCCCGGATTCGCTGTCATTACCAATGCCGCCACCCCACAGCAGGTGTTGCAACTGACCCCATCGGGTATCACCCGACCATCTGGCGAAAAGCGAAGACAGTTCTTCTCGACTCTTGAACGAACCCAGCTGCGTCATGACTGCCGACAGAATCTGCATTGCCCCGGAGCGGTGTCCGTTGAGCTTGCAAAGACGAGGGACCCACACGTTGAAATTGGGCGTTTCGTTGCGGACTTTGCCCAGCAGGACCTCGAGCAGTTCAGGGTCGTCCTGCAGTCGCTGCCAGCGCTTGATGAACGTACAAAAATCGTCATTGACGCTGTAGTGTTTTTCTTTGGTAAACAACGAAATCGCGTGTTCCTTGAGCAACGACCCGACGAGGTCCCAGTGGTCGCTGCCCCATTTCAGCAGCACGTCCAGGATCGCTTTTCTGGGCTCATAACCGTTGATTCGTTGGCTGGCCCACTCAAGGCTCACAAAACGCTCACCGCTCAGCACCAAGGATTCTGCTGCCTCAACGATTGCGCTGGCGGCTGCTGGAGCATTCAGTTCGTCCTGACTATAAAAATTACTGCCCGCGTGCAAGATAACCGCCTGGATCGCTTGATCAACGTCGTCGTAATGATCGGGAGGCTGTGGTTTTGGTTGAGATGGGATGCCAATACCCAAAAAATAGTCGTCCATTGACAAAGTCCTGATTGAGCGCGGGTGAGTGTGGAAAGTTAATAGCGAGCACTTAGTCACGCAGTGCCCGAACTGGAATGGTTGCCAGCAGATTGCTTAGAGGTGCCGGATACGCCGATGGCGGTTTGCTTGGGCTCTGGCGCGAGGATTCTAGCGCGAAAAAAAATGAATAACACTGCAACTGTGGCGAGCGGGCTTGCCCCGCGTTGGGTTGCGTAGCAGCCCCAAAAACGCTGGGAGCGCTACGCACTCCAATGCGGGGCAAGCCCGCTCACTACAGCAACCCCGTTCGCCACAGGGTACTTATTCTATCTAAAGACCTTGAAAGGGCACGCTCTTGGAGTGGATTAATGGGGGTGGAGCAATAGCGCCTGCTCCATGCTGGCCAGCTTGATTTGGGTTTCCTCATACTCCTTGGCCGGCTGGGAGCCCTCGACAATCCCGCAGCCTGCGAACAAATGACAGTGCCGTGGGCTGATCAGCGCCGAACGCAGCGCCACCAGGAAATCCCCGTTGCCCTGTGAGTCCAGCCAACCCACAGGTGCCGCATACCAGCCCCGGTCGAAGCCTTCGTGGCGCCGGATGAAATCCAGGGCTGTCGTGCTGGGTAAGCCACCCACCGCCGGCGTCGGGTGCAGCGCCTGGATACCGTCCAGCAAACGCTTGTCGGGGTTGAGCTGCGCCGTTATCGACGTACTCAGGTGCTGCACGGTGGCCAGTTTCAGCAGGCCGGGGCAGGGCGCGGCCTGGAGATCACTGACCTTGCCGCTCAACGCCTGGGTGATCGTCTGCACCACCAGTTGGTGTTCATGGTGTTCCTTAGGGTCGGCCAGTAACCGCACACCGATAGCCTGATCTTCGTCGGCGGTGAGGCCCCGTCGCGCGCTGCCTGCCAGGGCATGGGTGGTCAGGCGACCCGCCTGGCAACTGAGCAGTCTTTCGGGGGTGGCCCCCATGAAGCAATGCTCGCCACGGTGCAGCGCAAACAGGTGGGAAGCGTTGCGCCGTGCATGCAGTCGCTGCATCACTGCACCCGTGTCGAGGGGCGCGTCCAGCTGGTACTCGATATGCCGCGCCAACACCACTTTGTTCAAGTCGCCACCTGCAATGGCTTGCAGCGCCGTATCGACCTTGCCCTCCCATTGGTCTGAAGGCAGTGCGTTGCGTTCGATGATGTGCGGCGCAGTGGCCGTCGCGCTGGGCGGGTTGAGCAATTGCAAGTAGGCCGCCAGACTCTCGCGGGTCAAGGCCGCCGGGTCGCTGTCGGGTTCGATCACCCGCTGGCAGCGCAGCCAGCGGCCGTCGGCTTCTTCGCTGAGCAGCCAATGGGCCAGGTGAAAACTGGTGTCGGCGAAGGCCGCCCACTGCGCTGCGCAGGGCCGCTGTTCGTCGAAACGCATGCCGCCCAGCAGCAACGGTAGCTTGGGCCCGTCGACTACCGCGTCGGCGCACAGGGCGAACCAGTGGCGGTCCACCTCACGCATGCGCTGGGGGCCGCTGGCCTCAACCTGCCAGGCGCAGCCCAGGCCGAACAGGGCCAGGTCCGGCGAGTGCGTGCACCAGAAGAAACCCTGTCGGTGGGCTTCATAAAGGGCCAGGGCCTCAAGCGTTGGGGTGGCGTGCGCGGCAACGGCGAGGACCGGCCGTTGATACGCTACGGCCCGCTCGTGCGCGGTCTGGAACACCTTCAACAAGTCATCTGCGTTCATACCGCCGTGCTCTTTTTCTGCAGCCAGAAGGCGGTCTGTTCGGCGATGTACCAGTGGATGATCTGGTTGAACAGACTTTCGACAAACTCACCGTCCAGCCCCACGGCCTGCGCCCATTCCCGCCGCTGCGGCAGCATCGCGGCCACGCGGTCGGGGGCGGCGATGCTGGCCTGGTCCGGCTTGAACTGCGAGGCCGCCTTGACGTACTGCATGCGCAGGCCGAGGGCGTCGATGATCTGGTGGTCGAGGGTATCGATGGCGTGACGGATGTCGGTCAGGCCGGTGCAATCTTGCGGGGTTTTCATACCAGGGCTTCCTTGAGGCAGGCAGTGCGTTGCAGCAGGTGGTCAATGACTGGGCGCGGCTGTTGCTTGAGGTAAAAGTGATCGCCCGCGAACAGGCGGATATCCGGGGTGTGGTGGGTCAAGTCGGTCCAGGCACAGGCCTGGTCAAGGCTGACTTCACCGTCGTCGGTGCCCAGCAGCACATCAACCGGCGCGGCCAGGCGATGCAGGTGTTGCGGGCGCCAGGTTTCGATGGCCTGGTAGTCGCTGCGCAGGGTGGGCAGGAACAGCCCGCGCAGTTGCGGGTTGGCCCACAGGCCGGCGGCTTCGGCATCCTGGCGCAGGATGTCGGCGATCAGCGTCGCGTCGTCCTGGCGGTGCAGGTCACTCCGTGGTTGCCGGTGGGGCGGCGGGTGGGCGGAAACGAACACATGCGCAGCCCCGGCCCCCGCTGCCTCCAGCTGCACGCCCACGGCGTACGCAAGTGCCGCGCCCATGCTGTGACCAAACAGCAGCAAGGGGTGGGCGGGCAGGTTCAGCAGCGCCTGGGCGATGTGTGTGGCCAGCGTCGGCAGGCACGGTACGTGTGCCTCGTTGAATCGCTCTTCACGCCCGGGGTATTGCACCGCCAGCAGGTCGATGTCGCCCGGCAGGTGCGCCAACCATGGGCGGAAGAAACTTGCGCTGCCACCCGCATGGGGCAGGCACACCAGGCGTGCGCGCGGTTGGTTGCCCTCACGCAGGGCGCGCAGCCAGGCACTCATAGGGCCAGCACCTGTTCGGCCAAGGCTTTGCGGTTGACCTTGCCCAGGCGTGTCAGTGGAAACTCGTGTAGCACCTGCAAGCGGTCCGGCAATTTGTAAGCGGCCAACCCACGTTCGCGCAGCCAGGCGTTGATCGAGGCCAGGTCGATACGCTCGCCGTGGGCCAGCACACAGGCACAACTGCGCTCGCCCAGGAGTTCGTCCGCCAGGGCCACCAGCGCCACGTCGCGGATCAGCGGATGACCGAGCAGCAGGTTCTCGATCTCTTCCACGGGGATTTTCTCACCGCCGCGATTGATCACATCCTTGCTGCGCCCTTCGACAATCAAGTGCCCCTCGGGCAGGCGTCGCACCAGGTCGCCGCTGCGATAAAAACCGTCGGCGGTAAAAGCGCGCAGGTTCTGCTCGCCGGCGTTGTAGTAGCCGCGAATGGTGTAAGGCCCGCGCACCAGCAACTCGCCCACCGCACCCGGCGCCACGGGCACGTCGTCGGCATCGACAATGCGGATTTCATCGTCGGCCGTCAGCGGCAAACCCTGGGTGTCGTAGACGCGCTGTTGCGGGTCGTCCAGCGGCGTGAAGCACAGCAACCCCTCCGCCATGCCGTACACCTGTTGCAGGCCGCACCCCAAGGTCGGGCGGATACGGGCCGCGATCTCGGCCTTGAGCCGTGCACCACCGACCTGCAGCCATTGCAGGCTGCTCAGGTCGTTATCGGACCATTGCGCCACTTCCAGCCAGAGCATCACAAGCGGCGGGATCAGGGCGGTGTGGGTAATGCGTTCGCGCTCGATCAACTCGAAGGCGGTGTCCGGGCTCGGTTCCGGCGCCAGCACGAGGGTGGCGCCGACACTGAACACGCCCAGCGCGCCGGGGGAGGCGAGGGGGAAGTTGTGCGCCACCGGCAACGCGGCCAGGTAACGGGTGTCGGCATCGAACCCACACGCCTGGGCCGCCAGCCGCGCATTGCAGGCGTAGTCGTCATGGGTGCGCGGGATCAGCTTGGGCAGGCCGGTGGTGCCGCCGGACAACAGCAGCACCGCCACTTCGCGCGAGTCCGGCGCGGGCCATTCGCGCGGGCTGGCGACGCACTGCGCCAGCGCCACGAACTCCTCCGCTGCGCCGACCACCCACACCTGTTGCAGGCTTGGCACTTGCTCGCGCAATGCGCGCGCCAATGGGCGGTAGTCGAAGCCCAGATGCTGGTCGACGATCACATAGGCCACCGCCTGGCTGAGGTGCGCCAGGTGCGTAAGTTCATGTTCGCGATGGGCCGGCAGCGCAAACACCGGAATGGCGCCCAGGCGCAGCAGGGCAAAGGTCAGGCTGAAAAACTCGGCGATGTTCGGCAACTGCACCAGCACCCGCTGGCCGGCCTCCAGCCCACGCTCGGCGAGGCCGGTGGCCAGGCGGTCAGCCTGCCGGTCGAGTTCGGCGTAGCTCCAGCGCCGGGTGCCGTCAACCAAGGCCTCCTTGTGCGGCGTGCGCCGGGCCTGCTCGCGCAGCAGATCGCCCAGGGCCACGCCACGCCAATAGCCTTGTTCGCGGTAGCGTTGGATAAAGTCGGCGGGCCAGTCAGTGCATCCATCAAGCATGGCAATCTCCTTGGTCAGTCGGGCCGCCCAGCAACTGGGCGCCGTGCAGATTCAGCGGGTGCGCAAGGCCGGTGATTTGCACCGCCTGTACGCCGGTGTGTGCGGCCGGCTGGATACGCAGCAGCGGATCGTCAGCGGCGAGCAGGTCCAGGGCGGCCCGGTCGGCGGGGTGTACACCGAGGTGGATCGCCGCCAGCCCGGTGGCGCCATTCGGGTGGACCATCCGCGCCGGGTGTTGGGAAGGGATGTAGGGCGTGACCAGGAAGGGCAGGCGGTCATGGCGCGGGTACACGAAGCGAAAACGGGTGTGGCTGCCGTCGGCGCAGGTGCGCCGCCAGTTCACCGTGCGGCCCATGCGCACGCCGCCGGCTGCCAGGCCGTCAAGGCGTGGGGCCAGGTCTTCACACAGCAATGCCAGGTCGCAGAAACCTTCGCCCTGGGCCGCCCAGCGCAGCATGCGGCGCCCCGCGCCACGCCCGGCCAGGCAATCGATGGGCCACTTGAATAGCCAGGCGTGGCGTGGGGTGGTGAGCAATTCGATGATCGGTCCCTGGGCGAACCAGATGTGCGCGTGTTGCGCACGCGCTTCGGCGGTGGCGTAGGTTACCTCGAAACCGGCCGCGCGAAAGGTCGCCACGGCCTGGTGCAGATCGCGCACCCACAACAGCACATGGCTGCAGTGGGAAGAGGAAGGGGCAGTGTTCAAAACGGCAGGGCTCCCAGCAGTTGGGCGGTGTCATCACCGCAGGGGGGGTGTACGCCGTGGGCGCAGGCGTGGAGTTCAGCCAGGGGCAACGGGCGCGGCACCGGTGGCTCGATCAACGCGGGCATGCCGATCAGGCTGTTCATTTCGCGCCAGGCCATCGACACTTCGGTGGCCCACACACCGCTGCGCAAGCGGCGCGCGGGCGTCTCGATGTCGTCGCACAATTGATCCAGGGCAACGCTGACCGCGTCGGGCCAGACCTGGTTGAACACCTGGTGGTAGCTCGCCGGCACCTGCGGGTCGAGCACGACCATGGTCGGCCCGGCCAGCCGTTCACTGCCGACGCCGGCCATGATCAGGCGGTCGGTGCCGTCCCGCGCTGCGTGCAGGCGTGGGTTCCACAGCAGCGGGCCGTGGGTGTCGCACAGGCTGAGCACGCCGGCTTCGCAACCGACTTCCAGGCGGTGCAGCAGGAAGGAATGGTTGTCCGGGTCCTGGGGATGCACCTGGTTCTGGATGCGCAGGCTGATCGGCACGCCGTTGAAACTCGCGCTGAGCCGTGTGAAGGGTTGTGCGCCGACGCCTACCGCAGGCTCGGCAAACAGCCACGGGCGCAGGCCACCGGCCAGGCGCCCGAGAATATCCAGCAGCGGGTAGGCCACCTGGCTGTTGCACGCCGCCTCGATATAGGCCAGGCCCTGGTGTTCGCGCAGGTAACTCGCCACGGCCAGGAAGCGCCGGATCGCGAGGATGTTCGGGTACAGCGTATTCACCGCATAGGCTGCCTGGCCCTGGCGTGCGGCCTGCATGCACGCGGCGATTTCACGGTGGTGCACCGGGTGCTCCTGCAACACATGGATGCCCCGGCGCAGCAACTGCTGGGCCAGTTCGCTGCCGGCGCCACCGGTCGCGCCGGAACGCACCACGATGCAGGCGATATCCACATCCTCCGGCACCTGTTCCACCGAGGCGTACAGCGGCACGCCGTAGTGATCGGCGCAGGCCTGGGAGTAAGCATTGCCGCGCGACAGGATGCCCACCAGCGCATAGCGTTCGTGGGCACGGGCCAGGGCTTGCAGGTAGATGCGCCCAAACGCGGTGCCGGCAACGATCACGCGTTTACGGACCAACGCGCGGCTCATGACCAGCTCACCGGCAGGCAGTGGGCGCCGCGAAAGAACGTTGCCGTCTTCCACTGCACCTCGCCACACCGTTGCAGCCCCGGCATGCGCTGGACCAGCGCGTGCAGGGCCTCTTGCAATTCCACCCGCGCCAGGGCCGAGCCGATGCAATGGTGCAGGCCATGGCCGAAGCCCAGGTGGCCGCCGGCATCACGTTGCAGGTCCAGCACCTGCGGTTCGGCAAAGCGCGCCGGGTCGTGGTTGGCCGCACCGATCGAGGCGAACACCGCTTCGCCCTGGCGCACCAAGGTCTCACCCACCTGGATATCCTCCAGGGCGTAGTGCACGAACATTGCCGCTGACGCCAAGGGGATGTAGCGCAGCAGTTCTTCCACGGCCTGGGGTATCTGTGCGGGATCCGCCTTGAGCTGTTGCCATTGCGCGGGGTTGTCCAGCAGCACCTGGATGAAATTGGGAATCTGCGAGGCACTGCCCTCATACCCGGCGACCAGGATCGCGATGCACAACAGCAGCAATTGCTCCTCGCTCAGATGCTCGCCCTGTTCGTTGGCCTGGGTCAGGGCGGTCATGAAGTCATCACGCGGTTCGCGGCGCCGCTCGGCAACCAAGCTATTGATGTAGGCCGCGAGTTCGCCCAGATGCTGCTGGGTCTGTGCGGCGTCTTCGGCGCGGGTGGACAGCAACGAATCGTTCCACACCTTGAAGCGGTCGCGGTCCTGCAGCGGTACGCCGAGCAGTTCGCAGATCAGCGCCAGGGGCAGCGGCAGGGCGTAGTCGTTGACCAGGTCGGCGGGCGGGCCGGCGGCCAGCATGCGGTCGATCAACTGATGGGCGCAGGCTCGTGCATGAGGGCGCAAAGCTTCGACCCGGCGCCGTGTGAAGGCCTGGGCCGCCAGCGAGCGGATGCGCGTGAGTTGCGGTGGGTCCATCATCACAATCCCACCGGCGATACGCGGGAAGGCACGCGGGGCGTCGTCGCGGTGGAAGGCTTCGCTGCGGCTGAAGCGTCGGTCGCCGAGCACCAGGCGTACATCGTCATAGCGCGTGGCAAGCCAGGCGGGAGCGCCGATGGGCATCTGGATGCGCAACAGTCCCGGTGCTTGCTGGGCATGGCGATAAGGTTCAGCCAGTGCAAGGTCGGTAAAGGCGTTGAAGGGGTAGGCCAACGGGGTCATGGCAAGTCCTTGGCAGTGTTGAAGTCGGGCAAGCGGGCCGGCAGTTCAAGGTGCAGGGCAGGCTGGCCAAGGTGTTCGGCCAGCGCTGCGCGGCTGAGGCGTTGCGCCGGAACCTGGGCGACGAACACACGGTGGCCCAGACTTGCCAGGGGATGCCCGGCGGCAGGCAGGCTGCGGTTGCCGTGGAACCCGGCGTCTGCCAGCGCGGTTTGCCATTGGCTGAGGTTCAGGAAGGTGGCGCTGCTGAGTTGGCGTTCATCGCTGGCCTGGTTGAGCATGAATGCCTGGGAGGCCATGACCCAGAACTCCTCCTGGGTCGGTTCGCTGAACACCAGCCAGCCGCCCGGCTTGAGCAGGGCAAACAGGCTGGCGAGGGTCTGCCCGGTATCGCGGGCCGCGTTCAGCACGCCGCCGGCGATGATCAGGTCCCAGGACTGGCTGGGATAACCCTGGGCCAGGGCGGGACGGTCGATGTCGAACACGCCGTGGCGTACCCACGGCCAGGCCTGCAGGCGCTCGGCCGCTTGCTCGCTGAAATAGCGCGACACGTCGGTGCACAGGTAGTCCACGGCGGCAGTTGCCAGGGCCGGCAGTACGGCCTGGGTGGTGGCACCGGTGCCGGCGCCGATTTCAAGCACGCGCAATGGAGGCTCGACCGATTGACGTGCGGCCCACGCGCCAAGCCATTGGGCCACGGCGCTGTGCTGATACTGTGCCGCGAGGTTCTCGCGATAGAGCGCGGCCGCGCGCTCGGTACGTCCTTCGGGAAACAGCAGGTGCACCGCCGCGCAGTCACCGCGCATCAGCGCCGGCAACTGGCGGGCGTTATCCCGTGCATAGTCGAGGGTGCCGCTGCCGCCGGTGTTGCGGATCCAGTCCACGCGCAACTGCACCCATGCGGCTTCCAGCGCTGCGTCGCTCCAGGCAGCGGCGTCAAGGGTGGGGTACAAACGGTCGGCTTCGCGGCGCAGCAGGCCTTGGGCTTGCAGGGCATCCAGCCAACGTGCGATCAATGGGCGGTGGCCGGGCGCGATGCCCGCGTTGGCCAAGGCCTGAGCCACGTTGTCGAGGGGGGCCGGCAGCAGGCCGCAGTGCTGCAAGCCGTTGAGCATCGACAGCAAGGCGGTGTGCCCGAGTTGCTGGTTGAGCCGGACCGCTTCGGTCAGCCGGCTGCCGGCAAACTGCTGGTCGAGAGCGGCTTCGGTGGCGGCCAGGTGATCGTCGACCGCTGCCGCTGCGCACGTCTGTGGCACGGCAAACAGCGTCTGGCCTTGCAGTGCCGCCGCCGTCACCGCCGGATGCTCAAGGGCCAGTGCGCACCAGCGCTGATGTTCGAGCTTCACGCTGGCCAGGTCGCGCCATTCGCCCTGAGCCTCCATGAAACCCTGGACCCGGCAATCGAGCTGCGCCGATGCGCGTTGCGCCAGGCGCCATTCGCCCGGTTGGGTGCTGATGAACAGCACATCTTCCAGGTGGCCGAGATCACTCAAGGGCAGGGCAGGAAACGCCAGCAGGCGCTCCAGTTGTTCGGCGCTCATCATTACCACCGACGGGCGCTGGCGTTCGAGGACGGCGAGCAGGCGGGCCGGTGCGAGTGGGTGGGCACCGAGATCGGTCGGGGCCGGCAAGCGCCATGGGTGCGCCACCGCCGGCAGGTCGATCAGTAGGGTGTCGACGTTCATCATGAAACTCCTGTGGCATAGAACAAGCGTTGTCCGGCAGCGGCCAGTGGGTCGGTTGCCTCGGGCCATACGTCAAGCAACTGCAAACCCCCGGCGTGCAACGCCTGGCGCCAGGCATCGGGCGACATGAAGGCTTCGTCCCCTACGCGCGGCGGTGCATCGGCCGCTGGCGACAGCAGCAGGTGCATGAAGGTCAGCATGGCCGGGTTGTCGGCGATGGACTCACTGAACAGCAACGTCCCACCCTCACGCAGGCAGACGCGGATTTGCCCCAGGCTGAAGGCCAGGTCGCGGGCGTTGTGCAGCACATTGCCGGCGATCACCAGGTCCTGGCTGGCGTCCTGGATACCTTGCGCGCCGAAGGGCTGGTCCAGGTCGAGCAGGGCACAGTGCAGCCCCGGCTCCAGGCGGAACTGGCGGTGCGCTGCGCCGGTAAACAGCGAACTGATGTCGGTAAACCGATAGTCCTTCTCACGGTCTTCCAGTGCGCTCAGGACGGCCTGAGTGGTACAGCCGGCGCCGCCACCGAGTTCGAGTACGCGCAGCACTTCACTGGCGGCACTGACACTGCGCGCCCGCGCCGCCAGCGCCGTGTTGATCGCTGCAGTGAAGTGGTTGCGCTGGTAGGCACCCAGCACCGCCACCGGATCACCGCCTTGCAGCAGCAGGTGCGCCAGGCAGAGCCGGTCGCGCAGCAGGTCCGGCAGGCAAGCGATGACCTGTGTATGCAGCGCCGCCATGTGGGGCGGGAAGCCCAACTCGGCGTACAGCCGTGGCAATTCACTGATGCAGGCGTGTGGCGGCGCAGCGTGCCAGGCAACGCGCTCGCCATCGTCGCGCAGGTGGTTGGCAGCGCTCAGTGCCGCGAGCCAGCGCCTTACCACCCAGGCATGCCGAGGTGCCGTACCCAGGGCCTGGTTGATCTGCGGTGCACTGCGCCAGACATGCAGGGGCAGCGCCTGGGTGTCCATCAAAACCTGGGCCATGACGTTCAGGCTCAGGTGCTCAAGTTCACGGAGCGCGCTGCTCACAGGCTACCCTCCTGCGCCTGTTGCAGTTCATCCAGGGGGCCGTGCAGCAGATTCAGCGCGCGAATCGCCGCGGTGCGCAACAGGCGCTCGACCGTCGCGGCAGGCGGCAATACCTGGGCGGCAACATGGCAGCCGGGGCGGATCTCGCCCTCCATCGCGCTGACCACCGTGGCCGCCGCCACCGCCCCGGTGAGCGCCGCATTGCCCGTGCCGCTGAGCACCAGGCTGCGGGTGCGCACCTCGCCCTGGTACACACCGTCAAGTTGCAGCAGCAGGGTGACAAAGGGTGGCTGGCCGCTCAGGTCAAGCAGGCTGGCGTCGCACAGGCGCTGCACGGCATCGGCGCGCGACAGGCCATGGGCCTGGTCGAGGACCTTGAGCACATAACCGTCGGTGATCACGTTGAACCACTCACCAACCTCCAGCATCAGGCCCTTGGCAAGGCATTCGCCTTCGTGATTCAGGTAAGGCAGCACATGCACCTGGCCAGGGAAGCAGGGCAGCGGTACGTCCCGCCGGCGCCGCAGCGCACGGCTGCGACGGCCCTGGTGCCAGGCGGCCAAGGGTTCGCTGCTGCCATCTGCTGCGCCTTGCAGAAAATCATCTGCGGCCACGGCGGTGAAGCGGTCGCGCAGGCCGAAATAGCTGGTGAGGCGGTGAACCTGGGTAAACGCCTGCGCGGCCAGCCAGCGCGGCATCAGGCCTGTCAGCCCGGGTTGCAGGCCGGCGCCGAGCACTGCGCAACGGCCGCGCCACTGGCTGGGTTCAAGGCTCATGTCACCGGCGGCGTCGACATAATGCGCATCGGTCTTCAGCGCGGCCTGTGCGGCCAGGTCCCGCAACTGCCAGGACGGCCCCGCGCAGTTGAGCAACACATCGCAACCTCGGGCGAACGCGGCCAGGGTATGCGCCTGCGTGAAGTCCACCGGCGTCCATTGCAGGCGTGCCTCGGGCCATTGCTCGCGCAGCAGCGCCAGGCACTGCGCGCCCTTGACGTCATCGCGCCCGCCCAGGCGCAGCGTGTTCACCCCCAGGCTCAGCAGTGCCCGGGCACTGGCCAGGCCGACGTCGCCACTGGCGCCCAATACACCGATCAGCATGGCTGTGCCTGCGCATCCAGGCGCCAGCCGCTGGCGCGCTGGCGGTCATGCCAGAACCCGGCGTAACGCCCCCCGAGCGTCAGTAACTGTGCGTGGTTGCCCGATTCCACCAGGCGACCTTCATCCAGTACCAGGATCTGGTCAGCGGCCATGATGGTCGGCAAGCGATGGGCGATCACCAGCACGGTGGCGCTTTGCATCAGGCTGCGGATGGCCGCTTGCACGAAAGCTTCGTTGTGCGGGTCGAGCGCGGCGGTGGCTTCGTCCAGCAGCACAATCGGTGCGCGCTTGAGCAGCGCCCTGGCCAGGGACACGCGCTGGCGCTCGCCCCCGGACAACGACGCGCCACCTTCGCCCACCGGCGTGCTCCAACCCTGGGGCAGGCGCGCGACGATTTCATCGACACCCGCCAGGCGGGCGGCCTCGGCGACCTGACGTGCAGTGGCGTCCGGGCTGCCCACGCGGATATTCGCTTCGAGGCTGTCGTCGAACAGGTACACGTCCTGCATCACCAGGGACAATTGCGCCATCAACGCTTCGCTGGATAGCTCGCGCACGTCCACACCGCCGACCTTGACACTGCCCACCGTGGCGTCGAAAAAGCGCATCAGCAGGCGCGTGACGGTGGTCTTGCCCGAGCCGGACGCACCGACAATCGCGGTCATCGAATGGGCCGGCGCCGTGAATGTCAGGTCACGCAACACCGTCGGGCCGGTCGGGTAGGCGAAGCTCACATGCTCGAAGGCCAGGCTGCCCGGCGCTGTGAGCGGTTGGCTGGTCACAGGTTCCGGCAGCGGTGGTTCGCGCAGGATGCCCACCAGTTGATCAAGGTCGTTGGCCGCCATGCGCAACAGGCCGCTGCGTGCGGCGGCTTCGGCCAATGGCCCGACAAACCGCGCCGCCAGGGCCAGCAGCGCGACCAACTGGATAGCGTCGATTTCAGCGTGGGCGGCCAAGGCAATGCCCACGCCCACGAACAGCGCGAACGCCAGTTGCACGGTCAGGCCGCCGGCGAGCAACTTGGGAAAGGTCTGCGACAGCATCGAGCCACCGGCCTGTTTTTGCGCCTGGTTGGCTGCCTGCAACGGCGCGTAACCGTCCTGGGTGCGGCCAAACGCACGCAGCACTTGCTGGTAGCGGGCGAACTCCACCACCCGGTTACCGGCCAGTGTGGCGGCGGCTTCGACCCGTGCGTCGTTGCTGCCGATGGCGGTGGCCGACCAGTGATGGGTGAAGTAGATCAGCGGCGCGCACAGCACGGCGGTCAGGCCCAGGCGCCAGTCGAACACAAACAGGGTCAACGCCACTGTGGCCGGCACCACCACCCCGGAAACAACCGGCCCCAGGTAATGCGCAAACAGCCCGGTGACCATGAGCGTGCCGCTGGTAGCACTGCGCGACAGGCGCCCGACCTTTTCCGAGTTGAACCAGCCCAGGGGCAGGCTGACCAGGTGTTGGCCGAGACGATCATGCAGCGTGGTCAACACCACCAGCGCCAGGGCGAAGCCCTTCATCGCCTGCTGGTAATGGGCGATACAGGTCAGCACCACCATCGCCGCGAGCCCGGCCAGCCACTTCAGTGCCGTGTGCAGGTCTGCGGCGAACAGCGCGTGCAGGATCGGCACCAGCAAGGCCACGGCCAGGCCTTGCAGCACCGCGCTGGTCACCAGCCAGGCGAGGTAGCGATACAGCCGGGCGGCGTGCGCGGGGCCCAATAAAGTCACAAGGCTGCGGATCACAAGGACATCTCCAGGTGAGGGGTGGTGGTCTCGCTACTGGCGCGCCACAGGCGGGCGTAGGCGCCATTGGCCGCCAGCAACTGTTCATGGCGGCCGCTTTCCAGCACGCGGCCCTGGTCGAGGACGACGATCTGGTCGACACCGCTGATACTCGCCAGGCGATGGGCGATCACCAGCACCGTGCGGCCACGGGCCAGCGCCGACAGCGCGTCCTGGATCAGCGCTTCGGATTCCGGGTCCGCGTGGGAGGTGGCTTCATCGAGGATCAGCACCGGCGTGTCGGCCAGCAGGGTGCGGGCGATGGACACGCGTTGCGCCTCGCCACCGGAGAAGATCGCGTCTTCGCCGATCACCGATTGATAGCCCCGGGGCAGCGCCTGGATACGCCCATGGATCTGCGCCGAGCGCGCCGCCGCCTCGACCTCGGCATCGCTGGCACCAGGGCGGCCCAGGCGCAGGTTGTCGGCGACCGTGCCGTGCACCAGTTGCGCGTCCTGCAACACGAAGCCGACATGCTGGTACAACTGGCGCGGGTCGATCTCGCGCACATCGGCGCCACCTATGCAGATACGCCCGGCGTTGACGTCGTGAAAGCGTGGCACCAGCTTGGCCAGGGTCGACTTGCCCGCCCCGGACGCACCGACCAGGGCGGTCACGCTGCCAGCCGGGCAATGCAGGTCGACACCCTTGAGGATCAAGTGCTCGGGGTCATAGCCGAACTGCACTTGTTCGAAGCGGATATCGCAGCCGTGGGGCTGCACGCAGGCCTTGGGCGTGGGCAACTCCTCGACGGCCAGCAGCGCTTCGATGCGTTCGGCGGCGGCCAGGGCGGTGCGCTGGGCGGTGAGGCTCTGGTTGATCACCAGCAGCGATTGTGGAATCACTACCGCCACCAGGGTTTCGGCGAATAATTCCAGCGGCGTGATCCAGCCGTGCGCCAGCAACAGGCTGCCCAGCCCCAGGCTCACCAGTAGGATCACCGGCACACTCAAGGCCATCGATGAGAACGCCTCCAGGCGCAGCAACGGCTTGACCCAGCCGGCGTACTGCGCGCTGAACTGGTTGACCGCCTGCTGATAGCTGCGGTGCGCCTGGCCGACCCGGCCGAACGCCTTGACCACGGCAATGCCGTGCACGAACTCGACAATCGCCGCGCTGACCCGGGTCATGCTCTTGTCCAGCAACTGCATCTTGGTGCCGAAGCCGCGCATCATCAGGGTGTAGGCCACCGCATAGATCGGCAACGTCGCCACCGCCAACAGCGCCAGGCGCCAGTTCAGTGTGGCCAGCCACAGCAAGCCGGCCAGCGGCGTGACAACGGCTGCCGTGAGTTCCACCGCATGGTGGGCGACCAGGTGGTGCAGGTCTTCAAGGTCGTCCTGCACCACCTTGCGCACGGCACCGGAGGTGGTGTCGGTGTACCAGCCCAACGGCACGCGCCCGAGCTTGCGCACCATGGCGTCGCGCAGACTCGACTGCAGGCGGTGGTCGGCCACATGGGTCAGCCACAGCGCCACCCCGCTGGCCATCCAGCCCAGGCTCAAGGCGATCACCACCAAGGCTGCCCACCCCCACAGGGTATGGTCGTGGGCATCGCCGGCCAGGAGCAGGCGACCCAGTTCGGTCAGGCCGATAAAGGGCACCAGGTTGACCAGCGCGCCCAGGGCGGCGAACACCACACCGAGGCGGATCAGGCGGTTGACCGGGCGTTTCAACATATGGAGGGCAGTGGTCATGAGTTTTTCCGCAGGGCCTCAAGCAGGTGGGCAGTGACGAGGTGCACGTGGGGCGGTTCGATCACGCTGAAGTGATTGCCGGGCACGTCGATCAAGTCGAACCGGCCCAGGCACGCGTCCTCCCAGAACGGCGCCGCCAGGTGGCCGACGCCGCCGGTGATGCCGAACGATTGCTGCTCCAGGCAGCGCAGGTACGTCATGTTGCCGAGGAACGGCGGCGGGTCGAACCGTGCCGCGCGCATGCTGTGGCGGCACACGCGGAACAGGGTTGGCACCAGCTCCGGCCCGATGGGCACACCGGCCTGGCCCGACGCCAGGCGTGCATACTCCGCCAGGCGTTCCGCCTGGCTGCGTGCCGACTGTTTCTGCACGGCCAGCGCCAGGGCGTCCAGGCCGGGATCGCCGCTCAGGGCGGCCATGGCCCCGGCGGGTACGCGGCGGTTGTCGCGGGCCATCAGCAGGTCGATGGCGCGGTACACGTCGTAGTCCTCGATGTGCGCGCCGAACACGGTCTTCACCGGGTCCAGGTTCAGGTTGGGCACGAAGATCGCCTCATAGGCCAGCTCTTCATCGGTGTCGATAAACATCGGGATGCTGTCGATCAGGCTCAGGTCGACCACCTCCATGCCGCGTTCGAGCAAGCGCCGGGCGACTTCGGTGGCCAGCAGCCCGCCCAGGCAATAGCCGATCAACTGGAAACGCTGGTGGCCGTCGGCAATCAGGCGTTCGGCGTAGTCCTGGGCCACGCTTTCGATCAGGCGCTTGGGTTCCAGGGCCAGGTATTGCTCGGTGTCGGCCACTGCAAAGCCGAGCACCGGCCCGGCCTGCTGCTCGGCCAGGGCACGGCCCAGGTGTTGGAAATAATCCAGGGTGCCGAGGGCCGCATGGAACATCACCCGCACCGGGCCGACCTCGCCACCGCCAAACGGCACCACCAGCGCGTTGCTGCTGGATGAGCGCTGCGCTTCAGCGCTGATGGCTGCGGCGCTCGGCGTGCTTTCGCCATGCTTGAGCAGGCGCGCGAGGGCGGCGATGTTCGGCTCGTTGAGCATCTGCCGCAGCAGGGTGTCGTAGCTCAGGCCCTGGGCCTGGGGCAGTTGCTCACGCAACTGGCCGGCGACGCGGGCCAGGATCAGCGAGTCGGCGCCTTTCTCGTAGAAGCTGTCATCCACACCGATCTGTGCCAGCCCCAGGGCTTCGGCCCACAGGCGGCACAATTGGGCGGTGAGTGGATTGCTCGGTGCGTCCTGGCCGGCAGGCGCCTGGGCATCGACGGCGGGTCGCCAGGCGGCTAGCGTGCGGCGGTCGACCTTGCCGTTGGCCGTCAACGGCATGCGGTCCAGCACTTGCAGGTGCGCCGGCAGCATATAGTCAGGCAGGCGTTGGGCCAGGGCACGGCGCAGGCTGTCGACACTCAGGCGGTGCACGCCAGCCTTGAAGCGGGCGGCGAACACCTGCATGCCTAGGGCGACCAGCGGATGATCGGCGTGGGGCAGGGCGGGCAGGCATTCGCCGCCGAATGCCTGGATACGTGCCTGCCAGATCTCGGCGTTGCGCAAGCCGCTGCGGCCATGCTCGTGGTCGCCGTTGACCGGGGTCATCATGAAGCCCTGGGTCAGCAGGATCGGCGGCCATTCGCCGGTGGGTTCGCTGAACACCAGCCAGCCGCCGGGGCGCAGCAGCTCAGTGATGTGGCTGAGGCTGGTGTCGATGTCCTTGACGCTGTTGAGCATGCCTGCGCACAGCACGATATCCACGCTGTTGCTGGCCAGGCCCTGCGGGCGGTAGTCCTGGTCGATGTCGAGCACGCCGTAGCGCACCCATGGCTGGTCGGCAAAACGCTGCTTGGCCGCCGGCAGGAAAAACGCGGTCATGTCAGTGAACAGGTAATCGACGTCCAGGCCATCGAGCAGGCTGATCACCGACGCGCTGGTGGCGCCAGTGCCGGCACCGATTTCGAGGATGCGCAGCGGTCCGTCACCCTCATGGTGGGTGGCGAGTCGATTGATCAACGCCGCGATGCTGTGGTTGTTGTAGCGCGACACCGCATCCCCGCCGTACAGCTGCAAGGCACGCTCCTGACGGCCCTGGGGGAACAACAGGTCGAACGGGTTGACTTCGCCGCGCAACAATTGCGGCAACTGGCGCACGTGGTCGAGCTGATAGTCGAGCAGCGCCTGGCTGCACAGGCCCGAGGTGACGGCTTGCTCCACCCGGCCCCAGGCCAGCGCCGGTTCCGGTGCAGTGTGTGGCAGGCGATAGCGCGTGTGCTCAAGGCGCAACAGGCCCGCTGCACACAAGGCCTCCAGCCAACGGCGCACCAGCCAGTGATGGCGGGGTTCTGCCTGCAAAGCCCGCAGGATGTGCTCGACATCCGGCTCGACCTGCTCAGCGCGGAACAGCCCGGCCTTGAGCATCACGTCCAGCATTGAGCTCAAGGCGGCGGCATTGAGGTCGGCCTGATAGGCGTGCACCTGTTGTGCTTCGAAGGAGCCGACCTGGTTCTCGGCATAGCGGTTGACGGCATTGAGCAACGGCGCTCCAGGCAGCGGCGCAGGTTCGGCACGCGCCGGGGTGACAAACGCCAGCAGCTCGCCGTTGAGCAGGCTGGCCGCGCCGTCCACGCCTGGTGTGGCGAGCAATGCGGCGTCGATTTCGCCCAATTCCACGCGGTGCCCACGCACCTTGACCTGGCCATCCTCACGGCCGAGGAATTCCAGTTCGCCACCCGGCAGGTAGCGCCCACGGTCGCCGGTGCGGTACAGGCGCTGGCCGTCGAGAGGGTGGGCAAAGAAGCGTGCCTCACTGAGTGCCTGATCCCCCAGGTAACCCTGGGCCAGCCCGACACCGGTGATGTACAGCTCGCCGGGCACCCAGGTCGGCGCATCGCGCCATTGGCCGTCGAGCACACGAAAGCCCTGGTTGGCCAGGGGCAGGCCGTAGGGGATGCTGCGCCACGCCGGGTCAATGGTGCCGATGGGGTGCAGGTTGGACCAGATCGACGCCTCGGTCGCACCGCCCAGGCCGACCAGCTTCAGGCCGGGCAGCAACGCGTGCAGTTGTGGCGGCAGGTTCAACGGGATCCAGTCACCGGACAACAGCGCCAGGCGCAGGCTGTCCAGTGGCCGTGGCTCGGCCTGCAGGTAGTGGGCGAGCATGTGCAACTGCGCCGGCACCGAATTCCACAGCGTGACCTGATGGCGCTGCACCTGTTCGGCCCAGTGCGAAGGGTCTGCGCCCCGCGCCGGGTCGGGCAGTACCAGCGTGCCGCCTACGGCAAGCGGGCCGAACAGGTCGTACACCGACAGATCGAAACTCAGCTGCGCCAGCCCGAGCACGCGGTCGCCGGCGTTGACCTGGAAGCGCCGGTTGATGTCTTGCACGGTATTGAGCGCGGCACGATGACTGATCATCACGCCCTTGGGCTCGCCGGTGGAGCCGGAGGTGTAGATCACATAGGCCAGGTCATCGGCGCTGGCATCGACGGTTTCGAAACCCGGTGCAGCCGGCGGCAGTTGGTCCACGGCATGAAACTGCACGGCATGCGGCAGTGGCGTATCGGGCAGGGCGCGGGATTGCCCCAGCACATGGCGTACCCCTGCGCCCTGCAGGATGCGGTCGCGCCGGGCGGCCGGCGCGCTGCTGTCGAGGGGCAGGTAGGCGGCGCCCGCCAGCAGCGCACCGTAGGCGGCCACCACCTGGTCGAGGCCCTTGGGAATCAGGATCGCCACCGGTTCCTGGGCGGCGCAGCCGGCGTCACGCAGGGTCGAGGCCACCGCCAGGGCGCGGGCGACGAGTTCTGCGTAAGTCAGGCTGCCATGGGCGTCGATCACCGCCACGGCATTGGGGTGTTCCCAGGCCATGGCCAGCAAGCCGTCATGCAGGCGGCCGGTGGGCAAGGGGGCGGCGGTGGCATTCGCGGCCAGGCGCTCGCGTTGCTGCCAGGCCGGCAAGGGCACATCGATGGGATGGTCCCAGGCCGCCGGGTCATTCGCCAGCAGCTGCAATTGGGCGAGTAAGGCCTGCTGCATGTCCTCGATCAAGCCTTCAGGGAACACGCCCTGGCGTACGTCCCAGTGGATGTGCAAGCCGTGACGGTCATCCATCACCTGGCAGTCCAGCGTCACTTGCGGGGTCTGGGTGATCCCGTGGCCGACCTGGCGTTGACTGCCCGCTGGCGGTTCGACGCCCAGGCCGATGGCGCTGGTGAACACCACCGGCATGGCGGCGGCCTCACGTCCGCGTCGACGGCCGATTTCCCGCATCACTTGGATACCGGAAAACAGCCGGTGCTCCAGGTCGGCAAACAACTGACCGCCCAATTGCCGGGCCTGGTGGGTGAAGTCCTGGCCCTGGGGATCCTTGACGTGCAGCAGGCTGACCGAGGTGAAATCCCCCACCAGCCGATCCACCTGCGGGTGCAGTGGCAAGCGGTTGAGCAACGTCAGGTTGAGGCTGAAGGCGGGTTGTTGGCTCCAGCGTTGCAAGGTGCCGACATAAGCGGCGAGCACCACCAGGGTCGGCGTGAGGCCGCGCTCGCTGGCGGCGCTCTTGAGGGCTGCCCAGTGCGTAGGGTCCAGGTGCGCCGACTGGCGCTGGAAGCGCGGCACGCTGATGTCTTCGCCACTCAGCGGCGTGGGCAGCCGGGGCGCGGCGGGCAACTCATCGATACGCGCCAGCCAGTAGTCGCGGTCGCGTTGATGACGGCTGCCTTCGAGCAGTCCACGCTCGGCCAGCAGGTAGTCACGGAAGCTGATGTCCAGGGCCGGCAACACCGCCTGAGGGTCGTGCAGCAATTGCTCCAGCTCATTGAACAGCAACTGCGCGCTGGCCCAGTCGGCAAGCAATGAGTCCATGGAAAAGTGCAGCGTGTCGCCGTTGTCACTGTGGCTCAGGCGCAATTCGAAGAGGGGCCAGACGTCGGTGGGGTAAAGCTTTTGCTCCATGGCCTGGCGGATCTGTTGCACGGCCTGTTGGTGCTGCTCGCGGGTGGCGCCCCGCAGGTCCGTGACGGCTACCGGGTAGTGGCCGACGTCGGCGAGAACCCGTTGCGAACCTTCGCTGGCGATCACGGCGCGAAGCATCGGGTGACGGGCGATCAGTTGGTTCCAGGCCTGTTCCACCCGTTGCGGGTCGAGGCTCGGCCAACTCAGTTCGAGGTAGCCATGGCAGGCCACGTTGCCGTAGCCAAATGATGATTGGCGCCCCAGCAGGTAGGCGTTCTGCACATCGGTCAGGGGAAAGGGCGCGTGGTACTGCGCCGGGTCGGCCTCGACCAGCGGGTGCTCCTGGCGTTCCAGCAGTTGCAGGATTTGCTGCTTGTGTTCACGCAACTGGGCCAGGCGTTCGGCGTTGAGCAGGCCTTGGGGCGCGCGGAATTTCAGTTGGCCATCCTGTGGCCAGAGTTCGACGCCCAGGGACTTGAGTTCGTTTAACAGTGTGGCGGCGGGCATGGCTACAGCTCCTGGAAAAAGGGAAGGGTGCGCGGGCATCAAATGGCGCCTTCTTCAACGGGGTGCGAGGTGGGCCGGCGCTCAAGGATTTGCGCCACGTCCACCAGGGTGGCGGCGCCGAACAGCTGGCCCATGGGCAGTTCCAGGCCCAGGCGGCTGCGCAGCATTTCGAGGAAACGCGTGGCCAGCAGGCTGTCGCCGCCCAGGCGGAAAAAGTTGTCATGGCGCGACACGCCCGGCACGTTGAGCAAGTGCTGCCAGAGTTCGGCGATCACCTGCTCGGTGGGGCCTCGGGGTTGTTCGTCCACGGGCGGGCGCGAGCGTGCAGCGGCGGCCAACGGTGCCAGCAGCGCCCGGCGGTCGACTTTGCCGTTGCTGCTCAGCGGCAGGTGCTCCAGTACCAGGATCTGTTCCGGGCGCATATACGCCGGCAGGCACTGTTCCAGATGTTGCGCCAATGCTTCGGCGCAGGTACTGGCGGTGACGGCAGCCATCAGCCGGTTGTCCGCCACCAGCGCCACGGCGCTGCTCACGCAGGCATGCCGGGCCAGGGCGGCTTCGATTTCACCCAGTTCGATGCGATGGCCACGGATTTTCACCTGGGTATCGGCGCGACCGAGAAACTCCAGCAGCCCCTCGGGGCGATAGCGACCCAGGTCGCCGGTGCGGTACCAGCCGTCGACAAAGCGTTCGGCATTCAACTGCGGTGCATGGCGGTAGCCACGGGCGACACCGGCACCGCCGATCCACAGCTCGCCGGTGACCCAGTCCGGGCAATCGCGACCCACGCTATCGACCACCCGATACGCCTGGTTGGCCAGCGGCACGCCGTAGGGAATCGAGCGCCAGCCGGGCAGCGTGTGGCGCACCTCGAAGTGGTTGGACCAGATCGCCGCTTCGGTGGCACCGCCCAGGGCAATGAAGCGGCACGGCGCGGCCTGTTGCTGCAGGCGCTGGGGCAGGTCGAGGCCGATCCAGTCGCCGGACAGCAAGGCCACCTTCAGGGCCAGCGGCTGGCGCTCATGATCATTGGCTTCCAGCAGCATATCGAGCAGCGCCGGCACGCTGTTCCACAGTGTCACGTGGTGCTGTTGCAGGGCCTTGAGCCAGGCCCGTGCATCGCGGCGCTGGTCTTCTTCGATCAACACCAGGGCGCCGCCTACCGACAGCAGGCCGAACAGGTCGTACACCGACAGGTCGAAGTCCAGCGCCGACAGGGCCAGCCCACGGTCGGTGGCGTCGATGCCATAGCAGCGGTTGATCTCGGCCACGGTGTTCATCGCGGCCCGGTGGGTCATCTCCACGCCCTTGGGTTGGCCGGTCGAGCCGGAGGTGTAGATCACGTAAGCCAGCTCGTGTGCCGCCAGCGTGCGCGGCGCGGCCAGGGGTGTGGCTTTCTGCGCGAGGGATGGCTTCAGGTGCTGGACGCTCGGCAGCTGCGGGTCATGCTCGGCGAGCATCAGGGTCACGCCGGCCTGTTGCAGGATGCGTTGGCAGCGTTGCAGCGGTTGGTCCACACCTACCGGCAGATACGCGGCCCCCGCGGCCAATATGCCCAGCACGCTGGCGATCTGTTGCGGGCCTTTGGCCAGGGACACGGCTACCAGGTCACCCGGTGCGACGCCGGCGTCGACCAGGCTGTGGGCGATACGCAGCGCGCGGTCGGCGAGCTCGCCATAACTCAGGGCGCCGTGCGCGCCCCACAGCAGGGCCGGGCGTTGCGGCGCCTGGCGCGCCTGTTCAAAGAACCCCTGGTGCAGCGTCGGGTCACCCGGCACGCCTGGCCCTGGGGCATTGAGCTGTGCACGCAGCGCTGCCTGGGCCACCGGCAGCAGGTCCGGCGGTGCGCTGTCCCAGGGCTGTTCGGCCAGCCAGTCGAGGCTCTGCAGGTAGGCGGCGAACAACGCTTCGACCAGGCCTTCGGGAAACAGCCCAACCACGCGGTCCCAGTTCAAGGCGATGCCGCCGTCGGCTTCCACCACTTGATGGTCAAGCCACACCTGCGGCGTTTGCGTGAGGCCGAACACCTGCTTGGCGAACGGCCCGTCCTGGGGGGCGGCGGTGCCGTCCGGCACGCCCAGCGCACTGGTGAAGACCACGGGCATGCTCACCTGTTGCTCACCGTTGGTGCGGGCCAGTTGCCGCAACAGGCTGACCGAACCCATGCAGCGGTGCTCCAGCGCTTCGCCCAGGGTTTGCTGGGTGCGCCGGGCGCGGTCGATCCAGCGTTCGCCGGGCACAGGCACATAACCGAGCAGGGTCAGCGAGGTGAAGTCGCCGAGTACCTGGTCGATCTGTGGGTGCAAGGGGCGGCGGTCGAACAGGGTGAGGTTGAGGCTCAGGTCCGGGCGTGTACTCCAGCGTCCAAGGGTTTCGGCGAAGGCACAGAGCAATACGGCCGAGGCGGTCAGGCCATGCTGCTGGGCCTTGGCCAGGATCGCCTGCCAGGCCTCGGCGCCGATTTGCCCTTGCAGGCGTTCGAAGCGCGGGCGTCCCAGGCTGGCGGGGTCGGCGGCGAGCGGCAGTTGCGGAGCGGGTGGCAGCGCGGGCAAGCGTTCCTCCCAGAAGCGCTGTGCGGCCTGCCGTTCGGCGGGCTCGACGGCGGACTGCAACTGGTAGTCGCGGAACGACAGTTCCAGCGCCGGCAATGCTTGCTCGGGCTGACGGTACAAGGCGTCAAGCTCGGTGTAGAAGCGCAGGATGCTCAGGGCGTCCAGGATCAGGTTGTCCAGGCTGATGGCCAGCCGGGAATGTCGCCCGAACGTCACGGCCTGCACATCGAACAGCGGCCACTGGCCTGGATCGAACACGCGATGGGCGCAGTGCTCGCGCAGGTCGTCAAGGCTGGCATGGCCCTGGCCGATAACGAACGCGGGCACCTCGCGCAGAATGCGCGCCTGGCCTGCTTGATCGAACACCGCACGGAGCATGTCGTGACGCTCGATCAGGCGCTGCAGCGCGTGTTGCAGGCGCGGCAGGTCGAGGTCTTCGACGTCGTATTCACGGTAGAAGTGGCAGCTCACGCCACCGAGCACCAGGCTTGGGTCACGGCCCAGCCAGTAAGCTTGCTGCACCTCGGTCATGGGGAAGGGCGCATGGCGTTGCGCTAGGTCGGGCACCACTGAGCGTAAGGGTTTGGCCTCGACCTCCTGGTGCAAGTCGGCACAGAACTGCGCGAGCACCGGTTTGGCAAACACCTGGGCGATACGCGCACCGCCCAACCCCTGCTCAGCCAGCAGGCGCACCAGGCGCGTGGCACTCAAAGAGTCGCCGCCGAGGGCAAAAAAATTGTGCTCGCGACACACCGTGCCGCAGCCCAGCAAGTGTTGCCAGGCCAGGGCTACCTGCTGTTCCACACGGCCTTGGGGCGGCGACAGATCAAGCTGCGCGCCGCTGTGGTTGGCGGCCAGCCAGCCGTTGAGCACCTTGCGGTCGACCTTGCCATTGGCGGTCAGCGGCCATTGCGCGCAGCCAAGGATCAGCGTGGGGATCATATACGCCGGCAGGCGTTCGGCCAGGTCGGGTAGTTCGACCTTTGTGGGCTGCACCGGGCCGTCCGCCAGGCGTACCACAGCGGCCAGGTGCTGGCCGCTGAGCAGCGCCACTGCCTGCTCGACGCCGGGGCTGGCGAGCAGCGCGCTTTCCACTTCCCCGGCTTCGATGCGGTAACCGTGCAGTTTGAGCTGGAAGTCGGTACGCCCGAGGAATTCGACGTTGCCGTCGGGGTGGTAGCGTGCGCTGTCACCGGTGCGGTACCAGCGCAGGCCCTGGTACTCGACAAACCGTTCGGCGCTGCGTACCGGATCATGGCGATAGCCTTCGGCAACACCGGTCCCGCCGATCCACAGCTCACCGGCGACCCAGTCCGGGCAGTCGCGACCCAGGTGGTCGACGATGCGCAGGCTGACGTTGTCCAGTGGCTTGCCATAGGGCAGGCAATGCCAGTGCAGCACCTGGCCGGGGTGCACTTCGAACAGGGTCGAGTGAATCGCGGTTTCCGTGGCGCCACCCAGCGCCATGAAACGGCAGCCGGGCGCCTGGGCCCACAGCCGCTGTGGCAGGTCCGGGGCGACTTTATCACCGCCCAGCAACACCGCACGCAGCGGCAGGGCAGCGTCTTCGGCGGCACAACCGAGCAGCATGTCGAGCAGCGCCGGCACACAGTTGAGCACGCTGGCGCGGTGCTGCACGGCCAGCGCACGCCAGCGTTCGGCGTCACGTTGCGCCTCGGGTTCGATGATGATCACCGCCGCGCCGGTGCCCAGCGCGGCAAACAGGTCGAACACCGACAAGTCGAACTCCAGCGCGGAAAGCGCCAGGACGCGGTCGTCGCTGCCCAGTTGCAGGCGTCGTTGCAGGTCTTCCAGGGTATTGGCAGCCGCCAGATGGCTGATTTCCACGCCTTTGGGCTCGCCGGTGGAGCCCGAGGTATAGAGGATGTAGGCCAGGTCGTTGACGCTGCCGGGCCTTGGTGCGTCCAGCGCTGCGGCGCAGGTGGGCAATTGCGTGAGCAACAGGCGTGCGCCTGACGAGGCGCAGATCTTCTGGCAACGGGCGACAGGCTGGTCATGACCGATCGGCAGGTAGGTGGCACTGCAGGCCAGGATGCCCAGCACCGCGATCACTTGCTCAGGCCCCTTGGGCAGTTGCAGGGCCACCACATCGCCGCGCCCGATGCCCTGGGCTTGCAGGGACGCCGCCACCTGCAAGGCGCGCTCGGCGAGTTCGGCATAAGTGATGGCTGCCAGATCAGCCTGCAGCAGCGCGGGCGCATCGGGGGTCAGGCGGGCCTGGGCAAAAAACGCCTCGTGCAGGCGTTGGGTCGGCAGCGCAGCCGCCTGGCCTTGAGCTGCGTTGCGCACCGCCCGTTGAGTGGCGGGGAGCAGCGCGGGCGGCGCGCTGTGCCAGGCTGAAGACTCGCGGCACAGGCGTTGCAGCACGTCGGTATAGGCGTTGAACAACCCGTCCAGCACACCCTCGGCGAACAAGCCTTCGCGAGCATCCAGGTTGACCAGGATGCCGCCGTCCAGTTCGGTGACCTGTGCGTCAAGCCACACCTGCGGCCCCTGGGAAATGATCCACGCCGGCTCGCCAAAGCTCTGCTGCACACCGTCGGCGAACAGCTCGCCCAGGCCCAGCGCGCTGGTGTACACCACAGGCGCCAGCACTTGCTCACCGCGTTGTCGGGACAGCTCGCGCAGCACCTCCAGGCCGGAAAAGGCGCTGTGCCCGGCATCCGCGTGGAAGCGCTTCTGCAAGGCCTTGGCGCGGGTGACAAAGCTGCCGGCCACGCGGCCATCCCAGGCCAATAGAAGGGAGGAGGTGAAGTCGCCGACCACCCGGTCGATGTCCGCATGCAACGCTGTGCGATTGAACAGTGGCAGGTTGAGCAACAGTTCGGGGCTATCACTCCAGGTGCCGAGGGCTTCACAGAACACTGCCGCCAGGGCCATGGCCGGGGTCAGCGCGTGCTCGCGGGCATGCCGTTCAAAGGCTTTGCGGTGGGATGGCGACAGCCAGTGGTGACGGCGTCGTACCTGGTGATCATCGCCTTGTGGGTTGATCGGCAGACTCGGCGCGGCAGGCAGTTGATCCAGGCGCTGCAACCAGTACTCGCGCGCTTGCGCATGGCGTTCGCGCGGCTCTGGGCCGGCCTGTTCCTGGCGCAGGTCGGCCAGGTAGCGGGCAAAGGTGTAGCCCAGCGCAGGCAGGGGCTGGCCACGGTACAGCTGCACCAGGTCGCCAAGCAGGGTGCGCAGGCTCAGCGCGTCGGCGGCGAGCATGTCCAGGTTCAGGTGAAGGCGCGTGCCGTGGGGCAGCAAGGACAATTGGATGTCCAGCACCTGGCCCTGGTCCACGGCCAGTTGGCGATGGGACAACTCGCTGCGCAACGCGGCGAGGCGCTGCTGCACCTGCTCGGCGCTGGCCTGGCGCAGGTCATGCACTTTCAGGCCCGACCACGGGCTGTGCGCGAGAATCTGCTGGCGGCCGTCCTCCAGAAATTGCGCCCGCAACATCGGGTGGCGCGCCAGCAGTGCACGCACGGCCGCGTCCAGCCGGATCGGGTCAACGTCGTGTCCGTCGAATTCGTTATAGAAGTGGGCCGCCACGCCGCCCAGCTGTTGGCCGGGTGTGCGCCCGATCCAGTAAGCGTGTTGCATGGGCGCCAGTTCGAAGGGTTGCCCGTCGTCCTGGGCGGTGCTGACGGCGCGGGGGGCGAGGGCGGCGCTGTCGAGCAGGCTCAGCCAGGCACACAGGCGCGGGTCTGCCACCAGCTCGGCAAAGCGCGCGGCGAGGCCGTGGCGGCGCCATTGGCCGGCGAGGCGAATCAGGGTGACGGAGTCCAGCCCCCATTCAATCAGGTTGGCCTCCAGGGGAATCTGGTCGGCGGGCTGGCCGAGGGCTTCGGACAGGGACTGGCGCAGCAGTGTTGCGGTTGAGGTGCTGGGAGTGGCCATGGCTCAACGTCTTCTCATCGCTAGGGCCCGGGCCGGGGTTGGCCCAGGCGCTGGGGGCAGGCAGTTACATGGGGGAAGATGCTAGTCATTCTCATTTTGGCGACTACCCGCATCGAATCGTTTTTGCCCCGTATCCGTTTGGGCGGTGCGGGTTTGAGCACTGGCGCCGTGGGACGCCGCGCCGAATGCTCGTGCGATACGGTTGGAAAATGACTTGAATCGGGTAGAGCCCGCCCCACGGCCTTGACTACCGTCGCTCGCCGCCCTCTTGCAGGGCTTGTCCTCGAGGGAGTTGCGGATGTCAGTTGATTCAGGTTTACAGGTGCGCGGCCTGCGCAAGCGCTACACCAATGGGGTCGAGGCGCTGCGCGGCGTGGACCTGAGCGTCGGCCCAGGCATGTACGGTTTGCTCGGCCCCAACGGCGCAGGCAAAAGCAGCCTGATGCGCACCCTTGCGACCTTGCAGCAAGCGGATGCGGGCAGCATTCACCTGGATGGCGTGGACGTGCTGGCCGATGCCGATCATTTGCGCCGCCGACTGGGTTACCTGCCACAGCAGTTGGGCGCCTACCCAGGGGTGAGTGCGCGGGACCTGCTTGACCGCTTTGCCTGGCTCAAGGGCCGCACCGATCAGCGCCAGCGCCGTGAAGAAATCGAGGGCCTGCTGGACAAGGTCAATTTGCAGCAGGCCGCCCACCGTGCGCTCGCCACCTATTCGGGCGGCATGCTGCGCCGCTTTGGCATCGCCATGGCGCTGGTGGGTTCACCGCGCTTGCTGATCGTCGATGAGCCCACGGCGGGCCTGGATCCGGCCGAACGCAATCGATTCCATCGGGTGCTGGCCGACGTGGCCGCCGAGTCCATCGTGCTGCTCTCGACGCATATCGTGGAAGACGTCGAGAACCTGTGCAGCCGCCTGGCGGTCCTGGCGCGTGGGCAGATCATTGTCGAGGGGCGCCCGGCCGACCTGCTCGGTGCCGAGCAAGGCCGCTTGTGGGAGGCGCCGTTTGGCCGTGGCGAGCCGCTGCCCGCCGCGCTGCATGTAGCGGCGAGCCCCGAAGGCAGCCGCGTGATCGTGCATGGCGAGCGTCCCGCCGACCCACGCTTCGTGCCTCACGCCCCACGCCTGGAAGACATCTATTACCTGGCACTGGCCCAGGCCGGCGAGGCCGTGGACGTATGAATACCTTCGCTTTAGTGATGCGCGAGGCCTGGGTGGAAGTGCGTGCCGGGCTGCGCAGCGGCATTCCGCTGCTGGTGTTTCTCGGCCTCACCGGCTACCTGCTGATGTCCCTGACCAATGCCGACTACGTGCAGAAGATGGGCGCCAGTGACATCGCCCGCAATGCGCCGAGCCTGATTTACCTGATGTCGTGCGGCTGCATGTTCTTCCTGTTTTTTGCCTGGGCCTGGGTGTTTGCCCAACCCGCCCTGAGGGACCGCAAGGCTCAGTTGGAAGAGGTGTTGCTGGCCTTGCCACTGTCGCTGCCGGCGTTGTTGTGGGGACGCTTTATCGGCGCGGCTTTGGTGGGTGGCTTGCTGGCCAGTTCGCTGATTGTCGGCTTCCTGATCAGCCCGGTGTTGGGCTGGCTCGGCTGGGTGCCAGCGGCCAGTATCGGCGCGCCGGTGTGGTCGGCACTCGGCTTTGCTTGGGTCGCCCTGTTGTTGCCAGTGAGCAGCGGGATGGGTGCGTTGTATTACCTGCTGGCGCTGCGCAGCCGTGGGCTGGCCGCACCGTTTGGCTTGGCCACGCTGTTGATGCTGCTGTGGATGTTTGCGGTGGTGGTGCTCAAGGGCGGGCATATCAACCCGTTGTTGGCGGCCAGCCTGGATCCTTCGCTGTTCACCTTTGCCCAGGCTCAGGTCGAGACCTGGAGCGCGGCGCAAAAGTCCCAGTCGCTATTGGCACTGACCCCGGGATTCTGGCTCAACCGCGTGGTGTGGTGCGTGCTGCCTTTGCTGCTGCTGGCGGTGGTGTTGGCGCGTGTCAGCCGCCAAAGCTTGATGGGGCGTCGCAGCGGTGCGGTGCTCGCCGAACCACCGATGCTGGCGGCCACCACTGCCACGTTGCCAGGGCCGCTATCGGCCAGCCACTGGCCGCGGGCGTTGTGGTGCGAAGCGCGTTGGCAGGTACGCCAATTGTTCGCTCGGCGTATCTGGTGGGTCGCCCTTGGCCTGCTGCTGGTGATGGGCGTGCTCAGTGGTTTTGTGCATGGGGTGTGGCATGTGCGCGGGCCGATGGTGCCCCGCGCGGATTTGACCTTGCCATTGCTGTCGAGCGCGCTGTTTCTGGTGCTTGCATTTATTGTCGCGGCGCTGGTCGGGTTGGTGTGCCGACGCGATGACGTCGAAGGCCTCGGCGCGATGTTGCAGGCGACCCCGGCACCTGCCTGGCTGCGTTTGTTGGGGCGGGTGGCCTGTGTGCTGGCGGCCACGCTGGTCCTGGCACTGATACCGGGCATCGCCAGCCTGGTGATCAGCGCCATTGCCGCTCCCGAGAACCTGGCCCCGGGCTTTGTGTTGATCTACCAGGCGCTGGTGTTTGCGCCGCCGTTGCTGGAGTTGGCGATGCTCAGCGTGTGCGTGCACGCGTTGATCCGTCGCTCCGGGCTGGCGTATGCGACATCGATGCTGCTGACGTTTTTCCTGGCGCTCAACCATGAGTTGGGCCTGGTCACCTATCCGGCCTATGCCATGGCAATCCCCGCGCATGTGAGCCTGTCGCTGCTGACCGGCTGGGCGCCGTGGTTGCCCTATCTTGCGACGTTGACGGGCTGGAAACTCGCCGGCTGCCTGGTGTTGCTGGCCTTGGCGGCGCTGGTGTTGCCCCGTGGGCCGGAGCGTCGTCGGTTCAGCGACCTGCGCCGCAGTCTGCTGGGCTTGCCCGGTGCGTTGCTGGCGGTGGGCATTCTCGGCTTATTGGGCTGTGGCGTGCTGTTGCACAAGCACCTGGTGGAGCAGGGCGATTATCAGTCGATCGCCGAGCAACGCGCCGCACGCGCCGACTGGGAGCGCCAATGGCTCGCGGGAGCGGGGGCCTGGCAGGTCGTGGGTGGGCGCCTGCAGTTGCAGGTCGATGCTAAGGCACGTGAGGTCATGGGCCAGTGGCGACTGGACGGGGTCGTTGCGGCGAACCTGGACGCAGAGCTGCCGCCTGGTTTGCAGGTGACAGCAGTGAGCGTGATGGGGCGCCCCGTCGACTTTCAACAGGCAAGCGACCACCTGCGCGTGCCCGTGGCGGGCTGCGCGACGCAGGCTTGCAGCGTGGAGCTGCAATGGCGGGTGACGGCCCGTGGCTGGCCGGCCGAGGGCGAAGCGTTCTGGCTGGGGCCGCAGGGCACGTGGCTGGAAGCCCGCCGCGCAGTGCCACGCCTGGGCCTGGACCCAGAACGGCTATTGCGTGCACCGCTGCAACGTCGCGAAGCCGGGCTGGCCCCTGACGTGCCGGACCTGCCGGTGCAATCGGCGGTGGCGGCGGATGCGGTTGCGCCTGCGGGCGATTGGCAATGGCAGGTCAATTTCGGCAACCGCAGCGTTACCGGCAGCAGCGCGGGGCCACTGGACTTTGCCTATGGGCCATCGGGTCACGTGGATGCCAGCCGCGAACAAACCGCTGGTGAAGTGCAAGCAGACCTCGACGCCATGGTTGCCTGTGTGGCGCACCGCCTGGGCACTCGGCCGGATGTAGAACAGGTCAGCCAATGGCCAACCGGCATGGGTGCGAGCCGCCTGAGCAACGGCCATTTACTGCTCAGTCATTCCCCGGACTGGGACGTGGCACCTGTGGGGGTTGGGCGCTGGACCCGCCGTGCACACCTCGCTGAGCTGCTTGCACGGCAGGTATTGATCGACGCCAGTGACCTGCGCCGGGCGCCCGGCCATGTGTGGTTGAGCCAGGGTGTGGCCGGCGCAGTTGGTTTGCTGTGCGTAGGCGACGTGGACGGCCCGGATGCCCGCGCCGCCCTGGTGAAACTGATGGCCGATGACCTGACCCGCGCGCTGGGCAATGACGGCGAACCCATCGGTACGCTGGCCGACGCACGTGAACACGGCTGGGCGGCGGCCTATGCGCCGCTGGTCAGCCTGGACTGGGTGGCCGCACAGACGCCCGCGCAACTGATGGCGATGACCGCCGACATTCGACAGGGCCAGGGATGGCCAACCGCGATCCAGCCACTGCTGGGCGCGCCCTCTGAACCTGCGATCGCTGCTGCGCTCAAGCGCTGGGGCCACGCGCAATGAGTTTGAATCATCCCTGCCTTTTGGAGCTTTGCCATGTCACCTGAACTCTCCATCCAGCCGCTGCGCCGTCCGCGCGGCTGGCGTGCCAATGTGCTGACCCAAGCCCTGGCGCTGACCCTGTCCAGCCAGATGTGCTCGGCCTATGCCGCAGACGCGCAACCCGCTGCGGATACCCAGGCCATCGAGCTGGCTCCGCTGACCGTCAGCGCGCGGCTGAGCCAGGAAAGCGCCAAGGACATTCCCTTCGGCCTGTCGGTCATCGATGGGCAAACCCTCGAAACCCGGCGTTTGCGCACCCTGGAAGACGCGCTGCGCACCACACCTGGCGTGGATGTCAACTCATGGGGCGGCGCCAACGATGCCAACGTGCGTATTCGCGGGATTGGCTCGCTGAACCAGATGAGCATGGATGACGGCTCGGTGGTGTTGAATGTGGACGGGGTGCCGATGTCGGTGCGCAACGCCGCAATGGCCACCCTCGACGTGCAGCAGGTGGAAGTGCTCAAGGGGCCGCAGGGCACGTTGTTCGGCCGTAACAGCGAGGCCGGTGCGATCAACGTGACCACCCGCAAACCCACCCGTGAGCTGGAAGGTTATGTGCGCGGTGAGGCAGGCCAGCAAGGCCAGTTCATGACCGAAGGCGCCGTCGGTGGGCCGTTGACCGATTCCCTGGCGGGGCGCATCGCCGTGCGCCGCAGCGGCTTCGACAACTGGGTGGATGACCGGCAGGACGGCGACCCGCTGACCAAACCCCGGGACCTCGCCCTGCGCGGCAGCCTGCTGTGGGACAACGACCAGGGCACCACCGGCCTGTTGACCGCCGAGCGCCAGCGCGCCGATCACTATGCAGGCCTGGAAATATTGCGCCCGTTCGGCAACCGTCCCAGCCTGGACTACACCCCGGGCACGTTCGATGGCAACCGCAAGACCAACGAGCGTTACTCCTTTGAGCTCAACCATGACCTGGCGCAGGCACGGATCACGTCGGTCAGCGCCTACACCAGCACCGACTTCAATGCCGTCAAGGGCTATGACCGCACGATCACTCGCGCACTGTACGGTGCGCCGTTCGAATACCTGATCGAAGACTCCGCCCATGAGCAGGTGTGGAGCCAGGACCTGCGCCTGGGCTCCCTGGCGGATGCCGATGTGTTCTGGGTGACCGGGGTCAACCTGTCGCGCTCCGAGCGCAGTTTCGATTCCGACAACTTCACGAGTGGAGCCCGGCAGACCCGCGACTTCAGCACCAACAGCTATGCCGCCTACGGTGAAGTGACGTACCCGATTGCCGAGGATTGGAAGCTCACCACCGGCTTGCGCCACACTTGGGACCGCAAGACCTATGGCGGGGACTATGCCAGTGGCGGTGCTGTGGTCAGCGACAATCGGCGCCTGCAGGACGACTACACCACCGGGCGCGTGGCGTTGAGCTACGCGCTGACGCCGCAGACCAATGTCTATGCGCTGCTGTCGCGGGGCTACAAGTCGGCCGGGTTCAACGACTACGCCACGTCGGTCAAGGACAGCGAGCCCTACAAGGCTGCCAAGGTCAACGCCGCCGAACTGGGCTTCAAGCATGAAAGTGCCGGGGGCGAACTGAGCCTGGAAGGGGCGTTGTTCATCACCCGCGTGCAGGACGACCACCTGCTGGGCTACGACTTCAACACCCTGGCGGTCAGCGCCGTGAATGCCGACACCCGCAGCAAGGGGGCCGAGCTGTCGAGCACCTGGCACGTCACCGATGAACTGACCTTGGGCAGCGCCGTGAGCTACACCAATGCGGTGGTGACCTCGGACGCGCCCGGTGTGTCCGGCGGTGATGTGGCGGCAGGCAGTCGTGTGCCGGATGTGCCGCTGTGGAGCGGAAATTTCAGTGTTGCCTGGCAGAGGAACCTGGGCGCGTTCCTCGGGTTGCCGACGCCACGCCTGAACACCTTGCTCAATTATCGCGTACAGAAAAACCGCCCGGCCGATGCGCAAAACCACTACGACCTCAAGGGCTACGCCAAGCTGGACTTGCACCTGGGCCTGGAGAGCGGTGGTTCGGAAGTCTACCTGTGGGGCGACAACCTGCTGGATGCGCGGTATGACCTGTACGGTTCATATTCCACCGATACGGTACTGACCGGCATGCCCGGCCGTGGGCGTTCGGCGGGGGTGGGCTACAGCTACACCTTCTGAGATCACTCGTCACTGTAGGAGCGAGCTTGCTCGCGAAGGAACCTCAATGATAACGCGGGCATCCTGGATGAACGCGGCGCTCTCGGGCTCTTCGCGAGCAAGCTCGCTCCTACAGAGTTCGGGCAGCCGGGACATATCTGGTACTACTGTTAAACGCCAATAGACGCTAAGGAGACCTACCGTTTCTCTTCTATCCATAGAAGAGGACGACGGAATGTCCACCCAGCAAAACGCCCATCGTCTACGTTTGGGCCGCTACTCGGAAACCGGCCGTATTTACCTGCTCACGGCGATTACCTACCAACGACAACGCATCTTTGAGGACTGGCGCATCGGCCGGCTGTTGGTCAGCGAGTTCAGGCGTGCTCAGGCAGACGGCGAGGCAACATCGCTGGCCTGGGTGGTCATGCCGGATCATTTCCATTGGCTGGTCGAGTTGCATAACGGCGATTTACCGAGATTGATGCGCATCACCAAATCGCGAAGCGCACGAATGATCAATACAGCGAGAGGGCTCCAGGGAGCGCTGTGGCAGAAGGGTTACTTTGATCGGGCACTGCGTCGCGAAGACGACTTGAGGGCCATGGCGCGCTATATCGTCGCCAACCCATTGCGTGCTGGCCTGGTCGAGCACATTGGCGAGTACCCCTTGTGGGACGCCATCTGGCTATAACCCACCTTCCCTGTAGGAGCGAGCTTGTTCGCGAAGGAACCTCAACGATAGCGTGGGCATCCTGGATGAACGCGGCGCTCTCGGGCTCTTCGCGAGCAAGCTCGCTCCTACAGTGGGAGTGGGGTGGTCAGAATTGGTAGGTGTAGCCCACTCCCAGCGTACGGCGGCGCGCCGGTGCGCCGTAGGCCACCGGGTCGCTGTAGAAACCGTAGGTGTCGTAGGTCTGGTTCAGCAGGTTGTCGGCGAAGGCATAGACTTCGCCGAACTTGCTTTCCAGGCCGGCGCGCAGGTCGAGTTTCTCGTAGTTGTCCAGGTTGAAGTGGTTCTGCGGGTCGGCTGCACGCTCGCCCACCAGGTGGTAGTTGAGGCTGGTGTTGAGGGTGGTTTCGCCGAGGCTGGCGAAGGTGCCCAGCGGGTGTTTCCAGCTGGCGTTGAAGTTGCCGCTCCAGCGTGGCACATCCGGGGTGCGGTTGCCGGCGGCAACGTCGCCGGCCTGGATGCCTTGCACGCCGCTGGTGATTTTGGCGTCGAGGTAGGTGGCGCTGGCGGCCAGGGTCAGGCCGTAATCGAAGCGCCAGCTGCCTTCCAGTTCGGCGCCACGGGTGCGGGTGTCGGCGTTGAAGGCGTTGGTAGCGAAGGTCGCCGCGTCGTAGCCGAGCAAGTGGTCGTCGTGCACGCGGGTGAAGAACAGCGCACCGTTGAGGCTGCCACGGCGGTCTTCGGTTTCACTCTTGAAACCCAGCTCAGCCGCCTTGCTGACGGCCGCCTTGTACGGCTGGCTGTCGCTGACCTGCGACGCATAGTCATTGAACCCACCGGATTTATAGCCCCGTGCCAACTGCACGTAGACGTTGGTCTGCGGCGTGATGGCATAGCTCAGCGCGGCGCGGCCGGTGCCGTAGTGATCGGTCAGCTTGCGTGAGTCATCCACGGCGCTGCTGCCGGAGAAATACTGGCCATCGTAGGTCTTGCGGTCCCAGGAGTGGCGGTAGCCGGTGGTGAGTTTCAGGCGCTCGGTAAGGGGGAAGGTGACTTCGCCGTAGCCGGCATACGTGGTGGTGGTGAAGTCACGGAACTTGGCGCTGGCAGTGCCGTAGGTGTTGCGTGGCGTATCGTAGCTGCGCTCGTTGCGGCTGGCGGCGACACCGGCGACCCAGAACACCTCGGAGTCGGGCAGGGAACTCAGGTGCAGGTCCTGGCTCCAGTTGCGTTCGAAGGATTTGTCCACCACCCAGAATTCGCTGGGCGTGCCGTACAAGGCGCCCATCAGTTTGCTGTCGTAGGCGATCAGGCCTTCGAAGTCGGCGGTACCGGTGGCGGTGGTAGAGGTCAGGCGACTGTTGGCGAAGTCGTGATCGACCTTGAGCGTGTAGCGCTCGGTGGTCTTGTAGTTGTCATCGAACAGGCCGGGCGTCAGGTCGAGGCTGGGGTTGCTGCCGTAGGGCCGCAGTACCAGGGAGTTGGTGGCGCGCTCGGTTTTCTGGCGTTCGGCGCTGACCAGCACGTGGGTGTCGTCGTTGAGGTCCCAGAGCAGGCTGCCGCGGTAGGCTTCATTGCGCGGCTTGGTGATCGGGTGGTGGGTCTGGTCGTTGTCGATCCAGCTGTCGTAGCCGGCGCGCCGCACCGCCAGGCGACCGCTGAGGCTATCGCTGATCGGCCCGCCGACGGCGCCTTCGGTGAGGAACTGGCCTTCCTGGCCGACTTCGCCGCGCACATACCCTTCAAGTTCGCGGGTGGGTTGGCGCGTGGTGATGTTCACCGCGCCGGCCTGGCCGAGTGCACCGGACATTGTGCCTTGCGGCCCCTTGAGCACTTCGATGCGGTCGACGTCCAGCGTGCCGAAACCGAGGCTGCGCGACGACACCGGTACGCCGTCGATATTGAACGCCACCGAGCTGTCATCCATGGACATCTGGTACAGCGAACCGACGCCGCGGATCAGCACATTGAAGTCGTTCGGGCCACCGGAGGAGTTGACGCTGACGCCGGAGGTGTTGCGCAGGGCGCTCTCCAGTGTGTCGAGGCGCTGGGTGCGCAACTGTTCGCCACTGATCACGCTGAGGCTGATCGGCACGTCCTTGGGATCTTCCTGCTCCATACGTGCGGTCACGGTGGAGGCGGGCAGTTGCAGCGGGGCGGTGTCTGTGTCGGCGAAGGCCGAATTGGCCAGTGTCAGCGTGATTGCTATTGTTATAGTATTACGTTTATAGCAAGATTGGCGGGTAGCCGTCGTGTTGCATCGTGCAGACATGATGGGACCTTGACTGAGGGTTCTGATCGGCGCGCGTTGCTCAAATACAGCGGCAACTTGGCGGAGTAAGTGTGGCGCGCCAGATGCTAATAATTATCAATTGCGCAGTTCTACCCCGATGTGGTCTGATTCGAGCCGTATCCGGTCAGCCAGGAGATTAACGATGTCAGCCGTTCAAGGAGGCGCAGGGGAGACGATGCCAGTCTCGCGAATCATTACGGGAGGCTATGGGAACGACCTCGGACCCGGAGCGCATTGCCGCGTCACCCGCGTATCATTGCAGGACGGGCTCGATATCGTGCGCTGGCAAAGCACCTTCGAGCAGCCCATCGAATTGCCCTTGCAGGACGACAGCGAGTGCATCCATTTCAGCTTCACCAATCTGCTCAAGGGCAAGGCCGCGTGCAGCTTCAGCGACGGGCGCCGGCAGCGGCGCTACGCCATTGACGAAGGCTCGGGCAGCATCAGTTTTGGCCGTTGCCGCCACGGCCTTTACCACCAGCATGGCGAGATCGACAACATCACCGTGATGATCCGCCCCGAATTGCTCGCGCAGTGGGAACTCACGCTCGATCCGCTGCTGAACAAGGCGCTCGCCTGTGACCACTGTTTTCTCGACGGTCATCGCAGCGGTGAAATGAGCGCGACCGCGCACATGATCGGCACAGCCATGGACCAGGGCGCAAACCTGCCGCCAACCCAGCCGCGCAGCAGCCTGTGGATGTACGGGCAAAGCGTCACGCTGGTCAGTTTGTTCCTGGAAGCACGCCAGGATGCCAAATGCACCTGCCGGGTCAGCCACACTGATCGGCAACGGCTGGTGCGTGCCCGCGATCGTTTGCTCGAAGACCTGGGCAAGGCGCCAAGCCTGTCCGAACTGGCGCGCGAATCAGGGCTGAGCCAGCCCAAATTGACCCGTGGCTTTCGTGAGTTGTTCGCCAACAGCGTGTATGGCGTGTTTCAACAGACGCGCATGATCCAGGCACGCGCACGCTTGATGAGCGGCAACGAGTCTGTGATGCGCATCGCCTCGGACCTCGGATACGCCAACGCCAGCCACTTTGCGACGGCGTTCCGCAAGCAGTTTGGAATCAACCCGTCGACACTTAAAAATGGTGGGCGCGGTAGATCGTTTTAAAGGTGTACTCGGCCTATGTCTTACACGGGACGGTAACTGGTTGATGCTAAAGAATATATTTGCGCAGGATAAGGAACTGCTGGTATCAACGCCGAAACATACTCGTACATTTAATTGACGTCATCAAATTGCCACCCTAAGATCGCTGACCGTTGATGGCATAAGGCCATTTAGAGGGATCTAGAAATGTGGCGTTTGGTACATCGGACCAGGCTCAGCCTGCTGTCCGCTTTTTTTTGCCTGGGCACCGCCGGGATGGCTCACGCCGCGCCTTTGCAGAACACGCCCGGCGTCACCGACCTGATCCGCGACCGCCAGGATCGCCTGCTCGAAGAGCAACAACGCCGCCTCGAAGAACTCAAGGACCTGCCCGGCAAAGCCGCCGTTCCTGCCAAACCGGCGGCGCCTGCTGACACGCGCTGCTTCGCCATCAAGACCATCGAACTCACTGGCGCCGACAGCCTGTCCGACGGTGAGAGAGCCCGTCTGCTCAAGCCCTACATCGACCAATGCCTTGGCGTGCCACAGCTCAACGCGTTGCTCAAGGTCATCACCGACTACTACCTGGCCAAGGGCCTGGTCACCAGCCGCGCCTACTTGCCCCAGCAGGACCTCTCCAGCGGCAACCTGAAAGTGCAGGTGATCGAAGGTCGGCTGGAGGGCATGAAGGGCGAGGCGGGTAGCGGCATCACTGACCGTCAACTGAGCATGAGCTTCCCAGGCAAGCCCGGCGAATTGCTCAACCTGCGCGAGATCGAGCAGATGGTTGACCAGTTGAACCGCCTGCCTTCGAACCAGGCGCAGATGGAACTGGCACCGGGCAAGGAAGTTGGCGGCAGCGAAGTACTGGTGAAAAACACCCCGAAAAAGCCTTGGCGTGTTGGTCTGTCACGCCACAACGGCGGCCAGCGTGCCACTGGCGAACAGCAGTGGGGCGTCAGTCTGGACTGGGACAATCCGTTGGGCCTGGCCGACCAACTCTCCCTGCGTGGCGCACACGACGCCGTCAGCGATCATCAGAAAACCTCACGCAACTCGATGCTCAACTACAACCTGCCCTTCGGCTGGTGGAACCTCAATTACAGCTACAGCGAAACCGAGTACCGTTCCCAGGCCCAGGCCAGTGGCTTCAGCTTCAAGCAGTCCGGCGACACCCAGAACCATCAACTGCGCCTGGAACGCGTCGTCCACCGCGACGCCCTGAGCAAGACCTCCCTCAGTACCGGCGTGGCCTACCTGCGCACCAACAACTTCATCGAAGACAGCAAGCTCGCCCTGAGCAGCCACCGCCTCAGCGAAGCGCAATTTGGCATCAACCACGGCCGGCGCATTGGCGGTTCATTCCTCAACATCGACCTGGGCATGCAGGACGGCATTGGCGCTTTCGACGCCCAGGCCAACCACAACCCACGGCCCGGCCAGGCGGATGCGCGCTACCGCAAATACACCGCGACGGTGAGCTACCTGTACCCCTTCAAGCTGTGGGGCGAGTCATTCAGTTTCAGTAGCTTGATGACCGGCCAGCGCAGCGAAGATGTGCTGTTCAGCCCGCAACGCGTGAGCCTGGGCGGCCAGTCGTCGATTCGCGGTTACAAGGACCAAAGCCTGGCCGGCGACAGCGGCGGCTACTGGCGCAACGACCTGCGCTGGGCCCGCCCGGTGACCTGGGCGTGGCTGCAGCCAGCATTCAACGAATACGGCACCAGCCTCGGTTACGACCAGGGCGTGATCAGCCATGGACGTTACACCGCTGAACAGCACGGGCGCATGACCAGTAATTCGGTGGAGCTGTTCGCGCGTGGTCCGAACGTCGCCGCCACGGTGACCTTTGCGCACTCTTTGGAACGACCGGGGCCGATCACTGAACGTGAAGCACCGATCTATTTCCGTATGGATTTCTTTCTTTAAATCTTTACCGCCCCTTGGGCATCGGGACATGACATGGACGTTCGCCAGTTCGCCTTCCTTGCGCGCCAACCTTCTGCAACCCTGAGAAACCGTTCCAACTTTTTCGGATTGCCCAAGCGCGGCTTGGCGCTGGTGCTGGCCAACGCGATGTTCTGGCAACCGTTGCTGGCCCAGGCGGACGGCATAGTGGTCAGCGCGCCCGGCACCAGCCTGGACCGGGCGGCGAATGGCGTGCCGATCGTCAATATCGCGGCACCCAATGGCAGCGGGCTGTCGCATAACCAGTTCAAGGATTACAACGTCGGGCAACAGGGCGTGATCCTTAACAATGCAACTGATCGCACCCAGGCCACCCAGTTGGGCGGGATCATACTCGGCAACCAGAACCTCAATGGTACGGCTGCCAGAGTGATCCTCAACGAAGTCAACGGTGGTAGCCCCAGCCAATTGCGCGGCTACACCGAAGTGGCGGGGCAGTCAGCCCATGTGATTGTGGCCAACCCCTACGGCATCAGCTGTAACGGCTGCGGTTTTATCAATACCCCACAGGCCACGCTGACCACCGGTAAAGCCGTCATTGAGAATGGCCAGATCAACCGCTACCAGGTTGACGGAGGCAGTGTCGCCATTGACGGTGCCGGCCTGAACGCCAGTAACGTCGATCAGTTCGAAATCATCACGCGTGCTACCACTATCAACGCGCAGATCCAGGCGAAAAAACTCACCATCGTGGCCGGTCGCAACGATGTGGATGCGCACAGCCTGACCGCCACTGCGCGGGTGGCTGACGGCAGTGCAGCGCCTGACCTGGCGATTGACTCATCGGCGCTGGGCGGCATGTACGTGGGGGCGGTCAAGCTGGTCGGCACCGAGGCCGGAGTCGGTGTACGGCTGTCAGGCGACATGGTGGCCGGGGGCGATATCCAGATCGATGCCGGCGGCAACGTGATACTGGGGCAGACATCCGCCGGCAGCGCCGTCACCGTCAAGGCTGCCAGTGTAGAGGCCAAAGGTGCGGTCTACGCGGGATCCGCAGTGTCGGTTGAAACCCAAGGTGCACTGACCAGCCGGCAGACGCTGGCAGCCAGGGACGGCATCACCCTGGTCGCTGGGGGGCGGCTGACCAACAGCGGGATTATCGAAGCCGGCGTCAACGCCGATAACAGCCGCAATGCCCAAGGTGACATCGCGCTGACAGCTCAAAATGTGACCAATGCCGGCAGCGTAGTTGCGAGTCGTACGCTGAAGGTCACCGCCGAGAAGGCGATGGATAACCAGAGCGCAACACTGAGCGGCGTACAGACCATCGTCAGCGCCGATCAGCTCGATAACCGCAGTGGCCGTGTATTAGGCAGTGATTCGCTCAAAGTGAATGCCAGCGGCGTGGACAATAGCGCCAAGGGGTTGCTGCACAGTGATAACCACGCCGAACTTGAGGTTGCGGGCGCGCTGCAGAACCAGACGGGTCGGGTCGTCGGCCTCAAGGACTTGACGCTCAGTGCGGGACAACTGAGTAACGACAACGGCCTGGTTGCCAGCCAACAACAGGCCCAAGTCACCGCAGGAACGTTGAGCAACCGCAACGGCGAAATTTCCGCCACCCAGACCACGATAAGTGCCACGACCCTGGATAACCGCTCAGGCAAATTGCTGGGTAGCAACCTCCAGGTGACTGCAACCGGCGCAATCGATAACCGCCTGGGAATCTTTTCCGCTACCAGCCTGCTGACAGTGCAGGCGGGCAGCCTCGATAACAGCGACAAAGGCTCCATCTCCAGCCAAGGCAGCTTGACGGCAACCGTTAGCGGGCTGCTGGACAACCACAACGAAGGCAACCTGGTCAGTGAAGCCGATCAACTTGTGCGGGTTGGCCAACTGAACAATGACCAGGCCGGGCTTGTGTCGAGCAAGGCGGCGCTGACACTGCACGGGGATACGCTGACCAACCAGGGTGGCCTGGTGATTGCCGATGGCGCACTGACCTTGACCGGCGGCAGCTTGGACAACCGTCAGAAAGGGCTTGTCAGCAGCCAGGCCGATGCCCGTATCGACGTGCTCAGCGTGGATAACCGCAACGGCGGCAAACTGCGCAGCGACGGCCAACTGAACCTGAGTGCCGGTCAGGTCGAAAACGGCGCAGGACGCATCAGCGCCAAGGGTGATGTACAAGCGACAATTGGCGTACTCAATCAACAAAGCGGCGAGCTGATCAGTGAGGGCGCCTTGACCCTGAGGGGCCAGCAACTGGATAACCGCAACGGCGGATTGGTGGCCGCCACGGGCGGTGTGAGCCTTGATCATCAAGTCATCTTGAACCAGCAAGGCGAGATCTCCAGCCAGGCCAACGTGTTGCTGGTGGCCGATCAACTCAATAACGGTGCTGGCAAGGTGATTGGCGATGCGGGCCTGAACCTGACGGTGCAACGCCTGCTCAATCAGAACAAGGGGCTGTTGGCCGGGCGGGAAAAACTGACACTCAACGGAGGCAGCCTGGACAACAGCCTGGGCGGGCGCCTTACCAGCCAGAAAGATGTGGACATCACCTTGTCCGGTGACGTGCTCAACCAGGGGCAGGGCGCGCTAATCAGTGAAGGCACGTTAGCCGTGAAGGCGCACGCGCTGGATAATAGCCAGGGCGGCGTTTTGTCCGCCGCGACCGCGTTGGTGGTCACCACCCAAGGTACGCTGAACAATCAGGCCGGCAAGGTCTTGGCCGATGGCAGCGTCAGTCTCGACAGCATGGCTTTGAACAACAGCCAGGCCGGTGTCATCAGCGCCAAACAGCAAATTGATCTGCGCAGCACCACGCTTGATAACAGCCAACAGGGCAGCATCAGCAGCGACGCAGGTATCACCCTCAACGCCGGTCAACTGGACAATAGCCAGCAAGGCTCGGTCTTTGCCAAGTCCACCATCAAGGCCACGCTGACGGGGTTGGACCAACACGATCGCGGCGAACTGGTCAGCCAAAGCAACATTGACCTGGACCTGAGCCAGGGTGTGTTGATCAACCGAGACCATGGCTTGATTGCCACACCGGGGCAGTTGCTGCTGCGCAACCTGAGCCACGTCGACAACAGCCTGGGCGGTGAAATTTCCAGCAAGCAAGCGTTCATGATAGCGGCTGATTCAGCGAACAACCGCGGCGGCAAAATTGTCAGTGGCGACCGTCTTGAACTGCGGATAGCCAAGGCACTGGACAACAGTGTCGAAGGTGTCCTTTCTGCACGCACCCAGTTGCAGGTACAGGCCGACAGCCTCGACAACAGCGGCGGTGGCGCGTTGGCCAGCCGTGGGGCGCTGGACTTGGACGTTACCGGCTTGCTCAACAATAGCAATCAAGGCCGGATCACGGCAGCGACGCTGCTCACCACTACTGCCGGCTCGCTGAATAACAGCAACAAAGGCAGCCTGTGGGCGGCAGACCGGCACACGCTTACCACGGGCACGCTGGATAACCAACAGGGCGGTCAGTTGGCCAGTGATGGGCATTTGCTCCTGACCACCTTGGATGTGGACAACCGTGGCGGCTTGATCAGCAGCCAGGGTGACCTCATCCTCGATGGTCACACGCTTGACTCGAGCCAGGGGGGTGAAGTCTCCGCCAAAGGTGACTTGCAACTGACTGTCGGGCAACTCATCCAGCGTCAGGGCCGTTTGATCGGCGAGCGCACGGTGGCCGTAGACCTGCAAGGCGGCAACCTGGACAACACGGGCGGTCTGATCAGCGCCAAGGGGCCGTTGACCTTTGCTGGCCTGAGCGAACTGACCAACCGCGGCCAGGGTGAAATCTCCAGCCAGACCGCCTTCGTCGTGAAGGCCCGACGCATTGATAACGGTGATCGAGGGGTCATTCTCAGCAGCGATCAATTGCATCTGGATGCACAGTCCATCGTCAACGCAGACAAGGGACTGCTGTCGGGTTGGAAGGGGCTGGTGGTGACCGGCGGCGGCCTGGACAACAGCAGCCAGGGCACCTTGTCGAGCAAAAATGGCACCTTGCAAACCGGCCTCAGCGGCGTCCTGGATAACCACGGCGGGGGCGCTCTGGTCAGTGAGGGCAATCAGACTATCCGTGCAGCCAGCCTGAACAATGCCCAAGGCGTCATCTCGGGCCAAGGCGATGTCTCCCTCGCGGTGGCTGGCCTTCTGGACAACAGCAGCGGCGGGTTGATCTCGGCCGCCGGGCATGCGGATTTCAACAACGCCCAGAGTGCAATCCTTAACCGTGGCGGTCAGATCAACGCCGGTACCCTCACGTTGGTCGGCCAGGGCCTGGATAACACCGGCGGGCAACTGACCAGTGCCGGCACACTCGAAGGTACACTCAGCGGCGCGCTGATCAATGCCAACAACGCCCGCCTGGCCAGTGGCGGCGCACTGTTGCTGAATGCCGCCAGCCTGGATAACCGCGGTGGGCAATTGGTGAGTCAGGACCGGCTTGACCTGACCCTGGTGCAAGGCGACCTGGACAACCGCGACAAAGGCACGTTGGCCAGTCAGAAAGACCTGGTCGTCAAACTGTTGGCCGGTGACATCAATAACCAGCAGGATGGTTTGATCTTCAGCCAGAAAGGGCGAATCGACCTGGCGGCCCGTCATCTCAACAACCAACAGGGGGCGCTGCAAAGCCAGGCCGATAACCAGCTTCGGCTGAGCGGCGCCTTGAACAACCAGGGCGGGCGAGTCGACAGCAGCAGTGGCAACCTGGATCTGGACACCGCGAGTATCGCCAACGGCGCCGGCGGTGTTCTCAACAGCGCCAAGGGATGGGCCAAACTGGTCACGGGCTTGTTTGACAATGCCGGAGGTATCACCCAAGCGCAGTCTCTGAATATCGAGGCCAAGGGCGGATTGCTCAACCAGATGGGCCATCTGTCTGCCCTCGGCGGTGAAAACCGGATTGTCACCACTTCGTTGAACAACCAGGGCGGCGGCGTATACGCCGACACGCTACTCAAGGTGACTGCCCAGGATTTTGATAACCAAGGCTCGGCTGCCGGTAACGGTGGCAAGGTCGGGGCGCGGGTCATCGATTTCGGGCTGACGGGCACGCTGAGCAACCGCTTTGGCCTGATAGAAAGCGATGAAACGCTGCGCCTTGCCACGCAGGCTATCAACAACGTCGGCGGGAACCTGCGGGCCGTGGGCCGTGGGGGTACCACGGAGATCAGCACTACGGGCCTGTTCGATAACCGCTTCGGTACGCTGGAAAGTGCCAATGAACACCTGAGCCTGCGAGCCGGAGCGCTGGACAACAATGGTGGGCGTTTCGTGCATAGCGGCAATGGCAAATTCGATCTGACTTCCGATCAGGTCACCCGTGCCGGCGGCAGCTTTATCACTAACGGCCAACTGGATATCAAGGCGGCGAGCTGGACCAACAGCAGCGTGCTCCAGGCCGGGCGCCTGAACCTTGAGATCGGCCAGTTCACCCAAACCGCCAGCGGGCAGTTGCTGGGTTCGCAAAGCCTGACCGGTTCGGGGGATACCTGGACCAACGAAGGGTTGCTGGCGAGCGATGGCACCCTGAATCTGACGCTTACCGGTGGCTACAGCGGCAACGGACGCGTCAGCAGTGTGGGCGCCATGACCCTGACCAGCGCACGCCTGGACCTGGGCGATAACGGGCGCATTGCAGGTGGCGGGCTCACCCAGATCAACAGCACCACCCTGAATAACCGTGGGCGCCTGACCGCCCTCGGTGACATGACGGTCAACGCAACCACGCTGAACAACTACGGCACCTTGGGCGGCGCGGAAAAGGTTCGCCTCAACGCCACCCACGTGCTCAATGACAAGGGGTTGATCTTCAGCGGCAGCGACATGACCCTGCGGGTCAATGACGTCAGCAACCGCTTCGGTGATATCTATAGCCTAGGCGGCCTGGACATTGCCCGGGACGATGCCGGCGGGCGCAGCAGCCTGGTTGAAAACGTTTCCGGCAGCGTGGAAAGCGCTGGCGACATGCGCTTGCTGGCGGACACCCTGAGTAACCGCCGCGACCAGTTCAGTACTGAAAAGAAACTGGTGTCGGGCAACATCAACATCTATTCGAACGACGGCTGCAAAGGCAAAGGCTGCGAGCTGTATTTCACCTCGGTGGAGAGGTATGAAGATGTCATCACCGGCAGCTCGGCGTCGGCATTTATCAACGCAGGCGGCGACCTGACCGTCGGCAGCCAGACTGTCGACAACCTCTACAGCTCGATATCTGCGGCCAAAAACATTCTGATCAATACGTCCGTGCTCACCAACCGCGGAGCTGCCGGTGGCGAAGAGCGTCATCTGAATTCGGGCCTGTACACCCGCGACCGGGGCATCTACAGCACCTTCATGAACCGCCAGAGCCAGTTCAATACGGTCAATAACCCCAACTCAGGGGCTTATCGACCGGGCGAGATAAACATGGCCCAGGTCATGGCGGGCGTCGGCAACTTCTATGAAACCAGCACCTATGTGGTGCCGACAACCGGCAGTGTGATCGCGCAAGCCGTAATCCAGGCCGCAGGCCTGGTGACCGTCAACGCCACCCAGAAAATCGACAACAGCGTGATTCGCCCGAATGCGGCGGGTATCAACACACCATCGCAAAACCACAATACCAACTCCGATGTGTTTGCCTCCACGGTAAAACCGGCCATTACCACGCAATTGCCACCTGACTTGGCTCAGCGCCAAGTCAATCCGGTGACCTTGCCGGGCTTTAACTTGCCTGCCGGGCAAAACGGCCTGTTTCGCCTGAGCGGTCAGCAAGGCAGTGCGGGTGTTGCCGGGAGCGGTGTTACGGCCAACACGCAGTTGAGTGTCGACGGCCGCCAGATTGCATCGCGCGACCGTGAGCGGGCGCTTGACTACAGCGCAGTGAAAGAACGTGGCTTCAGTGTGGACGGTCAACCGGCCGCCGGTTCGGTCAGCGGGCAAGGGGCGTCAGCCCTGGACGCGCGCGCGCCCTCGATCACCCGGGTACAAGGCCTGCCTGAGAGGCTGGCGGTCGATAACCGTCATAAGTACATGATCGAGACCAATCCGGCGCTCACCGATCTCAAGCAGTTCATGAGTTCCGATTATCTGCTCGATAAATTGGGGGTGACCCCCGATGAAACCAACCGACGCTTGGGTGACGGTCTTTACGAGCAGCGTCTGATTCGCGACGCCGTCGTGGCGCGCACCGGCCAGCGCTATATCGATGGCATCACCAGCGACGACGCGCTCTATCGATACCTGATGGACAACGCCATTGCCTATAAGGATTCGTTGAGCCTGCAGTTGGGTGTTTCCTTGACCGCAGAGCAGGTGGCCGCGCTGACCCACGACATCGTGTGGATGGAGGAGGCCGAGGTCAACGGGCAGAAAGTGTTGACCCCCGTGTTGTATCTCGCGCATGCCAACAATCGTCTGGCGCCCAACGGCGCGCTGATCCAGGGCCAGGATGTCAATTTGATCAGTGGTGGCGACCTGCACAACAGCGGCACGCTGCGCGCCACGAACAACCTCAGCCTGACGGGTAACAATATCGAGAACAACGGGCTGATGCAGGCGGGCAATCGCCTGGAAATGCTCGCTTCAGACTCGATCCGCAACACCCGTGGCGGGATCGTGACGGGGCGTGATATCACGGCTACCGCATTGACCGGCGACATCGTCAATGAGCGCACGGTCACTACCTTCAAGCGTGAGGGCGAGGGCTACCAACTGCGTGACGACGTGGTCAGTGCAGGCTCGCGTTTTGAAGCAACCGACACCTTGTCACTCAGTGCCATGCGTGACGTGGTGAACGTCGGCAGCACCTTGAAGGCCGGAGGCAATGCCTCTGTGGCCGCGGGGCGCGATATCGTTATTGCCAGTCAGGTCGAGCAGGACGATTACGCTTATCAGCGCCGTCGGGTCAGCGGTACCGAGCAGACAATTGTTCAACATGCCTCGGCGGTAGAGGCCGGCGGGGACCTGACCATTGATGCGCGACGCGATGTATCCGTCGTCGCCAGTCGGGTCAGCGCCGAGAAAGACTTGAGTGTCTCGGCCGGTGAGAACTTGACCGTGGCTGCGGCGGCCAACGAGGAGCATGAGTATTCGAAAGGGAAAAAAGGCAAGACCAAAACCACGACCCAATCGGACGAGGTCGACCAGCAACGTGCGGAGCTGAGCGCAGGCGGCGACCTGATTGCCGTGGCAGGCACCGATTTGACATTGATTGCAGCCAAGGTCAGTGCCGGCAACGATGCGTATATCCGCGCCGGTAATGCACTGAATGTACTCGCCGCTCAGAACAGCAGTTACTCGCTGTACGACATGAGCAAAAAAGGCGGCTTTGGCAGTAGCAAGACTCAGCGTGATGAAGTCACTGACGTGACCCACTTGGGTACCGAAATCAAAACCGGCGCCAACCTCACCCTGGACAGTGGCGCAGATCAACGCTATCAGGCTGCAAAGCTTGAGAGTGGCAAGGACCTGACGATCACCAGCGACGGCTCGGTGACATTCGAGGCCGTGAAAGACCTGCATCAGGAGAGTCACCAGAAGAGCAAGGACAGCATGGCCTGGACCTCCATGTCCGGCAAAGGCCAGACCGACGAAACCCTGCGCCAGACCCAGATGAAGGCGCAAGGCGAGTTGGTCATCAAGGCCGTTGATGGCTTGAAAATCGACATCAAGCATGTCGACCAGCAGACCGTTCACCAGGTGATCGACACCATGGTTGCGGCTGACCCGCAATTGGCGTGGTTGGCGGAGGCTGAGAAACGCGGCGATGTGGACTGGCGTCGCGTCGAAGAAATCCACACCAGCTTCAAGTATTCCCACTCGGGCCTGGGCCCGGCGGCGCAGGTTGTGTTGGCGATCGCGCTGGCCGTTGTGACCGGTGGTGCCGGGTTGGGAGCCGGCATGGTGGGGGCTGGCGCCGGTACGTTTGCCGGCGGGTTCGCCGATGCCGTACTGGCCGCCGTGATGAATAACGCTGCCAATAGCGTGATCAGCAACAAGGGCAACCTTGCCGGCACCTTCAAAGACATCACCAGCAAAGACGCCATGAAAGGCTATGTCGTCTCTGGCTTCATGGGCGGAATCGGCAACTCTCTGGGGTATAACCCGACCACCCTGGGGTTTGACTGGAACAGCGTAGGGCAAGTCGTGCTCAAGACTGCCGCCGAAACGGTCGTCCAGACAGCGGTCAACGGCGGCAGCCTGGGCGATAACTTCGCCAATAATCTGCTGGGTTCAGTGATCAATATCGCCGGGGCCGTGGCTGCCAACCAGATCGGTAATACCAGCCTGGTTGACGGCAGCCCTACCAAGATCGCGGCACACGCGCTGTTGGGTGGCTTGAAGTCGATGGCGATGGGGGGTGATTTCCAGACAGGCGCCTTGGCCGGCGGTGCCAATGAAGCCTTGGTGCAATACCTCGCCGACCTGGTGCTGCCGAAAAACTACGACCCGAATCTACCCGGCAGCCAGCAGGCGCAGGTCAACTTGTTGGCCATGTCGCAACTGATGGGCGTTCTGGCGGCCGTGGTCACCGGAGGCGATCCCGAGATCGCCGCCAACATCACCGCTAACGCCACACAGTACAACTATCTAAGCCATTCGGACCTGGAGCGGGCCTCCAAGGAGCTTCTTGGCTGCGGTAATGACACACAATGTGCTGAAGACGGGTATGCGAAATATCACAAGCTGAGCATGGAGCAGACCGCCCAGGCCCTGATTGCCTGCGGCAACGATCCAAAGACGTGCGCGGGTGTGTCCATGCTCGTCGCGAAAGCCGAGGCGGATACAGCTCGATTCAAGAGCATGGCTGACGGTGCATCACCTGCCGTGGCGAAAGCCCTCAATATGCTGATTGCGGAGAACTATGGCTTCCAGAATGACTTGGCAGGCGTCACCGCAGGGCACTCTGCAGAGGCCGTTGCTGATGTCCTGGTTCAGAAGTTCGGCATCACGCCGGAGCGCGCTGCTGCGTTTGTCGCCGGCGTAGTCGTCACCGTTGCGGCAATCAATGCGGCAAAAGGTGGTGGAGCAAAAGCGCCAGGCCAGAGTGTACCTGACGTAATTAGTCCTACTTATCGAGAGCTGCAGGGATTAAACAAAGGATTCCAGGCGCATCACACCTTGCCTCAATATTTGGGGAAGATGCTGGGGTATACGAAAAATGATATGCTGGATCACCCAGCGACTCTAATTACCCAGTACTCTCATACGGGAAAGATAAATCCTGATGCCATGCATAAAGCGATCAGTAAGTACTTGCCTCCCATGGTAGGTGGTAAGCCGGCTACGTACACTCCTGGGCAAATAAGCTCGGGGTTACAGAAAGCCTATGGCGATATAGGGCGGCCCGAATTGTATGACTCGATCAAGCATTTGATTAAATAGGTATGCAAGCATGACTGATAAACAGATATACGACTTGGATATTAATGATCTTGCTTGCTTTGGTGTTTGGTACTTTCCTATGGATGAGTCTGCGGAAGATGAGCTGACAGTCCGCCCTCTCCTTGATAAGGAAACCTGTACTGACGCTCAAGTAATCGTTCGTGCTAGTTTTGTTGGGGGGGATGGTTCTAGTTACTTAGGCTATCTGTACTGGGATGGCGGTGGGGAAGTTGAGTGCTTAAAGCCTGTCATTCTTCTTGAAGACGGCTCCTTTGTTACATTCTGGAATGGGATGGTTGAGCCGTCTTGGGCAGACTACTCTGCAAGCGCTCAACAGCTAAGGAACGGACTTCCTTTTTCATATGTTTCAGAATGTCTTCTCGAGCTGCCTGAAATTTCAGGAAGGCTTGAGGGACTATATTATTTAGATGAGGATCACATTTCCTGGGTCAGTTGATGGTGCAAAAACCACTGTCTCTAAAAACCCCAATATAACGGGTGCGCAGCCCATACTCTGAGTTGAACGGAGCAATTGGGGAGGCTCGATGCTGGAATCAAGCTATTGAATCCAGGCACACGCCCATTTCCGGGACTGGGAAAGCGTCACCAGATTCAAAGTTACAGGCCTGGCAATCAGAGATCATACACTCCGTAAAGAATATGCCTGAGGGAACGGCCAAAGCAGCCACGGAGAGTGCACTCAAGGCTGGCAGGGTCGAAGGCCGGATATTCAAATGGCCGCAATAGGCTAGAGGCAGATAACATGAAAGAGTGGTCGTCGCTGTGCAAGTCGAAGTTGGGGAGCGTCGTTGATCTACGGGAACAACGCGTGCTCGCCATGGACGACGGCGCGTACAAGATTTCAGATAATCAATACTTTTTAGCTGACGCCTTTCCTGTTGAGGGGGAGGAAAAACTGAGTTTGCTATCCCTCTACTGGGCCAGCAGTGAGGCAGCCTTTCGAAGGGCCTACTACAGGGATGTTGAAAATGATGACCTGGCTGTATGCCAACCGCCGGCTGAATTACTTCCAGTTGGGGCGGGTGCGACCTACCGTCAGATAAAAGAGGCGCTTGGCGCTCTTGGTTCTGACAGGGTTATGGAGTACGCCTCTTATCGTGTTATGTCTGACGGTGCATTTGTTCATAAGGGCTTGGAAAGCGCATCGGCTGTTTATTATTTTCGGTCGCCTGACATCGCTGATGATGAGTTGCCTTACGCGATACTGTGGAAGCTTTCCAGTGTTTGATTTAATGAACGTCAGGGCCCTGCGGTCGGGTTGCAGTGGTCGTACGCGACTCCCGTCAAACGTCAAGAACTATGCTTGGCGTTTAGTCGGTGTACTTAGTCCCTGAGGCGTTGAGCCGATGATGTTCAAGCATCTGTTTTCGGCCGTTCTGTTTTTATTGGCGACGGGCTGTACTAACAGCCCAAGTACCGCACATCAGGAACAATCGAATTCGCCTGTCCTCGGTGTCGCACACTCCTTCGAGCAAGCTGTCCAGCAGGCTCATTCGACACCGCTGCCGATTAACCGTGGTTTGTTTCCAGAGAGATGGGCGATCGGTGCAACCGACCCGCGTCTTGATGTTGGGCAGTCGCTTGGTCATTACCGGGTTTTCGACTTCCAACTGCGCAAGGGCCAAACCTACGTCATCAATGTCATCTCGATGTGCAATAACCTGTGCTTCGGCTTTTCGAAAACCATACTCAAACCACGACTGGCGGTGGTTGATACACAGGGCAACGTGGTTGCCGATCACCTGGCAGGACAAAATCCCCTCACGGTCGAGTGGACCGGCGTCGCGCCAGCCGATGGCAAGTATTTTCTGGTGGTTGCCGCTGATAATCAGACCCCAGGCGCGACGGTGTTAACCGTGAATGCGCCCGTGCCGGGACACACCGCAATGACAGTCCCCGTAGGCATGGCGAGCGCACCGTATGGCAAGGTGATTGCCTATGTGGAGTTTCCCGATGGGTGATATTTTCAACGCGCTTGCAAGCGTGCACAGCGTTTGAATTTCTTTCACCGCTTTCAGAGACTGTCCGGGTCGCCAAAAAACATTTTGACTGGGCTCTACGATAGTAGTTTCAGCTTAAAAAACTCGAATTATGCCCCCAGTTATGCCCCCATTCACACCGGGCGTACGAGCGATCGCGAACGGCGATTGCCGACGCGGACCTGGGTGGCCGTGGCTGGTATTCAGTGCGCCTTCGTATACTGGATGAGCAACATACACATTCAGCGCCAGCTGAATGTGTATGTTGCTCATCCATTGGCAGTCTTGTGACGTATTCAACCATCCTTCATCAGTGAGTTAAGCTGCTCTTCCGCCATTTTCAGCGCATTCATGCCGGCGATCAGTTCCTCTTCGCGCCTGTCGAATGAGCGTTCGCGCACAGCCATGTCCTCTTCCCGTTGTTTGAGTTCACGCATGCGCTCATCAAGCATCACGAATTTACTCAGCAGTGTCTCCTTATGCTGGGTCACGCTTGCAATCAGTGATTTGAGGTTGGTTTCGATTTTCTGCGAGTGAGTGGGTTCTTGCTCGACTGCTGGTGCGTGCTCGATGACATCGTGAGAGAGAGCTTCCTGTGCGGTGGGCGTGTGGGAGATAACCCTGTAAGGCACGGAAGGCTGAGACTCGGAGGGTGAGCTCAACGGCGTAGTGGGTGAAGAGTATTCCTGGGGATGCGCATGAGCGTCTGCCGGAGTTGCTGACCTCTCGATGTCCTGCTTCGCATCGGGATTGAACACCAGCAGTTTCATCAGCCAGTGTTCACTGACTTTCAGGCTGTGATGGAGGTTTGCGCGGGTGCAGTGGATGTGTGTGTCAGTCAGGTCCAGCACCGAGTAACTATTGTCGGTTTGCCTTGCCTGTGGGCTGCAGGCGTCGTGGATGATGCGTTTGAGTGCAGCGGTTGCAGTCATCATATCCTCGGAGGACGCGCTGCACATGCTTCGCTCAAGGCCTTCACCTTCCATCGGTGCCAGGTAGATCTTGATCAGATCATCAGCAACCTTCTCGTTCAGGCTGTAGACCAGGAACTGCTGGCCGCTTGTGTTCGCAATAAACCCGCAAAGCAGCACGGCATTCAGTGATTGACCTTGGTCATCGGGTATTTCAAGTGTTCGCAATAGCATGGGGTATCCGGCTCAGTGAGACTGGGGCATTTTTCAGCGTCCAGAATACGCAGGCCGCTCACGAGGTTTTGTCAGATAATCCGCACTTACCCATAGATAATTCGACACGCGGCAAGGACGAATCGGATTCGCCGTGGCTGCTGTTTCATGGTGTGCAACCTGCGGTTATGGTGCGGCGCGAAACAGCGAGCGCACCTAAAGGCGCTTCAATGTGCTTCAGCAGGTGGTCCGACGTTCATGATTGAGATAACCCATTTATCCAAGCGGTTTGGCAGTTCCCTTGCGGTCGCCGACCTGTCTTTCCAGGCCGTATCAGGTGAGGTGCTGGGGCTCCTTGGGCCCAACGGTGCCGGCAAGTCCACGACCCTGCGTATGCTCACCGGTTTTATGTCACCCAGTTCGGGTACTGCCAAATTGTGCGGTTTTGATATCCGTCGCCAGCCCCGCCATGCGCAGCGGCTGATGGGATACCTGCCCGAAACCGGGGCCTGCTACAACGAAATGTCCGTATCGGGGTTCTTGAGTTTCATTGCTGAAATGCGTGGTTATCGCGGTCGAGATAAAAAGCTGCGCGTCGCGTCCATGCTCGAACAGTTCGAGTTGATCGAGGTGCGCGGCCAGACCATCGATATTCTCTCCAAAGGTTTTCGCCGCCGAATCGGCTTGGCGCAGGCGATGCTTCATGATCCGAAAATCCTGATTCTGGATGAGCCCACCGATGGGCTTGATCCCAATCAGAAGTACCGAGTGCGCGCGCAAATCCAAGAGATGGCCCGTGACAAAATCGTGATCATTTCTACCCACATCATGGAGGAGGTCACGGCATTGTGTGGCCGTGTGTTGGTCATGGACAAGGGGCGCCTTCTGGCAGACAGCACGCCTGACGAGCTGGAAAGCCGCTCACGTTATCACCAGGCTGTGATGTTGTATGCCACACAGCCTTTGGACGTAATGACGTTGGCAATGCTCCCTGGCGTTGCGGGTATCGAGGCCGGCCCGGAGCCCTATAGTGTGCGCGTCCTGGCGCGGCCGGGTTCGACCATATTGCCGGGGATCAACTCGATGATTCTCAAGCGTGGCTGGAACGTGCCTCGTCAGGAGGTCGAGCGGGGGTCGCTCGGCGAAGTTTTTCGCCTGTTGACCCGGGAGTCGCGGTCATGAGCGCGCGTTGGCCGTTATTCAAGCGCGAGGTCTACAGCTATTTCATTACGCCAGTCGCGTATGTGTTCATCCTGCTGTTGTTGATTCTCAGCGGTGTCAGCACTTTTTACCTGGGCGACTTCTACCAGCGCAACCAGGCCGACCTGGCACCGTTCTTCGATTACCTGCCCTGGCTCTACGTGGTGCTGTTGCCGGCGCTGGCCATGCGCATGTGGTCGCTGGAACGCCAGACCGGTTCGATTGAGTTGCTGATGTGCATGGCCATCAGCGCGACTGACGCTGTACTCGCGAAATTCTTCGCGGCGTGGCTGATCAGTGGCCTTGCGCTTGTGTTGACGTTTCCGTTGGTGTTGACGGTCAACTATCTGGGGGAACCCGACAATGGTGTGATCCTTTGTGGGTACCTGGCGAGCTGGCTGCTGGCAGGAGCTTGCCTGGCCATTGGCGGGTGCATGTCGGCCTTGACCAAAAATGCGCTGGTGGCCTTCCTCATGGCCATGGCGGTTTGTTTGATCTTTACCGCCTGTGGGTCTGCGGTGGTGCTGGATGTATTTCGCGGCTGGGTAGCCGTGGCCTGGCTGGACGGGCTTGCATCGTTGAGTTTTATCGCACACTTCGAAGGGCTGTGCCGCGGCGTGGTCGAGCCCCAGGACCTTCTGTATTTCATTAGCCAGATCATTGTCTGGTTGGCACTGACGGTCATGGTGGTCGAATTGAAGAAGGCGGTGTGAGGCCATGTTTTTCAACCCTTTGACCCGTACATGCCTGCGAATGGCGATCATTGTTGGTGGCTTTGTCGCGGCGAATTTTGAGTTGGCGCCGCGATTGCCAACCTTGCGTCTGGATCTGACCGAACAGCAACTCTATACCCTCAGTTCCGGCACCCGGCAGATTATCCAGGAGGTGGCCAAACCCACCGACCTGTACTTTTACTTTTCCAATCAGGCCGCCCGAGACTTGCCCGTCATGCGCAGTTATGGCGTGCGGATCGAAACCCTGCTGCGTGAATACCAACGTGCCTCGAATGGGATGTTGCGTCTACACATTATCGACCCGGCGCCGTTTTCGGCGGACGAAACGCGTGCCCAGGAGTTGGGCCTGAAAGCCGCGCCTATCGGCAAAGGCGGGACGCCGGTCTACTTTGGGCTCGCCATCGCCGATGCAGCGGACCATCACGCCAGCATCGCTTTTTTTGCGCTGGAACAACAAGGGTTCCTGGAGTACGACATCAGCCGGTTAGTGCATAGCCTGTCGCGTGCCGAGCGGCCGGTCATCGGGCTGATGTCTTCATTGCCACTGTCGGGGGGCTTCAATGCAGAGGCGGGGCGCAAGCGACTGCCTTGGCGGATTTACACCGAGATCGACAAGCTGTTTGACGTGCATGAACTGACTCAGGATGTCGACAGCATTCCCGGCGAACTCAAGGTGTTGATGCTGGTGCATCCAAAGCGCTTGTCCACGGCAACGTTGCGCGGAATCGACCAATTCGTGCTGCGTGGCGGGCGGCTGCTGGTGTTTGTCGACCCCTACAGTGAGCAGGATCGTGGGGAGTACTATTTTGGTATCCCGAGCAAGGACAAGTCCTCGGACCTCGCACCGTTGTTCAAGGCGTGGGGTATCAAATTGATGCCAGGTGATGTGCTGGGTGACGGTCGCTACGGACAGTACGTGTCGCTGGTGCATAGCGCCGAGCCGATCTGGCAGCCTACGGCGTTAGGCCTATCGCCCGAAGCCATGAATCAGCAAGATGTGATCACTGCTGGCCTAGGTAGTCTCAACCTGACCACTGCCGGCGTGTTGAGCGCTTTGCCAGGCGCAACCACCACCCTGACACCGCTTCTGCACAGCTCGGATCAGGCCATGCTGTACAAGACAGCGCGCCTTGATCATCTCGAACACCCGGATGAACTGGCCAATGCTTTCAAGGCCGACGGTGAGCGCTACTTGATCGCGGCGCGCCTGCAAGGTCCGGCAAGCTCGGCTTTCCCAGATCCGCCTGGGGCGATTACCGGGGCGGAACACATCAACGTCGTGGTTGTGGCTGATACCGATATGCTCAGTGACAACCTGTGGACCGAGCCTCAAGGCCGCGGCGAGGTCAGCGTGCCTTGGGCCGACAACAGCGTGTTGGTGCTCAACGCACTGGATAGTCTCTCGGGGTCGGATGCATTGATCAGTCTACGTTCCCGTGGCCGCTACAGCCGTAACTTCAGTGTGGTTGAACGGTTGCAGCAACAGGCGGGCGAGCACTTTCGCGAGATGAGCCGTGACCTGCAAGCCAAGCTGGATGAAACCGAAGGACGCCTGAGCACACTGGCGGCTGGCCAGCAAAACAACGCACCGTTGAAGGCGGAGCAGCAAGCTACCCAGGCGCAGTTTCGCTCAGAAAAAGTCGCCATCGAGCAGGAGATGCGTCAGGTTGCCCGACAGCTCACTGTCCAGGTCGAACGCTTGGGCACTCAAGTCAAGTTGTTCAATATTGTGCTGGTCCCGCTGCTGCTCTCCCTCGTGTTTGTGGGTGCTTGGCTTTGGCGCAGGCGCACTCGCTGAAGGCTGGACGATCGCGAAACTTTCTTGGAGTGCCGGCTATTAACGCCTCTGGTCGATGCTCCTAAGCTGGATTCAATGTTTGTTGGAATCCGTTGGGAAAGGAAATAGAGATGAAAAAGCTGCATAAGAAGATTGCGTTGGTCACCGGTGCCTCGAAGGGGATCGGTGCCGCAATCGCCAAGCAATTGGCCCAGGATGGCGCCACCGTGATCGTCAACTACGCAAACAGTCGCATCGATGCCGACCGGGTGGTGTCAGAGATTGTGCAAACCGGTGCCAGAGCCTATGCCGTGCAGGCCGACGTCTCGAACAGCGTGGACCTCAAGGCGCTGTTCAAGACGATTGTGCATGAGCATGGTCATCTCGACATCCTGGTGAATAATGCCGGGGTCTATTCGACCAACCCGTTGGCCGACATCACCGAGCAAGAGTTCCACCGCCAGTTCAACCTCAATGTGCTGGCCTTGATCCAGTGCACCCAGGCGGCCGTTGAAGTGTTCAACCCTGTCGGTGGCAGCATCGTCAATATCAGCTCCAGCGTGACCTCCTTCACACCGGCCAACTCTACGGTCTACACCGCTTCAAAAGGTGCTGTCGACGCGATCACCAGAACCCTTGCCAATGAGCTGGGGCCGAAAAATATTCGCGTCAACTCGGTCAACCCAGGGTTGGTCGTAACCGAAGGCGTGCATGCCAGCGGCTTTTTCGAAGATGCGTTTCGTCAGAAGATCGAAGCCATTACGCCGTTGGGCCGCATCGGCCAGCCGGAGGATATCGCTCCCGCTGTCGCCTTCCTGGCGTCACCCGACGCGAGCTGGATCACCGGTGAAACCCTGGTGATCGGCGGCGGCCTCCATTGATGCGTGCTCGCGCAGGTAATGACGCGGTGATTGCGACATGACGCGCTTGAACGCTGTGCTGAACGCGCTCTCCGACTCGTAGCCCAGTGAAAATGCGATGGTGGAGACCGAGTCATCGGAGTTTTTCAGGCGGTCACTTGCCAGCAACATGCGCCAATAGGTGAGGTATTCCATTGGCGCTGCACCGACCACTTGCTTGAAGCGCAATGCGAACGCCGAACGCGACATGGTTGCCAGTCGCGCCAGTTCCTGGACGGTCCAGCGCTGGGCGGGTTGAGCATGCATCGCGCTCAGGGCAGCGCTGAGGTTGCGGTCGGCCAGGCCGAAAAACCAACCGATACCGTTGCTGTCGAGTGTCGAAAGATGCGCGCGGAGGACTTCGACCAACATGATGTGGGCCAAGTGTTCATTCATCAGCGATCGGCCTGGGCGCTTCTGCTGCAACTCCGAGGTAAAGCGCTCCAGTGCCCAGCGCAGGATCAAGGCCTGGGGCTCATTGCCTTGCACATGCACCAGTGAGGGCAGTGTGCTGAGCAGCAGTTGAGTCGGGATACCGGTGAAGTCAAAGCGGCCGCCCACCAGTTGGGTGTCGTCACCACCGTAGCTCAGCGCCAACTCGTCGGGCGCAAGCGTTTGGAAATGGCCGTCCGAATCCATGACGGGTTGGGACAAGTCACTGAAGAGCGTGAACGGCATGCCGCGCGTCATCAGAAAGCAGTCGCCTTGCTGGAGTTGCTGGGGTTGGGATTCACCATGCACCTGCAGCCAGCAACTGCCTTTGACGAGCGCGGTGAACTTGATGCCTTCCCTTGCCGGAAAGTTGAACGCCCAGTTACCGCCCAGCGTCAGCGAGGCCGAGTGGTAATTACGAATTCTCAATAATGAAAGGACATCGGAAAGAGGATCCATACCCCACCTTTTTTGGACGATAAATAACGTTGAAAGCAGTTTATACCAGAGATAATCCAGATTTCGGGTTTTATGACGAGGTTTACTATGCAAGTCACGCTCAATAAATTTTATGGTCCACTGATCAATGGCGTATTTGAAACCAGCGACAAGGACCACTCATTTGCAGCGGTCGACCCCGCCACCGGCCGCCATCTGGCTTACATCCGCTATTGCCTCGAAGCCGACGTTGATCGCGCGGTAAAAGCAGCGCACCAAGCTTTGCCGGCGTGGCGTGCCCTCGGTCAACAAATGCGCGCTCGCCTGGTCAACCTGCTGGCCGATGAAATCGAGGCGCACAGCGAGCGCCTGGCCCTTATCGATGCTCATGATGTGGGCCGTTGCATCAGCGAAGTGCGCAAGGATTACATGACCGCTGTTCGCCACTACCGCTATTTCGCCTCGGTGATCATGGCGCATGAAGACTCCGCCCGTGAGATTGATGGCGGCTACGCAATTGCCAAGCGCGAACCGCTGGGTGTGTGCGGGCAGATCATCCCTTGGAACGCGCCGGCGATCATGGCCGCATTCAAGCTTGCGCCGGCGTTGGTGGCAGGCAATACGGTGGTGTTGAAACCTGATGAAAATGCGTCCCTGTCGACGCTTGAACTGGGTGTGTTGATCAATAAAATCTTCCCGGCAGGTGTCGTCAATATGGTGACGGGCTTGGGGGAGGTAGCGGGCGCAGCACTGAGCGAGCACCCATTGGTCAGAAAGCTGTCGTTCACCGGCAGTACCGAAGTCGGCAGGACCGTAGCCGGTGTCGCAGCCCGGCGCCTGATTCCCTCGACGCTGGAATTGGGGGGCAAGAGCGCGAACATCGTATTTGCGGATATCGAGGATATCGATGCCGTGGTGGACAATGCCACGTTTGCTGCCATCCATAACAATGGTCAGTCGTGTCTAGCCGGCACGCGCTTGTTCGTCCATGCAGATATCGCTTCGGCATTCCAGGAGAAACTGATTGCGGCGTTCAAGCGCGTCAGCGTTGGCTCCCCGCTGGATGAACGCTCTCGGGTCAGTTGCCTGGTCAATGCCCGGCAGGGGCAGCGCGTGTTGGACTATATCAACCTGGGCCTGGAGGAGGGCGCCGAATTGCTTGCGGGTGGAGGGCGCGTCACCGTGCCTGGTTGCGAACATGGTTACTTTGTTCAGCCGACGCTACTGCTGGCGAGAAATGACATGCGCATTTGTCAGGAGGAGATTTTCGGGCCGGTGTTGTCGTTGATTGTTTGGGACGATTACGAAACGATGATTGCGCAGGCGAACGACACCGAATATGGCTTGGCGTCCGGCATTTACACCAGCAACCTCAGGCATGCCATGGAAACCGCCGCGCGCTTGGAAGCCGGTTCGGTATGGATCAATCGCTATTCGAATATTACCGACGGCACGGCGTTCGGAGGGTATAAAAACAGTGGGATTGGGCGGGAGTTTTGCCGGGAAACGCTGAATGCTTACACTCAGGTCAAGACGATTACTGTTCAAACGCAGGTACCGGCAGCCTGGTTCGCGGAGCATTGATGTTTTTAGGCGTCAATTGATAAGGGCGTGCGCTGGATGCTTGCGGCGCATCGCCATATCAACTCGCCTCGATCGGTATTTTGAGTGCCGAAGTCGTCTGCAGTTATTCCAGCCTTCCGTTCGAAAGGTTGCCTGGCCATACGGATCTTCTATTGGTTAACAAGCCCTTCTACCAGCATTGAAATGCGTTAAAAAACCCTGATTGGAATCTCTGTGCCCGTGGTGTGGCAGCGGGTGTACGTTTCTTTGTGCTGTAGGACTAGTCCTACGCAGTCCAGCGATATGTCTATTGCTGCGTAGGGATTGCGGCGGTTGGCGGTAGTTTTAAGAAAAGTAGAATTCGTGAACTCTCATTTAGAGAGCAACGCTATCTATTTTTACTGCCAAACTAGAAGGTATACCTCCGTGTCTATTCCATTCCGACTTATTCTCGCGTCCTCCATCGTTGGCCTGTTCGCAACTTCTGCGATGGCGGCAGACGGCACCATTAACTTCACCGGGGAAATCACCGCAGCCTCTTGCAGTGCCACTTCAGGCGCCGGCACTAGCGTAACGGGTGCTAAAGGGAAACAAGTTATTGATGTAAAAATGGGTAAAGTGAGTATGGACTCCCTGGGTGGTGCGCCTGCTGGGATTGTTGCTGGCACCGCCATTAACATCAATCTTGATTGTGGTGGCACCGGTACCGGTTTGACGACTGTAAAAGTCCAGTTTGACCCGAACTCCGGCTCGGGCGTTGACCTGAAAAATAATAACCTGCTGAAAACGACTGGTACAGCAACGGGCGTTGGTATTGGCATGTACAGCGCCGGCAACACCCTCATTAATCTGAGTGGTAACGGTTCGTTTGACGCGCCTCTGATCAAGACCGGTACCGATCCTGACTTTAAATATGCCGCCAACCTGAACTTGCGTGCCGCCTATGTAGCCAACGGCGATGTAATGAAGGCTGGTACAGCTAATGGCGAACTGCCGTTTACCCTGACGTACGAATAAATCTCTAACCAGAGAAGCATGAAAGTGCTTCTCTGGTTTTATGCATGGGAACGATATGATTAAGTCAGTCTCCAGGTTTCTATTGGCAGGGATAGTGTTGCTGTCGAGTGGAATTGCCAGTGCGGGTATTACATTGGGCGGCACACGAATTGTGTACCAGGAAAAGCTCAAGGAAACCTCCATCATGGTTAAGAATGATGGTGAAAAAGATATCATGGTGCAGTCGTGGATCGAGCCCGATCCGGCCTTTCCTGAACAGGATGTGCCGTTTGCATTGACGCCAGCACTGAGTCGCCTTGCCGGTAAGAAACAACAAAGCTTGCGTGTCTTTTATGCGGGCAAAGGTTTGCCGTCGGGTAAAGAGTCAGTGTTTTGGTTAAGTGTTCAGGAAATACCGCAAAAGTCCGAAACAGACAACACGCTGCAAATTGCGATCCGTCAACGCATCAAGATTTTTTATCGGCCCGAAGGGCTGTCGGGTTCCGTGGAAGAATCCTCCAAGCAGTTGAAGTGGAAAATGATTAACGAGGGTGGAAAGTCTTGGCTGGTAGCGAGTAATCAATCTCCATTCTATGTCTCGTTTGGTGAGGTTTCTATAACGCAGGCCGGCAAGCGATATCCGGTAAGCGCCAAAATGGTCGCGCCTGGTGAAACTTCAAAATTTTTGATCGATGTTGCTAGCGCCCTACCTGCTCAAGGGGTATCCCGCGTCGACTACGTAACCATCAATGACTATGGCGCACCCAATAATTACACGGGAGAGGCGACTGCTAATTGATGTTTGCGAGCCATTTGAGCGTTGGCGGCTGAGAGGTAAACGTCAGTGCCAGTGGATATCTAAGTTGTGAGGCTGGATGATATGTGGGTGTTTCGATCAAGAGGGCAGCATGCTATTACGCTTCTCGGGAGTATAGGGTCGTCCAGCTTGATAGCGATGGGTGCGACGCTTCCTGTGACGGCGCATGCGGTCGAGTTCAATGGCGCGTTTCTAAATAAGCAAGGTGCGCCGGTAGAATTGAAGTATTTCGAACAGGGAAGTTCGGTTGCCCCTGGTCGATACAATGTCGATATCTACCTTAACCAGCAATTGATGCTGCGTCAGAATATTGAATTTGCAGCCAGTGGGAAAGATGGCGAGGTTAAGCCGGTTATTCCTTTGGGCTTGCTCAAGGCCGTTGGCGTCGATATTGCACGCCTTGAGCGGGAAAACCTGATCGCAGCCAAAAGCGAGGACACATCACCTGTCGCTCTGGATTCGATCGTCCCTGGCGCAGCAGCTGAATTTGATGTGAGCGCGTTGGCGCTGCAAATCAGCATGCCTCAGGCATATATCAAGCGTCACTCCCGTGGGTACGTTGATCCGTCATTGTGGGATCACGGTATTACGGCGTTTTACTCTAACTATCAGACCAACTTCAGTCGCAACGTTAACCAAGGGTATACCAACGACTACCGTTATATTGGCCTGCGCAATGGTTTCAATATCGGTGCCTGGCGTTTTCGCAATGACTCGTCTATTTCCGGCTCAACGGGCACGCGTGACAAGTTCACCAGCAACCGCAGTTATGTCGAGCGCGACGTTGTCAGCCTGAAAGGCAAGCTCGCGGCGGGTGAGTTGTACAGTCAGGGTGAAATCTTCGACAGTGTACGTTTCAAGGGCGCGCAACTCTCCTCCGAACTGGGTATGTTGACCGATGACGAAGTTGGCTTTGCGCCCGTTGTGCGTGGTATTGCCGAGACAAATGCGACTGTAGAGATCAGCCAGAACAACTACGTCATTTATTCGGCGACGGTGCCTGCGGGTGCGTTTGAGATCGGCGATATCTTCCCCAGTGGTTCCAACGGTGACTTGACCATCAAGATCATCGAAGCGGACGGGCGCGAGCGTACTTATACGCAGGCCTACTCCTACCTGCCCGTCATGACCCGTCGTGGCAGCGTGCGCTACAACCTGGTGGCCGGGCAGTACACGACCGAGGGCAAGCCCGCGCCCAAGTTTACCCAGGGCACGCTGGTGTACGGGGTCACGGACAACTTCACAGGCTACGGCGGTCTCATCGCCGCACAGGCCTATAAGGCCCTCAACCTGGGTGTGGGCGTGAACTCGCCGTGGGGCGGTGTGTCTTTCGACGTCACCAACAGCAGTTCCGAGGAACGTTCGGGCCGTAAGAACGTGGGTCAGAGTGCGCGCTTTCTGTACTCGAAGACGCTCAGCGAAACCGATACCACGTTTACAATGGTCGGCTATCGCTACTCGACCGAATCCTACCGAACCTTCAGCCAGCACGTTGATGAGCAGGATCAGATCAGCACGCCTTACTACGGGCGACAGAAAAGTCGATTCGACGTTAACGTCAACCAGTCGCTCGCCAGTCGTGGTTCGTTGTTTTTGAGCATGGGCGAGACCAGTTACTGGAATCGTGAAGGCAGCACCCGTCGCTGGCAGTTCGGTTACAACGGGAGTTATTCGGACGTCAGCTACAGCTTCGCGGTATCCCGTACGGAAGGGCAGGGCAGTAACCAGCGCGTCGATAACCAGATGACTGCGTCGTTCAGCATCCCGTTTGGCGACACGCGTCGATCACAGCGCCTGTACTCCAGCGTCACCGCGTCAAACCAGGGTGATTCTTCGGTTCAGACCGGTGTCTCTGGCAACTTGAACGACGCAAACACGCTCAATTACTCGGCGCAAGGCAGCCATAGCAAGATCGGCGGCAGTTCCGGCAACGTGGGTTTGAACTGGGATACGCCTACGGCAAAAGTCAGCGGCAACTATGGGCAAGGTCGTGACAACAAGCATCTGGATGTCGGGGCCTCCGGTTCAGTGGTTGTTCACAGTGGGGGGGTCACCCTCGGCCAGCCTGTTGGCGAAACGTTCGCGTTGATTGAAGTGCCTGGTACCAAAGGTATTGGCGTTGACTCATCCAATGCGGTGCGCACCGACAGAAAAGGCTATGCGGTTGTGCCATATGCGCAGCCGTATCGCTATAACTGGATCAATCTGGAAACCTCGACCTTTGGCACTGATCTTGAGTTTGAGGAGACATCTCGACAAGTCATTCCGACCCGTGGCGCAGTCGTAAAAACAAAGTTTCAGGCTGAATCCGGACGCAGAATACAGTTCGAATTACACATGAGTGACGGTCAGAAAGTTCCGTTTGGTGCGCAAGCGTTCGGAGCCGATGGTCGGCTACTCGGTACCCTTGACGGTGCATCCAGACTGTTGGTGTTTGGTGTGGGCGACAAGGGGAGCTTTGACGTGAAGTGGGGAAGCGGTAGTTGCCATGTGGATTATGTTGTTCCAGAGGCAAACAAAGAGCTGATGTATGAGAAGTATACGGCGTCCTGCACTCCAAAAAAATAAAGTGATTTGAATTGTGAGTAAGGCAGATTAGCACTGGTGGAATTCATGCGGCGGTGATCTCACGAGGTTGTATGTCGTGTTTTGCTTTTTATTGTTCCGTGTTAATTGCTGGGCGGGCACCATCACTTGTGGTGCGCCGGCAAAGTTAAAGATGGCTTTGCCGGCCACAATGACTATTCAAGGTGACGCTGCTGTTGGAACTGTGATGTCTACAGGTTGGCATGTTGTGAGCAATCGTCGACGTCGGGGTATTCAAAAGTCGCAAAAACCAAATCCTGCAGCCTAGCGTCACCTGGCGAAGTGAAATTGCCAAGTGCCAACAATACCAGTTCGAACGGCGTGTCTGCTGCCAGCCAAGGCAATGCCAGCGGACTGGCTATTCAGGTTTTGAATGGGCTCAACCCAGTCCAGTTCCGTCCGCAGTTGACCGGATCAAATTTGAATAAAATAGGCAGGGTCGGCACTGGCGGTGGAAACCTGACCAAGCAACTGACGGTACGCTACAAACGCACCGCTGCCAAAATGACACCTGGCATGATCAAGGCGGGTGTCTTCGTTAATTTGGTTTATGAGTAAAGTCTGTTTAGACTCCGATTACTGTAGGAGGCAGTAACGTTAGCTGTGTTAACGTCCAGGCGTTAGTTTTGCCCGCCTCTGAGTGAATCATTTACTTTTCCAAACATCCGGAGTATGTCCCCATGGGCAATATAGTCATCGTCGACGATCACCCCCTGATGCGTATGGCTGTGCGCGTCATGCTCGAGCGTGAAGGGCATTCGATTGTCGCTGAGGTCGATAATGGGGTGGATGCGGTCGAGGTCATTCGCAAATTGCTTCCGGATCTGATCGTCCTCGATCTGAGTATTCCAAAAATGGATGGCCTCTCGGTCATCGCGCACCTGAAGGCCATTGGTATTTCCACCCGGGTCCTGATCCTGACCTCCGGCGACACACGAAATTTTGCCATGCGCTCACTGCAGGCGGGAGCCGCAGGTTTTGTGTGCAAGGACGACAATCTGGATGAACTGGTGGGGGCCGTAAAGGCGGTGCTATCGGGCTACAGTTATTTCCCGGCAAACACTATTCACCAGTTGCGTGACAACACTCAAGCTGCCAGTGAAGAGAGCATGCTGATCGCTCAACTGTCTGACCGTGAAATTACTGTGTTGAAGCTGTTGGCGCGAGGCATGGGCAACCAGGCAATTGCCGATGAACTAATGATCAACCACAAGACCGTCAGCACTTACAAAATTCGCTTGCAGCGCAAGTTGAGTGTAGAGAACCTGATTGCGCTCGGCGAGTTGGCCAAGCGCAACGGTTTGGCGTGATTCATTGCGTCTCCAGCATGCACCGAATCCGCAACAATTCCCTCTCGATCTCCTGAATCAGCGCCGGCACGGCGTCATGCTCATACTCGCAGCAGCGCTCCAGCTCCCGGCATCTCTCACGCAGGTAGTCGTTGTGCATCAACGCAGCGCTGCCGCGCATTCTGTGGGATAACTTTGAGAGCTCTGCGTCATTCCGCGTTTCGGCCAGCAGGCGCAATTCTTCCAAATCACGCTGATTGCTGCGTTTGAGTTCTGCCCGCAGTTGCTCGACGATCACTGGGTTGCCTCCGGTGATGGGCTTGAGCAAGTCCATGTTGAAGATTGGATGTTGCTGCGTGCGTTTCATAGCCGCCCGCTCAGCGCCGCCAGGCGATGGCAGAGCAGCAAGCCGCTGCTCCAGGATTGCCAGGCCGACGGGCTTGATCAGGCAATCACCCATCCCCGCGTTCAAGCACCGATCCATTTCCTCCTGCTGGGCGTCGGCCGTGAGCCCCAGGATCGTCAAGTGCCCTGCATTGCGACGTTGCTCTTCCTGACGGATGGCCAATGTCAGTTCAACGCCGTCCATGATCGGCATATGGTAATCGGTGATCAACCAGTCGATCGGGTGCTGTCGCCACGTCTCCAGGGCTTCCAGGCCATTGGTGGTCTCGATGACTGCGCAACCGAGGTACTCCAACTGGGCGCGTAACATCTGTCGGTTCAATATGTTGTCATCGGCGATCAGCACGCGCATGGCCCAACTGGGGGGCGTTTCAGAGGGCAGGGGCGTTGGGGTGTGCTGCTCCGGCAACGTTGGCAGTAGCTTGAGCTTGAGGGTGACGTTCACCGTGGTGCCTTGCCCAGGCGCGCTGACCAGGTCCAGCCGGCCGCCCATCATTTCACACAGGGAGCGCGACACGACCAACCCCAGGCCGCTGCCGCCGTGCACGGACAAATCCGACTGAGTGACCTGCGCAAAGGGTCGGAACAGAAGCCTGCGGTCTTCGTCACTGATCCCGATGCCACTGTCCTGAACCTGCAAGTGCATATCCAGCATTTGCCCGTTCTCCACCACGCGACACATAAGCCGGATGGTCACGCGGCCCCGTTCGGTGAACTTGATCGCATTGCTGACCAGGTTGGAGAGTATCTGCTTGAAGCGCAGAGGGTCGATTGACACGTCCAGGGTGGTGCCGGCATCGACTTCCAGGATCAGCGCCAGGTTCTTTTTCCTGGCCAGGCCTTCAAATACGCGAGCGACCATTTCCACCAGGTTCTTGAGGTTGGCCCTTCGCGGCGAGAAACTCAGGCGGCCGGATTCGATACGCACAATGTCCAGGGTATTGCCCAGCAGCTCCAGAAGGTTCTTGGCGGAGGTGTAGGCGATATCGATATTCTGCCGGTCCAGCACGCCATGGTCGGCACGTTTGAGCGCCAGTTCCAGGGTGCCGATCACCGCACTCATGGGGGTGCGAATTTCATGACTCATGGTCGCCAGGAATTGGGTTTTTGCGCGGTTGGCCTCGTCGGCCTGATCTTTCGCATGCTGCAATTGCTCGATGAGCTGATAGTGCTGGGATACGTCCTGCCAGCCACAGATCACCCCGGTGATGGCGCCGGTGGAGTCGCGAAAAGGTTGAATCCAATGCTCAATGACATGCAACTGCCCCGCAACGGTGATTTCCAGTTGCTGTTCGATGGCCACACCGTCCTCCATCGCCTGCAGGTAGCTCTGATGAAGCGAGGGTGCGAGTACCAGTGTGTCATTTGTCATCTCCAGCGCCGTTTTGCCCAGCACCTGCGATTGACACAGCTTCATGACGTGCTCGTAGCTGCGGCTGCAGGACAGCAGGTGCCCCTCACGGTCGCGTACGTACACGGGAACCGGCATGGCATGGTTGAGGGTTTGCAGGAACTCCAGTTGGTCGTTCAGTGCTTTCTCCGCCGCTACTCGGCGGCGGATTTGGCGTCGCAACTGGATGATCCTGAGGATCGAGATCAGCAGCATCAGCAAAGCGCAGCAGACGATCTCCAGGATCACGCGCTTGTAGTCACGCCAGGTCTGGCCGCTCATGGCCGCATTGGCGCGCCAGCGAATGGTGATCGCGTTGAGCTCATCGGGCGGGATGCTGAGCAATGCCTTGTCGAGGATGGACTGCAGCTCCGTATCGCCCCGACGCATGGCGAAGTTGGCGGTAGCGTCCCGGGAGTCGACGATACCGGCCACGCGCAGTTGTTTTTCATACAAGCGCGCAGTGTAGTAACGCGCCATGGATAAGGTCATCAGCGCGGCATCTGCTTCCCCATTGACTACCATGCTCATCGCGTCGAGGTTATTGGGCGGTGTCAGCAGGTGAATATCGGGGTAATCATGCCGGATGGTGTCGATCAATACATGTCCTTTGGTAATGGCCAGGCGTTTACCGCCGAGGGCAGAGAGGCTTGAGCGCTCACGACCTGACTCGGCGGTAGAGATAACCAGCGCAAATGAACTGGTTGCGAAAGGGTGGCTGAAACGGAAATGGCTCAAGCGCTCAGGGCTGGGCGTCAGTACCGCCATGTCGATATCACCGTCACGCAGGGCTTCTTGAATGCTGTTGAAACTGTCGGTGCGTTGTATCTCGAACTGCAGTCCAGTGCGCTGCGTGATGATTTCAAAGAGGTCGGATATCACGCCGTTGAAATGCCCATTGGCACCGAAAAAACCTGAGGGTGCCATATCATCGTTGATCATGAAGCGTGCTACCGGATGCTTGGTGAGCCAATGCTTTTCCTGTTCGGACAACTGCACGTTATCGTCAGGCATCACTGTGCCTCCTCCCGTCCAGCGTTTGACTACGTAGTTCATGCGCAGCGGGCCGAAGGAACTGAGTGAGGCATTTAGGATGCCCAGCAGTCGCTGATCATCGTCCCGTAGCAGAAAACCATAACCGCCCGAATCCATTTTGATGAAGCGCAGGAATTTCAGGTATCCGAAGAAGCTATGGTTAATCAGGTAATGACTGGAAACCGAATCCCCCAGGAAGATATCGATTTTCTGAAACGCCACCGCGGCCATGGCTTGGGTTGTGCTGTTGTAAATAAAGAATTGCGCCTGCGGATATCGCTCAACCAACTCTGAGTACGGAAGATAGTCCTTCGAGACGGCCACCGTGAGTCCCTTGAGGTCGAAAGGAATCGGACCCTCTTCATCCAAGCGTCGGTAGAGCGACGGGGCGTTGATGCTATAAGGGCGGGTGACCACGGTATTGGATGACTCGCGGTCGTAGTCACTGGAGCGGCTGATCAGATCAATTTCGCCACCCCTCAAGGCGGTCATGGCGTCGGCACGACTTTCGTACCGGATGACCTTCACATTCACCCCCAGCTGCTGTTTGATCATAGTCATCACATCGGCGCTGATCCCTTCGTAATCGCCATTGCTGTAGATCATGTCGAATGGCAGCGTAAAAGGTGCGACCACGCCCAGGGTCAAGGTGCGTCGCTGGCGCAACCAGGCCCAATCCCGTTCCGGTAAATCCAGCTTCTGGGGGGCCTCGCTCATTTGGCTGAGCAGGTGCAGCGGTTGCAGAGACATGGGCACTTCGGTCTGTGCAGCGCCGGCCAATGTCGGCAGCAGAAGGGTGAAGAAGACACAAAGTGAGGAGGGACTGAACATGAACCGGCTACCTGACTGCAAAAAACGAAAACGACCAGACCGGCCATGGGCATGGCCAGTCTGTTTGGGATGAAGAGCGAGAAGGGTGGGGCGCTTAAACGGAAGTCAGTACGACCCGGGGAATTGAAAGCTGGTCGAGGAGGAAGGGCAGTAGGGCGTTATCGGCCATTGGCGGTGCGATGACGTAACCCTGGATAATCGAACAGCCCTTGGCCTTCAGGCGATTGAGTTGTGCCAGCGTTTCTACACCCTCGATCACTAGCGAAAGGCCCAGGGCATCTGCCAGGGCGACGGTGTGGGTGATGATGGTTTCGCAGGACGCATGGGTGTCGAGTTTGTGCACGAAGCTGGCATCCAGTTTCAACTCGCTGAAGGGGAGCGCGCAAAGTCGCTCCAACGAAGAGTATCCCGTTCCAAAATCGTCCATGGACAAGCCACAGCCTAACGTCCTCAGTTGCGACAGGTTATGGGTGACTACATGGGTATGATCGAGTATGCCTGCTTCGGTTATCTCGAAGGTAATAGAGTGACCAGAGCATTCGTTGGCTCGCAAAAGCACTTTGATCGCCTCGACCAGCATCGGATTGTTCAGTTGGGCCGGATGCAGGTTGAAGGACATATTCAACGGCAGGTTCAAGCACGCCAGGTTGCGGCGCATGACCAGCCCCTGCTCGAACAGGCGCAAGAATAATTCATCCAGCAGGCCATGGTGTTCGATGGCTTCCAGAAAGTAACCGGGCGTGAGCAGCCCTTGTTGTGGGTGCCTCCAGCGTGCGAGTGCCTCCACCCCGATCACTGTATTTTTTTTCAACGAAAGCTGGGGTTGATAGAAGGCGACAAACTCGCCTTCTGACAAGCCTCGGCGCAAAGCGCTCTCGTCAGGTTGTTGTTCCTGTGCAGGGCGTAAGACCTGACCCAGGTTGGGTGTTATCAACGCAAAGGAGTTCATACAATGCCCTGCTGGGAATGACTGTGGGTCAATTCTGAAGGTTGAAATGAACTACGTACGTCAGCGATTTCTAGTTGCATCGTAGGACTAATCTTACTTGCGACTGAAAAACCTATAGACTCTTTGGGGTATTTGCACTGCCCAGTCGGTGCCTACGAAGTATTCAAGGACTTGATCTACCTATGATCCGAGCAGGCGAGATTGCAGATGCGCTATAGGCAATCGACCGTTGGCAAGCTTGAAAAAGTCTCAGTGCGCCTGAGTTTCGGCTTGCTGATCACGTTGCTGCTGGTGGTGTTCTTTGCGGTGACGGGTTACTGGGTGACCTACAAGGTTATTCGCGGGGAAGTGCTCAAGGTTGACTATCACTTCATGCGTTTGGTCGGACGTGCGTACGATCACGAAATCTTCCTGCTGCGCGTGATCAAGGCCAGCAGCCAGCTCGAATACAACCCAATGTTCAACCCCGTGGCGTATGTCGTTGATCACCGGACTCAAGGCGGCCTGCGTGTCTATAAGGGGCAATCCTCGCAGTTTCACACAACCTTTTCGGCGGCGCTGCCCATCCAGATCGCTGATACGGACAGCGGGGTTCTGAGCCAACAACTGCAACTGGCGAATGCGCTGGCCAACGTGCATGGCGACTTCTGGAGTGGCACTACGTTCAAACCACCGCAGATGTTCCTGATTGATCCGCGAAGCGACTTTGACATCGCTGTTCCGTCAATCGAGGTCGACACGCTCAATACGCAGCCTGAGCAAGCGAGCTTTTCCCAGGTGCTGGCTTCGGTCAAGCAGGCTGTACAAAAACTCCCTGCACGAAGCAGCGACCTGATCGTACGCTGGCGGCCTGCCCAGCACTTCATGGGTCACAAGAGCGTGCGACAGATCCTCGGTTATGTTTCGGGTCGTGTAGAGGCCGATCACTGGGCGCCGGGAGGACCGCCCAGAGAGCTGGTTGCCGCCACACTGCTCAATTGGGACGAGTTCATGACCCAAGGGGTGAGAATAGAAAAGCTGTATTTTGATTTGCCCCAGTTCGACGCCCTGGACATTCTCGCGCCGGATGGCACGCGGGTGGTGGGCGATGAGCGTTCGCAGCAGATCTACCAGTACGAGAATGGCTTTCATCTGACCTCATCCGGGCTGCTTATCAAGCGCAGCGCGGGCGAGTTTGGTACTTGGCAGGCGTTGTATCGAATCTCCTACCAGCAGTTATTACTGGATGCGCGCTGGCAAATGCTCGGTCTCCTGGGGCTGTTGCTGCTGTGTGCCGTCTCTGGCTGGTGGGTCAGCCGTTGGTATCGACGTCGCATTGTGGTGCCGGCGAGCAATGACTTTCGTGAATTGTTGGTCAACCACGATTTCAATCACTCTTTGCTACAGACGGTACCGCTGGCGTTATGCGTGGTCAAAGGGCCCTGCATCGAGGCTGTGACGCAAAACAGCTTGTATCTGGAGTGGCTGGGCGACCCCGCTGGTTTCGAGACGTTGATGGAACATTGGCTGTTGTTCGAGCAGGGGCGCCCGTTAGCGGGTGAGGGCTGCATGATGGTGGGTGCACGCGCCTTGCATGTGCGCTATTCCCCTACTGAGTATCTGGGCGAGAGTGTGTTGCTCTGTACCTTCACGGATATTTCGACTCACCGCGAAGCCGCCGCCTCGTTACTCAGGGCCCGCCAGGCGGCGGACGCGGCGAATGAGCAAAAGAGTCATTTCGTCGCCACCCTGAGTCATGAGTTGCGCACGCCGTTGTACGGTGTCTTGGGCACCCTTGAGCTGCTCGGCTTGACGTCGCTGGACGAACGTCAAAGCGGTTACCTGCGTACCATCGACAGCTCGTCAGTGTTGTTGCTGCACTTGATCAGCGATGTGCTGGACCTGTCAAAGATCGAGGCGGGCCAGTTGGTGTTGGAGTCAGTCGCTTTTGCACCACTCGAAATGCTCGAAGAAACCGTGCGTGGTTTCTCGGCGATGGCCGCGGGTAAAGGGCTCGCGCTTTACTGTTGTGTTGATCCTCGTGTGCCGGCACTGGTGCAAGGAGATCGTTTGCGTATCCAGCAGATCGTCGGCAATTTGCTTAACAATGCGATCAAGTTTACCCAGGCTGGCCATGTCGCCGTATACCTTGCGTTTATTGGTGCAGGCCATGAGGCGAAGCTGCAATGGAAGGTGATCGATACCGGTCCCGGCATGACCGAGGCGGTTCAGGCTCATCTGTTCGAGCGCTTCTATCAGGCGGACAACACGCCGCATACTGTCGCGGGTGCCGGCCTGGGACTCTCCATTTGTGCCCATCTCAGCCAGCTGATGCAGGGGCAAATGACCGTCGAGAGTCGGCTGGGTGAAGGCAGCGAATTCGTGTTTGAGGTGACGCTCGACGTCTTGGAAATGACCCGCCCCTCCTTGCCTGGGCTCGATGGTAAATGCATTGACGTTCACACGCCCTATGAGGCCCTGACTGACAACCTGTGCGCCTGGCTTGAGTACTATGGTGGACAGACGTGCATCATGGGCGACGAGTCGCGTGTAAAACCCGATGCCATTTTGCAGGTGATGCCTGAACGGTTGTCCGGGACTTTTTCCGGTGCCATTAACGTCTTTGCACAACATGATTTTAGTTGTGTGCCCCGGTTTATCGGACAGGACGTAGTGGTGAACCAAACCAGCGTTTCGGGTATCTGCCAGGCCCTGACGGCAGTGATCGGCGGTGAGCCCGTGGCGTTGGCGCAGGAAGAAACCCCGGCGGTACGCATGCATCTCGGTCTGGCGGTGTTAGTGGCCGAAGACAACCCGGTCAACCAAGCACTGATGAAGGAGCAACTGGAGCGTATCGGCTGCACAGTGGATGTCGTGGCCGATGGTGCTCAAGCCCTGCTTCAGCTGGAGCTGCAATCCTACGATGTGCTGCTGACCGACGTGAACATGCCGGTCATGGACGGTTACCGGTTGGTGGAGACGTTGCGCCAGCGTGATGTGGATATCCCAGTGATTGGCGTGACCGCCAATGCACTGCGAGAGGAGGGCGAACGTTGCATTCGCGCAGGCATGAACAGTTGGCTATCCAAACCGATGGATATTCAAGGTCTGTATTTGTGTTTGCGCAGTGTGCTTGATCCCGCTGTTTTCCAGACATTCGACACGAGGCGCTCGAGCGATGAGATTCATGTGCCGGAGCGTATGCTTGAGTTGTTCCTCCAAACCATTGCTCAAGATCTGGCCGCGCTGAAATTTTTGGCGGCCGAGGAGGACCGTCAGGAGGTGGTTCGGTTGCTTCATCGTGTCCGTGGTGCACTGGCTGTAGGGAAGGCTAAAGACCTGATTCGGGTGGCCCGCGAGTTGGAGGCTGCTGTTATGCGGGATGGTTATATCCGTACAAGAAAAGGTATTGCAGCGTTTATCCAGCGCGTTGAAGAGGCCATTGCCGGCTCATGAGACCATAAACATGGTCACGGATCTGTCTGGGGTTGGGTTCAAGCGCTTGATGAGCATGACGTGCCGTTTTCATCAGTGAAAACTGAATGTGAAACTGACCTGGCCAGTCGCTTTGCCGGGGGTCACTTTCGCTCCAGTTTGTATGTAGCTTGCACGTAACGGAATTCTGAAGGCGGTCATTCCCGGCTGTATATTGCCGGCTTTCCATTGGTTCGTGTTTCCTGCTGCGCCGGAGTCTGGACCAAACTTCACGATACCGCTTTCGTTGGTTATTTGAATGCCAATGCCTGACGCTGTCGACTTTGAATCGAGCGACAATACGCCTGATACATTTCCAGGATTTGAGGCATCCGTCAGTGTGATGTATGAACCGATACCGATACCTGGGTCCCCTCCGGTGCATGTCAGGTTGATTGCAAACAGGATTGGGCTGGAACGGCTACCGATTCCGTTGAAAGCCGTCGTCGACATCCTGCCCAGAGGCACCTGCGGTACAGGGGCAGATAAGCTGCAGGTTGGCGCTTGTGCTACAGAGCTGGAGCCCGTGACCGTCACGTTCCATCGGTTGCTGCAGGGGCAACTGAATACCAGTTCAACAGAGTTTGAAATCGCTAGCCGCCCTGCCTGGATCGGTCCGGTTTTAACAAGTTCAAACCAAATGACTTGTATGTACTCTTTCCCTGTGGTCGGCGTGGAGAATTTTGCCCCAGGGCTACTCATAGCGTTCGTGAGGGGGTTGGTAAGGTTTAGGAAACTGTCCGATGTCCACGAAGCCCACCACCGGATTCCAACACCTTTCAGGTTAGTGGCGTAAACATCTTTGCCCATTATCAGCGTGCTGTTGTTAATGCTGGTGTAAAGCGTTGATTGGCCGTCATAACTTGATGCTTTCATTGTTGTTGCGACAGGTGTTGATTTCCAAATGGTTTGGCCTATCGTGACGTTGCCCGATAGGTTTAGCGTTGGGGGGAGTGAAATACTGGAGTTTGCTGGTGCATAGGTCGCATCAGCTAGCGCTTGTTGTGATATCAGCAACAATATCAAGATAATTACACGCATCACTCTCGGCTGCTCCCATAGCTTTGATATAGGATGATTGAGACCAGTGAATATGTGTGTAAGAGGTTTCAAGTTTGGCTGTAGGAAAATTCGACATGATGCAGCGTTTGTAGCGCTACTCCCAGGGAGAGGAGTTTAGATGTAACAGGACATTATTTGCTCCACTGCGAGCAGATGCCGCCCTGATCAGAGCGGCATCGTGTGTTATCAGTTCGAACTCATGGCTTCAGCCTTCCGCCATCCGCCCCCCAACGCCTTATACAGCTGCACCACATTCAAGTATGAAGCCGTTTCGGCCACCGTCAGCGCATCCTGAGCACTCAGCAACGTACGTTGCGCCCCCAGTTCTACCAGATAAGCCGCGTTCCCCGCTTCATAACGAATATGCGCCAAGCGAGCGGCTCGCTCACTTTGAGCCGCCGCTTCAGCCAGGCTGCGCACCTGTCGCTGCGATTGGCTATAAGCAGTGAGTGCTCCTTCGGTTTCTTCGATGGCAGTCAGCACGACTTGTTCATAGCGTGCTTGGCTGCCTGTCTCGCGTGCCTGTGCTTCTCGCTGCCGCGCCTTGACACTGGCCAGGTGCAGCGCCGGCCAGCTCACGGAAGGCATCACGCTGAAGGCACGGCTGCCGCTGTCTCCTAGATCACCTCCACGCAATGCGATGAAGCCAAGGAACCCGCCGAGGTCGATCCTTGGGTAGAGTTCTGCGGTCACCGCGCCGATATCCGCGTTCGAGGCGGCCAGCATGCGCTCGGCACTGGCAACGTCAGGCCGCTGGCGCAGCACATCGCTGATGCGGCCGATGGGCAGTTGCATGATCAAGGCCGGCAGTGGTTGCAGGTCGGTCAGCGGTTGCAGCGCGCTTGGCTGTTGCCCCAGGAGTACCGCCAGTCGATAGAGGCTCAGTTGTCGGCGGGTTTCCAGGCCAGGCAGGGTGGCCTGCACACGCGCGCGCTCGGCTCGGGCACTGGCCAGTTCGTCTGCCGTGCCGCGTCCGGCGTCCACTCGGCCTTGCACCAGACCGACCGTCTTGTCTTGATTGATCAGGTTGGCGCGGGCGACCGCGAGTTGTTGTTGAGCGCCACGCATCAGGAAGTAGTGTCTGGCGACTTCCGATACCACGACGATGCGCGTTTGTGCCAGGTCGGCCTCAACCGCCTCGGCACGCGCAGTGGCTGATTCGGATAGCCGCTGCAACCTGCCGAACAGGTCCAACTCCCATTGCGCGTCCAGGCCGGCCTGATAGGTTTTGGCCAGGTTGCGCTCGCCGGTCGGACCAGGGTTGGCCTGGGAGAGGCTGCGGGTATAAGCCCCGCCGGCGGTGATCGTCGGCAGCCGGTCAAGCTGGCGCTGGTCCAGTACCGCACGCGCCTCCAGTAACCTGGCCTGGGTAATGCGCAGGTCATGGTTGTGTGCCAATGCCTGGTCGATCAGCGCATCCAGTTGTGGGTCCTGGAACTGGCGCCACCAGTCCTGCTGCAGGCGGGCATTGGAATACAGCATTGCGTCAGGTTGTTGAGTGAGGTGTACCGCTTGTGCCTGACGTGGCTGGTAGTCGGGCCCCACGGCGCATCCGGCCATCCAGGTTGAGCAGAGCAAGAGGGCAAGCGGACGCATCACGAAGGTGTTGATCAATGACATGGGAAACTCCTTACACCTTATGGGGCGCAGCGGCATCGGCAGCATCTGCTGCGGCGAGTTCACGGGCACGGGGGGTAATGGCCGCCGTACGGTGGTCGACGGCGATGAACGAATACATGGTCGGCAGCACCAGCAAGGTGAAGAGGGTGCCTACCAGCATGCCCACCACAATCACCAGCCCGAGGTCGTAACGGCTGTGGGCACCGGCACCGCTTGCGAACAACAAGGGAACCAGGCCGGCGACCATGGCCGCCGTGGTCATCAAGATCGGCCGCAGGCGCATTTTGGCGGAGTGCAAGATCGCGTCGCGACGATCCAGCCCTTGCCTGACTTGCATCTCATTGGCGAATTCCACCATCAGAATGCCGTGCTTGCTGATCAGGCCAATAAGCGTCACGAGGCCGATTTGCGTGTAGATATTGATGGTGGCCATGCCCAGCGCGAGTGGAATCAATGCTCCGCAAATCGACATTGGCACGCTGATCAGGATGATCAACGGGTCGCGCAGGCTTTCGTACTGGGCAGCGAGCACCAGGTAAATCACGATGATCGCGAACAGGAACGCCATGACCAATGCACCACTTTCCTGGTGGTACTGCCGCGCATCCGAGAGCCAGTCGTAGCTGAAACCAGGAGGCAGTTGTTTGGCTTGGGCCTCCAGAAACGTGACGGCATCCCCCATGGCGACCCCGGGGGTGGGGATTGCCTGGAAGATCGCCGAGTTGAGCTGGTTGAACTGGGTCAGTTGATTGGGTTCGACACCCGTCGATACGCTGACCAGATTGGACAGGGGCACCTGGCCTCCGCTGGCGCTGCTCACATAAAAACGTGCCAGTGCCTCCGGCGTCAGGCGCTCGCCACGCAGGCTCTGCGGGATCACGTCATACGAGCGCCCATCCATGGCAAACCGGTTGACGTAGTTTTCACCCACCAGCACCGCCAGGGTGTCACCCAGGTCTTTCATGGTCACACCCAGGCTGTTGGCCTTGGTACGGTCGACATTGATCTTGATCACCGAGTTGTTGTAGTCCAGGTCACTGTCGACCACCATGAACAAACCGCTTTTACGTGCGGCGTCTTTCAGGGCTTCCATGGCCTCATAGACCACGCTGTAGTCCGCAGCACTCTTGATCACCATCTGTACTGGCAGGCCGCCGGTAGAGCCGGGCAGCGAAGGCAATTGAAAGGCAAACACGTTGCTGCCTTCTATGCCGTTGGCGCGGTTCTGCATGTCGCCCTGGATCTGGTCGGCGTTGCGTTCACGCTGTTCCCAGTCGACAAAGTTAACCCCGCCAATGCTGTTGGAGACCCCATTGCTGCCATTGATCAGCCATAGGTTGCTTTGCTCGGGCAGGGTCACCATGACCTCGTTCCATTGCTTGCCGAATTTCTCGACGTAGTCGATGTTCGCATTCTGCGGCGACTTGATTGCGGTCAACACGGTGGACTGGTCCTCAGTAGGCGCCAGCTCGGTTTGGGCGCGGCTGTACAGCCACGGCACACTGACCAGTACGACGACCGCAATGGAGCAAGTGATCCAGCGGTGATGCAGCGACACGTCCAGCACCCGGCCATAACCCTGTCCCAGGCGCTGGAAGAAACCTTCGGCCTTACGCGCCATCCAGCCTTCGTTCATCTGGCTGTTGAGCAGTAGAGAACTCATCACCGGTGACAAGGTCAGCGCGATGATGCCCGAGACCACGACCGAACCTGCCAGGGTGAAGGCGAACTCCTTGAACAGCGAACCTGTCAGCCCGCCCATCAAGCCGATGGGCGCATACACCGCCGCCAGTGTCAGGGTCATGGCGATCACCGGGGCGGCCACCTCGCGGGCACCCAGCAGCGCCGCGTAAGTAGGTGACTTGCCTTCTTCGATATGGCGGTGCACGTTCTCTACGACGATGATCGCGTCATCCACGACCAAGCCGATAGCCAACACCATCGCCAGCAAGGTCAACAAGTTGATGCTGAACCCGAATAGCGACATGAAGGCCGCCGCACCGAGCATGGACAGCGGTATGGTGACCACCGGGATGATCACGGCACGCGCCGAGCCCAGGCTGAGGAAAATCACCAACACCACAATGGCAATGGCTTCGCCCAGTGTGCCGACGACCTCATCGATCGATGCGCTGATAAAGCGCGCCAGTTCGAACGGCACAGCCACTTTCACATCCGGCGGCAAATTGGCCCGGATGCCCGGCAGCAGTTCGTTGAGCTGTTTGACGATCACCAAGGGGTTGGCATTCGGCGCCGCATTCAAGCCAAAGAACACGGCTTGCACCCCGTCCATGGTGGCGCTGGTGTCGGTAGATGCCGCACCGAGTTCCACCGTGGCTATGTCGCTCAGATGCACGACACCCACCGCTGTCGATTTGATCACCATCTCGCGAAACTCCGCGACGTTGACCAGATCGGTGTTCACCTGGATATCGGAAACCACATACAAACCTTTGGCCTGGCCAGGGGCAGCCTGCACGTTGTTATTCAACAGGGCCTGAGCCACATCGCTGCCGGAAACGCCGTGGGCAGCCATACGGTTAGCATCCAGCCAGATACGCATGGCCATTTTCTGGCCGCCATTGAGGTCGATACTGCCGACCCCTTCAATGGACGAGAGCTGAGGCTGAACCACCCGTTGCACATAGTCAGAAAGCGCAGCCGTCGACAGGGTAGGGCTGGAGAAGCCGACATAGGCGACTGATGTTGCTTCGCCGGATGACTTCACAATCACCGGGTCATAGGCCTGTGCCGGCAACCGGTACTTGACCTCGTTGACCTTGGCCATTACCTGGGTCATGGCTTTATTGGAGTCGGTATTGAGCTTCATCCGTACGGTGATCACGCTTTTGCCCTGGGTCGAGGTCGACGTCATGTAGTCGACGTCTTCCACCGTCGCGACGGATTGGGCGAGGGCCTGGGTGATGAAGCCTTGCATCAATTGCGGCGAGGCGCCGGGGTATTGGGTGGTGATCGTCAGTGTTGAGCTTTCGGTCAGGGGGTACTGGCGAATCGGCAGGTTTTTGAGCGCCAGCAACCCCATCAATAAAATCAGGGTGCTGACCACCAGCGCCAACACTGGGCGCCGAACGAATAGATCAGTGAATTTCATCTGGGAATCCTTAGGTATCAGCGGCTCGATGCCGGCTCGGGCGCCGGTTCGAGTCCTACGGTGTCCCTCGACGCGATGCGCACCGAGGCACCGCTACGCAGGCGCAATTGGCCAGAAGTGACCACACGATCATTGGGCTGCACGCCCTCAAGCAAAACCACCCGGCCCGCCGAGCGTTCGCCGGTTTTCACGTAGACCTGGCGCACCGTGCTCGTCAATTGGGTGGGATCGCCTTGCACCACGTACACGAAGTCGCCGTAGGCGCTGTAGCTCACGGCCGTTTCCGGCACGCTGATGACGTCATGCCGGTCTGGCAAGTGCACTTCCCCGCGGGCGTACATACCCGGCGTCAGCAGGTTGCCCGGGTTGGGCAATGTGGCTTGCACCAACACGGTCCGGGTGCTTGGGTCGATGCGTGGCTCGATAGTGCTGACCAGCCCTTTGAACAACTGCCCAGGATGAGCATCGACCTGGACTGTCAGCACCTGTCCGGGTTTGAGTTGGGCCAGCGCTCGTTCGGGGACGGTGATATTGGCGTAGAGGGTTTGCAGGTCCGTCAGCGAAACCAATGGGTCGCCGGCTGTTACGAACTGGCCAAGGTTGACTTTGCGTACGCCCAGCACCCCGGTGAAAGGCGCCTTGATGCGTTTTTGATCGATCAACGCCTTGATCCTCACGATGTCGGCGAGCACCTGAGCGTAGGTGGATTGCACTTGGTCCAACTCTTCCTGTGTGGCCGCTTGCTGGGGCAGCAGGCGACGGGAGCGCTGCAGTTGGGCCTTGGCATTGGCGGCCTGGGCTTGCAGCCTGGCTAGCTCGCCTTGCTCCGGCGCATCGTTGAGCTGCACCAGGGTTTGTCCGGCTTTCACGTGCTCACCGGGTTGAAACTGGAGGGTTCGCACAAGGCCACTGCTCTCGGCGGTGACCATGACTTGGCGGGTGGCTTCCAGTTCGCCGATCCCCGCCAGCCTGTCGGGCATATCGGTTTGCGTAGCCGTTGCAACCGCCACCTGGATGGCCGGTGCCACTGCGGCGGAGGTCGCGCCTGCCGAGCGGGTGGCGTTGGTATACAGATACAGCGCAGCTGCGCCGCCGATGATCAGCACTGCGGCACCCGCAGCGCATACTTTGAGTTTTCTATTCATGATTCTTGCTACTGAGGTGGGAAATCAAGGTAAGAACCCGATGGGGTCCGACGGGGGAGCACTTAACCGGGCAGTGGGTGGGCATGGGGAAGTCGGGCTTTTGCGGCAAGCAGTACCAGCACGGCACCGATCACCAGGAAGACGGTCAGCGCGATCAGCACGCCGCAGGCCAGGCCCATCGAGTCCACCAGCAGCCCCAGCGGAATGGGGACGGCGTTGAACAGGTAGATCGTGGTGTAGAAATACGCCACCAACTTGGCGTGGCAGTGCGCGGGCGCAAGCTGGTTGATCAGCCTTGCGCTGCCCACGAAAATCGCCCCATAGGCATAGCCCGCCACCCCCAGGCCGAATCCGGCCAGGATCAGCGAGTGGGCATTGAATGCTGCCAGCAGCAATAACAGCGCTGCACATTGCGCGATCAGCCCGGAGCGCAATGCGCGGGGGGCTTCGAGCCGTCGGCAGAGCAACTGGCTGGCGCCGGCGATCAGCAGATACACCGCCATGCAATAGCCGAACAGGCCGCGATCACCCAGGCCCAATTGCTGCTCGGCAGCACCGGGGCCCATCACGAAGATGCATGCGGCCAGCGACCAACTGAAGAACACCGACCACGCGCACAGGTGAAAGGGGCGGCCGATACCGCGCAGGCCTTCTCGCAGGCTTGAGCTTGCGTGGGGATGATCGAGGGAGGGTAGCGACCCGTTCCTCGGCCACAGCGCCAACGCACCGGCACCCGTGCCGGCAATGGCGGCCATGATCAGCCAGAAGGGCAGGCTCGCCGGGTTCAGGTCCAGTTGTAGCGCCACGCCGCTGAGAATCGGGCCGAGTGCGAGCCCGGTGATCATCGCCAGGGTGGCCAGAGTCGCTGCCAATTTACCGTTATCCCGGGGGCCGAACCTGACGAGCGAGACATTGACGCTGGTGGTCATGATGCCGGCGCCGAGCCCGGCGATCATGCGCGCTACACACAGTGCTAAAAGGGAGTCGCACAGGGCACAGAGCCAGGCGCCGAACATCACCAGCGCGATGGCCGGCACCAGTAAAAAGCGTTGCTCCTTGATGCGCCCGGCGACACCCGCCAAGACAATCAGGGCGGCCAACACGCCAATGCCGTAGGCACCGAAGATGTACGTCAAGTCGACTGAACTGAGTTGCAGATGCTCTTTGTACAGGGGGTAGAGTGGCGTGGGCGCACTGCTGTTCATCAGCGCAACGACCAATGACAGCGCGAGGAAAAGCAACAGACCTGTTGATCCGTGCTGTGTGCTTTTGGCGGACATGAGTCTCCCTGCCCAGTGCTCAGGGCTTTGTCGAAGATGGGTTTTCAGTGGCGTCGTATGGGGGCTGTGCCCACTGACAAATGATACGGAGGGGCGCTACGGACACCATGCCCGAAACCCCAGGCTTCATTTGTCATCGTCCAGGGATTGCGATCAGCGGGAGGGATGACCGGGCGGGTGTGAACCACGCCGCCCGGTTGGATCGGTTTACCAGTAGCGAGGTTGTGGCAGTACACGGGCAGGTTGTTTTACGCCTGCCGCACTGTTAAAGGCGAAGGCTGGATAAGCGCTCCAGTTGAATGCCGGATAGCTCGCTACCGGCTTGTTCCAGGCGACGGGTGCGACCGGCGCGACAGGGTAAGCAGGATAAGAAGGATACGAAGCGGCCGGGCGATTGATCACGATGCCAATACCATTCTGGCCGACCGTGGCGTTGCCCGAAGTGCCGCCAGTGATAATGCTGCCAGGCTGCAGTTTGCCACTCACGCCGGTATTGCCGCCCAAGCGAATCGGGCCCTGGGTGTCCAGGTTGCCGACCAGGCTCAAGGAGCCGCCATTGCGCAGCACGCCTTTATTACTGATGTCGCCCGATATCGCCAGTGCCTGCTTGGCCTCCAGCACACCGGTAGACGCAATCTGGACTTTGCCGTCGGCGGTGACCTTCAAGTTGCCGGTCAGGGCATTGACCTTGCCTTCCACGTTCACGCCCACGCCGGCGGACTGGCCGAGCAAGCGAATCGAGTCCGCGTGCATGCTGCCCAGTTGAGCGACGTCAATCGCGATATCCGCTGTTCCATCAGCGCCAAGGCGCTTGAGCACAGTAGTAGGGTCAGCCGCATCAACTTCACCCTTCAATGCCACGGCGTTGAGCTTCTTGGCTTGCAGCTGTGCATTGATCTGCAGGGTACGGGAAACCAGGTCGACTTCATTGGCGCCGGACGCATCCAGGCCAGCACCTTCTACGCGAATACGGCCGTGGTCAGTCTGCAACCTGGCGACTTGGCCGTTGGCATCCAGCACGGCCGTGCCCGCGACCAGGGACACCCGGTTGGCGTTGATGAAGCCGGCGCCGCTGGCGGTGATGCCGTTGGGGTTGGCGATGATCACGCGGGCACTGGGCCCTGCAACCTCGATCAGCCCATTGATACTCGAAGCGGTTTTACCGGTGACTTCATTGAGAATCACGCCGGCAGATGTCCCATTGAGCAGGCTGTTACCGCCAATGGCCCCGCCCAGGGTGGTTTGGGCACCGGTGGTGCTGTTGTTGAGGATCAACCCGGCAGCCCCGACATTGAACTCGGTGAACCGGTTGTGGGAAACACCTGCGCCGTTCGGCGCGGCGATGTTGACCACCGGCGTGTCGTTGATCTGCGACAGCATGGCGTTGTGCGTAGCACCCGCGTCCAGCGTCAGGCCTGGTTGCGCTTGTGCGTTTTGTTGCAGCACAGGCAGGCTGCCCATTAATGCGAGGGCCAGCAAAGTACGTGTTGATGGGCGCCTGGAGGGTTTGATCATTGGGTTCATACAGACCTCGATAGTTGGAGAAAAAAGGCGTCCCGCAACGGTGGCCGCGGGCGCCGGGTCAGTGCACTGGGTGGCACTGGAGCTCCCATCCATGGGAGGGAACGGGGTAGCCTAAAAGCGGCTGCTCACTGAGAAGTCGAGGGTGGGCGTAGCGGCGAGGATGTCGTCCGTGGCCTTGATCGGTGTGCCCAGTGCCAGGTCATAACCAAAGCGACCGACGCTGCCGCGCATGCCGATGGCTGCACCGACCAGTTGCTGTTGTCCGTGCCGCTGCCCGCCTATGGGGGACACGGCACCGGCATCCAGTGCGGTATACGCCTGGCTGCCACTGAAGATGGCGGCAGCGAGTTCGTTGCGCAGTGTCCAGCCCGTCGGTCCGGCCAGGGTGGTGTTGCCATCAAATCCGCGCACGGTATAGCGGCCGCCGATTTGCATGTATTCGGTCGACGGCACCGGAACCGGGGCGTATTGGTAGACCAGCGCGTTGTGGTAACCCAGGTGCATCGCGCCCAGCTCAAACGGGATCTCGAACGCCGCCCTGGCAGTAAACAGGTGATAGCGGCCGCTCCAGTCCTGCTGCTCGTAGACCGCTCCCGGGTACTTGCTCAGGCCGGGCAGGGAGCTGCGCATTGCCACTTGCGCCGTGAACTTGCCGAGCCCCAGGTTGGCGCGGTGGGTCAGGCCAAGCTCATAGCTGGTGATCTGCCGACGTAACTGCAGGAGTTCGGTCGAGGCCACCCACGAGCGATCTTCACGCTGAACCAATCGCGCATTGAATACACTTTTGCTGCGATTGGAACGACTCACCACGTAGTCGAAGCCGGCATCGACGCGTCGGGTTCGCGAGCTGAACGCAATACTGCGTCCACCGGCATCCTTGAATAGCGCTTGCTTGCTATTCCATTCGCTGGCACCGACGGAGAGCAGGCCATAGCCCATGGGCACGTTCCAGGACAGGCTCTTGGCGGAAGAGCCGTGAGTGTGGTTGCTGAAGTCTGTGTCGGTGCTGTAGGTCACCAGCAACTGATCGTAAAGCCCGGCCGGGGAGTCAATGGCGACGATGGCGCCCAACTGGTGGCGTCCCGTGGCGTCGATACCTGCGTTATCGGCAGTCAGCAAGCCAAATACCCGGCGCGTCTGTGGTGGTTGCTGAATGATCACGTCGCTTTCGCCCAGTCCCGCACCCGGAACCACATTCAGCGTCGTTCCTGCCTGACCCGGCAGGCGTCGCACATTTTCCAGCGCCTGGTCCAGGTCGCGCACATTCAGCAGTTGGCCTTTGGCTGCTGGAAAAACCAGGCCAGGCCAGCCGAGCGATTCAGGTTGCTGATGGATCTCGCCCATCTGCCCTGGAATGAGGTGGACGCTCAACTGGCCGGTACTCAGGTCTTGCGCCGGTATCAGCACCTGGGTGGTGATGTACCCGCGCGCCATCAGTTGCGCCGCCACCCAGCGGCGATAGACCGTCAAGCCTTCGCCGCCCACGCAACGCCCTACGATTGCGGGGGCACGTTCGAGCCAGTTGAAATCATCTGCGCCTTTCCAGTCCACGCTACGGATGACAAAACAGGGCGATTCTTCTGGCAACTCCAATGGATTGGCTGAGGGCAATGGCGTTGCGGAAAGCGCGCCTGAAGGTCCGAGCGCCTTGGCTTGCAAGCTTTTGAGCTGCTGGTCTTGCAGGCGCTGCGCGCTGGTGACGGTGTCGATGGGGCTGGCGGCGCGCGCGAGTTGAACGGTTGCACACAGGTATAGCGTCGCCACGTACAAGGTCGTGGCGAGGGAGGTGGGGAGGCCGAGTGTTCCGGGCGTTGACTTCATCCACCTATGCTAAGAACGCAGGGCACAGCAAAAAATAAGACGAAACTTCTGGGGTTTAGGAAGTTACGGATATTTCAGGGGAAGAGGTCGCACAGCCATGAGGATAAATCCTACGAAGCACCTAACGCCTCAAGGGTACACAAAGGAGGTTATCGTCACGCACGCTGTGCAGGCCTAGACTTCAAGCACGTTCTTCACTCGATTATTGAGAGTTAAAACATGCGCTTACGAGATCTTGGCATTGTGATCGGCACCGGTAAACCGGGCACCTTCAACGCCATCACCGACGTACCTGGTGTCCGTGTCGGCCACCACACGCTGAACGCCGAACAGGCAGGCAGCTCCGTGCACACCGGGGTGACCATCATCGAGCCGCGTGCGGTCGCCGCGCATCTGGAGCCGTGCTTTGCCGGCGTGCATATCTTGAATGGCAACGGGGATGCCACGGGGTTGGAGTGGATTCGTGAGGCGGGTTTACTGACCACGCCGATTGCCTATACCAATACTCATAGCGTCGGCGTGGTGCGCGACGCGCTGGTCGCTGCCGAACGGGAAATGGGCAAGCAGCACACCTATTGGTGCATGCCGGTGGTGCTCGAAACCTACGACGGCATCTTGAGTGATATCTGGGACCAACATGTCACTGCCGAGCATGTACAGGCTGCACTGCGTGACACTAAGAGCGGCCCGGTTCAGGAAGGCTGCGTGGGCGGCGGCACGGGCATGATCTGCCATGAATTCAAAGGCGGGATTGGCACCTCGTCGCGGGTGTTGAGCGCCGAGGAAGGTGGCTGGACGGTCGGTGCGCTGGTTCAGGCCAACTACGGCGTACGCGACGCACTGCGTGTGGCGGGCTACCCCGCGGGTACGGTACTCAAGGATGTGCCTTCGCCCTATGCCGGCGACGTGAATGTGGGGGTGCCGGGAATGGGGTCCATCGTGATCACGATTGCCACTGATGCACCCTTGCTGCCTCACCAATGCACGCGGTTGGCCCAGCGGGCAAGCATTGGATTGGCGCGTGTGGGGGGCGGCACCGAAGACGACAGTGGCGATATTTTCATCGCGTTTTCTGTGGGCAACACCGGCTTGCCAATCGCTAACCTGGGGCATCCCGGCGCGGCTACTACGGCGTTGCAGATGGTCAACAACGACTACATTTCCGCCCTGTTCGTGGCAGCGGCGGATGCGGTCGAAGAGGCGATCCTCAATGCAATGCTGGCTGCCGAAAATCTGCAGGGGCGAGGCAAACAAGCCCTTGCCTTGACGCCTGATCAGTTACTGACGGCTATGGAGAAAGTCGGCTGGGCACCTAAGCCATGATAATGCGCGAGGGTGAAAATACTCGTCACCTCTATGAAATGACGGCACTGTAAAGTGTTTAGAAGTAAGAAATATCGCACTTCGTTCGTGAAGTATCTGATGATTCAGGTGGTTAATGGCTATAGCTGAAGTGAAATGTCGGCTTTATAGTTGAATATGTTTTCGGAGCATCAATTTTTTTGATGTGTATGGAGCGAGTATTCACGGCTGCGTGGTTGTGTTCTCTTTGGTAAAGGCAAATAGGTGTGGTTTTGAAAGCGAGTGTTTTAGGCGTCGGGTTTTTGCTTTGTCTGTGCTCTGTTGAAGCGCTTGCTGTTGCGTGTGTGAGCTCGATGCCCGGAGCGACTGTTGCTGTCAATCTGCCGGCGACTATCAACTATGTCGGTGGACTTGAGCAAGGCCAATTTATCTCGTCAGGGTGGAGTGAAGTTGTGAGCTCCCTGGCGATTAAGTGTTCGCCTGATAGCTCAGGGGGCGGGGTGGTTATTTACGCAGAGTCGGTCGCTGAGCCTGTCGGAAAAACGATTCTGTTTAATGGAGTATCGTATGATATTTTCAGGACCGCTACCCCTGGTGTTGGTGTTATTGCTGAGGCAAGTGTCAATGGTACGTACTTCCCTTTAGTGAGAAATAAACCTATTCAATTGAGGTCGCTGACAATTACCACTCAGGATTACTATATCGGTATGCGTGCGCGCGTTCAGTTGGTTGCCTATACAGCTCTATCGTCGGGATCATTAAAATTTACGGGGCTTCCTGAACTGTATTCACAGTGGCAGGGATCTCCTACAGCGAGGCAGGCGGCAACGGCTCTTTCGGTATCGGGTACGGCCATTGAGGTGAAGAATAAAACCTGCAAACTCAGTATGCCTGCGATTGTGAAGTTGCCAAACGTCGATGTGTCGAGAATCCAGTCGATAAATAGCACAAGTGGTGATACATCTTTTACGATAGTCTCTGTGTGCGAGGATGCATTTGCTGATTATCAAGTCAATTATACGCTCACGGATGTAAATAACGTTGCCAATACTACCTCTGTTTTAAGTTTGGAAAAGCTGCCCAGTGCTGCTGCGGGTTTAGGGTTGCAGATACTTGATAACAATATGCCGTTGACGTTTTCTCCCTCAGACTCATTGACGGCCAGAAAACCATTGGGAAGTGTATCGAATTCACAGAGTATAATAAGCAAGCTGTTAACCGTGAGGTACGTTCGAACTAAATCAGTGGTAACTCCTGGAATTGTTAGAGCGGGCGCTGCGATAACGTTGTCTTATCAGTAGGCGAGAGGTTTTTACTCAATATTGCCTCGCGAGGCGTGTTGGAGTGCTTTTTAGTTGCTGCTGTATCGTAGGCGTGTGAGCGGAGTCGATTACAGAGCGCCTGACATGCCTGGCCCTGTTTGCGTGCACGTCCGGTGACACATCGTGGAGATTACTTCACGCCCTGGCCCAAAAGTCGATCTGACGCTCACAGTTCAGCCTTGTGCGTCACTCCTGAGCTTGCAGGAACAGCAAAAACAACTCGGACTGCGACTTGATGCCCAACTTGTTATAGAGGTGCCGGCGGTGCACTTTCACGGTCTCGGCAGAGATCGCCAGCTTGCGTGCGATCTCTTTGTTCGAGCAGCCGCTGAGCATCAACTGGGCCACCTCCGCTTCGCGCGTCGACAATGTCGAGCTGATGTTCAGCGTCGGGGCGTTCAGGCGCTCCTGCCAGTCCGCCACCGGTTCCGGCGCGTTCTTCAAGCCCTGTTCGTACAGGCAGCGTTGACGCATGAGGGCCGCGACCCAAGGTTGAATCAGCCCCAGCAACGCGATCTGTTGCTGCGTGAAACGGCTGCGGCTGCCCAGGGATAGGCTGAGCGTACGCTCCGGATCGAGTTGCACGTTGATGTGCACCTCGTCGGCAACCACGTTGAGGCGAAAGTAGCGTTGATAGTAGTCGGTCTGTTCAAAGCATTCGGGGGCAACGTCGTCCAGTTGAAACAGCCCGCTGGCCGGTGCTTCCCGGTTGGCCAGGTAAAAGGGGTCAAGCAGGTACAACCCCCTGAGGTAGTCCTGGAACAGCGAGTCGGGGCCGCCGTCCTCGCCTGGAGACTCCGCCAGTAGCTGTGGCCGGCCGGCGCTGAAGATCAGCACGACCCAGTTGTCCATCGGTACATACCGGTTGAGCAAGCGCGCCATGGAGGTCCAGAACGTTGGACGGTCGAGGGTCTCGATCAGCTTTCCGACCGAGCCATGCCAGGCCACATCCTGCAACGTCAGATTCATTTCACTACCCATTCGGGGGTACCCCATCGAAGTGATTTTTTGCCATGCAGACGCAGCCCATACTCGTTTCTAGCCCACGTTCATGCAGTACCCGCGTGGACTCAACCTTGCGCAAGGATCAACGATGAAGATTGAACTCATGCAGTTAGCCGGCCGCGATGGCGATACCGCTTATAACCTGAGACGCGCCTTGGATGCCATCGCCCACTGCGATGCAGATACCGACCTGCTGGTGTTTCCTGAAACCCACTTGATGGGCTTCGTCGGTGGCGAGCAATTGGCTAGGGTAGCTGAAACCCTGGAAGGCCCATCGCTGCGGGCTATCCAACAAGCCGTGTGCCAACGCAATGTCTCGGTGATCATCGGACTGGTCGAGAACGACGCAGGCGTGTTCTACAACACCTCGGTTTTGGTCACCCCTGAAGGTATCTCGTTGTGTTATCGCAAGACCCATTTGTGGCCTTCCGAACGCGGCGACATCCGCCCGGGCGACCGTTTCGTCACCACCCTGTGGAAAGGAGTGCGGGTTGGCATCCTGATCTGCTACGACATCGAGCTGCCGGAAACCGCCCGGGCTTTGGCTCAGTTGGGAGCCGAACTGATCATCGTCACCAACGGCAATATGGACCCGTATGGCCCTGTGCATCGCACTGCGATCATGGCCCGGGCACAGGAAAACCAGGTGTTCGCCGTAATGGTCAACCGAGCCGGCGAGGGCGACGACGGCCTGGTGTTTGCCGGAGGCAGTGCCGTTGTCGACCCATTTGGCCGTGTATTGCTGGAGGCCGAGCGCGACGAGGCCCGGCAAGTCATCACGCTGGACCTGGCACAAATCGCAGCCGCCCGAGCGGACTATCACTACCTCAACGATCGGCGCCTGCTGATGGCTGGCGAGCGTGTGGAGCATGCCGACGGGCGCCGCGAGTGGTTGATCAGCTGATTCATTCCAACACCATAAAAATAATCAATTGGCAGGCGTGACCGCTTGCCCAGGAGATCTCGATGCTTGGTACACGATGCGCGCCATGGTTCCTCGCTTTGTTCGTCAGCAGCGTTGCAGTCTGCGTCCATGCTGAAGAACCGAAGGTCAATATCTATAACTGGTACGACTTCATCGCCCCCGATACCTTGAAAAACTTTCAGGCGCAAACCGGCATCCAGTCCGCCTACGATGTGTTCGATAACAGTGAGGTCATGCAGAGCAAGCTCATGGCCGGGCGCAGCGGTTACGACGTGGTGGTGGCCACGGGAGATCTGTTGCCGAACCTGATCAAGGCCGGCGTGCTCAAAGCGTTGGATCGCTCTCAGCTGCCGAACCTGTCCCACCTCGACCCGGACATCCTGGCCAAACTCCAGAGCAACGATCCCGGCAACCGCTTCGCCGTTCCTTACCTGTGGGGCACCACGGGCATCGGCTATGACGTGGAGAAAGTCAAAACGCTGTTGGGCAGCACGGCGCCAGTCGACTCCTGGGACCTGATTTTCAAAGAGGAAAATCTCGCCAAGTTGGGTGACTGCGGAGTGGCGATGTTGGATGCACCGGGCGAGATTATTCCCATTGCCTTGCATTACCTCGGCCTGCCCTACAACAGCCAGAACCCGGACGATTACCTGAAGGCCCAGGCGTTGCTGCTCAAGCTTCGCCCGCATATCCGTTACTTCGACTCGTCGCGCTTTATCACCGATCTGGCCAACGGCAACATCTGCGCGGTGGTGGGGTGGGCTGGCGGCGTGATGGATGCCAAGAAAGCCGCTGACGCGGCTGGCAATGGCCGCCAGATTCAATACAGCATTCCCAAGGAGGGCGCGCCGGTGTGGGTCGAAAGTCTGGTATTGCTCAGCGATGCACCGAACCCGCAACAGGGACTGGCATTTATCGATTACATGCTGCGTCCGGCAGTGATTGCCGAGTCGTCCAACTACCTCAGTTATGCCAACGCGAATAAGGATGCCAGGAGCCTCGTTGATGCCAAGGTTCGTGACAATGCAGGGGTTTATCCTTCAAAGGCTGTTCTGGATACGTTGTTTCCGTTGGAGCCGCTACCGCTGAAGCTGGAGCGCGTACGTACGCGGATATGGAGCAAGGTTAAAAGCGGAACGTGATGGGGCTTTAGAGGCACGCAAGGCAGTGGGAAATTACAGGTGACCTGCGCGTTGGGCTGCGTCGAGCAGCCCGAACAAATGTGTGGTGTGAAACTTGTAGAGTAACCGTATCTTGTTGGCGCTGAAGGTTTTGTGGCTGAGGGATAAAATCCTGACAATACCCTGATGGTCATGGCCCTTTGTCGTGGATATTGTGGAGCGTCTTGTCACCAGACTTGATCGCAACTGATTGGCTCCTTCATGAGGGTCCCAGAGCTTCTGCCTCGCCGATGCCCTCAGTACAGGCAGGTTTGACTTAGTTGGCCTGCGAAGCGAGAGATTGCAACTTGTCCGCAAGGGAGTTGGTCGTTGGTAGCTTCTCTGATTCACATTTTCTGGTTGGAGTCGTGCGACGCAAAACGTTCCACCAGATATGCCTTCTTCGCGTGGCTGAGTTGCTTCAGTGTGCGTAGGCTATTTCGCAAGCGCTCAAGGAGCTGCCCATACGGCCGTGATGGGTGATCTCAGTCAGGTCTGGCCGGAGGGCTAACGGCTCCAGCAGTGAGCCTGCAGCCGCCAATCACTGGTAGCTCATGGTGAATGTGATTTCGGCATTCGCTGTGCCAGGGCTTACGTCCGACCCCTTAGCGGTTTGGATGTAGCGCGCGTTCAAAGGAATTGTGAAGTTTCCGCCTGTACTTGAATACTCACTAAATAATTTGGATTTGTTCAGTGCGATGGGGGTTAGATTGCTGTCAGTGAGTTGCAGGCCAATACCTTTCGCTGTTGAGTTTAGGTTAAGACTTATAATGCCTTGACCATCACTCTTTGAGGGGGACGATGCAAGAGGGGTGAGGGTATAACTGACGTTTTTGATGCCCGCTGGGCAATTATTAAGTTTAAGATTGAAAGAGATGGCTTTTTTCGACGGAGAACCATCCATGGGAATGTCCTCCAGTCGATGTTGGCCCATGTTTACATTGATGTTAGGAGTCTCGCACGAGCTCGGAACAAAGACTGTGTTGTTGATAAGTCGAAAGGTTGCTAACTTCAGCGTATCTGCAGTCAAGCTACCAGCATCGCCAGCTGGAATAGTGGCCCCGCTCGCTATGTTGCCGGTTTTTACAAACCGTATAGCCGATGGCTCTGCCTTAATCGTATAGCCTGTTCCATTAACGGGTAAGCTTGAACTGCCAAGTGCTTTCATAGGAGCCTTGGCGTAAATATACTGCCAGGATATGCCAGTGTTGCCTATAGGGAACTTGTCCGACCCGGTCGTCGCGCTTCCCAAATTGCTTTGTGCTCCCCAGGGTGCCGTAGTTCCGCATTGGAATTCGGTAGCATCAGTATGTTGGAACGCTGCGGATTCAAATAATGTAGTACCCAAAGGAATATCTCTAGGAAGATTAATTGTTTTGGGTAGGCTGACGCTCATGATCTGTGTTGTGGCGTTAGAGGTCTTGAAATTGCACATTGCGAGCGAGGGGTGGGGATTATTAAAATTAGAGCTACGACATGCCACTTAAATGCAAGAGGGTTTAGTGTTGTGTGGGATGCTGACATTTTTCCAATTTGGGGAGTGCTATTCATGGCTCAAGGAATCTTTGTAGATTAAGTGTTTAGGTTTGATGTAGTGGTTGATATTAAAAGTATGACGCTTTTCGTCTGGCATCTATCTGTATATTCGGTCATTTTTTCATTGAGCGCTGAAACTACAAATAACGGTTGGGGTGTGTAGTTGACTGTTGATGTCGGATAATTCGAGTATTTATAATGAGCTGAGAAAACCCGAATCATCTGATCGTCGATTGACTCCTTTGAAATCATGATCAATTGGCGCTCTACTGTGAATCAGATAAATCCTGCATCCAGAAGGAAAAATCTCTATGCGTCAAAAAACAATTGAATTCGTTGCCGATGAGATTCGATGCCCATTGCCCTTTGGTTAGGCGTGTCGCTAAAAAACGGGACCTATCGAGCGTCTCAATCGTTTGCGTCAGCAATTCGATAACTATGCTTGATATGGTTGATTTGACCAAACGGTTCGATGCCGGTTTGTGAGTCAAGTGAGAAGGTGCTTGCGCTACGGCGTTATTCGGGGGGGAAAGATGACACCTGAAAGTCTTTGTTCTGATTGTGCTTTAAGGGATTGTTTTATCGTAAATTGATCTGGCAAATCGCGGCTCGCCGCGGCACCTATTCCAAGTTGAATAAACGCAGTCTGCTGTACAAGGCCAAACGCAAGATCGAGTACTACAAAACTCAGACGCGGGCCAAGGTCGAGCATCCTTTTCGGCTGATCAAACGGCGGTTCGGTTATGTGAAGGTACGCTTTGGTGGGCTGATGAAAAGCCCGGCCCAGTTGACCGCACTGTTCGCCCTGTCGAACCTGTGGATGGCTCGAAAACAACTGATGGGTATGGGTGAATTGCGCAGTTAACACCGAAAGCCGGACAAAAACGCCCTCAATACCCGATGCACTGTTCGCTTCTCAGCAAATAGCGGGTCACTTCGAGAAAGTTGCGACTGACCGCCGGCACACGGCGAGTTGATCGGAGCATCCCTAAAAGCCCGACATGGGAGATCGCCCACGTTTTCGGGACGTTTGCACGAGAATCCCGGCGGTATCACGTCAGCGCAACTCCATGATCGGGTTGCGGTTCGTCAATACGTGCTCAGTGAGCAGTTTTAGTCGCCCGTGTTCCTCTGATGCACATTTTCTGGTTGGAGTCGGGCGACGCAAAACGTTCCACCAGCTATGCCTTCTTCGCGTGGCTGAGTTGCTTCAATGTGCGGTGGCTATGTCGCAAGCGCTCAAGAAGCTGCCCATACGGACGTGAGGGGTGATCTCAGTCAGGCCTGGCCGGAGGGCTAATGGCTCCGGCAGTGAGCCTGCAGCCGCCAATCACTGGTAGCTCATGGTGAATGTGATTTCGGCATTCGCTGTGCCAGGGCTTACGTCCGATCCCTTAGCGGTTTGGATGTAGCGCGCGTTCAAAGGAATTGTGAAGTTTCCGCCTGTACTTGAATACTCACTAAATAATTTGGCTTTGTTCAGTGCGATGGGGGTTAGATTGCTGTCAGTGAGTTGTAGGCCAATACCTTTCGCTGTTGAGTTTACGTTAAGACTTATAATGCCTTGACCATCACTCTTTGAGGGGGACGATGCAAGAGGGGTGAGGGTATAACTGACGTTCTTGATGCCCGCTGGGCAATTATTAAGTTTAAGATTGAAAGAGATGGCTTTTTTCGACGGGGAACCATCCCTAGGAATATCCTCCAGTCGATGTTGGCCCATGTTTACATTGATATTAGGAGTCTCGCACGAGCTCGGAACAAAGACTGTGTTGTTGATAAGTCGAAAGGTCGCTAACTTCAGCGTCTCTGCAGTCAAGCTACCAGCATCGCCAGCTGGAATAGTGGCCCCGTTCGCTATGTTGCCGGTCTTTATAAACCGTATAGCCGATGCATTTGGACTAAGCGTATAGCCTATTCCATTAAAGGGTAAGGTTGAACTGCCAAATGCTGTCATAGGGACCTTGGCGTAAATATACTGCCAGGATATGCCAGTGTTGCCTATAGGAAACTTGTCCGACCCGGTGGTCGTGCTTCCCAAATTGCTTTGTATTCCCCAGGGTACCGTAGTTCCGCAATAGAATTCGGTAGCATCAGTATGTTGGAATGCTGCGGATTCGAATAATGTCGTACCCAAAGGGATATCTCTAGGAAGATTAATTGTTTTGGGTAGGCTGACGCTCATGATCTGTGTTGTGGTGTTAGAGGTCTTGAAGTTGCACATTGCGAGCGACGGGGTGGGGGTTATTAAAATTAGAGCTACGATATGCCACTTAAATGCAAGAGGATTTAGTGTTGTGTGGGATGCTGATATTTTTCCAATTTGGGGAGTGCTATTCATGGCTCAAGGAACCTTTGCAGATTGAGTATTTAGGTTTGATGTGGTGGTTGATATTAAAAGTATGACACTTTTCGTCCGGCATCTATCTGTATATCCAGCCGTTTTTTCATTGAGCGCTGAAACTACAAGTAACGGGTGGGGTGTGTAATTGACTGTTGATGTCGGATAATTCGAGCATTTCTAATGAGCTGAGAAAACTCGCATCGTCTGATCGTCAATTGACTCCTTTGAAATCATGATCAATTGGCGCTCTACTGGGAATCAGAAAAATCCTACGCCCAGAAGGAAAAATCTCTATGCGTCAAAAAAACAATTGAATTCGTTGCCGATGAGATCCGATGCCGATTGCCCTTTGGTTAGGCGTGCCGCTAAAAACGGGACCTATCGAGCGTCTCAATCGTTTGCGTCAGTAATTCGATAACCATGATTGATATGGTTGACTTGACCAAAGGGTTCGACATAGGCACATGCGGTGGGCGGTATATTTTTTGTACAGCCTCCGGAAAGGTGTTGTGAGTGCTCAGCCCCTGCGGTACCCGCCAGTCCATGCTTTTTATAAGCCAAAGTTATCGAGTGGTTCATCGAGGCCTTTAAGGTCACGGTCCAGTGTGGATGCCGGTTTGTGAGTCAAGTGAGAAAGCACTTGCGCTATGGCGTAATTCTGAGAAAAAGATAACACCCGAAAATCTTTGTTCTGGTTGTGCTTTAAGGAATTGTTTTAAAGTTGTTTTGAGCGCCTGAGCCGTCGCTGAAAGAGGGCTGCTTGGCAATATAAACCCAATATCTCTTATTGTTACTCGGGCACGTATGGGTCTGTAGTGGGATTTTTTCGCGGAGTCAGGATAAGTAAGTGCCAGAGCGGGTAGAACCGAAACGCAGTCGTTTTGTTCCAATATTTCCAGGGTTAAAGGGGTTCTGGCTACTTCGTACGTGAAGTGTGCAATAACTCCGCCTGTGGGGAATTGCCTATCTATCAGCCTGCGTATACCTGATCCTTGCGCTAATGCAACTACGTCAAATGAAGCAATATCAGACCACTCGATTTTCTCCTTCTGAGCAAGTGGATGATCGGCTCGACATACAAAATGTAATACGTCTTGTATTGCCGGCTCAAGTTCTACGCCGCCGTCGTTTTCAAACCATCCATAGCATGACGTCAAATATGCCCTTCCAATGTAGCAATCCACTGGAAGTGAATTGAACTACATGCTTTGTGGACAGGCAGAAATGATCATCCGAACAGCCTGCCAGACGACGCCTAAAGACTCTCAGGGTCGCCAAAAAACATTTTGACTGGGCTCTAGGACGGTATTTTCAGGCAGAAAAACTTCAAATATGCCCCCAATGTTGCCCCCACTTGAACCGGGCGTGCGAGCGATCGCGACTGGCGATTTTCTGACAGAGATCCAGTTGGATTCGGATGGCTATCAGTGGATCTCCACATTACGTTGGATTGTTTGGCCTCGGTTTTGTCCCGCATCGGCACGTGAGGTTCTATGTCCTTTTCCTCCACCATCCAGGCCAACATCGGCGCTGTACCGTACTCGGTATCGCCGATGAGGCGTTGCGGCTTGATGTCGAACTGCGCTTCAACCCGATCGATCACGTCTTGGTGCTCTCGATGTTGGCGCTGATGCGATTTTGACCCAAGCCGCCGGAAGTCATTGACCCATTCGAATACTCGGCAATCATGACCTTGCTTGGGATTCCAGAGGCTGTAAATGGGTCAGATAAATCAGTAACCTGCGTCAAAATCGCATCCAGATACCGGCACAAGTTTAGGCGAGCCGTAATGACACTTTCCAAAGGCAATATCATAAAGCTGATCGAGGTTGACCAAACAAAGGTAGTGCTCTCTGATTGGCTGAACCCCCGGGAGGCGGCTCCTGGAGATATCGCGGAGGTGGAAGCGATTTCGATGGATGAGGCTGGATGTATCGTTCGCTTGCTGTGCGAGTCACATGCAGGATCTCTCGAATGGAGAGCTTCATATTTTGAGGCTGGATTGACCTATGAGGTGCTTCATAGCTAGCCCAATGATGTCCGCTGTTGAATGTCTGTTCAGGGCCGATTTCCACCTATCGCCACAGTCAGCTTGGGGTCGTTTGCGGCCTGTCGCGATGGGCAGAAAACGACCCAGGCTGTGTGAAAACGCGCTAAATGCGTCGAAAACAGTGAGTCGCGAGGGTTGCCTGTGGAATCAGTGGGCGGAAGTGCGAATTACCTTAGTCAGCTACATAGACGTTCGTAATGCCGTTTGGGCCGCGTCAGCGGCCCAAACGGCTACTCACCGGCGAGCAAGCGGCTGGATTCACGCCCTGATCGCCTCAAGCAGTCCTGCGACGCCGAAGATGCTCATCATTCGTTTGAGGTTGTAGGCGAGCACGTGAAGGCTCATTTCGGTACTTACCCGCGGAAGTGTTTTGGTCAGGAAGTGGGTGGCTCCCATCCAATATTTGAGCGTTCCAAAAGGATGCTCAACGGTCTGTCGACGAACCCTCATCATCGCTGGATCATGTTCTAGCCGAACCTGCATCGCGTCGACTACCGCCTCATGTTCCCAGCGCTTCACCCGGCGCTCCTTACCCGTCGTACATTGCTTTTGCATTGAGCAGGACTGGCAGCCCGAGAAGTAGTAACAATGCAATAACATGCCGTCTTCCATCGACGAATGCCGCCTGGTTAGAAACTGTCCCGCAGGGCATCGATACTCGTCCGACGCAATCAGATAAATGAAATCCTGCTTGCCGAATCTGCCTTCGGCTTTGCTGCCAGATGTGAGGGGTTTCGGTACGTAGGTAGTGATGCCGGCTTGCTCGCAAGCAAGGATTTCCAGACCTTTGTAATAGCCTCGGTCGGCCACCACTGTCAGCGATTCAGCCTCGATTTCTTCACGCGCCTGGTTCGCCATATTGCTCAGTTGCCCACGATCATTACCCACTTTGGTCACCTCATGGGCAATGATCAGATGGTGTTTGTCATCGACAGCTGTTTGTACGTTGTAGCCAACGGTTCCGGTGCCTCGGCCGCTCGTGGCCATTGAGCGTGCATCTGGGTCTGTGAGGGAGATCTGCTGGTCTAGACTTTCGTGGAGCTGCGCCTCGATTTCCTTGAGTTTCTGCATCTGCTTTTTCAGTGTTTCTATCTTTTCTTTAAGCCGCTCTGCTTTGGCCTCGGCCACTTCGGGCGTGGCCCGATCCGCCGAATCCATCGCCGCCAGATAGCGATCAATGCTCTGCTCAATCTGCTGCATGCGTGCCTTCACCTTGCCCTGAGTGAAGTTGCGGTCGCGACTATTGACGGCTTTGAATTTGCTGCCGTCGATGGCGATGATCGACTGAGAGAAGAGATTGAGGTTGCGGCAAAGAACTACGAACTGGCGGCATACGCTGCGAATGGCTTTGCCGTTGTCTTTGCGAAAGTCGGCAATGGTTTTGAAGTCCGGAGCCAAACGCCCCGTTAGCCACATCAACTCGACGTTGCGCTCGGCCTCACGCTCAAGTCGGCGGCTGGACTGAATCCGATTGAGATAGCCGTAGATATAGATCTTCAGCAACACCGCTGGGTGGTAGGCCGGACGACCCGTTGCGGCAGGATCGACGCCCCCAAAACCAAGTGCGCCCAGGTCGAGTTCATCGACGAAAACGTCGACCACTCGGACTGAGTTTTCTTCGGCTACGTAATCGTCCAGACACTCCGGCAGCAAGGTGACTTGCGTCCGAGCCTCACCTTCAATAAATCGCTTCATGATCGCCCCCGCTACGATCTCGACGAAAGAAGTTTAGACAAGCCAAGACCATTTCACCCTGTCTGGTTTGAAAGCGCCTCCTGGTGGAGGCGCCTTAAAGATCACAGACTCCGAGTCATTCCTGAGGCCAGCACCAACCGGTCAAGTCCGATGCCGAACCCAGCTCCTTCTCGATAGGCACCGCCGCCGACAACTTGTTGTTGTGCGCCCAATACGGGACAACGCACCTCGAAGCCATTCCCCTCAAGGTAATAACTTAGTCCACGCTTCACTGCGAGACTGAGTTCATATTCCAGTCCCAGCGAATCAAGAAAGCCAGTGCAAATTGTTTGGCTACGCGCCAAAGCCTGTGCTGGTGTGGGACTAAGAATTTCGAGTCCCAGTTGAGTGAATTCGCGATAACGACCAGCTTGGGGTCGTTCATACCGGTAACATCGCGCCACATAGAAAAACATCGCTTCTTCTCGTGACCCGAGAAGCACATCGTTGCGCTCCTGAAAGAGCGCGGTTGCTTCTGGGATGAGGCAACAAGGACGTCCGGCCTTGTCATTGAAGGCCCACATTTGTCCGATAATTTCACTCCCGCCGGTTTTCTCAATAAAAGTGTCCTGGCCCCATAGCGCAGGAACTATGGCCTCTTCAGCCCCGGCATTGATGAAGATAGCTCCGAAAACGGCCTTCTATCTCACGCATGATTGCAGCTTCTTTCCCAGTCACTATTCGAGTTCCACGAAGCATAGTCATTTTCATAATCTCCAAATTACAGGCAATAAAAAAGGCGCCATTGGCGCCTTGGTTTGGTTCACTGAGTGGTCAGAATCGATGTTTCGAACTCTGATTAATCGATGAGCGTACGCAACCGCGGCACCCTGAGCGAGGTCCGTGATGATGATGGCGATTGCTTGGAATAAATTGAGTCATAGCGAATCCTTGCACAAAAGCGGGAGCGCCTACAAGCCACCGCATTTTTTGACAAACCGGCGACGCGTCCCACCGAAGCCGTTTTCACACAGCCTGGGCCGATAGCTGCCGTCCACAAATGACTGCTTTCGGCCATAGGGAGTATGACGGGACTCCAGTAGAGCGGTCTGTAGGGCGCGGACGAAATCGCTAGGGTGCGGCGTCGTCTTGGCATCGCCCACGCCGTAGCCACGGGTGAACAATCAGGCTTGAAAATCGCAGCGTTCGATGTGGCCACCTGCGGTGTCGTGAACGTCCGTAAAAGGGCGGATTTCCAAAAGTCGAGACAGCGAAGTCAGCCAGACGGCAACAATGTGATCCTGCTTTTTTTGTTAGATCTGAGTCTGTTTTTAACGGGGCGACGCTCTATAGACTGTATATCCGACGCACAAGTGGACAGTGATCGGCCCGCTACTGTTTCTGGCTCTCTGAAGACCGGACGAATCGAGAGTCTTCAGGAATCACCATGAATCCTCGTCCAAGTTTTCAGAGCAAGACCTTCCACCAATCGCAACGTGACATTCTCGGCATGATTGCGACCGATCAGCATCTGGGCGATGTACTCTGCGCCATCTGCCAGATGCTCGACACACAGACTCCCGAAACCTACTGCTCTATCTTGCTGGCGGATGCCGAGGGCAAACACTTGCTTAACGGCGCGGCACCCGGCCTGCCGACCGAGTACAGCGAGGCGATAGATGGCATGGCCATTGGTCCGCAGGAAGGGACCTGCGGCACCGCGGCGTTCCGGCGCGAGCTTGTGGTCACTGAAGACATCGCCCGGGACCCGAACTGGGACCGTTTCCGCAGCTTGGCGCTGGGGCATAACCTGCATTCCTGCTGGTCTGTCCCCTTGCTCTCCCATCAAGGAACGGTGTTGGGGACATTTGCCCTGTACCAAAAGAGCATCCATGCGCCGGACGAGGCGCAGATTCAACAACTGGTTTTTGCCGCGCAACTGGCCGTCATTGCGATCCGTCATGAGCGTGACGGTCGGCGATTGGAGGAGAGCGAACAACGTTTTCGTTCATTGTTCACCTATAACCCCAACCCGGTGTTCGCCCTCGATCTGGCCGGCAACATCCAGAGCGTCAATCCTGCAGGCCTGAAGCTGAAACCGCACACGGCCGTCAATTTCATTGGTCATCACTTTTCCCATCTGGTTCTCGATGAGGATCTGCAACGGGTTAGTCAGCATTTTTGCGCAGCCCGTGCCGGAGCGCCTCAGCGCTTCGAGGCACAGCTTCGCGACGAAAGTGAGCAACTGTTGACCATGGATATCTCCAACCTGCCCATCATGGTCAACGGAGAAATCGTCGGAGTATTCGGCATTGCCCGGGATATCAGCGCGCAGAAACATTTCGAACGCGAATTGAGCTTCAACGCCAGCCATGACCGGCTTACCGGTTTGCTTAACCGTGTTTCGCTTGAAGAGCGACTGGTTCTGGATTGCCACATCAGTCGTCGGCGTAATCGGCGGCTCGCGGTGATGTGCATTGATCTGGATGGATTCAAATCCATCAACGATTCGATCGGGCATTTCTTTGGCGATCAGGTGCTGATCGAAGTGGCGCAACGTATGACCCAGCAAGTTCGTCCCGGTGACACCATCGTGCGCATGGGCGGTGACGAATTCATTGTGCTCCTGCCTGACCTGCTGCGTGACGAGGACGTTGTACCCGTAGCCGAGCGCCTGATGGCGAGCATTGCCAGACCCTACTGCATCCAGGGTATTGACCTGCATGTGAGTGCAAGCGTCGGCATCACCCTGAGCGATGGTTACATCGAGCAGCCGATGCAACTGATTCAGCAGGCGGACATGGCCATGTACAAAGCCAAGCAGGAAGGGCGCAACAACTTTCAGTGGTACACCAGCGACCTCAATCAACGTTTTTGCGAGCACGCGAGCCTGCGCAATGACTTGCAAAAGGCTATCGAAACTCAATCCTTCCAGCTGCATTATCAACCGCAGATAGACGCACGCACGGGGCAGGTGGTCGGGATCGAAGCCTTGCTGCGCTGGGAGCATCCGGAAAAGGGATTTATCTCACCAGCGGTGTTTGTAACAGTGGCTGAAGACAGTGGTCAGATCATCCCGCTGAGCCTTTGGGTACTCGATACGGCCTGCGCGCAGTTGCGTCAACTGGGCGAGCAGGGCATCACAGGCATCTCGATGGCCGTGAATATTTCGCCGATGCATTTCCAGCGTGGGCAGTTCGTCGAGTGTATACAGGCAGTGCTAAACAGGTACGAACTTAGCGCCGGGCAGTTGGAACTGGAGATTACCGAGTCGCTCCTGTTGCATAACGTTGAGCAGGCGATCGACACGTTGCACCAGCTCAAGGCTCTAGGTGTACGCATTGCGCTCGATGATTTCGGCACCGGTTATTCCAGCCTCAGCTACCTCAAGCGCTTACCCATCGACAAAATCAAGATTGACCGTTCTTTCATCCGGGATATCGCTTCCGACCATCACGATGCCGCGATCACCCAAGGCATTATTTCCATGGCCCATCACCTCAGCCTGACGGTGGTCGCCGAAGGTGTGGAAACCAAGTCTCAAGTGGACTTTCTCAAGGGCGGTCGCTGCGATGTTTTTCAGGGGTATTACTTTGCTAAACCGATGCCCTATGCTGACCTCGAAGCCTTCCTAAGCCTTCGCGCGTCCCGGTCCCTGACGCCCGATCTTGTCTATTCCGAAGTTTGAAAAGGCGAATCTTCAGATTCGAACGAGTCCGGTTGCCCTGAACCACACTTCAGTTGCCACTTAGGTCCTGGAGCGTTCCTGTTGAGCGCTTCAGATCTTTTGCCGGGTCCAGAAGCGTTTGGGAAACTGAGCGCTTTAGACCCAAGCTCTGCTCAACACGCCTGGCCGTGGACGCATTAAGCGCGTGACTGTTGTTGGCACTGGAGGGTACCGAAAATTCGTTCAGCTACTACGGCAAGCGTCATCAACGACTATAGTCATTGGTGAGCCAGAGCGAATCTGACCATTCCCCTGCCAACCTGGCCTAATCCAATTCCGCGATTACACGGCGGATCTTCTTGTGTTCCTTGATGCGGAACGTGAACGTTTCGCTGCCGAAATCACTCAGGCTCAGGCTGAGATCGAGGCAGCGTTGTCTTTTTTTGAACCCCTTGATGGTGGATGAAGTTATCCCGCCAGGCACGTCGCATCCCACTGAGCACGTCCCAACCACCCATCTATCAAGGTTCAAGCAATGAACACTTTAGAGTTCGATGATGCACAAAAAACCAATGGCGACCTGGTTCAGGGTCCGCTGCCGGCCGGTACTGTCGCGCCCGACTTCACTCTTCACGCAACCCCTGATCAACAGTTGTCGCTGCGTGAGCTAAAGGGAAACCCCGTGATACTGGCGTTTTATCCCGCTGACTGGACTTCGGTGTGTGGTGACCAACTGACCTTGTACAACCAGTTGCTACCCACATTCAGAGAATACGGTGCGGCGCTACTGGGTATCTCGGTTGACAGCGCCTGGTGTCATCAGGCCTTTGCCAAAGATCGGAATTTTCACTTCAGCCTGCTGGCCGATTTCGAGCCCAAAGGGGCGGTGGCACGACAGTATGGAGCGTACGAATCCCAGCTCGGAGTTTGTAAGAGGGCACTGTTCGTGATTGACAAGGAGGGGGTGGTCGCCTGGAGCTACGTCTCACCAATGGCAATCAACCCTGGGGCGGACGGCATTCTGGATGCGCTGGATGCTCTGGCGAATTCGCCACAAAGCACGCCAATCAAAAATTAACAGGTGATTACATGGCCACTCTCAAAGTCCCGGTAAGTGCCAACGACCATCGTCAGGGAAGTGCGCATGCCAAGGTCACCTTGGTGGAATTTGGCGACTATGAATGTCCCTATTGCGGTGAAGCGTATTGGATGGTCAAGAATCTGCAGCAGCATTTTCGCGATGATTTGCTGTTCGTGTTCCGTAACTTTCCTCTGACCACCGCTCACCCGCATGCGCTGGGTGCAGCGGTCACCGCGGAGTATGCCGGGAGTCGAGGGTTCTTCTGGGAGGCTCACGACGAATTGTATGAAAATCAGGATCGATTGGGTCTGCCGCTGTATCGCGCCATTGTTCTAAAGCACGGCCTTTCCAGCGAAGAACTTGACGTTGCCGTGCGAGAGGACACTTACCTCCCCAAAATACAATCCGACTTCAATGGCGGTGTACGCAGCGGCGTGAACGGTACTCCGGCGTTTTACTTTGACGGGCTTCGCTATGACGGGGTCCCAGAGTTCAACGAGATGAGTCAGATGATTGAGCTTCTGTTAGTGCGCGGACGAAATCGCTAGATAGTCAAATCGGCCTGGCATCACCCACATCAGAGCCGAGGGCAAACCAGCGTTAGCTTCCTTCTACAGTAAAGAGGTGGACACGGAGCCGGCAACTAATGAAATCTTTGAAGTATTATGAAGAAAATCGACATGCCACATGGTTGGAGTTGTTTTTTGACCTGACTTTCGTTGTTACGATAGGCCAGGTTACGCACACTCTCGGACATGTTCATGAAGGCCACTTTGAACATAAGCAACTATGGACATTCTTACTGCTTTTTGTACCGTTGTGGTGGATCTGGTCCAGTCACACGATTTACTCCAACAGGTTTGATACAGACAGCAATCTTCACCGTTTGGCAACATTATTCATAATGCTCCTGCTCATTGTGCTGTCGGCACGGATCGGGGAAGACCTGGAAGTGAACTACCCGCTTATTATTGCCTGCTATTTTGGTATACGTGCGATCATCAGTGTTATGTACATTTCGTCCATTAGTAAACTCGATTCTCGCGGCGAACTTTCCTCAAGGCTTGGCTTCGCCCTATTAGTTAGCGCAGTTATTAGCCTTTCATCCGTTATTTTTGACCCGCCCTTGCGTTACCTTGTTGCTTATATTGGGATTGTTCTTGATATTCTGTTTCCTGTATTTTTCTGGACTAAACTAAAACCGTTGCCAGCACACACAGAACACTTGGTTGAGCGCATAGGCCTACTCACCCTAATCTTATTGGGGGAGTCAATTATTAGCCTTTCCGGAGGCTTATCTAACATTCAATGGGGTTATTATAATGTGATGGCGGCCATCACCGGATTTATCATGATTTGCAGTATCTGGTGGATCTATTTTGATAGTTTTTACCTATTGAACAAACATCAAAGCAGTATGAATGGGCACGCCTTAATCTACTCGCACCTTTTTCTTTTTATGGGGCTAGCACTTCTGGCAAATTTGATTAGGCATGCGATCCTGAACGACATTGCGATACGCGATTTTCAGATTATGTCGATCACCGGCATGGCCTTGTTTTTCCTAGGTAAGCAATATGGCTATTTCATAGCCGTGAGTAGAATAAGGAAATACATACTGCAAAACACCTTGATCGTGTTTTCTTTAGGTGGGTTAGTTATATTTCTACCGCGTGTCGAGTACATATTGGTCGGCCTGACAATAACCATGATCTGTTATGTTCTCCTGAATTTCAGATATCGTTGAGTCTTTATTATCAGGCCACAGCTCGGGAAAAGTGATCAAGCGGCTGGTCTGCGGCTTGCGCGCTGCCCACTACGTCATTCTCAGTGTCCGAGCGACATGCGACGCTACCCTTGGTCTCTTTGGGTTTGTAATCCTGGTGTCGTCGACCATAGTTAATAGTCGGATGCCCCTTTTAGCTATTGCGACCAGATAGCACCAGCCGCATCGTTACAACAGGAGCCACGTCATGGTCAAAGTAGCGTTGTTCGTTCGTCTGGAAGCAAAACCTGGGAAAGAGAAAGAGGTGGAGCGCTTTCTCTTGAGCGGCCTTCCTTTAGTGGAGGAGGAGCCAGCCACTACAGCCTGGTTTGGAATCCGCTTGGGGCCGTCTACCTTTGGCATCTTTGACGCATTCCCGGATGAAGCGGGCCGGCAGGCTCATCTTTCGGGCAAGGTCGCGGCGGCGCTTATGGCAAACGCTGCCGAGCTGTTTGCCGAACCGCCATCAATCGAGAAGGTTGACGTCCTTGCGGCCAAGGTACCCGGCTAAGCAAACCCAATAGGAAGCTCCAGTCAGTACTGGGAGGCCCACGATGTATTTTGTGAAAATCAGGATAGCCTGGGCCTGCTGCTGTTCCGGGCGGTGATCAATCAAAACACCTGTATTGAAGATAAATGTCATGGCTAAAGTGCCGTGTCCAGGATTCATGCCATGCTCGCGCGCTCGGTATAAGTGAAAGGATACGCGCGCAAATCGTGTCCATGGACGGCGTGGAAGCCGCACAGAATCTGCAAGGCAATGTGCTCATCACGGGTTTAGGCTGGGTAGGGTAGATTGCTTGCCGGGCACCGGTCGCTCATGGCGCGAAGATCTCCATCATTGATGTAGATCCGGAGGTCATCCGCGCCGTAACACTTTATGGTTTCGTCAAGTGAGCATTCGTCGGCGTAGCAGTGACCGATGTTCAATGCGCTGCCGGACGCGGCTGCACTCCGAACTGCGCAACGATGTGCGTACCCAATTCCTCGATAACCTCCGCCGCAGGGCGCTTGCCATATTTGAGATTGAGAATGACGTGGTCCACGCCGATTTCCTCAAGCGACTCCAGCAAAAACCGTAGATGGTAACGTCCCAGTCTGAAACCCAAATGGATACGTGTGGGTGGCGTGGACGGATTCTCATCGAGATCGATGTACAGCGACTGAGTAAAGGGCTTATACACAGAACCACATTGTTTCGTGACCTCCAGTCGCCAATCTTCCACGACCAGCCGCTGCATGTTCGGAATGCGTGGATAGTTGATCCATCCGTTGCTCTCACGCGCGATCCAATCCAGTGACTGGCGACTGTTGCCGGTCACGAGCATTGGAATGAATTGGGTGGTAGGTTTCGGAATCAGGTCTGCGCCTTGCATTTCACCAGTGCTCCAGTGGATGGGCTCAAAACTGGTACTGTGGGCACGGCGAATCACTTCGTAGTGTTCTCGAAAGATCTCTCCACGCCTTTCGGGATCGACGCCAAACGCCGAAAACTCCACTGGCCGATCTCCCGAAGCAACCCCCAGAATCAAGCGACCAGTGCTCAACTGATCGACGCTGGCTGACGCCTTGGCCGTGTGCAGGGGATGGTGCAGCGGGATGGCGATGGAGGCGGTGCCAAGTGCAATCTCCGAGGTATGGGCGGCCATATAACCCAGGTAAACCCAGGGGTCGAAGACTTGGCCGACATCCCCGAAGCCAGGGTCGCGAAGCGGCACGTCGCGAAACCAGAGCGCGCAGAAGCCCAGCGCCTCGGCTTGTTTAGCCAGTGTGACCTGGTTGAGCATGCTCGGAGTGTCCCCGTCGAAGGCCTCCATGGGAAAGAACAATCCAAGGCTCAAATGCCCCTGAGTGAAGGTTCGGCTGAACCCTCGATGCTGCTGGTAAGGAATCGTGCTCGGCCGATACATACGGATTGACCTCATGGCAGAACGTGAACAGCGCCCCCGTTTCCTGAGGTGCTGCGGCATCGGTCGCGTTTGAACGGCAGGTGGGGGGACTGGGTCTGGCTTTTACCCGTTGCGCCGTACTGCTGGTCGTGTGGACCGGACTCAGGGGCCAGTTGCTGGCGATAGGCGAGGGTTGGCCCGGGTGGGTGTTAAGCGGACGGTCAAAGGAAGTCAGATCTCTCGGCTCTATACCACCAGATGGGCAAGGCGTTCGAGGAATCATTCTATAAGCGTAGGCGGTTTTGCAGCTCTCCGCCATATTCTTACAATCGAGCCGCTTCCGGGCGAAAGTTGCGTATCGAAGACAGTTATCGGTCGTTTCCTACCATTCCAGAACGGCCGCTATTGGCCGAGAGCTGTCAGTCATAGCTGCTCCATGTTGACAGAGCTTCCGAAGAAAATTTTGACTAGGCTCTAGAACAATATTTTCAGGCAGAAAAAGTTCAAATATGCCCCCAGTTTTGCCCCCGGTTGCATCAGGTTTGCGAGCGATCGCGAGTGGCGATTCCTGACAGAGACCAAGATGGATTCGGATGGATTTCAGATCTTGCCGCCCAGGCAATTGGCGTCCATGACCGCTAGCTTGAAGTGCCCGGTAATGTGTTCATGCAATTGGAGATGGCCTTCGATCAGTTTTGTCACGCGTTGCGCAGGCGTCAATCTTCGCGTTTTGATCAGGTCAACGTGCGACAACAACGCGTGATACAGCTCCATCAGCCATTCAAATAGCATTGCCTCTTTGCTCTGTACATGTTGATAAATCGCTCTCGGGCTAATTCCAACGTGCGCCGCCAGTTCAAGCATGCTGACCGGGCTGAAACTGCGCTCCTTGAACACCTCCAGCGCCCGGCGCTGGAACTCCGAGCGGCTCAGCACGCCAGCCTCCACCGCCGGGTCATGTGGCGAGTACCTGCTGCTTGGCGATTTCCTGGTTGCGCAGGATGAATCGCTGCAACTTGCCGCTGGGGGTCTTGGGCAGTTGCTCGACGAATTCGATTTCCCGGGGGTACGCATGTGCGGCCAGGCGCTGTCGGACATGCAGGCGCAGCACCTCAGCCAACTCGGCGCTGGGCAGGTACTCACGGTTCAACACGATAAACGCCATGATCAGCTCCGTACGTTGCGGGTCGGGTTTGCCGATGACGGCAGCCTCAACCACGGCCGGGTGTTCGATGAGAGCACTCTCCACATCAAACGGCCCGACGCGATAGCCCGAGGTGGTGATCACGTCGTCGTTGCGGCCGACGAAGCTGATACTGCCGTCGTCATTGAGCTCAACGATATCGCCGCTCAAGTAATAACGGCCGACAAACGCCTGGGTCGGCATGCCGAAGTATCCACTGAACCAGCACAGGGGCGAGCGCTCGCGGTCCACCGCCAACACGCCAGGCTGGCCGGCCGGCAGTTCCCGGTGCTGATGATCGAGCACGACAATTCGATGGCCCGGCATCGCGTAACCGGCCGAGCCCTCACGAACAGGGTGCTGCAACCCATGGTGATTGCACAGCACCATGCCGATTTCGGTCTGACCGTAATGATCATGGATGACCACGCCGGCTTGTTCGGCAAACCAACGGATGACTTGTGGGTTGAGCGGCTCGCCGGCGCTGCTGACCACACGCAACTGACCTCGCGCCGCGCCGGCGAACTCCGCGCCCGCCGCGATCAGCAAGCGATAGGCCGTAGGCGAGCCGGCCAGGTTGCTGATCGCGTATTTTTTGATGATCCGGCAGGTGGTGTCCACCGAGAAAGCGCCGTCATAGAACAGCGTGGCGTGGCCGCACGCCAACGGGCCGGTGACCGCGTAATACAGGCCATAGGCCCAACCCGGGTCGGCCAGGTTCCAGAAACGGTCGTCTTCGCGCAGATCGATCGCTTCACGCATGTAGCCCTTGAAGGCCAGGAGGGCGCTCAAGGGCACCTCCAGCGGCTTGGCCGGCCCCGTGGTTCCGGAGGTGCACATCAGCAAAAACGGTGCACCGGCGTCCAGCAATTGCGGTGTGCATTGCGTCGGGTACTGATCCAGCGTACGCCAGAAGTCGTAATCGCTCGGATGCGCCGGGGCACCGTCGGCCACGATGATGGGCGGGCAGTCGCTGACATCATCCAGCTTGGGGCGGTTGAGGGCATCGGTCACGATCCAGCGTGCCTTCGAGCAACCCAACCGCTGCTCAATGGCCTTGGGACCGAAGGCGGTAAAGAGCGGCTGGTAGACCGCGCCGATACGCCAGGTCCCCAGAATGACGATCAACAATTCAACCGTGCGCGGCATCAGGCCCGCGACACGATCTCCCGGTTGGACGCCTTGCTCGCGCAGGAAATTGCCGAAGCGCGCCGCGTGGTCCTGTAGTTCGCGGAAGGTGTGGCGCGTGGCGCGGTCATCCCGCGTTTCGCAATACAACGCGACGGCATCGCCCTCGGCGTGCCGGTCGCAACATTCGATACAGGCATTCAAGGCATTCAGCTCGCCGTGCAAATCCCGGGCGGCCAATTGTAGAAAGTCGAAAGAGTTCACTGCTGAGGTGTAATCGCGCATAACGCACCCGATTGTTATTGTTGGAATAGGTTGTGTGTCCACGCCTGCCGCGTGGGATGTTCATCTGATCAGTTGTGCATCATCTCGGCCGCTTGCTGGGTTGCCTGGCTGGTACGGGTGGCGAGTTTGCGCACTTCATCGGCGACCACCGCAAACCCGCGCCCGGCATCGCCGGCGCGCGCCGCCTCGATGGCGGCGTTCAACGCCAGCAGGTTGGTCTGGCTGGCAATGCCCTGGATGGTGGCGACAATCTGCGTGAGCTTGTTGAGGGTGTCCTGCATCACCCGATGCTGTTGTGCCTGCGCCTCGCGCATCGTGCTTTCTTCATGGCGGGCGTGGATATCGGTGATCGCGCCGACCACCCGCTGCGGGGAGCCGTCCTGCGCACGGCGGGTTTGCCCGCGGCCACGAAACCAGCGGTAAGTGCCGTTCTGGTGTTTCAGGCGATAGTCAACGTCGAAAGGGGTCTTGCCGCTACGGTCTTCAACATGGGCGACAAACGCCGCAATGGCCCGCGCGCTGTCCTCGGGGTGCAGGCGCGAGGTCCAGCTTTCCAGGGTGTTGGGGAACTCCTCGACGGTGTTGCAGCCCAGCAGCCGGCGCATTTGTGACGACCACCAGATGGTGTTCTTCGGGTTCGCCGGGTCGCCGGCCACCACCTCGATATCCCACAGCCCGTCATGCAGCATCTCCCGAGATATATCGAAGCGGGTGGCCGCCAACTCAAGGGCCTCGTGATGCTGGTACTGCTCGTGGATATCACGCACGCTGCCGCCAATGGCCAGTGCCATGCCTTGTGCGTCACGTCGCGCTACACCGCTGACCCGGCACCAGCGATAGTCGCCGTCGCCGACAGGCTTCATGCGCACGTCCAACGCAAACGGCGTGCGCCCACTGCGATCGGCCAGATGCCGGGTGAGCGCATCCAGATGCACTGGCTGGTCTGCCGGGTGCAACTGGTCGCTCCATCGGCTCAGTTGATCAACCCCCTGGACCTGGATCGACGTCGGTCCCGCCCACTGCATGGCAGAGGTCGGCGCGGGGGCTGGGGTGCCCTGCAGTTCCAGTGCCCAGAACAGTTCATCCGCGCCTTGGCTGACCAGGTCCCAGTACGCCTCATGTTGGCGCGTCTGTTGGTTACGATCGGCCAGGTGTGCTTCCAATTGGGCGACTTGCGCAGCCAGCGCACGTGCCTGGGCCTTCAGGGTTTGCCGCTCCTGCAGCAGGTGGTCGACGCCGGTCAGCAGGCGGCGCAGTAATGGATTATTCGACGACACGGGCGCGCTGGCCTGGTCAGGTTGCTCCAACCTGTCGGCGAGCGGCGCCAAGACCCAGCGGGCGGTGCGGCTGAAAAAAAGCATAAACACCTCTAGCTCGGTTAAATGGAAGCCGTCGGGCTGGCCGACAAGGCACGGGTGTCAAAGGCCGTCGCCCCCGGCAGGGCGGGCCAGGCCGCCGGGCCCGCGGCGATTTCCTCGGGGCTGAGCAGGCAATGGTCGAGTTCGCGCTGCAACGCCTGTGTATCGAGGTCCTGGCCGATAAAGACCAGCTCCTGCCGACAGTCGCCGACCACGCCGTCCCACTTGGCCATGATGCCTTGCAAGCGGTATTCGTCCTTTGGCCATTGCGACGGCGCTATGAAGCTCCACCAATGCCCCACATAGTCCCACTGGAATTGCTTGCCGCTGTGCACCAGCAAGCCGGTTTCCAGGTGTCGGCTGGCAAGCCAGAAGTAACCTTTGCTGCGCAACAGGCGCCCGTTGCTCCAGGGGCGCTTGAGAAAGTCGAGCAAGCGCTGGGGGTGAAACGGTGCGCGCTCGCGGTACACCCAGGAGGTCACACCGTAGGTGTCCGACTCGGACGCCGTTGCGCTGTCAGGCTCCAGCTTGCGCATCCAGCCCGGCGCTGCCGCAAGGCTGGGTAGATCGAACAGACGGGTATCGAGGATGCTGGCCAACCTGACGTTGCCCTGGGTCATCGGCAGGATCCGTGCGGTCGGGTTGAGGCCCGCAAGGATCGCCCGCACAGCCTGATAGGCCGGCTCGTCGATCAGGTCCAGTTTGTTGACGAGGATCACGTTGGCGTACTCCACCTGCTCAATCAGCAGGTCCGCCAGCGGGCGTCTGGGCGCGTCTACCTGGGCATCGTCGCGGGCGACGCTGTCCGGTGACTCCAGCAATGCTTGAAAACAGCTGCCGTCGACCAAAGTCACCAAGGTATCGAGCCGCGCCAGTTCGCTGAGGCTGAAGCCCTCGGCGTCAAGGAAGGCGAACGTCTCCGCGACCGGCATCGGCTCCGAGATCCCGGTGGATTCGATAAGCAGGTAGTCGAAGCGCTGTTGACGCGCCAGCGCGCTGATCTGTTCGAGCAGATCGGCGCGCAGCGTGCAGCAGATACAGCCATTGCTCATCTCGATCAACTCATCGCGGCCACGGTGCAGCGATACATCGCGCTGCACCTCTGCGGCATCGATGTTGATCTCGCTCATGTCGTTGACGATGACCGCGACTCTCAGGCCCTCGCGATTGCGCAGGATGTGGTTGAGCAGGGTGGTCTTGCCGGCGCCGAGGAAGCCGGAAAGCACGGTCACCGGCAGTCGGCCCGCCTGGGCGCCGTCCATCACACGTTCACCGCTGGACGGCCCTCGGCCGGGTCCAGGTAGCTTTCGAACAGGTCGACCACCACGAAACCTTCATCTGCCGCGTCGCCCCACAGGTCTTTGCTGTGGAACTCGACGTGGTAGGTCGGCTGATGCGCCGCGCTGGTATCGCCGTGACCGATGGCATCCGGGAAAGGCCATTTTTCCGAGGTGCGATGCAACACCACGCCCTGCTTGCCGCGTACGTAGGCCGGCATGCGGATATGTCCCGCCACATATTCGTCGCGCACCACCACCCGATCGCCGACCTCAAACGGTGCTCGCCCGGTGATCGCGGCACGGCCTTCAGCATGTGCCGGGTTCGCCAGCTTGAAGTGGCTACCCAGCGCCTGGTCCAGCTCGGCCTGGGTGAGCACGCCGGTTTCGACCAGCAGGGTAGCGGTCGCGATGACATAGCGTTCGTAGTATTGGGTGCCGACATGTTGGCGAACATCCAGGCGTTCGACAGCGTGACGCACTTCGTCCACGCTGAACTTCTTCAGCTGATCGACACCGATAAACATCAAGCTGTAGGCCAGGTGCTCCCAGTCCTGCTTGAAGACCTTCTTATAGTCCAGGCTATTGATGGTGTGAGGGACTTTGCCAAAGCCTTGGAAACCGCCGAGATCGTGGAAACCATCCATAATTGAAACTCCGGTAATTGAACGATGGGGCGTTGCTTGTCTCAATCAACGCGGGGCAGGGCGACGCCGATCAGCACGTCTTTGGTCACTAGGGCCTGAAGCTGCTCCTCGCTCATGTGCTCGGTGCCTTCAGGCCGTACCGGCAGCACCAGGTAGCGGCTTTCGGCGCTGGTGTCCCAGACCTTGACCACCATGTCGTTCGGCAGCTCGGTGCCCAGCTCGCGCAGGACGGTGCGGCCCTCTCGGACCAGGCGCGCGCGGAACTCGAAGCCCTTGTACCACTCCGGCGGCAGGCCGAGCACAGGCCAGTTGGTGCATGAACACAGGCTGCAGACAATCACGTTTTTCAGCTGGGGCGTGTCTTCCAGGGCGACGATGTATTCGCCCTGCGGGCCGGTGTAGCCAAACTGGGCGCAGGCGGCGGTGCCGTCCTTGAGCAACAGCGCCCGGAACTGCGGATCGACCCAGGCCTTGGCGACCACGCGGGCGCCGTTTTCCGGGCTCCAGCCGTGCTCCATCAATTGCGTGAGCTGCTCGACGTAACCCTGTGGGATGAGCTCCTTGCTCTTGAGGACTTGAAACAATGCCCAGGCTCTTTCGCCGGGTGTCGAGGTGCTCGCAGAAGTGGGCGTAGATGGACTCATTGAGGTATCTCCTATCAGTCAACGCGGTTGTGGAGTGATTGAAACGTGCCGGTCGTTCTTATTGTTTTGCAGGGTTGAAACTTAGAGCGTGCGCCAGTCCACCGCGGCTTCGAACGCCGCCGCCGCCTGGTAGATCGTGCCTTCAGCGTAGTGCCTGGCGATCAGCATCAAGCCGACGGGCATGCCGTCCACCGAGCCGCACGGAATCGACATGGCGGGATGTCCGGTGATGTCCTGAGGCGCGGTGTTGCCGATCATTTCCAGGGCACGCGCCACGTATTCGGTGATCGAGCAGTGCGCTGGCGGGTGCGGTTGGGCCGTGATGGGGGTGGTCGGCATCACCAGCAGGTCATAGGAGTGCAATGCCTTGTCATAGCCTTGCCGGGCAAAGCGCGCCAGGTTCTGGGCCTTGGCGTAGTAACGCCCGTGGTAGTGCGTCAGGCCGTATTGGCCGACGAACATGCAGAGCTTGAGAGACGCGGACAATTGGTCGGCCTGTTCGCGCCAGCCGGCTTGTTTGTCCAGCAGGCCGATGTCGTACAGGCCTTTCCAGTTAAAACCGGCGCCGTTGCCATGCATCATCTGCATGGTCAGACCTTCGCAGCCGATGGGGTGCCACAGCGATCCCGCCAGGTTGTGTTCGGGAATGGACACCGGCTCGACCTGCGCGCCCAAGGCCTCGAGATGGGCGATGGCCTCGCGCACCTTGTCCGCCACGCGTGGGTCTTGATTGGCCAGCGCGAACCCTTCCTGCACGACGCCGATTCTGAGCCCGCTCACGCCCCGCCCCAGGTAGCTGCCATAGTCATCGACCTGCGGCTCTGCCTGGCGTGGGTCGAGGCCATCGGAACCGGCCATGGCCTGCAGCATCAACGCGTTGTCGCGCACGTTGGCGGTAATCGGGCCGACGTGATCGATGGTCGCTTCAATCGCCATGATGCCGGTGTAGGGCACCAGGCCATGGGTTGGCTTCATTCCGTAGGTTCCGCAGAAAGCCGACGGGATGCGGATGGAGCCACCTTGGTCGCCGCCTACGGCGATGTCCACCTCGCCGGCGGCGACCAGGGCAGCGCTGCCCGATGAGGAACCGCCAGCGGCGTAACCGTGACGATGAGGGTTGTGCACTGGGGCTGGGTCAGAGGTGTGGCTGCCCCCCGAGAGGCAGTAGTGCTCGCAGGTGGCTTTGCCTAGGATGGTCGCGCCGGCATCGAGCAAACGCGTGACCACGGTGGCGTCGAACGAAGGGACAAACCCCTCCAGTGGCGCGGCGCCGTTCATCATCGGGACGCCGGCCAGGGCGATGTTGTCTTTGAGAGCGACGGTCTTGCCCGCCAGCGTGCCTGAACTGGCGCCCATCACTTCCGTCTTGTAGTACCAGGCGTTGAGCGTGTTTTCAGTGTGCGAGGGGCGATAGCCCGCGCTGCGCTCGTAGCGCACCAGCGGTGTGAAATCGGGCAGATCATCGACCAGGTCGTACGCATCGAAACTGGGTTGCATGAGCGCCAGATATTCGCTGGCTTGTTCGCGTGTCAGCTGTATGTGCAGGCTGGTGGCGAGGTCCTGCAGTTGTTCGACAGTCGGGCGGATGATGGCCATGAGACGTCCTGTTTCCTGAAGTGGGCTGGCAAATGTCTGTGCACATGTCTCGCGGCGAGGTCCTGCAAAGGTGTCCGCGTGACTGGGATCTGTGACTAAGCTATCTCTGGTGATCGAACGGCGCTTGGTTGAGCAAGACAGCCATTTGGTTGAAAGGGACGGGTGTGTCCCGTGAGCTTCAGCTGCCAGGGCGAACCCCGGCAGCAGGGCGTATGCCCTGAAGATCCAAACGGCTTATTTCTGGGGTTCAGGCGTTGCGTCTTGCGCAGATGACTTCTCGTGTTTGGGCCAGATAACGCCGACGCTTTTCATGCCCTTGGCGGGGTCCATTTCAGGGTGGGCGAGTACGACGTCCCGATAGGAGGGGCTACCTATCACCGCCGGCTTGAACTTGATGAGAAAGTCATTGACCTCTTTGCGCAGGTTCGCCGCCAGGTCGTAGTCGTTGTAGCACTCCTCGAGACAATCGAGCACGGCTTGCCAGTGCACCTCGGTAAGCCCCATGCCCCGATGTGCGGTGACCATATCCCGCCCCCGGTATTTGGCGCTTCCGCCCCAGTGCTCAGAGAGGAAATCGACAAAATTGATGTGTTCTTTCTGGAACGTTGATTCGGACATATGGGCCCAGATGTGCCCGATGGCAGGGTGGCCCATTGTTTTTCTCAAGACGGCGCCGGCGAACTGATAGATAACGTCGTAGCCCCCGAGTCGCGTGTAGAGGGAGGGCTGTTGTTCCAGGGCGGGTTGTTGGTCGGTCATGTGTGATTTCTCCGTTTCAGTGGGGACAATCTCATTGGCTACGGCTGACGGGTACACGTTAGATCTGCTCTCGCGCACACGCTTGGCTGGTGAGGACAACCGTTTGATCCAGGCGGACAGGGGTCAGAAAACCCGTGCGTAACGCAGGTTCATGCGAAAGTTTTCCTTTGGCCCGTTCTCCACGGACAGGTCGCGGCCCAGTTGCAGCTGAAGCTGGTCCTTGGCGGTGACGAACTTGGTGGCGGTGACGCGAAAGTTGGTGGTCTGCATCTTGTCGTCCTGGTTGACACCCGCGACCTGGGTTTCACCGCCCCAGTTGTGGCCAAAGCCAATGGCCAGCGCGGTGGTCGGGTCAGGCATGTAGCGGCCCATCAACTGGGTTTCGTAGGAAACGTCCTGCTCCCTGCGGGCGGAGTTGGCGCCGAAGTCGTTGTTGTCGCCATACCAAATGGCATCGCCTACGAGGTCGACGGCCCACTTTTCCGAGAAGTGCTTGATGTAGGCCGCCTGGAGGTCAACCTTCCAGCGGTTCTCGCCCAGGTTGAGCGCGTCGTTCTTATCGTAGTTGCCGCTAGGCACGTAGAGGTAAGCAGTGGCGCCGAGGACGTCTTTGGCATCGTTTAGCGTGTATTTGAGCGGCGCGGTGAGAATGAGGTCGCCCACGCCACTGGTGTTGCCCAAGGCGGAAGCGTCACCGCCGCTTGAGACATGGCCGAAGGGCAACAGGAGTTGTGGCGAGACGGTGAGTCGCTCGCTTAGCTGGTAGACGTGCAGCAGTCGCAGAATGCCGACGTCGGAAGTCAGGTCGAAATCGGAACTGATTTTGTGGCCTTGGGCGTAGGCACTCTTCGTGGTGGAGTGCTGGTAGTAGAGCAGGCCAAGCGTTGCATCAGCGGGTAACTGCTCGTAGTCGCCAGGGGCTACCTCGACAGCGTGGGCGCAAAGGCTGGGGAGGAGGGCTGCAAGCGACAGGTAACGAAACTGTTTCATGGTCGAGGATCCTTTTTGCGGGCAAAAAGAGCCCCGCTATCGCCAGTCAGGCAAAGCGCAGGGCTAAAAGTGGAGTCAGGGCTGGCGTCAGGCGGGCGATACTTGCGCGTCGCGCAACATGCCGGTCTGCGGGTGGCAGTTGATGTACCCGAAGATCTGGCTCTTGGCGTCCGATACCGATACTTCGTGGTACAGCCGCAACTTCTTCAAGCCCGCGGCCACGCGAAAGAAGGTCACGAAAATACGCAGGTGGGTCGGGTGGGATTCGGCCCAGCGTTCGAGTTTCTCCACCGAGCGCCAGTGACCGATGTTGTAGCTGACGTCGAGAAAGTTGCCGTCCAGGTCGATATTGCGCACGAACCGGTTGCTGTAGCAGCCCAGCGGTTGGCCGTTGTCTCGCAGGAAGTCCATGCCGTCCTGCAAGGTCGGCAGGATTTCGTCGAGGTACAGCGAGCGCTCTTCAGCCTCGGCATCCGCCCAGTCCTGGCCGGAACGGATCAGCGTGAGGTTGTCATGCCCCAGCACCACCACGCGCCCACCTTTGGCCGGGTCACCGGCGATCACTTGCAGCTCGCTCGTCGGCTTCATCCAGTCCGTCTGCGAGATGGGGAAGCGGTCGCGCATCGAGCCCCAATAACCGTGCTCTTCGATTTCGCCGCTGATGCGATCCATGACCGCGCCGACACCGGGTAGGTTGTCCTGGAAGGCGTACAGCGTCTCGAATTGCTCGGCGCGTGGTGCGCTGATCTCGCGAAAATAGCCAAGGCCGTCGTTGAGCCTGTCCTCTGATGCCCACCAGGCGTTGACCGGCGCCGAGCGCAGCCAGCGGCAGTGAGCCGCCGGGTCTTTCCAGTAGCCGACCACAATCAGGTTATCGAAGCCGCTGTTGTCGGTGTGGTGGGTCAAGTCATGAGTCTGCGGGCCATCGGCCAGGCTGAAACTTTCGACGATATGACGCATCGCCTGCAGCGCGGCTGCGCGCTGCGCTTCGCCGCGATACTGCACGCCGAAGTAAGCCATCACCACCTGTTCCAAATGCTCGTCGGCGCGTGCCACCCACATTGCAAAGGGCGGCTGGTACTCATCGGGCACGCGGCGAGACAGGGTGCGCGGGCATTTGAGATGTGTGTCGATTGCAGATTCCATGTTGAGCTCCTCGTTATTTTGGTTCAGGCCTACGGTTGGGCATCAGTACTTGGGCGGCTGGCCGCGCTTGGCGGCCTGTCGTCGGTGCAGCAGCTTCATCGCCCCCCACTCGATCAACCAATACGCCGACTCTTCAGGCACGAGGTCGCGCCTCTGCAGGAGCCAGGAGGTGTCAGCCAAGGGGGGTGAACAGGGTCGATGCATGGCGAGCCTCATCAGCGGGGGTTGAGTTGCTGTGAGGTGGAAATTAGGCGTGACGACGAGCAGCCGCTTGGTTCGTCGAGACAACCGTTTGGTTGGAAAAGACAGCGTAAGCAGGCGCGCGCGGGCATGATCGAGGTTGGTGCACCACCGCTGTAAACACACGGGGCCGTGCCTCTTAATGGGTAGGGCGAGGTCGTCACCCGGCATACGGGCGAGGGGAGACAATGTCGGTGACAGACGCGTGTCGATCACTCACCTGCGCCCGTGAAGGCGCCTGGCCTGTTAATTGCTAGCGCTGAAAAGCCGGTAACACCTTTTCCAGCTCTTACTGCATTGCTGTACCGAGGTCAGTGTCATGAATCCAAGTACTCAGTATTCGACCCTCGCTGTCGCCGCACCCCGTCGCTTTGAATACTGGAAAGAAGTGGTCTGTCGCCATTGCCTGGCGGCCGACAGCAAACCCCTGTCCCAGAGCAGTTTCGATGGCGCGCTCGCGGTCAATGCGTTAGGCGCTCTGGACATCTGTTCGCTGTCATCGCCACTGCATTACTGGGAGCGTTCCGAGCAGCATCTGCGCAGCGGTCCGGCCGACGATTTATGGTTGGGGTTTGCCCGAAACGGTCATGGCCAGATTGAACAGGGCGGCAGGAAAGCCAGCCTGGCAACCGGTAATTTGTTTCTTTATGACGCAACGCAAGCGTTCCGATTCAGCCTCGGTGGTACCGAAAACCACCTGGTGCGCATCCCGCGAGCCCTGCTCAGTGAACGCCTGCCGCGTATTGCGGATTACACCGCGATGGTCCTCGATGATCGACGGCCTGGCGTGATCCCCTTGCGTGAAATGCTGCGCCACGCGGCCAATACGCCTGCTGCATTCCAGGATGAAGGCATCTCCAGTCGTTATTCAGAGGCGTTGCTCGACCTGCTGGTGATCAGCCTGGAACTTCAGGACCTGAAGGCCGTTCACCAGGAGCTGGACCTCTACGGCCGCATCATGCAGTACATCCAACGCCATCTGGCCGAGCCGGACCTGTCGATCGAGGTCATCGCCCAAGCCCACAATGTGTCTACCCGCACCGTTACGCGTGCCTTTGCGCGCTACCAGAAAACCCCTGCGGCAGAGATCTGGAGAGAACGGCTGAATGCCAGCCGGGAAGCGATCGAGCGTGGCCAGGTGCGCAGTGTCTCGCAGGCCGCGCTGGACTTCGGGTTTTCTGACTTCTCGCATTTCAGCCATGCGTTTCGCAAGGCGTTTGGTGTGGCGCCGAATACGCTTTTACGGCGCAATTGAAACTACCGGGTTTATAAAGTCGACGTGAAGATGGGCGTTCATGGGGATGGGCATGCCGAAGTACCCGAAATGTAATTCTCCTTCCTTCTCACATTCTTCATTGCCGGTTCTGCCCTGGCTTGCTGGATGCCGTCGGTACCCTTTTCCGCAGGCGCATGCATGCTGCTGCGGCTACCTTGGCCTCTATTCTGCTCAGTCTAGGATCCGACGCAGTACTTGGCAGGCCATTGGGGGCATCCTTTTCAAACTATCCATGCATACCCTCGGATATGCCCCTGGTGTGGCAATCCACTGGAAGTGAATGGAGCTCCATGGTTTGTGGAAAGGCAGAAATGATCAGATAAACAGCCTGCCCGGCTACGCCTAAAGACTCTCAGGGTCGCCAAAAAACATCTGAATCCGCGACCGCAACCACCGCTCTCCCGGGTCGTTATCCTGCGACCCGCGCCACGCCATATGCAGTTCAAACGAACGCACCGGCAACGGCGGATCCTCCGCCCGCAATCCACCCGCCGACGTCAATGCCTCTGCCGCATAATCCGGCACGGTCGCCAGGATGTCAGTACCCGCCAACAACGTCCCCAGCCCGTTGAACTGCGGCACCGCCAAGACCACGTGACGTTTGCGGTCGAGCTTCTCCAGTTCTTCGTCAATAAACCCACTCAGGTCGCCGGCAAACGACACCAGCGCGTGGGGGCGCGAGCAGAAGTCGTCCAGGCTCAAGGAGCCTGGCACGCTGTCGGCACGCAGCAGTTTCGGCAGGCTGCGGCGCAGCACTTTGCGCTTGGCGTTGGCCGGGAGGTCGGCGGTGTAGCTGACGCCGATGGAGATTTCGCCGGAGGCCAGCAGGCCCGGCATCAGGATATAGTTGACGCGGCGCACCACCAGCACGATGCCGGGGGCTTCGGCGCGCAGGCGTTTGAGCAGTTGGGGCAGCAGGGCGAATTCAACGTCGTCGGACAGGCCGATGCGGAATACCGCCGTGCTGGTGGCCGGGTCGAACTCGGCGGCACGGCTGACGGCGGTGGAAATCGAGTCCAGGGCCGGGGAGAGCAGGGCGAAGATTTCCACCGCCCGGGCCGACGGCTCCATGCTGCGACCGGTGCGCACAAACAGCGGATCATCAAACAGCCCACGCAGGCGTGACAACGCCGCACTGATGGCCGGCTGGCCAAGGAACAGTTTCTCGGCAGCGCGGGTCACGCTGCGCTCATGCATCAAGGTTTCGAATACGATCAAGAGGTTAAGGTCGACACGACGCAGGTCGTTACGGTTCATCTTGTGTCCTGGAAGAGTCAGCAAACTTGACGAGAGCGGCCACATGTAAACAATGACCGGCATGAATCTTACGGGGAAAGGCTGTTACTCTGCACAGGAAAATTGAGTTTTCCTACGATACTTGAGGTCTATTCCGCAGATGCGGAATCAATGATAGGCATGTTGACTATTAATGGCGACCGGTGGTCTTACCCGGAAAGCCCAGATAGAGTTCATGGCATTAGAGGTTACTTTGACGAGGTTTGCGATGTCCCGCACGATCCGTTTTCACAAGTTTGGTCCGGCCGAGGTGCTCAAATGCGAAGAGCATGCAGCCGCGCAGCCCGCACCGGGCGAAGTGCAGGTGCGTGTCGAAGCGATCGGCATCAGCTGGTATGACATTCTGTGGCGCCAGAACCTGGCGTCTTCCCACGCACGCTTGCCGTCCGGCCTTGGCCATGAGATGGCCGGGGTGGTGGTCGCCGTCGGCGACGGCGTGGATGATTTGGCCGTGGGCGACAAAGTCGCCAGCTTTCCGGCGGAAAGCCCCAATGATTACCCGGTGTATGGCGAGCAGATCGTCCTGCCCCGTTCGGCCTTGACCCGCTATCCGGATGTCTTGAGCCCGATCGAAGCCAGTGTGCACTACACGCCGCTGTTGATTGCGTATTTTGCTTATGTGGATCTGGCCCGGGTCAAGCCTGGGCAGTTTGCCCTGGTGACGGATGCCAGTCATTGTGCCGGCCCGTCCTTTGTGCAACTGGGCAAGGCCCTGGGTGTGCGGGTGATTGCCGCGACCAAGGACAGCGCGGAGCGTGAGTACCTGTTGTCCCTTGGTGCGGAAAAGGTCATCGTCACCGAAGAGCAGGACCTGCTCATGCAAATCAACAAATTCACCGACAACCGCGGTGTCGACGTGGTGTTCGATGGCTTGGGCGGCCCGCAGATGTCGTTGCTCGGCGATGTGCTGGCACCGCGTGGCAGCCTGGTGCTGTATGGCTTGCAAGGCGGTAACCAGACGCCATTCCCGGCGTGTGCGGCGTTCCAGAAGAACATTCAGTTCTTTGTGCACTGCATTGGTAACTTCACCGGCAAACCCGAACTGGGCATCATCCAGGACCAGGTGGCCTTGCAGCGCGCCTTGCGGGATATCAACCAACTGACCGCCGACCGCGTGTTGGTGCCGCTGAAGACCACGGTGTTTCCCTTCAGCCAGTTCGTGGAAGCGCACCGCTACATGGACGAATGCCCGTGCCGCGAACGCGTTGCGTTGCAGGTTGAAGCTGTTTAGGGCGTAGGAAGATTCTTAAACCAGCCTTCCTACCACCCGCCGCATGAGGCAAATGCGCCATTTGACAAGGCTGAACCTGCACAGCCCGTCAGGTATCCAGCTGGCGCTTTAGCCCATGAATCCGGCCTTTCTCTTTGACGCCGCCCTGAAATCCAGCGCGGCGTCTTTGTGTGCGTGTAATTAAAGCAGGCGCTGGTGATTTATCTGCACTGGTTTTCGGCCGGGTTCTGTATCTATTAATCATTATTCCAGCGCTGATAATTGCGCCTTCACATTCATCTCAAGGACTGAGCAATGATTGAATATCAAACACTGCAATCGCGAGTGCCCCAGGCAACAATCGCAGCATTCGTGTGGAAACAGGGAAGTCGTTATATCCATGACGATCCACAATCCAATAAATGGGAAAGTGGGTCATTTAATGTGTCGGATACGTCTTTGAATGCTTGGTTAAAAGTGCGTAGGCGATTGTCGGAATATTCCTAGGGCTTCCAGCCTGACCTTGTTTTAGCCCAGTTAAATCAAAGGGTGGAGGGGTTCAGGGCTTGGACTATATCCGGGAGTGTCCGTATCGTTTTGTTGCGCGGTGCTACTGTTTATTTGGCGTTGCACGAAGTGATGCGGAACTATCCATGCGCGTAATAGATCGGGCAACTACGCTCAGTAGTTGTTCGAAACTGACATTTCAACTCAGGTAGTAGAATGATGAGTACTATTCACGAACAGGCTATGAATTATGTTTACCAGCAAGTTCTGCAGCGTTTGGTCGGGCACTTTAATCGTGCAGAGCGAACAGCGCTTCAGTTGTTGGTCCAGCGAATTGTCGTGGCCGCAGGTGGCATGGAACAGGTGGGAGAGTACAAGGTGTTGATGGCCCACGGTGGGGGTGAAGTCAGCAGCTGCACCCTGGCATTGCTACGTGCCGCACAGTTGACCATCGCCGGGCGCGCGCCACGAACCTTCAAGCTGCGGGTGGCGACGTTGCGCCATTCGGGTATGACCGAGAGCAGGCTCGACAGTCTCAATCAGGGTTACGGGCGCTTGTTCCTGCACGATGATCCGAGGGTTGAACTGCTGATGGTGGAGAATCAGGAAGTGCTGCCCTTCAACCATCAACGGCCGGTCTCTGCTGTGGGGCGAGAAATCAGCCAGCGCAACATGCTGATGATCGGCCACCTGAGCTCCGGTGATTGCCGGGCCACCTTGTGCAGCGACACCTATCTGGCACTTGGGAATTTCTACCAGCGTGTGACCACTTGGAATGGCGGGGTGCATGCTCTGGTCAGTGGCGATTCCCCGCGCAAGCAAGGCCAGTTTCTGGCCTGGCTGAAGAAAACCGCCCAGAGCGCCGGCGTTCCGATCGCCAGCACCTGGCCGCTGTCGCTAACAGGGTTGTTCGCGCGCATGGACGAATGGAGCGCGGGCTATTACCGCGAGGTCTACGGCGAGCATTATGTCGCAAGTGCCAACCCCTGCAAGGCTGGCTATCGTCACCTGGCCTACATCGGCATCGCCGACCTGCTGGAGGACATAGATACGCGAGTATCACCCATACTGACCGAATTCATGGCTTTTTCGCCTGATCCACTGGGCTTTCATTTCAGCCATCCCAGTTACTCCAACCCCCTGATGATGGCGCACCTGCGTGGGTTACAGGCTCAAAACCTGCGAGACCTCGAGTATGAAGAGGGGGTACAAGGTTTTATCCGCCAGGCTTCTCAGTTCATGCGTCACCAACAGCTTCCCGAGGAATTAATGGCCCAGTTCGGCAGCCATGAAGAGGCAGCGCTGCCGAGTAGCGATGCACAGCGATTCTTCGGGCTGGATGAAATACAGCTGGTGTGCCTGCTGTTCTCTCCGTTTATCCACCATGGCGCGCGCCTGGAAAGCTATTTGCGCCAGTGCCACCCTGGCATGCTGGTGGCCTTGCCTGAGCTGCACAAGGTCCTCCAGGGCAAGCAATCGGCCGATATGTTGCAACAGTGGGTCACCGACACCAGTGGCCTGCCGATGTCCTTGTTACAGCATCTCTACCGCAAACGTCCGGTACCCAACGAGAGTGGCAAATCGCGCAGCGCAGGTGTCATTGCCCATGGCAATATCCCGACCTGCCAATTGTCCGGCCGATGACGCTACGTGGCGAGCGACAAGCGGACTTCGCGTATCAGGCGGTCTACCGCTACATGATCAACCTGATCAATGAAGTCAGCACCGATACCCGTGTAAAGCTGCCATCACTGCGGCAATTGGCGGGGCGCCTGAACGTATCGATCTCGACGATCCAATACGCCTATTCGCTGCTTGAGAAGGAGGGCAGGGTCTACTCGGTGGCCAAGTCGGGTTATTACGCCTGGCCGCTTTCGGCGACCACCGTGGCAGGGGCCAGCGGCGATCTGCTCGATCGTCTCTACGCGGCGGCGCGCAGCCCATGCATGGCGGTGTTCAGCGGCGATGAGCCGGCGTTGCTGGCTTCGCTGGATGGGACCCTGTTGCGCCTGGAGCGTGAGCTGGTGCGCCAGTACCCGCGTCATCTGCAACCCTGGTCACAGCCGTGTGGCGTATGGGAACTGCGTGCGGCACTGGCGGCGCGGTACACCTCGTCGCCCACGCGTTGCTGGCACGCCGACGACATCTACATCGGTGCCGACCTGCGCGGGGTGCTGGATATCCTGATTGAGGTGCTGGGGCTGCGGGGGACCACGGTGATTGTTGAATCCCCCTGTGACTGGCTGATTTTGCGCCTTTTCCAGGATTGCGCGGTGCGCATCATCGAGTTGCCCTGGACCCCTGAGGGGCGCCTGGACCTGGCGACCCTCGATCAACTGTTGCGCGATGAACCGGTGCACCTGGTATTGCTGTCGTCAAAGGTCAGCCTGCCATCCGGCAATGCCCTGCCTGCCCACGACCGTCTCAGCGTGGCACAGATGCTGGACCGGTACGGTTGCTGGCTACTGGAAAACGACACCTTTGGCGAGCTGGGTTTCAAGGAGCCCCAGGCGGCCCTGCGCGAGTGGGTGAACCCAGAACGGCTGATGGTATTTTCTTCGTTCGAGAAAGTACTCGGATCGGAAGCGCCCTACGGCTATCTGTTGTCTCGGCGCATGAGCAGTGAACTACAGCGCCAGTTTTTGCTGCGCTCATTCCGCTTATCGTCAATCCGCCAGCGTGCCATCGCCCGACTTTATCAGAGCGGGCGAATAGACCCGCACTTGCGGGCGTTACGCCATTTATTGCAGGGGCAAGCGGCTGAAATGAGTGGGCGCCTTGAGCAGCATCTGGGGCAGCAGGTGAGTTATCGCATGCCGGCTGCCGGGGCGGCGTTCTGGCTGGGCTCCACCCAGGCCGTCGACATGCGCCAGGTCTTCAAGCGCCTGCTTGCCCAGCAGGTCGTGATTGCACCGGGTGAGCTGTTCAGTGTCAGCGGCCTGCATCATCAGCACTTGCGCGTGAGCCATACCTTTCATGGGCAGCCCAACCTAGAGATCGCCTTGGCTGCCATAAGCGAGGCCCTGCGTCAGGCTCAAGTGGGATGATTGCGTGAAGTTTCTCTTGCTGTTGTAGGATCGATACCGTCGCGCGGCAGTCCAACTCTCAGTAAACTGCCATTTTTTCCGAATCCTTCTTTCCGAGGTTTATGCATGACAATCAGTCCTTTTGCGGGCAAGCCGGCGCCAGCCCAGTTGCTGGTGGATATCCCGCGACTGGTTACGGCCTATTACACTGGCCAGCCTGATGCAGCAATCTCCACTCAGCGCGTGGCGTTCGGTACGTCCGGGCACCGCGGCAGCTCGTTCGAACTGAGCTTCAACGAGTGGCATGTGCTCGCCATCAGCCAGGCGATCTGCCTGTATCGCGAAGCCCAGGGCATCAACGGCCCGCTGTTTGTCGGCCTGGACACCCATGCATTGTCGACGCCTGCCGGTGCCAGTGCCCTGGAAGTGCTGGCTGCCAACGGCGTGCACGTGATGTTGGCCGAAGGTGATGAGTACACACCGACCCCGGCCATTTCCCACGCCATCATCTGCTACAACCGTGGTCGCACCAGCGGGCTGGCTGACGGCATCGTCATCACGCCGTCGCACAACCCGCCACAGAGTGGCGGCTACAAGTACAACCCGCCCAACGGCGGCCCGGCCGACACCCACGTGACCAAGTGGATCGAAGCCAAGGCCAATGAACTGCTGGCCAATAAACTGGCCGGGGTCAAGCGCATTACCCATGCGCAGGCACTCAAGGCGGATACCACTCATCGCCACGATTACCTCAACAGCTACGTGGCCGATCTTGTCAACGTGATCGACATGGACGCCATCCGCAGCGCCGACCTGCGCCTGGGCGTAGACCCGCTGGGCGGAGCAGGGGTGCGCTACTGGTCGGCGATTGCCGAGCACTACCGCCTGAACCTCGACGTAGTGAACACCGAAGTTGACGCAACGTTCCGCTTCATGAGCGTCGACTGGGACGGCCAGATTCGCATGGACCCTTCCTCCAGCTACGCCATGCAAGGCCTGATCGGTCTCAAGGAACGGTTCGACGTGGCCTTCGCCTGCGACCCGGACCATGACCGTCACGGCATCGTCACCCCGTCCGGCGGCCTGCTGGCGCCGAACAACTACCTGGCCGTGTCCATCGACTACCTGTTCCAGAACCGTCCTGACTGGCGCGCAGACGCGGCGGTGGGCAAGACCGTGGTCAGCAGCGGCTTGATCGATCGCGTGGCGGCCCGCATCGGCCGTCGCTTGTACGAAGTGCCGGTCGGCTTCAAGTGGTTTGCCGATGGCCTGTTCGAAGGCTCGCTGGGCTTTGGCGGCGAAGAGAGCGCGGGCGCCTCGTTCCTGCGCAAGGACGGCACGGTCTGGAGTACCGACAAGGATGGCCTGATCCCGGCGTTGCTGGCAGCGGAAATGACCTCGCGCAAAGGCCAGGACCCGAGCCAGATCTACCGTGGCCTGACCGATGCCCTGGGTGAGCCGTTTGCGATTCGCGTGGACGCCAAGGCCACGCCGGCGCAGAAAGCCTTGCTGGGCAAGCTGTCGCCCGATCAGGTGACCTCGACCGAGCTGGCCGGCGAACGCATCCAGCAGATCCTCAGCCACGCGCCGGGCAATAACCAGGCGATCGGCGGCTTGAAAGTGATGACCGAAAACGGCTGGTTTGCCGCACGGCCATCGGGCACCGAGGATATCTACAAGATCTACGCCGAGAGCTTTGTCGGTGACGATCACCTCAAGCAGTTGGTGGAAGAGGCGCAGGTGTTGGTGGACGGCGCCATCTCCGACTAACGCTGCAATATCAATGTGGGAGGGGGCTTGCCCCCGATAGCGGCGTGTCAGTTTGCATCTCTTTTTCTGAAACACATCCATCGGGGGCAAGCCCCCTCCCACAGTTGATTGAGGTCAGGCCAGGTCTACCAGGACGATTTCGCTGTCCTCGATCGCGGTTACCCGCAAAACCTGTTCATTCTCTACCGCAACACCGTCTCGCGCTTGTGCACGCAAGCCATTGACTTCAATCACGCCCGTCGCCGGCACTAGATACGCACGACGCCCACCGTCCAGCCGGTACTCGACAGTTTCCCCGGCTTTCAGGTTCGCTGCCACCAGTCGCGCATCCGCACGAATACGCAGGCTTTCATTGTCCCCGGCCTTGCCACTGGCCAGTGTCACAAACCCCTCGCGGTCGCCTTTCGGAAACGGCTTGGCGCCCCACGAAGGCGGCAAACCGGCTTCATTCGGAATAATCCAGATCTGGAAAATCTTCGTCGGCGCATCTTCCAGGTTGTACTCGCTGTGAGCGATCCCGGTGCCCGCGCTCATCACCTGTACATCACCGGCCTCGGTGCGGCCTTTGTTGCCGAGGTTGTCGGCATGGCTGATTGCACCTTCACGAACATAAGTGATGATCTCCATGTCGCGGTGCGGGTGCTGCGGGAAGCCGGTGCCGGGCGCGATGATGTCGTCGTTCCACACCCGCAGGTTGCCCCAGTGCATACGCTTGGGGTCGTGGTACTCGGCGAATGAAAAGTGGTGATGGGCGTCAAGCCAGCCATGGTGGGCGCCGCCCAGGGAATTGAAAGGTCGAAGTTCAAGCATGATCGTCTCCTGTGGATGGCCCTATGATCCTGCATCCCATGATCGATAAAAAGCGTAAAAAATGCCTGATTCCTATCGATTTCATAGATTGTTTAGTGGGGTTTGGACTTTCAGTTCATCGCCTAACTGCATGACCGCAAAGCAATTGGCTGGAACTGAGCGTCGATTCCAGCGACCATGGCGCACTTGTCACAACCCAGCTCAACGCAGGAGTCCGCGTGTCGCAACAAAAGCCTGATCTTCCTCCCGAACTGCGCCCCTTGGCTGAAATGCCGCTATTGAAACGCTTGGCCGCGCGCCTATTTGGCCATGGCCTGACCCGCTTGCGCGCCCAGCATCGGTTTTCCTGGTTGCACGGGCAGGCCGACGGTTTTCGCAGTGGGCACGAGGCGGGCGTGGAGTACGGTTACCGCGAAGGCAAGGCCGATGGCATCGAGGAAGGCCGGCAGGTCCTGCTGATTCGTGACTTCCGCCCCGATGAGCACCGTGCGCCGAGCGTGGACGACAGCCTGTTCGATGATTGGCGCCTGCCACTCACCGCCGAGTTGAAGAAGCGCATCAAGGCCGATGTCGCGCGATTGCTACCGGCCCATGCCCAGCCCAGCGCGGCGCAATGGAAGATGATTTTCAGCGATACACCTTCAACCTCGGTGATTGCCGGGGCTGGTGCGGGTAAATCCACCTCGCTGGTGCTGCGTATCCTGTTGCTTACCCATTACCTGGGCTTTGAGCTGAGCTCCATGACGGTGGTGACCTTTACCCGCGAGTCGCGCAAAGACTTCATCAACAAGCTCATGGAAATTCTCAACCTGTGGGGCCAACCCCTTGGTATGAAAGAAGCGCAGGCCGTGGTGCGTACCTTTCATTCGCGCATTCTGCCGATGGTGCGCAGCCTGCCGGGCTTTGAACGCCTGCAAGCGTTCGAAAACCTCCGCTCGGGCTTTGAAGATGCCGACAGCAACCCCTTTGACTTGCGTATCAACGATGCCCAGCGCCAGCAGATGAATGCCTGTTATCACCACCTGCACGGGCGGCACCCACGCTTTCGCGACCTGATTGCGCCGCTGGCGCGCCATGGCCTGCAGCTCAAGGAACTGGAGCGTGATCATCCTGACGTGCAAAAGCGCGTAGCGGTGACCGAACTGGCAGCCAAGCGTGATGAAGAGCTGTGTGATGTGATCGAGGACCTGTGGTTTCGCGCAGGTGCCTGGCCGATCAAGGGCATCGAGCCCAGTCGCCAGACCGTGGAGATCAATGGCGCGCAATTCCACTGCCATGGCTATATCCCTGAACTGGACGCCTGGGTCGTACTGGGCTTCGACTCACGGGAAAATGCCCAGCTCAGCCGGCCCAACGCGAAACTGTCGGTGCGCGCAGAATGGGCGGTAAAGCGCACCTTGTTTCAAGCTTTCTGTCGTAAACCATTGATATGGATGGATAGCTACGAATCGTCAAAGCGCCTTTTGAGTAGCTTGGCCGGTGATGCCGCTGCAGGGCCAGGCTTCGATTACAAGGTCCAAGGCGAGCTGGCTTCGGCGCCGTTGCTGGACAGTTTCGTGATGGCGGCCGGATTTATCGAGAACCTTGGGCTGGATGTGCCCACTGCGGTTGGGCAGATGAGCTTCGCCAAGGATGATCCGGACCGCTTCTTCTTCGAAGCCCTGAGCATTTTCTGGAAGGCCCTGGAAGATCACCTGCTGGACCAGTCGCCGCCGATCATGACCTACAACCGCATGTTCTCGCTGTTCGGCGAGAACACCCCGGAAAACCTCAAGCTGCTCAGCGACCCACTGTTACGGCCGCTGTCGCACCTGATGATCGACGAGTTCCAGGACGTTTCGCCCCAGATCGTCTCGTGGATCCGCGCCAGCCTGCGCGAGATCCGCAGCCGTGGCCCGGCCATGCACGTCGGGCGTGGCGCCCAGCATTCATCACTGTTGTGTGTGGGAGATGACTGGCAGTCGATCTACGGCTGGCGTGGGAGTTCGCCCAAGTACTTCATGGAATTCAACACGGAGTTCCCATCGCCTGCCACCACCCGAGTGATGCTGGGCGAGAACTACCGCAGTCACCAACACATCATCGACGCGGCCGAGCATATCGTGCGCGCCGCACCCGCCATCCCCGGCAAGAAGGCCAAGGCCAGCGGGGCCCCCAAGGCTTTGGTGCCGGTGATGGTGCTGGAGCGGGACGATGCGGCAATGGGGCGGCAGTTGCTGGAGCATTACCAGCGCGGCGAATCAGTGTTAATGCTTTATCGAAAAAGTAGCGATAAGTTACTGATTCAACAGAATATTCATTCTGTAGTTAATGTGGATTCTAGCTTGCCGCCACTGGCCCGCAGGCTAAAACAATTGACCTACCACAGCGCCAAGGGGCTGCAGGCCGATGCGGTATTCCTGCTTGGGGATTGCCAGCATGTCACCCATTCCCCGTATAAAAACCAGGTGTACCGCATGGCGGGCCTGGGCAAGGACGGGGACAGCAAGCCGTACGACAACGCGCAGAAGGACGAGATCTTGCGCCTGGCGTATGTGGGCATCACCCGGGCGGTGAGTCATTGCTACTGGTACGTGGAAAAGCCCGAAGGCCAGGCGGTGAATGTGCCCAAGGCGTCGGAGCGGGTAGATGGCAGGAAAGCATTTTTTGATGATCAGCGCTTTTAGGCGCTGATCACTCAGGCCCGCAGGGACTGCGGCGGCACAAACGACTCCAACTCGTCCTCCACCGCCTCGATGATCCGCTCCACATCCGCGGCATTCATCACCGTGGCACAAGGGATGCCGGCGATGGCGATCAACGTCTCGCCGCTGACGCGGTCGAACAGGCGGGCGATCATGCTGCCGGGCGCGTCCATGCTGCCCTCGAAGCCCATCGGATGAAAATGCCAGCGCATCAGCTGGCAGGCGTTGGGGAACGTCACTTTGTTCATGTTGCCCACCTTGTTCATTGAGCGCTTCCTTTAGCTCGCGGCAGGGGGCCATGACCTTCACTGGTCGTGGCATTGTAGAGCTTAAAAATAGCATTCGTTCGTCACCGCAAGGTGACTTTTTCGGCCCCGTTCGGCGGTTGTTTTCCATAAGGTTGATGTGGATCATGTCCTACTTGTGATTGGGCAATAGGCCATTAGTCAGAAGTGCCAATTGGCCATTGAAGCGCTCGCAGAAATTCGGCACTCTCCAAGGTTTACCCGCCGCAGAGCCTTCCATGCCCGACATCGCTGCAGACGATGAATGCCAGCAATCCCACGCCACGCGAGAGTTGGTGCTGCGCCATCACCTCTGCTGGCGCCACCGGGACCTGGAAGGCGTGATGTCCTACTACCACCCGGACATCCAATACCACGACTTTTTCCAGAACCGTGTCGTCGGTTTCGCCGACTTGCGCGATTACCTGCAAGCGAGCATGCCCCGTGAGGCTGACGAAGCGATCGAACACTCCGACCGTATCCGCGCCGACGGCGACACGGCGTTCATCCAGTACCGCATCACCCTGCGTGGCGGCCAGGGGCTGGTGTCATTCCGCACCAGCGAAGCCATTACGGTGCGCGACGGGCTGATCTGGCGGGTCAACGAATACGCGTCCCTGGTGCACGAACAGCCGGCCCAGGCCGTACGGCCCTCGGTCAGCCGCCTGGGCCTGTCGCCCCAGCAATTGGGGCACATGGCCAACGACCTGCAGCAGTATTTCGAGCGCAAGCAACCTTACCTGGACCCGGAACTGGACCTGCAACGGGTGGCCAAGGAGTGTGGCTACAGCCGCAATCAGATTTCCTACCTGCTGAACCAAGTGTTGGGGCAAAGCTTCTATCGCTACGTCAACCAGGCAAGGCTTCAGCATTTACTGGCCGCGCTGGATCAGGCCATGCCGCCGATCAAAGTCGATGACCTGGCGTTTGCCGCCGGTTTCAATTCGTTGTCGGCGTTCTACAGCGCGTTCCGTCAGCATACGGGCCAGTCGCCCAAGGCCTACGTCAAACAAATTTCTGTGCGTGCACGCGCGCAAGACAGCCCATAACACGGCGCTCTAGGATCAACCCTATCGAAACGAGGTAGGGGAACCTGGCATGCCGGCATGGCGCAACATCAGTTTATGGATGGACCAGTTGGACGACCCGCTGCAAGCGCGGCCGACACTGGAGCATGACCTGGACGTCAACGTGGCCATTATCGGCGCCGGTTACACCGGGCTGTGGACCGCGTATTACCTGAAGCGCCAGGCTCCCGAGCTGAAAATCGCCATCATCGAAGCGCAAACGGCCGGTTTCGGCGCCTCTGGCCGTAATGGCGGCTGGCTGATGGGTAATCTGCTGGGTGAGGACCGCTTGCTCGCCGGCCTGAACCCCGAACAACGTCGCGCTTCGTTTGACCTTCTGCATGCCATCCCCGACGAAGTAGCCCAGGTGCTGGCACATGAAGGCATCGACTGCGACTACCGCAAGGGCGGTGTACTGTACTGCGCCGCCCGTTACCCGGAGCAGGAAGGCAGCCTGCGCCGCTATTTGGACAAGCTCTACGCCCAAGGCCTGACTGAAGCCGACTACCGCTGGCTCGGCCCGCAGCAACTGGCCGAACAAATCCGCATCGCCAAGCCCTATGGCGGTATTTATGCGCCCCATGTCGCGACCATCAACCCTGCCAAACTGGTGCGCGGCCTTGCGCGGGTGGTCGAGAGCATGGGCGTGACGATCTACGAAAACAGCCCGGTCACCCACTGGCAATCCGGCAGCCTGCGTACCGCAAAGGCCGGTGTACGGGCGGCCTGGGTGGTGCCGGCGGTGGAGGGCTATGCCACTACATTGCCGCCGCTGGGCCGTTATCAACTGCCGGTGCAAAGCCTGATCGTCGCCACCGAGCCGTTGCCCGCCAGCACCTGGGATGAAATCGGCCTGAGCCAAGGCCAGGCCTTTGGCGAAAGCAGTCGCCAGGTCACCTACGGTCAGCGTTCGGCGGATAACCGGCTGGTGTTCGGCGCGCGCGGCGGTTATCAATTCGCCGGGAAGCTACGCCACAACTTCGATTTGACCGACAGCGAAGTGGAGCTGCGTCGCTACCTGTTCGGCGAGCTGTTCCCACAGCTCAAGAACGCCAGGATTACCCATTCCTGGGGCGGCAACCTGGGCATGTCGCGCAATTTCCGTCCGCACATGCTCTGCGATCACAAGACCGGCATCGCGCTGTCCGGCGGTTACGGCGGGGAGGGTGTTGGCGCGACCAACCTGGGCGGCCGCACCCTGGCCGACCTGATCCTGGGCCGCGACACGTTGTTGACCTATCAGCCCTGGGTCATCCGCGAACGCGGCCTGGACGCGCTCAAACCCTGGGAACCCGAACCCTGCCGCTGGCTGGGCTACAACGCGATCATTCGCAGTTTCGTCCATGAAGACCAGGTACTGGCCAACCCCAACACCGCCCCTTGGCGCCGCAAGCTGGCGACCGGCGTGGCCGGGTTCATGGAAGGTTTCATGCACTAAGTCGTTTCATCCACACGGAAAAGCCCATGAGCATCACTCAATTCAAAGACACGCTGAACGCCCACCTGCCGGACTCGTCCCCCGTCGCCGTGCCCTTGGGCGAACCCATCGCCGTTGCGTCAACCCTGAGCGTCGAGCGCAACGACGGCGTCGAGACCGGCATCTGGGAGTGCACCCCAGGCCGCTGGCGTCGGCAGATCAAATCCCAGGAGTTCTGCCACTTTATCCAGGGTCGCTGCACCTTCACCCCGGATAACGGTGAAGTCGTTCATATACAAGCCGGTGATGCACTGATGTTGCCGGCCAACAGCACTGGCATCTGGGATATCCAGGAGACCGTGCGCAAGACCTATGTATTGATCCTGTAACGCTTTGATCCTTGATCGCCTGCCATAAAAACAGCCCTAAAACCGCCAGGAAATCGAACCATGAAAGTCATTGCCCTGTTGCCCTTGATGTTGGTGGCCTCTGTCAGCCAGGCCGCCGAGACGGTGAAAATCTACAACTGGTCGGACTACATCGCGCCGGACACCACCAAGAACTTCCAGAAAGAAACCGGCATCGGTTTCACCTACGACGTGTACGACAGCAATGAAACCCTCGACGGCAAATTGATGACCGGTAAATCCGGCTACGACGTGGTGTTCCCGTCCAACCATTTCATGGCCCGGCAGATCCAGGGCGGGGCCCTGAAAAAGCTCGACAAGAGCCAGTTGCCCAACTGGAAGAACCTCAACCCGGTGCTGCTCAAGGCCCTGGAAAACAACGACCCGGGCAATGCCCATGGTTTCCCGTACCTGTGGGGCAGCACCGGCATTGGCTACAACATCGACAAGGTCAAGGCCGTACTGGGCGACAACGCGCCGGTGGATTCCTGGGACCTGATCTTCAAACCGGAAAACATGGCCAAGCTGCAGAAATGCGGGGTGGCGATCCTCGACAACGGCCCGGAATTGCTGCCGGCCGCGCTCAACTACCTGGGCTTGCCGCACCACAGCAAGAAACCCGAGGACTACAAGAAGGCTGAAGACCTGCTGATGAAAGTGCGACCTTACGTGGCGTACTTCCACTCCTCGAAATACACCGCCGACCTGGCCAATGGCGATATCTGCGTGGCCGTCGGCTTCTCCGGCGACATCCTGCAAGCCGAAAGCCGCGCCAAAGAGGCCAAGAACGGCGTGAACATCGGCTACAACATCCCCAAGGAAGGCGCCGCCATCTGGTTCGATATGGTCGCCATGCCCGCCGATGCGCCGGATGAAAAAGCCGGCTACGCGTTCATGAACTACCTGCTGCGTCCGGACGTGATGGCCAGCATCACCAACTACGTGCACTACGCCAATGGCAACCAGGCCGCCGACAGCCTGGTGGACCCGGCGATCAAGGCCGATACCAAGGTGTACCCAAGCCCGGCAATGATGGGCAAATTGTTTGCGCTGGAAGCGATGCCGCTGAACATCGACCGGGTGCGTACGCGGGTGTGGAACACCGTCCGTACCGGCCGCTGAAATTCCGTGGTGAGCGGGCTTGTCCCGCGCTGGGCTGCGAAGCGGCCCTAATTCCAGCACCTCGGTAGGTGTGGCAGGCCGCCTATGGACCCGTTCTTCACGGCAGGCGCGGTCCATAGAGTTTATAGCGATTAAAACCGATTTCTTAGACTGTCATTTCTGACAGGTTTTATGTTTGGACAAATGACTTAAGCTCCTGATGCCTACTAGTCATCAAATGGAAAAAGGAGTTTTTATGCCAAACGTCCCTGATATCGTCCTGCCGAAAATCAACCCGTTCGGTAGCATGGTGGGTGCGGTAACCAATGGCGGTGTGCCGAGTATTTTCATAGCGACATCGGTCTATCGCGATGAACAAGGTGGAAATATTCGATTTTTTGGCCGAATGGAAGGTTCAGATCCGCTAGCGCCAGCAATCATCCAAGTCGAGATTAAGGATCGTGACACGCCAAGCGGTACTTACACATTAGCGGACAAAGTCTTGAGGGTTATTTACGTCCCGCATGGCTCAACTGCGGGCCGCCTTGCAGTCAGTGCCGAGGTGCTGTTTATTCGCTCCGGTCCGATTGAGTGGATTCGCGGACGTGTGGAGGCTGAAACCCCGCAGGGTGATGTGATAGACGTTGTGTACTCTATCTTCGGAATGGGTTGAAAGGCTTGAAACCGACAGGGCGGTTTTCTGAAGTCGACTTCAGATCGCCGCTCTTTACCGGGTAGTGATATCCGGCATTCACGGATTCTCCAGATCATGCCCCAACGACTGGATAAACAAAGAAAACAGCTCCGGTTGTGACGAGATATCCAGCTTGGCGTACAAGTGTCGACGGTGCACCTTTACCGTGTCCGGCGAGATGTTCAGGCGTTCGGCCATGGCCTTGGACGAGAACCCGCGCAGCACCAGGCGAGCGATTTCCAGTTCGCGGTCCGAGAGCACACCACAGCCGAATTGACTCAGCGCGTCCCGGATCTGGCTACCCATCGCCGGCGTACGCTGGGTACTCTGCTGCCAATGCTGCTGCATCAACGGCAATACCCAGGCCGCCACGGTTGTCATCAATCCGGTCTCCTCAAAGCTGAAGCGCCGTTGCATGCCCAGCGACAGCGATAAGGTCCCCGCGCCCGGTAGTTGCAGGATGAACTGCACCTCGTCTTCCAGCACGTTGTCGTGGAAGTAGTTGAGGAAGTACTCACTCTGGCGAAAATGATCCGGCGCCACTTCCTCCAGGCGGTACACGCCGCTGGCATACCCCTCGCGACAGGCCTGGAAGAACGGGTCGAGCAAATACAAGCCGTTGAGATACACCAGCATCGACGCCGGCTTGCTGCTGGGCTGGGCGTCGTATTCTTCCAGGGCCTGGGGCGGCCCTTCCAAGGGATAGAAGATCGCCAGGGCGTTATCGAAGGGCAGGCATTGGTGCAGCAACAGCACCAACTGCTTCCAGAAGCGCTCAGTGCCGATGTGCTCAACGGTGCGGCCCAGGCCGGCGTGCATCCCAACCTCGCGAAACAGGCTCATGTGACAGGCTCCCGCTGGCAAAAAGATCGGCCAAGGGTTCGGCTTTTGCCGGGTGGCGTCAAGGGGAGTACGCCAATAGGGGAATTGGCTGACATGCCCTCAAGCTTTAACGTCAGCATCATTCAGCGGGAAACATATCCCGTGATGCATCAGATTTTTCGTTTCTGCCTCATACCAAGAACAACGACAGAGGATAACGATATGAGCATTTCCCCCACGCCCGATGGCGTGCTGAAACCCACCTTGAGCGTGTTCGATGTGGTCGCCATCACCGTATCAGCGGTGACGCCGGCCAGTTCCGTGTTTGTGATCGCACCATTTGCCATCCAGCAGGCCGGCAGCGGAGTGTTCCTGGCGTTCGTGATGGCCGGTCTGCTCGCGCTGATGTTTGCGTTTTGCTACGCCGAACTGGGCCGTGCCCACAACAGCGCCGGTGGCGAATATGTATACGCCAAGCGCGTGTTCGGCGGCATGGCGGGCTATGCGACGTTCCTGACCGTACTGGTGATGTTGCTGTTTATCCCACCGGTACTGGCTACGGGCGCGGCAACGTATCTGAATAACGCCCTGGGCACGCAGTTTGATTCGCAGACGGTGGCCCTGGTGATCGTGGTATGCAGCTACGCCCTGGGCATCCTGAATATCAAGCTCAATGCCTGGATCACCGGCACCTGCCTGTTGCTGGAAGTCGCAGCGCTGCTGGTGATCGTGGTGATCGGCTTCGGCAACCCGGTGCAACCGGCCAGCGTGCTGTTCCAGCCGCAGATCGTCGAAAACGGCGTATTGCACCTGGCGCCCTGGGCCTTGGTGATCGGCGCGGTAGGCATCGGCCTGTTTTCCTACAACGGCTACGGCCCGGCGGTGTTGCTCGCCGAAGACATGAAATGCGGCGGCAAAGGCGTGCACAAGGCGGTGCTGTGGTCGCTGGGGTTGGTGGTGATCATCGAGTTGGTGCCGATCACCGCCCTGTTGATCGGCGCGCCGTCCCTGAGCGCGATGATCAGCAGCCCGGACCCCATCGGCTACCTGCTGACCAGCCATGGCAATGAAACCCTGTCGCGCCTGGTCAGCGCCGGGATCTTCCTGTCGGTGTTCAACGCCATTGTCGCCATCGTGATCCAGATCGGTCGCGTGGTGTTCAGCAGCGGGCGCGATGCGCTGTGGACACCGGGCATCAACAAGCTGTTCACGCGCATTCACCCGCGCTGGGATTCGCCATGGTTGGCTACGCTGTTCCTGGCGATCCCATCGGCGCTGCTGAGTTTCAGCTCCAACCTGGCCGACCTGACCTCGTTCAGCGTATTGCTGATCATGCTGGTGTACCTGGTGGTGGCGCTGAGTGCGTTGATGAGCCGGGTGCTGCTGCGTGACCGCGAGCATCCCTACCGCATGCCGTTGTGGCCGCTGCCGGCGTTGGTGGCGGTGCTGGGTGCGGGCTATCTGTTAATGACCTTGATCGTGGCGGCCTCGGTCCGCGACATCCTGATCATCCTCGGCCTGCTGGCCCTGTCGGTGATCCTGTATTGCATCAGTGGCCGGTTGAGTCCGGTCTTCCAGAAATTGTAAGGAGTGGTTATGCGCGCACGTCAATTGGGCATCACGTTGGGGCTGGGCACGCCCGGTGAGTGGAACGCCATCACCGATGTGCCGGGGGTACGGGTCGGGCACAGCACGCTCAAGACCCGTATCGATGGCAAGCAGGTGCGCACCGGCGTCAGCGTGATCCAGCCGCGCGCGGGGGAGGCTCGCCTGCAACCGTGCTTTGCCGGGTACCACGTGCTCAATGGCAACGGTGACGCCACCGGCCTGGAATGGGTCAGCGAAGCGGGGCTGCTGACCACGCCGCTGGCGATCACCAACACCCACAGCATCGGCATTGTGCGTGACAGCCTGATTGCCCTGGAGCGCGAACGCCTGGCGGACCCGGCGGTGTATTGGTGCATGCCGGTGGTGATGGAAACCTATGACGGCCTGCTCAACGATATCTGGGGCCAGCACTTGGGGCCCGAGCATGTGCGCGAAGCCGTGGACAACGCCGAAACCGGCCCGGTGCAGGAGGGCGCTGTCGGCGGAGGCACCGGGATGATCTGCCACGAGTTCAAGGGCGGCATCGGTACATCCTCGCGGCGCCTGCCGGCGGAGCAGGGCGGCTGGACCGTTGGCGTGCTGGTGCAGGCCAACCACGGCAAGCGCCAGGAACTGCGGGTGGATGGCTACCCGGTGGGGCGCCGCCTGATGGACATTGCGTCGCCGTTCGCCGAGCAAGGCACGCCGGGTATGGGTTCGATTGTGGTGATCATCGCCACGGACGCGCCGTTGCTGCCGCACCAGTGCCAGCGCCTGGCACAACGAGCATCCATCGGCATCGCCCGTACCGGTGGCGGCACCGAGGATTCCAGCGGCGACCTGTTCCTGGCCTTTGCCACGGGTAACCAGGATTTGCCGCCGGCGGATTACGGGCGCAAGGGCCTGCCGTTCAGCAGTGCATTGCAGATGGTCAACAACGACCATATTTCGCCGCTGTTCAGCGCGGCGGCGGAGGCCGTGGAAGAGGCGATCATCAATGCGATGCTGGCCGGGGAGGCCATGCTCACCGATCAAGGTGTGCGCGTGCCGGGCCTGGACGCCGACACGCTGTTGGCGGCATTGCACGACACCGGCTGGAGTGTGTCCCGGAAATAGGGGACACACTAACTTATTAGTATAAGTAGTGGCTGTTTAATGTTGCCAATGGCACCGTGGCAATATATTGGATCCATTAATAGCGAATGCCGCTCAACTTGAGCGGCATTAGTGCTATTTAATATTTAAATACCATTGCGGTGTTTTTTGTCGGACAACAGCGGTACTCCCCAATAAACAGGGAGCGGAACTTACACGGAGTGTTTGCCTGGGGTTTTTTAGTGCTGGAAAAGATGTAGACGAAAGATTTCAAGTTGTGTCAGTTTTCTTACGCCTTCAAAAGAGGCGAGTGATAGGACGATCTCGCCCGCGGGGTTCCTATCGATCAAAGACTGATGCACTTGCAAACAAGGAAGTACGTTTATGTCAAAAGTAAAAGACAAGGCTATCGTGTCGGCGGCGCAAGCCAGCACCGCTTACTCGCAAATCGATAGCTTCAGCCATCTGTATGACCGTGGCGGCAACCTCACGATCAATGGCAAACCCTCCTACTCCGTTGACCAGGCGGCCACCCAGCTGCTGCGCGACGGTGCCGCGTACCGGGACTTTGACGGCAACGGCAAGATCGACCTGACCTACACCTTCCTGACCTCGGCCTCCTCGAGCACCATGAACAAACATGGCATCGCGGGTTTCAGCCAGTTCAACGCCCAGCAGAAAGCACAGGCCGTACTGGCCATGCAATCCTGGGCGGACGTGGCCAACGTCACCTTCACCGAGAAAGCCACCGGCGGTGACGGCCACATGACTTTCGGCAACTACAGCAGCGGCCAGGACGGCGCGGCCGCCTTCGCCTACCTGCCCGGCACCGGCGCAGGCTACGACGGCACGTCGTGGTACCTGACCAACAACAGCTACACGCCGAACAAGACCCCGGACCTGAACAACTACGGCCGGCAGACCCTGACCCACGAAATCGGCCACACCCTGGGCCTGGCCCACCCTGGCGACTACAACGCCGGGAACGGCAACCCGACCTACAACGACGCGACCTATGGACAGGACACGCGCGGCTACAGCCTGATGAGCTACTGGAGCGAGAGCAACACCAACCAGAACTTCAGCAAGGGTGGGGTCGAGGCGTACGCGTCTGCTCCACTGATCGACGACATCGCAGCGATCCAGAAGCTCTACGGCGCCAACTACAACACCCGTGCCGGCGACACCACCTACGGCTTCAACTCCAACACCGGGCGTGACTTCTACAGCGCCACCTCCAATGCCGACAAGCTGGTGTTCTCGGTGTGGGACGGTGGTGGCAACGACACCCTGGACTTCTCCGGCTTCACCCAGAACCAGAAGATCAACCTCAATGAAGCCTCGTTCTCCGACGTGGGCGGCCTGGTGGGCAACGTGTCCATCGCCAAGGGCGTGACCGTCGAGAACGCCTTTGGCGGTGCCGGTAACGATTTGATCATCGGCAACAACGCGGCCAACGTGATCAAGGGCGGTGCCGGCAACGACATCATCTACGGCGGCGGCGGGGCGGACCAGCTGTGGGGCGGCGCGGGCAACGACACCTTTGTGTTCGGTGCCAGCTCGGATTCCAAGCCGGGTGCGGCGGACAAGATCTTTGACTTTACTTCCGGGTCCGACAAGATCGACCTGTCCGGCATCACCAAAGGTGCAGGCCTGACCTTCGTCAATGCCTTCACCGGGCATGCCGGCGATGCGGTCCTCACCTACGCCGCAGGTACCAACCTGGGCACCCTGGCTGTGGACTTCTCCGGGCACGGCGTGGCGGACTTCCTCGTCACCACCGTTGGCCAGGCGGCAGTCAGCGACATCGTGGCGTGAAGCACGGGCGCGGCGTTTCGGCGCCGCGCCTTACGGATGGGGCGTGAAGATGCAGCGTATGATTAATGTGATCGCCTGCGTGTTGCAGGTGATCTTCGTGTCGGCAGGAGCCCACGCAATGGCGAGCAGTCTCGTATTACCAACCTCCGCCCAGTTGGCCGGGCATTGGCAGTTGCACCAGCAGGACCAGGTCTGCGCGCTGGACCTGCTGGAGCAGGCCAATGCCTTGGGCGGCGATGTGGCGTGTGTCGCCAACTGGTTGGGCGACAAACCCCTGACCTGGACGCCAACGCCGGACGGTATCTGGCTGATGAATGCCGAAGGCAGTGGCATTACTCACCTCAACCGGCAGAAAGAAGGCGAATATAAAGGTCGCACGCCAACAGGCCTCGAAGTTGTACTGCAACGCACACCTTAGTTGCCGTTATAAGCAAATAACTTGATTTCATTAGTTGACCGCTCCGTTAACCGGGGCTGGGGAAACTATTGCGCGCAATTTGGTTCAAGGAAGATCAGACACCATGGCAAAGTCCCATGCCGTCGCGCCGTTATTCAAGGCGCTGGGTGAGTACAAGAGTATTTTGATCAGCATTGGCTGTTTCACGGCATTGATTAACCTGCTGATGCTGGTGCCGTCGATTTATATGCTGCAAGTGTATGACCGCGTGCTGTCCTCCCAGAATGAAACCACCCTGGTGATGCTGACGCTGATGGTCGTGGGCTTCTTTGCCTTTATTGGCCTGCTGGAGGTAATCCGCAGTTTTATCGTGATCCGCATCGGCAGCCAACTGGAGCGGCGTTTCAACTTGCGCGTGTACAAGGCTGCATTCGAACGCAACCTGCAACGCGGCCAGGGGCACGCCGGACAATCCCTGGGCGATTTGACCCACATCCGCCAATTCATCACGGGGCCGGCGCTGTTCGCATTTTTCGATGCGCCGTGGTTTCCCATCTACCTGTTTGTAATTTTCCTGTTCAACGTCTGGTTGGGCGTACTCGCTACGGCCGGCGCCGTGCTGCTGATCGGCCTGGCATGCCTGAATGAATACCTGACCAAAAAGCCCTTGGGCGAAGCCAGCGGCTACTCCCAGCAATCCACGCAACTGGCCACCAGCCACTTGCACAATGCCGAGACCATCCAGGCCATGGGCATGCTCGGCGCACTGCGCACCCGCTGGTTTGCGCTGCATTCGCAGTTTCTCGGCTTGCAGAACAAGGCCAGTGACACCGGTTCGGTGATCACCTCCCTGAGCAAATCCCTGCGCCTGTGCCTGCAATCGCTGGTGCTCGGCCTGGGGGCGTTGCTGGTGATCAAGGGCGATATGACCGCCGGGATGATGATCGCCGGCTCCATCCTGATGGGCCGGGTGCTCAGCCCCATCGACCAGTTGATCGCGGTGTGGAAGCAATGGAGTGCGGCCAAGCTGGCCTATCAGCGCCTGGACGACTTGCTGCGCGAGTTCCCCCCGCAGGTCGAGCAGATGAAGCTGCCGGCGCCCAAGGGCCAGGTCAGCTTCGAACAGGTCAGCGCCGGCCCGCCCGGGCGGCGTATGGCGACCCTGCACCAGGTCAGCTTCAACCTCGGCGCCGGCGAAGTGCTCGGTGTACTCGGGGCGTCGGGCTCCGGCAAATCCACCCTGGCCCGTGTGCTGGTGGGCGTATGGCCGACACTGGCGGGCAGCGTGCGCCTGGATGGCGCCGACATTCATCGCTGGGACCGCGACGACCTTGGTCCGCACATCGGCTACCTGCCCCAGGACATCGAGCTGTTCAGCGGCAGCATCGCCGACAACATCGCCCGCTTTCGCGAGGCCAACCCCGAGCAGGTGGTGCGTGCTGCGCAGCAGGCCGGTGTGCACGAATTGATCCTGCGTTTGCCCCAGGGCTACGACACGGTGCTGGGGGACAACGGCGGCGGCCTGTCTGGCGGCCAGAAGCAACGGGTGGCCCTGGCCCGCGCCCTGTACGGCGGGCCGCGTCTGATCGTACTGGATGAGCCCAACTCCAACCTCGATACCGTGGGCGAAGCCGCCCTGGCCAGTGCCATCGTGCAGATGAAAGCCCAGGGCAGCAGCGTGGTGCTGGTGACCCATCGTTCGTCGGCGCTGGCCCAGGCCGACAAGTTGCTGGTGCTCAGCGACGGTCATTTGCAAGCGTTCGGGCCGAGCCATGAGGTGCTGCGCGCATTGTCGGGCCAGCCGGAAACGCCCAAGGACAAACCGGGCGTGAGTTTCAGTCGTCAGTACCAGGCCACAAGGAATCCAGGCGCATGAGCAGCATCACGGTTGAACCACGCTTCAAAGAGCACGACGCCAGGTTTTTCACGCGCATGGGTTGGTTGCTGACCGTGGTCGGCGCCGGCGGGTTTTTCCTGTGGGCCAGCCTCGCGCCCTTGGACCAGGGCATTCCGGTACAGGGTACGGTGGTGGTGTCGGGCAAGCGCAAGGCCGTGCAAACCCTCAGCCCAGGCGTCGTCAGCCGGATCCTGGTGAAGGAGGGCGAGCATGTGAAACAGGGTCAGGCGCTGTTCCGTCTCGACCAGACCCAGCACCAGGCCGACGTGCAGTCCCTGCAAGCCCAATACCGCATGGCCTGGGCCAGCGTGGCGCGCTGGCAGAGCGAGCGCGACAACCTCGCCAGCATCGCCTTTCCCGCCGAACTCAGTGCCAATCCCGACCCGGCCCTGGCGTTGGTGCTGGAAGGCCAGCGCCAGTTGTTCAGCAGCCGCCGCGAAGCCTTTGCCCGCGAGCAGGCCGGCATTCGCGCCAATATCGAGGGCGCGAGCGCACAACTGGGCGGTATGCGCCGTGCGCGCACTGACCTGACCGCCCAGGCGCAATCCCTGCGTGACCAACTGAGCAACCTGCAACCCCTGGCCGACAACGGCTACATCCCGCGCAACCGGCTGATGGAGTACCAGCGGCAGTTGTCCCAGGTGCAACAGGACCTGGCGCAGAACACTGGCGAAAGTGGTCGTGTGGAGCAGGGCATTCTCGAGTCGCGCCTCAAGCTGCAACAACACAGTGAGGAGTATCAAAAAGAAGTACGCAGCCAGCTGGCGGATGCGCAACTGCGCAGCCTGACCCTGGAACAGCAACTCACTTCGGCCGGGTTCGACCTGCAACACAGCGAAATCAACGCCCCGGCGGATGGCATCGCGGTCAATCTCAGCGTGCACACCGAAGGCGCCGTGGTCCGCGCCGGTGAAACCCTGCTGGAAATCGTGCCCCAGGGTACGCGCCTGGAAGTGGAAGGGCACCTGCCGGTGCACCTGGTGGACAAGGTTGGCACGCACCTGCCGGTGGACATCCTGTTCACCGCCTTCAACCAAAGCCGTACGCCCCGGGTGCCGGGGGAGGTCAGCCTGATTTCCGCCGACCAGATGCTCGATGAAAAGACCGGCGCGCCTTACTACGTGCTGCGCACCACGGTCAGCGACGCGGCTTTGGAAAAACTCCACGGGCTGGTGATCAAGCCGGGCATGCCCGCCGAGATGTTCGTGCGCACCGGCGAGCGTTCGTTGCTCAATTACCTGTTCAAGCCGCTGCTCGACCGCGCCGGCTCGGCGTTGACCGAGGAATGAACATGAAACCGGTGTTTATTGCCTTGCTGTTGACCTGCGCCAGTGCCCAGGCGGCCATGGGGCCGTTCGATGTGTACGAGCAGGCCCTGCGTAACGATCCGGTGTTTCTCGGCGCCATCAAGGAGCGCGACGCCGGCCTGGAAAACCGCGCCATCGGCCGCGCCGGGCTGCTGCCCAAGCTGTCGTACAACTACAACAAAGGCCGCAACAACTCCCAGGCCACCTTGCCGGACGGGCGCGGTGGCAACTATCACGACGACCGCAACTACAACAGCTACGGCTCCACCTTCAGCCTGCAACAACCGCTGTTCGACTACGAGGCCTACGCCAACTACCGCAAGGGCGTGGCCCAGGCGCTGTTTGCCGACGAAAGCTTTCGTGACAAGAGCCAGGCGCTGCTGGTACGGGTGCTGACCTACTACACCCAGGCCTTGTTCGCCCAGGACCAGATCGACATCGCCCGCGCCAAGAAGAAGGCCTTCGAACAGCAGTTCCAGCAGAACCGGCATTTGTTCCAGCAAGGCGAGGGCACTCGTACCGACATTCTGGAAGCCGAATCGCGCTATGAACTGGCCACCGCCGAAGAGATCCAGGCGCTGGATGAACAGGACGCGTCCTTGCGTGAACTGGGCGCCTTGATCGGCGTACAGAGCGTCGACATCCACGACCTGGCGCCGCTCAACCAGGGCTTTGCCGCGTTCACCCTGACCCCGGCCAACTACGACACCTGGCATGAGCTGGCGATCAGCAACAACCCCTCGCTGGCCTCCCAGCGCCAGGCCCTGGAAGTGGCGCGTTATGAGGTGGAGCGCAACCGCGCCGGGCATCTGCCCAAGGTCACGGCCTATGCCAGTTCGCGTCAACAGGAGTCCGACAGCGGCAACACCTACAACCAGCGCTACGACACCAACACCATCGGCGTCGAAGTCAGCCTGCCGCTGTATGCCGGTGGCGGCATCTCGGCCTCCACCCGCCAGGCCAGCCGCGCCATGGAGCAGGCCGAGTACGAGCTTGAGGGCAAGACCCGCGAAACCCTGATCGAACTGCGCCGGCAGTTCAGCGCCTGCCTGTCGGGGGTGAGCAAATTGCGCGCGTACCAGAAGGCCCTGGTGTCGGCTGAGGCGCTGGTGGTGTCGACCAGGCAAAGCATTCTCGGCGGCGAGCGGGTCAACCTCGACGCGCTTAACGCCGAGCAGCAGCTCTACAGCACCCGGCGCGATCTGGCCCAGGCACGGTATGACTACCTGATGGCCTGGACCAAGTTGCATTACTACGCGGGCAACCTGCGCGATACCGATTTGGCCAAAGTGGATGAGGCGTTCGGCCCGATGAAATAAGCCGCCATAACAATAACAAGGAGGGTTTCAATGATCTGCGACTTACCCCGTTTCAAACCGCTTGCCGCCGGTTCCCTGCTGCTGGTGTCCGTTGCGGCGCAGGCGGCCTATACCGAGGCCGGTCAACCGGGGAACGCCGCCAGTTGGCGTTCCGCCGAGTACCAGAGCGACTGGGGGCTGGGCCGCATGAAGGCGGATGAAGCCTACGCCGCCGGCATCACCGGCAGCGGGGTGAAGATCGGTGCGCTGGACTCAGGTTTCGATCCCGACCACCCGGAAGCCGCCAAGGATCGCTATCACGCCGTCACCGCCAATGGCCGTTACGTGGATGGCCGCCCCTTCAGCACCACCGGCGCACTCAACCTCAACAATGACTCCCACGGCACCCATGTCACCGGCACCCTGGGCGCCGCCCGCGATGGCGTCGGTATGCACGGCTTGGCCTATAACGCGCAGGTCTTCGTGGGCAATACCAACGCCAGCGACAGCTTCCTGTTCGGCCCGACCCCGGACCCAAAGTACTTCAAGGCGGTGTACAGCGCCCTGGTGGATTCCGGTGTGCGTGCGATCAACAACAGTTGGGGCAGCCAACCCAAGGACGTCAGCTACCAGACCCTGGGCGACCTGCACGCTGCCTACGCCCAGCATTACCACCAGGGCACCTGGCTGGACGCGGCGGCGGATGTGGCCAAGGCCGGTGTCATCAATGTCTTCAGTGCCGGCAACAGCGGTTACGCGAATGCCAGCGTGCGTTCGGCGCTGCCGTATTTCCAGCCGGAACTGGAAGGGCACTGGCTGGCGGTGTCGGGGCTGGATAAAGCCAATAACCAGAAATACAACCAATGTGGCATCGCCCAGTACTGGTGCATTTCCACGCCTGGCGCGCTGATCAACAGTACCGTTCCGGGCGGCGGCTACGGCGTGAAATCCGGCACCTCGATGTCGGCACCGCATGCCACGGGTGCGTTGGCGCTGGTGATGGAACGCTATCCCTACATGACCAACGAACAGGCGTTGCAGGTGCTTCTGACCACCGCCACGCAGCTCGATGGTTCGATCACCCAGGCGCCCAACACGACGGTGGGGTGGGGCGTGCCGGACCTGGGCCGGGCGATGCACGGGCCGGGGCAGTTACTCGGGCCGATGAACGTGAGCCTCGCGGCCGGACAGGGCGATGTCTGGAGCAATGGCATTTCCGACCAGGCCTTGCTGCAGCGCCAGGCGCAAGACGCTGCCGAGCACAGCGCCTGGCAACAGACCCTGATCGACAAGGGCTGGCAAAACGGGGTGGGCGCCGCTGCCAGCCAGCAGGACCAGACCGATTACGCGGTCGGCACAGCACGTGACCAAGCGGCTGCGACACGGATTTATCAAGGCAGCCTGATCAAGTCTGGCGCGGGCACGCTGGTACTCGACGGCGACAGCACCTATCGCGGTGCGACCACCGTCAACGGCGGGCTGCTGGCAGTCAACGGTTCACTGACGTCTGCGGTGACCGTCAATGACAGCGGTACATTGGGCGGTTCCGGACGGATCGGCGCGTTGTCGGTCACCCAGGGTGGCCGCGTGGCACCGGGCAATTCGGTGGGCACCTTACAGGTGGCGGGTGACGTGAACCTCGGCGCAGGCTCCACCTATGCGGTGGAGCTCACGCCCACCAGCAGCGACCGCATCGTCGCCGGCGGCAAGGCGATCCTGGGCGGCGGCAATGTCACCCTGGCGTTGGAAAACAGCCCGAGCCTGCTCAGCGGCGCACAGGTGCAGAGCCTGATCGGCCGCCAGTACACCATCCTCCAGGCGGCGGGTGGCATTCAGGGGCAATTTGGCCAGGTGTTGCCCGACTACCTGTTCCTCGGTGGCACCCTGGGTTACGCCGCCAATGGCGTGCAATTGGACGTGGTCCGCAGCGCCGCCACGTTTGCCAGCGTCGCCGCGACCCGCAACCAACGCAATGTGGCGACCGCCGCCGAGCAATTGGGCGCGGGCAACCCGGTATATGAAAGCGTCCTGCAGTCGGACTCGCTCGCGGTCGCACAACACGGCTTGCAGCAACTGTCCGGTGAAATTTACCCGGCGATCGGCAGCTTGCTGATCAACGACAGCCTGCAAGTGCGCGACGCCGTGGGCGAGCGCTTGCGCAATATACCGGTCACTGCTGAAAGCAACCTGTGGCTCAAGGCACTCGGTGCCTGGGGCAAGCGCGACAGCCGCAACGAAACGGCGGGGTCCACCACGTCCCTCGGCGGCCTGCTGGGCGGGGTCGATGGTGCACTGGACGAGCAGACCCGCGTGGGCCTGGTCGCAGGTTACAGCGACAGTTCATTGAACATGGGCAGCGGCACGCAGGCCTCGGCGTCCATCGACAGTTATCACCTCGGTGCGTATGTCGGGCGCGAGCTGGATGAATGGCGCATCAGTGCCGGTGGCGCCTACAGCTGGCATCGCGGTGACGTGAAGCGCGACCTGCAATACGGCGCCGTCAGCGGCAAACAGAAAACCAAGCTGGAGGCACGCACGGCGCAACTGTTCTCCGAAGCAGCCTACCGGATCAACCTGCACCCCTTGGCCCTGGAGCCGTTCGCCAACCTGGCCTATGTGCACCTGGACAGTGACGGCTTCCATGAAAAAGGCGACGCCGCCGCCCTTGAGCGTGGCCGTGATCGGCGAGACGCCGTGCTCGGCACGCTTGGCATGCGCGCACTGAAAACCATTGCCCTCAACGACCACCAGCCACTGCAGCTTTCCGCTTCGCTGGGCTGGCAACACAGCCTCACCGCCGTCGAATCCGCAGAACACCTGGCGTTTGTCGCCGGTGGGCCGTCATTTGCGGTGGACAGTTCGCCGTTGCTGCGCGACGCCGCGCTGGTCGGCGTGCAGGCCAGCCTGGCGCTGAGCCCTGCCATGCGGGTCAACCTTGATTACAACGGCCAATTGGGTGGACGGGAGAACACCCAGGGGGTGGGGCTGAGCCTCAACTGGCAGTTCTGAAGCGACTTACACACGTCCAATAAGAAAACTAAGGAAGGTCAGCGTGAACAAACGCAAGTCAGGGTTAACAACCGCCATCCACACCGCCTTGGGCTACCCGCTCAACGCCACCCGCAGCGCGCCATACGGTGCGTTGCTGTGCTGCCTGGCAAGCCTGGGAACCGCTCAGGCCGCACCCTATGTGGAAACCGGCAAGCTGGGCGACGCCGCCAGCTGGCGCAGCACTGAATTCAAGGCCGACTGGGGCCTGGGCGCCGTACATGCCGACGCCGCGTATGCCGCGGGCTACACCGGCAAGGGCGTCAAGCTGGGGATCTTCGACCAGCCGGTGTACGCCCAGCACCCGGAGTTCGCCAGCCCCGGCAAAGTGGTGACGATTGTCACTGAGGGCATCCGCCAGTACACCGACCCGTATATCCCGGTGAAGGCCGGCGATGCGTTTCGTTATGACGGCACGCCGTCGCTGGGCTCCAACGGCAAGCTGGGCAACCACGGCACCCATGTCGGCGGTATCGCCGCGGGCAATCGCGATGGCGGGCCGATGCATGGCGTGGCCTTCGATGCGCAAATCATCAGCGCCGAGAACGGCGACCCGGGCCCGGAAGACGGCATCATCCTCGGTAACGACGGTGCAGTGTACAAAGCCGGTTGGGACGCGTTGGTCGCCAGCGGCGCGCGGATCATCAACAACAGTTGGGGCATCGGCATCGGCGACCCATACGCCCAGGGCGGACGCGACCCGGCGTTCCCGAATTTCACGGTCAATGAAGCGCAGGCGCAGTTCAATAACATCCGGCCGATCCTCGGTACGCTCGCCGGGGGCGCCTACCAGGGCGCGATCGACGCGGCGCGCAGCGGCGTGCTGACGATCTTTGCCGCCGGCAACGACTACAACCGCAACAACCCGGACGCGATTTCCGGGCTGGCGTACTTTGTGCCCGAGATTGCGCCCAACTGGCTGTCCGTCGCGGCCTTGCAACAGAACCCGGACACTGCCAGCGCCGACCCGTATGTGATCAGTACGTTTTCCTCGCGTTGCGGCTACGCGGCGAGCTTCTGCGTGTCGGCCCCCGGCACCCGGATCTACAGTTCCGTCATCAATGGCACCAACCTGGACAACCTCACCACCGACTACGCCAACTTCAACGGCACCTCCATGGCTGCGCCCCATGTGGCCGGTAGCGCGGCCGTGCTGATGCAGCGTTTTGCGTACATGAGCGGCGACCAGATCTCGACGCTGCTCAAAACCACCGCCACCGACCTCGGCGCACCGGGCATCGACGCGCTGTACGGCTGGGGCATGATCAACCTGGGCAAGGCGATCAATGGCCCGGGCATGTTTGTCACGGCCGAGGACATCCCGGCCGAGTTTCGCATCGACGGCGCCTATGGCAGCGGCCAGTTTGTCGCGGATTTGCCGGGCGTGGGTGCGGTGGTCGATGCCGGCAAGCCGACGCAGCGGCTGTGCAACGATGTGCATTGCGGGCTGGATGTGTGGAGCAATGACATCGGCGGACACGGCGGCTTGACCAAACAAGGTGTTGGCACCTTGGTGCTCACCGGCTCCAGCACCTACAGCGGCCCGACGCTGGTCAACCAGGGCCTGCTGGCCATCAACGGCTCGGTCATTTCGAACGTCACCGTCAGCCAGAGCGGGGTGGTTGGCGGGAGCGGGCGCATCGGTTCGCTGTTGGCGAAAAACGGCGGCACCGTAGCGCCGGGCAATTCCATCGGCACGCTGAACGTAGCCGGGGACGTCACCTTTGAGCCCGGGTCGACCTATGCCGTGGAGCTGTCGCCCACCAACAGCGATCGCATTGTGGCGGGAGGCACTGCCACCTTGAACGGCGGCACGGTGACCCTCGCGCTGGAAAACAGCCCGACACTGCTCAGCGGTGCCCAGGCGCAAAGCCTGATCGGGCGCCAGTACAACATCCTGCAAGCCGCCGGTGGCATTACCGGCAGTTTTGGCGCGGTGCTGCCCAACTACCTGTTCCTTGGCGGCAACCTGAACTACGCGGCCAACGGCGTGCAACTGGACGTGGCGCGTAACGCCAACAGTTTTGCCAGCGTGGGCGCCACGGACAACCAGCGCGCCGTGGCCGGCGCCGCTGAGCAATTGGGCGCGGGCAACGCCGTGTATGAAAGCCTGCTGTTGGCGCCGAACGCGGCATCGGCGCAAGGAGCTTTCCAGCAGCTGTCGGGGGAAATCTACCCGGCCCTGGAAACGGCCTTGGTCAATGACAGCCGCTATGTGCGTGAAGCCGTGGGCGAGCGCTTGCGCAATGGCGAGATGGGCGCGCCCAGCGAGACGCTCGACAGCCGTGGCAACGTGTGGGTGAAGGCCCTGGGCGCCTGGGGCAAGACCGACAGCCGCAGCGATACGGCCGGCTACACCACGTCCATCGGCGGCATGCTCGCCGGGGTCGACGGTGCACTCGACGAGTCCACACGCATCGGTCTGGTCGCGGGTTACAGCGACACGTCACTCAACATGGGCAGCGGCACGCATTCCCGTGCTTCGGTCGACAGCTACCATTTCGGCGCCTATGCCGGGCATGAGATCGGCGCCTGGCGCCTGAGCGGCGGTGCGGCCTACAGCTGGCACCGCGCAGACGTGAAACGTGACCTGCAATACGGCGAGGTTTCAGGCAAGCAGAAGGCCAAGGTTGATGCCCGCAGCACCCAGGTGTTCACCGAAGCGGCCTACCGGCTCAACCTGCAACCGCTGGCCCTGGAGCCGTTCGCCAACCTGGCCTACGTGCACCTGGACAGCGATGGCGTTACCGAAAAAGGTGACGCGGCCGCGCTGAAAAGTCGCGACGACAGCCGTGACCTGGTGCTGAGCACCTTGGGTATGCGTGCCTTGAAAACCTTCAATGTGAATGACCACCAGCAACTGGCGGTGTCCGGCACCCTGGGCTGGCAGCACAACCTCAGCAGCAGCGACTCCGAGCAACGCCTGGCGTTTGCCTCGGGCGGTCCGGCGTTTGCGGTGGAAAGTGCGCCGGTGGTGCGTGATGCGGCGCTGGTCGGGGCGCGGGTGAGCCTGGCGCTGAGCAAGGAGGCGCGAGTGAACCTTGACTACAACGGCCTGCTGGCCAGCAAAGAAAAAGTCCATGGCGTGGGCTTGAGCCTGGACTGGGCATTCTGATGGTTTAGCGACCTTTGCGGGCGCCGGCACACCGGCACCCGCAGGTTTGGCTTTCTCGACAACTCCAACAACAGAGAGGCACTTCCCATGGGTATCTTTGACTATAAAAACCTCGGCACCGAGGGCTCCAAGGCGTTGTTCGCCGATGCGATGGCGATCACGTTGTACACCTATCACAACCTGGATAACGGCTTTGCCGTGGGTTACCAGCACAACGGCCTGGGGCTGGGCCTACCGGCCACGCTGGTCGGGGCGTTGCTCGGCAGCACCGATTCACAAGGCGTTATCCCCGGCATTCCGTGGAACCCGGATTCGGAAAAAGCCGCCCTGGAAGCAGTGCAAAAGGCCGGTTGGACGCCGATCAGCGCCAGCGCCCTGGGCTACGGTGGCAAGGTCGATGCGCGAGGTACGTTCTTCGGCGAAAAGGCCGGCTACACCACGGCCCAGGTCGAGGTGCTGGGCAAGTACGATGACGCCGGCAAGCTGCTGGAAATCGGCATCGGTTTTCGCGGCACCTCCGGCCCACGGGAAACCTTGATCAGCGATTCCATCGGCGACCTGGTCAGCGACTTGCTCGCAGCCCTGGGGCCAAAGGATTACGCGAAGAACTACGCCGGCGAAGCCTTCGGCGGCTTGCTTAAGAATGTCGCCGACTACGCCAGCGCCCATGGCCTGAGCGGCAAGGATGTGGTGGTCAGTGGGCATAGCCTGGGCGGCTTGGCCGTCAACAGCATGGCCGACCTGAGCAACAACCAATGGGCCGGGTTCTACAAGGATGCCAACTACGTGGCCTATGCCTCGCCGACCCAGAGTGCCGGCGACAAGGTGCTCAATATCGGCTACGAAAACGACCCGGTATTCCGGGCGCTGGATGGCTCTTCCTTCAACCTGTCGTCCCTGGGCGTGCACGACAAACCCCATGAGTCGACCACCGACAATATCGTCAGCTTCAACGACCACTATGCGTCGACGCTATGGAATGTGATGCCGTTTTCCATCGTCAACCTGCCGACCTGGATCTCGCACCTGCCCACCGGCTATGGCGATGGCATGACGCGTATCCTCGAATCGGGCTTCTACGAGCAGATGACCCGCGATTCCACGGTGATCGTCGCCAACCTGTCCGACCCGGCGCGGGCCAACACCTGGGTGCAGGACCTCAACCGTAATGCCGAACCGCACAAAGGCAATACCTTCATCATCGGCAGCGACGGCAATGACCTGATCCAGGGCGGCAAGGGTGCGGACTTTATCGAGGGGGGGAGGGGCAATGACACGATCCGCGATAACAGTGGGCACAACACCTTTCTGTTCAGCGGCCACTTCGGCAGCGATCGGGTGATCGGCTATCAACCCACGGACAAGCTGGTGTTCAAGGACGTGGAGGGCAGCACCGACCTGCGTGACCATGCAAAAGTGGTCGGCGCGGATACGGTGCTCACCTTTGGCGCCGACTCGGTGACCCTGGTCGGCATCGGGCATGGCGGCCTCTGGGCGGACGGTGTGAGCATCGGTTGATCAATGCCAATGAGGCCCCCGCCAGCCACCCCCCTCCAGACGGCCTGTGGTATCGGTTAAATATCGGTAACGAACGGCGATAACGCAAAAAAAGCCCCGCAGTGCGGGGCTTTTCATTGTTATTTTTCTTTGATGACCGTCGCGACATCAGCGGCTTTGACTCGGATGCGCTTGCCGGCGATGTCGGTGAATTCGTAGAAGCCATCGGCGGTCTTGGCGTTTGGGGTGTCCTTGGTCAAATACTGCGTGCCATTTTGCAGTGTCACTACGGTTTGCGTCGCGCAACCGGCCAATACCAGAAAAGTGAGTGCAACCAGTGGCAGACCCAAATTCTTCATGTTCATAACCCTTACCTTGACTTTGAAAAGTCCCGCGCCAGAGGCGGCGGGCGACAAATGTTACGCCATCGATTCTCCCATCTGATCGCTTTTATACAAAAAGTTGCAGGCGCCATTTATCTATTACCGATTGCAACACCGCATTTGGAGCGGCACTCTGTATGCATAACCAGTATTAGATCAGCGCATGAAATGGCCAATCCCCTCGACGACCCCCTGTATTACCTGCATAACTTCCGCCAAGTGCTGCTCTGGCTGGGGCAGCGCTATGCCGATTTGCTCGAAAGGGACGAACAGCTTTTTATTCAGCAATTTGACAGGTTGCCGCAGGCGTCCCAGGCGCTTTTGGTGCGCATGGTGATGCGCAAGGGCGTGCACTTTCGTGCGGGCAAGCTCAATTACCTGGAGATTGGTTGCCCCCATGCCGCTGCCGGGCCGCTGATGGCACTGGGTTGGGTGGACGATCAGTACCTACTGGCCTTTGAAGAGCTGTTCGCCGTGCTGCAAAAAGGTGAAATCCTGGCCGCTTTCAAGCCCTGGATCGACCAGCCCAAAGGCAAGAAAACCGATTGGCTGGAAGGGCTGTCGGCGCAATTCACGGACAGCCGCAGCTTTGCCACCTGGTGCCCCGACCTGGCCGACAGGTTGTTCAGTCTCACCGTAATGGAACTCTGCGACCGTCTGCGCCTGATGTTCTTCGGCAACCTGCATCAGGACTGGTCCGAGTTCGTGTTGGCCGACCTTGGCATCTACACCTATGAAAAAGTCGAGTTCTGCGCCGAATCCCGGGGTTTGCGCCACCGTGACGATGTGCAGGGGTATCTGTTCCTGCACCAATGCCAGCAGGCGTACGAGGCCGGTGAGCCGCTGGAAGACGTGCTGGCCGGGATTGCCACGCTGGACACCGATAACCCCTGGCTGGAAAAACGCCGCGCCAAGTTGCTGTTCCAGATGGGTCAATATTGCGAGCGCATTGCCGAGCTGGCCCTGGCGGAGCGGATTTACCGGAATTGCGCCTACCCCGGTACCCGCTCACGGCTGATCCGCGTGCTGGAACGCCAGGAGGACTACACCCAAGCCATGGCCCTGGCGAACGTCGCCCAACAGGCCCCGGAAAGCGCCGCCGAACAGCAGCACTTGCTGCGTGTTATCCCACGCCTGCGCCGCAAACTGGGCGAGCCGGCATTGCCCAAGGTCAAGCCACGGCCGGTCACGCGCCTGGACCTGGCCCTCACGCTGCCGGAACCGTTGATGTCGGTGGAGTACTGCGTGCAGGCGCACCTCAGCGAGCCGGATGGGCCGGTGCACTACGTGGAAAACGGCCTGATCAATTCGCTGTTCGGCCTGCTGTGCTGGGAGGCGATCTTCGCGCCGCTGCCGGGTTCGTTTTTCCACCCGTTCCAGCGCGGCCCCGCAGACTTGCACAGCGAGGATTTTCACCAGCGCCGTGCGCCGCTGTTCGCCGCGTGTTTCGAGCAGTTGCAGGACGAGCGCTACAAAACCACTATCCGCCAACGCTACCGCGACAAATGGGGTGTCCAGTCGCCCTTCGTGTTCTGGAACCTGCTCAGCGAAGAACTGTTGGAACAAGCCCTGGCCTGTTTGCCCGCCGAGCACCTGCGCTACTGGTTCGAGCGGCTGCTGCTGGACATCCGCGCCAACCGCGCCGGCATGCCCGACCTGATCCAGTTCTGGCCCGCGCAAAAGACCTACCGCATGATCGAGGTGAAAGGCCCCGGCGATCGCCTGCAAGACAACCAGCTGCGCTGGCTGGAGTTCTGCGGTGAGTACCAGATGCCGGTGACGGTCTGCTATGTGCGCTGGGCACAACCCGCTTGAGTTACACCGTGGCGGTGCGGGCGCTTTGCGAATTCACGGCCAAGGTCGGTGACCTCGACCTGCGCTTCACGCCGTCGCCGAGCGCCCAGGAAGGCATTGCCGGCCACCGCACCGTGGCGTCGCGGCGCAGCCAGCACTACCAGCATGAAGTGGCGCTGGAGGGTCAATACCAGCAGCTCACGGTGCGGGGCAGGGCGGATGGCTATGACCCGGACGCCAATCGCCTGGAAGAAGTGAAGACCTATCGTGGTGACCTCGATGCGCAGCCCGCCAACCATCGGCAATTGCACTGGGCTCAGGTCAAGGTGTATGGCTGGTTGATGTGCCAGAAACTCGCGCTCCCGGACATCGACCTGGCGCTGGTGTACTTCGATATAGTCGGCGAGGGCGAGACGCTGCTCAATCAACGCTTCGACGCCAGCGACCTTGAAGCGTTCTTCAACCAGCAATGCGCGCTGTTCCTCGGCTGGGCCGAGCAGGAAATGCAGCACCGCGAAGCGCGCAACGCCGCCGCGCAGGCGCTGGCGTTCCCCCATGCGGATTTTCGCCCTGGCCAGCGTTCACTGGCCGAGTCGGTGTACAAGGCGGTCAGCACCGGCCGCTGCCTGATGGCCCAGGCACCGACCGGCATCGGCAAGACCATCGGCACGATTTTCCCGTTGCTCAAGGCCCTGGCGCCCCAGCAACTGGACACGTTGTTCTTCCTCACCGCCAAGACCCCTGGCCGCAAACTCGCCCTGGACGCCGCCCAAGTGTTGTATGCCAGCCGCCCTGGCTTGCCACTGCGCGTGCTGGAACTGGTGGCGCGGGACAAAGCCTGCGAACACCTGGACAAAGCCTGTCACGGCGAGTCCTGCCCATTGGCCAAGGGCTTCTACGACCGCTTGCCCGCCGCGCGCATCGCCGCGTCCAAGGTACGCCTGCTCGACCAGCGCAACCTGCGTGACGTGGCCCTGGCCCATCAGGTCTGCCCGTATTACCTGAGCCAGGAAATGGCGCGCTGGGCCGACCTGGTGGTCGCCGACTACAACTACTACTTTGACTTTGGCGCCATGCTGTTCGGCCTGGCCCAGCTCAACCAATGGCGCGCGGCGGTGCTGGTGGACGAGGCGCACAACCTGGTCGAACGGGCGCGTTCGATGTACAGCGCCAGCCTCGACCAGTACCACCTCAAGACCCTGCGTGACAGCGCCCCTGAGCCGTTGAAGAAACCCTTGCAGCGCCTCAACCGTGAGTGGAACGCGCTGCACAAGGACCAGCTGGCGCCGTACCAGGCCTACGCGGCACGCCCGGACAAACTGCTGCAGGCCCTGAGCCTGTGCGCCAGCGCCATGGGCGAATACTTCAACGAGCATCCCGAGTCCCTCAGCGGCGACCTGCAAACCTTCTATTTCGACGTGCTGCAATTTGCCAAGGTGGCGGAGCTGTTCAACGAGCACTTCATTTTCGACATCAGCAAGCGCCAGCTCGGCGGCAAACGCAGCAGTTCCACGCTGTGCCTGCGCAATGTGGTGCCCGCCGAATTCATCCGCCCACGGCTGACCGCTGCCCGCAGCAGCGTGCTGTTTTCCGCGACCCTGAGCCCGCGCCACTACTACGCCGACTTGCTGGGTTTGCCGGCGGATACGGCGTGGGTCGATGTGGAATCACCGTTCAAGGCCGAGCAGCTGCAGGTGCGCATCGTCGACGAAATCTCCACGCGCTTCGTGCATCGCCACGCTTCGCTGGAGCCTATCGTCGAGCTGATTGCGCGCCAGTACACGCAACAACCGGGCAACTACCTGGCGTTTTTCTCAAGCTTCGATTACCTGCAACAGGTCGCGCAGTTGCTCGCCGAGCGACATCCGCAGATCGTGCTGTGGCAGCAGTCACGCGGCATGGCCGAGGCCGAGCGCCAGGCGTTCCTCGATCAGTTCACCGAACACAGCCAAGGCATCGGCTTTGCCGTGCTGGGTGGGGCATTTGGCGAGGGCATTGACCTGCCGGGAGCACGTTTGATCGGTGCGTTCATTGCCACCCTCGGGCTGCCGCAACTGAACCCGGTCAATGAACAGATGAAACTGCGCATGGGGGCGATCTTCGGCGCGGGCTACGACTACACCTACCTGTATCCCGGCCTGCAGAAGGTGGTGCAGGCGGCGGGCCGGGTGATCCGCAGCCAGCAGGACCGTGGCGTGGTGATGCTGATCGATGACCGTTTTGGCGAGGGCCGGGTACGCAAGTTGTTGCCGCGCTGGTGGGCGCTGGCGTGAGTTATTCCTGCCATCAATGATGCTGGCGCCTGGGCCGGTAATCGCGCACGCTGGCAAAAACCTTGAAGAAGGCGATGCCCATGAGCCAGCAGATCATCAGCGTCAACGGTATTGAGTTGAGTGTCCACATTGTCGGCCCTGATCAGGGCACGCCGATCTGGCTGCTGCACGGTTTCCCGGAGTGCTGGCACTCCTGGCGCGAGCAGATTCCCGCGCTGGCGGCGGCGGGCTATCGGGTATTTGCCCCGCAAATGCGTGGCTACGGCCAGACCAGCGCACCGGCCGAGGTGGCCGCTTACGATGTGCTGACGCTATGCGGCGATATCCAGCAGGCCATGGACCACTTTGGTCATTCCCAGGTGGTGATGGTCGGCCATGACTGGGGCGCGGTCGTCGCCTGGCACCTGGCCTTGCTCGAACCCGAACGGGTCACGCGCCTGATCACGATGTCGGTGCCTTTCGCCGGGCGAGCGCGGCGGCCGGTGATTGAAATCATGCGTGAGCTGTACGCCGACCGTTTCAACTACATCCTGTATTTCCAGGAACCCGGCGTTGCCGAGCAGGAATTGAACGCCGATATCGAACGCACATTGCGGCTGTTCATGCAGGATCAGGATGTGTTTCTGCAACGCAAACCGGCGAATGCCCGGTTGCTTGAAGGCGTTCCAGCGCCCGGCGCCTTGCCGCACTGGTGCTCCCAGGCAGACCTCGACGTCTACGTGCAAACCTTCACCGAGCAGGGGTTTCGCGGCCCGTTGAACTGGTATCGCAACTTCGAGCGCAACTGGCAACGCACGGAACACCTGGCAGGCGAGCAGGTGCTGCAACCCACGCTGTTCCTGATCGGCGACCGCGACCCGGTCGGGGTGTTCGAGGCGCATACGCTCAAGCGTATGCCGGACTCAGTGCCTCAGCTTGAGCAGCACGTGCTGCCCAACTGCGGCCACTGGATCCAGAACGAGCAGGGGCAACAGGTCAACGCGCTGATGCTCGGGTTTCTAGGCAAAACGTAAAGGTCGCCCCTCGGCCAGGGCGGTCCACCAGGCTGATGCTGCGCCCGTGCAGTTGCAGGATGCGGTGCACGATGCGCAGGCCCAATCCCCCGTCGCGCCGGGCGCCACCAATGGTGAATGCGCGCAGGAACAAGCCTTCGCGTAATTCAGCGTCGATGCCAGGCCCGCTGTCGCTGACCGTGACCGCTACCGCGTGTGCTTGAGGCGACAGAATGACCTCGATTTCGCCATTCACCGGTGTGTGCCTCAGGGCATTGTCCAGCAGGTTGGTCAGCACCCGTTCGATCAACCCCAGGTCTGCCTGCACCGTCGGCACCTGCGGCGGCAGGCTCGCCGTCAGCGTGATGCCGCGTGCTTCGGCGGTGAGTTCGAATTTCTGGAAGATGTCCTGCACCAGGTCCGGCAATGAAAAACCTTCGATCACCGGCTGCACAAAGCCATGTTCCAGGCGCACCAGTTCCAGCAGCGATTGGGCCAGGCCGCCGACTTTGCGGCTCTGGTCCAGGGCAATCCCGAGGTAGCGGCGGCGTTCTTCGGGGCTGAGGCTGGCATCCTTGAGCGAGAGGGTTTCCAGATAGCCATGCAACGAGGCCAGCGGTGTGCGCAGGTCGTGGGAGATATTCGCGACCATTTCCCGGCGTTCCTGGTCCTGATGGGTGATGGCGCGCCACTGTTCGCCCAGGCGGTTTTCCATTTGCATGAAGGCATGGTCCAGCACCGCAATCTCATCGCCGCTGGTGAGTGGCGGTGCGGTGGTTTCTGCCGGTTTGGGCGCGCCATTGATGTCGAACTGGCCAACCTTGTCGGTGAGTTGACGCAGCGGCCGGGTGATCCAGGCAAATGCGATCAGGCCGGCCATCAGGCAGAGCAGGGCGACCAAGCCGATGGACCACAGGGCAATCTTCAAGGCCATGCCCGTAGCGTCCTTGGCGTCGTATTCATCGTGAGCTTCACCGAGCAGCACCACATACAGGAATCCGGTCTGCTTACCGCCGGCCATGAGGGGCGCGGCACTGAATACCTTGCGCCCATCGACGCTGCGCGGGTCGTCCCCGAGGATCGGCAGCATGAACCCCGCGAGGAATCGCCGGATGGGCGCAAGGTCGACTTTGTCGCGCAGCAGGTGGCCACTGGGTGCGGCATTGCCAACCACGCGGCCGTCGATGTCGAGCAGGTACACCTCGACGCTGGGGTTGACCAGCATCAACTGGCTGAACAGGTTGCGCACGGCGTCGGGCTTGAGGCCGTCGGCGTCCATCAATTGGGTGTCGCGGGCGATATGCGCCGCGAGATCGCGGGACAGGCCTTGCACCACTTCCAGCTCGTGCATGTGGTTGGAACGCACCTGCAGCCACGCCGAGGTGCCGCTGCAGATCAACAGCAAAACCGCGAACACCAGCGACAGGCGCTGGGTGAGGGTGAGCTTCATGGCGGGCTCTCGGCAAACTTGTAGCCACGGCCCCACACCGTGAGGATGCGCGCCGGGTTGGCCGGGTCGGCTTCGACCTTGGCCCGCAGGCGGTTGATGTGGGTGTTGACCGTGTGTTCATAGCCTTCGTGGCTGTAGCCCCACACCGCGTTGAGCAAGTCCATGCGCGAGAACACTTTGCCCGGCTGGCGTGCAAAGAAGTACAGCAGATCGAATTCCCGTGGGGTGAGGTCCAGGCGCTGGCCTTGCAACGTGGCGTCGCGGGTCAGCGGGTTGATGAACAATTGACCGAGGTCGAGGCTGCCGGCGTCCATCTTCAGGTTGCGCGCCATGGCGTCGACCCGGCGCAGCAACGCCTTCACGCGGGCCACCAGTTCCGGCATGGAAAACGGCTTGGCCAGGTAATCATCCGCGCCCAGCTCCAGGCCGAGGATGCGGTGCAGTTCGCTGGAGCGTGCGCTGGTGATGATGATCGGGGTGTAGCGCGTCATGGCGCGGGCGCGCCGGCAGATCTCCAGGCCATCGACGCCGGGCAGCATCAGGTCGAGGATCAGCGCATCCCAGCCGCCTTGCTCCAGCAGGCGCAGGCCTTCGTTGCCATCGGCGCTGTGCACCACCTCGAACTGTTCGTCACGCAGGTGCAGGCAGATCAGGTCGGCGATATGGGCATCGTCCTCGACCACCAGGACACGTTTGGGCTGATCCATGTAAGAGAAACCTTCGCTTGTAGTTCGCGCATTGTGCGGCTTTTGCAACAGTGTAGTTATCACGAATTGTTTAACTCTGCGTGAGGATTCCGCGACCGTAAACAGCCCAACATCTCCCCACTGATCCTGTAGGAGCGAGCTTGCTCGCGAAGGTCGTCAACGATAACGCGTGCATCCTGATAGAACGCGGTGCCTTTGCGTTCTTCGCGAGCAAGCTCGCTCCTACAGGGATCGCCGCGGATCAAAGAGGGAGAACATCATGTACTCACGCCGACAAATACTCCTGGCCAGTGGCGGCCTGGGTGTCGCCGTCCTGGCGGGCGGCCTGCTCAAGCAACTCAATATGGTCACTGACGCCGAAGCCGCCGAAACCTTCGAGGTCAGCCACACCGACGCGCAATGGCACAGCCTGCTCAGCGACGAGCAATACGCGATCCTGCGCGAGGAGGGCACCGAACGTCCCTACAGCAGCGCGCTCAACGATGAACACCGTGCCGGTACGTTTGCCTGTGCCGGTTGCGCGCTGCCGCTGTTTGCTTCGGCCACCAAATTCAACAGCCACACCGGCTGGCCGAGTTTCTGGCAACCGCTGGAGAACGCGGTGGCCAGCCGTACCGATACGTCCTACGGCGTGCTGCGCAAGGAAATCCACTGCCGTCGCTGTGGCGGCCACCAGGGGCACGTGTTCGATGACGGCCCGCCACCCACCGGCCTGCGCTACTGCATGAACGGCGCCGCCATGACGTTCACGGCGGCGTAAGCCGATGTCTATTTCTTATAAGGGTCCATCCCATGTGGCTTCTGGTTCTCGCGTACCTGGGCGGCGTGCTGACAATCGTCAGTCCGTGCATCCTGCCTGTTCTGCCTTTTGTCTTCGCTCGCACCGGGCAGCCGTTTTTGCGCAGTGGCTTGCCGCTGTTAGCGGGGATGGCGGTGACATTCGCCCTGGTGGCCTCGCTGGCGGCGGTGGGCGGCGGCTGGGTGGTGCAAGTCAATCAATACGGGCGCTGGCTCGCGTTGCTGTGCGTTGCCCTGTTCGGACTCACATTGTTGTTGCCGCAACTCTCGGAGCGCCTGACGCGCCCACTGGTAGCCGCCGGCAGTCGTTTGTCGGAAGCCGCCGGGGCCGATGCCAGGCCGCGTCCGGGCGCGTCGTTCCTGATCGGCGTGGCCACCGGGCTGCTGTGGGCGCCGTGCGCCGGGCCGATCCTGGGGCTGGTGCTCACCGGTGCCGCGCTGCAGGGCGCCAGCATCGGCACTACCTTGCTCTTGCTGGCTTACGCCGCCGGTGCTGCCACCTCCCTCGCGCTGGCGTTGCTGGTCGGCGGTAAAGTCTTTGGTTTCATGAAAAAGTCCCTCGGTGCCGGCGAATGGCTGCGCCGTGGTCTGGGCGCGCTGATGCTGGCCGGTGTGGCCGCTATTGCGCTGGGCCTCGACACAGGTGTGCTGTCGCGGCTGTCGACCGCGTCCACCGGTGGCCTGGAACAAAGCCTGGTGGATCGCCTCAGCGCCAAGCCGGCGCAGCCCGGCGGTGCGATGATGATGGCCGCCAATCACAGCGACACCTTGCCGATCGAAGGCGCGCTGCCATCCCTCGATGGCGCCGTGCAATGGCTCAACAGCCCGCCACTGACCGCCGAAGCACTCAAGGGCAAGGTGGTGCTGGTGGATTTCTGGACCTACTCCTGCATCAACTGCCTGCGCACCTTGCCGTATGTAAAGGCCTGGGCCGAGAAATACCGCGACCAGGGCCTGGTGGTGATCGGCGTGCATGCGCCGGAATTCGCCTTTGAGCGCGACGTGAACAACGTCACCCAGGCCATGAAGGACCTGGGCATCAGTTACCCGGTGGCCATCGACAACAACTACAAGATCTGGCGCGCGTTCAACAACCAGTACTGGCCGGCGCATTATTTTGCCGACGCCAAGGGCCAGATTCGCTACCACCACTTTGGCGAAGGTGACTACGCCGAGTCGGAGCGGGTGATCCAGCAGTTGTTGCGTGAAGCCGGCGCGAAGAACGTCGCGGGCGGTTTGATCGAGGCCGATGCCAAGGGCGTGCAACAAGTGCCTGACATGAACGAGGTGCAATCGCCGGAAACCTACTTGGGTTCGCAGCGCGCCGAAAACTTCGTCAAGTCCGGCCCCCTGGCACTCAATAATTGGACCCTGCAAGGCCAATGGAACGTTGGCGGCCAGCAAGCCACCCTTGACCAGTCCGGTGGGCGCATCGTCTACCGCTTCCACGCCCGCGACCTGCACCTGGTGCTCGGCCCGGGCGCCGACGGCAAGCCGGTGCGTTTCAAGGTCACCCTCGACGGCCAGGCCCCGGGCGATGCCCATGGCACCGATGTCGCACCGGATGGCAGCGGCACCGTCACCGAACAGCGTTTGTACCAGCTGGTGCGTCAGCCGGGCGCCGTACAGGACCGCACCTTCACCATTGAATTCCTTGACCCCAACGTGTCGGCGTATGCCTTCACCTTTGGTTAACCCGGAGTGCCTGCCATGAATGTATTCAAATACCTGCCCGTGTTGGCCTTCGCCGCGTTCGTCGGCCAAAGCCAGGCCTTTTCCTTCGGCGCGGCCGACGACGCGGTGGTGATCGCGCCACCCGCCCTGGACCTGCCAGCCGAAGCCGGCAACCTGCAAACCGCTGTGTTCGCCGGGGGCTGTTTCTGGGGCGTACAAGGGGTGTTCCAACATGTGCAAGGCGTGAAAAACGCCGTGTCCGGCTACGATGGCGGCGCGGCAAGCACGGCGCAGTATGAGTCCGTGAGCGACGGCAACACCGGCCACGCCGAGTCGGTATCGGTCACCTACGACCCGAGCAAGATCAGCTACGGCAAATTGCTGCAAATCTACTTCTCGGTGGCCCACAACCCCACCGAACTCAACCGCCAGGGCCCTGACACCGGCACCCAGTACCGTTCGGCGATCTTTGCGCAGAACGCCGAACAGCAAAAAGTCGCCCAGGCCTACATTGCCCAGCTGGATGCGGCCAAGTCCTTCGACACACCCATCGTCACTAAAATCGAGATGGGCAAGGTGTTCTACCCGGCAGAGTCCTACCATCAGGACTTCCTCACCGAGAACCCGTCCTACCCCTACATCGTGATCAATGATCTGCCGAAGGTGGCGCAGCTCAAGAAGCTTTTCCCCGACCAATACCGCGCCGAGCCGGTGCTGGTAAAACACCAGTAACCGGAATGTGGGAGGGGGCTTGCCCCCGATAGCGGTGAATCAGTCCACGAATTGGCTGACTGACCCACTCCTATCGGGGGCAAGCCCCCTCCCACATTGTTTAATCCCAGTGGACTTTAGATGACCTCCAGGTACGAGCTGTGAATCGCCCGCGCCAGCTCGCGCACGGTGTCGATAAATTCCGTGAGACGGCTATGCAGGCCGTCTTCAAGGATCTCATCGATGCCGGTGTACCGCAGTCGCGCCTCGAACTCCGCCGCCAGGCGCTGCGCCGTGCGTCCATAACTGCCGGGCAAGTCCGCGAGGATATGGCTCAATTCCTCGATGCACGCATGCAGCGAGCGCGGCACATCGCTGCGCAACAGCAGTAATTCGGACACGGAACGGGCATTCAGCGCGTTCGGGTACAGCTCGGTATACGCCTCGAACGACGACAACGCGCGGAGCAGGGCGCTCCACTGGTAATAACCGCGTGCCGACAAATCACTGACTTCTTCCGATTCCTCGCCGAACATCTCGTAGCGCGCATCCAGCAAACGCAGGGTGTTGTCGGCGCGCTCGACAAAGGTGCCCAGGCGAATGAACCGATAGGCGTCATTGCGCATGATCGTCCCCGAGGTGGCACCACGAAACAGGTGCGAACGCTGCTTGACCCAATCACAGAAGTGGCTGATGCCATGCCGCGCCAGGCCGCCGGCGGCGATACTGCGCATTTCCAGCCAGGTGGCGTTGAGGTTTTCCCACATGTCGGCGGTGATGCGTCCGCGTACGGCGTGGGCATTGCCACGGGCGGCGCGCAGGCAGTTGTAGATACTGGCGGGGTTTTCTTCGTCGAGGGCGAAGAAGTGCAGCATGCGCTCGGCGTCCAGCTGCTTATGCCGCTCAAGGTAGCTGTCCAGGGTGCCGCTGCTGAGCAGCGACATGGCCAGTTCGTCCAGGCCATCGCTGCGCCCGGCCTGGGGCATCAGCGACAGCGAATAACTGACTTCGAGCATGCGCGCCAGGTTTTCGGCACGCTCCAGGTAGCGGGACATCCAGTACAGATCTGCGGCGGTTCTACTCAACATACTCAGCCCTCCACCACCCAGGTGTCCTTGGTTCCGCCGCCTTGCGACGAGTTGACGATCAACGAGCCTTCCTTCAGTGCCACACGGGTGAGGCCACCGGGCACCAGGCGGGTTTCCTTGCCCGACAGTACAAAGGGCCGCAGGTCGATATGCCGTGGGGCGATGCCGTTTTCGACGAAGGTGGGGCAGGTGGACAGGCTCAAAGTCGGTTGGGCGATGTAGGCGTGGGGACGGGCCTTGATGCGTTGGCGGAAGTCCTCGATCTCGGCGGCGGTTGAGGCCGGGCCGACCAGCATGCCGTAGCCGCCGGAGCCCTGGGTTTCCTTGACCACCAGTTCCGGCAGGTGGGCCAGGACGTGGGACAGTTCATCGGGCTTGCGGCACTGGAAGGTCGGTACGTTTTGTAGCACCGGTTCTTCGTCCAGGTAGAAACGGATCATTTCCGGCACATAGGGGTAGATCGACTTGTCGTCCGCCACGCCGGTGCCGATGGCATTGGCCAGCACTACGTTGCCGGCGCAATAGGCGGCAACCAGGCCGGGCACACCGAGCATGGACTCGGGGTTGAAGGCCTTGGGGTCGAGGAAGGCGTCGTCGATACGCCGGTAAATCACGTCCACCGGCTTGGGGCCGTCGGTGGTGCGCATGAACACCTTGAGGTCGTGCACGAACAGGTCGGCGCCTTCCACCAGTTCCACACCCATTTCCCGGGCCAGGAACGCATGTTCGAAAAACGCGCTGTTGAAACGGCCTGGGGTCAGCACCACGACGTTGGGGTTGTCCAGGCGGCTGGAACTCTTGAGGGTCTTGAGCAGCAGGTTGGGGTAGTGGTCCACCGGCGCGATGCGTTGCTTGGCAAACACCTCGGGGAACAGGCGCATCATCATCTTGCGGTCTTCGAGCATGTAGCTCACGCCGCTGGGGGTGCGCAGGTTGTCTTCGAGCACGTAGTAGGTGCCGTCGCCGTCACGCACCAGGTCGACACCCGAGATATGCGAGTAGATGTCGCGGTGCAGGTCCAGGCCGACCATGGCCTTCTGATAGCCCTCGTTACCCAGCACCTGGTCCGCGGGAATGATCCCGGCCTTGATGATCCGCTGGTCGTGGTAGATGTCGGAGAGGAACATGTTCAGCGCATTGACGCGCTGGATGCAGCCGCGCTCGATCACGCTCCATTCACTGGCAGGGATACTGCGCGGGATGATGTCGAAGGGGATCAGGCGCTCGGTGTCTTGTTCGTCGCCGTAGAGGGTGAAGGTGATCCCGGCGCGGTGAAACAGCAAATCGGCTTCGCGGCGACGCTGGGCCAGCAGTTCCGGCGGCGTATTCGCCAGCCAGCGGGAAAAGTCCTGATAGTGCGCACGGCAGGCGCCGTTTGCGTCATTCATTTCATCGAAGAAAGATCGAGCCATTCCAGTACCTTGTCAGTGCCGAGGGACGCTTGGGTGGCACTGCCGTTTCAAAAAACGCATTTTTATGAGCCCGTGGCTGAGGGTGCCACTGGGCCTGGTCCTTACTTTCTTATGGGATCGGCTCTGGGTCGGGGGGTAACGAATGCTCCTGTTTGCAGGTAGATAAATGGATAAAGCAATGCGTGTGCCGAAACCGCGAATCTTGTGGCGAGGCGCTTGTTGTGGTGAGCGGGCTTGCCCCGCGTTGGAGTGCGCAGCGCTCCCGCTCTTTCTGGGGCCGCTGCGCAGCCCAACGCGGGGCAAGCCCGCTCGCCACAGAAGCCTGTTCACCACAGAAGGTCATCACCACAACAAGCCCGCTCACCACAAGAGGGCAGTGCCCGGCAGGCGCTCCAACTTGGTGCATGAACAAACTTGAACTTCACTCGCCGCCGACTCTCCTAACAGGACTCGAACCTGCAGGGAGCACCGTCGTGCCCAGAATCATCTCGCCCCATACGCCGGAAGCGGCCCTGACCGACCATAGCGAACACAACGCCAAGATCTTCGGCTCGCCCAAGGATCGCTTGGACTTCTACCGGCGCGAGATCCAGTACGAAACCACCATCCTGGCCAACCGCACTGACGCCTACCTCACCGCGCAATCATTCCTGGTGATCGCCTTCGTCTCGGGCATGGGCAACCTCAATCCCGAATGGGGCAAGTTGTTCACCCTGGTAGTGCCGGTGTTCCTGGTGATGCTCGGCGTGCTCAGTTCGTTGAACGCCTGGCCTGGCATCCGTGCCGCCTACGAGATCATCGACCATTGGCACTACAAACAGAGCGAGCTGCTGCGCAGCGAGCCGGTGATGGGCCTGGCCTACGATGAGTCACCTTTGTTTTCCGAGATGGAGTCGTCCCACAAGGGCTATCGCAAGTCGCTGCTATTCTCAATGCGTGCGCCCTGGCTGTTCATGGTGTTCTGGCTGTTGCTGGGGGCTTACGCGTTCTATATCCAGGTGGATAACCCGGGCTCCTAGCCGACGCCCCAAAACCGATGCCGGTATCGAGACCCAAGGTGGTTAGAGGAGACGATCATGCCAAAAGACCTCGAAGATGATGAGCTCAACGACCCGGGCAATGAAGACCCGGGGTCGTTGATGGATGATGCACAAGTGCCGCTCAGGGATCTGGATGAAGTTGCGGACGCAGGTCCTACACAAGATAAGGACTAGTCGCCGACGCTGCAGGGATCAGGAATCGATCCAGGAGTGCTCGGCACCAATCTTGACGTTGAATCTGTGCTGAAGCGGGAAATAATGTTCCTTAAGCCTGACCAGTCGTTTATCCAGTGTTTCAGGTGGGGTGATACCACTGCGTATGTAGGACTGACGAACATCTCGTTCAATCTGGACTTTCGGACCATAGGGTTCGAGTGTTGATCCGACTACCTTGTTCTCCCTCGTGATGCCATCAAAACCCAGGTCGTACATGTCTGGTCGTTTCAGCTTGAGGTTGTCATTGAACAGCGTCGGGCCGACCGTTTCAAAAATCTTGCGTTCGTAGGCATTGAACTCAGGCGTGTATTGAACCCTGCCGTTGGCGCCCCTGGTCACCGTCGGGCGGTTGGCCATGAAGTAGGCCTTGTTGTCAGCGAAGCGCTTTTTCATCTCGGCGATCATGTCGGAAATGACTGGGTTGTTTGTCTGTGAGCCGAAATTGCTGGTGTTATAGAACGGCTTGTAGTCGGTCAGACTATGCGCCACCGGTCGGTTGAGCAGTACATCACTCGGGCCGGCATTCACTGCATCTGCCCCGACTTTTGCCTGGATGACATCATCCGTATCGAGATAGAACCCGCCATATTTGTTTACGATGGGATAGCGTGCAACGTCTGAGGCAGCGGCCAGGTTTTTTCCTTGCCCCTGTCGGAAGTAATCGTACATTTCGCCGCTTTTCAGCTGTTGAAATACGTCATCCTCACTGAGGTTACGCACTTCCAGTCCTGGGGCTTTGCTTTCCAGTTTTTGCTTTATCTGTTGGAAAATGGCGGGGCTGTCTGCATCCACATGCAGGATGGATTTGTACCCGGGCGCCTGCACGGCATTGCTGGCCATGGTTTCCACCAGCTTGGATGGAATATCCTGACCCGCCCAAAAGTAATGAAGGTTCTTGGGGATAGGCTTTACATCGTCGGGAATTTTCAACGCCGACGACGGCGCCACATCGACAAATGCATAACGATGGGCATCCGGCTTTTTAGCTTTTGAAAACTGGTCGAACGACCCTCGTTGCCATTTGCCTTTGCTGGTTCGCCAATAGTACTGGTGATTGAGTGAATCGACCCCGGTAGAAAGATTGCTTTCCTTCCAGGCGCCTGCCGAACTGTCGAATATGACGTTGTGATCCACGCCCTTGTAGTTGAGCGTGAAGGGGGATGTCGAGCTATTCACGACTTTGATGCCATCCATGGGGACGACATACGTACTGTCCCCTAGTTTCCAGCGCAACGGGGACTCGCCTGCGCCACCCAGCAGGCGCGCGGAGCGGGAAGTGGGCTCCCATCCCGAAGCCCCCAGGTCCCGGACGGGAATATCGGGCCCCGTCCCCTTGGGGTGTCGGATGACGCGCTGACCTTTGTGCAGCCGGGATTCATACAGCACCCCGTCGATTTTCACATATTCCTTCTGGCTGCGACCCACATAGACATTGGCTTGCAAGCCCTTGGTCGAGAGTTGGTCCGTGGCGATGTACTTGGCTTGATAATCCAGAAGCTGCGTATCCAGGGGCCGCATTTCACCGCCCGCCGCTACTCGATTCGGGGTGAAGTCTTTCAGGGGGCCACCCAGCGTTTTTTTCTTGACGGCGTCGTACCGGTGCCAGTTGCCCTGAAACATGACAGCCGTGCCGTCTACCGTCTCTTGCCCCACCTTGAACCTTCCGCGGGCCGCCAGGCCATGCTCCTGGCTGGCACTGATCACCTCGTCAGGGCTGCCAACCGTTTGCAAACTGTCGGAGACTGTGGCCCTCGGGGCGTCAGCGGCGAAATTATCCAGCGGTTTGCCGTAGGCTTGCCGAGTACGCGGATCATAGGCGTACCACTTACCGGCAGCCTCATCGAACTTGGCCAAGGCTTTGCTTTCAGCCGCGCCATTGATTGCCTTGTAGGTACCTTCAGCGATATCCGGCTTTTTGGCCAATTCAAGCAGATTGACGCTGCGGTGTGTCCTTAAATGCCGGATGCCCTTGTACCCCTCGCCAAGGATATGTGCGGTACCTTTCACTACGCCACGCGCCAGGTCATCCAGCCCACCCAGTGGATTGAGTGCGCCCACGGCTGCGCGTCCGACGATCTTGAGACCATGCCCCAACCTGGCGAGTGAAGCCGCACCGGTCGCCGCGGCTTTCGCGCCTTTGAGTGAGGTACCGAAACCGACAAGGAATCCGAATACATCCCACACCAGATCACCCACGCCCTGGGCAGTGTTGCCGTTCTGAAAATTGACGATGGCCGACCTGAACGGAATGAGGTTGAGGGCGAATTCCTTGACTTTTTCATGGAGTGGCACTTCAGTGTCAAAGGTCGTTTGACCCTTGGCCGCCTTTTTCAGCCCGGGCAAATCCATATCCTGGAGGATGGCGTCTGCAAGGTAGGCGGTTCTCGCGCTGGCAAAGCTATCGGGAATACCCTTGACGCCTTTTGCCTCGTCCGTTATCCCGGCGGGGTATTGACCTTCAGGCGTGATCACCTTGAACGCGTTGAAGGGCCGGGAACCTTTGTAATAGGGCTCCTCTGTCTTGAAGTCGCCCAGGTCGGGGCGTTGGGTGATTTTCCCTTGCAGCCGGTCCAGTTGATAGTTGTAGATCTGGCCATCGCGTTCGATCTTGATCTGTACGTGGCCTTCAGTTGCTTTGTTGCGTTCACTGACGCTTGAGCCGCCCCATTCGTAATGGACTTCCTTGGCGATGGTGACTTTCCCGTACTCGAAATTCTGACGGTCCGCCAATGGCAGTTTCGACACCATGTATTTTATATGCGCAGCTGTTGCGGTCTTGACCGCATCGGAATAAGCCGTGAATGCACCTTCGAATGCGTCGGATAGACGTGGCAGTTGTTTGAGCTTTTGCAGGGCGTCATTGATGTCGAATGCAGCCGATGAAGAGACCCAGGCTCCCGGCCGGTTGTCATCGGGTAAATCGACCCCCCCGTCAGTGGCCGCTCGAATAAGGTTTCGGCCCGACTCCCCCCAATTATCAGCAGAGCTCGGTGCTCCCAGGACACCTCGACCATCGATGTACAAATCCAGTATCGAGTAGGGCCCCGGAAAGAATCTGTTCGACGGTTTGACGCTGATGCATTTTTCTTCGAAGTGCTTTGGGTCCAGGTGCGGCATGGCCTTTTTCAGTTGCTCCAGCGCCATGCCCTTGGCGGTCGGCATCTGTGCGACGGACGCGTGCGAGGCGTTCTTGAGTTCGCTGATCTGCGCTGCAAATGCCTCGCGCACTTGCGTCATTGAGGCACTGGTAACCGGATATGGCATGCCGTTGGCAGTGGCCCACTCCTTGAGTGCTACGGTCTGAGCAACAAACTCAGTACGTTGCTCTTCGTCGGAGATGGGCCCGATGCTGGCCTGGAGCATGATTTGGGCATAACTCATCGTTGCGCTCGCCCCTGGGGCGAGGGCTTCGATACGAGCCACTGCGGTAGTGAAACTCACCCAACTGTGGGTACCCAGGAGAATATCTTGTGGAATGTCCTTGACCAGAAACTCCGGGGCGCGGCTGGACAGCATCAACGTCGCTTGAATCGCCGCCTGTTCAGGCGACGATTCCTTGGCCAGTTCGGCCGTCAATTCCGCCAAAACCGTTGCAGCGGTCTTACCCGAGTTTTGCGCGGAAAGCAGCGTGTAGCCTGCGATACGGCTTTGCGTCATCCCCGAGGCGGTGTCCGCAGGCGCGGACAGGTCCAGGGTCAGGGCTGCGAGCAACCAATCGTTGATACTGCCTTTGACCGAGCGGGCCTCGAATCGGGCCTGAATGGCCCGCCCCAATGCCTGCCCCCTGGGCGACTCGATCAAGCGGTCGATCAGACGCCTTGGGTCAGCGGTTTGCGCAGGCAGTATTTGTGCGCCATCCAACACGTACTCCAGGACGCTGCGGGAAGGACGCAGGTCAATATCTCCAACCCTGCCGCTCAGGATATCGGCTCTCAATTGCTGTTCACTCGCGGCATCCAATGGTGCAGGCCATGCGCGCGCACCACCGTAGTTTCCGTGAGCCGGCGCCTTGGGTGGCGGGGTCAGCAACGCGTTGGCCAGATTGTCCAGTTGATCGAGGGTAGTGGGGATTATCCAGCCATGGTCCTTGATAAATTGCCTTAGGCTCACTCTTTTGTAGCTGTCGGCGCTCGCCGGTTTGTAGGTGCCTGCAGGGTCGACATCCACTATGCGGGTGTCCAGTTCACGGGCTATTTCCGACTCATCCCGTGTTCCCTCTCTGACAAAACCGACCAGGTGCTTCAAATCGTGCGCCACCTGGTGGCGGTTGCGAATATCGGCCAGCTGCGCCTGCTGCTCTTCCAGCCGTTCCTCGCTGCGGCTGCTGTGCAGGTCTGAAAAGCGCTCCGGTTTCAGTTCAGTGAAGGTTTTGTCCTGCAGCAGTTCGGCCACGCGTTGCTTGATTGCATCGGGGGACAAGAGCACGGGTTCTTTATAAAAACCTTGCACCAGGCTCATGGGAGCCCTATTGGCAGTGGCTGACAATGGCGGGGAAAACATTGTGTCGCTGCTGCCAGAGGCGATGACGCGGCCTGCAGACAGGATCGGTCCGCTGACAGCGGCCCAGCCTGGGTCGTCGAGCCCCAGGGTATGCACCACCAGCCCAGGTGCTGTTTTAAGCGTGAAAGAAATCTGGCCTGACGCGGGATTGATCCTTATCGAGTCCGGCTTTATGTCCCGGTCTTGTATCCACTGCTGGACGTCGGGAGAACGGAAAGCCTGCTCCAACTGGTTCCACCATTGTCCGAACGTCGAGCTGGCAGGGATCGGATGGAGCGTGAGGTGGGATGCTTGTCCCGGGTGTTCAAGGGTCTTGGCCAGTTCGCTGCGATAAAGCGCTGCCAATTCGCTATCGCCTTCCGTTCGGGTGTCGGGATTGTAATCGTCTGTTCCGGCCGGCTCTTGCGCCTCGCGTCGCAGCCTTGCAGGGCGCGCCTGAAGGGTATCGGTGGGCAATTTGGCGAAGGCATTCATGTTGTTTGAACTGATCATTCCATAGGTGCTCATGCTGTGATTGACAGGCGCATCGCCAAGGCATTGGCTGCCTTTGGATGCAATGTCTGTGTCACAGGTGGCCCTGAGGATTCCAATCGCGAGCGGTTTATTCGTTGCTGTTTCTGTCCAGCGCCTGGCCGCCCGGAGGCTGGCTTAATGCGGCTCGATCAACTGCGAGCCAATGGTTTTCATCCGGATCATGTCCATCAACTGCCGCAACCCCGGTTGCGACTGACGCCGGCTGGGGTAGTACATGCACAACGGCTCGCCCATGCAGGCCCAGTCGGGCATGACCTCCACCAGGCGGCCGTCCTTGAGTTCCTGCTCCACGCGATTGGACAGGCAGTAGGCGATGCCCACCCCTTGCAGCGCCGCATTGACGATGGTCTCGGTATCAGCCGCGCTGAAGTGGCCTGGCACGTCGATGCGTTGCTGGCGGCTGCCGTTGCCCAGTTCCCACTTGTAGGTGGTCTTGTCGCCCAGGTACATGCGGATGCAGGTGTGTTGCAGTAGATCCTTGGGCACCTGCGGCGTGCCCTGGCGGGCCAGGTAGGCGGGCGAGGCGACCATGATCCAGCGCAGCTCACCGGTCAATGGCACGGCGACCATGTCCTGGGGCACGGTGGCGCCGTAGCGGATACCCGCGTCGTAGCCCTCGGCGATGATGTCGATCATCTGGTCCTGCACGATCAGGTCCAGGCGCAGTTGCGGGTAGGCGGCGCAGAACTCTCCGAGAATCGGCGCCAGCAATAAGACCGCCGCATCCCGTGGCACATTCAAGCGTAGCCGGCCGATTGGCGTTTCACGGTACAACTCCAGGGTATCGAGACCGTCCTTGATGGTGGCAAAGCCCTGGGTGAGTTTTTCCGCCAGGAGCGAACCCGCATCGGTGGGTTCCACGGCGCGACTGGTGCGGTACAGCAGCTTCACCCCCAGGCGGGTTTCCAGGTTGCGCATGGTGTGGCTCAAGGCCGAGGTGGTCACGCCCAATTCATGGGCGGCATGGCGAAAGCTGCGGCGGCGGATGATGGCCATGAACACGTTGAGATCCGCCAATTCGGACCGGTTGAAAGCAGCCATTTTCAAGCCTCTTATGCGGGAGTTCGGCTGTATGCGGCGTTGAGCCCGATTCAACCGTGGATGACTTAGAGTAATTGTTTTTCCAAGCATTATTGCAAGCCACGGGATATTTTCATGCGCGTTGAGACCATCAGAATTGCCGGCATCGAACAAGCGGTCTCGCGGATCGCCCTCGGCACCTGGTCCATGGGCGGGCATCTATGGGGCGGTGCGGACCCCGAACAAGCCTCACGCACTTTGCGGCACGCGTTGGCGGTGGGCATCAACCTGATCGATACCGCACCAGTGTACGGCTTTGGCCTGTCCGAAGAGCTGATCGGCAAGGCCTTGCGCGGCGTGCGCCACAGCGCCGTGATCGCGACCAAGGCGGGGCTGCAATGGGACACCGGCGGCATCCGGCGCAACGCCACGGCCCAGCGCATTCGCAAAGAGGTCGAAGATTCCTTGATACGCCTGGGAACCGACTACATCGACTTGTACCAGGTGCACTGGCCCGATCCGCTGGTGGCCCAGGAAGAAACCGCCGATGAACTGGAGCGCCTGCGCCGTGAGGGCAAGATCCTGGCGGTCGGCGTGAGCAATTATTCCTCCGCGCAAATGGACGATTTCAGCCAGTACACCGCCCTGGCCACCGTGCAGCCGCCGTACAACTTGTTCGAGCGCGCCATCGACAGCGACATCCTGCCCTACGCCAAGCAGCATTCCCTGGTGGTCCTGGCCTACGGCCCGCTGTGCCGAGGTTTGCTCAGCGGCAGCATGCACTCGGACACGCGCTTTGCCGGCGACGATGTGCGCACGCTCGACCCCAAGTTCAAGGCGCCGCGCTTTGAACACTACCTGGCCGCCGTGGCCGCGCTGAGTAGCTATGCCCGCGAGTGCCACGGCAAGTCAGTGCTGGCCCTGGCCCTGCGCTGGGTGCTTGACCAAGGCCCGACCATTGCGCTGTGGGGCGCCCGCCGGCCGGAGCAGTTGAAGGGTTATGAAGAAGCCTTTGGCTGGCACCTGACGCTCGAAGACCTGTCGCATATCGACCGTATCCTGGCCAGCACGATAAAGGACCCCATCGGCGCGGAATTTTTGGCGCCCCCCAAGCGTTAACCCTTCGACAGGGATGTCGAGGGTTTTGCATGAGGCTCGGTACCTGATCTGTCAGCCCCGTAGAACAGGCGATAAGTACCCTGTGGCGAGCAGGCTTGTCCTGCGTTGGGCTGCAAAGCAGCCCTGAAACCCGCGGCCGAAGCGTGCCTGACTCAGCGCATTGCTCTTTCCAGGGTCGCTTCGCAACCCCCACGCAGGACAAGCCCGCTCGCCACAGTTGCAGTGCTCGCCCTCGAATACCTTGAAAGGGCTGGTTGTAAATGAGCAGAAATCACCATAACGACCTCTTTGGACGATAAACGACACCGAGCCAAACAAGCCCATTGAACGACTGTTCAGTTTGCACTATGTTGACCGCATCCCCCCGTTTGCAACCGAACGGGTTAGCGCTTTTTCTTCTTGAATGAGAGGCTCTGGCATGCGGTTTTCTCCCTTCGTCGATCGAATTGCAGGGCAGGGCGTCGCCGCCTGGGACATCCACCACGCCGCGTTCCACGCCGCCAGCCAGGGCGAAGACATCATCATTCTCAGCGTCGGCGACCCGGATTTCGCCACGCCGTCCTTTATCACCGACGCTGCCGTCAGTGCCTTGCGCGACGGCGACACCCACTACACCGAAATCCCTGGCCGCCCGGCACTGCGCGAAGCGATTGCAGCACGCTACAGCCAGACGCTGGCACGCCCGCTCAATGCCGCAAACGTCATCACCGTCGCCGGTGCGCAGAACGCCTTGTTCGTGACGTCGCTGTGCCTGTTGCAGGCCGGTGACGAGGTGCTGGTGCTCGACCCGATGTACGTCACCTACGAAGCCACGCTCAAGGCCAGCGGCGCCACACTGGTGCGCGTGCCGTGTTCCCCTGAGTCGGGCTTTCGTGTCGACGGCGCGTTGCTCGCCGCCGCGATCACCCCGCGCACACGGGCGATTTTCTTCTCCAACCCGAACAACCCCACCGGCGTGGTGCTCAACCCGCAGGAGCTGCAGGCCATCGCCGAACTGGCCATCGCCCACGACCTGTGGGTCGTGGTGGATGAGGTCTACGAAAGCCTGGTGTTCGACGGCAAGTACCACAGCCTCGCTGCACTGCCGGGCATGGCCGAGCGCTGCGTGGTGATTGGCAGCCTCTCCAAGTCCCATGCCATGACCGGCTGGCGCATCGGTTGGCTCATCGCCACGCCCGCGCTGATCACCCATGCCGAAACTCTGGTGCTCAGCATGCTGTACGGCTTGCCGGGCTTTGTGATGGAAGCCGCCACCGCCGCCGTGCTGGCCCATGATGAAGTGACCCAGGGCATGCGCGAGATTTATCGGCGCCGCCGCGACCTGGTGGTGGCTGGGCTGAGCGCCTGCCCTGGGATCCAGGTGCGGGCGCCGCAAGCGGGGATGTTCGTGCTGGTGGACGTGCGCGGCACCGGCCTGGGCTCCCTGGATTTTGCCTGGCGCCTGTTTCGCGAGGCTGGGGTGTCGGTGCTGGATGCGGCGGCCTTCGGCGAGCCCGCGCAAGGTTTCGTGCGGCTCTCGTTCACCCTCGGCGAAGAACGCCTGGCGCAGGCCTGCCAACGTATCGCGCAGTTTGTCGCCAAGCTGGCCGGTGAGCCACGTATCGCCGCCGCGCCCAGGGTTGAAGTGGCGCAACCTGTCGCAGCCAGGAAGATGATCGAGGTCATTGACCTGCATAAGCGCTTCGGCAATATCGAAGTGCTCAAGGGCATTTCCCTCACGGCCCACGAAGGCGAAGTCATCTCGCTGATCGGTGCCAGCGGCTCGGGCAAAAGCACCTTGCTGCGCTGCATCAACATGCTCGAAGTGCCGGACCAGGGCAGCATTCATGTAGACGGCGAAAGCATCAAGCTCAACTACGACCGCCCCGGCGCACCCCTGGTGGCGGATGCCCGGCAGTTGGTACGGATCCGCTCGACCCTGGGCATGGTGTTCCAGAACTTCAACCTGTGGCCGCACCGTACGGTGCTGGAAAACCTCATCGAAGCCCCCACCCAGGTATTGCGCGAAAGCCGCGCCGAGGCCATCGAACGCGCAGAAAGCCTGCTCGACCGCGTCGGCCTGGCCGCCAAGCGCAACGAATACCCGGCCTTCCTTTCCGGTGGCCAGCAACAGCGCGTGGCGATTGCCCGGGCGCTGGCCATGCGCCCTAAAGTCATGCTGTTCGACGAACCCACTTCGGCGCTCGACCCAGAGCTGGTGGGCGAAGTGCTGCGGGTGATCCGCTCCCTGGCCGAAGAGGGCCGCACCATGATCCTGATCACCCATGAAATGGCATTCGCCCGGGATGTGTCGTCGAAAGTGGCGTTCCTGCACCAAGGCAGGATCGAAGAAACCGGTTCGCCGGACGCGGTGTTTATCGACCCACGCAGTGAACGTTGCCGACAGTTCGTCAACGCGCACCAAACTCGCTAACTCCAGAAAAAGACGGGGCAACATCATGCAATTCAAACGTATGGCAACGTGGTTGAGCAGTGCAGTGTTGATGCTGGCCGCAGGTTTCACCTGGGCGGCTGACAAGCCCATCGTGTTTGCGGTGGCGGCCGAACCCTACCCGCCGTTTACCGTGAAGGGCGGTAACGGCCAGTGGTCCGGGTTCGAGGTGGACCTGATCCACAAGCTCTGTGAAGGCATGAAAGCTGAGTGCCAGATCAAGGAAGTGGCGTGGGACGGCATCATTCCCTCACTGCTGGCGAAGAAGATCGACGTGATTTTCTCGTCGATGTCGGTGACCGACGAGCGCGAAAAACAGATCGCCTTCAGCCGCGCCTACTACGATTCCCTGCTGGGCGTCGCGGGGCCAAAAGGCAGCGAAGTGGAGATATCCCCGGCGGGCTTCAAGGGCAAGTTGATCGGCGTGCAGATCTCCACGGTCAGCGCCAATTACCTGAAGAAGTATTACGAAAACATCGCCGACCTCAAGTACTACGACACCCAGGAATCGGCCAACGCGGACCTGATCGCCGGGCGTATCGACTACATGATGGCCGACGACACCGCCATCGCCATGATGGTCAAGACCCCGGAAGCCAGCGGCCTGGCGCACATCGCCAGCGTGCCCTACGACCCGATCATCGGCCGTGGCGTCGGCGCCGGCCTGCGCAAGGAAGACACCGCGCTCAAGGCCCGGCTGGACAAGGCCATCGGCGAGTTGCTGGTGAGCAAGGACTACGACGACCTGTCACAGCACTATTTCGGCCTGTCGGTCAGCCCGTGCAAGCGCACCGAGACCCCGGCGTTTGTGAGCAAGACCTGTGACAGCCCGTACCAGCAAATCGCCCAGAAGACCGAATAACCATGTTCGACCTTCTCGGCTTCGGCGAACAAGGGTGGGGCCAGGCGTTGCTCAAGGGGTTATGGATGACCCTGCAGATCTCCGCCGGGTCGTTTGCGGTGGGCTTGCTGATCGGCCTGGTGGTGGCCTGCGCCAAGCTCAGCGCGCCGCGTCCCATCGCGCTGCTGATGCGCGGCTACACCACGGTGTTTCGCGCGGTGCCGGAACTGCTGCTGATTCTGCTGCTGTACTACGCCGGCTCCATGGGCCTCAACGCGCTGATGCTGTGGCTGGGCTTCGCCCAGGTGAATATCAGCGGCCCGCTGGTGGCGATCCTGGTGCTGGGGCTGGTGCAGGGCGCCTATGCCTCGGAGATTTTTCGCGCGGCGATCCTGGCGATCCCCCACGGGCAGATCGAAGCGGCGCGGGCTTTTGGCCTGAGCGGGCTGGGGCTGTTCCGGCGGGTGACGCTGCCGATCATGGCGCCGTTCGCCCTGGCCGGCATGTCCAACCTGTGGATCAACCTGATCAAGGACAGCGCCTTGATCAGCGTGGTCGGCACCAACGAGCTGCTCTACACCGCCAAGCAGGCGGCGGGGTCGACCCGCCAATACCTGCTGTTCTACCTCACGGCCGCCGCCTTGTATTACCTGGTGACGCTGGCTTCCAACTACCTGTCCGGGCGCCTGGAGCGACGTATCCGTCGCTGGATGCCGGTTGTCGAGTGAGGCGCACATGCCTGAATGGATAAGCTACTACGCCGGGCTCATCGCCAAGGGGTTGCAGACCACCTTGTCGCTGCTGGTGATTTCGGCAGTACTCGGTTTTGCCCTGGCGGTGCTGGTGGCGCTGGCACGGTTGTCGCGGCGCAAGTGGCTGGCGCGCAGTGCGCTGGCCTACACCAGCGTGCTGCGCGGTACGCCGTTGCTGATCCAGATCTACATTTTCTACTACGGCCTGGGCAGCCTGTTCGCCCAGTTCCCGATGATCCGTGGCAGCTTCCTGTGGCCGTATCTGCGCGATGGCTACTGGTACATCGTGTTTGCCCTGGTGTTGTCGGTAGGCGCCTATGTCGGCGAGGTGATTCGCGGTGGCCTGCTGGCGGTGCCCAAAGGCGAGATGGAAGCCGCCTCGGCGTTCGGCATGACCCCACGCCAAGCCTTGTTGCGCGTGCGTTTGCCACGGGCGATGCGTCTGTTGCTGCCGACCCTGGCCGGGGAGACGGTAATGCTGCTCAAATCCACCGCGCTGGCGTCGACCATTGCCGTGGTCGACCTGCTCGGCGCGGCCAACGTGGTGCGCGCGCAGACCTTGCAGATCTACCAGCCGCTGCTGCTGGTGGCAGGCGTCTACCTGTGCCTGACCTTCCTGATTGAGGGCATCTATGCCATTGCCGAACGGCGCGGCACGCCGCTGCGCAGGTCGGCCGGATAAACCGGTGTCACAGGATGTAATCGGCGCTGAATGCGCCGTGACGCAAGCCTTGTACCCAGCAGCGGCAGATGTGCAACCCGTTGGCAGGGCTGAAGGTGCCGGGGTTGAGGCAGCCTTCGAGCCAGAGTCCGTCGAGCATCGCCGATAGGCCAATGGCGGCCAGGTGGCTGTCGTGGATCAGCAGGTTTTCACTGCGGGCCAGGTCGTCCAGCAGGCCTTGGATCAACCCCAGGTAGGCGTGGTAACTGTTTTCGTGGGACTGGTTAACGTGGGGCGAGTGGCGGATCAGGCTCCAGAACACTACCCACACGCCGAGCAGGTCGGGGTCCATGACCCGTGGCGAGAACGAGGCACTGAGAAACGCGTCCAGCCGTGCGGCGGCGCCGTCAGCCAGCTCGACCTGTTCCCACAGGGCGCTGGTCAGCTCGTTGGCCAGCTTGTGGTAGGTCTCGGCGATCAGCGCGTCGATGCTGCCGAAATGGTGGTTGAGCAAGCCCACCGATACACCGGCTTCGGAGGCGATGCGGCGCACGGAAATCCCGGCGTGCCCGTCGCGGGCCAGGCAGGTAAGGGCGGCGGCGATCAGCAGGTCGCGGCGCTCGTCGGGGTCGGCACGGCGCAGTTTGGGAGGGTCGACGGTCATGGGCAGGCCTTTGATGGAAACACCACAGCGTTCAGGTTAGTTGAACGTGTGTTCAATCTCTAGCGGTTAATGGATGAGAGGAGGGCAAGGCATGGCAAACGACCTTTCGTGGCAGGTCATCGGCGACGCCGGCAACCCGCTGCACATTGGCGCCTGGCGCTTCGAAGGCGACGGCAGCGGGCCAAGGGTGCACCTGCAGGCGGGTGTGCACGCGGATGAAATCGCCGGCATGCTGGTCCTGCATCAGCTGTTGCCACGTTTGCAGGCGTGCCAGGACCAAGGCCGCCTCAAGGGCAGCGTCACCGTGGTGCCCCAGGCCAACCCGTTCGGCATCGGCCAGTTCCGCCAGGGCCGTTTGCTGGGGCGCTTTCACGAAGCCACCGGGCAGAACTTCAACCGCGCTTTCGATCATTCCCTGGCCATGGCGCAGCCGGCGAGCAACCTGGCGCAGTGGCAAAAAAGCCTGGTGCAACTGGCCGCCCAGGCCGACCTGGTGCTGGACCTGCACACCGATGACGAAGCGCTGCCGTACCTCTACATCCACCGCCGTTTCTGGCCTGACCAGGGGCTGGCGTTGGCGGCGGCCTTGCGCGTGGAGCTGGTGATCGTCTGGGACGAGGGCGGCGATGGTTCCTTCGAAGAGACCATCATCAACCATGCATCGCCGCAACTGGCCGCGACCATTGAGCTGCGCGGCCAGGCGGACGTCAGCGATGCGCTGGCGCAACAGGATGCCGACGGCCTATGGGCGTGGTTATGCATCAATGGCGTGATCGACGAGGTGGCCGCCATCGCCGAGTGGCCGGGCGACGTGGTCGACATGGGCTGCATGGAAACCATCCTCGCGCCTTGCGCCGGTGTGCTGGTATTCGAGAAAGCCCTGGGGGATTACGTGGAGGAAGGCCAGCGTTTCGCACGCATCATCGGCCGCCCCGGTGACCCGTGTTCCGAAGTGATCCTGCACGCCGCCCAGGCCGGCCGTATGGTCACCGGCCACCGCGAACGCCTGGTGGCCCAGGGTTCGGTGGTCGCCAAGTTCACCGGTACGCGCTTATCCGACAGCTACAGCGGCGGCGTGCTGGACCCGTAGCGGCGTCTGCAACTGCGTCGCTCGACATGTGGGAGGGGGCTTGCCCCCGATTGCGATGGATCAGCTGCAGATACATTGACTGGCCTGGTGCTATCGGGGGCAAGCCCCCTCCCACATTTTTAGCGCAGTGTGTCATTGGTCGAAGTGTGAACCTAACCGCTTCAACCGCCGCATCGCACTGTCCAGATGCGCCCGCGCACTCGCCGGGTCGCCCTCACGCATCTGCTCATACGCCAATTGTGCCACCGCCGGGTCAATCGGCTTGAGTGGCCGCCCGCTGGCCATGGCTTTCAACTGCACCTGCGCCGCCCGCTCCAGGTAGTACAGATCATCCCAGGCTTCGGCGATGTTCGGTGCGACCACCATCACCCCGTGATTCTTCAGGAACAGAATGTCGGCATCGCCCAACGCTGCGGCGATACGCTGCCCCTCACGGACATCCAGGGCCAGGCCGTTGTAATCCTCATCCACCGCCGTGCGCCCGTAAAACTTCAGTGCCGTCTGCCCCAGCCACAACAGAGGCGGGCCTTGCAGCAGGCACAGCGCCGTCGCGTTGGGCATATGGGTATGGAACGCCGCCTTGATGCGTGGCTGCTGCTGATGCAATGGGGCGTGGATGAAGAACGCCGTGGCTTCGGGTGTACCGTTGCCGTCGATCACGTTGCCGTGCAAATCACACACTAACAGCTGGGAGGCGGTGATTTCCTCGAAGGCGTAGCCGAACGGATTGACGAAAAACACATCGTCATGCCCCGGCACCATTGCTGAAAAGTGATTGCAGATGCCTTCTTCCATGCCATGCAACGCCGCCAGTTGCAGGCAGGCGGCCAGCTCTACGCGGGCTTCGATGGCGGCAAGGCTATCAAGATTGAAGCGCCCCGCGCGCGGGCCTAGGGACGAAGGGGTAAAGGTATGCGCCATGGCTCACCATCCTAAGGACTTGAACAGTTGAGGCACGCCGTCAAGGCTCGGCAAAATGGCGTCGGGTGTGTAATCAGCCAGTAATTGGCGACCCGTGCCACGGTCGATCCACACGCAACGGAACCCGATATCCCGCGCAGCGGCGTGGTCCAGGTGCGGGCTGGCACAGATATGCACCACCTGGTCGAGGCTTACGCCCAGTTGCTGGTGGGCATAGTCGAACAGTCGACGGTCGGGCTTGTAGGCTCCAGCCTGTTGCGCAGTGATCACGCGGTCGATAGTGCCGCCCAGCTGTGCCACGTTGCCGGCGATCACATCGTCGTCGGTGTTGGAGACGATGCACAGCTTGTAGCCCAAGTCCTTTAACTGCTTGAGGGTTGCCACCACCTCTGGAAACGGCGGCATGGCGCTGATGCTGTCGGTGAGGATCGCACCATCGTGCGCGCTGGCTGGCAGGCCCAGTTGTTCCAGAGCGAGCTGCAAGCCCAGGCCGGCGAGGGAGCGGAAACTGCGGTGCGGCGGGGTTTGTTCGAGGGCGTGTTCATGGTGGTCGTAGACGCTGATCAGGGTCTCGCGGTCGACCTGATGCTCACCCTTTTCATCGAGTATCCGCTCGACGGCGGCGCGCAGGCCCTCGTCCCACTGGATCAGCGTGCCGTAGCAATCAAAGGTCAGCCATAGCGGGCGAGGGGAATGTTCGAGTGACATGGGGCACCTTTAGCCAAGAGGGGTGAGCGCTTGAGCATAGGAAACCTGGTGGTCAGTTGGAAATTAAATTAACCTCTGCATCACAGTTGAATTGTCGATAAGCAGGTCGCCACCATGTTTGATCTTGAACTGCTGCACACCCTGGTCTGCGTGGTGGACGAAGGCAGCTTCACCCGCGCCGCCGAGCGTGTGCACCGCACTCAATCCACTGTCAGCCAACAGATTCGCAAGCTCGAAGACAGCGTGGGGCAGGTGCTGTTGGTGCGCGACCGTTCCGGCCAGCAGGTCAGCGCGACCGAACATGGCGAGTTGCTGACCCATTACGCCCGCCGCTTGTTGAACCTGTCCCGCGAAGCGCGCGAAGCCTTGAATACCGAGGCCAGTGTGGTGCCGGTGCGCCTGGGCGTGCCCGAGGATTTCGACGCCACACGCATGGCCTCGATGCTCTCGGGGTTCGTCCGCGCCCGGCCGGAAGCGCGCCTGGAAACGGTCAGTGGCATGAGCACCGACCTGCGCCGGCAATTGGAAAGTGGCGAAATCGACATCGCCCTGGTCAAGCGCGAAGCCGGCAGCGGTGAATGCCATGCCAGTTGGCCGGAGCCGTTGGTGTGGGTGTGCGGCCACGGCCAGGATGTGCAGGCCGAGACCTTGCCCCTGGCGCTGTTCCCCCAAGGCTGCATCTACCGCCAGCGCGCCATCCGCACCCTGGACAAGGCCCGGCGCAGTTGGCGCGTGGCGTTTGGCAGCCACAGTCTCACCGGGATCCAGGCGGCGGTAACATCCGGCCTGGGCGTCAGCATCCTGCCGAACAGCGCGGTCCTGCCCAGCCATTGGATCTGTAGCGAACTGCCGCCGGTGCCGCCCTCGGAACTGGCATTGGTCAGCGGTGCGCAGCGCTTGAGTGCGACCCACCGGGGCTTGATCGAGTGCCTGCGTGCGGAAATCTCACGGACGCTCTAAACGTTCCAGCAACAGGCGCTCCAGGGTGTCCACCGGCAGCGGCCGGCTGAACAGGTAGCCCTGGATCTGATCACAGCCGGCCTCCTTCAAGAACGCCAGTTGCGCCTGGGTTTCCACGCCTTCGGCCACCACCCGCAGGCTGAGGCTGTGGGCCAGTTCGATGATGGTACGGGTGATCGCCGCGTCCTGCGGGTTGCTGGTGACTTCGCGGATAAACGCGATGTCGATCTTCAGCGTGTCGATGGGAAACCGCCGCAAGTACGCCAGGCTCGAATAGCCGGTGCCGAAGTCATCGATAGAAATCTTCACCCCCATGGCGTGCAGGCGCTGCAGGCTGGCGATGGTGTGCTGGGTGTTTTCCATCAGCGAGCCTTCGGTCAGTTCCACCTCCAGCCAATGCGGCTCGACCCCGGTGCGGGCAAGGGTGCGTGCGATATCGGCGATCAGGTCGCCTTCGATCAATTGATGGCCGGAGACATTCACCGACACCTCCACCGCGCCAATCGCGCCACGTTGCCACTCGGCGATCTGTTGGCAGACCTGCTCGATCACCCAACGGCCCACGGGGACGATCAAGCCCAGGCTTTCCAGGATCGGTACAAACACTGCGGGCGATACCGCGCCGTATTCCGGCCGTTCCCAGCGCAGCAGCGCTTCGAGGGCACAGATGCGACCGCTCAGCACCTCGACCTTGGGTTGGTAATGCACGGTGAAGTCATTGCGCGCCACCGCTTGGCGCAAGTCGTTTTCCAGAGACTGGTGGGCCAGGTCATGCACGCTCATGCCGCTTTGCCGTTGCGCCAGCTCACGGGACTGGCTGGCCAGGTCGCCGCGTTCCTTGAGTCGCAGCAGGTTGCGCACCCGCAACCATAGCTCGACACGTTCCACCGGCTTGCTGATGAATTCCTCGGCACCGGTTTCAAGCCCGCTGACACGGGCGCTCGGTTCACTGAGGGCCGACAGCATGATGATTGGAATACCCGCCGTGGCGTCATCGCCCTTCAATTGGCTGGCAACTTCATAGCCGTCCATCCCCGGCATCATGATATCCAGCAGGATCAGGTCCGGCGGCTGCCGGGCCACCAACTGCAAGGCTTCTTCGCCACTGCTCGCACTCAGGGTCTGGTAGCCCTCATGTTGCAGCAAGGTTTCCAGGAGTTTGCGCACCTGGGGTTCATCATCAACGATCAACAACGTTGCGGGTTGGCTGGCCATGGAGAGGACTCATGTGAGAGGGCGGGTGTGCTGTTGCAGCAAGGTGTCGATCACCTGGTACAGCTCTTTGTAACGCAGCGGCTTGATGATGTAGGCGTCGCAACCGGCGAGCCGGGTCTTTTCGCGATCTTCTTTCATCGCCATTGCAGTCAGGGCGATCACCGGGATGTGGGCCGTGAGCGGGTCGCGCTTGAGCAGCGCGGTGGCAGCCAGGCCGTCCATGCCGGGCAACTGGATGTCCATCAGGATCAGCGCCGGTTGCTGTTCGCGGGCCAGGGTCAGGCCGGTCTCCGCATCCGCAGCCCACAGCACGGTGTGACCGGCATTGACCAGTAACAGGCGCGCCAGGCGCATATTGGCTTCATTGTCTTCAACGATCAGGATGTGGGCCATGCAGCCTCCGGGGCGCGGTGCAGCGGCAGCCAGGCGACGAACCGCGCCCCGCAGCCTTCACGGCTGGCCACGGCGACACTGCCGCCATGCAGGTCGGTCAGCCGCTTGACCATCGCCAGCCCCAGGCCGGTGCCTTCGAATTTGCGCGCCAGGCTGCTGTCGATCTGGCTGAACGCCTTGAACAGCTTGTCCATGTCCACCTCGGCAATCCCGATGCCGGTGTCGCTGACACTGAGTTCGAGGAAGGGTTGATCAGCGCCGTCGGGCAAGGCAAAGCGGTACACCGGCCAGTCGCCGGGAATCTGCCCGACCTGTGCGCGGGGCACCTGGCGCACGGTCAACGTCACGGAGCTGCCGTGGGCGCTGAACTTCACGGCGTTGGCCAGCAGGTTGTAGACGATCTGTTTGGTCTTGCGCAGGTCCAGCTGTAGAAGGCCGAGGTCCTCGGGATATTCCAGCTTCAATTGGATACGCTGCAACGCGGCCTTTTCCCGCACGATCAGCAGGCTATTGGCCAACAGCCCCGCCAGTTCTGCGTTTTCCAGTTCCAGCTCCATCATGCCGGCCTCGACCTTGGACAGGTCGAGAATGTCGTTGATCAACGACAACAAGTGCTGGCCGCTGGTGAAAATGTCGCCGATGTATTCGCGCTGAGTCTCGCTCATGTCGCCGACCAGGCCGTCCTTGAGCGCTTCGGAAAAGCCGATCACCGCGTTCAATGGTGTGCGCAGCTCATGGGACATGGTCGCGAGGAATTCGGACTTCATGTGGCTGGCGTGCTCCAGCTCCAGGTTCTTTTCTTCCAGTGCCCGCTCGAAGCCTTTGCGCTCGGCTTCTTCCTGCTTGCGTGCGGTGTTGTCGGTGCCGATCAGCAGGTAGCCGATGATGGTGTCATACCGATTGCGCAGCGCGGTCACCGAGACCATGGCCGACAGGCGACTGCCGTCCTTACGGATGTAGGTCAGTTCGTAGATGTCTTCGATACCCCGCGAGGCCTTGAACACCAGCGCTTCGAAGCCCGGCGTGATCGGCGTGTCCAGCTCCAGGCTGAGGGCGGCGGCGCGGGTGATCAGCTCGATAGGGTCGGAAATATCGGCCGGCGTGATGCGATTGACCACATCGGCGGCGGCATAGCCGAGCATGCGTTCGGCGCCGACATTGAAGATCTGGATCACGCCCTTCTCGTCGGTGGCGATGCTGGAGAAGTACGCGCTGTTGAAGATTGCGTCTTGCAGGGCGCCGGTCTTGAGCAGGGTTTTCTGCCGCTTGAACTCGACGATCTTTTCAGCCCGCGATTGCGGTTGTTCGGGTAACGGTGTGTCCATCGCGTTGGCGTTCCGTGACGTTCAGGCCCGCCATCATCGAACGACAATGGCGCAGAGCATGCTCACAGAAGATCGCTGGGGGGCGACGAGGAGGAGATGAGGTCATTGGACAATAGCAGAGATTGTGGCGTTTTGATGGCGGGCTACCAGCTATCCCACTTCAAATGAATATCATCGGGTCCAATTAGCTGCTTTTCGGATTAACGACTGATGAAACGTTTCATCTATCGATAAATGAGCAGCGCAAGCGCTTGCGTAAAGAAATGTTTCTACATTAGAGTCGGCCCACTGACGACAAAAATAATAAAACCAGGAGCTCATCCATGAGCCTTGAACCCTTGCTCGAAATGCAGGGCATCAGCAAAACCTTCAACGGTTTGCGCGTGCTCAAGAATGTCGGCCTGAAGGTCTACCCCGGCGAAATCCACGCCTTGATGGGGGAGAACGGCGCCGGCAAATCGACGCTGATGAAGATCCTCTCCGGCGCCTACCAGGCCGACCCCGGCGGTGAAATCCGCATTGCCGGCCAGCCCGTCCCCACATTCGACCCCGCCACCGCCAAAGCCCTCGGCATCGCCGTGATCTACCAGGAACTGAGCCTGTGCCCCAACCTGAGCGTGGCCGAGAACATCTACCTGGGCCGTGAACTGCGGCGTGGCTGGACCATTGACCGCAATGGCATGCAGGCCGGTTGCAGCGAAGTGCTGCAACGCCTGGGCGCCGAGTTCACCCCGGCCACACGGGTCAGCAGCCTGTCGATTGCCGAGCGCCAATTGGTGGAAATCGCCCGCGCCTTGCATGCCCACGCCAAGATCCTGGTGATGGACGAACCGACCACGCCGCTGTCCTCCCGTGAGACCGACCGCCTGTTTGCGCTGATCAAACAACTGCGCAGCCAGGGCCTGGCGATCATCTATATCAGCCACCGCATGGCCGAGATCTACGAGCTGTCGGACCGCGTCTCGGTGCTGCGCGACGGCCAGTACATCGGCGAACTGACCCGCGAGGCGCTGTCGGCCGAAGTGCTGGTGAAGATGATGGTGGGTCGCGACCTGTCAGGGTTCTACAAGAAGGAACACGCCGCCTATAACCCCGGCAACGTGGTGATGCGCGTGCGCGACATGGCCGATGGCAAGCGCGTGCGCTCGTGCAGTTTCGACCTGCATGCCGGTGAAGTGCTGGGCATCGCCGGCCTGGTCGGGGCAGGGCGCACCGAACTGGCGCGGCTGATCTTCGGCGCCGACCCACGCACCTCGGGAACCCTGGAGGTGGTCGGCAAGACCGTCACCCAACTGCGCACCCCGGCGGATGCGATCCGTGCCGGTGTCGTCTACCTTACCGAAGACCGCAAGGCCCAGGGCCTGTTCCTGGACATGAGCGTGGCGGACAACATCAATGTCTGCGCCTGCGTGCCGGATGCCCATGCCGGCGGGGTACTCGATCGCGCCCATGCCGCGCAGCGCGCCACGCAGGCGATCAAGTCACTGTCGATTCGCGTGGCCTCGGGCAAGGTCAATGTCGGTGCGTTGTCCGGTGGCAACCAACAGAAGGTGCTTTTGGCACGGCTGCTGGAGGTCAAGCCCCATGTGTTGATCCTCGACGAACCCACCCGTGGCGTCGACATCGGCTCCAAGTCCGAGATCTACCGCATCATCAACCAATTGGCCCAGGCAGGGGTCGGCATCGTGGTGATCTCCAGCGAGCTGCCGGAAATCATCGGCACTTGCGACCGCGTGCTGATCATGCGTGAAGGCCAGTTGGTCGCAGAAGTCGGCGGCGCCTCCGGCGACGCTATTTCCCAGGAACGTATTATTGACCTCGCCACCGGTGGCGATCAGGTGGTGGCCCATGGCTGAATTGAATATCGCAACAACCGGTAAGGCACAGCGCGCGCGCGAGCTGATGCGCACGGTCGGCATGTTGCCGGTGCTGATCCTGCTGCTGGTGGGCTTTGCCCTGGCCAGCGAGAACTTCCTGACGGTACAGAACCTGTCGATCATCACCCAGCAGGCGTCGGTGAACGTGGTGCTGGCGGCGGGCATGACCTTTGTGATCCTCACGGCGGGCATCGACCTGTCGGTGGGCGCGATCCTCGCGGCGTCGGCGGTGGTCGCGTTGCAAGCGTCGATGTCGCCGCAGTTCGGCATGTTCGGGATTGCCGCCGGTATCGGCTTTGGCCTGTTGCTGGGCCTGGTCAACGGCGGGCTGATCGCCTTTATGCGCCTGCCGCCGTTTATCGTCACCCTCGGTGCACTCACAGCCATGCGCGGTCTGGCGCGCCTGTTGGCGGACGACAAGACCGTGTTCAACCCGGACCTGCCGTTTGCCTTTATCGGCAACGACTCGATCCTCGGTGTGCCCTGGCTGGTGGTGATCGCCGTGGCAGTGGTGGCGTTGTCGTGGTTCATCCTGCGCCGCACCGTGATGGGCGTGCAGATCTACTCGGTGGGTGGCAACCCGGAAGCTGCGCGGTTGTCGGGGATCAAGGTGTGGAAGGTGCTGCTGTTCGTCTACGCCATGTCCGGCGCGTTGGCCGGGCTGGGCGCGGTGATGAGCGCGTCGCGCCTGTTCGCCGCCAATGGCCTGCAACTGGGGCAATCCTACGAGCTGGATGCGATTGCCGCGGTGATCCTCGGCGGCACCAGCTTTACCGGTGGTGTCGGCACCATCGGCGGCACGCTGATCGGCGCGCTGATCATTGCGGTCCTCACCAACGGCCTGGTGCTGCTGGGCGTCTCGGACATCTGGCAGTACATCATCAAGGGCATCGTGATCATCGGCGCGGTAGCGCTGGATCGTTATCGCCAGTCCGGTGCACGGACCTGAATTCACTCCCACAACAATCACAAGAGAGACCCGCATGAACCTCAAACGTATCTTTCCGGTCATTGCCTTGGCTGCCCTGATGTCCCAAGCCGTCGAAGCCCGTGAGTTGAAGGCCCTCGGCATCAGCATGGGCTCGCTGGGCAACCCGTATTTCGTGACCCTGGCCGATGGCGCTACCGCCCGCGCCAAGGAGCTGAACCCCAACGTCAAGGTCACCTCGGTGTCGGCCGACTATGACCTGAGCAAGCAGTTCTCGCAGATCGATAACTTCATCTCGTCCAAGGTCGACCTGATCCTGATCAACGCCGTCGACCCGTCCGCCATGGCCTCGGCGATCAAGAAAGCCCGCGACGCTGGCATCGTCGTGGTGGCGGTGGATGTGGACGCCAAGGGCGTCAACGCCACGGTGCAGACCGACAACGTCGAAGCCGGCAAGCTGGCCTGCCAGTATCTGGTGGACAAGCTCTCCGGCAAGGGCAACGTGATCATCCAGAACGGCCCGCAGGTCACCGCCGTGACCGACCGGGTCAAAGGCTGCAAGGCCGCACTGGCCGGCGCACCGGAGATCAAGGTGCTGTCCGATGACCAGGACGGCAAAGGCTCCCGCGAAGGCGGCCTGAACGTGATGCAGGGTTACCTCACGCGCTTCCCGAAAATCGACGGCCTGTTCGCGATCAATGACCCGCAAGCCATCGGCAGCGACCTGGCGGCCAAGCAGCTCAAGCGCAGCGGCATCATCATCACTTCGGTGGACGGTGCGCCGGATATCGAGAACGCGCTGAAGACCGACACGCAGATCCAGGCATCGGCCAGCCAGGACCCATGGGCCATGGCGCAGACCGCCGTCAACGTGGGCAACGACATTCTCAATGACAAAGCCCCGGCCGAAGCGGTTACCCTGCTCACGCCAAAACTGATCACCCGTGACAACGTCGCAACGTACAGCGGTTGGTCGAGCAAACATTGATTCATTGAGAGGAACAGCGCCGTGGTCACCATGGATGACGTGGCAAGCAGGGCGGGGGTGTCGACGTCGACGGTGTCCCATGTGTTGAACGGCACCCGCAAGGTCAGCCCGGCAACGGTGCACGCGGTGCAGCAAGCGATCCAGGCGTTGGGCTACATCCCCAACACCCTGGCGCGTTCGCTGGCACGGTCAAGCACCAGCACGATTGGCGTGGCGATTTCGGCGCTGTCCAACCATTACTTCAGCGAAACCGTGCACGCCATTGAAAACGAGTGCGCCAAGCACGGCTACATGATGCTGTTTGTCGACACCCATGACGACCCGGAGCAGGAGCTACGGGTGGTCACGGCGCTGCATCATCGACGGGTCGACGGCATAGTGCTGGCGCCCTCCAACGGTTCCAAGGCCCTGGAGTACCTACGGGACAACCAGATCCCGGCGGTGTTGGTGGACCGCATGATGAGCGAGCAATTCGACCAGGTCGGGGTGGAGAACACGCAGTCCACCCAAGCCTTGGTTACGCACTTGATTGAACACGGGCACCGGCGCATCGGCTTTATCGCCGGGCGTGAGGGGTTCAGCACCACCGATGAGCGGGTTGCCGGATATCGCGCGGCGCTGCACGGCGCGGGGCTGGCGTTCGATCCGCAGTTGCTGGTCAACGGCGGCTCCAATACCGCTCCGGCGCGCCAGGCGACCGTGCAGTTGCTGGGCCTGGCGGCGCCACCCACGGCGATCATGGCCGGCAATAACCTGATGACCCTCGGCGCGATGCAGGCCCTGCGTGAGGCGCAGATCGACGTACCGGCGCAGATGGCCCTGGTGGGTTTTGATGATTTTGACTGGGCGGATTTTTTCGTGCCGCGCCTGACCCTGATCGCGCAGCCGGTCCAGGCACTGGGCACGCAGGCAGTGAACCTGTTGTTGCAGCGCATGGCGTCGCCCGACGCACCCGCCCACAGTGTGCGCCTGGCGCCGACTCTGCAATGGCGTAATTCATGTGGCTGTAATGGATTGGAATGACCCCCTTATGAGCAGTCCCGTTTCCCTCGGCATCGACCTCGGCACCTCGGAACTCAAGGCCATCCTCATGGACCTTGACGGTACGGTGCTGGCCCATGCCGGCGTGCGCTTGAGTGTGTCGCGGCGCCACAGCGGCTGGTCCGAGCAGGCGCCGGAAGATTGGTGGCAAGCGTGCCTGCAGGCGCTGGCCGAATTGCGCGGGCATCCTGGATTTGCCCGCGTGGCCTGTATCGGCCTGTCCGGGCAGATGCACGGCGCGGTGTTGCTGGGCACGGACAACCGCGTGTTGTACCCGGCGATCCTGTGGGACGACTCCCGTGCCATCGCCGAGGCCGAAGAGTTGGGTCCTGCGTTTGCCAACATCACTGGCAGCCTGCCCATGGCCGGGCTGACGGCGCCGAAACTGCTGTGGCTGCAACGCCATGAGCCCGAGGTGTTCAAGGCCATTGATTGCGTACTGTCGCCCAAGGATTACCTGCGTTTGCGCTTGAGTGGCGAGCGCATCAGCGAGATGTCCGATGCAGCGGGGACGTTGTGGCTGGATGTGGCGCAACGTGAGTGGTTCGCGCCGATGCTGCGGGCCACGGGACTCTCGCTGGAGCAGATGCCTCGGCTGGTGGAAGGTGGCACTGCGAGTGGCGTGCTGACGGCGCAAGGCCTGGGCTTGGCGCCCTCGGTGGTGATTGCCGGCGGCGGTGGTGACAACCCGGTGGCGGCCGTGGGGATCGGGGCGATCAATGCCGGCGATGGCTTCATCACCCTCGGCACCAGCGCTGCGATTGTCGCGATTACCGATCACGCTGCCGGTAATCCTGCGAGTGCCGTGCACAGCTTCTGCCATGCGCTGCCTGATCGCTGGTACACCATGGGCGCCATGCTCGCCGGCGCCAGTTGCCTGCGTTGGGTCACGCGGCTCACGGGCACGGCGGATGAGCAAACCTTGCTGGACCAGGTGCAGGCGCAACTGCCGATCGAACAGGCAGTGCCACTTAGTACGCCGTTGTTCCTACCGTACCTGGCCGGTGAACGCACGCCGCATAACGACCCGCTGCTGCGCGGTGGTTTCATGGGCCTGGGCCATGACTGTACACCGGCGATGCTCGGTTATGCGGTGATGGAAGGCGTGGGGTTCGGGCTGCGGGATGCGTTGCGCGCAGTGCAATCAGCGGGGGCCGACGTGGGTGCCTGCGCGTTGGTGGGCGGCGGGGCGCGCAGTGAATACTGGGCGCAATTGCTGGCCAATATCCTGCAACGGGACATCTTCACCTTGCACGGCAGCGAATTGAGCGCGTGTATCGGTGCGGCGAAGCTGGGCTTCTTGTCGATCGGGCAGGGGAATGGGTTATTGCAGGCGGGGATGCCGGTGAAGGCGAGGTATTTGCCGGACGCCATGCAGCAAGCGGTGTTAGGGATACGTTATCGACAGTTCCAGGGTTTGCTTGCAGCGGCGAAAATGCTGCGCGAGTAGGCGCCGTTTATCGCAATAACCAGTCACACGTCGAGTTGGAACAAATTCCTACGGAGCGGCCACGCAGGAGATTACAAGCCACGCGGTCAAATCACTGCGCGGCCTGGAAAAGGCCCCTTCGTAGATACTGGAATATTCGCTGATATGACAACCCTGCAAAGCGCTTCGATCTCCGCTTCAACCCCCCCCTATTCGACAACGCCAACGAGTGAAAAAACGAGATGGGAGCCGGAGTCTTCCGACTACACGCTGAAGACCACAGAGGACAAGTTCAGAGACGCCAAGGCGAGAGACATAAAGAGCGGTACGCTCAATGTTGAAACCGAGAAGTTGGTCGATGCCGTATTGATGCCCGGGAAAACCGGTTTGCCGAAAGTCCAGGTCAAGACGTTTGCGATAGACGGTATTCAGTCCAAGGACATGATTGTCATAGAGCGGGTACCTGTTGAGCCGAACCGGCCAAACATAGTGCTATTCATGCCGCAGCAAGCGGGCAACTCATTCATTCCGTTTGATAACAAAGAACAGATGAACAAGTGGCTCAAGGGGGTGGCTACAGACGCCGACCGATTGGAAACATTTACCGCTCACTTTACCGAAGGTGCAGGGCCGGCTCGTGCCCATCGGGTCAAGGACGTCATGAAGCAATATGGCAACGATGATATCAATGCCATCGTTGGACCTTACGCGCATGTACAGGGGAATATCTTTGAGCGGATGGACAGAGAAATAAATAGTCCTCCGGCACCGGTGAATGGTTTGACTCAAATTGAACAAGTCAAAGAAACGGAAACAGGCCGGACATTGTATTCAGGGCTGCGCCCCGACGGAGAAAAAGTACTGTTTGAGTACGATGCTTACGGCAACCTCTTGGGAGCGGGCAATAAAGGGAACTACTACTTTCTCCAGAACGGTATCAACAGCAGTCGCCCGCTCACGCCAATGACTCAAAAGGAATATGAGATCGCGTTGGAGCGTGAAATCAGCAAGAACGTCGGCGCTGATGATTTACGAGGCTTGTTTGAATCGATTCTGACCCATCTTGAGCATCCTTTTGAGGGCATCGGTGAAGCGTTGAATGCCTTGGGTATCAGCAAATCGGCGGCCGATACCGTGGAACGGTATCTGGACAATCCCTTTAGCGCACTTTTACTCGATTTGAATAAAAACAATCAGATCGGCAAGGTATTTGGCCTGGACAAAGCGACCATGGACGGTGTCTTGAACGGTGCAGGAGATTTCGCACAAGGATTTGTGCCGTTTTACGGACAGGCCCGAATGTTGGGTGGTCTTTTGGCCAAGGCCATCAGAAATGAGCCGTTGAGCGATCAGGAAACACGTGACCTGGCGGATGCGTTAGCCCTGAAACCTGACAGTCCGGCACGGAAAAACATGACGCCGCACACGTCCGAGAAACACCCTGCACCGACTCAATCACAGATTGAGGAAAAACCAGCAGGCGAAAAAACGGTATCGTCAATGCCGGAAAATGAATATGTGGTGCAAATGGGCGGCCCCATGAATGACCTCAATGTGATGGGCGGAGAGGTTCATACGTATACGGATACTTATAAACAAGGAACCCGCCTGAATATCGTCGCACACGGGGTAGAACGCGGCTTTTTCGACAAGACGCTGGGAAGACCTTCCAAGGCCGTCATTGACGGAAAAGAATACACCGCGGCTGAGTTCGTCAAATACCTGAAAGCTAAAGGCGTCGATCCGGCAGACCCAAAATTTGACAGCGTTCGATTATTGATCTGTTACTCAGCTGATGGCGGAGAAAGTTCTTTCGGCCGCGAATTTCAGAAGGCGGTGGGCAAACCGGTAAAGGCCTTTGAAGGGACAGTGACTGTCAATTATGGATCCACCAACTTGGACCAGATCCGCCAAAAACTGATTCAGCAAATTAAACAATCATTCCCCGACTTGTCCGATCAGGATGTCGAAACCATCGCGACTGGAAAAATGCAGGGCCTCTTCACGCAAAAGGTTCAACGCGTGGAAAAAGCTGACGGCTCCTACATTCAAATCAGTATGACTAGTCAAAATGGAGTGCCAAAAGTCGTACTGCAGCGGATTTCTTATAAACCGGTCGTCTTCACTCGATGACTCAAGGACCGGACAGCGGTGGCAACCGTCGCTTGACGGGGGTTTTCTTGACGATGGCGGTGTTGGTCTCGGCATAGGCGTTAATCCGATCCAACAGGCTGTCCAGATGATCCATGGTGCGCACATGCAATCGCGCAATGAAGCAATCATCCCCGGTCACCTTGTCACACTCGGTGAACTCGGGAATCGCCTGGATCTGCCGCTCCACCTCATGCAGTTTGCCGGGCAAGGGGCGGATGCGCACGATGGCCTGCAGCAGGTAGCCGAAGTGCCTGGGGTCGATGTCGACGGTGTAGTGGGTCAGCACGCCGCGTTCTTCGAGACGGCGCAGGCGTTCACCGACGCTCGGCGAAGACAAGCCGGTAATCCCCGCCAGGGCTTTAAGCGACAGGCGCGAGTCGTCCATCAAAGCGGCGATCAGTTGCTGGTCGATGGTGTCAATCATGGTTTCCGCCTAATAAGTAAAGGCAAGCCAGGCATATTGCCTATTTTAGTCGCTGGAGCCGTTACCAGGCAGATTGCCATAATTGAGCCTCACTTGAGGAGCCTCAATCATGGATACATCCATCCGTCGCGGGTCGTGGGAAATGGTCGCCGCCATGCTGATCTCGGGCACCATTGGCTGGTTTGTCCTGGTCTCCGGCGTGTCGGTGATCGAAGTGGTGTTCTGGCGCTGTGTGATCGGCGGGCTGACGCTGTTGCTGGTGTGCGCGCTGCTCGGTTATCTGCGCCTGGACCTGATCAGCTGGGCCAAGCTCAGCCTGGCGATGCTCAGTGGCGTGGCGATTGTCGGCAACTGGTTGCTGCTGTTCGAATCCTATTCCCGCGCGTCGATTGCCATCAGCACGGCGGTGTACAACGTGCAGCCGTTCATGCTGGTGATACTGGCGGCCGTGTTTCTGGGCGAGAAAATCACTGTGCAGAAACTCGCCTGGCTGAGCGTGGCATTCCTGGGCATGTTGGCGATTGTCAGCGCTCATGGTGAACAACCAACTGGCGACGATTACCTGACCGGCATCGTCTTGGCACTGGGCGCGGCGTTGCTGTACGCGATTGCCGCGCTGATCATCAAACGCTTGAAAGCAGTGCCGCCCCATTTGATGGCGTTGATCCAGGTAACCACCGGCGCGTTGCTACTGGCGCCGCTGGTGCCTTGGAACAGCTTGCCGGCTACGACCAGCGCGTGGGGCGCACTGGTGACACTCGGCGTGGTGCACACCGGCGTGATGTATGTGTTGTTGTACGGCGCGATCCAGAAACTGCCGACAGCCCTGACCGGCGCACTGTCGTTTATCTACCCGATTGCGGCGATCTTCGTCGATTGGATCGCCTTCGGGCATCGCCTGGGCTGGCTGCAATGGCTGGGTGTGGCTGCGATTCTAGTGGCGGCTGCGGGGTTGCAGCGGGGCTGGTGGTGGCCCCGCGTGCAAAGGGTCAGTGCGTGCCCTGGAAAATAATGTTTTCCGGGTTGAAGTGCTCCACCGCACTGCCCGGCTGTGGCAAGCCAAGGATATGCCCCTTGATCTTGCCCACCACGTGCATCTCGCAGGGTTTGCAGTCGAACTTCAGGGTCAGCACTTCATCGCCATGGATCAATTGCATCGGCGCCACCTTGGTCTTCACGCCCGTCACCCCCTTGGCCTGTTTAGGGCAGAGGTTGAACGAGAAGCGCAGGCAGTGCTTGGTGATCATCACCGGTACTTCGCCGGTTTCTTCGTGGGCTTCGAAGGCGGCGTCGATCAGCTTCACCCCATGGCGGTGGTAGAAGTCGCGGGCTTTCTGGTTGTAGACGTTGGCGAGGAACGACAGGTGCGCGTCCGGGTACACCGGCGGTGGCGTTGTTTCCGCCTTGCGGCCACCCCTTGGGTGCGCAGCCACGCGCGCGGCGGTCAGCGCTTCGATCACTTCACGGCGCAAGGCCTTGAGCTGCGAGTTAGGGATGAAGAACGCTTGCGGTGCATCCAGCTGGATGTCGGTCGCGTGGTATTCGGTGGTGCCCAGTTGGCCGAGCAGGTCGCGCAGGGTGTCCAGCGCCTGTTCCGGTTTGTTGGCCACGCCGAACGGGCCGGGCAGGGTGACGCTGGCGCTGATACCTTCTTCGCTGGTGGCGGTGACTTCCAGCTGTGCTTCGCGCAGACGTGCGGCCCAGGTCAGGCCGATACGGCGCTCGGATGAGGTCTTGAGCAGCGCCTGTTGCCAGTTGTGGTCGAGGTTGCGGTTCAACGGGTGATTCGGGCGCAGCTGATGCAGGCCGGCCGGCATTTCATTCGGCTCGACGCGGTAGCGGTAGCGCTTCTCACCGTCTTCCTCGAACTCGCCTTTAGGCTCGGCGATGTTGGCGCGGAAACCCACCACTTCGCGCTTGACCAGCACATTCAGGCCGTCGCCATTGGACAGCGGCTCATGGGTGACCACTTGCAGGTCACGCTTGCCGGCTTTTTCCACCACACCCACCGGCAGGCCGGTGAAGGTCGGGGTGTCGAAGGCGCCGATGTCGACCTTGCGGTCAGTGACGAAATAGTCGGTGCTGCCCCGGTGGAAGGTCTTTTCCGGGTCGGGCAGGAAGAAATGCGCGGTACGGCCGCTGGACGCGCGCGCCAGGTCCGGGCGGTCTTCAAGCACGTCATCCAGGCGCTGGCGGTAATAGGCAGTGATGTTCTTCACATAACCCATGTCCTTGTAGCGGCCTTCGATCTTGAACGAACGCACGCCGGCTTCAACCAGTGCGCGGATGTTGGCGCTCTGGTTGTTGTCTTTCATCGACAGCAGGTGCTTTTCAAAGGCCACGACGCGGCCCTGATCGTCTTTGAGCGTATACGGCAGGCGACAGGCCTGGGAGCAGTCGCCACGGTTGGCGCTGCGGCCGTTCTGCGCGTGGGAGATGTTGCACTGCCCGGAGAACGCCACGCACAGGGCGCCGTGGATGAAGAACTCGATGGCGGCATCGGTTTCGTCGGCAATGGCGCGGATCTCTTGCAGGTTCAGCTCACGGGCCAATACCAACTGTGAGAAACCGGCCTGGTCGAGAAACTTGGCACGGCCCAGGGTACGGATATCGGTCTGGGTGCTGGCGTGCAGCTCGATGGGCGGAATATCCAGCTCCATCACGCCCAGGTCTTGCACGATCAACGCATCGACGCCGGCGTCGTAGAGCTGATGGATCAGCTTGCGCGCCGGTTCCAGTTCGTTGTCATGCAGGATGGTGTTGATCGTGGTGAACACGCGGGCGTGGTAACGGCGGGCGAATTCCACCAGTTGCGCGATATCGCTCACGTCGTTACAGGCGTTATGGCGCGCGCCGAAGCTCGGGCCGCCGATGTACACGGCGTCGGCGCCATGCAGGATCGCCTCGCGCGCGATGGCGACATCGCGGGCAGGGCTGAGCAATTCAAGGTGGTGCTTGGGCAAGGACATAGTTTTTTTAGTCAGGCTTGTCACGGTTGAGGCGCGCATTGTAGCTGTGAAATGCCTGACCGGCACCCACTCAGGCCTGAGCGGCCATGGCCGTGACTTCTACGCGCATGCCGTCTACCGCCAGCGCGGCCACGCCAACCGCTGCACGTACGGGCCAGGGCTTGGCAAAGAAGCGTTTGTAGACTGCGTTGAAGGCGGCGCGATCGGCCATGTCCGTCAGATAAATGGTCAGGTGCATCACCCGGTCCATGGAGCTGCCGGCCTTTTCCAGGGCGACTTTCAGGGCTTGCAGGGTGCATTCGCTTTGCAGGGTGATGTCGCCCAGTTCCAGACTGCCATCGGCACGGGTCGGGATCTGGGTGGACACCAGGATGCCGTTGAAGCCGATCACATCCGAAGAAATCGAGTCGGCATCGGGGTCCGGGGTGTAGTGCAGGTCGTGGTTGGCCATGGGCGCCTCGCGTTGGCAGGTTCAGAAAGGCGCCCATGGTCCCCGAAAATGACGGCAGGGGCAAACTACGCCCAGCGGCGGAACAGCACGCTGGCATTCACGCCGCCAAACCCGAAGCCATTGGACAGTGCATAGTCAATCGGCATCGGCCGGGCAGCACCGCGCAACAGGTCGAGGCCCTCGGCAAGGGCGTCGGGGTGTTGCAGATTGAGGGTGACCGGGGCGATCTGGTCGCGCAGGGCAAGCACGGTGAAGATCGCCTCGATACCGCCCGCCGCCCCCAGCAGATGACCGGTGGCGGATTTGGTCGAGCTGATCGCCGGGCTGCCGTTCGCACCGAATAACGTCCTGATCGCGGCCAATTCGCCTTTATCACCCACCGGCGTCGACGTGGCGTGGGCATTCAAGTACTGCACCTGGTCTGCGCCGATCCCGGCCTGACGCAAGGCCTGCTGCATCGCTCGGCGTGCGCCGTCGCCGTCTTCCGGGCCGGCGGTCATGTGATAGGCATCGGCACTGGTGCCGTAGCCGACCAGTTCGGCAATCGGCTGCGCACCTCGGGCCAGGGCGTGCTCCAGCTCCTCGATGACCAGGATGCCAGCGCCTTCGCCCATGACGAAGCCGTCCCGCGCCTGGTCGAAGGGCCGTGAAGCCTGCTCCGGGCTGTCATTGAAGTCACTGGACAACGCCCGCGCCGCAGCAAACCCGGCAAGGCTGACGCGATGGATCGCCGCTTCAGCACCGCCGCACACCGCCACATCCACTTCACCGGCGCGGATCATGCGCGCCGCATCACCGATGGCCTGCACACCCGCTGCGCAGGCCGTCACCGGTGCACCCAGCGGGCCTTTCAACCCGTAGTTGATCGACACATGCCCGGCGGCCATGTTGCTCAGGAAGGAGGGGATGGTGAACGGCGACAACCGCCGTGGGCCTTTGCTGTCGGTGGTGCGCACCGCGTCGGCAATCGCCGGGAAGCCGCCGACACCCGAGGCGATGATGGTCGCGGTGCGCTCCTGCGCTTCAGGCGTGTTCGGCGCCCAGCCGGCCTGCTTCAAGGCTTCGTCCGCCGCCGCCAGGGCGAACAGGATGAAGCGGTCCATCTTGCGCTGTTCCTTGGCTGCCAGCAGGCGGTCGGGATCAAATCCGGCTTCAGGGTCCTCGAGTACGGTCTGCACCTGGCCACCGATGCTGACGGCCAAATCACCGATCAACGTTTGCGGCAGGCGACGAATACCCGATTGCCCGGCCAACAGGCGTCGCCAGGTAGATTCCACGTCAGCGCCCAACGGCGTCAGTGCGCCCATACCTGTTACAACGATGCGTTTACTCATGATCAATCGACTCCAGTTGCGGTGAAGGAACAGACCTTATGGACGTCACTATCATCATGAAAGTAACATGGCATCACGCACATTGGCACTGACCCACAGGAATCCCCATGCAACGCAAGTCCCTCATCAGCGACGAATGCCCCATCGCCCGCAGCCTTGAGCGGGTAGGGGAGTGGTGGAGCATCCTGATCATGCGCGACGCGTTGCAGGGCTTGCGTCGGTTCGATGAGTTCTCGCGCAGCCTGGGCATCGCGCCGAATATGCTCACGCGTCGCCTGAGTGCCTTGGTGGAGGCGGGGATGCTGGAGCGCCGCGCCTACAGCGAACGACCGCCGCGCTACGAATATGTGCCGACGGCCAAGGGCGAGGATTTCCGCATGGTGTTGATGTCGCTGGTGGCCTGGGGCAATCGGCATTACGCCGAGGAGGGCACCAGTGTCGAGTTGGTAGAGCGTGAAACGGGCAGGCCGGTGCAGCCCATGTTGGCCAGCGCGGATGGCCAAGTGGTGGGGTTTGACCAGTGCACGTTGCAGCCCGGTCCGGCGGCCAGTACGGGCATGCGCGAACGTCTTGCGTGGCTCGATGCAAAACCTTGATCGCGCAAGTATTTGACGCCAGAAAATAATCCCCTCAAGGCCCGTAAAGTCACGTATTCCGCAGCCGATAGCTCATCAAGACACAGGGTTTTTCCGCACGGCTGAGGGCACGTCATGTTCAATAAATCACTCAAAACAGAACTGGCGGCCAGGACGGCCGAAGTCACCGAGTACAAAGGACTGATCAGTGCACTGGAGCGCTCCATGGCCGTGGTCGAATTCGACCTGAACGGCAAAGTGCTGCGGGCCAATGACAATTTCCTCAAGACCCTGGGCTACAGCGCCAGTCAACTGGCCGGCAAGTCCCATCGCGACTTTTGCCCGCCAGCGCTGACCAGCAGCCCGGCCTACAGCCAGTTCTGGAGTGATTTGAAAGCCGGCAAGTTTGTCTCCGGCACGTTCAAGCGCGTGGATGCCAACGGCCGGACCCTTTGGTTGGAAGCCAGCTACAACCCAGTGCTGGACGAGCGCGGCCAGGTGCTGAAAGTGGTCAAGTACGCGCTGGACGTCACCGCCCAGGTGGAGCAGGACGCGGCCACCCGCAGCAAGTTGACGGCCGTGGACCGTGCGATGGCCGTTATCGAATTCGATCTGAGTGGCCAGGTGCTGGACGCCAACGCGAATTTCCTCAACGTGATGGGCTACACCCTCGCGGGAATCAAAGGCAAGCACCACCGGTTGTTTTGCGAGCCTGCGCTGGTCAGCAGCCATGAGTACGCCGATTTCTGGCGTCGCTTGAACAACGGTGAGTTCTTTACCGGGCAATTCAAGCGCCTGGGCAAGCACGGGCATGTGGTGTGGCTGGAGGCCAGTTACAACCCGGTGTATGACGGCGACGGCAAACTGATCAAGATCGCCAAGTTCGCCAGCGACATCACCGAGCGCGTGGAGAAATTCGAGGAAGACTCCCGTGGCGCCTCACGGGCCTACCATATTTCTTCCGAGACCGAGCGTTTTGCCGAACATGGCACCCAGGTGATCCAGGAGACCGCCACGGAAATGCGCCGCATCGCCGAGAATATCGGCGCCTCTGCGCGGCTGGTGGGGCAACTGGGCGACCGTTCCGAACAGATCACCGCCATCGTCAACACCATTCGCGGTATTGCCGACCAGACCAACCTGTTGGCGCTCAACGCAGCCATCGAGGCGGCGCGCGCCGGGGACCAGGGGCGTGGCTTCGCGGTGGTGGCCGATGAGGTGCGGCAACTGGCCGGACGCACCAGCCGCTCCACGGCGGAAATCGCCGAGATGATCGGCATGATCCTCTCGGAAACCCGCGACGCAGTGACCAGCATGAACGCGACCCAGGAAGGCGCGCAACGCGGCGTCAACCTGGCCGATCAGGCCGGTTCGGTGATCCTGCAGATTCGCACCAGCACCAGCGATGCGGTACAGGCGGTGAGCATGTTTGCCTCGAAACTGGATGAGTCGGAAGTCATACCCAAGACCGCCGTCGGCTGGGTAGGCTGACACGTCCCCCTGTAGGAGCGGGCTTGCCCGCGAAAAACGTCAACGATAACGCATACATCCTGAATGCATGCGGGGTCCTCAAGTTCTTCGCGAGCAAGCTCGCTCCTACAGGCGGGGCGGTTGTTTAGAGCAGGGTGAACGGATAGTCGACGATCAACCGCAGCTCGTTCAGGTCACCATCGCGCTGGTCGGCATTCGACGCCACGATTGCATCACGCACACGCAACGACAGATTCTTCGCCGGACCGCTCTGGATCACGTACTTGGCTTCCAGGTCGGTCTCGTGGTGCGCGCCATCCGCACCGTAGTTGCCGACATAGGCGCTATGGGCCGGCGTGTGGGTGCCATCGATATCCGAGCCGTTGATATAGCGGCCCATGAAACTCAACCCCGGCACGCCATAACTGGCCATGTTCAGGTCATAGCGGATACCCCAGGACTGCTCGCCCGGGCCGTTGAAGTCGTTCCATTGCACCGAGTTGGCCAGGTACACCGAATCGCCACCTTCGCCGGCGCCGTTGTTGCCGGTGCCGATGTAGTCGAACGGCGTGTCGCCATGCACCTTCTGGAACGACAGGGTCAGGGTGTGCGCCTGCAGGAACGAATACGCCGCCGCCACCGAGTAGGTGGTGTTGTTGATCGCCCCGGCCTTGGCGCTGCCGGTGTCGAGGGTGCGGTACAGGTTGCCGTCCAGCGCCAGGGACTGGTCATGCGCCAACGGGATCACGTAGTTGAGGTTGGTGTAGTACTGGCGCCAGATGTCTTCAAGCTCACCGGCATACAGCGTGGCGCTCAGGGACGGGCTGAAGCTGTACTTGCCGCCGACAAAGCTTGCGCTGTTGGCGGCAATGTTGGCGTAGGTGGCGTAGATATCGTGGTCATGGTTGCTGGTCATGCCACTGTTGGTGCTGGTGAAATGCCCGGCTTCCAGGTCCAGGCCGGCGATTTCGCTGCTGGTCAGGTCAAACCCGGTGGCCGTCTGTGGCAACAGGCGCGTGCCACCGGTGGCGAAGACCGGGGCCGTGGGTTGCATGTCGCCGAATTTGAGTTGGGTCTTGGAGACTTTGATCTTCACTGCGGCGCCGACTGAGCCGTAGGCGTCTTCAGGATCGCCATGGCGGTCGGTCGGCAGGTTGCCGGTGCCGGCGTCCGCGTGGGTGGCGTCGAGTTTCAGCCCGCCGTAGGCATAGGCATCCACGCCGAAGCCGAGGGTGCCCTGGGTGAAACCCGAGGCGTAGTTGAGCATCGCGCCCTGGGTCCAGTCGATGTTATCGGCCCGGCCGCCTTCACGGTTGCGATTCATGTAGTAGTTGCGCAACAAGCCGGTGACGCTGCTGCCCTCGACAAATCCCTTGGCATCCGCCTGGTCGGTGACCGACTCGGCAAAGGCCATCTGGCTGATACCGGCACACACCGCCAGTGCCAATAGGCTCGACTGTTTAATCATGTTGTGACTTCCCCGGAATAATGAACGCGCGCACAGAAACACCGCACTGATTGAATGGCGCATAACGTTGTTTGGGCAGATGTTTGCAGGTGAGCTGTTACGGTTTTTTATTGTGTTCGGCGTGGTTGCCGAGGTTGATTCCAGGCACAGTCTGCGCGGCCGGCAGCGGGCCAAGGGATGAAACTCAATTAATTAAACTTCACGCTGTTTAATTTCTTTCGGGTGTACGTTGAACCTGTCTTAGCCGCTCTGCTTCGACAACATCCTTTGGTTGCCGCCGCAGATTCTGCGGCGGATTTTTTCACAACATTTCACAAGCTGGGTTTCATCCCTTCGGCATCGGTGCATCAGTGGCTTGCAAGGCGCGCGGCGTCGACCCGACAGGTCGGCCTGTCATCTTTCAGTAACCCTCAAGGTCTTTGCTCTCCTGACTGGTCCGACATGATCGCCCCTGACGATCATGCCCCGGCCTCCCGTCTTCAAGGAGCACACGCATGTCAGCACCGGTCAGCAATGCACCCGCGATCAAGACTGTCACGAATAACGATTCCAGCGCCGAATGGGGTAACGCGGTCGATCGGGCCAAGGCCAAGGACGCCGGTATCGAATGGCAGCGCCCCAAGGATGACCACCGCTCGGCCCAAGACATCATCGACGATAGCCCGCTGCTGAAGAACCTCGGCAACCAGAGCGGAGTGAAGGACAAGTTGCGCGAACGTGTCGGTGATTTTGAACACGATGCGGACGCGGCTTATCGCGCCAACCAGGTGCTGGGCCACGTCGAGCGCTTCGATGAAAACGGTTCGCGCCTGGCTGGCAACACGATCGACAATGGTCGCGTGGACGGTTTCACCAAGGGCGGCGATGCCAGGCACGGCACCGAGGCCGGGCGCCTGCAAGACTTCGGCAAGTATGGCTGGGAGAACCTCAAGGGCGAGCTGCCGCACGCGGACACGGTGGGCCTGGACGATAAGCGCCGTGAGGCGGCGGACAAGGCTGGCATCGTCTGGGAACTGCCCGAGGGTGACAGGCGCTCGGCCCAGGACATCAATGACAATCCGCTGCTGAAAAACCTTGGCAACCAGAGTGGGGTGAAGGATGCATTGAAGGAGCAGGTCGGCGATTTCGACAAGGACCCCAACGCGGCCTTCCGTGCCAGCCAGGTGCTCGACCGGGTGGTGGGTTTTGACGAGAAAGGTAACGCGCTGACCGGCAAGGACGTGGCCAACAGCAGTGTCGACGGCTTTACCAAGAGCGGCGAAGCGCGCCATGGCACCGAAGCGGGGCGCTTGCAGGATTTCGGCAAATACGGTTTCGAGGCGCTGGCGAAGCCCCCGGCCAATGACCAGGTCGGTAGCTACAAGGACTTTCTCAAGATCCACCCGGAGGCCGACGCAGGTTCCAGGCAGATCGCCCAATACGGTGCAATCCTGGATGCCAGGTTCGATTCGATCCGTGGCAAGACCGGCGGCGATGGCGCTGTCACCGAACAGAACATCAAGGACTACCTCAAGCAAAACCCGCAACTGAGCAAGGAAGAGAAAGAGGCGCTCAACTTCTTCGCCCAGCCTGGCGCCTTCCGCAAGCTCGACACCGCTGGCAACAGTATTGGTGATAAGCCCGACGGCAAGGTCAGTCGCGACGACGTGCAGGCCTGGCTGAAGACATCCGCACCCACCGATGCCCGGAGTCTTGCCAGCCTGATCACCGACGTGGCCACCGGCAACGTCACGGGCAAGGTCGACACCCGCAAGCTGGACAAGGACATCTTCGAGCATCCGGAAAAGTACACGGCCGAGCAGAAGGCCGCGGTGCTGCTGGAACTGCAAGAGGCGCAGAAACTGGTGGTCGACGGCGCCAACGCCGGGGTCTGGAACAGCGACTATGGCAAGGTTTCCATCGCCAACCGCTCGGGCGCGATCTGGGAGCCGCAAAAGCTGCTGCAAGACATCAACGACCACATGGCCATCTTGCAGGGCGACAAGCCAACTGCCGAGTACATCAAGAACGCCGGCGACCAGGCGGTGAAGACACTGTTTGAAGAGAATCCCGGCCTGAAGGACGCCGTCACCAAGACCTATGAGGACCAAGTCAAGTCCGGCAAGGCCCTGGACGCCGCGTGGGACGCCAACACCAAGGACGGCAAGACCGACCAGCACGCAGCACTGGCGGGTTTTTATGCCACCGCCACCAGCCTGCAGTCGATTCTGGGTATCGACGATGCCAAGGCGATCCAGGGCGCGGTCGCCAAATCCACGCATAACGAAGACTTCAAGACCTTCTACAAGGATCAGCTGGCCAGTGGCGACCGCCTGCGTGAGTTGCTCAAGCACAACACGCCCGAGCAGGCCGCCTCGGAGTTCAGCCTGGAAGTAGCGCTTTATAACGCCGCGCTCGATCCGGCCTTCACGGCCCAGCATGACCAACAGCTCAACGAGAATTTCTCCAGCATCGCCCAGGAGAACCTGTTCAAGGGCGCCAGCTTCGACGACATCAAGACGGCTTTCGGCAAGGACGGCGGCGCCGAGCTGGATGAAGACAAGGTCCGCACGTTGATCGACCAGATGCGCCAGGAAAGTCCCGAGCTGCTGCTGAACCAGGACGGCACCGTGGCCACCACCGACCAGGTCCTGGCGGGTTTCCGTGGCAACTGGGACCTACTCCGCCAGGGCACCAAGGCCCTGGACAAAATGGGCAAGTTGTCGGACTTCGACCCCAATGGCGGCGCCAAGGGCGCCTACGGCAGCGGTGTGCTGCATGGTGTAAGCGGCCTGTTCCTGGCGGGTGTCACCATTGCACGCGGGGCGCAGAGCGGTGGAAAGCTGACCACGCGCAACATCGTCGACATCACCACCGGCTCCGTGCAGACCACCACCGTACTGATCGAGGGCGGCACCAAGGGCTACCAGGAACACCTCGCCAAGTCGATCAAGAACGGTGAGCAGACCCTCAAGGATATGAAGGACGGCAAGGTCATGCTCGACCTGCTCGATGAGGTCAAGGACAACGTCAAGGACGGCAAGCATGCCAAGGTCGTGGCGAAGAACTTCGAGGAAGCCGCCAAAGGTATCGGCGGCCTGGCCGGCATCGTCGCCGGGGCGTATGGCATTTTTGATGGCGTCAACGCGTTGCGCCGGGGCGACAAGCTGACTGGAGGCTTTGGCATCACCGCAGGCTCGCTGGGTGTGCTGGCCGGCAGCGCCTCGGCCGCGGAGGGCGGCCTGGGCTTACTCGGGGCGAACTTGCCGCGCTTTCTCCCGGGCCTGGCGGCCACGGCGGGCGTGCTGGGCTTCCTGGCGGCTGGCGTGGCGGTACTGGCGGCTATCGTGCCTGGGCTGGTCAAGGAAGGGCAGGCGCAGGTCAAGTCGGACAAGTTCGGCGAGATATTGGGGGATTCAATCGAGCGTTATGGCATCGATGGGGTCAAGGACGGGACCATTGCGGATATTCCCACCAAGGATTGGCCAGGCGGGGAGCAGTGGACGTCGTGAAAACAGGAGGAGGGGGGGAAGCCCCCCTCGCTCCGACGTTGTCTTCACTCTTTAACATCCATGAACTCTTCCGCCCACGCCACGTAGCTTTCCGGCAGCGTGTAGGTATGCGTCAGCTCGGTGGCGCTGAGGTTATCAGTGCTGTGGGTCAACTGGCGTTGGGCACGCAGGCTGTCATACGTCGCCTTGATCGCGGCGAAGTAAGCCCCGTGACCGGCAACCACTATGCGCACGCCAAGGCTGGCCAGACGCTGGGCATCATTCAGTTTGGGGTTGCCGTAGGTCACCAGCATCAGTGGCACCGTCAGGTTTTCCGCGATCTTCTCCAGGTGCTCGAAATCGGCCACACCGACCATGCAAATCCCGTCGGCGCCGGCCTTCTGGTAGGCCTGGGTGCGTTCGATAACGGCTTCGGTCGGCAACACGCCGGCATTGGTCCGGGCAATGATCGACAACTCCGGATCGACACGTGCTTCCAGCGCCGCGCGGACCTTGCCGATGCCTTCTTCAATGGAGATCAGGTCGGTGGACTTGCGCCCGAACTGCGCCGGCAGCAACGTGTCTTCAATGGTCAACGCGGCCACACCGGCACGCTCAAGCTCTTCGACGGTGCGCATCACGTTCAGGGCGTTACCGTAGCCGTGGTCGGCGTCGGCGATGAACGGCAACTGGGCAACGCGGCCGATGCGGGTGGCTTGCTCAACGAACTCACTCAGGGTGATCAACGCAAAATCGGGTGCGGCCAATACCTGCAACGAGGCGACGGAGCCACCGAGGATGCCGACTTCAAAACCCAGGTCAGCGGCGATACGCGCCGACATCGGGTCAAAGACGGAAGCGGTTTCAACGCAGGTTGGGGTGGCGAGCAATTCACGGAAGTTGCGGCGCAGGGCTGAGTGAGAAATCTTTGGCATGGGCTTTCCTGGTTCTGGTCATCGTCTTGTGACGATCAATGTCTATTCGTGGTGGGGCCAGATTAACATGCGGGCGAGGGGGAGATGATGACGTTTCAGCATTAGGGCAGGGGCTGGTGCATGGAGCGTGGGTTTACGGTTTGGGGGTGGACAGGCGCCCGGGGCGGGCGCCGTCCTTTCATTCATACCTGTTCTTGATAGCCTTTACGCAGTTTCTCCGCGATCAGTTTCTCTGCTTCACGCAACGCGCGTTCGGGGTTTTCCAAGGATTTGATCAGGGTCTGGCCCTTGGTGCCGATGCGGCCGAAACTCACCACCACCTCGGCCTCGGTGACACCAATACGCCAGAACTTATTGGAGTTGCCTTCGCCATAGGTGAACTCGCGCATCGACGGCGCCGCTTCAAGGGTTACCGCTGGCTCGGCGTCGATCTCGACGGTTTCCACGACCTGTTCCAGCGCTGGCAGTGCAGGCGCTTCTTCACCCCGAAGCAGCGCTTCGATGCGCTTGAGCACTTCCTCCGGATCGCGCAGCCAGTCATGGCTGAGCACATCGATGATCTTCCAGCCGAAGCTGCGCAATACCGTCGGGCGGAAGATATAACGCTCACGCACGTCAGTCGCCGCTGCCGTGTCGCTGTCGAGCAGCACCCCCAGACTGAAGTATTCACCGCTGGCGTCGCTGATCGCCAGGTCACAGCGGAACTGTGAACGCCCGACATACTCCTGCACCGAATGCCCGCGTTGGCGCAACGCGACGGCGAGGGCGCTGCGCAGCTTGTCCTTGGGCAGGCCGACGGCAAAGGACTGCTTGGCGCCCGGGTTGAGGTTGGCCAGGATGCCCTGGGAGCGCGGTGCATCGCCGCTGGCACTGGCCTGGGCAAATTGCAGGAACGCGCGCAATGCAGCGGCGCCGTCGTTGTGGGTGTTGGTGATGGCCTCGGACTCAATGCTGGAGACAATCGCCATGCGCTTGCGCGCACGACTGAAGATCACGTTAAGGCGTTTTTCCCCGCCGCGCTGGTTGATCGGGCCGAAGTTCATCAGCATCTTGCCGTTCGGTCCCGGCGCGTAGCAGATGCTCAGGATGATCACATCGCGCTCATCACCCTGCACGTTTTCCAGGTTCTTGACGAACAGGCCATTGAACTGCCCGGCATCTTCACGCACGTACTCACGCTCAAGGCGTGTGGCAAAGGCCGAATCATTGCTGGCCAGGTCTTCCAGGGCCTGCTCGATGGCGCCTTGCTGGGCCTCGGAAAAGGCCACGATGCCCAGGCTCAGGCCGGTCTCGCGTTGCAGCAGTTCACGCACCAGGTTGGCGATGTAGCGGGCTTCGGCCAGGTTGCTGCGGCTGAGGTAGACGCCATCGCTCATCTTCAAGAAGCTGATCGGGCTGTCGAGCAGCGTGTCGGCGCCCTGGATCACGGCCTGGGCGTCGCTGGAGTCGAGGGCTGCGTGGGCCGGGGCAGGGCGCTCGATGCGCCGGTCGGGAATGGTGATCAGCCGCCCTTCGTAGAACGCTGCGTTGGAGAAACTGATCAGCGCCTCGTGGCGACTGCGGTAGTGCCAGGCCAGCAGGGTCGCCGGCAAGTTGCGTGCGGCCTGGCTCAGCAGGCTGTCGGCATCGAGGTTGATTGCGATCTGTTCCCCGTCCTCCATGGCGATCAGGTCGTTATCGTCCGGGTCACCGGCACTGGAGAAGAAGTTGGTCGGTGGCAACTGCATCTCGTCGCCCACCACAATCACCTGCTGCGCACGGCTCAGGGCGGGCACGGCTTCTTCGCTGGGGATCTGGCTGGCCTCGTCGAAAATCACCACGTCAAACAGGTCCGGGGTCAAGGGCAGGGTGTCGGACACCGACAACGGGCTCATCAGCCAGATGGGCTTGAGGTCGTTGATCACCCGGCCACTGTCGCCACTGGCCATTTCGCGAATGGAGCGATAGCGCATGGTCTTGCCCAACTCATGTTCCAGTTCGCGACGGCCCTTGGCATAGGCTTTCTTGAACTCGCGGGCCTGGGCATCCAGCTGGGTCACTGACATCGCCGATTGCTTCACGTGCTCCAGAAAACGCTGGTGCAGGGTGGCGCTGAGCACGTGAGCATTGCTCTTGAGCAGGTTGCTTTCGGCCTGGCTGACCTGGCGCGCGGCCAGGCTCAAGGCCGGGCCATCGAAGCGGGCCATCTGCGGGTTGGCGCGGTACAGGCGGGTCAGGTTTTCCTGGGCAATCAACCCGTCCAGCACGGGTTGTGGCAAAGCATACTGTTGCACGACCGCCAGGCAGCCGGGGTCGGCCTGGTGCAGCTCGTTGAGCAGGGGCAGGGTGTCGGGCAGTTCGTCGAGCTCTTCACGCAGGTCGCGCAGGTACTCGGCCAGCTCGGCCAGGCTTGGCGCGGCGTCGAACACACACTGTTGGGCAACCAGCTCGGCCAGGCGCGCGATGGGTTGGCGCAGGCTGGCTTCCTGGCGCACACCGGGCAAGCTGCTCGGGTTGCCCCGCAGGCCTTCGACCCACTTGCGCAACAACGGTGATGCGCTCAGTTGCTGCAGCAGGGCGTGCAGATTGTGCACGAACAGGTCGATATCCTGGATGCCGTAGCGACCTTGCAGGCGTTGCTGCTCGGCGTGCAGCTCGGCGGTGGCGCGGTGTTCACCGGCCAGGTTGTCGAGCACACTGCGCAGGCTGGGGCGAATCGCGTGCTGACTGAAGTCGTAGCGGCGTTGAAGTTCGCCCCGCAGGCGCCACCAGCCGGGTTGCAACCAGCGCAGCAGCGAGCCTTCCTGGCGCTGTACCTGCTCCAGGGCAGCCTGGGTGTCCTGGGGCTCAAGTTTCTCGCGCCAGTGGCGGGTGGTTTCACGCGCGTTGTGTTGCTGCACGGCCAGGGCCTGCAAGGCGGCCTGTTCAGCGTGCAGCGCTTGGGAACCCGTTGAGCCAGGTTCCAGCAGGTCGAGGTGAGCCGCCAGGTTGGCGTCGGTCAGTTGCTCGGCGGCTTGAGTCAGCACGCACGCATCCGTCAGGCGCGTGTCACCGGACAGCAGGCTGGAGGATGACTCCAGGAACGACTCGACGCTGTCCATCAGCCCACTGGCTTGCTCCAGAAACGCCTTGAGCTGGCCGTAGGCATGCTCGTGGGTGACCAGGCTTGAGGCCAGGTGGCTGAAGGGGTGACGCGCAAAACTGTCGACGCCGAACCGTTCCTTGATGGTCTGATACAACCGGCCGGTCAGCTCCTGTTGTGCCTGCCAGTGCCGCCATTCGGGCAAGCGCTCCAGCGCTTCGGGCGGCAGCTGTGCAGCAACGGGTGGCAGCTCGATCAAATGACAGACCAACTCACGCACCGAGCAGGCCAAGGACTCCGGCACCCCGGCCATCGCCTGTTCAAAGCGCTCTATCAGGCCCAGTTGCTGGCTCAGGGTCGCCAGTGTAGCGTCACGCCGCGCTTGCAACTGCACCGATTGGGCGTCGCCGGCGATCCAGCGCTCATAACACTCGCGCAGGTTGCCCACGAAGGCTTTCTTGTCCGTCTGGGAGTCGTGAATCAGGCAGCACAATTCGCCCAGTTCACTCTGTTGCAGGCGATGGAACACTACGTCCAGCGCCGCACGCTTTTCACACACAAACAACACGCGCAGCCCGCGCGCGGCGTAGTCGGCGATCAGGTTGGTGATGGTCTGGGACTTACCGGTGCCCGGCGGCCCCTGAATGATGAAGTGACGCCCGGTTCGGGCCAGGCTGACAGCGGCGTTCTGCGTCGCGTCACCGGCCACCACGTTCCACTGGTCGGGCAGCGGGATCGGGTCTGGCGTCTGGACTTCGACGTCTCGCGGCTCAATCGAGAACATCCGGTCAAACGCTTCGTTTTGCGCGGGCTCATCGATCAGCTGTGCGTAGTCACGCACCAGCGACATCTTGCGATAGTTGAAGTTGGCCAGGGTCACCTGGGTCAGGTCGATGTCCCAGGCGTAGCGGTGCCCCTGATTCTCGGGCATGGCGAAGGTGCTGTTCTCGGTGCTGCTGGCGACCATCTGCGGATGCTGGTTGCGCAGCACAGGTTTGGCGCCGACGGCCAGGCGCAACGGTAACTCACTGGGCAGCACCTTTTGCTGGAACAATTGCAGGCCCAGCGGGCGGTAGTCTTCGCGGTCGTAGCTGAAATCCGGCCTGACCAAGGGCATCGCCGAACGCTGACGGGCGCGACGGCGCTGGAAATGGTGCAGATGCTGCACGGCCTTCTGGTGGATCAGTTCGATTTGCGGTTTGCTTTGCAGGCGCAACTCGACGCCGGGCTCGGTCAGTTTGATCTGGCGCGCAATATCGGCGTGGATTTCCTCCAGGGACGTCTTTTGCAGGTCGACGGTTTCCGGCAACTGGATATCGTAGAGCTGGCGCAATTGATGCCGCAGTACCGGGTTGAACTCAGCCTCGGTTTCATCGCACTGCAACATGAACTGGTCGCGCACGCCCTTTTTGCGGCTCAGTTCCACCGGCAGCCAGAGCAGGGGAGTGACGATGCGCTCCTCCGGCGTGTCCTTGAGGTTGTGCCAGCGCATGAAGGCCACGACCAGGCGCAGGTTGCTGAAGCCGAACTCGGCACGGTCGCGGCGGGTTTCCTGGATGATGCGTTCCAACGACGCCTGCAACCAGGTCTGGTCTTCAAACCGCAACCATTGCTGCAGGCCAACCGGTTTGCCGCTCAACACCTGCTCGGAGAAGCCACCGAAGGTAGGCTGCCAGGTGCACAAGGCTTCGGGGCGGATACTTTCAACACGCATCACCAAGGGCACGCTGGCCACGGTCAAGTTGACGTTGGCTTGCGTCGGCCGGAAGTACAGCAGGCGATTGCGTCGCGAAAGGTCAAACAAGCGATTACGCAGATGCTCCAGCACCACGGTGCGCCGTGAAGCCGGGCCTTCGGCCTGGGCCAATACACGCTCGACATCCAGGCTGGCCGGCTGTTCGCGCCAGGATTCCAGGCGCCGCACCAGTGAGCCGACATCCGTGGCGCGCTCATGGCGGTTCAGCTCGGTCATCTCAACGATCAGATTGGCCAGCACCGGGTTGAGCCGGCCGTTGAGCTGGAACAGGTTACGGCGATGCCGGGCAAAGGCCTTGAGGTCGTTGATGTCGGCAAAATCCAACCCGCACGCCAGGCAAGCCAGGAACTGGCCGAGCTGGAAAATATCGGTGATCTCGTCGTGGTGCCCGAGGCGATGCTCCCAACTGTGCAGGTCGGTGAGGAACACCGGGTGGTCAATGGCCTGATGCGGGTCTTCCTGGACTTGCAGGTCGGTCACGGCCACGCCACTTTCCGAATCCCGGGTCAGGCGGACCTTGCCGACAATATTCAGTGCCGACTCCGGATTAGGCTGCACCTGCTTGATCGCTTCCAGCGCCAGCCGTGGCGGGACGCCCTCTGGATTGCGCAGTTGCAGCGTGCGTTCCGGCCCCTGCAGCACATCGAGATAACTGAGCTGGGCGACACGCCCCAGTTCATGCAATTGCGCAACCTGGCGCAGTAAGGGCAGCGCCAGGAACAGCACATCGTCGATGGGGACGGCGACGCCATCGTGGGTCTGCAGCAATTGCGTGAAATTGATGGGTTGGGTTATCGGGTCCATGTGTCGACCTCCGCTTTGAGCGCGCGAACGATCGGGTCGAGCTCACGTTTGGGTAATTTGATATCGCGCTTGAGCACATTGATAAAGTCGTCGGCACTGCCGAGTTTCTTGGCGGTGCGCGCCGCGTGCAGCAAGGCCTCATCCCGCAGGTCGCGGTCCACCAGGCTCAGGTCGAGCATGATGAAGTGCAGGTATTCGTGGATGCTGGCGTCGACACGCTCGGCATTCAGCGTGCCCAGGTCCAGCGTGGTTTCGTTGTCTTTCCAGTCCGGAAAGAATCCACGTACCTGATTGAGCACCACCTCCGATTGCAGCACGGAGGTGCCGATGAAGCTGGCGATAAAGCTGCGGGTGAGGGCGGTCAGCTCGACTTGGCCGGTCACATCCAAGCGATAGAGCGACAACGGCCCGCGCAACCGGCCATGCAGCCAATTGTCGGTATCCGGCACCTGCCGCCACCAGTTGTCCACCGCCTGGGAGCGCAGAAACGTCTCCGGGTGCGAAACGCCTTGGGACAACGGCGCGTCCTTGCCATCCAGCTCCTGGGCCTGCTTCAGATAACTGGCGGCATCCACGCTGACGATCCCGGTGTGAATCTTGACCAGCGAGGTAATCGACGCTTCCGGCCCGCCGGCCACCAGGGCTGCGCCTCGGTCGGCATAGATTTCGGTGTGCAGGCTATATAAGCGTGCGGTCTGTTCCAGACTCGGAGGCGTATTCATATCGGCCATGGCGTGATTGAGAACCCGCTCGGCGGTGAGATAGTCGCCACCGTGCTCAGACCATAAGCGGTAATGGGCCAGCTCATGCCCGAGCAGCGCCAGTAACTCCTGAGCGTCGAGCCGTTCAAGAATCGGTCCGTAGAACACCACGTGCACTTCACCGGCCAGGTAATACAGGCTGGCATTCATCGCGGCGTCGCCGGCTTGGTAAAGGGTCGCGGGCGCCTGGATCTGCAAGCATTGCAGCGCCGTCTCACAGGCCTGATAGGCCTGCGGGTGGGTCTCGGGGCTCAGGCGATAGGTGTCTCTGAGCAACTGCGCGCGCACATCCTGGGCATGTTCCTGCTGAACGCCCAGAGACGAGGCCCATTCCCACACGACAGGCTCATGGGTTTTCAGGTAATCGACCACACGCTGGTGGTAAGGCAAGGGGGTCAGGCCGCTGATATCCAGCGCGGGGGTACTCATCGTTCAAACGTCCTTGAGAGGATACGGCTCCATAGACTGCGACTGTGCAGCAGAGACTTGGGCTGGCATCCCGGTATCAGTGATCGGCAATAAACGCGGAGCATACCTAGGGGGTAGGAAAATTACTTGTGAAAGTGCTTGGATGCGTGGCCAGCTGCAAATGCAGTTAGAGTGGTGATCATTATCTTGACCGCTGTGTGAAAAATGAATGCTCCGCTTTTTGTTTCTCTGGATGGCCCCAAAGGCACCGGCAAAACCACGCTACTGGAGGCCGTCACGGCTGCACTGAGGGCGGACAACAAGAAAGTCATCCGGCTTTGCGAGCGAAAAAGCGATCCCTACAGAGGGGAAACCATGACCCTGGTGAATGAACTTGCCAGAAATCCCTCACGGGATCTGGAATGGGCTGTGTGCGAGCGCTTTGCCGAGAGTCGCAGTTGGATCTCCGGGAACGTGCTGACTCAGCAGCCGTTGGGCAGCATTATCCTGATTGATCGCTGGTATCCGTCTGAGGCTGCGTTTCGACATACGATTCCGTTTGCAGAGATTCTGCAGTTGAACCTGGAGCGAAGTGTACGAGTGCCGGATCTGCATGTCGGTGTTATCACCGCGCCGGATATTTCATGGGCGAGAGCAACGGCACGATCACGAGGATTGGGCGGCACTGTGATCCAGAAGTATGCAGAGCATGTTGCATGCACAGAGATGTTCGAGCGGGCGGTTGTGGGTCAGGGCTGGGTGTTGTGTCGTAATGAAGGTGCGATTGAAGAGGCAGTGAAGCAGGTGGTTGTTGAGATTCGTAAAGTGGCCGGGTGACACGTGTAGCGTAATACATAATTTAACATAATATACATTATGCGTAATATGCTATTGCGTAATCAGGGGCAGTGCCCGTCAGATTTCAACAGGCAAAACCCCTGTCAGGTTCAAACCTGAGCAAAGCCTCCATCGACAAACATTTCACTGCCCGTCATGAAGCTGCTCTCATCCGATGCCAGGAACAACGCGGCGGCTGCCACTTCTTCAGGCTGACCGATACGGCCCAATGGCACCTGCGCCGTCATGTCGTCGATGATCGCATCCTTCTGGCCAGTACCTGACAATGCCGAGTCCAGACCCGGTGTCGAGATCGGTCCTGGTGAAAGTACGTTCACGCGAATGCCGGTGCCTTTGAGATCCAGCGCCCAGCTTCTGGCGAAATTACGCAGCGCCGCTTTTGTAGCGCTGTACACGCTGAACGCCGGTGTACCCATCACGCCGGTGGTTGACCCCGTCAGGATCACGGAACTGCCGGCCTGCATCAGTGGCAAGGCTTTTTGCACGGTGAACAGCGTGCCTTTGACGTTGATGCCGAACGTGCGGTCGAACGATTCTTCGGTGATCGACCCGATCGGTTGGAAATCCCCCAGGCCTGCATTGGCAAACAGTATGTCAATACGGCCCTTGGCGGCTTTGACCTGTGTGAACACACGGTCCAGGTCGTCCAGCTTGGCAATGTCGGCCTGGATGGCGATGGCGTCAGGCCCGATCAGCTTGAGCGCCTTGTCCAGTTCTGACTGGCGACGACCTACAATCACCACCTGTGCGCCTTCAGCTGCAAAGCGAATCGCGGTGGCCAGGCCGATGCCGCTGTTGCCGCCGGTAACGACTGCAACTTTTCCGTTGAGCTTGCTCATGATGACTCCAAAAAAGAATGTTGAGGCGCAACTCTAGATCTGCTCTATTCTTTTGAATAGTATGCACCTTTTAGTAAGTACCCTTTGGAGGCACCTCAATCATGGCCAATAACTCATTCAATTGCGGGCTCGAGGCGGCCCTGGCGGTGATTGGCGGCAAATGGAAGCCGCTGGTGCTGTTCAACCTGGCGCAGAATGTTCATCGATATGGAGAATTAAGGCGCGCGATTGGTGGTGTGACCGATAAGGTGCTGATCCAGCAACTCAAGGAGTTGGAGCGCGATGAGATCATTTTTCGCGTGGATTTCCAGGAAATACCGCCCAAAGTCGAGTATTCCCTGACGCCGTTCGGGGAGTCCCTGGCGTCGGCGTTGGGTGGGTTGTGCCAATGGGGTACGCAGCATATGCAAACGGTAGAGCGCATCGCCGCACGGCGGACGTCTGCCCTCTCCCAGTCCTGAGCCCCCTGCCCTGATGCCCAACTCAACTAAATGACTATTTAGTTGAGTTAAATCAATAGGTTACAATTGAAATCGATCAACCGACTGTGACAGCTTGCCCGCCAGGCTGGACAGTTCGTCCGTGGTTGACGCTGTCTGGCCAATGACCCGGCTGTTGTTTTCCGACATGCCGGCAATCATCTCCACCTGGTGAGCAATTTCGTTGCTGGCCAGGCTCTGTTCACCGATAGTGCGCGAGATATCGTTGACCATCTCCGTGGTGTTCAATGTGGCTTGCAGAATCTCGCGAATCGCCCGCTCCACCTCGGCGGTTACCGCCATGCCCTTGTCCACCTGAGCCACCCCCTCCTCCATGCTGGTCACCGCTTCGCGGGTGCTTTGCTGGATACGCTCGACCATGCTGGCGATTTCCAGGGTTGAGGCACTGGTGCGACCGGCCAGGCTGCGCACTTCATCGGCGACCACCGCGAACCCCCGCCCCTGTTCGCCGGCGCGGGCGGCTTCGATCGCGGCATTCAGGGCCAGCAGGTTGGTCTGGTCGGCGATCCCCTTGATCACCTGGATAATGCTGAAAATTGCCTCGGACTCCTTATCCAGCGTGCGGATCACCTGGGCCGATTGCTGCGCGGAGCGGGCAATGCCGCCTATGTCGTTGACCACCTGATGAATCACCCGGCCACCGTCCTTGGCCAAGGTTTCGGCCTGGTTGGCCATGTCCAACGCTCGCCCGGCATGCCGAGTGATTTCCTCGATACTCGCGGTCATTTCACTCGCAGCCGCGGCCATGGTGCTGGCCGCCGCACTCTGTTGCTGGCTGCTACCGGCCACTTCATGGCAGCCGTGGCTCAGTTGCTCGCTCATGGCATTGACCTCTTGGGCGTTGCTGCGCACCACTTCGATCATGCCGCGCAGATCCCGTTGCATGGTGGCGAGGCTGCGAATCAATGTGCTGGCTTCATCTTTGCGCCGGGGTTCGACAATCGCTTCGCTCAAGTTGCCCCGCGCAATGCTGGCGGCAATACGGCTGGCAGCGTGCAACGGCCCCATGATGCTGAGCATGACCCAGCGGCCCTGAGCCAACAGCAGTAAAAGACTGGCGATCAACACCACGCCGAGGGTTAAATTGGCGTTGCTGATGGTCTGTTGTGTACCGAGGCTGGTCTGCTGGGTGTTGGTCTCGATCAGCTCGCTCAGCGCGGCCATTTGATCTTCAAGCTGGGTGAAGGCGGCGTTGAACGTGCCCAGTTCATTGCGTGCGGCGTCGGGATTGTCCAGCGCCAGGGCGACGATGCGCTCGCCGGCGGCAATATAGTTGTCCAGGCTCGGTTTGATTTTTTCCAGGTTCGCCTTGAGCGTGTCTTCCAACGGCAGCTTGAGGTTGTCTGCCAGCACCTGGCGAAAGTGCTCAGCGTGCTCCTTCAGGGAGCTGTTCACCTGCGCTGTGCTGCTGGTGCTTTTGCCCAGGCCCACCAGCATGGCTGACAGTACATCGGCACGCAGGGCGTCGTGCATCATGTCGGCTTCCATGTGGTTGCGCAGCACCGTCATGCTCAGCTCGCTGTCCTGCACGGCAGTGCCCATCCGGGTATTTCCCAGGTAGCCGGCAAGGCTCATGATCAAGGCGGTCAGCAATCCGGTCGCAATCAACAACATCAAGCGCAGTTTGATCGTCATTCAGGTATCCCCATAGCCTGGACCGCCGGTTGGGAACCCAACCGCTTGAGCGTCTGGTACCGTTATCGGCAGCCGTTGGCTATTAGTGAAGCCCAAGTCAGCGAAAATGAAGTTTTCTTCTGCGGCCAGGACGAAAATGTAACGACTGTGTAAGCGTCATCTTGTATAGCCGCAAGCGGCTCACTAAGCTGGCCGATCCCTTGAAGGCACCGGAAACTCCATGTCTCGAAGCATTGCCCACCTCGCCCTCCTCCTGGGCTTGATCACCGCCGTCGGCCCGTTCGCCATCGACATCTACCTGCCCGCGCTGCCAACCCTGGGCGTCAGTCTGCAGGCCTCGCCGGCCCTGGTACAGATGAGCCTCACGGTGTTCTTCGTCATCGTCGGCCTGTGCCAGTTGTTCTACGGGCCGATCAGTGATGTCTTCGGGCGCAAGCCGCCGATCTATGCCGGCCTGGTGATTTTTATCGTGGCCAGTGTGGGGTGTGCCTTGGCGCCGACCATCGAGACACTGATCGCGTTTCGTGCCCTGCAGGCGTTCGGCGCCTGCGCGGGCATGGTGATTCCCCGTGCCATCGTGCGGGACCTGTACACCGGGCATGAGGCCGCCAGGCTGATGGCGTTGCTGATGCTAGTGATGAGCGTCTCGCCGATCCTCGCGCCATTGGCCGGTAGCCTGGTGATTGCGCTGTGGAGCTGGCGTGAAGTGTTTGCCGTGCTGGCGGTGCTGGCGGCGGCGTGCCTGGTGATGACCATTGTGCAACTGCCGGAAACCCACCCGGCCGAACGCCGGCTGGGCAAGACCCTGGGCAACGCCTTCAGCAGCTATGGCGCATTGCTGCGTGACCCGGTATTCATCGGCCTGTCAGTGGTCTGCGGTTTTGGCCTGGCGACCTTCTTCGTGTTTATCGGCAGCGCGCCGTTCGTGTACATCGAGCATTACGGCCTCACACCCACGCAGTTCAGCCTCGGCTTTGCGTTGAATGCCGCGTCGTTTTTTACCATGAGCCAACTCACTGCACGCCTCAGTGCGCGCTTTGGCCTGGCGCCGCTGATTCGTTGGTCGGTAACAGCCGTGGCAGCCGTGATGGCCGTCCTGGCAGCAACAACGCTATGGCTCGACAGCCTCGCCCTGACCATGACCCTGCTGTTTATCGGCTTCGGCTTTCTCGGCCTGCTGCTGCCGGCCGCCGGGGTGCTGTCCCTGGAGGATCATGGCGCGGTAGCCGGGTCTGCATCGGCCCTGCTCGGGGCGATCCAGATGATTATCGGTGCCGTGTCCATGACCTTGATCGGCGTGTTCGCCGATCACACCCCGGCGCCGATGCTGATCGGCATTGCGATGTGCGCCATTGCGGCGTTGCTCACCACGCTGTGGACGCTGCGCCGCCTGCCGGCTCACTTGGCGAGTGCCCCGCCCTCCTCCTGATTCGCGGCCTGACTGTCAGGATCATGCAATGGGCGGCTCGGCCTTCTCATCCGAGGACGCAGGATAAGAGCGGACGGTGACGTGTTCGAGCCTCCAGCCCTTGAGGCCGAGGGTCCGCGTCACGCGGATGTCCCGCGCTCGAACGGGGCTATACCGAGGGGGGTCTTTTTTGAGCAAGCCGTCAGTCAGGATATTGACGCCTAAAGCGCCGCCAAGGAGCCCTAGAAGCACGCCAATGACCTCAACGGTATTGCCCAGGATCTCGAACACGGGCTCGTCGTTGGCGGCAAGGTCATAACTCGGTTTTGCGGGTTCACATGTCAGGTCTTGGGTAGCGAGTCGCGCACAGCGTTTCTGCTGTGTCTGGTCTTTCAACCTATCCAATTCGGCCTGGCTCTGAGCTGTTTCTGCCTTGTGGTCGACCTTGTAGCGGCTGAGCTGATTCGCGCAATACGCTGACGCCGAGACGGAAAGCAGCACCAGCGACAAGCCAAGGAGCACGTTTTGCCGCGCCGCCGTCAACGGCCAGATGACTTTGCCGCTTCGCACCAAGACGCAGGCGCCTAGCGTCAAGAGTGCCCAAAGGGTCAGCACTCCGCTTGTTGACCACCAAAATGTAGTGAACGTTGTCATTGCTTCGTCTTCCTTGGTTGATTGAAATCAGTGTCCATTCATTACAGATCAAACCGATCCACCGCCCTCCGCCGCTCATTGTCGTCACGCACGTCATAACTGGCGGTGGTCTGGATGTTGGTGTGGTGCGCCAGCTTCTGCGCGATCGACAGGTCATGCTCCTCGATCACCCGGGTGATGAACGACCGACGGAAGTCATGGGGCATGATCTTCACCCCCACCTGTTCGCCGCGCTGGCGGGCGATGTAGTAGATCGCATGTTTGGTGATGCGCTCGCGAGTGATGTGGCTGCCACGGCGGATACGGTTGAACAGGAAGCTGTCGTCCTGCTCGCCCTCCTTGAGCTGCTCGCGCCGAAACGCCAGCCACGCCTGCAATTTGGCGAACGCCCAGTCCGGCGCGTACTTGATCAACTCCTTGTTGCCCTTGCCGATCACCCGAAGGCTGCGCTCGTCAAAGTTGATTTGCGCCAGGTCGAGGTTGACCGATTCCGACTTGCGCATGCCGGAGCCGTAGAGTATGCCGATCACCGCGGCATCCCGCAGGCCCTGGGGGCGTGGGTCGGCGGCGCAGACGTCCATCATTTCCCGAATCAGGCTGCGCCGCAGGTTGCGGCCCTGGCCCAGGCGCGTGCCGGGTGCGGCCTTGACGGTGCGCATGCGCAACAGGTGCTCCTGGCTGATCAGGTTGAGGCGCCAGGCTTCATTCATCACCCCGCGCACCGCATTCACGTACAACGAGGAAGTATTCGGCGCATAACCGTCCTCGCGCAGTGCGGCGACCAGGGCGATGACGTGTTCGGGTTGCAGCAAGTGCCAGTCGATGTCTTCGAGGTTGATATCTTCGAAGCCCAGGCGGTCGGCCGCATCTTGCAGCACGTAGCGCATGGTCAATTGGCTGGAGGGGGCCAGGCGGGTGAGGTATAGGGTCAGTGGGTTGCGGATAGACTCAGTCAAGGTAGATCAGCCTTTGGATTAAATACCTCGAACAAGCCTTTGTTTAATCGAGGTATTTAGTGAATTGGCGAGGGCCGAGTCTAACCCAGGACCAGCCCCGGCACAAAATCACGGGGCCGTACCGTCGTCCTCGGTGGGCTCCTGAGGCTGGACCTGGGTCTGGCTCCACTCGCTGTCCTGCTTCTGCATCAATGCGAACCAGTGCTGACGCATGAACGTCAGGTACGCCTCCGGCGCCTTGGCAAAGTCCTTCTCATCGCCATAACACCCCGGCAACGGCAACTCGGTGCCCTGCTCCTTGTACTGGCTGACCAGCGCCTGCTGCGCGGCCACGCTGCAGTCCTTGGGCAGCGGCATGCCGCGCAGGGCGCCGGCCTCTTCGTCCCACCAGGCCGCACCGACGCGGTCGACGCCGCGCAGACGGTACTTCTGCGACTTGCCGACATGCATGATCAACTTGAATTCGTTGGGGCTGACATCGCTGGTGCAGGTGCGCGAATAGCCCACGGTGGCCTGGGTGATGCCGTCGCCAGAGAGATCAGTGACCTTGGTCGCAGCACGGTCAAAGCGCAGGGATGCGTCGAACTCGCAATGCTGCACATCGTCGTAGAGCATCCACACGCGCTTGGGGCGGTTGCCGTCGATCAGGTACTGGGCCGCATACACGAACGCCGACTGGGTGCCGTCATCATCGCGCTCGCTGACTTGCTCGGCGAGCACCAGCAGGTTCTTGCCTTGTTTGTCGTCCCAGGTATAAGCGGCGATCTGCTTGCCGCGCACTTCGACACCGTCCGGCACCTGGTCGATGCTGGTGAGCGCCACCCCTTCATCGGCGCGTACGGTAGTGACACACGCCACGCTCATCAACAACCCCATCAACACCGGCCGCAACTGGCCGCGTAAAAGCTGCACGCTATTCATCCGATCACCCTGGCAAGAGACGGGTTACTTTACCGGCACTTGCAGGGCATTGCAGAGAATATTCTTCACTGAAAACAGGATTGAATAACATTGCGTCGCGATCCCCCCGGCGCCTTGCCCTGCGCCGCGTCCGCTTAGCTGAACCCTAGCTGTCTACCTGTCAAATAAACGAGTTTTTCATCTGCGTTTCATATTCGTACTACATTTTTACGCTTAATCTTGGCCCTGTTGACTTGAGGGCCATCCGCGCTTCTCCAACTAACCTATTGATTCCGCTTTACCTTTACGCAATATCGTCTTTACTGCAGTTCACCAGGAAGAACACACGGCCAGCGCTCAGGAATGTCGAATGAACACCACGCACACCACTGCCTTTTAATCAGTTGCCTGTACTTTCGCCCACTGATTGCTGCTGTTTCAGCGCTCCAAGTTGCTCTAACCCCGAGGTCATGAATCTTTGAAACCCTACCCTATTCATTGCGTGTCGATCGTTATCCCGGTCTACAACGAACAAGAGAGCCTGCCTGAATTGCTGCGCCGTACCACCGCAGCCTGCAAGCAACTGGCCTACGAATACGAAATCATCCTGGTGGATGACGGTAGCCGCGACAATTCGGCCCAACTGCTGGAAGACGCCGCCTCGGAAGCCGGCAGCAACGTGGTCGCGGTGATCCTCAATCGCAATTACGGCCAGCACGCGGCGATCATGGCCGGTTTCGAGCAATGCCGCGGCGAAGTGGTGATCACCCTCGACGCCGACCTGCAAAACCCGCCGGAAGAGATCCCGCGCCTGGTGGAACAAGCCGCCCTCGGTTACGACGTGGTTGCCACCGTGCGCAACAATCGCCAGGACTCGGCCTTCCGTCGCTGGCCGTCGCGCCTGATCAACCTGGCCGTGCAGCGCTCTACCGGCGTGGCCATGACTGACTACGGCTGCATGCTGCGCGCCTATCGCCGCACCATCGTCGACGCGATGCTCGCCTGCCGTGAGCGCAGCACTTTTATCCCGATCCTGGCCAACGGTTTTGCCCGGCACACCACGGAAATCCTGGTGCACCACGCCGAGCGCGAACACGGTGAATCCAAATACAGCGCCATGCGCCTGATCAGCCTGATGTTCGATCTGCTGACGTGCATGACCACCACCCCGCTGCGCCTGCTATCGATTGTCGGCTTCAGCCTGGCGGCGCTGGGCATGTTGTTCGCCTTTGCATTGATCATCCTGCGCCTGGCCTTTGGTGCCGAATGGGCCGGCGAAGGCATGTTCGTGCTGTTCGCAGTGCTGTTCGTGTTCACTGGCGGCCAGTTCATCGGCATGGGCCTCTTGGGTGAATACCTGGGCCGCATGTACAGCGATGTGCGCGCCCGTCCACGCTTCTTTATCGAAAAAGTGCTGCGCAACCAACCGGCAGCACCGGCTCCCGTGGTCGTCGTTGACGGCCTGGTGTCCTCCCATACCTCTACTTCTGCTGATCAGGTCTAATCATGAGTTCAAAAGCTGTTGTATTCGCGTACCACGACATTGGTTGTGCAGGGATTGAAGCGCTGCTCAACACCGGTTACGAAATTGCTGCCGTGTTCACCCATGCCGACGACCCTAAGGAAAACAATTTCTACGGTTCCGTCGCGCAACTGTGCGCGCGCAACGGCATCCCGGTACACGCTCCGGAAGACGCCAACCACCCGCTGTGGATCGAGCGCATCGCCAAGCTGAACCCGGACTACATCTTCTCGTTCTACTACCGCAACCTGCTCAGCGAGCCCCTGCTGGCCACCGCCAGCAAAGGCGCGTTCAACCTGCACGGCTCCTTGTTGCCTAAGTACCGTGGCCGTGCACCGGCCAACTGGGTGCTGGTCAACGGCGAGACCGAAACCGGCGTGACCCTGCACCGCATGGTCAAGCGTGCCGATGCCGGCGCGATCCTGGCCCAGCAGAAAGTCATCATCGAACGCAACGACACCGGCCTGACCCTGCACGCCAAACTGCGCGACGCCGCCAGCACCCTGCTGCGCGATGCACTGCCGCAACTGGCCCAAGGCAAATTGGCGGAAACCGCCCAGGACGAAAGCCAGGCCACTTACTTCGGCCGCCGCACTGCCGCCGATGGCAAGCTGGAGTGGAAAAAGCCGGCTGAAGAACTGTTCAACCTGGTGCGGGCCGTCACCCAACCGTACCCAGGCGCCTTCTGCGCCGTGGGCGAGCACAAACTGATCGTGTGGCAGGCCGAAGTGGTCAAGGGCAACGAAGGCCTGGCCCCTGGCCGCGTAATCAGCGTCAACCCGCTGCGCATCGCCTGCGGTGAAGACTCCCTGGTGGTCAAGTTCGGCCAGCGTAACGCTGACGGCCTGTTCCTGGCCGGCCCCGCCCTGGCGGACGCACTGGGCCTGGTCGACGGTTCCGTACTGCGCGGTGCCGAGTCCGGTCGCAAGCCGCGTCGTACCCGCGTGCTGATCCTGGGTGTGAACGGTTTTATCGGTAACCACCTGTCCGAGCGCCTGCTGCGTGACGACCGTTACGAAGTCTACGGCCTGGACATCGGCTCCGACGCCATCGAGCGCCTGCGCAGCCACCCGAACTTCCATTACGTGGAAGGTGATATCAGCATCCACACCGAGTGGATCGAGTACCACATCAAGAAGTGCGACGTGGTCTTGCCGCTGGTGGCCATCGCCACGCCAATCGAATACACCCGCAACCCGCTGCGCGTGTTCGAACTGGACTTCGAAGAAAACCTCAAGCTGGTGCGCTACTGCGTCAAGTACAACAAGCGCGTGATCTTCCCGTCGACCTCCGAAGTCTATGGCATGTGCCAGGACCAGTACTTCGACGAAGACACCTCCAACCTGGTGGTAGGCCCGGTCAACAAACAGCGCTGGATCTACTCGGTCTCCAAGCAATTGCTGGACCGTGTGATCTGGGCTTACGGCGACAAAGGCCTGAAATTCACCCTGTTCCGTCCGTTCAACTGGATGGGTCCACGCCTGGATCGCCTGGACTCGGCGCGTATCGGCAGCTCGCGCGCAATCACCCAGCTGATCCTGAACCTGGTGGAAGGTACGCCGATCCGCCTGTTCGACGGCGGCGAGCAGAAGCGCTGCTTCACCGACATTGCCGACGGCATCGAAGCCCTGGCACGCATCATTGACAACGAAAATGGCGTGTGCGACGGCCAGATCGTCAACATCGGCAACCCGGAAAACGAAGCCAGCATCCGTCAGTTGGGCGAAGAACTGCTGCGTCAGTTCGAAGCGCACCCCCTGCGTGGCAACTTCCCACCGTTCGCCGGTTTCCGCGACGTAGAAAGCAAGGCGTTCTACGGCACCGGTTACCAGGACGTGGCGCACCGCAAGCCAAGCATCGAAAACGCCAAGCGCCTGCTGAACTGGGAGCCGACCGTGGAGATGAGCGAAACCATCGGCAACACCCTGGATTTCTTCCTGCGTGAAGCCATGCTCGAAATCGCGGACAAAAAGTAATGCAGGCAGGCCTACGCATCGACGTCGATACCTACCGTGGCACCCGTGAAGGTGTGCCACAGTTGCTCGAATCCCTGGATGAAGCCGGGGTGAAAGCGACGTTCTTCTTCAGTGTCGGGCCGGACAACATGGGGCGCCACTTGTGGCGTCTCATCCGGCCCCAGTTCCTGTGGAAGATGTTGCGTTCCAATGCGGTCGGCCTGTATGGCCTGGACATCTTGCTGGCCGGCACTGCCTGGCCAGGCAAGCCAATCGGCCGTGACCTGGGGCACTTGATGCGCCAGGCCAAGGCCGCCGGGCACGAAGTGGGCCTGCACGCCTGGGATCACCACGGCTGGCAGGCCAACACCGGGCGCTGGAGCGAGGCTCAGTTGATCGAACAGATTCGCCGTGGCGTCGACACGCTCAGTGACATTCTCGGTGAGCGCATCGACTGTTCCGCCGCCGCCGGTTGGCGCGCGGATGAGCGTGTGGTGCAAGCCAAGCAAGCTTTCAACTTTCGCTACAACAGCGATTGCCGGGGCACCAGCCTGTTTCGTCCAACCCTGGCCGATGGCAGTGCGGGCACCCCACAAATTCCGGTAGACCTGCCGACCTTCGACGAAGTCGTCGGGCCGGTAGTGGCTGCCAAAGACTTCAATGGGTTCATCCTCGACCGTTTTGCCGAGTCGAAACTCAACGTTTATACGATCCACGCCGAAGTAGAAGGGATTCTGATGGCCAACGATTTTCGCCAGTTGCTTGCCCAGGCCGGGCAGCGCGGCATCAACTTCAAACCACTGGGCGACCTGTTGCCTGCGGACATGACCACCCTGCCCCAGCAACAGCTGGTACGTGGCGCCTTGCCCGGCCGCGAGGGTTGGCTCGGAGTGCAGCAGGCATGATCCGCCGTTGGGCCTTGCCCCTGCTGCTGTTGGCGTTTGCTGCGTTCTACCTGCTGCCGCTGGCCACCCATGGCCTGTGGATTCCGGATGAAACCCGCTACGCGCAGATCAGCCAGGAAATGCTGCTGACCGGCAAGTGGGCTTCGCCGCACTTCATGGGCATCCGCTACTTCGAAAAACCGGCGGCGGGCTACTGGATGATCGCGCTGGGCCAGGCGATCTTCGGGCAGAACCTGTTCGGCGTGCGGTTTGCCTCGGCCCTGAGCACTGGCTTGAGCATTCTGCTGGTGTACGGGGTGTCGCGCCGGCTGTGGAACGACCCGCGCAAAACCCTGGTCAGCACCGTGCTGTACATGAGTTTTGTCAGCGTGGCCTTGCTCGGTGGCTACGCCAACCTGGATCCGCAGTTCACCTTCTGGGTCAACCTGACCGGTGCTGCCCTGTGGTTCTGCTTCGACAGCACCACCCGTAACGGACGCCTGGGGTCCTGGGCGTTGCTCGGCTTCGCCTGCGGCATGGGCTTCATGACCAAAGGCTTTCTTGCGTGGTTGCTACCGGTGTTGATCGCCCTGCCCTATGCGATCTGGCAGAAGCGTGTGCGTGAGCTGCTGGGCTACGGCGTGGTTGCCGTGGTGGTGGCGATTGTCGTCAGCTTACCATGGGCGCTGGCGGTGCACCTGCAAGAGCCGGACTACTGGAATTTCTTCTTCTGGCACGAGCATATCCAGCGCTTCGCCGGTGACGATGCCCAGCACGCCGAGCCGTTCTGGTATTACCTGCCGCTGTTGGTTGCGTTCTGCCTGCCGTGGGTGGCGTTGTTGCCGTCTACCCTCAAACAGGCGTGGCGGGACAAACGCAGCGCAAAAATCGGTTTTGTAGTGCTGTGGCTGCTGATGCCCCTGGCCTTCTTCAGCCTGGCCAAGGGCAAGCTGCCGTCCTACATCATGCCGTGCCTGCTGCCCCTCGCCTTGTTGATGGGCAATACCCTGGCGGACAAACTGGCCCAGGGACGCAGCCGTGCGCTGCGCATCAACGGCTGGCTGAACCTGATCATCGGTGTAGTGGCATTGCTCGCGCTGACCTGGCTGCAAATGAAGAAGCCGGTGTACGAGCACGGCCAGGAAACCCTCAGCCTGGTGTTGGTGTTCACCTTTCTGTTTGCCTGGATCCTGGTCAATCTGTTGCAGGCGGCCCGGCCTTTGCACCTGTGGGCCGCACCGGTACTCGGCAGTTGGCTGATGGTGGCCTTGTTGCCAGCTGCCCTGCCGCATTCAGTGGTGTACAACAAGACGCCTGACCAATTCATCATTGATCACCTGCAAGAGCTGCAACCGGCCACGGCCCTGCTGAGCAATGACCTGGGCGCAGCGTCGGCGCTGTCATGGCGCCTGGCGCGCCCGGACGTGACGCTCTACAACACCGTCGGCGAAGTCAAATACGGCCTGGCCTACGCGGACGCCACGCACCACAAGGTGCATACCACCCAAGTCCAGCAATGGATGAGCGATGCGCGCAAAAAAGGCCCGGTCGGCGTGGTCATGCGGGTCAAGGGTGACGACGAAATCGCAGAAGTCGACTTGCTGCCCAAGGACGGCAAGCGCTACGAACAAGGCAATATCGTGATCCTGATCTTCCCGCAGGCTGCGCAATGATCACCTTGCTGCTGTTACTGGCCGCCTGCCTGCTCACCTGCATGGGCCAGGTCTCCCAGAAGTTCGCCGTGGAAAGCTGGCGCGACCTGCCGGATGGCTGGGCGCTGAAACTGCGCTCACCCTGGTTGTGGTCGGCGCTGGTGTGCCTGGGCCTCGGCCTGCTGGTGTGGCTGCTGGTGTTGCAACGCCTGGAAGTCGGCATTGCCTACCCGATGCTCAGCCTCAACTTCGTGTTGGTCACGCTGGTCGCGCGTTTTGTATTCAAGGAACCCATCGACACTCGCCATTGGCTGGGTGTGGCGCTGGTGATCGGTGGCGTCGTGCTGCTGGGGCGCCAGGTATGAGCCGGGTTCAGGGGTTTGCCCTGGCCCTGGGCAGCGTCGGCCTGGTCAGTGCCGCCCAACTGGGCATGCGCTGGAGCATGACGCGCCTGCCGCTGCCCAGCGAATGGCTGGACGCCTTCAGCCAGAACAGCATCGACCTGGGGGCCCTCGGCGTCGTGAGCCTGGCGATCCTGGCCTACGCGTTGTCGATGCTCTGCTGGCTCGGTGCGCTCAAGCACTTGCCGCTGGGTCGTGCCTATTCGCTGCTGAGCATCAGCTACGCCTTGGTATACCTGCTGGCCGCCAGCCTGCCGGTGTTCAACGAACATTTTTCCGTTTCAAAAACCCTGGGGGTGGCGCTGGTCATCCTCGGTGTTCTGGTTATCAACTCTCGTCGTGCTAGCGCCACAAGTCCCAGGAATGCCCCATGAAAATCAGTGTATTTGGTAGCGGTTACGTCGGTCTGGTGCAGGCCACCGTGTTGGCTGAAGTCGGCCACGATGTCATTTGCATGGACGTTGACAAGAAAAAGGTCGAGTCACTGCAAAAAGGCCATGTGACCATCTTCGAGCCGGGGTTGGCTGCGATGGTCAAGGAAAACCTGGAGAGTGGGCGGCTGCACTTCACCCATGATGAAAAGTTGGCGGTGGAACACGGCGAAGTCCTGTTCATTGCCGTGGGCACCCCTTCGGACGAAGACGGCTCGGCCGACCTGAAATACGTGCTGTCGGTAGGCGACGCCGTCGCCCGCCACCGCAAAGAGCCGGTGATCCTGGTGGAAAAATCCACCGTGCCGGTCGGCACCGGCGACACCCTGCGCGCCCACATCGAAAAAGCCCTGCACCTGGCCGGCCGGCACCTGGAGTTCGATATCGTCTCCAACCCGGAATTCCTCAAGGAAGGCTCGGCCGTTGCCGACTGCCGCCGCCCGGACCGCATCATCATCGGTTGTGAACGCGAAGAGGTGCGCGACGTGATGCGCGACCTGTACGCACCGTTCAACCGCAACCATGACCGCATCATTTTCATGGACCTGCGCAGCGCCGAGCTGACCAAGTACGCCGCCAACTGCATGCTGGCGACCAAGATCAGCTTTATCAACCAGATCGCCGAGCTGGCCGAGCACCTGGGGGCCGACATCGAAGCCGTGCGCCTGGGCATTGGCGCCGACTCGCGCATCGGCTATCACTTCATCTACCCCGGCTGCGGCTACGGCGGCTCGTGTTTCCCCAAGGACATGCGCGCCCTGATCCACAGCGCCAAGCAAGCCAACTGCTCCAGCGACCTGCTGGAAGCGGTGGAAGCCATCAACCAGCGCCAGAAGAGCAAGCTGTTCGAACGGATCAATGCGTTCTTCAAGGGCGAGCTGCGCGGCAAGACCTTCGCCCTGTGGGGCCTGGCGTTCAAACCCAACACCGACGACATGCGCGATGCCCCTAGCCGCGTGCTGATGGAAGCCCTCTGGGCCGCCGGCGCCAACGTGCGTGCATTCGACCCGGAAGCCATGCAGGAAACCCAACGCATCTACGGCGATGACCCACGGCTGATGCTCATGGGCACCCCGGAATCGACCCTGGGCGGTGCGGATGCGCTGATCGTCTGCACCGAATGGCAGCAGTTCAAGGCGCCGGACTTCGACCTGATCCACCAGCGCCTGAAAACCCCGGTGATCTTCGACGGCCGCAACCTCTACGACGGCGAGCGCCTGGCGCGCAAAGGCTTCCAGTACTACCCGATCGGCCGTGGCGATTCCTGCCAACTGCCGATTCCCCAGCAGCAATGGGTAGCCCAGGGTGCAGGCCAGGTCGTGGAAGCCTGAGACGTGAACAGAGTTCAACCGTCCCCGCTGAATGCAACGATCCGCCGCCAATCCCTCGGTTTGGGATTGCTGGCGTTGTTGCTGTTTATCGCCGGCAACTGGCACCAGGCAATCATTGGCTTCGACTCGCGCTTCGTGGTGTTCGCCCAGGAGATGCTACGCCATGGGCCCAGCTTCTTTCCCACCACGTACGGGCAGCCCTATGCGGATTACCTGGCGACCTCGACGCTGATGACCTGGCTGCTGTCATTGCCGTTGGGCCAGGTCACCAGCCTCACGGCCTGGCTGCCCACGGCAATTGCCTCGGCGTTTATCGTCATCCTGGTTTATCGGCTCACGGCCCCCTACTCCCAGCGCTGGGGGCTGCTGAGTATCGCGATCCTGTTGCTGAGCAGCACCTTTATCAGCGAAACCCGTGCGGTGTCCCTTGACCAGATGCTGGCCGCCATCGCCCTGGCGGTGTTCTACCTGGGTTATGCCCATGATCATTTCGGGGCGGCTAAACGCCTGCATTGGCTGTACCTGCTGCTGATCCTGGGCTTTGCCGTGCGCGGGCCGATTGGCCTGGTGATTCCTACGGGCGTGCTCTGCAGCTACTACCTGATCAACCGACAATGGCGCCAGCTGTTCAGTTTCGGCTTGCTCGCCCTGGCGCTGCTGGTGGCATGTGTGGGCCTGCTGTTGCTGATGGCCAAGTTGAGCGGCGGCGAAAGCTTCATGCAGGACGTGATCCGCATGCAGTTCCTCGGTCGCATGGATGGCAGCGAAGGTTCGAGCGGCACGTTGTACTACTTCACCAGTTCACTGGGCAACTACGCCTTGGCATATCCGATGGCGCTGCTGGTGCTGCTGGCCATGCTGCTCAGCGGGCGCCGTGCGCCGGGACCGGCATTGCAGTTGGTGTGGTATTGCGCCGCCGCAGGCTTGCTGGTGATGGTCGGCCTGTCGATTCCCCAGGCGAAAAAAGCACGTTACGTGCTGCCGATGCTGCCCATGGCGGCGATCATTGCGGCGTACCCGTTCCAGGTTGCGCATGGTCGACTCTTCGCCGGGCTGCGTGGGCTGCTGCTGGGGATCTGGACGTTGTTGCCGACGCTGTTGATCGCTGGCCTGCTGTTTGCGCGCCCGCGCTACCCCGAGCAATTGAGCCATCTCGGGTGGGTGTTCGGCGTGCTGGGAGGCCTGCAGGTCGTGGCCTTGTCGACCCTGTTCAAGACCCGCCTGCGCCCGGTCGGCCCGGCCTTTGCAGCGGTGTTGGCGGTATGGGCTACCTATATCCTGGTGGTCGAGCCGCTGGAGCGCAGTGTCTATGACACCCGCACCTTTACCTTGCAGGTTCACGAGCAAGTCATGCAACAGCGCGCACCGGTGGTGCTGCACGGCTTGGGCAAAGACGCCAAGGCTATCAAGTACATGGTCAACCTCGACTGCGACCAGGTGCCGTTGTTCACTCAGCAAGCCGCCGACCTCAAGCCACTCCAGGGACCCGCCTGGCTGGTGATGAGCCAAGCGGACTACGAAGGCTTGCAAGACCCGCGCTTTCGTTCCATCACGCCGACCCTGAGCGGCGAATTCGACCGTAACCCTTACGTGCTGCTGCACCTGGCCAAACCTGTGCAACCTTGAACCTGCGCCGGCACTGCTGGCGCGGAAAATTCCCACGCAGCTTTACGTAATGACTGGTGCCGTTTCTCTTTCCCGCGTCCAAAACCCGACGGTAAACTCGCTTGCCTGGTGCGGTATTCATGTACCGCCACCGGTCATGGGTGACCACAAGGACGAGAGGACAACGCCGTGCCAGATGATGCTTCGCTTGATAACCCAGCCTTGCCCAGCACCGAAGCGCATGTCGGCTATATTCCCCTGCCACCGCTGGACCGGCTGATGGGTCTGCGCGACGCACTGGTAGCGTTGAAAGGCCCGCTGGCCAGTGAACCCGGTTTGCAGGAAAACCTGCGCAAGCGTTTATTCGATGAAGAGTTCAGTAATCGAGTGCTGGGTAAAGTCTGCTGCTCGATAGCCGTCTGACCGTATTCCAATTCATTATTTTTGCATTCAACCTTCATTAATATGCATTGGCGCCTCCGTTCAACGCGCGGCACACTGCGTGGGTTCCTTCCCCCAAATGTTGGAACTTTCAAAGGGCTTTTCCGGGCAACCAGACAAGCCTTTTTTTTGCCCGCTGTTTATGGACTGCCTTCCAATGCTCACTCGCTGGTTCCCCGCTGCTATCAACACCCGCCCCACCGAATGGAGCCGTGCCGCGATCGGTATGGCGCTTGGCACCCTGTTCAGCGTCTGGTTGTGCTCCCAGGTGTTTGGCATGGATGTCGCGCTGCATCTGCTTGGCCCGCTGGGTGCGTCAGCCGTCTTGTTGTTCGCCGTGTCATCGGGTGCCTTGGCGCAACCCTGGTCGATTATCGGCAGCTACCTGTGCGCTGGCGTGATTGCCTTGCTGGTGACGCGTGTCCTCGGTCCGTCCTTGGGCGGCGCCTGCCTGGCGGCTGGCATGACCGTGGTGCTGATGTGCTGGTTGCGCTGCCTGCACCCGCCCGCCGGCGGCCTGGCCATGACGCTGGTCCTGGCAGACCCGGCGTCAGCGGCGCTGGGTTGGTATGAGCTGGGCGCGGTATTGCTCGGCGCAGGTGCGCTGCTGGCCTGCGCACTGGCGTATAACAACGCCACGCGCACACGTTATCCCAAAGGCGCGGCGCCAGCTCCGGCACCTCTCCCGTTCAACCCCAGAGCCGGCCGAGACCCTGCCATTACCGCCGCTGATTTGAAATTGGCACTGGCGGACATGGAGCAGTTCTACGATGTGGAACCCAGCGAACTGGAAGAGTTGATCCATGCGGCGGAAACCCACGCCAGGCGCCGCAGCATCGGTGAAACACTGGCCAGCCGGGTGCCTTGAGCCCGGCGCGTGCTTACTGCATAAATGCAAAAACGACCTGCAGGATTGAAGGTTGTACTGGGCAAATTTGCACTGGTACGATCGCGAGAAGGTTCATCCGTGAACATCTTGATAAAGAACAATAAAAGCAGGGAGTTATCGATGACTGCTCAGGTTTCATCCGAAGCAAGCCATACCGAAATACTTCAGGACGAAGTCCTCGCCGAGGTCCGCAACCACATCGGCCACCTCACCCTCAATCGCCCCGCTGGCTTGAATGCCATCACCCTGAACATGGTGCGCAGCCTCACGTCCCAGTTGCAGGCATGGGCCGATGACCCGCAGGTGTATGCCGTGGTCCTGCGCGGCGCCGGTGAAAAAGCCTTCTGTGCCGGTGGCGATATCCGCTCGCTGTACGACAGTTTCAAGAACGGCGACACCCTGCATCAGGACTTTTTCGTCGAGGAATACGCACTCGATCTGGCCATCCACCACTACCGCAAGCCAGTCGTGGCACTGATGGACGGGTTTGTCCTCGGCGGCGGCATGGGCCTGGTGCAAGGCGCTGACCTGCGTGTGGTCACCGAGCGCAGTCGCCTGGCGATGCCGGAAGTGGCCATCGGTTACTTCCCTGATGTGGGCGGCAGCTACTTCCTGCCGCGCATCCCCGGCGAACTGGGAATCTACCTGGGCGTGACCGGGGTACAGATCCGCGCGGCCGACGCGCTGTATTGCGGGTTGGCCGATTGGTACCTTGAGAGCCACAAGCTCGCCGACCTGGACCAGAAACTCGACCGCCTGCAATGGCACGACTCGCCGCTCAAGGACCTGCAAGGCGTGCTCGCCAAACTGGCCGTGCAGCAACTGCCCGATGCGCCGCTGGCCGCTCTGCGCCCCGCCATCGACCACTTTTTTGCGCTGCCGGATGTACCGAGCATCGTCGAGCAACTGCAGCAAGTCACCGTTGCCGACAGCCATGAATGGGCGCTGACCACCGCCAACCTGATGCTGACCCGCTCGCCCCTGGCCATGGCGGTCACATTGGAGATGTTGCGCCGCGGCCGCCGCCTGCCCCTGGAAGACTGTTTTGCCCTGGAGCTGCACCTTGATCGCCAATGGTTCGAGCGCGGCGACCTGATCGAAGGCGTGCGTGCCCTGATCATCGACAAAGACAAAAGCCCACGCTGGAACCCGCCCACCCTGCACGGGTTGGCCCTGAGCCACGTCGAGAGCTTCTTTCATCACTTCGAGAAGGTTGCGAAATAATCCATGCAAGATATTGAATACACAGAAGAACAAGTGATGATCCGCGACATGGCGCGTGACTTCGCCCGGGGTGAAATCGCCCCGCATGCCCAAGCCTGGGAGAAAGCCGGGTGGATCGACGACGGCCTGGTCGCCAAGATGGGCGAACTGGGCCTGCTGGGCATGGTGGTGCCGGAAGAATGGGGCGGCACATACGTCGATTACGTCGCCTATGCCCTCGCCGTCGAGGAAATTTCCGCAGGTGACGGCGCCACTGGCGCACTGATGAGTATCCATAATTCAGTGGGTTGCGGGCCGATTCTCAACTACGGCACAGATGAGCAAAAACAGACCTGGCTGGCCGACCTCGCCAGCGGCCAGGCGATTGGCTGCTTCTGCCTGACCGAACCCCAGGCCGGCTCCGAAGCGCACAACCTGCGTACCCGTGCCGAACTGCGCGACGGCCAGTGGGTGATCAACGGGGCCAAGCAGTTCGTCAGCAATGGCAAGCGCGCCAAACTGGCAATCGTATTTGCCGTGACTGACCCCGACCTGGGCAAGAAAGGCCTCTCGGCGTTCCTGGTGCCCACCGCAACCCCGGGATTCGTGGTGGATCGCACCGAGCACAAGATGGGCATCCGTGCGTCCGATACCTGCGCCGTGACCCTCAACCAGTGCTGCGTGCCTGAGGCCAACCTGCTGGGCGAGCGTGGCAAAGGCCTCGCCATTGCGCTGTCCAACCTGGAGGGTGGCCGCATCGGTATTGCCGCCCAGGCGTTGGGCATCGCCCGTGCGGCGTTTGAAGCAGCGCTGGCCTATGCCCGTGATCGGGTGCAGTTCAACAAGGCAATCATTGAGCACCAGAGCGTGGCCAATTTGCTGGCCGACATGCAAACCCAACTCAACGCCGCACGCTTGCTGATCCTGCACGCCGCACGCCTGCGCAGTGCCGGCAAACCCTGCTTGTCGGAAGCGTCCCAGGCCAAGCTGTTTGCCTCGGAAATGGCCGAGAAGGTTTGCTCATCGGCGATGCAGATTCACGGAGGGTACGGATACCTGGAGGATTACCCGGTGGAGCGTTACTACCGGGATGCGCGGATCACGCAGATTTACGAAGGGACCAGCGAGATTCAGCGGATGGTGATTGCCAGGGAGCTGAAGAACTATCAGATCTAGCAATGTGGGAGGGGGCTTGCCCCCGATAGCAGTGGGTCAGTAACAGGTAAGCTGACTGATCCACCGTCATCGGGGGCAAGCCCCCTCCCACATTTAGTACTGAGTGTCGGTTTATTTGTCTTTGAACTCCGGCGCCCGCTTGGCCACAAACGCCGCCATGCCTTCCTTCTGATCCTGCGTGGCAAACGCCGCATGGAACACCCGGCGCTCAAAGCGCACGCCTTCCGACAGGCTCACTTCAAACGCACGGTTCACGCTTTCCTTGACCATCATGCTGATCGGCACCGACTTGCCCGCAATCAGGGTGGCGACTTTCAGCGCTTCTTCCAGCAACTCATCGGCCGGCACGATGCGTGCGACGATTCCGCAACGCTCCGCTTCCACTGCATCGATGAAGCGCCCGGTCAGGCACATTTCCATCGCCTTGGCTTTGCCCACCGCACGGGTCAGGCGTTGGGTGCCGCCCATGCCCGGCAGTACGCCGAGGTTGATTTCCGGCTGGCCGAACTTGGCGCCGTCACCGGCGAGGATGAAGTCGCACATCAGCGCCAGCTCGCAGCCGCCGCCCAGGGCAAAGCCGTTGACGGCGGCGATGATCGGCTTGCGGCGGTTGGCCACGCGGTCGCTATCGCTGAACAGGTCGTCGAGGTAGATCTGCGGGTAGGTCAGCTCGGCCATTTCCTTGATGTCGGCACCGGCGGCGAAGGCTTTTTTCGAGCCGGTCAATACGATGCAGCCGATTTCCGGGTTGGCCTCCAGGCCGTCCAGTGCCTGGTTCAGCTCGCTGACCAGTTGCGCATTCAGGGCGTTCAGGGCTTGCGGACGGTTGAGGGTAATCAGCCCGACGCGGCCCTGGACTTCGAGCAAAATGGTTTCGTAACTCATGTATCGGCTCCTTAGAGATTGCGTGAGATGACCATGCGCTGGATATCGCTGGTGCCTTCGTAAATCTGGCAGACCCGCACGTCGCGGTAGATCCGCTCCAGTGGGAAGTCGCTCAGGTAACCGTAACCGCCCAGGGTTTGCAAGGCGGCCGAACAGACTTTCTCGGCCATTTCCGAAGCAAACAGCTTGGCCATCGAGGCTTCCACCAGTGCCGGCTTGCCGCTGTCGCGCAAGGCGGCGGCGTAATGCACCATCTGCCGGGCAACCGCGATTTGCGTGGCCATGTCCGCCAGGCGGAAAGCGACGGCCTGGTGCTCGATGAGTGGCTTGCCGAAGCTTTCGCGCTCGCGGGCGTAGTCGCGGGCTGCTTCAAAGGCGGCGCGGGCCATGCCCACCGATTGCGAGGCAATGCCTACGCGGCCACCTTCGAGGTTGGCCAGGGCAATCCTGTAGCCTTCGCCCTCCTCGCCCAGGCGGTTGGCGACAGGAACCTTCACGTCCTCAAACAGGATCTGGCAGGTATCGGAGGCATGCTGGCCGAGCTTGTCTTCAACGCGCGCCACGCTGTAGCCCGGCGAGTCGGTCGGCACGATAAACGCGCTGATCCCGCGCTTGCCCGCCGCCGGGTCGGTCACGGCAAACACAATCACCACACCGGCGTTCTGCCCGGAGGTGATGAACTGTTTGCAGCCATTCAGCACGTAATGGTCGCCTTCAAGGCGTGCGCGGGTTTTCAGGCTACTGGCATCAGAGCCGGCCTGCGGCTCGGTCAATGCGAACGCGCCGAGCATGGTGCCACTGGCCAGGGGCTTGAGGAATTGCTCTTTCTGCTGGTCGTTACCAAACTTGAGGATCGGCACGCAGCCCACCGAGTTGTGCACGCTCATAATGGTCGAGCAGGCGCCGTCACCGGCGGCGATTTCTTCCAGCGCCATGGCGTAGGCCAGGTAGCCGGTGTCGCAACCACCCCACTGTTCCGGCACCAGCATGCCGAAAAAGCCCAGCTCGGCCATCTCACCAATCGCTTCCTTGGGGAAGCGGTGCTCGCGATCCCACTCGGCAGCAAAGGGTTTCAGGCGCTCCTGGGCAAATTGCCGGGCAGCGTCGCTGATTTGCAGTTGTTCGTCATTGGGCAGCATGGTGGTTCCTTAATACAGGCATTCGACGGCCATGGCCGTGGCTTCACCACCGCCGATGCAGATGGCGGCAACGCCACGCTTGAGGCCCTTCTGGCGCAGGGCCGAGAGCAAGGTCACCAGGATCCGCGCACCGGAGGCACCGATCGGATGGCCCAGGGCGCAGGCACCGCCATGCACATTGACCTTGGCGTGGGGGATCTCCAGCTTGCTCATGGTCACCAGGCTGACCACGGCGAAGGCTTCGTTGATCTCGAACAGGTCGACCTCATCCAGATTCCAGCCGGTCTTGCTCATCAGCTTGCGAATCGCCCCCACCGGCGCTACCGGGAACAGCCCCGGCTCATCGGCGAACGCCGCATGCCCGTGGATCACCGCCAAGGGCTTGAGGCCACGCTTTTGCGCCTCGGACTGGCGCATCAGCAACAAGGCCGCCGCACCGTCGGAAATCGAACTGGCGTTGGCCGCTGTTACGGTGCCGCCTTCGCGGAAGGCCGGTTTCAGGCTGGTGATCTTGTCCAGCTTGGCCTTGGGTGGCTGTTCGTCATGCAGGATGGTTTTCTGCTCTTTGCCCACGGAGACCTGCACCGGGACGATTTCTGCGGCAAAGCTGCCATGGGTAATGGCTTCTTGCGCCCGGGTCAGCGAAGCGATGGCGAACGCATCCTGGGCCTCACGGGTAAACCCGTTGTGCAGGGCGCAGTCTTCGGCAAAGGTGCCCATCAGGCGGCCCTTGTCGTAGGCGTCTTCCAGGCCGTCGAGGAACATGTGATCAAGCACCTTGCCGTGGCCCATTCGGTAGCCGCTGCGCGCACGGTCGAGCAAATACGGCGCGTTGGACATGCTTTCCATGCCACCGGCAATCACCACGTCGACGCTGCCGGCCAGCAGTGAATCATGGGCCAGGATCGCCGCCTCCATGCCCGAGCCGCACATCTTGTTGAGGGTGGTGCAGCGCGTGCCCTTGTCGAGCCCGGCACCCAGCGCGGCCTGACGTGCCGGCGCCTGGCCGAGGCCTGCAGGCAGTACGCAGCCGAACAAAACTTCATCCACGGCATCGGGGGCAATACCGGCACGCTCGACGGCTGCGCGAATCGCCGCGGCGCCCAGTTGTGGCGCGGTCAGGCCCTTGAGGTCGCCCTGGAACCCGCCCATGGGCGTACGTACGGCGCTGACGATAACGATAGGATCGGTCATGGCAAATCCTCCTTACTTGGCCGCCATGCGCAAGGCACCGTCAAGACGGATCACCTCGCCATTGAGCATGCTGTTTTCAATGATATGCCGCACCAGCGCGGCGTATTCGGCGGGTTTGCCCAGCCGTGGCGGGAACGGCACACCGGCGGCCAGGGAGTCGCGAACTTCAGGGGTCATGCCGGCCATCATCGGGGTTTCGAAGATGCCGGGGGCGATGGTCATTACACGAATGCCAAAGCGCGCCAGCTCGCGTGCCGCAGGCAGCGTCAGGCTGGCAATGGCGCCCTTGGACGCGGCGTACGCCGCCTGGCCGATCTGCCCGTCAAATGCGGCCACCGACGCGGTATTGATGATCACGCCGCGCTCGCCGTCGGCGTTCGCCTCGGTCTCGGCGATGGCGGCGGCGGCCAGGCGCAGCAGGTTGAAGCTGCCGATCAGGTTGACGTTGATCACCTGGGCAAAGCTCGCCAACCCATGGGGGCCGTTCTTGCCGAGGATTTTCTCGCCACGCACTACACCGGCGCAGTTCACCAGCCCATGCAAGCCGCCAAATGCCGCAAGCGTCGCCTGCACCGCCGCTTCGGCAGCCGCTTCCTGGCTGATATCCGCGACGCAGCTGCGGGCGTTGTCGCCAAGCTGTTGGGCCTTGGCCGCCACCGCATCGGCATTCAGGTCCACCAGCATGACCTTGGCACCGGCGCCAATCAGCATCTCGGCAGTCGCCGCGCCGAGGCCTGATGCGCCGCCGCTGACCAGGAAGCTCTTGTTTTCAATCTGCATTGTTGTTTCCTTGAACGGTGCGAATTGTCGGAATAGTCGCCCCGCAGCCGCCACGCGGCAATGGTCAAAGCCTTCAACCTGCCTGACTGTTTTGGCCAGTCATCGACCCCACCGATCAGCCGGTCGGCCCAAGCGATTGGACGCTGGCGACGCTTGCTTCTAACCTGATGGTCTGCGCCACCAAAGAAGTCCCCCTGCATGATAGTCCGCCCCAAACCCAACCTCTTCGGCATCCTGTTTTCACTCAAGGGTTCGATTGCCAAGCGTATCGCCCTGCGCAGCCTGCTGGTCACGCTGCTCGCCTCGGTGATCGTGCTGGTGGAAACCCTGCACCCGGCGTACTTCTCCAAGGTCAACGCCACGCCGTTCACCTTGCTCGGGCTGTCGTTGTCGATCTTCATGAGTTTTCGCAACAACGCCTGCTATGACCGCTGGTGGGAAGGCCGCAAGCAATTGGGCCAGATGGTCATCGAAGTGCGCTCGCTGATCCGCGAAACCCAGGTACTCAGTGATCTGGCCGAGCGTACGGGCCTGCTGCGCAGCCTGTGCGGATTTGCCCACGGCCTGGTCGCACGCTTGCGCCATGAGGATGAAGCTCGGGCCATCAAGCCGTGGAGCACGTTCCAGGCCCATCACCCGAATCTCCCGGACAGCCTGCTGCAACAGCTGGGCGCGCGGTTTTCGGTGCTGGCCGAGCAAGGTGTGATCAGCGAGTGGCGCTACACCCAATGGGAAACCCGACTGGTGAGCCTCAGCCAGGTGCAGGCGTCCTGCGAGCGCATCAAGAGCACGCCGCTGCCCTTCCCCTACACCCTGCTGCTGCATCGCACCATTTACCTGTTCTGCATTTTGCTGCCGTTTGCCATGGCCGAGCCGCTGGGCTGGTTGACGCCAGTGTTCACCGCCATTGTCAGCTACACGTTCTTCGGCCTTGATGAAATCGGCGATGACCTGGAGGACCCGTTCGGTTTTGACGAGAACGACCTGCCCTGCAATGCCCTCCTGCGCACCCTGGAACGCGAAGTATTGGCGGCGCTCGGCGAAACCGAGTTGCCGCCGCCTCTGGAACCGCTGGACTACGTGCTCACCTGACGCGGGTTTGACACCCGCCGTGGTCTGACCGAAGCTGACGGCTTTGCTGCCCTCGCTTTCGGACGCCTGCATGTCAAAGTCACGCCGTTATTCCATCGTCGGCCTGTGCGCCCTGCTGTTGATTGTACTGATCACCTGGTATTTCTCCCGCGCCACCCCGGTAGCCGTACCGGCGGCCATCGCCCACGGGTATTCAAAAGCCTTGAAACAGGCGCGCAACGGTGAGCCCGGAGCGGCACGCGTGCTGTACCAGCAACTGGGTCGACCGGATTTATCACCCGAGCGTCGCGCTGCGTTGCATGCCGAACTGCCCAACTACCCCAGCCCCCAGGCCCTGAAGCTGGCAGACAAGGATCTGGCCAGCGAATCACCGCGGGTACGCGAGGCCGCCATCCACAGCATTGTCGGCCTGGTGCCAACCGGCCAACGCACGCTGCTGCTCGGCCCAGTGCTGGATGACCCCGAGCAGGACGTGCGGTTTGCCGCCGCCAACGCCTTGCTTGGCCTGTCGCCCGACACCCTGGGCCTGTACTTCGGGCCGTTGCAGCAGGTGCTGGATGAGTTCGTGAAAAAGCTCAAGGCCCAGCCCGAAACGGCCGAAGGCTGGATTCAACTGGCGCGCCTGTATATCCACAGCGCCCTGTTACCGGAGGCGCAAAACGCCCTCGAACAGGCCATGCGCCTGCAACCGGATAACCTGCAAGCGGTGGTCGCGCAGATCGAGTTGCTGGACAAACAAGGCAAGACCGAGGAGTCGCGCCAACTGTTGGCGCGCCAATTGGCCGCGCATCCGGAGTCAGCCTACCTGCAACATGCGCTGGGCATGTGGCTGCTGCATCATGGCGAACGTCCGTACGCCCTGCTCGGCCTGTCCAAGGCGGTAGAACTGGAGCCGGATAATCAGGATTACCGCTACGACCTCGCTACCACGCTGCATGCGCAAGAGGAACTGGAGGCTGCGCAACGCCAGTTGGAAGAAATCATCCAACGCCACCCGGCCAATCGCAAAGCCAGGGTATTGCTGGTCAATTATTGGAAAGAAAGCGGCCAGTTGCAGAACGTTCAGGTCCTGCTCGCGCAACTCGAACAACAGAATCCGGACGACCCTGCATTGCAGCAGGGCCTGTAGGCCGACTTAGAATTGTTGAACCGCCGCAAAGCGCTACGGTCAAGAGAATATGGCGCGTCCACATGGGCGCGCATCCTCTACTCGTATGTGACCTGAGGGAACTTCTTGTCTACATCCAAAGCGCAATTATCCGAAAAAGCGGTCATCGGCATTGAAGGTCTTGATGACATTCTTGCCGGAGGGCTCTCGCGCAGCCACCTGTTCCTGCTGGAAGGTGAGCCCGGCACCGGTAAAACCACGGTCGCCCTGCATTTCCTGCAGGCTGGCGCCCGCAACGGCGAGCGATCGCTGTACATCACCCTGTCGGAAACCGAACGCGAATTACGGCAAGGCGCCAAGTCCCACGGCTGGGACCTGGATGAGAACATTCATATCTTCGAACTGACGCCACCGGAGAGTCTGCTCAACGCTGACCACCAGCAGAGCCTGCTGTACTCCTCCGACCTCGAACTGGGCGAAGCCACACGACAAATCTTCGAAGTGGTGGAACGGGTCAAGCCCACCCGGGTAGTGATCGACAGCCTCTCGGAAATCCGCCTGCTTGCGCAAAGCTCCCTGCGTTATCGCCGGCAGATCCTGGCGATCAAACACTATTTTGTGCGCTACGACGCTACTGTCCTGCTGCTGGACGACTTGACCACCGAGTCCCTCGACAAGACCGTGCACAGTGTGGCCCATGGTGTTATCCGCCTCGAAGAGCTGACCCCCAACTACGGCGCCGAACGCCGGCGTGTACGGGTGGTGAAGTACCGCGGCCAGAAATACCGTGGCGGCTTCCACGACTTCACCATCATGCAGGACGGCGTCCATGTGTTCCCGCGCCTGGTGGCGGCTGAGCATCGCGGCGGCTATCAACGCGATACTTTGAGCAGTGGCATCAAGGAATTGGACGCCCTCATGGGCGGCGGCGTCGAGACCGGCTCCAGCAGTCTGATCCTCGGCCCGGCCGGTACCGGCAAATCGTTGATCTCGATGATTTTCGCCGCCGCCGCCGTGGCACGGGGTGAGAAAGCCGCGCTGTTTATCTTCGATGAAGAGCTGGGTCTGTTGTTCGAACGCATGAAGAACATGGGTATCGACCTGGCGGCCCTGCAGGAAACCGGTAACTTGCTGATCGAACAGGTTGATGCTGCCGAGCTGTCGCCGGGCGAGTTTTCACATCGGGTGCGACGCTGCGTGGATGAGCGCGGGATCAAGACCGTGGTCATCGACAGTATCAACGGCTACCAGGCGGCCATGCCCGAAGAAAACGCGTTGATCCTGCACATGCACGAGTTACTGCTGTACCTCAACCGCCGGGGCGCGGCGACGTTCATGACCGTCGCGCAACACGGACTGGTCGGCGATATGCAGACCCCCGTCGACATCACTTACCTGGCGGATACTGTCATTCTGCTGCGTTACTTCGAGGCATTGGGCAAGGTGCGCCGGGCGATTTCAATCATCAAGAAACGCACCGGCTCCCATGAGGCCACTATTCGCGAATACCGGATCGGCAGCCAGGGCATGACCGTCGGCGAACCGCTGGATAACTTCCAGGGCGTACTGCGCGGCATCCCGACCTACATGGGCGCCGGCTCGCCCCTACTCAAGGATGAGGACGCGTGACGGGCCTCTCTCCAGTGTCCGAGCGGGCAATTGTATTGGCGCCGATGGGCCGTGACGGCTCGTTGGCGCTGATGATGCTTAACGAAGCAGGCTACAGCGGCATCGTCGCCAGCAACCTGGGGGCCTTGTGCGAGGCGCTGGAAGACGGTGCCGGGCTGCTGATCATTGCCGCGGAGGCTCTGCGCGGGGTGGACCTGGAACCATTGCTGGAGTACCTGCATCAACAGCCGGCATGGTCGGATCTACCCATCGTACTGATGACCCACCATGGCGGCAGCGAGCAGAATGGCTCATCCCACCTGAGCGGCATGCTCGGCAACGTGACCTTCCTGGAGCGGCCGTTCCATCCGGTGACCCTGATCAGCCTGGTCAGCGCCGCCCTGCGCGGCCGCCGCCGGCAATACGAAGCCCGCGACCGCCTGATCGATCTCAGCGAAAGTGAACTGCGCCTGCAACGCACGCTGGAAACTCTTGAACAGCAAGTCGAGGAACGTACCGCCCAACTGCGCAGCAACGAAGAGGCACTGCGCCAATCACAGAAAATGGAAGCGGTCGGCCAGTTGACCGGCGGTATCGCCCATGACTTCAACAATATGCTCACCGGCATCATCGGCAGCCTGGAGCTGCTGCGCAGGCGTGTGTCCCGAGGCAAGTTGGACGATCTCGACAGCCTGATTGACCTGGGCGTGACTTCGGCCAACCGGGCCGCCGGCCTCACCCACCGCCTGCTGGCTTTTTCCCGCCGCCAATCCCTCGATTCCAAACCCGTGGAGATCAACCGACTGGTGACCTCGATGGGCGAACTGTTGCAACGCAGCATCAACGAAAGCATCCACCTGGACATGCGCCTGGCGGACGCCCTATGGACGGCCGAGGCCGATCCCAACCAGTTGGAAAGCGCCCTGCTCAATCTGGTCATCAATGCCCGCGACGCCATGCCCGGTGGTGGCAGCCTGTCCGTGGAGACCACCAACCGTCACCTCGACAGCGTGTTCACCGCCGCCTACGGCACCTTGAAACCGGGTGACTATGTTGAGTTGAGCGTCAGCGACACCGGCTGTGGCATCCCGGAAAACGTGATGGGCCGCGTGTTCGACCCGTTTTTCACCACCAAGCCCATCGGCCAGGGTACGGGCCTTGGGCTTTCGATGATCTATGGCTTTGCCCGCCAGTCCCATGGGCATGTGACCATCCACAGTGAAGTGGGAAAAGGCACCACGGTGAGCCTGTTCCTGCCACGGTTTGTCGGTGAGGTTGTCGCCGATGCCGTGGTGGATCCGGCGTTGCTGCCGTTCGCCAATGCCGGTGAAACCGTGCTGATCGTCGAAGACGACCCCGCCGTGCGGGTGCTGGTCAGCGCGGTGCTCAAGGAGTTGGGCTATGGGTTTGTGGAAGCTGTCGACGCCAATACCGCCGTGCCTATTATCGAGTCGGAACAGCGCATCGACCTGATGATCAGCGACGTTGGCCTGCCCGGTATGAATGGTCGTCAATTGGCGGAAATCGGCAGACAGATCCGCCCCGAACTGAAGGTGCTTTTTATCACGGGGTATGCCGAACATGCGGCGGTGCGGGGCGGGTTCCTGGACCCGGGTATGCAACTGATTACCAAGCCGTTCACTTTCGATCTGTTGACGGCAAAAGTACGGGAAATGATCAGGGATTAGGGCTGCAAGGAAGCAGCCCTTCAGCGTTTCACGCCAGCAACCGCTGGATATGCTCTTGCAGCGTATCCAGATCAAACGGCTTGGCCAGGATCGGCGCGTTGCGCGTAATCGGGCTGTTGCAGTCGAGGATTTCCTGCGGGTATCCGCTGATAAAGATCACCTTCAGCTCCGGCCGCAACAGCAGCGCTGGCTCGGCGATCTGCACACCAGAGATCCCTCCCGGCAAGCGGTAATCGGTGACCATCAGGTCCAGGTGAGGCTTGGTGGCCAGGATTTCGAAGGCCTGCTCCCCATCAATCGCCTTTAACACCCGATAGCCCAGGCCGGCCAGGTATTCACCCAGCACAAACATAATGGATTCGTCGTCCTCGACGATCAGAACGACATCTTGTGCATCTTCACTCATGGGAAGCCTTTGTCCGGTCAATAGCTGCAATTACGACCATGGGGTCACGCAGAGGTTGCGTCGAGGTGACGATTGAATTCATGCCGTCGCCTGCAGGGGCAGGCACACCCTGAACAAGGCGCCCTCGCCTATCCGGCTCTCGACTTCGATGGTGCCGCCATGGGCCGCCACGATCTGTTCGGAAATAAACAGCCCCAGGCCCAGGCCCGCTGCGACCTGGCTGGCGGACACCCGCTCGAATTGCTGGAAAATACGCTTCTGGTTGTCTTCGCTGATCCCGATTCCGTGATCGCGCACCTCTACGCGGGCTTCGTCATGCTCGCTGTACACGCGCACTTCCACCGGGCTCTTGGCCCCGTAGCGCAGGGCATTGGTCAATAGGTTAGTGACCACTTGCTCGATACGGAACTCATCCCAGTGCCCCTCTACCGGGCCGTCGGCAACCAGCGTCATGGATGAATCCGCCGCCGCTACCTGGGGCGCGAAGTTCTGCACCAGGCTGCTGACAAGCTGCGTCAGGTCAAACCGCGCCGGGCGGATCGACAGTTTGCCGGTGCGGATGCGCGACACGTCGAGCATGTCTTCGATCAGGCGGATCAGGCTCTGGATCTGGCGCTCGTCACGGTCGACCATGGCGTGCATCTTGTCCAGGGTGAACGCGGCGGCGTTGTCCCGGGCCAGGTGCATCTTGCGCAACTGGGTTTCGAGGATCAGCCCATTGAGCGGCGTACGCACTTCGTGGGCGACGATCGACATGAAATCGTCACGCATGCGCACCGCCTGCTCCAGCTCGGCCTGGGTGGCCTGCAGACGCGTCAGCAGCAGTTCCTGCTCGCGACGGCTGCGCTCCAGGGCTTCGACCTGCAGCTTCATGGCCTTGCTCTGGCGGTACAGGTCGACGAACACATTGACCTTGCTCTTCACCGCATGGATATCCAGCGGTTTGTGCAGGAAGTCCACGGCGCCGCTTTCGTAGCCTTTGAAAGCATAATTGAGTTCGCGGCCGGCGGCGCTGACAAACACAATCGGGATGTTCCTGGTTTTCTCGGTACCGCGCATCAATTCGGCCAGCTCGAACCCGTTCATGCCGGGCATCTGCACGTCGAGGATCGCCATGGCGAATTCGTGCTCCAGCAACAGGGACAAGGCCTCATCGGCGCTCAATGCCTTGAACACCTGGCGGTCCTCGCGCTTGATCAGCGCTTCAAGGGCCAGCAGGTTTTCCGGCAGATCGTCGACGATCAGCAGTTTGGCCTGGACAGTACTTAACATGGGGAATATTCCAGCGAAGCCAGCAGTGAGCCAATACGGCTCAACGTCAGAATGTGATCGGGTGTGTGCAGTGCCAGGGCCGCACGGGGCATGACGGCGACACGTGCTTCAGTGGGTTCTTGCACCACAGTGGTTCCGCCCTGCTGCTTGACGTGGGCCAGGCCACGGGCGCCGTCCTGGTTGGCGCCGGTCAAGAGGATGGCGAGCAGGCCCGTGCCGTAGGCATCGGCGGCGGATTGAAACAGGAAGTCGATTGCCGGGCGCGAATGGTGCACGCGGTCCTCCTGACTCAGGGACAGGCTGCGATCATGCTCCACCGACAGGTGATAACCAGGCCCGGCGAAGTACAGCGTGCCGGGCTTGAGCACTTCCTTATCGCGCGCCTCCACCACCGGCATGGCAACGCGGCGATCAAACACCTCGGCCAACTGGCTGCGGCGCTCGTCGGGCAGGTGCAGCACGGTGATGATCGGCAGGCCGAAGTCTGCAGGCAATTGGGCAAATACCGTCAGCAACGCCTCTACGCCACCGGCGGAGGCGCCGATGACAATAGCCTCTATGCCCCGGACCTGTGCCGGGCTGGCAGCCTCTTGATTCATAGCTTTCGGTAGATCCGTTCCTGTTTGACCAGCGGTTCGAATTGCTTGCCATACGCGGAGAAGTCCAGGGTCTCCTTGCTGCCCAGCACCAGGAAACCGCGATGACACAGCGACTCATGGAACAATCCAAATGCTCGATCTTGCAACTTTTTATTGAAATAAATCAGTACGTTACGGCACGAAATTAATTGAGTTTCTGAGAATACACTATCGGTTGCCAGGCTGTGATCGGCGAAGGTCACATTCTCACGCAGCGTTTTATCGAAGATTGCGTAATCGTAAGCTGCGGTGTAGTAGTCGGCAAATGAACGTTGGCCACCGGCCTGCTGATAGTTGGCGGTATAGGCGCGCACGTTCTCCAGGGAAAAGATGCCCTGCTTGGCCTTGTCCAACGACGTCGGGTTGATGTCGGTGGCGTAGATGATCGTACGCTCCAGCAACCCTTCTTCGCGCAGCAGGATGGCCATGGAGTACACCTCCTCGCCGGTGCTGCAGCCGGCGATCCAGATCTTGATCGACGGGTAGGTCTTGAGCAGCGGCACCACTTCCTGGCGGATCGCGAGGAAGTGCGACGGGTCGCGAAACATCTCGCTCACCGGGATCGTCAGGAACTGCAGCAACTGCATGAATGCCGCCGGGTCATGGAGCACGCGTTCCTGCAAGGCGGAAATGGTCGCGCAATCAAACTGACGCAAGGCATGAGCCACACGGCGCTTGACCGACGCCCCGGAGTAATCCCGGAAGTCGTAGCTGTACTTGAGGTAAATCGCCTCGATCAACAGGCGCAGCTCAATATCGCTGCTTTTTTCCAAGAAACTTCGCTCCACTTAAATGCGTTCCATCTTCGGTAGCCACACACGAATCAGTGAGAACAGGCGATCCAGGTCGATCGGCTTGGCCAGGTAATCGTTGGAGCCGGCCGCGAGGCAGCGCTCCTGATCGTCTTTCATGGCCTTGGCCGTCACCGCGATGATCGGCAGCTTTTTCCAGCGCGGGTCCTGGCGGATCAAGGCAGTGGCCTCGTAACCGTCCATTTCCGGCATCATCACGTCCATCAGCACCAGGTCGACATCCTCGACCTCATTGAGTTTGTCGATGGCTTCACGGCCGTTACGTCCGATCACCACCACAGCGCCTTTGTGCTCCAGGGCGCTGGTCAGGGCGAAGATGTTGCGCACATCGTCGTCCACCAGCAGGATCTTGCGCCCCTCGAAGACCTTGTCGCGGCTGCGAGCGGTCTTGAGCATCTTCTGGCGATCATGGGACAGCTGGGATTCGACTTTGTGCAGAAAGAGTGTGACCTCATCCAGCAGGCGCTCCGGCGAGCGGGCGCCCTTGATGATGATCGAGCGCGAATACTTGCGCAGTTCGGCTTCTTCATCGCGGGTCAGGTTGCGCCCGGTGTAGACGATCACCGGCGGGAACGAGCAGATGTCCTCGGTGGCCATGCGCTTGAGCAGCTCGTTGCCGAGCATGTCCGGCAGCTTGAGGTCGATGATCATGCAGTCGTAGACGTTGGTGCGCAGCAGGTCCAGGGCGGCCTGGGCATAGCCAACGTCGGTTATCTCAATGTCATCGTCGCCGATCAGGCGGGCAATGCTATCGCGTTGCAGGTCATCGTCCTCCACCAGCAACACACGCTTGACCTTCTGGGTCAGCTTGGCTTCCAGGCGCGCGAACACGTCTTTTAACTCTTCACGGGTGGTGGGTTTGACCGCATAGCCGATGGCGCCCATGTGCATGGCGGCTTCGACGCGGTCTTCCACGGAAATCACATGCACCGGGATGTGCCGGGTATTGGCGTGTTCCTTGAGGCGTTGCAGCACAGTCAACCCGGAATGGTCCGGCAGGCGCATATCCAGCAGGATGGCGTCGGGTACATATTCCTCGGCCAGGCTGTAGCCCTCGTCCGCGCCATGGGCCACCAGGCAGTGGTAGCCCAGCTCATGGGCCAGGTCGAACAGGATGCGGGCGAAGTTCGGTTCGTCTTCCACCACCAGGATGCAGCGCGTGGTGAACGGAGCCTTGTCACGGTCATCGGCGAAGCGCGGGATCAGGCTGGCATCGGCCACCGGCAGCGGCGACACCTTGGCCGGAGCCGGTGCCGGCGCCACCACCACTTGGCGCGGCTGCTCGATCGGTGCCACGTCTTCCCCCGGCTCTGCATAATGTTCCGGCAGTACCAGCGTAAAGGTGCTGCCTTTGCCTGGGGCACTGGTCACGCTGATATAGCCACCCAGCAGGGCCGCCAGGTCACGGGAAATCGACAGGCCCAAGCCGGTGCCGCCGTAGCGGCGATTGGTGGTGCCGTCGGCCTGGCGGAACGCTTCGAAGATGCTTTCCTGCTGGTCCGGCGCAATGCCGATGCCGGAGTCGCGCACGGTAAAGGCAATCCCCTCCTCCGATGCACGCGACACCGACAGGCTGACCTCGCCCTGTTCGGTGAACTTGACCGCGTTGGACAGCAGGTTCTTGAGGATCTGCTCCAGGCGCTGGCGGTCGGTATACAGCATAGTCGGCGTGCCTTCCTGCACCTCTACCTGGAAGCCGAGCTTGCGATCAGCCGCCAGCGGCTCGAACATGCCGCGCAGGCCGTCGACAAGCCGTGCCACGCTGGAGTTTTCCGGGCGCATCTCCAGCTTGCCGGCCTCCACCTTGGAAATATCCAGGATGTCGTTGATCAGGTTGAGCAGGTCATTGCCGGCGGAATAGATCGATTCGGCAAACTTGACCTGTTCGGCGCTGAGGTTTTCCTGGGGGTTCTCGGCCAGCAACTTGGCCAGGATCAACGAGCTATTCAGCGGCGTGCGCAGCTCGTGGGACATGTTGGCGAGGAATTCGGACTTGTACTTGCTGGAGCGCTGCAATTCTTCGGCGCGGTCCTCCAGTTCGAGCTGGGCCTGGTTGAGCTCGATGTTCTTGCGGTCCATGGCGTCGCGTTGTTCGGCCAGGGTCTCGGTCTGCTCGGCCAGTTGCTCGTTGGTCTGCTCCAGTTCGGCCTGCTGGGTTTCCAGGTGGGCCTGGGACTCCTTGAGGATGCGCGACTGCTCTTCCAGCTCTTCGTTGGCGGTCTTGAGTTCTTCCTGCTGCACTTGCAGCTCTTCGTTGAGCTGCTGGGTCTCGGCCAGCACTTCCTGCAGGCGCTGACGGTAACGTGCGGCTTCGATGGAGGTGCCGATATTGCCGGCGATCAACTCCAGCAGCTCTTCGTCACGCTCTTCCAGCGGGCGCAGGAAGCCCAGTTCGACCACGCCATTGACCCGATCATCATCACTGGTGGGCATGACCAGTACGCTGCGCGTCGGCCCTTCACCCAGGCCGGAGCTGACCTTGAAGTAATCCACCGGCACATCATCCAGGCGAATCAGGCGATCCAGCTGGGCCGCCTGGCCGACGATACCTTCGTCACTGTAGATCGCTTGTTCCCGCTGTTCCTGTTCGCGGGAGAAACCATAAGTGGCCACGCGCTTGAGGCCGCCGTGTTCTTCACGCACATACAGCGCGGCAACAGCCGAGCCCATGTACTGGGCAAAGAACTGCAGGATATTGCGCCCGAGCATATTCAGGGTCAGTTGGCCGAGTACCTGTTCGGCCAGTTCGGTCTGGCCGTTTCGCAACCAGGCTTGTTGCTCAAGGCGTCGCGCAATCTTCTGCTGGGACGCGAGGTTTGCACTGTAACTATCTGATAATGAAACAAGATTTTTACGACCGATGTAGGCCAGGAAGCCACTCAAGCCCAGTACAAAGGCCAAGTACAGGGTGACGCTGATCACCGTGGTGCGGGTGACGTCTTCATTGCGGGTAATGCGAAACTGCTGCTCCATCGCCACCGCGTCGTCGTATTCCTTGCGGATTTCATCGGTCAGGCGCTTGCCGCGGCCAGCCTTGACTGCGCTGCGGTAGTCACCACTGGTGCGCTGCATATCAATCATCGATTGGGCGTAGTTGTTCCACTCGGCCTGCAGGGCTTCCAGGCGCTTGAGGCGATCCACCTGCTGCGGGTTGTCCGCCACCAGCTCCTGCAGGTTACGCAGGTCGGCGATGATGCGCGGCTTGGCCACTTCGTACGGGTCGAGGAAATGCTCGTCGCCGGTAATCAGGAAACCGCGCATGCCGGTTTCCAGGTCCACGGTCAGCTTGGACGATTCATTGAGGTTATTGATAACCCGGTCGGTGTGTTCAACCCATTGGATCACCGACAACAGATAAGTGATCAGGCACACGAAAAACACCGCGCTGAGCACGCCCACACCCAGGGGCAATGCAACGTTTCGGCTCAGCAGATTACGAAAGCTCTTTTCATCGACGGACGAAGCGGGAGTCATGGGCATGCCTTGGCCAAGTGTGTAAAAAACCGGAAGTTTGCCCCAAAGTCGTACAGGAACGCCATTTTTCTACCGCATAACGATGAAAAGGATGACCGCCACCATGGAAAAGAGCCGCTCAGCCAATCCCTTGCATCAGGCGGGCGTCGTACATTTTCACACATCCTCGCGTCAGGCACCGGAACGTCGAAGAGCATCTGTTCCACGTAGTGAGGCGTCTTGAGAACAGGGAGGCTCTACCACGAAGGCGCTCCTTCCTTTCAATACAGGTGCCCACAGATGACAATTTCCGCTCAGCCCCAACCACGCGTAACCCCGAGGCCTCCCGTCCTAGTGGCTGATAAGCCACCCACGCCCATCACTGACGCCAATGCAAACCATGAAAAGCCTGATCTCAAGAGCGCCCTGGCCGACAAACACAACCTGATCACCCTGGGTGTTGCACTGAATAAACTGGCCAAACAACTTGGCGCGGACACATCGGCTCCTGCGGTACTGGCAGCGCTGAAGACAACATCGATGGTGATTCATCCCGATACGCGCTACGCCCAGGACGCCGGCGGCCGCGTCGCCCTTGAAACATTCATCAATAACCTCGGCTTGCCACCGCCCGACAGTCACTTTGCACTCACCGGCCTCGCGGCCGCCGTCACCGACCGCGGCCAGGTGCATCCTTTGGGCAATATGACCGGCGCGCTGTCCTGGCTCGTCCCGCCGAGCGCAGATGACAAACGACGCATTCGCCTCATCACCATGAGCCATGGCGATCCCCAGGGACAGTATCCACTCGTGATGCAGACCAATGGCCTGTTACTGGAGTTCTTGCGCAGCCGCACAGCGCTTCCCGCCGGGGCGCTGAAGGACCCGGCCACGGCACGGGACGCGCTGCTCAGTTCACCCGAAGGACAATTGCTCGGCGAAACGCTGCAGAAAACCATGCGGGGTGTCGCCACCGACAGCAGCACGATGGACTACCTGCTCGCCGCCGTGGCCTTGCAACTGGACCCTGAGTCCATCACGGAAACACGCCGCAACATGATCGCAGGCTTCGATATGATGAGTGACAAGCACTGGGGCAAGCCGGTGTCCACAGTCCTCAAGTCGTTCGAACAGTATCTGGTCACCGGAAAAAGGACCAGCGCGGCCATGGCGGGTGTCGCTTCGAGTGTACTGCTGCCTGGCCGCGTACCCGCCTTTGGGATCAAGGATATTCCGGCCTCCGTTACCTACGGCAGCCCAGCGTGGGTGGAGGTGTCGATAATCGCCGCCATCATTGAAGGACTCACCCCTGGCAAGGTCGCGAACATGACCTTTGCCGAAGTCATGCTGGCAGCTCCCAGCGTCATCGCGGCGGATCCGGCCTTGACCCAACGTGCGCAACGTGAAGCCCTGGTGGATTGGGGGGTGATCAATGGGGTACTGCCCAAGAAAGATGATCATCTCTACAGCGCTGACGAACTTGATGCCCTGCTCCTTGAGTTCAACACACGCAAAGCGCTGACCAGTACCGCGAGCCAAGCACTGGACGCAGACATTCCATCGCGCAAAGAGATGGCCCTGATCGAACTGAAAAAACGCTTCCCCGGGCAAGAAGCCCTGTTCGAGCAAAAACTGATTCATATCAGCCGCAAGGAAACCGCGGCGGGTGGAGACGTTGGTTATCGAACGGTCGAGGTCGGGCCTCACTCGATGCTGGACATCGCCATGATGAAGTTGCCGCGAGCCGATCTGGTACTTACCTCGAAAGACACACGTGTTCCATTGGCCGCCTTGCAGGCCAACCCCCATTTTGGAGTAGCCGACGCTTTTGAATCACAATTCACCCATGCCATTCAAGAAAAAAAGGCTGCGATCAGCACCTACATCAAGCACTTGATCAGCCAGGCGCCCCTGGAGGTCCGCGAAGACCTCGAGTACGGCAAGATAAGCTTCTTCCAGGAACATTCACGCACCTTGGGGCCGGGGTTTACCGGGTCAACACCGCAACCGAAGAATGAAGAACTGCTGGTCCGGGTCGAGCGTAACCGCATGACCAAGGCGTACGCGATCAGCTTTAACAGAGGCACGATAGACGCTGTCCATTTATCGCGGGCAAGCCCTGAGAGCCACCGCGAGGCGAATGTTGTGCACGACACAAAAGCCTTTACCCCCAACGGGGACGATGCCACACGCCGTGCAGAGCAAAAGCACCCGACTCAACGCCCGCCAAACAGCTTCAGCTCAGAACGCACCGGCCTGATCGCCAACGCATTCGTGCAACATGTCGATCTGGATGACGATGCAATCAAGCAACAGGCTCGCGGCGTTACCACTGCCGACCGCAATCGCAGGCGCGGTGAAGCCGTCACCGAGTTTATCCTGGACCTGATCCCCTTTCGCTCGGCGATCAATAATTTTCGTAGAGGCGATATCGGGGCAGGCTTGTTCGACCTGGCCATCGACCTGTTCGGCATCGTGACGGCCGGCGCGGGAGTCGGCGGCAAGGTGGTCAAGATCGCGGGCTCTGGCGTTTCCGCTGCCACCAAGGTGGCACGCTCAGCCAAAGTCATCGGCATGGCAACCATCAGTGCGCTCAACCCCCTGGACGGCGTGGGCGACTTGGCAGTGGGCGCCTGGAAAGGTGCAAACGCAGTGAGCACCGGACTCAAACGCTTGAGCGGCATAAAAGCGCGCTCCGACCTGGTCGCGGCAAGCCGTCACTTCGACGCCGCCTCGGTAGGCACATTCACACGTAAAGACGACATTCTTGAAGGCCAGGCGGTCCTCATCAAGGACCAATGGTATGCCTACAACCCTACGACCCGACAACCCCTACGGGTCACCGCTGGAGAACTTTGTACCCTCCGCGCACATGGAGGCAGACAATATGGGCAAATGGGCGACAGCGACAGGTTCGACTAAAACGATTGATGATGACACTTTCAAGAGATGGACATCATCGGTTGCACGGCATAGAACCGGCCCGGGAGCGTCCGCCTTCGAAGCGGGATACAACGCTGGAAATCTGCGAGGTATCAAGGGGATCTCCAAGTCCTCAACCATTGCGGATCTGATAATACGGGGCTCGGACAAAAGCTTGACCGCAGAACAGGTCGGTAGTCTGGTCAGGCGATACGATGACCTTGCATACGAACTGGGGCGTGTCGGCAGCGCCCGCTTTATCGACAATCTGGAACCGCGTTTCGGGACTGTGACGCCGTTGCCACAAGTTGTTTATTTCTCGCTGACAAAGCAACTGTCTGACGGACAATGCGCAGCACTTTCACGCGTCATGGCCACCGCCGTGGAGCACGGAAAGGAACTTGAGTTGATGCGTAACATGTACCGTGCAGCGGCCTTTCCCAAAGACCCCGCTTCAATCAGGTTCATGGAAAAACTGAAAACCCTGCAGAAACAAGTGGGCGGCCAAACGTCCTTCCATGCCGGCAAGACCTACCGTCAAGTGACGTATCAAAACATGGTCAAGGAACTCGGCGACGCCACCGTTTCCAAGTCAATCATGATCGACTCTCCGGGCCACGCTATGGCTGCCGGGGTTAAAGTCAACGGTGGCGAAAAAGTCTTCTATTTTTATGACCCGAACTTTGGCTTTGCGACCTTCTCCAGCGCAAACGCCATGGAGGCAGGCCTGACAAAAGTATTCAACGACAAGAAACTGGTGCCATCCTATAAAACCCACGGAACCGATCCAAACAGTCTGGAGTTCAGAGTGTTTGATCACGATGACGCCTGGCAGCAAAGAAACAGTGTTTTCCGTGCCGACATCGAAGCGCTCTATAACACGCCTATTGCAACCGGACCTTTACCGCCTTTGTGACCCTTGGAACAATCTGAAGAATGGCTGCACGTCAAATCAGGACATTGATATAGCTTCTTACATAGAGAGGGCTGAGGCACGGGAACGCAGGTCGCAGGACATGGCACCCAATGAGGCGCCTTGAAAAAGGAGCCTTGCGCAGGCAAATGCGCGGATAACGTCCAACTTCAAAGGGTATCCAGCCATGACCAGTCTCTACGCGGTGTCCACGTCAGCCCTCAACCCACCCACCCATGCGGTCAGTCAACCCCATCGACTGTCCCAACCCACCTCGTCCGAAAGCGTCGCAGAACAACAGCCCAACCCGGGGCCACAACCGACTTCTCTCACATCAGCCGACCTCTCCAGCAAAACCCTGATTGGCAATGCGCGCAACCTGCATACCCTGTCGCAAGCGCTGCACAAAATTGCCAGGACACTGGGACACAATGCGTCTCCCCCGGCGGTTTTGAACGCACTCAAGACCACAGCAATGGACATCCACCCGCATTCATCCTTTCCAACGCAGCCTGACACCCTTGTCACACTGGAGAGCTTCATCCGCGGCATCGGCCTGGGTCTACCTACCAACCATTTTTCCTTGACCGCGTTAGCGGATGCCGTCAGTGAGAGAGCGGTGGCGAACCCGTTTGGGAACTTCGGGGGGGCGCTGTCCTGGCCTGTACCTTTGAATACTGACGATCAGCGAACGCTGCAGGCAGCGGCTCTCCAATACATCAAGGATCACTCGAACACACCCGAGACGGCCGGTAGCCTGGGTATCCTTGAGTTCCTCAACGGCAACAACCCCCTATCGAGTGAAGCCAAGGCAGACCCCATCAAAGCGTTGGAGTCGATCCTGAACGGTCCCCGAGGGCTGGCGTTTGGTCGGGCGATGCAAGTGCATATGAAGGGTATCGACACAGACACCAGCCCCCATGACTACGCCCTGGCGGCGATCAACCTGGTGCTGAATCCCCAAACCATTCCCGACTCCCAGCGAAACCAGGTAGCCGGGTTCGATCTGGCGCAATCGGATCATTGGGGCTTGCATCCGTCGGCAGTGGTCGATGCGCTGGTCAAACGCTTGATTAAACGTGACCTGGCTGGCCCGGAGACGGCCAAGGTTGCCGCAATGGTATTACTCGCGCAGGCAGCGCCTGCATTCCAGGTAAAAGGCATTCCCGACAACGTCACTTATGGCAGCCCGGCCTGGACCCGACTGGAGATCGCGGTGGCGATCCAGGAAGCCGAGTCACCCGGGTCGGCGGCGACCATGGGCTTCGACGAAATCATGATCAAGGCCGAAAAGGCCACCCAGTTGGATCCAGCGGTAACCGAGCTCGCTCAGAAAACCGCACTGGTCGATTGGGGGGTGGTCAACGGCCTGACCGAGAGAAAGGATGACAAACAGTACACGGACCAAGAACTGGATGAGTTGAGAGCCCAATACAACCAGGAATTTACGGAACAGATCGACGCGCAAGCCTTATCCAACACTGAAATACCCAGCCGTAAGGACATCGCCCTCGCCAAACTGAAAGAGCGCTTTGGTGAAGGTATTCCGTTTGAGCGCCCCCTGTTGAAACTGCAGACCTCCGGCCATCAATCCACCGCGATGCCGCTCTATGATCCGAACTTGCGGCCAGAAGGGTATTTTTCGATGCTGGACATCGCGATGATGGAAAACCGTCATTACACCTGGAAGACCGATGACCCTCGTATTCCCCTTGCCGAGATCAATAAAAATCCTGTTCTCGGCGTGAATGCGGCATTCAAGCAACAATTCGACGAGGCCATTGTCTCGCGAAAGCAAGGTTTGAGTGCGACCGTCAGGCACCTCATATCCAAACTCCCCTTGGAGCAACGCAAAGACCTCGAATATGGAAAGCTGCGCTTCTTTCATGAGTCGGAGTACAGACTCAATCTCACGGACAAAACACTGCTCCACAAATACTCCACCTTTTCGATAAAAACCGAGCGCGACGACGTGTCGTCTGTTTATGAAGTGGACATCCAGCAAGGCACTATTACCAAGTTGAACAGCGGCAATAATTACGGTGAAAGAAACTACGGCCCAGGCTCACGGCACATTCAACGAACCGAGTTTCGGCCGTCCCGCTATCGCCAAGAGAGCCAAAAGGAAAACACTGGCGACACCTCAGTCACGCCTAAAAGCTTCAGCAGCGACCGCAGCCAATACATTGCCGATGCGTTCGTTGAGCACTTGGATATCGACAACGCCGATGTTGTGAAAGCCGCCAAAGGCTCTACGCAGCTGGATAAACAGTTCGAAGCACAGGATCGCGCGGCCAACTTCTTTCTGGACCTGGTCCCGCTTAGATCGGCCATTGTCAATTTCATAAGCGGCAACTATGTGGCGGGCGCTCTCGATCTGACGATGGATGTCCTGGGGTTCCTGACCGCTGGCGCAGCAACTGCGGCCAAGCTGGTCAAGGTGGGGGCGATCGCCGGCTCTGCTGCCACAAAGCTGGCCAAGGGCGCGCGCGTGATTGGAGCGGCGACCCTCAGTGCATTCAACCCGCTGGGGGGCGCAGACGACCTGGTATTTGGCGGCGCAAGGCTACTGGGCAAAAGCCCTCGGGCACTGGAGAAAGGCATACAAGTGCTGCGGGGCGCATCAGACAGTTACGGGCTGCTGAAAAACCTCAGCCATCAGTACGACATAGCCGCAATAGGCAGCTATAAGGTCGGCGATACAAAGATCCAGACGGCTGCAGTGTTCAACGATGGACAATGGTACCGCTACGACCCGATCAAGGCTCAACCCTACGGAGCCCCGCTGGAGAACTTCACGCCCTCTGTCGCGGCCTCCGCGGGGGAAATCAAAGGGTTGACTGAGTCGGGGAGCATCGAGTGGTTCACCGGTTGGTGGAGTTCCCCCCGTCCCGGCACCCAACCCAACCCCAATTTCGCAAAGGAATTCGAAGACTTGCGGTTGAGCGCATTGAAAACGGATGCCGAAGGATTCAACCGTGGTTATAACAGCCAGACACCGCCATCGATTACGGGGTACTCAACATCCCTGAGCGTTGAACAGCTCAAGATACTTTCACTGCAAGCCGGTCCAAGTGCGCAACAGTTGGGAAGCCTGATTCGCCGCATCGAAGACCTGGAAGAACTGCCGAATACGTTCTACACCAAAATGGAAAACCTCAAGGCGCTGGATGCGGACAGTTTCAAGCAGGGTTACAAGTACGGAACGCCCGACTCGATAAAGGGGTACGAGGAAGGGTTGAGAGTCCCTGAACTCCAGGAGCTGGCTTTGCAACGCGGGTTGACGACGCAACAAATGGGTTGTTTGTACCGACAGGTTGAAAAGCGCGCGATCACGCTCAACTTGTCCCTGGCCAAAAAATTCGGCGATAACATCAAGGCCGCAGGCGGAACGTTCGTTCCGATGCCACAAGGTTTGTACCTCAGCCAAGTCAGTCCTATCTCGGGTGGGCAGTGTGCGGTGTTTGCTAACTCGATGGCCTATGCCATTCAGGAGGGCAAGCAAACCACGCTGTTGGAGAATCTTTTCACAGTAATGGCTCATCCCGAGCATCCCGCCACCCAGACCTTTCAAAAGACTATGCAAAGTTTCCAGGCCAAGCTCAGGCATGACTTTCATGTAGGCCAATACAAACAGCAGCGGACGGCGGCGCAAATCATCGAGCAACTGGCGAATGCCAACACGTCGACCAGCCTGATGATAGGTAATACAACACATGGGATTACCGCAGGCGTTGTCGTCAAAGGCGGCGACAAAGAATGGTTCTACTTCGACCCCAACTTCGGGTTGGCAACATTCAAGTCCGAGGCGTCTATGCGCGCCGGTGTGGAAAGTGCAATGAGCACCGGTTCAACGAGCGCATTATTCCGTCCGAATCCGGGGACCTTGACCTATTCTGTCTCGGACTTCAGTGAGTTGAACCTGATGAACACCGTCGGCAGCATCAACGGCGTGCATGACCTGGTGGCCATCCCGCTATCAATCCCCTCCCCCAGATTGGCCTCAAGTGTCGCCTGACGTTTGGCGGGGAGTACCGGCATCATCCGATTCCTGGAGATGCCGCAGTCCCTTGCGAGCCCGGTAGAACCCCGACCACAGACTCATACGGGACATTCCTTCCCAACACCGGCACAATACCGACCTCGGTGAGGGAACTTGCCGAGATCGCCGCGACTCATTAGAGGATGGCCTTTCCACCGCTCACGGCCAATCCTTTCAACTCTTGGGAATTTTTTTATGTCCGCCACCGCCTCCACCATCCTTGTCGTCGAAGACGATGCCATCGTGCGCATGCTCATCGTCGACGTCCTGGAGGAGTTGGAATTCAACGTGCTGGAGGCCGGCGATGCTGAAGAAGCGCTGGCACTGGTGCAAAACACTGACCAGGTGATCGACCTGATGATGACCGACGTCGGCTTGCCGGACATGGACGGCAAGCAACTGGCTGCCAAAGTGCGCGAACTGCGTGCTGACCTGCCGATTCTGTTCGCCAGCGGTTATGCGGAAAACATTGACGTGCCGGCCGGCATGCAAGTGATCGCCAAGCCGTTCTCGATCGATCAATTACGCGACAAAGTCAAATCGATGCTACCTGCCGCCTGACCCCTCTTTTGCCCGTCGCCGCCCATTCAGGGCGGCGATTTCCGGCGTATTACACACAAGTGAAACACCCCATGCCGTCAAACTAATTCATTTGGATAGCTAGCGCGTCTGGATTTAGCTGCTAGCTTCAACCGACATGCCCTACCGGTATTAATCACAAGGGATAGTCACCCAGGTATGGGGGAGCGCACATGTTCGGGTCACCGTACGCGTCGGCATTGATGCTGGCTGTTATTGCACTACCGGCCCTGGCGGATAACGCCGACACGGCCAACAAGAGCAACAACCCCCTCAACCTGGCACCGGGTGCGAACCTGCAGGACTACTACAGCCCACGCGTTTACGACAGCAACGCCCACACCAACGACCTGTTGCTGCGCGGCACCCTGCCCATTGCACCCTCCGACTTTATCGGTGTGCCGCAATTGCTGCGTGCCACCCTGCCCCTCAGCACACGCCCCGATCCGCACAGCGGCTACAGCACGGGGATGGGCGACCTGAATCTGTTCGATATCTTCCTGCTCAAGACCGAGGGCGTGCAGCTGGGCATCGGCCCGCAAATCACCGCGCCCACCGCCGAGCAGGACGAACTGGGTACTGGTAAGTGGCAGGCTGGCCTGGCGGCCATTGCGATTGACGCCTCGCCAAGGGGGTTGCTCGGTGCCCTTGTGCAATACCAAAGTTCGTTTGCCGGCGATCGCGACCGCGCACATGTAGAAAGTGCAACTTTTCAGCCGTTTATCATTCATAACCTGCCGAAGGGCTGGTACCTGCGCTCCACCGGCACCTGGACCTTCGATTTGAAGAACGACACCCACTACATTCCCATCGGTTTGGGGGCGGGCAAGGCCTGGAAATCCGGGAGTAACATCGTCAACGCCTTCGTCGAGCCACAATGGACAGTGGCGCGCAAGGGTGACGGCCTGCCCCAGTTCACCTTGTTTGCAGGGATTAACGTGACGTTCGGCAAATAAACCGGTTAACTCGGCGGTTTCATCCCACGCCCTTAAAACAGAACTCTGGAAGGACGCAACAACATGATTGGAAAACCGACGCGCCTGCTGTTGGCGAGCCTCTCGATACTCATGAGTACCGGCGCCTGGGCCGACTTCACGGCAACCCCGGCCGAAGCCCGGGCCATTGCCAAGGAAGCCTACCTGTATGGGTTTCCGGTGGTGGACATGTACAAGACGCTCTATACCCAGGCCGTTGACAAGGGCGGTGCCAACTTCAAGGCGCCGTTCAACCAGATCGGCAATACCGCGCAGGTGTTCACTCCCAAGGACACGGCCTTCGTCACGCCCAACTCCGATACGCCCTACTCGTTCGTCTGGATGGACCTGCGCCGCGAACCGCTGGTGCTGACCCTGCCCAGTATCGAAGACGACCGCTACTACTCGGTGCAGTTGATCGACCTTTATACGCAGAACTTCGCTTACCTGGGCACCCGCAGCACCGGTAACAACGGCGGCCACTACATGATCGCCGGCCCCGACTGGAAGGGTCAGCAGCCGGTGAATGTCGACCGCGTGATCTACAGCGAAAGCAATATTGCCTACGCCCTGTACCGCACGCAGTTGTTTGATGAAAAGGACCTGGGCAAGGTCAAGCAGATCCAGGCCGGCTACAAAGTGCAGCCGCTGAGCAGCTACGTAAAACAACCTGCGCCGGCCAAGGCGGCCAAGGTCGAATGGCCAAAGACCACGGCGACCATGACCGAAGGCCCGCAACTGTTTCGCTACCTGAACTTCATGCTGGCCTTCGCCGCGCCGCAGGACAGCGAAAAAGACCTGCTGGCCCGGTTTGCCAAGATCGGTATCGCCCCGGGCGCGCCGTTCAAGGTCAAGGAGCTGAGCGCCGAACAACGCAAGGCCCTGGATGAAGGCATTGCCGACGCCCACGCCGAATTTGCCGCGTTCAAGAAAGACAAAGTCGACACTCACCAGATCACCAGCGGTGATCTGTTCGGCAGCCGCGACCACCTGAACAACAATTACCTGTACCGCTATGCCGGCGCCAACATGGGCATTTTCGGCAATTCCACCGATGAAGCCGCCTACATGAGCTACTTCGTCGACAGCGAAGGCAAGCCCGCCAACGGCGCGCGCCACAGCTACACCGTGCACTTTGCCAAGGACCAACTGCCGCCGGCTGATGCGTTCTGGTCGCTGACCATGTACGACGCCAAGACCAAGCTGTTGGTGCCCAACCACAAGAAACGCTACCTGATCAATTCGCGGATGCTACCCAACCTCAAGCGTGACGCCGATGGCGGCCTGACATTGGCCCTGCAGCACCACGAACCGCCGAAGGCCGAGCAAAGCAACTGGTTGCCGGCGCCACCGGGTCCGTTCTACGCCGTACTGCGCATTTACCTGCCCAAGCCTGAGGTGGGTAACGGTCAATGGAAGCTGCCACCGTTGACACCGCTCAAGTAACACCACGTGCCCGGTCGCAACAGGGTTAGACCGGGCACGTAAACCCCTGCTATCAGGCCGATACAAGGATGGATGACGCCATGATTTCACGTGCACGATTGCATGGTTTTTGCGCCATGCCGCTGTTCCTCGGTGCATTCGCCAGCTGCGGCGTATCCGCCGCCACGCTGCCGAACCTGGGCAGCAGCGCCGCCGCCCCCAAGGCTGACCCAGAGACCTGCCATCGCCTGCAACAGGATTTCGACATTGACCTCAAGCAAGTGGTCAAGGCCGGCTGCGACCCATCGACAGAACAAATCGCCAAGCTGATGGATAACCCGGTGGGCAACCTGGTGCTGTTGTTCAACCAGTTCGACTACAGCGCCCTCAAAGGCCCGCACAGCAACGGCACGCGCTACCTGGGCAAATACAGTTTCATGCCGACCTTCCCGGTTTCCATCGGCGAGGATTGGAACCTGATCAACCGCCTGCCGGTGAGCTATGTGAGTGCGCCGGTCAATGCCAAGGCCGGCAACCTGGCCGGCCTGAGCCCTTACGGCGTGCTGACCGACCATGACTTCCCGTCGGTGGTCAACGACCCGTTTGATCGCACCTCAGGCTTTGGTGACCTTGCCTACGTCGGCGTGTTTTCGCCCAAGCAGCCGATCCGCTTTGCCAACGGCGGCAAACTGGTCTGGGGCTTTGGCCCGACCGCGATGTTTCCCACCGCAGAAAAAGACGTCCTGGGCACCGGCAAATACTCGCTGGGCCCGGCGTTTGTCGCGGCGTACCTGGGCGAGGACTGGACCCTCGGCCTCTTTCCCCAGCACTGGTGGTCGGTGGGCGGCGATGCGCAGCGCAAGGACGTGAGCCTGACCAATATCCAATATTTCATCCAGCGCGCGATTCCCGGCCCCGGCCAATGGCGGGTGGGCATGACGCCCAACATCACGGTGAACTGGAAGGCCGAAGGCGGCAACAAGGTCAACTTTCCCATCGGCATCGGTGCCGGGCGCATCGTCAATTTCGGCAAATTGCCGGTACGCATTTCCGGTGAAGTGCAGTACTCGGTGATCCACGCCGACGACCTGATCAGCAGCCGCTGGAATTTCCGTCTGTCGTTTATCCCGGTGATTCCCACCTTCATGCTTTGAACGAGGTGTGCCATGACAGCACTCAACGATGTGACCGCCTTGCAAGCCAGCATGGCCGAAAGCGTGCTCGGGCAGGACCAGGTGATCCGCCAGATCCTGATTGGCCTGTTAGCCAACGGCCATCTGTTGCTGGAAAGCCTGCCGGGGTTGGCCAAGACCCGCACGGTGAAGGCACTGGCGCGACACCTCGATGCGAAGATGAGCCGCATCCAGTTCACCCCGGACCTGCTGCCCTCGGACATCACCGGCGCCGAAGTGCTGCACCAGGTCGAAGGGCAGAACCAGATCCGCTTCCAGCCCGGCCCGCTGTTCGGCAACCTGATCCTCGCCGATGAAATCAACCGCGCACCGGCCAAGGTCCAGGCGGCTTTGCTCGAAGCCATGGAAGAACGGCAGATCACCGTGGCCGGCGCCAGTCACCCGCTGCCGCCACTGTTTATCGTGGTCGCCACGCAAAACCCCATCGAACAGGAAGGCACCTACCCGCTGCCTGAAGCGCAGATGGACCGCTTTGTGATGAAGCTGCTGCTGGACTACCCCAGCGCCGACAACGAAAGCCAGGTGCTGCGCCTGTTGCGCGAAGAGGAACAGGCCGCCGCCGCCCAAGCCGTGCAGGGTTTTACCCTGGGGCAAGACGTTATCTTCGCCGCACGCCAGGAAGTCAGCGCGATCCAGGTCGCCCCCGCCATCGACCGCTACCTGATCGACCTGATCAACGCCACCCGCCACCCCGCCGACTACGACGCCGACCTGGCGCGCTGGATCAGCCTCGGCGCCAGCCCGCGTGGCGGCATCGGCCTGGACCGTTGCGCACGGGCCGATGCGTGGTTGCAAGGCCAGGCCTTTGTCACGCCGGATAATGTCCAGGCGGTCGTCCACCCGGTGCTGCGTCATCGCCTGCAACTGAGCTATGACGCGGTGGCAGACGGCGTGACCGCGGATCAGGTGCTCGACCGCCTGCTGAGCAAAGTGGCACTCCCCGCATGAACGCCGACGGGTTTGTCTATGTCAGCCTGGGGCAGTTGATGGCCTTGCAGTTCCAGGCCCGCGACCTGAGCTTTGTGGCGCGCCAGCCGCAAGGCAGCCTGCTGGCGGGCAACCATGCTTCGCGACTGCGTGGGCGCGGCCTGAATTTCGATGAACTGCGCCGCTACCAGCCGGGCGACGACCTGCGCCACCTGGATTGGCGCGCCTCATTGCGCACCGGCAAACCGGTGGTGCGTACCTTCACCGAAGAGCGCGACCGTCCAGCCTTGATCGTGGTGGACCAGCGCATGTCGATGTTTTTCGGTTCGGTGCGCAGCTTCAAATCGGCCGTCGCCGCTGAACTTGGCGCACTGGCGGCGTGGATGGTGTTCAACGCGGGTGACCGCGTCGGCGGCCTGGTCTTCAACGATCAACGCATCGACAGCGTGGCGCCATTGCGCAGCCGCAAGCGCGTGGAAGCCTTGTGCAGCCGCATCGCCCAGCAAAACGGCGAATTGGCGGCGCGCAATCCGGACCACGAAGGCGACGACCAATTGGACAAGGTCTTGCGCCAATGCGTGGCCGTGGCGGGCCATGACCATTTGATCTGCCTGGTCAGTGACTTTGCCGGTGCAGGGCCGCACACCTTGCAGCTGTTGCAACAGCTGTCGGCGCATAACGATGTGGTCGCACTGCAGGTGTACGACCCTCTGGCCCTCAATGTGCCGAGCCGGGGCCAGCTACGCGTCACTCAGGGCCAGTTGCAGGTGGAACTGGCGGTGAATCAGCGCCAGGTGCGCCAGCCCCTGGGGGACTTTCTCGGCGGGCGCTTGAAGGATGTGGCCAGCCTGCTGCGCCGCAGCCAGGTGCCGCTGTTGATGATCAGCACCGCCCTGCCCGCTGCCGAGCAACTGCGCAGTGAATTGGGGAAGCGGCGGTGAACACGCATGTGCCAAGCATCGAGCAACTCCAGGAGTTGAGCTTGCCCGCGCCCGTCAGCTATTGGCCGCAGACCTGGGGCTGGGGCGTGTTGCTCGGCGTGTTGGTGTTGGGGCTGTTGGTCCTGGCAGCCCGCAGGTGGCTGCAATGGCGCCGTGATGCGTATCGGCGCGAAGCCCTGGCGCACCTGGACACCTTGGCGGACCTGCGTGAACTGCCCGAACTGCTCAAGCGCGTGGCACTGTCGATGCCGCTTTCGTCTGAAGAAAAACAACGCATCCCCACCCTGCGCGGCGCCGACTGGCAAGCCTTCCTGCAGCGCCACGCCGGTGCGCCGATCCCCGAGGATCTCAGCCAGCGACTGGCCGCAGGGGCCTACGGCACGGCGCCGCCGGATGTGCACCTGCTGGCTCACTGCAAAGCCTGGGTGGAGCAGCACCATGTGGCAGCTTGATTACCCCTGGTTGCTATTGATATTGCCGCTGCCGTGGTTGGCCTACCGTTACCTGCCGGCATACCACGAAGCGCGCAGTGCGGTGCGGGTGCCTTTTTTCAGGGGCATGCGCCAGGCCGTCGGTGGCGCATTGTCGGCCCGTGGTAGCGCTGGCAACCGTGGTCAGTTGCTGCTCAACCTGCTGGTCTGGGCCTTGCTGGTGCTGGCCATCGCCCGCCCGGTGTGGGTGGAGAAACCCATCGAACGCCAGCAACCGGTGCGCGACCTGATGCTGGCCATCGATATTTCCCAGTCCATGCAGACCCAGGACTTCACCGACGCCGAGGGTCACAGGATCGACCGCCTGGCCGCCGTCAAACAGGTGGTGCACGGCTTTATCCAGCAACGCCAGGACGACCGCATCGGCCTGATCCTGTTCGGCAGTGGCGCCTACCCTCAGGCGCCGTTGACCCTCGACCACACCAGCCTGTCGCTGTTGTTGGATGACAGCGGCATCGGCATGGCCGGGCCGAACACCGCCATCGGCGACGCGATCGGCCTGGGCCTCAAGCTGCTGGACCAGGCCCATGAGCCGGAAAAAGTACTGATTCTGCTCACTGACGGCAACGACACCAGCAGCGCCATCACCCCGGACCACGCCGCCGACATGGCCGCCGCCAAGGGTGTGATCATCCACACCATCGGTATCGGCGATCCGCAGGCCAGCGGCGAGGCCAAGGTCAACCTCACGGCCTTGCAGGACATTGCCGCCGCCACTGGCGGCCACTATTTCCGTGCCGAAGACCGTGACAGCCTGAACCAGGTCTACGCCACGCTCGACAAAATAACGCCACATCAAGTGAAAACCCTCAGCCACCACCCCAAGCGCGACCTGTTCTGGTGGCCGCTGTGCGCTGCGCTGACACTGTTGGCGCTGTATCACCTGATCGCAGCGCTGTGGCCACATCGGTTGAAACGGGAGCACGCTGATGGACTTCAGTGAGTTCCACTTCCTGCGTCCCGCCTGGCTGTTATTGGCATTGTTTGGCGCCCTGCTGCCACTCGTGTGGCAGCACAGCCGCGACCTTCAGCGCCGCCTGCGAGGCAATATTGCCCCACATCTGTTGCCGCATTTGCTGCTCACGCCCACCGACCCCCACCGCTTGCGCCCCGTGCATCTGGTGAGCGCGCTGCTGATCGTCGGCGGCGTCGCCGCTGCGGGACCGGCCTGGGAACAGGACCGTCCGGACTTCCTGGAAAATCGCGCGCCCTTGATCATCGCAGTGGACCTGTCAACGTCGATGGACACCACCGATGTACCGCCCACGCGCCTGACCGCCGCCAAACACAAACTGCATGACCTGATCCAGCGTCGCCAAAGCGCGCGCACGGCGTTGCTGGTGTACGCCGGCAGCACCCACCTGGTGTTGCCACCGACCGATGACCCAGCCCTGCTCGACACTTTTATCCAGGCACTGGGCACCGACTTGATCAGCAGGACCGGCAAGGATGTGGCTGGCGTTGTCGACCAGGCCAAGCGCCTGCTCGATCAGACACCCGGCACCTTGCTGCTGGTAACCGATGGCGCGGATATCGAGCAACTGCCCTCCCTCAAGGACAGCTCGCTGCAAGTCCTGATCCTGGCCCTCGGCAACAGCCCCACACTCAAACAATTAGCTTCGGCCACCGACGCACCGCTGGGCAGCCTGACCCTGAATGACGATGACCTGGACTGGATCGAACTGCACGCCCAGCAGCATTTCCAGGCCGCCGACGAACAGCAACAGCTGTTGCAGTGGAAGGATGCCGGTTACTGGCTGTGCTGGCCGTTGCTGCTGGTGGCGTTGTTCGGCGTGCGCAAGGGCTGGAGCCTGAACTGGACCGCCGTTGTGCTGCTGGGCCTGTTGCTGGGGCCGACGCAGGCTGAGGCCAATCCGTTTCTGACACCCGACCAGCAAGGCCGCTGGGCCTTCGAACACCACCATTACCCCGAGGCCGCAGCGCTGTTTGTCGATCCTTACTGGAAAGGCATTGCCGCCTATAACGCCGCCGACTACGACCTGGCCCAAACCACCTTTGCCGCCATGAACACCGCGCCCGCCGCGTTTTATCTGGGCAACGTACTGGTGCGCCGCTTCAAGTTCGATGACGCCATCGTTGCCTATCAGCGCGCCTTGCAGCTGCAACCGGACTTTCCCGAAGCCAGCGCCAACCTGGCCCTGGCGATGGCCCTGAAAAAAGACACCGAAAGCGCCGCCAACAACACCCCCGAGGTCAAACCCGACGTAATCAAGTTCGACAAGGCGCCAGGCAAGGGCCAGAGCAAGGCGATCCAGACTGAACAGGCGAACAACGACGCCCTGTGGCTGCAAAACCTGACCACCTCACCGGCGACCTTTCTGCGGCGCAAATTCAGCCTGCAGGATCAGGAGGCGCGGCCATGAATCGCTACGGTTGCGTATTGCTGTTACTGGCCGCGCCGTTGTGCGCCGCCGAGCCGCAATTGCGCGTCAAGGCGCAGTTGGTTCCCGGCGCTTCGGTGATGGTAGGCGAACAGTTGCAAGTGCAGGTCGAGGTACTCACCGACACCTGGTTCACCGCCGCTGCGACGTTGCCGGAGCTGAAAATTCCCGGTGCACGCGTGCAACCTCCGGGGGGCGAAGCCGAACACACCAGCCAGGTGATCGACGGGCAAACCTTCTATGGCTTGCGCTACGCCTACCTGGTCACGCCTATGGCAGCACAACATTTCAGCGTGCCTGCGCTGACGGTCAGCGCCCAGCCGGGCCAGGCCAGCGCGCCGTTGAGCGCGCAGAGTGCACCGTTGAGTTTCGATGCCACCCAGCCACCCGGCTTTGCACCGGGTGAAACGGTGCTGGTCGCCAGCGGCCTACGATTGAGCCAGACCCTCGCGGCCAGCGACCTCAAAGTCGGTGATACGCTGACGCGAACCCTGACCTTGCAAGCCGACAACACGCCGGGGCTGTCCCTGCCACCGCCGACGCTGGCGCCCATCGATGGGCTGCGTCTCTACCCACAGGCGCCCGACATCCGCAATCTGGATGACGGACGCGGCACCGTCACCGGCGGTCAACGCATCGACCACCTGGTGTATCGCGTCACGCAAGGCGGCCATTACACCTTGCCGGCCGTCCAGGTGAAATGGTGGGACAGTCGCAACCATCGCCTGCAAATCGCGCAGGTGCCCGCGCTCGTCTTTGATGCCCAGGCCACCAGTGCCTATACCCCAGCGTTTTCCATCACCGATGACCTGAAAACCCTCGGGCAGCACACACGCTGGCAGCTATCGCGGCATTTGCTTGCAGCTATGGCCGCCGTGGTCGCCCTGACACTGGCGGCCTATCTGATCCGCGCCGTGTGGCCGCGCCTCGGGTCATTGTGGCGAAAGGCATGGCCAGCATTGCGCTGGGCCTGTCGTCAACTACGCTTGCTCCCACTGAACCCTCGTCACGAAAAGGACTTCCCATGACGTCGCTGCGTTCTGCCCTGCCCCTGCTGTTCCTGCTCAGCCTGCCTGTCCTCGCGGCCGACCCACTGCCTTCCTGGAACGAAGGCCCGAATAAACAACAGATCATCGAGTTCGTCCAGGCGGTAACCGCCAAAGGCTCCAAGGACTATGTCAAACCCGCCGAACGCATCGCTGTGTTCGACAACGACGGCACCCTATGGACCGAACAACCGGCGTACTTCGAGGTGCTGTTCGCCTTCGATGAAGTCAAGCGCCTGGCGCCCCAGCACCCCGAGTGGAAAACCACCCAGCCGTTCCAGGCCGTGCTCGAAGGCGATCACAAGGCCCTCGCCGCTGCCGGCATGGACGGCCTGCTGAAAATCATCGGCGCCACCCACACCGGGGTCAGCACCGAGGCCTTCATCGACAATGCCAGGCACTGGCTGAAGCAGGCCCGCCACCCCAAGACCGGCAAGCCGTTCAACCAGATGATCTACCAGCCCATGCTGGAGATGCTCGACTACCTGCGCAGCCAGCAATTCAAGACCTACATCGTCTCCGGTGGCGATACCGCTTTCATGCGCGCCTTCGCCGAAGAGGTGTACGGCGTGCCGCCGGAGCAAGTGATCGGCTCCCGCTTCGTCACCCAATACCAGATCAAGGAGGGCCAGCCCCAAGTGCTGCGCACCGCCAAACTCGCGCACAACGATGACGGCCCGGGCAAGCCGGAAAGCATCGACGCGATGATCGGGCGCCGGCCGATCCTGGCCTTCGGCAACTCCGACGGCGACCTGCAAATGCTGCGGTGGACCGCCGCAGGCCCTGGCAAACGCTTGATGGGCCTGGTGCACCACACCGACGCCCGGCGCGAGTGGGCCTACGACCGCAATGCTCAGGTGGGGCGCCTGGACAAGGCCCTGGACCTGGCCAGGCAACAGAACTGGACCGTGGTGGACATGGCGAGCGACTGGCGTCGTATCTACCCCTTCGATCCGGCTGTGCAAGTGAAGGTGCAATAAGCAAAGACGTCGCGATGGACTGTTAAAAACGTTGGTCGCAGGCAATGCGACTCAAGCCCTACAAAGGAGCAAGTCTTATGACTCGCATACGTAAGTGGCTGCCGAAACTCGCCCTGGTGGCAGTTTCGGTACTCGGCGCCTCGGCATCCGCCTGGGCGGCCGAAAAGCCGAATATCCTGGTGATCTTCGGCGATGACATCGGGCAAACCAATATCAGCGCCTATTCCATGGGCGTGGTGGGCTACAAGACCCCGAACATCGACCGGATCGCCAAAGAAGGCATGATGTTCACCGACTACTACGCGGAGAACAGCTGCACCGCCGGGCGCTCGTCCTTCATCACCGGCCAGACGCCGTTGCGCACGGGCCTGTCGAAGGTGGGCATCCCGGGTGCGCCGGTGGGGTTGCAAAAACGCGATATCACCATTGCCCAGGCGCTCAAGTCACTGGGTTACTCCACCGGGCAATTCGGCAAGAACCACCTAGGTGATCGGGATGAATACCTGCCGACCAACCACGGGTTCGACGAATTCTTCGGCAACCTGTACCACCTCAACGCCGAAGAGGAGCCTGAACGCCCCTATTGGCCCAAGGACGACGCGGACTTCGTCAAGGCCAACACCCCGCGTGGGGTGATCCACAGCTTTGCCGACGGCAAGATCGAAGACACCGGCGCCTTGACCACCAAGCGCATGGAAACCATCGACGACGAAACCACGGCGGCGGCCCAGGCCTTCATCAAGAAGCAAGCCGAAGCCAACAAGCCGTTCTTCGTGTGGATGAACACCACGCGCATGCACCTGTTCACCCACGTGCGTGACTCGATGAAGGGCCAGAGCGGCATGCCCGGCAACGAGTATGCCGACGGCATGCTGGAACACGACGGCGATGTGGGCAAGCTGTTGCAAACCCTTGACGACCTGAAGATCGCCGACAACACCATCGTGGTCTACACCACCGATAACGGGCCGAACCAGTTCTCCTGGCCGGACGCGGCGACCACGCCGTTCCGCAACGAGAAGGACTCCAACTGGGAAGGTGCCTATCGGGTGCCGGCGATCATTCGCTGGCCGGGCAAGATCAAGCAGGGCGAGGTGTCCAACGAAATGGTCTCGGGCATGGACTGGTTCCCGACCTTGCTGGCCGCCGCGGGTGATGCACAGGTGAAGGACAAGTTGCTCAAGGGCTGGGCGCCCACTGCCGGCGGCACCCATTTCAAGGTGCATCTGGACGGTTACAACCAACTGCCCTACCTGACCGGCCAACAACCCAAAGGCGCACGCAACGAGTTCTACTACTTCAATGACGACGGCATGCTGGTCTCGATGCGTTTCGACAACTGGAAAGTGGTGTTCGCCGAGCAGCGCCAGCCAGGGGGGTTCCGGGTCTGGAGCGAACCGTTCGTGCAACTGCGGGTGCCGAAGATCTTCAACCTGAGGATGGATCCGTATGAGCGCGCGGATGTCGTGAGCGACCAGTATTACGACTGGACCACCAAAAACGTCTATCTGGCGGCTGTGGCGGTGACCAAGGCGGCGAAGTTCCTCGAAACCTTTGTCGAGTACCCACCCAGCCAGAAACCGGCGAGCTTCGGCATCGACCAGATTCGCGAGGCGGTGGACAAGAAGATCGAAGCGAAGATGAAGGCCGCACCTGCGTCATAACGGCCACAACACAGCCCCCTGTGACAGGGTTTGTGTGGGAGCGGGCTTGCTCGCGAATACGGAGTGCCAGTCAACAGATTCATTGACTGATCCACCGCATTCGCGAGCAAGCCCGCTCCCACATAAGCCCGTTCACACATTTGTGACCGAGTACCTGCACAAGGTTATCCCCATGTCTTCACGTACCACCCACAAAGTCATCGAGCGAAGCACGCCCTCATCCTTGTTGATCCCCGCCCTCCTGCTGTTCATCTCCGGTGGCGCAGCGCTGGTGTATCAGGTGCTGTGGATCAAGCAACTGTCCCTGGTAGTCGGCGTGGAGGTGTATGCGATCACCACCGGTATCAGCGCATTTTTTGCCGGGCTGGCGTTGGGCGGCTGGCTGTTCGGACGTTTGGCGGATCGCTTTGCGCGGCCGCTGCTGTTGTATGCAGGACTGGAATTTCTGGTCGCCGTGCTGGGGGTTGGCGCGACGCTGGCCCTGGGCGTGGCGGCCGAGCCGTTTGCCTGGCTGGAACAACGCCTCGGCCTCACGGCCTGGACACTGCCGTTTGCCCTGGTGGGCCTGCCGGCGATGTTGATGGGCGGCACACTGCCGGTGCTGGTGCGCTCGTTGGGCATCGATGCCAAGGGCTTGAGCCGGGCCGGTGGACGGCTGTACGCGGCGAACACGGCCGGGGCGATTGCCGGGACGCTGCTGACCGCGTTTGTCTTGATTGCGCAACTGGGCGTGCGTGGCAGTGCGTTGGTTGCCGCGATGCTGAACCTGCTGGCTGCTGTGGGTGCGTTGCTGGCGGTGCGTCATCAAGCGCCCGTAGCGATAGCGCCGACACGCACCGTGCAACCGGCGCGGCTGGCGTTGGTGCTGTACGCCATCGCCGGTGGCGTGGCGCTGGGCTATGAAGTGGTGTGGTCGCAGTCCATCGTGCAGTTCATGAGCACGCGCACCTATGCGTTTGCCGTGGTACTCGCCACCTACCTCACCGGTTTGTTGGTTGGCAGCCAACTGATGTCGCGCCGGGTAGAACGCCTGCGTGATCCCTGGGGCGTGTTCGGCTTGCTGATCGCGGGAGCGGGCCTGGTCGCGTTGTTGGAGATCGCCCTGCTGGGGCGTTGGCTGGTGTTGCTGCAAACCCAGGCTGAAGCACTGGTGCTGAGCCTGGGCGGCCATGAGCTGCCGGGGATGAGCGCGCGGTTTGCCGTGGCGGCGCTGTGCATCGTGTTCGTGCCGACGGTGTTGCTGGGCGCGGCGTTTCCCGTGGCGTTGCGCCTGAGCGTGGGCGATCGGCATGTCGGCCGCGACGTGGGCGCGGTGGTGGCCTTCAATACCTTGGGCGGGATCATCGGGGTGATGCTGTGCGGGTTTGTGCTGATTCCCTGGTTGGGGTTGGTGCGGACATTGGGATTGCTTGCTGTGATCGCAGATGGCGTGGGGTATTTAGCCGTGCGCCGTGGGCACGGGGTGAAAAAAGGTCGGCGGCAGGCGGTAGTCGCCTTGGGCTTGATCTCGCTGGTGATAGCACTGTTGACCCCGGTGGATCGCCTGGCAAAATTGCTGCCCGGTGCGCGTAACGCCAGCCTCGCGTTTTATCAGGAAGGCCGTGGTGCGACGGTCGCAGTTGTTACCCAAGGCCAGGGTTCACGGGCCTTTCAACGTTTGTATATCCAGGGCGTATCCAATACCGGCGACGCCATGCCGTCATTGCGCTATATGCGCATCCAGGCGCTATTGCCGCTGCTGGTTCACAACGCCGAGCCGAAATCCGCCCTGGTGATCGGCTTTGGCACCGGCATTACGGCCGGTGCGTTATTGCGCTATCCAGGCCTGGAACATCGCGTGGTCGCTGAACTATTGCCATCCGTGGTACAAGCCGCGCCCCTGTTCAAAGGCAACTTCAACGCCGCCGGCGATCCAGCCATCGACCTGCGCCTGCGCGACGGTCGCCAGGAACTGCTGCGCAACCCGCAAACCTATGACCTGATCACCCTGGAACCGCCACCACCCTCCGCCGCCGGTGTAGTGAACCTGTATTCCCAGGATTTCTACCAACTGGCGGCCACACGTCTTGAGAAACACGGCCTGCTCGCCCAATGGCTGCCGCTGCCGACCCAGAACATCGACGACTCCCGCGCCCTGGTGCGCAGCTTCCTCAATGTATTCCCCTACGCGTCGCTGTGGACCAGCGAGTTCCACGAAATGCTGCTGGTGGGCTCCCTTGAGCCGATCACACTGGATGCCGAACGCATTCGCCAGCGCTTTGAACAGCCTGGCGTGCGCAGCGCCCTGGCAGAGGTGGGGATCGATTCGGCGGCAACCCTGCTGGCGACCTGGGTCACCGATCGCCAGGGCCTTGAGCGTTTTGCCGGGGAGGCGCTGCCGGTCACCGACGACCAACCGCGTATCGAATACGCGCCGTGGGTACGCAGCAAGGAAATCACCCGGGTCCTGCCAGCCTTGCTCGACCTGCGGGTGCCTGTGCCGTTGATCAACGCCGATGCGGCCTTTGCCCGTACGCTGGCCGCCGAACAGCAGCGCCTGATGCAGTTCTACCGTGCCAGCCTGCATGCCTATGACGGTGACCGCGATGCCTGGGGACGGGATATGCGCGAGGTGTTGCGTGGGGACGGGGCCAACCCGTATTTCCGATGGTTTGGCGGCAACTGAGGCGGTGGTGAGGGCATAGCGCCCTCACCGTCCCGGGCCGTTCTAGTGTTTCAGCTTCACATAAGACTGATGCAGGTCCGACGCCCAGCCATCGATCACGCTTTTCACGTCGTCGGCCTTCATCACCTGCGACTCGTTGGACAGTGGCTTGCCGGTGCCTTTGCGCACCACTTGGGCGAGTACCTTGCCACTGGCGCCATCGAGGAACTGCGCCTCGGTGCCCAGGGTGGTTTCCTGATCACGGTGGCCAGTGCCGGTACTCACTGCCGCGACGACCAACGCTACCGGGATGTACTCGTACGGGGCGAGGCCTTCGGTCTTGCTGCTCACAGCGGTGATCGCCGCACGTACCACAATCACGCCAGGACCCGGCGCATTCGCCAGGGGCATGGATTTTTCCAGCTCACGCTTGAGCGCCTGGTTGTAGTAGGTGTTGATGCCATTGAGGGTGCTTTCGGGGATTTTTGCGGTGGCCTGTGGCTTGGGATAGAACTGGGTCGGCTCGACGAACACCGCGTGGTAGCGGCTCAGATCCAGCTTGGGGTCGACCCAGCGCATCACGTCGGCACCCGAGGGTGACTTGGCTTGCTTGAGCTGACTGTAGTCCGAGAGAAAGCCGGAGTACTCGTCCGGTTGAGTCACCTTGCTGGCACAGCCGGCCATTGCCACTGAGGCAACGCACAGTGTGCTGATCATTAGCCTTAGCTTCATCATTGAACTCCCTGGCGGTCATCATCGAAACAGTGAGCTGTAGGTATAGCCAATCCTGGGGAATTAGCCTTATTTCCGGCACGGGTTTGACAGACCTGCCCCCAGCGTCAAAGCTGCACGAAGCTCAAGCACGCCACAGAGCGTCCACGCATCAAGACAACGGAAGTCGGAATGCCCAAGCCCAAAAAAGACCCAGCCGCCCGCCGTCGTTTGCTTTACCCCGTATTGATTGTGTTGCTGCTGTTGGCCCTGACCGGAATCTGGGTTTTCCTGCAGGCCGGTACGCCTCGCTTGCCGGCGCCGGTCGTGGCCGCCAAACCTGTGACTAGCGCCCCGGCGAGGATGGTCGATGAGCAACAGTGCCAAGGCTGCCATCAGGCACAGGCCAAGGACTGGCAAGGCTCCCACCATCAACTGGCGATGCAATTGGCCACGCCGCAGACCGTGCCGGCGGACTTCAACGACGCCACCTTTACCGGCGAAGGCGAAACCACCCGGTTCTTTCGACGCGGCGACGAATTCTGGGTCAACACCCCTGGCAGCGACGGCCACGCCGCTGACTTCAAGCTGGCCTACACCTTTGGCATCGCACCGTTGCAGCAATACCTGATCGAGGTCGGCGGCGGTCGCCTGCAAGCCCTCGGCGTGGCCTGGGATACCCAGCAGAACCGCTGGTTTCACCTCTACCCCGGCCAGGGCGTGACCTTCAAGAACCCGCTGCACTGGAGCAAACCCAGTCAGAATGCCAATTTCATGTGCGTGGAATGCCACACCACCGGTTACACGCGCAATTTCGACGCGCAGAACAACACCTTCGACAGCCGCTGGAACAGCCTGGGTGTCGGCTGCCAGGCCTGCCATGGGCCGGCCTCCAACCACCTGCAATGGGCCGCAAAAAAGGGCGACCTGCTGCACGCCGGTTTCGCCGTGCACCTCAAAGACAAGGACGCCACCGTCGAACTGGAAACCTGCGCCCGCTGCCACGCACGGCGCGCGCCCTTGGGCGACGGTTTTACCGTGGGCAAGCGCCTGATGGACGACTACCTGCCCAGCGTACTGACCCGCGAACTCTATGCCCTGGACGGCAAGATCAAGGATGAAGTGTTCGAACACGGCTCCTTCGCCCAAAGCAAGATGGCCGAGAAAGGCGTGCGGTGCAGCAACTGCCACAACCCCCACAGCAACGCACTCAAGGCGCCGGGCAACGCGGTGTGCCTGCAATGCCATAACACTGCGGGCAAAACCCCATTTGCCACGGTGGATGGGCGCGGGTTGCAAGCAAAAAACTACGATTCGGACGAACACACGGGCAAGCCTGTCGGCCAGCCAGGTTCGTTCTGTGTCGACTGCCACATGCCGGGCAAGGTGTACATGGGCAACGACTTGCGCCATGACCACAGTTTCAGCATCCCTGCCGGCGCACGCGACGTGCTGAAGGCAGCGACTTACGCCGAGAGCATGGCGCTGATTCGTGGCGGCCAGCCCGGTGCCGCCCAGGCGCTGTATGAGCAGTTGGCACGCGGCAATCTGCCGGCGATCCAGCGGGCGACGCTGTTGGTCGAGCTGCCCAACTATCCGAGTGAACAGGCATTGAAGCTGGCGACCAGGGACCTGGCCAACCCAGCCCCGCAAGTGCGCGAAAGTGCCGTGCGTGCCGTCAGCGCCCTTCTGCCGCCGTCGGAACGCAGTGCACTCTATGGTCCCTTGCTGCGAGACCCGGTGCGCGCCGTGCGGATCATTGCCGCACGGGACCTGTTGGGTGTCCCCGGCCAGGGCCCCGCATGGAACAGTGCCATCGCCGAGTACGAACAGGTGCAGCTCAGCCTGCTGGAGCGTGCCGAAGCCAACCTCAACCTGGCGATGCTCTACCAGGCCAGTGGCCGTGGCGACCAGGTGGAAGCGCAATTGCGTACGGCCTTGCAGCGCGACCCCGACTTCTTCCCTGCGCTTGTCACGCTGGCACAGTGGCTGGAAGCCAATAGCCGCACACCAGAGGCGCGCCGTCTGATTGCCGACGAGTTGGCCCGGCGGCCGGATGCAGCGCTGTTGCAACACACCCAGGGCTTGATGCTGATTCGCTCAGGCGATACGGCGCAGGCCATGCCCTACTTGCGCAACGCCGCACGCCTGGAGCCCGCCAACGGCCAGTTCACCTTTGTGCTGGCGGTGGCGTTGCATGACAGCGGCGATGTCGACGCCGCCTGTGAGCAGCTGGAAGACCTGCTCAAGCGCCAGCCGTACAACCGCAATGCGCGGCTGTCGTTGATCCAGTACTACCTGGAGAACGGCCGGGAGCCCAAGGCTCAGGCCGTCATGCAAAGCTGGAGGGCACTCAACCCCGGCGACCCCGCCCTGAAATAACCCTGGGCTCTTGTAGTGAGCGGGCTTGCTGTGGTGGCCGGGATTGTTGGGGCTTGTTGGGGTTTATTGTGGTGAGCGGGCTTGCCCCGCGTTGGGTGGCGAAGCCGCCCTAAAACCAGGCGCCGCCGTTCTGTCTGAAGCGACTGGGTGATCTTGCTGGGGCTGCTGCGCAGCCCAACGCGGGGCAAGCCCGCTCACTACAACAAGACCGTTTGCCACGACAAGCCCGCACATTACAACCGACGGTTCAGGTGCGTTCGCGGGGGATCAGGCTTTGCAACTGCGAGGCCAGGAAGTTGGCGTCGAAGCCAAAGGTGTCCGGGTCTTTCAGGCCATTGGTCTTCTTCCACAACCAGTCGTTCTTATCCGCGGGCAATACCAACGACACACTGCCGTGACGCGCCGCGGTCAGGCCCATGACCGACACGGAGATCAAGCCGCCCGCACCCATGACATCCGGTACGAACTCCACCGGTTTGCCAGTGATCTGTACGGTCAGTTTCTCGGTCTTGAATGTCGAGGTCTCCACCGGCACGCTCGGGCCGCTGGCTACGTAAGCTTCGCGGCGGACTTCAAGCAACCCCACCGTCTTCACCGGCTCAAGCCACTGCTCGATCTGCCCGAACAGCTCATCGAGCTTCTGCGCCCAACGGGCCGACTGCACGTCGAACTGCTGCTTCTTGTGCGCTTCGCTGTCGGCGTAATGACGAAGCATCTCGCCCAGTTGCTGTACATCATCCATTGCGGAGTTCCTTGGGGTGAGCCTGGTTGCGAAGCCTGATCATGGCAGATGCAGCCATTCGACGTACGGCTTAAAACTGATCCGCAACAATGAGGTTTTTCTGAGCCTGTTTTGTTTTACCCATGCTTCCTACAGTGCCGCCACTTGGAACCGTGGGAGGACTGAGCATGAACACCGCAGCAATCGGACAGGCGTATAACTATAAGGTCGTCCGCCAATTCGTTATCGCCACGATCGCCTGGGGCGTGGTGGGCATGGCCATGGGCGTTTGGATCGCCTCGCAACTGGTCTGGCCGGAAATGAACCTGGACCTGCCCTGGACCACCTTTGGCCGCTTACGCCCCCTGCACACCAGCCTGGTGATTTTCGGTTTTGCCGGCAGTGCACAGTTTGCCGCCAGCTATTACGCGGTACAGCGTACCTGCCAGGTGCGGCTGTTTTCCAACCGCCTCGCGGCGTTTACCTTTTGGGGTTGGCAGTCGGTGATCGTAATCATGCTGGTCAGCCTGCCGCTGGGCTACACCACCACCAAGGAGTACGCCGAGATCGAATTCTCCGGCGCGGTGTGGATGGCAGTGGTCTGGGTGGCGTACGCCATTGTGTTTTTCACCACCGTGGTGCGGCGCAAGACACAGCACATCTACGTGGGCAACTGGTTCTTCGGCGCGTTTATTCTGGTGATCGCCATGTTGCATGTGGTCAACCACCTGGCGATCCCGGTGGACTGGTTCAAGTCCTATCCGGTGTATTCCGGTGCGACCGATGCCATGGTGCAGTGGTGGTATGGGCATAACGCCGTAGGGTTTTTCCTGACTACCGGTTTCCTGGGGATGATGTATTACTTCGTGCCGAAACAGGTCGGACGCCCGGTGTACTCCTATCGCTTGTCCATCGTGCACTTCTGGGCGCTGATCACCCTGTACATCTGGGCCGGCCCGCACCATTTGCACTACACCGCCCTGCCCGACTGGGCGCAATCGCTGGGCATGGCCATGTCGCTGATCCTGCTGGCGCCAAGCTGGGGCGGGATGATCAACGGCATGATGACCTTGTCCGGGGCCTGGCATCAGTTGCGCACCGACCCGATCCTGCGTTTCCTGGTGCTGTCCCTGGCGTTCTACGGCATGTCGACGTTCGAGGGGCCGATGATGGCGATCAAGACCGTCAACGCCCTCTCCCACTACACCGACTGGACCATCGGCCACGTACACGCCGGTGCCCTCGGCTGGGTGGCGATGATCACCTTCGGTTCGCTGTACCACATGATTCCCAAGGTGTTCGGCCGCGAGCAGATGCACAGCGTGGGGCTGATCAACCTGCACTTCTGGCTGGCGACCATCGGCACCGTGCTCTACATCGCGTCAATGTGGGTCAACGGCATCACCCAGGGCTTGATGTGGCGCGCGGTCAACGATGACGGCACCCTCACCTATTCGTTTGTCGAGGCCTTGCAGGCCAGCCACCCGGGGTTTGTGGTGCGCTTTGCCGGTGGCGTGTTTTTTCTGACCGGTATGCTGCTGATGGCCTACAACACCTGGCGCACGGTGCGTGTCGCGGACCTGAAAGTGGCGCAGCTTGATGCGCGGATCGCCTGAGATGTGGGGCCTATTGATGGTGGTATGCCTGTATGGCGCGGTGGAGTATTGCTTGCGCGGTCAATCGGACAAAAGCCTGGACGACGCCAGCCTGATGCCTTTCGCCGATGACCCGGAAGTGGCACGGCGGGTGGAGTTGGCGACCGGCAAACGGGTGCACTCGGTCGCACCGGAGGAAGCCAAGCCCGGGTGGACCAACCTGGACATGTGAAACTGCACCGGTCATTTCGTGGGCAACTGCGTATGACTAATCAATGGTCGATGGGTAAGGTGAAGCGACTTTCCTTGTCAGGAGCATCGCATGCGTACCATCGGCCTTATCGGCGGCATGAGCTGGGAGTCCAGCGCCGAGTACTACCGCATCATCAACCAGCGCATACGCGACCAGCTCGGCCCGCTACGCTCGGCGCAACTGTTGATGTACAGCGTGGACTTCGGCCCGGTGGAACAGGCGCAACACGCCGGGCGCTGGGATGACGCCGCACTGATCCTCGAAGACGCCGCGCGCCGTTTGCAAGCCGGTGGCGCCGACTGTGTAGTGCTGTGTACCAACACCATGCATTTGGTGGCATCGCGTATCGAGGCGGCGGTGTCGATTCCGTTCCTGCATATCGCCGATGCAGCGGGTGCGGCTGCCGTGGAAGCCGGCACGCTGACGGTCGGCCTGCTCGGTACGGCGTTCACCATGGAACAGGATTTCCTCAAGTCGCGCCTGGCCGCCCAAGGCCTGACCGTGCTGGTGCCGGAGGCCGACGAGCGCCAGGCCGTGCACCGGATCATCTATGAGGAGTTGTGCGTCGGCGTGATCAGCGAAGCGTCACGCAAGGTCTACCAAGGTGTGATCAAGTCCCTGGCCGCACGCGGCGCCCAGGCCATCATCCTCGGCTGCACGGAAATCGGCTTGCTGATCAAGCCCGAACACAGCCACCTGCCGCTGCTGGACACCACCGAGCTGCATGCGCAGGCTGCGGTGGCGTTTGCTTTGCAGGGCTAAGCCAACTTGCGCAGGCGCGCCATGCTCACGGTGTCGACAAACCGGCCGTCACGCAGGGCGTAATCACGCAATACGCCTTCGACCTCAAACCCGAACTTGCGGTACAGCCGCTGCGCCGCTTCGTTGTCGGCGTACACCGTGAGTTCCACCCGGTGCAGGTTCATCCAGTTGTCGGCCACGTCCAGCGCGGCCGTCAACAGCCGTGAGCCAACACCCTTGCCCTGCCACGCCGTTGCCACGCCCATGCCGAACGAACCGACATGGGCCTGGCGCACGCGCAGGTACTGTTCCAGGCCCAATTGGCCGATCACCTCACCGCCATGCACCGCCACCAGTTGCAGGCGCCGCTCGTTGTCCATCACCAGGCGTTTGCGCCACATCTCGACCGACTGGAAAGGCATTTGCAACACCTGACGGCACACGGCCGGTTCGTTGTAGAGCGCAGCGACGCCTTCAAGGTGAGCCTCGGTGAAGCGCTGGATCACGATATGGGGTTCAGGCGTGTGCATGGTGTTTCATCCTTTGAAAGACACGTGGCCGACCAGTGTAGGGGCGACATTGAGCCGATGGCTAGGGGGCTGGCACGGTTGACCATAGCGGTGGCCAGTCACCGTAGCCGACTCCGGTGCAACGCGGCATCCGGTGGAATTCGCTGAGCTGGAAACGCTTGCCGTCGAACACCCAGGAGGCCCCGCCACCACAATCACCGATGCCACGCTGCTTGTAGAAGTAACTCAGGGTGCCGGAAGCCTCGTCGTACCCGACCGAGCCCTGCAGCGCGGCGTCTTCCAGAGGCAGCGGCTGCAGGTCCATCAAGGTTTCCGTATAGGGTGCCTGGCGCTCACGGCTGCTGACATTGAACTCGCAGTTGTAGGCCGCACAGTCATAACGTGTCACGGTCATGGCCTGGCGCGCCGTCAGGGCACCCGCTTTTGCCTCGGGATCCCCCTCTTCCGGCGTGACGGCCTGCAAGGCGGCAGCCACCAGCCCGGCCTGCTCCTGCGCGGTCAACGGCGGTGCAGCCGTAAACTTGCGCAGTACCGGCGCCGGCACCCGTGGCGGCACCTCGCTGGCCGCGCCCTTGCCGGGTCGTGCCAGGGCCGTCACGTTGTCCACGCGACCCTGCACTGCATCCATCAACAGCAGCGCAGCACTCAACCCGCTCAGCGATACATGCGCCTGTTCATCACCCGGTAACTGCAGGCGTTGGCCATTGCGCAGCCGCTGCAACCAGCGCCGTGCACCTGCGTCATCAATCACTCCATACGACTGCACCTCAGGATCACCGCCCTGGTCATCCAGCTCAACGTGCAACTCCCGCGTCAGCTCCAGGCCCAGGGGTTGGCCGTCCAACAGCAAGGTGGAAAGGTCCACGTCCTGACCTCGATGATCGAAGCGCAAACGCGGATACCCTTGCGGACCGGCCTGATGCCAGATGTGCAACGTCAACGAGCTGTAGTCCTCATCATCCACGCCGCTGGGCGCGCTGAGGGCATGACAATTGCGCAGGTTGTCGCAACCGACCACCCACTGCTTGATCTCGCGCAGCAGCGGTACGGTTTCGGAGGACGGTTGTGCAAAGACCGGGACGGTGGCGCCGGTGAGCAACAGGGCCAGGAATGCGGGGCGCAGCATGGGGACTCTCCGTGTCGAAAAGGCGCGGATTGTCCCATGTTCGGGGTTGTCCGTCAGTGCTTGCCTGCGGTGCGCCACAACCGCGCAATATCGGCCGCCCGTTCGCTGAGCAGACGCGGCGCCTCAGCACACGCCTGCTCCAGACTCATCGGCCCGCTAGGCAAGGCAAATGCCGCATCCACGCCATGGGCATACATCTGCTCGTAGCCCTCACCCAAGGTGCCGGCGATCACAATAACGGGCACGTTGTGCTGCCGGGCGATGCGCGCCACGCCGAACGGGGTTTTGCCGCGCAGGGTCTGGGCGTCGAAGCGGCCTTCACCGGTGATCACCAGGTCGGCGCCACGTACGGCGGCGTCCAGGCCAACCAGTTCAGCGACCACTTCTACACCGGCGCGGAACTGTGCGCCGAGAAAGGCTTTGGCGGCAAAGCCCAAGCCACCTGCGGCGCCGCTGCCGGGTTCGTCGCGTACGTCCTTGGAGAGCACGTTGGCGCAGTGATCGGCAAAGCGGCCAAGGGCGGCGTCGAGTTGTTGGACTTGTTCGGGATTCGCACCTTTTTGCGGGCCGAAAATCGCCGAGGCGCCGTGGGGGCCGCACAGCGGGTTGTTGACGTCTGCGGCGATTTCAAAGCGTACCTGCGAAAGGCGTGGGTCAAGCTGTTCCAGGCTGACCCGCGCCAGGCGTGCCAGGGCCAGGCCACCAGGTGCCAGCGGTTGGTCGTCGGCGTCGAACAGTTGCACACCGAGTGCCTGCATCGCGCCAGCGCCGCCATCGTTGGTGGCACTGCCGCCAATTGCCAGGATGATGCGTTCAGCGCCGGCATCCAGTGCGGCTCGGATCAGTTCGCCGGTGCCATGGGTGGTGGTTGTGCATGCGTCGCGCAGGCCCGACGGCACCAATTGCAGGCCGCTGGCCTCGGCCATTTCGATGATTGCGGTGTGGCTGTCGGCCAACCAGCCCCAACGCGCCTCAACCGCTGTGCCCAGCGGGCCGCGCACGGTGTGGCGACGCAACTCGCCCTGGCAGGCCGCAAGCACCGCATCCACTGTACCTTCACCGCCATCCGCCATTGGACATTGGACCAGTTCGGCATCAGGCCACACCTGGGTCAGCCCTTCGGCAATGGCCTGGGCAACGCCTTCGGCACTCAGGCTGTCCTTGAACGAGTCGGGGGCGATGATGATTTTCATGGGCTTTCTCCGGTTTTTATGACGCCCATGCTGCCAGTTGCCACCGCCGCTGACGCCGGTCCGATGCACAAGTGCGGCGGTGCTTTGTTGTTCATTCCGACAAAGGCTGGGGCAGCAGCTGTACGCCGAGGTACAGGGCGAGCATGCCGTCCAGGGTCAACGGGTCGACGCCACTGAGTTCGGCAATCCGCTCCATGCGGTAACGCAGGCTGTTGCGGTGAATACCCAGGGCGTCGGCACAGGCCTGGCTTTGCCCGTCGTGTTCGCACCAACTGCGCAGCGTGGCCAGCAGTTGGCCGTTGCCGTCCTTGGCCAGTACTTTGCGCAGCGGGTTGAGCAGTTCATCGAGGGCGTCGTCGTTGCGATGGCGCCAGAGCATCACTGGCAGGCGATAGCGGTTGAGCGTGAGCAGCCGTGACTGCGGCAGCACATCGCGACCGTAAGCGAGCAAATCACCGACGCGTCGATAGCAGCGGCGCAGCCCCGCCAGCCCGTCGGCTTGCCCGCCAACAGCGACGCGCAGGATGCTCCAGCCGAGGCCTTCGAGTTTTTCCAGCAGGCGTGGGTTGTCGACCGGCACCGCGGCAGGCCGGCACCACAACAATGAGTACTGCGCCGAGCTGACACACCAACTGTCCGGATAACGCGAAGTCAGCCAGGCACTCAAGGCCTCTGCCGATTGCCCCGGGCCGAGTTCGAATAGATACGGCGTGCGCGCCATCTGCGGCTTGAGCCCCAGTTGCTGGGCTTCGTCCACCAGCCGCGGCGAGTCGCCGCTTTCTGCCAGCAGCAGGGCCAGCAGGTCATCGCAACGCTGGCGCCGCCACTGTTGCTCGGCCTGCTGGTGGCGGTGGCTCACCAGCATCTCGGCGGTCATACGCACCAGTTCGGCGTAGGTGCGCAGGCCTTCCGGTTCGCCAGTGATGCCCAGCACACCGATCAGGCGGCCATCATGCAGCAGCGGCAGGTTGATGCCCGGTTGCACGCCCTTGAGGTGCTTGGCGGTCTGGCCATCGATTTCCACCACGCGGCCATTGGCGAGCACCAGTTGCGCGCCTTCATGGCGGGTATTGATACGTTCGGGTTCGCCGCTGCCGAGAATCAGGCCCTGGCTGTCCATGACGTTGACGTTGTGGGGCAGGATCGCCATGGTCCGATCGACGATATCCTGCGCCAGGTCATGATCAAGCTCGAACATGCGGCTAAATTCCTTGAAAGGGTGGTTGTTCATCGGCACAGCGCAAAGCAGGGTTCGCTGTGCGCAAGCACAAAGACAGCGGCCCGCCGGAGGGCCGAGACTCTTCAGGCGATCAACGTTACCCTCGCATCGCGAAAAATCATAATAAAGAGAGACTCCCATGTCACAGAGCGCCGCAGCCACACTGGCCACCGATGACGATAAAAACGCCATCTACAAGCGCATTACCCTGCGCCTGATCCCCTTCATTTTCATCTGCTATCTGTTCAACTACCTCGACCGGGTAAACGTCGGCTTTGCCAAGTTGCAGATGCTCGACGCGTTGAAATTCAGCGAAACCGTGTACGGCCTCGGTGCCGGGATCTTCTTTATCGGCTACGTGCTGTGCGGCGTGCCGAGCAACCTGGCGTTGACCAAATTCGGTCCACGCCGCTGGATTGCGTTGATGATGATCGTCTGGGGCACGCTGTCCACCTGCCTGCTGTTCGTCAACACGCCGACGCACTTCTACACCCTGCGCCTGTTCACCGGTGCCGCTGAAGCGGGCTTCTTCCCCGGCGTGGTGCTGTACCTCTCGCAGTGGTTCCCGACCTTCCGCCGTGGGCGGATCATGGCGCTGTTCATGTCGGCTATCCCGGTCTCCGGCTTGCTCGGCAGCCCGTTCTCGGGCTGGATCCTCAACCACTTTGCTGCCGGCCAAGGCGGCCTTGCCGGCTGGCAGTGGATGTTCCTGCTGCAAGGCATCCCGACCGTGATCCTGGGCGCCCTCGCCTACTTCCTGCTCAGCGACAGCTTTGCCCACGCCAAGTGGCTCAAGCCCCACGAACGCGCGGTGCTGGAAGCCGACCAGGCGACCGACCTGGCCAACAAGCCGAAGACCACCACCGACTCGCTGGCCGAAGTGTTCAAGAACCCCGCAATCTGGGCGTTCGGCCTGATCTACTTCTGCATCCAGAGCGGCGTGTACGCCATCAATTTCTGGCTGCCGTCGATCATCAAGAACCTGGGCTTCAGCGATAACCTGGTGATCGGCTGGCTCAGTGCAATCCCCTACTTGCTGGCAGCGGTATTCATGCTGCTGGTGGGTCGCTCCGCCGACTTGCGCAAGGAGCGCCGCTGGCACTTGGTGGTACCGATGTTGATGGGCGCTATTGGCCTGGTGATTGCGGTGAACTTCGCCACGACACCGGCGATTGCGATCCTCGGCCTGACCATCGCGACCATGGGGGCGCTGACCGGCCTGCCAATGTTCTGGCCGGTGCCCACCGCTATGCTCAGTGCAGGCGCGGCGGCAGGTGGCCTGGCATTGATCAACTCCATGGGCCAGATGGCCGGCTTCCTCAGCCCCTACATCGTGGGCTTTGTGAAGGATGCCACCGGGTCCACGGATGTGGCGCTGTACTTGCTGGCGGCGGTGATTGTCGCCGGCAGCGTATTGGCGTTGCGGATGACGCGTACCCTGAAGGCTTAGGTCGCTGCGGCAATCAGAGCAGACCGCCGCCGTCGATATCGATCACGGCGCCGGTCATAAAGCCATTTTCCATGGCCAGCACATACCCCGCCGCCACTTCCTCTGCTTGCCCTACTCGCCCGACCGGCAGCGCGGCGCCGGCCTTGGCAAACATCGCCAGGCGCTGCTCCTCTGCAAGCCCGGCATACGCCGGTGTATCGATCACCCCTGGGCTGATCACGTTGACCCGTCGCGGTGCCAACTCCTTCGCCAACTGCTTGCCCAGCGCTTCGGTGGCGGCGTTGATGCCGGTCTTGATGAACTGGCCCGGCGCCAATTTACGTCCCAGTTGCCCGGAGGTCAGGCTGATGCTGCCCTGCTCATCCAGGAATGGCAGCGCCAGTTGGATCGCCCGCAGCGAGCCCCAGAGTTTTACGTTGAAGTTGTCCTGGGCCTCGCTCAGATCGGTTTCGATCAGGGGCTTGGCACGCACGGTTGGCCCTGAGGTGTAGACCAGGTGATCGAACCGCCCCACGCGTTCGAACAATTGTTGCAAGGACCCTGCGTCAGTGACGTCCACCGGTTCGCTGCGCAGGCCGTTTACCACGCCGCTGGTCAAACGCCGTCCAGCCAACACCACCTGTGCACCCCGCGCAGCAGCGGCCTTGGCCACGGCCGCGCCGATTCCGCTGCTGCCGCCAATCACGATGACGGTTTTGCCGTTGAGGGAAGAAGTCATGGGGAAATTCCTGATCGATAAAGTGAGGGTTCATCTTCCCAGCTTGGCAATCGACGAAAAATCCCGGTAAAACGACAAGATCTTTAAAGGATTTTTACAAATGAGCTCGACCCTCGACCTTGAAGTCTTTGTGCGCACCGCCGACACCGGCAGCCTGTCTGCCGCCGCCCGCGGGCTCGGCTTGACCCCGGCCGCCGCGAGTATTGCCCTCAAGCGCCTGGAAACCCGCCTGGGCATTCGCCTGCTGGCGCGCTCCACCCGCAGCATGCGCCTGACCGAAGAAGGTCGCCGCTACTTGGAGAGCGTGCGCGTAGCACTGGAAGCGCTGTCCGAGGGCGAACAGGCGATCAAGCAGCAGGGCCAGAGCCTAAGCGGTTTGCTGCAACTGGCAGCGCCCTCGGACTTCGGGCGCAATGTGCTGCTGGGCTGGCTGGATGCGTTCAAGCTCGAACACCCGAACATTCGCCTGCAATTGCTGCTCAACGACAGCAATGCCGACCTGTTCCGCGACACCGTGGACATTGCCCTGCGCTTTGGCGTCCCACGGGACTCCAGCCTGGTGGCGCTACCGGTGGTACCCGACCACCACCGCATCGCCTGTGCCAGCCCGGATTACCTGGCGCGTCACGGCACGCCCCGGACTCCGGCCGATCTGGCACAACACAACACGCTGCGCTACATGCGTCAGGGCCGCGCCAACACCACCTGGTATTTCCGCCAGGGTGCGGTACTGCAAGAGGTCGAGGTGTCGGGCGATTACTTGAGCGATGACGGTGAAATCGTACGGCGCTGGGCGTTGGCTGGTCACGGCATCGCCTACAAGGCCAACCTGGATATCGCCCAGGACATCCAGGCCGGACGGCTGGTGCCGTTGCTGCCGGATTGGCAAGGGGAGCCCACGCCGTTCAACCTGATGTGCCCCCACCGTCTTCAAGTATCGGAACGGGTGAAGGTGCTGCATCGTTTTTTACAAGCGCGCTGCAAGACCCTGCTGAGTCCATGAAGAAACGCGCCCAGGGCTTGTCCCAGAGCGGCCGAGTCTGGTATTGCATGGGGTACGTTCCCCCGCCTTGAGGAGTTATCCATGATTTACCGCACATTGGGCCAGTCCGGGTTGAAGGTCAGCGCCTTGACCCTGGGCACCATGATGTTTGGCGAACAGACCAACACCGAGGACTCGCTGCGCATCATCGACAAGGCCTGGGACCAGGGCATCAATTTCATCGACACGGCAGACGTCTACACCGGCGGACGTTCCGAGGAAATCGTCGGCGAAGCCATCGTGCGCAATCGCCAGGATTGGGTGGTGGCGTCCAAGGTCGGCATCGGCCCGGTGGACGGTTTGCCCAACCGCAGCGGCTTGAGCCGCAAGCGCATGTTCAACGCGCTGGAAGCCAGCCTGACCCGGCTCGATACCGATTACCTGGACATCTACTACCTGCACCGCGAAGACCACAACACCCCGCTGGAAGTGACGGTGTCGGCGATTGGCGACCTGATCCGCCAGGGCAAGATCCGCTACTGGGGCCTGTCGAACTATCGCGGCTGGCGCATTGCCGAAGTGATTCGCGTGGCCGAACGCCTGGGTGTCGACAAGCCGATCATCAGCCAGCCGCTGTACAACATCGTCAACCGCCAGGCCGAAGTCGAGCAGATCACCGCGGCGGCCGCTTACGGCCTGGGTGTGGTGCCTTACAGCCCATTGGCCCGTGGCGTGCTCAGTGGCAAATACGCGCCGGACGTCACTCCCGAGGCCGGCAGCCGTGCGGCGCGCCAGGACAAACGCATCCTGGAAACCGAATGGCGCGTGGAATCGCTGCGCATCGCCCAGCAGATCCAGCAATACACCCAAGGGCGTGGCGTGGGGATCGTGGAGTTTGCGATTGCCTGGGTATTGAACAATTCGGCGGTGAGCTCGGCGATTGTCGGACCGCGCACCGAGGCGCAATGGGATGCCTACCTTGGGGCGTTGGAGGTGAAGATCACGGCGGAGGATGAAGCGTTCATCGATTCGCTGGTGACGCCGGGACATTCGTCGACGCCGGGGTTCAATGATGTCGGGCATTTTGTGTCGGGGCGCATCGCCCAACCATAACGACGCCCACCCTGTAGAAGCGAGCTTGCTCGCGAAGAACGCACAGACAACGCTGGCTATCTGAAGCGCTGCGTCATCGTTGACGCTTTTTCGCGAGCAAGCTCGCTCCTACAGGGCGCTAACCAGAAATTTTGCTGAAAAATGCCCCAAAACAGCGCAACCCTCTCGCGCTAAAAGCACCATAATCCCCTGTTCAAATCACCCTCTTTTCGTATCAATGGTTCTTCGCGAGGACAGCGTGTCTAAAGGTGTCGTGTTATCGGTCTTGGCCTCGGTGCTGTTTGCCGTGATGTATTACTTCACGTCGCTGCTCACGCCCTTGAGCGGCCTGGAAATTTTCGGCTGGCGCATGTTGCTCACCGTGCCGTGCATGACGGTGTTCATGATTGTCAGTGGCGAATGGCGACGAGTGTGGGAGCTGCTGCGGATGCTGGCTGCCAGGCCCGCATTGATTGGTGGTGTGCTGGTGTCTTCCGCCCTGCTGGGCGTGCAGCTGTGGCTGTTCATGTGGGCACCGCTGAATGGGCGCAGCCTGGATGTGTCGGTGGGTTACTTCCTGTTGCCGCTGACCATGGTCCTGACCGGCCGCCTGGTATGGGGCGAACAATTGTCGTACTTGCAACAGATCGCCGTCTTTTTTGCAGGCCTGGGGGTGCTCAACGAGTTGTACCAGGCTGGCGGGTTTTCCTGGGCCACGCTGGTGGTGATCATCGGCTATCCGGTCTATTTCATCGTGCGCAAGTACCTCAAGACCGACCACCTGGGCGGCCTCTGGCTGGACATGGCGTTGATGCTGCCGGTGGCCTGGTGGTTTGTGCAAAGCGGCGAGCAAGGCTTTGCGGTGCTGGATGCGCACCCCAAGCTGTACGCGCTGATTCCGATGCTGGGCCTGATCAGCGCTTCGGCGCTGGTGAGCTACATCATCGCCAGCCGCTTGCTGGCATTCAGCCTGTTCGGGCTGCTCAGCTACGTTGAGCCAGTGCTACTGCTGGGGGTGGCGTTGATCCTGGGTGAAGGGATCAAGGGCGGCGAATGGCTGACCTATATCCCGATCTGGCTGGCGGTGATGGTGCTGGTGTTCGAAGGCTTCAAACACCTGGTACGCCAGCGCAAAGCCTGACGCGCAGGCAGCAAAAAGCCCGGCCAGGTTACCCTCGGCCGGGCTTTTTTGTGTGCGTCAGTCGGTGGTCAATACGCCACGACGCACCTGATCACGCTCGATCGACTCGAACAACGCCTTGAAGTTGCCCTCGCCAAAACCATCATCGCCTTTACGCTGGATGAACTCGAAGAACACCGGCCCCATGAGGGTTTCCGAGAAGATCTGCAGCAGCAGGCGCTTGTCGCCTTCAACCGAGGAACCGTCCAGCAGAATGCCGCGTGCCTGCAGCTGATCCACCGGCTCGCCGTGGTTCGGCAAGCGGCCTTCGAGCATTTCGTAGTAGGTGTCCGGCGGCGCGGTCATGAAGCGCATGCCGATCTTCTTCAGCGCGTCCCAGGTCTTGACCAGGTCGTCGGTGAGGAACGCCACGTGCTGGATGCCCTCGCCGTTGAACTGCATCAGGAACTCTTCGATCTGCCCGGCGCCCTTGGACGACTCTTCGTTCAGCGGGATGCGGATCATGCCATCCGGGGCGCTCATGGCCTTGGACGTCAGGCCGGTGTACTCGCCCTTGATATCGAAGTAACGCGCTTCACGGAAGTTGAACAGCTTCTCGTAGAAGTTCGCCCAATAGACCATGCGACCGCGATAGACGTTGTGGGTCAGGTGGTCGATGACCTTCAGGCCGGCGCCCACCGGGTTGCGCTCCACGCCGTCGAGGTAGACGAAGTCGATATCGTAAATCGAACTGCCTTCGCCGAAACGGTCGATCAGGTACAGCGGCGCGCCGCCGATGCCCTTGATTGCCGGCAGGTTCAGCTCCATCGGGCCGGTTTCGATGTGGATTGGCTGGGCGCCCAGTTCCAGGGCGCGGTTGTAGGCTTTTTGCGAGTCCTTGACACGGAACGCCATGCCGCACACCGACGGGCCGTGTTCGGCCGCGAAGTAGGAGGCGATGCTGTTGGGTTCGTTGTTGAGGATCAGGTTGATCTCGCCCTGGCGGTACAGGTGCACGTTCTTGGAACGGTGGGTCGCAACCTTGGTGAAACCCATGATCTCGAAGATCGGCTCCAGGGTACCCGGCGTCGGCGACGCGAATTCGATGAATTCAAAGCCCATCAGGCCCATTGGGTTTTCGTATAGATCTGCCATGATTTGGCGCCTCATCATTCTTGTGTTTTGAAGGTTTCAATTGCCAGCAAGGATGAGGCGCACGGGCGGCGCACAGGAAAGACCTCGCACACTGCGGGCGAGGAAGTCACCAAAGATGAGGGGGGAGCCGAGTAGCTTCATGATGTCATCGGTCTCTGACGGCTTAGGCTTGCGTGAGCGCAAGTCCATATTATTGTATGCGTAAATCGATTCTACACAGCGTAACCACGTTTGTCCGTACTCTTATCAAATCCCCATTCCCCGCACCGGTGCAAGGGGTTTATTGCACAGGTAGATGCCCGCCAGGATGACCGCCCCGCCCAGCAGCATCGGCACGGTGAAAGGCTCGTCCAGCAGCACGGCGCCGCAGATCACCGCCGTCAGCGGATTGAGCGCGATGAACACGCCGCTGCGGGTCGCGCCAATACGCCGGATGCCATCGTAATAGCCGATATACGCCAGCGCCGAGCCCAGTACGCCGAGGTAAAGCAGGCTGTACAACTGCGGCAGGTGGATAGCATTGAGCGCAACCAGCGTCAGCCGTCCGCTCAGCAGCGTGGTGGCCGTGAGCATCAGCGTTCCCAGCAACACCGACCAGGTGACGGTCTGCAAGGGCCCCAGGCTCTGGTTAAGCGTGCGTGCGCCCAATGAATAGATGCCCCACCCCGCCACGCAGCCGGCGATCAGCAGATCGCCGCGCCAGGCGTCGGTCGCACCCTGCAGCCCCAGTGGGTCGCGCTTGACGATGACAACCGCCGCGCCCGCCAGGCACAACGCAATTCCCAACGCTTTGCCAGGCCCCAGGCGCTCCTTGAATAACAGGCAGGATGACAGGCCAATCACCGCTGGGTTCAAGGCGACGATCAGCGACGCCCGTGAGGCGCCGATGTACTGCAAGCCATAGAAAAAGCACAGGTTGTAGAAAAAGATGCCGAAAAATCCCAGCAATGCCAGTCGCCCCAACTGCGGCAGGTTTGGACGTGCCAGGGGAATGCGCGCAAACGCCATGAACAGCAACAGCGCGACGCTGGCCAGCACAAAACGCAGGCTGGCCGCCAGCAGCGGGTCGACGGCACCGGACAAGTAGCGCCCGGCGACGAAGGTGCCGCCCCAGATCATGGAGACGGCAGCGAGCTTCAGGTAGGTCAAACAATCGGTGGAAGGTTTCATCGGGGTATTGCTCTGGCGTTGGACGGGTTAGCCTAGTGTTTGCCCAATACCTGATCATCGTAAAATGAGTAAACACTCATGACCCTGACCCAACTGGAAATCTTCTCTCTCGTCGCTGAGCTGCAAGGCTTTACCCATGCCGCCAACCGCCTGGGTATCAGTCAATCGGCGGTGTCCCATGCCATCAAGGGTCTGGAGCAGGAACTGGGGGTGGAGTTGTTCCGTCGGCATCAAGCCCATGTGGCGTTGACCGACATCGGCGAACAATTGCTGTTGCGCGCCCGCGCCATGCTCGGCCTGGCCAACACCCTGGAGCAGGAGGCCGCCGATGCCCGGGGCTTGAAGCGCGGCACGCTGCGTATCGGCTCCTTCGGGCCAACGTCGTCCAATCGGCTGTTGCCGCAGATTCTTCGGCCGTTTCGCCAGGCCTACCCTGACATTGAGGTGCATGTGGATGAAGGCCCGGACCGCCAGGTCATCCAATGGCTGGATGAGCGGCGCATCGACGTGGGCTTCGTGGTGCTGGAGCAGGAGCGGTTCGACACCTTCGCGTTGTTCACCGATCAGATGGTCGCGCTGTTGCCGGCCAACCATCCCCTGGCCGAACACCCTGCCCTGCGCCTTGAAGACCTGTGCGAGACGCCCTTCATCCTGACCGAGGCCGGCTCGTCGGAGCTGGTCTCACGCCTGTTCGCCAGCGCCCGGCTGGCGCCGAAGGTGCGTTACCGTTACGCGCAACTGCTCAGCACACTGGAAGCGGTGAGCCGTGGCGATGGCGTCAGCGTGGTGGCCCAGGGTTCCCTACCGGCCACACCCGACCCGCGTTATGTGGCGCGCCCACTGGCACCGGGCATTACCCGTTCGATCGGCCTGGCAGTCCTGGATCGCCGCCAGGCGTCGCCCGCCACCCTGGCGTTCATACGCGTGGCGCAGGGCCTGGACTTCGTACCTGTCGCACCGTCATAGCGAGCCCGTTCAAGGTCTTTAGGCAGAACAGGCGATAAGTACCCTGTGGCGAGCGGGCTTGCTGTGGTGAGCGGGCTTGTCCCGCGTTGGAGTGCGTAGCGCTCCCAGCTTTTTTGGGGCTGCTTCGCAACCCAACGCGGGACAAGCCCGCTCGCCACAGTTGCAGTGTTCGCCATTAATGAAAGACGTTGAAAGGGCCTACCGTTACAGCGGCTGGCGGTGATGGCGCAGCGCTCCGCTGTCATCCACGGTACTGAAGCGCAAGCTGGTACCGCCGGATGGCGCCTTCAGCACCGTGTCGAAGTACAAGCGAGTAGCAGACCGCGGGGCGATCATGGGTGGGTTGTGATGTGGGTATTCGACGCTTTCGACAACCAGTACCACCGACGCCAGGGTCACGTGAAACGCGCTGGGGTTGCGCACTTGCACAACTGTTCGCTGCCCGCCGATCAGGTGCCAGGCCAATCCGCTCGCGGCATCCGTTGCGTCGTTGGCAAGCGCCAGCGGTCGCAGGAACAGCTTGATCCGCGTCCGAATCGCCCATTGCAGGGTATTGCCGCCCGTGGTGTCGGTGGCAGAGGGTCGAACACTCAGCACGTTGAGCCAGTACAGCGCTTCCTGGTCGGCAATCGGCACAGGAGCTTCGCTTGGCTGGTAGACAATACGCAACGGCGTGCCTTTGCCCGGGTCGATGCGCTTGATCGGCGGCATGAGGGTGAACGGCACGTCGCTGTATTCCGGCGGCAACTGCGCGTCACCGGTATCGATCCAGGCCTGGACCAGCCTCGGGCTGTCGGCTTCATTGGTCAGTTGCAGGCTCACTTCACGGGTGCTCATGGGGTAGATGATGCGTGTACGGTCCAACACCACGTCACCACTGGCGATGGTAGCCCACAACATGCTGAAACACGCCGCCGTCCAGCAGAGTAAGCCCGTACTCATCGATAACTCAGGGTGAACGTCGCCTGCCCATTGGCCGTACCGGCCTGGATGCGTGCAGCCGTTTGCACGTAGCGTGCCGTGAGTGGAATGGTAAAGGTGCCGTTATCCGTGGTGCCCGCCAACCACTGGTTGGGCGTGCCGATTGCGCTGGAGTCCGGACCGTAGCTCAACAATCGCTCCTGGTGCAGCAACTGCAGGGCCACGCCCCGGGCCGTCGACTCCCCAGTGAGTGACAGGCGATTGCTGCGATTGGCCGGTGCGGTCTGGTCGGTCAGGGTCACCAGCACATCCAGGCTGGCACCGGTGCCGCCGGCACATTGCAACATGATGGTCTCGGTGACGGCTCCGGCGGTGCTGCCGATGCCGCTGAAATCACGCGCCGACACCGTCCCCAGGCGCATTGCCAGGCTGGGTGTCGAGACGGAACAGGTCGGTTTGCGCGGCGGCCCGATCAACGTGCTGCCCAGGGTGATCATGTGCTCGCCCGTCGCCGAGCGAACGGCGAAGCGGGCGATCGGGCGGGAGGCAATAAGGCCGCCCTGGATAGGACCGGTGACAAAGAAAAACAACCGCCCCCGCAAGCCCCAGCTCGGTATCCCCGGGTATATGGGTGGATGCAAGACGCTGATACCGGTACTGACCGCCTGGGGTGACCTGTTGTCACGGTCTTCGGCAATCATGCCCATCCCGACTCCCGTGACACCGGTGCGGTAGATGGGCATCCGCACCCCGTAATGAAAAAAGAAGCTACCCGTGAAGTTCAGGTCACTGCTCAGGGATATGTAGCTCCAATACTCACTGAACACATCGTCGTATCGGCAAACCATCGCGTTGGGGACGTCGAACGTATAGCCATCCGGGTTGCCCAGTACTTGCCCTGGACTGGGGTTAACGGGCAGCGGGTCGATGGCGGGCACGTTGATCAGTGTCGGGGCGGCGGCATCGCAGTCGCCACCCGCCCAGGCCACGGGCAGTGTCAGTGCCGTTAACAGCAGCGCCAGGACACAGGCGGCAAGGCGCTTCATGGGATGGCCACGCATCGACCTTCCCACACCTGCGCGCTGCGCTGGCGCTCGGCGGAAGGCCTGGACGGCAATTGGTAGACAATGACGCAACGTCCATCCGCTGCATCGCTCCAGCGGACGGTGAGCTGGCCGCTGTCGCTGATATCCCTGACAAATGCCTTGCTCGCCTGCCCCACTACTCCGACTTCGCGCCCTTGTTCATCGAACACCTGCGCGGCAAACGGCAAGGGCTTGCCGTTGTCCCGGCGCGCCTTGACGATCACGGCGCGACCGCTGGCGACCTTGAAGCGCAACAGCGTCAATGCGCCCAGGGTGGGCACGACACTTTGGCTGGACTCCAGCAACTCGACGTCCACGGGCATGCCATTGGGATCAAGCGTCACCACATTGCGACGGAACGCTTGCAGATTGGGCGCCACCGCATAACCACCCGCGCCGATACGCGCGTTGCCGTTGTTGAGTGCCGCCCCCTGCGCGTTTGGGGCGTGTACCAGGGCGGCGGATTCGCCCAGGCTCTGGGACAGGATCAACCCGTCTGGATGAGCGACCAGCGCGCCATCCGCGCTGAATGCCAGTTGCGCACCCTGGCTGGATTGGCCATAACCCAGGCGCATCGCCACGGCCTCACCGCGATAGCCGGTGTAAGCATTCACTGCGCTGGCCCGTGAACCTGCCGCCGTGCTGCGGCTGGCCCAGACGCCATAGTCTGCGCTGGCGTCCTCCCCCAACAGGCCATTGATACCCAGTTGTTGCTGGCTGCCGCGCCGGTCGCCACGGTCCCAATGCTGGGTACTGCTCAATGTGGGGGCGCGCAGTCCCGCACCCACCGGCATCGACAAAGTCAGGGTGATGCGGTTATCCAGCCGCCCGCGCTGGCCAACATCACCAAAGAAGAGCGCGTCGCTGTGTTCCCTCGGGCTGCGCCGCTCCTCGTCGCGCAGGCGAGTGTCTTCGATACGTGAACGCTGCATCGAGACATTCCAACCCAGGCGTTTCCAGGTAGCCCCATAGCTCACTGAAAAGGTGGTCTGGCGCCCCTGCTGCCGCCGCCAATAGGCGGTGGAACTGCCGGACAGGGTTAACGTGCCACCGCCCAATTGCTGGCTGACATTCAGATCGAGGCGGCTTTTCTGCCTGGCCAATCGGTCCGCGCCATAGCCTTTTCTCAGGCCTTCCTGTGCGCTCAAGGCATCGTACAAACTGAAATACCCCGGCGTGGAGTATCGGTACATGCCCAGTGCGAAGTGAGTACCGGAGGTCGGCACGCTTTTGTAGTAACCCAGGCCCAGGCTGTGCCCCGAGCGGTTGCCCTGCCCGTCCAGCTGTGTGCGGGAGCCGGTGGCATCCAGGGACCATACGCCCAGCGCAGTGCTTGCCGCGACGCCCAATTTGCCCTGGTGATAGCCCTGGGTGCCGGTGCCGCCACCGTACACCGTCAGCCCGTCCGCCACACCGTGGGCAAGCGTGCCCTGCACCATCGCTGGCATGCCTGCGGACACGCCGAGCTGGTTCACCTGCCCCATGCTCACATGATACTGGCGAGCCCCGGCCCGCAATAACAGCGGGGTCGCGGAGTACGGCACCGTGAACGTGTTCCGGCGCCCATCCACCTCGGTCACGCTGACGGTCAAGTCACCGCCATACCCGGTGGCTGGCAGGTCATTAATCTCGAACGGACCTGGCGCCACCGTTGTCTCGTAGAGCGTGTAGCCATTCTGGCGAATGGTCACGGTGGCATTGCCTTCTGCCACGCCACGCACCAGGGGCGCATAACCTTGACGGGACGGGGCCATCATCCGCTCGTCGCTGGCCAGGGTCAGGCCCCGTACGCGTACGCCTTCCAGGATCTGCCCGCTGCTGAAACTGTCGCCGACTCGCAACTGCGCCTGCCATACCGGGAGGCTGCGTTGCGCAAAGGTCGAGGTGTTTTGATAGGGCGGCTGGCCGGTCGCGGAGTCCCAGGTCTGCGCGCCTTGGTGCCGCAGGCGCCACCGGCCGACGTTGAGGCCCGCATTCAGGCCCAGGTAAGCACGGTCGGTGCCCGTGCCCGCCGTCATGCGGGTGGTGCTGAGGGTGTAATTAAGCAGGCCGGCGTTGATGCCTTCATCCCAGTAGGACGGGTCGATAAAGCCACGGGGTAGTTGTCTGACGTACACCTGGGGCAGGCTCACCGTCCACTCCAGCGCGGCGGCGTCTACACGGCTTGTCGCCGCAGGCAGCCAATCCGCCAGCGCGGGACACTCGGACGCCTTGAGCAGCGTGCCGATGCGCTCCGGTGCGACACCGAGTTGCAGCAGCAAGTCGCGGTCGACACAGGGCACTGCATCGGCTTGCGCGTCAGAGGCCAGGAAGGTCACTTCGCGGCGGCCCATGGGCTGGCCGTTGACAATGATCTCCATAAGATGGGTGCCAGGGCTCATCAGGTCGTAGCGACTGAACCGAGATACATCGACGGCCGCGCCCTCGCTGGAAAAGGCTTGCAGGTCAAACACCGGCTCCGCGGCTGTCGCATGTTCAGTCGACGTCAATGCTGCACTGATCAGCCCGGCAAGCATCGACTGCCTGTTCACGGTCAAAGCCTCAGCGCAGCACGCTGCGGCGGTGAAAACGCGCCATAGTCGTTGATGTACTGGAAATGCACCTGGGCATCGGCCGGGATGTGCGGGGCGGCTTCGTGGACCACCAGGCGCAAGGTGTCGCCCGGCGCAACCATGCCGGTGTCGCCGCGCAACAGGCGGGCATCGGCCCGTGGCCCCAAGGCCAGCGCAACCTCTTTGAACGTGACATGAAAGGCCGACGGGTTATGCACCTCCAGCCCCTGTCCCCTCGCCGTCTTGTAGAGCGACCAGCGTAATTGCCGCGGAGCGTCATCGGGCTTCCCCGGCAGCTGGTCAGGACGGAAGAAAACTTTGGTGCGGATGCGGAACGCAAACCGGAGTTGATTGGCTTGCTCGTCGTCCAGCGGAGCCGATGAGTGAAACCTTGGCGGCACCTCCAGCACATTGAGCCAGAACAGTGTTTCGCGGTCTTTGGGCAATAGCTCTCGGGAATACACCAGGCGCATGGCGTGGCCCTTGCCTGCGTCGATACGGAACACCGGTGGCGAGAGGCTGAAAGGCACATGACTGTCTTCCGGCCCGGTCCGCCGATCAGCGGGCTCGACCCACGCTTGCACCAGGCGCGGTGCTGCGGCGTCTTCGTTGGTCAATTGGATGGTGATCTCAGCCTGGCGCTCAGGGTAGATATGGCGCGTTCCGTTGATAATCACGCCGGCATCGACCGTCACCGGTGCGCCGGGCAACAGTGCGGCCAGCAGCAATCCCAGGTAGCGCCGGGCCTTTGTCGAACACACCATGGCTGCGCACTCCTGTTCCCGGCTCGCTCAGGGAAAGGTCACGGAGTACTGCACCGCCGCCTGGACTGGCCCGTTGCCAGCCGCGCCAGTAGCAATGTACCGCGCTGCAAATGGCAACGTTGCAATGCCATCGTCCGGAATTGCGGGGGTGGATGTCGTCCCCAGCCGCAGGTCGATGGGACGGTTCACGGCCCCATCGATGATTTGCACCTCCACATTCGCCGCGCCGGAGGCGGCCGTGTTGAGCAGATTCCCCGTCAGCGGGTTGACCCCGGGGCTGGTGCTCTCGAACAACACCGCCACCGAAGACGCCGCGCAAGGGGATGCCGTGCCGCCAACATAGATGAAAAAAGGCTTGCTGCCGGCAGTATCCCCGGCAGCCTTCAGCGCGGAGGCTTGCACTTTCTCCAGCGCTACCGGAAAGCTCGCGCCGGCGCCCGGCCCAGGTCCGGTCCCCCCGGTAATCGGGCACGTGCTGCCAACAATATCGCCGCTGAGGGTGATGGTGCCGTCTGCTGCCATGGCAGGCCCGACGGTGATACCCATGAATGCGAGAAACGCCGCTGCCAGCCTTTTGCTTTTCATGATGAGTCCGCCTTGGAAAACCGACGTTTTGATCATAAGTAACGCCCGCAAGGCTGCCTACTGACCGAACGGCTAGGTAGCCCGAGCTTATTGCGGCGACTGCAACTATCATCGAATCTAGTCCGACTGCTGTGCTGACGGCTTTCTCATCTCGTAACAGGCTTTTATACCCCATGCCCCTGACCGTCCAAGGCCCGCGCAGCCGTGCCACCCGCAACCTGATCAGCGTGTTTTGCGCCATGGTGCCAGTTGCACTAGGCATGGCGATCCTCCATTGGCAAGCCGAACGCACCCTGGAACAAAGCACCACCCAGACCGCACAGGAAGCCGTGCGCCAATTCGATTTGATGCTCGATAACACCGCCCTCGCCGCCCAGGCATTGCTGCCGCTGGCAGGTCAACCGTGCGATAACGGCGCACAGCTGGCCTTGCGTGAACAGGTCACGCGCCGCCCCTTCGTGCGGGCAACCACCTTGTCCTGGCAGAGAAACATCTACTGCAGCTCGCTGTTTGGCGATCAATACGCGTCACCGGTCAATCCGGATGATTACGTGGATGGCAAGTTGTGGTTGATGAATGGCAACCCGGTGACACCGGATACCGCTCTGCTGGTGTACCGGCTGGTCGAGGGTGACAAGGCCACTTTTGCGTCGATCGACGGCTACCACCTGACCAACGCCCTGCGCCTGATCAGCCGTTACGCCGACCTGGTGCTGCAAGTGGGGACCCATTGGCTGGGGGCCGATGGAAAAGTGCATGACACAGCGGTTCCGGTTTTTGCCGTGGCCCACCATCATCTTGCATCCGCGCGTTATCACTACAGCGTCGACGCGGGCATGCCTGCCGGCGAAGTCTGGCGATACATGCAGGCACGATACCCGGCGTTGTTCAGCCTGCTGGTGTTCTTTGGGGTACTGGCTGGGCTGTTGGCGCATTGGCTGCAAAAGCGCTCTTCGGCCCCCACCCACGAACTGCAACGGGCATTGGGTGCCAACGAATTCATTCCGTACTTCCAGCCCGTGGTGCGCGGCGATACCCGTGAATGGGCGGGCTGCGAAGTGCTGATGCGCTGGCAACACCCCAAGGAAGGGCTGGTGCGACCCGATCTGTTTATTCCCCTGGCCGAGCATTCGGGCCTGATCGTGCCGATGACTCGTGCCCTCCTGCGCCAGACCGCCGCGCAACTGGCGCCTCATGCCACGCGTTTCAGCCCGGGATTCCATATTGGTGTGAATATCACCGCACGCCACTGCCACGACCTGGCACTGGTGGAGGACTGCCGCGAGTTTCTCGCCGCCTTTCCCGTGGGCCAGGTGACCCTGGTGCTGGAGTTGACCGAGCGCGAGCTGATCGAACCCACAGACATTACCCGCCGCTTGTTCGACGCGTTGCATCAATTGGGCGTGATGATTGCCATTGATGATTTCGGCACCGGTCATTCCAGCCTGGGTTATTTACGCAACTTCAATGTGGACTACTTGAAGATCGACCAGAGTTTTGTCGCCATGATCGGTGCAGATGCACTATCGGGGCATATTCTGGACAGCATCATAGCGCTGTCGGGCAAGCTCGACTTGGGCATCGTTGCAGAAGGTGTGGAGACGCGCGAACAGTGTGAATACCTGGCCGCTCAAGGGGTGGACTTCCTGCAAGGTTACCTGTTTGGAAAACCTTTACCCTGTGATGAATTTATTAAATCGCTGGCGCGTCATTGAATAGCCATGCACTACCTGCACTGAAATAGTTGGGTCTAGAGAAAAGACATGATTTACTCGTGACGCATTAACTACTACAATTTTTCCTGCCTGTGCAGAACTCGCGGGATGACTTCTTTCCTGGGTCGCCTTAAAGCGCTTGGCTTATAGCTTTGTCTGCAGTTGATATCAGCCAACTACACTATTGGAGTACAGATTTTGTCCAGACTCGCCGAATTTCGCGCAGCAGAAAAAGCCCTTCAAGAGCAGCTTGCCCAGCTGGAATCCCTGAAGAACGATGCTGGCCTGAAGAAAGAAATCGAATTCGAAGAAAAGCTTCAAGCCCTGATGAAGAGCTATGGCAAAGGCCTGCGCGACATCATTTCCATCCTTGATCCAAACCCGGGCAAATCCAGCGCCGCCGCTACCGCACCTAAACAGCGCCGTGCGCGGGTGGTCAAGGTTTACCAGAACCCGCACACCGGTGAACTGATCGAAACCAAAGGCGGTAACCACCGTGGCCTCAAGGCATGGAAAGAACAGTACGGCGCTGCCACTGTAGATTCCTGGCTTCGCGGCTGATCGTACCGGACTTATAAAGAGCCCCGCTGACGCGGGGCTTTTTTATTTTATCGGTTCGAAATCGAACTTAAATAACATTTCACTTTGTTCAAAATCGACAGGCCTCACGCACTTAAAGTTTCAGGCTGTCGCGCACCGAACTGACTTCTTGCTTGCTGGCTTCGTACGCCTCGGCCTGACCTGCGTATGAAAAAACATACGCCTTATCGGTATCAACCGCGCCCACCAATGTTTGCGAGAGCACGTGTCGCCCGTTCTCGGTTATCACGCAAGTAGTTTCCAACGCTTCAAGACGGCTCAATGTTGTAGCGTGCATCTTGCTGCACACGCTTTGATAACCACCTTGGGCGAAATCCTTCTGGATGGATTTGCGCATCTCCAGCAGTACGCCTTGAAGATTAACCTTATGACCAACTTCAATCGGCGTCCCGGTCAACTCCATGACCATCAGGGTCGTACCGTTTTCATCATTCTTGATTGCCCGCTGCCGCGACACTGCCTGGGGTTTGGCAGGTGCCTGGTCATCCGCCACGACTTCTTCAACCTGCCACCCACTAGGCCAATGAATTTCGGGCTCGGCGGCCACTACGCAGGAACTGCCCAACCACAAGCACAGCATGCTCAACAGCGGTTTACGAAATTCGGTCATTACGAAAAACACCCAAGGTTCAATGGCCAAAGTTTGAGCCCCAGCCTCCACAGGCCGCAAGGCCTGCGTGGCTTTTTCATCTGGCGACCGGACCGAGCCTTGCGTATCATGGCCCGGCTGCACGGATGCCAGCCGCAAGCCAAGGAACCGCTCACATTTCAGAGCCGCGTTTGCCCCATTTTTTCTGGAGGGCCCATGAGCCTGCACGAACTGAACACCTTCCCGGGCGTCACTGCCCAACCTGATACCGCCACCGCGAACTTCGTGTTCAACCACACCATGCTGCGGGTCAAGGACATTACCAAGTCGCTGGACTTCTACACCCGCGTCCTGGGCTTTTCCCTGGTTGAAAAACGCGACTTCCCGGAAGCCGAGTTCAGCCTGTACTTCCTCGCCCTGGTGGATAAGTCCCAGATCCCGGCCGATGCTGCCGCGCGCACCCAATGGATGAAGTCGATTCCAGGCATCCTGGAACTGACCCACAACCACGGCACCGAAAACGACGCCGACTTCGCCTATCACAACGGCAATACCGACCCGCGTGGCTTTGGCCATATCTGCATCTCGGTGCCGGATATCGTCGCCGCCTGCGAGCGCTTCGAAGCCCTGGGCTGCGATTTCCAGAAGCGCCTGAGCGATGGCCGCATGAAGAGCCTGGCGTTCATCAAGGACCCGGATGCGTACTGGGTCGAAATTATCCAGCCCGCGCCGCTGTAACGAAAAAACCCCATGATCGCTCATGGGGTTTTTCATTTGCGCGGCCGTCCTTACGCCGGGGCAGAAGTCCGGATCAGGTGGTCGAACGCACTCAGGGAAGCCTTGGCACCCTCGCCCACCGCAATCACGATCTGCTTGTAAGGCACCGTCGTGACGTCACCGGCAGCGAACACACCCGGCAGTGACGTCTCGCCACGCGCATCGACGATGATCTCGCCGCGAGGCGTCAGTTCCACGGTGCCTTTGAGCCAGTCGGTGTTGGGCAGCAGACCGATCTGGACAAAGATACCTTCCAGGTCGATGGTCTTGAACTCGCCGCTGTCCCGGTCCTTGTACGCCAGGCCGGTGACTTTCTGGCCATCGCCTTTCACTTCGCTGGTCAGCGCGCTGGTGATGACGTCGACGTTCGGCAGGCTGTAGAGCTTGCGCTGCAACACAGCGTCGGCGCGCAACTTGCTGTCGAACTCGAGCAAAGTTACGTGGCTGACGATACCAGCCAGGTCGATCGCGGCTTCCACGCCGGAGTTGCCACCGCCGATCACTGCCACACGCTTGCCCTTGAACAACGGACCGTCACAGTGCGGGCAGAAGCACACGCCCTTGGCCTTGTATTCCTGCTCGCCCGGGACACCCATTTCTCTCCAGCGAGCGCCGGTCGCCAGGATCACGGTCTTGGACTTGAGGGTCGCACCGCTTTCGAAGCGAATTTCGTGCAGGTCACCGGCGTTTTTCGCCGGGATCAAGGCACTGGCGCGCTGCAGGTTCATGATGTCTACGTCGTACTGACGCACGTGGGCTTCCAGGGCGCTGGCCAGTTTCGGCCCCTCGGTTTCCTGTACCGAGATAAAGTTCTCGATGGACATAGTGTCCAGCACTTGCCCGCCGAAACGCTCGGCGGCGACGCCGGTGCGAATACCTTTGCGTGCCGCGTAGATCGCAGCCGACGAACCGGCTGGGCCGCCGCCGACGACGAGCACATCGAAGGCCTCTTTGGCGCTGATTTTCTCGGCGGCTTTTTCGATGCCGCTGGTGTCGAGCTTGGCGAGAATCTCTTCCAGGCCCATGCGGCCCTGACCGAAGTTCACACCATTGAGGTACACGCTGGGCACCGCCATAACCTGGCGTTCGTCAACCTCAGCCTGGAACAGTGCACCGTCGATGGCGACGTGGCGGATGTTCGGGTTGAGCACGGCCATCAGGTTCAACGCCTGGACCACGTCCGGGCAGTTCTGGCAGGACAGCGAGAAGTAAGTCTCGAAGCTGAACTCGCCTTTGAGGGCGCGGATCTGTTCAATCACTTCGACACTGGCCTTCGACGGGTGGCCACCGACTTGCAGCAGGGCCAGCACCAGCGAAGTGAATTCATGGCCCATGGGGATGCCGGCAAAACGCAGGCTGATCTCGGCACCCGGGCGGTTAATGGAGAACGAAGGCTTGCGCGCATCGTTGCCATCGGTTTTCAGGGTAATCAGCGTCGTAAGGCTGACCACGTCCTGCAAAAGAGCAAGCATTTCCTGGGATTTCGCGCCGTCGTCGAGGGAGGCGACGATCTCGATCGGCTGGGTGACCCGTTCCAGGTATGACTTCAACTGAGCTTTAAGATTGGCGTCCAACATACGGGCGATTTCCTGTTCATTCGGTTTATTGCAGACAAAAAAACGCCCGAGCGAATTTCGCCCGGGCGTTTTTGGGGGCGGATGCAGCTTACTTAAGTGCGGATTCCCGCCCTTGAGACTTCACAGACTTAGATCTTGCCGACCAGGTCCAGGGACGGAGCCAGGGTGGCCTCGCCTTCTTTCCACTTGGCTGGGCACACTTCGCCTGGGTGGGCAGCAACGTACTGAGCGGCCTTGATTTTGCGCAGCAGCTCGGACGCGTCACGGCCAACACCGCCGTCGTTCAGTTCAACGATCTTGATCTGACCTTCCGGGTTGACAACGAAAGTACCGCGGTCTGCCAGGCCAGCTTCTTCGATCAGTACGTCGAAGTTGCGGGAGATGGTCAGGGTTGGGTCGCCGATCATGGTGTACTGGATCTTGCCAATGGCTGGCGAAGTGTTGTGCCAGGCAGCGTGGGCAAAGTGGGTGTCGGTGGAAACGCTGTAGATTTCGACGCCCAGCTTCTGGAATTCGGCGTAGTTGTCAGCCAGGTCTTCCAGCTCGGTTGGGCAAACGAAGGTGAAGTCGGCTGGGTAGAAGAACACAACAGACCACTTGCCTTTCAGGTCAGCGTCAGACACATCTACGAAGTTGCCGTTTTTGTAGGCGGTAGCTTTGAACGGTTTTACTTGGCTGTTGATGATAGGCATCGTTGACTCTCCGTCAGGTTTGTAGAAGGGCTTTGTAAGTTGATGAGGTGAATCCTACCCACTCTCTACGCCGATGGCTCATTGGCAAACCTGATGCTGACGATTGGTTTTCCCTATCAGGTGACTGTATTAATAGAAGAAATCTCAAAGCAGCGGCTGGCTCGCCAGGGTCATGCCGAGAAAGGGCGTCGCTTCAACATAGCGCATGGCGGATTTCATGTCGCTCCAGCCGACGTAACTCATCAACGACTTCAAATCCCAACCGCTGCGATGAGCCCAGGTGGCAAAGCCCCGGCGCAGCGAGTGGCTGGTGTAGTGCTCGGCGGGGATGCCGGCACGCTCCAGGGCCTGGCGCAGCAACGGGATCACACTGTTGGGGTGCAAGCCCTCCTCCCCCAGGTTGCCCCAGCGATCAATCCCGCGAAACACCGGGCCACGTACCAAAGCCGAGGCACTGAGCCACTCGCTATAGGCCTGCACCGGGCACAGGCGCAACAGTGCCGGGGTGTGATAGGTCTTGCCGAGATTGTCGCGGTCGCTTTTGCTGCGGGGTAGGTACAGGCTGATCCCTGCACCGGGCATGGCTTGCACATGCTCGATAGAGAGCCGGCACAGCTCATCGCTGCGAAAGCCACGCCAGAATCCCACCAGTATCAGCGCGGTATCACGCTTGGCACGCAGCAATCGGGGCTGGTCCTGTGTTAGCACCGCCTCTTTCGCTTCAGCATCAAGAGAAGCAACGACCTGCTCCAGATGCTTGAGCTGCAACGGTTCGGCTTGCTTTTCCTGCGCTGGGTGCACAGCACGAATGCCCTTGAGTACCTTGCGCACCACGGGCGCCTTGGTGGGGTCAGGAAACCCCTGGCTCGTATGCCATTGCGCCAGTGCCGAGAGCCGCAACTTCAGCGTGTTGACTGCCAGCAAACCGGCATGGGCGACCAGATAGCGCGCCACGCTGTCGCTGGTCGCCGGCAGGAACCCGCCCCAGCTCACTTCGAAATGCTCGATTGCCGCGCGGTAGCTACGCCGCGTGTTATCGCGGGTGGCAGCGTTGAGGTAACGATCCAGATCGCTCATCGGAAGCCTATTCGTACTGCTGGTTGCGCTTTCGCGGTTTCACGACGTGTGACACGGGATAATACGCCAATATCCTATCTGTTAAATGATGAATTTAAACAAGTTTTTATACGTGATATAGTATGTATATACATACCACGTACCACATTACGAAATCGACGGAGACCCCATGGCTCGCGGCGGCATCAACAAAGCAGTAGTTCAAACGGCCCGCTTGGCAATCCTCGCTCGCGGCGAGAACCCCAGCATCGACGCAGTGCGTATCGAGATGGGCAATACCGGCTCGAAAACCACCATTCATCGTTATTTGAAAGAGCTGGATGAAAGCGAAACCCGCACCACCATCACCGAAGCGCCGATCGACGACGAGCTTGGCGAACTGGTGGCGCGACTAGCCCAGCGCCTGAAAGAGAAAGCCCAGGAGCCAATCGACCTGGCCCTGGCGCAGTTCGAACAGCAGAAGGCCGCCCTGCTCGCCCAGGTGCAAGCCCTTGAGGAGATCCATGGCCAACTCCAGCAGCAGTTCGATATCCAGGCCGCCGCCCTGACAGAAGAAAGCGCCGCCCTTCAAACCGCCAGCACCAGCCTGCAAACCGAGCAAACCCGCAACGCCGGGCTGAGCCAGGCGTGCAGTGACTACGAGCTAAGGATCAACGACAAGGACGAGCAGATTCGTTCATTGGAAGAAAAGCACCTGCATGCCCGGGACGCGCTGGAGCATTACCGCAATGCCATAAAAGAGCAGCGCGAGCAGGAACAGCGCCGCCATGAAGGCCAGTTGCAACAGGTACAGGCAGAACTGCGCCAGGCCCAACAGAACGCCATGGTGCGCCAGGATGAAATCACCCAACTGCATCGCGACAATGAGCGGCTGTTGATTGAGCATCGGGTGACAGCGAAGGAATTGACCGCACTGCAGGAGCAATCCCGCAAGGATCAGGCCCAGCAACTCAAGCTGACTGAACAGCTAAGCCTGATTGACAGCGAACGCACCCTGCTTCAGGAGCGCCTGCGGGTAGCGGCGCTGGAGAGCCAGTCATGCCAGGAAGCGCTGGGCGAACAGCAGCACGTCAATAAAACCCTGGAACTGGCGCTGATCAAGGCCCAGGCCAGTGTCGAGGCGTTGCGCCTGGCTGCCGCCGTTGCAGCGGCGCCAGAGGCAACACCCAAGGCCTGATCAGCCCGCTACAGGCGTGCGCATGGTGACGAACTCTTCCGCCGCCGTCGGGTGCACGCCGATAGTTTCATCGAAATGCTGCTTGGTCGCGCCCGCCTTGAGCGCGATCGCCAGGCCCTGCACGATTTCCCCCGCATCCGGGCCGACCATGTGGCAACCCAGCACTTTGTCGGTGTCGGCGTCGACCACCAGCTTCATCAGGGTCTTTTCCTGGCACTCGGTCAGGGTCAGTTTCATCGGCCGGAAACGGCTTTCGAAGACCTGCACCTTGTGGCCCTTTTCTTTCGCGTCTTCTTCGGAGAGCCCCACGGTGCCAATGTTCGGCAGGCTGAACACCGCCGTCGGGATCATCTTGTAATCCACCGCACGATACTGCTCAGGCTTGAACAGGCGACGCGCCACGGCCATGCCTTCCGCCAGGGCAACCGGGGTCAATTGCACACGACCGATTACATCGCCGATAGCGAGGATCGAGGACTCGGCGGTCTGGTACAGGTCATCCACCTCAACGAAGCCCCGCTTGTCGAGCTTGACGCCGGTGTTCTCCAACCCCAGGTTATCCAGCATCGGACGCCGCCCCGTGGCGTAGAACACGCAATCAGCCTCCAGCACCCGGCCGTCTTTCAGGGTGGCCTTGAGACTGCCATCGGCCTGCTTGTCGATGCGCGCGATGTCGGCATTGAATTGCAGGTCCAGGCCGCGCTTGGTCAGCTCTTCCTTCAAATGCGTGCGTACCGAACCGTCGAAGCCGCGCAGGAACAGGTCGCCGCGATACAGCAACGAGGTATGGGCACCCAGGCCGTGGAAAATACCGGCAAACTCAACAGCGATGTAACCACCGCCGACCACCAGCACACGTTTGGGCAATTCCTTGAGGAAAAACGCTTCATTGGAGCCAATGGCGTGTTCGTGCCCCGGAATCTCCGGAATCTGCGGCCAACCACCCGTTGCGATCAGGATGTGCTTGGCGGTAAAGCGCTGGCCATTGATTTCGACCTGATGCGGGTCCACCAGGCGCGCATGCCCTTCATGCAGGGTCACGCCACTGTTGACCAACAGGTTGCGATAGATGCCATTGAGGCGATTGATCTCGCGATCCTTGTTGGCGATCAGGGTGGCCCAATCAAAATTCGCCTCGCCCAACGACCAGCCAAAACCGCTGGCCTGCTCAAAATCCTCGGCAAAATGTGCGCCGTACACCAACAATTTTTTCGGCACGCAGCCGACGTTGACACATGTGCCGCCCAGGTAGCGGCTTTCCGCCACGGCCACCTTGGCACCAAAGCCTGCGGCAAAACGTGCCGCACGCACACCGCCGGAACCGGCGCCAATTACATACAGGTCAAAATCGTAGGCCATTTCTCTCTCCTCGGCAGGCAACCAGCATACCGACTTACATGGGGCTGAAAAACGAAAAAGCCACCCGAAGGTGGCTTTTTTGGAACAGGCTGCTTACACGGTGAATCAGTAAGCCTTGCCAGTCTTGTAGAAGTGCTCGTAGCAGAAGTTGGTCGCCTCGATGTAACCCTCGGCGCCACCGCAGTCGAAACGACGACCCTTGAATTTGTAGGCAATCACACAGCCGTCTTTGGCTTGCTTCAACAGGGCGTCGGTGATCTGGATCTCGCCACCCTTGCCTGGCTCGGTTTCCTCGATCAACTTGAAGATGTCCGGAGTCAGAATGTAACGACCGATGATCGCCAGGTTCGACGGAGCATCTTCCGGCGCCGGCTTCTCGACCATGTCACGTACGCGGATCAGGCCATCACCGATGTCGTCGCCGGCAATCACGCCATACTTGTTGGTTTCCTGAGGGTCGACCTCCTGGACCGCAACGATGGTGCAACGATACTTCTGGTACAGCTTGACCATCTGGGTCAGTACGCCGTCGCCTTCCAGGTTCACACACAGGTCATCCGCCAGGACCACGGCGAACGGTTCGTCACCGATGAGCGGGCGGCCGGTCAAGATCGCGTGACCGAGGCCTTTCATCTGGGTCTGGCGGGTGTAGGAGAACGAGCACTCGTCCAGCAGTTTGCGGATGCCGACCAGGTATTTTTCCTTGTCGGTGCCCTTGATCTGGTTTTCCAGCTCGTAGCTGATGTCGAAGTGGTCTTCCAGCGCGCGCTTACCACGGCCGGTCACGATGGAAATTTCGTTCAAACCGGCATCCAGTGCCTCTTCGACGCCGTACTGAATCAGTGGCTTGTTCACCACCGGCAGCATCTCTTTGGGCATGGCCTTGGTCGCTGGCAAGAAGCGAGTGCCGTAACCGGCTGCTGGGAACAAGCATTTCTTGATCATATGGGTCCTTACAAAGGGCTGTGCGTACGGAATTCGGCGCAGTCTAATCAGGCCGCAGTCACCTTACAATGGGTCCTGCTGGCGTTGCGATGTCATCATAGAGAAAAAATGTCGGCGTAAGTTCCGCGCATCTTACGAAGCGCATCGGCACCGGCACGGCCAAAAAAGCCTGCACCTCCGTATTTCCAAGGGCTACGACCTTTTTAGCATGCTTTTACGGCTGCAACACTGACCTAGAATAACTTGCGCGTGCCCGCGACATTTGGCGCTATCATTAGGCCCTTGAACCAGACCACGAGATACTTGATAGATGTCAGAACCAAAAGGCGTGAACGGCTACCTGATCACCAAGCGAGCGGACGGTTGGCACCTGATCAACTTCCACGGCGACAGCGTCGCCGGCGCATTCGCCAGCGAAAGCCAGGCTATCGCTGTAGCTGAGGTGTTTGTGGATGAAGCGGGCCACGCTTCGAGCAAACGGCCCAAGGGCAAGTAAACGTCAACGCCCTGTGCAAAAGGCCCCGGTGAACGGGGCTTTTTTGTGTTTGTCTGTACGTAGATGGCAGTTCGCTATAATCTCGCCGAAACGCCCCACGACAGTGTCAGCGCCCTTCCAACACCCTCGATGATGAACCTACATGAACAAGATTCTGGCACTGACTGCAGCACTGGCGCTCGCCGGATGCACCACCACCTCTGACGTCTACCTGAAAAACGGTGAGCAAGGCCTGACCATCGACTGCTCGGGTGAAGCCAATTCCTGGGCCAGTTGCTATGAAAAGGCCGACGCTTCTTGCGCAGGCACCGGTTACCGTATCGTCGGCACCGAAGGCACACCTTCGCTCAAGGAAAGTGAAAAGACCCTGGGCCAGGACGTCGGCAACTTCAAAAGCCGTAGTGTCGTGGTGGTGTGCAAGTAAGCGTCGCGGCTACAGCTGGATATCGGCGAACTTGATACCCAGGCCACGAATGGTCTCCACCAAGTCATCCAGCCGTGGGAAAGACTCGACTTCATCCTGATCGTCCACCAGGAAAAAGCTGCGGCCGCCGCTTTTCTTGAAGAATACGATCCACTCCCCCAAGTCGGCCGGATTCTGAATGATATGAGTGGCTGATATCTGGCCTTCGGCCTGGCGAGCCCTGACGTGTTCACGCTTCATAAAAGACTTCCCGAAAAAACAAATGCCGCACAAACCGAGGGTTTGCGCGGCATTTTTGCATTGAATGGCCGAGAGTTTAACGGATGCCCTGCCCAATCAGCACGCCTTCTACGGTTTGGCCGTAGAGATTGATGCCGTCATTGGCGTGGAATTTAACCCGAGTCTTCTCCACCGAGCCGTCAACTAGCCGCGGGTCCTGCGGTCGTTCGTGGCTGTTGACGTAGGCCGCAACGTCCCACGCTTGCTGGTCGCTCAGGCTGCCGCCCTTGCCCAATGGCATGTTGTGCTTGATGAAGGACGCCGCCGTATTGATGCGGTGCATGCCGGCGCCCCAATTGTAGGAATCCTTACCCCACAACGGTGGCATCACGTAGCTGTCACCGACCTTCTGGCCCTGACCTTCGACGCCATGGCAGACCGCGCATTGCCCTTTGTACACCTCGGCGCCTTGGGCGATGTCGTAACCCTTGGCCGGCTGCGCCACGTCGGGATAACCCCGGCCCGGCAACTCAACGCCTAAAGGCGCCTTACTGGCCAGCCAGTAGGCATACACCGACAGTGCAGTGATTTCGGGGCTGTCAGCGGCCGGCGGCGTACCGCCATTCATGCTGAACTGGAAACATCCCTGCAATCGCTCGGCAAAGGTATTGACCTTGTCGTTCTTCTTTCGGTACGCCGGGTACATCGGGTAAGCCGCCCACAACGGCGCCGAATTGGCCAGGCGCCCCTGGTCCAGGTGGCAATTGCTGCAATTGAGCCCGTTGCCGACAAATTTCGGCGCCAGACGCCGGGTATCCACGAACAGCGCATAGCCATCCTTGACCAGCTTGCCGTAGGCGTTGTCGGGCAGCTCACTTTCCTGAGGTGGCTGGAATTGAGTGACCGGTGCGTGGCCAGCGACAGGTTGCAACTGCGATTGGTCTTCCATCGCGATCGTGGCCGCGTGGGCGGACGGCATGCCCAACAGACCCAAGGCCAATATCAGCGGACTCATGGCTTGGCCTCCCACTTCAACGCTGCGAAATACTGGGCGACACCCTGCACTTCTGCCGGGGTCAGGGCTTTGGCGATATGCCCCATCAAGTCATTCGGATCATTGTGACGGGTTCCGTTTTGCCAAGCCGTCAACTGGGCCGCCAAGTAAGCGGCAGGCTGACCGGCCAACGGTGGAAACGCATCGCCGACACCCGTACCAGCTGGGCCATGACAACTGGCACACGCTGGAATTTGCCGCTCCCACGCCCCCTGCTGCGCGAGTTTTTGCGCAGCGTCGACAGGCATCTCGCTGCGATGAACCGCTTGCGGGACCGCGCCAGGCATGACCGCCAGCGCCTGACTGACCGCGTCGATTTCAGCGTCGGTGAGCGCAGTCGCCAAGGGTTGCATCACCGGGTTGGCGCGACTGCCGCGCTTGAAGTCTTCCAGTTGTTTACGCAGGTAGGGTGCAGGCAAGCCCGCCAACCGGGGGAAACCCGCTGCGGCCAGCCCTCCACCATCGGCACCGTGGCAGGCGACACAGGGCATGGCGCCGGGCTGCGAACCGCCTTCGGTGAAGATCTTCTTCCCATCCAACGCGCTGGCATTGCCCAGTAGCAACATCAGCGCACTGCCCACCAGTACTCGTTCCAGAGACATCATCACGACTCCATTTTTATAGTTATATGCTTAGGCGTTTATGGCATAAGCCTACAAATGGTAGGGGAATGAGCCCCTCGCGACAACTCCCAAAACGCGCCATCAAAAAAAGCCCGGCCCCACAATGGCGGGGCCAGGCTTTTTGATCGGATTCGAAGTGGCTGGGTAAAACGGCGTTATGAGCCGGAAATGCACTCTTCACCGGCCTTCTTCACATCACCGGGACGGATCGGCACATTGGACATGCTCTCGTAGAGCTTGATACTGCTACCACTGGAACGGTCTTCGATCTCGAAAATCGCCGACGGGTCAGCCGAGAATTTCTGCGGCACGATCACCTGCACACCGTCCTTATGGGGCTCGATCTGCGGCGGGCGGCGCGTGGCGGATAGTTTGCGCACGACACAGGCAGCATATTCCTGCGGCTTCTTCCCGGAAATGACCGCTAGGGTCGGCGGGGTCTGCTTGATATCTGCAACCGAAGCACACCCACCAATCGCCAAGGCCAGAACCAACACACTCCACTTCATACAAAACCTCCGATAAAGATCCTACGACAGCGGGGATGGTATTTTTCTCCCGCCCACGTAGGATTTATCCCTGATAACTCGGTAAATAACTGTTTTAAATTGTCGACGTCGTTGAAGACGGGCCGATAATAAACGCGCTGGGGCTGATAAACTCCATCTTAACCTACGTATCGTTCTGATTTTTCAGAAAAAGCCCTTCTGGAGACACCCCCCATGAAATTCATCCACCAGCGCGAGCACCTCAACGAGGGAGACATTGTTGTCATCGAATGCTCGCAGACTTGTAATATCCGTCTGATGAGCGATGCGAATTTTCGCAGCTTTAAGAATGGCGGTCGTCACACTTACCACGGTGGCGCATTCGACAAGTTCCCCGCCAAAATCACCGCACCGAGCACTGGGTTCTGGAACATCACCCTGGACGTGGTCACGCGCCGAGCCATCAGCGTGACCCGCAAACCTGCGCTGTCCCACAAGATCCGCATTGTGCGCCGTACCAGCTCCAAGCTGAGCTGACCCGAACACCCCACAGGACATGACCGTGACCGCCACTACCAAATACGTGATCAAGTACAAGCTCAACGGCGAACGCCGTTTTGAGTTCGCACAACTGCAAACCAACAGCGTCGAAGAAGCCAAGCAAGCGCTGGCGAAAATTCACGATGCCAGTGATGAAATCACCGACATCAATGTGAGCAAGGCGCTGTAAGCCGATGTCCGGCCCCACCGAAGATCTGTTCGCCGACGACGCCTTGCAGCAACCCGCTGGGTGCGAAAAAATTGGTGAACAGTCCTACGTATTAAAGGGCTTCGCCCTGCCCTGGATTGAGCGTCTTCTGCCAGAACTGCGACGGGTATTGGCTCAATCACCGTTTCGGCAAATGGTCACACCGGGTGGTTTTACCATGTCGGCGGCATTGAGCAGTTGCGGCGAGCTGGGCTGGACTACCGACACCTCCGGTTACCGTTACTCACCCGTGGACCCACGTAGCCAGCAATCCTGGCCGCAGATGCCGGATACCCTGCGCCAATTGGCCGTGCAGGCGGCTGAAGAGGCCGGTTTCCTTGACTTTTCCCCGGACGCCTGCCTGATCAACCGCTATGTACCCGGCGCAAAAATGTCGCTGCATCAAGACAAGAATGAGCGTCGCTACAGCGAACCGGTGGTGTCCGTCTCGCTCGGCCTGCCGGCGATTTTTCTGTTTGGTGGGCACGCGCGCAGCGACAAGACCCGCAAAGTCTCGCTGTTCCATGGCGACGTGGTGGTCTGGGGCGGCGTGGACCGCCTGCGCTTTCATGGTGTGATGCCGATCAAGGAAGGCATGCACCCGGTAATGGGTCCGCAACGCATCAACCTGACCTTTCGCACCGCCGGCTGATTTGACCGCAAGCTTCAGAGTGCCAGGTGTTCGCGACCCGGCTAATCTGGCCGGGATCCGTCAAGAGTGCCGACCATGACTACCGAACAAGACCCGCGCTGGGCTGCCATACTGGCCCGCGACCCCAAGGCCGATGCGCTGTTCGTCTACGGTGTGAAGACCACCGGCGTGTACTGCCGCCCCAGTAGCGCGTCGCGCTTGCCGCGTCCGGAAAACATCGAGCTCTTCGACACCCCGGCGCAGGCCGAAGCCGCCGGTTATCGTGCCAGCAAACGCGCGGCCGGCGACCAGACCCAGCTCGCAGCGCAGCATGCACAACTGGTGGCCGACGCTTGTCGGCATATCGAACAGGCCGACACCCCGCCCAGCCTGAACACGTTGGCGCAGCACGCCAACCTCAGCCCTTTTCATTTTCACCGTGTGTTCAAAGCCGTCACTGGCCTGACACCCAAGGGTTATGCCAGCGCCCATCGCTCGCGCAAGGTGCGCGAGGGTCTCAAGGGCGCGCACTCGGTGACGGATGCACTGTATGACGCCGGCTTCAACTCCAACAGTCGCTTTTATGAATCCGCCGACAAACTGCTTGGCATGAAGCCCAGCGACTACAAGGCCGGCGGCACCAATACGGCGATCCTGTTCGCCGTCGGGCAGTGCTCACTGGGAGCGATCCTGGTGGCGCAGAGCGCTCGCGGCGTCTGCGCGATTCTGCTGGGGGATGATCCGGACCAACTGGTGCGCGAGCTACAGGACCAATTTCCCAACGCCGAACTGGTGGGCGCCGATCCGAGTTTCGAGCAACTGATTGCGCAGGTCGTGGGGTTTATCGAAGCACCCGCGCTCGGCCTGGACCTGCCACTGGACCTGCGCGGCACGGCATTCCAGGAACGGGTATGGCAAGCCTTGCGCGAGATTCCAGCGGGCAGCACGGCCAGCTACGCGCAGATCGCCGAGCGCATCGGCGCACCGAAGTCGTTCCGTGCAGTGGCCCAGGCCTGTGGCGCCAACAGCCTGGCGGTGGCAATCCCTTGCCACCGCGTGGTGCGCAGCAATGGCGAGCTGTCGGGCTACCGCTGGGGTGTGGAACGCAAGCAGCAGTTGCTCGCCCGAGAACAGGCGTCGAAGACCTAGCGGATCCCGATGTGGATCAACGCCAGGTCGTCCGCCTGGTAAGCCTCGAAATCAGTGACAAAGGCACGGGCCTGCGCGCCAGGCTGCTGGAAGTAGGTCCAGATCTGTTGCCAGGTGCTGATGATCGCCTCTGGCATCTGGCCACGGGCTTCGAACACCAGGTAGCGTCCGGGTACTATCATAAGGCTTTCGAACCCATCCGCCGGCTCAACGGTGGCAACGCCCGCTGTCACGTCAAACTCGCCATGCGCATCCGACTCATAGTCGCTGTACACCCCATAAACGGGTGACGCCGGCAGTTTTCCCGGGATGCCCTCGTGCAGTCCCTCACTGAAAAATCGCTGCCACATCGGGCCGATCTTCGCACTGGACGGTGTCATCTCATCCGCGTTGCGCGTACGTACTTTCAAGCCCGAGACGCGGATTGCCGCGATGTGTTGCTCCTGAATGTTGTGCAAAGCCATCTCCTTTAAAGCTTCAGTTTGCGTTTACGAAATTCAGCGACCTTATGCCGATTGCCACATAACGCCATGCTGCACCAGCGGCGCTTGTGGGCCTTGGTGCGATCATAAAACCACAAGATGCATTCCGGATGCTCGCAGCGCCGGATCAGATTGAAATCCCCTTCCACCAACAACGTGGCGGCCGCCTCGGCAATCGGCGCCAGGAACTGTTCTGCCGTCTGCTGCTTGCGCTGGCGCTCAAGCGTTGGCGTCTCGCCAGCACGCCATACCAACTGCGGATGGCTCACTGCCTTGCGTAAAAAGCTGTTAAGCGCCGCCGGATTGCCGGGTTGTTGCGCTTTGCGCGCAGCCACCAGCGCACGAATCACCTCGCGCAGCTCCCGTGCGGCGCTGAGCAAGGCGTCCGGTTCAAACAACGGGATGCCGTTCTGTTCAACCCAATGCAGGCGCACCAGCCAGGCGGCTACGTCGGCATCGGTCTGCCAGAAATCCCACGGCACGCCGTCGATATTCGCAAGAGTGTTGAGCATGTCCAGCACCGGATCGTCGGCTAGTACGTAAGGTTCCGAGGGGGCGGTAGTGGGTGGGGAAAGGGTCATGGGCAATCCTCTTGTGAGCGCCTACATCGTAACCGCTATTTCAATATCAAGATAGTTACCAAACACAAAAAGCTAACCTGAATAAATTATTTGACAGGTTACGAAATTCGGCGCAGCTTTTTAAAACTGTAACCCGTAAATCAATTCAATCAAGTTACAAAGGGCTCTCCATCGTGACCACTCAAACCCCTGTCATTCACTACCGCCACATCGATGCCGACGGCGTGCGCATGTTCTACCGCGAAGCTGGCGCTGCAACGGCACCGGTCATCTTGCTGCTGCACGGCTTTCCCAGTTCGTCGCACATGTACCGCGACCTGATCCCCCTGCTCGCCACGCGCTTCCGGGTCATTGCGCCGGACCTGCCAGGCTTCGGTTTCACCGAGGTGCCGGCCGAGCGCGATTACGTCTACAGCTTCGATAACCTGGCAATCACAGTCGGGCATTTTGTCGATGCGCTGGCGTTGAGCCGTTACGCTCTGTATGTCTTCGACTATGGCGCGCCGGTGGGCCTGCGCCTGGCCGTGGCACATCCGGAACGGGTCAGCGCGCTGGTGTCGCAGAACGGTAACGCCTACCTGCAAGGCCTGGGTGATGCCTGGGCGCCGATTCGTACCTATTGGGCCGAGCCGAGCCAGGCCAACCGCGAGGTGATCCGCAACGCAGTGATCAGCCTGGAAGGCACGCGCTACCAGTACCTGCACGGCGTAAAGCAGCCAGAGCGGGTAGCCCCGGAATCCTACATGCTCGATGTACTGCTCATGCAGCGCCCCGGCAATGACGAGATCCAACTGGACCTGTTCCTCGACTACCGCAACAACCTTGCGCTTTACCCGGCGTTCCAGGCGTTCTTCAAGGCCACGCACGTACCGACGCTGGTGATCTGGGGCCAGAACGACCCATTCTTTATCCCGCCAGGCGCCCATGCCTATAAAACCGACAACCCGAATGCCGTGGTAGAACTGCTCGACACCGGCCACTTCGCGCTGGAAACCCATGCAACCCATATCGCCGAACGCATTCACGCCGTGCTGGGCGACGCCATCGATTGATGATGCACCACGAAACGACGCGTTCGTCCAGTGAATAAAACAGAGTGGCCGGGGGCCATGGGCCCTGCTAAAACAGCGAAAAGCCTCACTAACGCTGGAGACGCATCCCATGAGCACCTGGCCAGACACCCGCCTTCTCGACCTGCTGGGCATTGAATTGCCGATCATCCAGGCTCCCATGGCGGTGGGCACGACCACCGCCATGGTCATCGCCGCCAACCAGGCGGGCGCGCTGGGCTCATTGCCGGCAGCGGCACTGAGCCTCTCGCAACTGCGCGAAGCGCTGATCGCCATTCGCCAGGCCAGCCCGAGTCCGATCAACGTCAATTTCTTCTGCCACCAACCGCCCGCGCCAGACCCTGAGCGTGATCGTCGTTGGAAGGCACTGCTGGAACCCTACTACCGCGAACTGGGCGCCGACTTTGATGCGCCCACCCCGGTTTCCAATCGCGAACCGTTCAATGACGCGGCGTGCCAGGTCGTCGAAGAATTCCGCCCAGAGGTGGTCAGCTTTCACTTTGGCCTGCCGGAAAAGTCCCTGCTGGACCGTGTTAAAGCCACCGGTGCCAAAGTGCTGTCCTCGGCGACCACTGTTGAGGAAGCCATCTGGCTGGAACAGCACGGTTGCGACGCGATCATCGCCATGGGCAGTGAAGCCGGCGGGCACCGTGGCTTGTTCCTCAGTGATGACCTCAATACTCAGATCGGTCTGTTCGCCCTGTTGCCGCAAGTCGTCGACGCCGTCAGCGTGCCGGTGATTGCCGCTGGGGGCATCGGTGATGCGCGTGGGATTGTCGCGGCCTTTGCGCTTGGCGCCTCGGCGGTGCAGATTGGCACGGCGTATCTGTTTACTCCCGAAGCCAACGTCACGGCATCACATCACTATGCATTGCGCCATGCCCAGGCCAGCCAAACCGCGCTGACCAATCTGTTCACCGGTCGCCCGGCACGGGGCATCGTCAACCGGGTGATGCGCGAGTTGGGCGCGATCAACCCGGCCGCACCGGCGTTCCCCACCTCCGGCGGTGCGCTGATACCGCTCAAGGCCAAGGATGAAGCGGGCTTCAGCAACCTATGGTCCGGCCAGGCACTGCGCCTGGGCAAAGACACCACGACCTATGAACTGACCCGCGAATTGGCGGAGCAAACGCTACAGCGCCTTGCCCGCTTCGGCCGCTAGAACAGCACCGCGTCAACCGGCTCAAACCCACTGAGCCGGCTTTCGTGGGCCGGGCTCAGCACCGCAAAACGGTTCTGGCGCAGTGCGCTGATGCCATACACCACCCGCGCAAAGTGCTCGTTGTCCTGGGCATAGGGCTGGCTGCGCAGGATCAGGGCAAAAAAGCACTCGGGCTGACGAGCAAGGTCCGCGCCGCGAATGGACGCCAGCCCTGTGGCGAACAACGCGCGGCCACTGGCGGCTGACAAGCGCCCGAAACTCACCGAACGGGAATGATGAAAGGCAAGCTCGGCGTCCGTCTTGGCCTGCTCGTACAACAGGTCCAGTGCTTCTATCGCGAAAAGACTGACGGAGGCCTTGTCGCCAGTGACATACCGTTGCACGAGTTGGCGCACGCCTTCGCGCCACTTGTCATCTTCCTGCTCGGCGCGCATGGCGATCCAATCAATGCAGTCCACTAACGCGTCACCGCCTGCGGTGAGGTTCGCCGGCAATCCTGATTGCAGCATTTCCAGGTGCATCAGCGCGTGTTGCACCATGGCAGCTTCTGCGCTCATGACCTCGCTTATCAGGTCGAGAATCTCCGGCTTCGGCTCCCCTTGCCAGGTTTGCAGGAGGCCCAACAGTTGCGTCCGCAGGTCGCGAACGGCTTCGACGCCAAGGGTACGGCGCAACAACTCCTCCGACTCGTTCACCAGGCTGGTGAGGTTACTGACCTGGCTCAACAGGTCAGCCTGGCTGAACGAATGGAGCGTTTCCTGTGCGGGCGCGGAGTTGTCGAACGGGCTAGGGCCGAGTTGGTGGAACACCTCGCTCCACAGTCGCTGGATCTGCCGGTGGATCTGTTCCGTATAACGCGACGGCAAGTTGATCACGCTGCAACTGCCTTGGTTGAAAAACCCTGCCCAACTGATGCCCAGTGCAAAGACGCCATCGACCTCATGACTGGCGTGTGCCAGCGATTCATAGAACTTGTAGCAGACCACTTTATTCTGCAATCCAGGCAGCGCCTTGAGGTACTGCTCCCAACTACCCAGCGTGCCGAAATAGATGCGCTTGTCGGCGTCCGGATCAAGATGGCTGAGGGCGCTGTCCATGATGGCGGTATCACCCTCGTGACGCAGACAGAGCGCAAAGTGCGGTTGCGGTTGGTTGTCATGCAGTTCGGAAAAAACCAGCAGGCCAATCCCCTGGACCTCCCAGCCGTTCTTCAACAGGTGTTCGGCGCAGCGGCTGGCCTGGGTGTAACCACAGGTGCTGGAAACCTCACGGTAGCCCGTCAGCTCGGCCAACTCATTGTCACTACGGAAAGTCTTGCGCAAGCGCTCACGCATCGCTGCCAGCCAGGTGGGCGTAAGCAGGAACACATCCTGGCTGTCGTCATTGAGCGCTACGCTAGCCGGTGTATCGACGGGCTGCGGTACGTTCAGCACGGGCACGGCAAACTTGGCGGCCAGGGTTGACTGCTTGAGCAGGACACGCAGCTTGCGGCTGGCGACAGTCACGTCCACCCCCAGATCGACTAGCCCGAGCAACACCCCCAATTTGCACTCATGAATGTAGGCCGCGTACTCCTCCGGGCGATCACTGTTCTGCGCCAGTGCATAGTCAAAGCTCACGTCGCTGATGTTGGCGACGAACCGGATCATCCCTGACAGTAACAGCGCACCCAATCCACCGGTGGGGCCAATGGACGCGATGACCAATGCCGACACCACCCGCACAAGGCTTTTGAACATGCCTGTTTTTGCGCGGCGCCGCTCTTCGTCGGAAGAAAACACGGCGTAGTCCATCTGCTGCTTGATTTCCGCGATGGCCGCCTGGCGCAACTCAAGCGCAAGGTCTTCGGTGGTTCGAAACGTAATCGGTTGCGGTGGAAAGCGTCGGTAGTGATAGCCATAGCGTTTTTTTCGAGGGTGGAAATCCTTGCGCGTCAGGCTGAATTTATCCACCGGCGGCAGGTGCGCACCGATGAAGGCCATCAGCTTCTCACTGGGTTGACCTGGCGCCGTACTGGGCTGCCATTCAACCCACTTGGGGCCTGCGATATTCAGCGATACCAGCAACGCTTTGTTCGACGAAAACGCCACGACCAAGGCGTTCGGCACCACCTTCTCCTTGAACAGCAACGCCTGTGGCTTGAGGTCGCCCTTCAGGTATCGAAAGGCGACTGAGCGCAATTCAGCGTCCTGCTCTTTGGTATCCGCCAGGAACTGGCCAACTCGAACCCGGGCGACGGCATCGCAGGTGTCATCGAACAACTTCTTGAAGTCTGCACTATGGGAAAGGCTGTCGACATCGACCAGGAATTCCGCGACCAGGGTATCCCGCAAACCGGACAACGCTTTGATTTCGGAGGGTGACAGCGGCTCGCCGTCCAAATGTATTTCGCCGACTTTTTCCCGGTAAAACGCACTGCGCTGTGGCTCGCCGATCATCACCTGGGCGAAGGAGAAATATTTGTAGCGCGGTGGACTGTAGGCCGACATGCCCGACGAATGCATGGGGTAACCCACCAGGTACTTGTAGCGAAAACGTTTCCCGGTCTTGATCCGCTCGGTGGTTCCGTTCGGCAGGCCGGTCTTGGCCAGGCAACGTTTGACCAGCGATTGAATGTAGGTCTCGGTGAGCTGGGCGTTGCCCACGCTTCGGGCCAGTCCGTCCCACTTCTGCCAGGCCCTGGGAGCTCTCGGCAGTTGATCGACGGGCGGAAGGCGTTGTGGCCATTGGGTGAAGTCCCGGGCGACGATCTGTACAGTAATCAATGCCTGCGCCGCATCATTTCGCACATACCAGTGGTTTTCCTGATCGCTGCTGACCGAGATCAATTGGTCGTCGGCCAGCACGCCACAGTTGACCCATTGGCAGCGATGATTCATGTAGACGCTCAAGTAATAGCCCCATTTGGCTCGCGACCAATAGGCCTGCGGGATATTGACGGTGTAGGTCTGTTCCGCAGGTGTTCCTGGCAGTCGCCGCAGGGTCACGACCACGCATTGATCGACGCCGATATCGATGTCGGGCAGCACCACTGAACCGGAGACCCAGCGGGGCAGAATCATAAAGTCGACATCGGCGACGGGCTCGTCGAAGGGTACAAGCCAAACCTGGTTCTTTGTCGGGTCCCTGGAATAGTCGATGTAGTCCCCCGACCGCGCGCCAATCCGCAAACCGGGCCACGCGGTACTGATAGCCTTGGGCCAATCCTTTAACGACAACGCGATCAACGGCACATCGAACCAGATCTTCGCCAGCAACCGGTTGGTGGTACTCCAGACACTGCACAGCACCACTTCGGTCTTCACCAGGTTCCTCTCGGGCAACACCAGGGTATAGGACGTGCCGGTGGTAACCCTGGATTGACTGGCGGTACGGATGCTGTCGAGAAAGAATCGAGTGAACGTCAGTTGCTCGGCGACGGCCCCGTAATAGCGTGGCATCCGGGGTTCGACCCGTACTGCGGTTTTTTGCCATTTGCCAACGAAGTTCTTCCAGTCATAACGATCATTAAGCAAATGCCACAGCGGCACTTCTTCCCAGGCCTCAATAATCGGCGCCTGGTCAGTGTCGTCACGGTCGGCGTAGACCGAGAACTTCACCGGCACCCTGGAAGTGGTCTTGATCAGCGCCTTGGCCTCTGGCGCCAGCCTGGACCGTTGCAGGACACGGTCATCGATCCAGTGCTGTATCTGGCTCTCGGACGAGGCAAGGCTGGTCGCCCCGACGCTCACATAGGCGTAGCTTTTCTCCATGGGTTGTTCCTTCCCGAAAGCGCCTCACTATCCTTGCATCGGCGGCCCATGGATGTAGGTCACCCTTAGAGCGTTGCAGAGAAATCTCGGCGCATCGACGACGGCTTTTTTTCTGCTTGCCATTTATTCGCTATATACCTATACATACAGCGACTTGCAGCCCTCCAGCACTTCTCCAACTACACAGGCATCGGAGCCGTATATGACCTTCAGCACCACCCCGCGTTTAGTATCGACCTGCCTGGCGACGTGGATCGCCCTGATGGCCACCGCCGCCCACGCCGATGAAGTCCAGGTGGCCGTGGCCGCCAACTTCACCGCGCCGATCCAGGCGATTGCCGCCGACTTCGAAAAAGACACCGGGCATAAGCTGGTCGCGGCCTACGGTGCTACCGGCCAGTTCTACACCCAGATCAAGAACGGCGCGCCATTCGAAGTGTTCCTGAGCGCCGACGACACCACCCCGCAGAAGCTTGAAAGCGAAGGCGACAGCGTCAAGGGTTCGCGCTTCACCTACGCCGTCGGCACCCTGGCACTGTGGTCGGCGAAGGACGGTTACGTCGACGCCAAAGGCGACGTGCTGAAGAAAAACCAGTTCAAGCACCTGTCGATTGCCAACCCGAAAGCCGCACCCTATGGCCTGGCGGCCACCCAGGTGTTGGCCAAGGAAGGTCTGACCGACAAGGTCAAGGACAAGATTGTCGAAGGCCAGAACATCACCCAGGCCTATCAGTTCGTGTCCACCGGCAACGCCGAGCTGGGCTTTGTGGCCTTGTCGCAGATCTATAAAGACGGCAAAGTCACCAGCGGTTCGGCGTGGATCGTTCCGGCGTCCATGCACGACCCGATCAAACAGGACGCGGTGATTCTCAACAAGGGCAAAGACAGCGCCGCTGCCAAGGCGTTGGTTGAATACCTCAAAGGGCCTAAAGCCGCTGCCGTCATCAAGTCCTATGGTTACGAGCTGGCCAAGTAAATGCCGTTATCGAGTGCCGATTTTTCCGCTATCTGGTTGACCATCAAACTGGCTTCACTGACCACCGTGATCCTGCTGGTCATCGGCACTCCGATTGCCTTGTGGCTGTCGCGCACCCGTTCCTGGTGGCGCGGCCCCATCGGTGCGGTCGTCGCCTTGCCGTTGGTGCTGCCACCGACGGTGATCGGTTTCTACCTGTTGTTGACTATGGGGCCCAATGGCTACTTCGGCCAGTTCACCCAATGGCTGGGCCTGGGCACCCTCACCTTCAGCTTCGCCGGGCTGGTGATTGGCTCGGTGATCTATTCCATGCCGTTTGTGGTGCAGCCGTTGCAAAACGCCTTCTCCGCCATCGGCACACGCCCGCTGGAAGTGGCCGCGACCTTGCGTGCCAACCCGTGGGACACGTTCTTCACGGTGATGTTGCCCCTGGCCCGACCCGGCTTTATCACCGCCTCGATCCTGGGCTTTGCGCACACCGTCGGCGAATTCGGCGTGGTGCTGATGATCGGCGGCAATATCCCGGACAAGACGCGCGTGGTCTCCGTGCAGATCTACGACCATGTGGAAGCCATGGAATACGCCCAGGCCCATTGGTTGGCCGGGTCCATGGTGGTGTTCGCGTTCCTTGTGTTGCTGGCGCTCTACTCCAGCCGTAAAACTAGGATGGGCTGGAGCTGATGTCGATGATCAATGTACGCCTTAACCTCAAGTACGCGGGCTTTGCCCTCGACGTGGACCTGCACCTGCCCGGCCGTGGCGTGACCGCGCTGTACGGGCATTCCGGCTCCGGCAAGACCACCTGCCTGCGTTGCATCGCCGGGCTGGAGCGCGCCGAGGACGGTTTTATCCAGATCAATGATGAGGTCTGGCAAGACAGTCGTAACGGGCTGTACGTGCCGCCGCATAAGCGTGCGCTGGGCTACGTGTTTCAGGAGGCCAGCCTGTTCCCGCACCTGTCAGTGCGCGCCAACCTGGAGTTTGGCCTCAAGCGCATCCCGCGCCAACAGCGCCGGGTGGACATGGCCCAGGCGACTGAGTTGCTGGGCATCGGCCATCTGCTCGACCGCCACCCCCAGCACCTCTCCGGCGGTGAGCGTCAGCGCATCGGCATCGCCCGCGCCTTGCTCACCAGCCCGAGCCTGCTGCTGATGGATGAGCCGCTGGCTGCCCTCGACAGTCAGCGCAAAGGTGAAATCCTGCCGTACCTCGAACGCCTGCACGATGAACTGGATATCCCGGTGCTGTACGTCAGCCATGCGCAGGATGAAGTGGCACGCCTGGCCGATCACATCGTGCTGCTCAGCGGCGGCAAGGCCCTGGCCAGCGGCCCCATCGGTGAAACGTTGGCGCGGCTCGACCTGCCCCTGGCGCGGGGTGACGATGCCGGTGTGGTCATCAATGGCACGGTCAGCGCCTACGACGACCACTACCAATTGCTCACCCTGCAACTGCCCGCCAGCGCCCTGCACATGCGCGTGGCCCACGCACCGCTGGCGCTGGGCAAGGCGCTGCGCATCAAGGTGCAGGCACGGGATGTGAGCCTCAGCCTGCAAGCCGAGGAGCACAGCAGCATCCTCAACCGCCTGCCGGTCACCGTCACCCAGGAAATTGCCGCGGACAACAGCGCCCACGTGCTGGTGCGCCTGGACGCGGGAGGCACGCCGTTGCTGGCGCGCATCACGCGCTTCTCCCGCGACCAGTTGCAACTGCGCCCCGGCCAAACGCTCTGGGCGCAGATCAAGGCGGTCGCCGTGCTGGCTTGAGCAATCTTTTGGCACGACCGCATACGGCTGCGGTCAATCAGACATACCGGCCTGATGTGTTGCCAAGGAATCCGCCCCATGTCCGACTCTGCGCTGCCCCGCGACCTGCATTACGTTGACGACACCCAGCCCGGCATCCGTCGCAAGACGCTGCGAGGCAAGTTCCAGTACTTCGATCCCAAGGGCGAGCGCATCCGCGACGCAGACGAGATCAAGCGCCTGAATGCCCTGGCCGTACCGCCGGCCTACACCGACGTGTGGATCTGCGCCGACCCGCAGGGCCATCTGCAAGCCACCGGCCGCGATGCGCGCGGGCGCAAGCAGTACCGCTATCACCCGCGTTGGCGTGAGGTGCGCGACAGCGACAAGTACTCGCGCCTGCAGGAATTCGGCAACGCCTTGCCGAAGCTGCGCAAACAGCTGGAAGCGCAAATCGCCGAACCCGGTTTCAACCGCGAAAAAGTATTGGCCACCGTGGTGATGCTGCTGGACGCCACCCTGATCCGCGTCGGCAATACACAATATGCGCGGGACAACAAATCCTACGGGCTGACCACCCTGCGCACCCGTCATGTGGACGTGAAAGGCAGCGAAATCCAGTTCCAGTTTCGCGGCAAGAGCGGCGTCGAGCACCAGATCAGCGTCAAGGACCGGCGCCTGGCCACGGTGGTCAAGCGCTGCATGGAGCTGCCGGGGCAGAACCTGTTTCAGTACCTGGACGAAGACGGCGAGCGACACACCGTCAGTTCCCAGGACGTCAATGACTACCTGCATCGCCTGACCGGTGCGGACTTCACCGCTAAGGACTACCGCACCTGGGCCGGCACGGCCATGGCGCTGGCGGTGTTGCGCGAGCTGGAATGGCAGCCTGAGTCGGATGCCAAGCGCCATGTGGTGGCGATGGTCAAGGATGTCGCCAGGCAACTGGGCAACACCCCGGCGGTGTGTCGCAAGTGTTACATCCACCCTGCCGTGCTGGAGCACTTCAGCCTCGGTGAACTCTCCAAATTGCCCAAGCCGAGACTGCGCAAAGGGCTCAAGGCCGAAGAAGTAGCGTTGGCGATGTTCCTTGAGCAACTGGCGGCGGACTTGCCGAAAAAAGCCAAGGCGGGTTAGGCTCTGCCTCCCTTCTGAAACGCAGGACGACCGCCGACGTGAACCACTAAGCCTTCCAAAATGTATCTGCAACGAGCCGCCTGGCGTGCTTGTTGGCCTGTCCGACATTTTTTTGGAGGTGCTGATGACTGACGTCAACCGGCTGCCCGTGCTTGTTTCCCTGCAACACTTATCCTTCCAGTTCGCCAATGGCGACACGCTGCTGGATGACCTGAACCTGTCCATCGATTACACCCCCACCGGCATCGTGGGGCGCAATGGTCGAGGTAAAAGCGTACTCGCCAAATTGATCGCGGGGCGGTTGTCGCCCTCCTCCGGCTCGTTGAATTGCCCGCACAGCGTGGTGTATATAGCGCAGAACGCCGTGGTAGCGCCAGGCGATACTGTCGCCGATATTACCGGCACGGCAGCGATATTGAACGCCCTTGAGCGCATGGCCCGTGGCACCCCACAGATCGATGACCTCGAATTGATTGATGATCGCTGGGACTTGGCCGAGCGGTTGCGCAGTGACTTGAATGCCGCAGGGTTGTCGCAGCTTTCTTTTGACACTCCGACCTATCAACTCAGCGGCGGCCAGTTAGCCAGGGTTGCGGTCATTGGCGCGCTGCTGGCCGCGCCACAGTTGCTGGTGCTCGATGAGCCTACCAACCACCTCGACGGCGATGGCCGCGCCTGGCTGCTGCGTGTCCTCGACGAATGGCGTGGCGGCCTGGTGGTGGTCAGTCATGATCGGCAATTACTCAATGCCATGGGGCGCATCATTGAACTGTCGCCGCTCGGCGTAAACCTGTATGGCGGGAACTATGACGCCTATCGACAACAGCGCGAGGCTGAACAAACCGCCGCCGTCGCCACGCTGGAACACGCTCGCCTGGAACGCAGCCGCGAAAAGCGGCGCCTGCAACACGACCACGACAACCTGCAACGCCATGCCGCCCGCTCACGCAAACATGCGGAAACGGCCAACGTCGATCGCTTCACCAAAGCGCGCTGGAAAGGCGCCGCCACGCAAATCCTCAACACCGTACGCAGCGCGCATGAGCAACACAAACAGGCGCTGGATACCCAGGTGCGCCAAGCCTATGCACGGGTCGAGGATGAAACACCGACGCTGTTGGCATTGCCTGCTTCAGCGGTGCCCAACGGGCGACAGGTGCTGTCGTTGATCGACGCGCAATTACCCTGGCTGCCGTCGACCTGCCTCAACGTCCACCTCGCCGGCCCGGTGCGTGTGGCGGTGCGTGGGCCCAACGGTTGCGGCAAATCCACGCTGCTCAAAGTGCTGGCGGGACAATGGCATGCAGAACGCGGCGAATGCCACGTGCACGTACCCAGCGCCTACATCGATCAGCACCTCGCGCTGCTCGACGACCATCGCTCCATCGTCGAACAACTTAACCTGTTGGACACCCCGCTGGCGCAAGGCGAATTACGCACGCGCCTGGCCCTACTGCACCTGGATGCCCTGCGCGTGACCCAACCCGCCGGGCAACTCAGCGGCGGCGAACGTTTGAAAGCCGCGATGGCGGTAGCCCTGTGGCGTGCAGTGCCAGCGCAATTGCTGTTGTTGGACGAACCGACCAACCACTTGGACCTGGAGTCGGTGATGGCTTTTGAGCAGGCGCTGCAGTGTTTCACCGGGGCCATGCTGGTGGTGTCCCATGACGCAGCGTTTGTGCAGGCGATCAAACCGACACATTTCCTGGACCGGCAGCACACGGGCTGGACCCTGGACCCTGCCTGAGGTCATTGCATGCGCGCTGAAAGCGTCCTACCGTAGTGGCCGGATAATCTCACCGAGGAACCCGGTCCTATGCTGCCTTCGCCGCGCAAACCCTCCGCCAATGCGGCACTGGTCCATCGACAGCGCTGGCAGGGCCGCGTCGGGCTGATGCTGGTGGCCAGCCTGTCGGTGCTGGCGGGCATGACCGATGCCATCGGCTTCATGGCCAGCGGCGACTTTGTTTCGTTCATGAGTGGCAATACCACGCGGCTGGCGGTGGCAATCAGTGCAGGCGATCTCGGCCTGACAGGGCGGCTGCTGTCACTGGTGGCGACCTTTGTGGTGGGTAACGTGCTGGGCGTGGTGGTCAGCCGACTCAGCCGTCGCCATGCCCTGCCCTTGCTGCTGTGTATTGCCGCCTTGCTGTGCGGCGGTGCACTGCTGCCCTTCGCCGATACATTGCCCGCGCTGCTGGCGGCGATCATCGCGATGGGCATGCTCAATGCTGCGGTGGAAGAGGTCAACGGGCTGCCGGTGGGCCTGACTTACGTCACTGGTGCACTGTCACGTTTTGGTCGCGGGCTGGGGCGCTGGCTGCTGGGCGAGCGCCGCAATGGCTGGCGCGTGCAGTTGATCCCTTGGGCCGGGATGTTCGTGGGGGCGGTGATCGGTGCGCTGCTGGAGCAGCAACTGGGGCTCAAGGCGCTGATCGTCAGCGGTGTATTGGCGGGGCTGCTGGGGCTGGTATCGCTGAAGATCCCTCGGCGCTGGCACCTGGGCTTCATGCCACGCTGAGGGATAGAAAGGAGCTCGCCCGACGTTTAGGCCTCGACGTCCGTGTACTGGTAAAGAGCCATCATGTCGGGCGAGCGGGTGAATCATAAGCGAATGCCTCGCGGCTGTCGTGCCAGGCATTTCCTAAATCGACTAAGGCAACGGATTACAGGCAGGTCGCCAGTGCGGCCAAACGACGCTTGGCCGGCATGTTGTCTTCGATGGCGTAGTACTTGATGGTGGAACCGCTGCCCGCGCTCTGCACATCGACAAAGTAATCGCCGGCGGTGGTGTACACCGTGAAGCCACCCGCGCCGATTGGCTCCTTGAAGCCGCCAGCATCAACGCCGAACACACTTTCGTCCTGCCAGCCGAATTGCACACATTCGGCAACGACCAGGGTGGCCTTGTCCGAAGCCAGGGTCTTGTAAGGCGTGCCCGCGCGCGCCTCTTTCATCTTCGAACCCGCGCAACCGGCCAGGGCCGCCAGTACCAGTGCGCCAATTACCACCTTGTGCATGCCATTGCTCCGTTGGAAAAAAACGCGACTGTACCATTGCCGCAGGCCGGACTGATCGCCGCATGAACTTTGTTTCACTGTAAAGGCGCAAGGCGCGACCTACAGTGATCACGCTCATTTTTAGAAGCCTCCCTTCGGCCCGCTCTCCCGCGGGCTTTTTTTCGCCCCGGTTGCGCTCAGAGCAGCCAGCGGAACAGATAGAACAACCCCATGCTCAGCAGCACCGTCATCAACACATTGCGCGTCCAGAACATTAACGCCACGGCGCTGATACCCGCCAGCAGGTAAGGGTTGGCCGGGCTCAGGTTGAGCTGGTGGTCAGCCAGGAAAATGATCGGCCCGCAAATCGCCGTGAGCATCCCCGGCACCGCGAATCCCAGAAACTCCCGCGCGCCACGGTTGAGGCGCACCGGCAGGCGCGGCTCGATAAACAGGTAACGGTTGAGAAACACCACCAGGCCCATGGCCACAATCATGATGTAGATCATTGCTGCCCCACTCCCAGTCGCTTGCAGGCATACCCTGCACTCATGCCCAACAGGCCGGACACCACCACCGCCGACTCCCAATGCAGGAAACTCAGCCACACCGAGAACAACAACGACACCGCCACACAGATCACCGTGGGAATGTCACGCACCACCGGCGTAATCAACGCAATGAAGGTGGCGGCGATGGAGAATTCCAGGCCCAGCTGGTCGAGACCGGGAATGCTCTTGCCGAGCACGATGCCGGCCAGGGTGAACAGGTTCCAGGCGATATAGAACGTCAGGCCCACGCCCAAGGCATACCAGCGATTGAAGGTCTCGCGGTCATAGTGACTCACCAGCGCAAAGAATTCGTCGGTCAGCAGAAAGCCCAGGCTCATGCGCCAGCGGGTCTTGAGGGGAGAAAGGACCGGCCGCAAGTGCATGCCATACAGCAAATGCTGGGAGGTCAGCAGCAAAGTGGTCAGCACGATGGAAATCAGGCTGGCGCCACTCTTGACCATGCCGATGGCAACCAGTTGCGCCGCACCGGCGAATACGATGGCAGACAGGCCTTGGGCTTCCAACGGGCTGAATTGCGCATCGATGGCCATGGAACCGGCCAACAGTCCCCAGGGCGCGCAGGCCAGGGACAAGGGAATCACGGCAATGGCGCCGCGAGCGAAGGCGTAATGAGGTAAGGCAGTAGGCATGGAAACGGCTCATCGACAGACAGTCGACAAGCATGCCAGCGCAACAATGGCGTTGTCTTGAACGATCTTGCTCAGGCGAGCCGGACCGACACCTGCTCCACCGAATCACGCGCTTCGCGCAGTTCGTGGGCATCCTGGTTCAGCCGATGAATGGTATTGAGCAGGCGCTGGCGCAGCACTTCATCGCCGAGTTTCTCGACGGCGCGCATCAGGTCGAACGCCGCGGTTTCGTTATTTTCCGCGACGGAATCCAGGGTCTTGCGCAGGTTGCGAGTGGCACGGGTCACGCGGGGTCTTCCTTCATCAGCAATGGGCAGGCACTTTAGGACATTCGTGTTTCATTTTAATTTCAAACACTTGTGGTGATTTTCGAGACATATGATCCACGTCAATTGAATTAGGATTTGACCGGCACATATGGAAATACGTATATTCGGATAACCATATATACGAAGGCCTTGACCATGTCGGACCTCATCTCGCCACCCGCCCTGTTCAAATGCCTGGCCGATGCAACCCGGGCACGCCTGACGTTGTTGATCCTGCGCGAAGGCGAACTTTGCGTGTGCGAACTGATCCATGCCTTGGACGACAGCCAGCCAAAAATCTCCCGGCACCTGGCGCAACTGCGCAGCTGCGGGTTGCTGCAGGACCGTCGTCAGGGTCAATGGATCTACTACCGCATCAATCCTGCGCTGCCCGAGTGGGTGACGCAGGTGCTGCACACCACCCTGCAAGCCAACCAGCCCTGGTTGCACAACGACGCACTGCGTCTGGATGCAATGGGCGACCGACCACAACGGCCCAGCAGCTGCTGCTGAGCCATCGGAGCGTTTATCCATGCTTGTCGCCATTGCGATTTTTATCTTCACCATTGTTCTGGTCATCTGGCAGCCCAAGGGCCTGGGCGTCGGCTGGAGCGCAACCCTGGGCGCGATCCTGGCCCTGGCCTGCGGCGTGATCAGCCTGGCCGACATTCCGGTGGTGTGGCACATCATCTGGAATGCCACCGGCACTTTTGTCGCGCTGATCATCATCAGCCTGCTGCTGGATGAGGCCGGTTTTTTTGCCTGGACCGCCTTGCATGTGGCGCGTTGGGGGCGGGGGCGCGGCCGGCGCTTGTTCGCTTATATGGTGCTGCTGGGTGCGCTGGTGTCGGCGTTGTTTGCCAACGACGGGGCGGCGTTGATCCTGACGCCCATCGTGATGTCGATGCTGCTGGCCCTGCGCTTTTCCCCGGCGGCGACCCTGGCGTTTGTCATGGGCGCGGGGTTTATCGCCGATACCGCGAGCCTGCCGCTGGTGGTGTCGAACCTGGTGAACATCGTCTCGGCCGACTATTTCAAGATCGGTTTCAACGAATACGCCGCCGTGATGGTGCCGGTGAACTTCGTCAGCGTCGCGGCCACCCTGGCGGTGCTGCTGTGGTTCTTCCGCCGCGATATTCCACAAACCTACGACCCGGCCGACCTGGAAGACCCTGCCAGCGCCGTCCACGACCGCGCCACCTTCCGCGCCGGGTGGTGGGTGCTGGGTATCCTGTTGGTGGGGTGCTTCGCTCTGGAGCCGCTGGGCATTCCGATCAGTGCGATTTCCGCCGCCTGTGCCCTGCTGTTGCTGGTGATCGCTGCCAAGGGACACAAGATTTCCACGCGCAAAGTGCTGAAGGAAGCACCGTGGCAGATCGTGATCTTTTCCCTGGGCATGTACCTGGTGGTCTACGGCCTGCGCAACGCCGGCCTCACCACCTACCTGGCCACCTGGCTCGACACGTTCGCCACCTACGGCGTGTGGGGCGCGGCCATGGGCACCGGTGTGCTGACGGCGTTGCTGTCGTCGGCGATGAACAACTTGCCGACGGTGTTGATCGGTGCACTGTCCATCGAATCCAGCCATGCCGTGGGTGTAGTCAAGGACGCGATGATCTACGCCAACGTGATCGGCAGCGACCTCGGCCCGAAGATCACCCCTATCGGCAGCCTGGCCACGTTGCTGTGGCTGCACATCCTGGCGCGCAAGGGCATCTCTATCACCTGGGGCTACTACTTCAAGGTCGGCATCGTGCTGACCCTGCCGGTGCTGTTGATCACCCTCGCCGCCCTCGCCTTGCGCCTGAGTTTCTAACGGAGATACCCCGATGAAAGTCCTGTTCATGTGTACCGCCAACAGCTGCCGCAGCATTTTGTCCGAAGCGATGTTCAACCACCTGGCGCCTGAAGGTTTCGAGGCGATCAGTTCGGGCAGCTTTCCCAAGGGCCAGGTGCTGCCACGCAGCTTGAGTACGTTGCAGGCGGCCGGGATCAGTACCGAAGGGCTGTACAGCAAGGGCAACGACGCCTTCGAAGGCAGCCCGCCGGATGTGGTCATTACCGTGTGCGACAAGGCCGCCGGCGAAGCCTGCCCCGTGTATTTCGGGCCGGCAGTTAAAGCGCACTGGGGGTTGGACGACCCGTCGGATGTCCAGGGTGACGACGCCAGTGTGCAAGCGGCATTCGACGCCACGCTGAAGACCATCGCCACACGTTGCCGGGCGTTTTTCGTCCTGCCCTTCGACGAACTCAGCCCTGCCGACCTCAAGGCGGAACTTGCGCGTATTGCGCAGTTGTAATCGGAGGCCCTATGACCACCCTGCCCAACCTGGACTTGTCCCTGGTCGACTCAAAACTCGGCGGCGCGGACCAGCCGCCGCGCATCCTGCTGCTCTACGGCTCGACCCGCGAACGCTCGTTCAGTCGCCTGCTGGTGGAAGAAGCCGCGCGGCTGTTGCAGCACTTCGGCGCACACACCCGCATCTTCAATCCCAGTGGCCTGCCGTTGCCCGATGACGCGCCCAGCGATCACCCCAAGGTGCAGGAACTGCTGGAACTGATGCAGTGGTCCGAAGGCCAGGTGTGGTGCTCGCCCGAGCGCCATGGCTCGATGTCGGCGGTGTTCAAGGCGCAACTGGACTGGGTGCCCTTGACCCTGGCGCGGTGCGCCCGACTCAAGGCAAGACCCTGGCGGTGATGCAAGTGTCCGGCGGCTCCCAGTCCTTCAACACCGTCAACCAACTGCGGGTGCTGGGGCGCTGGATGCGCATGTTCACCATCCCCAACCAGTCCTCGGTGCCCAAGGCCTTCATGGAGTTCGATGAACAGGGCCGCATGAAGCCCTCGGCGCTTTATGATCGGGTCGTCGATGTAATGGAGGAACTGGTGCGCTTCACCCTGCTGCTGCGCGACCGCCCCGACCTGGTGGACCGTTACTCGGAGCGCAAGGAAAGCGCCGATGACCTGTCGCGTCGGGTCAATCAACGGTCGATCTGATCCCCCCTGCCAGCGTATGCTCGTGCCTGTCCCCCCGACTGAGTGAAATCGATGAGCGCCGTGCAACACGCCTGGCTGGGCAGCTATGAAGTCAGCAGCACCACCTGCACCGGCCTGACCTTTGCCCGCCACAGCCATGATGAATGTGTGATCGGCGTGAACCTGGTAGGCGAGGAAAAGGTCTGGCTGGATCGCCGTGAGTTCCACGCCGGCCCCGGCGCCATCACCTTGTACAATCCCGGCCAGATTCAAGGCGGCGGTGCGGCCGATGGTGCGCCCTGGCACTTCGTGAGCTTGTACGCCACGGCGGATCAATTGGCGGCGGACCTGGGGCTGGTGCATCTGGAATTTGACCGTGCTTTGTGTGTTCAGCCCGAGCTTGCCCTGCGACTGGCCGCCGCGATCAAGGGAGCGCTAAGCGGTGACGCGCTGGTTCGCGACGTGAATGAAGACGCGTTGGTACTGCTGTTGGGTGAGGTGGTCAAGATCAGCGGCGTACGCCTGCCCGGCAGCGCCAGCCTCGGCAAACCTCTGATCAGCCGCGCCCAGGAATTGCTCGCCGAACACCTGCATCAACCCCTGACCCTGGACCACCTGGGCGGCGAACTGGGGCTGTCCAAATTCCACCTGCTGCGTGCCTTCCAGAAAGAAACCGGGCTGACGCCTCGGGAGTGGGCCATGCAGTTGCGTACCCGTCGCGCCAAAGGCCTGTTGCGCAATGGCGTCCCCGCTGGCGAGGCGGCCCACGACCTGGGCTTCGCCGACCAGAGTCACCTGAACCGGCATTTCCGGGCGGCCTACGGCATCACCCCTGGCCACTACCAAAGCACCGTTAAACGCTGAACAGCGCAATCTGGTCCAAGACACCGCGTTTGCACATCCTCACACTGCCCCGCCTCACTTGAAGGAAATGCGGGCATGCTGACGATCTTTTTTTATGCACTGATATTCGGTTTTGTGTTTTGCCTCTCCCCCGGCGCCGTGCTCGCGGAGACCCTGCGCCGTGGCTTGCTGCATGGCTTTACACCGGCCCTGCTGGTGCAGTTCGGCTCACTGGTGGGCGATGCCGTGTGGGCAGTGATCGGCCTGACCGGGATCGCCCTGCTGATCCAGCATGACGCGGTGCGTGTGCCGTTGACGGTGGTGTGTGCGTTGTACCTGGCCTGGCTGGGCGTACGCAGCCTGGTCGATGCCTGGCACCTGCCACAACCGGACAGCGCGCCCGCCAGCACCCGGCAAAATGCCCTGGCGGTAGGCGCCGCAATTTCCCTGGCCAACCCGAAGAACATCGTCTACTGGGGCGCACTGGGCAGTGCGCTGTCGGGGATTGTCGGCACCACGCCCAGCCACGGGCAGACGCTGATGTTCTTTGCCGGGTTCATGCTCGCGTCGATCTTGTCATGTTTTCTGATTGCCGCTCTGGTCAACCTGTTGCGTCAGAACGCCTCGCCCACTTGGCAGCGCATCAGTTATGCCGCGTGTGGACTGGTGCTGATCTACCTGGCGCTGCTGGCCTGGCAAGGCCTCTGATCAGGCTGGCCAGCGGCGGTGCAGGTCGTCGATCACATACGCGTGTCTGTGCACACCGGCTGCCGGGTGGACCAGGTGCGGGTGGCCGGCTGGCAGGTCAGGGTGTTCATGCAGCACCACCGCTTGCTCATGCTCCGGTCGCCACAGGCTGGCGCACGCGATCAATGCCAGGGTGGCCACAAAGGCCAGGCTGGCAAACGTCTGCGACATGCCGAAGTTGGCACTGAGCCAGCCGGCCAGCGGGTACGTCACCAGCCAGCAGATGTGCGACAACGCAAATTGCGCGGCAAACAGCGCCGGCCGGTCCTCGGCATGGGCGGAGCGGCGCAGCAAGCGCCCGCCCGGGGTTTGCGCCAGGGAATAGCCCAGCCCCAGCACCCACCACAGCACCAGCAGTTGCCGGTAATCCGATAGATACACGCCTACACTGAGCCCCAGGATCAGCAGCCCACCGCCCGACAGCATGGCCACACGGTCGCTGAGACGCGCCAGCAACCTCGGCAACACCAGCGCCGCCATCATCGAACCGGCGCCAAACGCGGCCAGCGCGAATGCCGTGAAGCGTTGCGGCAAGGCAAACCCGGCCTGCACCAGCACCACGCTGTTGACGATGACCATCGCACTGGCAGCCGCCACCGCCAGGTTCAGTGCCAGCAGACCGCGCAGGCGCGGCGTTGCCAGAAAAATCCGCAAACCTCGGGTGGTGCGGTCATAGATACCGCGCCGCAGCGTCACCTGGGCTTGCGGCAAAAGCACCGACGACACCAGCAGGGCCGAAACCACAAACCCCATCGAGGTCCCGGCGAACAGGCTGTGGAAGCTGATGACGCTCAACAGCATCGCGGCCAGGATCGGGCTGGCCACACTTTCCATGTCATAGGCCAGGCGCGCCAGGGACAGCGCCTTGGTGTACTGCGCCTCATCGGTGAGGATGTCGGGGATGGTCGCCTGGAACGTCGGCGTGAACGCCGCCGAAGCGGACTGCAGCATAAAAATCAGCAGATAGACCTGCCACACCTCGGTGACGAAGGGCAACGCCAGCGCGACCAGCGCGCGTGTCAGGTCCAGGCCCACCAGCATCGCCCGGCGCGGCAAGCGCTCGGCAAAGGCGGCCGCCACCGGCGCTACCCCGATGTAGGCCAGCACCTTGATCGCCAATGCGGTCCCCAACACGGTGCCGGCCTGATCACCTGCCAGCTCGAACACCAGCAGCCCCAGGGCGACGGTGGTCAAGCCGGTGCCGATCAGGGCCATCACCTGGGCGAAGAACAGGCGACGGTAGGTTTTGTTGCCAAGTACATCGAACATGGGCGCCCCCTGGCGTGCTGCCTATAGGTATTTGGTCAGTTGCTTGAGCTCAGCCAGCGAAGCCTGGCCATCCAGCGTCACACTGCCTTCGAGGCAATGGTCGATATGGTCCTGGATCAGCGTGCGCTTGGCCTGGCAGACCGCCTTCTCCACCGCGTGCAGTTGCTGGGCGATATCCACGCACGGGCGCTGCGCCTCGATCATGCTGGTAATGCTGCGCAAATGACCTTCGGCACGCTTGAGGCGTTTGACGATGGCTTCATGGGTTTGGTGGACATGTTCGCTCATTGAGAGGCTCCTTCGACGGAGCCTGATCATATCCCCCCAGGGAGGATACCAGCAAGCCCGCTCATCTCCGTCGTCAAAACAATTAGCTCACTGCTCACAACGCTGAATTAGTGCAAGTAACGATACAGCCGAAGCAGAACTGAAACAGGCCTTCTATCTGAACGAACTCTGAACTTGTAATGAATTAATACATTAAGCGTTGACATCCTGCATCGCCCTGAGTAGATTGCCCGTGCCTGCAACTGGGGCCTTTTTTAAACCTCACAAAAGAAGCCAATGGACACAGTATCTAGTCGCTGTCCGAGCACCGCCTTGGCGGGCATCGGGCGCCAAACCCAGAACATGACAGGACTCGCCTCCCCGGTCCGGTAAGCTGCGCTAGAGCTTGATGCTCCACCGTAACTGCCTCGCCGGTCGCCCGTCCGGTCCCGAGGTGTGTTATGACCTTGCTAACCCTTGCTTTGCCCGATGTACGCACACTCGCGGCCGCCCTGCGTGCCAAGCTGTGCCGTGAGCCTGTAGGTTTTTCGCCTACCCGCTCTGCCTTTGCTGCACCCTCCCCTCAAGTGCGCCCGGCCTACCCGCTGGCGCATTGGCGTATCTGCCCTGACAGCGGCCAACTGGTCCAGCACTGGGATCACGCCGACCCTCAAGACCCACAGAGACCCAAGGTTTCCAGCCTGGCCCAGGCCAGCTTGATGCTCGGTCTGTATGTGAGCGCTCGCGCCGCCTGACCCGGCTGGAAACAGCAACTTCCTGATTAATGTTCTGGAGTTCTTTATGAACACATCCAGTAGCAGCCCGCTGCGCGCTAGTTAATTAACGCGCTGTTAGCGGGTGCTGTAGAAGTTATATGAACACCTTATTTAAACCGATCGCGAAGTTAGCGACTCGGCATGCTTTCGCTCGCCTGTCATCAGGCCGGTAACGGGTATGTTTTGTCGAAAAATTGGCGACAGGAGCACACACCATGAGCGCCGTAAAAAACGCCCCACTGAACAAAAAGAGCAGCAGCAACACCGACGCCAAACTGTCGATGCGTGCCGCCCGCGAAGCCCAGAACGGATTGTCGGCCACCTTGGCCAACGTCCGCGCCACCAAAGACGGCCTCACCGAGCTGGACGCCCAGGCGCGCCTGCAACGCGAAGGCTACAACGAAGTCGCGCATGACAAGCCGCCTCACGCCATCGTGCAGTTCCTGCAGGCACTGAACAACCCGTTCATCTATGTACTGCTGACCCTGGGCGGCATCAGCTTCTTCACCGACTGCTGGCTGCCGATGCAGGAAGGCGAAGACGCCGACCCGACCAAAGTCATCATCATCATGACCATGGTATTGCTCAGCAGCCTGCTGCGCTTCTGGCAGGAACACCGTTCGGCCAAATCCGCCGAAGCCCTCAAGGCCATGGTCCGCACCACGGCCACCGTGCTGCGCCGTGAGCAAGTCGGCGCCCAACCGACCCTGCGGGAAGTGCCGATGCGCGAGCTGGTGGCCGGCGATATCGTGCAGCTGTCGGCGGGCGACATGATCCCGGCCGACATCCGCCTGATCGAGTCCCGTGACCTGTTCATCAGCCAGGCGGTGCTGACCGGCGAAGCCTTGCCGGTGGAAAAGTACGACACCCTCGGCGATGTCACGCAGAAATCCGCCAGTTCCATGGCCGCCGACCAGGGCAACCTGCTGGACCTGCCCAATATCTGCTTCATGGGCACCAACGTGGTCAGCGGGCGTGCGCAGGCTGTCGTCGTGGCCACCGGGGCACGCACCTACTTTGGCTCCCTGGCCAAGGCGATTGTCGGCTCGCGGGTGCAAACCGCGTTCGACCGGGGCGTGAACAGCGTCAGCTGGTTGCTGATCCGCTTCATGCTGGTGATGGTGCCGATCGTGTTCCTGCTCAATGGCTTCTCCAAGGGTGACTGGGGCGATGCGTTCCTGTTTGCCCTGGCGGTGGCCGTAGGCCTCACCCCGGAAATGCTGCCGATGATCGTCAGCGCCAACCTGGCCAAGGGCGCCACGGCCATGGCCAAGCGCAAAGTGGTGGTCAAGCGCCTCAACGCGATCCAGAACTTCGGCTCGATGGACGTACTGTGCACCGACAAGACCGGCACGCTGACCCAGGACAAAATCATCCTCGAACACCATGTCAACGCCTTCGGCCAACGTGATGATGCGGTGCTGTCCCTGGCCTGGCTGAACAGCCATCACCAGAGCGGTATGAAGAATCTGATGGACCAGGCGGTGGTGGAGTTCTCGGAACGTAATCCGAAGTTCCAGTTGCCGTTTGCCTACAGCAAGGTCGATGAGTTGCCGTTCGACTTTGTCCGTCGTCGCCTGTCGATCGTGGTCAAGGATGCTGCCGACGATCAACTGTTGGTGTGCAAAGGCGCCGTGGAAGAGATGCTGGGCATCTCCACCCATGTGATGGAAGCCGGCGCTGCGGTGCCACTGGATGAGCGTCGCCGCGAGGAGTTGCTGGCGATTGCCAACGACTACAACGAAGACGGTTTCCGTGTGCTGGTGGTGGCGACCCGCCACATCCCTAAATCCCTGGCGCGTCAGCAATACACCACGGCCGATGAGCGCAACCTGGTGATCCAGGGCTTCCTGACCTTCCTCGATCCACCGAAGGAAACCGCCGGCCCTGCGATTGCCGCGCTGCAACAGATTGGCGTGGCGATCAAAGTGCTCACCGGCGACAACGCCGTGGTCACCAGCAAGATCTGCCGCCAGGTCGGCCTCGATCCAGGCCAGCCGCTGCTGGGCACCGAAATCGAAGCCATGGACGACGCGACACTGCTGCGCCGCGTGGAAGAACGCACGGTATTTGCCAAGCTGACACCGCTGCAAAAATCCCGGGTGCTCAAGGCGCTGCAAGCCAATGGCCACACCGTGGGCTTCCTCGGTGACGGGATCAACGATGCACCGGCGCTGCGCGATGCCGACGTGGGGATCTCGGTCGACACGGCCACCGATATCGCCAAGGAATCGGCCGATATCATCCTGCTGGAAAAGAGCCTGATGGTGCTGGAAGAAGGCGTGCTCAAGGGCCGCGAGACCTTCGGCAACATCATGAAGTACCTGAACATGACTGCCAGCTCCAACTTCGGCAACGTGTTCTCGGTGCTGGTGGCCAGTGCGTTCATTCCGTTCCTGCCGATGCTGTCGATCCACCTGCTGCTGCAGAACCTGATGTACGACATCTCCCAGCTGGCGCTGCCGTGGGACAAGATGGACAAGGAATACCTGGCCAAGCCGCGCAAGTGGGATGCGAAGAACATCGGTCGGTTCATGATCTGGATCGGGCCGACCTCGTCGATCTTCGACATCACCACCTTTGCACTGATGTGGTACGTGTTCGCCGCCAACAGCGTCGAGATGCAGACCCTGTTCCAGTCCGGCTGGTTTATCGAGGGCCTGCTTTCGCAAACCCTGGTGGTGCACATGTTGCGCACCCGCAAGATCCCGTTCTTCCAGAGCACCGCCGCGTGGCCGGTGTTGATGATGACCTGCGTGGTGATCGTACTGGGGATCTACGTGCCGTTTTCGCCGCTGGGCACCCTGGTGGGGCTGCAACCGCTGCCGCTGGCCTACTTCCCATGGCTGGTGGGCACTCTGCTCAGCTACTGCTGCGTGGCCCAACTGATGAAGACGATCTACATCCGCCGCTTCAAGCAGTGGTACTGATCTCTCCCGCCGTTTAAACGGTGGCGGTCGCCCGGCCGCCACCGTGCACTACAAGGAAACACCCTATGCGCGTCTTGATCTGTGCAGGTCGTCATTACGCCGACACCAAAATGTCCCGTCAGGTGCTGGACGCTTACCACCGCCTGCGCCCGGTGCAGGTATTGATCCACGGCGGCAATCAATTCCTCGGCAGTGACATCGAGGAATGGGCACGGGAACTGGGCATCGATGTGGTGCGCTACCCGCCCAACTGGCAACGCCACGGCAAACAGGCGGAACGCCAGCGCAACCATTTCATGCTGACCGACAGCCGCCCCGATGTGGTCATCGCCCTGCCCGGCGGGGACGACACCAGCGAGCTGGTGTGCCAGGCCAAAGCCAGCGGCATTTCGGTACTGACCGTAGAAAGCTGAATTCATGCGAGGTGCATCATGCACAAAAAACACACCCCAGCCCGTCAGGACGGGTTCGCCAAATACCGTGCGCGTCACTACCGCGGTGCACGCCACACGTTACTGCTGCTGCCACCGGCCAAACGCCGCGCGTTGCAGCGCAATTTGATCTTCATCGGCCTGACCCTGGGCATCCTGTTGGCGATTGCCTTGCTGTCAAAAGCCCACGCGGCCGGCGGCTCTTATGTGGTCGACGACGGCGCGATCAACGCGCCAGGCGAATGCAACGTCGATGCCTGGTACACCGCCAACCGCCACGACAGCAGTACGCATACAGAAACGCTGTCACCGGCCTGCACCTTCGCCGCGCTGCCGTCGGTGCAATGGGGCGCGGCCCTGTCGCGTGCAACCAGCACAGACAAGGGAGAAACCCAGGTGAACCCGCAGCTCAAGGCCCAGCTGTGGTCGCGGGAGGCTCTGGGCCTGGAACTGGCCCTGTCCGCCGGCGCGCACTTTGCCCTGGATCGTCATCACGGGTTTGATGGCGCGGACTTCAATATCCCGTTGACCTGGCAACCGCTGACACCCCTGCGGCTGAACCTGAATGCCGGCTGGTCCCATGCCTACAACGATGGTGACCAGAAACACCGCCTGACCTGGGGCACCGGTTTTGAATACCAGGTGGCGCCGTTGCTGACGCTGATCGCCGAACGCTACGGCCAGGAAGGCGGCGACCAGGCCTGGCAGGCCGGGCCCCGGTTGCATTTGGGCGAATTCGTCGACGTGGACCTGGTGGTCGGTCGCAGCCTGATCGGCGATCGGGCGCAGTGGTTGACCACCGGCGCCACGCTGCGTTTCTAGGCCTTGGCTTGTTGTTCCAGGTGCAGTTGCAATTGCGGGTCGATTTGCAACTGCCCTGCCAGGTCGTCCAGGTAATTGCGTTCGGCGTCCTGCTGATCGTCCACCAGCATCACACTGGCCAGGTACACCTCGGCCGCCACGGCCGGGTCGCTGGCAAACTCAGCGAAATCTGCGGCATCCAGCGGCTTGGCCACTTCGGCGTCGAGCCACTGTTGCAATTGCGGGTCGTCGGTGTGCCGGCCCAGCTCATTGGAGATCAACTGCTGCTCTTGCTCATCGATGCGCCCGTCTGCCTTGGCCGCCGCGATCAAGGCACGCAATATGGCGTGGCTGTGGGCTTCGGCGGCGGGGCCGTCAAGCTGGTCTACTGTCTGGAAGGCTTGCTGCGGTGCGTTGGCCTGCTGGCGTTGCCAGGCTTGATAGGCCTGGAATGCGGCCATGCCCAGGGAGGCCAGTGCCGCATAATTCATCCCGCCTGTGCGCCCTTGGGCAGGACGAGCGCCCGTCGCACCGCCCAGCATGCCGCCAAGGCCACCCAATAGGTCACCCAGGCCGCCACCGGTTGAAGCATTGCCGGTGCTGGTGCCTTTCAATAAGCCGCCCAGCAACCCGCCGAGGCCGCCTGTGGAGGCACGGCCACCTTGCCCGGCGCGCAAGAGTTGTTCCAGTAAGTCGCTGGTGTTCATGGTGCTACCCTCCCAGGGCGCAGTGTTGGCGTCTAACAACCATAGCCCGGCCTTGCCGGAACACCATGACCGCCGGGCGGGCACGGCTTATCATCCTGTCACCGCGCCTTCGAGAGACCACCCACGTGAACCGGATTGAACACATCGCATTGATGGCCAACTACAACCAGTGGATGAACCGCAAGCTCTACGACGCGGCCAACACGTTGTCGGACGCGCAGTTGTCGATGGATCGCCAGGCATTTTTCGGCTCGATCCTCGGCACACTGAACCATTTGGCGCTGGGCGACACCGTCTGGCTCAAGCGCTTTGCCCGGCACCCCGCCGGCTACACAGCGCTGGCGCCGCTGGAGGCGATTGCCGCACCGCTCGACCTGAGGCAGTTGGCATTTGCCGATATCCGCGAACTGGCCACCTACCGCGCCTGGCTGGACCAACTGATCATCGACTGGGCCCACGCCGTGCGCGAGCCCGACCTGGATCAGCGCCTGCACTACAGCAACATGCGCGGCGTCGCAGCCGACAAGCCGTTCTTCGGCCTGCTGGTGCATTTCTTCAATCACCAGACCCATCACCGGGGCCAGGCCACCACGCTGCTGTCCCAAGTCGGGCTGGATGTGGGCACTACGGATTTGCTGGCGCTGATCGACTGAACTCAGCGTACGCCTGCAGCAAGCGCGGGAACTCCTGAGGTTCGGGCAATTGCGCAAAACTTTCAACGGCGGGCGTGGACACCCAAGCCAGTTTCTCGCAGGTCCAGGTTTCCATGAACGGTACGTAAGCACTGGCGTTATGCAGCAAAGTCGCACGCACGTTGACGAACTCATCGATGCCATGGGGACGGGTGAACAGCCAACTCATGCAGTGCGGGCAAAAGTAATGCCGGTCCGCGCCCTGCAGGCCGCCGATCACCGGGCAGCCCTGGGTCACCGTAAAACCGCTGGCGGGAATCAACGCGCTCAGGGAGAACGCGCTGGAGGACATCTTCTGGCAACCGGTGCAGTGACAGGCCATGGTGATCACTGGGGCGGCACTCACGCTGAAACGTACATGTTCACAACGGCAGCTACCCTCTTGCGGCAGGGTGTCGGCACTCATCATCACTTCCTTTCATGGATGGGGTGGGTGGCAGGTTAACGTCCGACCTCGACCTTGAACAGGCCATACTCCCAACCGAACGCTGAGCTGCACCTGGGGTCGTAACCTTAGGTGCCGGGGTTTTACTACCCCGCCCTCCCCGCGTGCATCGTGGGTCTACCGATGCGCGTACCCCCAAGAAGGAGACGCTTACATGGTCATTCACTTCAAGGTCGCCGGCCACCTCGCCTGTGGTCACCACGGCAACAACCTGCCTTCCAGCACCGAGCTGAACCGGGTCAAATGCCGTACCTGCCGCAATACCGAAGCCTACAAGGAAGCGCGCCGCACCCAGCGCAATGCCGCCCGCCGTGCCAATCGCAAGGCCAAGAGCCACACCGCCGTCGACTGGCGCAGTGCATGGACACAACGGTTGACGGACTTGCCAGGGTTGCAGCGTTTGCCACGGGGGTTTAGTGGTCAGCCGTTTGTATAAGCCGCACATGCAAAAAAGCCCCGGATGATCCGGGGCTTTTTTTGTTCTTAAAAAAGATAAGGGCCTGCGTCAGGTTTCCCCGGCAAGCCCTTGATATCTATGGTGCCCGAACCCGGAATCGAACCGGGACGCCCTTACGAGCGGGGGATTTTAAGTCCCATGCGTCTACCAGTTTCGCCATTCGGGCGGCAGCGCGTGTTGCAGGGTTGGGAATATATAGATCCCTTCGCCTCGATGCAAGGTCGCAAGACAGCTTTATCGCACAACTGGACGGATGAAAAAAGCTTGTTAGATCAGTGATCTAGATTAGCTTTTGGAAGCCAGTCCAAGAGACCTGTTGCTCGGCAACCCGCCCGCTCTGGTACTGTGACGCACCCAACGGAATGGACACATCGCAGAATGGACTCACGCAAGGCACTTACAATCATTGCCCTGGCATTGCTCGGCAACTCAGTCGTGGCCGCCGAGAACAACAACCCGTTTCAGGCCGCGCTGATGCTCACGTCGGTCGCTCCGTTTGTGCTGACCTCCGGCGCCTTGGCGTTAACCTCCGCTATTCCTGACCTGTTCAAATCCTCCAGAAGCGATGCACTTGCGTATATCGGATCAGGGGGAGAGATCCGTGGGGCGCAGTTTGAACAGGCATCGCGCTACTACCGTTCAAACTACACTGCGCCCCTAATGTCTGACATGCAGTTGGCCCAGGTTATTGCCACGACTCTCTGACTCTTCAGCCCAACAAGGAAGTCATCGCTGATGCACAACTCCCCCACCTGGCTACGCACAACCCTGTCGATACCGGTCTACGCGACGTCTGCCGTGTTTTGGATATTGACCGTCTACCTGATCGTCACTGCGTCGGTGAAGATGCTCTCCCGATTTGTGAGGCCGGAGCAGATTGGCGAAGGGGTGGTCGACTTGCTCGTAGCCGTTGCCTTGGCCGCTCTGGGTAGCGGCCTGTGGAAACTGGGCCGGTATATTCGGACTTCATCCTTCAAAAGGCCGGCGAAGGCGACTTTGACGTAGCTACTCTGTAACAGACGCAGCGTCTGGCGCAGGCTTCTTGAGCGCCAGCGCTGGATCGGGCACCTCGACCCAGCCCTTCTTCAGATACTCACCTGCCACGATTTTACGTATCAGGAAACAGTAGATGATGGGCAATACTGCAATCGGTATTGCCGCCCAGGGCGGGCCTGCCAAGAGGCCCAGTCCGAGGGCGGCCCCCCAGATCAGCAAGTGGCGCCAAAGGCCCGCGAAGAGCAGGTAGAGAGGGCCGAGAAACAATACGGCCAGGACCTGAAAGGCGTCGACCTCTTCAACCTGGTCACTGTCCGGATGTTTGAAATAGCGGGTCATTGCACTGTCCTTGTGGGGTGAGAAGCCCGAAGAATCTAACACTGTAGGCCTTGTATTCCTACTGAACCATCAGCCTTTCCTGACGAGCCTGCGGGTCGCTGCCCATTGATGTTGAAGCCGACTATGCTAAGGCGATGTTCCTGATCCGAGACGTCAGGCTCGCCCGCCTCTGGTTCCCCGGCGGCTGGTAGCTGAATACCCGCAGTGATCCCCCTTATCGGAGACTCGAGATGAATCCCAACGCCACCGCCCTTGTCCTGATCGAATTCCAGAACGACTTCACCACCCCGGGTGGTGTGTTCCATGACGCGGTCAAAGACGTGATGCATCAGTCCGACATGCTGGCCAACACCGCCACCACCGTGCAACAAGCGCGCACACTGGGCGTAAAGATCATTCACCTGCCCATCCAGTTCGCCGAAGGCTATCCGGAGCTGGCATTGCGCGACTATGGGATTCTCAAAGGTGTAGCCGACGGCAGCGCGTTTCGTACCGGCAGTTGGGGGGCCGAAATCAGCGAGGCGATTACCCGTGAACCCGGGGATATTCTCGTGGAAGGCAAGCGCGGGCTGGATGGTTTTACCACCACGGGCCTGGATCTGGTGCTGCGCAACAATGGTGTCCAGAACCTGGTGGTGGCCGGGTTCCTGACCAATTGCTGTGTCGAGGGCACGGTGCGGTCAGGTTATGAGAAGGGTTACAACGTGGTGACCTTGAGCGACTGCACCGCCACCTTCACCGACGAACAACAAAAGGCCGCCGAAAACTTCACGCTGCCGATGTTTTCGAAGGTGTTGCGCCATACCGAGTTTCTTGGGGCGTTGAGCGCCCAGTAAGAAAAAGGGAGCGACTGATCACTCAGTCGCTCCCTTTGTGTCAACCGTTGAGCGTCAACCCCGGATACGCCCGCACCGGCACCTTGTGCCGCTGCGGTTGCTGCCGGGCAAGCTGCGCCTGGACCTGCGCAACCGCATCCAGCACCCGTTGCGCCCACTGCTCGTCTTCCGGGTCGACGACTACCACGCGAAAACCATGGTCGACGCCTTCAAGCTGCACGCCCTCGGAATCATCGACATGCAAGTCGATATCGAAGGCAGGCGGGAATTTCGACGGTGTGCTCGTCAGCCCACGCTCGGTGAGAGCCTGGTTGTGTCGCACGCTGTTGACCACGCCATCCACATGGATGCCATACAGCAGCAACCAACGACGGATGTACGACGGCGTGCGGCCCGACGAGGTGTAGACCCACACGCTGCAGCCCTGGCGGCGCAGCTCGCGGGTCAGCTTGCGGGTGCCGCTGCGCAGCGGCTCACCCAGCCAACGGTGCACACACGCCGGCAAGCGGCTGTGTTCGGTCGCGCTGTGGTGCAGCTGGCAGGCCAGCGTGTCATCGATATCGAACGAGATACGGATGCGTTGACGCTTGAACACCCGCTTGATTGTGTCGAGCACTGGGTACCTTCCCATCATTGATTTCCCTGATACACAGGCACAGGTGTGTCGCTCAGGAAAAACTCCATTGGATCAGGGGCCTTATCTTCCAGGAACGCGGCATATTTTTTCTTGATCTTGGGCAATTCGTACAAGGCCATTACGCCATGCTTGGCGGAGTTGCGTATGACCGAAGACGGGTTGAAATAGCCCTCGGCGTTGTCCAGCGTCAACACGAACGGCGCCAACCCCTCGCGCATCAACAGGTAGCTGACGATCAGCGAGCCACTGCGGTGGTTGCCTTCAATGAACAACTGCGGCTTGCTGAGCACCCGCACATACACCCCGGCTGCGCGCTTCCACACCGACTCGCTGTGGTGCTTGCAGTACCAGTTGTACAAATCCTTGATGCCACCTTCGACATTATTGAAAAAATGCACTTCGGTGGCCGCCAGGTGCTGGGCGTATTCACGCCTGCGTACCGGGTCCGTGCCGCACAGCACGGTGGCGTTGATCTCCAGCATCAGGTTCAGCTGCTGAAGGTCGAACAGATCGACACCGCGCGCCACATAGTCGTCAATCAGGGCGTAGCCTTCAAGCACATTCTGCAGCACTTCGTCCGTCAGCGGGTCGCGTGGCTCGGTAAAGTCCCGGCTGAGCTGGGCAAAACGGCTCTGGACCTCACGCAGGGCGCGTTCGATGGCGAGCAAATCAAGACGACGTGTTGCAGTCATTGGCAATCCTGAAAAACGATGAATGGCGGGTCAGCTGAACTTGCCGCTGATGTAGTCCCCGGTCATTTGTTCGCGCGGGTTTTCGAAGATCTGCGTGGTCGCGCCCATTTCCACCAGGTACCCGGTACGGGTGCCCTGGGAGATGTCCACCGAGAAAAACGCGGTGGTATCGGCCACACGGATCGCCTGCTGCATGTTGTGGGTGACCAGGGCGATGGTGTAGTCCTTCTTCAACTCGACCATCAGCTCTTCCACCCGGCGCGTGGCAATCGGGTCGAGTGCCGAGCAGGGTTCGTCCAGCAGCAGCACTTCCGGCTCGGTGGCGATGGCGCGGGCGATGCACAGGCGTTGCTGCTGGCCGCCGGACAGCGACAGGCCGCTGACCTTGAGCTTGTCCTTGACCTCATCCCACAACGCAGCGCCTTGCAGGGCGTGCTTGACGCGGTCGCCGAGGTCGCCTTTGTAGCGGTTCAGGCGCAGGCCAAAGGCCACGTTGTCGAAAATACTCATCGAGAACGGGTTCGGCTGCTGGAATACCATGCCGATGTAACGGCGCACGACCACCGGGTCAACGCCCTTGCCGTACACGTCCTGGCCGAGGAAGTGCACATGGCCTTCGAAACGGAAGCCCTTCACCAGGTCGTTCATGCGGTTGAGGCTACGCAGCACCGTGGACTTGCCGCAGCCGGACGGGCCGATGAAGCCGGTGATCTTGTTTTTCTCGATCGGCACATGGCTGTCACGCACCGCCATGAAATTGCCGTAGAAAATCTTGTCCAGCTTGCAGTCCATGACCACAGGCGACTGGGTGATAAACGGAGCGGCTACTTGCGCAGTTGACATGTTCAAAATTCAGATGCTCCCGTTCTTAGTACTTGGGCTTGCCGAAAATACGGCTCACGATATTCACGACCAGCACGATCATCACCAGCACCAACGAAGCCGCCCAGGCGAGCTCCAGCTGGTTGTCGAACGGCATGCCGGAGAAGTTGTAGATCAGCACGGCCAAGGACGCCGTCGGATTCATCACCGCCAGGCTGCCGTCGTGGTAGATCCAGTAGTTGCTGAACAGCGCGGTGAACAACAGCGGCGCGGTTTCGCCGGCGGCGCGGGCCACGGCGAGCATGACGCCTGTGAGGATCGCGGGCATGCCGGTGGGCAAGACGATTTTCCAGATCACCTGCGAGCGGGTGCAGCCCATGCCGTAGGCGGCGTCCTTCATGATCTTGGGCACCATCTTCATCGACTCTTCCGCCGTCAGCACCACGATCGGCAGCATCAGCACGGCCAATGCCACGCCACCGGCCGGGGCCGAGTATGTGCCGGTGGTCATCACCACCAGGGCGTAGGCGAACACGCCCGCCAGGATCGATGGCAAGCCGGTGAGCATCTTGGCGGCAAAGCGCGAGGCGTTCGCCAGCTTGCTGTCCGGCCCCAATTCCGCGAGGAAAATCGCCGCCAGGATGCCGACCGGCACCGCGATGGCGGCGGCAATACCGACCATCACGAAGGTACCGGCCATGGCATTACCAAAACCGCCTCCAGTCTCGAAACCGGTAGGTGGCAGTTCGGTGAACACCTCCAGGCTCAGGCGCGCACCGCCACGGGTGATCAGCATGTAGAGCACGGAAATCAGCGGCACGCTGGCCAGCAGCGCGCCAAACCACACCAGGGTGGTCAGCACCAGGCTGCGCAGGGCACGGCCTTCGAACCGGCGCTGTAGGCTCGGCATGGCCGTCATCGGCGTAGAAAGGTCAGTCATTATTTAGTCCCCCGCTGGGCGTAGACCATGATCATCGAACCGATGATGTTCACCAGCAGCGTGATGAACATCAGCACCAGGGCGGCATACATCAACACTTCGATCTCGTTGGGCCCGGCTTCGGGGAAGTTCAGCGCCAACAAGGCCGCGAGGGTGTTGGCCGGAGCAAACAGCGACAGCGAGATGTTGTTGGCGTTACCGACCAGCATGGCCAGGGCCATGGTTTCACCCAGGGCACGACCGAGACCCAGCACCAGCGAACCGAAAATGCCAGTCGCAGCGGACGGCACCATCACCTTGAGGATCGCTTCCCAATGAGTGGTGCCCATGCCGTAGGCGGCTTGCTTGGTTTTCATCGGTACACCCGTGAGGGCGTCCTGGGAAACGGCAGCGATGGTCGGCAGAATCATGATCGCCAGCACCAACGCGGCCGGTAACAGGCCCGGCCCGCTGAGGGACGTGCCGAAAAAAGGAATCCAGCCCAGTTCGCTGTTCAGCCACGCGGTGAGCGGGCGGATGGCCGGGATCACCACGTAGATGCCCCACAGGCCGTAGACCACGCTGGGGATGGCCGCGAGCAATTCGACGATGGTGCGGAACACCGCCGCCAGTTTGGCTGGCAGGAAATCCTGGGTGAGAAAAATCGCCATGCTGACGCCGAAGAAACCCGCGATCAGCAACGCGATAAGGGCGCTGTAAAGCGTGCCCCAAATAGCTGGCAAAATGCCGTACTTGCCTTGGTTAACGTCCCAGACACTGCCGAACAGCACATCGAAACCGTGCTTTTCCATGCCGGGAAGTGCCTTGCGCCCTACTTCGAAGACCAGCGCGAAGACCAGCGCCAGCACCAACACCACGCCTATGCGTGCAAGCGCACGGAAGGTGCGGTCAACCACGAAATCCTTGGTAGAGGGTGGCTGGCACGCAGAATCCGGGTTGACCGGTACGACAAAGGGTTTGTTCATTGGTTGATTCCGGAACAAGGGGGGATCGCTCCCGACATGGCTGACAGCCCATGCCGGGAGTGGCGTGGCGAGCCTTACTGGATGTTGGCGGAAGCTTTGCGAACCTGGTCGACTACCGATTTAGGCAGCGGGATGTAGCCCATCGAGTCGGCGATTTTCTGGCCTTCGGTCAGGCTGTACTCGACCATTTCACGCATGGCCTTGGCCTTGGCCGGGTTGCCGTTGTCCTTGCGGAAGATCATCCAGGTGTAGGAGGTGATCGGGTAGGACTTGGCGCCATCCGGATCCGGCAGCCAGGCCACCAGGCTTTCCGGCATTTTCACCGCAGCCAGGGCTTCTGCACCGCTTTCGGCGTTTGGTACCACATACTTGCCGGCCTTGTTCTGCAGCTGGGCAAAGTCAACCTTGGCCAGTTTGGCGAAACCGTATTCGATATAACCGATGGCGCCCGGGGTCTGGCGTACGGTGGCGGTCACGCCGTCGTTCTTCGGCGATTTGATGAACTTGTCGCTGGCAGGCCAGTTGACGGTGTTGCCTTCGCCCAGGTCTTTCTGGAACTCAGGGTTGATCGCCGACAGGTGCTTGGTGAATACCGCTGTGGTGCCGCTGGAGTCTGCACGCACCACCACGGTGATCGGCAGCTCTGGCAGTTTCAGGCCTGGGTTGGCGGCGGCGATCTTCGGATCGTTCCACTTGGTGATCTTGCCCAGGAAGATGTTGGAGTACACGTCGCGAGGCAACTTGAGCTCTTTAGGGTTGCCCGGCAGGTTGAAGGCCAGCACGATTTCACCCGCGGTCATCGGCAGCAGTTGCACGCCTTCGGCCACCTTGGCGATGTCTTCGTCCTTCATGGCCGAGTCGCTGGCGGCGAAATCGACGGTTTTGTTCAGGAAGTCCTGTACACCTGCGCCACTACCCTTGGATTGGTAGTCAACGGTAACGCCCTCGGTTTTCTTGCTGAAATCCTTGAACCAGGTGAGGTAGATCGGCGCAGGGAAACTCGCACCGGAACCAGTCAGACGGATGCTCTCGGCAGCAAACACCGAGGTGGCACTGAGAGAAACCGCAACGGCGAGTGCAGCAGACTTCATCAGACGTTTCATTCAGGAAAATCCTTGTGAATTACGGGCTGGAGAACTCTGCAACAATCTTGTTACGGTTTTATGAACGTGGAGTGGCAAAACGCCTGGTTGTCCCCCTCTCCCACCGCAATCAGGCATTTTGACGTCATTGGTTCGTAACAAATTGAGACTAAGACTTTGCCATCTCCCACCACGCGAGTTCCGTCCATGTCCTCAATCGAAGACGCCTTGATGCAACGCATCCACCGTGAACTGCTGGACCACAGCGACGAAGAGCTGGAACTGGAATTGTCCGAAGACGGTCACGACCTTAACGCGCTGTTTGACGAACACGTCGGTGAAAGCAGCGAGAAAGCGGCGCGCAGGATTTATTTCAGCGAACTGTTCCGCCTGCAAGGCGAGCTGGTGAAGTTGCAAAGCTGGGTGGTCAAGACCGGCCACAAGGTGGTGATCCTGTTCGAAGGGCGGGATGCCGCCGGCAAAGGCGGTGTGATCAAGCGCATCACGCAACGTCTGAACCCCAGGGTCTGCCGGGTGGCCGCCCTGCCCGCGCCGAACGACCGCGAACAGACCCAGTGGTACTTCCAGCGCTACGTCTCACACCTGCCGGCCGCCGGCGAAATCGTGCTGTTCGACCGCAGTTGGTACAACCGCGCCGGCGTCGAGCAGGTCATGGGGTTCTGCAACGCCGACCAGTACGAAGAGTTCTTCCGCAGCGTGCCGGAGTTCGAGCGCATGCTGGCCCGCTCCGGCATCCAGTTGATCAAATACTGGTTTTCGATTTCCGACCAGGAACAGCACCTGCGCTTTCTCAGCCGCATTCACGACCCGCTCAAGCAGTGGAAACTCAGCCCTATGGACCTGGAATCCCGTCGGCGCTGGGAAGCCTATACCAAGGCCAAGGAAATCATGCTCGAACGCACCCACATCGCTGAAGCGCCATGGTGGGTGGTGCAAGCCGATGACAAGAAGAAGGCCCGCCTCAACTGCATCCACCATTTGCTCGGGCAGATGCCCTATGAAGAAGTGCAGCTGCCGGTGATCGAGTTGCCGCAACGCGTGAGGCAGGAAGATTATTCCCGCAGCCCTACGCCGCCGGAGCTTATCGTGCCGCAGCTGTACTGAGTTACCTGCAACCTGTAGGAGCGAGCTTGCTCGCGAAGACCTCAAAGGCACCGCGTGCATTCAGGCTGCACGCGTTATCGTTGACGTTCTTCGCGAGCAAGCTCGCTCCTACAATTACAGGGGCGAGTTGCTCACCACCCGCAGCGCCAGGCCCTCATAGGCATCCAGCGTGATCGTAAACTCACCCTCCGCCGTCAGATCGCCTTCGACCCGCTCGTTGATGATATCCACCACCATCCCCGCACCAATATCCGGTAAGTACAGGGTCTCAGTGATCGGCGTGGCACCAAAGTTCAACGCGGTGATTTGTATGCCTTTGCCGGCGGGCAATTCGTGGACCATCACCAGCAACCCCGGGTTCTGCACCTCCGGCACCTGGATCTGGCGGCTGGCCGCAATGTCGTAGGCACGGCGCACCGCTAGGATTTTTTGCAGTTGCGAAGCAAACGACTCGGGGTCCTGCAACTGGCTGTTGAGGCTGCCATACAAGCTTTTCGAGCGCGGCATCTGGCCGGCGGACAATTCGGCATCCGGGTTCAAATCCACCAGGTCATAAGCACCGCGATGAATCCAGCGCGTATCGCCGTCCTGCATCAAGTGCTCGACCTCTTCCGCCGCCAGCGGCAGCGCCCCCACCAGGTCCCAGCCCGACAAGGCAAACACCCCCGGTTGCATGGCGTTGTACATCACCAACAACAAATGGATCTGGCGAATCTGCTGGGTATCCGCTTGGGTGATGGCATCCAGGTCGCGAATCCCCAGCGCCGCCGTGATGATACTGACGGTAGTGCAGGACACACCGTTGGTGACGAACTTGAGGTTGTACGGCGCATGTTCACCCGCCAGGCGCTCGTACATCTGTTCGCGAATATGCTCGCGCAGAATGTTCCCGGGAAAGGTCTGGCCCTGGTACAGGAAAGTGTCATGGGCATGCAGGGTCCAGAAGTGCACCAGTTCCAGGGTCAGTTCATCGTGGTTCTGCAACGCGTGGATCAGCGAGCCGGGGTCGATGCCCTGGCGGTGCATCTCGCGCAGCATCAGGCGCAGGAACTCGGCGTCGCCCATCAGCAACGCGTGCTGGTAGGCGGGACGGGTGATGAAGTCATAGGACAGGTCGGCACCGCCATGGGACATGGACGCGATGTCGTCCACGGTGAGGTTCAGTTCCTGGAAACTGAAACCGCCGGCCTTGCGAATCGCCCCGCCCAGCAACTGGTTGCCGGTGATCGACAGCGGATGGCTCTCGGACCAGGCCGTGCCGTCCAGCTTGCGCTCCACGCCGAGGAAACCGTTGGCGTCCAGGCGCAGGATCTTCGCGCCCATCACGTCGATGGCATGCAGCGCATCACCGATGATCATCTGCTGCGCGGCGAAAGTCGGGTCCAGCCAGTTCAGCGATGGCTGGCCTTCCTTGAAGTAATGCAGGTACACCCAGCGACGCGGCTTGCCATCCACGCCCAGCACCACGTCCGTGGCGCTCCAGTCGGTTTCCTTGACGCCGGGCTCGAAGAAGATCACCCGCTGCAACTGGCCGACGATGTAGTGTTTGTCGCGCAATGCATCGACCTGCACCGGGCTGAGGTTCTGCGCATCGCGCCCTTCGGCGACGTCGGGCAGCAACGGCCAGTCTTCTTCACGGATTTCCACCATGTGGTACAGGCCGGGGTAGTCCTCGTACGCCATCTCGGCCAGGCGGAAATCTGCGCCCTTGCCGGTGTGGGACGGGATCACATCGTCGATGATCACCGCATTGTGCGCCGCCGCCATGCGCGTCAACGCCTGCAACTGCGCCTCGGTGCCCAGTTGCGGGTCGATCTCGAAACTGATGCGGTCAAAATTGCCGTCGATGGTCGGCGTGTGCTGCATACCGCTCAAACCGCCGGATTTTTTCAGCGGGCCGTTATGGATGCCCTGGATGCCGATCTTCGACAAGGCATGCCACAGCGCCTCATCCCCCAACGCCTCCAACACCGTACCGCCTTCTCGGGTCACGATTGACGCCGGGTAGGCGGTAAACCATACCGACGACAACGCCGAAGCATCCCGAGGCCGGGTCTGCGCGTAAGGCTGCTGCCACAACCGGCCCTGGCCCGAATAGAGCTTGGCGCGCTGGCGGGCCGCGTGGAGCATCGATTGTTCCACCAGCCAGTTCACATGGTTGTTTTCAGCCGCGGTCATAAGTCGGATACCTGTGGTGGTGAATCAGCCCAACCGGCTGATTTCAATCGGTTGTCCTTATATGAGGCGTCAGGGGGCCATTCGTTGCATTGAATCCGGTATTGCCGGTTCGGGCTCGGTCGGGGGGGCTATTGCTTGCGATACTCGCGTGGCGTCATCCCGGTGTGACGCCGGAATACCTGGGCGAAATGCGCAGGGCTGCCGTACCCCACGTCCAGCGCCACCTGAATGATGCTCTGATCGGTGCTCGACAACAGTTCGCGGGCTCGGGTCATGCGCAACTGAATGAAAAACTGCGACGGTGAATGACCTGTCGCCTGCTGAAACAGGCGGCTGAAGTAATAACGGCTCAAGCCTGCTTCCTGGGCTAATGTCGGCATGCTGAGGTCAGTATCGAGCGACGCTTGCATGCGCCTGATGACACGTTGCAGGCGATAGGCCGGTAAGGCATTGCGGCCTTTCACACCTGCATCATCCCGATACTGTCGAACCAGGTGCACCGCGAGTGCCTGCGCCAGGCCTATTGCACACAGCACGCTCGGCGTTGAACGCTGGGCAAGTTCTTCGTAAATACACCTGACCAGACGCTCGACATGCGAGTCGTTTGCCCCTGAAAGCTCCAGCAGACGCACCTGGCTGGCGTCCTGCTGAATGTCCGTAGCGGCCAGATCCAACAGGCGCTGGCTCAGGTAAAGATGGACCACCTTGAAATCGTCGCTCCCCATGGTCTGCCAGCGCATTTCGTAGGGCTCATCGGCCCTGGTCAGAAAAAAATCACCTGCTGCCACGTCGCTGACCCGCCAGCCCTGCCCGCGCTCACGCTCCTCGACCCGCGCAGCGCCCGACAGTACAAGGACCAGAAGCGGCTCCGCCACTGCCGGCACGACAAGATCGCGCAGGGTGCTGCGGTGGGTGTAAACCTGCATTTGCACATCAGGATGCAACCAATGTGTCGGCCCTGCGCAGGCGCTATGAGGCAGGTATCGCGGCATCTGTTCTGCCGCAATCCGTGCCGGGCCTGAAAACTCTTCGGTTGATCGGAAGCTGTTCATTTGAGGACCTGCTTGAGAGCTGGAAGCCGACTACCCGCGATAAAAAAGCACAACCGCGATAGTCTCGCAAAACACCTTCAGATTTGTCACGGCCAAAGACGGACAGTGCCCCCTCACGCAGCGCGCAAGTGCTGTGAACCCATCAGGAGGCCTCATCCAATGAGCACTATCAATCAAGAGTTTGCCGGAAAAGTCGTACTCATCACAGGCGCAGCCAGCGGTATCGGCCGCGCCGTCGCAGAACTGATGCACCAACGCGGCGCGCAGGTCATCGCCGAAGACAAAAACCCGATGGTCCGCACACTGGGGCGTCCAGGGCTTATTCCCCTGGTGGCCGACATCACCCGGGACGGTGCCGCAGAGCAGGCGGTCGCGCTGGCCATCGAGCATTTCGGGCGTCTGGATATCCTGGTGAACAATGCCGGGATCATCATTAACAAGCGGGTGGTCGATATGACGCGGGACGACTGGGAGCACATCCAAAACGTCAACGTGACTGCCGCCTTCCTGCATTCCCGCGAGGCGATCAAAGCCATGATTGCCAATGGCTCCGGCGCCATTGTCAACATCGCGTCTTACGCGGCTTACCAGGCCTTTCCCAGCATCGCCGCCTACGCCGCATCCAAAGGCGCGTTGACGCAACTGACACGCACGCTTGCACTTGAGGTCATCGAGCAGGGCATTCGGGTGAACGCCGTGGGTTCCGGGGATGTTGTCACGAACATACTCGACAGCGTTGTGCCCGACGGACCGGCCTTCCTGGCGGAACACGGCAAGACCAGCCCCATCAAGCGCGCCGCGCAACCGGAAGAAATCGCCGAAGTGGTCGCATTTCTTGCCTCTGACCGCGCCTCCTACCTGGTCGGTTCAGTGGTCATGGCGGATGGAGGAATGAGCGTCGTCGCCGGCTAAAGGCCGTTGGTCAAAGCGCTCGAATCAGCCGTCGCCTGCCGATACTGCCTCGGCGTAAACCCCGTCGAGGCCTTGAACTGCCGAGTGAACGCGCTGTGGTCGGTGTACCCGCACTGCAGCGCCACCTCGGTGATCGGCAGGTCGCTGTGCAATAACCGATGGGCGTGTTCCAGCCGCACTTTCTGGATCATCTGCCGGGGCGTGAGGTGGAACACGCGTTTGCAGTAACGCTCCAACTGCGCCACGGAAATCCCGGCGATGCGGGTCAACTCACCCAGGGTGACCCGGCGGTTGAAGTGCGCACGGATATGCGCGTCCACGGCGGCCAGGCGTTGGTAGGCGGGGTGGCTTTCGCTGGCGGTTTGCAAATCGACCGAGATGCCGGCCAGGCCGATGATCGCGCCGAGGTGGTTGTACAGCGGCCACTTGTGGGTCAGGCACCAGCCGGGTTCACGGGTGCCGTACAGGTGCAGTTCAAGCTGGTCTTCCAGGACAAAGCCCTGCTCCAGCACGCGGCGGTCCTGTTCGGTGTAACCCGGCCCCAGTTGCGCGGGGAAGACTTGCGCGCTGGTCTTGCCCAGCAGCGGTTGCAGCTGCTTGAGGCCGCAGCGCTGTACCAACGTACGGTTGGCAAGGAGATAGCGGGCCTGGGTGTCCTTGATGAAAATCGCCGCATTGGGGATCACATCCAGCATCGGCAACAGCTGCACCACACCGGCCAGGAGCTGCTCGATGCTGTGGGGTCGATTCGCTTCATCCCCTTGGCACAGGGCCGCAAACGCAGTCTGCAACATGACTTTCGATCCCCATTGAGTGCCTCGACGCACGCAGATTGCACGATGCCCGGCGCCCTGTCGAGCCACGAAAACTGTGCCGATTTCGTCATCGATGTCGGCAAAAAACATCAATCGCGCCGCCGCCCGTGAGTTCACTGTATGGCCACTGCATGCCTATCCAATAACTCACAAGAAGGCGACGCTATGTCAGGTCAAGGCAAGTTCAAGAAACAACTTTCATTGATGGACCTCACCTTTATCGGGCTGGGGGCCATCTTCGGTTCGGGCTGGTTGTTCGCCGCCAGTCATGTGTCGGCCATTGCCGGCCCGGCGGGGATCATTTCCTGGCTCATTGGCGGGTTCGCGGTGTTGCTGCTGGGCATTGTGTACTGCGAGTTGGGCGCCGCACTGCCCCGCGCCGGTGGGGTGGTGCGCTACCCGGTCTACTCCCATGGCCCGTTACTGGGCTACCTGATGGGCTTTATCACGCTGATCGCGTTTTCCAGCCTGGTCGCCATCGAAGTGGTCGCCTCGCGCCAATACGCAGCGGCCTGGTTTCCCGAGCTGACCAAGGTCGGTTCCAGCGACCCGACCACCCTCGGCTGGCTGGTGCAGTTCGCCCTGCTCTGTCTGTTTTTCGTGCTCAATTACCGCAGCGTGAAGACCTTCGCCATCGCCAATAACCTGGTCAGCGTGTTCAAGTTCATCGTGCCGTTGCTGGTGATCGGTGTGCTGTTCACCTTCTTCAAGCCGGCGAACTTTCAGGTACAGGGTTTTGCGCCGTTCGGCCTGTCCGGGATCGAGATGGCGGTGTCGGCGGGCGGGGTGATTTTTGCCTACCTGGGCCTCACGCCGATTATCTCGGTGGCCAGTGAAGTGAAGAACCCGCAGCGCACGATTCCGATTGCGTTGATCCTCTCGGTGTTGCTGTCGACCGCGATCTACGTGCTGCTGCAAACCGCCTTCCTGGGCGGCGTGCCCACGGAAATGCTCGCCAAAGGCTGGGCCGGGATAAGCAAGGAACTGGCGCTGCCTTACCGGGATATAGCCTTGGCATTGGGCGTGGGCTGGCTGGCCTACCTGGTGGTCGCCGACGCGGTGATCTCCCCCAGCGGCTGCGGCAACATCTACATGAACGCCACGCCGCGGGTGGTGTATGGCTGGGCGCAGACCGGCACGTTCTTCAAGATCTTCACGCGTATCGACGAGAAGTCCGGCATTCCGCGCCCGGCGCTGTGGCTGACGTTTGCCTTGTCGGTGTTCTGGACCCTGCCGTTCCCGTCCTGGGAAGCGCTGATCAATGTAGTGTCCGCCGCGTTGATCCTCAGCTATGCCGTGGCCCCGGTGACCGTCGCCGCACTGCGCCGCAATGCACCGCAGATGGTGCGACCGTTTCGGGTCAAGGGCATGGCGCTGCTCGGTCCGCTGTCGTTCATCATCGCCTCGTTGATCGTGTACTGGTCCGGCTGGGGCACGGTGTCCTGGCTGCTCGGCCTGCAAATCCTGATGTTCGTGGTGTACCTGTTGTGCGCGCGCTGGGTGCCGACCGCGCACCTCGACCTCAAGCAGCAAGTGCGTTCCTCAGCCTGGCTGATCGGCTTCTACGCGGTGACCATCCTGCTGTCCAAGCTCGGCAGTTTTGGCGGCATCGGTGTGCTCAGCCATCCGCTCGACACCCTTGTGGTCGCGGCATGCGCACTCGGCATTTACTACTGGGGCGCCGCCACTGGCGTGCCAGCTCACTTGGTTCGGCTGGAACACGAAGCCGATGAAAGCGAAGCGGTTGACGAGCCTCACGCCCAGCTGACGCCCGCCACTTACTGATTCAGGAGCGTTTTATGAAGCGATTGCACGTGATCGACTCCCATACCGGCGGCGAACCGACGCGCCTGGTGATGAGCGGTTTTCCGGCGCTGGAAGGCGTCACGATTGCCGATCAGCTGCACCACCTGCGCACCGAGCATGACCAATGGCGCCGCGCCTGCATCCTGGAGCCGCGAGGCAATGATGTGCTGGTCGGCGCGCTGTACTGCGCGCCGGTCACGCCCGGTGCCATCTGCGGGGTGATCTTCTTCAACAACGCCGGCTACCTCGGTATGTGTGGCCACGGCACCATTGGCCTGGTCGCGTCCCTGCATCACCTGGGTCGCATCACCCCCGGCGTGCACCGCATCGACACCCCCGTCGGCCTGGTGGAAGCGACGCTGCACGCGGATGGCGCCGTGACCCTGGGCAATGTGCCCGCCTATCGTCATCGCCGACAGGTGGCGGTGGACGTGCCGGGCCATGGCGTAGTGCTGGGCGATATCGCCTGGGGCGGCAACTGGTTTTTCCTGGTGTCGGAACATGGCCAGCGCCTGCAGATGGACAACGTCGACGCCCTCACCGACTACACCTGGGCAATGCTCAAGGCCCTGGAAGACCAAGGCATTTACGGCGCCGATGGCGCACTGATCGACCATATCGAACTGTTCGCCGACGACGACCACGCCGACAGCCGCAACTTCGTGATGTGCCCCGGCAAAGCCTACGACCGCTCGCCCTGCGGCACCGGCACCAGCGCCAAGCTGGCCTGCCTGGCCGCCGATGGAAAACTCGCGCCCGGCGAAACCTGGGTGCAAGCCAGCATCACCGGCAGCCAATTCGAAGGCCGCTATGAATGGGACGGCGAACGTGTGCGCCCCTTCATCACCGGCCGTGCCCACATGACCGCCGACAGCACCTTGCTGATCGACCCGCAAGACCCTTTTGCCTGGGGCATCTGAGCCCTCCCCCTACTGGAAACTGGAGTGAACACCATGAGCGACAACATCTTCACCGGCTGCATCCCTGCCCTGATGACCCCGTGCACGCCTGAGCGCAAGCCGGACTTCGACGCCCTGGTCGCCAAAGGCCGCGAGCTGATCGATATCGGCATGAGCGCCGTGGTGTACTGCGGCTCCATGGGCGACTGGCCGTTGCTCACCGAGGCCGAACGCCAGGAAGGCGTGGCACGGCTGGTGGCGGCCGGCGTGCCGACCATCGTCGGCACCGGCGCGGTGAACAGCCGTGAAGCCGTGGCCCACGCGGCCCACGCCGCCAAGGTCGGTGCCCATGGCTTGATGGTCATCCCGCGTGTGCTGTCCAGGGGTGCCTCCGCCACCGCACAAAAGGCGCACTTCTCGGCAATCCTCAAGGCTGCGCCCAACCTGCCGGCGGTGATCTACAACAGCCCGTACTACGGCTTCGCGACCCGCGCCGACCTGTTCTTCGAATTGCGCCGCGAACACCCGAACCTGATCGGCTTCAAGGAGTTCGGTGGCGGTGCCGACCTGCGCTACGCCGCCGAACACATCACCTCCCAGGACGACAGCGTGACCCTCATGGTCGGGGTCGACACCCAGGTGGTGCACGGTTTCGTCAACTGCAATGCCACCGGCGCCATCACTGGCATCGGCAACGCGCTGCCTCGGGAAGTGCTGCAACTGGTGGCCCTGAGTAAAAAAGCCGCCAAGGGCGATGCCAAGGCCCGCCGCCAGGCGCGTGAGCTGGAGGCCGCGCTGGCGGTGCTGTCGTCCTTCGACGAAGGCTGCGACCTGGTGCTGTACTACAAGCACTTGATGGTGTTGAACGGTGACAAGGGCTACGCCCTGCACTTCAACGAAACCGATGCCCTCAGCGATGCCCAGCGTCGTTACGCAGAGAACCAGTACGCCCTGTTCCGCCAGTGGTACGCCAACTGGTCGGCGGAACAGAACGTCGCCTGAACCCTTGCGCGCCGCTGCGGCTCTCGCAGCGGCCAACCCTCTTTTTTTCAGGAAATCCCCATGACTCTGACGGGCAAGATGCTGATCGGTCAGCACGCTACTGCCGGCACTCGCGAAGCGATCCGGGCGATCAATCCCGCCACCGATACCGCCTTGGAACCGGCCTACCTCGGCGGCAACGGCGAGCATGTCACCCAGGCCTGCGCCTTGGCGTGGGCGGCATTGGATGCCTATCGCGAAACCTCTCTGGAGGCCCGCGCCACTTTCCTTGAGACCATTGCCGCGCACATCGAGGCCCTCGGCGATGAACTGATCGACCGCGCCGTCGCCGAAACCGGCCTGCCCCGCCCACGTATCCAGGGCGAACGGGCGCGCACCTGCGGGCAACTGCGCACCTTCGCCCGCACCGTGCGTGCCGGCGAATGGCTGGATGTGCGGGTCGATAACCCACAACCGCAACGCCAGCCCCTGCCCCGTCCAGACCTGCGGCAACGCCATATCGCGCTCGGCCCCGTCGCGGTGTTTGGCGCCAGCAACTTTCCATTGGCCTTTTCCGTGGCCGGTGGGGATACCGCCTCTGCGCTGGCTGCCGGTTGCCCGGTCATCGTCAAAGCCCACGGCGCGCACCCGGGCACCAGTGAACTGGTGGGGCGTGCGGTGGCGAAGGCGGTCAAGGCGTGCGGTCTGCCGGAGGGTGTTTTTTCGCTGTTGTACGGTTCGGGCCGTGAGGTCGGTATTGCGCTGGTCACCGACCCGCGCATCAAGGCCGTCGGGTTTACCGGCTCGCGCAGCGGTGGCCTGGCGTTGATCCAGGCAGCGCAGGCACGGCCAGAGCCGATTCCGGTCTACGCGGAGATGAGTTCGATCAACCCGGTGTACCTGTTTCCGGCAGCGTTGGCGGCCAGGGGTGAAGCATTGGCCCAGGGTTTTGTGGCGTCGTTGACCCAAGGCGCCGGGCAGTTCTGTACCAACCCGGGGTTGGTCATTGCGGTGCAAGGCCCAGCCCTGGATCGCTTCATCAGCCTGGCCAGTGGCTTGCTGCCGACCTGTGGGGCACAGACCATGCTCACGCCGGGCATTGCCAGTGCCTACGCTGCCGGCGTAGGCGCACTCGCTGAACATGCCAAGGTTGCCGCACAGGGTTTGCCGGCGACAGGCCCCAACCAGGGCCAGGCCCATCTGTTCGTGACCCAGGCGCAGGCGTTCCTGGCCAATGAACATCTGCAAGCGGAAGTGTTCGGCGCCGCGTCACTGCTGGTCGTCTGCGTCGATAATGAAGAAGTGCGCCAAGTATCCGAGCATCTCGAAGGCCAACTCACCGCCACGTTACACATGGATGAGAACGACCTTCCCGATGCCAAGGCCCTGCTGCCAGTGTTGGAGCGCAAGGCCGGTCGCTTGCTGGTCAATGGCTGGCCGACTGGCGTTGAGGTATGTGATGCCATGGTCCACGGTGGCCCCTTCCCGGCCACCTCGGATGCGCGCAGCACATCGGTGGGCACGGCGGCGATTCAGCGTTTCTTGCGGCCAGTGTGTTATCAGGATTTCCTCGATGCATTGCTGCCGGCCGCGCTCCAGCACGGCAACCCGTTGCTGCTGCGACGCCTTCTCGATGGCCAGAGAGAGGCATAAGCGATGTCCGATCCCGATATCGTCGTAGTCGGCGCCGGCATCATTGGCGTCGCCTGCGCCCTGCAACTGGCGCGTCAGGGCCGGCACGTGGTGGTGGTCGATCAACAGGAACCCGGCATGGGCGCGTCCTATGGCAACGCCGGGCACCTGGCGACCGAACAGGTGTTCCCGATTGCCGACGTGTCGATCCTCAAGCGCTTGCCCGGCATGCTGCTGGACCCCATGGGCCCGCTGCGCCTGGATTGGAAATACCTGCCGCGCGCCCTGCCCTGGTTCCTGCGGCTGCTGTTGAACCTGCGTCCGGCGCGCTATCAGCGTACCGTCGCAGCTATTCGCGTGCTCAACGAAGGCAGCCTGGGTGCGTGGCAACGCCTGCTGCACAGCATCGGGCGCTCGGAAATGCTGCGTGAGAACGGCTCGCTGCTGGTGTTCGAGCGAGCGGACTCACGCGACGCGCTCCAGGCCTTGCAGCAACGCATGCAAGCGCAGCAGGTGCCCGTGGCGTTCTGGAGCGGCGATGCCATTCGCCAGGCTGCGCCGCAGTTGAGCGAGCGCATCCAGGGCGGGCTGTTTTTCCCGAGCACCGGGCACTTCCTCGACCCGTACCAGGTGGTGTGCGAACTGGTCGAGGCTGCCCAGGCCAGTGGCGTACAGTTCCTCAAGCGCCAGGTACTGGATGGACGGGTTGAGGAACACGGCGTCTCCCTCACCACCGACCAAGGCACCCTGAGCGCACGCCAGGTGTTGATTGCCTGTGGCGCCCACTCGGCCAGACTCACCGCTGCCCTCACCGGCAAAAAAGTCCCGCTGGACACGGAACGCGGCTATCACCTGATGCTGCCCCACGAGCCGCATCGCCTGCCGTTTGCCGTCACCTCCCTGGAGCGCAAATTCATCATGACCCCCATGACCGACGGCTTGCGCCTGGCCGGCACGGTGGAATTCGCCGGCCTGAAGCGCCCGGCAAATATGCAGCGTGCCTGGCAGTTGCATCGGTTGAGCAAGGGGTTGTTTCGGGATGAACTCAACGCAGAGGGTGCCACACCGTGGATGGGGTTTCGGCCATCGCTGCCAGACTCGTTGCCGGTGATTGACCGGGTGTGTGACGGCAAGGTGCTGCTTGCGTTCGGGCACCAGCATCTGGGGTTGACGCAGGCGGCGGTGACGGCGGAGATGATTAGGGAATTGGCGAGCAAGGGTCAAACACCGTTACTCACGCCTTATCGCCTGGACCGCTTCTGACAACGCGGTTTTTGTAGTGAGCGGGCTTGCCCCGCGTTGGGCTGCGAAGCAGCCCTGAAAACAAACACCGCGTTCTGTCTGAGAGGCGGCGGTGTTTTCTATTGGGGCTGCTGCGCAGCCCAACGCGGGGCAAGCCCGCTCGCCACAGCAGCCCGCTGGTCACAGCAAGTCCGCTGGTCACACAAGCGGGGGGCTTAATCATGGGGTTTGAGCAGCCATGCTGTAGAGTGCGTCAGCCATTTCCTCAATTTCATCACGCATACAAAGCTTGTCCAGCCAACCCGTCGGGATGCCTTGCACGCCGTAATATGCACCCGCCAACTGACCAACGATGGCGGCAGTAGTGTCAGCGTCGTCACCCAGGTTCGCGGCAGCCAACACCGCGTCGGCGAAGCTGTCAGTATGTTTTACGCACCACAGCGCCGCCTCCAATGACGCCACGGCGTAACCGGAACCCGTTATCTGCGCACGGGTCTTGTTGCAATACTCCCCCTGGGCAATCGCTACGACTTTGGGCGCAGAAAGACCCGCGCAAGAGATATTCAACAGACGCTCCTTCGTTGCTCCACTCAACGCGTTACCGATGGCTCTCGCCAACACCACGCAACACTCGATTGCCTCTTGGGCTCCGTGAGTCGTACGGGAGCTTTCTCGGGAAAAGTCATCAACGCTTTGCAGGTTTGGAAAGTAAAACAGCACCAGCGGCGCGAGGCGCATCATCGAACCGTTGCCTGCGGAAAAAGGCTCTGTCGAACCCGCAAACGGATCACCTTGCGACTCAAACGCCGTGAGCGCCGTGCGCACGGTCATGCCTATATCAAAGCAATCACCGGTAGAGCTCAGGTAACCCCACTTCCACCAGTTCAGGTATCGCCCCATCTGGTCAGCTGCATCAAAACCACCTTTACGCACCAGGCTTTCCGCAAGGCACAACGCCATCGAGGTGTCGTCCGTCCATTGGCCCGCTTTCAGGTTGAACGGTCCTCCTCCAACCATGTCGGTGACCGCTGGGAATGTGCCGCGAGGCATGAATTCAACAGTGGTGCCCACTGCGTCGCCACAGGCCAAGCCCAGCAGGCTGCCACGGTAACGATCCAAAAGCGTGAGAGACATTTGTCATCCTTGAAAGAGAGTGAGTCAGCACTTTACTTGACCAACCGCTTCTCCTTCGAGGGGCGATATCCGAAGTACGAGCTGTAGCACTTGCTGAAATGGCTCGGCGACACAAACCCGCAGGCTACCAGCACCTCCACCTGTGACAGCTCGGTGTGCTGCAACAGCCGCCGCGCCTCGGTCACCCGCAGCTCCATGTAGTACCGCTGCGGAGTGGTGCCCAGTTGTTCCTTGAACAAGCGCTCCAACTGGCGCCGCGAACGGCCGGCGTAGACCGCCAGTTGGTCCAGCTCCAGGGGTTCTTCGAGGTTGGCGTCCATCAGTTTCACCACTTCACGCAATGGCGCACTGACGCTGACGTTTTCGGTGGGTTTGATGCGGCGGTAGCGCGACTCTTCGAAGGCCAGGATGTCTTCGATGCCCTCAACGAGGGCCTTGTCATGCAGGCCCTTGATCCAGTCCAACGCCATGTGGAAGGCGCCGGATGGGCTTGAAGCGGTGAGGCGGTCGCGATCGATCACGTAGGGTTCGCTGGTAACGTGAGCCGCCTTGGAGACTTCCGCCAGCGCCGGACGGTGTTCGGGGTGAATAGCGCAGCGATAGCCCTGCAACAGGCCGGCGCGCCCAAGGAACCAGGCGCCGTTCCACAGCCCCGCAAGGCTGATGCCCTGTTCGGCGGCGGTGTGCAACAGGTGGATGAAGGCTTCGCCGGCCTTGAGTTCGGTACGGAAACCACCACAGATCACCAGCAGGTCCAGGTCGTGCAATGCCCCGGCATCCAGGCGCGCATCGGGGCGAATCACCAGGCCCAGGTCACTGATGACTTCGCCATCGTCACAGCCGAAGGTGCGCGAAGCGAACAGTTCGGGGCGCAGCAGGTTGGCGGTGACGAAGGTGTCGAGGGTCTGGGTGAATGCCGGCAGGGAAAAATGTTCAAGCAACAGGAAGCCGACGCGGGTGACCGACGCCCGCTGTTGGGTTTCGTTGAGGTAGCGCAGGTTCTTGCCTTTCATGCCACCGCTGAATTGACGTCTTTCCATCGAGGGTTGGCCCACTCTTATTGTTGAGGTCTTTGAAAAACCGGCCATTACGGGCGAACACTGTAGCTGTGGCGAGCGGGCTTGTCCCGCGTTGGGTTGCGAAGCGACCCTGGAAGGGGGAATGCGGTGAATCAGGCACTCTTCGGTCGCTGTTTTGGGGCTGCTTCGCAACCCAGCGCGGGGCAAGCCCGCTCACCACAAAGTAGTTATCGCCAGGTCTCTGAAAAACCGGCCATATCTGGCTGGTACCACGCCATTAAGGGCGAACACTGCAACTGTGGCGAGCGGGCTTGCCCCGCGTTGGGTTGCGAAGCGACCCTGGAAGGGGGAATGCGGTGAGTCAGGCACTCTTCGGTCGCTGTTTTGAGGCTGCTTCGCAGCCCAACGCGGGGCAAGCCCGCTCACCACAAAGTAGTTATCGCCAGGTCTTTGAAAAACCGGCCATATCTGGCTGATACCACGCCATTAAGGGCGAACACTGTAGCTGTGGCGAGCGGGCTTGCCCCGCGTTGGGTTGCGAAGCGACCCTGGAAGGGGGAATGCGGTGAATCAGGCACTCTGTGGCTGCTGGTTTTGGGACTGCTTCGCAGCCCAGCGCGGGGCAAGCCCGCTCACCACAAAGTAGTTATCGCCTGTTCTACTTAAAGACTTAGCTACCTCAGGCGCTGATCCTGAAACAGTCGCGCGCGCTGCAAGCCCCCGGCTGAACAGCGGCAAGCGCATCTGATACGGTTTTTTCTTTGCTATCTGCGTCTGTATCGAAACGCCGTCTGGGCGGACAATGGCCACATCCCTACTCCCTTCCCTTCGGAGGCCTTATGACCAAGATGGCACTTTTCCTGTTCGGCTTTTTGGTGCTGACCATCGGCATCGGCCTGCTAGCCACCATCTCGCCGGTCTGACCCTCAGCCGGCAAACAGCATCGGGTACAGCGACAGCACCAGCAGCCCGGCCATCGTCCAGTTGAACAGGCGCAACCAGCGCGGCTCACGCAGCACATTGCGCAAGCCGCTGCCACATCCCACCCATACGCACACACTGGGCAGGTTGACCACGGCGAACACCAGTGCAATCACCAGCACATTGGTGACGTAGCCTTCGGCCGGCGTGTAGGTGGTGATTGCGCCCAGCGCCATGATCCAGGCCTTGGGGTTTACCCACTGGAACGCCGCCGCGCCGAGAAAGGTCATGGGTTTGCCCTGCTCATCTGCGCTGTCGGACATCCCACCCGCCGTCGCGATCTTCCACGCCAGGTACAGCAAGTACGCAGCCCCCACGTAGCGCAACACCGTGTACGCCCACGGGAACACCTTGAACACTTCGCCCAGCCCCAGCCCCACCGAAATCACCAGCAGCATGAACCCGATGCTGATCCCCAATGCGTGGGGCATCGAGCGGCGAAAGCCGAAGTTCACCCCGGAGGCGAGCAGCATCGTGTTATTGGGTCCGGGCGTGATCGAGGACACGAAGGCGAACAGCACAAAGGCGGACAACAGGCTGGTAGACATGAACATGACGCGGCATCCAAACGACGGGGGTATGCCTGCGACAGTAGAGGGTTATCGGCTGCCCTGCCCCGTACAGCCAGGGCCGGATTGAGGCATACACTTTTTTGCCAGGGTTTTCACAAACCTTTCACAGACAAGCGCCTAGGGTGGCTTCAGCTCCTAATGAACATCCCTTTAGCCCGCGCTCCCCACGCGGGCTTTTCTTTGCCCTGGGTTTATCGCAGGCAAAAAAACAGGCAAGCCGTGCTTCACGGCTTGCCTGTCTGGCCTATCGGTTAACGCGGTCCGCCGCCAGGGCCAGGGCCGCCGCCCTGACCATGCCCGCCACCGCCGTGACCACCGCCACCACCCGGCGGCATGAACATCCAGCAGCCGGACAAGGTCGATAACAGCGCGACCACCACAGCCGCCTTGGTTAGATAACTCAACTTCATGACTACACTCTCTTACTTGACGAGATTGACTTCTCGCTGGGTATGACAGTGCAAACCCAAGTGCGTCACGGCTATCGTGTAACCCGTTGGTAGGGTTTGTAGGGTCGACGGTACAAACTGCTGTTTTAGTTCTGCGGCCGCTGTTTGGTCGAATCCAGCTCGGCTTTTTTACCCGTGGAAATCTCAGTGATCTGCGCAGACTTGGCAATCGCGAAATCGAAGGTGTCCTGCATTTTTGCAATCGCATCGGTCGACGTGCCGTTCAGCCCACCGTTGGCGGCCCAATCGAAGTTCCACACACCGGAGAGGTTATCGGCACCCGGCACATCGTGGGTTTCGATGGCGGTGAAGACGTCAGGATGACGCTCCATGTACTTGGCCGCATCGGAGACTTCGGCCGGCACCTTGCCCGAGGCGTTGTTGGCCAGTTGGGTCAGTTCCTGCTTGGTAATGGCTGACTTGCCGGTCTGGCGCATGTAGTCGGCGATCACTTTGCTGGACTTGGCGATGTTCAACTTGTCATCGAACACCGACGGTGACGCTTTAGGCGTGTTTGCCCCACTGCCGGCGGGCGTTACGGTGGTAGACATCGGCGCTGCTCCCCTGATGGTACGAATCGAATCGTCGTGCTGACGATAGCCAGGAGCAGACGTTAGCATGGGCAATGGGCCATTAATCTGTGCTTCACAACAATTCACAAGGCCAGGGTCTGCGGCTTCTGTGAAAGCCTGCGAATCCATTACCATGAGCCGGTATTCATGCTGATTGATCGCCAGCCCCCTACCCGGAACCCAGCCATGAGAGACCTGCCACCCACCGCCACGCTGCGTGCTTTCGAAGTCGCGACCCGGCACGCGACGTTCACATCGGCTTCAGAAGAGTTGCATGTGACCCAGAGCGCCGTCAGCCACCAACTCAAGCACCTCGAAGACCTGTGGGGCCTGCAGTTGTTCCAGCGCGGCAAGGCGTTGCGGCTGACTCCAGCCGGGGCCGCACTGGCGCCGATTGTGCGCGAGTTTTTCATGAACCTTGAGGCCACGCTGGCTGACCTCAGGGAACAAAAAGGCCGGGTTCGCCTGAAGGTCAGCACCACGTATTCGTTCGCCTTGAAATGGCTGCTGCCCAGGTTGCCCAGCCTGTCGCAGCAACATCCGCAAATCCTGATCACGCTGGAGACCAGCGACAAGGCCATCAAGTTCTCCAGCGCAGACGCGGATGTGGCCATCCGCCTGGGCAACGGCAATTACCCCGGCCTGCACTCGGAGTTCATGCTCCGCGAGCAGATCTTCCCGGTGGCCAGCCCCGACCTGCTCAAGCGTTTCGGCGCTCCCCACGAGCCGGCCGAGCTGCTGCGTTACCCATTGCTGACGCGGGATGGCGCAGACCTGGTGCCCAAGTGGGAAGCCTGGTTCGAGCATATCGGCGTCAGCATTGCCCCCCTCAAGGAAAGCGTCAGGTTCGCTGACACCAACATGACCATCGAGGCGGCGCTGCTGGGCCAAGGTATTGCGCTGGCGCGAAGCGGCCACGTCGAAGCGGAAATCAACGACGGCCGCCTGGTCAGGCTGTTTGAGCTGCCGTTCGCGTCGCCCGTCGGCTACTACTTTGTGTGCCCCAAAGGGATCGAAACCCAGCCGCATATCATCAGTTTTCGTAACTGGTTGTTGGCCGAGTCGATGCAGGCACAGCAGAATTATCAGTGATGCATGAAGAATCACTCATGACCGGATGAAAAGACTTCGCTGTTAGACACGCCCTTGTGGTGTTTACCATGGCGCATGCCTTTACCCATCGTTCTACTCATCCTCTTCGCCGCCCTCTTGCATGCAAGCTGGAATGCATTGTTGCGCGTCGGCGCCGACAGGCTGTGGTCAATGACCATGATGTGCGTGGCAGTCGCCATCGCCAGCAGTGTAATAGCCTTGTTTCTCGCCCCTCCCGCGCCAGCCAGTTGGCCCTACGCCATCCTGTCGGGCTTGTTGCACGTGGGCTATAACCTGTTCCTGGTGCGAAGCTACAAGGTGGGCGACCTGGGGCAGACCTACCCGATTGCCCGCGGCTCCTCACCCATTCTGATCACGCTGTGCGCATTGGTGTTTGCCGGTGAAACGGTCAGCACAAACGCGCTGATCGGCATCGTGCTGGTATCGGGCGGCATTATTTCACTGGCCTTCAGACAGCGCAGGCTGGCGGTGCCCAGCCTGCCCTACGCCCTGGGCACAGGTTTTTTCATTGCGGCCTACAGCGTCACGGACGGTATTGGCGCGAGGCTGTCCGGCGCACCGCTGGCCTACACCGTATGGATGTGTGCGCTCTGGGGCGTATTGATGCCACTGGTGTACATCGGCCTGCGCGACACACGCAGCCTCTTCGCACCACGCCCCGGCGTCATCACGGCCTTGATCGGGGGGCTGGTGTCCCTGCTGGCCTACGGTATTGTTATTTATGCCATGTCCCACGCGCCGATGGGCGCCGTTTCGGCCCTGCGCGAAACCAGCGTGCTGTTCGCGGCATTGATCGGTTATTGCTTCCTGGGCGAGTCACTGACTGTGCGCAAAGTGTTGGCGTGCCTGGTCATTGCGATCGGCACGATGCTGATAGGTTGATCTTTCACCCCTCACAGGAGGTTCAAGCAATGGACAAGGTCTCTGCAACACCGCTGATTCTGATCACCGGCGGCAGCCGCGGTGTCGGCGCAGCAACCGCACGGCTTGCGGCGGCGCAAGGCTACGATGTCGCCATCAGCTACGTCAGCAACGAAGCAGCCGCACTCGGCGTGGTGGCGGATGTGCAAGCGATGGGGCGGCGTGCCCTGGCCATTCGTGCCGACAATGCGGACCCTGAACAGGTCGCGCAGTTGTTCGCTGCCATTGACCAGACGTTTGGCCGTCTCGACGTGCTGGTCAATAACGCCGCGATCATTGCCCTGCAATCGCGCTTTGAAGACCTCGACTTCGCCCGCATGCAGCGCGTCTTCGCGATCAACGCCATCGGCCCGATGCTGTGCGCGCAGCAAGCGGTGAAACGCATGTCGCTGCGCCACAACGGCACGGGTGGCAGCGTGATCAACGTGTCCTCGGCGTCCGCCCGGCTAGGCAGCCCGAACGAGTATGTCGATTACGCTGCCTCCAAGGGCGCCCTGGAGACATTCACCATCGGCTTGTCCAAAGAGGTCGCCCGTGAAGGCATACGCGTCAACTGCGTACGGCCTGGGCATATCTACACCGACATGCACGCCAGCGGCGGCGAGCCAGGTCGCGTGGACCGGGTCAAGGACAGCATTCCCATGGGCCGTGGCGGCCAACCCGAAGAGGTGGCGCGCGCTATCCTGTGGCTGGCCAGTAAGGAAGCATCGTTCATCACCGGGACCTTCCTCGATGTGACAGGCGGCAAGTAAGCGGCAACCGCCGATTAACGGAAGAGTTGCTGGTCCCGGTGCCGGGCCAGCCCTTCCAGGGTAAACCGCGCCTGCATCAGCACCACCTCCCGCACCCGTTCCATCTCCTTCTGGTTCACTTCGCTCCACTTCAAGGCTTCCAGCAACTTGGGCTTCTGTATGCGGAACGCCAGGCCCTGGGTAAACAGCGCCATGGAGTGGATCACCGTGCGCTCATCCTCCAGCGCCAGGCCGGCCACGCGCGCGATCAGTTGGCGGATGACCCGCGCAATACGCGCCTTGAACCGCTCCTCGAAGGCCATTGTCGCGCTTTGCGGGCACAACCCAGCCTGGTGGCGATCCATGAACGCACGCCATGCCGTGGTTTGCGGGCTGTCCTGGATGGTTGAAACCACGGTACCGAGAATGCCCAGCGAGGCGTCGATCAGCGCGCTGTCGCCGCAATCGGCATCGGCCAGCACGCTTTCCGCCGCCTCCACCGACGGCGACATCTTGTGCCACAGCAGCATGATCAAGTGCTCGACACACGCCAGGTACACGCCTTCCTTGCCATCGAAGTAGTACTGGATCGCAGGCGCGTTGACGCCGGCAGCCGTGGCGATATCACGCGTGGACGCGCCATCGTAGCCACGCGCGCCAAACACCTCGACGGCGGCCTCGATGATGCGGGCGCGGGTTTCTTCGCCGCGCTGGTAACCACCCTCGGCGGCAGGTTTGTGTCGTGCCATGTGCAGCTCCCTTCGAATACCGGACCAAAATATACCAGTTGACAAAAATTCGCGAAAAAAGGAATTTATTCCACCCGTTATAAATCTGGAGTGACCTCGATGTCGGCTGCACCTCCTTCCCCTCAGGTCATGCCTGAAGAAACCGTCAACGGTCAACGCGGCAAGGCCCGGCGCATCCTGCTCGGCGTGGCCGGCGTTGCCGTGCTGGCGGGCGTGTCGTGGGGCGCCTGGTGGTGGATCACCGGGCGGTTTATCGAGACCACCGACGACGCCTACCTGCAAGCCGACAGCATCAGCGTGGCGCCAAAGATCAACGGCTACGTGGCCGATGTGCTGGTGAGCGACAACCAGAACGTCAAGCGTGGTGACGTGCTGGTGCGCCTGGATGCGCGCAAGTACCAGGCCGTGAGCGACGAAGCCACGGCGACCATCGCCGCGCGCAACGCCGACTTCGCCAAGGCCCAGGCCGACCTAGTGCAACAGGACTCGACCATCGCCGAAGCCCGCGCCCAATTGCAGGGTGCCGAAGCCGATGCGCGACATGCGCAGACCGAAGTCGCCCGCTACGCGCCGCTGGCCCGCTCCGGCGCCGAACCCGAAGAGCGCCTGGCCCAACTGAACAACCAACTGGCACAGGCCCGCAGCACCGTGGCGGCCAAGCACGCAGCGCTGCGTTCCAGCCAGACCCGCTACGGCACGCTGCAGGCCCAGCTCAAGCAGGCCCAGGCGCAACTGGGCGTGGCCAAGGCCAGCGAAGCGCAACGCCAATTGGATGTAGACGACGCAGTCATCCGCAGCCCGCTGGACGGTCGCGTGGCTGACCGTGGCGTACGCGTGGGCCAGTACGTGCAACCTGGCACGCGCTTGTTGACGGTGGTGCCGATCAGCGCGATCTACCTCACCGCCAACTACAAGGAAACCCAGATCGGTGCCATGCGTCCCGGCCAGACCGTCACCGTGCACGTCGACGCCCTGCCCGGTCGCGACCTGCAAGGCCACATCGACAGCCTCGCCCCGGGCACCGGCGCGCAGTTCGCCTTGCTGCCGCCGTCGAATGCCACCGGCAACTTCACCAAGATCGTGCAGCGCGTGCCGGTACGCATTGCCCTGGACGTGCCGGACGACCTGCGCGCTGCACTGATGCCGGGCCTCTCGGCCACGGTGGAGGTCGACACCCGTACCCACGCAGCAGACGCCAACCATGGCTGAGACGATCATGGCCGGGGTCGCCGCGCAGAAACCGCGCAACGCCTCGCTGACCGACTGGATCGCCGTCGCCGCCGGTGCACTCGGCGCCTTGCTGGCAACCCTGGATGTGTCGATTACCAACTCGGCGTTGCCGCAGATCCAGGGCCAGATCGGCGCCACCGGCACCGAAGGCACCTGGATCGCCACCGGCTACCTGATGTCGGAAATCGTCATGATCCCCCTCGCGGCCTGGCTGACCCGGGTCTTCGGCCTGCGCCGCTTCCTGATCGGCACCGCACTCACCTTCACCCTGTTCTCGATGTTCTGCGGCCTGTCCACCAGCCTCGGCGCGATGAGTGCCGGGCGCATCGGCCAGGGCTTCGCCGGCGGCGCGATGATCCCGACCGCGCAGACCATCGTGCGCACGCGCCTGCCGCCCCACCAATTGGCCATCGGCACCACGATGTTCGGCATGACCGTGATCCTCGGTCCCTTGCTCGGCCCCGTGATCGGCGGCTGGCTGACGGAGAACATCAACTGGCGCTGGTGCTTCTTTCTCAACCTGCCCATCAGCATCGCGCTGATCACCTTGCTGATCACCGGCCTGCCCAGCGAACGCATGAACCTGCAGCGCTTTATCAGCGCCGACTGGCTGGGCATTCTGGGGCTGGCCATGGGCTTGAGTTCGCTGACCGTGGTGCTTGAGGAAGGCCAGCGCGAACACTGGTTCGACTCGCTGCTGATCGTGTGGCTGAGCATTGCCACGGTCACCGGGTTTTTCCTGATTGCCGTGGGGCAATTGCGCTCCAGTACGCCGATCCTGCGCCTGCCACTGGTGCTCAACAAAAGCTTTGGCAGCGTGTTGCTGATCGGTACGGCGGTGGGTGCCGGGCTGTATGGCACGGCGTATCTGGTGCCGCAATTTCTCGGGATTCTGTCCGGCTACAACGCGCAGCAATCCGGCGCGATCATGCTGCTGTCGGGGATTCCGGCGTTTTTGCTGATGCCGATCCTGCCGCGGATGCTCGGCCGCTACGACCTGCGCTGGATGGTCGGCGCAGGCCTGCTGCTGTACTGGGCCAGTTGCTTTGTGGACACCCTGTTGACCGCCGACAGCGTCGGCCATGATTTTGTGTGGTCGCAGTTGCTGCGTGGCTTCGGGCAGATCCTGGTGATGATGCCCCTCAGCCAACTGTCCATGCGTTCGGTCGAGACCAAGGACGCCGGCGATGCGGCCGGGCTCTACAACATGTCACGCAACCTTGGCGGCACCATCGGCCTGGCGCTGCTCGGCGTATTGATGGACCGGCGCAGCCACTTCCATGACGACCGGCTGCGCGAAGGCATCCTGGCCAACAGCCAATTGACCCAGGACCACATGGCCAGTAACACCGCCAGCTACCTGGCACAAACCGGCGACGCCTCCAGCGCCTCGTTACAAGCCATGGCCCAACTGGCCAATGACATCGCCCGCCAAGCCTCGGTGATGGCCTACAACGACTCGTTCTACGTATTGGGACTCGCAATGCTGGCGTGCCTGCCCCTGATCTTCATCCTTAAAAAGCGCACGGTACAGCCATGATTGCTCGCTCGTTTCCTCTGCTCCTGACCGTTGGCCTGCTATCGGCCTGCACCGTGGGCCCGGACTACTCGGGCGCACCCGACGCCGCGCCGAAAACCCTGGCCGCCGGGCACCTGCCCCACGCCGATCACAAAGCGCCCAGCGCACCGGCCGTGGCGCAGTGGTGGCGAACGTTGAATGACCCGCAACTCAATGAACTGGTCGACCTGGCGCTGAACAACAGCCCCGACATCGCCACCGCCCAGGCCCGCCTGAAACAGTCGCGCGCCAGCCTCAGCGGTGCACGGGCCGACGCCCTGCCCAAGGTCACCGGCGACGCCGCGATGCTCAAACTGCGCTCCCCCGACACCTCCGCACTGGGTGGCGGCGGTGGCGGTCGCGGCCCGTTGACGCTCTACCTGGCCGGCTTCGATGCCAGTTGGGAGGCTGACCTGTTCGGCGGCACGCGCCGTGCGGTCGAGGCCGCGCAGGCCGAAGCCGACGCCACCCAGGCGCAACTGGCGGACGCCCAGGTGCAACTGGCCGCCGAAGTGGTGCAGGCCTACACCGACCTGCGCGACCAACAGGCACGCCTGGCCCTGGTCGACGCCAGTGTCGACATCGAAAACCAGGCCCTCGACCTGACCCAGCAACGTCGCAGCCGTGGCGTGGCCTCACAGCTGCAACTGGAACAAGTCCTCACCCAGGCAGAAAACACCCAGGCCCAACGCCTGCCGTTGCAAGCCGCCATCGTTGAATCCCTGGACCAACTCGGCCTGCTTTGCGGCCAGGAGCCCGGTGAACTGGACGGCCGTCTCGCCACCGCCAAAGCCCTGCCCGCCATCCCCGGCGTGGTGCCCGTGGCAGACCCCGCCGCCCTGCTCAAGGCCCGCCCTGACATCCGTGTCGCCGAACGCAAACTGGCCTCCAGCAACGCACAGATCGGCGAGAAAACCGCCGACTGGTTTCCCAAGCTCAGCCTGATGGGCGACCTGTCGTTCTCCGCCGGCGACCCCGGCCACCTCGCCCGCAAAGACAACGGCACCTGGCTGATCCTGCCGCGCCTGACCTGGAACGCCCTGGACTTCGGCCGCGTGGCCGCCAGCGTCAAAGGCGCCGAAGCCGGTCGCGACGAAGCGCTCGCACAGTACAAAAGTGTCGTACTGAGTGCGCTGCGCGACGCCGATGTGGCCCTGGCGCGGTACGGCCATCAACGCCAGAACGTGGTGCTGTTGCGCAGTGTGGAATCCTCGGCAGTGCGAGCGGCAGACCTGACCCGCCAACGCTACCGTGCGGGCACCGCCAGCACCCTGGACTGGCTGGATGCGGAGCGCACCCGCTACCAGGCCCAGGAGAGCCGGATTTCCGGGGACGCTGAGTTGCTCAAGGACTTTGCTTCACTGCACAAGGCATTGGGGCTGGGCTGGACGTTGTGACACATCAGGCGTTTGATGGGAGAAATTCCTTTCAAGACCGATCCGGCGGAGATCGGGATGGATATCATGGAGTTTGACCTGAAGCGGGAGGGGCAATAAATGAAAGAACTGATCCAGGGGCTCGACGGCCCCAGAACGGCACAGCAGGAATTGTTCTACGACCTGGAGGATGCGGCCGCTGTGATCGGGTGGTCGGTGGTTGAGTTGACCGCTTTGGCCGCCAGCGATCGCACGCCGGATGAGGCGCTGGCGCTGATGAAAATCTGCGCGTTGCTGGCAGCGCAACAGGAAAGGCTTCACGCGTACGCAGGTGAGGTGAAAGACCAGCGCATCGCCAGGTCTGAAATCCTGTAATCACAGGAGGCATACCCCAATGGCGCGCAGCCGACGAACAACGTGAAAGAACTCACATTTATTGACACTGAATATTGAAGCTCAAAATTTGACCAAATAATATTTTGCCGCAACCGAGCACACACCTTTATACGGATATTGCTCTGCACCAGCTCGGGAGCCACGCGCGTGCAGACAATAAAACATTGAGGTTTGCCATGCGTCTTTCCAAGCTCGCTCCATCCGCCGCCCTGTTCAGTATGATCGCCCTATCCGCACAAGCCGCTGACTTGAGTGCCCTGACAGGGGCTCTGTCCTCTGCTCTGGGTGGTGCAAACAACACCACCAATAATACCAATTACTCCAATAACGCCTCATCCTGCCAGCAACAGGTCCGCGACCTGCAGGCGAACATCAATGCAGCCAATGCCAAGGGCGATACCTTGCGCGCAACCGCCTATCAAGCTGCGCTGACCCAGACAAACAAAAGCTGCAGTAACGCCAGTTACAACGCCCAGGCCCAAGTGGATACCAACCCGCAGCACCAACAAAACGTGAACAAGGCAGCGGATGCGATCAATGCAATCGGTGGGCTGTTTAAATAAGCCGGAAAGTCGTGTGCAAGAGGCCCGCAATTGCGGGCTTTTCTACGCCTGCGGGACGGGCCTGCAAAAACCTTCATCGGCACGCCCGTACTTTCGCCCAGGCAATAAAAAACCCCGTAGACGTTAATCTACGGGGTTTTCAAGAGTGGAGGCCGAGGTCGGAATCGAACCGGCGTAGGCGGATTTGCAATCCACACTATTTTCTTAAAAAATCAATATATTGAGACGAAATAAATTCCGCAGCAGCACTATTTTCCAGTGGCTGTAACGCAGACAGACCAAGCTGGCCGCTTTGGGTTGCGGAACTACTTTTATGCACCTAGTTGATTCCCCCCCTTACGATGCATGCTCAAGGACAGATAGATCTGCCTGAAAAAGACGTGGCCATCCTGAGGACATGGCCGCATTCGCCGCTTTTCAAGACCGCTATGCAAAATCAAGCGGGCTAGTACCTTAGAAGCCATCGGCGTTCCTTAACTCGCAGCTACCAACCAAGCTACAGGCCGCATTCTGCAAGGGGGGCGATTTTGGTTTGGGAACTGTTTTTGCCCCTCACCCGGCATCCTGCCGACCGAATAACAACTACCTACAGCCCGCGAGTCGTGAGCCAAATCGTATGGCCGCGTTCGGCCGATTCTGTTGAAAAAGTCGGTTTTCTCACACTGCCAGAAAACTGATCGGTGAAAGCGCCTCTTTTACGCACTGCTACGTGAAATCTGAGTCTGAATGCCTTTGCGGCGATTCAAGATTTCAATCTTATGCGCGTACTTTTCTGCCGTGAAAACCACATCCGACTTTTTCAACAGAATCGGCCAAAAGCTGCCACTGGCAATGGGTAGAAAACAGCAAAATACAGTCGTTGGAGGACGGTCAACACGGAGTCGATGTCTATTTCATCGACCGCCAGAGGCGGCCGTTATGAAACTCGCTGGTTTTGACCCGAGTGACGTGAAGCTTGATGAAACAGCTTATTGGAAACCTTAAAGAATTAGGAATAATCTCTGAACGCACTCATTTGAACCGCAGATCTATGACCAACCCAGAGTTCTCTCAAGACATTAATGCTATCCACCGCATCGAAGCTGTGCCGCTGATATTGAGCATGGTCAAGCAAGTCACTGGAATGCGCTTCGCTGCTATCGCCAGGGTGACTGATAGAAACTGGGTGGCGTGCGCAGTAGATGACTCCATCGAGTTCGGCTTGAAACCCGGCGACGAGCTGGTGCTTGAGTCAACGATCTGCCATGAAATACGTCAGCACAGAAAACCGGTCATTTTCGACCACGCCAGTGAACATCCCGTTTTTTCCCTGCATCACACGCCCAGAACCTATGGATTGGAAAGCTATATTTCTATTCCGATCATAAAGGCCAACGGCGAGTTTTTCGGGACACTGTGTGCCATCGACTCTGCGCCTGCTCATCTCGATGAACCGGCCATTGCCAACACGCTTACGCTTTTCGCCCAATTGATAGCGTTGAGCCTCGATGCCCAGAATAGTCTCGAGATTACCCAAGCGGAGTTAGCAAATGCCCAAGAGCACGGAAGGTTGCGCGAGCAATTCGTCGCCGTACTCGGGCATGATCTGCGCACGCCTTTGAGCGCCATTCGCATGAGCGCCGATCTGCTGGAAACCAAAACAACAGACAAAAGATCGCTTAACTTAATATCAGCTATTCGTACTAGCTCCACACGCATGGGCAACCTGATCGAGAACGTGCTGGATTTTGCCCGGGGTCGAATGGGCGGCGGAATTCCAATCAAACGCCAGCTTGTCGATGATCTGGGCAACACCCTACGTTTGACTCTGAATGAAGTTCAGATCTCGCATCCTCGAGCTACAATTACTGAGTTGGTAGACATACCGACAGGTGTCTATTGTGACCCTCTGCGTATCAGCCAGTTGCTTTCTAACTTGCTGGGAAACGCAGTCACCCACGGCTCATTAGCGTCGCCTATCACTGTTAAGGCGGACACTGAAATGGACGAAATTGTTATATCTGTGACCAACCAAGGCCCCCCGATAGCACCGCACTTGTCGCCCTTGTTGTTTGAACCTTTCACCCGATCAGAGGCTGGACAACGTGGTGAAGGCTTGGGCTTGGGACTCTATATTGCCTCTCAAATTATCACTGCGCACGGGGGCAACCTCAGCGTGGTGTCCACACTCGAATCGGGAACTTGTTTCGTAGCGAGATTTCCCGCTCGGCTCAAATGAGCCTAATCGACGATCTTCATCCCTCAGCTCATTGTTGAAGACGGCTAAGTCTTGATTCGGTTGCTCGCTGAGGTTTGATGGTGCCCGGCTGCGACCGGCAGCAATGGGTCGAAAGCTGTCCGTCATGGAGTCAGCGCTGCGACTCTTCGGCAAATGGTGGTACAAACTGAGCATATGACGACTTGGATAGAGGTGATATGAGTCAGCTGAGTCCCGATCTGCGTGAAGATCTCCTCGAAGTGCTGGATGAGGTCTCTAAACTGATGTCCGCTGAATATGCGAAGCTTGGCCCCTTGCCTGATGATCATCCACTGGCACAATCAGGTCTTGAGAATGGGGCAGAAATCGTTCTGGACTACATCGCGCACGGCGAAGCGGGTGTCGCACTCGATCATCTGTTCTACATGATCAAGGAGCCCCCTCTCGCTATCTCAGCCAGATCTGCCGATAAGCTGGCTCGGCTTGCCAAAGTGTTCGAAATACCCTTGAGCTGGAGGGCATGAGGTCAGATCGGAGAGTAGAACAGGACGCGCCATCGTCTGAGCGGAAGACGGCTATCGGCCGATTGTGTTGAAAAAGTCGCTCCGCTCAAACTGCCCGGATATTGACCGGGAAAAATGCAACTTTTGCACGTTGCTACGTGAAATCTGAGCCCGGAAGCCTCAGCCAAAAGTAAGGATTTCAATCTCAGGCGCGTACTTTTCTGCCGTGGAAACCAAGGTCGACTTTTTCAACAGAATCGGCCAATAGCGGACAATCAGTTAACGCATTCTTATGCACTTTGCGAAATTCAAAATCTGATCTTGGAGTCGCAAGGGGAAAAAGGGCGGGATTAACTCGCCCCATTTTTTAGTTCCGCACGAATGCCAGCAGATCTGCGTTAATCGTCTCGGCGTTGGTTGTCGGCATTCCATGAGGGAAGCCCGGGTAGATTTTCAACGTACTGTTTTGCAGAAGTTTGGCCGACAAAACCCCTGCATTTTCATAAGGCACGATCTGGTCATCATCACCATGCATTACCAGGACGGGGATCTTGATGCTCTTCAAGTCTTCGGTGAAGTCGGTCTGAGAAAACGCCACTATCCCGTCATAGTGTGCCTGTGCACATCCCATCATGCCTTGTCGCCACCAGTTCAAGACAATGCCCTCGGAGGTCTTTGCACCCGGGCGGTTATAGCCATAGAAAGGCCCTGCAGGAACGTCGTGATAAAACTGTGCCCGGTTGGCTTTCAGTTGTGCCTGCAAGTCGTCGAACACTGACTTCGGCAGGCCGCCAGGATTGGTCGGTGTCTGGACCATCAGCGGTGGCACGGCACTGATGATGGCTGCTTTCGAGACTCGGTCTTCGCCATGGCGAGCGATATAGTGAACGACTTCACCGCCGCCGGTGGAGTGCCCGACGTGAACTGCGCCTTGTACACCCAGGTGATCAACTACGGCCGCGACGTCGTCGGCGTAGTGGTCCATGTCGTGTCCATCCCAGACCTGGCTGGATCGCCCGTGACCGCGCCGATCGTGTGCTACAACCCGGTAGCCGGCCCCCAGGAAAAAGAGCATTTGCGCGTCCCAATCATCCGCGCTCAGTGGCCATCCGTGGTGAAAAAAGATGACCTGGGCATCGCGTGGCCCCCAGTCTTTGTAGAAGATTTCAACACCATCTCTTGTAGTGACATACCCCATGTTCGTATCTCCTGAATGAAGTGGAGGCCTTCATCGAATCGCGTTCCGATCATGGCCTTGAGTTAACAGCATGCAGCCCTTCCGGTAGGCAGTTCAGAGTGCGTTGCTGGATTAGCCTGCGCTTACTCGCGAACGCCATGACGACCAAGTCACACGTTGCGCTTGGCCGCCCGAGGACTTTAGGTTTAAAGTCAACTTTAAGGTCAATAGATTTTTCAGGGTGAGGTATGAGAATAGGCGAACTGGCGAAAATCAGCGGACTGGCACCGTCACGCATCCGTTTCTATGAGGCCAGTGGCTTGATCAGCTCCGTTGAGCGCAAGGCCAATGGCTACCGGGACTACGCGCCCGATACCGAATGGGTACTGGAACTCATCACCGGCGCACAAGCGGCAGGTTTCTCATTGGAGGAGATTCGGCAACTGATGCCGATGAACGCCAGTGGCTGGCGGCACGACGAGTTGCTCACTGGACTCAAGCAAAAGGTGGAAGAAATCAGCGTTTTGCAGGAGCGGCTAGCGCAAAACAAAGCTCAACTTCTGCTCGTCATCAAGGGCATCGAAGATAAACCCGAGGGCATGGCGTGTGGGGATAATGCTCAAATGCTGATAAATCGTCTGCGTGAAGAGGGGGTTGGCAAAGCTTCAGATAGGCCCGCGGTAACGTCTTCTACAAAAAAACACACCCGTCAGGCTTCCGGAGCCTGACAGGCGCAAAAGGTCTCAGCGCTCGCCAATCAGGCTGGCGAGTGGCTTGGGCGCATAAAGCGCACTCTGGAACTCTGGCACGTATTCGTACTTCATCATTTTCCCCAGCTTCAGGGCACGGAGGTAATTCGACAGACTGCCGTCGCCCAGCGTGAGGGTGGCCGAATCAGCGTCGCGGCTGGAGCCGTGACTGAGCTGGCGGGAAACCGCATACCCGTATGCCAGTTGGCCCTGATGATCGAGATTGGTGAAGCTGCTGGTGACGATATCGACATCGCGAGAGAGGTTGTCGAGTTTCTTCGCTTTGAAGGACACGTCGACTTTTCCGGTCTGGCTGTCGGTGATGTTATAGACCACAGATTGGGCATCTTCTTTGCGGTCAATACCGGTCAGCCATTTAGGCAGGTTGTAACCTACGACACCGCGCACCCGTGCAAGCTCGGTATTCACCGGCAGCTTGAGCACATAGCCCCAGAAGTCGCCAGACATCGACTGGCCAATCAGTGTGAACGGACCCAGATTGGCTTTGCCTGGCTTGTTGGTGATGATCGACACGGCCACTTCGTTATAGGCGTCGTTATCACAATGTTCATAGGTGTACGCGGTAAACGCAATCAGACCGCGGCCTGGCCAGACCTGCAGGGGGTGTACGGTTGCCAATACTTCTGGCGGCATCAATGCCCGAAGTGCGTCCAAGTCGGCCGTGTAGACAGCCGTTACCCGACTGTTCTGGTAGTAAAAGTTCGGGGAGTATGACTCGAAGCCAATGTCGACCTTGTGCTTTTCCAGTCCCTTGAACCAGCTCAAATCAACACCTGGCAGTTCTGCTGCAATTACCGACAAGGGCGGGTTCGAGCGATAACGGTCATACAGGCCGCCCTTGACGACTGGCACTGTATGGCCTGCGATATCGATTGTGTTGGTTTCATTCGGGCTGAGCATTTCAGGCGTCCCCGCCAACGCATGGTTGGCAATTGAGCTGAACAGCAGTCCTGTTGCTACGGCGCTTGCAAGTTTCAATCGGTCTTTCTCCGGGTGGTGGGAACTACTTGAGGGTTCAGCGAGCTACGTTGTCGCCTGAGAGCACCGCCATCACGGCTTCAGCTACGGCTTTGGGCGATTGAGGGTTTTGGCCGGTGACAAGCCTTCCATCAGTGATGGCGAATGACGTGAATGGCAGCCAGCCCTTGCGGTACCGCGCACCTTGGCTCACCAACTTGTCCTCAAGGAAGAAGGGCACCTGGCTTTTCATGCCGGAGAACAGCTCTTCGCGATCAGAGAAGCCGGTGATGTTCTTCCCTTTGATGATCAACTGGCCTTGTTCATCCTTCAGATCCAACAGACCCGCAACGCCATGGCAGACGGCCGAGACGATGCCACCCTGGTTGTAGATAGTTTCGGCGACACGCCGCAGGGCGGGATTATTGGGGAAGTCCCACATCACCCCATGGCCCCCGGTGAAGTAGATGACGCTGAACTGGGACGGATCGACATCGGCGATCGGCAGTGTGTTTTGCAGGCGAGCGCGAAAGGCAGGGGACTGCAAATGCTCTCGGGCGGCCTTGTCCATGTACAGCCAACCGAGGCTGCGCTCATCTAGAGGCACCGCACCGCCTTTGGGACTGGCAAAAACTGTGCTGTAGCCAGCTGCCTCCACTACGTCGGTGAAATGCGTCAGCTCAGTCAGCCACAACCCCGTCGTATCGGTTCGTGAGGGATAGCTGGAGTGGTTGGTCAGAATCACCAGAATTTGGCGATTTTTGGCAGTCATTGTGGAAGGGGCGGTGTCAGCATTTGCAAATGTCATGAAAGCGCTACCTATCAGTACCAACGCATAAGAAACAAAGGTCTTGAGCATCATCCGGGTTCCATCAATCAAGCAGGTCGGCGCATGCTCACCTTAAACCTCGCTTTAAGGTCAACCCCGCCGCTGCAAATAATTTCCACTGGTAGCTGCTCACTTCAACTTGACCCTCAACCTGACTTTAACGCTAGCGTCTGATGCTGAATGAGCAAGGCAATAACGCTCGTCACTAATCCACTCGGGAGCCATGCATGAGTCAGCAAGACAACCTTGATACGCAGATGAAATGGATGATTTATGGAGCCAACGGCTACACCGGCGAGTTGATCGCTCGTGATGCTGTAAAACGTGGGCTTAAACCTGTGCTGGCGGGACGTAGCCGAGACAAAGTTGAAGCCCTGGCTCGGGAGTTGGGTCTTGAAGCTCGGGTGTTTGGACTCGAAGACGAAGTACGTTTACTTGCTCAGATCAAAGGCCATGGCTTGGTTCTGCATTGTGCAGGGCCGTTCTCAGCGACCGCCGTTCCGATGATGGAAGCATGCCTGCGTGCCAATGCACATTATTTGGATATCACCGGCGAGATTGCCGTATTCGAGCACGCTCAATCCCTGAATGAACGTGCGCGGGCGGCGGGCGTGGTCATTTGCCCAGGCGTCGGTTTCGATGTGGTCCCTACGGACTGTGTTGCCGCTGCATTGAAAAATGCGATGCCGGATGCCACGCATCTGGCATTGGGTTTTGATTCGCGCTCAAGTTTTTCGCCCGGCACTGCTAAGACTTCAATTGAGGGTATGGCGCAGGGTGGCAAGGTTCGCCGTGACGGCAAAATCACCTCGGTGCCGCTGGCCTACCGGGTGCGTCGCATCGACTTTGGTGCCGGAGAAAAGCTGGCAATGACTATTCCATGGGGCGACGTTTCCACTGCTTGGCACACCACCGGCATTGCCAACATCGAAGTTTTCATCCCTGGTTCCGCAGGCATGATCCGCGGCGCCCGGTTTGCTAATTGGATTCGTCCGTTGCTGGGTTTGTCGTTCGTGCAGCGGTTGCTCAAAGCACGAATTGGAAAAACCGTGGTCGGCCCAGATCAGGAAAAACGCGCAGATCAAGGCACCTATGTTTGGGGCGAGGCTCGCAACGCCCGTGGTGAGTGCAGAACCGCGCGCCTGCATACCGCGAACGTCTACAGCCTGACGATCGACGCTGCATTGGCGGTGGTTGATTACCTGTTGCAAATGCGTCCGACTGGCGGGGCTTACACACCCGCACTGTTGTTAGGTGCTGAGCTGGTGACGCAATTGCCAGGATCTGGCGCGATGAACATCGACTGATTCGGAAAAAAGATGTTGACCTTAAAGTTGACTTCAATCTTAAGGTAGCCTCATATCCAGTTGAGGACTGCTCCATGAATGTGTTCGACACCCTGATGCTTCCAAACGGTTCGTCTATCAAGAACCGAATCGCCAAAGCCGCCATGGAAGAGAACATGGCGGACGCCGATCAGGCGCCCTCCGAAGAACTGATGCGTCTCTACCAAGCGTGGGCCGATGGTGGTGCAGGCCTGATCATCACCGGCAACGTGATGGTCGACGGCCGCGCCATGACCGGACCGGGTGGCGTAGTTTTGCAGGACGATCAGCAACTGGCCAAGTTCAAGCGTTGGGCACGGATTGGTCGATCCGGCGGTGCGCAGTTCTGGTTGCAGATCAACCACCCAGGGCGGCAGATGCAGTCCAATCTTGGGCAAAAAACATGGGCACCATCGGCCGTGCCGCTGGATTTGGGCAAACTGTCCAAGCGTTTCGCCACGCCTCACGCGATGACCTCCGGCGTGATTAAGGAGGTTATCCAACGCTTTGCGAACACCGCGCGCCTCGGCGAACAAGCCGGATTCACCGGCGTGGAAATCCACGCTGCCCATGGCTATTTGTTGAGCCAGTTCCTTTCGCCGTTGACCAACCAAAGGACGGACGAATGGGGCGGTTCCCTAGAAAATCGGGCGCGCCTGTTACTCGAAATCGTCAAGGCGGTCAGGGCTGTGGTTTCTGCGGATTTCGCAGTGGCGGTCAAGCTCAACTCCGCCGATTTCCAGCGGGGAGGGTTTACCGCCGATGATGCGAAGAAGGTCGTTGAGCTGCTCAATGGCCTTGGTGTGGATTTGGTGGAATTATCCGGAGGCAGTTATGAAGCGCCCGCTATGCAGGGGGAGGCGCGCGATGGTCGCACGCTGGCTCGCGAAGCCTACTTCGTCGAGTTCGCCCGTGATATCCAAACAGTTGCCAGAATGCCGGTGATGGTCACCGGTGGTATACGTCGCCGCGCGGTGGCGGAAAACGTCGTGCAGAGCGGCGTTAATATGGTTGGGATCGGAACAGCGTTAGCCATCGATCCCAACTTGCCTCGGGACTGGCTGCTGGGCAAAGACAATGCTCCGCAATTGCCGCCGATTACCTGGAAAAATAAAGCCATCGCATCCTTGGCGAACATGGCAGTAGTGAAGTTTCAGTTACGCAAGCTGAGTCGCGCGAAAAAGCCCGATCCGAACGTTTCACCGCTGCGTGCGCTTATTCTGCAACAGCTCGGTATGGCATTTCGCACTCGTCAATATCGACGGTGGGTGGAAAACCGTTTGATGTGAGCCGATACGTTTTTTATTTGAAGAGCTAAGTTTTGTCGTATCGGTCATTACTAACAGGAGCGTCCGCTATTGGCCGACTGCCGCCCTTCGCAAAGGGCAGCTTTGGGCCGTGAGTGGACGTTTAGGCTCCTTGTTCTCGAGCACAATCCCACGCTCAATCAAGGAGAGCCATACCGATAACGGCCTCTTGAGTTTCCCAAAAAAGGTAGAGTTGCGGAAGCGATCCGAAAAGTTGCGGAAGCGATGATCAAATCGCAGGCAATAAAAAACCCCGTAGACGTTAATCTACGGGGCTTCTAAGAGTGGAGGCCGAGGTCGGAATCGAACCGGCGTAGGCGGATTTGCAATCCGCTGCATAACCATTTTGCTACTCGGCCTCAAACGATCAATGCCCTGACTGCTGACACTCACCGCATAAAAACTTGAGTGGGCTGTATAACCCTGCCTCTACTCTAACTCATTGAATACATTGAAGTTTTTAATGCTTCGTTGCGTTCGATGGGCGCCATTATGTACGTATTTGCCTAGGCGTGCAACCCCTTGATTTCAAAAATATTTCGTATTGGCATCAAGGGGTTGCGGGCCAGCCCTACTCCTTGATGCGCAGCTGTTGGTACTTCGGGTCGGCCTGGATTTGGGCTTCGGTGAAGGGCAGCGGGCGCAGTTGTTTCTGGGAGAAGGCTTGGGTCTGGTCCTTGGCGTGTGGTGAAGCCGGGTTGGTCGACTCGGAGAACGCGAGGATGCCCTGGGCATGGGGGCCCTGGTCGTCGAAGGTGACGATTTGCAGGTAGCTGGTGCCGCTGACCACTTCGCGCTTGCCGTCGGCGCGGGGCACGGTTTGCATGGCGTTGTAGATGCCGAGTTCCTGGGGGCCACCGTGGATCGGGGTTTGCCCGGAGACTTGGATGTCGCCCCAGGTGCTGTTGGCGGTCAGGCCGCGTTTGGCGACGTTGGCAGTGGAAGCCCGCATGGCTTCGCGCAGGGCTTTGGCGACGTCGGCGCGGTCGATGGCCAGGCCACGTGGCGTGGTGAGGGGTTGGGCCGGGTCGAAGGCCACGCGCCAGGCGTCGGGGATCTGCTGCAGGTGCTGCACCAGATTGATGAAGTGCACCAGGCCAAGGCCGCTGTCGAGGTTGGCGCGCTGGTCCCAGGTTTTCAGGCTGGTGCACAGGGGTTGCAAGGCAGTGGCGTCGGTGCCGAGGTGTTTGGCGCAGAACGCGAGCAGGTCGGGCATGACTTGGCCGGCCAGGTACACCTCGTTGTCCATCACCATGTTGTGCAGGTCGCTGACGCTGATCGGTTTAGCCAGCGATTGCAGACGTTGCAAGGCGAAACGCGCACGCGGGCCGAGGCCGATGTGGTCCTGGCTGATCACCGGGGAGAACCCGGTGAGCGGCGCCTGGGGGTTGGCCAGCCATGCCGAGTCGTTGGAGTGCTGCACGTAGTCGGTGCGTTGCAGTTGCGGCAGTTGCTCGGCCGGGAAGATACCGGCCTGGGCGGCGCGCGGGTCAACGTCCCAGGCACAGGCGCTATGGGCGCCGTCGAGCATGATCATCTGCAGGCCGGCGCGTGGGTCGCTGCACTGCGCCAGTTTGGCCGCACTGACGTTGGGCACCACCGACAGGTTCATGTACAGGCTCTGGCCCTGGTCGTCGGCGGCCAGGGTGTTGACCCACGGGATGCCTTGCAAGGTGTGTACCGAGGTTTTCAGTTGGTCGAGGCTGCCGGCACGGTTCATCGCGTACCACTGTTGCAGCACGCGGTCGTTGCCCAGGTTGGCGTCGCGCAGGCTGAAGGCGTAGTGGCTGTCCCAATCGAGCTTGCCCGGCCACTGCACCACCGGGCCGAATTGCGAGCTATAGACCGTGTGCGATTGGTCCTTGAGGCTGCCGTCGGCTTGTTTGACCTGCACGGTCACCGTGGTTTTATCCAGGGCGACCGATTTTCCGTCGAGCAGGTAGCGCGTGGAGTCCTTGGGGTCGAGGGTCAGGCGGTACAGGGTGAAGTGCTTGGACGTGTCCACGGTGTGGGTCCAGGCCACATGCTGGTTAAAACCGATATTGATCACCGGCAGGCCCGGCAGCGCAGCGCCCATCACATCCAACTGGCCGGGGATGGTCAGGTGCATCTCGTAAAACCGCATGCCGCCCACCCATGGGAAGTGCGGGTTGGCCAGCAACATGCCGCGCCCGTTGAACGAGCGGTCACGGCCTACTGCCACGGCGTTACTGCCGCGATCGAAAGCGAAGCGCTGTTGGTTCGCGGCAGCCATTTCAAAGGCCTTGGCGGTGGTCGCAACGTTGGCGGTTGCGCGAGGCGGCGTCGCCCCCACCAGCGCTTCGGCGAATTGGCCGACACCGCCTTCGACCAGTAGCCTGCGGGTCAGCTTGACCAGGTCTTCCGCCACCAGTGGCCGTACCCACGCTGCCTGACACTGGGCAGGCGCGCCCTGCTCTTTCAGATAACGGTTGTAGCCGGCCACATAACCTTCGATACGCTGCTGGATCTGCGGGCTCTGGGCCTTCCAGAACGCAGCGACCGCGTCCGGCGTATTGAGCCAGCCAAAGAACAGGTCGCTGGCCAGGTTGTTGCGCTCTTCCAGGGTCGCCTGCTCGGGGCCGAAAAAGCGGGCGCGCTGGCCATTTACGGTGACCACTTCATTGGCCAGCAGGCACAGGTTGTCCTGGGCGTAGGCGTAGCCAATGCCGAAGCCCAGGCCACGCTCATCGTTGGCGCGGATATGCGGCACGCCATAACTGGTGCGGCGGATGTCCGCTGATGCTTGCGTCACCGGCTCCCGCGCGCAGGCGCCCAGGCTCAACCCCAGCAACACCCCGGCCACACATACCCTGGACAACCCATTGGAAATAATCACGCAGACTCCACCGTCAGATTTAACCGCCTCACAAGGGGCAATAACCCCACCGTAAGAACGCAAATCACCGGGAATAATTTAACGCGCGGGGTGGTTTATTTAAGGCGATGGGGATGTCACAAAACCGATACCGACGAAATTTCTACATCCGGCACTTCATGATTTCGCTCGCTCGTTCGTCTTATCCACTAAGAGCGCTCATTTTTTCCTGATCAGGCTCTGATAAGGAGTTTTTGCATGTACAACCCGCAAGTGCCCACGGATGGACATTCACCAGCGGCCGAGGCCAGTTTCGGCAGCGGCCCGCAAGCGTTCGGCAAAACGCCCGAACAGCAAGGCAACCAGCGTATCCGCCATCTGCTCAAGTGTTTTGGCTTGCGCACCAGTCTGATCCGGCTGAAGGTCATCGACGCCCTGCTCACCGCCGCCGACAACCAGCGCACCCTAGGCGTGCGCGGCGTGCACAGCCATTTGCTGGAGCTGGGCATTCCGTTGTCGTTTCTCAGCGTGCGCGAGGTGCTCAAGCGCCTGTGCAGCGAGGGTGTGATCACCCTCAATGCGGACAAAAGCTACAGCCTCCATGAAGAGGCTGCCAAGGTACTCGAAGGCCGCGCCTGATCGCCTTTAGAGCTTGACCTTGCGGCGCATGATGCCGTTGATCACCACCACGACCACTGCGACGGCAATGGCGATGGTCTGGAATGTCTTCTCACTGATGACCCCGGTGTTCTGCAAATAGGACAGGCCAAACATCGTCGCCAATACGGCCAGGGCAATCAGAATCGAATATTTCAAACGCTGCTTTTGGGTCATGACGGGTTCCTGAACCTGAAAAATGTCGCCACTGTGAATCGCCGGAACTGCCTTACGCACGATGTCGAGCAGTTCCGACAGGCGCTCATGTTACAGGCGCGGGAATATTTTGGCTCGGTCAATCAGCCTGCATGCACCCAGCGCTGGTGCAGCCACCGCGCCAATGCATCCAGTGCAAACCCCAGCAAACCGATCAGCACCACCATCGCCATCAGCTCCGAATAAGCCAGCCGATCACGGGTATCGAGGATGTAATACCCAAGCCCCGCGCTGACCCCCAGCATCTCGCACGGCACCAGCACGATCCACAAAATGCCGATGGCCAGGCGTACACCCGTCAGCACATGCCCCACCACGCCGGGAATGATCACGCGGCGCAAGGTCTCCCAGCGGGTCGCACTCAAACTCGCACTCAATTGCAACCAGCGTGGGTCGAGCTGACGCACACCGGCAGCGGTATTGAGCATGATCGGCCACACGGCGGCAAAGGCCAGCAGGAAATAGATCGGCTGGTCGCCTACCCCCATCAGCATCACCACGATGGGCATCCACGACAGCGGCGAGATCATGCGCAGGAACTGAAACGCCGGCGTGGTCGCCGCCTCCAGGTTGCGCGAACTGCCCACCAGCAGCCCCAACGGTACGCCCACCAGCAAGGCCAGGAACAACCCGACGAAGATGCGCTTGAGGCTCACAGCAATGTGTAGATACAACTCCCCGCGCCCGAGCAATTCCCACAGGCTGGCGGCCGTGGCAGCCAGGGAAAAGCGTGCCGACAAGCCGTCCGCCGCGCCAAACACTTTCACCCCCAGCCACCAAAGCAACAGCAACCCCGCCAAGCCACTCAACCCGAGCAACCAGCCCGGGATTTCACGTGTGTTCAAACGCCGATCTCCTCATGCCGCTCAAAGCCATCAGGCAAACCAAAGGTCTTCATGCCGCCCACGGACTCAATGGCGTTGCGCACGAAGCGGTCGTCCACCAGGTCCTTGGCGACAAATGCCGGGTCCAGGTCGGCGAGGAATTTCTTGTCGCCCTCGATAAGCGTGTCCTTCAGGCGGCGTACCAGTTCCTCGGTGTAACTGGGGAATGGGTAGGGTTGGAAATCGATACGGTGTTCATCCCAATTGGCGTGCCGGATCGCGCCGTCCGCCAGGTAGGCCGCGCGGTCGGCGGCGGCCGGTGCCAGCACCTTGCTCAACACCGGCTCGGCGTGTGGGGTGTAGCGGTTCGGGCCGTCCTTGGACAGCAGCTTCACCGCCGCTTCGCGGTTGTCGCGGGTCCACACCTGCGCCTTGACGATGGCATTCACCACCTTCTGCGACCACTCCGGGCGGTTGGTCAGGTCGTGCTCGTGCATGAACACCACGCAGCACGCATGGTTGCGCCACACGTCGCCGGTGAAGCGCTGCACGCGACCGACCTTGAGGTTTTCCGCCAGGGCGTTGAACGGCTCGGCGACGATGTAGCCATCGATACGCTGGCTGGCCAGGGCCGGTGGCATGTCTGAAGGCGGCAACACGATCAGGTTGACCTCATTGGCCGCAATCGCACTGCCCGCCGCCCGCGCCACCGGCGTGAGGCCGTTGTCACGGAACAGCTGCTGCACCACCACGTTATGGATCGAATACCAGAACGGAATCGCCACCGACTTGCCGCCCAGTTGCTTCACGTCAGTGATGCCCGGCGCCACGGTCAAGCCCGAGCCGCCCACATGGTTCCACGCCACCACTTTGGCCGGCACCTTGCTGCCATAACGTGCCCATACGGTCATCGGTGACAGCAGGTGAATCACGTTGACCTGGCCCGAGATGAACGCCTCGATCACCTGCGCCCAACTGCGCAGCAGCACCGGACGCTCGGCCTTGATGCCTTCGGCTTCGAACAGGCCATTGTTATGCGCCACCAGCAACGGCGTGGCGTCGGTGATCGGCAGGTAACCGATGCGCACCGGAGCGTCCGGCTCGCTGGCGGCGCGGGCCTGCAAACTGCTCAGCAGCGGCAAGGCACCGGCGGCACTGAGCACGGCGGAGAGTTTGAGAAAGTCGCGACGCGAGTGGGTCAAGTCATCCAGGCACATGGGCAGGCTCCAGCAGGTCAAGGGGGTTGGGTTGAGGGCGGCTCGCCTGCCGTAGGGTTTTAAGGATATCGATACGCAGCGCGCCGATGACTTCCACCTGTTCTTCGCGTGGTTGCGGCAGGTCGATCAACCACTCGCCCAGGGTCCGCGCCGGGCGGTTGCCCAGTAGCAGAATGCGGTCCGACAACAGCAGCGCTTCGTCAATGTCATGGGTAATCAGCACGGCCGCCGAACCTTGCTCACGGTTGACCTTGAGCAGCAGGTGCTGCATGTCGGCGCGGGTCACCTCGTCGAGGGCGCCGAAGGGCTCATCCAGCAACAGCACTTGGGGCTGGCGCGCCAGGCAACGGGCCAGTGCCGTACGCTGGGCCATGCCGCCGGAGAGCTGCGCCGGGAACTGCTGGCGCGCATGTTCCAGGCCGACGGCGGCGATGGCGTGGCCGACACGCTGGCGGCGTTGTTCAACGCTCAAGTGGGGTTGACGGGCGAAATCCAGGCCGAACGCGACGTTCTTTTCCAGGCTCAGCCAGGGCAACAGGCTGGGGTCCTGGAAGGCCACCGCCACGCGCGGATGAGGCCCGTCCACGGGCTCGCCGAGCACCCGTACACTGCCACCCTGCGGCGCCTGCAAACCGGCGAGCACCCGCAGCAGGCTGGACTTGCCCACCCCGCTGGGGCCAAGGATCGACACCACTTCACCGGGTTGCAGTTGCAGGTCAAAGCCCTGCAACACCGGCCCGCCGGCATACCCCAGGCAAATCCCCCGGGCGTTCAATACGGCGCTTGTCATAGGTTGGCCTGGCGCTGCAACTCGGTACGCAACTGCACCAGGCTCGGGGTCACGATGGGCACGAACGCCGACTCACGCCAGCGCCGCGCAAAACCACTGCCGTGGGCGGTGAGGTAGGCCTTGCCGCCGCTGGCCTGCAACTCCAGCTGCACAGCGCTGGCAGCGGTCTCGGCCAGGGCGATGCGCAGCTTGAACAACGCTGCCGGCTCGGCCGCAAAGCGTCCGTCCAACAGGCCGTTCTTCAGGTCGGTGACCAGGTGATCCAACGTCACGCGCAGCGTTTCCAGTTCTTCGCGCAACACCGTACGGGTCGCGCCCAGATGGTTGGCCACTTCCGCCAGGGAACGCCGGGCCAGGCCGATGGACATGCCGCACTGCAACCCCAGGAACGCCGGGCGCACCGCAGGCAAGAACTTGCGTGCATCTTCATGCAGCAACCAGTCGCGACTCAACTCCACGCCTTCCAGCCCCAGGGCCGCGGTATTGCTGGACTGCAACCCCAGCAACTCCAAGTCGCGTGAGCGCTGCAAGCCGGCCACTGCATCCGGAATCGCCAGGATAAACGGCGCACCACCCCCGGCGTGCTCGATGGCAGCCGCAGCGACAAAACCGCTTTTGCGCAGGTTGGTCACCCAATGCAGCCGACCGTTGAGGGTCCAGCCGTTGTCGGTGGGTTCAGCGCTGATCTGCAAGGCTTCGATACCCGACAAGAACTTCATCGCGTTGGACAGCCCCGTGGCTCCCGCCAACTTGCCGCTGAGCAGGTCCGGCAACAGTCGCTCACGCAGCTGCGCATTCGGGCTTTGCAGCAAATATTCGATAAACGAACGCTGGCCCCAGCACACAAACGCCGCCGCCAGGGAGTGGCTGGCGACATTGGCGATGGCCTCCACCGCACCCGCCACATCCCCACCCAGGCCACCGAGTTGAGCCGGCACGCCGATACGCAATACATTGGCCTCTGCCAGCCGTGGCAGCACTTCCTGTGGATCGCAACTGCCCACGTCCAGGGCCTGCGCTTGAACATCGAGCCAACGGCTCAAGATTGGGTCAAGCATTCATGTTTCTCCTTTTCACAGCGGGTGGGCCATCTTCAGCTTGCGGGTTTTTCCCAGCGGTATTGCGCCAGCTCCGGGTTCAACGGGGTGCGCGCAAACACGTTAGCGAAGTTGCACAGGGTTGCCAGGCTCACGCCCAGAATAACTTCCAGCGCCTGGCCCTGGGTATAACCGGCGGCCAGGAACGCCTCAAAACCGGCATCGCTGACATCGCCACGGGTGGCGATCACTTCGCGGGTAAACGCAGCCAGTGTTTCATAGCGGGCATTCGGCAGTTCGCCGCGTTGGCGCAGGGCGTCGATGACTTCTTCCGGCAATTTGGCTTTGTTGCGTGCCACGGCAGTATGGCCGGCCACACAGAAATCGCAGCCGTGGGTGGTGGCCGCAATCAGTTGCACCACTTCGCGATCAGCCAGGCTGAGTTCGGCCTTGGCGTTCAGCCCGGAGACGGTGATGTAGGTCTCCAGCGCCGCCGGGGCGTTGGCCAGTACCGCCAGTAGATTGGGGATAAAACCCGAGCCTTTCAGCGCGTTTTCCAGGAAGGGCTTGGCCGCTTCCGGCGCGGTTTCAGGGGTGAGCAAGGGTACACGGGACATGGAGGGGTCTCCTGATGGGTTCGTGTATCCAGTCTGTTGGTTATAAAAAATCGTCTCAATAGTCTAAAGTAGCGATTACTTGCTCTTGAGTCTTTCCATTAGATGAATTCGTCCAGTGCACTTGTCGATTGGTTATTAGACAGCCTCGAACTCGACACCAGCCTATTCCATGTGGGTCGCTATTGCGGCGACTGGCATGCCAGCACCCATGGCCTGGCAAGCGCGAGTTTCCACCTGATTGTGCAGGGCCAGTGCTGGCTGCATATCGAGGGCGACACCACGCCGCATCGGTTGGATAACGGCGACGCAGTGTTCCTGTTGCGGGATTTGGAGTATCGCCTGTCCGGTGAGCCCACGGCTGCCGGCGCCCAGGAATGCCCCCGTGTACCGATGGAGCCCCTGGACAGCGCCGCCCACGATGGCGTCGGCCTGGTCTGCGGCTTCTTCCACTTTCAGTCCGGCCTGTCGGCGATGATCGTCGACAGCCTGCCCGCCTGGATCATCCTGCGCGCAGGCGACCCTTCGCTGACCGCCGCGCGCAACCTGTTCGAGCTGATCCTGCAAGAGTGCGAGCGCGTGCCGGCGCCCTCTTCGGCTCTGCTTGAACGGCTGTGCCACCTGCTGTTCCTGTATGTCCTGCGCCAACAGGTGCTGGACAACCGTGAGCTCGGCGGCCTCGCGGCGCTGGCCCGGCAACCGGCGTTCGCCAACCTGCTGGAGCAGTTGATCGCCCATCCCGCCGACGCCTGGACCCTGGAAAGCATGGCCGCCTGTACCGGGCTGTCACGCTCGGCGTTTTTCAAGCGCTTCAATGAACTGTGCGGACAGTCGCCGGGCCAAGTGCTGCTGATGATGCGCATGCGCCATGCCTGCCAGCTGTTCAAGCAGGACCAGACCGTGGCGGATGTGTCGCTGGCCGTGGGGTATCAGTCGGTGGCGGCGTTTACCCGGGCGTTTCACAGGGTGACCGGGCAGCAGCCTGGGGCGTATCGCAAGGCCCAGGCCTAGCGCTGCAAACCAGTGCCGGGCCGGGCGCAAAGCTCGATCAGCCAGTCCACAAACACGCGTACACGCTGGGACAGTTGGCGGTGTGGCGGATACAGCGCCGACAGGGCCATTTTCGGCACCGCCAGGCTGGGCAATACTTGCACCAGGGTGCCTTCGGCCAGTTGACGCGTCGCGTGGTAAGCCGGCGCCTGGATCAGGCCGAACCCGGCTTCACAGGCCGCGAAGTAGCCATCGGAACTGTTCACCGCCAAGCCTTTTGACAGGTTGAACGTACGCAATTGGCCGTCGACTTCAAACTCCAGGCCAAAGCGTTTGCCCGTGACGCTGGAGACGTACTCGACCATCTGATGGTTGGCCAGGTCCTCCAACGATGCCGGAATACCCCGGCGCGCCAGATACACCGGGCTCGCCAACGTCAGTTGATCCATCATCGCCAACGGCCGTGCCACCAGCGACTCATCCAGGGCCAGACCACCGCGCAGCACGCAATCCACACCTTCACGGATCAAGTCCACCGGGCGGTCGTTCAGACTGATCTCCAGTTCGATCTGGGGGTAGCGGGCCGTGAATGTCGGCAATGCAGGGATCACGATCAAGCGCCCGATGCCTGACGGCATGTCAACACTCAAGGTGCCGCGCGGGTTCTGGCGTTGCGTGGAAAACACCGCCTCGGTTTCCTCAAGGTCCGACAGTAATTGCACACAGCGCTGGTAATACGCTGCGCCATCCAGCGTCGGGCTGACTTGCCGCGTGGTGCGCTGCAACAGTTGCACGCCCAGGTGTGCCTCCAATTGCTTGATCAACACCGTCACCGAGGCGCGGGGCAGTTGCAGGCTGTCGGCGGCCTTGGCAAAGCCGCGCAGTTCGACGATCCGGGTGAACACGCGCATCGCGTTGAAACGGTCCAATGGGCGGTTCCTTGCACTGATTATTTAGACATTACGAATAGTGTTAGTGCTTTTAGCCGGTTTATCCAGGTTTTGTCGAGCGTGACAATGCAATCCTTCCCCACCCAAGGAGCAATACCCATGCATACCCGCCAACTCGGAATACACGGCCCACTCGTCTCAGCCATCGGCCTCGGCTGCATGGGCATGAGCGATTTCTACACCCCCGGCAGCGACACCCGCGAAGCCATCGCCACCTTGCACCGCGCGCTGGAACTGGGCATCAATTTACTCGACACCGCCGATATCTATGGCCCGCACACCAACGAAGCACTGATCGGCAAGGCCATCGTCGGCAAGCGCGACCAGGTGTTCCTGGCCAGCAAGTTCGGCATCGTGCGTGACCCGGCCAATCCCGCCCTGCGGGGTGTGAACGGCCGCCCTGAATACATCCGCAACGCCATCGACGGCACCCTGCGCCGACTGGGTGTGGAGACCCTCGACCTGTACTACCAGCACCGCATCGACCCGGACGTCGCCATCGAAGAAACCGTCGGCGCCATGGCCGAGCTGGTGCACCAGGGCAAGGTGCGTTACCTGGGCCTGAGCGAAGCCTCTGCCGCCACCCTGGAACGTGCCCACAAGGTGCACCCGATCAGCACCCTGCAAAGCGAATACTCGCTGTGGAGCCGCGACCAGGAACATAACGGCTGCCTCGCCACCTGCCAGCGCCTGGGCATCGCCTTTGTGCCCTACAGCCCGCTGGGCCGTGGCTTTCTCACTGGCGCGCTGCAAAGCCCGGACGACTTCGGCGCCGATGACTATCGCCGCTTCAGCCCACGCTTCCAGGGCGAGAACTTCGCCAAGAACCTCGAACTGGTCAAACAGGTGCAGGCGCTGGCCGCCGACAAAGGCATCAGCGCCGGGCAACTCGCCTTGGCGTGGGTGCTGGCGCAGGGTGATTTCATCATTCCGATTCCCGGCACGAAGCGGCGTAAATACCTGGAAGAGAATGTCGCCGCGCTGTCGGTCAGCCTCAGCCCGAGCGAACTGGCGGCCCTGGAGGCGATCTTTCCCGCCGAGGCCCCCGCCGGCTTGCGCTACCCCGAGGCGGTGATGGCCATGCTGGACATCTGAATAGAAACCGCGCCGCTCACCGGCGCGGTGTTTTTCTTGCACGATCGTACCTAAAGCTCCGCCCTGCCAGGCCGATAGCCCTACGAAGCTCTAACAAAGCCGCGTCGGTAATAAACGCTTCGTAAGGACGACCCCATGCCCCCACTGCGCTCCATCCAAGCCCGCTATACCCTGTTCCTGGTGCTGTTCGTCCTGGTGTTATTGGTGTTGACCGTAGTGGGTATCGGCCAGTTGGTCGCGCCCAAGCTGCAGCACACCGAAGAACAGGTGGTGCTCAACCGTGTCGCTGAGGTCGCCGAGCAGATCCAGGGCGAACTCAACAAAGTCCAGTCCCAGCAACGCAGCATCACCCAGACCATTCCATTGCTCGACAGCGATGCCATTGACAAGGTTCTGCCGGGCCTGGTCGACCAGTATGGCGAGCTGAAAGTCTTCGGCGGCGGTATCTGGCCGCTGCCCAACCAGCGCACTCCGGGGCGCAACAAGCACAGTACGTTCTGGCACCGCGATGCGTCAGGCAAGCTGGCCGTGAACACCTTCTGGAACAGCGACCCGGCGCCCAACTATTACGACCAGAGCTGGTACAAGGGCGGCCTCGCCTCTCCACGCGGTCAATGTGCCTGGGCCGCCGCCTACAAGGACGACGCCAGCCAGGAGCCGCGCACCAACTGCGCCATGGCGATCCAGCGCGACGGCGTGCCTTATGGCGTCGCCACCATCGACGTGACCCTGGGCTTCTTCAATGACTTGGTCGCCAGCAAAGAGAAAGACATCGGCGGGCAAATGCTGATCGTCGAAGGCGACGGCAAGATCATCAGCAACAGCTCACGCATCAGCGGCCCGGTGGTGTTGAAAAACATCAGCGAACTCACCGGCACCTCGGCATTTGCCGCCCAGGTCAGCAAAGCCCTGGCCCACCGCGACCAGGCGCTGCAACGCAGTGAATTCGACAACCAGGGCGTGGCCAGCACCTTCTACATGCGCCCCATCGAAGGCACGCCGTGGTTCCTTGCCACTGCCCTGCCCACGTCGCTGATCACCGCCCAGCGCAATGACGTGCTCGGCACCCTGGCGCTGTTGCAGATCCCGATGGTGGTGCTGCTGGTGCTGCTCGCGGCGTATGCGATCCGCCAACTGGTGCAGCGCATGAAGTCGCTGAAAACCAATATCGACGCACTCTCCGCCGGCGACGCCGACCTCACGCGACGCATCACCATCCGCGCCGAAGACGAACTGGGTGCCATCGGCCATTCGGTGAACCGCTTTATCGTCTACCTGCAAAACATGATCGGCGAAGTGACCCTGGCCACCGGCGCCATGTCGTCGAGCCTGGCGCAGTTGCAACAGACCTCGGCGCACACCAACCAGATCCTGGTGCGGCATGCCTCGGAGACCGACCAGACGGTGACCGCCATCACCGAAATGAGCTCCACCGCTGACACCGTGGCGCAAAACGCCGCCGAAACCGCCGCCTTCACCCAGCGTGCCAATGAGCACGCCGACCGTTCCCGCGTGGTGGTCGGAGAGGCGTCAAACAGCGTCAGCGCGTTGATCGGTGAAGTCTCCAGCGCCACCCACAGCGTGGAGAACATGCGCCAGGACGCTGCGCGCATCACCGAAACCCTCGGCGTGATCGGCGCGATTGCCGGGCAGACCAACCTGCTGGCCCTCAACGCCGCCATCGAAGCGGCGCGGGCTGGCGAACAAGGCCGTGGTTTCGCGGTGGTGGCCGATGAAGTCCGTGCGCTCGCCGCACGCACCCAGGCCAGTACCTCGCAGATCAACGACATGCTCACGCGCCTGACCGCAGGCGTGAGCTCCTCGGTGGCGGCCATGGAAAACACCCAGGCCAGCTGCCAGTCGGCGGCGGACGCCACGGCGCGGGTGAACACTGGGTTGGATGAAATGGCCGGCTCCGTCAGCCATATCAACAACCTCAGCACCCAGATCGCCACGGCCGCCGAGCAGCAAAGCGCGGTGACCGAGGAGATCAACCGCAGCATGGTGCAGATCCGACAAATGGTCGAAGAGCTGGTGCAGAGCGGCCACGCTACCGAAAACAATACCCAGAGCCTGCTGGAGGCGAATGGTCGGGTGATTGCCCTGATGGGCCGATTCAAGGTGCGCTGATAAACGGCTGGAACACTCCCGTGCAATGTGCGGGAGTGGGACTATTCTGACAGTTCCAAGACGCACAGGAGGTGTGCCATGCGCGCAGCCGAGCAGTCGGTCCGCTTGGAGCGGATCAGTCAGGAACGTTTTATCCACGCTCCCATCGATGCCGTTTATGACTATGTGACCCAGCCGGATCGCTGGCACGAATGGCATCCCACGTCCCTCGGTGCCGACACCGGCACCACCGGTTCACTCCCCGCCGGCGCCCGCTTCACCGAAATGATCGACCTGCTGGGGGTACGCGTACCCATGAGCTACCGCGTGCAAATCGCCCGGCGCCCCGGCGAGTTCAAGACCGTGTTTACGTCCCTGGCCGTGGATGGTTCGATTCATTACTTCCTCATGCCCCATCAGGGCGGCACGTTGTTCAAGCGGGTGCTGACCTATGAAACCGAACTGCAACTGGCCACCCTGCATGAACGCATGATCGAGCTGTCGGCGATTGCCCTGGACCAGCTCAAGCACCGGCTGGAAAACCCACCGTTCGTATAATCTTGAAACATTCTCGCCCTGCAGGCGCTGGCTTGCCCGCGATGACGTCGTCATGATCGCCGCCATCCCAATAGTCACCTCCTGCACGCGAGATCCTATGAACACCCCATTGCGCCTGGCCCTGCTGTCAACCCTGTTCACCGCCACCCTGGCCCAGGCCGCCGACCTGATCCCCATCGACGTGCACCGCGACGCCAACTGCGGTTGCTGTAAAAAATGGATCAGCCACCTGGAAAGCAACGGCTTCAAGGTCAATGACCATGTCGAAGCCGACATGAGCGCCGTCAAGCAACGCCTGGGCGTAGCGCCGCGCCTGGGCTCGTGCCACACCGCCGTGATCGACGGCAAATTCGTCGAAGGCCACGTGCCTGCCGAACAGGTGTTGGCCCTGCGCAAACGCGACGACCTGCTGGGCGTCGCCGCGCCGGGCATGCCCATGGGCTCGCCGGGCATGGAAGTGGAAGGCCGCAGCGAGGCCTATCAGGTCATCGGCCTGACCCGTGAGGGTAAAGACGTGGTGGTGGCTGAATACCCGGCGCAATGATCGCGGGTTACCTCGGGCTATTCTTCGCGGCGTTCGGCGCCGCGACCTTGCTGCCCCTGCAATCGGAAGCCGTGCTGGTCGGCCTGCTGCTCAGCGGGCATTACAGCCTGTGGCTGTTGCTGGGTATCGCCACCCTGGGCAATGTGCTGGGCTCGGTGGTGAACTGGTGGCTGGGGCGCTGGGTGGAGCACTTCAAGGGGCGGCGCTGGTTTCCGGTGAATGACCAGCAGTTGGATAAAGCCCGCAACCATTACCAGCGCTGGGGACACTGGACACTGTTGCTCAGTTGGGTTCCGGTCATCGGCGACCCGTTGACGTTGGTGGCCGGGGTGATGCGCGAGCCGTTGTGGCGATTCCTGTTGCTGGTGACCCTGGCCAAAGGCCTGCGTTATGGCGTGCTGGCCGCTGTGACGTTGCAATGGGTTTAATCGCTACTTAATCCTTGGGCAACAGCATCCGATCCACCCTTCCCGGAGCCCTGACAATGCCTCTGTTCCGCGCTTTTTACATCGCCGGCCTGCTCACGGCCACCGCCGCTCCCGTGTTCGCTGCCACCTACGGTCCCGAACTGCAAGGCTTTGAATACCCCTATCCGCTCAAGCATTTCGAGTTTCAGTCCCAAGGCGAATCCCTGCAAATGGGCTACATGGACGTGCCGGCCAAGGGCAAGTCCAACGGTCGCAGCGTGGTGCTGATGCACGGCAAGAACTTCTGCGGCGCCACTTGGGAAGGCTCGATCAAGGCCCTGAGTGACGCCGGCTACCGCGTGATCGCGCCGGACCAGATCGGCTTCTGCAGTTCCAGCAAGCCCGATCATTACCAGTACAGCTTCCAGCAACTGGCGTTCAATACCCACCAACTGTTGGAAAAGCTCGGTGTTCAGAAGGCCACCCTGATCGGCCATTCCACCGGCGGCATGCTTGCCACGCGCTACGCCCTGATGTACCCCGCGCAAACCGAACAGTTGGCGCTGGTCAATCCGATCGGCCTGGAAGACTGGAAAGCGTTGGGGGTGCCCTCGCTCAGCGTCGACCAGTGGTATGCCCGTGAGCTGAACGTCAGCGCCGAGGGCATCCGCAAGTACCAACTCAATACCTACTACGTCGGGCGCTGGAAGCCGGAGTACGAGCGCTGGGTGGACATGTACGCCGGCCTCAGCAACGGCCCCGGGCATACGCGGGTCGCATGGAACTCGGCGCTGATTTACGACATGATCTTCACCCAGCCGGTGTACTACGAGTTCAAGGACCTGAAGATGCCGACGCTGCTGCTGATCGGCACATCGGACAACACCGCCATTGGCAAGGACGTCGCGCCACCAGCCGTCAAAGCCAGGCTCGGCAACTATGCCGTGTTGGGCAAGCAGGTGGCCAAGCTGATCCCCCACGCCACCCTGGTGGAATTTCCGGGCCTGGGGCATGCGCCACAGATGGAAGAACCGGCCCAGTTCCACAAAACGCTGTTGCAGGGGCTGAACGCCCTTTAATCCAACCTTTTTCGAGGCACTCGTGAATGTCGGTACAGATCGCAGTCATTGATGATTGGCAGGACGTGGCCAGGGGCGTGGTGGATTGGTCCGCCCTTGAAGCGGTGGGCCAAGTGCACTTCCTGCACGATTACCCGGCGGATACCGCCACGATGATCGAGCGTTTGCAGGGGTTCGAGGTGATTTGCGTGATGCGCGAGCGCTCCAGCTTCGACAAGGCCCTGCTGCAAGGTCTGCCCAAGCTCAAATTGCTGGTGACCGGCGGCATGCGCAACGCCGCCATCGACATTCCCGCCGCCAAGGCCCTGGGCATTCAGGTCTGCGGCACCGACAGCTACAAACATGCCGCGCCGGAACTGACCTGGGCGTTGATCATGGCCTCCACCCGCAATCTGGTGGCCGAAGCCAATTCGCTGCGTGCCGGCCACTGGCAGGTGGGCCTCGGCGGCGACCTGCACGGCAAGACCCTGGGGATTCTCGGCCTCGGCAGCATTGGCCAGAAGGTAGCGCAGTTTGCCCAGGTGTTCGGCATGCGCGTGATTGCCTGGAGTGAAAACCTCACGCCGGAACGAGCCGCCGAGTCCGGCGTGACCTGGGTCAGCAAGCAAGCGCTGTTTGAACAGGCGGACATCCTGACCGTGCACCTGGTACTCAGCGACCGCAGCCGTGGGCTGGTGGATGCCCAGGCGCTGGGCTGGATGAAACCCGGCGCGCGCCTGGTCAACACCGCACGCGGGCCGATTGTGGATGAGCAGGCACTGGTCCAGGCCCTGGAAAGCGGCCGCCTGGCCGGGGCGGCGCTGGATGTATATGCCGAGGAGCCATTGCCGGCGGACCACCCGTTCCGCAAGTTGCCGAATGTGCTGGCCACCCCCCACGTGGGCTATGTGAGCGAGCAGAATTACCAGCAGTTCTATTCACAGATGATCGAAGACATTCAAGCCTGGGCCAAAGGAGCGCCCATTCGCGTGCTGGGCTGACGCACCATCCCAGGGCGCTCCGCACGAGCGCGGCGCCCACCCGACCTTGTAGTGAGCAGGCTTGCCCTGCGCTGGGGCGCGCAGCGGCCCTGAATATCGGTTCAATCTTCGAAAGCCCCGGTTGGGAGCGCTTCGCACTCCAGCGCAGGGCAAGCCTGCTCACCACAGGAACCGTCGGTTTCTGCAAGAGCATATGGTTACAATTTTTTTGTCCTACAAAATCTTCCTAGAAACCCTACAGGCTCTGGGATCTGTCCTAGACTCATGACCGATGGGTCCGTTCCAAAACAAAAACCCCGCAGAAAATCTAAACTTTTCAACTCGGCCATTGGTCAAGTTTTAAGGTACGACGAGCACACACGGTTCCAGCCCGATGCCCGTCCATCCAATCTATATCTGCCAACCGTGCAACTGGCATAAGCCTTGCCAGATCTGTACAGCGCTTGTGCGCGTGGCCGCAGGATGCGGTCGACGGAGTTAATGGCAGCCGGCCATTAGCCGACCAACACGTGGAGAGAACTATGATCAGTGCCGCAGCAAGTATTCAGGGAGAGCGTGTTAGTCAGACCGTTGGCGGGGCAACCGCGTTGGCTGACCTCACCACGGTGCGGCCGGTTCCCACCTACAACCCCAACCGCAAGAAAGTCCTGTTTGTGACCTCCGAGTTCGCCGACCTGGTGAAGACCGGCGGCCTGGGCGACGTTTCCGCCGCCCTGCCCCGCGCCATGGCCCATCTGCACGATGTGCGGGTGCTGATCCCCGGTTATCCGCAGGTGATGGAAAGCGACAACCCGATCCATATCATCGGTGAGCTGGGCGGCCACGCGGCGCTGCCGCCGTGCAAGATCGGGCGCATGGACCTCAAGGATGGCCTGGTCATCTATGTACTGATCTGCCCCGAGCTCTACGAGCGCGAAGGCACGCCCTACGGCGCCAACAACGGCCGCGACTGGCCGGACAACCATATTCGTTTCGCCCGCCTGGGCCTGGCCGCCGCCGACATGGCCGCCAACCTGGCACAGATCCACTGGTGCCCGGACCTGGTGCACGCCCACGACTGGCCCGCCGGCCTGGCCCCGGCGTACATGCACTGGCGTGGGTCACGCACGCCGACATTGTTCACCATCCATAATCTGGCCTATCAAGGCGTGATCAGCCTGGCGTCGACGCCAGAGCTGGGCATTCCACCTCACGCTTTGCAGCAGGAGGGCATGGAGTTCTACGGCAAGATGTCGTTCCTCAAGGCCGGCATGGCGTATTCCAGTCATATCACCACGGTGAGCGCCACCTATGCCCGGGAAATCACCACACCCGAGTTCGGCTGCGGCCTCGATGGCTTTTTGGCCAGCAAGACCCAGCAAGGTTTGCTCAGCGGTATTCCCAACGGCATTGAAGACAGCTGGGAAACCTCCACCGACCCGCACTTGACGCACAACTTCAACATCGGCGACTGGGAAGGCAAAGCCGTGAATGCCGCACAGGTGCGTAACCTGTTCGGCCTGCATGACTCGACCGGCCCGCTGTTCGCCGTGGTCTCGCGCCTGGTGTTCCAGAAAGGCCTGGACCTCACCGAAGCGGTGGCCAGTTTTATCGTCGAGCAAGGTGGGCAGATCGCCATTATCGGTCGCGGTGAGCCCGAAGAAGAAAACGCCATGCGTGAACTGGCCCTGCGCTTTCCCGGCCAGATCGGTGTGCGCATCGGCTTCAACGAGACCGATGCGCGCCGCATGTTCGCCGGCAGCGATTTCCTGCTGATGCCGTCGCGCTACGAGCCCTGCGGCCTGAGCCAGATGTACGCCCAGCGCTTCGGCTCGCTGCCTGTCGCGCGCAACACCGGCGGCCTGGCCGACACCATCGAAAACGGCGTGACCGGCTTTCTGTTCAATGAATCCACGGTCGACAGCTACAAAGAAGCCTTGAGCCGCGCGTTCAAGGTGTTTGCCTTCCCTGGCCTGCTCAATGCCATGCGCAGCCGGGCGATGACCCAACCGTTCAACTGGAGCCAGGCGGTGGAACCCTACGCCGAACTGTACGAGCAGCTGGTGGCTAAAGCACTGGGGAAATCCGCTAAATAATCAACGGGAGGTCTCTATAGATGCCGTTACGGACTCTGGAAACCTGGCCCCACGGCGCAATCATGCTGGACGCGCAACACACGCGTTTCGCCTTGTGGGCGCCAGACGCGTTTTATGTCAGCGTTGAATTGGAACACGGCAAGTCCATTGCCATGCTGCCCCAGGCAGATGGCTGGTTTGAAACCGAAATAGCGTGCCCGGCGGGCACGCGCTACCGCTTCAATATCGATGGGGAAATGGATGTACCCGACCCGGCCTCCCGCGCCCAGGCCGCCGATGTGCATGGCTGGAGCGTGGTGTTCGACTCCCTCGCTTATCAATGGCGCCACAGCACCTGGCAAGGCCGCCCCTGGCACGAGGCGGTCATCTATGAACTGCATGTCGGCGCCATGGGCGGTTATGCCGCCATCGAAACACACCTGCCACGCCTGGCCGAGCTGGGGGTTACCGCAATTGAACTGATGCCGCTGGCGCAATTCCCCGGTGATCGCAACTGGGGCTATGACGGGGTCCTGCCCTACGCACCCCAAGCCTCCTACGGCACACCCGAACAGCTCAAGCACCTGATCGACAGCGCCCATGAGCACGGCCTGGCGGTGATCCTCGACGTGGTCTACAACCACTTCGGGCCGGACGGCAACTACCTGGGCCAGTACGCCAAGGGCTTCTTCCAGGAAGACGTGCACACGCCCTGGGGTGCCGGCATCGATTTCAACCGGCGCGAGGTGCGCGACTTTTTCCTCGACAACGCCTTGATGTGGTTGCTCGAATACCGCTTCGACGGCCTGCGCCTGGACGCCGTCCACGCCATCGACAACCCGGACTTTCTCAAGGAACTGGCACACCGCGTGCGCGAGCAGGTGGACACCGGCCGGCACGTCTGGCTGATGCTGGAAAACGAACTCAACCAGGCCAGCCTCCTGCAACAGGATTTCGACGCGCAATGGAACGATGACTTCCATAATGTCCTGCATGTGCTGCTGACCGGCGAAACAGACGCCTATTACAGCGACTTCGCCAAGGAGCCCACAGCCAAACTGGCGCGCTGCCTGGGTGAAGGGTTTATCTACCAGGGGCATACCACCCGGCATGGCCATGAACGTGGCGAACCCAGTGGGCATCTGCCGCCGAGCGCGTTTGTGGCGTTCCTGCAGAACCATGATCAGATCGGCAACCGCGCCCTGGGCGAGCGCCTGCATCAACTGTGCTCGCCACAGGCACTGAGGGCGGCGACCGCACTGCTGTTGCTCTCACCGATGATCCCGCTGATGTTCATGGGCGATGAGTCGAATGCCAGCGAGCCATTCCTGTTTTTCACCGATCACCATGGTGAACTGGCAGAAGCGGTGCGCGAAGGCCGTCGCAATGAATTCAAGGATTTCGCCGCGTTCCAGGACCCGGAACGACGCGAGCGCATCCCCGATCCGAACGCGCTGCCGACCTTTTTGCAGACCACGCCGAACTTCGACGACAACGAACACACCCAGCTGTATCGCCAGTTACTCAGCCTGCGTCACCGTCATATCGTGCCGCATCTACCCGGCAGCATGGCCCTGGGTGCTGAGGTATTGGCCGAAGGCGCCGTGAGCGCCCGTTGGCGCCTGGGCGATGGCAGCCTGTTGCAGATTGACCTCAACCTGAGTGCCACGCCGCTGGATCAGCCGGCGACGGCGCCTGTCCTGTTTGAAACGCCTGCCAGTACCGGCGCACACCTGCCGCCGCACAGCGCACGCGTCACCCTATCCCCTGTTGGAGAGCACCCTTGAGCGAAGCGAACCTGGAAATCCTCGCCAGCCGAGCGGGCCTGGCCGTCGATTGGATCGACGCAAACGGCCGCCCGCAACGAGTGAAACCCGACGCCCTGCGCGCCGTCCTCAAAGGCCTGGGCCACCCCGCCGACACCGATGCCGAGGTCAACGCCAGCCTGCTGGCCCTGGAACAGGTGCAACAAGACAAACACCTGCCGCCCCTGCTGACCATCGACAGCGGCGAAGGCCTGGACTTGGCGCGCTACTTCGAACCGGACACTTTGTGCCGGGTCAGCCTTGAAGATGGCGAAACCCTGGAACTGCGCCTCGATGGCGACGCCGTGCTGCCCGGCGTCATCGCCCTCGGCTACCACCAGGTGCACATCGCCGACCAGACCTTCACCCTTGCCGTCGCCCCCACCCACTGCTACAGCGTGGCCGAAGCGGTCGACAGCCGCCCTGCCCGCGCCTGGGGCCTCAGCGCGCAACTGTACAGCTTGCGCCGCCTGGGCGATGGTGGCTTCGGCGACACCCTGGCCCTGGAGCACCTGGCCCGCTCGGCGGCCGAGCGCGGCGCCGATGCCCTGGCGATCAGCCCGATGCATGCGATGTTCAGCGCCGACACCGCACGCTACAGCCCGTACTCGCCCTCCAGCCGCTTGTTCCTCAACAGCCTCTACGCGTCGCCGGGTTGCATCCTGGGTGAGCGCGAAGTGCGCAACGCCATCGAGGCCAGCGGCCTGGCGGATGAACTGCACGACCTGGAGCAACACCACCTGATCGACTGGCCCACCGCCGCCAAGGCCAAGCAGCGCTTGCTGCGTGCACTGTACGAAGACTTCCGCCACGGCCACCACCCGCAACACGCCGACTTCCAGAGTTTCCGCCAGGCCGGCGGTGAGGCGCTGGAAAACCACTGCCGTTTCGAAGCCGTGCAAGCGACCCGCGCCGCTGCCGGTGAAGACCTCGACTGGCGCCACTGGCCAGAAGACTGGCGCACGCCACAGAGCCCGGCATTGGCGCGGTTCGCCGAAGACCACCGTGACGAGATCGGCTACTTCGCCTTTTGCCAATGGCTGATCGCCCGTTGCCTGGAGCGCGCGCAACAAGCAGCACGCGGCAGCGGCATGGGTGTTGGCCTGATTGCCGACCTGGCGGTGGGTGCGGACGGCGGCGGCAGCCAGGCCTGGAGCCGTCAGGATGAATTGCTCGCCGACCTGACCGTGGGCGCGCCACCCGATATCCTCAACCGCGCCGGCCAGGGCTGGGGCATTTCCGCGTTCTCCCCCGAAGGCCTCAAGCGCCACGGTTTTCGCGCCTTCATCGAAATGTTGCGCGCCAACTTCGCCCATGCTGGCGGCTTGCGCATCGACCATGTGATGGGCCTGCAACGCCTGTGGGTGATCCCCATGGACGCCTCGCCGCGTGACGGCGCCTACCTGTATTACCCGGTGGACGACCTGCTGCGCCTGTTGGCCCTGGAATCCCACCGCCACCAGGCCATCGTGCTGGGTGAAGACCTGGGCACCGTGCCGGACGGTCTGCGCGAAAAACTTATCGCCCGCTCGATCCTGGGCATGCGCGTGTTGCTGTTCGAGCAGAACCATGAAGGTCAGTTCAAGCCGATCCTCGACTGGCCGGACAACGCCCTGGCCACCACCAGCACCCACGACTTGCCGACCCTCAACGGTTGGTGGCACAGCCGCGATATCGAGTGGAACATCCAGCTCGGCCTGATCGATGCGCCGACCGTGGAGCAATGGAGCGAACATCGCCTGCGCGAACGCCAGGCACTGCGTCAGGCCTTGAGCCAGGACCCGCAGAACTTCGTCGAAGAGATCCGCAATGAAACCGACCACATGATCGACGCCAGCGTGCGCTACCTCGGCCACACCCGCGCCCCACTGGTGCTGCTGCCGCTGGAGGACGCCCTTGGCGTGGAGGAACAAGCCAACCTGCCCGGCACCACCGACACCCACCCCAACTGGCGCCGTCGCCTGCCGGGCGAGGCGTCGAGCCTGCTCGACAATGCCGGCGCCGCCCGCCGCCTCGAACTGTTGGCCGTCGCGCGCAACCAAGCCTATGAGCGTGACCGATGAAAGCCCTGCCCCTGCGCGCCACCCAGCGCCTGCAATTCCATAAAGGTTTTACCCTCGATGACGCGGTGCCGCTGGTGCCGTATTTCGCCCGGCTGGGCATCAGTCACCTGTATGCCTCGCCGCTGCTCAGCGCCCGCGCCGGTTCCATGCACGGCTACGATGTGGTCGACCCCACCACGGTCAACCCGGAACTCGGTGGCGAACCCGCCCTGCGGCGCCTGGTCGCGGCGTTGCGTGAACACGACATGGGGTTGATCCTCGATATCGTCTCCAACCACATGGCCGTCGGCGGTGCCGATAACCCCTGGTGGCTGGACCTGTTGGAATGGGGCCGCCTGAGCCCCTACAGCGAGTTCTTCGACATCCAGTGGCACTCGCCGGACCCCTTGCTCAAAGGCCAATTGCTGATGCCGTTCCTCGGCAGCGACTACGGCGAAGCCCTGCAGACCGGCACCCTGACCCTGCACTTCGATGCCGACCATGGCGCGTTCTACGTCGAGCATTACGAACACCGCTTCCCCATCTGCCCCAAGGATTACGCGGCGATCCTGGGCACCGACGAACCGCTCCAGCCCCTGGCCGAGCGCTTCAGTGCCCTGGCCTACCAGGACGACGCCTACCACGAGGCCGCGTGGCTCAAGCAAGCGCTGGCCGAGCGCGCCACCGAGGTGCTCCCGGCAATCGAACAACGTTTGACGGCCTTCGACGGGCGTAAGCCCGAGGGCTTCAAGCGCCTGCATCAGTTGCTCGAACAACAGGCCTACCGCCTGGCCAGTTGGCGCACGGCGGCGGACGATATCAACTGGCGGCGCTTCTTCGATGTGAATGAACTCGGTGGCCTGCGCGTCGAGCGCAGCGCAGTGTTCGAAGCCACCCACGGCAAGATCTTCGAACTGATCAGCGAAGGCCTGGTGGATGGCCTGCGCATCGACCACATCGACGGCCTGGCCGACCCACGCGGTTATTGCCGCAAACTGCGGCGCCGCGTGGACTCGCTGTCGCCTGAGCGGCACTTGCCGATCTTCGTGGAGAAGATCCTCGGCGAAGGCGAAACCCTGCGCGAAGACTGGCAGGTGGACGGCACCACCGGCTACGAGTTCATGAACCAGTTGTCGCTGCTGCAACATCACCCGGACGGCTTTGCGCCACTGGCTGCGTTGTGGACCCGCCACAGCGAACGGCCTGCGGCCTTTATCGAAGAAGCGCAATTGGCCCGTCAGCAGATTCTCAACGGCTCCCTCGGTGGCGACTTCGAAAGCGTGGCCCAGGCCCTGCTGCAAGTGGCCCGCGACGATGTGATGACCCGCGACCTGACCCTCGGCGCCATCCGCCGAGCCTTGCAGGAACTGATCGTGCACTTCCCGGTGTACCGCACCTATATCAGTGCCCGTGGCCGCAGTGCCGCCGACGACAGGCTGTTCCAGCAGGCCATGGACGGTGCCCGCACGACCCTGGGCGAAGGCGACTGGCCGGTGCTCGACCACCTGGCCAACTGGCTGGGCGGCCAGGCGTGGCGCAATCGCCCGGTGGGCCGTGAACGCAAGATCCTCAAGCACGCCTGCGTGCGCTTCCAGCAACTCACTTCGCCCGCCGCCGCCAAGGCCGTGGAAGACACCGCGTTCTATCGCTCGGCGGTGTTGCTGTCGCGCAACGACGTGGGTTTCAGCACCGAGCAGTTCAGCGCGCCCTTGGCCGACTTCCATGGGGTCAACCAGCAACGCCTGCAGAGCTTTCCCGACAACCTGCTGGCCACCGCTACCCATGACCACAAGCGCGGCGAAGATACCCGCGCGCGCCTGGCCGTGTTGAGTGAATGCGCGCCGTGGTACGTCGAACAGGTCGAGCAGTGGCGCGCCCTCGCCGCACCGCTGAAGGCAGAGGCAAACACGCCGTCGGCGGGCGACGAGTTGATCCTCTACCAGGTGCTGCTGGGCAGTTGGCCCCTGGACCAGGCCGACGACTTCGAGGGCTATCGGCAACGCCTGTGGCAATGGCAGCAAAAAGCCCTGCGCGAAGCCAAGTTGCAAAGCAGCTGGAGCGCGCCCAACGAAGCCTATGAACAAGGCGTCGAAGCCTTCCTGTCGCGGCTGCTGCTCAGCGATGAAGGCCACACGTTACGCACTGCCATTGGTGCCGCTGCCCAGGCCATCGCACCGGCCGGTGCGCTCAATGGCCTGGCGCAATCCTTGCTTCGCATGACGGTGCCGGGTGTACCGGACCTGTACCAGGGCGATGAGTTCTGGGACTTCAGCCTGGTCGACCCGGACAACCGCCGTCCAGTGGATTTCAACGCCCGGCAACAGGCGCTGGATACCCCACCGGACATCGGCGAACTGTTGTTCAACTGGCGCGACGGGCGTATCAAGCAGGCGCTGATTGCCCAGGTGCTGGGCTTGCGCAAGGCCTGTCCCGAGCTGTTCCGCAACGGCACCTACACACCGCTGCAAGTGCACGGCAAACACGCCGAACGGGTGGTCGCGTTCGCACGTGAACATCAGGGCGAACAGCTGCTGGTGGTGGTACCGAGATGGCCGCAGCACCTGCTTGAAAACGGTGTGCATCCAAAGATCAATGCGCAGGTTTGGGGCGATACACGGGTGAAATTACCGTTCGCCGCGTCAACCAAAAACTGGAAGGGACTTTTTCATACAGGCGCAGTCACACCAGACAAGGAGCTGTTGATCAGCACTGCCCTGGGGGATTTCCCGGTCAATGTCTTTATCAATCCTGATGATCAAGAAAGCTGAAAATTCTCTGTGAGGAGCATTGCGATGAGTACTGACGAAAAACGCATAAAAGAGTTGGCGCATCAGATCTGGGAGTCCGAAGGCAAGCCCCATGGGGAAGACGCGCGGCACTGGGAGATGGCGCGCAAACTGGCCGAAGCCGAAGCGCTGACGCCGAGCAAACCCAAGGCCGCCGCCAAGCCCAAGCCACCGGCCAAAGCCAAACCGGCCGCGAGCAAACCAGCGCCACCGGCCGCTAAAAAACCACCCGCCGCGAAGAAACCCAAGCCTTGATTCCCCGCCTCTTGTCGGCGTTGTCGGCAAGAGGTGATTCCACCTACCAGACTCTCAGCTGAAATTTCGTCGGCACGGCCGCGTTCGGCCTGAAGAAAGACCCTTGCAGGAGCAACTCAATGAGCAAACCCGATAAAACCCCATCGACGCCGGGCAACGAACCGTCGCGAATCCGTGAAGGTTTGCCCTTCCCGCTCGGCGCCACCTGGGATGGCCTGGGCGTCAACTTCGCCCTGTTCTCGGCCAACGCGACCAAGGTCGAGCTGTGCCTGTTCGACGACACCGGCGAGGTCGAGCTGGAACGTATCGAACTCCCCGAATACACCGACGAGACCTTCCACGGCTATCTGCCCGACGCCCACCCCGGGCTGATCTACGGCTACCGCGTGTACGGTGCGTACGACCCGGCCAACGGCCACCGCTTCAACCACAACAAATTGCTGATCGACCCCTATGCCAAGCAACTGGTGGGCGAACTCAAATGGTCCGAGGCGCTGTTCGGCTACACCATCGGCCACCCGGATGACGACCTCAGCTTCGACGAACGCGACAGCGCGCCTTTCGTGCCCAAGTGCAAGGTAATCGACCCGGCGCACACCTGGGGCAACGACCAACCGGTACGCGTGCCGTGGGACCGTACGATCATCTATGAAACCCACCTGCGCGGCATCAGCATGCGCCACCCGTCCGTGGGCGAAGCCGTGCGCGGCACCTGCGCCGGGCTGATGGAAGACGATGTGCTCAAGCACATTCGTCAGTTGGGCGTGTCGTCGGTGGAGCTGCTGCCGGTACATGCCTTCGTCAACGACCAGCACCTGCTGCAAAAAGGCATGACCAACTATTGGGGCTACAACAGCATCGCGTTTTTTGCCCCCGACCCACGCTACCTGGCCAGCGGCAAGATCGCCGAGTTCAAGGAGATGGTCGCGCACCTGCATGAACAGAAGCTCGAAGTGATCCTCGACGTGGTCTACAACCACACCGCCGAGGGCAACGAGCGCGGCCCGACCCTGTCCATGCGCGGCATCGACAACGCCTCGTACTACCGCCTGATGCCGGACGACAAGCGTTTCTACATCAACGACTCCGGCACCGGTAACACCCTGGACCTGAGCCACCCGTGCGTATTGCAGATGGTCACTGACTCGCTGCGTTACTGGGCGACCGAGATGCACGTCGACGGCTTCCGCTTCGACCTGGCGACCATTCTCGGCCGCTACCGCGATGGTTTCGACGAGCGCCACAGTTTCCTCGTGGCCTGCCGCCAGGACCCAGTGCTGCGCCAGTTGAAAATGATCGCCGAGCCCTGGGACTGCGGCCCCGGTGGCTATCAGGTGGGCAACTTCCCGCCGGGCTGGGTGGAATGGAATGACCGCTTTCGCGACACCGTGCGTGCCTTCTGGAAAGGCGATGACGGCCAATTGGCCGACTTCGCGGCCCGCATGACCGCCTCCGGCGAAATGTTCAACCATCGTGGGCGCCGTCCCTACAGCTCGGTGAACTTCATCACCGCGCATGATGGTTTCACGCTGCATGACCTGGTGTCGTACAACGACAAGCACAACGAAGCCAACGACGAAAACAATCAGGACGGCAGCAACAACAACCTGTCCTGGAACCACGGTGTCGAAGGCCCGACCGACGACCCGCAAATCAATGCGCTGCGCCTGCGTCAGATGCGCAATTTCTTCGCCACATTGCTCCTGTCCCAAGGCACACCGATGCTGGTGGCCGGCGATGAATTTGCGCGCACCCAGCACGGCAACAACAACGCCTACTGCCAGGACAGTGAGATCGGCTGGATCAACTGGGACCTGGACGAAGACGGCAAGGCCCTGCTCAAATTTGTGAAGCGTTTGATCAAGCTGCGCCTGGCCTACCCGATCCTGCGTCGTGGACGCTTCCTGGTGGGCGACTACAACGAAGACATCGGCGTGAAGGATGTCACGTGGCTGGCCCCGGATGGCAACGAGATGACCACCGAGCAGTGGCAGGACAGCCACGGTCGCTGCCTGGGCATGTTGATGGATGGCCGCGCCCAGGAAACCGGGATTCGCCGGGCCGGTGCCGACGCAACCTTGCTGTTGGTGGTCAACGCCCATCACGACATGGTCAACTTCCGCTTGCCGTCGGTGCCCGAAGGTGAGTTCTGGACCTGCATGCTCGACACCAACGAGCCCGCCGTACGCGGCCAGGAACGCTTTGATTTCGACCACGAGTACGCCGTGACCGGCCGTTCGCTGTTGCTTTTCGAGCTGCAGCGCGAAGACGAGGTGTGAGATGGCTTTGCATGGATTCCTTCAAGGCTTCCGGGACTATGCGGACACGCAAGCCCTGGGCGACGCCCTGAAGGCGCTTCAGGAAGAAGGCCTGGACCAACTGCCGCTGCCCGGCGGCGGTCAGACCCTGGCGCGGTTCAGTCGCCTGGCGCAGGTGGCGGGTCATGACCTGCGCTTGTGCAAGCTGTTCGAAGGCCACACCGATGCCCTGGCAATCATTGCCGAGCTCAACTCCCCACTGCCGCCCTTGGGCAGCACGTGGGGCATGTGGGCCGCCGAGCCGCCAACGGCCAAGGTGCGCGTGCACCAGGAGGGCCATCGCCTGCGGGTGCAAGGCCGCAAGGCCTGGTGCTCCGGCGCGGCGGTGGTGAGCCATGGGTTGTTGACCGCCTGGGACGAAGACGATCGCCAGCAGTTGGTGGCGGTGCATATGGATCAACCCGGCATCGTGGTCACCGACGAGGGGTGGAACGCGGTGGGCATGGCGGCCACCGGCAGTGTGGAGATCATGTTCGATGGGGCATGGGGGCTGGCGGTGGGCGGACCGGGAGATTACCTCGCCCGCCCAGGCTTCTGGCAAGGCGGTATCGGTATCGCCGCCTGCTGGTACGGCGCGGCGCAACGCCTGGCGGAAGTCTTGCGCGCGCAGTGCAGTAAACGCCCGGAACCCCACGCCCTGGCTCATCTAGGCGCCGTCGACAGCGCACTGAACAGCGCCGCCTGTGTGCTGCGTGCCAGCGCGGCACAGATCGACCTTGAGCCCAAGGCTGATGCCCGGCAATTGGCCCAGCAGACGCGGGCCTGTATCGAAGACACGGTTGAGCAGGTCATTCGCCATGTCGGGCGCGCCGTCGGTGCGGGTCCCTACTGCAAGGACCCGCACTTTGCCCAACTGATGGCAGACCTGCCGGTGTATGTACGCCAGAGTCATGCCGAACGCGACCTGGCCGGGCTCGGAGAGCTGGTGGCCGGTGAACCCACAGGGAGGTGGCAGTTATGAAACCCAATCCAATCGTTGGCCAGGGCACGCCGCTGCATCACTGGCAGGCCTCGCCGAAAATGGCCGACTTGCCGTCGATCAGCGTCGAGCAGTTGGTGCCCGCCGGCCACCGTGCGGTGATCATCGCGCCCCATCCGGACGATGAAATCCTCGGCTGCGGCGGCCTGATGCAGGGCTTGGCCGCGCTGGGCCGACCGATCCAATTGATTTCGGTGACCGACGGCAGCGCCAGCCACCCCGGCTCGCAGCGTTGGCCAGTAGAACGTTTGAGCGTGGTGCGCCCGCAGGAATCCGCCCAGGCCCTGCACCGCCTGGGGTTGCCGCTGCACAGCTTGAAATGGCTGCGCGCCGGTTTTACCGACAGCCAGGTGGCAACACGCGAAGCTGACCTCGTAGCGTTTATCCAACGCTACCTCAAGCCTACCGACGTGGTGTTCACCACCTGGCGCGAAGACGGCCATTGCGACCATGAGGCCGTTGGGCGTGCCAGCGCCCAGGCCTGCGCGGCGGTCGGCGCCACCCTGTATGAGCTGCCGGTGTGGACCTGGCATTGGGCAACACCCGAAGACAGCGTGGTGCCCTGGCACCGTGCACGCAAGATCCCGCTGACCTGTGAAGCCGTCGCGCGCAAACGGCATGCGATCCACGCCTTCGCCAGCCAACTGGAAGGCGATCCGCAGATCGGCCTCGCGCCGGTGCTGGCGCCCTACGTGGTAGAGCGTCTGTTGCAGCCCTTTGAAGTGGTATTTGTATGAGTGTGGCCACGCCTTATTTCGACCAGCTGTTCGCCAATAACGATGATCCCTGGGCCTTTCGCCAACGTTGGTATGAGCGGCGCAAACGCGCACTCACCCTGGCGATCCTCACGCGGCCACGCTACGCCTCGGTGTTCGAACCCGGTTGCGCCAATGGCGAGCTGAGTTTCGAACTGGCACCGCGTTGTGACCGCCTGCTGTGCTGCGACACCGCTGCGGCCGCCGTGGACCTGGCGCGCACTCGCTTGCTGGGGTTCCCCCAGGCCCAGGTGCAGCAGTGCCGCTTGCCCGAACAGTGGCCTGCGGGCCGGTTCGAGCTGATCGTATTGAGCGAGTGGTGCTACTACCTCGACGCCGATGACCTGGGCCAATTGATCGATCGCGTGCGTACCGCGCTGACCGCCGACGGCCAACTGCTTGCCTGCCACTGGCGCCCACCTATCGACGGTTGCCCGCAAACGGCGGAACAGGTGCACAGCCTGCTTCAGCAACGCCTGGACATGCCCCGCATCGCCAGCCACCACGAACATGATTTCCTGCTCGACCTGTGGAGCCGCGACGGCACCTCGGTCGCCACCCTTGAGGGCTTGCGATGATCGGCATTCTAATCCCGGTACATAACGAAGAGGCGTTGCTGGGCGACTGCCTGAAAGCCGCGTTGATCGCCGCCAGCCATCCTGGGCTGCTCGGCGAAACTGTGACTGTTCTGGTGGTGCTCGACAGCTGCAGCGATGCCAGCGCCGCCATTGCCCAGGCCTACCCGGTGCAGTGCCTGGAAGCCCAGGTACGCAACGTGGGGCATGTGCGTGGCGTGGGTGCGCGGCATTTGCTCAATCAGGGCGCACGCTGGATTTCCTGCACCGATGCCGACAGCCGGGTGGCCCCCGATTGGTTGGTGGCCCAATTGGCGCTGGACGTGGACGCCGTGTGCGGCACCGTGACGGTGGACGCGTGGAGCGAGGGTTTCGACCCCGCCGCGCAGATTCGCTACCTCCAGGGCTACGAGGCCCGCGACGGGCATCGGCATATCCACGGGGCCAACCTGGGGGTGAGTGCTGGTGCATATGTGCGCGCCGGTGGTTTCGAGCCGCTGGCGTGCCATGAGGATGTGCAATTGGTGCGCAACCTGGAGCTGTGCGGCGCCTCTATTGCCTGGAGCCACGGCCCGCAAGTGATCACCAGCGCGCGCCTGGACGCCCGCGCACAAGGCGGATTCGGCGATTACTTGAAGAGCCTGATGCACACCACCTGAAAAAACGCCGTTACCGAATGTGAAACCGCGCAATCCTTGTCTATGCTGAGAACGCCTTGCTGGCATTCCAGGGTTGGGATGCCATGCAGCCACTGCGGCGGAGCCTGCGGTGGAAACAAGAGAGTCGTCCCGTCAACGGGGCACGACCCCGCATCAACCGACAAGGATGTGACACCCCATGAAGCTTGCTTCCTTAAGCGACGGCCGCCGCGGCCCCGCGCAAGTCTGGAACAGCGCCCCGCAGTTGGCGCAAATCCCCCCTGTTAATCCGTCCTCACTGGTGCCGCCCGGCGCCCGCGTGGTGATCATCGCTCCTCATCCCGGCGATGAAGTGCTGGCCTGCGGCGGCTTGCTGCAATTGCTCAGCACGCTGGAACACCCGCTGCAACTGATCTCCATCACCGATGGCAGTGCCAGCCACCCGGGTTCCAACGTGTGGCCGGCGAGCCGCTTGAGCGTGGTTCGCCCCCAGGAAAGCGCCGAAGCTCTGCGCCGCCTGGGCATGCCGCTGCACAGCCTGAAATGGATTCGCGGCGGGTTTTGCGACAACGCCCTCGCCGCCCGCGAGCCGCAGCTGAGCCAATTCATAGCGCGTTACTTGCAGCCCGGCGATGTGGTGTTCAGCACCTGGCGCAACGATGGCAATGACGATCATGACGCGGTTGGCCGTGCCAGTGCCAAGGCGTGCAGCCTGGTGGGCGCGCAGCTGCATGAACTGCCGATCTGGGCCTGGCACTGGCCTGCCCGCGAAGGCGCGATCATCCCCTGGCAACGCGCGCGCAAGGTACGCCTGGACACCTGGACCGTGGCGCGCAAACTCCACGCCGCCCATGCCTATGCCAGCCAGTTGGCCGGGGACCCGCAGATCGGCCTGCCGCCGATACTGGCCCAGGTGCTGCTGGAGCGAATGCGCGAACCGTATGAGATCGTGCTGTCCTGACACCCGACTCGTCCATACCTGTTAATTCTGACAGTAGCGGCCTGGCGAATGTGTGGCTAGGGTGGAAAAAGCGCTGCACCGCCTAAGGTGCAGTCGAGAAAGCCATGCCAACCCTTTGCATTGGCCGGTGTTTTCAGAAACGGGTAACACGCTGTCCCTGATCCGTATCGCGCATCACGTTGTCATGGTCTGGCCCGCACCTGCCGTTGCAGGTGCCGGGGCAACTATCCCCTCCAGTGAGGACGGATCATGCGCGCACGGACACTCTCCTGGTTGTACCTGATCGTCATGGCGGTGTGCCCGCCGGCCTCTTATGGGGCCTGCACCATCAACAATGGCGCCGGCGATGACACCTCCACCTGTGACAGCGGCACGGCGCCGGGCTTTACCGATAACGCGGGTAACAACACACTGAATATCACCGCGACAGGCCGGGTGACCGGCAATGTGAGCTTTGGCGCAGGCAATGATCTGGTCGATGTAAATGGGCCAAGCGCCGGGATTGACGGGAACCTCAACCAGGGCGATGGCGCGAATATCTTTCGGCTGAACCTGGGCAGTGTTACCGGTTCCGTCACTCAGGGCGCAGGCGCGGATGTAGTGCAAATTACCGGCGGTCAGGTTGGCGCTATCAGCCAGGGAGGCAGTATCGACAGCTATGCCCAGAGCGGCGGCACTGTAGCGTCCCTGGCTCAAGGCGACGGCCTGGATACCTTCAGAATGAGCGGTGGCACCATCACCGGCGCCTTCGAAGACGGCGACGACGCCGCAATGACCGGCGGCACCATCGGCCGCGTCGACATGAAACTCGACAACAACCTGTTTGATATGTCGGGAGGCCGCATCATCGGCAACCTGGTCACCGGCTTCGGCAACGACACCATCCTGATCTCGGGCACGGCGTTTGTGGGCGGCAATATCAGTGTCAGTGGCGGTGATGATCAGGTGACCGTCTCGGGTGGTGAGGTGAACGGGCAGATCCTGCTCAGTTTCGGCAACGACCACTTCATCTGGACCGGCGGCAACCTGCACTCGTTTGTGCTGATGGGTGCGGGGGATGACACGGCACTGCTGCAGAACCTGACGAGCGCTCAATTGGCGGCAGCGCAACTGGTGGACGGCGGCCCAGGCAACGACAAGCTCAACCTGGACAACAGCAAGGCTGGGGACCCGGGCCTGTTGCCCAACTGGGAAGCCATTCAACTGGACAACGGTTCCGAGCTGACCCTGCGCGGTACGACGCTCAAGCTGGGTGACAGCGGCTCCGGTACCGGTACGCTGGGGCTGGATGGCACGAGCAAGCTGTTGGTCGGTACAGGCGTCATCGAAGCCTTTACCGCCGGCCAGTTGGTGACAGTCAGCAACAGCGGCGTGATCGACATGACCACGGGCAGCTCCAGCACCAGCGACTCATTGACCATCAGGGGCAGTTACACCGGCAATGGTGGACGCCTTGCGCTGCAAAGTGTTTTGGGCGGCGACGGCTCAGCCAGCGACAAACTGGTGATTGACCAAGGTGCCATTGGGGGCAATACAACGATCAGCGTGACCAACCTGGGGGGTGCAGGCGCAGCCACGTTGCAGGATGGTATTCAGGTGGTACAAGCCCTTAACGGCGCCACCGGCAGTGCCGGTGCGTTCACCCTGGCCCGCCCGGTGTCCGCCGGCGCGTACGACTATCGCTTGTTCAAGGGCGGCGTAACGGCGGGCACGGCAGAGCATTACTACCTGCGTTCCACGGTACCGGTGCAAACGCCAGGCCCCGTGATCATCATACCTTTGCCTGGCCCGGTGGAGCCTCCCCTGCCCCCTAACCCAGGGACCGAGCCGATCCCCATCTACCGCGAGGAAGTGCCGATCTATGCCGCACTGTTCCCGGCTGCCGACCAGATCGTGCGCGCCACGCTGGGCACTTATCACGAGCGCATGGGCGACCAGGGCCGACAACAGAACGATAATCGCCCGGAGGGCTGGGGCCGAATCTACGGCAGCAGTAGCCGCCAAGGGTTCGCCGGCACGGTGAGCCCGACGCTGGACAGCACGCTCAAGGGCTTCCAGGTGGGCAGTGATGTCTACACCACCACCGACGACCGCGGGCATACCCAGCGCGTTGGGCTGTTTGTGGGCCACAGCACCCTTAAAGGCAACGTCCAGGGCTTCAACGGTGGCTGGCAAGACCGGGATGCCGGCAAAACCACCTTGCGCGCAGAAAGCCTGGGGGGTTACTGGACATTCATCGGTGCCAATCGGGCGTATCTGGACCTGGTATTGATGGGCAGCCGTTTCAATGGCAACAACGAATCGGACCGTGGCGTGAAGATGAAAACCCGTGGGCATAACATCACCGCATCCGCTGAAGTCGGCTGGCCATTCCAGCTCAGCCAGGACTGGACGGTGGAGCCGCAAGCTCAATTGATCGTCGGCAAGACACGGCTCGACAGCCAGAACGACGGCATTTCCGACGTCAAGTACGACGCCGATACCAGCGTCATCTCCCGTCTGGGCTTAAGGCTGCGAGGCGACTACAACATCCATGGCATGGCGTGGCAGCCCTATGCGCGCGCGAACGTCTGGCATGCCAGCGCCGGGGATAACAGTGTGATTTACAACCACACGACCCGGATCGATACCGAGCAGAAATCCACCACCCTTGAAGTCAGCCTGGGCGCCACCTTGCAGGTAGCGCCCGATGTGAGCCTGTATGGCCAAGTCGGCTACAACCGCAATCTGGACAGCAACACCTACAACGGCCGCGAAGGCACTGTGGGTCTGAGGGTGGCGTTCTAGGTTTGTATCGCAGTGTGTATACAGCTCACTGCGATACACAGTCTTTAACTCGGCGGGTTTCCTGAAACAGGCCAGACACAGCCCGGCGTTCAACTGAGTACCAGGCACACATCCAGCCGCAGGAGGCTCGCCATGCACGCTCAGTTGAACCGCCGCACGAAACCACTTTTCCTGGCCTTTGCCATCGCGCAATTCGGCCTGCTGGGCATGGCCCACGCAGAAATGCCCGAAACCCCGAGCAAGGCAGTCGGCAGCGCGCAAAGCGCCTTCGGTGCCCTCAAGCACGTCAAGGCCGGGCTGCTGGACGTGGCCTACGCCGAAGTCGGCCCCGCCACCGGCCCTGTGGTGATCCTGCTGCATGGCTGGCCCTACGACATCGACAGCTACGCCGAGGTCGCGCCGCGGCTGGCAGCCAAGGGCTATCGCGTGTTGATCCCTTACGCACGGGGTTATGGCGACACCCATTTCCTTTCGGATAAAACCCTGCGCAACGGCCAACCGGCCGCGCTGGCCAGTGATGTGATCGACTTCATGGACGCGTTGAAGATCCAGCAAGCGGTGCTCGGTGGCTATGACTGGGGCGCACGCTCGGCGGATATCGTGTCGGCATTGTGGCCGGAGCGGGTCAAGGCGCTGGTGTCGGTCAGCGGTTACCTGATCGGCAACCAGGCGGCCGGCAAGAACCCACTGCCGCCCAAGGCTGAGTTGCAATGGTGGTACCAGTTCTACTTCGCCACCGAACGCGGCGCCGCCGGCTACCAGAAAAACACCCACGACTTCGCCAGGCTGATCTGGCAACTGGCCTCGCCGCAGTGGAAGTTCGATGACGCCACGTTCGACCGCAGCGCCAAAGGCCTGGAGAACCCGGATCACGTAGCGATCACTGTGTTCAACTACCGCTGGCGGTTGGGCCTGGTGCAGGGTGAAACGAAATACGACCCGCTGGAGCAGAAACTCGCCCAGGCGCCGTCCATTGGCGTACCGACCATCACCCTCGAAGGCGACGCCAACGGCGCCCCGCACCCGCAGCCGGAGGACTACGCCAAGCGCTTTACCGGCAAGTACGAGTTCCGCCTGATCAAGGGTGGCATTGGCCACAACCTGCCGCAGGAAGCGCCCGAGGCATTTGCCAAGGCGGTCATCGATGCGGATCACCTGTGATGAAGCGCCTGTGCATGGCCGCATTGGCCCTCGCGAGTTCGACCGGTGCCTTCGCCGACAGCGCATCCTCGCCGATCTACGGCGTGACCATCCCCGACGGCTACCGCCAATGGGAACTGGTGGCGCCGGCCCAGGAAGCCGCCCCGTTTAACGAGCTGCGCGTGGTGCTGGGCAACAGCGCTGCGCTCAAGGCTTACCGGGAGGGCAAGTTGCCGTTCCCGGATGGCACCGTTCTGGCCAAGTTGGCGTGGAAACACGAGCAGTCACCGGACTTCAAGACGGCGTCCATCCCTGGCGCGGCGACCACCGTGCAGTTCATGGTCAAGGACTCGAAAAAATACGCGTCCACTGGTGGCTGGGGGTTTGGACGCTTCGTCAATGGCAAACCCGCCGATGAAGCGCAGCATCAGACGTGTTTTGCCTGCCACCAGGCGTTGGTGAAAGACCGCGATTATGTCTTCACCAGGCTGGCACCCTGAAAGCCAGCCCTTTCAAGGTCTCTAGTCAGAACTGGCGACAAATACCCTGTGGCGAGCGGGCTTGCCCCGCGTTGGGCTGCGAAGCGGCCCCAACACCAGCAGCCGAAGAGTGCCTGATTCACCGCACGCCTCCTTCCAGGGTCGCTTCGCAACCCAACGCGGGGCAAGCCCGCTCACCACAGTTGCAGGGTTCGCCCTTAATGGCGTGGTATCAGCCAGACATGGCCGGTTTTTCAAAGACCTGACGAACAACACTTTGTGGCGAGCGGGCTTGCCCCGCGTTGGGCTGCGAAGCGGCCCCAACACCAGCGGCCGAAGAGTGCCTGATTCACCGCATGCCTCCTTCCAGGGTCGCTTCGCAACCCAACGCGGGGCAAGCCCGCTCACCACAAATGGGAGGGTATCAGCTCGATATGGCCGGTTTTTCAACGACCTTGAACGGGCAGACCCTGAAAGCGCGAAAACTGATAGGCAATTCCCAGCCAGATGAACCAGGCCGGCATCACACACAGCGCCAGGCGTGTATCCGGCCGCAACGCCAGCAGGCCCAGCACAAAGGCGAGAAACGCCAGGGCAAACCAGGCCATCGGCACACCACCGGGCATCTTGTAGGTGGATTGGGCGTGCAGGTCCGGGCGTTTTTTGCGATAGGCGATGTAGGACGCGAGGATGGTCGACCAGGTGAAGATCACCAGGATCGCCGACACCGTCGACACGATGGTGAAGGCGGTCATCACCTCCGGCACCACAAACAGCAACACCAGCCCCAGCAACATCAGCAAGCTGGTAAACGCCAGGCTGATAAACGGCACGCTGCTGTTCGACAAGCGCCGGAAGATCCCTGGCGCATCACCCAGGTCGGCCAGGCCGAACAACATGCGGCTGGCGGAAAACACCCCGCTGTTGGCAGACGACGCCGCCGAGGTCAGCACCACGAAATTGACGATACCCGCTGCGGCGGGGAATCCGGCGACCAGGAACAACTCGACAAACGGGCTCTTGCTCGGTGACACCTGCTGCCAGGAGGTCACCGCGATGATGCACGTCAGGGCCAGTACGTAGAACAGGATGATGCGCAGCGGGATCGAGTTGATCGCCTTGGGCAAGGTCTTTTCCGGCGCACGGGTTTCGGCGGCGGCGGTGCCGATCAACTCGGTGCCGGCGAAGGAAAAGATCGCCATCTGGAACCCGGCAAAAAAGCCGAACAGGCCGTTGGGAAATGCCGCTTGTTTATCCAGCAGGTGGCTCAACGAAGCGGTGACCCCGGTGGGCGAGACGTACGAACTGGCGATCAGCACCCCACTCACCCCGATCAACGTCACCACGGCGATGATCTTGATGATCGCGAACCAGAACTCCACTTCGCCGAACAGCCTGACCGTCAGCACATTCAGCGCGAACAGGGTCAGCAACATCGCCACCGCCGGCATCCAGGCCGGTACATCGGGGAACCAGTACTGGAAGAAACCGCCGACCACAACGGCGTCCCCCACCACCGCGACGCTCCAGCTCAACCAGTAAGACCAGCCGAGAAAGAACGCCGCACGCGGCCCCAGGTAAGCACCGGCAAAGTCGGCGAAACTCTTGAAGTTGAGGTTGGACAGCAGCAGCTCGCCCATGGCGCGCATCACGAAGTACACGAAGAGCCCGATGATCATGTAGATCAGGATGATCGAGGTGCCGGACAGCGCGATGATCTTGCCGGAGCCCATGAACAGGCCGGTGCCGATCGCGCCGCCCATGGCCATCAACTGGATATGGCGGTTGCTCAGGGTGCGTTGCAACGCAGGCTGTTCACACAGCCCGGGCGTGGTTGTTTTCATCACAAAACCTCTTGTTATGTTTTTGAGTTTTGGCAGAAGAAAAGTCGAGGGGTCGTTGTTATTGGCTGTGGCGTTCGAAACCGTGCAGCACGTTGACCGCATTGATGCCGATCTCGTCGACCATGTAGCCGCCTTCCATCACGAACAGCGTGGGCACGCCGACGCTGGCGATGATCTCGCCCATGCCGAGGAAGTCGTCGCTGTCGAGGAGGAAGTGGCTGATGGGGTCGTCCTTGAAGGTGTCGACGCCCAGGGAGATCACCAACACTTCAGGCGCAAAGCGGCGCAGTTGCTGGCAGGCGTCTAGCAGGGCGGTGCGGTAATTGGCCCAGGTGGTGTTTTTCGGCAACGGGTAGTTCAGGTTGAAGCCCTCCCCAGCGCCGACGCCGCGCTCGCTGCTGGCACCGGAAAAATACGGGTAGGACACCGCCGGGTCGCCATGCAGGGATATGAACATCACGTCCGGGCGGTCGTAGAAAATGTTCTGGGTGCCATTGCCATGGTGAAAATCCACATCCAGCACCGCCACGCGCTTGGCGCCCTGGGTGATGGCGTGCTGTGCGGCAATCGCGGCGTTGTTGAGGTAGCAGTAACCGCCCATGTATTCACGGGCCGCGTGATGGCCCGGTGGGCGGCACAGGGCAAAGGCGCTGTGATGGCCTTCGTCGAGCAACGCCAGGCCGGTCAGTGCGATGTCGGCGCTGGTCTTCACCGCCTGCCAGGTGGTGCGGGTAATCGGCGAACCGGCGTCCATCGCGTAAAAACCGAGCTTGCCGTCGATGAACGCCGGCACCTGCTGGTTGGCCAGGTCGCGTACCGGCCACACCAGGGGCAAGGCGTCATGGCTGCGGCCGATGGCGGTCCATTCGGCCCAGGCGGTTTCCAGGAACGCCACGTAGCGCTCGCTGTGGGCGGCGACGTAACAGGCGCGGTCGAAGCGGCGCGGGGTGATGATGTCGCCCAGGCCGACCTGCCGCACGCGATCACGCACGGTGTCGGCGCGGCTGGGTTGTTCGAACGAGGGTTTGAGCACACCGTCCTTGAGTTCGGTGCCATGGTGCAAACGGTGGGCTTCGCTGAAAACAGTCAACATTTGAGGGCATCCGCCAGTAAAAGACAGGGTCTATTTTGTTCTGGCGGCAGTGGGCTTTCTTTGCTTTTACTTACGGCACTGTTAGGTTTATCGGGAATATTTACCTCATTGGCGCACGATTATGAAAAATAAAACCAAACAGGTCGTTCTTGATGATACCGATCTCGCCATCCTCGCCCTGCTGCAGCAGGACGCCAGTATTTCCAACGCTCAGCTGAGTGAGCGCCTGTCCCTGAGCCTCACGCCCTGCTGGCGCCGGCGCAAACGCCTGGAAGAAGAAGGCGTGATCAAGGACTACCAGGCCAACCTCGACCGCAAGATGCTCGGGCTGGACATCCTGGCGTTCGTGCATGTGCGTTTTGCGATTCATACCGACCATGCGCCGGATGCCTTCGAGGCGGTGGTGAAAGAACTGCCACAGGTGTTGTCGTGCCACAAGATCACCGGGGATGCCGATTATTTGTTGCAGGTACTGGCCGAAGACCTGGACAGCTACAGCGAGTTTGTCGAGAGCGTGTTGCGGCGGCAGTTGGGGATTGCCTCGATACAGTCGAGCCTGGCGCTGAGGGAGGTCAAGGCGACGAGTCGGGTGGCGATTCCACAGCGCGAATAATCGGCGCTTTTCAGGGGGCGATGTGGCAAATCGCCGCCACTGCGATGTGAAAAATTCGTTAACTGTTTCTCCCTCAAGGCTTTTTCCTACAAGAACAATCTGCCAGACTAATGCGAATAATTATCAACAGATTTATTATTCGCCAGGGACGGCGTTCGGGGAGAGTCAGTTCCATGTCTGTGCAACAACACGGCAGTAAAGGTTTTTCACCCAGTCTGATGGCGTTGGCGGTCTGTCTGGCCAGTTCATCTGCGGTCTTTGCCGCCGATACCCAGGCGCCGCCCACCACGCTTGAACTGGGCGCCACGCAAATCTCTGGCGAAGAGCAACTGGGCGAAACCACCGAGGGCACCCCGTCCTACACCACCGGCGCGATGAAAACCGCGACCAAGCTGCCATTGACCATGCGCGAAACCCCGCAGGCCGTCACCGTCATTACCCGTCAGCGTATGGATGACCAGGCGATGACCAGCATCAATGATGTGGTCAAGGCCACCCCGGGATTGTTCCTGAACTTCTCCAGCGGCCCTGGCCGGCAGTCCTATACGTCGCGCGGCTTCGACATCGACAACCTGATGTATGACGGCATCCCCAGTGGCTACAACGGTGTGTCGGTGGGCGCACAGCCGAACCTGGCGATGTTCGATCGCGTTGAAATCGTGCGCGGCGCCACCGGCCTGGTCACCGGCGCGGGCAACCCGTCTGCCGCCATCAACCTGGTCCGCAAGCGGCCACTGGACGAGCAGAAAGTCACCCTGACCGGCGCCGCCGGCAGCTGGGACGACTACCGGGGCGAACTCGACGCCTCCAGCCCACTCAACGACAGTGGCACCTGGCGCGGTCGCGTGGTCACCTCGTACCGCGATGCCAACAGCTTCATCGACAACGCCGAGGAGTATCACGGCCTGTTTTACGCCGTCACCGAAGCCGACCTGAGCGAAGACACCACCCTGACCCTGGGCTTCTCCAACCAGAAGGACAAGACCAATTACTTCTGGGGCTCGTCAATGGTCGGCCAGGATGGCCATCACCTGAACCTGCCGCGCTCCTACAACCCTGGTACCGACTGGGAAAACAAGGACCAGGAGATCAACACGGTATTCGCCGAACTGCGTCAGCAACTGGCCAACGACTGGAAACTGCAAGTCAACGCCAACTATGCCGAACAGAACGCGCTGTTCTCCGGCTCCTACCAGTCGCGCTGGGTCGCCAACACACTGGCGCGCACCGTCTATCAAGCGGCTTACGATGAGGACCAGGCGGGTGTCGACGCGTTTGCCAGCGGCCCCTTCCAGGCGTTCGGGCGTACCCACGAGCTGGTGGTAGGCGCCAGCCGGCGCATCTACGACATGACCACCCACAACTACAGCCCCTACAACCTGAACTGGCCGCTCACGGCGGGCAAACCGAACTTCGTCCACACCACCAATGACCGCGACGTGACCACCCAGGACGGGGTGTACGTCACCACGCGCCTGAATCTGGCTGACCCGTTGAAGCTGATCCTCGGCGGGCGCCTGGACTGGTATGACTACGATGCCCACGGCAGCAACACCGGCGACTACAAGGTCACCCGCAACCTCACCCGCTACGCCGGCCTGATCTACGACCTGGACGACCATCACTCGGTCTACGTCAGCTACAGCGACATCTTCACGCCCCAGAGCGAAAAGGACACCTCGGGCACCCCGCTCAAGCCTATCGTCGGCAAGAACTATGAGGTGGGTATCAAGGGTGAATACCTGGGTGGCGCACTGAACGCGAGTGTGGCGCTGTTTCGCGTCGACCAGGAAAACCGTGCCGTCGGCGTGACCGTCGCAAACTGTCCGCAGGCCTCCTGCTCAGTGGCCTCCGGCGAGATTCGCAGCCAGGGTATCGACTTCGAACTGCAAGGCGCCTTGACCGAGAACTGGCAGGTCGGCGGTGGCTACACCTATGCACGCACGCACACCATCAAGGACGCAGCCAACCCGCAGAACGTCAACAAACAGTTCGACACCGACACCCCGGAGCACCTGTTCAAGCTGACCACCAACTACCACTTCCAGGGCGCCCTGGAAAAACTCCGCGTGGGCGGCAACGTTTCCTGGCAGAGCCGCATGTACAACGACTTCAAAGTCGCGGATGGCAGCACCTACCGCCTGCAGCAAGGCGCCTACGCCGTCACCGACCTGATGGCCGGCTACCAGGTCAACCAGCACCTGGATCTGCAACTCAACGCCAACAACATCTTCGACCGCCGTTACTACCAGTCCATCTCCAACTCCGTGAGCTATGGCGGTGACTCCTACGGCAGCCCGCGCAATATGATGCTGACGGCCAAATACGCCTTCTGATCCCCCTCCGATAAACGGCTGCCCGCCCGGGTAGCCGTTGCTCAAGTCCCGCCTCCCGATGCCGATATACGTTTGGCATCACTGAATCCAATAAAAACCAAAAAATCCCTGATTCGCTCCACCCTGCCCCTCGCTATGTCTCGGCCAGACCACATGGAGTAAGTGTGAATGCCCACCCGCACGCGTTTTTTCGAGCACTACCGCAAAGCCGACCGCATCATGCTGGCGCTGGTCTGGCTGATGTTCCTGTTTTCCCTGGGCCTGGCGTTCTGGCACGACACCCTGGTGCAGGCCGTGTTGGTCGGCGGAGGCACCAGCGTGGTGTTGACCGCGCTTTACCGTGCCATCGGCGGCACCCGTGTGATGCGTTGCACCCTCGGCGCGGGCCTGATGGTCATGGCGGCGCTGCATATCAACCAGGCCCAGGGCGTGATCGAAGCGCACTTCGGCATCTTCGCGCTGCTGGCGGTGCTGACGTTTTATCGTGACTGGCTGCCGATCCTGGTCGCCGCCGCCACCATTGCCGTGCATCACGTGGTGTTCCATGCCCTTCAACATCAGGGCTTTCCAGTGTTTGTGATGGCGCACCACGGTGGCTGGACCATGGTGTTCGTGCATGCCTTCTACGTGGTGATGGAGACCGTCGCCCTGCTCTACCTGGCCGTGCACAGCCAGGCCGAGGCGGTCGAGAGTCAGGAAATGCTCGAGAAGATGCTCGCCGTCACCTCACAGTTCACAGCGCAAACCGCCCAGGGCGAAGGCAAGGTGCATGTCTCCCTGGCCAAGCGCTTCGACCACTTCCTGCAGCAGCTCACCCACCTGATCGACGGCGTCGCCCGTGACTCCCACGGCCTCGGCCAATTGGGCCAGGAACTGGCCAGCGCCAGCGGCACCCTGGAAAACGGCGCCCGCCACCAACTGGCGGAAATCACCCAGATGACCGGCTCGATGCAACGCATGGAAGACGCCATGGGCCATATTGCCGTGCACGTCGAGCAAGCGGTGGACCATGCCGGCAAGGCCAGCCAACAGATCCTGCGCGGCCAGGAAAGCGTTGGCCGCGCCCAGCAGGAAATCACCCAACTGGCCTCACGCCTCAACGGCACCCACGAGACAGTACAAGGCCTGGCCGTGCAAACCGAACAGATCGGCACCGTGCTCGACGTGATCAGCAGCATCGCCAACCAGACCAACCTGCTGGCCCTCAACGCCGCCATCGAAGCCGCCCGCGCCGGCGAGCAAGGCCGTGGCTTTGCCGTGGTTGCCGACGAAGTGCGCAACCTGGCGCAACGCACGGCGGTGTCCACCCAGGAAATCAAAACCATCATCGAAGGCCTGCAACACGGCAGCCGCCAGGCCGTGCAAGCCATGCACGACAGCCGCCAAGGCGTCGATCGCTGCGTGGAAGACAGCCAGGTGGCCGTCGACATGCTGCGCGCAGTGGGCGACGACATCGCCCACATCGACGACCTCAATGGCCGGATCGTGACCACCACCCGCGAGCAGACCTCGGCCAACCTGGAGATTGTCGGGCGCCTGCAGTCGGTGCAGAGCATTGCGCAAAGCACCGCCGACAACGTGGAAACCCTGGCACGCAGCAGCGAGCGGTTGCCGCCGATCGCGGTGCGCCTGGATGCGTTGGGACGCAGGTTTCATCCCTAAGCCAGGTAGCCGCTGATGCCGTCCCATAACAGCTTGAGCGCCGTGATAATCAGCAAGCCATAGCACGCGCGATACAACTGGCGCTGATCCAACCGCGCATGCAGGCGCCAGCCCAGCCACACGCCACTCGGCACGGCAAGCAGGCAGATCAGCGCCAGGCCCAGCACATCACCGGTCGGCCTGGCCAGGATCAGCCAAGGGATAGCCTTGAGCAGGTTACCCACGGTGAAAAACAGGCTGGTGGTGCCGGCGTACACCTGCTTGCTCAGGCCCAGCGGCAACAGGTACATCGCCAACGGCGGCCCACCGGAATGCGCAACCATGGTGGTGATTCCGGAGGTGACCCCAGCGGCCACGGCCTTCGGTGCTGAACGCGGCTTCACACTGACATTTCCCCCGGCCCTGAACCACAGGCCGACAAACACCAGGGTGACCACCGCCATCACGATGGCAATCGCGCGGTGATCCAATACGCGAAAAAGCAGGTAGCCAACGCCAATCCCGACCACCAACCCAGGTACCAGTAAAGTGAGGTCGGGCTTTGACCAGGTCGACGGTTTCCAATAGCGCAGGCCGAACAGGTCCATGGCGATGAACAACGGTGCCAACAAACCACCGGCGGTGATCGGGTCCATCACCAGCGACAGCAGCGGAATGCCGACGATGGCAAAGCCACCGCCGAAGGCGCCTTTCATGAAGCAGATCAAGAACACCCCGGCGAACGTGACCAGGATCGTGGTGAGGCTCAGCTCAAGCTCCATGGCGCGGCCTCCGGATCCAACGGGCCGAGGTTTTCCAGCATGATCTGCGCAAGTGCCGTCTCACCGCGCTCGCGCAGGTGCACGATGGCTGACATGAGCCGTCCGTGGGTGCCGTCGTGCGGTTCAAAATCAAACGGCAGGTGATCGGCGTCCATGCCGCTGTCACCCGGCATCACCACGATGCCCAGTGGGTTGTCATGGATGATTCTGTGCAGTTGTTCCAGGCGTTGTTCGGCAAAGTGATCAGGAATGTACATGGCGAGCATTCATTTTGGCGGGAAGAGAACCCATAATCTCGCCCATCACCTGCAGCGCAAAAAGCACCAGTTTCGAGGTTTTTCCATGGGCCAGTTATCGAATCCTTCGCGCGGCGCTGAACGCCGAATCTACGCCAGGTTGCGTGCACAGATTGAAGACGGCACGCTTGCGCCCGACACCAAGCTGCTCTCGACCCGTGCGATGGCAGACACACTCGGGGTGTCACGCACCACCGTCACCGCCGCCTACGAGCAACTGGCCGCCGAGGGGTTTGTGGTGACTGCCGTAGGCAAGGCCGCCAGGGTTGCCGCCAGAGTCGGGGGGCGGCCGGCAACGGGCCCGGTGCCCGACGACCACCGTCCACCCTTGCTGTCCCTGTACGGACAGCATGTGGCCAGCCTCACGCCCTACAGCATGGCGTCGCCCTCGGCGCGTATCGACTTTCAGTATGGTGCGGTCGCCTCACGGGACTTCCCGGCACTTGGCTGGCATCGCGCCTATCGCGCCGAACTGGTCAAGCGTCAACCCAGTCGACCTTACGGCCAACCCGAAGGTGAAGAACGCTTGCGCCAGGCACTGCAAGGCTATCTGCGCCGTGCCCGTGGCTTGAGCTGCGATGCCGAGCAGATCCTGGTGGTGCACGGTTCCCAGCAGGGGCTCGATCTGTGCGCTCGGGTGCTGCTCAACCCCGACGATGCGTTCGTGTTCGAGGACCCGGGCTACCGCATGGCCCGGTACTGTTTCGAGGCCACCGGCGCAACCGCGTTACCCATTCCGGTCGACGCCTGCGGCTTGCAGACACAACGCTTGCCGGACGACCCACGCGCACGGCTGGCCTACGTCACCCCGTCGCACCAGTTCCCCATGGGCGCAGTACTGCCCATCGCGCGGCGCCTCGAGTTGCTGGCCTGGGCGAGTCGCCATCGCGCATGGGTCATCGAAGACGATTACGGTGGCGAATTCCGCTACGGCCAGCGCCCCATCGACGCGCTGCAGTCAGTGGATGCCGAAGCGCAGGTGATCTACGTCGGCACCTTCTCCAAGGCACTCTCGCCGCAATTGCGGCTGGGTTACCTGGTACTGCCCCGTGACCTGGTGGGCGTGTTTCGTGAGGCCAAGCGGCTGACCGACCGCCACTCCGCGCGCTGGGAGCAGAACGTACTCGCCTCATTAATCGCCAGCGGCGCCTATGAACGCCACGTACGTCGCCTGCGCCGTGACAATGAAGGACGCCGTAAAGCGCTGCTGGATGCCGTCGACCGCCACCTGGCGGGGCTTGGCAAACTGCTGGGCATGGCCGCCGGGCTGCATGGGGTATTGCTGCTGCCGTCGCTGGGCTCGCGGGATGAGCCCGCCTTGCAGGCGCTTGCCCTTGAGTTCGGCGTGGGTGTGTATCCCCTGACGCCGTTGTTCACGTCGCAGGGCGACCGACCGGCAGGCCTGGTCATGGGCTACGCCGGGCTCACCGTGGAGCAGATTGATGAAGGGGTAAGGATACTGGCGAAGGTAGCCCGGCGCCTGATGAGCAAGACGCACCTGGCCTGATTCCTGCGTCTGCCCATCCCACCAAGTCGCTACTGACTACGCGGACGACTCTTTTGGGCCCCGCCGCCCAAGCGCCTGCGCCGATAATCGGTCATCCCCCCAGCTATCCCGAGGCCTTCCCCCATGACGAGCCCCTCCACCGAACAGGTCAGCCCGCAAACCCTGCGCAAGGTCATCATCGCCGCCGGCATCGGTAATTTCGTCGAGTGGTTTGACTTCGCCGTCTATGGCTTCCTCGCCACCACCATCGCCCAGCAATTCTTCCCCAGCGGCGACGCCAGCGCGGCGTTGCTCAAGACCTTCGCCGTGTTTGCGGTGGCCTTCGCCTTCCGGCCCCTGGGCGGTATTTTCTTCGGCATGCTCGGCGACCGCATTGGCCGCAAGCGCACCCTGGCCATGACCATCTTGCTGATGGCCGCTGCTACCACGTTGATCGGCCTGCTGCCCACCTACGCCGCCATCGGCGTCACGGCGCCGATTCTGTTGTCGCTGATCCGTTGCGCCCAGGGCTTCTCCGCCGGCGGTGAATACGCCGGCGCCTGTGCTTATCTGATGGAGCACGCGCCGAGTGACAAACGCGCCTGGTATGGCAGCTTTGTACCGGTGTCGACGTTTTCCGCGTTCGCCGCCGCCGCGGTAGTGGCGTATGCCCTTGAAGCGTCGTTGTCCGCCGAAGCCATGGGCAGTTGGGGCTGGCGCCTGCCGTTCCTGATCGCCGCGCCACTCGGCCTGGTGGGCCTCTACCTGCGCTGGAAGCTGGACGAGACGCCTGCCTTCCAGGCCGTGAAGCAAGAGCACGCAGTGGCTCACTCGCCGCTCAAGGAAACTCTGCGCAACCATGGTGCGGCGATCTGCTGCCTGGGCGCTTTTGTGTCACTCACGGCGTTGTCGTTTTATATGTTCACCACCTACTTCGCGACGTACCTGCAAGTGGCGGGCGGGCTGAATCGGGCGATGGCGTTGCTGGTGTCGCTGATTGCGTTGATTTTCGCGGCGGCGATCTGCCCGCTGGCGGGCCTGTATTCGGATCGGGTCGGGCGGCGCGTCACGGTGATGACCGCCTGTGTGTTGCTGATCGTGGTGGTGTATCCGTCGTTCCTGATGGCCAGCTCCGGTTCGTTTGCAGCGTCGATTGTCGGCGTGATGTTGTTGGCGGTTGGGGCGGTGTTGTGCGGCGTGGTCACGGCGGCCTTGCTGTCGGAGACCTTCCCGACCCGTACGCGCTACACCGCTTCGGCGATCACCTACAACATGGCGTACACGATCTTCGGCGGCACCGCGCCGCTGGTGGCGACCTGGTTGATCAGCACCACCGGCAGCAACCTGTCACCGGCTTTTTACCTGATTGCCGTGGCGTTGCTGGCACTGGCCGGTGGGTTGGCGTTGCCGGAGACGTCGCGGATTTCCTTGCACGACGTGGGTGGTGAGGAAACAAGCACCGCAGCTTTGCTTTCACGGTAAACGGCAGGAGGGTGAACGCCACTGGACGCAGGTAGGATCAGTTCGACACCTGCCTGCTGCCGCATCCAGACCATGAACAGCGTTTTCTGAAGACGCCGCAGTGAACCCTGTGGTGCGCATCGGCTAAACCGCCGCAGCCATGCGCGCTCTAGAACCCCAGGCAAACGTCACGACCATCAGCAACCCCAAGCCCGCCATCGCCGCGCCGGCCAGGGAAATCGCGGGGTAGCCCAACCCTGCGTTGATCACTGCACCCCCCACTGCTGCGCCAATCGCGTTGCCGAAGTTGAAGGCGCCGATGTTCACGGCCGAGGCCAGGTTCGGCGCATCTTTGGCCGCTTCCATCACACGCATCTGCAACGGCGGCACAACGGCGAAGCTAGCGATCCCCCAGATGAGGATGCTCACCGCTGCCGGTATCGGCCAACGCATCAGGAATGCAAAGGCCAGCAGGACCAGAATCAGTGCGCTCAGCGAGACGATCAGGGTCCGGTCGATCGAGCGATCTGCCGCCTTGCCACCCCATATATTGCCCAGGGTCAACCCGACGCCGAACAGCACCAGCATGGCCGTGATAAAGGGGGTAGACGCATGGGTCTGGTTGCTCAGGATCGGCGCGATGTAGGTAAACACGGTGAACATGGCACCGGAACCCACCACGGTCAGAGCCAGTGCCGCCAGTACCGAACCGCGACCCAGCACCTTGATTTCGGCCAGCACACCGTCGCTTTTCGGCAACGGCAGGTCAGGCAGCGCGAACCACAGCGCGACCATGGTCACCAGGCCCAGTCCGCCAATGCCCCAGAACGCCGTACGCCAGCCAAGCAGTTCACCCAACCAGGTCGCCAGTGGCACGCCACCAATGGTCGCCAGGGTCAGGCCCATAAACATCGCGGCGACGGCGCCGGCGCGCTTGTCCGGCGCAACCACACTGGCCGCAACGATGGAACCCACACCAAAAAACGCGCCGTGGTTGAGCGAAGTGATGACGCGGGCAATCAACAGGTCGTAATAGCCGGTTGCAAGCGCCGACATCACGTTACCCAGGGTGAAAATGGCCATAAGCCCGACCAGCAAGTGACGACGGGGAATCTTGCCGGTGGTCAAGATCATCAGTGGCGCACCGAGCAATACCCCCAGGGCATAGGCACTGACCAGCAACCCTGCGGTGGGAATCGAAACGCCAAGGTCATTGGCGATGGTGGGCAACATGCCCATGGGCGCGAACTCAGTGACGCCAATGCCAAAGGCACCGACAGCCAGGGCTACAAGGGGTGGATTGATACGCATGGAAGACTCCTCATTTATGCCGCAAATGCTACGATCAACGCTTTAACGGCACTAGACCGTATAATTGGCAATCACCTTTGCGCGCGAGGCAAAAATGGATTTCAACGGTAGGTCGGGTGAGATGGCGGTATTCGCGATGGTGGCGCAGGAAGGCAGCCTGTCGGCAGCAGCGCGGGCATTACGTTTGACGCCCTCGGCCGTCAGCCGCGTCATCGCACGCACCGAACAACGCCTGGGCACCCGTCTGTTGATTCGCACGACCCGCGCCCTCGCCTTCACCGCCGAAGGCGAGGCGTACCTGCGCGGCGCCCGGCGCATCCTGGCCGACATGGCGGAAGTCGAAGAGGCCATCGCCGACCAGGGCGCGCCCAAAGGCCGGCTGCGGGTCAGTGCGGCCCTGGGCCACGGCCGCATGGCCATCGTGCCGTTGGTGGCGGCGTTCAGCGCCCGCTACCCAAACATTGTGGTGGACCTGACCTTGGGCGACGAAGTGGTCGACATCCTCGGCGGCCAGGCTGACATCGCGATCCGCTTTGGCGACCTGCCAGACAGCCCGCTGACCGCGCGGCGCATCGGCGACACTGGCCAGGTCCTGGTGGCGTCGCCGGAGTACCTTGCGCAACACGGCACGCCTCTGGAACCCAACGACTTGCTGCGCCACAACTGTCTGCGCTTCAACTTCCGCCGCGCCCAATCCGACTGGCCCTTCGCCCGTGACGGTAGGGAGTTCTCCCTGAAGATAAACGGCAATATCGAATGCAGCAGTGGCGAAGCCCTCGCTCAACTGGCGCGATTAGGCGCCGGTATTGCACGTATCGGCGAGTTCACGGTTGCACAAGACCTGCAACGCGGTGACCTGGTGCGCCTGCTGGAATCCTGGAACCCCGGCGACCGGGAGCCGATCCATGTGGTGTTTGTCGGTGGCGCGAGCATGCCGGCGCGGATCCGCGTGTTTGTGGACTTTTTGCTGGAGCATCACCGGCTATAAACGCGCGGGCTTGTGCAGCCGCTCAAGTACCTCGTCAGCTGCCTCGCGCCATGCCTGCGTTGCGCCTTTGTTTCTCAACACCGCCAACCCAGCCGCCGTAAAGGTGCCCGGTGTCGCAATCGCGCTACCCAACGCTTCCAGACTCGCGGAGGGCTGGTGGCGGGCGCTGGCCAGACAGTCTTGCAGGTTGCCCATCACCAGTTGGGCGGCCTGGTCATTGGACAGGCCTTTGTCGGTAAACCACTGCTGAAGATCACTCAGGAAGAAATAGAACCAGCCATTCATGCAGGCCGCGACAGTGGCCAGTTCGAACGCCTCTTCCTCGTCCAGTACAACCAATGAACCGAGCGCGCCCAGCAGCGTTGCATGGGGTTCGCCACCGGGCGTGACCACCACGGTCGTCTGGTTGATCTGCGCGGCGTAGGACAGCATGGCGCGCACCACACGCGCCTGCGGGAAGCGGCGTTGAAGCTCGGCCAGCTTCAATCCCGCCACCAACGACACCAGCGTTTGCTCAGGTCTGAGCTGCACTTCATTCGAAAGCTGATCGACCACCTCCGGGCGCACGCCCAGGACCAACAAGTCCGCCCCATCGACCACCTGCTGATTGTCAGCCATCACCTCACAGTCCCACTGTTCAGCGAGTTGCTGCGCACGTTGGTGGTTTCGCGGGGACAGCAGCACCCGCCCGCCAAACCCGCTGCGCCGCAGGCCGATCACCACCTTTTCCGTCAGCTCACCGACGCCCAGGATTCCAATCTTCAGCACGCTGTCCACTCCGGTCAGTTCTGTAGTCGGGTGCATCATAGGCATGATTCCCGTCTTCATGCAGGCAGGCGTTCACGCTACACTCGCCGCTCGAAAAGATCAGCCAGGAAGGCAAGCATGAGCACTCAAGGTAAAGACCGGCAAATCGACAACATCGAATTCAACGTCAGCGATATTGCCCGCAGCAAAGCCTTCTACGGCGGCGCGTTCGGCTGGACATTCGTTGACTACGGCCCCACCTACACGGAGTTCAGCGACGGGCGCCTGACAGGCGGGTTCACCACGGGGGAGCCGGTTCGGCCGGGTGGGCCTCTGGTCATTTTGTACGCCGATGACCTCAATGCCACGCAGCAGCGGCTTAAAGCCCTGGGTGCAGTCATCACCCGCGAGACATTTTCGTTCCCCGGTGGACGCAGATTCCACTTCACAGACCCGGATGGCTATGAACTGGCAGTTTGGAACGCCGGTCAATAGGCCTCGACCCGACGCTCAGGCGAAGGCATCAATCGCTCTCCCTCAAGCCCTACCCTCACAGGATATGAAGGTTACCCATGCGCTCTCTGTTTCCCCTGGCCCTCAGCTTGACGCTTATCGGCTGCGCCACCACTAAAACCGACGTTCGCAACGAAGCACAAATCAGCCAATACGACCCGGCCAACTCAGCCCGAATCCGGTTTATTACGGGTGACACCACCAACGCGGGTTTCCTCAGCGGCCAGACGTGCGAGATGTTTTACAACAAGTCCCTGCTGACCCAAACACCCGAAGAAGCCGGGTGGCAAAAAGCCCATGTCGACTCGGCGGGGCTCTACCCGTTCAGGGCCACTGACAGCCAGAACAGCGTGATTGGTATGCCTGCCAGCAAGGCGAGCAAAGCCATCAACCAATCGCCCAAAGTGTTTGACGAGCATGTCATTCCAGCGGGTAAACCCTTTATTGCAGGGTTCGCCATGGGCGGTTCGCAAATGTCCTGCTTTCCCGCGCCTGTCACACTCATTCCCGAACCCGGTAAAGACTATGAAATGGAATTTCAGCTGGTCAAAATCAGCACGTTCAAGGCCGGTTGCGTGATTGCCGTTCGCCAACTCTCTGTTCAGGACAACAACACGGTTGAAACACCGCTCAGGCCGCAAGTGTGTGCCAAAACCCCGTCGGGTTGGTACACCGTCACCCCGAAACCTTTGCCCTGAAATGCCAGGGCAGGACATCTCCCTGACCTGGCACCCGGCTTGTATTCATGGAGGAAAAATGCGGCTCTACATCACAGGTGCATCGTGCGCGGGCGTCACCACGCTGGGTCACAACCTCGCCACGCGGCTCGGTATACGACACGTCGACGTCGATGATTTTTACTGGATGCCCACAAACCCTCCATTCACAACCAAGCGATCTCCCAGCGACCGCGTTTGCCTGATGCAACAAGCACTCGGTGACGACGGCTGGGTGCTGAGTGGCTCCTGCATGGTCTGGGGCGATGCGCTGATTGCCGATGCCGACCTGATTGTCTTTGTGGTCACACCTACGCCCGTTCGCCTCGAACGGTTGACGGCCCGCGAAAAGGCACGCTTTGGCGATCGGATCGCACCCGATGGTGACATGCATGCGATACACGTGGCCTTTCGGGAATGGGCTTCGCACTACGACGACCCGAATTTCTCAGGGCGCAACCGGGCGTGGCACGAATCATGGCTGTCACAGCAGACAGTACCGGTCTTACGGATTGACGGGATGCGGGGTGCTGAACAAATGGCCGCCGAAGTCGCTCAGGCGGTGTCGCAAATGCCGAAACAGCTCAAAACATGAACGGCTGAGGCTGTCCAACGACTTCCACTCCCCTTATCCTCACACTTCCCCGCCCCCGCGAACCCGGAGCCGCCATGGACCTCGCCACCCTCGCCCTTTTCCTCCCCGCCTGCTTCGCCCTGAACATGGCGCCGGGCCCGAACAATTTGCTCTCCGTGAGCAACTCCACCCGCTACGGCTACCGCACGTCATGCCTAGCGGGCATTGGCCGCTTGCTGGCCTTCGCCGGCATGATCGCCCTCGCCTCCGCAGGGTTGGCAGTGGTGCTGCAAACGTCGGAGTTGTTGTTCTACGGGATCAAGATTCTGGGGGCGGCGTATCTGTTTTATCTGGCGTTTCAGTTGTGGCGGGCTAATCCGGAGGCAGAGGCACAGTCCGCGACGGCCAAGGTGGGATTGTGGGCGTTGGCACGGCAGGAGTTTTTGGTGGCAGCGGGTAATCCTGACGATTGCCTATATAACTTTGCGCAGCGGCGTACTTTCAACCAGCCAACATCCTGATACCCTTTCCTCTTCACGGAGGAAATACCATGCCAAACTCAGATCTGCCCCCTTCCTGCTGTTCAAACTTCAAATTAGACAGGTAGTCCAATGAAGCCTGAAATCCGCCAACGCTATTCGCGACTTCAACCGCTTTCCGTACAGGAGCGAACAGAATTGGCTATCCAAGCATTCGGCTTTTTCTCACCTGTATCGTACTCAACAAATTTGCAGGTCCTTGGTCTACCGAACAACACACCTGGTTCCTCGCGCCCCTTCTCAGTTCATGAGTTCCTGACATTCCTTGAAAAAACCGAATTTCTAACCGAACCACTGCGGTATGTGCTGCCAGTCAGAACGCTGCTAGATGCCATGGAGCGAGAGGGACTGCTTGTAGCGATGGGCCTAAGCAGCTTTGTCATGGCACCCAAGACGTATTACGCCTTCAAAGAACTGACGAATAGAGAACGTTTGGGAATCGCTTGGCTTGCCCCCGTGCTGGGCCCAGAATTTTTACACTCATACCACGGAGAATTCACAGTCCACATCATTGGTGATTCGAAAGGAGACGAACGAGGCGGAACTGGGTTCATTATCTCAGATCGGCATGTACTCACCTGCGCGCATGTTCTCAAGGAAATGACCGTCCGCCCCCAACAAACCTTTCAAGGAATCGACTGTGAAATTAGAGCTTGCTACCCACACGAGTCAGTTGATGTAGGGATCATTGAGCTGTCAAAACCAGTGCTAAGAAGTAGCTCGTCGATTGGCTTTCGAGACCCTGTGATCGGGGAGCGCCTATGTCTATTGGGTTACCCTCCGGTACCGATGTCTTGCGAAGCTCCACTCATCTTGCAAGGTGGTGAAATAGTCAATGATGGTGTGGCAGACATAAGGCATCAGAAGTCATTCCTGTATTCGGCAATTGCGCGCCCTGGCAACAGCGGCGGACCGGTGATTTCCCACTCTGGGCACATTCTTGGAATTGTCACGGAGGACCGAGTCGATCCAGATAAACCCCACGCTTTGTTCTATGCAGGAATTTCGACCTCGACAATCGCTAGCGCGTTAGCCGAGCTTCCAATCAGTGTGTATCTTCCCATTGAAACCTATGAATAATGGTGTGAAGGACGGCGAAGGAATACGGGGCGGCTATCGAATAGCGTCAGATTCAAGCTGGGCGCCTGCAAGCCAAGCGATGGTCAATGTTAGCTTGTATGACGGACTGCTTTCGGTCAGGAGCGGTCGCTCACAGACCGAAGGGCTTATCCCTATAAAATGACGTAATATCCAGAGCAGGATGTGTCATTTGAAAGGACTCGCCCTCAAATAAATGGCGCCGGTTTTTTGGTGCTTTCAGCACGCCATCTTCAGACTTCTGCCCATGAGCTCTATTCTTTATTTACCGCGCAAAATATCCAGCAGTGACGTTGCTTACACTGAAGATGAGCTTCTAGTTACGTCAAGTTACGTCGTTGTTCTGGCCGAACCAGGTGGTGGAAAAACTGAGTTAATGCGTAGTTTGGCCCGGAAGCTGGGCACTTCTAGCGTGACAGCGAACAAATTCAAACGTATAGGCCCAGGCGCTAATAACTCTCCGCTCGTGATCGACGCGTTTGACGAGTTAGCTAAAATCGATCAAACCGGTATTCACGACCTCCTGGCGAATGCGAGTAAAGCAAAGCCAACGCACGTGATCATCTCTAGCCGATCCAGCGAATGGGGGACCGCAGCCACAAGCGCATTCGAAGAGTACTTCGGATTCTCACCGCTCCTAGTGAGGCTGGTCGAGTTTGAGGAAGAAGAACAGCGGGAAATTTTTCATCACCATGTGCCGGGTGAGGATTTCGCAACATTCCAAGCGGAAGTCACTCGATTTGATTTAGAAGCACTACTACCCAATCCCCAGTTCTTAAAGATGTTCGCAGACGCTTACATCGAAAGTGGCAGACATTTCACAGACAAGCGAAGCATTTTTTCCCAAGCGGTCGAGCGCCTAGCAAAGGAGGCGAATGCCACCGTGGCGAAGACCGGCCATACCCTTTCGATCGCACAAAAGGTTGACCTGTCGTCTGAGGTATTCGCCAAGCTTTTGCTTTCAGGTGCAGATGGCATAGGAACGAGCGAAGCGACAGCAGACCGAATTTATCCACTACTAGCGTCAATGTTCGAAAACACCACCGTAGCTGAAGGCATCCTCGCGACTAGACTTTTCAAGCCCGGAGACAGCGCAGATCAGCATCGACCGGTTCACAAGATCGTCGTCGAATACTGTGCTGCGGATTACCTAGCCAAGCGAATAGCTGATCCGACGGACCATCTTACGATCCATAAATGCCTACCCATAATCGCTCCAAACACCATTGTACGGGACGAATTACGAGGGCTGCTGGGTTGGTTGGCCGCGTTAGGCAACAAGTATATTCAGGAATCAGCAATCGAACTTGACCCCTATGCAGTACTAGCGAACGGCGATCCTTCTCAACTTGAACAGTCCTCAAAGCGCCTGCTCATAAGGCGCTTAAAAGATGTGGAAAAGAGAGATCCGTATTTCCGAAGGGGAGATTCTTGGCGTCGGTTCAGTGCTGCAGGTTTCTTCACCCAAGACGTCATGAAGGAAATCAAGCCTCTCCTTGCATCTGGAAACGATGGGCACTTACGTGATCTGATCCTCGAACTTTTGGTGGGATCACCAGCGATTACGCATTTAACAAATGAATTACGTCAGCTCGTATTGGACCCAAGCCAGAGCGAACGCACTCGATTTTTGGCCAACAGATGTCTACTCGATTTGATCGGACATGATCATCACGCCGATGTATCGATTCTGGTTGCTGAGGCAAGCGAAACTTCGCTTAAGATTGTAGCGGACATAATAACAACCGTAGGTCCTGAAAGATTCGATATTTCTCACTTGTCGGATTTTTTTCGCACCTGTACGGAACTATATCCTGCCTCTGAAGAACGTTTAGAACGGACAGTTGGCACTCGCTACTTTATCAAAAAACTTGTAGACAGCTTAGATTTAAATTTGATCAACCCTCTATTGGATGAATTATCTAAAGGAGTGACCTGCGTTTGCGGTAAAAAGCGTTATGCTTGCTACTGCCGAGATGGTATATGCAAGATTATTGGATTAATGCTAGATAGGTATTTTGAATTAGAGTCTGCGCCATTTGATCCTGAGAAAGTATGGGGCTGGCTCGAAAATTTAAATTACCATCATCAACAAGCAGCGAGCGGTAGTACTTCTGTAAAAATACTTCAAAGCGACCATAACTTGCGCCAAGGGATTATGGCTCACGTTTTCAAAACGATTACTGACAGAGAGAGAATTTTTAAGACCAGAATAGAAAAGTTTGAGTTCTATGCTCACTCAGGCCTTCAATTCCAATCTAAAGATTACGAGTTTATAGTAAACCTCGCATTTGAACTCGAAAACCCCAAGCTTTGGGCTAGTTTTATCGCCACACATCAACGCTATCGCTACAAAACAGAAGTAGGATCAAACTACTTAAGAAGACGCATGCGCGAACAGTCTTTAGAAAAGCCTGAATTCATGGTTGAATGGGTGCGATCTAACAGAGCTTATTCGCAAATGGCAAAGAACACTCGACTGCCGCGCCTGAATCGCAAGGCGAAACGCCGTCAGCGGCAACGAAACGAGAGGAGTGCAGCGAATATTCAGTATTACCAGGCCAATCGAGTGCTAATAGAAAGCGGTGCCGATTGGCAATGCCTTGTCTACTTTGCAGAATTAGTTCTTATGAATCCCGATCGGATTGAGGAGCAAGTTGGAGACGCGGCATTAGTTTGTACTGCCCTCAGAAACTGTATAAATTTTATCGCGCTGAAAATTCCCGATCTATTAGAATTTGCACAGTTACAGTGTTCAGGGGAAATATTGCATGCAGAAATGGTCCTTCTAGCAGCTTGCCTAGAGATCATGCGTGTGGATGGTAATTTGGATAGTGTTGATTTGCGGTTATTGACCGCGCTACGGACCAGTATTGATCGATCCTACAGCTCAGTGATCGAAGAAGAACGCAACGCTCTAAAGTCTGAAATTGATCGTCTCATTTTTGCAGACTCATCGAGTGCAGAGCACTATCTCCGTCAGTACCTAGAGCCTCAGTTGGCACAGAAAGGCTGCTGCAACCCGGATATTTGGCTTTTGAGCGATGACGAGATTTTCAGCCATCTACGGGCGGAGCTTTCAATAGAGTGGCTTGCGCGCTTCTCTGAGTTAGACATTGGCACTTTAGAAAAGCTTTTTGAGATTGCGGCTCAGTTTGGTGATCGTAGTGATCTTCAAAAAATAATCGCAGAGCGTTGCGAAAATATAATGTCCGACAGGCCGGAGCCCACAGATGATGAGTACGTAGAGAGAAAGCGCATCTTCTGGCTCGTTCGAGCATTTTATTTTATAAAAGATACCTGTGGCACATATTGGAATTGGCTCAAATCTGATAGGGATACAGTATTTTCACTTAATGTTCGTTCCGGACGCTTCAATCGCGGCGAAAATTCTTATTGGCCAGTACTTACGGCAAATAAAGTGGAGGCCATTCTCGACGCTTTTATCGATAAATGGCCTAAAGTTCATCTGCCGAGCCACTGGGGAACGGGGAGTCCTAGCGAGGAGGTCGCATATCGTTTTTTGACTGATATAGTCTGGTTGATACACTCAGATGATGCTAGCGAGGCCATCCTTGTCTTAAATCGTCTTTTGGGCGATGCGCGTTTTATAAATATGCACAACGACCTTAAGAGCTTATTAGCCAGTAAAGTCAGACAACAAGCGCTGAGAGATTTTGAACCGCCTTCTCCTCAAGAAATCATCGAACTGCTGGATCGCGACACTGTTGTGAACGTCGAGGGCTTACGCAAACTAGTCCTCCAAGAACTTCAAGATTTTCAGAAAGCTATAGACGGTGGAGAGTTCAATCCAGCTGACCGCTTTTACGATGGTGGTAAGCGTTTGGGCGAAGTCAAGGCCACCGAGGTCATTGCTGAGCGTCTAAGTCTCAGACTCGGACCATTAGGCATCGTAATAACTTCTGAGCATCAGATGAAAAGTGAAAATCGCACCGACTTCACTGCGACCAAGATCATTGGTGGGAAAAGAAGGTTGCTTGTGGTTGAGGTAAAAGGTCAGTGGCATAAAGAACTATACACAGCCGCATCTGCGCAATTGTATGACCGATATTCCATCCACCCCGACGCAGAGCAACAGGGAATTTATCTTGTGATCTGGTTTGGCGGCGATGAACTGGTCGCAAACAAAAAAAATACAACCATAAACTCCGCTCCGGAACTGAAGACCAGCATCGAACAGACGCTCCCGCCAGAGCTAGTTGGGCTAATTGATGTGTTCGTCTTGGACGTTTCCGGGTCCTAAAATTATGCTTGGAACGCGGAGCCGAAGACTATATGCAGCAGGCCTAGGAGACACGAAGAACACCACTCCGCATGACGGAGGTTGTCAATTACATCCGACAACCTCGGCCATTTTCTTTCCGAAAAGGGGACAGATTTGTTTTTATATCACTGTCCGCTTTTGGCCGAAAGCTGCCGCTACCTACAGACTACAGACCAGAGCTGATCAAGCTTCGTCGTATAACTTTGGCTCATCATATCGCGGCGCATGCCCCAATCAGGATCTGCCGGCACACAAGCCGAGCGCAGCGTTCCCCTACCCCATCGCTCATTGATCAGGTCCATGACTGTCATCACCCGAGTCGCCTCCGCCGGCTGTGATAGAGCAAACAAATCATCGGTGTACTCACCGAGCTGGCAGAGATTCAGTAACATCACCTCAGCCTTGCTGTACTTAAAACCTGGTCGAAATATCCGTTCAAGCGCACCTACCGCCGCTTGAGTCAGCAGCCGCACGTCTTCAGTGGGGTACGGCATATCCACCACCACCCCATTGGCATACTTCGCCTCCTCTGGGTTGAACATGCCAGTGCGGATGCACACGCGTACCTTCTTGCACAGCGAGCCCTGGGAGCGGAGCTTCTCAGAGGCACGCATCATGTAGGTGGCCACCGCCTCCTTGATGGGCGGCAGCTCTGTCAGCCTCATGCCGAACATGCGGCTGCAGCAGATCTCCTGCTTCGGCGGATCCGGCTCATCCAGCTCCAGGCAAGGCGTGCCGCTCAACTCCCTGGCCGTCTTCTCGATCACAATGCTGAACTTCTTACGGAGCGTCCACGGATCGGCCTTTGCCAGGTCCATAGCCGACTTGATACCCATGGCATCAAGATGGAGTTTCATCTTGCGGCCAACGCCCCACACTTCCGCCACGTCCGTATTGCGTAGTACCCAGTCACGTTTAACCGGATCGGTGATGTTGACCACCCCACCGGTTTGGGACTGCAGGCGCTTCGCGGTGTGGTTTGCAAGCTTCGCCAGGGTCTTTGTGTGAGCGATACCAACACCGACAGGGATACCAGTGCAGCGAAGCACCTGCGCGCGAATCTGCCGGCCTAAAGCATCCAGCTCACCGATACCAGTCAGATCGGCGAACGCCTCGTCGATGCTGTACACCTCGACTGCCGGCACCATCGCCTCGATCAGGCTCATCACGCGCTCGCTCATGTCGCCGTACAGTGCATAGTTGGAGGAGAACGGGACGATGCCGTGCTGCTTGAGCTTGTGCTTGATCTGGAAATACGGCTCGCCCATTTTGATGAAGGGTTTGGCGTCGTAGCTCCGTGCGATGACACAGCCGTCGTTATTGCTCAGCACCACGATGGGCACCTTCGCCAGGTCGGGCCGGAATACCCGCTCGCAACTGGCATAGAAGCTGTTGCAGTCGATCAGTGCGAAGGTTGGCTGCTGCTTAGACATGACTGCGCACGGTGCTGGTAATCACGCCCCAGATCGATAGCTCGTCGCCTTCGAGAACGTAGCGTGCCGGGAACTTGGGGTTTTCGGAAAGCAGGACCACTTCCCGGCCGCGCTTGCATAGGCGCTTACACACAGGCTCGTTGTTCAGCAGCGCCACGACCACATGCCCATGGATCGGCTCAATGGCACGGTCTACCACGGCCAGGTCACCATCGAAGATCCCAACGCCCTGCATGCTCTCACCGGTGATTGCCACCAGGTACACGTGGGGCGCTCGGATATTCAGGACCTCATCCAATGAGATGTGCTGCTCAATGTGGTCCGCTGCCGGCGAAGGAAAACCGGCCGGGACCTGGAACGAGCACAACGGCAACTTCGCGCCGACCTCAGCGATGGGACCTAGAATGGTGAAGCTCATGATGCGGCCTTTTACATTTACTGTATGAATGTACAGTTAACTTTGTAGGACGCTTGCGGTCAATTTTTCTGTAGGGGATTTCGACAGATGGCGACGCGTGTAGTGTTTTCTGATGCTGGCGTACTCCGTGAAGCTCCTCAAATCAGTTCCTCAACATTCGCGTTTGCCCAAGGCGTAAGCATTCCCGTCCTTCTCTTACCACCTTCCGGTTGCCCCCCAAACCCAATGCCGCTTATAGTCCGCCCCGTCGCCCACATGGCGAACAGGTTTGGCGACCTGACTATCGGATGCAAAAGCACTGCGCTTTTTGTAGAGGCTGTTGCACGCCTGCAAAGCTGTCTTAATGGCGGCTGTGCGCGGGAGACCTTCGGGTCTGCCGGGTTTTCCGATACCGGTTCGCCAACCTGCGTACAGCTGTCACCCTTTCGTTTGGCGACGACTGAGTGGCGGTCAACTACTGCACTTATCGGAGTTTTCAAGATGGAACGATATATCCCTCTGACTGGAATCGATCTGGTTCCCGCCTCTTTGCTCATTGATTCAGAAGCGCCGCTCGATGTGCTGCAAGCGATGGCGGATTACCGCATCCGCACCGTGACTCAAGTACTGGAAAACATTGCCTTTCGCAGCGAGTTGGAAACAGATTCCGTAGTGCTTTCTGACTTTGCACAATTGCTGGCAATCCCTTTGCGTGACGGCTGCGACCTGATGGACATCATCGGTCAACGGCTGCGCGCCGAGGTTTCAACCCCCAAAGAAGCACCTGCAAGCCAGAGCTAAGCTGAGCCGCGCGCGTTGGTGTCGTCTTAGACCCAACGCGCGCATTGTCCAACCGCCCCGCTCCCCTTATCCTCACCCCTACCCGCCCCCGCGAACCCGGAGCCGCCATGGACCTCGCCACCCTCGCCCTTTTCCTCCCCGCCTGCTTCGCCCTGAACATGGCGCCGGGCCCGAACAACCTGCTGTCCGTCAGCAACTCCACCCGCTACGGCTACCGCACGTCATGCCTTGCGGGCATTGGCCGCCTGCTGGCCTTCGCCGGCATGATCGCCCTCGCATCCGCCGGGTTGGCGGTGGTGCTGCAAACGTCGGAGTTGTTGTTCTATGGGATCAAGATTCTGGGCGCGGCGTATCTGTTTTATCTGGCGTTTCAGTTGTGGCGGGCTAATCCGGAAGCGGGGGCTGAGTCTGCAACGGCCAAGGTGGGATTGTGGGCGTTGGCGCGGCAGGAGTTTTTGGTGGCAGCGGGTAATCCGAAGGCAATCTTGATCTTCACCGCCTTCCTTCCGCAGTTCGTAGTGCCCGGTGAACCGATCACCCCACAGTTTGCCCTGCTCGGCGCGATGTTTCTGGTGTTGGAGTGGATTGCCATCAGCGCCTACGCCTATATGGGCCTGCATATGCGCCGCTGGTTTGCCGAACCACGAGGCAAGCGGATCTTCAACCGCTGCTGCGCCGGGTTGTTGTCGGCGGCGGCGACGGTGTTGTTGATGGCGCGCAGGGCTTGAATAACGGTTTGACTGTCAAGGAGACACACAATGAAAACCCTGGTGGTAGGTGCAAGCAAAGGATTGGGCAAAGCCCTGATCGAAGGGCTCGGTGAGCCTGGGGATACGCTGATCGGCGTGTCCCGCAGTCGCCCAGAACAGCTGGATCACAAGGACGGCGTGGAAGTGCAATGGATTGAGGCCAATCTCGCCAAACCTGCCCAGGCCGCGCACGTCATCGCCGAGGCGATTGCCGATAACGGCCTGGACACGTTGATCTACAACCTGGGCATCTGGGAAGAATTCGCCTTCGACCCGGCCTACAACTTCCTCGCCGACGACGATGACCAGATCGAAGCCATCGTCACCTGCAACATCACCTCCACCCTGCTGCTGATCAAGCGCCTGTTGCCGGTGCTGCTCAAGAGCCCCCACCCCAGGATCATTCTTACCGGCTCCACCTCCGGCCTGCCGCAAAGTGGTCGGCCGGAAGTCGCCTTCGGCGCCTCCAAGTTCGCCTTGCGCGGGATCGCCGATGCCCTGCGTGAAGGTTATCGCCGGCAGCGCCTGGCGGTAACCTGCCTGAACCTGGGTTATCTCAACACCGAAGATCCCTTGAGCACCCCACGTGCACAGGCCGAGCAAAGGGATGAAGGCCATTCGATTCCTGTGCACGATGTGGTGCAGGTGGTACGCATGACGTTAAGCCTGTCCTCGGCCAGTTTCGTCAAGGACATCACCTTGCCGGCGATACTGGACGAGCGTTTTTAACCCAGGAGAACCTGACATGAGCAGAGACGAGCTCGCCACCTTCTACCAACGCTATATCGACTGCCTCAACCGCCAGGACTGGGACCACCTGGGTCATTTCGTGCACCCGAACGTGACCTACAACGGCGAAGTCGTCGGCCTCACCGGCTACCGAGCCATGCTGGAGCGGGATTTTCGTGAGATACCGGACCTGGTGTTCCGCATCCAGCTGCTGGTGGCCGATCCGCCCACCGTGGCCAGTCGCCTGAACTTCAAGGTCACGCCCAGGGGCGAGTTCTTTGGGTTGCCGATCAATGGGCGCCAGGTGAGGTTCGACGAAAATGTCTTCTATGAGCTGGTCGACGGCACATTCGCCCACGTCTGGTCGGTAATCGACAAAGCGGCTATCGCGCAACAATTGGGCGGCTAAACTCCACAGGGCCATTCTCACGTGGAGACCGATCATGACCCACAAAAACACGCTCTGCCTCTGGTACAACGGCACCGCCCTTGAGGCTGCGACCTTCTATGCCCTGACCTTTCCGGACAGCCGGGTGAATGCCGTGCACCTGGCGCCCGGCGATTACCCGTCCGGCAAACAGGGCGATGTATTGACCGTGGACTTCACCGTCTTGGGCATCCCCTGCATTGGCCTCAACGGCGGGCCGATATTCCCGCATACCGAGGCGTTTTCGTTCCAGGTGGCCACCGATGACCAGGCCGAAACCGACCGTTACTGGAACGCCATCGTCGGCAACGGCGGCCAGGAAAGCGCCTGCGGCTGGTGCAAGGACAAGTGGGGGGTGTCGTGGCAGATCAGCCCGCGCGTGCTGACCGACGCGGTGACTCACCCCGACCCGGCGACGGCCAAGCGCGCCTTTGACGCGATGATGACCATGAGAAAGATCGACATCGCGACGATTGAGGCGGCGATAGCGGCGGGTTAAGGCAGAGCATCCAGCATGGCGTTGGCCGCCAGGGCATGGACCTTGCGGGTGGGGTGCCATTCGTCCCAGTAATAATGCGCGTCGGGGTTGGCACACACCGGTTTAGCCTCCGGGTAAGTAACCTGGCAAGGCGTGTCGAGGTCGCTGAAACCATGGGCCGCCGGATTGGCGCGCAGTGCATCGCTAAAAGCCAGGTGGTCGAAGTAGCTGACCTTCGCCGTGCCAATCTGCGCCAGCAAGGCCGGGAGTTTCTGCGCGAGCAACTGCTGGTATTTTTTCGCGTTGGCGACTTGGTTACCCTGCACCACCGCAGGCACATGGCTGAGGTCTGTGGTGCCCACCACCATCACATGCCGGGCACCTGCGGCCACCAGTTGCTCAGTGGCTTTGCGAATATTCGCCAGGCTCGATTCGCTCAGTGCCTCAAGGGTTTCCGTGTGGGAGAAGTCGGCCCACTCGAAAAAGTCATTGGCCGAGATGAAGATGAAGTACAGCGCCTTGGGGTCGGCGTTGTGGGACTTGGCAGCGTGCAAGTGCTCGGCGACTTGCCCCAGGACACCCGTGTCCTCGGAGGGCATCATCCAGGTGTAGTAATTGCCGTGGCCACTTTTCGCGCCGCCCACCGCGTAGTCGGTCAGCGGTGTGTGCAGGGCCTGGGCCAGGCCTTCGACGGCGGTCGGGCCGTTGCTCCAGCGCCCCTGCCAGTACAGCGGCCCAGGCAACACCTGGGCCTCCTTGATCTTCTGTGCGGCGAGCCGTGTGGTGAGCGCTTCGCCCGCGCCATTGTCGGAGTAGCTGTCACCAAAGGCATACACGTGATCATAGGTTGAGGCGCCGAAGGCGGTTGAGGCGGACAGGGTCAGCAGAGCAGCCAAACACGCACGTCGGATCATCGCGTTTCTCCCGGAATGTCTGCACAGACTACCGGTTGGCGGCAGCCATGCTGGAACCATTGCGACCCGTACATATCCAGCTGCGGCTGTACAGCGGCCGTCCTGCTGGTTAGGCTTGGCACCTGCAACATCCAGTTAAAGTTCCAGCGTCACCCGCCGTCACCCTGACATCCCCGAATGGACTCAACGAGGCTCTCGTGCGTTTTATCACTCCCTTTTTGCTGATCGGTGGCATTGCCACCCTGGCCGGTTGCGCCACCCAGAAAACCCAAGTCGAAAACATGCTGGCCGGCGCCCTCGCCCAGCCCCTGGTTGAAAACAGTATCGTGCGCGAAGGCGACGTGCTCAGCTTCGAACTGTTGATGCCTGGCGATCCGGGCGCTCTGCGCCGCACGTTGCAAGTCGAGGCCGCCTGTTCTTCGCCACAACTGCACTTGCTGTACCTGGACGGTTCGCAACGGGTCTACCCCGCCAGTGCCGGTCGCTACAGTTCGCCCCGCAGCTTGTCGCCGCAGTTGCGTGCCACCCTGGCCGCCAACCAGACCTTCGTCCGCGCCTGTGCCGAAACACCCAAGCCAGACTGGCGCCTGGTGCAGACCAACGAGCGCGACAACCAGGTGCTGATCGACGCCAACAGTATCAAGACCGTCAACGGCGAAACGCGCTTCTGGGCCGCCTTCGACAACCCGACGGTGCTCAACGACCTGCCCTACAACGCCCCGTATGCACAAAAACGGGAACATTTGGCGGTGTCGTGCAAAGGCGGTACGTACAGGAACCTGGCCGGCTACGACATGGACGCCAACAACCGCGTCAGCGATGGCCGGGTCGACAGCTTCCCCACGCCGCAGAACATCGCCGGCAGCAATGCCGACTACGAATTGCTGTTCAACAAAGTTTGCGTCAGCCCGGAAAAAATCGCCGCACTGCCCGCGTTCAAACCGCGCATGAAAGCGCCGGCCACCATTGCCTTGACCTCGGTGCAGCCGGCGGTGCTGGCAGCCATCGCCCAGTTGAACCTGGACAAGCCCACCCGCTCGTTCAAGTACGTACAGTTCGTCGGCACCAGCAACTACCGTGGCAAGACCAGCGATAACCAAAGCACGCAGTTCATCAGCCAGGACGCACCAAGCGGCCAGTTGGCCCTGGCCACCCGTGGCGACGGTTATGAGAGCCAGGCCGTGAGCTGGCGCAACCTGTTCCACCTGGTGTCGAAAGCCACCTACGGCGGTTCGGGCATGGCGGAAAGCTCGACCCTGACCCAACTGAGCTTCACCGGTAATTGGAAGACCCTGCCCGTGGGCGAGACCGTCACCTATACCACCGCACGCTCCAGCCTCAACAGCCTGATCGGCAGCAGCACCAACGCGCAGACCAACCGTTGCCAGGTCGAGCGTGAACTGCCGGCCAGCGAACTCAACGCGAAACTGACGGGCAGCGCCAAGGCGTTGTCCTGCCGCACTGACGACGACAAGTACAAGCGCGTCAACCATCTGTACTTCCTGACCGACTACGCCTATTTCTTTGAATCGAGCACCGACAAGAACGAGTTTTTCTACTCCGACTCGCGTATCGATAAATTCGAATAAGCCCCGTTGACACACTCTGCAATATTCCATGAAGATGGAAGCCTTGTTCAGGGTGTGTCAGCTTATGTCCGCAATGCCTTCCGTTAACCCTTCCGTCATTGGCTTGATTGCCAAGGCGCAAGGTTGCGTTGCGCACGCCCTCAAATCGAAGAAACAGTCGCTCATGTGACCGGGGCGCGCTGTCCCGTCACATGAGCTGACAGGACATTGAGCGCGACGGTCTACTCTCCCTTGCACAATTGCCCCTGCCCTTCTGACGGTGACTCAAGCGGTCAATCATCAGGAGAAAGTGCATGTCATCGTTTCAAGGTATCTGGGTTCCCGTGGTCACGCCGTTCCATGACGGCGCCATCGACTTTATCGGCCTGCGCCGGCTGGTCAACCACCTGCTGGAAAAGCATGTGGCCGGGATCATGGTGTGCACCACCACCGGCGAAGCCGCGTCGCTGAGCCGCGCCGAACAACTAGCGGTGCTGGATGCAGTGTTGCAGCTGGTGCCGGCGCACCGCGTGGTGATGGGCCTGGCAGGCAACAACCAGGTCGAACTGCTGAGTTTCCAGCGTGACATCCTGCAACGCCCGGTGGCCGGACTGCTGGTGCCGGCGCCGAGTTACATCCGCCCGTCCCAGGCCGGCCTGGAAGCGTTCTTCCGCACCGTGGCGGATGCCTCCAGCGTGCCGATCATTCTGTACGACATTCCCTACCGCACCGGCGCCACGTTCGAGCAGGCCACCTTGCTCAACATCGTTGCCCACGAACGCATCGTGGCGATCAAGGACTGTGGCGGCAACCTGGGCAATACCCTCGCGCTGCTGGCCAGCGGTGAAGTGGATGTGCTGTGTGGCGAAGACCTGCAGATCTTCAACGCGCTGTGCCTGGGCGCGACCGGCGCGATTGCGGCCTCGGCGCATGTCCACACGGAGCAGTTCGTGGCGCTGTGCCAGCAGGTACGCGACAACCAATTGGCTGAAGCGCGAGCGACGTTCATGCAGTTGGTGCCGCTGATCAACACGCTGTTCATGGAGCCCAACCCGGCACCGGTAAAAGCCGCCCTGGCCCTGCAAGGCTTGATCGGCAGCGAATTGCGCGCGCCGATGCAGGCGGCCAGCGCGGCCGTTGTCGCCCGCTTGCAGCAGGTGCAGCACCTGCCCGGCTAATGCGCCAAAAACAGACAGGCAGCGGACCGTCCGGTTGCGACCGGACCGATCCCGGCCTATCGTCGAACCCACGCTTTGCCTTTTGCTGTCCAACCCATCCGTATTCAGGTGACGACATGCCCACGCTGCCCCGCCCCGCCGTGCTCGAACTGATCGGCAACACGCCGCTGGTTCGGGTCAGCCGGTTCGATACCGGCCCTTGCACGCTGTTTCTCAAACTCGAATCCCAGAACCCCGGCGGCTCCATCAAGGACCGCATCGGCCTGGCCATGATCGACGCCGCCGAACGTGACGGGCGCCTGCGCCCCGGTGGCACCATCATCGAAGCCACCGCCGGCAACACCGGCCTGGGCCTGGCGCTGGTCGGCCGCGCCAAAGGTTACCGAGTGGTGTTGGTGGTGCCCGACAAGATGTCCACGGAAAAAGTACTGCACCTAAAGGCCATGGGCGCCGAGGTGCATATCACCCGTTCCGATGTGGGCAAGGGCCACCCCGAGTATTACCAGGACGTGGCCGCACGCCTGGCCAAGGACATTCCAGATGCGTTTTTCGCCGACCAGTTCAACAACCCGGCCAACCCCCTGGCCCACGAAACCAGCACCGCGCCGGAGATCTGGGCGCAAACCCAGCATGATGTGGATGCGATCGTGGTGGGTGTCGGCTCAGCCGGCACCCTCACCGGCCTGACGCGCTTCTTCAAGCGCGTGCAACCGGAGCTGCAAATGGTGCTCGCCGACCCCGTGGGTTCGGTGATGGCCGAGTACAGCCGCAGTGGCAAGCTGGAAACGCCAGGCTCATGGGCCGTAGAAGGCATCGGCGAAGACTTCATCCCGTCGATTGCCGACCTGTCCAGCGTGCGCCATGCCTATTCCATCAGCGATGAAGAAAGCTTCGACCACGCCCGCCAACTGCTCAAGGCCGAGGGCATTCTCGGCGGCTCGTCCACCGGCACCCTGCTCGCCGCTGCCCTGCGTTACTGCCGCGAACAGACCACGCCCAAGCGTGTGGTCACCTTTGTCTGCGACACCGGCACGCGCTACCTGTCGAAGGTCTACAACGACCAATGGATGAACGACGCCGGCCTGTTGCACTACAAACACTACGGCGACCTGCGCGACTTGATTGCGCGGCGCTTCGAAGACGGCCGCGTGATCAGCGTGAGCCCCGATGACACCCTGCTCACCGCGTTCCAGCGCATGCGCCTGGCGGATGTATCGCAACTACCGGTACTGGTGGACGGCCAGCAACTGGTCGGTGTGATCGATGAATCCGACATCCTGCTCGGCCTGCACCAGGACGCCAGCCACTTCACGATGAACGTCGCCAGCGCCATGACCACGTCCCTGCAAACCCTGGCCCCCAGCGCCAGCCTCGCGCAATTGCAAGCGGAGCTGGATCGCGGCCTGGTCGCCATCATTGCCGACGCGTCGGGCTTCCATGGCCTGATCACCCGCGTCGACCTGCTCAACCACCTACGGAGATCCCTTGCATGAGTCAGTCCGATAAAAGTGCGTTTGCCACCCGCGTGATCCATGCCGGGCAATCTCCCGACCCGACCACTGGCGCGCTGATGCCGCCGATCTACGCCAACTCCACCTACCTGCAAGACAGCCCCGGCGTGCACAAAGGCTTCGACTACGGCCGCTCCCACAACCCCACGCGGTTTGCCCTGGAGCGTTGCGTGGCCGACCTCGAAGGCGGCAGCCAGGCGTTTGCCTTTGCCTCCGGGCTGGCGGCGATTTCGACGGTGTTGGAGCTGTTGGACGCCGGCGCCCATATCGTCTCCGGCAATGACCTGTACGGCGGCACCTTCCGCCTGTTCGACAAGGTGCGCCAACGCAGCGCCGGGCACCGCTTCAGCTTTGTCGACCTGAGTGACCTGTCGGCGTTTGAAGCAAGTTTGCAGGACGACACGCGCATGGTCTGGGTCGAAACCCCAAGCAACCCGCTGCTGAGCCTCACCGACCTCAGCGCCATTGCGCGCCTCTGCCGCGCTCGCGGGATCATCTGTGTGGCCGACAACACCTTCGCCAGCCCGTGGATCCAGCGCCCGCTGGAGCTGGGCTTTGATGTGGTGGTGCACTCCACCACCAAATACCTCAACGGCCACTCCGACGTAATAGGCGGCATTGCCATCGTCGGCGACAACCCCGAACTGGCTGAACGCCTGGGCTTTTTGCAGAACTCGGTCGGCGCCATCGCCGGGCCCTTCGACGCCTTCCTCACCCTGCGCGGTGTGAAAACCCTGGCCCTGCGCATGGAGCGCCATTGCAGCAACGCCCTCGACCTGGCCACCTGGCTGGAACAACAGCCGCAAGTGGCGCGGGTTTACTACCCGGGCCTCACGTCCCACCCGCAGCATGAACTGGCGCGCAAACAGATGCGTGGGTTTGGCGGGATGATTTCAATCGACCTGAACAGCGACCTGGCCGGCGCCAGGCGCTTCCTGGAAAACGTCAGGATCTTCGCCCTGGCCGAAAGCCTCGGCGGCGTGGAAAGCCTGATCGAACACCCGGCGATCATGACCCACGCCAGCATCCCGGCGGCGACGCGGGCGCAGTTGGGGATTGGTGATGGGTTGGTGCGGTTGTCGGTGGGGGTTGAGGATGTGGAGGATCTGCGTGCGGACCTGGCCCAGGCCCTGAAAAAAATCTAAATAGCGCTGATCCCCCTGTAGGAGCGAGCTTGCTCGCGAAGATCGACAACGATGACGCGGGGCATCTGGAGCCCCGCGCTGTTCTTGGGTTTTTCGCGAGCAAGCTCGCTCCTACAGGGGGTGGCGAATGTCAGGCCGAGGTGACCTTGGCCCGCGCCGCATGCAGCTTCTTGTAGCTGTCGATCAAACGCAGATGCCGGTCCAGCCCTTCCAGCTTCATGCTGGTCGGCGTTAGGCCATAGAAGCGCACATCACCCTTCACCGAGCCAATCACCGCGTCCATCCGCTCATCACCGAACATGCGGCGGAAGTTGGCTTCGTAGTCGGCCAGTTCCAGGTCGTCGTCCAGTTCCATCTCCAGCACTGCATTCATCGCCTGGTAGAACAGGCCACGCTCGACGGTGTTGTCGTTGTATTGCAGGAACATCTCCACGCACTCCTTGGCCTCTTCATATTGCTGCAAGGCCAGGAAGATCAGCAGTTTCAGTTCCAGGATGGTCAGCTGGCCCCAGGCGGTGTTGTCGTCGAACTCGATGCCGATCAGGGTGGTGATATCGGTGTAGTCGTCCAGTTCGCTTTCGATCAGGCGCTCGACCAACGCTTGCAATTCTTCCTCGTTGAGGCGATGCAGGTTGAGGATGTCCTCGCGGAAAAACAGGGCCTTGTTGGTGTTGTCCCAGATCAGGTCATCCACCGGGTAGATTTCCGAGTAGTCCGGCACGAGGATGCGGCAGGCGGTGGCGCCGAGGTGTTCGTACACGGCCATGTACGACTCTTTGCCCATGCCTTCGAGAATGCCGAACAGGGTCGCGGCTTCCTGGGCATTCGAGTCTGCGCCTTCGCCGGTGAAGTCCCACTCAACGAACTCGTAATCCGACTGGGCACTGAAGAAGCGCCATGACACCACGCCACTGGAGTCGATGAAGTGCTCGACGAAGTTGTTCGGCTCGGTCACCGCCTGGCCTTCGAAGGTTGGCTGCGGCAGATCGTTCAGCCCTTCAAAGCTGCGGCCTTGCAGCAGTTCGGTAAGGCTGCGCTCCAGTGCCACTTCCAGGCTTGGGTGCGCGCCGAAGGAGGCAAACACGCCGCCGGTGCGCGGGTTCATCAGGGTCACGCACATCACCGGGAATTCACCGCCCAGGGAGGCGTCTTTGACCAACACCGGGAAGCCCTGGGCTTCGAGGCCCTGGATGCCGGCGAGAATGCCGGGGTACTTGGCCAGCACCTCAGCCGGTACGTCCGGCAAGGCGAATTCGCCTTCAATGATTTCACGCTTCACGGCGCGCTCGAAGATCTCCGACAGGCACTGCACCTGCGCTTCGGCCAGGGTGTTGCCGGCGCTCATGCCGTTGCTGAGGTAGAGGTTTTCGATCAGGTTGGACGGGAAGTACACCACTTCGCCGTCCGACTGGCGCACGAACGGCAGCGAAACAATGCCGCGCTGTTCATTGCCGGAGTTGGTGTCGAACAGGTGCGAACCACGCAGCTCGCCGTCGCGGTTGTAGACCTTGAGGCAGTAGGCATCGAGGATTTCGCTCGGCAGTTCGTCATCAGGTCCTGGTTGGAACCAGCGCTCATCCGGGTAATGCACGAACGGCGCGTTGGCCAGTTCCTCGCCCCAGAACTGATCGTTGTAGAAGAAGTTGCAATTGAGGCGCTCGATGAACTCGCCGAGTGCCGACGCCAGGGCGCCCTCTTTGGTCGCGCCCTTGCCGTTGGTAAAGCACATCGGCGAATGCGCATCGCGGATATGCAACGACCAGACGTTGGGCACGATATTGCGCCACGACGCGATCTCGATCTTCATGCCCAGGCCGGCGAGGATGCCGGACATGTTGGCGATGGTCTGTTCCAGCGGCAGGTCCTTGCCGGCGATGTAGGTGCCGCCCTCGGACGTCGAGTTCGGCATGAGCAAGGCCTGGGCATCGGCGTCGAGGTTCTCGACTTCTTCGATGACGAATTCAGGCCCGGCCTGCACCACTTTTTTTACGGTGCAACGGTCGATGGAACGCAAAATGCCCTGGCGATCCTTCTCGGAAATATCCGCGGGTAACTCGACCTGGATCTTGAAGATCTGGTTATAGCGATTTTCCGGGTCGACGATGTTGTTCTGCGACAGGCGAATATTGTCGGTGGGGATATTGCGTGTCTGGCAATACAGCTTCACGAAGTACGCCGCGCACAGCGCCGACGACGCCAGGAAGTAATCGAATGGCCCAGGTGCCGAGCCATCGCCTTTGTAGCGGATGGGCTGGTCGGCAATCACCGTGAAGTCATCGAACTTGGCTTCAAGCCGGAGGTTGTCGAGAAAGTTGACCTTGATTTCCATGGGGGCACACCAGAATAACGGCTAAACAAAAATGGCCGCCATTATGAGGGGTTTCACTGGCAAGTTTCAGGCTTTTGACCAGCGGCTGGCGAATTGACCCATATGGATTAACCTTTTCGCAGTTGGCGCCGATGGACTGAGGGCAACCAGGGAGTAGTCGGAATGCGCAATAACCAGCCCGTAACACAGCGTGAGATTTCCCTCGCGCCTTCGCAAAAACTCATCTCCGCCACGGATGTAAGAGGTGTCATCACTTACTGCAACGACGCCTTTGTCGAGATCAGCGGCTTTGAACGCACCGACCTGATCGGCGCGCCGCAGAACATCGTGCGCCATCCGGATGTACCGCCCGCCGTGTTTGCGCACATGTGGAGTGCGCTCAAGCAAGGCCTGCCGTGGATGGGCATCGTCAAGAACCGCTCGAAAAACGGCGATCACTATTGGGTCAACGCCTACGTCACCCCGATCTTCGATGGCAGCCAGCTCGTCGGTTTCGAGTCGGTGCGGGTCAAGCCCACGGCTGATGAAATCCGCCGGGCCCAGGCCCTCTATCAACGTATCAGCCAAGGTAAGCCGGGCGTGCCGCGCCAGGACGCCTGGCTGCCGGCCGCGATCAGTTGCGTGCCCTACGTGGCCACCGCAGTGGCCGGCAGCCTCGCCGGTCTGTCCCTCGACGCGCCGCTGGCAATTGCCGTGGCCGTCGCCGTCGCGGTGCCAGTGGGCGTGCTCTGCTCACGCTGGCGCCAAGGCAGCACCTTGCGCCTGTTGCAGGGCGTTGAGCCCTCGACGTCGGACGCCTTGATCGCGCAGATGTACAGCGATGCCAGCGGCCCGCAGGCACGTTTGGAGACCGCGTTCCAAAGCCAGGCAGCGCGCCTGAAAACCTGCCTCACCCGTCTGCAGGACAGCGCCGAACAATTGAGCGCCCTGGCCGGGCAATCCGATCAGTTGGCCACCGCCAGCTCCAAGGGCCTGGACCGCCAGCGCGTCGAAACCGAACAGGTCTCGGCCGCCGTCAACCAGATGGCCGCCACTACCCAGGAAGTCGCCAGCCACGTCCAGCGCACGGCGGATGCCACCCAGCAAGCCAATGTGCTGACCGGGCGCGGCCGGGAAGTCGCGCGGGACACCCGTGAGGCCATCGAGCGCTTGTCCAGCGTGGTCAGCGAAACCGGCGCGACCGTAGCGCAACTGGCGCGGGACAGCGACGAAATCGGCAGCGTGGTAGACGTAATCAAGGCGATTGCCGACCAGACCAACCTGCTGGCCCTCAACGCCGCCATTGAAGCCGCGCGTGCCGGTGAGCAAGGCCGCGGCTTTGCCGTGGTCGCCGATGAAGTGCGCCAACTGGCACAGCGCACGTCGCAGTCCACCACCCAGATCCACGGGCTGATTACCCAGTTGCAGGCGTCGTCCAACAACGCCGTGCAAAGCATGGAACACGGCCAGCGCCAGGCCCAGGAAGGCGTGGCCTGGGTGCTGGAGGCGGATCAGGCCCTGGTGGGCATCAGCGAGGCGGTGTCGCATATCACCGACATGACCACCCAGATCGCCGCCGCCACCGAGGAACAGAGCGCGGTGGCGGAAGAGATCAGCCGCAACATCACCACCATCGCCGAACTGGCCGACCAGACGTCGATCCAGGCCCATCAATCCACCGACCTGAGCAAGGAACTGACGAACACGGCGTCCACCCAATATGCGTTGGTTGAGCGGTTCAATCGCTGAGCCGCTGCTGAATGCCTGGCTAGCAGGTGTCCTCGGCTAGCCGGTGCCCTGTGGCTGGCAGCTGTCCTGTGGTGAGCGGGCTTGCCCCGCGTTGGGCTGCGCAGCAGCCCCATCAATGATGGGCGCGGTGTGCCAGGTACTCCTCAGGGTCTGGTTTTGGGGCTGCTGCGCAGCCCAGCGCGGGGCAAGCCCGCTCACCACAACAAGCTGGCTCACCACAACAAGCCCGCTCACCACAAAAAATCGCGATATGCTGAGGCTCACCTCCACCCATTCACGAAGCCCACCCATGTCCATCACGGATAACCTCCTCGCCTTCACCTTCGCCGCCACCCTGCTGACGCTCACACCCGGCCTCGATACAGCCCTGGTGCTCAGGACCGCCACAGTGGAAGGCAAGCGCCAGGCGCTGCAAGCCACGCTGGGCATCAATGCCGGCTGCCTGCTGTGGGGCGCTGCGGTTGCCTTCGGTCTGGGCGCGTTGATCGCCGTGTCGGAAGTCGCCTTCAACCTGCTCAAGTACTGCGGCGCCGCCTACCTGGCCTGGCTGGGCTTGAACATGCTGCTGCGTCCGCGCCGCTCACTGGCCGGCGCCGAGGTGCAGGGCAAGCCGGCCGGCAATTGGTTTATCAAAGGCATGCTGGGCAACGTGCTCAACCCCAAGGTGGGGATTTTCTACGTGTCGTTCCTGCCGCAGTTCATCCCCCAGGGCCAGCCGTTGATCCTGTGGACGTTCGGCCTGGTCGGCATCCATGTGCTGCTCGGCCTGTTGTGGTCATTGGTGTTGATCGGCGCCACGCAACCGCTGTCCGGGTTTATGCGCCGGGAAAAGGTGATCCAGTGGATGGACCGCACCACCGGCATGATCTTTGTGGTGTTTGCCGCGCGCCTCGCGTTCAGCAAGCGCTGAGCAGCGGCCTTTTCGCCAGTAGCACCCACGCCACCAACGCCGACAGTGCCACCGCCACCGCCCCCGCCAGGTACACCGATGCCACGCCTGCCGCACCAGCCAAGGCGCCCGCCAACGGGCTGGTGATGCCGAGCGAAATATCCAGGAACGCCACATAAGCGCCCATCGCCAGCCCACGGGTTTGCGGCGGAGCGCGTTTGATCGCTTCCACCCCGAATCCCGGAAACGCCAGCGAATAACCGAAGCCCGTGAGCGCGGCGCCCAGATACGCCATCAACGGATCGTTAGCGCCCCAGATCAGCAACTGCCCCGCCGCCTCGACCAACACGCAGACCAGCGCGACCTTCGCCCCGCCCAGCTTGTCCGGCAGATGCCCGAAGAACAGCCGCGCACCGATAAACGCCACACCGAACGCGGTGAAGGCGAACGACGCATTGTCCCAGTCCCTGGCCGCAAACAGCAGCGCGACGAAGGCAGCAATGACCCCGGAGCCGATGCTGGAAAATGCCAGCCCCAGGCCCGGCAGCCAGACGGCCCCGAGTACCGAGTAGAACGACGTCCGCCGCTGGCTGGTCGGTGCGACGCCCTTCGCACCGACCACGATGCCAAACGCCAGCAACGGCATGATCAAGCTCGCAATGGACAGCCCACTGAACCCCCATTGGCTGTTGATTGCCACACCCAACGGCGCACCCAGCGCGAAGGCGGCGTACATCGCGATACCGATCCAGGCCATCACCTTACCGGTATTCTGTGGCCCTACCAGCCCCATGCCCCAGCCCATGGAACCGGTGATGACCAGGCTTTCGCCCAGCGCCAGCACCACACGCCCGGCCAGCAGCACCCACACCGATAGCACTGGCGAATCGACAAACGCCAGGGAAGCGAGATAGAACAACCCTGAACTGGCCGCCACCAGCATGCCCAGCAACATCGCGCGCTTGGGGCCACGCATATCGGCAAAATTGCCGGCCCAGGATCGCGACAGCAACGCCGCCGCGAATTGCGCGCCAATCACCACGCCCACCACCAGCGTGCCCATGCCCAACGTCTGATTCAGGTGCAAGGGCAACACGGGCAACTGCATGCCGATAATCAGGAAGCCGATGAATACCGCCAGGGTGATCGGCAGCATATTCAGCAGTACGGATTTGTGTTGTGTCATGAAAATCGTTCTCTCAGTGCCTGAAGTAATCGGCGTGATCAAGGTCCACCAGCAGACCGGGCCCGACCGGCGTCCATCGCAGCAATTCGCGGGTCTGGTCACTGGACACGGCCATGTCCGCACCGGCCATATTGGCGAACCAGCCAAAATGTTCGCGTGGCCGCGACTCCACCGGCAAACCCAGCCGACGCCCGATCACTTCGGCAATCGCCTTGAACGGTACCGCCTGGTCCGCGACCGCGTGATACGCCGCTTGAGTCAAGCCATCGTCCAGCACTCGGCGATACACCCGCGCCGCATCGCTGCGGTGGACGCCCGACCAGCAGTTCTGCCCCTCCCCGATGTACGCCGACACGCCGGTTTCGCGGGCCAGGCGGATCAGGATCGGCAGGAAACCATGGTCGCCCACCCCATGCACCGACGGCGCCAGGCGCACCGCGTTCGGCCAGGGCCCGCGCCGTAGATTCGGATTTGCGCGGGGAAGCGGCGCTCGGCAGATCCGCTTCGGTGGCGCCACGTGCCAGGCCGGACAAACCCGAGGTGACAATCAGCGGCGTGTCCGAGCCTTTCAACACACTCTCCAGGGCCTCGATCACCCGGCGGTCCTGCTCGCAGTTTTCGACGAACCGCGAGAAGTCATGGTTGAACGCGGTATGGATCACCGCATCAGCCGTCCATGCGGCGCGGCGCAAGGTGTCCAGGTCATCCAACGTGCCGCGCAGCACCTTGGCGCCGGTGGCGGCAAGGGCGCGGGCCTTATCCTCGGAGCGGGCCAGGCCGGTCACCAGGTAGCCGGCGCCGATCAGGTCCTTCACCACTTCAGAGCCCACCCAGCCGGTGGCGCCCGTGACAAATACGTGCATAAGGCGGCTCCTCGTTTATCCCAGGCGTATTGACAGTTCGATGTCATCGGCAAACGGTACAGACACGTAGCCGTTCTCCGGGGCGCGTACGTAGGTCAGGTATTCAGGGCAATAATCAGTGTTGTCCGCCACCACCAGCGCGCCGGGGCGCAGGTGCTTTTCTACCAGGCCCAGCACATCGCCATACAGCGTCTTGGCGCCGTCCAGCAGCAGCAAATCCACGCTGTCCGGCAGGTCGCTGGCCAGGGTGACCAACGCGTCGCCTTCGCGGATCTGGATCAGGTCACTCACCCCGCCCTCGATGAAGTGCTCACGCGCCAGGGCGATCTTCGAGGCTTCGAATTCGCTGCCGATCAGCACACCGCCGCCGTTGTCACGCAACGCAGCGGCGAGATGCAAGGTGGACAGGCCGAACGACGTGCCAAACTCCACAATCGCCCGCGCGTTGCTACTGCGCGCCAGCATATAAAGCAGCTTGCCAGTGTCCCGCGAGACCGGCAGCCACAGGTCCTTGAGCATTGAATACAGCGCCACGTATTCGGTCTTGCTGTGCATCAGTCGATCGCGTTCCTCCTTGGAAACCGATTTCACCAAGGGGCTGGTAGCGGCGCTGGCTTGGGTATACAGACGTTCGATCAGGGGCGCCAAAGGCGCAGTGGTCAGGCTCGACATAATTGATTTCCGTAGCGTTGGGACTAAGATGCGACTAATTCGTCGCATTAAAAGTATGCGAGTGATTCCCCACCTTCGCTATTCGCATTCCTCCTGCGTCCGGAGCCCGGTATGACCAGCCGCCAGACCCCGCGTATTTCCACGCGCAAACAGCCACAACAGGCGCGCTCCACCGAGCTGGTGGCGGCAATTCTCGAAGCGGCTGTTCAGGTTTTGGCCAAGGAAGGCGCCACCCGTTTCACCACCGCACGGGTCGCGGAAAAGGCCGGCGTGAGCGTGGGGTCGGTGTACCAATACTTCCCCAACAAGGCGGCGATTCTGTTCCGGTTGCAGAGTGATGAGTGGCAACAGACCACCCGGATGCTGCGCAATATCCTGGAGAAACATACCGAAGCACCGCTGGATCGCCTGCGCAAACTGGTGCACGCCTTCATCCTGTCGGAATGCGAAGAGGCGCAGATGCGCGGGGCGTTGAACGATGCGGCGCCGCTCTATCGCGATGCGCCGGAAGCGCTGGAAGTCCGGGCGGCAAGCCGAGAGACTTTCGACGCATTCATGCTGGAGTTACTGCCGCAGGTCTCTGAGCAGACACGCGCGCTGGCCTGCGACCTGATTCGAGCCACGCTCAGTTCGGTGGGCAAGGATTTCTCTTGCAGCCCACGCACGGCGCAAGAAATCGCTGTGTATTCCGAGGGGATGGCTGATATGTTTCGCGCCTATGTGAATGCGCTTAACCATCCCTGAAGCGCTCTCCCTCCAGCAAAGGACTGCAGATGAATTTCTTCAAGAAACTGTTCGGCTCGTCAAAAACAATCGATACCCCAGTGGTTGAAGTGGACTCCACCGACCCCGACAGCGCCAACCTGGCCGCACGCCTGGCCAGTGCCGAATGCCTGGACCGCCACTGGCAGTCTGTTGGCACTGTCGAACAGGACGTCCTCGCCTACCTGATCAGCCCAAGCTTCACCGGCGGCCCTTACTGGCCGTCCACGCGCCAGGCCTACCGCGTGGTACGCCGCGCCAACAGCATCGTGCTGGCGACCGAAGGGTTATCCGACCCGTTCGACGACGCCGAAGGCCTCGGCAATGGCTTCGAAATGGAACTGTTCCTGGAAACCCCCGACATCCCCGAAAACGTTCGAGGCACATTGGGCGACGTCGACCCGCTACGCCGTAGCTGGGCATTCGAACTGCTCGAACACGTCGCCAAAACCGTCGCCAACGCCGGCGGCATCACCCATCAATTGGAAAGCCATGGCGTCCTCTCCTTGGAACTGCCCGGCTTCAGCCAGTCGCACCTGATGAGCGATCAACTGCCCAACCTGTTCGTCACCGCAGACGACGCCACCGGCGTCCTGCTGGGCGGCCCTGCCCCGGACTTCCCTACCCGCCTCGACGACATGCCGCTCTCACCGGTGCAATTGGTACCGGTGGTGTTGATCACGGCGGCGGAGCTTAAATATGTGCGTGAAGGTGGGCGCGCGGCGCGGGAGGATCTGGTGGCACGGTTGCAGGCGGCGGGGGTTGGGCATGTGAGTTGCGTTGGTCGGGAGAGTTTGGTTTAGGTGTTTTCATGGGTGACGGAAATAGCTGCCTCTCGCGACGGGCAGAAAACAGGCCACAAGGAGCCTGTCGGATGCCGCCGGGAAATCAGGGAAAATTCAGTGAGGCCAACTTGGGAAGCACACATCAGGCTCTCCATACTGGCCTTCCATGGTGGCAAATAGAGCGCAAAATATGCCCGTTACACCCAATCAAAATTCCCCAGTCATTTTGGTCCCAGCTCAACAAGACGACTTGGACAATCTCGTAGCCATTCGAATTGAGGCTATGCGTGAAAGTCTGGAGCGCGTCGGGCGATTTGATCCGGTTCGCGCGCGCGAGCGGTTTCTTAGTGGTTTCGAAGCTCGCAACACACACTACATAGAGGTATCTGGAGAGAGAGTTGGTTTTGTAGTGGTCAAGCATCACCACAATGAACTCTTGCTCGACCACTTGTATGTGAGACCGAGCGCGCAAGGATCAGGGATAGGCTCTGTTGTTCTCACTCAGATTTTTAAAGTGGCGGATGCGGCTGCGCTCCCTATTAGAGTTGGAGCTCTCAAAGACAGCGCTTCGAATCGCTTTTATATCCGCCATGGCTTCCAATTCGTCGAAAGCAGTGAATTCGACAATTATTATGTTCGTCAGAGCGTTCTGGCGGTTGGCCCAGCTTGCTAGCTGGGACAGGCGAAATGCCCCTTTTCTATTAGGTTCTTAACGCAGTTGCCAGCCGTACCATCGCCGTTTCGATCTCATGATCAGTCAAGGACGCGTACCCCAACAGCCAACCCTGTGTCTTCTTATCGCCAGCGTACAACCGGCTCAGCCCCGAAAGCTGCACATTCGCGCTCGCCGCCTGGCGAATGGTTTTTTCTTCCGACCAACCCTCGGCAAGCAGACAAGGGATCTGCAGCCCGCCTTGGGGGCGCAGCGCGGTGACTATCCCGTCCAGGTGCTTGCCAATCGCATCGATTGTGGCGGTGCGGCGTGCGGCATAGAGTTTGCGCATGGCGCGGACATGGGCGTTGTAATGGCCATCCTCCATAAAGCGCGCCAGGGTCAGTTGCAACACTTGTGGTGTGTGGCCGTCCATGATGCTGCGCGCGTAAGTAAAGGTCTTGACCAACTCATGGGGCAGTATCATGTAGCCCATTCGCAGCCCCGGGTAGAGCGTTTTGCTGAAGGTGCCCAGGTAGATCGTGCGCCGGTGCTTGTCCAGGCCTTGCACGCAGGCTGTCGGATGCCCGTCGTAGTGAAACTCGCTGTCGTAGTCGTCTTCGATGATCCACTTGCCCTGCTCCGCTGCCCAGTTGATCAGTTCAAGCCGGCGCTCCAGCGGCAACGTCGCGCCCGTGGGGTATTGATGAGACGGTGTGACATACACGCAGTTGGCGCCGCTGCGGTCTGCCCGCAGCAATTGCGTGCGGATGCCCAGTTCATCGACGTCAATGCCGACGACCTTGGCTTGCGCCGCTTCAAAGGCTTTCCTGGCACCGAAATAGCCCGGATTTTCCAGCAGGATCGATTGACCGGCGTCCACCAATAACAGCGCACACAGGAACAGCGCCTGGCGCGTACTGCTCAACACCAGGATCTGGTCCGGGGAGCATTGGGCCCCGCGCTCGAGGTTCAAGTAGGTGGCGATGGCCTTGCGCAGCGGTGCGGCGCCCTGGGGGTCGCCATGCAGTAGCACGTTGGCGCGATGGTCCTTCATGACCTGGCGTTGCAGGCGCTCCCACACGTCGATGGGGAACGTGCGGGTTTCCGGCAGGCCGGTCGCAAACGCGGTGACCACCTGCTGGTCGCTGACGCCGCCACTGTTGAAAATCATCCGCCCGCGCAGGCTCAATCCGGCCCTTGGCACCTCCTCCCGGTGGTTGATGTCTTGGGTTTTGCTACGCCTGCGTGCTACGCCATGCAGTTGGGTGCCAAGCGCTTCGCACACATAGCTGCCCGCCCCCTCACGCCGCACGATGAAGCCATCGCGATGCAATTGCACATATGCGTTCTCCACCGTGTCGCGCGCAACGCCGAGCGACTTCGCCAAAGTCCGGGTAGACGGTAACTTCAGACCGGGATCAAGGGCGCCATCGAGGATCAACGCCCGCAGCGCGCGCTGAATCCGCTGGTGCAGATCCAACAACTTGAGCTCGGCATCGTCGAGTCGCATTTTCAGCGTATCCAACTCGAAGGTTTTTGCCATGTGGTCTGGTCGACTCCGCAAAAGTGTAGGGGCCCAACATACCATTTCAGACCTATAAATGGCGCCTCCCCCAAGCACCTGACTTTGCAAGGAGCAAAGCAACATGGCCTCTTCCAACGCCCACTCGCCCATTCGACTACGCGACCTTATCCATCCGATTGTCGCTGGGCTGATTTCAGTCATCGTCAACTATGGCGGCACGTTCATTCTGATTTTCCAGGCCGCCAAGGTTGCCGGCTTGAGCCCTGAGCTCACGGCTTCGTGGGTGTGGTCGGTATCCATCGGCGTGGGCATTACCGGGCTCATTCTCAGTTGGCTGACCCGTGAACCGATCATCACCGCCTGGTCGACACCTGCGGCGGCGTTTCTGGTGGTGGCACTCGGAACCACGCCCTATGCCGAAGCGATTGGTGCGTACATCCTTTCCGCGGCCGCCTTCGTGCTGCTGGGTTTGTCAGGGCAGTTCGAAAAAGTCATCCGCCTGATTCCCCCTGGCGTGGCCGCAGGATTGTTGGCCGGTATCCTGCTGAAATTCGGTATCGGCGCGTTCGGCGGTATGAGCGTCGACCCGGTATTGGTCGGGCTGCTGATTGCCGCTTACGTGGTACTCAAGCGCTTTACCGCACGCTATGCGGTGGTGGGCATACTGGTGCTGGGGATGGCGTTTTTGCTGACTCAGGGGCGTGTGGATTTTTCGGGGCTGGCGTTGCAGTTCGCGGTCCCGGTCTTCACCCAGCCTGAGTTCTCGTTGAATGCCCTGCTCAGTGTCGCGCTGCCGTTGTTCCTGATCACCCTCACCGGCCAGTACATGCCAGGCATGCTGGTGCTTCGCAACGATGGTTTCAGCACCCGTGCCAATCCGATTCTGACCGTCACCGGGCTGGGTTCATTGCTCATGGCGCCCTTCGGCTCCCACGCGTTTAACCTCGCGGCGATTACGGCCGCCATTTGCACCGGCAAGGAAGCTGCGCAAGATCCGTCCAAGCGCTGGATCGCCGGGGTTGCAGCGGGCGTGTGCTACCTCGTGATCGGGATTTTCGGGGTCACCCTTGCAGCGGTGTTCATGGTGCTCCCGGCAACGTTCATCACGACTCTGGCCGGCCTGGCCTTGCTGGGCACGATCGGCGCCAGCATCGCCAGCGCCATGGCCGACAGTCAATCCCGCGAAGCGTCACTGATCACCTTCCTGGCCTGCGCCGCCAACATCACGGTGTTTGGCATCGGTGGGGCGTTCTGGGGATTGTTGATTGGCCTGGGGGCGTACGCCGTACTCAACGGGCGCTGGTCGCTGCGTGAGTCGGGTGTTGGTTCTGCCGTCAAACCTGGCGTAGCGACTAAGGACGTCGCTAACTGAGGCAAGTACCTGGTGCCGAGTAACGGTTCGCTCTCTGCCCACTCGCGATAGACAGGTTCGCTGTGAGTCGAGTAGTGTCTCGGGCGACTTTGCTCGAGCACCTTATCGAGCAAACGAGACCTTTAAATCAAACGTTGAATGAAACATCAATGCCGGCAACATGGCCGGAAAGAAAATGCATTTCAAAGATGGCGACAAGGTAAAAATCAAGCCGCACGTGTGGTGGCCGAATGGCGGGGTTGGAGTGATTTCGCTACCGCCAGAATCTGTAAATGAAGCCTTGGAGGACAAGGTGGAATTTACTGGAATCCAACGAACCATTACTGGGAAAGACAGCGTTATTACCAGTGCATGGGTTAATTTTGATGAACCTGCCATGGATTGCAGTGATGACGGCCCCTACACGGGTGGAGAGGTTTCCATGGAGTATTTGGAGCACCTATAAAACCCTACGGTCATTGAACTGACCGTATCGATGTGATCGCCAGGAAGGTCGTCGGCCCCTCGGGACCGGACGGTCCCCGATAACAGCCTTGCGCCTGGAGGTGGTGAACCGCTGCGGCAGTCAATTCCCAGGCCATGCTTTCGTCTTGAATCGAAAAGGCCTGGTCATTGCCAAACAGGTCAAACCCGGTGATGGCTTGAAGCTGTTTCAGTGGCAGTGCTGCTTCGCGCAAGGCAGGGTCTACGCTGGGGTTGCTCCAGGCCCATTTCCAGGTATTGAACTTGCCCGAGTAGCTGCCGATGCTCACGACGTCTGCCACCACGGCCAGCCTGTCACGGCTGTCGAAGAACTGGACACCCCCCGTGGATTGTTCGAACCACCAGCGGGCCATTTCGCCCAGCCCATACACCCGGCTCAACTCCGTTTGTTTTTGCGACAGCTCATCCATCACCTGCGCCAAAAAAGCTTCAAATTCATGGTCCGTCATGGACGTCTCCCTGTTGTGCAGATTCAGACCATTGTTTTATTGATAAATAAATTGATACCCAACGATGTAAGAACCGATCTTGTTAGCGTGGGCCGTTACCCGCACCGCCGTCATGCCCCGCTGTATCTGATCATTCAAATCCGCTTTATTCGTGCACAGTTGAATCCAGCGCTCGGTAGTCACATCCTTGATCCACAGGCCAGCCTCACAACGGCTCAGCTTTCCCAGCGCGGGCCCAGGGAAAGAGATTTCATAGGCTGACTCATAGTGAACGGTATCTCCCGGCAATAAGTAAGCAGCGACATCATACCCTTGTATGGAGCAAGCAAAACCGACGCAAAACCAGCCAAAAAAAGCGTCCATGGCGCTTTTCAGTGTTCTCCCGCCCCCGCCACGCAAGATGCCCCTGCAAGCGAAAACCAGTCCAACGACACAACCGATAGCGATATAGGTCGTCCACTCAGGGATCGACGGCATCAAAACGGTCCGCAGGCCGATACGCGACGCCCAGAGCATATAAACGATCCACCCCCCAAGCAGCGCAAACGCGACCAACGTGATCGCGATCTTTCTTGATCTGTTTTCGAACGAAGGGTATTTCACTTCTCGACTACTCAATGATTGACCTCAGGGTGTACTCCGTATGATGCAGCAAAAGCCAACCGATACCTGACTTCTTCCAGTGTTGCACCGCCCCTCACGAGGTTACGCTCAGTGCCTGGCTCCGCGACACACCCTGCCCGGCGATAAAACCGTATAGCTCGTTCATTACGGCTCAACACCCAAAGCGTCAGACCCTGATAGCCCTGTTCGCTCAGATACTCGACGCCCACCCTCCATAACGCCAGCCCAACGCCGGTTTGCCAGTACCCGGCCAGCACATAGATGGCCATGACCTCACCGGTGTTGGTACCCGCAGCCTCCTCGTCACGGCTGGCACCGACCGATATCCAACCGACCACCTGCCCGCCCACCTCCGCGACCCAAACCTTGGACTCGTCCGCTTCAATCGAGCGCATCCAAAAGGACTCACGCTGCGCCAGGGTGGCTTGCAGCCCGCTCAAATACTCGGCAGGCATCAGGTCACGATAGGCGTCCTGCCAACTGCTGATATGCACCTGGGCAATGGCCCTTGCGTCGTCGGGTAATGCCTTGCGGATCATGTCGGTATTCCTTTTTCGAGCAATGGCCTTCCAGTAAACCCACGCCTCATGACCGTTTATATTCGCCGGGTGGCGACGGGGCTATCCGGCATCGAACAAATCGCTGTCTGGGCCCACAGGTTGGCTGATATGTTGCGAGCCTCACGAGCAAAGGGATACGCCATGCCAACGTTAGCCAGCAACGCCGCACTGCTGATCATCGACATGCAGCAAGGCATGAACCAGCCGAAGCTTGGCCGCCGCAACAACCCCGGCGCCGAAGCGCAGATACTGCGCCTGCTGCAGGCGTGGCGGCAGTCCAACTGCCCAGTGGTGCATATCCGCCACATGTCCCGCTCGCCCGACTCGGTGTTCTGGCCGGGCCAGCCGGGTTGCGAGTTCCAGCCGGCGCTGCAACCGCTGGCGCATGAGCATGTGGTGGAGAAGAACGTTCCGGATGCCTTCACGGCCACGGGGCTGGAGCGCTGGTTGCATGCGCGTGGGATCCGCCAACTGGTGATCGTCGGCGTGATCACCAACAACTCGGTCGAGTCCACGGCACGTTCGGGCGGCAACCTCGGTTTTGAGGTGACGGTGGTTGCCGACGCCTGCTACACCTTCGATCAAACCGACTTGTCCGGGCGCCTGTGGCCAGCCGAGGATGTGCATGGGTTGTCCCTGAGCAACCTGGCGATGGACTATGCCGGGGTTTTGGAGACCACTGAAATCCTCGATGGGTTGTGAGCATGACGCATGAGACCGGCAAGCGAATCGTGGTGATTGGCGCGGGTATCGTCGGCGCATCCGTGGCCTACCATTTGGCCCACTCGGGCCGCCAATCACCCACGTGGGGCTTCGCCCGACTCCAGCGGATAGCATCCCCATCATCGGCTACCTGCCAACCGTCGGTGGAGTCTACGTGTGCGCCATGCACCCAGGCGTGGTACTGGCACGCGTGGTGAGCCGGCTGGCCAGTGAAGAGATCATGGACAACACCCTCTTCGATGCGCTTGAACCCTGCCGTTCCAGTCGATTCGTTCAAGGGCTGACGCCCGCATCCTGAAGCATTTCCAAGAGTCCCTCCGGCCACACCGTTTCTTCTGTTGTTCGAAGTTCAGCGGCGGACCACCAGCGATGGTCGGCCATCACCTGTGTCTCATGCACAGTCCATTCGGCTTTTGACAGCGCCTCATTGGGCGCCTGAACCACAAAATACTGTTCGATGGCCAACACTGTTTCGCCACAGGGCAACATCAACGTCACGCGGCGATCCCCTACAGGCGCTGCAACGGCCTCTACCTCTATGCCGGTTTCTTCGCGCAGCTCACGTATCGCAGCCGCCTCGAAGGTTTCTCCGGCCTCAACACCTCCGCCCGGGGTCGCCCAGTAATTTTGCCCGGCCAGTGCCCCGTCTTTATGTACGAATCTGAACAGCAGCACTGCGTGTGAGGGGCTGATCACCAGTAGCCGTGCGGCCTTTCGCTCGCGCATTATTTTATGCCTTCCTTGAAACGTGGGTTTGATTACGCTATCGCGGGCTGACCGCGTCAGGCGTTCAAGCGTTGTGCGATGGCCTTACGCAGCTCCCCATGCGGGTCTTCTGCGTAAGGCAGCGCATTCTTCCAATCATAAAACCACACTGGCATCCGGCGTTTATCATCCGGTTCCGAGGCGTAGCGCGGGAACAAATGGCAGTGCAGTTCCGGCTCCGAATTGCCCAGGATCTCGTAGTTCATGCGCAGTGCACCGGTGGCCTGCAACACCGCGTCGCCCAGGCGCGCCATGTCCAGCAGGTAGAGGGTACGCGCCTCGGTATCCAGGTCATTGAGGCTGGCAACCACCGGGTCCGGCAACAACAGGCAGTAACCGGGCAGGAACTGCACATCGCCCATCACCGCCCAGCCCGAGGCCATGCGGCAGATGACCTTGTCGTTGGTGCCGTTGCGGGCCTGTGCTACGCGTTCGGTGATAAGCGCCATGCAAAATCCTTGGTCGAGATGAGGTCCAGGCGGCATCTTAACGCGACCTCAAGCCCTGGAATCAACCCATGCGCATGGCCTGCATACCGCGACCCGCAACATCAGCCGTGGGCGCTCTGCAAAACCCGCTGAAGGTACGCGTCCAGCACATCGATATTGGCTGACGAAACTATCGCGCCGATGTACCCATCAGGCCGCACCAGCACCCACTCGCCAATCGCCAGTTGGTAGGCACGTTGAAACTGACCCTGATGGTCAATCACGTCCCCCTCCGGTCCAACGATATGGACCTGCACGCCCAGCCGAGCCGGCACTGAATCACGCGTTGCGCCATACCCCAGCAGCGTCCAGTGCGTACCTCTGAACAGATGGAACAGCCACAACGCCTGCCCGGCGGCACCTCGCAGCAGCGCGTCCGGCGCGCGGTCGCCCGCTGCAATGCCGCTACGCACGAGGTGCTGCAACGCCAGTGAGGACTCGGGGTAGCCGATGTCCAGTTGGTGCACTTCCCTGCCCCGTCGCAGTTCGCCGTGCTGCATTTCGCCCAGCAGTCTGGTGGACAAACCGAGCACGGAGGCAGCCACCGGCCGGCGCTCTTCTTCATAGGTATCGAGTAAAGCCTCAGGTGCGCCCTGCACCACCGCCGCCAGCTTCCAGCCGAGGTTGTAGGCGTCCTGCACACTGGTGTTGAGGCCCTGGCCACCGGTGGGCGGGTGGATATGCGCGGCGTCGCCCACCAGCAGCACCCGGCCCCGGCGGTAGTGATCGGCCAGGCGTGCATTCATGGTGTAGGCCGATGACCAGCTCACGCTGTGCATCTGGATATCGGCGCGCCCGGTGCGTTCGGCGATCAGTGCAGTGAGCCCTTCGGCGCTGAAGTCGATGTCGCCATCGGCCGGGATCGGCCCCTGAAGCTGGAACAGGTCGGTGCCGGCCAGCGGGCAGATCGCAATCTGGCGTTGCATATCCCCTTCGCCAAAGCGGTGCCACGCCTCACGCGTCAGGCCGGTAAGCACCCCATCCGCCACCAGCGCACGCACACCCAGGGTCTTGCCGGGGAAGCCGATAGCCAGCGCATGCCGGACGAAGCTGCGACCGCCATCGGCCCCCACCAGCCAGCGTGCACGCAGGCTCGCGTCGCCGCCCTTGCCGGCCAGCCTCGCGGTGACGCCGTCGGCGTCCTGTTCGAAGCCGACCAGCTCACAACCGAACTCAGGCCGGTGGCCCAGCTCAAGCAGGCGCTCGCGCATCACCTGTTCCGTCAGAAACTGCGGCACCATCAAAGGATGTTGGTAGGGCTCGGCCGGTGTCGGCGCCTTGGATGCGGTGAATTCGGCATCGCTGTAGCTGCCGTCGTCGCGGTAGCGCCGGTCAGTCGGATAGACTCCACCCACCGCCATCAAACGGTCGAGAATCCCCAGGTCTTCGAAGACCTCCTGGGACCTGGGCTGGATGCCCTTGCCACGCGAGCCATGGAAAGGCCGGGGATTTTTTTCGATCAGGCAAAAGGTGATGCCCCTTCTCGCCAGGTCGATCGCCAAGGTCAGGCCGGCGGCACCGGCACCACAAATCAGTACATCGACAGCCGATTGCGCTTTCATACTGGATCACCTATATGTGCAATACGCACATATTAAGAGAGGCGAACACCGTGTCAATTAAAAATGTGCAAAGTGCACATATATCCGCCCAGCTGCGTGACCTGCATGGCTCGCTGGTTGAAATCGTCGGGGTGATGAACCGCCCGCAACGCGACGAGGCAATGGTGCGCGAGGCCGGGATTTCCCTGGACCGCGCCCTGTTTCCGTTGCTGGTGCTGGTGGAGCGCCTGGGGCCAATTGGCGTGGTTGAACTGGCCGACCGCGTGGGCCGCGACTACACCACCGTAAGTCGCCAGGTGGCGAAGCTGGAAAGCCTCGGCCTGGTCCTACGCCAGGCAAGCGCACTCGACCGGCGCGTGCGCGAGTCGGTGATCACCGAGAAAGGCAAGGCCATGACCGACCGCGTCGATGACGCGCGGGAGAGGATCGGCGTGTCGATCTTCTCCACCTGGGAGGAAGGCGATTTCGACAATCTGGTGCGGTTGATGCGCAAGTTTGCCGAGGATATCAAGGAGGACTCCGTGCGTGCGACGAACGGGATTTCCTGAGGCCATCCACTTTTTCCCGGGGCTGGTGAGGCTTTCTGAGGTGAACGGGCTGACTGTGGCGAGCGGGCTTGCCCCGCGTTGGGGCGCGAAGCGGCCCCCCTCTCAGGGCCAAATCGCTGTTTCAGGTAGACCGAGGTGTTGGGATTGGGGCTGCTGCGCAGCCCAACGCGGGGCAAGCCCGCTCACCACAACAAGCCCGCTTGCCACAGGAATTCGACTCACCACAAACACCCGTGCACGGCATCAATCCAACGCCAACTCCACCACCCCGCCGTTCAACCGCACCGGCCACACCCGTAACCGCTGCTCCGACATCTCCAGGCACTGCCCATCCTCCAGCCGGTAATGCTGCTTGTAGATCGGCGCCGCCACCACCAGCTCACCCTTGATGCTGCCGATCAAACCGCGACCGATCACATTCGCCCCGGACTCCGGGTCATGATTGTCGATGGCATACAGCGTCTGCACCTGCGCGCCCGGCAGGTAGAACAGCGCGACTTGCGCGCCGTCCAGCCACACCACCACGCCGGAGTCGCGCACCAGGTCTTGCTCGCGGCACACCTGCGTCCAGGTGGCCAGGTGGCGTTGGGTATTGGCTTGGTTCATCAGGCAATCTCCTCGGTGACGGCAATCAGGTTGAGTTCAGCAGCCATGATCGGCCGGCGCTGGCCACGTTCCTGGACAAAGTGGATGTCCGGGTCGGGGCGTTTGTCGTTGACGAAGGTGCGGAAGCGCTTGAGTTTTTCCGGGTCCTTGAGGGCGTTGGCCCACTCGCATTCGTAGCGGTCGACCACCAGTTGCATCTGCGCTTCGAGTTCGGCGCCCAGGCCCAGGCTGTCGTGCTGGATCACGTCCTTGAGGAAATCCAGGCCGCCTTCCAGGCTCTCGCGCCACACCGAGGTGCGCTGCAGCTTGTCGGCGGTGCGGATGTAGAACATCAGGAAGCGGTCGATGTAGCGGATCAGCGTGGCGTCATCCAGGTCGGTGGCAAACAGCTCGGCGTGGCGCGGACGCATGCCGCCGTTGCCGGCGATGTAGAGGTTCCAGCCCTTCTCGGTGGCGATCACGCCCACGTCCTTGCTCTGGGCTTCGGCGCACTCGCGGGTGCAGCCGGACACCGCAAACTTGAGCTTGTGCGGCGAACGCAGGCCCTTGTAGCGATCCTCGATCAGCAGCGCCATTTTCACGCTGTCCTGCACCCCGTAGCGGCACCAGGTGCTACCCACGCAGGACTTCACCGTGCGCGTGGACTTGCCATACGCATGCCCGGTCTCGAAACCCGCCGCGATCAACTCGCCCCAGATATCCGGCAACTCGTGAAGCTGTGCACCGAACAAGTCAATGCGCTGGCCGCCGGTGATCTTGGTGTAGAGGTCATATTTCTTCGCCACTTCACCGATCACGATGAGTTTTTCTGCGGTGATCTCGCCGCCTGGAATACGCGGCACCACCGAGTAGGTGCCGTTCTTCTGCATGTTGGCCATGAATGTATCGTTGGTGTCCTGCAATGGCACCAGGGAGGCGTCCATGATCGGCTGGTTCCAGCACGACGCCAGGATCGAACCCACCGCCGGCTTGCACACGTCGCAACCGGTATGGCCACGGCCATGTTTGGTCAGTAGTTCGTCGAAGGTGATGATGCCTTCCACCCGCACCAGCGCGTACAGCTCCTGGCGGGTGTAGGCGAAGTGTTCGCACAGGCTCTTGTCCACACTCCCGCCACGCGCAATCAGTTCATGTTCGAACACCTGCTTGAGCAACCCGGCGCAGCCACCGCAACCGGTGCAGGCCTTGGTCTGGGACTTGAGCAGGCCGAGGTCGCTGCAACCGCCGTCGATGGCCGAGCAGATCGCGCCTTTAGTCACGTTATGGCAAGAGCACACAGTAGCCGACTCCGGCAGCGCACCGGGGCCGAGGGTGGGTGTGCCGCTGGAGGATGGCAGGATCAGGCTGGCCGGTTCGGACGGCAGTGCGATGCCGTTCTGCATGTATTGCAGCAGGGTGTCGTAGTAGCTATTGTCGCCCACCAGCACCGCACCGATCACCTGCTTGCCCGAAGCATCCACCACCAGGCGGCGGTAGCTCGCGCTGGCCTCGTCGATGAATTGATAGCTGCGCGCGCCAGGCGTGTGGGCATGGGCATCGCCGATGGAACCTACGTCCACGCCAAGCAACTTGAGCTTGGTCGACATGTCGGCGCCCACAAACGGCTCGGCGGTTTGCGCGCAGAGCAGCGCGGCGACGCCCCGAGCCATCTGGTAGCCCGGCGCGACCAGGCCAAACAGGCTGCCGTTCCAGGAAGCGCATTCGCCAATCGCGTAGATATTCGGGTCGCAGCTCAGGCATTCGTCGTTGATCACCACGCCGCCACGCGGGCCGATGTCCAGGCCGGCCTGGCGGGCCAGTGCGTCCTGGGCGCGGATGCCGGCGGAGAACACGACCAGGTCGGCTTCGAGGAATTCGTCATTGGCAAAGTTCATGCGGTAGCGGTACTGCTCGCCGGCGCTGATCGACTGGGTCGCACGGGACAAATGCACGCCCACGCCCAGCCGCTCGATCTGCGCCTTGAGCGCCAGGCCGCCGAAGTCATCCAGTTGCACCGGCATCAAGCGCGGCGCGAATTCCACCACGTGGGCTTCAAGGCCCAGGCTTTTCAGCGCGTTGGCGGCTTCCAGGCCCAGCAGGCCACCGCCCACCACCACGCCGCGTCGGGCATTGGCGGCGGCCTTGCGGATCGCATCCAGGTCTTCCAGGGTGCGATACACCAGGCGCGAGTCGCCCTCGGCGCCTTCGATTGGCGGCACGAACGGATAGGAGCCGGTGGCCAGCACCAGCTTGTCGTAGGGCACGCAGCCGTTGGCGGTGATCACCTCACAGCGGGCGCGGTCGATCTCCAGCACCGGCACGCCCAGGTGCAGGGTCACCCCCGGCGTCTGGTATAGCGCAGCGTCCGACAGCGCCAGCGACTCGGCATCGCGCCCGGTGAAATACTCGGACAGATGCACCCGGTCATAGGCGCGCATCGGCTCCTCGCTGAACACATGCAAACGGTAGTGATCCAGCGCGCCGCGTTCGATCAGTTGCGCCACACAGTGGTGGCCGACCATGCCATTGCCGACGACGATCAGGGTTTTGAGACTGTTCATATAAATCACCTGACAAAGCTCATCACGGTTTAAAAAGCAAAAAAAAAACGCCTGAAACCTTGCGGTTCCAGGCGTCTTTGCCTGTTCTTGTGCGGGTTTGGATCAGGCGACTGCGCCGGATTCACCGCTATTGCCCTGGTTGTCGATCGTCGTTGACCGAGGTGGGTTGCAGGGGGGCTTGCAGGGTCTGTGCCAAGCCTCTGATAGCCCACTGCGGAGGTCCCGGACGCTCGTCAACTGCGCAAACACCCCCGCTCAGCGCCTCCAACTGGTGCGCCACGCTTCATAAACGTGCACACCCTCTGTAGGAGCGAGCTTGCTCGCGAAAAACGCAAGAACACCGCATACCGCCAGGCGCCCCGCGTCATCGTTGACGATTCTCGCGAGCAAGCTCGCTCCTACAGAGGGCCGGTGCAGAACTGGCGCGTGGCTTGCTAGGGATACGCCAACCAGGCAGTCAACGCAGACTGCCCTCTCACGACAAAGGCGCCGTGTAACCCCCGTTCTGAACGGAGGGTTACAAGGCGCCTTTTTTGTTTATACGGGTTTCAGATGGCCAAGCAAAACATACGCAGTGTGTGTCCCTATTGTGGCGTGGGCTGCGGCATCATCCTGCAGGTCGAGTACAACAAGGTGGTCAAGGTGATCGGCGACAAGGCCCACCCCACCAACTTCGGGCGCCTGTGCACCAAGGGCACCACCTGCGGCCAGGCCATCGCCGAATCCGGCCGCATGGAGAACGCCTATGTGCGCCAGGCCCGCGACCATGACCCCGTACGCCTCGGCATGGACAAGGCCATCAGCGAAACCGCCCGGCGCCTGCGCCAGACCCTCGACACACACGGCCCGGACGCGCTGGCCTTCTATGTATCAGGGCAGATGTCGCTGGAGTCCCAGTACCTGATCAACAAATTGGCCAAGGGTTTTGTGCGCACCGCCAACATCGAGTCCAACTCGCGCCTGTGTATGGCCAGCGCCGGCAGTGGCTACAAACTGTCCCTCGGTTCCGACGGCCCACCAGGCTCCTATGAAGACTTCGACCGCGCCGACCTGTTCTTCGTGATCGGCGCGAACATGGCCGACTGTCACCCCATCCTGTTCCTGCGCATGATGGACCGGGTCAAGGCCGGGGCGAAGCTGATTGTGGTCGACCCCCGGCGCAGCGCCACGGCGGACAAGGCCGACCTGTTCCTGCCGATAAAGCCCGGCACCGACTTGGCGTTGCTCAATGGCCTGCTGCACCTGCTGGTGAAAAAAGGCCATACCGACCCTGCCTTCATCGCGAATTTCACCGAAGGCTGGGAAGCGATGCCGCCATTTCTGGAGGACTATTGCCCCGAGCACATCGCCGCCATCACCGGCCTCGCCGAAGCCGATATCCGCCAAGCCGCCGACTGGATCGGCCAAGCCGCCGAGTGGATGAGCTGCTGGACCATGGGCCTCAACCAGAGCACCCACGGCACCTGGAACACCAACGCGCTGTGCAACCTGCACCTGGCCACCGGCGCCATCTGCCGCACGGGCAGCGGGCCGTTTTCCCTCACCGGCCAACCCAATGCCATGGGCGGGCGCGAGATGGGCTACATGGGCCCGGGCCTGCCGGGGCAGCGTTCGGTACTGGTGGACGCGGACCGCGCCTTTATCGAGGACCTGTGGCAAATCCCCCACGACAGCCTGCCGCGCCAGGCCGGCAGCGGCACCGTGGCGATGTTCGAGCAAATGGCCGCCGGACAGATCAAGGCCTGCTGGATCATCTGCACCAACCCCGTGGCCAGCGTGCCCAACCGGCAAACCGTGATCAACGGCCTGCAAACCGCCGAGCTGGTGATCAGCCAGGACGCCTTCCTCGACACCGAGACCAACCGCTACGCCGACATCCTGTTGCCCGGCGCACTGTGGGCCGAGGCCGAAGGCGTGATGATCAACTCCGAGCGCAACCTGACCCTCATGCAAAAAGCCGTGGACGCCCCCGGCGAGACCCTGCCCGACTGGCAGATCATCGCCCGGGTCGCCTGTGAGATGGGCTTTGCCGAGGCCTTCACCTATGCCTGCGCCGCCGAGGTTTTTGAAGAAATCAAACAGGCCTGGAACCCCAAGACCGGCTACGACATCCGTGGCGCCAGCTACCCGCGCCTGCGTGAAAACCCCGTGCAATGGCCCTGCGCATCCGTTGACGGCGCAGACCGCAACCCGATCCGCTACCGCCACAGCGGCACCCTCAGCTTTGCCACCGAAAACGCCAAGGCGCGGTTCTTCGCCCGCCCGCATATGCCGCCTGCCGAGATGCCCGACGACGCGTTTCCCTTCGTGCTCAACACCGGCCGCGTGCAGCACCAGTGGCACACCCTGACCAAGACCGGCAAGGTCGCCACCCTGAACAAACTCAACCCCGGCCCCTTCGTCGAACTGCACCCCGAAGACGCCGCCCGCCTGGGCATCAAGGACAAGGACCGGGTCGAAATACGCTCCCTGCGCGGCCACGCCGTGCTGCCCGCCGTGGTCACCGACCGCGTGCAGCCGGGCAACTGTTTTGCGCCGTTCCACTGGAACGACGTGTTCGGTGAACACCTGGCGATCAACGCGGTGACCCATGATGCGGTGGACCCGATTTCCTTGCAGCCGGAGTTCAAGTGCTGCGCCGTCGCCCTCAGCCGCGTCGAGCTGATCGACCACCAGTTCCTCGACCGCCCTTCCCCCGTAGCAGAGGACACCGCCATGTCGCGCCTCGACGCCTTCGCTGACATCACTGGCATCCGTCACCTATCGCCACCGGCCCTGAGCGACAGCGAACGCACCTACCTCGCCGGTTTCCTCAGCGGCCTGCACAGCAGCGCCGCACGCCAGGGCTTTGGCGTACCGACCCTGCCGGCAACTGCGCCGCTGGCGGATGCCGCTCGCCTCTGGCTGAACGGCTTGCTCGCCGGCTTGTTCAGCCCTACAGAATCCATCGCTGCGCCGTCCCCGGCCGTCACCCTGCTGTGGGCCTCGCAGACCGGCAACGCCGAAGCCTTGGCCGAACGCTTTGCCAAGCGCCTGCGCGAAACAGGCATCACCGTAGAACTGAGCGCGATGGCGGATTTCCCCGCGAGCAAGCTGGCAAGCACCCACACCCTGGCGCTGATCAGCAGTACCTTTGGCGACGGCGACCCGCCCGACAACGGCGAAGGTTTCTGGCACAGCCTGCGCACCACCGAGACCCGCCTGGAGTCGTTGCGCTTTGCGGTATTGGCCTTGGGCGATCCGAACTACGACCAGTTCTGCAACCACGGCAAGCAACTCGACCGGCGCCTGCTGGAACTGGGGGCAACCCGCCTGCTGGAACGGGTGGACTGCGACACTGAATTCGAAGCCGCTGCCGATGCCTGGCTGACCCGATTCCAGCAGACCCTCAACCCGGCAAAGCCGATGGCACCGGCCACCCCCGCCGGTAAAACCAAGCTGTACGGCTCACGCCTTTTGCTCAACCGCCACCTCAACCCGCACAGCGCGCACAAGGAAACCCGCCAGTTCGCCCTGGACCTGGCCGACTCCGGCCTGACCTATGAAGCCGGGGATGCCCTGGGCATACGGCCACGCAACTGCCCCGAATTGGTCGGCGAACTGCTCGACCTCACCCGCCTGAGCGCCAACGCCAGCGTGAACATCGACACCTTCGGCGACGTGCCGTTGCAACAGGCCCTCACCCAGCATTTTGAAATCGCCCGGCCCAGCAGCGACACCCTGGCCTTTATCGCGGAGCGCAGCGCCGACCCAGGCCTCAAGCAGTTGCTCAACCCCGAGCACAAGGCCGCACTCAATGACTGGCTGTGGGGCCGGCAGCTGGCGGACGTGCTGCAGGAATACCCCATCGACTGCTCGGCGGATGAATTGCTAGGCACCCTCAAGCGCCTGCAACCACGCTTGTATTCCATCGCCTCCAGCGCCAAGGCCTACCCGCAGGAGGTACACCTCACCGTGGCCGCTGTGCGTTATGGCAAACGCAAAGGCGTGTCGTCTACCTTCCTCGCCGACCGCGTCGGTGACGGGGAAGTGCCGCTGTTCGTGCAGCCGTCGAAACACTTCCGCACGCCCAGCGATGGCGAGGTGCCGATGATCATGATCGGCCCCGGCACTGGCATCGCGCCGTTCCGTGGGTTCTTGCAGGAGCGCCGGGCGCTGGGTCATCAGGGGCGCAACTGGCTGTTCTTCGGCGAACAGCACGCCGCCAGCGACTTCTACTACCAGGATGAATTGCAAGGTATGCAGCGCGATGGCCTGCTCACCCACCTGAGCCTGGCGTTCTCCCGTGACCAGGCGCAGAAGGTCTATGTACAGGACCGCCTCCGCGAACAGGGGGCCGAGCTGTGGCGCTGGCTACAGGACGGCGCCAGGCTGTACATCTGCGGCGATGCCAGCCACATGGCCAGAGACGTCGACCAGGCCTTGCGCCAGATCGCGCAAACCCACGGCGGGCTTGGCGTGGAAGGCGCCGTGGAGTACTGGCGGCAGTTGAGCGAACAGAAGCGTTATCTGCGTGATGTGTACTGATTGGATACAGAACAATATGCACTTTGTATTGTGTACAAAAAACCCTAAAGATTTACCGATACCAGGCCGAAACAGCAGTGATAGCAAATCGCCTCAATCCTGATCAGGGAGCGCGGCGATTTGGCCGCCCTTCACGCTGATGGTCGTCTCGATGAAAATAAAAAATAAGCTGGTCCTGGCATTTGTCTCCGTTGCATTTATTCCAGTAAGCCTGGTGGCCGTGATTTCGGTCATGAACACACGGACCCAGGCGGTGGATCAGTTCATCGATGGCAGTACCCGGGAGATCCGCCAGATCGATGGCAACATTCGCCAGTTCTTCGATGGCACGTTACAAAACGTCGATCAGATGGCAACGGATCCTGTATACACTTCCGTCAGTAGCCTGAAGAACTACCAGGCCGCCGATGCCGCCAGCCAGCCGCTGCCGGCCGAGGCGCAAGCCGTGATCGAACGCTTCGCGCGCTTCGGCGCCACGCACCCGGCGGCGGCGATCCTGTCCATCGGCCTGGAAGACGGCACCTACGCCAAATGGCCGGATGACCCGCAACTGGCCAAGTACGACCCGCGCACCCGCCCCTGGTACAAGGCGGCCATGGCCAGCCCCGGCAAGACCGTGCGCACCCCGGCGTATTACTATGACAAGGACGATGTAGCACTGGTGGGCACCGCCCGGGCGATGCTGGAGAACGGCAAGGCCAAGGGCGTGTTCGTGGTCAGCGTGTCGCTGAAAAACCTCACCGAGCTGGTCAAGAGCATCAAGCTGGGCGAAAGCGGCTACGTGATGCTGATCGAAGACGGCGTGGTGCTGGTGGACCCGCGTGACGCTGCCCACAGCTTCAAGCCGCTCAAGGACCTGGGCGCGCCGTATGCGCAATTGGCCGACACGCCCCAAGGCTCCACCGAAGTGGTGATCGACGGCGTGCGCTACATGGCCAACGTGTGGACCTCCCCCGGCCTCGGCTGGCGCTACATCGGCCTGATCGAACACCGCGAAGTCATGGCTGAAGCCACGCGCATGACCTACCTCACCGCGATCATCGTCGGCGTGCTGGTGCTGATCTTCGGGCTGATCGCGGCGGCGTTCTCCAAGGTCATCGTCAAGCCCATCGGCCAGGTCAGCACCGGGTTGCAGTCCATCGCCCAGGGCGAAGGCGACTTGCGCCACGAGCTGCACGTACAGGGCAAGGATGAAACCGCCGAACTGGCCGGCTGGTTCAACAAGTTCCTCGCGGCGATCCGCCAACTGATCCAGCACATCGGCGCGGCCTCGGCCAATTTGCACAACGCTTCCAAGGTCAACAGCGAGGTGGCGCACAACATGAATGAGGCGGCCGGGCGCCAGCGCGAAGCGGTTGAACTGGTGTCGACCGCGTTCAACGAAATGGTCGCCACCGCCAACGAAGTCGCGCGTTCCTGCAGCGGCGCCGCGGAGTCCGCCGAAAACGGCCACCGTCGTGTGGCCGAGGGCAAACAGCAGATCGAAGTCACCACCGACAACGTCAACCGCCTCGGTCGCCGGCTCACCGAGTCGTCCCAGGCCATGGTCGAACTGGAAGCCGGCAGCCGCAGCATCAACCAGATCCTTGGCACTATCCGCGCGATTGCCGAACAGACCAACCTGCTGGCCCTCAACGCCGCCATCGAGGCCGCCCGTGCCGGCGACCAGGGCCGGGGCTTCGCCGTGGTGGCCGATGAAGTGCGCGCCCTGGCCAAGCGCACCTCCGACTCCACCGGTGAGATCGAGCAACTGCTCGGCACCCTGGAAAACAAGACCCAGGAAGTCACCCAGAAGATGGGCAGTTGCCTGGACTTGTCGCGGGCCAGCGTGTCGTCCATCGAAAGTGCGCGGGACAGCTTTGAAGGTATCCAGACGTCGGTGAATGAGATCCGCGACCAGAACCTGCAGATCTCCGCCGCCGCCGAGGAACAGCACAGCGTGGCCGAAGAGATCAACCGGCATATCCAGCAGATCTACGACGAGGCACGCCTGGTGGAGAGCCTGGCCAACTCGGCGCAGGACGACTCGGGGCGCTTGTCGAATCTTTCGGATGAACTCAATGGCTTGGTGGGGCGCTTCAAGTCCTGAGGAACTCGGCGATCTGGCGCCACATTGCAGCGGGGTTGGAATACATCGGGAAGTGCCCGCACTCGGCAATCGGCGCCAGGCGCACGCCGTTGGCCTGGATGTGTGGCAGGTAGGACAGTAAGGCGTTCTGCTCGCCGTACATGAACATTGTCGGGCATGGCAGCCCGAGGAACTTGCCCATCAGGTCGGCGTTGTCGGAGAGCTCGACCATCGACTGGAAAATCCCGCGCACCGCCCCGGCCCGCACCTTGTGGCGCAGGCTTGCCGCGTACAGCGCGCTGGCGTATGCGGGAGCCTGACGGGTGCGTTCGATGAAGGCGCTGAAGAACGCTTCAGGATCGTTTGCCGGGTAATCAACGATCTGCCGGCTGAGGAAGCAGTCTTCCGGAGCAATGTTGCCTTCGATGTCGGTGAAACTCAGCACCCGGCCAGGGAAACGATGGGCCAGCAGCAAAGCGGTGAGGCCGCCCATCGAATGGCCGACCAGGTGGAAGCGGTCGATGCCGTAGTGCTCCAGTACCTGCGACGCCGTATCCAGCAGGAACGGGATGTTGATTTTCTCAAGATCGGCGCACTGGCTTTCACCGCAACCGGGAGCGTCGTAGGCGACAACGGCGTGACCGTCGAACGCCGGCTGCAGGACGATATCGGCGTAGTCTTCCTTGGTTGAACCGAACCCGTGCAAAAACACGATGGACGCACGCTCGCCGGCGCGATGGATCGCGGCGATGCTCAGGGAAGTACCGTCCACCGTCAGCGGAATAAGGGAATGAACGAACGACATGTCGGGGTTCCTGGGCCACAAAGGGCGCCACTGTCAGGGGTCAGCCGCGTGGTGTAAATAACCGATCGCAGAAGGTTTTCATACGCCAATCGTATGAGCCTGGAACTGCGCGACCAGCTCGGTCACCAGCGGGTTAGGCCGTTCACTGTTCCAGGCCACCGCCGTGGTCACCACATGGAGTTTCTGGGTCAGCGGGCGCAGTACCACGTTGTCCGGCGCGAGTTTCCTCAAGGACGCCGGCACCAGCGCAATGCCCTGGCCACAGCTGACAAACGCAATCTGCGAGGCCACCGAGCGCACTTCATGCAACACCCGTGGCGAGAACCCGCTGGCGCGGCAGGTGGCGATCAGGTTGTCGAAATACACCGGGCTGACCTTGCGCGAAAACATCACCAACGGCTCGCTGGCCAGGCTCGACAGGCTGATGCGCGTGCGCGCCGCCAACGGATGATCGCTGGGCAAGGCCACCATCAGGCGGTCTTCGCGCAAGGGCAACGACTGGATCGCCGGGCCCAGGTCGCCGTCCAGCCGCGCAAAGGCCAGGTCGATGTCCCCGGCTTCCAGCGCCGGCACCGCCTCCACGCTGTCGATCTCACGCACTGACACAGTGAGGTGCGGGTAGTCCTGCTTGAGCTGGTCGATCACGCGCGGCAACACATCGAACATCGCCGTGGAAATCGCGCCGATAGTCAGCATGCCCGACTGCCCCGCCACCGCCTCCTCCACCGCCAGTTCCAGGCGCTCAAGCTGCTCGGCGAATTTGCGCACCGCCGGCAGGATCGCCGCGCCCACTGGCGTCAACTTGGCACCGCGCCGCGAACGCTCGAACAACTTGACCTTGAGCGCCTGCTCCAGCACCTGGATCTGCTCGCTCAACGGTGGTTGCGACATGCCCAGGCGCTTGGCAGCGCGGCCGAAGTTCTGCTCTTCGGCGACGGCGAGGAACAGCCAGAGGTGGCGAATGAGGCGGAAGTTGATCATGGGCAATCCATAGGCTTGGCGTATATAAGGGTCAGGTCAGGGCCAATATACCTATCGTGGAAGCGACTGTGTGGGTTGTGTCGACTGGCACACTCTCAGCAGCGCCTACAAGGGAACTGCCGTATGACTGCGCTGTGAAACCATCCAGCTCAGAAAATCTTGAAGCCGAGCCGCGAACCGTTCGCGGTCGGCACTCGGGTTTCGGGCTTCAAACAGAAAGAATGCCACCTGGGTCACCCTCGTCGGATACCCCTGTACGAACAGCGCAACATGCTCCTCAAGTGTCTGCGGCCACGACGCTTGTTCCCCACACAGAATCTGGGTGGACCTGATCAGCTTGCGTGAGGCTTCGCGCTGCAGGCGAAGTCGTTCTTGCTCGTTGTCGGCACCTGCGAGGCGGGTGAGGTAAGCGGTGAGCACCGCTTCAAAGTCACCATTCACGGCCTGGGCAATGTCCAGTGACGGCCGAAACCGCTCGAACTGCGCTGACAGATCGTTGCCCCATACGCACCGGCAGTGGTGCTTGAGCCAGAACCCCCAACGGTTGCTGTTTTCAGCGGCCAGGACCTGCGCGCAGCTACCCACATCGAAATCCACCTTGGTGACTTGCGGATGCCGCAGCGCCAGGTCGCACCGAATCCGCTCCAACGCCTCCAGAATCGCCGGGGTCGGCGACTCGCTCAACACCAACGTCAGATCAAGATCGGAAACACCCGGCAGCGCATCGCCGCGCGCGACGCTGCCATAGAGGTAAATGCCGTCCACCCCCAATTTTGGCGGCGAAAGCAGCTTGCAGACCTCCTCAAGCAAGGGCTGAAACTCAGGCTGCACGGGAGAGGGGGAAACCGTGAGGATAAACCCCTCGGTGTCCACACCGGTGAACCGCGAAGCACTCATGGGCGGCGCCATTCAATCACCAACCCCTCGCTTTCGCTCGGCACGCAGAAGTGGCGGGTGATCAGGTCGAACTCGGCATCTGTTGCGGCAAAATCATGCTCGCCCTGGGTGTTACGCGCATGCAGCCGGGCCCGGCAGGTGGCGTCATCCAGCTCGAGGTAATGCAAGCAGTGCGGGACCTGGGCGGCGTGCGCCAACCCCAGCAGCCACTCGCGGTTGGCCAAGGTGTTGGCAGGAAAGTCCAGCACCACGTTGACGCCCGACCGCAACACATTGATCACCAATGGCCCCAGTACGCCACGAATGCGCTGGGCGCCGCTGAGGTAATCGGCAATCGAAAGGATTTCACCGGGGTACAGCGTGGCGAGCCAGTGGTCTTCGCAGAGCACGATAGCGGCGTGCTCGGCGGCAAGGGTCTTGGCAAGGGTGGACTTGCCGGAAGCGATCTTGCCGCAGAGTAGATGCAGGGTTGGCATGGCACGGTTCCTTAGGTCAGGCCAGTCAGCATGCACGCTGAGTATTGATCACACAACGTTCTGCAATCCTTGAACTATGCTCAAGCGGCCCCCGACAGCACGCACAGTGTGGCCAATTGGATAGGAAGTCCTATGAACCCGACGACTCGCGTTTTGAGCCTGCTCACCCTGCTCCCCCTGGCGACGGTACAGGCCGACGACGGCGGTATCAGCTTCTGGCTGCCCGGCCAGTTCGGTGCCCTTGCCGCTGCGCCGACCACCCCCGGCTGGAGCCTGCCGCTGGTGTATTACCATGTGAATGCCAGCGACGGCAGGCACTCGGCCACACCGCGTGGTGGACGCACGGTGGTGGGCCTGGATGCCAAGGCCGACCTGCTGTTCGCCAGCCCCACCTACACCTTCGAAACCCCGGTGCTCGGCGGTGCCCAGGCGGCGATCTCGGCGGTGGCAGCCGTGGGGCGTTCTGAGGCGAGTATCGATGCCACCGTGACCGGTCCACGTGGACGTTCGTTTTCCGGTGGCACCGACGATGCCCTCAAAGGCGCCAGCGATCTGTATCTGCTCGGCACCCTGAAGTGGAACCACGGCGTGCACAATTTCATGGCGTACTCCATGGGCAACCTGCCGGTGGGCGCCTACGACCCGGATCGCCTAGTGAACATCGGCCTGGGCCATGCCGCCCTGGATGCCGGCGGGGGCTACACCTTTTTCGACAAGACCAACGAGTTCTCCGCCGTGGCCGGCGTGACCTACAACTGGGAAAACAAAGACACCCACTACCAGAACGGCATCGACGCGCACATCGACCTCAGCGCCTCGCACTTCTTCACCGCGCAAACCCACGCGGGCCTGGTGGGCTACTACTTCCGGCAGGTCACTGGCGACAGCGGCAGCGGCGCAGTGCTGGGCGACTTCAAATCCCGCGTGGCCGGGATCGGCCCCCAGGCCGGGCACTTCTTCAAGGTGGGCGATGAATTGTGGTACGCCAACATCAAGGGTTACTACGAGTTCGACGCGAAGAACCGTCCGGACGGCTGGAACATGTGGCTGTCCCTGGTCATTCCGCTGGCCGATAAAGGCTGACGCGATTCAGTCGCTATGCCGTTTCCAGTGCTCGTAGAACGCCAGGGCCGCGACATTCTTGTCCTTGGCTTCGAGCATGATGTCGAAGCGGTCGAGAAACTGCAGCGCATAATCGTTGGTCCAGCGGTTCCACATCTGTGCGCTGTGGGCGTAGAGGTCGCGCTTGGACACCACCTGCAACAGCGCGTCCATTTCCAGTTTGTGCTCGGCGTCGAAGCCCAGTTCCTGCAGGCTCTCCTGGGGTTGGGAGTAGTGCATGGTCGGGCGCACGCCACGCCAGCTTTCAATCACCCGGGCGACCCGCTCGGAGTGGGGGTCGATGTAGTCGTTCTCGTTGATCCAGCAGTGGTGGATGTCCAGGACCACCGGTGCCAGGTCGGCGACTTCCAGGCAATGGTCCAGGCCATAGGTCTTTTCGTCGTTCTCGAACGTGATGCAGTTGCGTGCCACCTCCGACAGGCGCGACCACACGGCGCGGGTGCCTTCCACACCGAGGCGGCCGGCGATATGCACGTTGCACTTGAGGTCCTGGAAACGCCGGCCATAGCCCATCATGCGGATCATGTCGGCGTGGTATTCGAACTCGGCCAGGCTGTTTTCCACCACGCCGGGGTTTTCCGAGCCGAGCACACAATACTGGCCAGGATGGAATGACAGGCGAATATCCGAGGCGCGGGCCAGCTCGCCGATGGCGGCAAACCCCTCGACCAATTGACGCTCGATAGCCGGGTCTTGGTAGACGCTGGCCACTTTGGGATGGCTGTAGAACGGCAACAGATCGCTGCTCAAGCGCAGCATGCGCAAGGTCGACGGCAGTTCGGCGACATACGCCAACAGGCGCAATTGGGCGGCCAGGTTGTGCGTGACCACTTCCACCAGTTTGTTCCGGGCCACCTGCGGGGTGACGCTGTCCATCCAGCGCAACGTGGTGGTGCGCGGGTTGAACGGGCCTTCGATCAGCTTTTGGGCGCTGGCCGACAATAGCCGTTCGGGATGTTTGTATTGGCACGCGAAGCCAATGCGAGGGTGAGTCATGGAGGCGCCTGGCGTAGGAAAAAGGAGCGAATGATACGGGGTTAGTCCGGGGTCTACCCAGCGCGGTTCCCACTATTTCGAAACGTTTCACGCTGAACTTTCTCACCGGCGCTGCGTTCACTTCTTATGCGCTGCCCCTTCCAGGGGCGTTGTACAACAAGGAGCCGCCCCCGTATGACTACCCTCCCCGCCTACCGTTACACCCCCGGGCCGCTGCATGCGACCTTGCTCGCCGGCACCGTGCCGTTGTTTCTGGGTGTCTTGCTCAGCGACATTGCCTACACCCAGACCTACCAGATTCAGTGGGCCAACTTCGCTTCCTGGCTGATTGCCGGCGCGTTGGTGTTCGCCGGTTTCGCGTTTCTGTTCGCGCTGGTCAACCTGCTGCGCGCCGAGCGCAAGGCCGGGCAACCCACGCGTTATGTACTGCTGCTGTTGGCCACCTGGGTACTGGGCCTGGTCAATGCCTTCCAGCATGCTAAAGACGCCTACGCCTCGATGCCCGGCGGCCTGATCCTGTCGGCCATTGTCTTGCTGCTGACGCTGGCGGCCACCTGGACCGGCCTGCGTGCGGGAGGTGTTAAATGAAAGCATCCAACACATTGACGCTATTGAGCGCCGCCCTGCTGCTAACCGCCTGCGGTGGTGAAGGCGACAAGACCCAGGCCCGTGGCCCCGACCCCAAGTTGCCGGAACAGCAAAGCAGCCTGTTGCCGAGCATGAAGATCGCCGAGCCCGCGCCCTGGGGCGAGCAGAAACCCAAGGTGCCAGACGGTTACAGCGTCACCGCGATTGCCACCGACCTGGCCATCCCGCGCCAGACCCTGGTGCTGCCCAACGGCGACATCCTGGTTGCCGAAGGCCGTGGCGGCAGTGCGGCCAAGCTCAAGCCCAAGGATGTGATCGCCAGCCTGATCAAGGCCGAGGGCAACACCAAGGTCAAGAGCGGCAACCGCCTGACCCTGCTGCGCGACGCCGATGGCGACGGCACCTACGAACTGAAGACCGTGTTCGCCGACAACCTCAACGCGCCGTATGGCCTGGCATTCGCCAACGGCAAACTCTACGTGGCCAACCAGGACGCACTGGTGAGCTTCGACTACGCCGACGGCCAGACCAAAGCCAGCGGCCCGCCGAGCAAAGTCACTGACCTGCCGGCGCAGATCAACCATCACTGGACCAAATCCCTGGCCGTGAGCGCCGATGGCAGCCAGCTGTACGTGGGCATCGGCTCCAACAGCAACGTCACCGAACGCGGCATGGAAGTCGAGATCGACCGCGCGATGGTCTGGCAGATCGACGCCGCCACCGGTGCGCACAAACCCTACGCCACCGGCCTGCGCAACCCCACGGCACTGACCATCCAGCCGGACACCGGGCAACTGTGGACAGTGGTCAACGAGCGCGACGAACTCGGTCCGGACCTGGTGCCGGACTACCTGACCTCGGTGCGTGAAGGCGCGTTCTACGGCTGGCCCTACAGCTACTGGGGCCAAAACGTCGACCCGCGCGCCCAGCCGCAAAACCCGGCCAAGGTGGCCGCCGCGATCAAGCCGGATTACAGCCTGGGCTCCCACGTGGCCGCCCTCGGCGTGGACTTTTCCATCCCGCAGATGGGCGAGCAGTTTGCCGACGGCGTATTCGTCGGCGAGCACGGCAGCTGGAACCGCGACAACCCGGTGGGCTACAAGGTGATCTTCGTGCCGTTCAGCAATGGCAAGCCGTCCGGTGAGCCGATCGACTTCGCCACCGGCTTTCGCGGCGACGACGGCAAGACCCGTGGGCGCCCGGTGGGTGTGACGGTGGACCCGAAAGGTGCGCTGATCATCGCCGATGACCTGGCCAATACCGTTTGGCGCGTGACGCGTAATCAGTAGCCATTGGGGCACCCCGTCAAACACGGTGCCCTAACGCAGGTTTGAATCGGTGGTTAACCCGGCAGGACGCCGGGTTAACCGCTGTTGGCTACACGTCCTCATCCTTCAACTGCGCCTCCAGCCAAGCCAACAGCGCCGCAACCTCCGGGCGGTCCGCTACGCCTTGCTGCCTGTACACCGAAATGGCCTCAGGCAAATGCACACTCTGCGCACAAGTTCTCACCAGCGCGCCACTGTCAATCAACCGGCTCGCCGTACGCCGCCAGCCCATGGCAATACCATGCCCCTCCACGGCCGCCTGCAACATCAGCGGGTAACTGTCGTAGCTGGCGCTGCGTGTATTCCCGGCCAGCACCTGCCCAAACTGCCGTAGCCAGTCGTCCCACTCCATCAAATGGGGCGCGTCGGAGCTGTGGTGCAAAAACGTATGGGATTGCAATCCGGTGATCGGCAACGGTTGTTCCACGCTCAGGTAGGCGGGGCTGCACACCGGAAACACTTCATCAGAGGCGGTGAACATCAGCGGATGCGCGCCACTGGCGCGATGGGTGCTTTGCAGGGCCACATCGAAAGGGTCATTGAACTCGGTGAGCGGCCGAGTCGAAGTCACCACTTGGATCTCGATGTGCGGGTATTGCTGATGGAAGGTCGAGAGGCGCGGCATCAGCCAGTAAAACGCCTCGCACAACTGGCACAACAGTACCACCCGGTTGCCGTGAGACGAGGCACGCAGGCTGGCGGCACCCTCGCTGATGCTTTGCAGCGCTTCACTTACCACCCGTCCAAGCTCACGCCCTTCCTGGGTGAGGAACACCGCGCGATTGCGCCGGGAAAACAGCTTCACGCCCAGATTGTCTTCCAGCCCGCGAATCTGCCGACTGATAGCGGCCTGGGTAACGTGCAACTCATCCGCCGCCCTGGAGAAACTCTCCAAGCGCGCGGCCGCTTCAAAGGGCAACAAACTGGCGAGCGGCGGGAGGGTTTTGCCGAGCATATTCATAATCTGAAGTTATGTATCAGGGGCCGAGAACTCGTTTGTAGCACACCCGCGTGGCTGGGCACCATTGAATGCATGACTTCAGGGACACTCTTCATGCAGACCTCCGTTTTCCTCGGCGTAAGCCTTGCCGTTATAGCAACTCTGGGCTGGGCGCTGAATTTCATCGCACCTTATGTCACCGGTGACTACAGCCTCTTTGACTTCATTGCAGTGCGCTACCTGATGGCCGGCGCGCTCGGCAGCATGGGGTTGATCTTGTATCGAGCCCAATTACGGTGTCTTGGCCCACACCAGTTGTGGGTTGCTACTGGACTCGGCGTTACCGGCTGTCTTGGCTATGGCGCCTGTATTGCCGCTGGCGTGGTCTTCGGCGGGCCGGTGTTGACGCCGACGTTTGTCAGCATGGTCCCGGTGTTGCTGGCACTGCTCGGCAACGCCAGGCACAAGACCGTGCCCTGGCGTCGGCTGGCCATCCCTCTGGGCTTTTTGACGGCAGGGTTGCTGGTGTCAAACCTCAGCAGCCTCCAACACGGTTCAACCAACAGTGGCGACTGGCTGGCAGGTCTGTTCTTTTCAGTGGTCGCGGTGATGGTCTGGGTGGGATTCAGCGTGATCAACCAGAAGCACTTGCAGGCCCTTGCGCCCTGCGCAACCGGCGCATGGACCGCGCTCATGCTGGTGGGCAGTGGTGTTGCCACCCTGTGCCTGGTACCGGTGGCGCAGAGCCTGGGCCTGTTCAAGCTGCCAACCCTCGGTTTCGGCTTTGCCCTGGCGGGACCGATGTATGCGTGGTGTGCGTTCATCGCGTTGATGTCGACCCTGATCGGCGCCTGGGCCTGGAACGCGGCAACCCAGCGTCTGCCGATGGTGCTGAGCAGCCAGCTGATAGCCCTTGAGTCACTGTTCGCCAGCCTGCTCGGCCTGTGTTTCAACGCGCGCTGGCCCACCCTCATGGAAACGGCGGGCATGACCGCAGTATTGATCGGCGTACTCCTGGCGGTTCGTAATATTCTGGCGGCCAGACCGCCCGCCACGACGCTTCACACCTTGAAGGAAATGCGGCAATGACCCAGGCAGGCCATCACGGTTAATGTTTCGCAAACTGGATCAAAACCATTGACATGGTTGCTCCAAGCAACAATATTGTTGCCTAAGGCAACCATTCGAGCATTTCAACATGTCCACCCCTTTGCTAGTCGAACGCGCCGGCATCGTGCGCGGCTTCAATCGCTTCTACACCCACCAGATCGGCGTGTTGCAGGAACACCTGCTGCAAAGCGATTACTCCCTCACCGAAATCCGCGTGATGTACGAGTTGTCTTCCCGGGGTGATCTCACCAGCGCCGACCTGTGCCAGATGCTCGGCCTCGACGCGGGTTACCTGAGCCGGCTGACCAGTGGCTTTGAAAAGCGCGGCCTGATCCAGAAAGTGCGCTGCGCCACCGACGCGCGCGCCGTGCAATTGCACCTCACCGACCATGGCCGCGCCGTGCTGGCGCCGCTGGAGCAGCAAACCCAGCGCGAAGTCATCGCCCTGCTCGACAGCCTGCCCGAGCCACAACAGCGGCAACTCACCGCAGCCATGAAACGTATCCAGGCCCTGCTGCAAGGCACGGCGCCCAGCTACCTGCTACGCGACCCGCAACCCGGCGACATGGGCCGGGTGGTGCAACAACAGACCGCGATCTATGCCCGTGAATACGGCTGGAACTGGGAGTTCGAAGCGCTGGTGGCGGAGATTGTCGCCAAGTACTTGCGCGAGTTTGATCCGACCTGCGAGCGTTGCTGGATCGCGGAAAAAGACGGTGAGGTGGTGGGCTCGGTGTTCGTGATCCGCCATGACCAGACCACGGCCAAGCTGCGCATGCTCTACGTGGATGCCAGCGCACGGGGCATGGGTATCGGCCAGCGCCTGGTGGATGAGTGTGTGCGCTTTGCCAGCCAGGCGGGTTACAAAAGCATGCTGTTGTGGACCGTGGATATTCTGACCGACGCCCGCAAGCTGTATCAGAAAGCCGGGTTCGAGTTGATAGAGGAAGAGCCGATGGTCAGCTTCGGCAAATCCCTGGTCAGCCAGACCTGGGCGCGCCAACTGTGAAACAGTCCCGCGCCAGGGCGGAGCGGGACATGAAGCCTTACAGGTCAGTGATTTCCTTGTGGCGCGGCACCAGCGTTTTCATCACGCTCCAGGCCACCAGGTAGGCCAGCGCACAGATCGCGAACATGATCATGTAACCGGTATGAATATCGTTGATGGACTTGTAGTAGTCGAACACCCAGCCGCCGATCTTGGTCATCACCACGCCGCCCAGGCCGCCGGCCATGCCGCCGATGCCGACCACCGAGGCCACGGTCTTCTGCGGGAACATGTCGGACACTGTGGTGAAGATGTTGCACGACCACGCCTGGTGCGCCGAGGCGCCTACGCCGATCAACAGCACCGGCACCCAGAAGCTGATATAGCCCAACGGTTGCGCCAGCAAGACCACCAGCGGGAACAACGCGATCACCAGCATGGCTTTCATACGCCCGTCATAGGGTGCATCGCCGCGCGCCATGAAGTAGCTGGGGAACCAGCCGCCACCGATGCTGCCGACCATGGTCATGCTGTACAGCACCGCCAGCGGCATGACGATATCCGCGCCTTTCATGCCGTACTGCGCTGACAGGTAGGTGGGCAGCCAGAACAGGAAAAACCACCACACGCCGTCGGTCATGAACTTGCCGAAGGCAAAGGCCCAGGTCTGGCGATAGGTGAGCAATTTGAACCATGAGACTTTTTTCTCCACGGCGCCGGCCGGTACCGGTATGAACGGCTGCACGGTCTGGTCGCTGCGGATGTAGGCCAGTTCTGCGGCCGACAGGCGTTTTTGCTCCTCCGGCTTGCGGTAGAGCGCGATCCACACCGCGACCCACACGAACCCGAGCCCGCCAATTACGATAAACGCCGCTTCCCAGCCCCACAGACCGGCAATCAACGGCACGCAGATCGGCGCCAGGATCGCGCCCACGTTGGCGCCGGAGTTGAAGATACCGGTGGCCAGCGAGCGCTCTTTCTTGGGGAAATACTCGGCGGTGGCCTTGATCGCAATCGGGAAATTGCCCGCCTCGCCAATCGCCAGCACCGCACGGGACAGCATGAAGCCGGCAATCGACACCGGGATCACCGCCAGGCCGATCGCACCGCTGATCGCAGCGATGCCCTCGCCCATCGGCACCGAGAACGCATGCATGATGGCGCCCGTGGACCAGATGCCGATCGCCACCACATAGGCCGCCTTGGTGCCGATTTTGTCGACAAAGCGCCCAGCGAACAGCATCGAGATCGCATAGACAAACTGGAACACCGCCGCGATGTTCGCGTAATCAGTGTTGCTCCAGCCAAATTGCGTGGACAACTGCGGTGCCAACAGGCTGAGCACCTGGCGGTCGAGGTAGTTGACGGTCGTTGCGAAGAACAGCATCGCGCAGATGGTCCAGCGATAGTTGCCTACCGCCTGGCCAACGCGGTGAGCGTGGATGGGCTCGTTCAAGTTCATGGCATCACTTTTTATTTTTGTTAGGTAGGACACATGCAATGTCATATGTCGTCGTACAACTGTGACTTTTATATCGAGCCGCCTACCGGCTGTCAATCTGAAAGATTGCGGTTTATCGAGGTTTTGCGTGGGAATGTGAAAGGTCAGGCAAATGCAGTTGTAGGATGACAAATCCGCATAACCAGGCTGGGCGCCTTGCCCGGTACATCGTCGAGCACACCAAAAGGCTGCATGCCGATCTTTTCCAGCACCCGGATCGAGGCCCCGTGATCCGGTCGCACCAGCCCGAACACCTCGGGCAACCCCAGTCTGTCGAATGCCAGCGTCAACGCGTCGAGCCCCAGCTCAGTGGCATAGCCCTGCCCCCAGGCTTCCACCGCAAAGCGGTAACCCAGATTGATGCGCCGCTCGGTCAGGTAGTCGAGGGGCGCGATACCGCCAAAGCCGATGATGTGGTCCGGCGCCTCGCGCCGTGCAATCGCCCACCAGCCGTATCCTTGGGTCGCCCACTGTGCGAGCCAGTGATCCAGCAGGCGTTGCGCCACCTCCAAGCTGGCCATGGGGCCCGATGGATTGAACAGGTTGGTCTGCGGGTCGCCGAAGATCGCGAACAATCGCTGCAGGTCGCGCGGATGTGGCTGGCGATAGACAAGGCGGGAATGGGCGGCTGGCATTCGCATAACTCGTGTGTGGACGGACAAAGTTCAATCCATCTGCAAAAAAACGCAAATAGTGGTGAATTATTTCATGTCCGCTTGTATCTGAAGTGACAGAGCGGTGCCATCGCAGTGATGGCGCCTCCCCTGTTCTGCTTTAGAGTGCCCCGCATGAAATTACGTAAGAAAAGCGTCAAGCCCATCGGATTGAAAGACATCACCATCGTCGACGACACCAAGGTGCGCAAGGCAATTACCGCCGCGGCCCTGGGTAATGCCATGGAATGGTTCGACTTTGGCGTCTACGGGTTTGTCGCCTATGTGCTCGGCAAGGTGTTCTTCCCCGATGCCTCGCCCAGCGTACAAATGATCGCCGCACTGGGCACCTTCTCCGTGCCGTTCCTGATCCGTCCCCTGGGCGGCCTGTTCTTTGGTGCATTGGGCGATAAATACGGGCGGCAAAAGGTCCTGGCCGCGACCATCGTGATCATGTCCCTGAGCACCTTCGCCATCGGCCTGATCCCCTCCTACGCCTCGATTGGCATCTGGGCGCCGATCCTGCTGCTGCTGTGCAAAATGGCCCAGGGCTTCTCGGTGGGTGGCGAATACACCGGTGCGTCGATCTTCGTCGCAGAATACGCGCCGGACCGCAAGCGCGGCTTCCTCGGCAGTTGGCTGGACTTCGGCTCCATCGCCGGCTTCGTGCTGGGCGCCGGCGTGGTGGTGCTGATTTCCAGCATCCTGGGCGAAGCCGACTTCGAGTCGTGGGGCTGGCGCCTGCCGTTCTTCCTTGCCCTGCCCCTGGGCATCATCGGCCTGTACCTGCGTCACGCCCTGGAGGAAACCCCGGCGTTCCAGCAGCACATGGACAAAATGGAACAAGGCGACCGCGAAGGCCTGACCCACGGCCCCAAAGTCTCGTTCAAGGAGGTCGCGACCAAGCACTGGCGCAGCCTGCTGACCTGCATTGGCATCGTCGCGGCCACCAACGTGACCTATTACATGCTGCTCACCTACATGCCGAGCTACCTGTCCCATAACCTGCACTACAAAGAAAACAGCGGCGTGCTGATCATCATCGCGATCATGGTCGGCATGCTGTTCGTGCAGCCGTTCATCGGTTTTGTCAGCGACAAGATCGGCCGCAAGCCGTTCATCATCGCTGGCAGTATCGGCCTGCTGTTCCTGTCCATTCCCGCCTTCATGCTGATCACCAGCGGCAAGATCGGCTTGATCTTCGCCGGTCTGCTGATCCTCGCGGTGATCCTCAACTTCTTTATCGGCGTGATGGCCTCGACCCTCCCCGCGATGTTCCCGACCCACTTGCGCTACAGTGCATTGGCCAGCGCGTTCAATGTCTCGGTATTGATCGCCGGCGTCACCCCGACCGCCGTGGCCTGGCTGGTGGAAAGCACCAACGACCTGTACATGCCCGCCTACTACCTGATGGTGTTTGCCGTGGTCGGCCTGGTCACCGGCCTGACCATGAAGGAAACCGCCAACAAGCCATTGCGTGGCGCGGCACCGGCGGCGTCGGACATGGAAGAAGCCAAGGAGTTGTTGCAGGAACATCACGACAATATCGAGCAGAAGATCGAAGACATCGACGCCGAGATTGCCGAGCTGGAAGCCAAGCGCCAGAACCTGGTGCAGCAGCATCCACGCATCAACTAAGGCCTGACCCTGCGTGGCGGCCCAAGCCGCCATGCTTTTGGAGAGTTCAACCATGGTTCCAAGCGTCACCGCACCACAGTCGTTGCTCAGCGCAGATGAACGCGCCGCCATCGCCGAAATAGAAGCCACCACCAGCATCCTGCAACTGGTCACCCGCTTGACCGGCATGCGCTTCGCCGGCATCGCCAAATTCACCGACCTGGAATGGGTGGTCTGCTCCGTGCACGACACCGTCGACATGGGCATTCACGTCGACGACGTACTCGACCTGGAAACCACGCTGTGCAGCGAGTTCTGCATCAACCCACAGACCCTGTTCATCCCGCAGATCAGCCAGAGCGGCCGCTTCGCCGCGCGCCCGGTGGTCAAGCAATTCGCTATCGAGAGCTACGCCGGTGCACCGATCTTCCTGCCCGACGGCCGCCTGTTCGGCGCACTGTGCGCGCTGGATTCGCGGGCAATGCTGTTCGAAGACCCCAACCTGCCGGAAACTCTGAGCCTGTTTGCGCGGCTGATCGGGTGCATTTTCTTCGCCAACCTGACGCCCCGTGACACCTGATCGTTCAGCTTTTCAAGCGCGCTGCCGATAGCCTGGGATACCCCTGACTTGCAGCGCTGCGCTGCGGGAAACAATGCCGAACACTCTCGTCCCGATCGTCCGTACGCTCTCCAACCGCACCAGTCTGTCGCTGACACGTACCTCCCTGTTCAATTTCACTGCCCTGTTGGTCCTGGTCTTTGCAGCGGCAGCCTACTCGCTGATCTACCTGGCCCATGAACTGGACCACGCCGAGCAGACAGAAAGCGCGTTTTATACGCGCAAGGCCGTGCAGTCCCTGGAAAAATCCCTGCGGGTCACCGTCAAGGACTACGCCTTCTGGAGCGATGCCTACAAGCACTTGCACCTCAAGGTGGACACCGATTGGGCCTACGGTCGCGGCAACGTGGGCGCCACGCTGTTCCAGGATTTCGGCTTCCAGGGCCTGTTCGTGGTCAACGACGCCAACCGCACGGTGTACGCCGTCGTCGAAGGCCAAATGCAACCCATTGACCTCAGCGACTGGTTGGCCCAGCCCATCACGCAGGTGCTCGAACAGGCACGCGCCGGGGCCGAACAGGAGCTGCCGGTCACCGCTTTCATCAACGTGCGTGGCAGCCCGGCACTCGTGGCTGCAGCCGCCATCACGCCAGGCACCGACCCCACGGTGAAGGTAGATGGGCGCCCTGCATCGGTACTGGTCTTCGTCGACATTCTCGACAGCGCACAACTGACTCTGATTGGCAATGATTTCGGCGTGGACCAACTGCATATCGCCAGCGCCGATGAGATCGGCAAGACCTTGCTGGTTCCCCTGGGCGACAACGGTGCTGCCGGCAGCCTGCATTGGCGGCCGGCGCGCCCAGGCGTGCGATTGATGGGCGTTGGCTTGCCGCTGCTGGGCCTGGCCGCCTTGCTGGTGTGCCTGATGACTTGGGTGATCCTGCGCCGCGCCAGCGCTGCCGCCCTCGCCCTGGATGCCAGCCATGCGTCACTGCAAGACAGCCAGGACGCGCTGACCACCAGTGAAGCGCGCTTTCGCGATGTGGTGGAAGCCAGCTCCGACTGGGTCTGGGAAATCGATGCAGGCTGGCGCTTCACCTACTTGTCGGAACGCTTCGAGAACGTGACCGGCCTGGCCCGCCGTGCATGGATCGGCGCCGCCATCAACGACCTCCTGGACACGGAAGCCGGCGCGCTTTCGCAATGGCTGAACACCCCCAGCCGCACCGCGGACATCAGCGTGCAGTGCCGCTATGTCGACGCCCAGGGCCAGGAACGCACCACCCGGCTTGCCGCGAGGCAAATGCCCTGTGGCGGCTTTCGTGGAACCGCCACCGACGTGACCGAGGAAGTCGAAGCCCGGCGGCGCATCGAATTCCTGTCCGAACACGATGCTCTCACCGGGTTGGCCAACCGTACGCGCCTGCAAGCGTTCCTCGACGACAAGCTCAAGGCGCTGCCAGCGTCAGGCCAACCTTTGGTCATGCTCAGCCTGGACCTGGACCGCTTCAAACCGGTCAACGATCTGCTTGGGCACGCAGCGGGCGACCACGTGCTCAACGAAGTGTCGACCCGCCTGGCTGATTGCGTGCGCCACGGCGACCTGGTGGCCCGGGTGGGCGGCGATGAGTTTGTGTTGATCCTCACGAATGCGGGTACCCAGGACGATGTCGAGTCCTTGTGCCTGCGCTTGATCGAGTCCGTCGAACAGGCGGTCAAGATCGGCGAGCAGGAAGTATTTGTCAGCGCGAGCATCGGCATCGTGCTGGCCCCGGATGATGCCAGCGAAGTCGCCGAACTGCTGCGTTATGCCGATATCGCGCTGTACGAAGCCAAGGCGGCCGGCCGCAACACCTGGCGGTTTTACTCGGGGGAGATGAATGCACGGATCATCGAGCGTCGCCGCCTGGAAAGCGACCTGCGTTTTGCGATCAAGCACAATGAACTGCGCCTGCACCTCCAGCCGCGCTATCGCATTGCCGATGGACAGATGGTCGGTGCCGAAGCCCTGGTACGCTGGCAACACCCACAGCGCGGGCTGATTCCACCCGACACCTTCATCCCGATTGCCGAAGAGTCCGGGCTGATCCTGGCGCTGAGTGATTGGGTACTGCAAACCGCCTGCACCAGCGCCGCCCAGTGGCCCGAGGCATTGTTTGTGTCGGTGAACCTGTCGTCCACGGAGTTCAAGCGTGGCGACCTGGTGGAGCGCATTCGCAATGCCCTCACGGCGTCGGGGATCGAACCGGCGCGGGTCGAACTGGAAATCACCGAAAGCGTGATGCTCGAAGACGCAGCGGGCGCACTGGCGGTGATGCACACGCTCAAACGCCTGGGCATACGCATTGCCATGGATGACTTCGGCACCGGCTATTCCTCGTTGAGCTACCTGCGGGCCTTCCCCTTCGACGGGTTGAAGATCGACCGCAGCTTCCTCAGCCGCCTCGAAGACAGTGAGGATGACAAGGCGATCATCCAGGCCATCGTCGGCCTGGGGCGTGCCCTGGCATTGACGGTGACCGCCGAGGGCATCGAGACCGCCGGGCACCTGGAAATGCTCCGGGCCGTGTCCTGCGATGAAGGCCAGGGCTATTACCTCAGCCGGCCCCTGGATATCGACACGTTCAACGGGCTGCTCGGCACTAGCGGAAAAACTGACTCGGCGTCTTGCCAAACTGTTTCCTGAACATGCTGGTAAACGCACTCGGGCTCTCGTAACCCAGCTCCAGGGCGATATCGATCACCTTCTCGCCCACCGCGATGCGTTCCAGCGCCAACAGCAAACGTGCCTGCTGGCGCCATTGGCCGAAGGTCATGCCGGTCTCCTTGCGGAACAGACGCTGGATGGTTTTCTGGTCCAGGTGCAGGCGCTCGCTCCAGTCCGCCACCGTGGAGGCGTCGCCCGGCTCTTCCTGCAGCGCCAGGCAGATGCGTTGCAGGCGCGGGTCGGCGGGCTGCGGCAAGGACAGCGGCAACGCCGGCAGGATCGCCAGTTCGTCAAGGATCAGGTGCATGATCCGCGCATCCCGCGAGTCTTCGGCGTACGGCGGTTTCAGGCTCACGGACGCCTTGATCAGCTCGCTCAGCAACAGCGAGATACTCACGGTTTTCGGCTCGCCGGGCATGTTCGGGAAGCGATCCGGGCGCACAAACACACTGCGCATTTTCAGGGTGCCCACGCAACGCAGGGAATGCACTTGCCCGGCGGGCATCCAGATGCCGCGGTTGGGCGGCACGGTCCACTGGTTCAGCGCCGAGTACACCACCATCACGCCTTCGATGGCGTAGAGCAGTTGGTGCTTCTCGTGGCTGTGGTCGGGGATCACCCAGTTTTCCGGGTAATCGGTAGCGGAACTGATGACAGCCCAGGCGCCTTCGTTGATTTCCTGAAGAAATTCATCCAATGGTTTGATCATTTCGCCCTTTTCGCGATAGTTGCCGCCCCAATTGCGTGAGACAGGCATTGCTGACAAATCTAGCATGAACGCCGAATCATTTTGTAATGGATGGCGACCTTAAGAAGTTGCCGCCTCTGATTAGCTGCCTTGTATGGAATGCCTGCATGTCGACCCTTACCGCGTCACCCGCCGCTGCAACCACTACACCCCAGGCCAGCCCGTTGGTCATGCGCATCCTCGGCGCCTGCGCCCTGGCCCACTTGATCAATGACCTGATCCAGGCCGTGCTGCCGTCGATCTACCCGATGCTCAAGGCCAACTACGGGCTGACATTTACCCAGGTGGGCCTGATTACCCTGACCTTCCAGCTGACCGCCTCCTTGCTGCAACCGTGGATCGGCTATCACACCGACCGCCACCCCAAGCCCTGGCTGCTGCCGGCGGGCATGGTGTGCACCCTGATCGGCATCCTGATGCTGGCGTTTGTCGGCAGCTTCCCGGCGATCCTGCTGGCGGCGGGCCTGGTGGGCGTGGGTTCTTCGACCTTCCACCCGGAAACCTCCCGCGTTGCGCGCCTGGCCTCCGGCGGTCGCTACGGCCTGGCGCAATCGACCTTCCAGGTCGGCGGCAACACCGGCAGCGCCTTGGGCCCTCTGCTCGCAGCGGCGATCATCATCCCCTACGGCCAGGGCCATATCGCCTGGTTCGGGCTGTTCGCGGTGTTCGCCATCCTCGTGCTGTACGGCTTGAGTCGCTGGTATCGCCACCACCTCAACCTGTTCAAGCTCAAGCAAGGCGGCAAAGCCACCCACGGTCTGTCCAAAGGCCGTGTGACCTTTGCCCTGGTGGTGCTGGCCGTACTGGTGTTCTCCAAGTACTGGTACATGACCAGCCTGACCAGCTACTTCACCTTCTACCTGATCGAGAAGTTCCAGCTGTCGGTCGCAAGCTCGCAGATGTACTTGTTCCTGTTCCTCGGCGCAGTGGCCGTCGGCACCTTTGCGGGTGGCCCGATCGGCGACAAGATCGGCCGCAAGAAAGTCATCTGGTTCTCGATCCTCGGCGCGGCACCGTTCACCCTGGCCCTGCCCTACGTCGACCTGTTCTGGACGGCGGTACTCAGCGTGGTGATCGGGTTCATCATTGCGTCGGCCTTCTCGGCCATCGTGGTGTATGCCCAGGAACTGGTGCCGGGCAATGTGGGCATGATCGCCGGGATCTTCTTCGGCCTGATGTTCGGCTTCAGCGGGATTGGCGCGGCGCTGCTCGGTTTGCTGGCTGACACCCACGGCATCGAGTATGTCTACAAGCTGTGCTCGTTCCTGCCGCTGGTGGGCATCCTGACCATCTTGCTGCCCTCGACCAAAGGCGCCTGAGCTGCCGATCATCGCCTGGCCGTGTGCCATCACCCGGAATGCTCTGAAAAACCTGCGTGTGCGCTTACAATCCCGGTTCTAAACGCACACCAGGCAGACCCGGTAAGACATGACGCTCGACCCTCCCACGATTTTGGCACTCACCGTTGCCCTGGCAGCCGCTGCCGCCCTGTACCTGGCCGTTGAATGGCGCAGCGTGCGCGAACCTTCACTGTTGTGCTGGAGCGCCGGTTTCGCCACCATTACCGTCGGTTCCACCCTCGCCCTGCTGCGCCTCAATGGCTACCTGATGATCGGCATCTGGTTCGCCAACGGCCTGCTGGTGACCGCGCACTTCCTGTTTTTACTGGGTGTGGCGCGGTTCACCCAAACGCGGCTGTCGCCCGTGTGGCTACTGATGCTGCTGGTCTGGCTGGGCATGCTGATGTTGCCGGCCGATCCATCCTGGTCCAAAGCCATGCTGGCGGTGCAGTCCCTGTTGGTGGCGCTGCCGACCCTGCGCGCCAGCTTTTTGCTGCGCCCCCACGGCAAGTCGCTGAGCATCGGCGCGGTGCAGTTGCGCTATGTGCTGCTGATCCATGGCGCGTTTTATGTAGCCAAGGCGCTGTCGGTGCTGATCCCCGGCACCTTGATCGACCTCGCCGCCTTCAAGGGCGAGATCATCCAGGTTTCCTTGGTGGAAGGCGCCATGGCGATCATGCTCATCGCACTGTCGATGACCGGCTCGGAACGCTATCGTCGCGAACAGCAGATCGCCCGCCTCGCCGCCCGCGACCCGCTCACCGCCCTCTACAACCGCCGCGCCCTCGACCTGCGCGCCCCGCGCCTGCTCGCCCAGGTAACGCCCGCACAACCGGGCGCCCTGCTGCTGATCGACATCGACAACTTCAAATCGGTCAACGACCTCCACGGCCACACTGCTGGCGACCGCCTGCTGATCGCCCTCAGCGAAATGATCCGCAGCGTAGTACCCCAGGGCGCGCTGGCCGCACGCCTGGGCGGCGATGAATTCGTGATCCTGCTGAACCCGGCGTCCACCGAACAGATCGTCGAACTGGGCAGCAGCCTGCGTGAGCAGTTCCAGCAACTGGCCTCGCAGACCTTCACCACGCCGGCACCGGTGACGCTGAGCATTGGTGCGAACCTGTTCGACCAGCCGCCGCCGAGTTTGACGGCACTGATCGAGCAAGGAGATACCACGCTGTATGAAACCAAGCGCGGTGGGCGGGACAGTATTCGGTTAGTGGATCGCACCGGCGCCAGTCCTTATGGATAGCTGGCAAGAAGTGAATCACTGCGTAGCACTCAAGCGATTCTGGCTTGTTTCCTACCTCATGCAGGCCTGCTGCTTACAATGGAACTGAATCCAACGTTCAACCACTTACTTCAGACCGCTGCGACAGGTCGTAAAATCGCACGGCAACTGAAGAGGATACTGAATGACAATTGCTAGCCTAGGGCAGCCTCAAATTGGCTATCCAATCAATCCAAACACTCAGATGGGCGAAGATCAAACGCCCAGCATAACTGCACCCACCCGAAGTAAACGCGGGGTTGCCCCTAACAAAAGTTTGTGGCCACAGAACAGCACCGTCACTATCTCGTTTCAAGACACACCGGAACACATCAAAAAACAAGTTAAAAAGCACGTCGCCGAAATTGGAGAGCATGTTAATTTGAAATTCAAGTTTGTCGAAAGCGGTCAAGGTGATATCCGCATATCGGCGCATAAAGATATAAAGGGCAACTGGTCAGAAGTGGGTACTGATGCGCGTGACCTCCCTAAAGACCAACCAACCATGCATATTGACCCCCGCGCAAACGAGCCTCACCTGGGAACCGCCATTCAGCATGAGTTCCTACATGCTCTGGGCGTTGACCACGAGCAGCAACATCCTGACAGAACCGTGCCTTACGACAAACCCAAGACTTACGATTATTACCGCGAAACAAACGATTGGGACGAGAAAAAGGTCGACTTAAATGTGCTCGATAAGTACGATCCTGCCGATGTAATTACCACGCCTTATGATCGCAGCTCCATCATGCACTACTCGGTCCCTGGAAAAATAACAACAACCGGTGAATCAATTGACAAGAACTCGACACTGAGCGAAGGCGATATAGCCTTTTTGAAGTCGCTATATCCACCTGCGCCCACAACATCTTCGATCAATCAAAACAGTCATTTTGGTCGAAAGGGCTTACATTAAGCTCATCGCCCATTTTGTGCTGAGTAAACAATAGAAAAAGCTGACTCCACAACTGCCCCCGGAGTCAGCACAACACGGTTATCTTACAAGTCGTCACTCACTCGCACACACCTCCCAGTCCTCACCGACTCCAACGCACAATCCGCCAAATGCAACGCATACAACCCATCCCGCACGCTGGTGGGCAGCGCCGTACCGTTATTCAGCGCATCGATGAACTGCGTCAGCTCATTGCGATACGCATCGGCATAGCGCTCCAGGAAGAAGTGCTGCAATGGTTCCAGCGCCTCGGTGTGCTCGGCACTCCAGTGGCGTAGGGTGCTGGGGCGGTGGTTGTCGGTGAGCAACACGCCGGTGGCGCCGGAGACTTCCACGCGCTGGTCGTAGCCGTACACCGCCTGGCGGCAGCAGTTGATATGGCATTGCTTGCCGGAGGCGGTGCGCAGCAGCACCATCACGCTGTCGTAGTCGTCGATTTCGGCCAGGCTCGGGTCGACCAGGCGGCTGGCGATGGCGCTGACTTCTACCGGTTCTTCGCCGAGCAGGTGGCGGGCGGTGTCGAAGTCGTGGATGGTCATGTCGCGCAGGATGCCACCGGAGTGGGCCAGGTAGTCACGCGGCGCCAGGCCGGGGTCGCGGCTGGTGATAATGACTTGGCGCACCGTGCCGATCTGCCCGGCATCGAGGGCCGCGCGCAGGCGCAGCATGTCGGGGTCGAAACGCCGGTTGAAGCCGAGCATCACCCGGCCACCCTGGCGCTCCACCGCCTGGGCAGCGCTGCGGGCCTTGGCGATGTCGAGGTCGATGGGCTTTTCGCAAAGCACCGCCTTGCCTGCGGCGACCGCTGCCAGCAGCAGGTCGATATGGGTGTCGGTGGGCGTGCCGATCACCACGGCGTCGATGTCATTACGGGTGAGTACGGCGGCGCAATCGTAGGCCGCCTCGCACCCCAGTTGGGCACTCAATGCATCGACGCCTTCGCGCCAGGGGTCGGCTACCAGCACCAGTGTGGCGTTGGGATGGCCGGCGATGTTGGCGGCGTGGATCCTGGCGATGCGCCCGGCACCCAGGACGGCGATTCTCAGCATGGTCGAACTCCTGATGTTGTTATTGAGGGAGTAGTCAGTCCGGCAGGTTGAACGGCGTGACGATCTGCACCTGGGAAGGCGCAATCGGCCCGGCCTTCCAGAGCCGGTGGTAGTGCAGGATGTGCAGGAACACGTGGCGCGCATCGATCTGCAGGTTGTGATCGATAATCGCGGCGACCCTTTCTTCGCGCAGCAACTGGCGGTTTTCTTCGTCGAGGTCGTGGCCGATGAACACCTCAAGGGGCCGATCGAGGGCGGCGAACGCATCGACAATCGCGCGGTTGCCGCCGCCGACGCTGTACACCGCCTTGAGCTCGGGATGCTGTTGCAGCGCCTGGGTCACCCGCTCGAAGGTGCGGTCGTACACGCCGTAGCCGCCACTCACGTCCAGCACCCGCAAGTGCGCCGCACGCCCACGCAGCCAGGCACGAAAGCCCATTTCGCGCTCTTCTTCGCCACGGAACAGTTCGCTGCCGATCACCACCGCCACATCCTGGGGCTGCGCCGGCAGCCAGCGCGACATCAGGTAGGCGGCCGTCTGGCCGGCGGTGCGGTTGTCCATGCCAACGTAGCCGATGCGCTCGCTTTGCGGCAGGTCCGTGACCAGCGTCACCACCGGAATCCCCGCCGCGATCAGTTGCTTGACCGCCAGGTTCACCGCCGGCTCATCGGCGGCCTTGAGCACCACGCCCTGGCTCCCGGTGTCCAGGCAGCGCAGCAGTTGGTCGCGCATGGCCTGGGGTTCGATCTCTTCGAAAAGGTGAAAGCGCGGGGCAATGCGGAACGGCGCCAGGCTGCCCAGTTGCGCGGTGATCGCCGTCTGTACCGCCGTACTGAAGCGCTTGGGCGTGTGCATGATCACATCGACGTGGAACGTGCGCCCCACCGCCAGGCCGTTTTTCTCCTGGGACTCCAATTCCTCCAACGCCTGCTCGATACGCCGCCGGGTCTGCGCATGCACGCTGCCGCGCTGATGCAGCACGCGGTCGACCGTGGCTTTGCTCACACCGGCCTGGGTCGCCAGCTGTTTGATGGAGAAGTGTTTGGCGCGTTCGAGCATGGGGCCTCACTTGAGGTGTTTTTGAGGTGTTTTTTGGGTATTACTGAGGTTTTGCAATGCTAGTCTCAGTTTTGTCCGGCGTCGAGCCGGGCGATGCACAACAACAAAAATTCCGGGAGAACTGCATGCCTAACACCGATCTAGCCACGTCGTTCAGCGGCCAATATTTTGTCGTCACCGGCAGCACCCAGGGCCTGGGCGCGGCGGTGGCCCGTACCCTGGCAAGCCGTGGCGCCGCCGGGCTGATCATCTGCGGGCGACGTCGCGCCCAGGGCGAAGAGCAGGTGCGGCAGTTGGCCCAGCTGGATTGCCAGGCGTTTTTTGTCGAGGCAGACCTGGAGAAGGTCGAGGACTGCCGCGCGATCATCGATGCGGCGCGCACCCATTTCGGCACCTTGCATGGACTGGTCAACTGCGCCGGGATGTCGGATCGCGGCACCATCCTGGACACCTCGCCGGAATTGTTTGATCGGCTGATGGCGGTGAATGTGCGGGCGCCGTTTTTCCTGATGCAGGAAGCGCTGAAGCTGATGATCAGTAAAGGCGTAGAAGGCGCGGTGGTGAACATCCAGAGCGTCACCGGGCATGGCGGGCAATCGTTCCTGAGTGCCTATGCCGCGTCCAAGGGCGCGCTGGCGATCCTCACCAAGAACGTGGCATTCAGCGCCCTGCGCAATCGCATCCGGGTCAATGGCCTGAACATCGGCTGGATGGACACGCCCCACGAAGATGACATCCAGCGCCAGTACCACGGTGCCCAGGATGGCTGGCTGGAAAAGGCCGAGCGCGCACAGCCGTTCGGGCGCCTGCTCAAGCCTGAAGAAGTGGCGCGCAGCGTGGCCTTCCTGCTGTCCAGCGAGTCGGGAATGATGACCGGCTCGGTGATCGATCTGGAACAAGGCGTGGTCGGCTGTACCGACGGCGGCAGCCCGCAACCGAATCAGGCGCTGGGAGGTGTGTGATGGCGGCGTTCGTGACGGAACAGGCCGTGCGCCTGGCGGACTTCAGCGAGATCTGTGCGCAGCGCGTGAGCCGGGAAGATTACCCCCTCTGCGCTGAAGTACAGAGCAATGTGCCGATCTATCAGGCCCACACCCTGCGCAACAACGACCGCCTGGCGGTGATGAATGAACTGCACCGCCTGTTCCGCGAGGGGCCTGGGGTGATGGTGGTGCGCCAGGCCTACGAAGACCTGGAGGTGGTCGACCGCCACAGCCGGGTGTTCGAGGCGATCTTCGCCCATGAGGCGGCGCAGGGCGTGGCGGCCGATCACTTTGCCAAGGCTGGCAGCAACGGGCGCATCTGGAATTCATTGCAGAAAGCCGCGTTGCAGTCGCCGGAATCCTTTGTGGAGTACTACGCCAACCCGCTGCTGGGGTTGATCGCCGAGGCGTGGCTGGGGCCGAGCTACCAGGTCACGGCGCAGGTCAACGTGGTGCATCCCGGTGGCCAGGCCCAGCAACCGCACCGTGACTACCACCTGGGCTTTCAGACCAATGATGTAGTGGAGCGCTTTCCCCTGCCCCTGCACCTGCTGTCCCAGTACCTGACGTTGCAAGGCGCGGTGGCGCACTCGGACATGCCGCTGGAAACCGGCCCGACCCAGTTGCTACCGTTTTCCCAGCAATACGCCCTGGGTTACCTGGCGTGGCGGCGTCCGGAGTTTATCGACTACTTCCAGCAGCACGCCGTGCAACTGCCGCTGAACAAGGGCGACCTGCTGTTCTTCAACCCGGCGCTGTTCCATGCCGCCGGCACCAACCGCACAGCCGACCGCCAACGCATGGCCAACCTGTTGCAGATTTCCTCGGCGTTCGGCAAGCCCATGGAAGCCCTCGACCGCGACCGCATGATGCTGGCGGTGTACCCGGCCTTGCTGGACAACACCGCACTGGATGCCCAGGCCGTGGCGGCGGTGATCGCCTGCACCGCCAACGGCTATTCCTTCCCCACCAACCTCGACACCGACCCGCCCTTGAAGGGCCTGGCCCCGCAAACCGCGCAGCAACTGATGCAGCAAGCCCTCGACGAACGCTGGCCATTCCCGGCGTTTGCCGCTGCCGTGGAGCAACTGCGGACCAAGCGCCAGGCGTGAACCCTCTGTTTCAACAACAACAAAAACAACGGAGCACCATCATGAAGAAGCAACTCCTTGCGGCACTCCTGACCCTGGCGATAAGCCCCTGGGCGCTGGCCGATATCCGTATCGGCGTGAGCATCGCCCAGGTCGACGACGTCTTCCTCGCGCAGATGCGTGACTACATGGCCGCCCACGCCAAGCAACTGCCCGGCGTGACCCTGCAATTCGAAGACGCCCAGGGCGACGTGGTGCGCCAGCTCAACCAGGTGCAGAACTTCACCGCCCAGGGCATGGACGCGATTATCGTCAACCCGGTGGACACGGCCGCCACGCAAAAGATGACCGCCAATGCCCAGCAAGCCAAGACGCCGCTGGTGTACGTCAACCGCCGCCCGGATGCCCAGCAGTTGCCACCGGGCGTGGGGTATGTGGGCTCGGACGAGGTCAAGGCCGGTGAAATCCAGATGCGCTACCTGGCGCAAAAGATGGGCGGCAAGGGCAACCTGGCGATCATGCTCGGGTTGCTCTCCAACAACGCCACGCACAATCGGACGCTGGGGGTGAAGACCGTGCTCAAGGAGTACCCCGACATCAAGATCGTCGAGGAACAGAGCGCGGAATGGCAGCGCAGCAAAGCGATTGACCTGATGAACAACTGGATCGTATCCGGGCGCAAAATCGACGCGGTGGCGGCGAACGCGGATGAGATGGCGATCGGCGCGGCCATGGCGATCAGCCAGGCGGGCATGCAGCCGGGCAAGGATATCCTGGTAGCCGGCAGCGACGGCGGGGCTGCCGGGCTGGATGCGGTGAAGAAAGGCCAGTTGCTGGTGACGGTGTATCAGGACAACAAGGGCCAGGCCGTGGGCTCGATTGACCTGGCGGTGAAGATGGTGAAGAAGGAGCCGTACACGGCTGAACTGACCATTCCCTATCAGCAGATCACCAAGGACAACTACCAGGCCTTCCTCAACCCTTGAGCCAAACGAACCTGCTGTGACGAGCTAGCCTGTTGTGGCGAGCGGGCTTGCCACAACAAGCCCTCTCACCACAGGGCGTTTGCGTCATCCGGTATTCTCGCTGAACGGTTCAAGCCCATTCAGCACCAGATAAAGCAACGGCCCCACCGACACAAACACCGCGGTCAGCACAAAATACGGCACCAGCGAAGCCATCGACCGCCCGCGCCGCCGCGCATCCCGGTACATCCACACACACGCCAACACCGCCATCAAATACAGGTCGATCACCACTTGCGCAGTGTCCGGCCGCGACATCAATTCGCGCCCGAACGCCAGCAGCGACTGCTCGGCCGTCAGCAGCGTGAACAGGGTGTACGACGAAAACAGCAGCAAACCGGCCAGCGCAACACGGGATCTTTTCATGGGTTCTTCCTTGGGGTGATGAAGGCCCACGTTAGTGATAAGGTTCGGCCCCTCGCAATGACCTCGGAGGTCATGATTCCGCCATGGACACCCCTGCCACCGCCGGCGAACAGCTGCGCCACTTGCGCCGGCAAGCCCGGCTCAGCCAGCTCGACCTGGCCCTGATCACCGGTGTGTCCCAGCGCCACCTCAGTTGCCTGGAAACCGGCCGCGCCAAGCCAAGCCCAGGCACCTTGCACAACCTGCTGACGGCACTGGAAGCCCCCCTCGACCAGCGCAACCGCGTGTTCCTCGCCGCCGGCTACGCCCCGCGCTACAACGCCACGCCCCTCACGTCACCAGGGATGGCCGCGATCCGCGAAGCGGTCAGCCATGTGCTGCACGCCAACAACCCCGCGCCGGCCATCCTGCTGGACAGTCAGTGGCAGGTGCTGGCCGCGAATGCCAGCACCGCCGTGCTGTTTGAGCTGGTGGGCATCCCGTCCGACTCAGCCGAGGGCTTGAACCTGCTCACCACGCTGTTGCAGCCGGGCGGCCTGGGCGATCACCTGATCAACGCCGACGAGATCCGCACCCTGGCCTGGCAACGCGCTACCCGTGAGGCGCTGGGCAATCCTGAACTGGCCGCCCTGCTGGCGCGTTTGCCGGCGCCGGCCAGCACCGAGCTGCCCACCGACATGCCACCGCTGGTGCTGACGCGCATCCGCTCAAGCCGGGGCGAATTGAGTTTTCTGTCCACCTTCACCACCTTCGGCATGCCCCAGGACATTACCCTCTCCCCCCTGCGCATCGAACATCTGATTCCCGCCGACGACGCCACCTGGCAGGTGATGCGTGCGGCCTACGCGGATTATGCCGCGCTGGTTTTGTGAAATATCTGTACGTAGACTGCCGCCATACCCCCACTTGAAGGCGGCGAAAAAAACGTGATGCAAGTTACCGAAGTCTCCATTGCCCAATTGCGCGCGGCGCTTGAATCCGGCCAGACCACGGCCGTTGAACTGGTAAAAGCCTACCTGGCGCGGATCGATGCCTATGACGGTCCGCACACCGCCACCGCCTTGAACGCCGTGGTGGTGCGCAACCCCGCAGCGCTCGACGAAGCCGAGGCGTCCGATGCACGCCGGGCCAAAGGCGAAACCCTGGGGCCTTTGGATGGCATTCCCTACACCGCCAAGGACAGCTACCTGGTCAAGGGCCTGACCGCAGCGTCCGGCAGCCCGGCGTTTGCCGACCTGGTCGCCCAGCGCGATGCGTTCACCATCGAACGCCTGCGCGCCGGCGGCGCCATCTGCCTGGGCAAGACCAATATGCCGCCGATGGCCAATGGCGGCATGCAGCGTGGCGTGTATGGCCGGGCGGAAAGCCCGTATAACGCCGACTACCTGACGGCACCGTTTGCTTCAGGCTCATCCAACGGGGCCGGCACTGCGACGGCGGCGAGCTTTGCGGCGTTTGGCGTGGCCGAAGAAACCTGGTCCAGCGGACGCGGCCCGGCGTCCAACAATGGCCTGTGTGCCTACACCCCGTCCCGTGGGGTGATTTCGGTGCGCGGCAACTGGCCGCTCACGCCGACCATGGACGTGGTGGTGCCGTACGCGCGCACCATGGCCGACCTGCTGGAAGTGCTCGACGTGGTGGTGGCCGAAGACCCGGACACCCGTGGCGACCTGTGGCGCCTGCAACCCTGGGTGCCGATCCCGAGCGTCACCTCGGTGCGCCCGGCTTCTTACGCTGACCTGGCCGTGACTGCCGAATCCCTCGCCGGTAAACGCTTTGGCGTGCCACGCATGTACATCAATGCCGACCCCGACGCCGGCACCAGCGAAAAACCCGGCATCGGCGGCCCCACCGGGCAAAAGATCAACACCCGCGCCAGCGTCATCGACCTGTGGAACGACGCCCGCCAAGCGTTGGTGGCCGCCGGAGCCGAAGTGATCGACGTGGATTTCCCGCTGGTGTCCAACTGCGAAGGCGACCGCCCCGGCGCGCCCACCGTGTTTACCCGTGGGCTGGTGTCCAAGGAATTCCTGCACGATGAACTGTGGGAACTCTCGGCCTGGGCCTTCGATGATTTCCTGCGTGCCAACAACGATCCGGCGCTCAACCGCCTGGCGGATGTGGACGGGCCGAAGATCTTCCCCCACGATCCTGGCACCCTGCCCAATCGCGAAGACGACCTTGCGGCCGGCATGGACGAATACGTGCGCATGGCCGAGCGTGGCATCACCCCGTGGGACCAGATCAGCACCGTCCCCGATGGCCTGCGCGGCCTGGAACAGACCCGCCGGGTCGACCTGGAAGACTGGATGGACAAGCTTGGCCTCGACGCCGTGCTGTTCCCCACCGTGGCTGACGTAGGCCCGGCGGATGCCGATGTGAACGAAGCCTCCGCCGACATCGCCTGGAGCAACGGCGTGTGGGTGGCCAACGGCAACCTCGCCATCCGCCACCTGGGCGTGCCGACCGTCACCGTGCCCATGGGCGTGATGGCGGATATCGGCATGCCGGTGGGGCTCACCTTTGCCGGGCGCGCCTATGATGACTCGGCGTTGCTGCGCTTTGCGTCGGCCTATGAAGCCACCGGCAGCAAACGCCTGATTCCACCGCGCACGCCCCCGCTGGCAGCTGACTAAACGCGGTCAAACATGTGGGAGCGGGCTTGCTCGCGAATACGGTCCTTCAGCCACAAATAGGCTGACTGATCCACCGCTTTCGCGAGCAAGCCCGCTCCCACATTTTCGCCTGTGTTTCAGATCAGGCGATGTGGGGCACGGCAATCAACAGGATTGCCGTGCCATGGGTCAGCGTCGCCGCCAGCACTCCATGGCGCATGCGCACCAACGCACAGGCCAGCCCCTCCAGCAGGGTAAACAACAACACCGGCCACCCCAGTTGAGTCACGCTCAAGGCCAGGAACGTATGGCAGGCCGCAAAGGCTACGCTGCTGATCAAAGCTGCACGCAGCGGTGCTACATGCTGCTCCAGATAGCCCTGTAGAAAACCGCGAAACAGCACCTCCTCCAACGCATTGGCACCATAGGCCAACACGACCATGCCCGGCAGCCATACCCAATAACCCACAAGCGCTGACGCTTCGATGCCCTGGTACAACCGCAGCGGCACACCGATCAAACCGCCCACCGCGAGCCCGATCATCAGTCCCGCGACACGCGGCCCCCTGGACCAGACGATCAGCGCCGCCAAGTCAGGTGCCACCCGCACAAGCGCCGTAATCAACAACACCGAAAAACTGCCCAACGCTGCCAGCACCAAGGTGTTGGCCGTGAAGGCAAGCTGCACCTCGCTGCCCAGCGACCACAAGCCCAACGGCGTCATCACATCGCGCATCAGCACGAACGCCATCAACAGAATCAGGATGCGCAACGCCGTCAGCGACTTGGGCGTGAGGGCGAACCACAGGCCGAACAACAGCAGCCCCGGTGCCAGGTACGTGCTGTAGTGGATCAATACCACCATGCCTTGGGTAATCATCGATCGCTCAGCCGTGCGCCAGCGCGATCATGTCGATCTCCACCGCCGCCGACTTCGGCAGCTGCATCACGCCAATCGAGGTACGCGTATGCACCCCGGCGCTGCCGAGAATCTCGTGCAACAGGTCCGACGCGCCGTTGGCCACTTCACTCTGCTGATCAAAATCCTCGGCACTGCGCACGTACACGGTGATGCGCGGGATGGCCTTGATCTGGTCCAGCGAACCCAGGGCCTGCTGGAGCAACCCCAGGCAGCGCAACGCGCTGATGCCGGCAGCGACTTGCGCCTGGGCGAGGGTCAGGCTGTCACCGACCTTGCCCGGCAGCACGATGGCATCGCCGACACGCGGGATCTGGCCGCTGATGTACAGGTGGTTGCCATCGCGGACCAGCGGCGTGTAGTTGCCACCGATCTTGAATTCATTCAACTGATAGCCGATGCGCAGTTGCGCGGCCTGGTATTTTTCGTCGCGGGTCATGGGCGTGAATCCTCGTTGCGACGTTGCCACTCATCCACCACGTCGCCCAGGGTCTTGGGCCTATCGTTGCGAATCCAGGCCATGAAGGGCCGGTCGAACTTGAACCCTGGGCCGCAGTGCTCAAGCATGAAGCGGCGAACGTTCTGAGTGTTTTTGTAGTGCGGGGTAACGGGAGTGGTGCGGGTGATGGGGTCGCTGTGCCAGTCAAAATCCATGTTGTCTCTCGGGCGCCGTGGGGTTTCGGCGCTAGCATAGCGATGTGCTACCCGCGCAGGAAGCAAGGTGTGCACTGGTTGATGTCTTAGGACATCACATAAGTCGACGACCTTTTTGCAGCGCGATAAAGCCGAATCTTTTCAGGATATTTCAAAATTTCACTTTCCTTCCCCATCTGAAATATTGCATGGTTGTACGACGACTTAACCCGTCGTACCAGCCTCCAACAACAATAAGGAAACACCCATGCAAAACGTCAAAGTGCTGATCGGTTTTCTGTGCCTGTTCAGCGGCTATGTCGCAGCAGCGCCTGCCCCTGCCGAAAAGGACGTGGCCCAAGCGGTCGACCAACTGACCCAAGCCATGTTGCACCTGGACCTCAAGCAGCTTCACGCGCTGACGTCCGACAAGCTCACCTACGGTCACTCCAGCGGCAAGGTGCAGAACAAAGACCAATTCATCGCCGACCTGGAAACCCACACCAGCGCGTTCAAGACCCTGGAAATGCAGAACCAGACCATCACCCTGCAAGGCGACACCGCACTGGTGCGCAACCACTTCCACGCTCTGGCCGTTAACAGCGGTGTAGAAGTGCCCACCGATATCGACAACTTCCAGGTCTGGCAGAAGCAAAAAGGCAAATGGCTGCTGATCGGACGTCAGGCCTACAAATACTGATGCCCAGCGGTGAGCCGCTGACCCCGGCTCACCAGGCCACCACCTTGCGCACCTTCAACAACGCCTCGCGCAGCGCCGGCAGCGCCACCGAGCCCAAGGCCAGGCGCAGTGCGTGCGGCACATGGGCCGACACGGCAAACGGCTCGGCGGTGGACACGGAAATACCCTCGCGCTGCAGGCTCATGGCCACCTGATCGGCCCGCGCCTCTTCCGCCAGGGGCAACCACAGGAAATACGAAGAAGGATGGCTCACGTACGCCAGCCCCTTCAGCACCTGCGCCGCCAAGGCCTGCCGCGCCTGGGCATCCTGGCGCTTTTGCACTTCCAACTGGGCCACGGTGCCATCTTCGAGCCAGGCCACCGCAATGGCGCTCATCACACCCGGTACGTTCCAAGTGGTGGCCATGAGGGCGCGCTCCAGTGGTTTCACCCATTCCATCGGCGCTGCGACAAACCCGACCCGCAACCCGGTCGCGACGCTTTTCGACAGCCCGCCCACATATACCGTGCGCTCCGGCGCCAATGTCGCCAACGGCGGCGGTGCGTCTTCGGCCAGGAACGCGTAGGCCGCGTCCTCCATGATCATCAGATTGTGCGAACGGGCGATCGACACCAACTGTTCGCGCTGGGCCATGCCCATCACCCAACCCAATGGATTGTGCAGGGTTGGCATGCTGTACACCGCGCGCACCGGGCGTTTGCGACACAGGTTGTGTAGCGCGTCCAGGTCCGGCCCCACTGGCGTGACCGGGATCGCGACGATTTCCAGGTGCAGGGTTTCGGCCAGCACCTTGAACCCCGAATAGGTCAAGGCATCCACCGCGATCACATCGCCGGGCTTGAGCAAGGCCATCATCGTCACCGCCAGGCCGTGCTGGGCGCCACTGACCAGCAGCACCTGCTCGGCGTCCACCCTGAGCCCGCGATTGAGCAAATGCCGCGCAAACGCTGCGCGCTCATGCAAGCGGCCGGCATGGGGCTGGTAACGCAACAGGGCTTCGAGATCGCCGCAGAGCGCCAACTGACGCAGCGCCGTGCGCAACCTATCCGCCTGGCCCGGCAACGAAGGGTAATTGAAGTTCAGGTCGAGCATGCCCGCCGCCACCGTCATCTGCCCACTGCCCTGCCCCGGCGGCAGCGAGATTTCGCGCACGAAGGTGCCACGCCCGGCTTCACCGCTGACCAGCCCCATCCCCTCAAGCTCCGCATACACCCGACTGGCGGTGACCAGCGCCAGGCCATGCTCGGCGGCCAGTTGCCGGTGCGTAGGCAGGCGTGTGCCGGGCGGCATCGTTCCGCTGCGGATGGCTTGGGCAAAGGTATCGACCAACGACTTGTAGCGCGCGCGGGGCATAGGGCTGTATCCATGACAATTTTTTGATTGTCTTAATCCTCGCTTCTAGGATGACCGCAACGCAACCCCTCCTTGTCCGGACGCCTGATCATGCAACGCACCTCCTCTCTCGACACCCTGAATGGCAGCGCCCAAGGCTGGATCAACGGCTTTATCGGCGTGGTGATCTTCAGCGGCTCCTTGCCCGCCACGCGCCTGGCCGTGATGGAGTTCGACCCGGTCTTCCTCACCATGATCCGCGCGGCCATCGCCGGCCTGCTGGGCGTACTGCTGCTGTGGCTGTTCAAGGAAAAACGCCCCGCACGTCAGCAGTGGATGCCCCTGGCAATCGTCGCCCTGGGCGTGGTGATCGGCTTCCCGCTGCTCACGGCCCTGGCTCTGCAATACGTGACCTCGGCCCACTCCATCGTGTTCATCGGCCTGCTGCCGCTGGCCACCGCGGTGTTTGGTGTGCTGCGCGGCGGCGAGCGTCCGCGCCCGGTGTTCTGGCTGTTTTCGATCCTGGGCAGTGGGCTGGTGATGGGTTATGCCTTCGCCCAGGGCTTGAGCGCCGCACCGGCCGGCGACCTGCTGATGCTGCTGGCCGTGCTGGTCTGCGGCCTGGGCTATGCCGAAGGCGCCAAACTGTCGCGCAGCCTCGGCGGTTGGCAGGTGATCTGCTGGGCGCTGGTGGTGTCGATGCCGGTGGTGGTGCCGTTGAGCCTGGTGCTGGCGCCGGCAAGTTTGCACGGCATCAGCCTGCCCGCCTGGCTCAGCCTGGGCTACGTGGCGTTGTTCAGCATGCTGATCGGTTTTGTGTTCTGGTATCGCGGGTTGGCCCAGGGCGGGATCGCCGCCGTCGGCCAGTTGCAATTGCTGCAACCGTTTTTCGGCCTGGCGCTGGCGGCGGGCCTGCTGCACGAGCAGGTCAGCCTGGGCATGGTGCTGGTCACCGTCGCAGTGATCGGCTGCGTAGCCGGCGCAAAGAAGTTCGCCCGTTAACGCTGCGGCGCGACCATCTTGAACTTGATGTTGATGTCATTGGACACCACGCTGTTGCCGGCCCACTCGCCCTCGCCGATCTTGAAGTCGCCACGCCTGAGGATGAACTCGCCGTCGAACACACCAATGCCGCCCTGCTCCTTGAGCACCACGTCGACGTCCACCGTCCGCGTGGTGCCCTTGATGGTCAGGTTACCGCTGACCATGTAGCGGTTACCCCCCAGCGCCTTGACCCCGGTGGATTCATACACGCCCACCGGGTAGGTCGCGGTATCGAACCAGGAGGCGCGTTGCAGCTCGTCGTTGGCATCCGGGCTGCCGGCGTCGATGCTGGCGAGCTGGATCTTGAGCAAGGCATGCCCGGCTTCCGGCTGTTGCGTATCAAAGGTCAAGGTGCCCTCGAAGTCGCTGAACGTGCCATACACTAGCTGCCCCAACTGCTTGTAGGTGAAGCTGATCTGACTGGCGGTGCGGTTGACGTCCTTGTACTCCACCGCCTGGGCGCTGGCGCAGTAGGCAAGGATCAAGGCCAGGACGGCGACCGGGGACATTCGACGTTTCATGCAACGCTCCGCGACAGGTAAGAACACAGTATCGAGCTAACACCTCATACCAGGGATTTATTCCCATCGGGCGTTTGTCCTGCTAAACAGAGTAGTCGCCCCACAACAATAAGGACGCTGCATGCACGCCCCTTCACTGCAGGACACCACCGCGCCGGAAGGCATCTGCTACGGCTGCGGCGCCAGCAACCCCCATGGCCTGCACATCAAGAGCCGCTGGGACGCGGACGGTATCCACCTGGTCGCCGAGCACCTGCCCGAGGCAAAGTACACCGGCTGGCCCGACCTGGTCTACGGCGGCCTGATCGCGATGCTGGTGGACTGCCATTCCAACTGGACCGCCATGGCCTACCACTACCGCGCCGAACACCGCGAACCCGGCAGCCTGCCGCGCATCGATTGCGTGACCGGCAACCTCGGCATCAAGTTCATCAAGCCGACACCCATGGGCGTCACCCTCACGCTGCGCGCCCGTGTCGACGGCGACGTGGGGCGCAAGACCCGCGTGATCTGCGAGGTGTACGCCGGTGACGTACTGACCGCCGTGGGCGACTCGATCTTCGTGCGCGTCGACACCGGCCAACTGGCCGCCGCCGCCCATGGCCGTGACAGCTGATCCTGGTCTACATTAATGGCCACCGCTAATCGAGGACTGCACCGATGACTCGTCTCACCGCGAAAGACTTTGCGCCCGAACTGCTGGAACTCTACGACGGCTACGCCCACGGCAAGCTCAACCGTCGCGAATTTCTCGACCGCGCCGCCCTGTTCACCTTCGGCGGGCTCACCGCCTCGGCCCTGCTCGCGGCCCTGAGTCCCAACTACGCCCTGGCCGAACAGGTGAAATTCACCGACCCGGACATCGTCGCCGACTACATCACCTACCCGTCGCCTAAAGGCAACGGCAGCGTGCGCGGCTACCTGGTACGCCCGGCCAAGGCGGCGGGCAAATTGCCGGCGGTGGTGGTGGTCCACGAAAACCGCGGCCTCAACCCCTACATCGAAGACGTCGCCCGGCGCCTGGCCAAGGCCGGCTTTATCGCGCTGGCGCCGGATGGCCTGACCTCGGTGGGCGGCTACCCCGGCAACGATGAAAAAGGCGTGGAACTGCAACAGAAAGTCGACCCAACCAAGCTGATGAACGACTTCTTCGCCGCCATCGAATGGCTGATGCACCACGACAGCAGCACCGGCAAGGTGGGCATCACCGGTTTCTGTTATGGCGGTGGCGTCACCAACGCGGCAGCCGTGGCCTACCCGGAATTGGGCGCGGCCGTATCGTTCTACGGGCGCCAGCCGGAGGCCAAGGACGTAGCGCGCATCAAGGTGCCGATCATGCTGCATTACGGTGAGCTGGACACGCGGATCAATGAAGGTTGGCCGGCGTATGAAAAGGCCCTGAAAGCAGCCGGCACCACCTATGAGGCGTACATCTACAAGGGCGCCAACCACGGTTTTCACAATGATTCGACGCCGCGGTATGACGAAGCGGCGGCGAACCTGGCGTGGGAACGCACGTTGGGCTGGTTCCGCAAATACCTGGCCTGACTAACAACACATGTAGGAGCGAGCTTGCTCGCGAAAAACCCGAGAACGCCGCGCAAAACCAGGAGCACTGCGTGATCGTTGAGGTTCTTCGCGAGCAAGCTCGCTCCTACAGGTGGGTACGTCAGTGTTCCAGTGCATAGCGCCGGCAATGATTGAGGTAGCCCTGCTCATGGCTCCCCACCAGTTGCACCACGCTGGTCCATAGCCACGACGGCGCATCCAGTTGTTTGGAACGGTTCTCCTGCAGCACGGCCATCCAGTCCTTGCGCGTATCACGGTCCATTTGCCGGGCATGGGCGACACCGACCACCCGCGCCAGGTAACCGGCGGCGTGCATGGCGTCGATCTCACTCAATTCGTCCAGTTCCAGCTTCATGTCCTGGGGCAACAGTTCACGGATGAAAAAACCATTGTCCAGCATGCGCGTCGCCACCATGCGTTCACCCAAACCAGGCGACAGCTGACGCGCGCCCTCCACCACCCGGCGGCCATTGTCCCGGGGCATCTTCGCCCGTGCCGCACGGGGCGCCGCCGCGCCGACGGCCTGTTTGATATCGATCAGGCAATATTCCTGGTCATCCTTGTCGCCCACGCCGAGCAAGGCGGCATAACGCTGCAGGCCCAGGGAGCTGCAGCCCTTTACCCAATAGGCCGAGTCCAGCAGTTCGACCCCGGCGTCCTTGGGGCGGCCTTTGAGTGACGTCACCAATTGATGGATGTCGGCCGAGGCGCAGAGCGTTTCCAGTGCGGTTTTTTCGGCCCGTGACAGCGACCAGAAATGCTTGCCCAACGGAATGCTCGGGCGAGCATTTTCGATGCGCTCACGCGCCAGGTTCTTCCAGGTGCGCTCCACGGCGCTGCGCATGCCCGCCTTGACCTGGGACGGACGCGGCGGCGCGGCGTCGGGCTTGTCTTTGAACGCCTGTTCGTAGCCCACCATCATTTCTTCGAGCATGCGCGCGGTGGTGACGCCGGGCAGGTCCGAGCCGCGCGCGGCGGTGGCCAGGGACAGCGCCAGGCGCACCAGATCGTGGGCCGGGTTGCCGATCACCGTCTGGTCAAGGTCGCGGATATGCATGTCGATGCGGCCTTTGGTATCGCCGGTAGGCCCCAGGTTGCCGGCGTGGCAGTCGCCGCAGATCCAGATCGCCGGGCCATGGGGCAAGCGGCGGCCGCTTTGGCTGTGCAGCCACTCGTAAAATTGTACGGTGCTGCCGCGCACGTAGGCGTGGGCAGAGCGTGCCATCTTCAGGTTGCGCAGTTGGGTCAGGTGCGGCATGCGGGCGGAGGGGCGCGGTATTTTCATGGAAAAACTCAGTGCAGGTGTTGCGGTAGAGCGCTCGCCCTCGACGAATGTTTCATTATGTTTCAAAAAAAGCGATTCAGCCCTCCTTCGCCCTGTCCTGCAACCAGCCCTTGAACGCCAGCATCGCCGCCGTTTCAGCCCGCGACTGCAAGCGCGTCAACCAGTAACTGCCGGTGGTGATGCCAACGTCGAACGGCTGGCGAATCACATCACTCTCCAGTTGCCGCGCAAACATCATCGCCGGCGCCAAGGCCACGCCGAGGCCTTGCAAGGCCGCCTCCATCATCGCCAGCGAAGAATCGAACACAATGCTGCGCGGCAGCAGGGTGTCGGCGGGTAAACCGGCGGCCTGAAACCACAGGTTCCACTCATCGGCGCGATAGGAACGCAGCAAGGTGTGTTTCAACAGATCGGCCGGTGCGTGTAACTGTTCGGCCAGTTGCGGTATGCAGAGTACGCTGAGCGGGGCTCCCAACAGTTCGCAGGCATCCGTACCGTGCCAGGCGCCGGCGCCGAAACGGATCGCGTAATCCAGGCCTTCGGCGGCAACATCGACGCGGTTGTTGTGGGTCGATAGGCGCAAGTCGATAAACGGGTAGCGCTGCTGAAAGTCCGCCAGGCGTGGCAACAACCAGCCGACCGCGAAGGTGCCGACCGCCCCGACAGTGAGGACCTCACGGTAGTGGCCGCCCTCGAACTGACCGAGGGTATGCGCGATGCGGTCGAAGGACTCGCGCAACACCGGCAGCAGGGTTTCACCTTCACGCGTCAGCATCAGGCCGCGTGGCAGGCGCTTGAACAAGGTGACATTGAGTTGCGCCTCCAGGCTTTTCACCTGATGGCTGACCGCAGCCTGGGTCACGCACAACTCGATGGCTGCCCGGGTGAAGCTCAGGTGCCGGGCCGACGCCTCGAACGCGCGCAGGGCATTGAGGGGCAAATGGGAACGCAGCATTGTCTACCCTAGATTTTCTAATGGCAGCTGCAAGATATCATCGTTTGCCGCAGGGGCCGAACCTGACTAGATTTGCCACGCCTGCGCAGGCCCCGATCGTCAGTGCATCATTTACATGGAAGCGAACACCCATGAACTCCAACGTTAGACATTTGCTGATTTCAGCCTTATTTATCAGCTCCGGCACCTGCATGGCCGCCACCGACCTGCGCCAGGTCGTGGACAGCAGCGTCGAACCCCTGATGCAGCAGCAAGGCATCGCCGGCCTCTCGGTAGCCGTGGTGAACAAGGGCAAGGTGCAATACTTTAACTACGGCGTCGCCAACAAAGACAAGCAACAGCCCGTTACCGAAGACACGCTGTTCGAAATCGGCTCGGTGAGCAAGACCTTCACCGCCACCCTCGGCGGCTACGCTGCGGCCAGCGGCAAGCTGAAGTTGTCGGACATGGCCAGCCAGCATCTCGCCGCACTCAAGGGCAGTGCCTTCGACCGCATCAGCCTGCTGCAATTGGCCACCTACACACCCGGCGGCCTGCCACTGCAATTTCCGGACGCCGCCGACAGCGCCGACACCATGCTCGCTTACTTCCAGCGCTGGAAACCCACTTACGCACCCGGTGCACAGCGTCTCTACTCCAACCCCAGCATTGGCCTGTTCGGCTACCTCAGTGCGCAAAGCCTGGGCCAGCCTTTCAACGTCGCCATGGAGAAAACCCTGCTGCCCAAGCTGGGCCTGACGAACACCCATGTCAGCGTACCGGCAGACAAAACCCAGACCTACGCCCAAGGCTACGACAAGGACCAGAAACCGGTACGCGTCGGCCCCGGCGCGCTGGACAGCGAAGCCTATGGCATCAAGACCAGCGCCCAGGACCTGGCGCGGTACGTAATGCTGAACATGCACCCGCAAACCCTGGAGAAACCGCTGCAACAGGCCATCGCCACCACCCACACCGGTTACTACACGGTGAACGGCATGACCCAGGGCCTGGGCTGGGAGTACTACCCCTACCCGATCACGCTGCAAGCGCTGATGGAGGGCAACTCCACACCGATGGCGATGGAGCCGCACAAAGTGAAATGGTTAACCCCGGCCCAGGCGCAACCGGCCAACGTGCTGTACAACAAGACCGGCTCGACCCGTGGGTTTGGCGCCTACGTGGCGTACGTGCCGAGCAAGGACATCGGCGTAGTGATCCTGGCCAACAAGAACTACCCGAATGCCGAACGGGTAAAGGTCGCCCATGCGATCTTGAGTGCGCTGGACCACTGATGCACACGCCCTGCAGGAGCCGGCTTGCCGGCTCCTGCAAGTTGGGTTACATCCCGAGCCAGTGCGGCAGCGCCAGCGAAATGAACGGCAAGTACGTGACCATGATCAGGAACACCAGCAGGATCATCAGCCACGGCAGCGCCGCACGGATGGTCTGCCCCAGGGTCAACCCGGTCACCGCCGAGGTCACGAACAGGTTCAGCCCTACCGGCGGGTGCACCAGGCCGATTTCCATGTTCACCACCATCACGATCCCCAGGTGAATCGGGTCGATACCCAGCTTCATGGCAATCGGGAAGAAGATCGGCGCCAGGATCAGCACGATGGCCGACGGCTCCATAAAGCTGCCCGCTACCAGCAGCACCACGTTGACCATGATCAGGAAACCAATCGGCGTCAGCCCTTCGGAGATCACCCATGCGGTGATTTCCTGGGGAATCTGCTCGGTGGTCAGTACATGGGCGAAGAGCATCGCATTGGCGATGATGAACATCAGCATGATCGCCAGGCGCCCGGATTCCAGCAGCACCTTGGGACAGTCGCGCAGCTTCATGTCCTTGTAGACGAACAACGCCACGAACGCCGAGTACACCGCCGCCACCGCTGCCGCTTCGGTCGGGGTGAACATGCCGCTGTAGATGCCGCCGAGGATGATCACCAGCAGCAACAGGCCCCAGAAGGCGCGGCGTGCGCAGGTCAGCCATTCGCGGAAGGTCGCCCGGGGCTGGGCCGGCAGCTTCTTGATGCGTGCGACGATGTAGATGGCGATCATCAGCATCAGGCCCAGCAACAGGCCCGGAATCACCCCGGCCATGAACAGCTTGCCGACCGAGGTTTCAGTCGCCGCCGAATACACCACCATCACGATCGACGGCGGGATCAAGATGCCCAGCGTGCCGGCGTTGCAGATGATCCCCGCACCGAACTCCTTCGGGTAGCCGGAACGCACCATGCCCGCCACGGCAATCGAACCTACCGCCGCCACGGTCGCCGGTGACGAACCGGACAGCGCCGCAAACAGCATGCACGCCAACACCGCCGCAATGGCCAGGCCGCCACGGATATGCCCGACACAGGCGTTGGCAAAATCGATCAGGCGCTGTGCCACACCGCCGGTGGTCATGAACGCACCGGACAGCAGGAAGAACGGAATCGCCAGGAAGGTGTAGGCGTCGGAGGTCTCGAACAGCTTGATCGCCAGGGAGCTCACCGAGTCCTGGCTGAACATCAGGATCGACACGGCACCGGACAAGCCCAGGGAAATCGCGATCGGCACGCCGAGGAACATAAACACGAACAACAGCAGAAACAGACAGAGAACGGCCATCAGTGACGCTCCTCATGGCTGCCGGCCAATTTGCTGGCCTCACCGGCCTCGTCGGCCAGCCCCAACCCGACCTGACGGTGGGTAAAGATGCGGTAGAAAATTTCCAGGTAGCGCATAAACACCATGGCAAAACCAATGGGCACGATGATCACGATGTCACCGACGTCGATGCCGTACTGGTCAAGGTCTTCGGCGCCGATATGCGCGGTCATCACCGCGCTGACCCATTTGTAGCTGGCGATCATGAACAGCCCGGCATAGGCCAGGCAGCACAGGCAGGCGAGCATGCCAAGCAAGCGTTGCACCGGGCGCCTGGTCAGCTTGACCAGTGCGTCCACGCCAAGGTGGCCGGCGGTGCGTACGCCGTAGGAAATACCGAAGAAAATCAGCCAGCCGAACATGGCCTTGGTCAGCGCCACGCTCCAGGTCATGTCCTGGGCCCAGGTCATGGTGTGGTCGCCCAGGGCGCCGAAAAAGGCGCTGCTGAAGGCCCACTTGTCAGACAGGGCAAAGAACAGCGTGTAGATGTTGTTGAGCATGACGTAGACAAATGTCACCAGGGTCATGGCGGCCAGCAGGAAGGCAATGAAACCTTCCTCCAGGTGCTCCCAGACGCGCCTTAGCGTTTGCATGGCAAAACCTCGCGAAAAAGAGATGGGTAATGCAAGGCTCGGAGTGGTACCGAGATCAAATGTGGGAGCGGGCTTGCTCGCGAATACAGTCCTTCAGTTGATAGCCCTGGTGACTGACCCACCGCTTTCGCGAGCAAGCCCGCTCCCACATTTTGAGTCGGTACACACCGCAATTACTGGTTGGAGGCGTCCGCGGCCTTGATCAGATCAGCCCCGATCTCACCCTCGAACTTCTGCCACACCGGGCGCATGGCTTCGCGCCAAAGCTGGCGTTGCTCCGGGGTCAGTTCGATGATTTCGCTGGTCTTGGCGTCGACGATCTTCTGCTTGGCCGACTGGTTCAGCGCTTCGGCCTGCTTGTTCACCTCGACGGTGACCTCGACCATGATCTGCTCCAGGGTGCTGAGGATGTCCGGTGGCAGGCCGTTCCAGAACTTGGCGTTGGTGATCACCATGTAGTCGATCAGGCCATGGTTGGACTCGGTGAAGTACTTCTGCACCTCGTTGACCTTCTGGCTTTCATAGTTCGACCAGGTGTTCTCGGTGCCGTTGACGGTGCCGGTCTGCAGGCCCTGGTACACCTCGGCGAAGCTCATCTTGCGAGGGTTGGCGCGGATCGCCTTGAACTGCTCTTCCAGCACGCTGGAGGCCTGTACGCGGAACTTCAGGCCACGGGCATCCTTGGGCTCATGCAGCGCCTTGTTGGCGGACAATTGCTTGAGGCCATTGTGCCAATAGGCCAGGCCGAGGATGTTCTTGTCCTGCATCGAGGTCAGCAGTTCCTTGCCCTGGGCGGCCTGGAAGCGGTCGACGGCGGCCAGGTCGTTGAACAGGAACGGCAGGTCATAGATCTGCACCTGCTTGGTGTATTGCTCGAACTTGGCCAGGGACGGCGCCAGCATCTGCACGTCGCCCAGCAGCAGCGCTTCCATTTCCTTGCCATCGCCGAACAGCGACGAGTTCGGGTACACCTCGACCTTCACCTTGCCCGGCAGGCGTTCTTCGGCGAGCTTCTTGAACAGCAGCGCGCCCTGGCCTTTGGGGGTGTTTTCGGCCACCACGTGGGCGAACTTGATCACGATCGGGTCCGCCGCCTGGGCCAGGCCTGCGGCAAACAAGGTGGCGGCGCACAGCAGCGCCCGGGAGAGCTTGAGCATGGAAAATCACCTTCTTATTGTTGTGTTGTAAGGCAAGGTGCCTGATGTGACGCGTGTAGTGAATTTCGAATTTTAGATACCTGCGTTCGGCGTGGCCGAACGCCAATCTGAGCTACAACAGCGATCCAATGTGGGAGCGGGCTTGCTCGCGAACGCCGGAGCGTCAGTCAATTTATAGGTAACTGATAGACCGCATTCGCGAGCAAGCCCGCTCCCACATTTTGATTCGGTTTCTCCAGCTAGATAGAGGCGGCCAGAAGTCGTTGCGCCCGCAGCAGCACCGGCGCATCCACCATCTGCCCATCGATCTGGTAGGCCCCTGCGCCATGGGCGCCGGCGTCCACCACCCGCTGCGCCCAAGCCAGGTCTGCGGCGCTCGGTGCGAGCGCTGCATGGATCACCGCCACCTGCTTGGGATGGATACACAGCGCCCCGGCAAAGCCCATTTCATAGGCATGCCGGATCGAACGGCGCAGGCCTTCCGGGTCATCGATGGCCGGGTGTACGCCGTCCAACGGCGCGACCAAACCCGCCGCCCGCGAATGCACAATCAGCGCCAGGCGCGCCTGGTCCAGGGCGAACTGCGCGGCCGCGGAGTTGCTGCTCAGGTTCAGGTCCAGCGCCAGGTCCAGCCCGCCAAACGACAGGCGCTGCACCTGCGGCGCATGGGCGATCTCGGCCACGGCCAGCAAGCCACGGGCGCTTTCGATAATCGGCCAGATCACTTTGCCGGTGGCGGCAACCACCGCCACTTGCGCGGCACTTTCAACCTTGGGCAGCAACACCCCCGCCACATTCACATGGGCTTTGCAGAACGCCACATCCTCGAAGTGCTCGGCATGCTCCGGCGCATTGATGCGCACCCATACCTGGGCAGCAGGGTTCGCCGTCAGGAACGCCCCGAGGTTATCCCGCGCCTGGCGCTTGAGCGGTTCTTCCACCGCGTCCTCGAAATCCACGATCACCGCATCGGCCCCACTGGCCAGGGCTTTGGAGAATCGTTCCGGTCGGCTACCGGGTACAAACAACGCCGAACGCACCAATGGCTTTGGCATCACAGAATTCCTTATTTAGATAACGCCGCGTGCACGCAGGCTGTCGATGGCATCGCCGGAGTAACCGAGCCGGTCGAGAATGCCCTGGCTGTGCTGGCCCAGCGCCGGAACGCCGTCCATGCGCGGGGTAAACGCCGCATTGCGGGCCGGCGGCAACAGCGACGGCAGCGGACCCGCCGGGCTATCGACCTCGCGCCAGCTGTCACGGGCCTTGAGTTGCGGGTGGTCCCATACGCCCTGCATATCGTTGACCCGGGCGCTGGCGATCTGCGCGTCCTCCAGGCGTTGGATCACCGCCTCGGCATCCAACTGCGCAAAGCTGTCGACGATGATCTGGCGCAGCACCTCACGGTTCGCCGAGCGTTTGAAGTTGGCGCTGAAACGCTCGTCCGTCGCCAATTCAGGCGTGAGCAGCACCTTGTCGCAGAACGCCGCCCATTCACGCTCATTCTGCAAACCCAGCATCACCGTGCCGCCATCGCCGGTGGGAAACGGGCCGTAGGGGTAGATCGTCGAATGCGCGGCCCCGGCACGCGGTGGCTGCGGGGCGCCGTCGAAGGCGTAATACATCGGGTAGCCCATCCACTCCACCAGGCTTTCCAGCATGCTCACGTCGATGCGACTGCCCTTGCCGGTCTTGCCGCGCAGCAGCAGCGCCGAAAGGATGCCGCTGTAGGCGTACATGCCTGCCGAGATATCAGCGATGGAGCAACCGGCCTTGGCCATCTGGTCGTCGCCAGGGCCGCCGGTCACCGAGAGAAAACCGCCCTCGCTCTGGATCAACAGGTCGTAGGCCTTCTTTTTCTCGTACGGCCCACCCTCGCCATAGCCAGAAATATCGCAGACGATCAGCCGCGGGAAACGCACATGCAGCGCCTCGAACGACAGGCCCATGCGTGCCGCCGCACCGGGCGCGAGGTTTTGCACCAGCACATCGGCGTCCGCGAGCAAGGTGTCGAGGATATCGCCCGCCTCGTCCTGCTTGAGGTCCAGGGTCAGGCTTTCCTTGGAGCGGTTGGTCCACACGAAATGCGAGGCCAGGCCGCGCACACGTTCGTCGTAGCCACGGGCAAAGTCACCGGCGCCGGGGCGTTCGATCTTGATCACCCGGGCGCCCAGGTCCGCCAACTGACGGGTGCAGAATGGCGCGGCAATCGCATGTTCCAGGCTGACAACGGTGATGCCGTCCAGCGGTCTTGGGTTAGTCATGACAGTTCCTCAGAGCCAGTGGGCCATGGACGTGGTGTTGCGCAAATCCCAGACCTTGTCGATCAGGGCGTTGGCCTGGGCCGGTGTGCGGGCGTTGCTGAATTGGGCGAGGCGCTGGAATTTGTCCGCCAGCTCCGTGCGGCTCAGGGTGTTGCCCGGATCGCCCTTGGGCTCGTCGATAGCGCCGTGCAGCGTGCGGCCATCCTGCGTGGTGACGGTCACGCGGCCGAGCCAGCGTTGCGGGTAGGCGCCGTCGACTTCGGGGTCGAGGGTCATGCTGACCTTGTCGCGAAAGGCGCAGACGGCCGGGTCGGTCAGTGCCAGCTCATGGAATTCAGTCAGCCCCGCCTTGCCGTGCACCGCGATCAAGCCCAGCACAGTGCCCATGGAGAACTTGGCCTGGTGCACGCTGGCCGGTACGTTCACGCGCCCCAGCACATCGATGGCGCCCTGATGCACGCGGGTTTCCACGCGGGCGATATCGGCGGCGGCGAGCTGTTCGCGCTGCATCAGCTCCAACAGCGCATCGGCCGCAGGATGGGTATGGCGGCACGACGCATGAAACTTGAACGAGGTCTCCAGCAATGCCCAGCGACTGCCCAGGCCGGCGGACAACTTGCCTGGCTCGGCATCGCTGGACATGCCCGCCGCCAGCCCTTGGTCGCCCTCAAGAATATTGCGTGCACCGGTCAGCCCCTCCGCCGTCAGGTAAGCGGCGAGTAACCCGTCCGCTGCCGCCTTGGCCGTGTGCAGTTGCTTGGAGTCTGCGGCATCGCGCAGGAACTCCCACAACCCGGCGGCCTGGGTGCCTGCGCTGCCGAGCAGGTTGATGAATTGTTCTTGGTTGAAATCCAGCAACTTGCCCACCGCGACCGCCGCCGCCAGGGTGCCGACGGTGGCCGTGGTGTGAAAGATGCGGTAGTGGGAACGACCCATGAATTCGCCGATGCGGATACCGGCTTCGTAACCGGCCACCGAGGCCAGCAGCAAGTCGCGCCCGGATTTGCCCAGGTCCTGGGCGGCGGCCAAAGCAGCCGGAAATACCACGGTCGCCGGGTGCAACACGGAGCTGTTGTGCAGGTCATCCTGCTCCACCAGGTGCGATGAAGCGCCATTGACCAACGCGGCGAAGTAGGCGCTGCTGCTGGTGCCATTGACGATCACCTGGGCCGGGCCGCTGCTCGGCCCCATCTTCTGGGCATAGCGCTCGAACAACGGAATCGGGTGCGCCCCTTTACTCGCCAGCGCCGAGGCCAGCCAATCCAGGTACAGGTCTTCGGTGCGCGCGAGGACGTTTTCAGGCAACTGTGCGTAGTGCAGATCCGCCAGGAACCGACACAAGGCTTGGGTATGGCTCATGGTCGGGCCCTCAGAAGCTGCGTGGCAGTTCGAGCAGGTGCTCGGCCACATAGGACAGGATCAGGTTGGTGGAGATCGGCGCCACCTGGTACAGGCGCGTCTCGCGGAATTTGCGCTCCACGTCGTACTCGCAGGCAAAGCCGAAACCGCCGTGGGTTTGCAGGCAGGCATTGGCCGCCTCCCAGGACGCCTTGGCCGCCAGGTACTTGGCCATGTTGGCGCTGGCACCGGCATGCTTGCCGCTGTCGTATTCCTCGCAGGCACGCCAGCGCATCAGGTCTGCTGCTTCGATCTCGATATGCGCTTCGGCAATCGGGAACTGCACGCCCTGGTTCTGCCCGATGGGCCGGCCAAACACCACGCGGTCACGGGCATACGCGCTGGCCTTTTCGATAAACCAGCGGCCATCGCCGATGCATTCGGCGGCGATCAGCGTGCGTTCGGCGTTGAGGCCGTCGAGGATGTATTTGAAACCCTTGCCCTCTTCGCCGATCAGGCTGTCCAGCGGCAACTCCAGGTTGTCAAAGAACAGCTCATTGGTCTCGTGGTTGACCATGTTGGCGATGGGCTGCACGGTGAGCCCGTTGCCGATGGCTTCGCGCAGGTCGACGAGGAAGATCGACATGCCTTCGGATTTCTTCTTCACCTCGGCCAACGGCGTAGTGCGCGCCAGCAGGATCATCAGGTCGGAATGCTGGACCCGCGAGATCCACACCTTCTGGCCGTTGATCACGTACTTGTCGCCGCGCTTGATCGCGGTGGTCTTGATCTTGGTGGTATCGGTGCCGGTGGTCGGCTCGGTCACGCCCATCGATTGCAGGCGCAATTCGCCGCTGGCCAGTTTGGGCAGATAGAAGCGTTTCTGCGCTTCGCTGCCATGCCGCAACAGGGTGAACATGTTGTACATCTGGCCATGCACGGTGCCAGAGTTGCCGCCGCAGCGGTTCACTTCTTCGAGGATGACCGAGGCCTCGGCCAGGCCCAGGCCGGAACCGCCGTATTCCTCGGGGATCATCGCCGACAGCCAGCCGGCGTCGGTCAGCGCCTTGACGAAAGCCTCGGGAAAGCCCTTCTCTTCATCGATCCTGCGCCAGTAAGCGGCATCGAATTCAGCGCACAAGGCGCGCACGCCTTCGCGGATGGCGTTGAGTTCTTCGTTGTCATTCGGGTTCATCTGCGGCTCTCCGCCTGTTGTTCTTGGATTATTCGAAATTCACCTGGGCTTGCTGCGCCAGGCCATCGCTATTGCCAGCCCACAGTTGGGCAACGCCGGTTTCGGTGACGCGCCCGCCCACTTCGAAGGGTTGCGGCGCAATCAATGGGCGCACACCGCGATAGGCAAACCGGCGCAAGGTGGCTTCAGGATGGGCGCGGCAAAACGCACGCAGGCTCAGGGTGGCGATCAGCGGCCCGTGCACCACCAGCCCGGAGTAGCCTTCGGTGCCAGTGACGTAGGGGTAGTCGTAGTGAATGCGGTGGCCGTTGAAGGTCACCGCGCTATAGCGAAACAGCAGGGTCGGCGTGGGGTCGACGGTTTCGCACCACTCGCCCTGCCCCAGCGCCTCGCCGCTGCCCGATTTGGGCGGCGTGGGTTCGCGGTAGACAATGTCCTGTTCCTCGCGGATCGCCAGGCGGCCTTGCTGGGAGTAGTCGTGGCGCACGGTGACGAACAGCAGCGCGCCGGTGCGCCCAGTCTTTTCTTCGACCTGGGTGATGGTCGACACCCGGGTCGCCGCCTCACCGGCACGCAGTGCATGCAGGAACTCGATGCGCCCACCGGCCCACATGCGATTGCGGTTGTCGGCCGGCGGCAGGAAGCCGCCACGGGCCGGATGACCATCACCGCCCAGGGCGGTTTCCGGCAGTGGGTCCTGGAAGAAACACCACTGCCACAGCGGCGGGATATCCGCGCCGTCTTCGGGCACGGCTTCGCCAAAGGTGGCGGCTATACGCTTGAGCAGGTTATGGCTGAGGTGGTCGTGGGCGGTTTCGCTTCGGCCGATCCAATCGGTGGCGCTCATCGGGTGCAGGTCCTCGGGCAGTGAGTGTCTGCCCCGGATCATGCAAGGACGCACCCGTTCCGGGAATTTGCATTTCAATAAACCAGCGTTCGGTTATGCTGAACGCCGCCATCCTGTCCCGGGAGTCTTGCATGCACTTCGATCTGGCCGACCTGCGCCTGTTTATCCACATCGCCGAATCCCCCAGCCTGACCCAGGGCGCCAAACGCGCGTTCCTCTCGCCGGCCGCCGCCAGTGCGCGGATCAAGGCGCTTGAAGGCCAACTCGACACGCGCCTGCTGTACCGCGACAGCCGTGGCGTGGAGATCACCCCGGCCGGCGAGCGCCTGCTGCACCATGCACGGTTGATCATGCGCCAGGTGGATTACCTGAAGAGCGAATTCACCCAATACGGCGTGGATTCGGCCGGGCATATCCGCATCTTCGCCAACACCACGGCGGTCACCGAATTCTTGCCGGAGGTGCTGGCGGGCTTCCTGTCCCAGCGCCCCGGCGTGACCGTGGACCTGCAGGAGCGCCTGTCCCGCGACATCGTGCGCGGCGTACTGGATGGCACCAGCGACATGGGCATCATCGCCGGCCCCGTGGAAGCCTCGGGGTTGCAGGTACTGCACTTCAGCACGGATAAACTGGTGCTGATGGTGCCGGTGGGGCATGCGCTGGCGGAACAACCCTCCGTCACCCTGGAACAGACCCTCGCCTACCAGCATATCGGCCTGCATGAAGGCAGTACTTTGCTGAGCTTCTTGCGTGAACACGTCGAGCGACTGGGCAAACAGCTGTCGCTGCGCATCCAGATGTCGAGTTTCGAGGCGATCTGCCGGATGGTCGAAGCCGGTGTGGGCATCGGCATCATTCCGGAGTCCGCCGCCGTGCGCCACAGTCGCACCATGCAATTGGTGGCGGTAAAGCTCGATGAGACTTGGGCAATCCGCGAGCGCAGCATCCTGGTGCGGGAGCTGGAGGCGTTACCCGGCACCATTCGCGCGTTGATCGCCACGTTGATGCCGGACTCGGTCAGTGCAAACTGAGGTTACGCAGACGCGCACCGTCCACGGTGACATGGCTCAAGCGCCCCTGGTCGTCGAATAACAGCCAGCCGTCCTCGGTGCGACGGATGTTCACTTCGTAACGAGGCCAGTGCAGCACCGCACACAGGTGATCACTGGCGCGATGGATAAAGTGCCAGCGCGTGTCGCGTTCGCCGGCGATATAGCCGAACACCAACCACTGCGCGTCGAGGGCAATGCGCACCGGGTCGCCGTCGAAGAAACCTTCGTCACAGCCCGGCATGCGATACCCCTTGCGGTTGCCATTGACATCCAGGATCAGCGTCGGCTCTTCGTCATCGCGACACCTGATCCCGTACTCGATGGTTTGGTCGAGTGCACAGTACAGCGCGTGGCTCTCCTCCGACTGCGCGGATGCCGGATCGCGCCCGGCCAAGCGACGCTCAGGCAAGCGATAGTGCCAGCGTTCGACACCCTCGCGCGGGTTGTAGAGCCAGAGAAACTCATTATGTTCGTTGCTCTTGAGCGCGCGCAGCGCCCCCGGCAAGTCGCTGACATGCCACAGGGTCTGAAAGTTGCGATCCACGTCCACCACGCGCAGTTGCCGGTCCTGACCGAGGGTCCAGGTGCTGCCGTCAAACTGCTCGGCGAACACCTCCAGCACCTGCACGCCCAGGTCGGTGGCGGTACGGTTGACCAGGTCGAGCTTGCTGATACGCCATACCCGGTCACGCCGGGCCAGCACCAGCGCCATCTGCCGACTGTGAGCCAGGACAATCCGCTGGGCCGGCACGGCGAAGTGGAACAGTGGCTGGCCGCTGGCATCCGTCACCATCGCACCGGCCTCGCCCAGCGCCACCAGGTAACGCTCGTCATCCAGCGCCACCGCGTCGTATATCGGTCGGCTGCCCTGGGTCGGGGCGGTCCACTCCAGCGCATCGCCCACCCGTACCAACGAGCGCATGGCAGGCCGCTTCAGGGCCTGGCCAGGCAAGTCCGCCTGCAATAATTTATCGCGGCTCATCTTGACCAGCGCTTGCAGCTGATTGAAATTCAGCCCGCCGCGACCACTGAGTTGGTCGGCGATCACCGCGTGCACGGTTGCACCGGCCAGCCAACTCAGGGCAGCGGCATCGGATTTGTGCGCCAACAGGGCGTGCGCCAGGGCATCACGCTCGGCGTGTCGGTCGGGAGCGTCGCGCAACTGTTCGATCCACGGCCCGTAGGCTTCCAGGGTCTGCGGCAGCAGAATCGCGCGTTTGACCAAGGCTCCCATCGCCAGCCGCCCTCCGGCCGCTTCGGCATTGAGCAACCATTGCGCAGCACGCGGGCGCTCATCCGGCAGGCTCCACACCACCTCGACGGCTTGCAGCCACAGGCCCTTGGCGATCAGCGATTCGGCCCACTCCAGGCGCAAACGCTCGGCAATCTGCGGCTGCCTGGCCTGGAGCAACACCACGGCATCGGCAAATGCATCGTCACGCCGCGCCACCAGTAAGGCGCGCTGCCAGTTCTCGGCCAGGCACAGCAAACGCACGATGACCGCCGACGGCATGTCCCAGGCCAGGGCCAGGTCGGCAGCCTGTTGGTAACGTGCGTGTTTTTCCAGGTAGTCGAGGGCTTCCTGGCGCTCCTTGAGCAGTTCGGCGAGGACAAATACCGCTTCTTCGATCCGGTTTTCCCGGGCCAGGCGTTCGTAGGAGCGGCGATAGACCTCGCGCAGGTGCTCGGTCAGGCTTTGTTCGAAGTGATAGGCGCGGCCTGGCCCGCTCTGCTGGCTGAGGGTCAGGTCCTGGCGCCGCTGCGGCGTGCCGAAGTTCTGTTCAGCCTCCGGCTCCTGGCCGCCCAAAGGAATGGCATGGCGCAAGGCTTCGGCAAAATCACCGTCCTCGAACATCTCCAGCATGCGCTGCATGTAGGCGGCCTGGCGTTTGCCGTAGAGCCTGGAGAGTTTTGAATGTTCGGTCAGACGGGTCAGCCAACGGCGCCAGGCGGAGGGTTTCTGCCGAGCCGGTCTGGCCCGCTCGGCGATGCCCGGACCAGCCGGTGCCGAAGGCGCGGCGCCGACGGGCCGCACGCCTCGGCGCAGGTATTTGTTGATGCCCATCAATAAGGCAGTGAACACCGTTGCGCCTAGCAACATGCCCAGGATCACGCGGCTGATGTCTTCAGTGGTCGCAGCAGGAATCGGCGTCAAGGGTTGGGATTGGCTATGAGTGGCCATCCAGATCAACCCGGCGACCAACGCCAGGGTAGCGCCCAGTTTCAACGCCGGGTACTGCGCGGGCGCCTCACTGGCCCATGGCTGGGCCGCCTTGGGAGGCGCTGCTTTCGGCGCTGGCGGTTGACGCTCCAGCAACGCGCGGATCACGGCTTCCTGCTCGGGACTGACCGGCGCCAAGCCGCCAAGGATCTCACGCACATCGGTGATGTCCGGCACCGGCAGCAGCAGCGCAACCGGCGCATGACAATCGAAGGTATCGAGTAAGGTGTAGGCGCTGATCTCCAGCCACAACCCAGGTTCAAGGACCTCGGCGTCGCGCAACTGCAAGGCGTGCACCTGGCTGCCACGCACCAGCCACAGGTCGGCGGCGGGTAAAGCACGCAGCTCTTCAGCGGTCAGCCGTGCCGAACACAAACCACGCCCCTGGCGGACCAGCGGCCAGCCGGCAAGGGTCTGGCAATCCAGCGCGACGGGCGCGCTGAACTGCAACACATCTCCGTCGGCAAAACGGTAGGCGGCGGCGCCCGTGCGCCAGTGTCCGAGGATCAGGCGAGCCCGCTCCTGCGTGGTGAAGCGGTCGGCAGGCAACCACACACCGTCGATGGACTGGTGGCCGGTCAGCAGCGGTCGGCGGATCAGCAGGGGTTCGTGCTCATGCATGGGCAGGCTCTTGTTTCAGGTCGCACATGACTTGCAAACGCATGGCGCGCTCGGTGACGTTGAACACCAGGAGTTCCCGGGCGGTGGTCAGCACCGCCACCAGCCCGCTCATGGGGCAGAAGCTCGCACGGGCAATCGGTGCAGAGGTGGTGAACAGCGTCTGTTGTTGGCCTTCCGAGTACAGGCCGACCGTGTGCTGGTTCGGGCCCAGCAGTACCAGTGCATAGCACTCCTGCGCGGCCACGTGGTGATGCAGGCCGATAGCACTCCAGCCCGGCGCCAAGTCGATCTGCGCCTTTTTCGCGGGGAAGCTGTCGTGGGTCACCAGGCGCCAACTCTGGCGGCCGTCATGGTGAGTGAGTAATGCGCACCCGCCAAAGGTGTACTTCCAGTGGGCGGTGCTGGCGAACAGTACCTGGCTGACCCCGGCCGCTGCACCGACCGCATAGCCGGAACTGCGGACACCGGAGGCCGTTGCGGGGTACGCCACCAGTTGCCCGGCCTCGCTGCGGGCGTAGACCAACAACAGGGCATCCAGCTGCGCCAAGCCTATGACATTGTTGGTCACCGAGAAAAACGCGCCCCTCGGTCCATGACCGGGACGCTGCCAGTGGGCGAGTTGACCATTTGTATCGAGCACATACAGACGTTCCGCTTGTTGGCCGCGCAGCCACACCGCGGGCAGCAAGGTCGCGGTGCCCGGTGGCAAGTGCAGCTCTTCGCGTGCAGGTTTGTTGGAGGAAACAAGGCCGGGGATATTCCAGAAGGTCAGGATGTGGCCATCACCGAGCACCGCACCCAGGCTGCGATAGTTAAACGCGGCGGCAAACACATGCTGGTGTTTGCCCCACAGGCGACGGCGTACCTCCAGGGCTTTTTTCTGGTTTTTGTGCGGCAGCTTGATCACCGCCATGCCATGTTCGTCGAGCAGGCGCAGGGCAACATAGTTGCCGGAGCCGGAGATGATCGGTGGCAATGTCAAAGCCACCCGCGCCACCCGCCCGCTGGCGGTGGGCGGCGGGGTATGCGCGGCGTTATCGAACTGGCCCTTGAGCAGGCGCACCGCCTGTTGCTCGTCGGGCATGGGCAGCGAAACGCGTCGTGACTGCAAGGCAAAAGACAGACTGCGTCCGTCCAGATTGCGCGCAATCTGCACGCGGTGGGTGCAGGTCTTGGAATCGGTAGGCGGCAAGCGCTGGCCGACCACCCAGCACTCTCCCACCCGATGTTCGGCCAGGGCGTCACGCCAAGCCAGCCAATGAGTGTCGCTCGCGACCTCATAGGTGCGGGCTTCGAGCAAGCGCTTGAGTTGCGCCGACGAGTCCAGCTCATGCAACACCGGCGTGCCTTGCAGAATGCCCCAGCGCAATTGCGCCCCCGCCTCCTCGGCTCGCCGCGCCAGCAATATCAGCAGCGCCAGGTGTACCAGGCGCGCGGCGCCCAATTGCAGGGGGCCGGCGTCGAACAACACCACGATCAGGCGGTTCGCCGCCTGGGCGCGGTACTGCGGCGCAAGGAACATATGCTCGCCGCCGACCGCCCGGCGCAGGAACTCATCGGGCACCTCATCGGCCAGCAGCCATTCGCTGGACAGCAGACGCTCATAGGGGCCGCGCCGGTGCAGGTCGCCCAGGCCGTCGGGCTCCGGCACACCGCCCTGGTGCAGGCCTCGCAGCGGTCCCAACAGCGGGTTGAGGCGGCCCAGCAGGTCGGCGAACACGGGTAACTGTTCCGGGGCAAACCACTCCAGCCAGTGCCGCCAGGGTTGCAGCGACTCAGGCAGTTGCATGGCTGACTCCCCAATAATCAGCGATACGTTGCACAAGGGCAGGCGAAACGGCCAGCAAGCGGTCCAACGGGACGACGGCCGCTGGCTCATGCCACACCAGCAGCGGCGAACGCTTGAAGCGTGCGGAAACGGCCTGGCCCAGCAGGTCTTGGGGCACATCCGGCTCCCAACTGGTCGGCAACCAGAGGTGTGGCGCGCTGGCGCTGGGGGCCGCGTAAGCCACGCCGTCGACCCACGGCAGATCGGCCGTCGAGCCCGTCACCACCAGCACCTCACCGTTGGCCGTGGCGTGCAGACGCGCGGCGTGTTCAGGCTCAAGCAGCGCCAGGCGCCTGAGCATCCGGCGTGCCGCGTCACCCCAGGCCACGGCGGCTTGCGCCTCGACGGGTGCCTGGCGTGAGCGCCAGCGCCAAGGATGGGTCAACGCACTCATTCGGCAGGTATCAGCAAACGTGTGAGTTGCCCCCGTGCCTGCTGCAACGGCTCGGGCATCGTCTGGCTGTTGAAGTTCGCATCAATCTCGCGCAACAACCCTTCGAGCGCCGTACTGGTCGGCGGTTCGCTACGGGCGAGATAGTCTTCGGCAGTTTCCAGCAGGCGATTCAAACGTGACATCGGCTGCAATGTAGCCTCTTCCACTGCGCTGAACAGATGGCTGTTGCTGGACGCGGCAAACAGGTCGCGCAACACCTCACGCCCCTGTTGTTGGGTGGCCTGGGTCGGCAACACGTACAGCAGCGGCCACAGGTCAGCGTCGCTGGCTTCGAGGCGGCCGCTGAGCAACGCGGCGGCGGCGATCAGGCGTTGGGATTTGACGATGCGTCGGTCAGACAACTGGATGCCGGCTTCACGCAGATGACGAACCGCCTGGGCCAGGGCGGGACGCACGGCGGCCAGGTCGACGTTTTTCAACGCATGGCCAAGCGTGTCCAGTTGCGTGAGGCCCAGCAACTGCTGCACCGGGCGTTGCTCCGACTGCCAGCCACCGGCCAGCATGGCCTCCAATTGGTTGTCCGGCACCGACTCGACAAACAGGTGCAACAGGAAACGGTCACCAAAGGCCGCCAGCGCTTCATCGTCCGGCAGGCCGTTGGCCGCGCCGACGCACACCCGCAGCGGGCATTGCACCTGGGTGTGGCCACGGCGGAAACGCCGCTCGTTGAGTACGCCGAGCAAGGTATTGAGGATCGCGGTGGAGCCCAGGAAGACTTCGTCGAGAAACACGATGTCGGCTTCGGGCAGCATGCCGCTGACATCGGTTTCCACCGTGCCTTCGCGCAGCTTTTTCAGGTCGACTGCGCCAAACAGCTCGGACGGTTCGGTGAAGCGCCCGAGCAGGTACTCGAAATAGCGCCCGCCCATGGACTGCGCGACGCGCCGCACCACGGCGCTCTTGGCGGTGCCGGGCGGCCCGATCACCAGGATATGTTCCTGGGCCACCGCCGCCAGCACGATCAGTTCGGCCAATTGCTCGCGCCCCACCAAGCCTTCGGTGGCGGCACGTACAGCATGGCGGATTTGCGCGGCAGCGCTTTGCAACTGAGCGATCATGGGCGTCTTCCCTGAAACCAAAGCGCTGAATCTTGCCTGAGGCCAAGGTATTAGCAAAGCGTTGTTACATGTTCTTATCAGGAGTCAGCCGTGCCCATGAGAGCCCCCACGAAGAATCCATTGCGCAGTGGCATGGGCTGGCCCGTTAACACTCTTTGACAGTTTCTCGACAAAGCTGTCAAAGACCCCCGGGCGCCACGCCCCTAGCATTCGAGCATCCAAACCACCTGCCGGGTGCTCATCATGCTTCGCACGTTGCGCGGTATTCCATTGCTCGGTTGCCTGTTGGGCAGCATCGGCTGCCAGGGGCAAGCCTCTACCCCGCCGCCGATCCCCAAGGGCGACTACAGCGCGATCATCCGCTACCTGCAAACCCGCATCCCCCGGGATATGACCCAGGCCAATGTGCCCGGTTTGTCGATTGCACTGGTCAACGGGCAGGAGTTGATCTGGGCGCGCGGGTTCGGCATGGCCGACAAAACCCTGGGCGTGCCCGTGACGCCGAACACGGCGTTTCGCGCCGGTGCGATCTCCAAGCTGCTCACCGCCAGCGCTGCCCTGCAACTGGTTGAACAGCAGCGGCTGGCGCTGGACGCGCCGATCCAACAGACGTTGCGCGAGTTCTATGTACGCTCGCGTTTCCACACCGACCAGCAGGCCGCCGACCGCGACATCACCTTGCGCCGCCTGCTCAGCCATCAATCCGGCCTGCCCAGCGAGCACCTGCGCGACCTGCGCAACAGCTATGCCATGGGGCAGATGCCGATGCGCGTGTCCGGTGTTTGGCTGAGCACACCGCCCGGCACCCAAGTGGCCTATTCCAACCTGGGTTATGCGCTGGTCGGCGCGGCGATCGAACGCAGCAGCGGCCGGGAGTTCGAGGCTCAATTGCAACACAGCCTGCTCAAGCCGCTGGAGATGAACCAGGCGAGTTTTATCGGCACCGCAGTACAGGCGGGTTATCGCGCCCAGGGCTACCAGGAAGGCGTGGCCAGCACCGATGCGCAGGTGCGTGACCTGGCGGCCGGCGGTTTGTGGGCCAGCCCCAAGGACCTCAGCCATTACGTACAGATGTTGTTCGCCGAGGGCCTGTACAAGGGCAACCGGGTGATGAACCAACGCTCCATCGATGAAATGTTCACCCAGCAAAACACCGGCAACGCCCTGGACTTTGATTGCCGGATCGGCCTGGCCTGGTTTCTCGCGCCGTGCGGTGACGAGCCGGTTGGGCCGGGAATACGCACCTACCAGCACAGTGGTGGCGGCGATGATTTTGCCGCGCAGTTGACCCTGCTGCCGGACCAGCAGCTGGCGGTGATTATCATGGCCAATGACAGCAATGCCGAAGACCTGGTCGCCAACCTGGCCACCGACACCCTGCGCCTGATGCTCCAGGCGCAGACCGGCGAGGCGGTGTGCAGCGACGAGTGCCAGGCGCCCCGACACGGGCTCAAGTTGCGCCAGGTGCCGGCCGCCATCGACCGCCAGCGCCTGTCCGGGTTTTACGCCACTGCCTGGGGCGTGTTCCGCATCCGGGACAACGCTGGTCGGCTGCGCGGCGAGCTGGCCGGCTACGACTTCGAGCTGCTGCGTGACGATCACGGCTGGCTGCGCGCGCAAAAGAAAGTCCTCGGGTTCTGGCTCAAGGACCTCGGCGAACTCGGCCGCGTGCAGTTGGATGTGATCACTGTGCAGGGCCGACAGATGCTCACCGCGCGCAGCCACGGCCAACGCATCGCCATCGGCGAACGCATCGACCCGCCGCCCTTGCCCATGGCCTGGGCCGACACCGTCGGTACCTACCAAGTGCTCAACACCCACGAACCCGATGCGCCGTTGAGCGGCATCAGCGTGCGCCTGGAAGAAGGTTTCCTGGTGATTCGCGGCCAACTGCACGATGAGCCTTTGACCGATTACATCCTGCTGCCGGTGGACAACGCCCACGCCGTACTCGCCGGCAACGGTTATGGCCTGGGTGACACCGTCAGCCGCCAGGTCAACGGCCTGAGTGCCTCGGGCTACTCCTTCAAACGTACCCATCCACCCTTGAGTTTCTGACCGACATGAAAACCCTGATGAGCCCCAAAAACCTCTGCCTGTCCCTCACCTCGCTGTGTTTGCTGGCAGGCGCCGACGCTGCACTGGCCGAAGACTGGACCTATACGCTCAAAGCCGGCGTCGCCAACCTGCCCCGCTACAGCGGCAGCGACGAGCGCATGACCGCCCCGGTGTTTGGCGGCGCCATTGTCAGCCCCTGGGGGATTTTCCTCGACACCGATAAGGGCCTGGGCTGGGGCTACGAAGGCAATGCCTTGAGTTTCAGTGCGTATGTCGGCGCCAGTGCATCGCGCAAGGACAAGAACGAATCCATGCACTTGGGCTCCAAGCGCCTCAAGGGCATGGGCGAGATCAAGTCACGCCCGCAACTGGGTGTGAGTGCCCACTACAATCTCGGCGGCGCCATTGTCGGCGCGACCCTGGAGCACGCGCTCAAGGAAGACGACCACAAGGACAGCGGCAAGGCCTTTACGCATTTGGAGCTGAGCCTGGGCACCACGCTGTACGAAGGCCGTTATGGCTCCGTCGATGCCAGCATCAACAGCCACTTTGGCGACCGTGACTATCTGCAGACCTGGTACGGCGTCACCACCGGCCAAGCTGCGCGCAGCCGCTTCAAGGCCTACAAGGCCGGTGCCGGCAATATCAGCAATGGCCTGAACCTGGTCTGGAGCCTGCCGATCAGCGAGCACACCGAGTTCTCGACCTTGCTGGATGTGCAGTATCTGGCGGATGAAGCGGGCAAGAGCCCGATTGTGGAGCGACGCTTGCAGACGTCGGTGATGGGCGTGCTGGAATACACGTTCTGATTGGATAGGTGGGAGGGGGCAAGCCCCCTCCCACACTTGATCTCCATTGAATGTAAAAGCGCTATTCGGCGTAGGCCCAGGTCATCCTGAACGACGCGCCGCCCCATTCCGAATCCTGCACCTGCACCTGGCCACCGTGCCACTGCGACACCCGCTGCACCAGCGCCAGGCCGAGGCCGAAGCCACCGGTGCGGCGGTCGCGACTGGCGTCCAGGCGCATGAAGGGTTGGAAGATCTTCGAGCGACCTTCCTCCGGCACACCTGGGCCATCGTCACACACCCGCACTTCATAGCCGCTGCCGAACTTGACCAGCGACACTTCCACACGGCGCTCGGCATACCGAATGGCATTGCGCAGCAGGTTGATCACCGCACGCGCCATAAAGCGCGGCTCGATCTGGATGTAGTCCACTTCGCAGGTGCGCAACGACAACTGGATACCCGCGGCTTCGGCCTCCAGCGCCACGCTGCCGATCACACTGTCGAGCCAGCTGTGGGCCTCGATGCGCTCGCGGGTAACCTGGGTGGCACCGCGCTCCAGGCTGGCGTAGGTGAGCAGTTCGGAGACCATTTCTTCCAGCTCGCCCAGGTCGGCATACATGTCGGCGATCAGTTCGCCACGCAGACGCGGGTCGGCTTGTTGCTTGAGCTGGTCGAGCTCGAACGACAGGCGTGCAATCGGCGTGCGCAGCTCGTGGGACACCGCATTGGTCAGTTCGCGCTGGTTGGCGATCAGGCTTTCGATGCGCTCGGCCATCTGGTTGAAGTGCCCCGCCAGTTCGCGCACGGTGGAGCGGCGCGGCAGCAGGATGCGAGAACTGAGGTCGTTGTCACCAAAGCGTTGTGCGGCCAGGCGAATATGCTCCAGGTCGCGCCAGTGCGGGCGTACCCAGAAATACAGCACGATCGCCAGGCACACCCCGAGAAAACCATAGGCCCACAGGTAGAGCCACTTGGGTTCTTCCGGCAGCTTGATTTCCAGCAGTTGCGGGCCGCCGTCAATACTGGTGAGAAACTCCATGAAATCACCGCGCACCACCAGCAAACCCGCAGCCAGCAGTTGCGTCTCGCGCTCGGTGAGTGCCTGGGTGTCCTTCTGGACCAACTTCAAGTGCAGCCCGTAATGGGGTTGCAGCTCAGCCAGCCGGGCCGGGCGTTCGTCGGCCCTGAGCGGACGCAGTTGCTCCACCAGGGCATACGCCGGGCCGCGCAAGGCTTCGCGATTATAGGTTTCGTTGGCTTCGGGCAGCAGCTCGTCGAAGGTGTAGTTGACCAGCCAGATCGCCCCCGCCAGACCGAGCGCCAGGATCACATACAGGCGCAGAAACAACCGCAGCATCTAAGCCTCCCACGCGAACGGGTTGAACAGGTAGCCCTTGCCCCAGATGGTCTTGATGCACACCGGTTCACGGGGGTTGTCGTTGAGCTTGCTGCGCAGTTTGCTGATGTACACGTCGACGCTGCGGTTGAGGCCGTCGAACGCGATACCGCGCATGCGGTTGAGGATGTCATCGCGGGACAGGATCGTGCCCGAATTGCTGGCCAGCAGCCATAGCAGCTCGAACTCCATGGTGGTCAGGTCGATCTTTTCTTCACCCAGGCTGACGCCCCGGCAACTGCGATCAATCGCCAACCGCCCGAATGCCAGGGCACCGCGCACGGTCGGCTCCGGGGCCTGGCGTCGTTGCAGCGCACGCAGGCGCGCCAACAGCACGGGCGGTTTGATCGGCTTGATCACATAGTCGTCGGCGCCGGACTCCAGGCCCAGGATATGGTCCAGGTCATCTTCCTTGGCCGTGAGGATCACAATCGGCGTGTCAGACACCGTGCGGATCCCGCGGCACACATGCAGGCCGCTCTGGCCAGGCAGCATCAGGTCGAGCACGACGATCTTCGGCTTGAACTCCAGGAACGCAGCCAGGGCCTCGTCGCCCCGGTGCTCCACACGCACCTCGAAGCCATGCTGCGCCAGGAAGTGCGCAATCAGCCCCGCGAGTTTTTCGTCGTCTTCAACGAGCAAGACCTTGCCCAGCCCCAGGTTTTCCATAAGTTCTCAGTGTGCAGACGCGGATTGAAGAGCTGGCATTATAGGTGGCAAGCTGCGCAACTAAAGCAACTGGCCAGCAGCTGCCGACGAAGCTTCATGCTTTTAAGAGTTTTTAACAAATACCCCGCACTCTTTAACGCCATCCACAGGGAGTTGTATGCGCAAGGATTACCTGGCGTTTTTTGTTTCGCTGTTCCTGTCGCGGCTGGCGGACCAGATCCTGCTGTTCATCGTACCCTTGATCGTATTCCAGACCACCCAGAGTGTAGCCTGGGCCGGGCTGGCGTTCTTCGTCGAGTCGCTGCCGCGTTACCTGGCGTTCCCGGTGTGCGGTGCCTTGTGCGACAAGTTCGCGCCAGTGCGCCTGCTGCAGATCAGCCAGGTTTACCGGGCGCTGGCGTGCGTGCTCGCGGTGGTGTTGCATGGGGTGTTCGACGGCCTCTACTGGATTGTCCTGCTCTCGGCGTTGTGCGGGGTGCTGACTACCCAGGGCATCATGGCGCGGGAAGTGCTGATGCCGCATATCTTCGCGCACTACAGCTACGCCAAGACCCTCTCCTACTCGCAGATCGCCGACCAGAGCGGGCTGGTGCTGGGGCCGCTGGTGGCGGCGCTGATGCTGGAAGTCTGGGCCTGGCATTGGGTGGTACTGGGCGTGGCCGGGCTGTTTGTGCTGGCCGACCTGGCGATGCGCGTGTGGCAACGCTCCAGCACGGCGCACCTGGAAACCTTCGAACAGCATCAGGACATATGGCTGCGGCCGCTGAAAATTGCATTCGGGCACATCCGCAACCTACCGGACTTGAAACGGATCATCACCCTGGCCGTGGGGGTGAACCTGATCATTGGCGTCACCCTGGCCACATCGGCGGCGATGGTCACCGGCCAGTTTATGGCGGGCAAGGACGCCTATGCCCTGCTACAGGCAGCAGGCGCGCTGGTGACCATCGCGATCCTGTTTTACCTGGCGCGGGCAGGCCTGCCGTTGAAGGTACTGGGCGGCTTGTCGTATTCGATGATCGGCTTGGGGGCGTTGATCATGGCCGCAAGCCCCGGCGTGTGGCTGTACGCCGTGGGTTTCCTGCTGGTGACCGGCTTCGACAAGATGTTCAACGTTTATCTGCGCAGCACCCGCCAGCGGGTGATCCCCGTGCAAGACTTCGGCAAGACCGTGGGCGTGATCACCCTGCTCAACAACCTGCCGCAACCCTTGGCCGGCCTGGCGGTGGCGGTGCTGGCGGCGCCGCTGGGGACGCAGGCGGTGATCCTGCTGCTGGCCGGGATCGCCCTGTTGCTTGGCGTGGCCGTGGCCTCAGGCTGGCACGCCACTGTGAAAGCGGAACTCGATGTCGGGTGACTCGATCAGGTCCTGCTCGGTCGCCCTCACCCGCTCGATCACTTGGGCGATGTCCTTGGCGTCGCCGTACTGGTACGCCAGCTTCAGGTAACCCTGGAAGTGCCGCGCCTCGCTCTTCAGCAGGCCGAAGTAGAACTTGCCGAGTTCTTCGTCCAAATGCGGCACCAGGGCTTCGAAACGCTCGCAACTGCGCGCTTCGATAAAGGCGCCAACCACCAAGGTATCCACCAGCTTTACCGGCTCGTGGCTGCGCACCACTTTGCGCAAACCAGAGGCATAACGCCCTGCATGCAGTTGGCGCAGCTCGATCTTGCGCTTCTTCATCAGGCGCATGACCTGCTCGTGGTGCACCAGCTCTTCGCGGGCCAGGCGCGACATCATGTTGATCAGGTCGACATGGCTGTAGTACTTGGCAATCAGGCTCAGGGCGGTGCTGGCGGCTTTGAATTCGCAGTTCTTGTGGTCGATCAGCAGGGTTTCCTGATCGGCCAGCGCGGCCTGGACCCAGGCATCAGGGGTGCGGCAACCGAGGAATTCGTGGATTTCTGGCAGGTTCATCGGGCTCACGGGCAAAAGGATCACAAAAGGCCGGCGATTATACCGACCCCGCCGCAGACCACCAGCCACCGGCCTTGATGTGCATCAACATGACGTGCGCGCGCCAGCAACTATAGTTGTTCCAGGCCCCCGCCCTTTTTTATGGAGATCCCGATCATGCAAGCCATCCGCAGCATCCTGGTGGTCATCGAGCCCGAGCACTCGGAAAGCCTGGCCCTCAAGCGTGCCAAGCTGATCGCCGGGGTCACCGATGCGCACCTGCACTTGCTGGTGTGCGACAAGAAGCATGAGCACTCGGCGCTGCTGGCCCTGCTCAAGGCGGGCTTGCAGGAGGACGGCTACAGCGTCAGCACCGAGCAGGCGTGGAATGCCAGCCTGCATGAAACCATTATCGACGTGCAGCAGGCCGAAGGTTGCGGGTTGGTGATCAAGCAGCACTTCCCGGACAGCCCGCTGAAAAAAGCCCTGCTGACGCCGGCGGACTGGAAGCTGCTGCGCTATTGCCCGAGTGCGGTATTGCTGGTCAAGACGTCCACCCCTTGGACGGGCGGAAAGATCCTGGCGGCGATCGACGTCGGCAATACCGATGGGGAACACCGTTCGCTGCACAATTCGATCATTGACCATGGCTTTGATATCGCCAACCTGGCCAAGGCGCAGTTGCATGTGATCAGCGCGCATCCGTCGCCGATGCTGTCGGCGGCGGACCCGACGTTCCAGCTCAGGGAGACCATCGAGGCGCGCTATCGCGAGCAATGCAGGGCGTTCCAGGCGGAGTTCGATGTGGATGACAAACACCTGCATATTGAAGAAGGCCCTGCCGACGTACTGATCCCCTTCCTTGCTCACAAACTGCCGGCGGCGGTCACGATCATCGGTACCGTGGGGCGTACCGGGATTTCCGGGGCGCTGATCGGTAACACCGCAGAGGTGGTGCTGGACGCCCTGGAAAGTGACGTGCTGGTGCTGAAACCTGACGAAGTGATGGACCGTCTGGTGGAGCAGGCCACCAAGGCCTGATGCCGACCTTTCAAACAATGAAGATAAAAAATGTGGGAGGGGGCTTGCCCCCTCCCACAGGGGTTATCCGTTGTCAGGTGGAAAACACATCGCGCAGGAAACCCGGCGCGATATAGCGCTGGTAATGCGCCTCGGACAGGATAAAGAACTCCCGATCGATCGCATCGCGCAGGTCCGGCAACGGCCAGTCGCGAAACTCGGGCAATAGCACCATGCCATAGGCCTCCAGGTTGGAGATCACCCGCGCCCCCCGGGCGATCAACTGGTAGGCCCAGCAGTACTCGGACTGGTGCGGCACGAAGCGGATCTTGCGCTGCTCCAGCTGGCCGCGCAGGGTCTTGGGGTCGAAAACCTCCAGTTTGCCGGCCATTACCTGCACCAACAGCTGCTCCAAGCGTAGCCAGACCGCACGTTTTTCTTCTTCGTTATAGCCATTCCACTGGATCACTTCGTGGTGGAAGCGCTTGCAGCCCCGGCACACCAGATCGCCGTAAACCGTGGAGCACAGGCCGACGCAGGGGGTCTTGATGGTTTGGTTGGACATGGGTAACGGCACGCAGATCAGCAAAACAATGCGCCATGTTAGCCCTTTGTCTAAGCTCGATCACCCAGCAAACTTGGTCAGGCAACTTACCTTTAGAAATTTTTTGCCGTAGAATCATCCGGCCTTGTAAGGCGCCAATAATCCGCTGGAAGCTGTTTTCAAAGCGTCACGAGCACAGTCGTTCCTTCAGAACGGTGTTGGCGCGGGCCCTGACTCGGTAGGTCAGAGCCCTCGCCAACCCTCATCAGCTCCGTTCTGCAGGCGTAAAACTTTGAAAGCAGCTTCTGTGAGGAATGCCGGCAGCGCTGGCTTTGCGGCCCAAAAAGCCCCCGAGCGCATGCGTGCCGTTCATTTCTGGATGAGCGTCCCGTGGGACCACTGATGAGGGTAATAACTGTGCTTGAAGCCTACCGCAAACATATCGAAGAGCGCGCAGCCCTGGGTATTGTTCCCCAGCCGCTTAACGCCGAACAAACCGCAGGCCTGGTCGAGCTGCTGAAAAATCCTCCGGCTGGCGAAGAAGAATTCCTCGTTGACCTGATCACCAACCGCATTCCACCAGGCGTTGACGAAGCTGCCTACGTCAAGGCCGGTTTCCTGTCTGCCCTGGCCAAGGGCGAAGCCACTTCCCCCCTGATCGACAAGAAACGCGCCGTTGAACTGCTTGGCACCATGCAAGGCGGCTACAACATCGTGACCCTGGTCGAGCTGCTGGACGACGCCACACTGGCTCCCGTCGCCGCCGCCCAACTCAAGCACACCCTGCTGATGTTCGATGCGTTCCACGACGTGGCCGAAAAAGCCCGTAACGGCAACGAACACGCCAAAGCCGTGATCCAGTCCTGGGCTGACGGCGAGTGGTTCCGCAACCGCCCTACCCTGGCCGACAAGATCAGCCTGCGCGTATTCAAGGTGACCGGCGAAACCAACACCGACGACCTGTCCCCTGCTCCCGATGCCTGGTCCCGTCCAGACATCCCGCTGCACGCCCTGGCCATGCTGAAAATGGCCCGTGAAGGCATCGTGCCGGACGAGCAAGGCAAGACCGGCCCGATGAAGCAGATCGAAGAAATGCGCGGCCAAGGCTTCCCGATCGCCTACGTCGGTGACGTGGTCGGTACCGGTTCCTCGCGTAAATCCGCGACCAACTCCGTGCTGTGGTTCTTCGGCGACGACGTTCCGTACGTGCCGAACAAGCGTGCCGGCGGCTTCTGCTTCGGCAGCAAGATCGCTCCGATCTTCTACAACACCATGGAAGATGCGGGCGCACTGCCCATCGAGTTCGACGTAACCAACATGAACATGGGCGACGTGATCGACCTGTACCCGCATGCTGGCAAAGTCTGCAAACACGACTCCGACGAAGTCATCACCACCTTCGAAATGAAGACCCCGGTGCTGTTGGACGAAGTGCGTGCTGGCGGTCGTATCCCGCTGATCATCGGTCGCGGCCTGACCGACAAGGCCCGTGCCGAACTGGGCCTGGGCCCTACCGACCTGTTCAAGCTGCCTGAAGCGCCTGTCGACACCGGCAAAGGCTTCACCCTGGCGCAGAAAATGGTCGGCAAAGCGTGCGGCCTGCCAGAAGGCAAAGGCGTTCGTCCTGGCACCTACTGCGAGCCGAAGATGACCACCGTGGGTTCCCAGGACACCACCGGTCCGATGACCCGTGACGAACTGAAAGACCTGGCGTGCCTGGGCTTCTCGACCGACCTGGTGATGCAGTCGTTCTGCCACACCGCGGCCTATCCAAAGCCGATCGACGTGACCACCCACCACACCCTGCCTGACTTCATCATGACCCGTGGCGGTGTATCGCTGCGTCCAGGCGACGGCATCATCCACAGCTGGCTGAACCGCATGCTGCTGCCGGACACCGTCGGCACCGGTGGTGACTCCCACACCCGTTTCCCGATGGGCATCTCGTTCCCGGCCGGTTCCGGCCTGGTCGCGTTCGCCGCAGCCACTGGCGTAATGCCGCTGGACATGCCGGAATCGATCCTGGTGCGCTTCAAAGGCAAGATGAAACCTGGCATCACCTTGCGTGACCTGGTTCATGCCATTCCTTACTACGCGATCCAGTCGGGTCTGCTGACCGTAGAGAAGAAAGGCAAGAAGAACGCCTTCTCCGGCCGCATCCTGGAAATCGAAGGCCTGAACGACCTGACGCTGGAACAGGCTTTCGAGCTGTCCGACGCCTCGGCTGAACGTTCGGCTGCCGGTTGCACCATCAAGCTGTCGAAAGAGTCGATCACCGAATACCTGAACTCCAACATCACCCTGCTGCGCTGGATGATCGGTGAAGGCTACGGCGATCCACGCACCCTGGAACGTCGCGCCCAAGCGATGGAAGCCTGGGTTGCCAACCCGGAGCTGATGGAAGCCGATGCCGACGCGGAATACGCCGAAATCATCGAGATCGACCTGGCCGAGATCAACGAGCCGATCCTCTGCGCACCGAACGACCCGGACGATGCACGTCTGCTGTCGAGCGTTGCCGGCGAGAAGATCGACGAAGTGTTCATCGGTTCGTGCATGACCAACATCGGTCACTTCCGTGCGGCCGGCAAGCTGCTGGAGCAGGTCAAGGGTCAGCTGCCAACCCGTCTGTGGCTGTCGCCGCCGACCAAGATGGACGCTCACCAACTGACCGAAGAAGGCTACTACGGCATCTACGGCAAGGCTGGCGCGCGCATGGAAATGCCGGGCTGCTCGCTGTGCATGGGTAACCAGGCACGTGTTGAGCCGAACTCGACCGTGGTGTCGACGTCGACCCGTAACTTCCCGAACCGTCTGGGTGATGGCGCCAACGTCTACCTGGCTTCGGCCGAGCTGGCAGCGGTAGCTTCTACCCTGGGTCGCCTGCCGACCGTCGAAGAGTACATGGGCTACGCAGCGAAACTGGATACCATGGCCAGTGACGTCTACCGCTACTTGAACTTCGACCAGATTGCTGAGTTCCGCAAGATCGCAGCAAGCGCCAACATCCCGGTGATTCAAGCCTAAGGTGTTGATGTGAAGAGACGCCGCGTATCGTGAGGTACGCGGCGTTTTTTTATGTCTGGGATATGGGTGGGGCCGGGTACATATCCGTTATCTAGGTAACGGCTGGTATTGGTTCCGCCCTTACGGCGGGTCACTTTGCAAAAAAAGCGGCAAAGTAACCAAAACGCTCTTGCCCCAACACTCGGCACCTCGCCTAGGCTCGGTGTGCCCGTAATTCGACAGTGATTTGGGGGGGCGCCTAAGATCAAAATCAAAAGCAGATCAAAAGCAGGCGGATATCTAACTGATGTATGGAGATCAAACTGTGGGAGGGGGCTTGCCCCCGATGGCGGTGTGTCAGCCAGCTCATCAGTGACTGACCCACTGCCATCGGGGGCAAGCCCCCTCCCACACTTTGACCGAGTACCGGCCATTCAATCCGGTCGGCTCTAAGGCCGCCGCGCTCTTGATCTTGATCTGGGGCGCCCCGTCAAACACGCTGGCCGAACGCAGGCTTGAATCCGTGGGTAACCCGGCAGGACGCCGGGTTAGCCGCCCCGCGCCATGGATGGCGCGTGGCGGCGGCCCACGGATTCAAGCCGGAGTGAGGGCACACCGAGCCTAGGCGAGGTGCCGAGTGTTGGGGCAAGAGCGCTTTGGTTACTTTCGACTGGGCCGGCATTCCGGCTTTTCGAAAGTGACCCGCCGTAAGGGCGGAACCAATATCAGCCGTTACCTAAATAACGGATATGTACACCAACCTCAAACAAAAAACGAATAGACCACCGCAGTAATCGCCACCAGGCCAACCGCCGTGACAAACACATTGGACGCCTGCCCCCGGTACTTGGCCATGGCCGGCACCTTGCGAATGGCATACATCGGCATCAGGAACAGAATCGAAGCAATGATCGGACCGCCCAGCGCCTCGATCATGCCGAGGATGCTCGGGTTCAACGTCGCCACGATCCAGCACACCACCAGCATGAACGCCGCCGTCATGCGGTCCAGGCGCTTGGCCTGCGGACGACGACCCGTCTTCAGCACCAGCCCCTTGAGGCCTTCACTGGCGCCGATGTAGTGGCCCAGGAACGACTTGGCAATCGCCACGAACGCAATCAACGGCGCTGCGAACTCAATGGTCGGGTTATTGAAGTGGTTGGCCAGGTACGACAGGATCGACAGGTTCTGCGCCTTCGCTTCGGCCAGTTGCGCCGGCGAAAGGGTCAGCACGCAGCTGAACACGAAGAACAGCACCATTACCACCATCAACAGGTGCGCGCGGGACAGGATCTGCGAGCTGCGCTCATCGGCGTGGGCGCCGTACTGGCGCTTCTGGTCCACCGCAAAGGCCGAGATGATCGGCGAATGGTTGAACGAGAACACCATCACCGGAATCGCCAGCCACAAGGTGTTGAGCAATGCGGACGGTGCCGGGACTTGGCTGGCGGTGCTGAGGATGCCGCCATTCCAGTGCGGGATCAGGTACACCGCCAGGAACAGCAACGCGACGATAAACGGATATACCATCAGGCTCATGGCCTTGACGATCACTTGCTCACCGCAACGCACCACGCCCAGCAGGCCGAGGATCAGCACGAACGACAGGATCGCCCGTGGCGGTGGCGCGATGTGCAGTTGGTGTTCCATGAAGCTGCCGACTGTGTTGGTCAACGCCACGCTGTAGATCAGCAGGATCGGGAAGATCGCAAAGAAGTACAGCAAGGTAATCAGCGCGCCGGCCTTGATGCCGAAGTGTTCTTCCACGACGTCGGTGATGTCGGAGCCTGCACGGCCAGACAGCACGAAACGGGTCAGGCCACGGTGGGCGAAGAAGGTCATCGGGAACGCCAGCAGCGCGAGGATCACCAGGGGCCAGAAGCCGCCCAGGCCCGCGTTGATCGGCAAGAACAGCGTACCGGCGCCAATGGCGGTGCCGAACAGGCCAAGCATCCAGGTGGTGTCCTGGCGGCTCCAGCTTGTGAGGGTTGCAGGTGTCGTTGCATAGCGTTCGTCGACGCTATTGGCCTGATCATTCATCCGGTCGGATCTCCGCATTTACACGGCCGGGACGAGTCAGAAAAACCTGACAGGCAGCGCCCCGACCATAGAAGGGGCCGGATTGTCCGGGATTCTCGTGAATAAGCAAAGACTTAGCTGAGGAACGGTGGTGCGGTTCAAGCCCGCATGGGCGGCTGTAGGCGGCGATTTTCGCGGCGCTTGGCGAGATGCCTGATATACATTCCCGCACAAATCTATTTTAGAATTTCACACGTTACTGTAGTTTTCACACAACGCCCACCGTGTATCCAGAGAGCCCCGCCATGCCTCGCGTCTCCCGCAAACAAGCCGATCTCAACCGCGAAATCATCGTCGAGGCCGCCACGCACCTGTTTCGCGAACGCGGGCTGCACGGCATCAGCCTGTCAGACGTGATGGCCGCTGCCGGCCTGACCCACGGCGGGTTCTACGGCCACTTCGCCTCCAAGGAAGCCCTGGCCACCGAAGCCTGCCAACAGGCATTCGAGCACGCCAACCTGGGCTGGCAGGCTAAAATCGAGCACAGCGACGATCAACAGGCCGCCCGCCAGGCGGTGCTGGGGCCTTACCTGACCGCCACCCACCGCGACAACCCCGGCGACGGCTGCCCGGTCTCGGCCTTCGCCCCGGACATGTGCCACGAACCCGCTGATACCGCCTTGCAGCACGCCTTTATAGAAGGCGTGGAAAAGTCCCTAGAGATTTTCTCTCAACTGGACGACGGAGACCGTCAAGCGATGCTGGCCCATTACGCGATGATGGTGGGCGCAGTGACCCTGGCGCGTGCGACACGGGGCAATAGCCTGTCGGACGAGTTCCTGACGGCCGCAAGAAATACCCTGTTGCCCGTTGACAGCCCTTCCCCCATCCCAGCATGATCGGGCCATGAACATTATCCAGCTCGTCCTCACCCGTACCACCATCACGACCGCTTACGGCGGGTCGTGCGGTGGCTGTGGGTGCTTGAGCTAGACACTTCACAGATCCAACCCAAGGCCCCGCCAGCAATGGACGGGGCCTTTTTTTGCTCCGTCCGTTCGGCAACCACCAGGAGCAACACCATGGCTGACGCCCTGCTGATCATCGATATGCAAACCGGTTTATACGATGGCCCGGACAAACCATTTGAACGCGAACGCGTGCTCGCCTCCATCAACCAGCTGATTCATCGTGCGCGCAATGCAAGCGTACCGATCTTCGTGGCGCGCCACACCGGCCCTGGGGGCTCACCGATTGCAGCCGGCAGCCCGTTCTGGCAGCTGTGGCATGAGCTAGAGGTCGACGAATCCCGCGACTACCTGTTCAACAAGACCCGTCCCAGTTGCTTCCTGGGCACCGATCTTGAGCAGCAACTGAGCGCGGCGCAGGTCAAGGAGCTGGTGATCGTCGGGATGAAAACCCAGTTCTGCATCGACACTACCTGCCGGGTCGCCGTGGAGTTGGGGTTTTCGGTGGTGCTGCCCGAAGATGGTCATACCTGCATGGACACGCCGGCGCTAAAAGCCGAGGCGATCATCGAGCATCACAATACGACCCTGGCCGGTGCGTTTGTGAAGCGGGCCAGCGCCGCCGAGATCCGCTTCTGACCGCACAAATACGGCATACTCCTCCCCTCAAACCCTTCAGGAAGAGCCTTCCGATGACCGCTACTGTTCTGGTCCTGGTTGAAACCATCAACGAATACCTGCCCATCATCGAGGGCAATGACTTTCATGTGATCCTGGCGCCGACCCCTGCCGAACGCGCCGAAGCGATCAAGGCCCACGGCAGCCAGATCAAGGCGGTGCTGACCCGTGGCCCGCTGGGCTTGTACGCCGAGGAAATCGCCGCCCTGCCCCTGCTGGAAATCATCTGCGTGATCGGCGCCGGCTACGAACACGTCGACCTGCAGGCCGCCAGCAATCGCGGGATCGTGGTTACCAACGGCGCCGGGGTGAATGCGCCGTCGGTGGCCGATCACGCCATGGCGCTGCTGCTGTCGCTGGTGCGCGGCATCCCGCAGACCGACGCCGCGGTGCGTCGCAACGAATGGCCCAAAGTGATGCGCCCGTCCCTGGGCGGCAAGCAACTGGGCATTCTAGGGTTGGGCGCCGTGGGCATGGAGATCGCCAAGCGCGCCGCCCTGGGGTTCGGCATGGAAGTGAGCTATCACAACCGCCAGCCGCGTGACGATGTGGACTACACCTACTGCGCCACCGCCGTCGAGCTTGCGCGCACCTCGGACTTCCTGATCCTGGCCACGCCGGGCGGCGCCAGCACCCGCCACCTGATCGACCGCCACGCCCTCGATGCCCTGGGGCCGAATGGCTACCTGGTCAATATCGGTCGTGGCAGCGTGGTGGTTACCGCCGACCTGGTCGCCGCCCTGGAGCAGCGTCGCATCGGTGGCGCCGCGCTGGACGTATTCGACGACGAGCCCAAGGTGCCCGACGCGCTCAAGAAGCTCAGCAATACCGTGCTCACCTCCCACGTGGCCGGACTGTCGCCGGAAGCTGCCCACGACACCGTGCAGCGTGTGGCCGACAACCTGGTGGAGTACTTTGCCGGCCGCCCGGTGCTCACCCCGGTCGCCCTGCCGCCGCCCACTAAATGACCGATCAGGCACGCTGATCATCGTCCAACACGCTAACCTATTAAGCCGCCCCGACCTTGTCGCTGGGCGGCTGCGCGCATTAGATTAGGAAATAGTCCGAGGCCTTTAGAATAAGCAGAAGGGATAAGCATGGCGCTGAACGACCAATCGACCCAGATTCGCCCAGGCGAAGAGCTTGATGCCAGCCTGATCGATCCCTACCTCAAGGCCCATATCTCGGGCCTGAACGGCACGCCCAGGATCAGCCAGTTTCCCGGTGGCGCGTCGAACCTGACCTACCTGCTGGAATACCCCGGGCAGGAATTCGTGCTGCGTCGCCCGCCCTTTGGTCACAAGGCCAAGTCCGCCCATGACATGGGCCGCGAATACCGCATTCTCAACCAGCTCAAGGACGGCTTCCCGTACTGCCCTAAAGCCTATGTGCATTGCACGGATGAGTCGGTAATCGGTGCCGAGTTCTATGTGATGGAGCGCGTCAACGGCATCATCCTGCGCTCCGACCTGCCAGCCGAACTGGGCCTGGACGCCAGCAGGACCGAGGCGTTGTGCAAAAGCTTCATCGATAAGTTCGTCGAACTGCACCAGGTGGACTACCACGCCTGCGGCCTGGCCGACCTGGGCAAGCCGGAGGGCTATGTAGAGCGCCAGATCCGCGGCTGGAGCGACCGCTACGAGAAAGCCCTGACCCCCGACGCACCGCGCTGGGAAGCGGTACGCGCCTGGCTCAACGACAAGATGCCGGCCGATCACCCCACGTCCAGCATCGTGCACAACGACTACCGCTTCGATAACGTGATCCTCGATCCGCACAACCCGATGCAGATCATCGGCGTACTGGACTGGGAACTCACCACCCTCGGCGACCCGCTGATGGACCTGGGCAACACCCTCGCCTACTGGATCGAAGCGGCGGACCCGGCGCCCGTGCAGTTGATGCGACGCCAGCCGAGCAACGCCCCCGGCATGCTCACCCGCCGCGAGTTCGTCGACTATTACGCCGAGCGCTCCGGCATCCAGATCGACAATTTCGACTTCTACTACACCTACGGCCTGTTCCGCCTGGCCGGTATCGTGCAGCAGATCTACTACCGCTTCTTCCATGGCCAGACCCAGGACAAACGCTTTGCGCAGTTCATTCACATGAACAAGCTGCTCGAGCAGATGAGCCTGAATGTCATCAGCAAATCGTCCCTTTAAGGAACCGCTATGTCCAAGACCCACCTGTTCGACCTCGACGGCAAGATCGCATTCGTTTCCGGCGCCAGCCGTGGCATCGGCGAGGCTATCGCCAAGTTGCTGGCCCAGCAAGGCGCCCATGTGATCGTCTCCAGCCGCAAGCTGGAAGGCTGCCAGCACGTCGCCGACGCGATCATCGCCGACGGCGGCAAGGCCACGGCCGTGGCGTGCCATATCGGTGAAATGGAACAGATCACCCAAGTATTCGCCGGCATCCGCGAGCAATTCGGCCGCCTGGATATCCTGGTCAACAACGCCGCGACCAACCCGCAATTCTGCAACGTGCTGGACACCGACCTCGGTGCGTTCCAGAAGACCGTGGACGTGAACATCCGTGGTTACTTCTTCATGTCCGTGGAAGCCGGCAAGCTGATGCGCGAGAACGGCGGCGGCAGCATCATCAACGTCGCCTCGATCAACGGGATTTCACCGGGCGTGTTCCAAGGCATCTACTCGGTGACCAAGGCCGCCGTGATCAACATGACCAAGGTGTTCGCCAAGGAGTGCGCAGCGTTCGGCATTCGCTGCAACGCCCTGCTGCCAGGCCTGACCGATACCAAGTTCGCCTCGGCCCTGGTCAAGAACGACTCGATCCTGAAAATGGCCCTGGCCCAGATCCCGCTCAAGCGCGTGGCCGAGCCGAGCGAGATGGCCGGTGCGGTGCTGTTCCTGGCCAGTGATGCGTCCAGCTACACCACCGGTGTATCGCTGAATGTGGACGGCGGTTTCCTGTCCTGACCTCACAAACAACACCCAACCTGTAGGAGCGAGCTTGCTCGCGAAAAACGCCCAGGCAACGCGCTCATTCCGGATGTACGCGTTATCGTTGACAACCTTCACGAGCAAGCTCGCTCCTACAAGGGTGAGGCATTCGGCGGCTGTTGCCGAAAGCTCACCGCCAGGCGGTTCCAGCCACTGATGCTGGACACCGCCATGGTCAGGTCCACCAGTTCCTGTTCGCTGAACTCCAAGCGCACTGCCGCGTACAGCTCATCCGACACCGTCGAGGTGGGCAGCGTCGCCACCGACTCGCTCCAAGCCAGCGCAGCCTTTTCCCGTACAGTGAAGAACGGCGAATCCCGCCATACGCATAACGCAAACAAACGCCGCTCGGCTTCGCCGCGTTGAAGGGCCGCCATCGAGTGCATGTCCGTGCAGAAACCGCAGTGGTTGAGCTGCGAGACGCGAATCTTGATCAGCTCCAGCAACGGTTTTTCGATGGACAGCTCGAAGGTCGTTGCCTCCAGCATCAGCATGCCCTTGAGTGCTTGCGGCGAGGCGGTGTAGTAATCCAGGCGAGGTTCCATGGGCGGTTCTCTGAGGGTGGAGGCAAGGACAGTCCAGCCTAGAACCCCTATGGAATAAGCCCTATAGCCAATCGGCCGGTTTATGCAGAGTCCATTTTGCGTCAGCCCTGCACGCGCGTACTCTTGGCGCAGATTGAATGCCCCGGGACAAGTCATGGAACTGCACGTTGTGATCAATGGCCGCAAGGACCTGGCCGAACAGCTCTATCAACAGCTGCGCGAAGCCATCGGGTCCGGGCGCCTGGCCGCCGGCGCGCAACTGCCGCCGAGCCGTTTGCTTGCCGAACAACTGGGCGTGTCGCGCAAGACCGTGTCCGACACCTACGCCACCCTGACCTACGAAGGCCTGCTGGTCGGCAAGACCGGTCGCGGCACCTTCGTCAACGCCCGCGCGCCGCAGTCCGAGCGTGTGCAAACCGCCACCGACCTGGCCTGCGCCGCCAACCTGGCAAAATGGCAGGCGCTGCCCTCGCCCATGCGTCATCCCACCCGGGACAGCACCTTGCGCTATGAATTTATCGGCGGCGCCACCAGCCGCAACCAGTTCCCCCAGGACGAATGGCGCCGCTGCACCCAGGACGCGCTAAGGCGCATTGCCCAGAACAGCGGGTTCTACAGCCAGCCCGAAGGCTTACCGGCGCTGCGCAGCGCGATCGCCGGGCACATCGCGTTCTCCCGTGGGGTCAACTGCCGCGACAGCGACATCGTGGTCACCAACGGCGCGCAACAAGCGCTGGACCTGATTGCCCGCGTGGTGCTGGAACCGGGCAGCATCGTAGCCATGGAAGACCCCGGCTACAGCCCTGCCCGCCAGATGTTCATCGCGGTAGGCGCCCAGGTCGCTAGCGTGCCGGTGGACGAACAGGGCATCCGGGTCGACCTGATCCCCAACGGCACACGGCTGATCTACGTGACGCCCTCCCACCAGTTCCCCCTCGGCATGCCCATGAGCCTGGCACGCCGTGAAGCCTTGCTCGCGCGAGCGTTCGAGCTGGGCGCGATCATTATCGAGGACGACTACGACAGCGAGTTCCGTTACGAAGGACGGCCCACCGACTCCTTGCAAAGCATGGACACCCGTGGCGTGGTGACTTACGTCGGCACCTTCTCGAAAACCTTGCTGCCGGAGCTGCGCCTGGGCTACGCGGTGCTGCCGCCGGCGATCTACGGCGCGGTGCTCAAGGCCAAGCAATTGACCGACCAGCACAGCTCCACCCTGCCCCAGTGGGCGCTGGCCAAGTTCATCAGCGAGGGCTACCTGCTCAAGCACATCCGTCGCTGCCATACGGTCTACGCCGGGCGTCGCGAGCGCATCCTGCAGCGCCTGGCGGGGGACCTGTCGCCGTGGTTCGAAGCGGTGCCGACCGTGGCCGGGTTCCACATGGCGGCGCTGTGCAAGGTGCCGGTGAATATCCCGCTGCTGATGGAGCTGGCGCGCCGGGTGGAAGTGGGCTTGTACCCCCTGGATGTGTTCTTCCATGACGCGCCGGTACGCTCGGGCCTGATCATCGGCTTCGGCGCGATCGAGACCCTGGACATCGACCCGGCGCTGGACAAGGTGCGCGATATTCTCCAACAGATTGGCTAGCGGATTTTCCGCCGGATTGGTCATTGGTCACCCAGGCACTGCGGCGTAGGGTGAACAGGTCTCGAACTACTCGGAAACTTCAGCATGAAACGATTGCTCGCCGCCTCCCTGATACTCGCTTCGCTCAGCGCCTTTGCTCATGAACCGGTGTACAACCAGGAGTCGATCAAGGTCCTGCAGGAGCACGCGCTGACCAATGTCCCGGGCAAGAAAACCCTCATGCTCACCGTCGACTATGCCCCCGGCCAGGCCACCGTGCCCCACAGCCACACGGGCACCGCCGTGGCCTACGTGCTGGAAGGCGCGATCACTTCACGGGTGAACGACGAGCCCGCAAAAACCTATAAGGTCGGCGAATCGTTCTACGAGCCGGCCGGTTCCCGGCACTTTGAATCGAGCAATGCCAGCCAGACCCAACCGGCCAAGCTGCTGGTGATGATGGTGCTGGATGACAAGGCCGAGGTGCTTACCCCCCTGCCCAAGTAACCCGCCACGCCACACATCAGGAAGGTGGGAGGAGGCTTGCCCCCTCCCACATTTTGGTTTGTATCGGTCAGTGACTCAGGGGCGCTGGAACTGGCGGCGCAGGTTTTGGATCCGCTCGCGGCAGGCGCAACCTTCGAGGTGATCATTGACCATGCCCATCGCCTGCATCAACGCATACATCGTGGTCGGCCCCACGAACGTCCAGCCGCGCTTCTTCAAGGCCTTGGACAAGCGCACTGAGGCCGGCGACGTGGGATTGCCCGTCCAGTAAGCCATGTCCACCACCGCCGGCCGTTCCTCCTCACCGGGTTCGAACGCCCACAACCAGCGCGCCAGCGACCCGGTCTCATCCACCAGTTCACACGCCCGGCGCGCATTGTTGATCGTGGACACGATCTTGGCCCGATTGCGCACGATGCCCGGGTCCTGCATCAAGCGCGCGATATCCGCCTCGCCGTACTGCGCCACCCTTCTGAAATCAAAGCCCTCGAACGCCACTCGAAACTGCTCGCGCTTGCGCAGAATGGTGATCCACGCCATGCCCGCCTGAAAGCCTTCCAGGCAGATCTTCTCGTACAACTGGATATCGTCCGCCACCGGCACGCCCCATTCGGCATCGTGGTAACGCGGGTATTCCGGCGCCGCCGTGCGCCAGCTGCAGTAGGTATGCCCGGTTTCGTCAGTGGTCAGTCCTGGTGTGTCCATCCATCACCTCATGTGCCGAGCAGCGGATGATAAGCGAAAAAATTTCCACCCCGCCAACCGCTCAAGCATCGCCCTTACCGACCAACTGGTCAGACCGGGACCTGTCAACCGCCAAATAATTGCTTGTGATTTCAAAAATACCGGGCGTAGACTGGCCCCGCACTGGACTTACCGGTAAGACCACAACAATTAAGCCCTGGAACCACCAGGGCACCGAATAGAGATCCCTCCCATGCTCAGATGGTGCTCGCGTTCGATTTTCCTGCAAGTCGTGATTGGCCTGATGCTCGGCATCGCCTGCGGCCTGGCCCTTCCCGAATTCTCCTCGCAACTCAAACCCCTGGGTGACGGCTTTATCAAGCTGATCAAAATGCTGATCGGCCTGATCGTGTTCTGCGTGGTGGTCAGTGGCATTTCCGGCGCCGGCGACTTGAAAAAAGTCGGGCGCATCGGCCTGAAGTCGGTGATCTACTTTGAGATCCTCACCACCGTCGCCCTGGTGATCGGTTTGGTCATGGCCTTCAGCACCGGCATCGGCCAAGGCGCCAATATCCACCTGGAACAGTTGTCGTCCGCTGGTTTGAATGAACTGGCCGACAAGGGCCAGCACATCCGTGGCACCAGCCAGTTCCTGATGGACCTGATTCCCAACTCGGTGATCGGTGCCTTTGCCGACAATAACGTGCTGCAAGTGCTGCTGTTCTCGGTGCTGTTCGGCAGCGCGCTGAACCTGGTGGGCGAAGCGGCGTCGGGCATCTCGCGGCTGATCAACGAACTGAGCCACATCATCTTCCGCATCATGGGCATGATCGTGCGCCTGGCGCCGATCGGTGTGTTCGGTGCAATCGCCTTCACCACCAGCACCTATGGCCTGGACTCCCTGCAACACCTGGGCAGCCTGGTGGGCCTGTTCTACCTGACCTGCTTTGCCTTCGTCGCACTGATCCTCGGCCTGGTGATGCGCCTGTCGGGCCTGCGCATGTTGCCGCTGCTCAAGTACCTGCGTGAAGAACTGCTGATCGTGATGGGCACCGCTTCCTCCGACGCCGTGCTGCCACAGATCATGCGCAAACTGGAACACCTGGGCATTGGCAGCTCCACCGTCGGCCTGGTGATTCCAACGGGGTATTCGTTCAACCTCGATGGCTTCTCGATCTACCTGACCCTGGCCATCGTGTTCATCGCCAACGCCACCGGTACCCCCCTGTCGATGACCGACCTGCTGACGATCCTGCTGGTGTCGCTGATCACCTCCAAAGGCGCCCACGGCATTCCGGGGTCGGCGCTGGTGATCCTGGCGGCGACCCTCACGGCGATCCCGGCGATTCCGGTGGTGGGCCTGGTGCTGGTGCTGGCGGTGGATTGGTTCATGGGTATCGGCCGTGCATTGACTAACCTGATCGGCAACTGCGTGGCCACCGTGGCCATTGCCCGCTGGGAGAAAGACATCGATATCCAGCGCGCCAATAAGGTGCTCGACGGTCAGCAAGGCTACGCCTTCCAGGCCAAGAAGCCGGTGTTGCCGGCGCATCAGGAATTCTAAGACATCTTCAAGGACGACACCGATCCAATGTGGGAGCGGGCTTGCTCGCGAATGCAGTGTGTCAGCCACTACATTTGCAGGCTGAACGAACGCTTTCGCGAGCAAGCCCGCTCCCACACTTTGATCGTCGTCAATTTGACCATCGTGTTCGCAACAATCAGGAGACAGTGAAGTGATCAGCACCTCAACCGTCGTCAATTCAGTCGTAGAAAAACTCCGCGCCGCCTTGGCGCGTGGTCAGTGGCGCCGGGGTGAAATGCTCCCCGGCCAGCGCGAACTGGCTGAACAAATGGGCATCAGCCGCCCCAGCCTGCGTGAAGCGGTCATCGTGCTGGAAACCCTCGGCCTGGTGCGCTCCATGCCCGGCAAAGGCGTGGTGGTGCTGGAAACCAGCGTCAGCGAGCCGCAGTCCAGCGATGCCGTGGCCGACGCCAGCCTGGAAGACATCCTGCAACTGCGCTACACCCTGGAGCCGTTCATTGTCGGCCTGGTGGCCCAGTCCATCAGCAGCAAGGAAGTCGGGCAACTGCGCCTGACCTTGATGGACATGCGCGAAGCCCTCGACGCCGGTGACGCCGAAGCCGGCATGAACGCCTACATCGGCTTTCACGAGGAACTGTTCGCCCTCACCTCCAACCCGATCTTCCAGAACGTGGTGCAGCAGACCAGCAATGCCCTCAAGCAAAGCGCCCAGGTGCTGCGCAACTCGCCCGAACACCTGGCCGAACGCCTGCAGGAAAACGAAGCCGTGGTGCGCGCCATCCGCAATAAGAACAGCGCCCTGGCGAGTGCCGAGATGCGTCGGCACATCCTGCAGGAAGGCCTGCGCATGGGCATTGCCCTGAACATCCCGGACGACCATCTCGGCAGCTGATTTTTTGGAGACAGGCCATGACCGCCCACGCCTTGCACTACGACCCCATCCTGCCGACCCTGCGCCTGGTCGCCGGTAAAAAGCCTTCGGTGGATGACATCTACCCGCGCTTGTTCGACGCCATCCTCGAACAACGCATCGCCCCGGCGAGCCGTTTTACCGAAGAAGGCCTGGGCGAAACGTTTGGCGTGAGCCGCAGCGTGATACGCCGGGTGCTGGCCAAGCTGTCCCATCAGCAAGTGATCATCCTGCGCCCCAACCAGCGTGCCCAGGTGGCCGCGCCGGATGCTCAGCAGACGCGACAGATCCTCGAAGCGCGGCGCATGACCGAAATCACGGTGGTGCAACTGGCTTGCGCCCAGGCGACAGCCACGCAGATACGTCAGTTGCGCGAACTGATTGCACGGGAACGTGATTGCATCGAACGCGATCAGCGTGGGCCGGCGATTCGGTTGTCGGGGGAGTTTCACCTGCATTTGGCGACGATGGCCGGTAATGCGCCGTTGGCGCAGTTCCTCAATAGCCTGGTGCCGTTGACGTCGTTGATCATTGCCCAGTACGAGGCAAAGGTCTGCACGTATTGCGCGTGGCAGGAGCATGTGGCGATTGTGGATGCCGTGGAGCAACGCGATTCAAACGCTGCCGTGGCCCTGATGAACCAGCACCTGGCTCACCTGGAAAGCAAATTACTGAAACACCACTGACCTCCTGATGAATGGAGATCAAAATGTGGGAGGGGCGGTGCGACGATTCGACTTGCCCCCGATGGCAGTGTGTCAGTCAGTGAAGATGTTGACTGATACACCGCCATCGGGGGCAAGCCCCCTCCCACATTGGTTTTTGCGTTACAGCTGAATCAAGCTGCCGGCAACACCGACTGCCCACTTAACGCCAGGTCCAGCAACTCACGGTTGGCTACCGCGTACATGGCGTAGTCCGTACCGACCGCCGCACGAATCTCCACCATCATCGCCACCCAACGATCGGCCATGTCCTTGTGCTGCTCAAGCCACAGGGCCACGCGGGCTTCCATGTCTTGTGGCGCGTCGGCCATTTGCAACACGGAAATGGTGATCGCACGTTGCTGCCAGTCCACATCGTCGCGGAACGCTTCGCGGGCCTGGGCCTGCCAGTTGTTGCCCACTGGCAGATCACTGATCTGCTGCAGGTACCACGGCAAGTCCAAGGCGCTGCCAACGGCAAAGTAGGCCTTGGCCACTTCGGCGGCGTCATGCCCGGTCACGTCAGCGGCTTCAATGATCGGCAGCAAGGTGTACAGGTGGGTCGTGCCGGCAACCATGCGCGCCAACAGTTCCGGTACGCCAGCTTCGGTGTAGGCCTGGTAGCGCTTCTGCCAGCCTTCACGGGTCGGGCCTTCCAGCAGTTCGTCGAGCTTGAGGCCCAACGCCGCCAGGTGCGGACCGAAGTGCGCGGTGTCACGGCCTGCGTCCTGCTCGTTGCGACGGCTGCGCAGGAACCAGCGCGTAGCGCGACGGCCCAGGCGCATCAGCTCGTCCATCAGCTCCAGTTGCACGTCGGCGGAGACCTGGTGGTCCAGGGCTTCAATCTGACGGAACCAGTGCGGGAGGTGGAAGATGTCACGCACGATCACATAGGCGCCGGCCACGTTCGCAGGGCTCATGCCGGTCGACTCTTTGAGTCGCTGCACGAAGGTGATGCCCATGTGGTTGACCAGGTCGTTGGCGATCTGGGTGCTGACGATCTCGCGCTTCAGACGGTGACGACGCATGGCCTCACCGAACTTGGCGACCAGGCTCGGCGGGAATGCGGTCTCCATGTCACGGGTCAGGTAATCGTCATCCGGCACCAGCGACTTGAGCAGCGCTTCCTTGAGGTCGATCTTGCTGTACGAGATCAGCACCGACAGTTCCGGCCGGGTCAGGCCCTTGCCGTTGGCGGCGCGCTCGGTGAGCTGCTCCTCGGTCGGCAGGTACTCGATAGCGCGGTCCAGCTTGCCACGGCCTTCCAGGTCGCTCATCAGGCGCTTGTACTCGGCGGCACGCTCGTAGGCACGGCGCGCCGCCAGGGACAGGGCCTGGGTCTGCTTGTAGTTGTTGCCCAACACCAGGCTGCCGACTTCGTCGGTCATGCTCGCCAGCAACTGGTTGCGTTGCTTGTCGGTCATGTCACCGGCCTGCACCACTTCGTTGAGCAGGATCTTGATGTTCACTTCGTGGTCGGAGCAGTCCACGCCACCGGCGTTGTCGATGAAGTCGGTGTTGGAACCGCCGCCATTGAGGCCGAATTCCACACGACCCAGCTGGGTCATGCCGAGGTTACCGCCCTCGCCCACCACCTTGCAGCGCAGCTCGTTGCCGTTGACGCGCAGCGCGTCGTTGGCCTTGTCGCCCACATCGGCATGGCTTTCGCTGCTGGCCTTGACGTAGGTGCCGATACCGCCGTTCCACAACAAGTCCACCGGCGCCTTGAGCAAGGCGTTCAGCAGTTCGGTCGGGGTCAGCTTGTCGGCCGAGATATCGAAGCGTTCTTTCATCTGTGGCGAGATGGCAATGCTCTTCGCGCTGCGCGAGAAGATACCGCCGCCTTCGGACATGATGCTGGTGTCGTAGTCGGTCCAGGCCGAACGTGGCAGCTCGAACATGCGCTGGCGCTCGACGAAGCTGGTCGCCGGGTTCGGGTTTGGATCGATGAAGATATGCAGGTGGTTGAAGGCCGCGACCAGTTGCAGCTTGTCGGACATCAACAGGCCGTTGCCGAACACGTCGCCGGCCATGTCGCCGACACCCACCACGGTGATGCTGTCTTCCTGCACATTGATGCCGCGCTCACGGAAGTGACGCTGCACGCCGACCCACGCGCCCTTGGCGGTGATGCCCATTTTCTTATGGTCATAACCGGCAGAACCACCGGAGGCGAACGCGTCACCCAGCCAGAAGCCGTAGTCGATGGCGATGCCGTTGGCGATGTCGGAGAAGGTCGCGGTGCCCTTGTCCGCCGCCACCACCAGGTACGGGTCATCGTCGTCATGGCGCACGACGTTGGCCGGTGGCACCAGGGCGCCATCCTTGAGGTTGTCGGTAATGTCCAACAGGCCGGAAATGAAGATGCGGTAGCAGGCGATGCCCTCGGCCGCGATCTCGTCACGGCTGCCGCCCAGTGGCAGGCGACGCGGCAGGAAGCCGCCCTTCGCACCCACTGGCACGATGACCGAGTTCTTCACTTGCTGGGCTTTCACCAGGCCAAGCACTTCGGTACGGAAGTCTTCTTCACGATCGGACCAGCGCAGGCCGCCGCGCGCGACGTTGCCGAAGCGCAGGTGCACGCCTTCGACCCGTGGCGAGTAGACGAAGATTTCGAACTTCGGCACTGGCTTGGGCAGCTCAGGGATCGCGTGCGGGTTGAACTTGAAGCTGAAGTACGACTTGTTCTGGCCGTTCGCGTCGGTCTGGTAGAAGTTGGTACGCAGGGTCGCCTTGATCAGGTCCAGGTAGCGACGCAGGATGCGGTCTTCGTTGAGCACCTGGACGTCGTCAAGGGCGGTGAGGATCGCTTGTTCCAGACGTTGCTGCTTGTCTTCCAGGTCCTCGCTGGTGAGCTTGCGCGCCAGGTAGAAACGGGTCTTGAACAACCGGGTCAACTCGCGGGCGATGTCGGTGTGGTTATTCAGGGTGCTGGCGATGTAACCCAGGTCGAAGCCCAGGCGAATCTGCTTGAGGTAACGGGCGTAGGCACGCAGCAGCGCGACGTCGCGCCATGGCAGGCCGGCGGTGAGTACCAGGCGGTTGAACGCATCGTTCTCGGCGTCGCCATGCACGATGTGCACGAACGCGTCCTGCAGGGTGTCGTTGAGCTGCTGGATGTCCAGGTTCACGCCTTCGGCAGCGATGAACGCGAAGTCATGGATCCAGAACTCACGGCCATTGGCGTGACGCAGGCGGTACGGGAACTCGCCCAGCACACGCAGGCCGAGGTTTTCCAGGATCGGCAGCACGTCGGACAGCGCCAACGGGGTGTCGGCGTGGTAAAGCTTACAATGCAGCTCGCGCTGGCCGGAAACCTGGCCCAGCGGCTGGTAGAAGCTCATCACCAGCGGGTTGGCTTCGGTGAGGCTGAGCAAGTGCTGCATGTCGACCACCGCCGAATGCGCGGCAAAGCGCTCGCGGTAACCGGCCGGGAAGCCTTTCGGGAAGTCCGCCAGCACGTTGGTGCCATGGGCTTCGCCGAAGCTTTCGACGACGAGGCTGGAGTAGTCGTCCTGCCAGCTGCGGCAGGCCTGCACCACTTCTTTTTCCAGTTGCAGCGGGTCGATGTCCAGGCGGTTCTTCGGGTCAACCCGCAGGATCAGCTGTACACGAGCCAGCACGGACTCGGAGAAGAAGGTCCAGAACTCGCAGTCCGAGGCCTTCAGGCGATCCATCAATACTTGCTGGATCTTCTGGCGCACTTCGGTGGAATAGATGTCGCGTGGCACGTAGGCCAGGCAGTAGCAGAAACGACCGTACGGGTCTTTGCGCAGGAACACGCGGATCTTGTTGCGCTCCTGGATCTGCACGATCGACATCACGGTGCTGAACAGCTCGTCGACCGGGGTCTGGAACAGGTCGTCACGGGGCAGCACTTCAACGACTTGCGCCAGCTCCTTGCCCAGGTGCGCCTTGGGCTGGAAGCCTGAGCGGCGCTCGATTTCCGCGACCTTGCGGCGGATATACGGAATCACCCGTACGCTTTCGCCGTACACCGACGAGGTGTACAGGCCCATGAAACGGTGCTCCTTGATGACCTTGCCGTCGGCGTCGATTTCACGGATCGACACGTAGTCCGGGTAGGCTGGACGGTGCACGCGGCTTGGGTGCGCGGCCTTGGCGAACGACAGCATGGTCGGTTCACGCAGGTAGGCGACGGCATAGTCTTCGATACGCAGGTCATCAGCGGTAAGGCCGGCACGCAGCAGCTTGGTCAGACCGAGGAACGAACCCGCGTCATATTCGATATGACCGCCGTCCGCCTCGTCACGTACCACGAACTCTTCATAGCCGAGGAAGGTGAAGTGGTTGCCCACCAGCCATTCCAGGAAGTTCTTGATCTCGGCTTTTTCTTCGCCGTCTATAGCGAACTGGCTGGCGTCGATACCGGCCAGCAGGTCCTGGACCTTGGCTTTCATCGGCTCGAAATCGGCCACGGCCACACGCACTTCACCCAACACCTGCTCAAGCTCTTTGCTCAGCACGTTCAGTTCGGCGGCGTTGGCGCAACGGTCGATTTCCAGGTACATCAGCGATTCTTGCTGGATGCCTTCGCCCTGGGTGCCTTTTGGCAGGATTTCCAGCAACTCGCCCTTGGCGCCACGGCGTACGCTGAGCACGGTGGTCTGCAGGGTGTGGATGCTGTAGCCACGGCGGTTCAGCTCGGTGCGGACCGAGTCCACCAGGAAGGGCAGGTCATGGTGCAGCACTTCGACCGCGGTGTGGGTCGACTGCCAGCCATGACGTTCGTAATCGGGGTTGTAGACCCGCACTTGCGGTTGGGTGTGGTCAAAGCGCTCAAGCAGGCGCCACGCAGAGAGGGTACAACCGGCCAGGTCGGAAAGGCGACGCTGGGTCAGTTCGTCCAGGGAAATGATGCCGAAGAATTGTTCAGCGAACAGCGCCACTTGTGGCAGTGCCTGTTCACTGATGTGCTGCGCCAGTGCCGCTTGCAGTTGATGCTGGAAGTCGGCCTTGCTGGCTGCGGTGAAAAACGCCATCTGTGGTACTCCGCTTGGGCTTGTTATTGATGGAAGCGTCGCGTGTTATCCCCTTGCGGGGAGACCGTCAGCGCTGTTCGCTGGGTGACGAGTAAAGCACCATAAACGAATCAGGGTGACAGGTGGGTGAAGCTGGACAAGACAATGAGGTCACATACAACGTCCATAAGATATGCACCTCGCCGGGTGACGGTACGACGGGCAGGTCAGGCGCCAGGCTCGTGCACATCCGTTGCGCAGCTTAACGAGTGTAGGAAGCCAGCTGCTTGCGACGCTGCGACATATTCGGTCATCGGTAAGCAGGCGTAGGGTTGCGACTTGGGCAACCCTTCATTCCCGGCAGAAAATCCGGCTACTTCCACGCCAGCGAGTATCAGAAATGACCGATATTGCCCGTCAGGTCATGCACTGGGTCTGACACAGGAAGCAGCACAAAATTCGCCGCAATGGCACAATTGCCCGCATTACGCCCTACCCCAGACAGGATTGCCCATGCTGCAACTGAAAACCGACGCCCTGATGGCCACGCCGTGCGACGACGAAGAAGACAACATGGCCATGCTCTGCTGCCACGGCAAGAACGGTGAGATGTTCATGCTCACCCGTTACCCGGACGAAGACGAAGTGGAGCTGACCTGGGACTATGAGCCATCGACGCTGGATGGGCTGAAGGTCACGCTCGGTGATACGACACTGCTGGTCGAATTGGCTGCCGGGGATGCCGATGCCCTGGGTGGCAAGGACCAGCTGGAGATTACCCACGCCACCGCTGCGTCGGACCTGGCCGAAGTCGAGCAAACCCTGCAAAACATCCTGAAAGGCACCGGCACTTTCACCCGAATTTAAGCGGCACCCACAATCAAATGTGGGAGGGGGCTTGCCCCCGATAGCGGCGTGTCAGCCCCGGATGCAGCCACTGACCCACTGCTATCGGCGGCAAGCCCCCTCCCACATCGACCGTGTTCCCACACAAATTTCCTACAAGATTTGCCAAAAATACCCGTCACGCCGTTAGTCGCCACCCCCCTCCATGCATTAAAGTAGACGCCCCAGGCCTTGGCATTTTTCACAACCCCAAGGCTCATCTCTCCAGGAACCGTCATCGATGGAACATCGTGAAGCGCTGCTTGCGCTGCGAACCTTTCTTTCTACGCAGATTCTCGGCCAGGAAAAACTCATCGATCGCCTGTTGATCGCACTGCTCGCCGACGGCCACATGCTGGTGGAAGGCGCGCCGGGCCTGGCCAAGACCAAGGCCATCAAAGAGTTGGCCGAAGGCATTGAAGCGCAGTTCCATCGTATCCAGTTCACTCCCGACCTATTACCCGCCGACATCACCGGCACCGAGATCTATCGCCCGGAAACCGGCAGCTTTGTGTTCCAGCAAGGCCCGATCTTCCACAACCTGGTGCTGGCGGACGAAATCAACCGCGCCCCGGCCAAGGTGCAATCGGCACTGCTGGAGGCCATGGCCGAGCGCCAGGTCAGCGTCGGGCGTAGCACCTATGACCTGTCGCCGCTGTTCCTGGTGATGGCCACGCAAAACCCCATCGAGCAGGAAGGCACCTACCCGCTGCCTGAAGCCCAGCTCGACCGCTTCCTGATGCACGTCAAGATCGGCTTCCCCGACGCCGCCGTCGAGCGACGCATCCTGCAACAGGCCCGTGGCGAAGCACTCAACGGCGAAACCAAGCCGGAACGCCGCGTCAGCCAGCAGGCGATCTTCGCCGCCCGCAAGGAAATCCTAGGCCTGTACATGGCCGATGCGGTGGAGGAATACCTGGTGCAGTTGGTGATGGCCACGCGCACCCCAGCCAAGTTCGACCCGGAGATGGCCGAGTGGATCGCCTACGGCGCCAGCCCACGCGGCTCCATCGCCCTCGACCGCTGCGCCCGTGCCCATGCCTGGCTGGCCGGTCGCGACTTTGTCAGCCCGGAAGACATCCAGGCGGTGCTGTTCGACGTGCTGCGCCATCGCATCATCCTGTCGTTCGAAGCCGAAGCCGCCGGCATCGACCAGGACCGCGTGGTGCAACGCATTCTCGACGTCGTTGCCGTCGCTTGAAACCCATGAACGCAGGCGATGGCATCCGCGTCACGCTCAGCGAGTTGATCGAGATGCGCCATCGCGTGCGCGAAGTGCAGCTGTTTTCCACCCCAAGCCAGCGCAGCCCGCTGATCGGCCTGCACCACTCCAAACTGCGCGGACGCGGTGTGGACTTCGACCAGGTGCGCGTGTACCAGGCCGGGGACGATGTGCGCACCATCGACTGGCGCGTGACGGCGCGCACCCAGGAGCCGCACACCAAGCTGTTCCATGAAGAGCGCGAGCGGCCGATCTTCATCATGGTGGAACAAAGCTGCCGGCTGTTTTTCGGCTCCGGGCAGATGTTCAAGTCGGTGCTCGCAGCGCAGGCAGCCAGCCTGATCGGCTGGGCCGCACTGGGCCACAACGACCGCGTGGGCGGGCTGGTGTTCGGCGACAGCGAGCACTACGAAATCAAACCCCGGCGCAGCAAGCAAAGCCTGCTGCAATTGCTCAACCGCCTGGTGCGGGTCAACCAGAGCCTGAATACCGAGAGCCGCCCCGAAGCCGACGCCCTCGGCATGGCCCTGCGCCGTGGCCGCGAAGTGTTGCGCCCCGGCAGCCTGGTGATTGTGATCTGCGACGAACGTGCGCTGACCGAGGGCGCCGAGCAACAACTGAGCCTGCTGTCACGCCACTGCGACCTGTTGCTGCTGCCGATCTCCGACCCGCTGGACCACGCCCTGCCCGCCGCCGGGCTGCTGCGCTTCGCCGAACGTGGCGCGCAGTTGGAACTGGATACGCTCAACTTCGACCTGCGCCAGGCCTACAAGGCCCAGGCCGAGGCGCGCATTGCGCGCTGGGAACTGCTCGCGCAGAAACTGCGCGTGCTGTTAATGCCCTTGAGCACCCAAAGCGAAATGGTCGAGCAATTGCGCGAATACCTCAACCCGCAACGCCCGGTTAAAAAACCATGAGCAGCCTGGACCAACTGCAACCGCTGATCGCCCCGCCCGCTATCGGCTTCTGGCCGCCTGCGCCGGGTTGGTGGCTGTTGCTGCTGGTGATCCCGCTGCTCGGTTGGGGCCTGTGGTCCCTGCGCCGTTTCCTGCCGGCCCGCCGCCCCGTGGCGCGCGCCGAACAACCGCTGGACCCTCTGCGCATCGCCGCCCTGGCAGAGCTTGCGTTAATGCCCAAGCCTTACGATGGCGCGCCCGCCGGTGCCTGGTTGCAACAGCTCAATGGTCTGCTCAAGCGCCTGTGCCGCAACGACTACCCCTACAGCCAGAGCCACACCCTCAACGGCCGCAAATGGCTGGCGTTCCTCGACAACCGCTGCCCCGCCGCCGGCCTCACGCGCTGGATGGTGCTGGTGGAGGGCGCCTACAAACCCGAATGCAAACTCGACGACAAGGCCATCGCCGGCCTGACTCAAGCGGTCGATACCTGGATTCGCAAACATGTTTGAGTTCGCCTGGCCGTGGATCTTTGCCCTGTTGCCATTGCCCTGGCTGATGCGCCTGGTGCTGCCCGCCGCCGACAGCGGCGAGCCCGCCCTGAAAGTCAGCTACCTCAGCGACCTCGAAGGCCTGGCCCGCCGCCGCGCCCGCGTCAACCTGCCAGGCTGGCGCCAGCAAGCGCCGTTCGTGGTGCTGTGGTTATTGCTGTTGACCGCCGCCGCACGCCCGGAATGGCTCGGTGAACCGCTGCCCATCGCCGCAAGTGGCCGCGACCTGCTGGTGGCGGTGGACGTGTCCGGCTCGATGGATTTTCCCGATATGAACTGGCAGGACGAAGACGTGAGTCGCTTGAGCCTGGTCAAGCACCTGCTCGGCGATTTCCTTGAGGGCCGCGAGGGTGATCGCGTCGGCCTGATCCTGTTCGGCAGCCAGGCTTATCTGCAAGCGCCCCTGACGTTCGACCGCCGCACCGTGCGCAACTGGCTGGATGAAGCACGCATCGGCATTGCCGGCAAGAACACCGCGATTGGCGATGCCATCGGCCTGGCCCTGAAACGCCTGCGCCAGCGTCCGGCGCAGAGCCGCGTGCTGATCCTGGTCACCGACGGCGCCAACAATGCCGGGCAGATCGACCCGCTGACCGCTGCGCGCCTGGCGGCCGAAGAAGGCGTGAAGATCTACCCGATCGGCATCGGCGCCGATCCGGAACAGACCGGTTCCCTGGGCATCCTCGGCGTCAACCCGAGCCTGGACCTCGACGAACCGGCGCTCAAGGCCATCGCCGAAGCCACCCACGGCCAGTACTTCCGCGCGCGCGATGGCGAGGAGTTGCAAGCGATCAAGCAAACCCTCGACAAGCTCGAACCCGTCGAACAACAACCCACCCAGGCACGCCCCGCCCTGGCCTTGTACAGCGCGCCGCTGGCCCTCGCGCTGGTGCTGAGCATGTTGCTGGTGATTCAGGAACGTTGGCCGAACAACGTGCTGCAACGCTGGTTCAATAAACTGTCGAGCAAGGGCATGTTCCTGCAGCAACACCCCGAATGGCGCCAGCGCCTTAAACGCCTGCGTTTGCGGAGGCGTCGATGATCGACCTATGGCCGCACTGGTTCCGTCCCTGGTGGCTGTTGCTGCTGCCGTTGCTCGGCTGGCTGCTGTGGCACCTGTGGCACCGGCAAAAGCGTGCCGGGCGCTGGCAGATGATCTTGCCGCCGGCCTTCCACGCGGTATTGCTCAGTGGTGGCAACGGCCGCGAGAGTAAATCGCCGTGGGTGGTGCTCGGCATCGCGTGGCTGTTGGCGGTGCTGGCGTTGCTCGGCCCCAGTTGGCAAAGGGTTGAACAGTCCAGCCAGAAGCCGTCCGACCCGTTGGTGGTACTGCTGGAACTGACCCCGGAAATGCTCGCCACCGACAGCCCGCCCAACCGCCTGGAGCAGGCACGGCGCAAACTGTACGACCTGTTGCAGGCGCGCACCGACGCGCAAACCGCCATCATCGTCTACGCGGGCAGCGCCCACACGCTGGTGCCGCTGTCGGACGACCTGGCCACCAGCCGCAATCTGCTGGAAGCCTTGCGCCCCTCGATCATGCCCGAACCGGGCCACCGCGCCGACCTGGCCGTCGAGAAGGCGCTGGGCCTGCTCAAGCAAGGCGGCCTCGGCCAGGGGCGCCTGTTGTTGATCGGTTCTTCGTTGTCCAAACAGGAGCGCCAGGGCATCCGCCTGCTGCTGCAAAGCGGCCAGGCGCCGAGCTTGTCGATCCTCGGCATCGGCAGCCGCGAGGGCACGCCGGTGACCCAGGAAAGCGGCGAGTTCCTCAAGGACGAACAAGGCGCGATCCTGGTGCCGCGCCTGGACAGCCCGACCCTCAAGGCCTTCGCCAGTGAAATGGGCGGCCGCTACCGCGCTGCGCGGCTGGACGACAAGGACCTGCGCCAGCTCGGCGTGCTCGACCCACCGCAAGCCCTGCGCAACGATGGCCAGTTGCTGCACCTCGACACCTGGGCCGACCAGGGTTACTGGCTGCTCCTGCCGCTGTTGCTGCTGGCCGCCTGCGCTGGCCGGCGTGGCTGGCTGTTCTGCCTGCCGCTGCTGTTGTTGAGCGCGCCGCAGCCCAGCTATGCGTTCGGCTTGCAGGACTTGTGGTTGCGCCCCGACCAACAAGGCCAGTATCTGCTGAAGAAAAAGCGCCCCGCCGAAGCCGCCGAACACTTCCAGGACCCGCAGTGGAAGGGCGTGGCGCTTTACGAAGCCGGCAACTATGCCGAGGCCATCAAGCTGTTCGCCGAAGGCAATGACGCCTACTCCCACTACAATCGGGGCAATGCCCTGGCAAAATCCGGTGAACTGGAAGCCGCTATCGACGCCTACGAGCAAGCCCTCGAAGCCCAGCCCGATCTGCAACCGGCACTGAAAAACAAAGCGCTGGTGGAAACCCTTATGCAGGAACAGGCCCAACCGGAGCCCGCACCTACGGCAAAAAACGAGGATGACGAAACCACCCAACCCGGCCAAACTGCGCAACCGGGCGCCACCGGGCAAAATGCCACGGGCGGCGAACAGTCATCCCAAGGCCAGGGCGAAGCCGGCACTGGCGACACCCAGCCCGGCAACACGCCGCAAACCGCGGGCAATGAAGTGCCGGGCAGCGAACTGGGCGACGAACAGACCACTACCCCGCCGCTGCGGCCCAACGATGCCAGCCTTGACGGTGAACATCGCCAGGCCCTGGAGCAATGGCTGCAGGAGATCCCGGACAACCCCGGCGAACTGCTGCGCCGCAAATTCTGGTACGAACAGCAACAACATCAGGACAAGACTCGATGAGCCGCCGCACCGCCCTACTGCTTCTGCTCGCCCTGTCGGCAGGCCACGCCCAGGCGGCGAGCCTGGTCGCCAGCGTCGACCGCAGCCGCGTCAACTCCGGGGAAACGGTGGAACTCACGGTGGAATCCAGCGACGTGACCCAGTTCGGCAAGCCCGACCTGTCGCCGCTGGATGCGCAGTTCGAAGTCAGCGGCACGCGGCAGATCAACCAACTCACCACGCTGGGCGGCGACAACCACGCCACCACGCGCTGGATCATCACCCTGCTGCCCCGGGAAAACGGCACGGTGGTCATCCCGCCCCTGCAAGTGGGCGAACACAAGACCCAGCCGATCAGCCTGCAAGTGGTAGAAACCGCCAGCCAGAACACCGCTGCCGAGTTGGCGCCGGTGTTTGTCGAGGCCAACCTCGACCAGACCAGCGTCTACGTCCAGGCCCAGGCGCTGTTGACCGTGCGGGTCTACCACTCGGTGTCGCTGTATGACGACAGCAGCCTCACGCCGTTGCAGATTGCCGATGCGCGTGTGGAACAGCTGGGCGAGTCACGTACCTACGAAAAGGTCATCAACAGCATCCGCCACGGCGTGATCGAGACCCGCTACGCAATCTACCCGCAGCACAGCGGCACGTTGGCAATCCCTGCGCAGACCTTCAGCGCGACGCTGGTGGAATCGCGCCCACCCCAGGAAAACACCCTGCAAGGCACCAAGCCGGGCAAGTTGATCCACGTGAGTTCCGCAGAGCTGCCGCTGGTGGTCAAACCCAAACCGGCGCTGTACCCAGCCGATACGCCGTGGTTGCCGGCACGCAGCCTGACCCTGAGCGAAAACTGGAACCCCGAACCCGAGCACGTGCAAGTCGGCGACTCCCTGACCCGCAGCCTCACGGTCAAGGCCGAGGGTCTGTCCAGCGCGCAACTGCCGGCGCTGCCCAGCACCGAGGTCAACGGCCTGCGCCGCTACCCGGACCAGCCGGTGCTCGGCAACCAGACCAGCGACCGTGGCCTGATCGGCAGCCGCGAAGACCGCGAGGCGCTAGTGCCCACCCGCGCAGGCAACCTGGAACTGCCCGCCGTGGACGTGGTGTGGTGGAACACCCACGAAGACCACCTGGAGCGCACCAGCCTGCCCGCCCGCACCGTACAGGTTGCGATCAACCCGAGCCTGGCCGTGGATACTCCCGCCACACCGACGGTGATCACCGCGCCGGACGATGAACGCCTGTGGCTGTGGCAACTGAGCACATTGATCCTGGCCTGCACCACCCTGCTGGGGTTTGGCCTGTGGTGGCGCGCACGTCGGCAACCGGCCGTGCAGCGCGCCGCACAAACCGGCCCGAGCCCGCGCACCCTGCTCGACGACCTTAAACGCGCCACCCAGGCCAACGACCCACAAGCCACCCGCCAGGCCCTCGACGCCTGGGCGCGGCAACAGCCGGAAACCCTGGCCGATATGGCGGCGCGGTTTGTGCCACTGTCGGACGCGTTGGACGGCTTGAATGGTGCGCTGTACAGCGAGAGCGGGCATTTCTGGTTGGGTGAAGACCTGTGGCGTGCAGTGAAGGCGATTCCCATGGCTGAGCGTGAGGTGGATCCGACGGCGGATACCACCAGCTTGCCGCCGCTGTATCCCAAGTAGCCAAGGTGACTACTTAAGATAGGACAGGCGTGGCCGATAAAGCGATGTAGCTTTCGATTAATGGAGTTTTTAAAATGGCCATTACGTTGAATGTTTCCTATCCGCCATTAAGTAAGCAGACAGACGCTTACACCATCAAAAACCCGCAGCAAGTCACGAATGCCTTCACCATTACTGAAGCCTCCGAGGCGGCGGATACATTGAAGCTTGGCGATCAGGAGAAGATCAGTCAGCTTAAGGAGTTTTTGAAAGATTATGATATGACGTCAATCAGTACGGATGAGCTTAAGAAAGTCGGTAGAAGGCTCTACGATGACGGAATGATCAGCCAACGCGCTTTTGGGATGTTCATTTCGGGTGATGGTGCATCAGATGCCAATGGTCGCCAAACAAACACCCACGTAAAATTTAATGCCATTGCCCTATTCAACGAGAAACTGGAAGATACGCGGGCTTTTTTCAAAAGTGAACCAATGGTTGCAATGCAAGACGGTGCCATGGATCACTTGCAAGGGATGGTCAGCGCAAATCAAGCTGTTGGTGCATTGGCGTATTTTGTCAAGTCCGCTAATAATGATTTATCGATAAATGAGTACGCTTGAATTTGATTTATGAGTCAAGGCGCGCCAGGTTCAACCTGACGCGCCGCCTGCTCATCTAGCGTCCGTATCTCACCGTACCTGAATAGGATTTAGACGCGCTGGTTTCGTTTTTCAGCCTTACACGATAGGTACCGAATGGCCCCACGTAAGACGCGTTAGTGCCGATACTGAATGACACTCTGCTCCAGGATGAGCCTACTTCACGCTCAATAAAAATCGCCGGAGCACTTCCCGCTCCTCCCGCTGAAACCGTTGCATCGATATTCGCGGCAGAACAGCCATTGGCTCCGGTTATTTTAAATGGACCATATACCGTAATCTCATCATTGGGCTGCATTATCCCGGTATAACTATCAGCAATATTCAAACACAACGCAGATGCCTGGAATGAAACAAGCATCAATCCAGCAAGCGGCAATGCAATAAGGCTTTTCATAATAGTCTCCATCAGTATTAAGAAAACACAAAAGCGCATCACGCAAGGAGCGCGTCAATTGACCACTCCACGCTTGCCAGACTGCATGAATTATTTATCAAAGTAAGCCAGCCGCTTCCTAAATTCTGGAAGGAAAGGCCTGTCATTTTTTAGTGTAGGAACAAGTAAGGCGCGTCCTAATCCTGCCTCCCACTTATAAGATCGGCATTTAATAGCATTTTACTTTGCGTTTTTTTCAGATAAATATTCTAACCCTTGGCACGGGGCGGTTTACTCGCGAATGCGGTGTGTCAGATAGAAATGCACTGCCTGACCCACCGCCACCCGGAGCAAGCCCCCTCCCACATTGAATCTGCATCGCCTGGGGGCAGCAGGGTCGCATTACAGGTAAACTCCCCTCCTTTTCATCTATTCCACGGAGTTCGCCTTGCGTCTGTTTCACACCTCCGACTGGCACCTGGGCCAAAACCTCCACGGCCAGGAACGCGACTTCGAACACGCCTGTTTCCTCGAGTGGCTGCTGGGCCAACTCAAGACCCATCAGCCGGATGCTCTGCTTATCGCCGGCGATATCTTCGACACCGTCAACCCGCCGCTCAAGGCCCAGGAGCGGCTGTATGACTTCATCATCAGCGCCCACGAACAAAACCCCAAGCTGACCATCGTGATGATCGCCGGCAACCACGATTCCGGCTCGCGCATTGAACTGCCCGCGCCACTGATGCGCCGCCTGCACACCCACGCCCTCGGCCGCGTGCTGTGGCTGGACGATGGCCAGCTCGACGCCGAACGCCTGCTAATCCCGCTGCCCGACGCCAAAGGCAAGGTTGCCGCGTGGTGCCTGGCGCTGCCCTTTTTGCGCCCGGCGGAAGTCACCGGCGCGCACCTGGGTGACGACTACCTGCGCGGTATCGGCCAGGTGCATGAATGGCTGATCGCCGCGGCCAATGCCAAGCGCAAAAAAGGCCAGGCGCTGATTGCCATCAGCCATGCGCACATGGCCGGTGGTTCGGTGTCGGAAGACTCCGAGCGCAGCCTGATCATCGGCAATGCCGAGGCGCTGCCGGCCAGCCTGTTCGATAAAAGTGTCGGCTATGTTGCCCTCGGCCATTTGCACAAGCCGCAAAAGGTCAATGGCGAAGAACGTATTCGCTACAGTGGCTCCCCGATCCCACTGTCGTTTTCCGAAATCGGCTACAAGCACCAGATCCTCGATGTGGTGTTCCAGGGCCAATGCCTGGTGAGCGTCGAACCCATCCTGATCCCGCGTTCGGTCGACCTGCAACGTCTGGAAGCCGCGCCCCTGGCGGATATCCTCAAGGCCCTGGCCGAGTTGCCGGACATCGACCTGCTGGCTGAAACCCAACGCCACCCCTGGCTCGAAGTGCGCGTCCTGCTCGACGAACCGCAGCCCGACCTGCGTCAGCAAATCGAAGCCGCGCTGCAAGGCAAGGCTGTGCGCCTGGTGCGCATCGCTGCCGAGTACGCTGGCAAGGGCCCCCGTGAGGACGAAGGCGACGACCGCCTGATCGAACTCGACCAGCTCACGCCTCAGGAATTGTTCAGCCGCGCCTGGCAGGACAGCTACGGCAGCGAGGTAGATGAACAGACCTTGAAGGACTTCGCCGTGTTGCTCCAGGAAGTGCAGCAAGAGGAGGAACAGCCATGAAGATCCTTGCCATCCGCCTGAAAAACCTCGCTTCCCTGGCCGGCCCGTTCGAGATCGACTTCACCGCCGAGCCCCTGGCCAGCGCCGGGTTGTTCGCGATCACCGGGCCGACCGGCGCCGGTAAAAGCACCTTGCTCGATGCCTTGTGCCTGGCACTGTTTGGCGCCGTGCCGCGCCTGGGTGATACCGGCCAGGCGAAGATGCCGGATGCCGACAGCGATATCTCCATCGGTGACCCGCGCACGTTGTTGCGACGCGGCACCGGTGGCGGTTATGCCGAGGTGGATTTTGTCGGCGTCAGTGGCCGCCGTTACCGCGCGCGCTGGGAAGCCAATCGCGCCCGCGACAAGGCCAGCGGCAAGTTGCAGAACAGCCGCCAGACCCTGATCGACCTGGACAGCGACCAACTGCTGGCCAGCCAGAAAACCGAATACAAGACCCAGTTGGAGTTGGCGCTGGGCCTTAACTTCGAACAGTTCACCCGCGCCGTGTTGCTGGCGCAAAGCGAGTTCAGCGCGTTCCTCAAGGCCAACGACAACGAGCGCAGCGAACTGCTGGAAAAGCTCACCGACACCGCGCTGTACACCCAACTGGGCCGGCGCGCCTTCGACAAGGCCAAAGAGGCCCGGGACGCGCACAAGCAGTTGCAGGACCAGGCCACCGGCGTGGTGCCCCTGGCCGCTGAAGCCCGTGCCGAACTGGATCAACAATTCGATGCCGCGCAGCAGCAACTCAAGGTCCATCAAGCCCAACTCAAGCAGCTGGAGCTTCAGCACACCTGGCTCAAGGAATTGCGCGAATGGCAGGAACGCCAACTCGCCGCCACCGAGCAGCTTCAGCTGGCGCAGGCCGAATGGAATAACCAGGACGCGCAGCGCCAGGACCTGAGCCGCCTGGAACAGTTGGCGCCGCAGCGTCATCTGTTCGTGCGCCAGGCGGAACTCGGCACACAGCTGGCCCCGTTGGCGGCGCAGATTCAGTCGCATACCCGGCAACAAGACGAACTACACACCCGCCAGGAACAGGCCCGGCAGCAACAAACCAACGCGCAAACCGCCTTGGCTGAAGCGCTGAACAACCAGGCGGATGCCGCGCCTTTGCTGCGCCAGGCGTTCGACGAACAAAGCACCCTCGCGCACTTGACCAAAGAGCTGGCCAAGCGCACCGAGGACAAACAGCAGCACGCAAGCGCCTGCACCGAAGGCCAGGCCCGGCTCACCGGCCTGCTGGAAAAACAGAGCGAAGTCGCAGAGCGCCTGCAACGCCTGGCCACCGAGCTTGAGCGCAGTGCCGCCCTCGCGCCCTTGAGTGATGCGTGGACCGCCTACCGCGACCGTCTGCAACAACTGATGCTGATCGGTAACCGCCTGAATAAAGGCCAGGCCGAACTGCCGCAATTGGAGCAACGTGCAACCCGTGCCGCCGAACAGTTCACCCAGCAACGCGAAGCCCTGGACCTGCTGTATCAGGAGGCTGGTGCCGAGCCTCACGCCGTGGCCGAACAGATCCAATTGCTGGCCAGCCTGCTGCAAGACAATCGCAAACAGCAACGTGCCTTCGAAGACCTGACGCGCCTGTGGGACAACCAGCAACAGCTGGACCAGCAAGCCGCCACGCTGACGCAAAAGCTCACCGCCGCCCAACAGCAACGCGAACAGTTGAACCAGACCGGCCTGCAAACCAAAGCCGAGCTGACCGTCGCGGAACAGACGCTGAACGTGACCAAACAACTGCTGGAACGCCAGCGCCTGGCCCGCAGTGCCAGCGTCGAGGAATTGCGCGAGCAGTTGCAGGACGACCAGCCCTGCCCGGTGTGCGGCAGTCACGAACACCCGTACCACCAGCCCGAAGCCCTGCTGCAAAGCCTCGGTCGTCATGATGAAAACGAGGAAGCCAGCGCGCAGAAAGCGGTGGACACCCTCAAGGAGAAACTCACCGAGTTGCGTGGCGAAGTGGGCGGTTTGATCGCCCAGCAAAAGGAATACCTGCAACAGCAGGAACACCTGGCGACGCAACAACAAGCGCTGAAACCGAGCCTGGATGCACACCCGCTGACCGCATCGTTGCTCAACCAAGAAGCCGCCAAACGCAGCGCCTGGCTTGAGCAGCAACTGAGCCAACTGACCCAAAGCATCAGCCAGGACGAACAGCGCCAAGGCGCCCTGCTCAACCTGCAACAAAACGCCGGGCGCCTGCAGCAACAACTGCAAGCCGCCCAGGAGGCAAGCCAGCAGGCCCGCCAATTACTGGTCGACCAGCAACGCGAGTTGGCCAGTGACCGCGAACGCCTTGAGCAGGAACTGAGTGCCTTCGCCAACCTGCTGCCCGCAGACACCCTGGCAGGTCTGCGCGCCGAGCCGGCCGCCACCTTCATGCAGCTGGACCAGCAGGTCAGCCAGCGCCTGGAACAGCTGGGCCACCAGCGCGACGAATTGGCCGAGCAACAGGAACGTCAACAGGCGATCGAGAAGGAACAGACCCACCAGCAGCATCGCCAGCAACAACTCGACGCCCTGCTCCAGCAGGTCACCGAGCTGGAGGCCCAACAGCGAGCGACCCAGGAAAAACTCAGCGCGTTGCTCGGTGAGCACACCAGCGCCGAGCAGTGGCAGCAACAGCTGGATCACGCCGTTACCCAGTCGCGCCAGAGCGAAACCGACGGCAACCAACAACTGCAAGAGATCCACAACGCCCTGATCCAACTGGCCGCCGACCTCAAGGCCCAGCAGGAACGCGAGCAGGCATTGCAGGCCGAACAGCACAGCCTCGACACGCGCCTGCACGACTGGCGCGTCCTGCACCCGGAACTCGACGACGCCGGCCTCGACCGTTTGCTGGCCTACGACGACGCCCAGGTCAGCCACTTGCGCCAGCAGTTACAGCACAGTGAAAAAGCCGTCGAACAAGCGCGGGTCCTGCTGCGGGAACGCGAGCAACGCCTTGCCGAGCACCAGGCCCAACACAATGGCAACCTCGCAGCCGATGAGTTGGACACCGCCCTGGCCACGCTCAACCAACAGCTGGCCGAAGCCGAGAAACACTGCGCCGAACTGCGCGCGCGCCAGTCCGAAGACCAGCGTCGCCAGGACGCCAACCAGGCCTTTGCCGAACAGATCGCCAAGGCGTATGACGAATGGCAACGCTGGGCGCGCCTGAACGCACTGATCGGCTCGGCCACCGGCGACACCTTCCGCAAGATCGCCCAGGCCTACAATCTCGACCTGCTGGTGCACCACGCCAACGTGCAACTGCGCCAACTGGTACGCCGTTACCGCCTCAAGCGCGGCGGCAGCATGTTGGGGCTGCTGGTGATGGACACGGAAATGGGCGACGAACTGCGCTCGGTGCACTCGTTGTCCGGCGGCGAAACCTTCCTGGTGTCGTTGGCGTTGGCCTTGGGCCTGGCGTCGATGGCCTCCAGCACATTGAAGATCGAGTCGCTGTTTATCGATGAAGGCTTCGGCAGCCTGGACCCGGAATCGCTGCAACTGGCGATGGACGCGCTGGACGGTTTGCAGGCCCAGGGGCGCAAGGTGGCGGTGATTTCCCACGTGCAGGAAATGCACGAGCGCATCCCCGTACAGATCCAGGTCAAGCGCCAGGGCAATGGCTTGAGCACCTTGGAGGTCAAGTGAGCGAGGCGCTGCTGTATTCGTTCCGGCGTTGCCCGTATGCGATGCGGGCACGCCTGGCCTTGCGTTATTCAGGCGTGCCCGTGCGGATCATCGAGGTGAGCCTGAAGGCCAAGCCGGCCGAGATGCTGGCGCTGTCGCCCAAGGGCACGGTGCCGGTACTGAGCGTTGACGGACAGGTGATTGAAGAGAGCCTGGAGATCATGCAATGGGCCCTGGCCCAGCACGATCCGGATGATTGGCGGCTGCAGGGTGACCCAGCGGTTTTGGCGCTGATTGCCGAGAACGACCAGGGCTTCAAGTATCACCTGGATCGATACAAGTACGCCGACCGCTATCCGGAACACCCGATGGAACATTATCGGGCGGAGGGCGAGGTGTTCTTGCAGAAGCTGGAAGGCTTGCTGGCGGAACGCGCCTACTTGCTGGCAGAGCATCCGAGCCTGGCGGACATGGCCCTGGCGCCGTTTGTGCGGCAGTTTGCCCATGTGGATCGGGAGTGGTTCGCCGGGACGCCGTATCAACGGTTACAAGCCTGGCTTCAGCGCGTCCTTACTTCACCGCTATTTATCGCCGTGATGGCAAAACCCTGAAGCCGGCACAATCAAATGTGGGAGGGGGCTTGCCCCCGATGACGGTGGATCAGTCAGCTAATCTGTAGCTGACCCACTGCTATCGGGGGCAAGCCCCCTCCCACATTTGATCTCAGTGATCTACCGCTTAGTGCTGGGTCTTGTGATCCAGTGCAGCATAGAAATTGGCGCTCTGTTGCAGGTATTTCTGGGTGTAGGCGCTGGTGCTGGATTTTTTGCCGGTGACTTCCACGCTGGCCGCGGCAGGCAGGGCAACAGTGGCGGAAACAGCGGAAGCGGCGATGATGGAGAAGAGGTTCAGATTCATGTCGGTAACCCTTGTGTTCGTTTGGTTGAGTGGCCGGGGAAGGCCTTGGAACCAAACTTACGCCCGAGGGCTGAACCTTAGAAATGCTTTGAAACAGTAGCCGCTATTAACAGAATTAATAGAAAGGGTCAGGCCCCGCGCGGCGGGGCCTGTGGCTTATTGACGCACCAGGAACTTGAGGTCGCTAGGGGCATCGATCGACAATTTCTGCACGGTTTTACCCAGCAGGCCGGTTTTTGGGTCGCGTTCGACCACGACGATTTCGTTGCTTTTCTGATTGGCGATCAGCAGGAACCGACCGCTGGGGTCCAGGCTGAATTCGCGCGGGTGGTCACCGTCCACCGAGCGACGTTGCAACTCCTTTAGGTGCGCGGTGGCCGGGTCGATGCTGAACACCAGCAACTGGTTGGCCGTGCCACGGTTGCTCACGTAGAGGAATTTGCCGTCACTGGAGGCGTGCAACGCGGCACCGGCCTTGTCGGACACCGGTTGGCCAGCGGCGAAGTCCACCAGTTGGGTCTGGGTCAACTGGCCGTCCTTGTAGTCGAACACCGCGATCTGTGCGCTCATCTCGGTGGTCAACCAGGCGTGCTTGCCATCGGCGCTGAACAACAGGTGGCGCGGGCCGCTGCCGGGCGGCAGTTGCACCGAGGCCGGGTTGGCAGGGGTCAATGGCAATTCATGGTTGGCCTTGGGGTCGTAGCGATAGGCAAATACCTTGTCCGCCCCCAGGTCCTGCACAAACACATACTTGCCATCCGGCGACGACACCACCGAATGCACGTGGTTGGACGCCTGGCGCTCAGGGTTTACGCGACTGGCCGGGTGCCCGCTCAGTTGCACCGGGGCCGACAGCTTGCCCGTGGCGTCGACTGGCAACACCGCCAGGCTGCCACCCGGGTCTTCCACCACCGAATAGTTGGCGACGAACAGGTAGCGCCCATCGGCGGCCACGCTGGAATGGGTCGGCTCGTTGCCCAGGCTCTGCACCTGGTTGACCAGGGTTAGCTGGTGAGTCCGCGGATCGATGCTGTAGCTGCTTACGCGCCCGACCGGGTCTTTCTGCCCGGGACCGTTCTCGTTGACCACGAACAGGTGCTGCTGGTCCTTGGAGATCGTCAGCCAGGACGGGTTGGCCGCTTTGGCCGCGAGCACCGGCTTGCCGCTGAATTGGCCAGTGCGGCTGTCAAATTGCAGGCGATAGATGCCTTCGCTGCTGCCGGCGGTGTAGCTGCCCACCAACAGTTCATAGGTCTCGGCCGGCGCGGCTTGCACCGACATCGCACCCACGCTGCCGGCCATCAGCAGCGGCCAGAATTTACGCATCATCATCCGCTTCATCCTCGTCATTATTGTTGCCGGTGAAGGCGCTCATGCAGATCAGGCGGTGCTCGCCCGAATCACCGGTAAGGGTCCAGCTTTGCAAGGTGTCATCGAACGTCGCGGCGCTTACCTGTTCCAGGCTGAAACGCCAGCGTTTCTCTGCACGGCCGTCCATGGCGGTGATCAGCAATTTTTCTTTATCGAGTTGGAAATCGAAGGCATGCAGCCCATCGATTTCAAGCATGTCGCTGGTTTCAAGGACGGCAGGCAAATTCTCAGTCATCACAGTCTTTCATCAGGTTCAAAGCGCTAATCATAGGCCAGTTTGCCGCGTGGGCCTAAAACCATAGCGGGCTACCGCATGCCGGCAACGCCGGACATTACCTTGCAAGGACGCATTCTTATCCGACGTAAAGGAATTCCCATGCCTGCACAGCCCAATACCCCAACGGCAAACCCCACACGACAAGCGGTTGAAGCGCAGTTCCACGGGCGCCCGACGTTGCGCTCCGTCACCGCGCAAATGCTGGGCACCCACTTGGTGGAAAAGTACCCGCCCCTGACGCTGCCCGTCACCGACCTTCGGCTGGCCGTACCCCGCGAAGGGGGTGGCCGAGCCCTGCTACCTTTGCTGGACATCGCGCTGAACCATATCGCCGACGGCAGTTTTCCCGAATTGACGGCACGCCAGAACCTGGATTGCTACCTGAGCGATGCAACCGGCACTCGGCTCAGCTATCAGGTCAACGGAGATCGTCGCGACTTCGACCTGCGGGTTATCGAAGCCCTAATCCGAGAGCTGCCACACGTGCTGTTCATCGGTTTTCAAGAAGCGCTGGCCGCGTATTGGGGACAGGACAGCGACGCAGGGGGCAGCCGCTGGAAGTGGCTGGCCGATGTGCTGCAGGGCGTGTTGCTCGACGTCGCCACGCGCCAGACGAACGTCACTGCGCAACACCTGGAAATCCTCAGCGCCCTGAACCGCTATCCCGACCGGGCAACCCGTACGCTCGGCCCCGCCCCCGCGAACGCGGTCCACGCCTACACCCTGGAAACCCACTTGCAGCGCTCGGGCAAGCGGTTCACCTTCCAGGCCACCGAAATCCTGGTGGTTTGCGCAGAGCAGGTGTTGTTGTATCGGTTATCCGGCGAGGTTGAGCCCTATCCCGACCTGGACACCTTCGGCCAGGCGTGGGGCAAGCACGTGCAACAGCGTTTCACTGCCGACCACATCACCTGGCAGCAGTATGAGCCGGACGGGAATATCTTTGAGGTACAGGCCGCGCTTATCCTGAACCAGCAACTGGACGATCTCGCCGCCCTCCAACTCCCGGCCCGCACGACCGTGCAAGCGCTGGAAGAGCTGTTTGCGCTAACCACCGATCCCGCGCAGTGGCTGGCCCAATCCAGCGCCACACCGTTGGCAACTCTGGCCTCCATCCAGACTGCCCTGCCAGCCCCTCTGCAAGACGCCAGCGCGGCCAACCGGATGGCCTACCGCCAAAACCTGCTGGAACACGCCAACATCAAGCGCCAGGTCCTCGGCGACTCAGACTTCGATAGCCTGGAAACGCTGCACAGCTATGCCACCGCGCATTTGAACCAACAGCTGTGCATGGACCGCGCCGTTGCCCAGGGCGGACAGCGTGCCTGCACCCTTGAGGCGTTGTCCGCCGGCTACCAGGCCGACGATCTGGAACTGACCTTTCATGTGCCGGTGGGCATCATCGAAGGAGGCTACATTGAACCGGTCGTCCTGAGCCTGGTCGACCTGGCGCTGAAAAACCTGTCCGGCCGCCCCAAAGGCCGTATGACCTTGCGCGACCGCACTGGCCGTAAGATCGAAGCGTGGTTAACGCCCGACTACCTCCTTCAACTGGTCCAGCGTGTTGATATCGGCAAAAACTACCCCGCTTACCTGCGCCGAGAGTTGATGGGTAATACCCAAGCCGCGCGTAAACGCCAGCAACTGTTCGAGCAATTACGGCCCATTCACCTGAAGACCCAGGCGCTGGAGAGCTTGATCAATGGCCAGGCAGGACTGACGCAGCGTGGCTTTCGCTGCGTCAATGCACTGGTCAACCCTGACCCGCTGGAACGTCGGGTGGATGGCGACGAAATTGTCATCCGCCCATTGGGCTTTGTGCGCAAGCCCGGCGCCACAGCCGATGTCGTGCGCAACATGTTCATCATTGAACCCCGCGACACCCAATCGGGACCTCACCTGCTGTATCGTCCGGCCTATCCCGACGCATTGTTGGAATACGCCAACCGCGCCCAGTTGCTGGCGGCCATCGTGCAACCCGGTGCCCTGCAGGACAGCGTGCTGACCTGGATGACGGACAATGCCAGAGCCATCTACAGCCACGGTGGTTTCACCCAGCCTCACTATGTACGCGTAGGTATCGGTTCGGAGTTCGACAGCCTGCCCAGCGTGCCCAAGCCCGCAGAGCTCACCCGCGCCGACGACGAATGCAACGACGAAGTGCTTCAGGCACTCAACACTGGCAGCCTCATGGAATACCTGTTCGGCAGTGAAACCCGACAACTGCTCGATCAGGCTGAACAGGCATCGACATCCAACAGCGAAAGCCGATGGGCGCTGATTCTGGAAGGCCTGCAACTGGGGTTCAACACACTGTTACTGGTTGTGCGGGGCCCGTTGGCAGCGATAGGCTGGCTGATACAGGCCACACAAAGCCTTGTGAAAGACCTGCCCGCACTGGAGAGTGACGACCCGACCGCCAGGGAACTGGCGTGGGTTGATCTGCTGCTCAATGTCGGCATGCTGCTGTTGCATCATGGGTCGCTCAGCGCGCCCCGTGAAACGCCTCTGCGCGATGAACGAGCCACAACTCCCGCGCCGTTCAAACAACGCTTGCCTGGCCAATCAATTGGCCGATCGGCTGTGGTTGAACGGGGCACTGTCGGGCTGCCTGCCGAGCCGCCCGGTGGTGGTCGCACCTTGCTGGACTTTGACCGCTCATTGGCGGGCGACGGCGCATCGGCCAGGCTTTTGCAGAAGCTGCTGGCCGTCAACGTGCCCTGGCCCACTTCCATGCCCGACCCGGTCGCTATTGGGATGTATCGCGGTTTGTACTCGATCAACGGCCAATGGCATGCCTCGGTGGGCGGCCTGTTATTCAGGGTCAGCATCGTGCCGGGGTTTGGCGAGGTATTCATCATTCATCCCCTGAAGCCGGAACACCCGGGCATCCAGCTGAAAACTGACGGCCTCGGCCATTGGACGCTGGACCGGGGGCTCAAGCTGCTGGGGGGTGGACGCAAGCGAGTGCAAGAGCTGCGCAATGAAAAGCAGCTTGAGAACGAAAGGTTGCAGGCGCGCACGCTCCAGCTCGTTCAGGAAGCGCAGTTCCTCACGGCGCCGATCGATCAAGCAGGCGCCCAGTTGCCACCTGCCCTCAAGAGCCTGGAGAAACAACTCAAGACCCTGCAAATCGTTCAGGATCTGCTGCTGAAAGCTTCCGATACGCAACGCCCGGGCCTGGAAATACGCCAACAGACTGAAGTCCTGGAATACAAGCGCCTGCGCAATCAGTTTCAAATACTGCTTGAGCACCTCGAAACTCAACTGTCCCAAGCCTTGCCCGTGCGCTTGGAGCTAGCCGCCTTGACCCGTCAACTGGAGGCAGCCGCAATTGCCAACCTCCCCCTGATCAATGCATCGACCCTCCTGAAAGAGCTCTGGAATCAACAGATGTTCCTCCACAAGATGCAATTGGAAGCGTTGGGATTCCATACCGCTACCGAAGCAGGCGAACCACTGGAGGCATGGAACAACCGGATGCAGCCGCGAATCGTGGCGGGAGACTTGACCCTCGTCGACGAAAACATCCGGATGGTCACGGGTTACATCGATTACCTCGAACACATGGCCGTGCATGCCGCCACAATGGAAGCCACCCTCCAGCACCTTGGGCAAGAGTCGGGGGCCGCGCGTGCAGTACGTCAAGAACTGCTGGCAAGCATTCCAGTGGTTGAATTGTTTTTCTCCGACAACCTGAAGCTAAGTGCTTTGGAACTGCTGACCGGCCTGAGCCAGTTACGCTTCAAGATGCATTCACAACTCTCTGCGTTGCAGTGGTATTACAAGGCCCGTTATCAAGTGTCCGGGCTGGACATAAGCCTGAAATCCCACCTCGAGGTACGTAGCAGCACCGAGTACCCACTGGACGAGCAACGCAATGTCTACGAGACCGTCCTCGACAAATACCAGCATGCCGAGTTCGCCCTCCAGGCCCTCAAGACGCTCAAGCCCGACGCTTTAGGCCCGGAAGCCGAGCGTGTGCTCAAAGGCCTTGAATACGCCAAGGTGTTGGCGCAAAACGAACTGGAATCGGTGGTTAGAGAGCAGGAAGACCTCAAGGTCGAACTGCCGTTATCCAAAACCCTGCGCGCCAAGCCTGCGGCAAAGCGCGTGTTCAAGACCCGTAAAAAGGAATACCTGATCGGCGAACTCAAGCCCGCCGACGCGCAAAACGCCCAGGAACACATCACCATCACCGACACGTTGCTGGGTAAGACCCTGGCTTCGTATAACAAACACACGGACGGTTGGGCCCCCGTCGACGAGGAAGCCAGCCCCGCGCCGGCTCCACAGGCTCGCTCACTCGCGGCCCTCAAAAGTGAAGCCCTGGCCTTGATAGAACAACGCCAGGACTTGGAACAACTGGTCGCGGCGGACCAGACGAAGCTGGACTCCCCCCTCACCCGCCAGGACGCCAACCCCGGCGAATGGGATAAGTTGCTCAATACACAAGCCAACAAACTGACGGAACTCGCCAACGAAATAAAGCGCGACCATCTCCACGCACCCACCGCTCAGAATCTGATCGATGAATGCCTGCCACAGGCCAAGGACATCAGTCGCTGGGCACAACGTATCTGCAGCGACGCCTACAAACGCCAGTGGCCGACAATGGAAAGCGTCGCCTACCTCTGGGGCCACCAGCAGATCGATATCAACCTCACGAGCCAGGCCGATCCGCAACGCCCGACCCTCAGTGGAGACTTCTTCACTGAATACGCGGTGTACGACAAGGCGCAAAAACCACCGGTGGTGCTGTGGTACGCGCACTTCCACTATGCTGCCGCTGACGCTCCACCCGCGAATTACACCCGGGCTCATCTGAAGTTGCCGGAGCAACGCAAACTCACCCAGAAGGACTTGCTCAAGGCCCATGTGCAGGATTACCTGAGCCGCGTGAAGGACCCCGACAGTGCACCGGTGACGAAAATCGTCTACGTGCTGATCTCCCCGCCGCTGGACAACCTGTTCCTGAAGATAGCGCCCACCCCCAAAGGGAGTCAGGCGTGAGCGAGGCCGATTGAGCAGATGATGGGGCAATAGCGTGGTCGCTCGCGGGTACGGCTGCCGAACGGACGGTCGCCTGCCCGTTGGCGCTGTCTGTTCATACACAGAAACACACGTGCAAGCGCGGTACGGCAAGGTTTGGCTAGCGTGTCGGCGATGCTTCGACACAGTTCAAAACGCTTTTCCAAAACCCTCGCTGCATCCAGCTTGTACTTTCCCTGGCGTTCATCAACCCGACGCCAAGGAAGTGCCTCTATGCCATCCGTACAACCTGCCTATCAACCCTCCCTCTCCCTATTGACGCCCACGCTGCCGGCCATCGACAGCCGTGCCTCCGTCGCGCCACCGGCGCCCCTGGTGCCGTCGACCGCAGCAGCGAAACCCAGACGTGCCCGCCCGCCCATCCCAAGCCTGGGGTCGAGGGCCATCGCCCAGCTCACCTCAGGCACGCCGGCAACACTTGTCTCACCCGCCCAGGTGGTGGCTGACCAATTCGCTACACGGCCAACGGTACGTTCGGTGGTGGCCGCCCTGCTCAATGAAGCGATCAGGCATCGACACCCCACGCTGGATTTCGACAGTGCCACGACCTCGGTGGCCATTGCGACACAATCCAACCCGCTGAAGTACCAACTCAGGCCACTGGTGGACCTGGCGCTTGAACATCTGGCATCCGGCACCGAACTGGACTTCAGCGACCGTTTCGGGGAGCCGTGCAAGTGGGTGAACGCCACCACCGGCAGCACGCTGAGTTTCGTCGACAGCACGGGTAATCGTGCAACGCCCCTGGATACGCAGACCGTCGAATTGGCCATCGGCAGCCTGAAATCCAGCCTGAAGGACGCCTACGCGCAGGCACTGAGCCAATATTGGGGCCAGGGAGCAGATACGTCCGCCAGCCGCTGGCGTTGGCTCAGCGACACCCTCTGCGACACCCTGCGCATCGAGGGCCTCAAGCAGCCGGGCCTGGATGAGCGCCAGCGTGCAACCCTGGATCAGGTCACACGCTACCCCGAAGCCAGTGAACGAACCCGTGTCCACGGCGCGAACGCCGCCAAGGTGTTCACCCTCGACTCCACCATGAAACACGCCCAGACCAGCGCCAGCGTGCTGAGCCCGGACCTGTTGATCACCCACGAGGTCGACGGCCATACCGTCGTGCTACTGGTGACGAGCGCGGGCGTTGTCACACCCTATGATTCCCTGGAGCAGTTTGCCCTGGCCTGGGAACGTCAGCTCAGCACGCAGTTCCAATTCGATCACTTGAGCTGGACGCGCATGGAGCCCGACGGCAATATTTTCGATACCCAGGCTGCCATTCTCCTGGACCGTCAGCTGCAGAACCTCAACGCAATCAAGCTGCCGGCCCAGGGCAGTGCGACCGATCTTGAACAATTGTTTTCCCAAGCCACCGATACTGCCGCGTGGTTCAGCACAACCTCGCCGCTGCCGCCCGAGCGGTTGGAGCAGTTCAAGCGCAACCTGCCCCAGTGGCTGACAAAGGCCAGCGAATCCGACCGCTTTGCCTACCAACGCCATATCCTGGATCTGGCCAGCAGCGTGCGACGCAACCAGGGCCGCAACTTCCTCACCGACATTCCGGACCTGCGCACCTACGCCGAACAACAACTCGACGCAGAATTGGCACCCAAGGGCTACACCGCCAACGACCTGGAAATCACTTTCAAAGTCCCCGTGGGCAACCTGGGCAGCGGCTATATCGAACCGATCAGGATGAGCCTGGTGGACATGGCGCTGGAGAATCTATCAGGCCTGCCCAAGGGGGCCATGGACATTCGCTTGCGCGGGCAGCCGGTGAGCGATCCCCAGATGGCGCAAGCGCTCAAGGACCTGATCAGCAAGGTCGACATCGGCCAGCACTATCCTGCCCTGCTCAACCAGCAACTGCTCAGTGACACTGACCAGGCCCGGGAACGTGCCGCGCTGTTCTGCGAACAAGTACCGATCCAGCTGGTCATGCAGGCACTGGAACTCAAGCTCAAGGGGCAAGCGGGGATCAGCGCGAAAGGCTACCAGTTTGTCGAAGCCATCGTTCAGCCCGGCGCCGGTGCGCGCCGGGTCGACGGCCAGGAAATCACCGTGCGTCCCCTGGCGTTCCTGCGCAAGCCGGGAGCCACGCCGGATGTGGCCGCCAACCTGTTCCTGATCGAACCCGTGGACCCCGCGAAGGGCCCGCACATCCTGTACGGCCCGCAACTTTCCCCGAGCTTGCAAGAGTTTCCCAGCAGGGATGCGCTGCTGGCCGCGATCCAGAAGCCCGGCCCACTGCAACAGAGCATCCTGGCCTGGTTACCGGACGAAAAGACCCGCGCAGTCTACGGTAACGGCGGGTTCAAGACGCCCAACATCGCGCGTTACGGCGTGTTCAATGAATTCGACGCCCCGAGCCAACCCGCGCCCACCACCTTGGCGATCGACGGTTATCCGGCGGCACAGCAACTGCACCGCGATTTACAGGACGGCGACCTGATGAACCATCTGTTCAATGCCAACGCTCACAGCCTGGTCACGCTGGCCGATAGCCAATCCACCTCCGACGCCCAGAGTCGTTGGGCGTCCTACAAAGAGTTGGGTTGGCTGCTGTTCAATACGCTACTGCCGGTTTTGCGCGGTCCTGGCGCGATGGTGGGTTGGCTGCTGCAACTGGCCAGCATCGAGAACGACATCAAGGAAGCCAGTGAGCCGACCCCCCGCGACCCGGCAGCCATCATGGTCGACCTGCTGGTCAACGTCGGCACTGTGTTGAGCCACACCGCCGCCAGGACCAAGCCTGCACGCCCCGTAGGCGACGTGCTCTTTGCGCAACGCAAGGACGTCGAGATTGCGCTACGTCGCACCGACGCCGTCAGCCCTCCCTCGCAAATATTGGTCGAAGAGAATGACCCGGTGTCCGCCCGCGGATTCATCGACAGCCGGCGGGCATTTGACTTTGCCTTTTCCAGCCCGCGAGACCTGAGCCCTGCCCAATGGGCGCACTTGCAGACATTCAGCGTGCCCGCCCCTGCCGAGCCAGGCACACCGATCGCTGAAGGGGGCCTCAAAGGCCTGTACCGCATTGATGACAAACTGCATGCGCACATCGGCAACCAATGGTTTCGCGTGGCGCGGGACCTGGACGGCGTGTTCGTGATTGATCAGCAGGACAAGGCGCGTACAGGGCCGCCCTTGAAGCAGGATAATGCTGGCCGCTGGGATTTCGACCTCGGCCCCAAACTCAGGGGCGGCATGCCCAAAGGTGCGATCGCACGTGCGATGGATGAGAACCGCAGGGCTACGGAGCTGAAAGCTGCCGAATTCAAACAACACGCTACCAAGTTGGGAGAAGCCACGACAACCTATGTCACCGTAGTGAACAAGCTCAGCGAGGACCTGATTGGGTACGAAGACGCCAGAAAGAGACTCAAACAGATATGGAAGCTCACCCAAACAGAAGGATCAAACGGACGTTTTGACGCTCAGTATGCGGAACAACTGCGTACCACTGAGGCACTCAAAAGCAAGGTCGACCAACATCTCACCCAGCTCGAACCCACCCTTGCTGAACTCCTGATGCATGGCAAAAATGCCATCAACATTCTCCGGCCCCGAAAAATCGCTGGCATCGATGACCTCAAGGACTACAAGGAGCGACGTTCGAACCTTTACAAGGGCATGTTCAGAGCTTTGAACAACTCGATTATCGTCTACCAACGACTGCTCGCTGAGAGCAAGGCATTCACACCCAGTGGCGAACCCATGAGTGAGCTGGTTCGAGAGCTTCGGTCGGGTTCCGAAGCGGCGTACCAAAAAATCATCGAAGGGACGAAAGCGGTTTATCAGAACCGTGAAAACCTGTGGCAGGCCAAGCAAGCCCTCGCGACGCTAGAGGAAGAGTGGCGCAGCGACTCGTCCTTCGCAGCCAAACAAGTCGAACAGTACCTTGATAGTACCCATCGCCAGCGCCCAAGCCTGGAGGTGTTCGAGGAAAAGCTAACAGCCTTGAAGAGCCTCAAGTTACTCAGCGTCAATCGGTTTGCCCCAATAAAAGAGGAAGGCGCTCAGTTTTACGCAAATCGCTTCCACAAAACGTCGCTGGACGCAGTGAATCGGGCGTTTATGGACCTGCGTGAATATAGCGGTTATACGCTCGATGAACGCAAAGCGTTATTGCAAACCATCATCGACACCTACACACAGACCTTGCGCGACAGCACGGCCCTATCCGAGACGAGCCCTGATCGGTGCCGCCCCGAGTACCAGAATGTGTTCCACCAACGACTGAACGAATTCATCGCCGCTGCCGAAAGTGATCTGACCGATGTCATCCGGGAAGAACTGCAACTGACGCCCACCCAACCCACGTACAAGAATCGCACGCCCAAAGCAAAGAACCAGCGGGTATTCAAAACCCGTGACAAACAGACATTGATAGGCACGCTACGTGAGCCCGGCAGCGCGCCGTTCAACATCGTTGATGTGAAAGACCCACAAACAGGCGAAACCCTCACCAGTTACAGCGAACATGTCGGCGAACGGGCATGGGTTGAGATGAAGGAAGGCCAGCCGTCCGAGCCCCCGCGTCCTCGTCCGCAAAAATCACTGGCGACCTACAAAAAGGAAGCCGCCGCAGTGATGGCGGAAGCTGCGAAGAACGAAGCTTCGATCGAGTTTCAGAAAAACAAACTCAAAGATGCCAAAACTCGAGACACCGTTGATCCATTGGACTGGCACGACATGCTCCAACCTCAGGCCGACACGTTGCGAGAACTGGCCCAACAAGCTGAGACCCACCAGGGAATGCGCCCGGAAACCGCTGCAGTCGTGGCCCGCTGGAGAAGCGAGGCGGATGAGTTACAACGTAAAGCGCGGCAGTATGCGGCGGATGGCTATTTCGTAGTGAAGCCCACGCCGGAGAATGTTGACTTCCTCTGGCGCAACGGCTTCGTCGATATCAACCTGGTGCGTCGCGACATACCCACCGCAAGCGGTGACGTTTTTACCGAGTACGCGGTCAGGAAAAAAGGCACTCTTGAGGTGCTGTGGTACGCGCACTTCCACTACCCGCAACCCGAATCGCCACGTGATGCTTACACGGCGGCCCACCTGAAGATACCGTCCCAGCGCTACCTGACCCAAAGCGACCTGGTCGACCAGCTAGGCCCTGCCGGGGCGGGGGATTTTATCCGTGCGAAAATTGGCGACCCACTGGATAAGAAACTGTTCCTGAAACTGTAACCCGCAAAAAAGCCGCACCCTGTGCGGCTTTTTCAAACGCGACGACTCAGTGCGCAAACAACGAGTTGCCCTTCTGCCCCGCCAACTTCTCCGGCTTGATCAGGAACCGCGCCAGCGCCGGCAACAGCCACAACGCACCGAACATGTTCCACAACAGCATGAAGGTCAGCATCAGGCCCATGTCGGCCTGGAACTTGATGGCCGAGAAGATCCAGGTGCACACGCCGATTGCCAGGCACAGGCCGGTGAACAGTACAGCTTTACCGGTGGATTTGAGGGTCTGGTAATAGGCTTCTTGCAACGGCAAACCGGCACGCAGGAAGCTTTCCAGGCGGCTGTAGATGTAGATGCCGTAGTCCACGCCAATCCCCACGCCAAGGGCCACCACCGGCAAGGTCGCGACCTTGACGCCGATGCCCATGAACGCCATCAGCGCATTGCCCAGCACCGAGGTCAGCACCAGCGGCAGCACGATGCACAGGGTCGCGGCCCAGGAGCGGAAAGTGATCATGCACATGGTCGCCACGCACAGGTACACCAGGATCAGGATGGTCAGTTCCGACTCCTTGATCACTTCGTTGGTGGCCGCTTCGATCCCGGCATTACCGGCGGCGAGGATGAATTCCAGGCCGTCCTTGTTGTTCTCCTTGGCAAAGTCCTGAACCGCATGCACCGCACGGTCGAGTGTCTCGGCCTTGTGGTCGTTGAGGAACACCAGCACCGGCGCCAGCGAGCAGTTGTTGTTGTACAGGCCATCGGCACGGGCGATGGAGTTGTTCAGCACGTCCGGGTTGCGCGACAGGGTTTCCCATTTCAGGTTGCCCTCGTTCATGCCCTTGATCATCTGCTTGGACACGGTCACCAGCGAAATCGCCGACTGCACGCCCTCGGTGTTCTGCATCTTCCACATCAACTGGTCGATAGGCGCCATGGCCTCATAACGCGAGCAACCTTCAGCCTTGGTCTTGACCATCACCACCAACACGTCGGAACTGGTGGAGTAGTTGCTGATGATGAAGTTGTTGTCCTTGTTGTAGCGCGAGTCCGGGCGCAGCTCCGGCGCACCCTGGTCAAGGTCGCCGATCTTCAGGCTCTGGCTGTACCAGAGGCCGCCACCAAAGGCGACAAGCGCCAGGGCGATGGAGATCGGCGCAACTTTCGGGTTGGCAAAATTCGACAGCAGGCGCCAGAACGAATGTTCGCGATTCGCGTCTTTCTTGCTCTTGGCGATGGCACGCTTGCTGATGCCGACATAGGAGATCGCCACCGGCAGCAGGATCAGGTTGGTGAACACGATCACCGCCACGCCGATGGACGCGCCAATCGCCAGTTCGCGGATCACACCGATGTCGATGATCAACAGCGTGATGAAGCCAACCGCGTCGGCCAGGATTGCGATCATCCCCGGCAGGAACAGTTGCCGGAAGGTGCGCCGGGCGGCGGTCAGGGCGTTGTCCGCCTCGCTGGACTGCAGCGCGATGCCGTTGATCTTCTGCACGCCGTGGGAGATCCCGATGGCGAAGATCAGGAACGGCACCAGCATCGAGTACGGATCAAGGCCGAAACCGAAGAAGTGCATCAACCCCAATTGCCAGATCACCGCCACCAGCGTGGTGCTCAACACCGCAACGGTGCTGCGCAGGCAGTTGGTGAACCACAGCAGCAGGATCAGGGTGATAACGAACGCGATGCCGAAGAACATCACCACCATGACCAGGCCGTCGATCAGGTCACCGACCTTCTTGGCGAAACCGACGATGTGGATCTTGACGTTGGGGTTCTGGGCTTCGAACTTGTCGCGGATCTTGTCTTCCAGTTCGTGGGAGAACTTGCGGTAGTCCAGGGCCAGCAACTTGCCCTGGTCCTGCGGGTCCGGGTAGGACTCCAGCAGCGGAATGTCGACGATGCTCGACTTGAAGTCGTTGGCCACCAGGCGCCCGACCTGGCCGGATTTGAGCACGTTGTTGCGCAGTTGATCGAGACTTTCCGGCGAGCCGTTGTAGCTCTGCGGGATCACTTCACCGCCAGCAAAACCCTCTTCGGTCACTTCGGTCCAGCGTACGCTGGGGCTCCATAGCGACTTGAGCCCCGAACGGTCGACGCCAGAGATGTAGAACACCTCGTCGTTGATCTGCCGCAGGGTCTCCATGTACTCCTTGGTAAAAATGTCACCGTCCTTGGCCTCCACCGATATGCGCACCGTATTGCCCAGGTTGGCCAGGTCGTTGCGGTGTTCCATCATCTTTTCGATGAAGGGGTGCTTGAGGGGGATCATCTTCTCGAAGCTGGTGGACGGGCGAATCAACGTCGCCTGCCAGAACAGGAAAATACTCACCAGCAGGCAGATGACGATCACCGCTGGCCGGTTGTTGAAGATCAGGCGCTCAAGAAAGGTTGCTTTATCGTTGTGATGACTGCTCATTCTTTCCCCGCCCTTATTATTGTTTTACGAGTTCGGCGCCGTTGGGCGCGGCGACGCGAACGCCACCCTGCCCCGCCAGAATCAAGTTGCCGTTGCCTGCCGCCGTGACGGACGACAGCGAAATGCGGTCCGGACGGTTGAACACGCTGAAGGTCAGGCCATCGTCATGGCTGACCACCACGCTGCCACCGTTGCCCACCACGACGATGGAGCCGTCATCCAGCAGGGTCGCGCCCGACAAACCAAACTCCAGCGCTCCCCGCGCCGCGTTCAATTCGACCGGCTCCCAGGTACTGCCGAAATCCGTGGAGCGGTACAGGTTGCCGCGCAAGCCATAGGCCAGCAGCGTCTGCGCTTGGGCAGTGCCGATTACACCGAACAACGAGCCCTCGTAGGGGCCTTCGAGTTTTTCCCAGGTCTGGCCGTCATCGCTGGAGCGGAACATGCTGCCCTGCTCGCCGACGATGAACAGGCCGGCATCCTTGATGTGGGCGATGGCGTTGAGGTGATACTGGTCTTCGTTGTCGAGGCGGTCGCTGACGTCGTTCCAGGTTTTGCCGCCGTCGGTGGTTTCGATCAGCGCACCGTACGCACCCACGGCCAGGCCGTGGTTCGCGTCGTTGAACCACACATCGAGTAAAGGTGCTTCGCGCTTGAGGTCCTGGTATTGCTGGGTCCAGGTGGCGCCGCCGTCGCTGCTGGCCAGGATCTGCGCATCGTGGCCGACCGCCCAGCCTTGTTTGTCATCGACAAAAAACACCGCCGTGAGCAGTTGCCGGGTGGGGACTTTGGCTTGGGTCCAGGTGCCGCCCTGGTCGTCGGAATAGAGGATGTGCCCGCGATCACCGACCGCCACCAGGCGTTTGCCCGCGTGGACCACGTCGATCATCAGGCCTTTGGCGGCCTTGGGGGATTCAATCGCAAACACCGGCGTGGCGGCGGTATCGCTGGCGGCCAGCACCGGCGTGGACAACGCACCACCGACCAGCAACGAGAGCGCTGTGGCCAGCAACGCAACCCTGCGTGCGGCGTGTGGGCGGCAGACAACCCAACCCATGACAGGCTCACTCATAGACCTTTCTCCCATTTATTATTGTTATCGCTCGCCTTCCGGGGCCTTGAAACCTGCAATCTAGAGCGCCTGGAGGAAGCAGGGGCCATCCTATCGGGCTTTCGAATCGTCTGACAATCGGCGCTACGTTATCTTTTGTTAACTGAAGGCATTTGGCCCCATGGTGAATGTAGCTGCATTCGCCGGGGTGATTGCCCGCACCAAAATGAATTTTTATTCTATCTATTGAATTATAGGAATTTTTATTCCATTAATAGCCACTCTGAAAACAATAATCCAAAGGACCACGGCGATGCGTGAACTCGGAATCGGCTTGATCGGCACAGGCTTCATGGGCCGCGCCCATGCATTGGCATTCAATAACGCCCGTGCGGTATTCGAACTGCCGGTACTCCTCAAGCTGGCCGCCCTGGCCGATGCCGACAGCGAACGCGCCCAGCGCTGCGCCACCGCCTGGGGTTTTGCCAAGGCCCACGGCGATTGGCAGGCGCTGATCAATGATCCGAACGTCGACGTGGTGGCTATCACCACGCCCAACCATTTGCACTACCCCATGGCCATGGCCGCGATTGCCGCGGGCAAGGCGGTGTACTGCGAAAAACCCCTGGCCGTGAGCCTGGAACAGGCCGACGCCATGCGCCGCGCCGCCAGTGCCGCCGGGGTGGTGACGCGGGTGGGCTACAACTATCAGCACAACCCTATGATCACGCTGGCGCGGCAGATGATTACCAGCGGCGACCTCGGCGAAATCATCAGCTTCCAGGGCGAGTTCAGCGAGGACTTCATGGCCAACCCTGCCTCCCCGTGGTCATGGCGCTGCGAAGTCGAACATGCCGGTGGCGCCCTGGCGGACCTGGGCAGCCATTTGTTGTCGATGGCCCGTTATCTGGTGGGGGATGTGACGAGCGTATGTGCCGACACCCAGACCGTCCACGGCCAGCGCCCTGCCATCAACGGCAGCACCGAGCTGAAATCCATCGCCGTGGATGACCAGGTGCACGCCCTGCTGCGTTTCGCCAACGGCGCACGTGGCACGGTCAGCAGCAGTTGGCTCAAGCACGGCTACAAGAACCACCTGAGTTTCGAGATCAGCGGCACGAAAGGCACCCTGGCCTTCGATCAGGAACGCTTGAATGAATTGCGTGTGTGCCGCGCAGGCCAGGACGGCTTCCAGCGTTTGCTCGCCGGCCCTGCCCTGCCGGGTTATGCGGCGTTCAGCCCGGCGGCGGGGCATCAGTTGGGGTACAACGAGCTGAAGACGCTGGAGGTGCAGGAGTTGATGCTGGCGCTGGCCGGTCAAGGTACAGATGGCACCGACTTTGAGGCAGCGTGGGAAGTGGAGCGGTTGGCGACGGCGATTCGTGTGGCGGCCAGAGAAGAACGCTGGGTACACATCGAAGAAGTTTAACAGCCCCGAACCTTGTGGTGAGCGAGCTTGCCTCGCGCGGGGCACGCCCGCTCACCACAAAAAGCAAAGTCTAGCGCAGTGCCCGGCGCAGGACTTTACCGACGGTTGTCTTGGGCAGCTCAGTAGTACGGAACTCCACGAACTTGGGCACCTTGTACCCCGTCAGGTATTCACGGCAATGCGCCAGAATCTGCTCCTGCGTAAGGTTCGGGTCCTTGCGCACCACGATGATTTTCACCTTCTCCCCGGTCACGCCATCTTCCACCCCAATCGCCGCCACTTCGCCCACACCCGGATGCAACGCCACCACATCCTCGATTTCATTGGGGTATACGTTGAAACCCGACACCAGGATCATGTCTTTCTTGCGGTCCACCAGGCGGATATAGCCGCGCTCGTCCATCACACCGATATCGCCGGTCGACAACCATCCCTCGGCATCCAGCACTTCGGCGGTCGCCTCAGGGCGTTTCCAGTAGCCCTGCATCACCTGCGGCCCGCGCACTTGCAATTCGCCCTGCTCGCCGATATCGGCCAGTTCGCCGTCTTCGCGCATGAAGCGCACCCAGGTCGACGGCAAGGGCACGCCGATGCTGCCGGTGAACTCCATCTCACGCATGCGCGCAATGTTGATCGGGCTGATGCTCACCACCGGTGAACACTCGGTGAGGCCGTAGCCCTCGATGATCGGCAGCCCGGTGACTTCCTTCCAACGCTTGGCCACCGCCGTGTGGGTGGCCATGCCGCCGGCGATCACCATGCGCAGGTCGGAAAAGTCCCGCGCACAGAACTCCTTGCTCTCCAGCAAGCCGTTGAACAAGGTGTTGACCCCAGCAATGCCGTTGAAACGCTCCTTGCGCAGGATCATCTGCACCCGTTTCACGTCCCGCGGGTTGGCGATCAGGATGTTGCGCCCGCCCAGGCACATGAACATCAGGCAATTCACCGTCAGGGAAAAGATGTGGTACAGCGGCAACAAGGTGACGTTGGTTTCCTGCTTGTCCTGGTCCAGTTGGTCACCCACCCACGCCTTGGCCTGCAGCAGGTTGGCGATGATATTGCGGTGGCTGAGCATCACGCCTTTTGCGTCGCCGGTAGTGCCGCCGGTGTATTGCAAAAAGGCCAGGTCGTCCAGATGCATCCCCACTGGGAAATGGTTGAGTGCCCGCCCCTGTTTCAGCACCTGGTTGAAGCGCACCGAACCGCGCAGGTTGAACGCCGGCACCTGCTTTTGCACACGGCGCAGGATGAAGTTCATCGCCGCGCCCTTGAAGGTGCCGAGCAGGTCACCGATGGCGGCGATCACCACGCGCTTGACGCTGCTGCCGGTGATGACTTTTTCCAGGGTGTGCGCGAAGTTCTCGAAGATCACCACGGTTTCCGCGCCGCTGTCCTTGAGCAGATGCTTGAGCTCATGGGCGGTGTACAACGGGTTGACATTGACCACTACCGCACCGGCCAGGATCGTGCCCAGCAGGCAGATCGGGTACTGCAAGCAGTTGGGCATCATCAGCGCCACGCGATCGCCCTGCTTGACGCCCTGTGCCTGCAGCCAGGCCGCAAAGGCGTACCCTTGCACCTGCCAGTCGGCATAGGTCATTTCGGTGCCGATACTGACGTAGGCCACCCGCTCGCGAAACTTCTCCAGGTGCTCCAGGAATACCTCGCGCAACGACGGGTAGTCCTCGATACCCGCATCGATATCCGCCGGGACGCCAGGCAGGTAAGCGTTCAACCAGATCCGTTCGGTGTGTTCCAGGCTTACAGCATTCATGGCAGTCTCCTTGTTGTTGTTTTTGATAGAGCTACTTTTCGACGATGGCGGTAATGCCCAGCCCGCCTGCCGCGCAAATCGAAATCAGCCCGCGCCCGCCACCGTTCTCATGGATGATCTTGGCCAGCGCCGCCAATTGCCGGCCACCGGTGGCGGCGAAGGGATGTCCGCAACCGAGCGAGCCACCGTTGACGTTCATCTTGGCGCGGTCGATGGTCCCCAGCGGAGCCTCCAAGCCTAGACGCTCGCGGCAGTAGTCGGCGTCTTCCCAGGCCTTGAGCGTGCACAACACCTGGGCGGCGAAGGCCTCGTGGATCTCGAAGAAATCAAAGTCATTGAAACTCAGGCCTTCGCGCTGGAGCATGCGCGGCACTGCGTAGGCCGGGGCCATCAGCAGGCCTTCGGTGCCGTCGACGAAGTTCACCGCGGCGGTCTCGCCGGTACGCAGGTAGGCCAGCACCGGCCAGCCGTGTTCGGCGGCCCATGCCTCGCTGGCCAACAACACCACCGAGGCGCCATCGGTCAGCGGCGTGGAGTTGCCCGCCGTGAGCGTGCCGTCCTGGCGGTCGTAAGCCGGGGCCAGGCCGGCGAGTTTCTCCAGGCTGGCGTCGGCGCGCAGGTTGTTGTCCTTCGCCAGCCCGCGATGGGGGCTGATCAGGTCGTCGAAAAAGCCGCGCTTGTAGGCCGCTTCCAGGCGTTGGTGGCTGGTGAGGGTCAACTCATCCTGGGCCAGGCGCTTGATCTGCCAGCGCTTGGCCATTGCTTCGCAGTGCTCGCCCATGGACAAGCCGGTGCGTGGCTCGCCATTGCGCGGCAGCAACGGTTTGAAGAACATCGATGGCCGAACCTTGAGCAACGTCTTCAACTTGGCGCCCATGCCCTTGGCGCGGTTGGCCGCGAGCAAGGTGTGGCGCAGCGATTCGTTGATGCCGATGGGTGCGTCGGAGGTGGTGTCGGCACCGCCGGCAATGCCCACCTCGATCTGGCCCAAGGCGATCTTGTTCGCCACCAGCAAGGCCGCTTCCAGGCCGGTGCCGCAGGCTTGCTGCACGTCGTAGGCCGGCGTGTCCGGGGACAAGGTGGTGGAGAGCAGCGACTCGCGCGCCAGGTTGAAATCCCGCGAGTGCTTGATCACCGCCCCGGCGGCAAACTCACCCAGGCGCTGGCCGTGCAGGTTGTAACGGTCGACCAGGCCCTGCAGCGCGGCCACCAGCAGGTCCTGGTTGCTGTCGTGGGCGTACACCGTGTTGGAGCGGGCAAACGGGATGCGGTTGCCGCCGATAATCGCCACGCGGCGGGTCGGCGGCGGGTTGAAGCTGTAGTCACTCATCGAACGCTCTCATTCCAAATGAATAGGCCGCGCATATGGGGTTTGTCGCCGGCGCAGTTGCGCACTTCGAATTCACGGCGCGGGCCGGTCACAGGGTGATTCCACAGCGCCACCTGGCCAGGCAGGAAGATCGGCAGCTTGAAGTCGCAATGGGCCTCGGCCTGGTCCAGCCCGCCGGGTGGTTGCTGCGCGGCGAGCGCTCGGCCCAGGGTCCACATGCCATGGGCGATGGCGCGGCGAAAACCGAAGAGTTTCGCGCCGATCAGCGAGGTGTGAATCGGGTTGAAATCCCCCGACACCTTGGCAAAACGCCGGCCCAGGTCGGCGGGCAACACCCAGCGTTGGGTGCGCAACAAACCCTCTTCCTGCAACGGCAACACGTCGTCCCATGGCTGGCCGACCGGGTCTTTGACGTCGCGGCGCAGGTACAGGCTTTCGCTCTCCCACGCCAGGGCGTCGGCGCCATAGGCACGCGTGGCGATGCTCAGCGCCTGGCCCTTGGGATGGGCGACCCAGCGCTCGGCATACACCTCCAGGCGCAAGGCCTGGCCCGGGTGCAGGCGCTGGTGCTGACGAATGCGATTGGCCAGGTGCACCATACCGCTGGCCGGGTACGGGAAGCTTGGGCGCGTCAGCAGCATCAGGTGCAGCGCAAAGGCCAGCACATGGGGATAGGACAACGGCACGCCCTGCTCACGGCGAAAACCACAGGCGCGGCCATAGGCCTCAATGTCGGCGCCGGACAGCTCCGCCGCCGCGCGCACCAGCCGCTCTTTGGGCAACACCGGCGCGCCGTCGAGCTTGGGTTTGCGCAAGGCGCGCATGCCGTCCAGCAGCAAGCGGGTGCGCGATGGCGGCGGGTCGATAATCTGCGTCACATAGTCCATGGCTCAGGCCCCCAGCAGGCTTTGCCCGCACACGCGTACAACCTGGCCGTTGACCCCGCCGGAAGCCGGGTGTGCCAACCAGGCGATGGTCTCGGCCACGTCAATTGGCTGCCCGCCCTGGGACATCGAGTTCATGCGCCGCCCCGCTTCGCGGATCATCAACGGGATTTTTGCGGTCATCTGGGTCTCGATAAACCCGGGCGCCACTGCGTTCACCGTGACCTGCTGCGCCGCTGCATGGGATGCCAGGCCTTGCACCAGGCCAATCACACCGGCCTTGGAGGTGGCATAATTGCTCTGGCCGAGGTTACCGGCAATGCCGGAGATCGACGACACGCACACGATGCGCCCACCGGGATTGAGCCCCTGGTTGTCCAGCAACGCCTGGCTGAGTTGCAACGGTGCTTCGAGGTTGACCGCCAGCACGCTGCGCCACGCTGCTTCGGGCATTTTCGCGATGGTTTTGTCACGGGTGATCCCGGCGTTGTGCACCACCACATCAAACGCGCCGTATTGGCTGGTGTGGGCCTGCAACAACGTGGCAGCGTCCAGGGCGGTGATGTCCAGCGGCAAGGCGGAACCGCCAACGCTGGTGGCGGCTTGCTGCAAGGCGTCTTGCGCCTGGGGCATGTCCACGCACACCACATGCGCACCGTCTCGGGCAAGCACCTGGGCAATCGCCAGGCCGATGCCACGGGATGCACCGGTGACCAGGGCGCGGCAGCCGGCGAAGGGTTTGTCCCAGTTAACGGAGACGTGGCTGTCTACCGGTTGTTCCAGGCGCACCACTTGCCCCGACACATAGGCCGAGCGGCGCGACAGGAAGAAACGCAAGCTGCTGTCCAGTGCTTCTTCGGCACCCGGCGCGACGTAGATCAATTGCACAGTGATCGCCCGGCGCAGCTCTTTGGCCAACGAGCGCACCAGCCCTTCAAGGGCGCGCTGGGCGATGGCCTGGGGCAAGTCCTGGCAATGTTCCGGCGCAGTGCCGAGCACCACCACACGACCATGGTGGCCGATGCGTTTGGCGTTGGCGTGGAAGAATTCATACAGCTCGTCCAGCTGTTGCAGATCGGCCACGGTGGTGGCGTCAAACACTGCGCCCTGCACCTTGACCGTGGACGGCGCCTTGGGCGTGGCCGGGGTGGCGATCACTGTGTCGGTGGCCGCGAACACACGCTGCACTTCAGCGGCCAGGCGCCCTGCCCCGGCGACGATCACCGGGTTGACCAAGCCGTGCTGGCCGCTGCGGTGGCGTTGCAGCGGCAGCGGTTGCGGTAAACCCACGGCCTGGGCCAGGCGACGGCCCCAGGGGGAATTGACGAACGAAAGGTAGCTGTCACTCATAGATAGATCCACTCACCACACATACTTGCCGTGTAAACCCGGTCTGTGTGGGAGAGGGCTTGCTTCCGATAGCAATCTATCAGTCAACGATTCATTGGCTGAACCACCGCTATCGGGGGCAAGCCCCCTCCCACATTGATTGGGTTTTTTCCTAATTGACCGAGGCGTTTTCGCTTTGGCTGGCGCGACGTTTCGTGGTCGGCTCCAGCGCTTGCTTGCGCTGTTGCAACGCTTCCAACAAGCCGAAGTCCTGCGGGAAGTCATCCACCTGGATACCGTGATCGGCGTATTCCACATAACGCCCGAGCAAGGTGTCTTCGTCGTCGCTGATCAGGTCCAGTGCCCGTGCCTTGACGCGCCAGGTCGTGAACGCGGTGGCGGAGATCGGCATCGGCTCGATCAGGCCCTGCTTGACGGCGGACTTGAGGCGGGCCTCGATCAGCTCCACTTGCGGCAACAGACGGAAACCCAGTTCGCCATAGGCCAGCTTGTCGATTTCCGGACGCGGGATGTAGGAATTGGCCAGCAGGCGGTCGCGGGTTTCCCCCGGCGTCTGCACCACATCGGCCACCTGGGCCAGCAGGCGGTCCGACGGTTTGCGCAGCGGGATACCGAAGGGGAACGTCAACGCCTTCAGCACGGAGGCGGCGGCTTTCGATGGGTAGTTATCGAGTACTTCGGCCAGCGCTTCATGGGCACGCAGCAACGCATCCTGGGCCGCCCAGTGCACCAGCGGCAAATCCGCCTGGGGCCGACCGTCATCCTCGAAGCGCTTGAGCACGCAGGACAGAATGTACAATTGCGACAGAATATCCCCCAGGCGCCCGGTGATACTTTCCTTGCGCTTGAGGGCACCGCCCAGCACGCCCATGGAGATATCCGAGACCAGTGCCAGCACCACCGACAGACGATTGGCCTGGCGATAGTAGGATGCCAGCGCGGGATCGGTCTTGGCGGGAGCAGAAATCAGCCGACCGCCTGTCAGGGAATGCACCACTGCACGCACGGTGTTGGCCAGCACAAAACTCACATGGCCGAACATGGCACTGTCGAATGCCTCCAGCGCCTTGCGCCGATCCGGGTTGCGCGCCGCTTCCATCTCGCGGAACACATAGGGATGGCAACGGATCAGGCCCTGGCCAAAGATGATCAGGCAGCGCGTCATGATGTTCGCGCCTTCCACCGTAATGGCGATGGGGCTTTGCTGATAGGCGCGGGCCAGGAAGTTATTCGGCCCCATGCAGATGCCTTTGCCGGCGACGATGTCCATGCCGTCATTGACGATGATCCGCGCCCGCTCGGTAACGTGGTACTTGGCAATGGCCGAGATCACCGAAGGTTTTTCACCGGCATCCAGGGACGCCACCGAGACCTTGCGCACCGCATCGCAGGCATACAAGTGCCCGGCCATCCGCGCCAGTGGCGCCTGCACACCTTCGAACTTGCCGATGGGCAGGCCGAACTGTTTACGCATGGCCGCATACGCGGTTGTGCCGCGCACTGCGACCTTGCCCAGGCCAACGTTGGCCGATGGCAGCGAAATCGCCCGGCCGGCTGCCAGGCATTCCATCAACATGCGCCAGCCGTTGCCGACTTGTTCGCGCCCGCCGATCACCCATTCCAGGGGGATGAACACGTCCTTGCCGGTGGTAGGACCGTTCTGGAACACCGCGTTGAGTGGCCAATGCCGGCGGCCGCTGTTGACGCCCGGATGGGACGTCGGGATCAACGCGCAGGTAATCCCCAGGGAACCGGGCTGGCCCAGCAATCCGTCCGGATCTTCTGCGCGAAACGCCAGGCCGAGCACCGTAGCGATGGGGCCGAGGGTGATGTAGCGCTTATCCCAGGTCACCCGGAAACCGAGGACTTCCTCGCCTTCATGCATCCCTTTGCAGACGATGCCCAGGTCGGGAATCGCCCCGGCATCCGAGCCGGCATACGGGCTGGTCAGGGCAAAGCACGGGATGTCTTCGCCCCGCGCCAGACGCGGCAGGTAGTAATTGCGCTGGGCATCTGTGCCGTAATGCAGCAGCAGTTCGGCCGGGCCGAGGGAGTTGGGCACCATCACCGAAATCGCCGCCGCCGAGCAGCGCGTCGACAGCTTCATCACCACCTGCGAGTGCGCATAGTGGGAGAAACCTTTGCCACCGTACTGCTTGGGAATGATCATGCCGAGGAACCCGGCGTCCTTGGTGTACTGCCAGCCTTCGGGGGACATGTCTTGCCAGACCTGGGTGGTTTCCCAATCGTTGGCGATGTCGCACAGGGTCTCCACTTCGTTATCGAGGAAGGCTTGTTCTTCAGCACTCAGGCTGGCAGGCGCGGCTTGCAGCAGGCGCTGCCAATCGGGCTTGCCGCTGAACAGCTCGGCGTCCCACCACACGGTGCCGGACTCGATCGCGGCGCGCTCGGTGTCGGACATGGCGGGCATGATTGTACGAAACAGGCCCAGGGCCTTGCTGGTGAGCAGGGTGCGGCGCACAGGTTTGATTGCCATCAGCAGTGCGGGCAACACCACCAACAGCGCCGCAACGCTAATGCCGAAACCGGTCACCGCGTTGAACAGGTAACCGGCCGCCAGCCAGATCAGGCCTGCACCCAACCAGTGAATGGCCGCGGCTTGTCGATACGCCAGGGCAATCGCGGCTGCGACACCCACCAATAACCAGATAACCATGGGGATACCTCAATTCGTATTCAGGGTATGGCCTACAGGCTGCAGGTCGAATGAGCTGCGGCGTAAAGCCACACTACAAAATTCGAAAAACATATTCAAATTTTGTTTTGAAATTATTATTTAATCATTGAGCAAAAAAACAGGCCGTATTGGGCCCTCCTTCATTTGATCAAGGTTGGAAAAGTTCGGAGCGGGTTGCATGAGCAACCCGTAGACACACCATAGAGGCAACCCGCCTGGAAAGATGCGCTGACCAGGAGGGTGAATGCCGAGATACCTGCTACAACGCGCGTTATCAGAATGCGTAAGTCGCCGAGAGACTGACCACCTCCCCCTTGGCTTCAGACTTGCCGTCCAGGCTCGCCGCGCCGAGTCGGTCTACGTTCTTGGTCTTGAGTTTGACGGTCTCGACAAACTGCCGGGAGTACGCCCCGTCGATGCTCAACCCTGGAATCGCACGAATGTTGTAGCCAAAACCCAGTGACACAAAGGTGCGATCGCCATCCGGAATACGCGGGTCACGCGTCGAGTTACGGGTCGGCGTCTGATCGAAGGAAACCCCTGTACGCAGGGTAAAATCATCGGTCAGTTTGTAATCACCACCGAATGAGTACTGCCAGCTGTTCTTGTAGTTGTAAGGGATCGACACGATGGTATTGCCATCAGACTTCAAGGTCAGCGCCTTGAACGACGACCACTCTGTCCACGTTACGCTGGCGCCCAGTGTGAGGCGATCGGAAAACTGGTGAACCCAATCGAAGGATGCGTTGGCGGGAATATCCAGTTGCGTGGACGCGTTGGCGCCGTCCGGATACAGCTTGAGGCCCGGATAAGCCAACTCGACCAGGGTCTTGCCATCGACCACAGGGATGGTCATCAAGCCTCTGGACGTTGGGTCGGCGTACATATTGTATTTGCCTTCCAGCTTGTTCTTGACCTTGGCGTGGTAATTCAAGCCCAGCGTGTCCCGAGGTGTCGCTTTCCAGGCGATGCCACCAAACCAGCCCAGGGACGTATTGTCCACTTTGACCCGCATCAAGGCCGCCCCCTGGCCCGCAGGGAAGGGAATCATGCCGAAGTCCGGCGATTGCGCAGCCGCCGCGTAAAGGTCGACGTTCTGACTGACAAAGCCTTTGGTGTGTTGAAGGATGGTGCCCAGGCCCACCGACCACTCATCGTTGACCTTGAACGACAAGGACCCCGTCAACCCCACTGTTTCTATGCGCGTATCCACGGCGAAGTCACGGCCCTTCCAATCGTCATCCCACGTAGTACGAGCGCCCATGGGTACGACCTGGCTCAGACCAAACGCGAGGCGATCATTGATGGGCATGACCATGAAACCGGTAGGCACCCACGCCTCGAACCCGCCTTGCCCGCCATCGCCGGTACGTGGCGTAGAGGTGGTTAGCCCGGTGTCGGGGTCATACACCGTCGAAGAGGTCGGGTTACCCGCGTAATCGTAGGCCGCCCCTTTGTATTTGATATTGATGTCTGCGTAGTTGAGCGTGAACTGCGAAACGGTCTTATCGATGAAAGCCATGGCGGCCGGGTTGTTGTAGGCCGCCGAAGGGTCGTTCTTGAACAACGAGCCCCCACCAAACCCACGGCCCCAGCCAGCGGCGTTAGTGGTCGGTGTCATAAACCCGCCCGCGTGCACCTGGATGCTGGAGGCCATCAGTCCTCCCAGCAGTGCCAGGCTAATAAATGCGTGCGCCGGCTGTTTCTTGTTATTCATGCCCCACTCCTTATTATTTTTATCCACGACGGTCGGCTGGACCGCCATGTTGTGTACAACAGGCGCCTGCGACGAGGCGCCTGTCGTACACGGGTGATCAGCCCTTTGTTCTTATTGCACGTGCAGCGTCGGCGCCTTCACGGTCAACGACTGAACAGCGCAGTTGCCCGAGAGCGGCTGGCTGGAAGGTGTCGACAGGGTTTGAGTCGGCTCGTCCCACACCAGGTTGAGGGTGCCAGCACCGCAGTTGGATGGCGGGAAGGCAACGGTCCAGCCAACGTTGGTCACGGTAGCGGTGCCCTTCTTGGTAACAGGGTCATAGCTGGTCGCGGTCAATACCCAACCTGGAGATGGAATGTTCTTCAGGGTGGGCAAACCACACAGGCCGCCCCCAGTGAGCGACGCCGAAGTGATGGTGACCACACCGCTGCCAGCCACCGTACCGCCGAAGGTGATACCACAGGTGATCGGGGCACCGGCCGACGAAGGAGAGGTCACCACGATGGTGCCTGCGCTCGTGGTAAAAGGCCCGGCGGGCGTAATGGTCGCCGCACTGGCCATCGATGCCGCACCCATGCAAACAGTCAAAGCAGTCAACGACACGAGGGTTTTCAAGCTTTTCATTGTTTTTCCTCACATGTTAAGGCGAAGTCATTTCGCCGGGGGTAATGGCCATGAACGAGAGGTCACGGTGAATCTGCAGAACTTCCCTTTCCAGCCAAATCTCAATTCAATTACCGCTGTAACATCCGACAGTCATTCAACAACTTTGAAGTTCGGTGGCATCTTGATCGACACCGTCTTGATCTTGCAGTCTTCACCAATCGGCACATTGGCGGCTTCCAACTTGCCAGTGGCGTTATCCCAAGTACCATCGGCGGTCGAAGGTCCGCACTTTCCGCCGAGACCGAATGCGTGTACGTCCACGCTGATCTTCGACATGGAACCGCTCTTGGTGTCTTTGGCGATTAATACCCACGGCAAGTTGATGGCTTCCACGCGGCTGCACTTGAGGCCGCCGTCGAATTCAACTTTGTCGACATTCACCGAGGAGCCATCGGCCGCGACCTTGCCGGCCACCTTGATGGTGCAGTCGGCGCTGATCAGCGCGCCCTTGGAGAAGCTGATGGGGCCTTGGGCGGTAAAGGCGCTGCCCGCCGGTTCGATGCGTGCAGCCTGGGCCTGGTGATAGACAATCAGCCCCAGCGCGGCCAATACGATATGGGTTGTGAACTTGGCAGGTGATTGCATGGTGTACGTCCTTCCCTTTAATTATTGTTGTTCGGGTCAAACCACTGTATTGCAACTCATTGTGTAAACCTTGGGCGAAAGCAGCCTGCGCGGCACGCAGGCCCCGAGTACGCCAACAACCGGTTAGTTGAACTTAGAACGGTTTGGCGCTGTTACTGTACTTCTCCAGGTACTTCAACCGCTGTGAGGGCTGAAGATTGGTCAGGGTGATATCCCCGGCATAATGATTCAGGACTCGATGATCCATGCGCCGCCGCCACAAGTACGGCACATAGGCCCAGACAATCATGCTCGCGTAGCCATAGGGCAGTTGCGGTGATTCATCAAAGTGGCGCAACGACTGATAACTACGGGTCGGGTTGGCATGGTGATCAGAGTGCCGTTGAAGTTGGAACAGGAAGATATTGGTGACAATACGGTTGCTGTTCCATGAATGCCGTGGCGAGCACCGTTCATAACGACCATTGGGCAACTTCTGGCGTTTAAGGCCGTAGTGCTCCACATAGTTCACGACTTCCAGCAACGAGAAGCCGTAGATGCCCTGGATAATCAGGAACGGAATCACCGCCGCGCCCAGCCAGGCGATCATCGCGCCCCACAACACCACGCTGTACATCCAGGCGCTGAGCACACCGTTCTGCCAGTGCCAGGCCGGCAGACCAAGCTTGCGCAGGCGTTCGCGCTCCAGGTTCCACGCCGAGCGGGCGCTGAACCACACCGAGCGTGGCAGGAATGCCCAGAAACTCTCGCCCAACCGCGAGCTGGCCGGGTCTTCCGGCGTCGCGACACGCACGTGATGGCCACGGTTGTGTTCGGTGTAGAAGTGCCCGTAGAAGGTCGGTGCCAGGGTGACCTTGGCCAGGAACACTTCCAGCGCGTTGGGCTTGTGCCCCAGTTCATGCGCCGTGTTGATCGCGATGCCGGTGGCGGCGCCGGTCGACATGGCCATGCCCAAGTAAGTGAACCAGCTCGGTTCGCCATGCAGTTGCGTGCGTGCAGTGATGTAACTCGCGGCGTGAGACAGCCAGCTGGACGGCTCCAGGTTCGCGGCAGCCTGCAACAGGCCGCCCTGGATGATCCAGTCGATACCGCCGGCGGCGAGCCAGCCGGTGATCACCACCGAGGAGATGACAAACAGCACGCCGGTGTAGACGATCCAGCGATAGTAGCTTTGGGATTCGAGGTGGCTGACGGCGGATTCGGGCGGGTTGCTCACGTCTTCACCGAGCAAGCCATCGATCAACGGGATCAGGCCGAAGATCACCAGTACACCGACCCACCAGAGCTGCTGGATACCGGTGGTGATGGCCAGTGCGCCGGAGAGCAACGGGGTGGCCAGGGGCATGATGCCCAGCCACCACAGGTGACGTTTGCCGTCGGTCCATATGCTTGGAGCTGCCAGGGTCTGATTCATGGCAGCCTCCGTGGCAGGGAGGCAGGAAACAGGTTCAGGGAGCGCTGAAGGCTCCAGGAAATCAACCATGCGATAAAAGACGTTTTTTTCATTTTTATTCGCTCTTAGGCATTTCAAAAATCATTTCAAAATAAACATTGAAATATTTTTTTAAATAAATAGCGCGGAATCGTTAGGTCGTCAACTACTTTTTCGAGGCCTTTTTTGCGTGACCATGCAGTCTCTTTTTCAGCTGTTGGGTCAGGTCTCTAGGGCAAGCATTTCGGACGGTCCAACCCGCAACGAGGGCCACGATTATTTGTTCGCCAGGGCAAACGGCGGATGCAGGATCGCGGCGGCCTGTGCTGGCCGCGCACGCTTGGCCAACTGCTGGACTGCCTCGACCACCCGTTCGGTGGCGGTGATCGGCAGCATATGCCCGCGGCCTTCCACCACTTGCAGCTTCAGGCCGGGCACCTTGTCGGCCAGGGCCTGGCCGTGTTTACGGAAGTCCAGGACCTTGTCCCGTGCGCCGTAGAGCAGGCTGATGGGCAGCGTCAGTTGCGGGTAGCGCTTGACCATGTCCGGCAGGTGGTCGTTGACGAGGGCGATCTCGCTGGAGGCTGCATAGAAGTTGTCAGGACGCATGCCCAGCAGCCCGCCGCCACGGGTGGCGAAGTCCTCCGGGGCACTGTCCGGTGCGAACACACCCTTGACCACCGAGCGGCGCGTCAACAGGCCCATGGGAACCGTCAAGGTGCGCGACACCCAGCGCCTGAGCCAGGCAGGTCGCACAGCCAGTGACCAGAACACCACTGGCAAGGTCGGTTGAGGGTGCGTCAGGGGCGCCACCAGTATCAGCCCGGACACCGCATGGGGATGGTCGAGGGCGAGCGCCAGGGAAATCGCCCCACCAAGGGAATGCCCCAGCACCAGCGGTTTATCCAGGCCCAGCGTATTGATAAAAGCCGCCACCTGACGCGCCTGGGCTGGCAAGTCCGCAGCAGTGCCTTTATGACGGGTGGAATAGCCCGACCCCGGTCGGTCGAGGCTGATCACGCGGAAATGTTCACGCAACTGACCAGACAAGGCATACGTCAAGTTGCGACTGCTGCCCATCAGCCCGTGAATCATCACCAGCGGCGGGCCCTTGCCTTCCTCGTAATAATGAAAGCGCTCGCCGTCCACCTCCAGAAAGCGCCCATTGATCGGAACGGCGGCTTCGATGCGCCGCGTCATCCACGTACTGAACCCCCACAAAACGGCGCTCGCGCCTACAAAAACAGCCGCAGCGACAACCCATTCAACAGCCATAGCTCGGTCCTCTGCATCCCTGCTGCCGGCGACCTGACCGGAATTGATCAAGGCCTCGGCCATCGTCCACACCCTGGACCCGAACTGCGTGCCTGTCCGTCGGACAACTGGCACATGAGAGACCTGGGACTAGCGTAGGCGATATTTTCAGGTAGATTATTTAAAATCTTTTTTAAAATAAGTAATTCAATTTTTCTTTGCAATGGTGTTCTATCTAAAAGACAAAACAAGAAAGGAGCACATCCGATGCCCACGAGGGACTGCCTATGAATGCCCAGAGTGACTCAATCGACATCGCCATCATCGGCTCCGGCTTTGCCGGTCTGTGCATGGCGATCAAGCTCAAGGAGGCCGGGTTCACCGACTTCTTTATCGCCGAACAAGCCGACACCCTCGGCGGCACCTGGCGGGACAACCACTACCCGGGCTGCGCCTGCGATGTGCAGTCCCATGTGTATTCGTTTTCCTTTGCGCCCAACCCGGCCTGGACACGGCAGTTCGCGCCGCAGGCGGAGATCCGTGCGTACCTGGAGCAATGCGCCACGCGCTTTGGATTGGCGCCCTATCTGCGTTTCAGCATGGGCCTGGAGCGGGCGGTGTTCGACGAGCACCTGCAACGCTGGCAGTTGAGCTTCAGCGGTGGCCGCCAGGTCAGCGCGCGGGTGCTGGTGTCGGGCATGGGCGGCCTGTCGCGCCGGGCGTTACCGGATATTCCGGGTCTGGACAGCTTCAAGGGCAAGCGCTTCCACTCCCAGCAGTGGGACCACGACTATTCCTTGAAAGGCAAACGCGTGGCAGTGATTGGCACCGGCGCCAGCGCCATTCAGTTCGTGCCGCAGATCGCGCCGCAAGTAGCCCATCTGGACCTGTTCCAGCGCACGCCACCGTGGATCATGCCCAAGCCCGACCGGACGATTACGCCTTTGGAGCGCTGGTTGTTCAAGCACCTGCCCTTCACTCAGCGCCTGGTGCGCGGTGCTTTCTACTGGGCGCTGGAAGGCCGTGTGGTGGGCTTTGCCCTGCACCCGCGGCTGATGAAAATGGTGCAGAAAATCGCCCTGCGTCACCTGCATAAACAAGTAGCCCGGCCGTCCCTGCGCAAGACCCTGACCCCGGACTACACCATCGGCTGCAAACGCGTGCTGATCTCCAATGACTACTACCCCGCCTTGTCGCGCAGCAATGTCGAGGTGGTCACCGATCACGTGCTGCGCATCGAAGCCGACGGTGTGATCACCGCCGACGGCATCAAGCACCCGGCCGATTGCCTGATCTTCGGCACCGGTTTCCAAGCCACCGATCCCCTGCCCCGCGACTGCATCATCGGGCGCGGCGGTGTGGACCTGATGGACACCTGGAAAGACGGCGCCCATGCGTACAAGGGCACCACGGTGCCTGGCTATCCCAACCTGTTCCTGATCGTCGGCCCCAACACCGGCCTGGGGCATAACTCGATGATCCTGATGATCGAAGCCCAGGTGACTTACATCATGGATGCCCTCCAGCACATGCAACGGCAGCGCATCGCCACGGTGGACGTCAAGGCAGCCGTGGAAAGCGCCTACAACCAACAGCTGCAAGCCAAGCTCAAGCGCACCATCTGGAACACCGGTGGGTGCCAGAGCTGGTACCTCGACCCGCGCACCGGCAAGAACACCACCCTGTGGCCTGGCTCGACCTGGCGCTTCAAGCAGGTCACCCGCCAGTTTGCGCTCAAGGATTACGTGGCCGACCTGCTGCCGGTGAACACGCCCAGCCGCCCCGTGCCGCCCCCCCACTCCACCCCGGAAGGCAGCCTGTCATGAAGTCATTCAACGGCCGCGTAGCGGCAATTACCGGCGCCGCATCCGGCATGGGCCGCGCCTTGGCATTGGCCCTGGCGCGTGAAGGTTGCCACCTCGCGCTGGCGGATAAAAACGGCCAGGGACTGGAACAGACCCTGGCGCTGATCAAAACCTCGACCCTGGCCCCGGTGGCGGTCACTACCCAGGTGCTGGACGTGTCCGATCGCCAGGCCATGGAGGACTGGGCCGCACGCTGCGTGGCCGATCACGGCCAGGTCAACCTAGTGTTCAACAATGCCGGGGTTGCGCTGTCGAGCACGGTGGAGGGCGCGGACTATGCCGACCTGGAATGGATCGTCGGTATCAACTTCTGGGGCGTGGTGCATGGCACCAAAGCATTTCTGCCGTATCTGAAAGCCTCGGGCGACGGCCATGTGATCAACACGTCCAGCGTATTCGGCCTGTTCGCCCAGCCCGGCATGAGCGGCTATAACGCCACCAAGTTTGCGGTGCGCGGCTTTACCGAATCCCTGCGCCAGGAACTGGACCTGCAACGCTGCGGCGTGTCAGCCACCTGCGTGCACCCCGGTGGTATCCGCACCGACATCTGCCGCAGCAGCCGTATCGACGCCAACATGACCGGCTTCCTGATCCACAGCGAACAGCAGGCCCGCGCCGACTTCGAAAAGCTGTTCATCACCGACGCCGACCAGGCCGCCAAGGTAATCCTGCATGGCGTGCGCAAAAACAAGCGCCGCGTGCTCATCGGCCGCGACGCGTATTGCCTCGACCTGCTCGCCCGTTGCCTGCCGGCCGCCTATCAGGCCCTGGTGGTGTTCGCCAGCAAGCGCATGGCGCCCAAGCCGCGTACGCCGGTGTTTGAAACCAATGACGAGCCCCGTCTCTGAACAGGAGCACGCACTATGTTGCCGATCCGCCGTGACATCCATTTCGCCCTGCCCGCCGAGCGCATCAAGGACTGGCATGAGCAAGGCCCGTTCATCACGCATTTCTTCAATGCCCTGTCGCTGTTGTTTCCCCAGGGCGAGCTGTTTTTCATGGACAGCGTGCGCCACTACCGGCAACACATCGACGACCCCGAACTGAAAAAAGAGATCCAGGGTTTCATCGGCCAGGAGGCCATGCACAGCCGTGAACACGTGGCCTACAACGACTTGCTGCAAGCCGCCGGGCTGCCTGCGCATACACTCGACCGACGCCTCAAATTCATCCTCGACCTGCAGAAAAAGCACCTGCCACCGTCCTTCAACCTGGCAGTCACCATTGCCCTTGAGCACTACACAGCGATGCTGGCTGAAATCCTGTTGAGCGACCCTTCACGCTTCGGCAATTCACTCAAGGGCTACCAGCAGATGTGGTACTGGCACGCCCTGGAAGAAACCGAGCACAAGGCCGTGGCCTTCGATGTGTGGAACCGCGTGATCAAGCCCGGCCCCATGCGCTACCTGTTGCGCACCGGCACCATGCTCACCACCACGGTGTTCTTCTGGCTGGTGGTGTTCGACTTTCACCTGCGCTTGCTGATTGCCGACCGCAAGTCGGGTGGGCACCTGAAAGGCTTCTGGCGCATGTTGAAGTTTCTGTATGGGCCGAAGGGTGTTTTCCCACGGATGCTGGTGCCGTGGCTGCATTACTTCAAACCCGGCTTTCACCCCTGGGACCACGACAATCGGGCACGCCTGGCCGGGATTGATGGCCTGGTCGAGGAGATCGAGCAGACCCAGCGCGGGTATTAAACCTGCGCTAAGGCGGCGCGTTCACGTACAAACCCTTGCAACTGATCGCCCGGCAGCGCCTTGCTGAAATACCAGCCCTGGATAATCAATTCGGCGCCGGTATTCAGGAAGGCCAACTGCTCGGCAGTCTCGACGCCCTCCACCACAACGCCCAGGTTCAGCGCCTCACAGAAGCGCAGCATGCCGGTCATCACCTGCGCGCCCTTGGGCTCGTGCTGGGCCACCACGAAGCTGCGGTCGATCTTGATGAAGTCCACCGGGAACTGGTGCAGGTAACTCAGGGCTGAAAAGCCGGTGCCGAAATCGTCGATATACACCTTGGCACCGATGGCCTGCAGCTTCTGGATAGTCTGGCGGGTGACCTGGATATCACTGACCAGCGCGTCTTCGGTGATCTCTACCGATACATGCCCATGGGCCTGGGCCAGGATCTCCACCAGGCGTTCGCCATAGGCGGCGTCGGTCAGGGTTGCGCTGGAAATATTGATGGTCATCGGCAGGGCGAAACCGAGCTTCTGCCACTTCTGGTACTGGCGAACCGCCTGGGATGCCACCCACACATCCACATCCGGCATCAACCGCGCCTGGGCCAGCCATTGCAGGAATTCCCACGGCGAATGCACCGTGCCCTGGGCGTCGCGGGCCCGCATCAGCGCTTCACACCCGGTGCACAGGCCTGTGCGGGTCGAGACCTGCGGTTGGAATTCGAGGTAGAACTCATAGTCGCTGATCTGCTGGATGCGGCTCAGCTCCAAGGCCTGGCGCGCCAGGGTCTTGTGGGAGGCGAGTACCGGGTCCAGCTCGCGCAGGCGGCCCTTTTCTTCAAGGCCACGGAAGGTCATGTCCAGGGACTTGAGGTACACCGTGCCCCCTTCGCTGGCCTGGCGATGGATCGCCCGCACATACGGCGCATAGACCAGGGTGCCCAGGCCCAGCAGCGCCACTTGCAGTGCCACCGCAGCCAGGTCGCCGTGGGTACTCAAATAGGCATTGAGTAGCACCGGCGCGGTGAACGGCACACTGACCACCGCCGGCGACACCCAGCCCATCTGCACCACCGTCAATGCCAGCATGGCATTCAACGCAGGGACAATCAGAAACGGTATGAACAAACGCGGGTTGAGGATGATCGGCAAGCCGAACAGCAGCACCTCACTGACGTTGAACAATGACAGCGGCAGACTCGCCACCGCCAATAGGCGCATGGACTGGCTCCTCGAGAACAGCAGGATGGCCAGCAACAGGCACAATGCACCGCCCGAGCCACCGATAAACGCAAAGCTGCCCAACAGGCCACTGTTCAACACATATTTGAGCGGCTCGCCTACCGCCAGGGCCGCGCTATTGAGCACCACGGCCTGGTCCAGCACATCGAACAGCGGTTGCATCGCGTACACGCCGTGGATGCCGAAAAACCACAGCAGTGAATTCATCAGGGTCACGAACAGGCCACTGCCGTAAGGCGATTCCAGCGCGTCGAGGACCTGGGGGCCTTGCAACTGCGCCACATACGGAATCTGCAGCAACAAGGACAGCACCACCACCAACGCCAGGGCGGTGATAGCACCTGGCAGCACCATATTGATGGTGCCCCGCAGGTTGTGCCCTACCAGGTCTTCGTTGACCAGACGGGTCCAGCGGTAGCGGTGCAGCCAGGCAATGGCGGGAACATTCAACAATGGCGAGGCAATGGCGATAAACAGCACAAAGGTGGCCGAGGCCCGTGGGTAGTCGCGCAGGATAAATGTCGCCACCACCACATGGGCCAGGCACAGGAATGCCACGGGCAATTGGGGCAGGCGATGCTGGATCGCCAACATGTAACCGATGGACGCAGCCACCAGCAACGGAATCACGGAACTGATCTGGTTGTGCAGGCCGGCGAGGAACGCCACCACCTGCGGGTCAAAGCCAAGGACGCGGGCACATTCCGACAGAATCAGAAAACCCGCCGAGACCAGCAGGCAAGGCAGGATCCACAACAGCCCTTCGCGGATCGCCCGCAACGACTCAGTGCTGGCCAACGCGGCCAGGCGTTGGGTGAAGAACAGCTTGAACAGCGTTTGCGCCATGACCCATCCCTCTGCCCATCGCCCACGGTCCCTGGAAGGCAGGGCTGGAAGCACCGGCTAACGCTACACGTCCTGGCCCAATGAGCGAAAGCCTTTTGCCATTCATCTGGGTGAATTTTCCGTATCGGATAACAGGCCAATCGCCGAATCTGCTTCAATGAAGCCTGTCCGCCCTTCCCCTGACCTGTGTTTGGAGTAAGCCTTTGTCACAACCCGGTGATAACCACCAGCGCGCGCTGGACAGATTCCTCGATGAGCACCCCGAAGTCGCCGCCGAACTGGATACCCTGAATCCGCTGGCTGCCCAGGCCAGGGGCGAAACCCTGGCCGAGTATCGCGCCGAACGGCTGCATGAAGCCTTTGAAGCGCAAGCTGAACGCCAGGGCCTGTTTGCCTGGGAGCTGACCCTCAAACTGACCGCCGACTCCTGCGAGGCCTTTGAGGCCCAGCGCCTTGAGGTACACAAGGAGGTGGCGCAGATGGCGGGCCTGAGCTGGGTCGAGTACTGCCAACTGCACGACCTGCCCGGCTAACGCACTACCCCAGGAACCAGAGACGGCGTCTGTACCCCAGCACTTCGCGCAACTCGGCGACCGACACCGTTCGTTGTTCAGGATCCATAGCCAGAGCCGAGCACACGGCGGGCCAGCAATGCCTGGGCAGTTGCCTCGGCCTCGGCAGCGGTTGATGCTGCTGACGTTCCCCGGGGCGCCGTCCTTCGGCCAACTCATAGAGCACACTGGCAACCCCATACAAATCGGCACGGGCTGACAGAAGCCCTCCGGCCATCAGTTCCGGCGCCGCATACGCAGGTGTCCAGGCATTCAAGCGACTGCGGCTCAAACCGGGCAATCCTGCCCTTGCCTGCGCTTCAGCATGGCCCAGGCCAAAATCGAACAAGCGTACCCCCTGCTCCCCCACCATGATGTTCGCCGGTTTCACATCGCCATGTAGCACTCCTTGTCGATGGGTGTAGGCCAGCGCATCCAGCAGTTGCAGGGCGATGGGTTGCAACGCCGGCCACGCCAACCCTTGCGGGCATTCCGGGAGCAGGCGGTCCAGGGTCAGGCCGGGCATCACTTCCATGGTGAAGAATGCCAACTGGTGCGCTGTATCGACCTCGAAAGAAAAGGCCCGAACCACGTGTTCATGGCGCAGGCTTCGGGTCAGGGCGAACTCGCTGTACAGCAACACATGGGCGTCGGTGGACGCACAGAGCGTCTCGCCCAACAGCTTCAGCGCCACGCGTGCGTCCGGTTCGCCAAACGCCTCATGCAGCAGATCCCGGGCACGATAGACCACCCCCATGCCCCCTGAACCGAGCACTCGCTCCAGCTGGTAGCGTCCCGCAAGCAGGTTCGGCGGGCCGGCTGCGGCGTTCATGGCTGCACCACCACCGCAGTGAGGTCATCCTGCGCAGGCCCACGCAGCACGTCGCTGAACAACCGCTCCACCACCTGCCCTGGCGTGCCGGCATTCATCGCGCGCCCTAGTTCCCGGTGGTTGAGCCCCTGGTACAGTCCATCACTGCACAGCAAGAACACATCACCTGGGTGGGGACGCAGTTCCAGTATCTCCAGACTCAGCGGTTTTCCGGCGCCAATGGCACGAGTCAAGGCGCGGGCATCTGGATGAGCACGGGCCAGTTCCAGGCTCAAATGCTGCTTGTCCATCAGTTGCTGTTGCAGGGAGTGGTCCCTGGACAGCTGATACAAACGCTGCCCTCGCCAGAGATAACATCGGCTGTCCCCTGCCCAGATGCACGCCGCGCGGTCACGATCAAGCAACAGCACAACCACCGTACTGCCCATGATGCCTGAGGGGCCATCGGCCGCCTGCAACTGGCTGTCGAGCCTGCGCAGGCAGCGTTGGACAGCCTCGACGCGCTGATCGAAGCTGCCTTGGCCTGGCAGCGCCGCGAGACTGCTGACCACCTTTTGACTGGCCACATTCCCTGCATGATGCCCCCCCATTCCATCGGCGACCGCCCAGCAACCGCGTTGCGGGCAATCGAGGAATCCATCCTCGTTACGCGCACGACGCTTGCCTTGCGCTGTGCGGCTGGCACTTCGCCAAGGGTGCGCGCAGTTCACAATTGCTCCGGCAGCCGAAAGCCGCGCCATGTGGCCATCTGGAACGGGCTGGGGCTGCGTTGGCTGGTGAGCAGGTAGTTGGCACGCAGGCCGGCCAGGTCGGCCTTGAGTATCTGTGCATCCCTGCCGCTGGCCGGCTCGTTTTGCATCAACTCGAAAAGCCGGAACAACGACCAGGCCCCCCGGTCTTTCTCAATACCCAGCGGCCGCTCAGTACCGCGCTCCAGTACCAGGCTGCTGCGCCCATTGTCCGCATCAATCGGCCAATGAAACGCCATCGGCACGATGGGGCCGTGACGGTATTCCAATTGCTGATCGCCCACCCGCAGCGTCGCCCGGTTGACGGCCTGGTCCAGGCTGTAGGGTGCCAGCGTGAACAGAACGGCCCAATCCCCCTGGTCTGCGTTGAAGAAACCCTGGCGAATCACCTGCGCCCGGGTCAGTTGGTCGAGCAACGAGCGTGAAACCGGCAAGCTGCGGCCCTCAAGGCCACGCAAACGATAGCGGCTCCCCTCGACACTGACGAACGGCCGCAGGTAGCTGTCATAAAAGTGCTCCATCACCCCCCGTGGTTTGAAGAACGACTGGAAATCACCCAGGGCAACATCGCTGCCGGCATCGGCATTGAAGGGGTAGCGGTGCCGGATCGCCTTCACATAAAAGCCATACACCTCGCTGTGATACCGCTGATTCACGTACCCATAGGCGTCATCCAGCAGATGGCGCCAGGTTTGCTCGGCAATCCCGTCCAACCAGCCCTTGAGCGGCTGCGGCAGGCGAACAGCGGCGTCACGCAGGTTGCCCAACAGCGGCTGCTGTCCATCCATGCGTTGCCTGGCCATCTTGAATGCGGCCTGCTCGGGCGAACTGTCACGGTTCAGTGTCGAAACCTGCAGGTGCAGCTCATCCAGCAAGCGCAAGGCTTGGGTCAGCTCGGCCGTCGGGTTCTGCTCTTCATCCAGCAATTGGTGCAAGGGCTCGAAGCGGCGCAGCAATGCGCGTCGGTTCGTATCAGCCAGCATTTGGCGCGGCAAGGCTCGGGGCAGCAGGCCGGATACCGACGAGCCCAACTCAGCGACCTGCTGGCTCACCGCTTCAAACCTTTCATGGGTCGGTTGCAGTCGCGTGTGTTCACGCACCTGCCGCAACAACAGCACCAACGCCGACTGGGCGGAAGTGAGGTTCGCGAGCTGCTGCGCATCGTGCCTCAGGTCGTCACTTTCCAGCAGCCTGACTCGACCCAGCGCATCGCTCCAAATGTCGGCGTACTCGCTGAAGTAACGCTGTTCCAGCGCGAACATAAGCTTGCGCAAATCCACGACGCTGAGGTCAGTGGCCTCCCCAAGCACCCAGTTGTCCTGGGCGATGGCATTGACCAACTGTGGCCCCTGACTTTCGAAAAACTGCAGGTATTTACGCGTATAGAAACCCGGGATGGAGGGCTCAACCCTGGAAAACACCGGGCTTTCGGCGAGGCGCAAGGGTTCCAGGTGCCGCGCTTGCTCGCGCAGTGTCCGGTAGACCACCTCTGCCAGTGACTCACCGCGCAGCGCCTGCCGGGCCTGTGCGACCAACTCATCGTTCAGCGGGGCCAAAAAACCCTGTTCAACGAGCCGTGCAACGTGTTCGTTCAGGCGCTTGTGTGTCGATGCATCCTCGATGTACCCAACAGTCCGCAGCCCCGCCACTTGCTCAGCCAACCAGGCCTTGTCACGTCGCTCGGGCAGGTTGAGCATCAGGTAAGCACGCAGGCTGTCCAGCAACTGCTCGCGATCACCCAGGCTGTCACGTACCTGTTGTTCGAGCCGTATGGTCACGTAGGGCAGCAATTGCTGAAGCAGGGCTTGTTCGTAGGCGCTGTTCAATAACGGCCGACTCATCTCGCCCTGATACAACCCGCCCCGCTCAACCCAAGGTACTTCGGCCGCCGGTGGAAACACCCCTGTGGCCGCCAGACGACTGTCCAACAGTGCGAGCAACGCCAGGCTGGCGTCCGCTTCGGGTTGGCCTACAGGCTTGGGGTTGATCAGCTCCCGCAGTTGCACCAGCCGCTGATGGTTGAATGCGTAACTGTGCGCCCACAGCGCCCCGGCCGTACCCACAACCAATGAGGCGACCAGCGCCATCAACCCGTGGCGTCGACGGATGCGCTGTCGCTCCGGGGTACGCAGCCCGGCAAGACCGGCCTCGGCAAAAATCACTCGTTTGAACAGACCCAGGGCAAAACGGGCGCGAACATCCCCCGTCTTCGCACAGGTCAGGTAGAAACCTCGCAGGCCGTCGACACGCTGATAGCGATGGGCGGCAAACGCACTCTCGATAAACAGGCAAACGGACTCACCCAGGCGAGCGAGATGCTGAGGAAAGCCCAGCATGCGGCCTCTGCGTTCGAGGTTACGTTCCTGATGCAAGCGCGGAATCAGCTCGGCGCCCACGCGTTGCAACAACGCGTCGAATGCATCGCGCACCTCGGCGATTTCAATGCCTGCCGCGCCTGCCAGCAGGCGTTCACCCAGCCAGTCTTCTGCGGCTTCGCCCTGCGGCATATCAAAGAACTCGGCAAACCCGACCAACCGATCAATCTGGGTCAGCACCAGGTAAACCGGCACATCCACTTGCAGTGACTGCTGGATATCCTGCAAGCGGCTCCGCACATGGCGCGCGTGAAGTTCCAGGTCGTGCTCATTGCTGCTCGAAAGCGTATCGACTGACAGCGTCACCACCACGCCATCGAGCGGCCGTGCCCTACGCCACGACTTGAGCAAGTCCAACAATGTCGACCATCCCGCCGCATCGACACTGTGGTCAGGTTGGTTCAGGTATCGACCTGCCATCTCGACAACCACCGCGTCGTCGCCAAAATACCAGTCACAGTATGAGGTGGCGCCAGGCGGCATCACGTGCGCCCGGTCGAGCGCCGTCGGCAACCCGGCAGCGGCAAGCAGGCCAGTCTTGCCGCTGCCCTGCTCGCCGATCAACAGGTACCAGGGCAATTCATGGCGCGAACGCTCATTGCGCTCGCCGTAGCGGCGGGTGGTTTTCAACGTCTGCAACGCTTCCTTGAAGCGCCCCCGCACCTGCGCCACTTCGTCATTGATCAACGCCTGCCGCTGATGATGTTCATGCTGTCCGGGTTGATTCAAACGCGCGGAGCGACGTGCTCCCACCAACACCATTGCCAATCCCCATAACAGCAACATTGCGCTGATGGTCAACAAACGGGCCGTCGAGCCTTGCCAGAAACGGTAGTCGTCCACCGCCAGCAGCGGCCCGACAAACCACACCAGCAGCACACCGGCCAGCACCAGCAACAGGCTCCATACCCAACTCTCGCGCAGCACCCTGCCTACGCCCTTGAAGAATGCGTTCATTCATTGCTCCCAGCGTTACAAGGGCGACCGAGACGGCTCTGCCAGCGAAGATTGGAAAGCGTGCAACGTCGCCCTGCGCTCCTGGCCCAGCATCCAGGCGCAACCTGAATACATCACCAGCAAACACGCCAGCACACAGACCGCGGCCCAGGTGGCAGGGACAATGCGTATCCGCGCCTGAGAGGCCCCACTGGCGCCTGACGCCGGGATTACCGGAGACCGATCACCGCGCACATGCCTGATCTGTCGATACACGGCGTCGTGTACGGTTTCAAGCTGCGCCCTTCCCCGCTCCATGACGCGGTATTGGCCTTCGAACCCCAACGACAGGCACAGGTACATCAACTCCAGCAAGGCCACATGCTTGACGGGGTCACGGGACAAACGCTCAAGCAACCGGAAAAACTTTTCACCGCCAAAGGTTTCGTTGTGGAAACGACTCAACAGGCTGGTCTTCGACCAATCGCTATGGCCTCCCCACGGCGTGGTGACCACGGCTTCGTCAATGACACTGCACAGCACGTAGCGCGCCGACATCACCTGACTGTTCTCTGCCCCCAGATACAAGGCACACGCCTCAAACGCGTTGATACCCGAGGAAAACTGATCATTGAGCGCCGCCAGGCTTTCCCGACCGGGGCCGGCCTTGAGCTGGGCCACTTGCAGCAAGAGATCCGAGGCCGCGGTCAACAGCACGTTAGGGCCACTCTTGAAGGTCCGCGCGCCTTGCAGCTGGGCGGAATAGATCATTCGGTCTTCCAGTTGCTCGAAGCGTGGGGGCGACGGAAAGTCCGTAACGGCTCCGTGCGCCGGGCCGAGGCCTTCACGGTCAAGCAACACGGTTTTTTCGTCTTGCGGGTATTCACTGTCCATAGTCATGACGTCAGTTCCTGATAGCCCAGAAGTTGAGTTCCAGCTCGGCGAATTCGCCGCTGGCGTGGAAGGCGAAACCACCCGATTGCTCCAGCTGCGCGATGTCACGGTGGCTGAGCTCAAGCATGAAATAGGTCTTGCCGGCGTGAAACGGGATCTGCCGCGGCGCTACCGGCAACGGTTTGACCTTGATCCCGGCCAGGTGCAGGTTGACCAGTTCACGGATGCGCTCCACCGGTCCGATCTTGAGATGGGCCGGCAGTCGATGACGAAGCTCCTCCGTATCGCACTGGGCAGTGGCCGCCAGGATAAACGTGGCCGTACCGAGTAACTTGAGATCGCTCACCGGGCACACCAGCACCCCGTACTGGCGTGGCTGCAGCGTCAACTGCATCGCCTGCTGTTCCAACACCAGCGACAGCACCGCACGCAGGCCTTCCATCAACCCACGAAAGCTCGCGCCCTGATCGCCATGTCGGTATTGCAGCGGAAATTGCGCACGTTTGCTGTCGTTGGAAAACGTGCACAGCTCACCAAAAATCGACAGCAACTCCCGATATACCACCTCCGGGCGCACCTGGGCCTGGCTCAGGTAATGACGCAATCTCAACTCCGCACGATTGATCAACTGCAGCATCAGAAAGTCGCCGACCTGGGCGCTGGCAGAGGTGCCGCTTCCCTGGATGCGGGCTGCGATCGCGTCGCCACGGGTTGCCAGCAGGCTGGCAACTTCGTTGATACAAGACGACACATACCCCGAGCCCTGGAGGTAGATGAACGTCGGTACAAAATCCGCATCCAGCCTCACGCCGCCGTCCTGGGTCGAGTCAACCACCCGGGCAACCTGGAGTTTCACGTAGCACACGTCACCGGGCGACTCGCCCAGCATCAAGCGCAAGTCCGGGCGCGCGCACTTGATCTGGCAACGGGAGTCGACGCCGGCATTGGAGTCACCGATCTCCGTATCACAGGCGACATAGCGTGCCAGGACATCGCCTTGTTCCTTCGTACGCACCTCAACCTGATTATCGGTTGCCAGCGGCAGCGCCAGGTAAACAGCCTGCCGGCCCACATTGGCAGGCACCTGCAACACCAACGGCTCCATGGTCCCGCTCAGCTCGAACAGGCTGCCGTCCGGTAACACCCCGCTGGCCTGGTTGACCACAACCTTGCCCAGGTTCAGGTACTGCACATCGACTTCAAGGTTCAGGAAGCCCCAGGCATCACTGCTCAGCAGGCGGGTACGGTTGAGTTGCCGATGGTAGTAGCGGTCGCTGTGCTGCAAGTGCTGGGGTCTCAGCAGCATGCCCTCTTGCCAGATAACGTTATGGGTCTGCATCTCAGTCCTCCGTCCTGTCGGGTTGAGGTACCGCCATCCGGATACCCGTCTGGTCCAGCACAATGTCGGCACGGGTAAGTTGCCCTGGGGTCACCGGCAGCACCCATCGCCATTGCACATGGGGCAAATCACGATAGGCCGCCAGCACGCCGACATAGCGACTGCGCGGTTCGACGCTGAGCTTGAGCGCCAGCCGTTCACCGGGGCGCAGTTCCAGTTCCTCGCCGCTGATCCAATCCTTGGGCAATGCCTGCTCGGCCCGGCCATAGAGGCTGAAGAAATCGGCGTTTTCAAATGCCACCGGATGCCGCAGCGCCAGCAGTTGCACCACCACGGGCGAGGGGCGACCGTGAAGGTCGGGGTTGACCTCGTCGCTGGCTGTCATCGTCAGGTCCAGTTTGGTCCGAGTGGAAAAAAGTGAAAGGGTGCTGCATCCCGCCAGCAGCCCCAGCAGTAGCAGCATTGATGAAACAGCGACCCGAGACCGGCCAATCATCCTGCGCACCCCGCGTGAAGGGTGGAGACCAGGCGTACCTGCTCCTCGTAGGCTTTGCAAAAATCATGACGCAGCACCTGCTCATCCATGGAGGCCTCGTCAGTCAGTTGCCGATAATGGCGTTGGTATGCCCGCCAATGGGCGCCATCGCCGAAGAACCTGGGTGACTTGCCGTCACGTTCGAAGCGCAGCAGCAGGTGCGCAGGCGCAAAGTTTGCTAGTACACCGCGTACGGCAGCCCGACAGGCCACGACCAGAGCCAGTTGATGAACCTGCAGGTCTCGGTAAGCCTGGTCCACCACTTGCTCGGCAGAACGTTGACCAGATTCTCCGACACCCAATAGAAAAGCCAAGGCAGCGTGGCTGTCGGCACAGTCTTTCAACGGATTGCGGGTATTGAGCAGCGGAACGGTCAATGTGCCGTGAACCTCACTGTTGAGTTCGTCACGGGTTCGCAGGCTTTGTTGCAACCCTTCGAGGGCTTGCCTGAACAGGCCCGCCACCTTGATCGCCAGGGCTTCACGCCCCGGCGTATCGAGCGTGTCCACCTGGATGCCCAATGTGTCGGCGAACTGCGACCAAAATGTTTCCGAGGTCGCAGGTGGAGGTGTTACGGGGTCAGGTGAGATAACATCCCTGGCCGGCTCAGCCCACTGCGGTACGACCAGATGATCGTGCTCCGAACTACCCTGGCGTAACACGTCGAGCGGTGCCGGCGGCGTTGCGTCCAAGGCGTCCAGCTCAGCCGAAGAACTCCCGCGCAATGCCGCGCGATCCAATGTGTCGACAGGATCCAGCCCCAGGAACGCATCGTCTGGAATGGTGTTTTCCCGGGCAAGTACCGGCCGTGCCGGCTCCACCAGACGGGCATGGATATCGAGCAACCCCAGTTGGTACACATCGCCGTCACTGATCAGGCGTGTCTGCCCTTTGCACAAACGCTCCATGCTGCCTGACACACCGATGCCGTTGCTGCTGATATCCGTCAGGAAATAGCGGCCCTCTCTAAAACTGACCAAGGCGTGATGACTGGAAATCAGGCGGTTGGCATCCGCGAGCACCCAGTCACAACCCGACCCACGCCCGATCACGCCACCGACACCGTCAAACGTCTTGCGCTCAAGCGGCTCCCCGCTCGCGGTGCTACCGCGTTCAAACATCAACTGCATGACAGCCTCCCTGCTCACTGCCCACGACGAGTCGCCTGGGGATCACCCAACGGACGGTAGTCGGCATCATCAAAGACATAATTGGCGTTACAGCCACTCAACAAACACAACGCAAGCACCAGGGCTTGCCACGGATGAAAAGACATCAGGTATCTCCCATGAAAATAAGCTGCCCGCACATTCCCCGCTCAACACTCCTCGCGGGCATCCCCCACGGGGATTTTCAAGCGCGCCAGACGGTAGAGCAGCGTGCGCCGCGCAACGCCTAACTCGCGCGCGGTACGGGTGCGATTGCCACGGTTCTTGTGCAGGCAATCGATCAGGAACACCCGCTCTACCCGCTCCAGGCGTTGGCGCAATGTCGCATCGACTGCCCCTGTGGCAGCCGGCACCGGCAAGGACAGGTGTGCCGGCAGGATCACACCGTCGTCACAGAGCAGCACCGCACGTTCCACCAGGCATTTGAGTTCGCGGACATTGCCTGGGAAGGCGTGACCCGAAAGTTGATCAAGGGCTGCGCTGGACCATCCCACCGGTACACGCCCCAGGGCGGCGGCGGCTTGTCGTGCAAACTCCCGCGCCAACAGCAGCACATCGCCGTCGCGCTCACGCAGGGGGGGCAGTTCGATGGGAAACTGCGCGAGCCTGTAGTAAAGGTCCTCGCGAAAACTGCCTTGGGCGACCATTGCGCCGAGGTCACGGTGGGTTGCAGCGATGATGCGCACATCCACCTTGTGAGCCGCACTGGCACCCAATGGGCGCACTTCGCCCTCCTGCAAGACGCGGAGCAATTTGGCTTGCAGCGACAGCGGCATATCACCGATTTCGTCGAGGAGCAGCGTGCCGCCGTCAGCGCTGTCAAACAGCCCGGTATGGTTACGCTCAGCCCCTGTGAAAGCACCTTTGCGATAACCGAACAGCTCACTTTCCAGCAGTCCTTCGGGAAACGCCGCACAGTTCTGCACCACAAATGCTTTGCTCCTGCGTGGCCCCGCAGTATGAATCGCACGCGCCACTACCTCCTTGCCCGTACCGGTCTCGCCGCGCAGCAACACGGTGTAGGGCGTATCCATGACCTTGCCGATCAAACGATACGTCTCGTCCATCGCCGTACTGCTGCCGATCAAGCCGTAGGCCGAACGCGGGGCCGTTATGCAAGCAGTGGGTTGGGTGACACGTCCCGTGGCACACTGACATCGCAGTAAAGTCCGTTGCATCAAGGCAAAGCTACCCAGCTCACTCAAGGCGGCGGTGTAGCCCTGCAGGTTTTTCCGATGCTGACTGGCACACAGCAACACACCCTTGATGCCCCTGCCTCGGTCAAACAAAGGCACGCATGACAACGCTTTCCAGGGCGTCGCCATTGCCGGCAGGAACCCGCACTCGTACACGCTGCCTTTGTGTTCTTCCAGGCTAAGGGCGGTTTGTTGGTTCAGCACATACTGAAGCACCTGCTCATGCTGGAAATCCTTGGTACAGGACGGATCAACAGGGCAAGGCATGCCGTGCAAATGCTGGGCGACCAGCTCAAGCCGGCCAGTGCACTCGTTGCGCCAGTACCATTGGCTGAGGTCACACTGGCTCAGTTGCGCCGCCGCGGCGACACACAGTCCGGGTAGAGTCGCTTCGTCGTCAGCGCTGCCCAGGCGGATGAACCCGTCAAGCAGCGTATGGGTACAAGCCGCCGAAAGGGGCAGCAGGGCGAGCAGCCGATCCTCCCTCATTGGCTGAACTCACAGGTTGGAACGCCGTTAGCCTCCAGCCGGGCATGGACCTGTGACACAGGCTCACCTCGGGCCATGGCCTGCAACAGCCGATCGACCACCTGCGGCAATAAATGCAGCTCGATCCATTGGTCGATATAACGCGCGCCACTGTCATCGTGGGCGCACCGCTCGGCCATGTGCTCAACCAGCTCCGGCGTATAGCTGAATGCCAGGCTGCGCAGACCCAAGCGTTGCCCCAGGCGTTCGAGCTTGAGTCTTGCCAAGTCATGCAGCACGTCACCCGTGACCGGGTAATACGGCACGACACGCATCCGGGCCAATAACGCGGCTTTGAAGTGATCGCGCAGCTGCGGCAGGATTGCCTCATGCAGCGTTTGCACGTCAGGTCGCCGGCCGCCTGCGCACAATTTCCCGATACGCTCACTGCCAAGGTTGGACGTCATCAGGATCAGCGTGTTGCGAAAGTCGATTTCCCGGCCTTCTCCATCATTGGCCAGGCCCTTGTCGAAAATCTGATAGAACAGGTTCAACACTTCCGGGTCGGCTTTCTCGACTTCATCGAGCAGCACCACTGAATACGGGCGTTGGCGCACAGCCTCCGTCAACACGCCACCCTCGCCAAAACCAACATAACCGGGCGGTGCGCCAATCAAACGAGACAGCGAGTGTTTTTCCTGGAACTCCGACATGTTGAGGGTGGTGACAAAACGCTCACCGCCATACAGCAGGTCGCCAAGGGCCAGCGCCGTCTCCGTCTTGCCCACGCCACTGGGGCCGACCAGCAGAAAGACGCCGACGGGCGCGTCAGCCTTGTTGAGCCCGGCAGAAACCGCACGCAGATTGCGGTCCAGGGCCTGCACCGCCTGCTCCTGGCCGAGAATGCGCAGGCGCAACGCATCGGCAAAACCCAAGACCTGTTCACTGTGTTCACGTGCCAGTTGTTCAACCGGGATCCCCGTCCAGGCACTGATGACTTGCGCCACCAGGCGGGGGCACACCTGCTGCGTGGTTTTCTGCTGTTCAAGCCAGCGTTGCTCAAGGTCCAGGCGCTCGCTGTCCAGCGCCTCCATACGCAGGTTCAACGCGAGCAGGGTTTGTTCCTCCACGGGAAAGCCTTTGTCCCGGTCTCGATTCAATGCCTGAAGCTGCCGCGCCCCTTGCGCCTGTTCTGCATAAAGGTGCTGCAACGCCCCAGGCGCTGTCTCCCGGCTAGTGCGCAAGCGGGCGCAGGCGGTATCCAGCAAATCCACCGCCTTGTCGGGCAACTGACGCCCGGCCAGGTAACGGGCGCTCATCTGCGCCGCCGCAACCACCGCATCGTCCCGCACATAAACACCATGGCTGCGCTCATACACCGGGACTAGTCCGCGCAGGATCGAGATCGCTTCTTCGACACTGGGCTCACTGACCCGCACAGGTTGGAAACGCCGCGCCAATGCCGAGTCTTTTTCGAAGTACTTCTTGTATTCCGTCCAGGTTGTCGCAGCGATGGTGCGCAACTCACCCCGGGCCAGCGCCGGCTTGAGCAGATTGGCGGCATCGGACGCGCCCGCCTGCCCTCCCGCCCCCACCAGCGTGTGCGCTTCATCGATAAACAGGATCACCGGCTTCACCGACGTATTGACCCCGTCGATCACACCCTTGAGGCGTCGTTCGAACTCGCCCTTGATACTGGCACCGGCCTGGAGCAGGCCCATGTCCAAGGTCAGCACCCGGACCTCTTTGAGAGGCTCGGGCACCTGTGCAGTGGCCACACGTAGCGCGAGGCCTTCGACAACGGCTGTCTTGCCCACCCCGGCTTCGCCGACCAGGATCGGGTTGTTCTTGCGCCGACGCATGAGTATGTCGATCAACTGGCTGATCTCCGCGTCGCGACACAACACCGGGTCAATACGCCCTTCTAGGGCCTGGCGTGTCAGGTCGTGGGTGAAGCGCTCCAGTAATGATTCGCCCTGTGGCGCAGGGTCTGTACGAGGCACCTGACTCAACACGAATTCACGCACACGCTGTGCATCCAACCGGCTCAGAAAAACCTGATAGGCGCTGCCCGCGTGTTGCAGCGGGTGACACAAAAGCGCCAGCAACAGAGCGCCGTGATCCACTTCAATTCGGCGCAGCTCCAGATGAGCAACCATCGAAGCCTGTTGCAGCCATTGCACCAGTGCCAGGGCAAACACCGGATTGCGTGACGCACTCGCCTCCCCCTTGGGTTGCAGCGTGGCTTGCAGCTCTGCAACTTCAATACCGGCATCGTTCAGCGCCCGCACCAGCAGGCCATCATGATGTTCCAGCAGGGTCAGCAGCAGGTCTTCCACCAGCACTTCCCTGCCGCCGCGCGTGACACAGCGCTGGGCGGAGTGCTCCAGGTCTCTGCGGGTCTGGTTGGTCAATGCCTGGATAAGTTGTTGCAGGTCCATATTCATCATCATGATTCATCCCTAATAAGCGTTGCCTGGCACAATGACCACACCGTCGGCACACTCATGCGCCAGCCAACTGGTCCAGCCGAGCCGGCAGACGTTGTGTTCGCCGATGTGCAACGGCCTGATTTCGTCCTTGTCCATGACAAGGCGCAGGTCATAATCCATGGGGTCCCGCACCGTCAGACGCACCAACGAACACAACAGTGGGTAGTCCGTGCCAGTCGGCAAAAAACCATGGAACGGGTGCCAGCCCAACCCCTGCAGATGCACCCTGAACTTGCCGTTGCGATCGGCCACCTGGCTCCCCAGCACCTGGTCATGACCAAGCGCGCTGTTCGCTGCACCGAGCCGATTTCGTTGTGATTCGGCGATGACAACGCTGCGCAGGACCCATTGCTCGACAATCACGCGACAGTGCTTGAAGTAATAGCGCAGCAGCGTCTCGATCAAGGCTGCCGAATGCGCCCGCAGGCCAAGCAACCCCAGATAGGGCAACAGTCGCTTGCCGTTCAATTGCGTGACGCTGCGAACCTGGCGCCCCCTCAACCCGATCAACGCAAACATCTGCTCGGAGAAGGCATCACTGGCACCTGCCTTGAAGCATGCCCGGTAGCGATACTTGCGCCAGATCGGCAGCATCAGCCGTTGCAGACGGTGATGGAACACGTCGAGGAAGTCCCGGGTTGCATTGCCGCCCGATTCATCGGCGCACGCCTGCTCGCCGTAAAACGCCGGCAATGGCGAGCCCGCGCCACACAGGCCCAGCACGTTAAGGCGTAAACGCGCACGCAACTGACCGCGCTCGACAAAAAACGCTACCCGGTCGATATCGTCTCCGGGAAACCCCAGGCTCGGGTTGGCCTGGAATTCCAACAAGTCGTACAGCGTGTCGTCATCCAGCAACGGATGGGCATCGCGCAGACGCTGGATGACCCGCAGGACCGCCTGAAACAGCGAGTACTCGCGGATAACCCGGGTCAGTTGTGTCAAAGCAGGGGCTGCTGGCCCATCCGTGGTGGCCATAGGTACACGTCTCCTTGTGTGCTGATGACTCTTAGTTCGTGGAAAGCGTTGAGGCTCGCGTACAGCGCGAAGAACTCGTTGAGCACCGATGCGAACACAAACACTTCGCCCTCCCCCAGGAAGCCCTGGGGATCTATGGTCAGGTCGATACGTAACCCGCGAATCGGCAAGCCGTGGTGCAATTGGTCGACCGCTGCGTGGCTGACGGAGCGCATCGCACCTAATCGTCGCTCGCTGACCTTCTGCGCCTGGCGATCGTGATAGCGCGGCAAGTCGTAGGTTTCGAGGATCACCTTCAAGGCACGGATGTCGGTCAGTGACTGGTAGTTGAGCGACATATTGCTGATAAGCCGCCAGAGAAAGTCCCGGTCCAGAGGCGGAGAATAACTGGCCGTCGGCGCACAGATATTCCGAAACGACAGCCCTTGTGGCGTCTGTTCGCAAGGCTGGTTGATGTCGCCGACCTGCAATCGTCGAGGCAGGTCGTGATTGGTGCACGTCAGCTCGATCGACAGTGTTTGCTGATCCAACGCCAGACCGCTATCCAACCCGAGCCAGGTATCGAGCCCGGTATGCTGTGCCGACAGCCGCTGGCGGATGCTGTAACTTGCCGGCCCCTGGGAACACTCGGTGTCCCCCTCATGTTCGAAGGACTCAAAAGGCACGTAGGCCTGATATCCCAGCCCTCCCGGGTGCCAACCCGTGACGTTGTCCACAGAAAAAACACTGGCGCTCCCGCGTGAGTACTCACCTGGAATCAGCAGGTATTCGTCCTGCTTTCCGTCCAGGCGAATGGGTACCGCGTCATGCTTGAACAGGTTGACGATGGGTGTGCAGTACAGCTTCACGTTATCCAGGGTGGGCAGCCTGGATTCACGCCATGGTTTGCCGAAGCGCAAGCGCAACACCACGCCACGCACCTGCTTGAGCAGTTCGCCGGGTAACCCGCGCAGTACCCCCAACCCTCCCACATCGACAAACAGATACTTGTCGGGGAAGGCAAAGTACTCCTGCAGATGGCGATACCCGCCAAAGGTATTCGGCGGATACGGAATCAACGCCTGCTCCTCGTCGAACCCTACCGGCTGGACCTGATCGGCACCCAACAGCAGTGATATCGCCTGCCCATCGCCCCCACTGACCGGCAAGCCATCGTGACCGAAAGGCAGCAACTCGATACCGTCCAGATGACGCAAAAGGCTCAGGTACAACGCCTGGCTGATATAGCGATCCCCCGCCAGATGCAGGCGTAGCTGATCGAAGTTCCACTCACTGAAGTTGCCTTCTGCGCTCATCTCCAGACGCAGGCTCAAGCGCCCCTGTTCGGCCTGGGTGTTGTAGTCCAGCGCGCTCAGCTGCAGTGGCAAAACCTGAGTGGTGTAACAGGTACGAAAGCGGCATCGCTCGTCATTGACTGCAGCACTTTCGATCGGTGTGTCACGCGCGACCCACACACCCGGGCCTGAGTGTTTCAGCGGATCAAACTGCAGGATGCTGAACGCGGGCATCGGGCGCATGTAGTTGGGCCAGAGCAACTGCATCAGCGAATGCGTCAGCTCTGGAAGCTCGTCATCCAGTTTCTGGCGCAAGCGGCCGGTGAGAAACGCAAAGCCTTCCAGCAACCGCTCGACATCCGGGTCCTGACCGGCCTCCGCAAGAAAGGGAGCAAGCGCCGGATTGCGCTCGGAGAAGCGTCGCCCGAGTTGTCGTAGCGCACTGAGTTCGCTTTGGTAGTAACGGTTAAAGGACATCAGGGATGACCTCTACCCGGCCGGAGTCAGAGAGCCGCGCAGTAAACACCACCGGTTGAGCGCCCCCCTTGACCACAAGGGTGGCTTCGATAGCGAATGCAAGTGCCAACGGGTCATGGTCCCGTGGCAGCGTCATCACTCTTACCTGCTTCAAGCGCGGCTCGTAGGCTCGGATAAATCGCTCGATCAACAGACGCGACTGACTCAATGATTCATGCAGGCTCTGATTCATATCATTGAGGTCAGGCATACCGTAGTCCGGCAGTGTCTGAACGCTACCAGCACGGATGCTGAGCATCTTTCCCAAGTGGCGCGCGACGGATGTCACGCCACAGGCGGGGGTAGCCGCCGGATGCTCGAGGCGCTCGAACAGGCTTCGATAACCATGCACTTCCTGGTCCTTGCTCATTCTTTGTCGAGCTTGCCAACGAGGGACAGCGTGAAATCTGCCCCCATGTATTTGAAATGCGGTCGCACACTCAGGTTCACGCGATACCAGCCGGGCTCACCCTCGACATCACTGACGACGATGCGTGCCGCCCGCAAGGGACGTCGCCCACGGACTTCAGCACTGGGGTTTTCCTGGTCGGCGACGTACTGGCGAATCCACTTATTGAGTTCCAGCTCCAGGTCAGTGCGCTCCTTCCATGAGCCCAATTGCTCACGCTGAAGGACCTTGAGGTAATGGGCCAGGCGATTGACCACCATCATGTATGGCAACTGGGTGCCCAGCCGGTAATTCAACTCGGCCTCCTTGCCCTCGGGACTGAGCCCGAAGTGTTTCGGCTTTTGCACGGAGCTGGCGGAAAAAAACGCAGCATTGTCACTGCCCTTGCGCATCGTCAGGGCGATGAAACCTTCTTGCGCCAGCTCGTATTCACGACGGTCGGACACCAACACTTCGGTGGGGATCTTGGTTTCTATTTCCCCCATGCTCTGGAAGTGATGCAGCGGCAAGTCTTCCACCGCACCACCGCTTTGCGGGCCGATGATGTTCGGGCACCAGCGAAACCGCGCGAAACTGTCGGTCAGACGCGTGGCGAAGGCGTAGGCCGTGTTGCCCCACAGGTAGTGCTCGTGGCTGTTGACCACATTTTCCTGGTAGGCGAAGGTCTTGACCGGACACTCAAGGGGGTCATAGGGCGTACGCAGCAGAAATCGCGGCACGGTCAAACCGATGTAGCGCGCATCTTCGCTTTGGCGAAAGCTTTGCCATTTGGCAAATTGCGGGCCTTCGAAGTGATCCTTCAGGTCCTTGAGGTCGGGTAAACCGGTGAAACTCTCCAACCCGAAGAATGCCGGCCCGGCGGCGGCGATAAAAGGTGCATGGGCCATGCACGCCACACTGGAGGCGTACTGCATCAGCTTTACATCTGGGGCGCTGGGGGACAGGAAGTAATTGGCGATAATCGCGCCCACCGGCTGGCCCCCAAACTGCCCGTATTCCGCACTGTAGATGTGCTTGTACAACCCGGACTGGGTCACTTCCGGCGAATCTTCGAAATCTTCCAGCAGGTCTTGCCGGGAGACGTTCAGCAGTTCGATCTTGATGTTTTCGCGAAAGTTGGTGCGATCGACCAGCAGTTGCAACCCCTTCCAGGAAGCTTCCAGCGCCTGGAAGTCGGGATGGTGCAGTATCTCGTCCATCTGCAGGCTGAGCTTGGTGTCGATCTCGGCGATCATCCGGTCGACGAGGCGTTTCTTGACAGGCTCGCCACGGTTCTGTGGCTTGATCAACTCTTCGATGAATGCCGAGACACCGCGTTTGGCAATGTCATAGGCGTCGTCGTCGGCGCTCAGTAATGTCTGTGCAACGATGTTATCGAGGATGCTGTACTGATCAGCAGGTTGTGCCGGCAGCGAATGCTGTTGTGTCGTCATGGAGTCAGTGTCCTTTTACTGAAAAATGTCAGGCGTCGGAGCTGTCCAGCCCAAGTTCCGCCAATACCCGGGCGCGGGACTCGTCGTCGGCCAGGGCCTGTTCGATAGCCTTTCGAAAGCTTGGGGTGTTGCCCAATGGGCCCTTCAGCGCCATAAGTGCCTCACGTAACGCCATCAGCTTGTGCAACTCGGGCACCTGTTCCACCAGATTCGCCGGGTTGAAATCCTTCATGGCATTGATGCGTACCTGAATGACCAACTCGTCAACGCCGGCGTCCTCCTGGAGACGGTTGGGCACGCTCAGCGTCAAGCTCAATGCCTGCTTGGCCAACACGTCATCCAGGGTGTTCTTGTCGATTGCGACGGGCTTGCGATCTTCGAGCTTGCGCACATCCTCACGCTGGGTGAAATCGCCCAATACCAACAGCTTCAATGGCAGTTCGACTTCCTCCTGCGCCCCGCCAATGGCAGGTTTGAAGGTGATGTTGATACGTTCCTTGGGGGCTACCGAACCTTCTTTGGCCATGGTGTCTCTCCTTTTTCAAGTGGCTCGAAAGCCTATTCAAGTACCGCTTCCAGATCGAAGAGGCACAGCCTGCGGTGGGTGTCTTCCTTGCGTTCGCGCACGGCTTGGTTTTGTGGCAGCACGTCGCAACAGCGGTGCAGAAGCTGCGCCACTTCGAGGGCCAACTCCGGCTCCCAGCGTTCCAGGCCCGTGCGTTGCAGTTCATGGTCAAGCTGTTCGAGCTGGATCTTAGCCAACTCATGCTTCCCCGCCTGTACGCACAGACGCGCTTGGGCGAGCCGCCAATGAAAGCGTGCGCGATCGCTGCGCGCGGCCTGCATGCCTTGCTTGAGCTCTCGGACGGCAGACTTGAGCCCGTCCTGGCGCAGCCGCTGTGTGACCGCCTGCAAGGTGATCACCCAGGGCTCCGCTTTGATACCAACCACTGCAGCCGGTGATTCGGGCCTGTGCAGGTGACAGACAACCTCCTGGGAGATCCAGTCGCGAGTGGCGGCATCGGCAAAGGGGGTGCCGTCGTGAAAGCGAAACGCTGGCAGGTCCGGCAAGCGTTGCAGCAACAGCGCGAAGGTCACTTCCAGCTCGGTCATGGCCAGGTCGGCCTGCAGCACCTCCAGGCACTCCCAGAGCATGCGCAGACCATCGAACCAGAACATTGCCCCGGCGAGGCTGACCTCAAGTTCAAGCACGAGGTCTGCGTGATGGCCTTGTGCAAAACGCTCCTGATAACGCTTGAGTTTTTCAGGGGCGGGCCCGCGCAACGCGGTGACCTGCTCGGTATCGGCATTCGGGTAGCTGGCAAGTGCCAGCCATGTCAGCGTGCGACTCAAGCGCAACGCACGCAGGTCCGTGGCGTTCTGGCGCAGCCACCAGGCACAGAGTGGACGAGCCTGCTCCTGCAAGGTACGGAGCACCTTGTGGGCGTCCTTTTCACTCTCCACCACTGCTTCGGGCTTCAATAATTGGCTGGTGGCCTGCCTGACTTGCGCAATGACACCGCTCAAACCCGTCGCCGGGGTATCGTCCTGCGCCGCCCGCTCCAATCGCTGCGCCAACTGCCTGCGAACCGGCAACAGCAACGGCGCGTCATCCCCGAGGTGCTCGGCCCAAAGCCCATCCAGACGCACCAGGTGCTCTAGCAAGGCGCGGAACAAAGGCTGCTGGTCTTGGAGCGCCAGGCCCTGCGTGAACAGCGGCTCAAGGCGCAATACCAGCCATCCGAATGCGGCACCGCGGGTACGCGGTTTTTCCGGGTAGAGCACCGACCACTGATGCTCACAGAGGTAGCGCAACACCCCGAGCCCCGCCAGCAGCCCCGAGTAGGATTCACGCTGGTGCAACGCCCAGGTCAACCACACCGCCACTCGCAGATCCTTGGACTGATGGCGTAGCAGGCTCTCGCTGGTTTCCAGGACCTTGTGCCAGTCGGGCTGGCTGCCGACATGAATCGATTGTGCCTTGGCCAATTCGGACTCCAGCACTTCATATTCACTCGAAAAGCGCATATCGCTGCCGGCAAAACTTGTTTGCATACAGGGTGTTCGCGCAAGTTCGAGGTAATAATCATACCGAGCATCCGAATAAACCATTTGCCACCACGCACAACCAATAAATAAAACAAACCAACTAGCCACACAATTACTGCATAACAGCTAGCCATCTTGAGTTCGCAAACGCCCTGCGAAGCCATCGAACCTTAGTCATGACCAAAACATTCAGCAAGTGCCGGAATTACACTTAGTCCTTTTCCTACAAACCCAGTAAAAACAAGGGGTGCGCAATGCTTTGCGCACTCAAGCACATATAAACACTCGACCACCCCGCCAACTTAATCACTTATAGACCTTCTCTGGGCGAGCAACTAAATGCGCACCTGTGCGCAATAAATCACACAAAATCAAAACCCACAGCGCCTTATCAAAACCCACACTCGAACCAATACAACAGCATCACCCCGATTTCATTGACGCAGGCACTTTCCGGCACGATTTTTGTTATAGGCATTTGACCAGCCGAAAAACTTTCCGGCTGGAACTACCTCATCAATCAGACAAGGAACCCCGTCATGCCAACACCCGCGTATCTCTCTATTACCGGTGTAAAACAAGGTTTGATCACGGCAGGCACGTATACCCAGGACTCGGTAGGTAACATTTACCAGGAAGGCCATGAGGACCAGATTCTGGTCCAGGCGTTTTCTCATCAGGTGATCATTCCCCGCGACCCACAGTCGGGCCAGCCAACCGGCCAGCGGGTGCATAAACCCCTGATGATCAGCAAAGTGTTCGATAAGTCCTCGCCCCTGCTGTTCAGCGCATTGACCAGCGGCGAAGAGGTCAAGTGCCGGCTGGAATGGCTGCGCACTTCGTCGGCCGGCACGCAGGAGCATTACTTCACCATCGAACTGGAGGGGGCGACCATCGTGGATATCCAGTCACGCATGCCCAACTGCCAGGACCCCGACAACGCCCATTTCACTCACCTGGAAGATGTGTACTTCACCTATCGCAAGATTGTGTGGACTCACGAAGTGTCCGGTACTTCCGGGTCGGATGACTGGCGCAGCCCGGTTGCGGGTTAAACCGGCTTGACGCGGGCGCGGCGCCAAGGAAGGCGCCGTTTCCGTACGGCAACTACACCATCGCCAAAGGATGCTTGCGTTTTGGCGCGCCAAATACCCGATCGATCGCGTCCAGGTCGTGCTCATCCAACACCAGCTTGGCTGCTGCTGCGTTGAGTCGCACGTGCTCGGGCGTAACGGCCTTGGGGATGGCGATCACACCGTCCTGGCGCAACACCCAGGCCAGGGAGACCTGGGCGGGTGTGACCTCGTGACGGCGGGCGATCTGCTTGAGGGTGGGGCTGGACAGCAGTTCGCCGCCCTGGGCGATCGGGCAGTACGCCATCAAGGGCAAGTGGTGCTGTTGCCACCAGGGCAGCAGGTCAAATTCGATGCCGCGGTCTTCGATGTTGTACAGCACCTGGTTGGTGGCGCAGGCCGGGGAGGCAAGCTCCTGCAGGTCGGCCACGTCAAAATTGGAAACACCCCAACGTCCGATCTTGCCCGCTTCGCGCAGGCGTTCGAAGGCTTCAACCGTTTCTTCCAGCGGGTACTGGCCGCGCCAATGCAGCAGATAAAGATCAATGTAGTCGGTGCCCAGGCGCTGGAGGCTGGCCTCACAGGCACGGGGCACGCCCTTGTGGCTGGCATTGTGCGGGTAGACCTTGCTCACCAGGAACACCTGGTCGCGGCGGCCACGAATGGCCTCGCCGACCACCGTCTCAGCGCCGCCCTCCCCGTACATTTCGGCGGTATCGATGAGAGTCATGCCCTCGTCGATACCCAGTTGCAACGCCGCGACTTCCGCGCGGTGCTGGTCGGGTTTTTCGCCCATGCGCCAGGTGCCCTGGCCGATGACAGGGACGGGAACACCCGCCAGATCAATGGTACGCATGACAACCTCCTGATGAGTTCGCGGATCAACAGTGTGGCATTGGCCGGACAAAAGGGTTCAATCGAAGTATGGTTAGCCTCTGCCAAATCGCCAGGAAGTCTCTGCAATGCTGTTTGTCGTCATGCTCGGGGGTAAGCACCCACGGGCGAAAATCGAAGTGCACGATGTGCTGTTTGCAGTGGCGGACACGCTGGAAGCAGCCTACCCGCAACTGCGCGCCGACTGGTTTGGCAGCCCCAAGGGCGTGCATATCGACTCGTGGATGGCGGTGGATGGCGTCGACGGCTGGAAGGTCGAACTCAGCCCCCTGGCACCTGCCGCCGGCGCACATCACCTGTACTTCATCAACCTGGGCGGTTATGAGGCCAACAGCTTTGGCGAGGCCCACCACTACCTCCTGGTGGCCGCCCGCAATAAGCAGGAGGCCACGAACAAGGGCAAACAACAAATGCTACGTCACTGGTCCCAGGCCCATACCGATGGAGTACTGGACATCGACGACTGCCTGCCCATCGACCTGGTGGACGGTCGCTATATCCACCTGGTGCAAGGCCCGCATCGGCCGATCATCCAGCAGAACGACTACATCGTCTTGGCCTGAAACCTACCCCACAGTGCATGCGCAGCTCATCGAATGGCTCACCCATAGCGGCGCCATGGCCCGCGCCTGAGCCACTCGGGCAATCCGGCGGAACTTTGCCGGGAAATAACCGCCTGAATCCGGTAGGCTCACCTTTTTTATTCAAGGAGTTACTTCCCATGGCCAAAGCCACCGCCCGTCACATCCTCGTTTCCACTGAAGACAAGTGCAACGAACTCAAGGCCCAAATCGAAGGCGGCGCTGATTTCGCAGAAGTTGCCAAAGCCAACTCCAGCTGCCCATCCAGCCGCAGCGGCGGCGACCTGGGTTCGTTCGGTCCAGGCCAGATGGTCAAGGAATTCGACACCGTCGTATTCAGCGCCCCGGTCAACACCGTGCAAGGCCCGGTAAAAACCCAGTTCGGCTACCACCTGCTCGAAGTCACCAGCCGCCAGGACTGATCCTGCCTGTGCTGATGCAATAAACAACGGCCCGCCTTTTGGTGGGCCGTTGTGCATGTGATGACTGGCGACGCTGATGCCGTTAGCGTACAAATCCCTTTTCTTCTTCATACGGCGTTCAAGGCTGACAATGCGATTGGCTTTTTCTTACTTCTTTAGCGCGAGCCTGGCCCTGCTGCTGGCCAGCACTGCCGTGATCGCGGCGCCTCAACCGTACCTGACGGTGTATGGCGAACCGGCCAAGTACGCTGCCGGCTTTACCCATTTCGACTACGCCAACCCCAACGCCCCCAAGGGTGGCAGCCTGCGCCGCTCGGCCATCGAGATCGGGCGCTTCGACCATGTGTTGCCGTATATCGACAAAGGCATCGGCGTGTCCCAGGTCGACGGCTGGCTCTACGCGCCCCTGGCCCAGCGCTCCCTCGACGAGCCCTACACGGTCTACGGCCTGGTCGCCGAAAAAATGGAGCGCGCCGATGACGGCCTGTCGCTACGCTTTTTCCTGAACCCCAAGGCACGCTTTGCCGATGGCAAGCCGATCACCGCCGAGGACGTGCGCTACAGCTTCGACCTGCTGATGACCCAGGGCAGCCTGCGCTTTCGCACCTTGTTCGCCGACGTCAAGCACGTCGAAGTCGAAGGCGAGCGCCAGGTGCGCTTTGATTTTTCCAGCAATGAAAACCGCACCCTGCCCCTGGATATTGCCACCCTGCCGGTCTTCCCCGAGCACTGGTGGAAGACCCGCGACTTCGCCAACGGCGGTGGCTATGAAGCTCCGCTGGGCAGCGGCCCGTACAAAGTCAGCAAGATCGATTCCGGCAGCACCATCACCTTTACCCGCGACCCGAACTGGTGGGGCAAGGACTTGCCTGTCAGTCGCGGCCTGTACAACTTCGATCACCTGAGCCTGGAGTATTTCGGCGACACCGAAGTGGCCCGCCAGGTATTGCGCGGCGGCGCATACGATTTCAACCGGGAGTTTTCCGCCACTGGGTACTCCATCGGCTACAACGGCCCGGCCCTGGATGACGGCCGCCTGCAACGCGCGCACCTGGCCAGGGAGATGCCGCAACCGGCCCAGGGTTATGTGTTCAACGTACAAAAACCGATGTTCAAGGACCGCCGCGTGCGCCAGGCCCTGGCGATGTTGTGGGATTTTGAATGGGCCAACCGGCAGATGATGCGCAATATGTACATCCGCCAGCAGAGCTATTTTTCCAATAGCCCGCTGGCGGCCAGCCAGCCGCCGACGAAAGAGGAACTGGCGATTCTCGAACCCTTGCGCGGCCAGGTGCCCGACGAGGTGTTCAACCAGGTGTTCAAGGCACCGGTGACCGATGGCAGTGGCATGATCCGCGACAAGCAGCTGCAAGCCCTGGCGCTGCTGGAACAAGCCGGCTGGAAACCAGAAGGTGACAAACTGGTGAATGCCGAAGGCGAGCCGCTGGAGTTCACGTTCCTCAACACCCAGAACGGCCTGGAGCGTCTGTTGTTACCGTACAAACGTAACCTCGCGCAGATCGGTATTACCCTGAATATCCGTCGCATCGACTCCTCGCAATACGTCAATCGGATCATGGCCAGGGACTACGACATGATCGTCATCGGCTTCCCCGTCACCACGTCACCGGGCATGGAGCTGTACAACTATTTCGGCTCGGCGGCCGCCTACGACCCAGGCGCCAACAACTACGCCGTACTCAAGGACCCCGCCGTCGACAGCCTGATCAAGGGCCTGGTCAAGGCCGACACCCAGGCGCAGATGCTCACCTACGCCCACGCGCTGGACCGGGTGCTGCAATGGAATTACCTGTGGATCCCCAACTACTACCCGCCCGGCACGTCCGCCGCGTGGTGGAACCGCTTCGGTCGCCCGACCATCGAGGCGAAAAACGACGAAGCCCTGGAAACCTGGTGGGAAATCAGCCCCACGCCCCTGACGAATGAGCAAATGAACGCTGAGCTGAAAAAACGCGGAGGTGCGCGCTGATGTTTGCCTATATCGTGCGGCGCCTGCTGCTGATCATCCCGACGCTGGTGATCATCCTGCTGGTGAATTTCGTGATCGTGCAGGCCGCCCCCGGCGGTCCGGTGGAACAAGCCATTGCCCACCTGCAAGGGATCGGCGGCGGTGGCGTCGGCGGTTCCTCCGGCGAAGGCATCAGCGGTGGCTCCCGCGCCAGCCGGGGCCTGGACCCGAAGCTGATCGCTGACATCGAGAAACAGTACGGCTTCGACAAGCCCGCGCCGGAGCGCCTGTGGCTGATGCTCAAGAGCTACGCCCAGCTGGACTTCGGCAACAGCTTCTTTCGTGGCAAGACGGTGATCGACCTGATCCTGGAAAAAATGCCCGTGACCATTTCCCTCGGCCTGTGGGCCACGTTGATCACCTACCTGGTGTCGATCCCCCTGGGGATCCGCAAGGCCGTGCGCCACGGCAGCAGTTTTGATGTGTGGAGCAGCACCGCAATTGTCATCGGCTATGCCATGCCGGCGTTCCTGTTCGCGATGTTCCTGATCGTGGTGTTTGCCGGTGGCACTTCGCTGAACTGGTTCCCGGTACGCGGGCTGGTGTCGGAGAACTTCGAAGAGCTGAGCACCGTGGGCAAGATCGCCGATTACTTCTGGCACCTGGTATTGCCGGTGACTTCACTGGTGATCGGCGGGTTTGCCACGCTGACGATCCTCACCAAAAACTCGTTCCTCAATGAAATCACGCGCCAGTACGTGGTGACTGCCCGCGCCAAAGGCTTGAGCGAACGACGCGTGCTCTACGGGCATGTGTTCCGCAACGCGATGTTGCTGGTGATTTCCGGGATTCCCCAGGCCTTTATTGCCGTGTTCTTTGCCGGTTCGCTGCTGATCGAGGTGATCTTCTCCCTCGACGGCCTGGGCCGCATGAGCTACGAGGCGGCTGTGTCCCGGGACTACCCGGTGGTGTTCGGTTCGCTGTTCATCTTCACCTTGTTCGGCCTCTTGATAAAACTCATCGGTGACCTCTGCTACACCCTGGTGGACCCGCGTATCGACTTCGCCGCGAGGAACGCCTGATGCTCAATCTGTCTCCCGTGGCGCGTCGGCGTTTCGAGCGGTTCAAGAAAAACCGCCGCGGCTGGTGGTCGCTGTGGCTGTTTATCGGCCTGTTTATCCTGACCCTGGGCGGCGAGTTGATCGCCAATGACAAACCCTTGGTGCTGAGCTTCAAGAACGAGCTGTATTTTCCGGTATTCAAGCGCTACACCGAGCAACAGTTCGGTGGCCAACTGCCGTTCCAGGCCGACTACCGCAGTGACTACGTGCAAAAGCTGATCAAGCAGGACGGCGGCTGGATGCTGTTCCCACCCATTCCGTTCAGCGATGACACGCCCAACTACGAGCTGACCCGCCCTGCCCCCAGCCCGCCTTCGGCGGTGAACTGGCTGGGCACCGATGACCAGTCACGGGATGTGCTGGCGCGGGTGATCTTCGGCGCGCGGGTGTCGATCCTGTTCGCCTTGGCGCTCACCGCGATCAGCGCGGCCATCGGCATTGCCGCCGGTGCATTGCAGGGCTACTACGGCGGGTGGGTCGATCTGATCGGCCAACGGGTACTTGAGGTGTGGTCCGGGCTGCCGGTGCTGTACCTGCTGATCATCCTGTCCGGCTTTGTGGAGCCGAATTTCTGGTGGTTGCTGGGGATCATGGCGTTGTTTTCCTGGCTGGCCCTGGTGGACGTGGTGCGCGCCGAGTTCCTGCGCGGGCGCAACCTGGAATACGTCAAGGCGGCACGAGCCCTGGGCCTTGGCGATGGCAAGATCATCCGCCGGCATATCCTGCCCAACGCCATGACGGCCACCTTGAGTTACCTGCCGTTTATCCTGACCGGTGCGATTTCTACGCTGAGCGCGCTGGATTTCCTCGGCTTCGGCATGCCGGCGGGCAGCGCGTCGCTGGGTGAGCTGATCGCCCAGGGCAAGCAGAACCTGCAAGCGCCGTGGCTGGGCCTGACAGCGTTTTTCACCCTGGCGCTGATCCTGTCGCTGCTGGTCTTTATCGGCGAGGCATTGCGTGATGCCTTCGACCCACGCTCATGAGTGACTGCCTATGAACCTGATCGAAATCCGCGACCTCAGCGTCGCGTTCAGCGGCCAGACCGTGGTGCGCAACCTGTGCCTGGACGTGCGCCCCGGCGAGTGCCTGGCACTGGTGGGCGAATCTGGCTCGGGCAAGTCGGTGACGGCCCACTCGATCCTGCAACTGCTGCCCGAGGCCGGTACTCAAACCACCGGTTCCATCAAGTACCGTGGCCAGGAACTGGTCGGCGCTTCGGCCACCACCTTGCAGAAGCTGCGCGGCAACCGCATTGCCATGATCTTCCAGGAGCCGATGACCTCACTCAATCCGCTGCACAGCATCGAAAAGCAGATCGGCGAAACCCTGCTGCTGCACAAGGGTCTGGGCGGCAAGGCGGCGCAGGCGCGCATCCTCGAATTGCTCGAACTGGTGGGCATCCAGAAGCCTCAGGAGCGGCTCAAAGCCTATCCGCACCAGCTCTCCGGTGGCCAGCGCCAACGGGTGATGATCGCCATGGCGCTGGCCTGCGAGCCTGAGCTGCTGATCGCCGACGAACCCACCACGGCGTTGGACGTGACCGTGCAGCGCAAGATCCTGCTGCTGCTCAAGTCGCTGCAACAACGCCTGGGCATGTCCTTGCTGCTGATCAGCCATGACCTCAACCTGGTGCGCAGCATTGCCCAGCGCGTGTGCGTGATGCGAGCCGGCGAGATCGTCGAGCAGGCCGACTGCCAGACACTGTTCAACGCGCCGCAACACCCCTACAGCCGCCTGCTACTGGATGCAGAACCGGCCGGCGATGCGCTGTGCAGCGATGAACGCGAGACCGTGTTGCAGGTGGATGACCTGACCGTGCAATTCCCCCTTGGCGGCGGGTTGTTCCGACGCAAGACCTACCTGCGAGCGGTGGATGGCATCAGCCTCCGCGTGCAGCGCGGCAAAACCCTGGGGATTGTCGGCGAGTCCGGCTCGGGCAAGTCCACGTTGGGCCAGGCGATCCTGCGACTGCTGGACTCCAGCGGCAGCATCCGCTTCCAGGGTGAAGCCCTCGACTCGCTGAACCACCAGCAGATGCGCCCGTGGCGCAAGCAAATGCAGGTGGTGTTCCAGGACCCTTACGGCAGCCTCAGCCCACGCATGACCGTGGAGCAGATCATCAGCGAAGGCCTGGAGGTTCACGCACCGTGCAGCCTGGCCGACCGCGATGCGCAGGTGGTGCAGGTGCTCAAGGACGTGGGCCTCGATCCCGCCAGCCGCCATCGCTACCCCCACGAATTTTCCGGCGGCCAGCGCCAACGTATCGCCATCGCCCGCGCTCTGGTACTCAAGCCAGCGCTGATGTTGCTCGACGAACCGACCTCAGCCCTCGACCGCACTGTGCAGAAACAAGTGGTGGCGTTGCTGCGTGAGTTGCAGGAGAAATACGGCCTGACGTACCTGTTTATCAGCCACGACCTGGCGGTGGTACGTGCCATGGCCCACGACATGATCGTGATCAAGGACGGCAAGGTGGTGGAGCGCGGCGCGAGCCACGAGGTGTTTGATGCACCGCAGCACGCCTACACCAAAGAACTGCTGGCCGCAGCCCACATCCCACTGTAGGAGCGAGCTTGCTCGCGAAAAAACCACAGGCGACACGGGATACCGATTAGCGCTGCGTCATCGTTGACGTTTTTCGCGAGCAAGCTCGCTCCTACAGGATTATGGCGTATGAGTACCAGCCTCACGGATTACCAACAGGTTCGCGGCCTGGCCATCCAGTCGCTGTTCGAGATCATCGAGCAGTCCAGCGAAGGCACGGTGATTGTCGACCGCGACGCCAATATCGTGTGGATGAACGAGCGCTATGCCAGGCGTTTTGGCCTCAAGAGCGCCGACGAAGCCATCGGCCAGCCGTGCGAGCAGGTGATTTCCAACAGCCTGTTGCGCCAAGTGGTGCGCAATGACCAGCCCATATTGCTGGACATCCAGGACACACCCAAGGGTCCGTTGGTGGTGATGCGCTTGCCGATCCACAACGATGCCGGCGCGGTGATCGGTGCGATCGGCTTTGCCTTGTTTGATGAACTGCGCAACCTGTCGCCACTGATTGAGCGTTATCTGAGCATGCAGCAGGAATTGGCGTCGACGCGCTCCCTGCTGCGTTCGCGGCAGAGCAAATACAACTTCGCGCATTTTATAGGCACCAGCGCAGCCAGCCTCGAAGTGAAACGCCGCGCACGGCGCAGTGCCAGCGCTGAATCGCCAGTGTTACTGCTGGGCGAAACCGGTACCGGCAAGGAATTGTTGGCCCAGGCGATTCACGGCGCCTCCACCCGTGCGCACAAGGCGTTTGTCAGCGTCAACAGCGCGGCGATTCCGGCTGACCTGCTGGAAGCCGAGTTCTTCGGCACCGCACCGGGCGCGTTTACCGGCGCCGACCGCAAGGGCCGCCCCGGCAAGTTCCAGATCGCCCAGGGCGGCACGCTGTTCCTCGACGAAATCGGTGACATGCCCCTGCCCTTGCAAAGCAAACTGCTGCGGGTGTTGCAGGAAAAGGAATTCGAACCGGTCGGCTCCAATGAGATGCTGCACAGCGATGTACGGGTGATCGCCGCCACCTCCATGGACCTGGAGGCGGCGATCAAGCGCGGCGAATTCCGCGCGGATTTGTATTATCGGCTGAATGTGCTGCCGATCCAGGTGCCGCCGTTGCGTGAGCGGCTTGAAGATATTCCGGCGTTGAGCGAGGCGATTCTTGAGGAACTGCGCAGCCAGCATGAACTGGATCGCGAGGCCCTGGCGTTGCTGGCCCAGCATGCGTGGCCGGGGAATATCCGCGAACTGCGCAACGTACTTGAGCGGGCGGCGTTGTTGAGTGATGACCTTGTGTTGAATGCCGGGGAGATTCGCGCCGCGATCGGCACCTTCACCCCCGTGGCGCGTGGCAGTGCCGTCGCGACGGTCGAGGGTGAAAGCTTCAATGCGGCGCGGGAGCGGTTTGATCGGCAGATCATTGCGGCGGCATTGAACGCGTGCGAGGGGAATGTGGTGGAAGCGGCCAAGCGGTTGGGGCTTGGGCGGTCGACGCTGTACAAGAAGATGGTGGCGTTGGGTATCGACTGATCTCAATATAGAGACAAAACTCTCAATACAGAGACAACCTAATGTGGGAGGGGGCTTGCCCCCGATAGCGGTGCTTCAGTTGGCTATTAGTTGGCTGACACACTGCCATCGGGGGCAAGCCCCCTCCCACACTTGTTTGTCACTTGTCTCAAGTTAGAGACAATATTCAGAGAAGCACACCTAATACAGAAAATTACTGTTTATTTTCAACAAGTTAAGAACCTGGCACACATCTCGCTATAGCTCTCTCCCACAGCAACACCCCACAAAAATAACAATCCGATGGAGACACACCATGAGTGTGATCATTGCCCTGGCAGCCCTCGCGCTGCTGATGCTGGCTGCCTACCGTGGCTATAGCGTTATCCTGTTTGCCCCCATTGCCGCCCTCGGCGCTGTCCTGCTTACCGATCCGTCCGCCGTCGCCCCCGCCTTTACCGGGGTGTTCATGGAGAAAATGGTCGGCTTTATCAAACTGTATTTCCCGGTGTTCCTGCTGGGCGCGGTGTTCGGCAAGCTGATCGAGCTGTCGGGCTTCTCGCGCTCTATCGTGGCGGCCGCCATTCGTTTGCTCGGCACTCGCCAGGCGATGCTGGTGATCGTGCTGGTCTGCGCCCTGCTCACCTACGGCGGCGTGTCGCTGTTCGTGGTGGTGTTTGCGGTGTACCCATTTGCGGCGGAGATGTTCCGCCAGAGCAATATCCCCAAGCGCCTGATCCCGGCCACCATCGCTCTCGGCGCGTTCTCGTTCACCATGGACGCCCTGCCCGGCACGCCGCAGATCCAGAACATCATCCCCAGCACCTTCTTCAACACCACCGCCTGGGCCGCGCCGTGGCTGGGCCTGATCGGCACGATCTTCGTGTTCTGCGCCGGCATGCTCTACCTGGCGCGCCAGCGCAACAAGGCGCAACGTGCCGGTGAAGGCTATGGCACCGAGCTGCGCAACGAGCCGGAAACCGCCGAGAACCTGACCCTGCCCAACCCCTGGATCGCGCTGTCGCCGCTGATCCTAGTGGGCGTGATGAACCTGTTGTTCACCCACTGGATCCCGCAGTGGTACGGCAAGACCCACAGCCTCAGCCTGCCGGGCATGAGCACGCCGGTGACCACCGAAATCGCCAAGCTCACCGCGATCTGGGCGGTACAGGCGGCGTTGCTGGTGGGGATCATCGTGGTGCTGGTGTTCGGCTTCTCGGCAATCAAGAGCAAGCTCGCCGAAGGCAGCAAAAGCGCGGTCAGCGGTGCGCTGCTGGCGGCGATGAACACCGCCTCGGAATATGGCTTCGGTGCGGTGATCGCCTCGCTGCCGGGCTTTCTGGTGCTGGCTGACTGGCTCAAGGGCATCCCCAACCCGCTGGTCAATGAAGCGATCACCGTGACCCTGCTGGCCGGCATCACCGGCTCCGCGTCGGGCGGCATGAGCATCGCCCTCGCGGCCATGTCCGAAAGCTTTATTTCGGCGGCCCATGCGGCCAATATCCCCCTTGAAGTGCTGCACCGCGTCGCGGCCATGGCCAGCGGCGGCATGGACACCCTGCCCCACAACGGCGCGGTGATCACGCTGCTGGCGGTCACCGGCCTGACGCACCGCGAAGCCTACAAAGACATTTTCGGCATCACGATCATCAAGACCCTCGCGGTGTTCGTGGTGATCGCTACTTTCTATGCCACCGGCATTGTGTGAGGTTTGCATGACGACATTGAACGGCAAGACCGCCCTGGTCACCGGCTCCACCAGCGGCATCGGCCTGGGCATCGCCCTGAGCCTGGCCAAGGCCGGCGCCAACCTGATCCTCAACGGTTTTGGCGACGCCAGCGCGGTGATCGCCCAGGTGCAGGCGTTCGGCGGCAAGGTCGGCCACCACCCGGCCGACGTCAGCGACCCGGCGCAGATCGCCGACATGCTCGCCTACGCCGAGCGTGAATTCGGCGGCGTCGACATCCTGGTCAACAACGCCGGTATCCAGCATGTGGCGGCAGTCGAAGACTTCCCCGCCGAACGCTGGGACTCGATCATCGCGATCAACCTGTCCTCGGTGTTCCACAGCACACGGTTGAGCTTGCCGGGGATGAAAGCCAAGGGCTGGGGACGTATCGTCAATATCGCCTCGGTGCATGGCCAGGTCGGTTCGGTGGGCAAGGCCGCGTATGTGGCGGCCAAGCATGGCGTGATCGGGTTGACCAAGGTGGTCGGCCTGGAGACCGCCACCAGCAATGTCACCTGCAACGCCATCTGCCCGGGCTGGGTGCTGACGCCGCTGGTGCAGAAGCAGATTGATGATCGTGCCGCAAACGGCGTCGACCCGCAGCAGGCGCAGCACGACCTGCTGGCGGAGAAGCAGCCGTCGCTGGAGTTTGTGACGCCGCCGCAGTTGGGTGAGCTGGTGCTGTTCTTGTGCAGCGAAGCCGGCAGCCAGGTACGCGGTGCCGCATGGAATATCGACGGCGGCTGGCTGGCCCAGTAACAGCGGACACTGGCGTTCAAAATGTGGGAGGGGGCTTGCCCCCGATGAGGCTGTGCCAGTTGATACATCGGGTGGTTGACACACCGCAATCGGGGGCAAGCCCCCTCCCACATTGGCCCTGTGTTGTCTGGATGAATTAATACATAAAAAGAGACCTGCCTATGTCCGAGATCCTCTGGCAACCCTCCCCGGAACGCATCGCCAACACGCGCATGGACCAGTTTCGGCGCTACATCAACCAGCGCTACAGCGTGCAGCTTGGCGACTACCCGGCGCTGCACCAGTGGAGCATCGACCAGCGCCCGAATTTCTGGCGCGCGATCGTGGACTATTTCGACGTGCAGTGGCGCAACCCGCCCACCGCGGTGCTGATCGAAGACGCCGAGATGCCAAGCGCCCACTGGTTTCCCGGTGCGACGCTCAATTTTGCCGAACACCTGCTGCGCCGCCGTGACGATCACCCCGCTGTCGTGGCTGTCGCAGAAGACGGCCAACGCGAACAATTGACCTACGCCGAACTGGCCGCCCACGTCGCCGGCCTGCAACGCAGCCTGCGCGCTGCCGGCGTGACCCAAGGTGACCGCGTCGCCGCGTGCATGCCCAACACCTGGCAAACCCTGGTGGGCATGCTCGCCACCACCAGCCTGGGCGCAATCTGGTCGTGTTCGTCGCCGGACTTCGGCACCCAGGGCGTGATCGACCGTTTCGGCCAGATCGAGCCCAAGGTGCTGATCACCTGCGCCGGTTACCGCTATGCCGGTAAAGACATCGACCAGACCACCAAGCTCAATGAAATCCTCGCGCGCCTGCCGTCCCTGGAGCAGTTGATCATCGTGCCTTACGCAAAGCCCCAGGCGCAGAACGAGGACTATCAGACCCAGGCCCGCGTCGCGCTGTGGCGAGACGTCTACCAACCCGGCGGCGAGCCCGAGTTCGTTGCGGTGCCGTTCGACCATCCGCTGTACATCCTCTACTCCAGCGGCACCACCGGCGTGCCCAAGTGCATCATCCACGGCACCGGCGGCGTGTTGCTCACCCACCTCAAGGAACACGGCTTGCACGCCGACCTGTCCCGCGAGGACTGCCTGTTCTACTACACCACCTGCGGCTGGATGATGTGGAACTGGCTGGTGTCTGTACTGGCTATCGGCGCCACGGCGGTGCTGTATGACGGCTCGCCGTTTCATCCAGGGCCCGAGCGGCTGATCGACTTGATCGATGCAGAAAAAATCAGCGTGTTCGGCACCAGCCCCAAGTTTCTCGCCACGTTGGAAAAGGCCGGATTGCGGCCGCGCTTGAGCCACGACCTGGGCAGCCTCAAAGGGTTGATTTCCACTGGCTCGCCGCTGTCTCCGCAGAGCTACGACTACGTGTACCGCGAGATCAAGGATGAGCTATGCCTGTCATCCATGTCCGGCGGCACCGATATCGTCTCCTGCTTTGTGATCGGCAACCCGGTGCTGCCGGTACGGCGCGGTGAAATGCAGTGCAAGAGCCTGGCGATGGCTATAGAAGTCTGGGACGACCAGGGCCGGCCGCTGGTCGGTGAAAAAGGCGAGCTGGTGTGCACGCGGCACTTCCCGGCGATGCCCATCGGCCTGTGGAACGACCCGGACCGCCAGAAGCTGCGCGCCTCGTATTTCAGCCAGTTTCCTGGCGTGTGGGCCCAGGGTGACTACGCCGAACAACGGCCGAACGGTAGCCTGCTGATCCACGGGCGCTCCGACGCCGTGCTCAACCCCGGCGGTGTGCGGATCGGTACAGCAGAGATCTATCGCCAAGTGGAAAAAGTCCCCCAGGTGCTGGAAAGCCTGGCCATCGGCCAACGCTGGCAGGACGACGTGCGCGTGGTGCTGTTCGTGCGCCTCAATGACGGTATCGAACTGGACGAAGCCCTCGAACAGCAGATCCGCCAGGTGATCCGTGCCAACACCACACCGCGCCATGTGCCGGCGAAGATCCTCGCTGTCACCGATATCCCCCGCACCATCAGCGGCAAGATCGTCGAATTGGCGGTGCGCAATGTGGTGCACGGCGAGCCAGTGAAGAACACCGACGCCCTGGCCAACCCGCAGGCGCTTGATCAGTTCCGCAACCGCCCGGAACTGGCGGACAGATGAAAGGTTTCAGCGCTGACGTACTCATTTGAAGACAAACCCCGAATGCATGCTATTTTTCGGGGGTAGTCACCCATTGCCGGCAGACGGGATAATGGGTGTTGTCATTTTTCAAAGCGTTACGCTCAGGGCTTTTTCATGATTGGAACATCCACCGGCAGCGAAGCCGCCGCATTGATTGCGCGGCTGGACTGGGCGCAAAGCCCTCTCGGTGAGGCCAAAGATTGGCCGCAAAGCCTGCGCACGGCGGTCGATATCGTCGTGCACTCGCCGATGCCGATGCTCCTGCTGTGGGGCAACCAGCTCACGCAACTCTACAACGACGGCTTCGCCCAACTGGCGGGCAACAAACACCCCGAGGCCATGGGCCAGCCGGCGCACCAGACCTGGCCGGAGCTTGAGAGCTTTGCCGCGCCGATCTACGACGCCGTGCTCAGCGGCCAGGTGCGTACCTTCAGCGAGCAGCGCTTCGTACTGCCACGCCACAATCGCGACACTGAAATCTGGCTGGACCTCACCTACAGCCCGATCCGCGATGAAACCGGCAGCGTGGCCGGCATCCTGGTCACCGCCATCGAAACCAACGAACGGCGCAAGGCCCGGCACAACACCGAGCAACGCCTGCAACTGGCACTGGCGGCCACCGACGCCGTCGGCACCTGGGACTGGGATATCAGCGAAGACCGCTTTATCGCCGACACGCACTTCGCCTACCTGCACGGTGTCGACCCCGACGATGCAAGCCGGCTGCCGATCAGCGCCTACCTGCAAGGCGTGCACCCGGAAGACCGTGGCATGGTGGCGCGCAGCATCAAGCATTGCATTACTTTCGGCACCGAATACGCCGAGGAATACCGCCTGTTGCAAGCTGACGGCCAACTGCGCTGGGTGTTTGCCCGTGGGCGCTGCTACAAGGACCATCAAGGCCGCCCGGCGCGCTTCCTCGGCGCCGCACTGGACCTGACCGAGCGCAAGCACACCGAGCAGGCGTTGCGCCAAAGCCAAACCGAACTGCAGCTGATCATCAACGCCATGCCGGTACTGATCGGTTATGTCGACCATGAACAGCGCTTTCGCCTGAACAACAGTGCGTACCTGGAGTGGTACGGCATGACGCCCCAGGAACTGTACGGCAAGACCATTCGCGAAGTGCTCGGCGACGAGGTGTACGCCGGGCGTGAAGACAAGATCGCCGCTGCGCTCAAGGGCAAGGCCTGTAGCTTCATCACCATTACGCCGCACCAGGACGGTCGACCGCGCCATGCCCTGATGAAGTACCTGCCGCGCTTCAGCAATGACGGTTCGGTGAATGGTTTCTATATCTTTGTGATCGATGAAACCGAACGCAAGCTCACCGAAGAAGCCCTGCGCCACCTCAATGAAAACCTCGAAGAACGCGTGGCCCAGCGCACCCAGGCGCTGGCCGAGGCCAACCAGCGCCTGCAGAACGAGATGTTCGAACGCGAACGCGCCGAAGACGCACTGCGCCATGCGCAGAAGATGGAAGCGGTGGGCCAGCTCACCGGCGGCATCGCCCATGACTTCAACAACATGCTCACCGGCATCATCGGCAGCCTGGACCTGATGCAGCGCTACATCGCCGCCGGGCGCAGTGACGAGATCGGGCGCTTCACTGATGCCGCCGTGTCCTCCGCCCACCGTGCGGCCGCCCTCACCCACCGCTTGCTGGCGTTCTCCCGGCGTCAGTCGCTGGACCGCCGCCCGCTCGACCCCAATCAGTTGGTGGCGTCCCTTGAAGAGTTGTTCCGCCGCACCAAGGGCGCGCACATCAGCCTCAAGGTGCAGCTCGGCCACGACATCTGGCCGGTGAACACCGACGCCAGCCAACTGGAAAACGCCCTGCTCAATTTGGTGATCAACGCCCGCGACGCGATGCCCGACGGCGGTGAACTACTGATCGAAACCGCCAACAGTTACCTGGACGGCACCGACATCACCACCCTGGAACCGGTCAAGGCCGGCGACTACGTGATGCTCGGCGTGTGCGACAACGGCACCGGCATGGCACCGAAAATCCTCGCCAAGGCGTTCGACCCGTTCTTCACCACCAAACCTATCGGCCAGGGCACGGGCCTTGGGTTGTCGATGATCTACGGGTTTGCCCAGCAATCCGGCGGGCATGTGACCATTCACAGCGAACCGGGCCAGGGCACCTGCGTGCGCCTGTATTTGCCGCGTTTGCATGGCACTGCCCTGGAAAGCAACCTGCCTGCCAGCCTCGGTGAAGCGCCGGTAGCCCTGGCCGGCGAAGCGGTGGTGGTGGTCGAAGATGACCCGGCAGTGCGCATGCTGGTGGTCAATGTGCTCGATGAACTGGGCTACACGGCGCACCAGGCGGGCGACGCCCGGGCGGCACTGCCGCTGCTGGAGTCGGATCTGCGCGTGGACCTGCTGGTGACTGATGTCGGGTTGCCGGGCATGAATGGCCGGCAACTGGCGGAAATTGCCCGCCAGCACCGGCCAGGGCTGAAGGTGCTGTTCATGACCGGTTACGCCGAAAAAGCCGCCGAGCGCCAGGGTTTCCTGGAAGACGGCATGGACATGGTGGCCAAGCCGTTTTCCATCGACCTGCTGGCGACAAAAATTCGCAGCATGATCAACGTCGCCGAATGAGTTCAGGCATAATCGCGCGCCGTCGCACACCTGGTAGAGATCAATGAAAGCCCAAGCCCGTCATATCCTGGTGAAAACCAGTGAAGAAGCCGAACAGCTCAAACAGCGCATCGCCAAGGGCGAGGCGTTTGATGTGCTGGCCAAGAAGTACTCCACTTGCCCGTCCGGCAAGCGTGGTGGCGACCTGGGTGAAGTGCGGCCTGGGCAGATGGTGGGGGCGATTGACGCGGTGATCTTCAAGAAGCCGGTGAAGGTGGTGCACGGGCCGATCAAGAGCAAGTTCGGGTATCACCTGGTGCAGGTGTTCTACCGGGATTGATGGGTTGGCTGTAGACCACTATCGGGGGCAAGCCCCCTCCCACAAGGGACCGCATTTCTCCAGATGAAACGCGGTCGACTGTGGGAGGGGGCTTGCCCCCGATCCGCCGCAGGCGGCCATTCACACCCTGGGAATCAGCGCCCCCGGCACCTGGATAACCCGGCTGGCCAGTCGATGCCCGGCCAATGCCGCCTCTTCTGGCGTACCACCCTTGAGCCGCCCCGCCAGGTACGCCGCACTGAACGAATCCCCCGCCGCTGTCGTGTCCACTACCTTTTCTACCTTGATCGCCGGCACGCAAAACCGCTCGCCGTTGCAGCGTATCAGGCACACATCCGCGCCTCGCTTGAGCACCACCTCTTCAATCCTCGGATAGGCCGCCAATACCTGCTCGCTGTCGGCATACCCAAACAACGCGCGCTCGTCATCCTCGGTCAACAAGGCAATGTCGACCTCCGCCAGCACCCGACGATAAGCCACCCGTGCCGCTTCGAAACTGGCCCACAGACGCGGCCGGTAGTTGTTGTCGAACACGACCCGGCCACCACGACGTCGGGTTTCGATCAGGGCTTGCAGCAGACGCTCACGTCCGACTTCGCCCAACACCGCCAGGGTAATACCGCTGAAATACACCACGTCATACCCCGGCAGGGCCGCCAGGACCGGTTCGGCCGTGGGCGCAGTGAAACAGTCACGTGCGGCGGCTTCGTTGCGCCAATAGAGGAATTTTCGCTCGCCGTTCGCATCGGTCTGGATGCAGTACAAACCCGGCAGACGTCCCGGCAGGCGCTGGACCATGCCCACCCCCAACCCTTCGTCAGTCCACTGCTGGCACATGGCATCGCTGAAACTGTCATCGCCCAGGGCGGTGACGTAGTCGACGCTGCCGGTGTCGCCCAACTCGCGGCGCAGGTACACCGCCGCGTTCAGCGTGTCGCCGCCGAAGCTCTGGTGCAGACTGCCGTCGGCGCGGTGTTGCAATTCGATCATGCATTCGCCGATCAGGGCGATGCGGGGTTGAGTGGTCATAGCAATTGTCTCGGGTGTGGCTGATGGCCTCATCGGGGGGCAAGCCCCCTCCCACATTTGAATAGGTTCACACATCAAACTGTGGGAGGGGGCTTGCCCCCGATAGGAACGACGCGGTCTAGAAGCAGGTATGCAAAGACTCGATCACCTGCAACTGCTCATCAACCAGGCAGCCGACCTGCCACTTGTCGAAGGTCAGGCAAGGGTGCGAGGTGCCGAACGAAATGATGTCGCCAATACGCAACTCAACCCCCGATGCCACCGTCATGAACGCATGCTGGTCCATCACCGCCGTGACCTTGCACCCACTCACGTCATCACCTTCGGCCGACAGGATACCCGCCCTGTAGCGCTTGAGCGGCACCGGCAAACCGGCGTCGTAGGCCACGTCACGCTTGCCCAGGGCGATCACCGCAAAGCCCGGCTCGGGCAACGACTGCACATGCGCCCAGACTTCCAGGGCCGGGCGCAGGCCTTCGTCGAGGTCACTGCGGCGGTCGAGCACGCAGCATTGCGCGTCTTTATAGATGCCGTGGTCATGGGCCACATAGCTGCCGGGGCGCAGCACACTGAGGAAACGGCCGGCGGCGTTCTGTTCTTCGAACGACTCGGCGATCAGGTCGTACCAGGCCGAGCCCGACGCCGTGACAATGGGCTTGGGTAGGTCGAACGAGCCGTTGTTCTGCAAATCCACCGCCAGACGCACCAGGCTCGCGGCGAAATCGCGGATGCCGCTGATGGCGTGCTCGCCGTGGATCACGCCTTCATAGCCTTCGATACCGGTGAGGGCGAGGGCCGGCTGGGCCTTGATCGCCTTGGCCAGGTCACGCACCTCCTGCTCGCTGCGGCAACCGCAACGGCCGCCGACCACGCCGTACTCGATCATCACGTTCAGGCGCAGGCCACGGGCGGCGAAGAACAAGCCCAGGTCGGCGACGTTGTCCGGGTGATCGACCATGCAGTGGAAGTCGAAGTCCTTGTCGGCCAACAGGTCAGCGATCAACGCCATGTTCGGCGCGCCCACCAGCTGATTGGCCATCAGCACCCGGCGCACGCCACCGGCATACGCGGCGCGGGTCTGCACGGCGTTGGCCAGGGTGATGCCCCAGGCGCCCGCCGCGATCTGACGCTGGAACAGCGCCGGCATCATGCTGGTCTTGCCGTGGGGTGCGAGCTGCGCGCCGCTCTTGCTGACGAAGTCCTGCATCCAGCGGATGTTGTGTTCCAGGGCGTCACGGTGCAGCACCAGGGCCGGCAGGCTGACGTCGCGGACCAGATGGGCACCGACGGCGGCGGCGCCCTTTTCAACGGCATTGATGGCAGACATGAAATGCTCCTATTCGTTGATGCGACGAGCCAGGTTGTTGGCGCTTTCGATCAACACCCGGCGATAGTCGTTGTAATTTTTGATCGCGTCGGCGCGCGGGGCGACGATGCACAAAGTCGCAATGCTGATGCCTTGCGCGTCCCGCACCGGGGCGGCAAAGCAATGGGTAAAGGTGTCGGCCACGCTGTCGAAGGAAAAGAAGCCATCGAGGGTGGCCTGACGGATTTGCGCCAGGAAGGTGTCCAGCGGCAGGCGCTGGCCATCCGGCAGGATGAAGTCGTCGTGGTCAATCAGGTCGACGATCTGCTGGTCGCTCAAGTGCCCCAGCAACAGGCGCCCGGAAGCGGTCCAGGGGATCGGCGCGTTTTCGCCGATATCCGAGGAAATACGGAAATGCCGCTCGCCCTCGCGCATCAGCGCCACCGTGTATTTGCGCCCGTTGAGCAGGCACATCTGCGCGGTCTCGTGGGTCTGGCTGACGATCTCCTGCAAGGCGTGGTCGGCCTCGCGGGTCAGGTCGAAATGACGCAGGTGCGCCTGGCCCAGGAAGTACAGCTGGCGACCGAGGTAGACGTGGCCATCCTTGCCCACCGTTTCCAGGATGCGCCGCTCAAGCAGCGACGCAACCAGTTCGTAGACGGTGGACTTGGGGCTGCCGATGCCGCTGGCAATATCATTCGGGCGCAGGGGCTGGCCGATTTCCTTGAGGAAATCGAGGATATCGAATGCCCGGTCCAGGCCTTTGGCGCGGCGTTTGATGGTGTCTTCGGTCATGGCAATTCCGGTCCCGTTGCAGATGATCGTTCCCACGCTCTGCGTGGGAATGCATACCGTGACGCTCTGCGTCACAGAAGCGGACGCAGAGCGTCCGGGGTGGGGTTCCCACGCAGAGCGTGGGAACGATCATTTAGCCTTTTTTCTTGTAGGCCACGCAATCGATCTCCACCTTGCAGTCGACCATCATGTTGGCCTGCACACAGGCCCGCGCCGGGGCGTGTTCCGGGGTGAAGTATTCGCCGAATACCTTGTTGAAACTCCAGAAGTCCCGTGGGTCTTCCAGCCATACACCCACGCGCACCACGTCTTTCAACTCGTAGCCGGCCTCTTCGAGGATCGCCACCACGTTGCGCATGGTCTGCCGGGTTTGCTCGATGATCCCGCCAGTGATGATTTCGCCATCCACCGCAGGCACCTGGCCCGAGACGTACAACCAACCGTCCGCTTCCACGGCGCGGGCGAAAGGACGGGGCTGGCCGCCGCCGGCAGTACTGCCGGCACCGTAACGAGTAATGCTCATAAAAAAGGCTCCTGATTAAAAACGAATGTTCTTGAGAAATTCCGCCAGGCGCGGCGATTGCGGGCGTTCGAAGATGTCCTTCGAGGTGCCCTGCTCTTCAATGCGCCCTTGGTTCATAAATACGATCTTGTCCGATACCTCATAGGCAAAGCGCATTTCGTGGGTGACCAGCAACATGGTCATGCCCTCTTCCGCCAAGCCCTTGATCACACTGAGCACTTCACCCACCAGTTCCGGGTCGAGGGCCGAGGTGACTTCGTCGAACAGCATCAGGCTGGGGTTCATGGCAATCGCACGGGCAATCGCCACGCGCTGTTGCTGGCCGCCAGACAATTGGCCGGGAAAGTGGTTACGACGCTCCAAAAGTCCTACACGGTCCAACCATTTTTCCGCCAATGCTACCGCCTCGTCCTTAGGCATTTTCTTAACTTTCAATAAGCCCAGGGTCACGTTCTGCAACGCGGTCAAATGCGGGAACAGGTTGAATTGCTGGAACGCCATGCCAGTCATCGCCCGATGCTGGGCAATCACGCGCTCGGGATGACGCACGCGCTTGCCGCCGATGTCGCGGTAGCCGATGGACTCGCCGTCCAGAGTGATCTGCCCGCCCTGGAACTCTTCCAGCAGGTTGACGCAGCGCAACAGGGTGGTCTTGCCCGAGCCGCTGGAGCCGATCAGGGTCACCACGTTGCCGCGCTGCATGGACAGGTCGACGCCCTTGAGCACTTCCACCTGGCCGTACTGCTTGCGCAGGCCACTAATGTTCAGCAAGGGTGGGTTGGTTTGAGGTTGGTTCATGGCAAGGCCACCCGCTTTTCAATGTAGCGCCCGAATAACTCGATGGCGTAGTTGATGACAAAGAACATAAAACCTGCGAACAGGTAGAACTCCAGGGTCATGAAGGTGCGTGCGATCACTTGCTGGGTGCTCAACAGCAATTCGGCCACGCCGATCACCGACAGCAAGGTCGAGGCCTTGACGATTTCCGTGGAGGAATTGACCCAGGTCGGCAGGATCTGGCGCAACGCCTGGGGCAACAGCACGTAGCCCAGGGACTGGTAGAACGTCAGGCCGATGGCCTTGCCCGCTTCCAGTTGCCCACGGGGAATGGCCTGCAGCGCACCGCGCACGATCTCCGAGACGTGGGAGCCGCAGAACAGCGTCAGCCCGACCGCACCGGCCTGGAACGCGGTGATCTGCCAACCGAGCGCCGGCAGCATGTAGAAGCACGCCAATACCAGCACAAACACCGGCGTACCGCGGATCAGGTCGACGTACAGCCGGAACGGCGCCCGCATCCAGAATTTGCCGTAGGTCAGGATCAACCCGGCGACGATACCGATCAGGGTACCGAAGATAATCGCCAGCGCGGACACATAAACACTGGCTTGAAAGCCCGCCCAGAGGGTATCCCGGGCGATCCACAACTCATGCAGCCAGCTGGGGGATTCGTACATGGAAACCTTCCTTAACGACGGATCGCCAGACGCTGTTCCAGGTAACGGAGCAGCATGGCAATGAGGTAACAGGCAGCCACGTAGAGCGCGGTCGTGACCAGCCAGGTTTCAATCACCCGGTAGCTTTCGACGTTGATCTTGCGGGCGTAATAGGTCAGCTCCGGCACCGCGATGGCGGCGGCGAGCGAGGTGTCCTTGAACAGCGAAATGAAGTTGTTCGACAGCGCGGGCAGCACATTGCGCAGCATCACCGGCACGGTGATGTAGGCGCGGATACGCCACTCACCCAGGCCGATGGCCAGCCCGGCTTCACGCAAGCCCTTGGGAATATTCAGCAGCCCGGCGCGGAACACTTCGGTGAGATAAGCCCCGGCGTACAACGACAAGGTGATGATGAACGACGGGATCTTGTCCAGGCGGATGCCCAGGCTGGGCAAGGCGAAGTAGATCAACAGGATCAACACCAGGATCGGCGTATTGCGGATCACCGTCACATACACCGAGGCCAGCACGCGCAACGCCTTGTGTTTCGACAGCATGGCAAAGGCCATCATCAGGCCGATCACGCAGCCAATCGCGATCGACAGCAGCGCCAGCTCGAGGCCCAGGCCGAGCCCCGCCAGCAAGCTGGGGAAGTCGCGCCACACGGCGGCAAAGTTCAACTGATAGTTCATGGTCAGCAGTACCTGATTGGGGCGCCGTCAGCGACGCCCCAGGTTTTCGATTTACTTGAACTCAACCGGGAAGCCGATCGCAGGTTCCGGCAGGTCCACGCCGAACCATTGCTTGAACGAGGCCTTGTAGGTCGGGAACTCCACGCCGGTCATGGCTTCATGCAGCGCGGTGTTGACGAAGTTCAGCCAGTCCTGGTCGCCACGCTTGACGGCGCACGCGTAGGTTTGCGGGCTCCAGGCGTAAGCCGGGCTGCGGTAGCGGCCTGGGTTCTGCACCATCAGGTACTTGACCGAGGACTGGTCGGTGGCCGCAGCATCGGCGCGACCGGAGTTCACCGCCTGGTACATCAGGTCGACGCTGTCGTACTGGTCGACCTTGGCCTTGGGCAGCGCCTGGTGCACCAGTTCTTCGGCGTAGACGTTTTGCAGCACGGCCACGGTGACGCTGTCGCCGGCGGCCTGCAGGTCTTCGATTTCCTTGTACTTGCTGTTGTTCGGCAGCAGCAGGCCCACGCCTTCGCGGTAGTACGGCAGGGTGAAGGCCACCTGCTGCGCGCGGCTGGCGGTGACGGTGATGAACTGGCAACTCATGTCGACCTTGTCGGTCAGCAGGTTGGGAATCCGCGCATCAGAAGACTGCACCACGAACTCGACCTTGCTCGGGTCGTTGAACAAGCCTTTGGCCACGATGCGGCCGATGTCGATATCAAACCCCTGCAACTTGCCATCCGCTCCCTGGAAGTGCCACGGCGCATTGGTACTGCCTGTACCCACGATCAGATGCCCACGCTTGAGCACATCATCGAGCTTGCTGTCCGCCGCCTGCACTACGCTTGCGAGGGAAGCCGATGCGGCGAAGAGAAAAACACACGCTTTGAACACGGAAGGTCGGTGATGCATGACAAGCACTCCAGGAGTTGTGTATTCCGCTATACCGGAACTTAGTATGTAACAACGGAATAGACAGCAGAAAGTGTGCCACACGCGGCAACAGAAAAACACGACATGAATAAATCTGTTTTAGATCAATCAGATAAAAGATGATTGGTAACAAGGCGTTAAGCCAGCACTTGAAATCACTTTGCTACCCAAAGCCCCACATAGCGGTGACAGGCCCCACTTGCGTGCGCCAAACAGGCGTTACCGCGCACCGTTGCAGTGCACTTGCGGCATGGAAAAATCCCCACGCTGGGCTAGCCTTGGCACATTCATTCCGACAAGGACTCCACCCTGATGACGTTACGCCTCACCCTGGTTTTGCTGTCCTTTCTGGTGGCCGGCAATGCTTCGGCCAGCAACGACCGCCGCGAATGCAAGGCAGAGCTGCGCAAGCTCAACGAAGCCTTGAGCACCAATTACACCAGCCAGAACCACCACGGCTACCGCCAGGCGAAGGCCTCAAGGGACAATCTGGAATACAAGAAATGCGCGAGCCAGGCGCGCAAAGCCCGCGAACGCTTGGAGCGTGACAAGGACCTGTGAAGGTTGACAGTAGACCCGAACGATTTCCCGCCTTAGCTTGAGCCATGCCTGGAGGGGAAATTCCGATGAACTATGTGAATGCGGTGATTGCAGACAAGGCTGCGTTTGAACGCGAACTGGAGACGACCCAGCCCGTCTTCGTGGTGTTCATATCACATCACTGCGCGGCGTGCAGGGACGCAATGCCACCCTTCATGCGCATCAGCGAGCGCTACAAGAACCACGTCAAAATCTTGATCCTCGATTGTGCCGAAACCCCACGCCATCCGAGTGTCGACCGCATCCCGATGCTGTTGATTTACCACAACCACGTACTGCTCGAGACCCTTCCCGGCCTGGGCGAGCAAGCGCTGGAACGAGCCTTCGAGCAGTACTCCCGACTACCAGCGGTTACATCTGGGGTAAAGGCATCAGGCTGACCTGCGTCACCCGGCGGTCCTCCACCGCCGCCACCGTCAGGCGCCAACCCTCATGCTCCAGGCTATCGCCCACCACTGGCAAGCGGTCGAGCAGACTCATGACCAAGCCGGCCAGGGTCTGGTAGTCCTCGGTCACCGTCGCCTTGAAACCGGTGCGCTGGCGAACCAGGCTGAGGTTCAAGGCGCCATTGGCGCGGAAGCCATCACCCTCCTCGACGATATCCGGCCCTTCGATTTCGCTGGCATCCGGCAATTCACCGGCGATGGATTCGAGGATGTCAGTCATGCTCAACACGCCCATGAAATCCCCGAATTCGTTGATCACAAACGCAATGTGAGTGGACTCCTGGCGCATCTGCTCCAGCGCATTGAGGATCGAAAAACTCTCGAGCAAATTGATCGCCCGACGCGCCAGGTGCTCCAGGTTCGGCTCGTTGCCGGCCAGGTATTCCTTGAGCAATTCCTTCTTGTGCACGAAGCCGAGCGGCTCATCGACGGCACCGTTGCGGATCAACGGCAGTCGCGAGTAGGACGAATGCATCAGTTTCAGGCGGATACTCTCGGGATCATCCGCCAGATCGATGCAGTCGACCTTGGCCCGTGGCGTCATCAGCGTGCGGATCGGCCGCTCGGCCAGTTGCAGCACACCACTGATCATCACGCGCTCACGTCGATCAAACAGTGGGCCTTGGGTGGCATCCGGCTCGCCGAGCAGGTCGGCAACCTCTTCACCCACCTCTTCCACCGCCAGGCTGCGACCGCCGAGCAAACGCATCACCGCATGGGCGGTACGCTCGCGCACCGGCAACACGCCTTGCGCCGACTTCTTGCGGCGTGAACGGGCGATCTGATTGAACACTTCGATCAGGATCGAGAAGCCGATGGCGGCGTACAGGTAGCCCTTGGGAATATGGAAACCCAGGCCTTCGGCAGTCAGGGCGAAACCGATCATCATCAGGAAGCCCAGGCACAGCATGATCACCGTCGGGTGCGCGTTGACGAAGCGCGTCAACGGCTTGCTCGCCACGATCATCAGGCCGATGGACACGATCACCGCGATCATCATCACCGCCAGTTCGTCCACCATGCCCACGGCGGTAATCACCGCATCCAGGGAGAACACCGCGTCGAGCACCACGATCTGCGCCACGATCGGCCAGAACATCGCATAGGCCACATTGCCCGTGCGCTGGGCCACATGCCCTTCGAGGCGCTCATGCAACTCCATGGTGGCCTTGAACAACAGGAACACACCACCAAACAGCATGATCAGGTCACGGCCGGAGAAGCTCTTGTCGAACACCTCGAACAACGGCTGGGTAAGGGTCACCAACCAGGAAATACTCGCCAACAGGCCCAGGCGCATCAGCAACGCCAGGGACAGGCCGATCAAGCGCGCACGGTCACGCTGCTCCGGCGGCAGCTTGTCCGCCAGGATCGCGATAAACACCAGGTTGTCGATGCCCAGCACCAGTTCCAGCACAATCAAGGTCAACAGGCCGAGCCAGGCCGTTGGATCCGCTAACCATTCCATTTATAGAGTCTCTTCAGTCGGTTTTCAGAATGCCGGACACGGCAAGGCGCGGTCAGGGGACCGGTACGGGGTTGGCAGTCGGAATACGGGGTGCTTCAACGGGAACAGCGGCAGCGGATGTCTTGGGGAAAGACGACTGGGAGGCTCCGAGAGGGTGTTCATGCAAATCCTGCAATGACAAAAGGACTTGAATCGTACAATCGAAAGGGAAAATCCCCACACTCCAAAACTATTACAAGATCTGTAAAACCTTTCACACCAACTCGATCATTTGATCATCTACTGAAATTATTATCACGACAAATACATCAAAACCCATGCCAGAGAACGACATAAACAGCCTATAAACCCATAATCCACCCTATTTTCCAGTTTTTCGTAAAAGCATTTGACTGATCAGAATTTCATTTGATAAACATATGATCAGCACAAGGCAATGAATGAACGACTGACTACAACAATAAATGGGGTGCTCATCATGAAAATTGCTACGACCTTCGCCGCCGTTGCGGCCCTCTCCCTCCTCGCCAGCAGCATCGCCCTGGCCGCCGACGGCAAGACCTACAAGGTCGGCGCCGCGGTCTACGGCCTCAAGGGCCAATTCATGCAGAACTGGGTACGCGAGCTCAAGGAGCACCCCGCCGTTAAAGACGGCACCGTGCAATTGACCGTATTCGATGGCAACTACGACGCGCTGACCCAGAACAACCAGATCGAAAACATGGTGACCCAGCATTACGACGCCATCCTCTTCGTGCCCATCGACACCAAGGCCGGCGTTGGCACCGTGAAGCAGGCCATGAGTAACGACGTGGTGGTCATCGCCTCCAATACGAAAGTTGCCGATGCCGCCGTCCCCTACGTGGGTAACGACGATGTGGAGGGCGGCCGCCTGCAGGCCCAGGCCATGGTCGACAAACTCAACGACAAGGGCAATGTGGTGATCATCCAGGGCCCCATTGGCCAGTCGGCACAGATCGACCGGGAAAAAGGCGAGCTGGAAGTGCTGGGCAAGCACCCGGACATCAAGATCATCGAGAAAAAGACCGCCAACTGGGACCGCGCCCAGGCCATGGCGCTGACCGAAGACTGGCTGAACGCCCACCCCAAAGGCATCAACGGCGTCATCGCGCAGAACGACGACATGGCCCTCGGCGCGGTACAGGCCCTGAAATCCCACGGCCTGACGTCCAAGGATGTGCCGGTCACCTCCATCGACGGCATGCCGGATGCCATCCAGGCTGCCAAGAAAGACGAAGTCACCACCTTCCTGCAGGACGCCCAGGCCCAGTCCCAGGGTGCGCTGGACGTGGCCCTGCGCGCCCTGGCCGGCAGCGACTACAAGCCCCGCTCGGTGATCTGGGAGCGCTATGCCAAGGACCTGAAATGGGCTGACGGCACCGCCAAGAACTACATCCTGCCCTGGGTGCCGGTGACCAACGCCAACGCTGATGCGCTGTACAAGCAGGTCAGCGGCGCCAAGTAAGCCGTAGCCGGTTGATCGCTCCCCGCATGGGAGCGATCCGTTCATTTTTGTTGTGAGGCCTGCCATGTCCACCGTTACCGAACGCCCGCAAGAACAACTGCATCCCGTCATCCCCAAAACCATGCAGGCCGTGGTCTGCCATGGCCCGGAAGACTATCGGCTGGAAACCGTCGACGTGCCCACCCCCGGCCCCGAGGAAGTCCTCACCAAGGTAGAGTTGTGCGGGATCTGCATGGGCGACATCAAGACCTATCGCGGCGCGCCGTCGTTCTGGGGCGATGCCGAGCAGCCACGCTATGTGAAACCGCCAATGATTCCCGGCCATGAGTTCGTGTGCCGCGTGGTCGCCCTGGGGCCTGGCGCGGAAAAGCGCGGTGTGAAGATCGGCGACCGGGTCATTTCCGAACAGATCGTGCCGTGCTGGGGCTGCCGCTTCTGCAACCACGGCCAGTACTGGATGTGCCAGAAACACGACCTGTACGGCTTTCAGAACAACGTGCAGGGCGCCATGGCCCAGTACATGATCTTCACCAAGGAAGGCATCATCCATAAGGTCCCGGATTCCATCGCCCCGGATGAAGCGATCCTGATCGAACCCCTGGCCTGCTCGCTGCACGCCGCCGAACGCGCCAATGTGGACTTTGATGACGTGGTGGTGGTCGCTGGTGCCGGCACCCTGGGCCTGGGCATCATCGGCGCGGTGCGCATGCGCAACCCGAAGAAACTCATCGTGCTGGACATGAAACCGGAACGCGCCGCCCTCGCCCTGCGCATGGGCGCCGACGAAGTGTGGAACCCGGCCGAAGTCGACGTGCTGGCGAAGATCCGCGACATCACCGATGGCTACGGCTGCGACATCTACATCGAAGCCACCGGGCATCACAAGGCGGTGAACCAGGGCCTGGCGATGCTGCGCAAGCTGGGGCGGTTCGTCGAGTTCAGCGTGTTCAATGACGAGGCCACGGTGGACTGGTCGATCATCGGCGACCGCAAGGAACTGGATGTGCTCGGCTCGCACCTGGGGCCCTATATGTACCCACGCGCCATCGACTTTATCGGCAACCGCAAGATCGACATGCGCGACGTGGTCACCCACAAGTTCGCCCTGGCGGACTTCAAGGAAGCGTTTGCAGTGATGGAGCGCGGCGACAAGTCCCTCAAGGTTGTGCTTGAGCCCTGACCTGCTGGATGTACCGCACTACTGCCGGCGCTTTTTCGAAGCGCCGGTAAATCAACGATAACCAGGACGACGCCTCGCTGCCCTGGATAGGGCGGTACACCACCCCCGGCAAGCTCACATGCCCCACCACCGACGCCGGCACCACCGCCACGCCCTGCCCCAATGACACCAGTGCGACGACCGCCACCAACCCACCCGGCTGCGGCCCCAGGCGCGGCGCAAAACCACCTTGGGCCGCCACATGCAGCGTGCCACTGATCTGCTCCGGCAATATGAAGGTCTCGTTTTGCAGATGCTCGCAGTGGATTACCTTCAAACCCAACAGCCACGAATCCTGCGGCAGCGCCAGCACAAAACCTTCACTGTCCAGGCGCATGGCCTCCACACCGTCCGGCAAGGTCATCGGCGAACGGATATAGCCGATGTCGTAGCGCCCGTCCGCAACGGCGCCCGGCAGTGTGGCCATGGCGCATTCGCGCACGTTCACGCTGACATCGGGAAACGCCTGGCAGAACTCCTGCATCTGCCGTTGCAACACCCCGGAATACACGGCGGAAGCCACGTAGCCCAGTTCAAGATGGCCGATCTCACCGCGCCCGGCACGCTGGGCATTGCGCTGGGCAAACTCGAACTGACGCAACGTCGCCTCCGCTTCGATCAGCAGCGCGGCGCCAGCCTCGGTCAGGCTGACTTCGCGCTGCTGGCGGACAAACAGGCGGGTGCCCAGGCTGGTTTCCATGTCCTGGATCTGTCGGCTCAAGGTGGGGGGTGCAATACCCAGTTGCTCAGCGGCGCGGGTGAAGTTGCGCTGACGGGCAACGGCCAGGAAATAGCGAAAATGACGGATTTCCATTTCTGCATTAGCTCAAAGGTAATGAAATGAGTCGGCCGGGCTAATAAAGGCGCTGGGCAGCGCGGATATGCTGAGGCAAACCAGAACAGTAGAGAGCCCTTGCGATGTCCGTCAACTGCATTCCGCTTATTGCCTTTGAGGTAATTCAACCATGAGCCGGGTCAGACCACGCCTGACCTTGCTGACCGCCTCCGGCGTCTGCTCGCTGATCGTACTCGACACCAATATCGTCGCCGTGACCCTGCCGAGCATCGCCCGCGACCTGGGGGCGAACTTCGCCGATATCGAATGGGTGGTCAGCGCCTACATGCTGGCGTTTGCCGCGTTATTGCTACCGGCCGGGAGCATTGCCGACCGGTTCGGGCGCAAGAAAACCCTGATCTGGGGGCTGAGTATTTTCATCCTGGCGTCATTGGGTTGCGGGGCCGCGCCCACCGCGCTGCTCCTCGATATCGCCCGCGCGGTCAAAGGCGTGGGCGCGGCGCTGTTGCTCACGTCCGCCCTCGCCTCCATCGGCCATACCTTCCACGACGAGGTGGAGCGCGCCAAGGCCTGGGCCTTCTGGGGCGCGTGCATGGGCGTGGCGATGACTGCCGCACCGACCTTGGGCGGCCTGATCACCCAGTACCTGGGCTGGCGCTGGATCTTCTACCTCAACCTGCCGGTGGGCCTGGCACTGATGAGCCTGGTCCTGCGCGCCATCCCGGAATCCCGCGACACCCAATCCGCAAGGCTCGATCCCTGGGGTAGCCTGGCGTTCAGCGCCAGCCTGCTGTGCCTGATCTGGGGGCTTATCGAAGCCAATCGCATCGGCTGGGACAACCCGTTGACCTACGCCCGCTTGATCGGCGGCTTGGTCTTGCTGGGCGTATTTGTCCTCGTCGAACGGGTGCAACGGCGGCCCATGGTCGACCTGCAACTGTTCCGCCACCCACGCTTTATCGGTGCGCTGCTGGGGATGTTCGCCTATGCCGGCTGTGCCCAGGTGATGATGACGTTGTTGCCGTTTTACCTGCAGAACGGCCTGGGGTTTTCCGCGATTGCCTCGGGCCTGGGCATGCTGCCGTTTGCGCTGACCATGCTGATCTGTCCGCGCATCGGCGCACGCCTGGCCGCACGCTTTGCACCCGCGACGATGATGGCCGCCGGGTTGACGCTGGTGGGCAGCGGCAACCTCTTGAGTGCCTGGGCAGTGAACGCCGGCGGCTACCTGCCCTTCGCCCTGGCGATTGCCGTTACGGGCGCCGGTGCTGGCTTGCTCAATGGCGATACGCAGAAAAACATCATGGCCTGCGTGCCACGGGACCGCGCGGGGATGGCGTCGGGCATGAGCACGACCATGCGCTTCAGCGCGATCATGTTGGCGATTGGGGTGTATGGGGCATTGTTGAGCAGTCATAGCGAGCAGCTGTTGAGCGCCAGCATCGGCGCGCAATGGCAGGCACAGGTCAACGGGATTGCTTCACGCGTGGTGGCCGGGGATATGCCGGCGGCGATGGGCTTGTTGCCGGAGTCGGCACGGGCGGTGATACAGCCGCTGGCACGGCAGGCGTTTGTGGGTGGGTTCAGCGGGGTGTTATGGGTGGCGGGGTTGTTGGGGTTGCTTGGAGCGTTGGTGGTGGGGATGTTGATGAGGAAACCAATACCCACAGTTCAGCAGCCCTCATTGCTGACTCGATAATCCATACACAACGCAAACCAATGTGGGAGCGGGCTTGCCCGCGAAAGCGGTATATCAGTCGCACATGTATCGACTGAACCACCGCTTTAGCGAGCAAGCCCGCTCCCACAAGGGATCAGCGCCATTTTCCGAACAGAGTTACCAGAACCGCTGCTGGGTCAACCGGCTCCACCAGGTCAACAGCACCCGGTCTACCGAACCGCTGGCCGCCAGGCCCACCCGCTCCTGCAGGCTCTTGCGCTCGGCATAGTGCAGGTGGAACACCTCGGCGGTCTTGGCCTTGGTGGCCAGGTATTCGTCGCTGGTTTGCAGCTCATCGACCAGTTGCTTGTCGAGGGCTGCAACACCCAGCCACACTTCTCCGGTGGCGACGTCATCGATTGCCAACTGCGGGCGATAACGCGACACGAAGTTCTTGAACAACTGGTGAGTGATGTCCAGGTCTTCCTGGAACTTCTCGCGGCCCTTCTCGGTGTTTTCGCCAAACACGGTGAGCGTGCGCTTGTACTCGCCGGCGGTCAGCACTTCGAAGTCGATGTCGTGCTTTTTCAGCAGGCGGTTGACGTTAGGCAACTGCGCCACCACCCCAATGGAGCCGAGGATGGCGAACGGCGCGCTGATGATCTTCTCGCCGATGCACGCCATCATGTAGCCGCCGCTGGCCGCGACCTTGTCGATGCACACGGTCAACGGCACACCCGCCTGGCGGATACGCGCCAGTTGCGACGAGGCCAGGCCGTAGCTGTGGACCATGCCGCCGCCGCTTTCGAGGCGCAGCACCACTTCGTCCTTCGGGGTAGCCAGGCTCAGCAATGCAGTGATTTCGTGGCGCAGGCTTTCGGTGGCCGAGGCCTTGATGTCACCGTCGAAGTCCAGCACGAACACCCGCGGCTTGGCCTCGGCCTTCTGCTTGCCCTTCTTCTTTTCGACCTTGCCTTCGGACTTGCGCAAGGCCTTGAGCTGGTCCTTGTCTAGCAGGGTCGACTCCAGGCGCTCACGCAGGCCTTTGTAGAAATCGTTGAGCTTGCTGACCTGCAATTGGCCGGCGGATTTGCGGCGCCCTTTACTGCGCAGCGCCGCGAAGCTGATCAATACCACCAGAATAGCGACCACCAGGGTGACGGTCTTCGCCAGAAAGCTCGCATATTCAGCCAAAAAATCCATGTTGCTCCTTACAAGTGCAGTGCGCCGGGCGCGGATTGCCCCAGCATACCGGCGGCACCGCGTTCGGGCCAGTGATCAAACCGCCAGCAACGACAGGCTCCAACGAGCTTTTAAAACAAGCGTATGTTTTTTCATTGACAGCTCGCAGGCATCCTCATAACCTCGCCAGACTTTCAACGTACCGGGAAAACGGACGTGGGCAGCATCTATCTGATTCGACATGGCCAGGCCTCCTTTGGTGCAGACGACTATGACGTGCTGTCGTCCGTCGGCGTGGAGCAGGCGCAAGTGCTCGGTCGCCACCTGGCGGACATGGGCCTGGTGTTCGACCGCTGCGTGGCCGGCGACCTGCGCCGCCAGCAGCACACCGCCACCGCCGCCTTCGATCAGTACCACGCCCTCGGCCTGCCGGTACCAGCGCTGGAAACCGACAGTGCGTTCAACGAATTCGATGCCGACGCGATCATCCGCGCCCTGCTCCCCGACCTGCTCACCACCGAACCCGAAGCCCTGGAGATCCTGCGCAATGCCGCGCAGAACCGCAGCGAGTTCCAGCGCATCTTCGCCTTGATCATCGAGCGCTGGCTGGCCGGCACCTATGACCCTCCGGGGCTCGAAAGCTGGCTGGGCTTCGTGGAACGTGTGCAAGGCGGCCTGCAACGCATCCTTGAAGCGGCGGACAACACGCAGAAAATCGCGGTGTTCACCTCCGGCGGCACCATCACCGCCCTGCTCCACCTGATCACCCGGATGCCCGCCGCGCAGGCGTTCGAACTGAACTGGCAAATTGTTAACACCTCGCTCAACCAGCTGAAATTCCGCGGGCGCGAGGTGGCACTGGCTTCCTTCAACAGCCATACCCACTTGCAACTGTTGAAGGCGCCGCAGCTCATCACGTTCCGATGAACTGCGGCCAACCGTGACCCCAAGGTCACTGGACTCTACCCTAAAGGATCGAAACCATGACTGACGTAGCCAAAGCTGTAGAAGCAATGAAAGCCAAATTCAACCCAGCCGCCGCTGACGGCCTGGACCTGGTGTTCGGTTTCCGCATCGACGACACCCAGAACTTCTCGCTGGTAGTGAAAAACAACACCTGCGAACTGCTGGAAGGCGAAAACCCGGACGCCCAGGTCACCCTGGTGATGGACGCAGAAACCATGAAAGGCATCGTCAGCGGCGAGACCGACGGCATGCAGGCCTTCATGGGCGGCAAGCTGCGCACCGAAGGCGACATGATGCTGGCCATGAAGCTGAGCGAGCTGTTCCCTTCCTGATTCACGGGCAACCCTGAATCCCTGTGGGAGCGGGCTTGCTCGCGAATGCGGTGTATCAGTGCCAGGTGCATTGACGGACACTCCGCTTTCGCGAGCAAGCCCGCTCCCACATTTTTTCTGCGGCGCTACTTAGATTTTTGGTTGCAGCAACAACGCCACCAACGCACTCCACCCGGTTTGATGCGAAGCCCCCAGCCCCCGCCCGGTCTCGCCATGAAAGTACTCATGGAACAGCACCAACTCACGGCTCTGCGGGTCCGCCTCCAACTGCGCATACCCCACCATCGACGGCCGCGAGCCGTTTTCATCCCTCAGGAACAACCGCGTCAGCCGCTGGCTCAGGCTGTCAGCCACTTCCTCCAGGGACGCCAGATAACCGCTGCCCGCCGAGTACTCCACCGAGAAGTTGTCCGCGTAATAACGGTGAAATTCGCGCAGCGACTCGATCAACATGTAGTTCACCGGCATCCACAACGGCCCGCGCCAGTTGGAGTTGCCGCCGTACAGCCGCGAGTCGGATTCACCCGGCTGGTAGCTCGCACTGAGGGTGTTGCCATTCATCTTCAACGCCAGCGGTTGCTCGGCGAATGCCTTGGACAAGGAGCGCACGCCAAACGTCGACAAGAACTCATGCTCATCGAGCATGCGCCGCAGCAGGTCCTTGGTCCGCTCGCCGCGCAGCAGCGCCAGCAACAGGCGATTGCCCTGCCCCGGTTCGTTCCAGCGTGAAACCAGCTTGGCCAGGTCCGGCCGATGTTTCATGAACCCCAGCAGGCGCTCGCGCAAGCCCTCCAGGCCTTCATGTTCGTGCTGCTCCAGCACCAGCACGGCAAACAGCGGCATCAGGCCAACCATCGAGCGCAGGCGTACCGGCTCGTTCTGGCCGTCGGGACGGTGCAGTACGTCGTAGAAGAACAGGTCCTGCTCATCCCACAGGCCTTCGGCGCTGTCGTCGACACGGTTGATGGCGCCAGCGATATACAGGAAGTGCTCAAAAAACTTCACCGCGATATCGACATACACCGCATTGCGCTTGGCCAACTCCAAGCCGATCCGCATCAGATCCAGCGCATAGGCGGCGACCCACGCCGTGCCGTCCGCCTGATCCAGCTGATACCCCGGCGGCAGTGCGGCGGAGCGGTCGAACAAGGCGATATTGTCCAGCCCCAGGAACCCCCCCTGGAACAGGTTGCGCCCCTCGGCGTCCTTGCGGTTGACCCACCAGGAAAAATTCAGCAGCAGCTTGTGGAAAATCCGCTCGAGGAAATCCATATCGCCTACGCCGTTGAGCGCCTTGTCCTGCTGATACACCCGCCAACTGGCCCAGGCATGCACCGGCGGGTTTGCATCGTCGAAACGCCATTCGTAGGCCGGCAATTGGCCGTTGGGGTGCATGAAGCGGTCCTTCACCAGCAGCAACAGCTGTTGCTTGGCATACCCCGGATCGATCAGCGCCATGGCCACCGCCTGGAAGCCCTGGTCCCACGAGGCATACCACGGGTATTCCCACGTGTCGGGCATCGAGAGGATGTCGAAGTTGGACAGGTGGCGCCAATGGGTATTGCGGATATGCAGGCGCTCGGGCGGCGGCGCGGGTTGTGCGGGGTCGCCGTCGAGCCATTGGTTGACGTCGAAATAGTACAGCTGCTTGGACCACAGCAACCCGGCCAGCGCCTGGCGTTGCACATTGCGCGCATCGTCGTCGGTCATGCCGTGTTGCAGGGCGGCGTAGAAGTCATCCGCTTCCTGGCGGCGTTGTTCGAACAGCTTGCGCGCGTTGACCTGTGGCGCGTCGACAGGAGCAAAGCGCAGGTAGAGACTTTTGCTTTCCAGGCCGGCCAGTTCGAGGATGAAACGCGCCGCGACTTTGGTGCCGCTGTCATGGCGAATCGCGGATTGAACGCCCTCGACCACGAAATCGTTGATCCCGTCCTTGAACGGCCCCGGTGCAGGCTGCCCATCCAGCCTGGGGTAGTTGGTTTCATTCTCGCAGAACAGCCACTCCAGCCCGTCCTGGCCCCAGGCGCTGAGATGACGGTCCGGCAGTTCCGGATGGCGTGCCAGCACCTGCGCCCCGTCCAACACCAACTGCGGCTTGGTCGCGTCAAAGGTCCAGCTCCAGTCATTGCGCGCCCACAGTTGCGGCAATACCTGCAAGCGGGTGGGTTGGTCTGAACGGTTGTGCACGGTGACGCGCATGAAGATATCGTCGGGCTGGTGCTTGGCGTACTCGACGCTGACATCGCAGTAGCGGTTGTCTTCGAACACGCCGGTGTCGAGGATCTCATACTCGGCATCGGCCAGACCACGGCGGGCGTTTTCGCTGATCAGGTCGGCGTAGGGAAAGGGAGCATGGGGGTATTTGTAGAGCATGCGCATGTAGGCATGGCTCGGTACGCCGTCGACGAAAAAGTACAGTTCCTTGACGTCTTCACCGTGGTTGCCCTCGGCGTTGTTGAGGCCGAACAGGCGCTCCTTGAGGATCGCGTCACGCTCGTTCCACAGGGCCAGGCCCAGGCACCAGCGTTGCGCCTTGTCGCTGAAACCGGCCAGGCCATCCTCGCCCCAGCGGTAGGCGCGGCTGCGTGCATGTTCATGGGGGAAGTAGGCCCAGGCGTCGCCGTCGGCGCTGTAGTCTTCGCGCACGGTGCCCCATTGGCGTTCGCTCAGATAGGGGCCCCACTCGCGCCAACGTTCGGCATCCTGCTGCGCCAGGCGCTGGCCTTCGGTTGTATCAAGCATTCGGGTGTCGGGTGTGGCCGTCATCGGGTCCTCCATCGCCTACCAGGTGAGAGGCAGTGTAGAGCCCAATGACGCCCGGGTGCACATGAAGACTTAGAAGATGGCGTAGGTGTAGTTGAAGATCAGGCGGGTCTGGTCCTGGTCGGCAGTACCGGTGTTCTTGCCGTGATAGGTGCCGGTACGGAACGTGGTACCGAAGCCTTTCAGGGGACCTGCCTGCACCACGTAGTCCAGGCGGAAGTCAGCTTCGTTCTCTTTCTGGTCCGGGCCACCGGCGACCTTCGACTTGATGTCCGAACCGTCCAGGTAGGCCACGGACGCCTTCAGGCCAGGCACATAGGCCTTGAAGTCATAGGTGTACTGGCCAAAGTTGACCTGCTCGCCGGCACGGGAGAACTGGCCGACCACGGCGTCGGTGAACAGGTAGAAGTCGCTGCCGCCAGCGCCTTGGGCGTGCGGGTCGGCGAGGCTGCCCTGGTTGACCCAGACGAAACCGCCGTCGTCACCCACGCCAATGTGGCCGAGCATCAAGCTGCTGCCGCCCAGTTGGTAGGTGAAGGCCGCACTGTAGGTTTTGTTGTCGACTTCGCCGGCGTGTTTGGCGTAGCCACCGTTGTTGTTGAACTGGTAGCCGCTCTCGCCGTTCTTGCCATCGCTGCGGCTGTCGAAGTAGCGCAGGTCGGTCTTGAACGACTGGTCATTGCCCAGCGGCAGGGTGTGGACCAGGCCAACGTAGTTCTGTTTGTAGAAGTCTTGCAGTTGGGCGTAGTAGTACTGCAACGTCAGGTTTTTCGCGATCACGTTGTCGGAAGACCCAAACGGTTTGTAGTCCACCCCGCCGAACTTGAAGCTGTCGCTGTCACGAGTACCACCGGCCACGCTCAGGCCTGTGGAGTTGCTGGAGGCACGGCCTTCGACGCGGTTCAGCTCACCACCGGTGAAGGTGACGTTGGGAATGTCGTTGGAGGTCAGGATGCCGCCATCAAAGGTCTGCGGTGCTACGCGGCTGTCGTTGGACACCAGGATCGGCAGGACCGGTGCCAGTCCGCCACCGACGTGCAACTCGGTCTGGGAAATCCGGAACTTCACGTTACCGGCGGCGCGCCCGAAGGAATCGGCCGGCTCAGTGCCGTTGTTCTTGGTCGGGAAGAAGCTATTGCCGTTACCCGCCAGGCCCGCGCCCGCCGTGTGGCCGTCGCCACCGTCCAGGCGCAGGGCGCCGAAGGCCATGACATCGAAGCCCAGGCCAACGGTGCCTTGGGTGAAACCGGATTTGTAGTCAAACCGCAGCGCTGTGGCGGTTTCGCGCAGATCGTTGTTGGTCCCCGAGCGGTTGTCCGCGCTGTAGTACATGGTCCGTGAGCTGACGGACGCATGGCTGTCTTCAAGGAAGCCGCTGTGCCCGTTGCCGGTGCCCAGCGAGCCGAGCCCGAAATCATCGGCGTAAGCCTGTTGTGCAAGAACGGCGGCGGTGATCGACAACGCCAGTGTAGAAATTTTCATTAACGACGGCCCCTAAACATATTTTTATGTGTGCGATGTGCGTAACGGCGTTTTCATCCTTGCAACGTGACGATTCTTTCACGCCGGCCGGGGCGGACTTCGTGAAGAATTAGTTAGGAAAATCGCCCGAAAATGAAATTTCACGCGGGCTGATTTTTGTCATCTTCACGTCATCTCATTCATTTGCAGAATGAAGTCCTGAGGAATCTTCGTTTGCAAGGTGGCCTTGCGCTCAACAAAATCCAGCAAAAGGCCACCATCCTCGCCCCCGCCATCAGGAATTTTTCTATGCACAGCACCGCACAGGTCAGCCCCGACGAGATCCGCAAGGGCTTTTCCAAGGCCATGTCCGACATGTACCGAGATGAAGTTCCGTTGTATGGCGCGCTGATGGAGCTGGTGGCCGAGACCAATGCCCACGTGCTCGACACCCAACCGCAGCTGGCGCAACAGCTGCAACGTACCGGTGAAATCCAGCGCCTGGACATGGAACGCCACGGCGCGATCCGCCTGGGCACCGCCACCGAGCTGGCCACCATCCGCCGCCTGTTCGCGGTGATGGGCATGCAGCCGGTGGGCTACTACGACCTGACCCCGGCCGGCGTGCCCGTGCACTCCACCGCGTTTCGCGCGGTGCATGAACAGGCGCTGCAGACCAGCCCGTTTCGCGTGTTCACCTCATTGCTGCGCCTGGAGCTGATCGAAAACCCCGACCTGCGCGCCTTCGCCGAGACGGCCCTGGCCAAGCGCTCGATCTTCACCCCCGGCGCCCTGGCGCTGATTGAACAAGCCGAAAAAGATGGCGGCCTCAACGCCCAGGATGCCGACGAGTTCATCCGCCAGGCCCTGGAAACCTTCCGCTGGCATCACACCGCCACCGTCACCGGCGCGCAGTACCAGCAACTGAGCGACCAGCACCGCCTGATCGCCGACGTGGTCGCCTTCAAAGGGCCGCACATCAACCACCTGACCCCGCGCACCCTGGACATCGACCAGGTCCAGGCCGCCATGCCCGGCAAAGGCATCACGCCCAAGGCCGTGATCGAAGGCCCACCGCGCCGCCACTGCCCGATCCTGCTGCGCCAGACCAGCTTCAAGGCCCTGGATGAACCCATCGCCTTCACCGACACCCAAGGCAGCCACAGCGCACGCTTCGGTGAAATCGAACAACGCGGCGTGGCGTTGACGCCCAAAGGCCGCGCACTCTACGACCAACTGCTGAACGCCGCCCGCGACGCACTCGGCGCCTTCCCCAACGAGGGCAACGCTGCGCGCTATGTCGAATTGATGGAGGAACACTTCCAGGCCTTCCCGGACAACCACGCCCAGATGCGCGACCAGGGCCTGGCCTACTACCGCTACTTCCCCACCGAGCAAGGCCTGGCGGCACGCGGCAGCGCCGATCAACCGCGCACCCTGGAGGCACTGATCGCCGCTGGCCACATCGACGTGGAACCATTGGTGTATGAAGATTTTCTGCCGGTAAGCGCGGCGGGGATTTTCCAGTCGAACCTGGGGGACGCGGCGCAGAGTCACTACGCAGCCAACTCGAACCAGGCCGAGTTCGAACAGGCACTGGGCCGGCGGACGATTGATGAATTGAAACTGTATGGCGAGACGCAGCAGCGCTCCATCAATGAATGCACCCAGGCGCTGCTGGCATAAACTGAAGTGCCCACCCGGCTCACCAGCGCAATCCTTGCGCTGCAACAGTCCCCAGAGCCGGGTGGGCGGTGGGCATCATAGGCAGTGAGTGGGATGATGTCTTTCAGTCAATTCTGAAAAAATGTGAAAGGGGCGAACCTCCCTGTTCACTGCGCAATAAAACAACGATGCTGCAGCAGGTTCCCCTGCGTGCGGCAGCTATGACCAAGCCTTCATTTTTCTATCTATTGGCGGCGTCCAGCGGAGAATCCCGTATTCCCAGGCAGCCGTACTCCAATGCGTTTTTGCCCCTCACATCGCTTGTGATTGCCGTGTGCGTGTACAAGCAACCGATCTTGATGAATGTGTTGCCCTGCACTCATTCGTCGTGAGCGTGCTGATAGTACTCCTGATCTATGAACTGGCGACTCAAAAAACATAATAGTTACAAGGTAACGCGCATGTGCTCTAAACCTCCAGACATAAGCCCCACTGCGTTTATCATGCGTGCAATGCAAAAACACACCACAAAGAACAACCCACATTAAACCCAACAGAAAAATACTACACGCATTTAGGAAGTCCTACATTTGCACAATGCTGGCAACATAGCTTTTACTGAGTGCCATTCAGGAACGATCAGCCTCTTTCCCGCCCCCAAACAGACATTCAACAAGCATGCTTAAATCTATCAAAAACAAGAACGACAACTTATATTACGCTTTGTCTGTCTTCATGAATCTGGACGTCCAGAGAAGCTTATTTGTACTTTACCTACTGCAACTCGGCATCACCCAGGGAGAGGTAGGCATTCTACAGTCGTTCTTGTTTTTTTCTTCAGTCGCGCTGGAAATCCCCTCTGGTTTACTCGCAGATCGATATGGTCGCAAGTGCACGCTTATCATCAGCTTTTTAGGCTTGTGTATAAGTGGAATTGGATTTTTGCTATTTTCGTCTTTTATTCCCTTCGCAATCATATTCTGCCTATTCGGTGCCAGCATTGCCATGGGGTCTGGTTCAGACAGAGCATTGCTGTATGACAACTTACTGGCAGAACATCGGGCTGATGAGTATCCTAAAATATTGTCACGCGCCCGTGCTATTGGTGCGATATCGCTGAGTTTGTCCATGCTTCTTGGCGGTGTCATACAAGACACCTTGTCTTGGAACGGAGTCTATATTTTTTTTGCGGCATCAAAACTCATCGGCGCGATCATTGTAGTATTCAACTCCGAAATCAAGCTTCCACCTATTTCACTAAACCCCAACAACGTAAATGAATTAAATACGACAACCGCAGAGGGAAGCTTTACTTCACTCATCAAATTCTTCAGCTCCAACAGAGGTGCTTTTCTGATACCTCTTTTTGTTGGATATGCTCTATTTGAACTCTCAACCATTCCTCTTTTCATCTACGGCCAGCCATTCTTCTCCCAGCAGGGTCTAGAAATACCTGTTATTGCCGGCATTTATGCCGCCATTGAAATCATATCGGCTGCCATGTTTATGGTTGCAGGATATATTTGCTCCAGATTCACGCTTGGGGTGATAGCCGTCACTACCACCCTCATTGTCACCGCACTGCTCTTCACCCTATCTTTGAATACCGGAACACTCTCTTCAGTCGCAGTATTTATTTTAATCATGTCACTCCCCGCCATCTATGAAACTGCCTACGAGACCTACATCAATGAAAACATAGAGTCACGCATTCGAGCCTCCTGCCTCTCCGTCGCCAATCTAGTCAATTCGATCATCATCGGTATCTCCTACACTGTCTTCGGCGGGCTGCTGGATAGATATGGTTTCTCGTCGACGTTGATTGTTGTTGCAGGGGTCTGTTTTATGGGGATCTTTTTTGCAAGTACTACCTTACTGATAAGTGGGCAACAACGTCGTAAAAAGAGCAAAAAGCTTGAATCAATCCGGTTTACTGAAGATGCGCCGTGACAGGCCTAGAGCCGGGTGGATAAATATGTCCATAACCCTGTAGGAGCAAGCTTGCTCGCGAAGAACCCGAGAACGCCGCGTCCACTCAGGACACTGACGTCATCGTTGACATTTTTCGCGAGCAAGCTCGCTCCTACAGGGGGCTCGGTTGTGATCAGCCCAACTTCGCCACAATCTCGTCTTTGATCAACAAGCGTTTCTTCTTCAGCTTCTCCACCTCCTCGTCGCTGGCACTTGCCGACTCCGCCTTCAGCACCTCTTTGTCAGCGTCGTCGTACTGCGTGAGCAGCGAGTCCAGGCGTTTGTCGCTCGCCCTGCGTTCGTGAACGACTTCCTTGCTCAACCCCAAGTCCTGATACAGGTCGTGTTTCACTGGCATGGCGTACCTCCGCATGTTGATCAATGGCTTACGCCCTAGACGCTAGACCATTGCAAGGGGTCTTGTCATGCGCGGGGTCAATACAGCCCCGTTCGTCGCGGCGCGGGCGTTTGGATCAAACCTTTGCGGCGCCCTGCCCTCCACTCTAGATAGCCACCCGAGGGAGAACGGTTTCATGACGCACGCTGCCACCGCTGTCGACACCCAATGCATCAACACCCTCCGCACCCTGGCCATGGATGCCGTGCAAAAGGCCAATTCCGGCCATCCGGGTACGCCCATGGGCCTGGCGCCGGTGGGTTATACGCTGTGGAGTCGCTTCCTGCGTTACCACCCGCAACATCCCGACTGGCCCAACCGTGACCGCTTTGTGCTGTCGGTGGGGCACGCGTCGATGCTGCTGTATTCGCTGTTGCACCTGGCCGGTGTGGTGGAGATTGATGCCGATGGCAAGCGTACCGGCCAGGCCGCCGTCAGCCTGGACGATATCCAGCAGTTTCGCCAAGCGGGCTCCAAAACCCCCGGCCACCCCGAATACCGTATGACCACTGGGGTGGAGACCACCACCGGCCCGCTGGGTCAGGGTTGCGCCAACAGCGTCGGCATGGCGATGGCCGAGCGTTGGCTGGCCAAGCGCTTCAACCGCGAAGAAAAAACCCTGTTCGACTACAACGTCTACACCCTGTGCGGCGACGGCGACATGATGGAGGGCATCAGCAGCGAAGCGGCGTCGATGGCCGGGCATCTGCAGCTGTCGAACCTGTGCTGGATCTACGACAACAACACCATCAGCATCGAGGGGCACACCGAGCTGGCGTTCAGCGAGGACGTGATCAAGCGCTTCCAGGCCTACGGCTGGCACACCTTGCACGTGACCGACGCCAACGATTTGCAGGCCCTGAGCACGGCGCTGGAAACCTTCCAGAGCAACACCGGTGCGCCGACCCTGATTGTGGTCGACAGCGTGATCGGCTACGGCTCGCCGCACAAGCACAACACCGCTGCCGCCCATGGCGAGCCACTGGGCGATGAAGAAATCCGCTTGACCAAGGCGGCCTACGGCTGGCCGCAGGATTCGAGTTTCCTGGTGCCCGACGAAGCCCGCAATGTGTTGCGCGATGCACTGCTGGAACGCAGCCAACCCTTGTACGACGCCTGGAACCAGCACCTGTCGCAGCTTGAGCAATACGAACCGGAACGGGCTGACGAACTGCGCCGGATGCGTGCCGGGGAAATGCCCGAGCATTGGCAGGACGATTTGCCCGACTTCAACCCCGACGCCAAAGGCGTGGCCAGCCGCGCCGCCGGAGGTGAAGTGCTGAATGCGTTTGCCCGGCAAATCCCCTGGCTGCTGGGCGGCTCGGCCGACCTGTCGCCGTCGACCAAGACTAACCTCACCTTTGACGGTGCCGGGCGTTTCAGTGCCGAGGACTACAGCGGGCGCAACCTGCACTTCGGCATTCGGGAACATGCCATGGGCGCCATCGCCAATGGCATGGCATTGTCCTACCTGCGGCCGTACACCTCGACCTTCCTGGTGTTCAGCGACTACATGAAGCCACCGATCCGCCTGGCGGCAATCATGGAACTGCCGGTGGTGTTCGTGTTTACCCACGACTCGATTGGCGTGGGTGAAGATGGGCCAACGCACCAGCCGATCGAGCATCTGACCCAGTTGCGCGCAACGCCGGGCCTGCTGACCTTGCGCCCCGGTGACGCGAATGAAACCCGCGAACTGTGGAAGGTGGCACTGGCACAGACTCATCGGCCGAGCTGCGTGGTGCTGTCGCGCCAACCGCTGCCGACGCTGGATCGTACGCGGTACGCGCCGGCATCCGGGGCCGCCAGGGGCGCTTACGTGCTGGCGGGTGCGGATGCGCCCCAGGTGATTCTGCTGGCGACAGGCAGCGAAGTCAGCCTGGCGGTGGCGGCGTATGAGCAGTTGGAAAACGAAGGGATTGCCGCGCAGGTGGTGTCCATGCCCAGCTGGGAGTTGTTTGAGGACCAGGACCAGGCCTACCGCGATAGCGTGTTGCCGCCGGCGGTGAAGGCCAGGGTCGTGGTGGAACAGGCGGGTCCCCTTGGCTGGGACCGGTATGTGGGACAAACCGGGGCCAAGGTGGTGATGAACAGCTTTGGCGCCTCGGCGCCGCTGGCACAGTTGCAGGAGAGGTTCGGGTTTACCGTGGAGAATATGGTGAAGCAGGCGAAAGCGCAGATCCAACTGACTCAACAGTGATCGAAATGTGGGAGGGGCGGTGCGACGGTTCGACTTGCCCCCGATAGCGGTGTGTCAGTCGCATATCAGTTGACTGACACACTGTCATCGGGGGCAAGCCCCCTCCCACAAGTTCTCATCCGCTTTTAGTTCAGTTCTTTGGCCAGGAATGGCGCAGTCCGGCTAGTCTTGCTTTTGGCAACCTTCTGCGGCGTGCCACTGGCCACCACCTTCCCGCCCAGATCCCCTGCCCCCGGCCCGATATCGATCACCCAGTCACTCTGCGCCACCACGCGCATTTCATGCTCCACCACGACCACCGTATGCCCCGCGTCCACCAACTGGTTCAACTGGCTGAGCAGGCGGTCCACATCCCGTGGATGCAGCCCGGTGGTGGGTTCGTCCAGCACATACAGGGTGGCGCCCCGCGCATTGCGTTGCAGCTCGGTCGCCAGTTTGATGCGCTGCGCTTCGCCACCGGACAACTCGGTCGCCGGTTGCCCCAGGCGCAGGTAACCCAGGCCGATATCCCGCAGCACCTGCAGCGAACGCAACACCGCTGGCTGTTCGGCAAACACCTCCACCGCCTGTGCCACCGTGAGCCCCAGCACCTCGGCGATGCTCAAGCCTTGCCATTTGATCGCCAGGGTCTCGGGGTTGTAGCGCGCGCCGTGGCAGGTCGGGCATGGCGCGTACACGCTGGGCATGAACAGCAATTCAACGCTGACAAAGCCCTCGCCTTCACAATTCGGGCAACGGCCCTTGGCGACATTGAAGGAGAACTGTCCGGCATCGTAGTGATGCTTCTTCGCCGCCGGAGTGGCCGCGAACAGCTTGCGCACGTTGTCGAACAGCCCGGTGTAGGTCGCCAGGTTGGAGCGCGGGGTGCGGCCGATGGGTTTCTGGTCGACCTGCACCAGGCGGCGGATGTGCTCCAGCCCGGCGCGGATGTGGCCCCCGCTGGTTTGCGGGGCGTCATCTTCCAGGCTTGGTTCTTCGTCGTTTTCCACCACACGCCCTAGCCCGGCGCCCACCAGTTCCAGCAGTGCCTGGCTGACCAGGCTGGACTTGCCCGAGCCGGAAATCCCGGTGACCGCCGTGAAGCAGCCCAGTGGGAAATCCACGTTCAAGCCCTTGAGATTATTACGCGTCACGCCTTCCAGTTGCAGCCAGCCGCTGGGTTCACGGCGTACCTGAGCCGACACGCGCTTTTGCGCAAACAGGTACTCACGGGTCTGCGACGCCGCCACCTGCGCCAGCCCCGCCGGCGGGCCGCTGTACAGCACCTGCCCGCCCTGTTCACCGGCCGCCGGGCCGACGTCGATCAGCCAGTCGGCGCGGCGCATGGTTTCCAGGTCATGCTCCACCACAAACAATGAATTGCCGGCCGCCTTCAAGCGCTCAAGGGCGGTGAACAATGCCTCGCCGTCCGCCGGGTGCAGGCCCGCCGAAGGTTCGTCCAGCACGTAGATCACACCAAACAACTGCGAGCCCAATTGCGTTGCCAGGCGCAGTCGCTGCAACTCGCCGGACGACAAGGTCGGCGTGCTGCGCTCCAGGGACAGGTAGCCCAGGCCCAATTCGGTCAAGGTACTGACCCGCTCCAGCAAGTCCTGGGCGATGCGCTGCGCGGCCAGGCGTTTCTCCACCGACAGCTTCATCTTGTCCTGCCCCGCCGCCACCGGTCGCAGCAACTCGGCCAACTGGGTCAACGACAATTGCGACAGCTCGCCGATGTCCACCCCGGCAAATTTCACCGACAACGCCGCCTGGGTCAGGCGCTTGCCGTCGCACAACGGGCAGGCGCTGCCCTGCATGAACTGCGACACACGCTTTTTCATCAGCGCGCTCTGGGTGTGGGTGAAGGTGTGCAGGATGTAGCGCCGGGCGCCGATGAAGGTGCCCTGGTAGCTCGGCTCCAGTTTGCGCTTCAACGCATCGCGGGTCTGTTCCGGGGTGAAGCCGGCGTACACCGGGACGGTGGGGGTTTCTTCGGTGAACAGGATCCAGTCACGCTGCTTTTTCGGCAGGTCGCGCCAGGGGATATCCACGTCATAGCCCAGGGTCACCAGGATGTCGCGCTGGTTCTGCCCCTGCCACGCCAACGGCCAGGACGCCACCGCACGCTGGCGAATGGTCAGGGAAGGATCGGGCACCATCAACGCCTCAGTCACTTCATACACGCGCCCCAGGCCATGACACTGCGGGCATGCACCCTGGGGCAGGTTCGGCGAAAAGTCTTCGGCGTACAGCATCGCCTGCCCCTTCGGATAACTGCCGGCGCGGGAGTACAGCATGCGGATCAAACTCGATAACGTGGTCACGCTGCCCACCGACGAACGCGCACTCGGCGTACCGCGCTGCTGTTGCAGGGCCACGGCGGGCGGCAGGCCTTCGATGCTGTCCACGTCCGGCACGCCGACCTGGTCGATCAACCGCCGCGCATAGGGCGCCACCGACTCGAAATAGCGGCGCTGGGCCTCGGCATACACCGTGGAAAACGCCAGGGACGATTTGCCGGAACCCGACACCCCGGTGAACACCACCAGGGCATCCCGGGGGATATCCACATCGACGTTGCGCAGGTTGTGCTCGCGGGCGCCGCGCACGCGGACGAAGCCGGCGGGTTGGGCAGTGATCGGAGGAATATTGCGCTGTGAAGTCATGGACAACCTTGTCGGGCGGTGAGCACGCTGCGCACCCGTTGCGTCAGCGCTTCGGGGCTGTAGGGTTTGCTCAGCAGATGAATATCGGGGCTCAGCAGGTGATTGCTGGAGAGAATGTCACGGGTGTGGCCGGAGGTGAACAGCACCGGCACGGCAGGCGTCTGCTGGCGTGCCCAGTCGGCCAGGTCGGTACTTTTGACGCGGCCGGGCATGACCACATCGGTGAAGATCAGGTCCGGTGGCGAGCCTGCCTGCAGTTTCGACATGGCCTGGTCGCCGTCTTCGGCGGTGAGCACGGTGTAGCCGGACTGTTCGAGCAGTTCCACGACGGTCAGGCGCACGCCTTCATTGTCCTCGACCACCAGGATGGTTTCCTGGCCGCGGCTGTGCTGCACCTGGTCCATATGCACATCGAGGCTTTCCGGTTCCAGGCTGTGGGGGAAATACATCTGCACCACCGAGCCCTTGCCCTCCTCGCTCCACATTTCCACATGCCCGCCACTCTGGCGCACAAAGCCGAACACCATGCTCAGGCCCAGGCCGGTGCCATGGCCTTCACGCTTGGTGGTGAAGAAGGGTTCGAAGGCGCGCTTGAGGGTGCTTTCGGACATGCCGACGCCGGTATCGGCCACCTCCAGGCGCACGTACTCGCCAGGCTTGATGCTTTTGCCCGCGCAATCGTCCGGGTTGAGGATGATGTTTTCGCCGGAGATGCGGATCACCCCCTCGCCCTTCATGGCGTCGCGGGCATTGATCGCCAGGTTGAGCAGCGCGTTTTCCAGCTGGTTGCGGTCGACATTGATAAACCAGGCGTCCTGGGGCATCTGCACATCAATATGGATGGTCTCGCCCAGCGCCCGTTGCAGCAACTCGCCAAGCCCGGCGTAAATGCGTTGCGGGTTATACACCGCCGGCGACAGGGGTTGACGCCGGGCGAACGCCAGCAGTTGCGACGACAGCTTGGCCCCACGCTCCACCGCCGCAATGGCGGCGGTGACACGCCGCTGCACCTGGGCGTTGTCCGGTTCCTGGCGGGCCAGCAGGTGCAGGTTGCCGGCGATCACTTGCAGCAGGTTATTGAAGTCGTGGGCCACGCCGCCGGTGAGGCCGCCGATGGCTTCGAGTTTCTGCGACTGGCGCAACTGGTCCTCGGCCGCGGAGCGCGCCTGCACTTCGGCGGCCACCCGTTGTTCGAGGTTGTGCGTGAGCTCCCGGCGCACCTGTTCGGACTTCACCAGTTCGGTGGTCTCCACCACAATCGCCAGCACGCCGGCCGGTTGTTGATCGTCGCCGGCCACCGGGCTGTAGTAGAGGTCCAGCCACACGGTTTCCGGCTGGCCGTTGCGCAACAGCACCAGGTCCTTGTTATTGAATGACAGGGTGCCACCGGCCAGGCAGGTGTCCATCACATGCCGGTTGAACTCGGCCACTTCCGGCCAACCCAACTCCACCGGCGTGCCCAGCAGGTACGGATGGCGCCCGCCAGCAAATGCCGAGTAGCTGTCGTTATAGATCATGTACCCCCATTGTCCCCAGAGCATCACCATGGGCACGGGCGAAGCCAGCATCATCTGCACGGTACACGCCAGGCTGGTGGACCAGCGGTCGATGGGGCCAAGATCGGTACTCGACCAATCGAATGCGCGGATCCGCTGGGCCATTTCACCGGCCCAGCCTTCACAGCCGTGGGGGTTGGATAAGAATTGCATGGTTGGCTCTGTGCGCAAAAAGAGAACATCGGCAAGTTTTGGAGCGCTGTAGACCCGGATGGTTTCAACCCATCTGCATCAGAGGTCATTACAGCAGAAACCACGGGCTCAGTGAAAATCCCGACTGCGCACATTGATCCCTTCCAGCAACGGCGTCAGGTCGGTCAGGCGCCCGGCGATCAAGTGCCGCACCTCGCCCACCGCTTCCCAGCGCCCATCCACTTTCAACAGCCGCGAACCCACCAGGGCCTGGCGTTGACGCTCGGCCAGGTCACGCCAGACCACCACATTGAGGTTGCCGAATTCATCTTCCAGGGTGACAAAGGTCACCCCACTGGCCGTGCCCGGGCGCTGTCGACCGGTCACCAGCCCCGCGACGCTGACATTACGGCCGTGCTCCACCGTCATCAGCTCATGGGAGCTGCGACAGCGGCGCTTGCGCAATTCATCCCGCAGCAGCGCCAACGGATGCGGCCCCAGGGTCGTGCCCACGGTGGCATAGTCGGCCTGCAGGTCCTCGCCCACGCTCGGTGCCGGCAACTCGACCGGCGCTTCATCCGGGCTCGGCAGGCCGGCAAACAGCCCCAGTTGCTTGTGTACGCCAGCCACCTCCCAGCGCGCCTTGTGCCGGTTGTCGGCCAGGGCGCGCAGAGCCCCGGCATCCGCGAGCAAGGCCTGGGCACGCGCATCCAGCCCGGCGCGCTCGTCGAGGTCGGCAATGTCGCTGAACGCTCGACGCACGCGCGCGGCTTCGATGCGCCGCCCATCCTCTTCGCGAAACCCTGAGATCATGCGCAAACCCATGCGAATCGCCGGCTGCGCGCCGTCGATGGGCTCCAGGCTGCAATCCCAATCGCTGGCCTGCACATCCACCGGCCGGATCTGCAAGCGATGGCGCCGTGCGTCCTGCAGGATCTGGTCCGGGCTGTAGAAGCCCATGGGCCAACTGTTGATCAGCGCACAGGCAAACGCCGCCGGTTCATGACACTTGAGCCAGCAACTGGCGTAGGTCAGCAAGGCGAAACTGGCCGCGTGGGACTCAGGGAAGCCATAACTGCCAAAGCCTTTGATCTGCTCGAAGATCTGCGCGGCAAAGGCTTCGGTGTAGCCGTTTTTCAACATGCCGGTGCGCAGGCGCTGCTGGTGCGGCTCCAGGCCACCGTGGCGTTTCCAGGCAGCCATGGAGCGGCGCAACTGGTCGGCCTCGCCGGGGCTGTAGTCGGCGGCGACCATGGCGATCTGCATCACTTGCTCCTGGAACAACGGAATGCCCAGGGTGCGTTCCAGAACGGTTTTAAGCTCCGGCGAAGGATAGGTTTCGGGTTCTTCCTTGTTCCGCCGCCGCAAGTACGGGTGCACCATGCCGCCCTGGATCGGCCCCGGTCGCACGATGGCCACCTCAATCACCAGGTCATAGAACTTCTGCGGCCTGAGCCTTGGCAACATCGACATCTGCGCCCGCGACTCGATCTGGAACACGCCGATAGTGTCGGCCTTGCTGATCATCGCGTAGGTGGCTGGGTCTTCCTTGGGGATCGTCGCCAAGGCCAGGTCGCGGTTGCGGTGACGGCGCAGCAAGTCGAAGCAACGCCGGATCGCACTGAGCATGCCCAAGGCCAGGATATCCACCTTGAGCAAACCCACCGCGTCGAGGTCGTCCTTGTCCCACTGGATAATGGTGCGCTCGGCCATGGCGGCGTTTTCCACCGGCACCAGGGTGTCCAGCGGGTATTCGGAAATCACGAAGCCGCCGGGGTGCTGGGACAAGTGCCGGGGGAAGCCGATCAACTGCTGGGTGAGCGTGAGTACCCGGCGCAACAGCGGGCTCTCGGGGTCGAAGCCGCCTTCGCGCAGGCGCTCCAGCGGCGGGGCATCGTCGCTCCAGCGTCCGCAGCAATCGGCCAGGGCGTTGATCTGGTCCGGCGGCAGCCCGAGGGCCTTGGCCACATCGCGTACCGCGCCAGCAGCGTGGTAACTGCTGACCACCGCCGTCAGCGCCGCGCGGGTGCGGCCGTAGCGCTGGAACACGTACTGCAGTACTTCTTCGCGGCGCTCATGTTCGAAGTCCACGTCGATGTCCGGCGGCTCGTTGCGCTCCCTGGACAGGAAACGTTCGAACAACAGACTCGTCAGGCTCGGGTCGATCTCGGTGATGCCCAAGGCAAAGCACACCGCCGAGTTGGCCGCCGAACCGCGGCCCTGGCACAGGATCGAACGGCTGCGGGCGAACTGCACAATGTCATGCACCGTAAGGAAGTAGCTTTCGTAGCCCAGCTCGCTGATGAGCTTCAGTTCGTCGTGGATCTGCTGCAAGGTCTTGGCGTCGACACCCTGCGGCCAGCGCTGGGCGATGCCCGCTTCGGTCACGGTGCGAAGCCAGGATTCGGCGTCGTGGCCGCTGGGCACCAGCTCACGCGGGTAGTGATAGCGCAACTGGCTGAGGTCGAAGGTGCAACGGCGGGCAATCGCCTGGGTTTCATCGAGCAAGGCGTGCGGGTACAGCGCGGCCAGGGCATCGAGGCTGCGCAGGTGCCGCTCGCCATTGGGGTGCAGGCGCGTACCGGCTTCGGCCACCGGCACGTGATGGCGGATGGCGGTCATGGTGTCTTGCAGGGCGCGGCGGCCACGCGCATGCATGTGCACATCGCCACAGGCCACCGCCGGGAGGTGCAGGCTGGCGGCCAGGCTCAGGCGTTGTTCCAGGTGGCGCGCATCGTCCTGGCCGCAGTGCAGATGCACCGCCAGCCACAGGCGCTCGGTGAAGGTGCGGCGCAGCCACTGGATCGAGGCCTGGGTGTCGCTGTCCTCGGCGACCCACAGCGCCAGCAGGCCGGGCAGCGGTTGCTCGAAGTCCTCGTGCAACAGGCGATAGCTGCCTTTTTCCGAGCGCCGCCGGGCCACGGTGATCAAGCGGCACAGGTGCTGGTAGCCGCTGAGGTCTTCCACCAGCAGCACCAGTTTCGGGCCGTTTTCGATGCGCATCTCGCTGCCGATAATCAGCGGCAGTTCCACCGCCTTCGCCGCCTGCCACGCCCGCACGATACCCGCCAGGGTGCATTCGTCGGTGATCGCCAGGGCGCTGTAGCCTTGGCGCTTGGCCCGCTCGAACAACTCCAGCGCACTGGACGCACCGCGCTGGAAGCTGAAGTTGGACAGGCAGTGCAGTTCACTGTAGGAGCGAGCTTGCTCGCGAAGGTCGTCAACGATGACGCGGGGGGTCTGGATGAACGCGTTGCCTGGGCGTTTTTCGCGAGCGAGCTCGCTCCTACAGGGAGCAGTCGGCGTTTGGGGGATTTTCATGCGAACCAGCCTTGCAACCACAACCCATCGCTTTGCCCGACGTTACGAAAGGCCCAGCCTCGCTGGCCGGCGCGGGTCTGGATCAGGTAGTAGTCGCGGCGGATATCGGCACCGTCCCACCAGCCGGATTCAATGCGCTCCGGGCCCATGAGGATGTGCACGCCGTGTTCGGCCAAGAGTGTGGGTTCGCTCAGCAACCAGCCGGGGCGTTGCACCTTGTGCAAGGTCGGGCAGAGGTTTTTGTCGGTCGCCGCTTGCCAGGCGCATTCGGGGCGATGGTCGGCGTGGAAGCGCAAGCCCTGCACGGCCTCATCGCCGAGACGGGCGCGCAGGCGTTCGCGCAATTGTTCCCAGGGCAAGGTCTGTTGCGGGCGGTCGTCGAACAGGTCCTGGCGCTGCGGCACGAACACCGGCAAATCCTGGGCGATCAGGCGGAAACCGCGTACCGGTGAGGTGACCTGTACCTGCTCCAGGCGACCTCGGGCCAATTCAAACAGCATCGCCGGTTCGCGCTCGGCGCTGAGCAGGCCAACCTTGATCACCGTGTCCGGCGCCTGGGCGTGTTCCAAATACAGGTCGAAACGCTGCACGCCACTGTCGCGACCGCACAGGAAGGCGGACAGATCGCCCGTCAGGCGTCGCAAGGGAAACAGCAGCGCCTGATGGGACTGCACGTCGAAATTCAACTCGATGCGCACATCGAACCGGTCCGGTGGCTGATAGAACGCCAAGGCCAATGGCCGCTGCCCGCTCAATGCATCCAGATGCTTGAGCAGTCCAGCATCAAAGCGCCGCGCCAAGGTGTGCCGAGGCAGCGCCTGCACCTGGGCCAGGCGGCGCAGGCCCATGCGCGACAACGCCGTGGCGGCCTGCGGGTCGAGGCCGGCGCGGTCGATGGGCAGCGGCGCCAGGGCCTGCAACAAGCCGTCATCCTGCACCGCCAAACCATCGTATATATTCGCCAGCACCCGCGCCGCCGCCGGGTTGGGCGCCGCGACGATACGGTGACGAAAGCCCAATTCGGTCAATTCCTGGCGCAAGCGTGCTTCGAACCTCGGCCACGGCCCGAACAGCCCCAGGCTCGATTCGATTTCAAACAACAAGGCACGCGGGTAATACAGGCTGACCTGGGAACTGAACTGGTAGGCCCAGGCAGCCAGGAACTGTTGGTGGCGCTCGATCTCGGCGGGGTCGTATTCGACGCTGGCAAAGGTCTTGGCCAGGGCATGCGCCGCCGTCAGGGATTGGCCGGGGCGCAGGCCCAGGGCGCGGGCGGCGTCATTGACGGTTTGCAACACGCGCCGCTGTGGCGTGCCGGCCAGCAGGGCCAGGGGTTGCTCCGGCTCGGGATGCACACGCAGCACTCCGTCCAGCGCCAATTGCGGGAAGACAATACACACCCAGCGCATGACAACCTCAGTGCCCCGCCAGGGCAATCGGCGCCGGATGGGCCAAGCCGCCCCGGCACTTGAGCACCCGTACCTGCGCGGGCCTGGCCTCCACGGCCAGGCGTAGCGCGGCGGGCGATGAGTTGACCGACTCACTCAAGGCCCGCCAGGCAAACGCCAGGGTCTGCCCGGTTTCCGCCGCCACTTGCAGGCGCCGCAGCGCCCGGCCATCGGCCTTGCGCGGCCAGCACAGCACCGCGCCGCAACTGCCGGAACGCAGGCATTGCTCCACCGCCCACAGGGCGTCGCGTTCCTCGGCCTGGATCACCGAGAGCAGGCGCAGGTCCACCCCGGCGTTCTGCCAGGCATGGGGGTACGGCGTGTACGGCGGCGCCACCAACACAATGCGCTCCCCCGCCTTCGACAAGCGCGCCAGGGTCGGCAGCACCAGTTGCAATTCGCCCACACCTTCCTTGGCCATGAGGATTTCACTCAAGGCCGCCTCCGGCCAGCCGCCCGTGGGCAGCACCGCGTCCAGCGCCGCCAGCCCGGTGGGATGCACACTGGACGGCGGCGCGGCAGGCCGGCCCTTCCAGACACGCCCGCCATTGAACAGCGTGTCCAGCGCGACCACGGCGCCCATCAGCCTTGCCTCACCAAACCGCAGAACACCCCTTCGATGGCCAGGTCCTGGTCAGGCCCCACCACGATGGGTTGATACGCGGGGTTGCGCGGCAGCAGCCGCACGCGGTCGCCACTGCGCTCGAAACGCTTGATGGTCACTTCACCGTCCAGGCGCGCCACCACGATCTGCCCGTTCAAGGCCTCGGCACTGCGGCGTACGCCGACCAGGTCACCGTCGAGGATGCCGTCCTCGATCATCGAATCGCCCTGCACCCGCAACAGGTAGTCCGGGGTTTTCGCGAAGGTCGACGGGTCCAGTTGCAGGCGGCTGTGCACTTCGGCATCGGCGCCGATAGGCAAACCTGCGGCCACGCGACCGAGCACCGGCACGTCCAGCCATTCCGGGCGCGCCGGCTGGTTGAGCAGGCGAATGCCACGGGCCTGGTGGGGGTTGACCTCGATATACCCGGCTTCGGTCAGCGCCAGCACATGCTTGCGCGCCACGCTGCGCGAGGCAAAACCGAACGCCTCGGCGATCTCGGCGAGGCTCGGGGGCTGGCCTTGCTGCGCGATGCGGTCGCGGATAAAGGTCAGGATGGCGGTACGGCGGGGGGTGAGAGTCGTCATGGAGTACATTTGTACTCCTGTGGGAAATTTCTGACAATAGCCGCTAGTCGCGCGATAGCGGACGAGCTTTGTCGAACCGTCCCACATAACCGCCGGATTAGCTCTACTCCCCTACCCTGCAAACGTCCGCAAAGTCCCTCGCCTGACTACACAGTGCGAGGGATTGCAGATGGCGTTATGGGTTTGGGCTCCGGTGGATGGGGCGGTTTCATGATCGAAGTGACCAGCCAAACCATTGGCTATTTGGTACTGGCCACCCTGGATTCAAAGACGCGAGACGTCGAATCCGTTATCAGCGACTTCAAGCGCTGCCTCAATCACTACGACGCCTGGGCTTCGAGCTTTTTCAGCTTTTCGGCGCTGGATATCGAACAGGTCTTCAAGGTGGGGGATGAAGTGGCGCTGGTCGCGCCGATCAACCGCTCCCTGTTTCCCAGCACCACCACCGCAACCTGCCAGGCAGACGGCACGCTGACCCTGGTGCATATGTTCCAGAGTTCTCGATTCGTACCCATCGGCGATACGCCCGTAATGGTGCAGCGCATTGATCCGAAGGGTGGCCCGCTCGGGGAGCCCCTCCATAAAACCATCGGGCCCAGCGGCATTCTCGAAATCAAGGAATGTGATCGCAACCAGCAGTACCGGGTCAGTTTCTATCCCAACGTTTCCAAGGCGCACTTCAAGGCGCTGTACGCCTCTTATCAGTCGGTGATCGAACCGCTGGAAGGCTGGCTGCGCCGTGAGTGGACCACCACCTTCGCCGCCTTGTGGAAGGGTTATTCCGAAGCCAATTTCCTCAAGCGCTACCTCTCGCTGCACCAAGCCTACGCACGCGGGTTCAGTGGGGCGTTGTATTCACTCTGGGACAACATCAAGCAGATGCTTCAGTGGTTTCTGGACCCACTGCAGCATGCCGAAAAGCTGCTGCATTACCTGACCCAGGCAGAATTCGAAAAGCTGTTGAAGCTCGGCACCGAAAGCATCGCAAAGGGCCTGCTGGTGCTGAGTGATGAGCCGTTGCTGTTCATTTATCTGTCGGCAATGGTCAGTTGGATGCGGATGTTGCCGCCGCCTTATATGAATGAGCTGCTGGGGGAAATCAGCGCTGAAGTATTGATCAATTTGCTGCTGTGCCTTGCCACGGCCGGGATGGGGATGGCGGTACGCATCAGTACGAAGGTGCTGGGCAGCATCAAGTCTCAACGTGTACGCACATGGCTTGAGCACATGGCTGGGCAGTTCGGGAAATTTCGTGCGGATGATCACACGCGGGTTGCCAAGCCGATATTGCTCAGTAGCCAGGCGACGACGATCAAGACGATTCCAGATGCGCCGTTGAAGGCTGGGGATCAGGTGGTTTCCAACGCGGTGCCGGTGGTGCGCAGCAAGTCCCAGCGAACCGTGTTGGTTCAGCAAGAGCCTGTGGATGATGTGCCGGTTTCTGCTCGCAATCCCAATGGGGATGCGGCGGCACCTGCGGACAAGACCGTCACCAATGGCTGCCCGGTGTCGATGGTCACCGGCGAGGAATTGCTGACCCTGACCGATGGCACGCTGGACGGGATCTTGCCGTTTGAGTGGACACGGTTGTATCGCACCAGTGCGGTGGAAATGGATTGCGGGCTGGGGTTTGGCTGGAGTCACTCGCTGGCGCATCGGTTGAGTGTTTCCGGGGATTCGGTGGTGTGGACCGATCATGAGAATCGGTCGACCACCCTGCCCTTGCCCACGGCTGCTCGACCTGCGATCACCAATAGCCTGGCCGAAGCGGCGATCTACCTAGGGTCGTTGCCTGATGAACTGGTGCTGGCGCAGGCATCACGTTTCTACCACTTCCGCGACGGTGTGCTGACAGCGATCAGCGACGCGTATGACAACCGGCTGCGCATTACCCGGGATTTTCTGGGGCGTGTTGAGCGGGTGGATAACGGTGTCGGGCGCTCGCTGTTTTTGCGTTATGCATCGGGCCGCATCGTGGCGGTGGATTACCAGATTCATCGCGTCGTGGATGACGGGCCGTTTGTTTGGGTGACGGAGCAGACCGTTGTTTCCTACGCCTATGACGACTTGGGACGACTGGTTTCAGCGACCAATGCCGTCGGTGAAAGCGAGGTTTATCGGTACGACGAACAGCACGTCATTCTTGAGCGCGGCTTGGCCGGTGGCGCGAGTTTTTTCTGGGAGTGGGAACGGTCTGGCAAGGCCGCGCGATGTGTGCGGCATTGGGCGAGTTTCTCGCAGATGGACACGCGTTATGCCTGGGATGACAACGGCCAGGTCACGGTGTTTAACGCCGATGGTAGCCAGGAAGTCTACGTGCATGACCAGCGGGCGCGGCTGGTGCAGCGGGTGGATCCGGACGGGGCCGAGCACTTTAAATCCTACGATGAAAAAGGCCGGCTGACGGTTGAGCAGGATCCGCTGGGAGCGATCACGGCGTATCAGTACGACGAAGCCGGGCGCTTGGTGGCCGTGTTTCCGGGGGACGATGAGCCGACGACCTACGAGCATGACAACGGGTTCGTACGGGTGGTGCGGCGTGGTGAAGCCGTCTGGAAGTATGAGCGCAATGATCAGGGCGATGTCATCCGTAAGACCGATCCTGATGGCAGCACTACTGACTACAGCTACAACAAATATGGCCAACTGATTGGGGTTTGGTACCCGGATCACAGCTGTCAGCGGCTGGTGTGGAATGAGCGTGGGCAGTTGCTTGAAGAGCAGTTGCCGAATGGTGGGATCAAGCGTTATCGCTATGACGATCTAGGGCGGCAGATTGCACGGGAAGATGAACACGGCGCACTGACCCAGTATCAGTGGGACAGCGTGGGTCGGTTGACTCGTGTTGTGCTGCCAGGCGACGGGTTCAAGGAATACAGCTACAACCCCTACGGAAAAATCACCGCCGAGCGCGATGAACTCGGGAACATCACCCGCTACGAATACGCCGACGGCCTGCACCTGATCAGCCGCCGCATCAATGCCGATGGTACACAGGTCAACTACCGCTACGACAACGCGCGGTTACTGCTGACCGAGATCGAAAACGAGGTGGGTGAGACCTACCGGCTCCAGTACCACAGCAACGGCCTGATCCAGCAGGAAATCGGCTTTGACGGTCAGCGCACGGCGTACGTATACGACCTCAACGGCAACCTTCGGGAAAAGACCGAACACGGCGATGACGGCAGTCAGCTGGTTACCCGCTACCAGCGCGACCATGCCGGACGCCTGATCAGAAAAACCCTACCCGATGGCAATACCGTCGATTACACCTACGACCGCCAGGGCAACCTCCTCAGCGTCGAAGACGGCCACTGGGCCCTGGCCTACGAGTACGACAGCCAAAACCGCCTCACCGCCGAACACCAAGGCTGGGGCACCCTGCGCTACGGCTACGACGCCTGCGGCCACCTGCAAAACCTGCGTCTGCCGGACAACAACCGCCTCACCTTCAATCACGACAAAGGTGGCCACCTCGCCACCGTCGAACTGAACGGCGCGGTCCTCACCTCACACCTGTTCAAGGCCGGTCGCGAACAGCAACGCGCCCAAGGAAACCTGCTCAGCCACTACCAACACGACCACCAGGGACGCCTGTTCAACCAGAGCATCAACGACGCCGAAGGCCCGCTCTACCGACGCCACTACGACTACGACAAATCCGGCAACCTCACCCGCCTGCTCGACACCCGCAAGGGCGAACACCGCTACCACTACGACCCACTCAACCGCCTCACCCGCGCCGACCACACCCAAGGCGAGCAAGAACGCTTCGGCCACGACCCCGCCGGCAACCTGCTCATGCAAAACCGCCCCGGCCCCGACATCGTCGCCGGCAACCGCCTGATGATCCAGGGCGACCACCACTATGACTACGACGCCTTCGGCAACCTTATCCGTGAACGGCGTGGCAAAGGTCACGCACTCGTCACCGAATACCGCTACGACTGTCAGCATCGTCTGATCGGTATTAAAAAACCCAACGGCCAGACCGCCAGCTACCGCTACGACCCGTTTGGGCGGCGTATCAGTAAAACCGTCGACGGCATCACCACCGAGTTCTTCTGGCAAGGCGACAAACTGATTGCCGAACACCATGCGGATCGGCATCGCAGCTATCTCTACGAACCCGACAGCTTCCGTCCGCTAGCCTTGCTGGAAGGCTTCGGCCCCAAGGAAACCAAGGCCTACCACTACCAACTTGACCATCTGGGCACCCCGCAGGAACTCACTGCCCAAGACGGCGAAATCGTCTGGTCGGCGCACTACCGCGCCTACGGCGAAATAACCCGCCTCGATATAGGAAAAGTCGACAACCCGCTGCGCTTCCAGGGTCAGTATTTCGATCAGGAAAGCGGGCTGCACTACAACCGCCATCGCTACTACAATCCGGATGTTGGTCGCTACATCACGCCGGACCCGGTGAAGCTGGCGGGTGGGATCAATGCCTACCAGTACGTGCCCAACCCTACCGGGTGGGTAGACCCGTTAGGGCTCAGCTCATGTCCTGGCGTCGGTGAATGCAAGCCCGGCAGTGAGGTCGAAAACCCAATTATAAAAGCCAGGGCCAACGAAAGTCAGCCAGCACTACCGAGGCTAACAAGGAAAGATCGAAGCGAACGAATTGGGGCCCTAACTGAGGCAAATGCAAAACGACGCGTGTTAGAACTTGAAGAAAAATATGACATGCACACTGTCGCCAAGCACGGCCCTGAGATCACCGATACTGCGCTAAAACAGAGAGCAATTGATGGAACAGACCCGAGCACCGGATTGCATAAGCCTGGAGCGAAAGGAAACTTAAGCTCTCAGTTTCATGGTTGGAAAATGCAACTCAACGCATTGAACAAGGCGTTGACACGTGAATCGCTTGGGCTAGATCCGTTCAACGGAATGGATCACAATAAAAATCCGATACTCAAGCTGGAATTACCCGGAGCAGGACGAGGCTATCGCCCTAACAAAAAACAGGTTGAAAGCCCAACCCTTAATGAAAACCTAAACTGGTTCGAAGTGAAATTTGATAAAAAAGATAACACCAGGCCATTTACCGCCTTTCCAGCCGAGAAGAAATAATGTTGAAAAACCCATTTTTAAATGAGCCGTTCGATCCTAGCCTGAAATGGTTCATTGGTGTATTTGATATATATGATCAAGAGCAAGGACCAGGTCTAGACCTGGAGAAATATAATCCAAACGAAAGAGCCGACCGAGAGTTCCTCATAAAAAATTACGCCCTGAATTTAAGCTACCTTTCTTACAGACATAAATATGTTTTGATCAAGGCCCTAGAAAGCAGCCTGAACAATGAAAGTTATGACTTCCAGAGCTTATTCGATATAAATGAAGATGAGGCCGCGTCATGGCCAAGAGAAGAATGGTACGAACTTGAAAACCCTAGAGAATTTTTAGTGGATGTATATCAACTCGCTCAAATCAGTTGGAAAGAAGACCTCCAAAAAGCCAGCCTCGAAGACCAGTCAACCTGGTAACCCAAACACCGCCCTCCAAGGCAACACCGCCCCTCTGTGGCGAGCAGGCTTGCCCTGCGTTGGGCCGCGAAGCGGCCCCAGTCCAGGCGATGGGTGTTTTCAGGTAACCCCGCATTGTCTGTTTTGGGGCTGCTGCGCAGCCCAACGCAGGGCAAGCCTGCTCACCACAGGAAGGCTGCGAACCACAACAAGCGGGATCACCCAAACAAAGGGAGTTCACCAACCCTCTTTAAGCATCCGCAACTCCAAATGCTGCAACAACATGATGGTCTTCCCATCCACAATCTCCCCGCTCTGCACCATTGCCAAAGCCTCTTCAAAGCCCAGCTCCAGCACTTCGATATCTTCGCCCTCCTCTTCCAAGCCACCGCCAGTCCCAACCCGATCACCTGGCTGATATTCACCCATGAAAAAGTGAATCCGCTCCGTCACCGACCCTGGGCTCATGAAGGCCGCATAGATCTTCTCCACATGCCCCACGCGGTAGCCGGTTTCTTCTTCCGCTTCCAGTCGGATCCGCTCTTCGGGGCTGGCATTGTCGAGCAAGCCAGCCGCCGCTTCGATCAGGTAGCCATGGTAATCGTTGACAAACGTCGGCATGCGAAACTGGCGAATCAGCAACACCGTACGCTGCGCGCGGTTGTACAGCAGGATGGTCGCGCCGTTGCCGCGGTCGTACACCTCGCGGGTCTGGGCTTGCCAGCTGCCGTCGCGGCGGCGCAGGTCGAAGCTGTACTTTTTCAGCAGGTACCAGTTTTTCGAAAGGGTCTCTTCAGCGGTAATGCGCACGGGGCTGTCAGCCATGGTCGTTTTCTCAAGAAAGGGAATGTGTCTGTTTGATGCGATCCCAGGCAGCGGCGACTTCTTCTGCGCTGCTTGCCTTGATCCGCGCCAGGTTACGCGGATATTCAACCCCGGGGTTTTCCGTAAACCGCGTAGCGGTGAATTGGCCGTTGCTCGCGCGCAGGATGTAGCCGGTGTCTTCACACTGCGCCGATGCCAGGTACACCACCCCTGGCGTCACCCACTCAGGCTTGAGTTCGTCCGGCTCTCCAGTCACGCCCCACATGCGCGTCTTCGCCACCGGCGAGATTGCATTGACTTTGACGCCCGCCTCCAGCCCCTCATGGCTCAACGCATTCATGATCCCCAGTTGGGCCATCTTGCCGGCGCTGTAGGCCACCAGGCCGGTTTGCTCGTACTGCGCGTACATGGCGCGGTCGGAGGTGGTGAGGATGATGCGCGGCGCGGGTGAACGCAGCAGGTGCGGCCAGGCGTGCTTGCACAGCCACAGCGGGGCGTAGAGGTTGATGTCCATGGCACGCTGCAGGAACGTGGCGTCAAGGTCGGCGATGTTCTGGTAACCCACCCAGCCGGCGTTGTGGATCAGGATATCGAGTTGGCCAAAGGCCTCGAGGGTGTACGCAACCAGCTGCCGGCAGCCCTCGTCCGTGGACAGGTCGCCGCCGTGGCCGATCACGTTCAAGCCCTCGGCCTGCAACGCCTCTGCCGCCACCTGGACGACCGTTGCATCGCTGCCTGCGCCCGCGCTGTCGGCGCCGATATCGCTGATCACCAGCCGTGCACCGCCCTGGGCCAGGGCCCGTGCGTAACAGAGCCCCAACCCGCGTGCACCGCCGGTGACAATTGCAGTCTTGCCTGTGAAATCCATGTGCTTGCTCTCCTGTTCGGCGGCCCACCCTAACAATCTCTGCACGTCTTGTTCAATGCAGTAACACTTTGTAAGAAACACCCATGGGCGGCTGTCGAATTAATACCTGCCTGGGCAAGCCATCTGGTAAAACCCCTGCTTGACCTTTTACCTGGAACCTTCATGTCCTCACGTTTTCTCTCGCGCCTGAGCCTGCGCTGGTTTCCCCTGGTGTGCATGGCGCTGCTGATTGTCGGCCTGCCCGTGGGCTGCGCCGTGCTGCAACACAAGGAACGCGAACTGGTGTTTCGCATCGAGCCGGGCACCGCCAGTTGGTACAGCGGTTTGCCCAAGGCGGTGCAGGAATTCGAGCTCAAGCCGGCCAGCTTCAAATCGGGGCAGAACATCCATGGCTGGTGGTACCCGGCGGACAAGAAAGACGCTCCCGCGATCCTCTACCTGCACGGCGTGCGCTGGAACCTCACCGGGCAGCTGTTTCGCATCGAGCAACTGCACGCCCTGGGTTATTCGGTGCTGGCCATCGACTATCGCGGTTTCGGCCAGAGCCACGGCGAGCTGCCGTCGGAAACCACCGTGTACGAAGACGCACGCATCGCCTGGGAACGTTTCCAGGTACTGCAACCCGACCCACAGAAACGCCTGATCTACGGGCACTCGCTGGGCGGTGCAGTGGCCATCGACCTGGCTGCCGAATTGGGCAGGCAGACACCCTTGCCGGTGCGTGGGCTGGTGATCGAATCCACCTTTACGTCGCTGGCGGATGTAGCCACCGCCGTGGCGAATACCTCACTGCCGGTGCGTTGGTTGCTGTCGCAGAAGTTCGATTCCATCGACAAGATCGCCGACATCCATATGCCGCTGCTGGTGGTGCATGGCCTTGACGACCGCTATGTACCACCGCGTTTCAGCCAGCAGTTGTTTGAAGCCGCCCGGGAGCCCAAGCGGCTGTTACTGGTGCCCGGTGCCAGCCACAACAACAGCATGAGCCTGGCCGGTCGCAGCTATGGCCAGGCGCTGGACAAACTGATGCAAGCGAAGATGCCGGCGCAGGTTGTCACGCACTCCACAGGCCACAACGGCAACTCGTAAAAACGTTTTTCGGCACTGGGTTCGCGCTTGCCTGTCAAGCGCAAACCCAGCCCATGCTGGGCCGAATCCGAAGTTGATCAAATATTGATCTTGGCTTAAATCGCCAACCCTGCCGGGGCTTCGCAAAGTTATCCACAGAGATACCCACGGTTTTCGTGGACAACTCTTTTTATTTTTTTACGTTTTTTTTGCTCAGTAAACGTTTTCCGGGAATGTCCCCGGCAACAAAATCTCGCGATTCACATCGCGTATATCGTTATACCCACACAGCGCCATCGTCACGTCCAACTCACGGGCGATAATCTCGAGCGCCTTGGTCACACCCGCCTCGCCCATCGCCCCCAGGCCATACAAATGCGGCCGGCCGATCATCGTACCTTTGGCACCCAACGCCATCGCCTTGAGCACGTCCTGGCCGGAGCGAATGCCGCCGTCGAGCCACACCTCGATGCGCTCCCCCACCGCCTCCACAATCGCCGGCAACTGGCTGATGCTCGACGGGGCGCCATCCAATTGCCGTCCTCCGTGATTGCTCACCACCAACGCATCGGCGCCGGCATTCGCGGCCAGGCGTGCATCCTCCACATCGAGGATGCCCTTGATGATCAACTTGCCACCCCAGCACTTCTTGATCCACTCCACATCATCCCAACTCAGGCGCGGGTCGAATTGCTGGGCGGTCCAGGACGACAGCGAACTCATGTCGGCCACGCCTTTTACATGCCCGACGATATTGCCGAAGCCGCGCCGTTTAGTGCCCAGCATGCCCATCACCCAACGCGGTTTGGTGGCCATGTTGAGAATATTCGGCAACGTCAGTTTGGGCGGCGCGGACAGGCCGTTGATCAAATCCTTGTGGCGTTGCCCGAGGATCTGCAGGTCGAGGGTCAGCACCAATGCATCCACACCGGCGGCCTTCGCGCGCTCGATCAATTGCTCGATAAAGGCGCGGTCGCGCATCACGTACAGCTGGAACCAGAACGGCTGGCCGACGTGTTCGGCGATGTCTTCCAGCGAACAAATGCTCATGGTCGACAAGGTATAGCGCAGGCCAAAGGCAGCGGCAGCGCGGGCGGTGAGAATCTCGCCATCGGCATGCTGCATGCCGGCCAACCCGGTCGGCGCCAGCGCGACGGGCATGGCCATGTCCTGGCCGATCATGCGGGCGCGGATCGAGCGCTCGTCGATATTGCGCGCCACCCGCTGGCGGAACTTGATGCGGGCAAAGTCGCTTTCATTGGCGCGGTAGGTGCTCTCAGTCCAGGAGCCGGAATCGGCGTAGTCGTAGAACATGCGTGGCACACGTTTTTGCGCGAGCTTGCGTAAATCTTAGATGGTTGTGATCAACGACATCTAGGTCACCTCTCCCTGGACTGAACGCTGAGAGTAACCGCCCATCGCGCGCACAACCAGCCATTGCGTTTACAGCACTGCGCGATTAATCTCGCACAAACCCGCAAAAAGACGCAAAACCATGCACAACACGCATCAAGCCATCGACCTGCCTTCCTTGCGCAAACAGAAGATTTTGTTGCTGCTGGAGCGCGACGGCAAAGTCACCGCCTCGGAGTTGGTGGAGCACTTCGCCGTGTCCCAGGACACCATTCGCCGCGACCTCGGCGAACTCGCCGCCGCCGGCCTGCTGCAACGCGTGCACGGCGGCGCCCTGCCCCGGCCCAAGGACACCGGCAAGGACTTCTTCACCCGTGTCGGCGAGACCAACGACGCCAAGCGCCACCTCGCCCGCCTGGCCGCCGAACGGGTCGAGGACGGCCAGATCGTGCTGTTCGATTCCGGCTCCACCACCCTGCAGATCGCCCAGTCATTGCCGCATTCGATCCGCCTGACGGTGGTCACCACATCGCCCATGATCGCCATCGCCCTGGCCGACCATCCCGAGGTAAAAGTGATCCTCACCGGCGGCCAACTCAACCCGGCCACGCTCTCCACCAGCGGCCATGAAACTGTACGGCTGATCCAGAGCATCAAGGCCGACCTGCTATTTACCGGCGTATGCGCGCTGCATCCGCAAGTCGGCATCAGTTCGCTGCATTTTGATGAAGTGGCGGTCAAGCAAGCCTTGCTCGACAGTGCGTCCCACGTGGTGGCGGTGACCATGGCCGACAAGCTCGGCGCCGTGGAGCCGTTTGTGGTGGCGCCGTGCAGTCGTATTCACACGCTGATCACCGAATGGCACGTGCCGAGTGTGGAGGCGTATGAGCAGCTAGGGTTGGAAGTGCTGCGGGTAGAGGTCGAGTAGGCACAGTCAGAACAGCACCTTGGCCGCATCGCGCATGAAAATCTCGATGGTCTTGGGGCCCACCCCGTCGAATTCTCCAAGGCGTTTTTCGAAGGCCTCACGGCTTTCGCTGGCGCTGCGCATGTGGGTGATCTTGCCGGCGTATTCGGCGTTCAACCTGGCGCTGAGGTCGAGCAAGCGTTGCGCGGTGGTTTCGTCATAGCGCACGTAATGCGCGCGTCCAAGCATGGCCACCAATTCACGCGATGTGCAGTGCTGCAGCTTGCGCGCAGTGTCACGGCCTTCTTCCTCGACAATCACCTTATAGGCCTGCGCGGCAATCGGTGCCTGGATACGCTTGCCCATCAGGAAGCTGGCGATAAACCACTTGAACAGCGCGTGGTCATCGCCGGGCTTGAGGTCGATGCCCAACTCCGTCGCGCTGATGGCACGGGCCATGCTCAGTGGCCCAGCTTGCGCTCGGCCTTGGCGGCCTGTTCGTTGATGGCATCGGTCTGGCGCTCGATGTCCTTGATCGAGGTGGGCGTCACCACTTTATCGACGGTTTCAGTCTTGGGATTCGGGCGTTCCAGGGTCTGGCCCTTGGCGGGTTTTTCCGTGCCGTTCTGGGCTTCTTCAGAGCTGATGGGGGCAGGGGTTTTATCGGCAGTCATGGTGTATCTCCAGTCAATTGAAGGCCCGTGAAAATGGCGGGCGCTTAAGCAGCAGAGGCCTGCCAATCTGGATAGTTCAAGGAAATTGCCCGCGCCAACCGCCCGGAAAATAAGCGCAAATTAATTTAAACCTTTGCCGTGCGAGCCGGATCAACTCTCCCACATCCCATTCCCCATCAGGAGACACTCGATCATGAGTTCACACCTAAACGGCAAGAAGATTCTGGTCATCACCTCCAATACCGGCATCGAGCGCGACGAACTGCTCAAACCGTTGGAAGCACTGCGCGGTTATGGCGCGACGGTGACCCACGCCTCCAGCAAGGGCGGCACCACACAGACCTTCGTGGGCGACACCGAGAAAGACCAGACGGTGGAATCCGCTGCAAAACTGTCCGAGCTCTCCGGTGCTGATTTCGATGCACTGGTCATTCCCGGTGGCACCGTCAATGCGGACACGTTGCGCCAGGATCCAGCCGCGCTGAAGCTGATCAATGAGTTCGTGCAGGCCGGTAAAACCGTGGCCGCGATCTGTCACGGGCCATGGACGCTGATTGATGCAGGCGTGATCAAAGGCAAGACCCTGACCTCCTACAAGAGCGTACGCATCGACCTGGAAAACGCCGGGGCCGCTGGCTGGGTCGATGCCGACGTCAAGGAATGCAAGGCCAACGGCTGGACCCTGATTACCTCGCGCACGCCGGACGACTTGCCTGCGTTCAATGAGGCGATTGCTAAGGCAGTGGCAGGCTGACGCCCAAGCGCTGAACGAAAACAGGCGCCGTCGAGGCGCCTGTTTTTTATGGGCTGATGCTTCAGCTTTTACGATGCTCCGGCATCTCCCGTTTCGGCCCGAACATCGCCCAAGCGATCAGCCCGAACAGCGGCACAAAAATCAGCACCACCAGCCATAACCCTTTCGACTCCCAGCCCCCCGTGCTGCGCAACACGATATTGATCGCCCACAATTCCAGCAGCAGCAGAATCACTGCCAGACCGATCCAGATATATTGAATTTCCATGCTTCACCTCCTAGGTCGTATGCGTTAGGTCAAGCATCAGCCGCGAGGGTTCATTAAAATTTGCCCCAACCTCCTAGCGTTGTGGAATGCAACGCTCCATCGGGCCAACCATGCAACCTGCACGACCCACACAGCCGCACACTTGGCGTAGACCATTGAATTATTTGATGAATTCAAGATGGTTTAAGTTGGTACAACTGATGCAACCCTGCACTGGACGAGGCGTGCATTTCGACACGCCCTGCGTTTCCCGTGAGGTGTCACCCATGAATGCGATTGACCTGCTCAAAGCCGACCATGAACGCGTCAAAGCCCTGTTGACTCAACTGAGTGAGTCCACTGAACGCGGGGTCAAGAAACGCACTGATCTGCTGGCCAAGCTGGAAGCGGAAATCAGCCTGCACACCAAGTTGGAAGAAGAGATCCTCTACCCGGCGTTCAGAAAGGCCGGCGGTAAGGAACAAGACATCATGTACCACGAGGCCAAGGAGGAGCATCGCACCGTCGACTCTCTGGTGCTCCCGGACCTGAAGCAGACCGAACCGTCGACAACGGAGTTCTCGGGGCGGGTCAAAGTGGTCAAGGAATTGTTGGAGCACCATATTGAAGAGGAAGAAACCGAGATGTTCCCCCAAGCGAGGAAGTTACTCGGTAAAGCACGCCTCGAAGAACTGGGCGCCGAAATGGAAGCCATGAAAACAGCGCACAAAAAGCAGCAAGCCAGCAAACCCCTGGCAGCCTGATGTTGGCTTCATCGAACCCTCTCGGGTGGTGAAGGGGCTTCGGTGTTTTGTGCGGGCGGCGGCTCGGGCGTGAGCCCCCAGTCGCCGTGTTCATACCAGTCATCACCGAGCATCTCGGCCGGGTGCATGGTGCGGTCGGCACCGTTGCCGCAAGCCAGGTCAGAGGCGGCGCAATAGCGGTCACACCCCCAGCAGATGCGTTCAGGGTGTTTGGGATGCAGCGGAAAAGGCTTGGCCATGAAGCAGCTTCCTACCGGCGAACTGTGGGTCAAGCCTAACGCCACGATCCCAACCCAGCCTTGACCCGGATCAAGCCGGGCAATCATGAAATATCCTGCAAACTTGACAAGAATCATTATTATTCACGCCAGACCTTCCTAGACTCGGGCTCTCTCCCCTCACCCGTCAGGAAGCCCTCATGCGTACCTCATCCCTGCTGCCCATCCTCCTGTTGATGACCACCGGCGCGGCTTCCGCGAAAGAGTATCCAATCGGCGAACCGCAACACTGCCCGGGGCTGGAAATCGGCGCGGTGTACCTGCAACCGATCGAGATGGCCCCTGCGGGGATGATGCGCGCCACCGCCGACTCCGACGTGCACCTGGAAGCCGACGTACGCGCCACGGCAGACAACGCCCAGGGCTTTCAGGAAGGCAGTTTCGTGCCTTACCTGAACCTGTCCTTCTCGCTGAAAAAGCAAGGTGACACGCAGCCCATCAACGGAGACTTCCACGCCATGGTCGCCAATGACGGCCCGCACTATGGCGACAACGTCAAGCTGCAAGGGCCGGGAAAATACAGCCTCACCTTCACCGTTACACCGCCTTCCGGCCACCGTTCCCTGGGCCATCATACCGACAAGGAAACCGGCGTCGCGCCCTGGTTCGAACGCTGCGAAGTGCACTACGAATTCGTCTACGCCGGCATCGGCAAGAAAGGCGGCTATTGATGCGCCGCGCCCTGCTGCTCGGCGGGTTTGTGCTGAACGGTGCGGCCTTGGCCGCGCCTCTACCCACCTATGAGCTGACTCTGCAAGACGGCCACTTCACCCCACCCCAATTGGCGGTCAAGGCCGGCGAGCGTTTCAAGATCGTGCTCAAGAACCTCGGCCAAGGCCCGGCCGAATTCGAAAGCACGCCGTTGCGGGTGGAGAAAGTCTTGTCCCCTGGGGTGGCCACCTTTGTGGTGATCCACCCCCTCAAGCCAGGCACCTATCCGTTCTTCGACGAATTCAACCCCCAACTGCCCGAAGGCAGCATCCGTGCCGAATAGGAGCCGTTGATGAACACATCGATGTTTATTGTGTGGCGCGAAAGCGTCGAGGCGCTACTGGTGATCGGCATTCTGCAGGCCTGGATCAGCTGCCAGGCCGGTCGCTCACGCCTGGCCCGTTACCTCTGGGCCGGCGTGCTGCTGGGCCTGCTCGGTTCCGCCGGGCTGGCGGTGTTGATGCTGTGGGCCGGCGAAGCCATGACCGGCCCCGCGGGTGAATGGCTGCAAGCGGCGCTGACCCTGGTCGCCAGCGGCCTGATGGTGCAGATGGTGTTCTGGATGCATCGCCATGCGCCCACCCTCAGACACCGGCTGGTCAGTGAAGCCGACCGGCGCCTGGCCCGGCACGGCAGCTGGGGCGTGTTGCTGCTGGCCCTGCTGGCGGTGAGCCGCGAAGGCAGCGAGACCGTGGTGTTTTTGTATGGCGCCGGTGCCCGTCTGCACGACGAAGCCCTGGGCCTGTTCGCCGTCGGTGGCGTGCTGGGGCTGGTGCTGGCCGGGCTGACCGTGGTGCTGTTGCGCAGCAGCCAACGCTTTATTTCCTGGGCACGTTTTTTCGCCCTCAGCGAAGCCTTGCTGTTGCTGCTGGGCGGCGCGTTATTGGTCGCTGCGGTGGACCGCATCAGTGGGCAACTGCTGGCGATGGACATGCCCGACTGGGTCTACTCGGCGTTTGGCGACAGCCGCTGGGACAGCAGCCTGCTGCTCAGTGACAGCCATGGCCTGGGCGCGTTGCTGGCAGACTTCGCCGGCTACCGCGCCGCGCCCAGCCTGATCACGGTGCTGGTGTTGCTCGGCTATTGGCTGCTGGTGGGCAACGGCCTGCGCCGGTCACGGCAAGCCGCATGAGCTGGCTACAGCAACTGGGCGATGGCATGCGTCGCCATGGGCGGCTGATCCGAAGCGTGCAATGGGCGGTGGTGCTGGTGTACGCCGTGCTGCTGGTGTTGCCGACGCTGTCGCCCCTGCCGGACAGCCAGGCGCGCCTGCTCGACAACCTCACGCTGCTTGCGCAATTCATCTTCTGGGGCCTCTGGTGGCCGTTCGTGTTGCTGTCGATGGTGCTGTTCGGGCGCCTGTGGTGCGGGGTGCTCTGCCCGGAAGGTGCCTTGAGCGAATGGGCCAGCCAGCACGGGCGCGGCCTGGGCATTCCGCGCTGGCTGCGCTGGGGTGGCTGGCCGACCCTGGGCTTTTGCTTGACCACGCTCTACGGCCAGTTGATCAGCGTGTACGACTACGCCCAGGCCGCGCTGCTGATCCTCGGAGGCTCGACCCTCGCGGCGGTCGTGGTCGGCCTGCTGTTCGTGCGCGGCAAACGCGTCTGGTGCCGCTACCTGTGCCCGGTCAGCGGCGTCTTCGCCCTGCTCGCCCGCCTGGCGCCGGTGCACTTCGCCGTGGATGAACAACGCTGGAAGGCCAACGCCGCGCCACGCCTGCCGTTGCCCAACTGCGCGCCGCTGCTGGATATCCGCCGCCTGCAAGGCGCCAGCGAATGCCACGCCTGCGGCCGCTGCAGCGGGCAACGCGGCGCGGTGCAATTGATCGCCCGCTCATGCAACCAGGAGATTCTCCAGGCCCCCCTGCAACACGGCTCGGCCTGGGACGCGCGCCTCTTGCTGTTCGGTGTGATCGGCCTGGCCATGGGCGCGTTTCAGTGGACGGTGAGCCCCTGGTTCATCGCCCTCAAGCAACACCTGGCCGAGTGGCTGGTGAGCCACGACTGGCTATGGCCGCTGCACGACAACGCCCCCTGGTGGTTGCTCACCCATTACCCGCAACGCAATGACAGCTTCAGTTGGCTGGACGGGGTGTGCATCGTGCTGTATCTGGCCGGCAGCTCGCTGGTGGTGGGCGGCGGATGCTGGCTGTGGTTGCAACTGGCTGCGCGCTCGGCGGGCGATCGCGCACTGTTTCGGCCCCTGGCGCTGACACTGACGCCCCTGGGTGGTACGGGGTTGTTCCTGGGTTTGTCGGCGACCACGGTGAAGCTGTTGCGCTACGAAGGCTTGGTATTGGCGTGGGTGCAACCGCTGCGAGCGGTGATCTTGATGGCGGCGATCGGCTGGTGCCTGTGGTTGGCGTGGCAACGACTCGAGGGACTGCCTCGCGGACGGGCGTGGCTGTGCATGCTGATGAGTACCGGGTTGATCGGCTACGGCTGGTGGCTGCAGTTCTGGGGCTGGATCAACTGAAGCATTGAGACTGTGGGAGGGGGCTTGCCCCCGATGACAGTGGGTCAGCCAGTTCATCTGTCAGTGACACTCCGTCATCGGGGGCAAGCCCCTCCCACATTTGCCAACTTCCCGCTAGACCTTGAAGCGCGCCACGGTCTGATGCAGCGCCCCCGCCATCCCCGCCAGGTCATGCCCCGCCGTCTCCGTATGCAAAGCCCCCTGCAACACCTGCTGCGACAGTGTGCGGATGCCCACCAGGTTACGATCCACCTCCCGCGCCACCAGCGCCTGCTCTTCGGTGGCGCTGGCGATCATCATGTTGCGCTCGTTGATCTGCGAGATGGACCGCGTGATTTCATCCAGCGCCTCCCCCGAACGCTGCGCCACGCCGAGGGTCGCCTGCACCCGCTCACTGCTGTTGTGCATGGCCGCCACCGCGTGTTCGGTGTCCTGGCGGATATTGCCGATCATCTGCTCGATCTCCTGGGTCGAGGCCTGGGTGCGATGGGCCAGCGCGCGCACCTCATCGGCCACCACCGCGAACCCGCGCCCGGCATCGCCGGCCCGGGCCGCTTCGATGGCGGCGTTGAGGGCCAGCAGGTTGGTCTGGTCGGCGATGCTGCGGATCACTTCGAGCACGCTGCTGATGTCCTGCACACGGCCGGCCAGTTGCTGGATGCGCTCCGAGGTTTCCACCACGCCGGTGGCCAGGGTGTTGATCGACGCCACGGTCTCCTGCACCTGGGCACGGCCACGCTGAGCGGTCTGCTCCGACAGGCGCGAAGCCTCGCTGGTACTCACGGCATTGCGCGCCACCTCGTCGACGGCGGCGGTCATCTCATTCACGGCGGTGGCCGCCTGCTCGATCTCCTGGCCCTGGGACTGCAAGCTGTTGCTGGTCTGGCTGCTGACCGCGCTCAACTCTTCGGAGGAACTGGCCACGCCGTCCACCGACGCGGCAATCTGTCGGACCATCTGGTTGAGGTTCTGCTGCATCTGGTGCAGGTTGCGCATCACGCTGCCTTCGGCGCTGTTGCCCAGCGGCACTTCGATGGTCAGGTCGCCCTGGGCGATATGGCTGAGTACACGTGCGGCTTCGTCGGGCTCCCCGCCCAGCGGGCGGATCACGCTGCGGGTGACGATGACGGCAGCGGTCACCACCAGCGCCACGCACAACAGCAACAGCCCCAGCATGGTGCGCCGGGCGTCGTCGTACAGCACCTGCGCCGCCTGCTCACGCTCGGCGAACACGCGTCCCTGCATGGCCATCAGCGCATCCAGGCTCTTGAACACCGCCAGCTCGGCCGGCATCACCTGTTGCTTGAGCTGGGCCAGCCCCTGTTCACGGGCGCCCTGTTTGATCAAAGCCTGCACCTGGGTGAAGGCTGCCACGTAGGTTTCACGATGGGCCTTGAGGGTCGCATAGGCGGCCTGGCCTTCGGCGGTATCGAGCAACGGTTCGAGGGTGGCAAACGCCTCGGTGATGCGTTGCCGGGTGCTGCCGATCGAAGCTTGAGCGGCCTGATTATCTGCGTCGATCAGTAGGTCGCGGGTGTTGCGGCCGTTATCGCGCACGCCGGTGGCGATCACCATGATCGGCGCGATTTTCGGCCAGTCCTGCTGCACGATCTGTGCGGACTGTTGCTTGAGGGTCGCCAGGTCGTGCAAGGCGTAGAACACCAAGCCGACCAGGGCCAGCGGCGCAATCGCGAAACCGATGACAATGCGTTGTGCCGTGGTTAACTGCTTCATTCTGAACATTCCTTGATGAACACCTGCCCACCATGGGCAGCATCTTTAAAAACCGGTTGAGGGTGTGGGTCACCCTCGCAAGACAAACGCGGGAAACAACTCGCGCAAACGGCCCCACAGCTCGGGCAACGCGGCCTGTGCCGGTGCACTCGGCAATTGCGGGTCGAGCATGCTGACGGTGCGCACCATCTGCACGGCGAAGCGCTGCACACCCGTGGCTTGCAAACGCTGGGCCAGCCGCAACAACCGGGATGGATCGATCAGGTGCCAATGCACCGTGGTGCGGCATTCGTAGTCCACGCCACTGGCGAGCAAGGTGTCGAGGCTGCGCCAATTGGCGGCGCCACTACCCTTGACCTGGGTGATCGACTGGCAGTCTTCGGCCAGGGCCTTCACGTCGAACCCGACCCAGTCGGCATGACGCAACGCATTGGCAAACCCTGCCGGCTTGATCCCGGCGCTGTGCAAGCCGATGTGAAAACCCATCGCCCGCACTTCATCCATCGCCGCCGGCAAGCCTTCCTGCAAGGTCGGCTCGCCGCCGCTGAACACCACGGCATCGAGCAAGTCCCGGCGCCGTTGCAGGAACAGCAGCACCCGGCGCCAATCCACCTCCGTGCTGGCACGCGGCGGGATCAGGTCCGGGTTGTGGCAGTAACGGCAACGCCAGGCACAGCCCTGGCAGAACAGCACGCAGGCGAGCATGCCGGGGTAGTCGAGGGTGGTCAGGGGCACTAGGCCCCCGACCCGTAGCGCTCGGCTCATTGACGCCCGGCCGCCGCAGCCGTTTCGGTGAAGTGCACGCGCTCCTTGTGCTCGGATTGCTTGCCGGGGTTGAACGCCGACACCGGCCGGTGATAACCCATCACCCGGGTCCAGACTTCGCAGCGCTGACGTTGTGGCTGGGATGCTTGCATGGTGAATCTCCTTGGGGTTGAAAAGCTTGGTTTAACGGGCGGCTGCCAGGGCTTCATCGCACTTGGGGCAGAACTCATGTTCACCGGCCAGATAGCCATGCACCGGGCAGATCGAAAACGTCGGCGTCACCGTGAGGTACGGCAGGCGGAAACGCCCCAGCGCCTTGCGCACCAACTGCTTGCAGGCCTGGGTCGAGGAAATCTGCTCGGCCATGTACAGGTGCAACACGGTGCCGCCGGTGTATTTGCATTGCAGCTCGTCTTGCAGCTCCAGGGCTTCGAACGGGTCCTGGGTAAAGCCCACCGGCAGTTGCGACGAGTTGGTGTAATACGGCGCGACCTCGCTGCCCGCTTGCAGGATGTCGGGGTAGCGCTTGCGGTCTTCCTTGGCGAAGCGGTAAGTGGTGCCTTCGGCCGGCGTCGCCTCGAGGTTGTAGAGGTGACCGGTGTCTTCCTGGAAGCGCAGCAAGGTGGCGCGCACGTGGTCGAGCAACTTGAGCGCAAAGGCACGGCCCTGCTCGGTGTGCATGCCCTGCTCGTCACCGCTGAAATTGCGCAGCATCTCGTGCATGCCATTGAGGCCGATGGTGGAGAAGTGATTGCGCAGCGTGCCCAGGTAGCGCTTGGTGTAGGGGTAGAGACCGGCGTCCATGTGATGCTGGATCATCTTGCGCTTGACCTCCAGGCTCTCCATGGCCATCTCCATCAGGCTGTCCAGGCGTTGCAGCAAGCCCGAGGTATCGCCCTTGAACAGGTAGCCCAGACGCGCACAGTTGATCGTCACCACCCCCAGGCTGCCGGTCTGCTCCGCCGAGCCAAACAGGCCGCCGCCACGCTTGAGCAACTCGCGCACGTCCAGCTGCAGGCGACAGCACATCGAGCGCACCTGGTTGGGCTGCATGTCCGAGTTGAGGAAGTTCTGGAAGTACGGCAGGCCATAACGTGCGGTCATCTCGAACAGGCGGTCGGCGTTGTCGCTGTCCCAGGGGAAATCATGGGTGATGTTGTAGGTCGGAATCGGGAAGGTGAACACCCGGCCCTTGGCGTCCCCGGCCTGCATCACTTCGATGTAGGCGCGGTTGATCAACGCCATTTCGGCTTGCAGGTCGCCATAGGCAAACGGCATTTCTTCACCGCCGATCACCGGCACCTGTTCACGCAAATCTTCGGGGCAGACCCAATCGAAGGTCAGGTTGGTAAACGGCGTCTGGGTGCCCCAGCGTGACGGCACGTTGAGGTTGTAGATGAACTCCTGCACCGCCTGGCGCACTTGCGGGTAGCTCAGCTGGTCCTTGCGCACATAGGGCGCCAGGTACGTGTCGAAGGAACTGAACGCCTGCGCACCGGCCCATTCGTTCTGCAGGGTGCCGAGGAAATTGACCATCTGCCCCAGCGCGCTGCTCAAGTGCTTGGGCGGCCCCGCCTCCACGCGCCCCGGTACGCCATTGAGGCCTTCATGCAACAACGAACGCAGGGACCAGCCGGCGCAGTAACCGGCGAGCATGTCCAGGTCATGGATATGCAGGTCCGCCTCGCGGTGCGCACGGCCGATCTGCTCGCTGTAGACCTCATCCAGCCAGTAATTGGCGGTGACCTTGCCCGCCACATTCAGCACCAGCCCACCGAGGGAATAGCCCTGGTTGGCATTGGCCTGCACGCGCCAGTCTTCGCGGTCGAGGTATTCGTTCATGGAGGTGGCGACTTCCACCAGGGTCTTGCGGTCGCGGCGCAGGCGGCCGTGTTGTTCGCGGTAGACGATGTAGGCGCGCATCGACAGGAAGTAGCCGGCGTCCATCAATACGCGTTCGACGCTGTCCTGGATTTGTTCGACGTCCAGTTGGTCGATGCCTCTCAGGCGGGCCAGGACGGCGCCCAGCAGCAGGTCGACGTCAGTGGTCTGGTATTCGCCGGTGGCGGTGCCGGCGGCGATCAGGGCCTGGCGGATTTTTTCGGCGTCGAAGGGGACGAGCGTGCCGTCGCGTTTGTGCAGGCGGGTGCTGGTCAGGGGGGTGAGCGCGGTTTGCATTGGGGAGGCTCCAAACACTACATATAGGTATTTTTTAGTCTTTAAACACAATATGCGGTGATTTTACGAAGATTGGTCTTGGGTGCCCTTGATCGGGGTCAAGGTTTTTCAGATCGGGGGCATATCCGTTTCTTCGGTCACGGCGGCTATTGGTTCCGCCCTTACGGCGGCTCACTTTTGAAAAGCCGGAATGCCGGCCCAGTCAAAAGTAAGCAAAACGCTCTTGCCCCAACACTCGGCACCTCGCTTAGGCTCGGTGTGCCCGTAATCCGACAGTGATTTGGGGGGCCGCCGCCACGCGCCATCCATGGCGCGGGGCGGCTAAACCGGCATCCCTGCCGGTTTACCCCCCAAATCCCTGCCGAATTCCGGCCAGCGTGTTTGACGGGGCGCCTAAGATCAAAATCAAAAGCCAGATCAAAAGCAGGCGGATATCTAACTGATGCATGGAGATCAAACTGTGGGAGGGGGCTTGCCCCCGATGGCGGTGTGTCAGCCAACTCATCAGTGACTGACCCACTGCCATCGGGGGCAAGCCCCCTCCCACACTTTGACCGAGTACCGGCCATTCAATCCGGTCGGCTCTAAGGCCGCCGCGCTCTTGCTTTTGATCTGGGGCGCCCCGTCAAACACGCTGGCCGAACGCAGGCTTGAATCCGTGGGTAACCCGGCAGGACGCCGGGTTAGCCGCCCCGCGCCATGGATGGCGCGTGGCGGCGGCCCACGGATTCAAGCCGGAGTGAGGGCACACCGAGCCTAGGCGAGGTGCCGAGTGTTGGGGCGAGGACCTTTTGCTTACTTTTGGCTGGGCCGGCATTCCGGTCCTTCCAAAAGTGAGCCGCCGTAAGGGCGGAACCATAAGTGGCCGTTACCTAAATAACGGATATGCCCCCATCACCCCCCACTCACACTCATAAACCGCACCACCTGCACCTCCCCCGCCCCCGTAAAATCATGCCCCAACGGCTTCCCCCGCAACGCCCGATGCAACGCCTCAACCAACGGCCCATCCTCCAGCGGATAGCGCCTGAGCAACCCACGCAGGTCCAGCGCATCCTCCTGCCCCAGACACAACAACAACCGCCCCTCCACCGTCATCCGCACCCGATTGCAACTGCCACAAAAATTCTGCGAATTAGGCGAAATAAACCCGATCCGCGTCCGCGGATGCCCCGCCAACCGCACATACCTGGCCGGCCCACCGCTGTTCTCGGTGCTGTCGAGCAACACATGCTCACGGGCAATCACCCCACGCACGTCATCACTGGCACAGAACGTCTCCCCCCGCGAACGCCCCACATCCCCCAAGGGCATTTCCTCGATAAAACTGATATCGATCCCCTGCTCGAGCGCATACCGCACCAACCCCGGCACCTCATCGAAATTGCGCCCTTTCATCACCACGCAATTGAGCTTGACCCGCTCGAACCCCGCATCCCGCGCGGCCTCGATACCGTCCAGTACCTGGCGCAGGTCACCGTTGCGGGTGATCGCCCGAAACCGCTCGGGGTCCAGGCTGTCGAGGCTGATGTTCATGCGCTTGACCCCCGCGTCCACCAAGGGCCGTGCCAATCGCGCCAGTTGCGAGCCGTTGCTGGTCATCACCAGTTCACGCAAGCCCGGCAGCGCCGCGATGTTGCGGCACAGCCCGACAATCCCCGGCCGGATCAGCGGCTCACCGCCGGTCAGGCGGATCTTGCGCACGCCCTGGCCCACGAACAGCCGGGCCAGGCGTTCCAGTTCTTCCAGGCTCAACACCTGCTGGCGCGGCAGGAAGGTCATGGTCTTCGCCATGCAGTACACACAGCGAAAATCACAGCGGTCGGTCACCGACAAGCGCAGGTAGTCGATGGTACGGCCGAGCCCATCCACCAGACTCATGTCACTGCACCAACGGCGAGTCGGCGCCCTGCAGCGCAAGGCCACGAATGTCCGCCGCGCCGATCAGGGTTTGCAGGTACTGCACCAACGCCTTCTGCCACACGCCTTGTTGCAGTTGGGTGCGAATCGCCCCGGCCACGGCTTCATAGGGCAGTGGTTGCCCTTCGATACGCTGGTCGATGCTGATCACGTGCCAGCCATAGCGGCTTTCCAGCGGTTTGTCGGCCAGGCCCGGTGCCAGGGTGAACAGCTGGCGCTCCAGTTCCGGTACGGTCTGGCCCTTGCTGATCTGGCCCAGCGAACCGCCCTGGGCCTTGGAGGGGCACGCCGAATACTTGAGGGCCAGTTCGGCGAAACTACCGGGGGTCTGCGCCAGGCTCAGCAACAGGATTTCCGCCTGCACATGGGCCATCTGGCGTGCCTCGGCATCGTCCGGCGCGCACTCGAGCAGGATATGCCGCACCGCCAGCAACGGCGCGCTGTGGAAGCGCCCGCGATTGCTTTCAAAGTAATGCCGGCAGGTCGCTTCGTCGCACTGCGGCACGCTGATTTCGCGCTCCAGCAGCAAGCGCGTGGCCGCTTCCTCTTCGTTCTCGCCGGGGGCGATGTCCACCGCCAGGCCCAATTCGGCAATGCGCTGCTGCAACAACTCGCGAATCACCAGGGCGCGGGCCGCCAGGTACACCGCCGCCTCGCGGCTTTCGGCCGGGTGGTATTGCAACTCCAGGGCCATCGCCTCGGGCGTGATCGACACGCCGTTGACGCTGACGATGGGCCATTCCTGTTCACTGCTGGCAATCAATTCAGGCTGGGTCATCACGCGCTCCTCACGACTTCTGCCGCACGATTTGGTAACGCCGCCCCAGGTACCAGATCGGCGCGCTGACCATGTGCACCAGGCGGGTAAACGGGAACAGCACAAATAGGGTCAAGCCCAATGCCACGTGGGCCTTGTAGACCAGCGACACCGGCGCAATCGATTCCGCCGCCTGCACCGGCCGCAGCAACACCACGTTCTGCGCCCAGTCGGCGAGCATCACCATCACCGAGCCGTCCATGTGCCCGGTCGAGGCGACGATGGTCAGCAAACCGAGCAGTAACTGCGCGAGCAGCACCAGCAGGATCAGGATGTCCGACGCACTCGATGTGGCGCGCACCCGCGGGTCGCTCAAGCGGCGGTTGACCAGCATCAGCAACCCCACCAGGCACAGCAGACCGAAGAACCCGCCGGAGACCATCGCCAGCAGTTGCTTGTTTTCAGTGCTGATCACGTGGTGATACACCGACGCCGGTGTGAGCAGGCCGACAAAATGCCCGGCCAGCACAAACAGCACGCCGATGTGGAAGAAGTTGCTCGCCACGCGCATGCCGCGGTTGTTCAGCATCTGGCTGGAGCCGGCCTTCCAGGTGTACTGCGACAGGTCGAACCGCGCCCAACTGCCCAACAGGCAGATCGCCAGGGCCACATAGGGATACACCCCGAATACCAGCAAATTCCACTTAGACATTACCCACCTCCCCGGCCGGCACGGCGGCCGGCGCTGCTTGCTGAAAATCCACCCAATGCAGCGGCACGGCGCTTTCTTCCCGTGCCTTGCCGGGAGCGCTGGGCATCGCGCTGCAACGGTCCTGCTGCTCGGCCTGCATAAAGTCCACGGCCTCCTCTTCCCACACCTTGTCGAGGGCTTCGAGGGAGTCGTCGCGCGGCTCGGCCGCCACCTGGGCGCGCACCTCGGCCACGGCCTGGTGCGGCTCGGTGCCGGCGATTTGCAACAGCGCGCGCATGCAACTGGCGTAGGCGCTCTCACGCTCTTCCAGGCGCGCCGCGAGCAACGCCAGCAGGTGCGCCACATCCGCCAGGCCCTCGCGGGCCTCGATGTCTTCGCGGGTGGAGAGGAACTCCAGGTACAGCGGGATATAGTCCGGCAGCTCCTTGACGCCGATGGCAAACCCGGCGGCCTCGTACTGGGCCATCATGTCGACCATCGCCTGGCCACGGTCCCGGGACTCGCCGTGCACGTGTTCAAACAGCAACAGCGACAGCGAGCGACCACGGCCGAACAGCGCGCCGTAGTGCTCCTGGCCATCCATCAGGTCATTGCCGCAGATCAGCTCCAACAGCTCGAACAACGCACCGCGTTGCTTGGGGCTGATTTCCCGCGACTCGATGATCGCCTGCTCCAGTTCATCGCGGCCGTTCACCAGAGTCTCGGTGGGATAGTCCAGCAGCAACGAAATCACTTTAAGAATGCGCATGGCTCAGTCCTCCCAGATCTGCACGGTTTTCAGGACGTCGCGGCGGTTAGCCTTCTTGGCGCCGAACATGTTGGTGTCGGAACTGCCGCTGCAACCGCTGCCGAAGCTGAAGCCACAGCCGGAACGTTCGGCGAACGCGTCGCTCATGGCGTCTTCACGGTGCGCGCTCGGCACCACAAAGCGGTCTTCGTAGTTGGCAATCGCCAGGTAGCGGTACATCTCTTCCACCTGCGGCACGCTCAGGCCCACGTCTTCGAGCACTTGCAAGTCCTGCACGCCATCGACCTGCTGGGAACGCTTGAACGCACGCATCGCCAGCAGGCGCTTGAGGGCACGCTTGACCGGTTTTTCATCGCCGGCGGTGAGCATGTTGGCCAGGTAGCGCAGCGGGATGCGCAGGCTGTCCACGTCCGGGATCACCCCGTTCATGCCCACGGTGCCGGCCGCGGCAGCGTTCTGGATCGGCGACAGCGGCGGCACGTACCAGACCATCGGCAAGGTGCGGTATTCCGGGTGCAGCGGCAGTGCGAGCTTCCAGTCCACCGCCATCTTGTACACGGGCGAGCGCTGCGCCGAGTCGATCACCGACTGCGGTACGCCATCGGCCAACGCCTGGCGGATCACCGCCGGGTCATTCGGGTCGAGGAAGATCTCCAGTTGCTTCTCGTACAGGTCGTGCTCGCTGGCCGTGCTCGCCACTTCGCTGATGCGGTCGGCGTCATAGAGCAACACGCCGAGGTAGCGGATGCGCCCGACGCAGGTTTCGGCACACACGGTGGGCATGCCGGCCTCGATGCGCGGGTAGCAGAAGATGCACTTCTCGGACTTGCCGCTCTTCCAGTTGAAGTAGATTTTCTTGTACGGGCAACCGCTGATGCACATGCGCCAGCCGCGGCATTTTTCCTGGTCGATCAGCACGATGCCGTCTTCTTCACGCTTGTAGATCGCACCGCTGGGGCACGACGCCGCACACGCCGGGTTGAGGCAGTGCTCGCACAGGCGCGGCAGGTACATCATGAAAGTGTTTTCGTACTCGCCATAGATATCCGCCTGGATCTGGTCGAAGTTCTTGTCCTTGCGGCGCTTGGCGAACTCGGTGCCGAGGATTTCCTCCCAGTTCGGGCCCCACTCGATTTTCTGCATGCGCTTGCCCGACACCACCGAGCGCGGCCGCGCGGTCGGTTGGTGCTCGCCCAACGGTGCGGAGTGCAGGTGCTGGTAGTCGAAGTCGAACGGCTCGTAGTAGTCGTCCAGGCTCGGCAGGTCCGGGTTGGCGAAGATATTCGCCAGCACGCGGAACTTGCCGCCGATACGCGGGTTGATGCTGCCGTTGGCGTTGCGCACCCAGCCGCCCTTCCACTTGTCCTGGTTTTCCCACTCCTTGGGGTAGCCGATGCCGGGCTTGGATTCGACGTTGTTGAACCAGGCGTATTCCATGCCTTCGCGGCTGGTCCACACGTTCTTGCAGGTGATCGAGCAGGTGTGGCAGCCGATGCATTTGTCCAGGTTCAGCACCATGCCGATCTGTGAGCGAATCTTCATCTCAGTTCTCCTCGATATCGGTCGGCAATGGGCGCGGCAGGTCATCGCCGGTGGAACCATCGAGCCAGTCGACCTTGGCCATCTTGCGCACCACGACGAACTCGTCGCGGTTGCAACCGACCGTGCCGTAATAGTTGAAGCCGTAGGCCTGCTGGGCGTAGCCGCCAATCATGTGGGTCGGCTTGAGCACCACGCGGGTCACCGAGTTGTGGTGGCCGCCACGGGTCTTGGTGGTCTCCGAACCGGGCACGTTCACGATGCGTTCCTGGGCGTGGTACATCATCACCATGCCCTCCTTGACCCGTTGGCTGACCACCGCACGGGCGGTGAGCGCACCGTTGACGTTGAAGCATTCGATCCAGTCGTTGTCCTCGATGCCGGCGCGCTTGGCGTCGATTTCCGAGAGCCACACGATCGGCCCGCCACGGCTCAGGGTGAGCATCAGCAGGTTGTCGCTGTAGGTGCTGTGAATGCCCCACTTTTGGTGCGGGGTGATCCAGTTCAGCACGATCTCGGTCTCGCCATTGCTGCGCTTGCCCTTCACCCCTTCGATGGTGCGGGTGTTGACCGGTGGCCGGTAGCTCATCAGCTGTTCGCCGAACGCCTGCATCCACGGGTGGTCCTGGTAGAACTGCTGGCGACCGGTGATGGTGCGCCATGGGATGTTTTCATGAACGTTGGTGTAGCCGGCGTTGTAGCTCACATGGTCATCTTCCAGGCCCGACCAAGTGGGGCTGGAGATGATCTTGCGCGGCTGCGCCTGGATGTCGCGGAAGCGGATGGCTTCGTGGGCCTTGGGCAACGCCAGGTGGCTGTGGTCGATGCCGGTGAAGGCCGACAGCGCCGCCCAGGCCTTGACCGCCACATGGCCGTTGGTTTCCGGGGCCAGGGACAGGATCACCTCGGCCGCATCGATGGCCGTGTCGATCTTCGGCCGACCATGGCTGATACCCGCGTCGCCTTCGTGATGGTTCAGCTCGCCGAGGAAGGCCACCTCGTCATCGGTGTTCCAGTTGATGCCCTTGCCGCCGTTGCCGAGTTTTTCCAGCAAAGGCCCGAGGGAGGTGAATTTCTTGTAGATGTTCGGGTAGTCACGCTCCACCACCGCCATGTTCGGCGCGTTCTTGCCCGGCACCGGCGCCACACCGGCGCTTTTCCAGTCGGTGCCGCCGAACGGCTGGGCCAGTTCGCCGACGCTGTCATGCATCAGCGGCACGGTCACCAGGTCCTGCTCGACGCCAAGATGCCCGACCGCCATGGCCGAGAACGCCTTGGCAATGCCCTTGTAGATTTCCCAGTCGGAACGCGACTCCCACGCCGGGTCGATGGCTGCCGACAGTGGGTGGATGAACGGGTGCATGTCCGAGGTGTTCATGTCGTCTTTTTCGTACCAGGTGGCGGTCGGCAAGACGATGTCGGAGTACACGCAGGTGGACGACATGCGGAAGTCCAGGGTGGTCACCAGGTCGAGCTTGCCGATGGCGCCGTCGTCGACCCATTCGGCTTCGGTGGGCTTGCTTTCGCCGCCAAAGCCGATGTCTTCGTTCATCACGCCGTTCTTGGTGCCGAGCAGGTACTTGAGCATGTACTCATGGCCCTTGCCGGACGAACCAAGCAGGTTGGAACGCCATATGAACATGTTGCGCGGGAAGTTCACCGGGCTGTCCGGTTGCTCGCAGGCAAAGCGCAAGGTGCCGTCCTGCCAGGCCTTGACCACGTAGTCTTTGGGCTCCATGCCGGCGGCCGCCGCGTCCCGGCAGATATGCAGCGGGTTGGTGTTCAGTTGCGGCGCGCTGGGCAACCAGCCGGCGCGTTCGGCGCGGATGTTGTAGTCCAGTGCATGGGTGGGGAACTGCGACTTGTCGGCCATCGGCGACAACACATCGTGCATGTTCATTTTTTCGTGGCGCCACTGCGAGCTGTGGCCGTAGAAGAAGCTGGTGCCGTTCATCTGGCGTGGCGGGCGGCTCCAGTCCAGGCCGAACGCCAGGGGCAGCCAACCGCATTGCGGACGCAGTTTTTCCTGGCCGACATAGTGGGCCCAGCCGCCGCCGGTCTGGCCGACACAACCGCAGAGCATGAGCATGTTGATCAGCCCGCGGTAGTTCATGTCCATGTGGTACCAGTGGTTCATCGCCGCGCCGACGATGATCATCGAGCGGCCCTTGGTCTTGTCGGCGTTGTCGGCGAACTCACGGGCGATCTGGATGGCTTTCTCGCGGCTGACGCCGGTGATCGCTTCCTGCCAGGCCGGGGTGCCCGGCACGCTGGCGTCGTCGTAGTCCCTGGCCACGTTGCTGCCGCCCAGGCCACGGTCGATGGCCAGGTTGGCGGCGGACAGGTCGAACACCGTGGCAACCTTGGCCACGCTGCCATCGGCCAACGTCACGCTGTGCACCGGCACGCGGCGGAACTGCACGGCGTCACCGGCCACGTGCTGGAAGTGTTCGTGGGCTTCACCGGCAAAGTACGGGAAGCCGACTTCGGCCACGTCTGCGCCGATCAGACTGAGCTTGAGATCAATCTCACGGCCTTCACCGCCCTCTTTGGCGAGGATGTTCCACTTGCCCTTCTCACCCCAGCGGTAGCCAATGGACCCTTGTGGCGACACCAGTTCGCCGCTCTCGTCGAGGGCGATGGTTTTCCATTCCGGGTTGTTGTCCTGGCCCAGGTTACCGGTGAGGTCCGAGGCGCGCAGGAAGCGGTCGGGCTGGAAGCCGGCGCCGGGAGCAAACCCGGTCACGGGCTTGAGCATCACCAGCACCGGCAGGTCGGTGAAGCGCTTGGCGTAGTCGGTGAAATAGGCGCTCGGGTGGTCGAGGTGAAATTCCTTGAAGATCACATGGTTGAAGGCCTGGGCCAACGCGGCGTCGGTGCCCTGCTTGGGGTTGAGCCACAGGTCGGTGAGCTTGGCCACTTCCGAATAGTCGGGGGTGATGGCCACGGTCTTGGTGCCCTTGTAGCGCACCTCGGTGAAGAAATGCGCGTCCGGCGTACGGGTCTGCGGGACGTTGGAACCCCAGGCAATGATGTAGTTGGAGTTGTACCAGTCGGCCGACTCCGGCACGTCGGTCTGCTCGCCCCACACCATCGGCGAGGCCGGTGGCAGGTCGCAGTACCAGTCGTAGAAGCTCAGGCATACCCCACCGAGCAGCGACAGGTAACGCGAGCCGGCGGCGTAGCTGACCATCGACATGGCCGGGATCGGCGAGAAGCCGACGATGCGGTCCGGCCCGTATTGCTTGATGGTGTAGACGTTGGAGGCAGCGATGATCTCGTTGACCTCCGCCCAGTTGGAGCGGATGAAACCGCCCATGCCACGCTTGCTCTTGTACGACTCGGCCTTGGCCTTGTCCTCGACAATGCTCGCCCAGGCTTCCACCGGGGCCATGGTCAGGCGTGCTTCACGCCACAGCTTGAGCAACGGCTTGCGGATCTTCGGGTACTTGAGCCGGTTGGCGCTGTAGATGTACCAGCTGTAGCTGGCGCCACGCGGGCAGCCACGGGGTTCGTGGTTGGGCAGGTCGTTGCGGGTGCGCGGGTAGTCGGTCTGCTGGGTTTCCCAGGTGATCAGGCCGTTCTTCACGTAGATCTTCCACGAGCAGGAGCCGGTGCAGTTCACCCCGTGGGTGGAGCGCACGATCTTGTCGTACTGCCAGCGCGAACGGTAGACGTTTTCCCAGTCGCGGGACTCCTTGCGGGTCTCGCCGTGCCCCTCGGAGAACTCGTCTTGCTTGCGGTTGAAGAACCGCAGTTGATCCAGTAAGTGACTCATGGTGCTTTCCTCATCAGGCGTGCCGTGGGGTGCGTTGCCCCGCGAATTCAGGTCGGACTAGCAGGGTGTGGCGCAGCCCTTGCGGGCGTACCACCACCAGGTCACGACGATGCAGCTCAGGTAGAAACCGACAAACATGTAGAAGGCCATGGCCGGGCTGCCGGTGGCGGCCATGGAACTGCCGAAGGATTTAGGGATGAAGAACGCGCCGAACGCGCCCATGGCCGAGCTGAACCCCAGCACCGCAGCCGATTCCTTGCCGGCGTCCTTCAGGGCCTGTTCACGCACCGCAGCGGGTTTACCGGCACTGGCCTTCTCGTGAAGGGTGCGGAAGATCACCGGGATCATGCGGAAGGTGGAGCCGTTGCCGATGCCGGTGGTAATGAACAGCAGCATGAACAGGCCGAGAAAGCCGTAGAAGCTGCCGCCCTGCCCGTTCTGCGGCAGAAAGTGCAGCACGCCGAACACCATCACGATCATCAGCACGAAGTTCCACAGGGTCACCCGCGCACCGCCCAATTTGTCCGCCAGCCAGCCGCCGAGCGGGCGTACCAGCGCGCCCACCAGCGGGCCGAGGAAGGCGAATTTCAGCGCCACCACCTCGGGAAACGAGGTCTTGATCAGCAGCGGGAACGCCGCCGAAAAACCGATGAATGAACCGAAGGTCGCGAGGTACAACCAGCACATCAGCCAGTTGTGCTTGCGTTTGAAGATCACCGCCTGGTCGCTGAACGACGCACGGGCGCTGGACAGGTCATTCATGCCGAACCAAGCGGCCACGGTGACGGTGAGGATGAATGGCACCCAGATGAAACCGGCGTTCTGCAGCCACAGCTGGCTGCCGTCCGCCAGGGTTTGCGGTTGCCCGCCCATCAGGCCGAACACCCCGAAGGTAATCACCAGCGGCACGCAGAACTGCATCACCGACACGCCCAGGTTACCCAGGCCGGCGTTCAAACCGAGGGCGGTGCCCTGCTGCGCCTTGGGGTAGAAAAAGCTGATGTTGGACATGCTCGAAGCGAAGTTGCCGCCGCCGAAACCGCAGAGCAACGCGATCAATACGAACACGCTGTACGGCGTGTTGGGGTCCTGCACCGCGAAGCCCATCCACAGCGACGGCAGCAGCAACGACGCGGTACTCAGGGCGGTCCAGCGGCGCCCGCCGAAGATCGGCACCATGAACGAGTAGAACACCCGCAACGTCGCGCCAGACAGGCCCGGTAGTGCCGCCAGCCAGAACAGCTGGTCGGTGGTGAAGCTGAAGCCGATGGCGTTGAGGCGCACGATCACCGTGCTCCACACCATCCACACGGCAAAGGCCAGCAACAGCGCGGGGATCGAGATCCACAGGTTGCGGGTGGCGGTCTTCTTGCCGCTGGCGCCCCAGAACGCCGGGTCTTCGGGGCGCCAGTCATGGATCACCGGGCCCGAGGTGGGCTTTTGCGCAATGGACATGATCATTCTCCTTGGAGCGCGGGCTTGCCGAGCAGCGGTTGTTTGCGGATTTCGCTGAAGTACATCCAGGCCAGGGACACCCAGACCACGCCGTACATCAACATGAAGCAGGAAGAGCGCACGCCGGTGAGGTCCACCAGGGCGCCGAACATGATCGGCAGCACAAAGCCACCCAGGCCGCCGGCCAGGCCGACGATGCCGGACACCGCGCCCATGTTGTGCGGGTAGTCATTGGCGATGTACTTGAACACCGAGGCCTTGCCGAACGCGAAGGCGATGCCCATCACGAACAGCAGCACGGTGAACAGCGCAGGGGTGAGGCCGATGTGGAAATCCAGCGGGCCGTTGACGGTCATCACCTGCAACTGGGTCTGCGGGTAGCTGAGCAGGAACAGGCACACCCAACTCACCCACAGCACCCACCAGGTCACGCTCTGCGCGCCCCAGCGGTCGGACATCCAGCCACCCACGGCGCGCAGCACACCACCCGGCAGCGAGAAACACGCGGCCAGCAGCGCGGCGCTTTGCAGGCTGAAACCGTATTCCTGCACGTAGTACTTGGTCACCCACAGCGCCAGCGCCACATAGCCGCCGAACACAATCGAGTAGTACTGACAGTAGCGCCACACGGCCGGGTCTTTCAGGCACAGCAACTGCTGGCGCAAGGTGGCGCCGCCGGCGCTGCGGTGGGCCTTGTTTTCGCTGGTGAGGAACCAGAACAGCAGCGCGGTGATAAACAGGATCGCGCTGAACACCTTGGGCACCAGGTGCCAGGTGCCGAGGGCGATCAGGCCCGGCGCGAGAAACTTGGTCACCGCCGCCCCCGCGTTGCCGGCGCCGAACACGCCCATGGCGAAGCCCTGGTTGTGCTTGTCGAACCATTTGGCGACGTAGGCGATGCCCACCGAAAACGAGCCGCCGGCCAGGCCGACAAACAGGCCCAGCACCAGGAACTGCCAGTAGGCGGTGGCGTAGGTGATCAGGTACAGCGGCAACACGCAGGCAAGCATCAGCAGGAAGAACACGATGCGCCCGCCGAAACGGTCGGTGAGCAGGCCCAGCGGCAGGCGCACCAGGGAGCCGGTCAATACCGGGGTGGCGGCCAGCAGGCCGAACTGGGTTTCGTTGAGTTGCAGCAGCTCCTTGATGGGCACGCCGAGCACGGCGAACATCATCCACACCATAAAGCAGACGGTGAAGGCCAGGGTGCTCATGCCCAGCACCAAGCCTTGTCTTATACGGGGTTGAGTCACGGTATGCGCTCCAGAAAGTGATTCCATGGGCGCAGGTTAGGGGCGGCACTTGGGTGGAACTTGACCCAGGTCAACGTCCGCCGGGTGGGTATGGGGCTATGCTCGCCCCGTCTACCTCCAAGGAGGTAGTCACCAAAACAAGAGAAAACCTTTATTTATCAATGGATTGCTCTCTTGTGCCGGCTTTTGTCCGTGGGAGGGTTCGCCGGCAATTCTTTAGAGGTAGTGCGCCAGGGAAGGCCATCGACAACCCCCTTTCCCGCTCCAGGTGCGACCATGCTGCTCTGCCCTCCACTCCGACTGCACCGTCATGCTTGACTGGCTGCGCAGTTCCCTGCCCGCCCGCGCCGGCGTGGCGGTGATCCTCATCGCGATCCTGGCCCTGGCCAGCTCCCTCAGCGCCGGGCTGATCGCCTGGTTCAGCCAGGGCGACGCTGCGGCGATCAACACCGCAGGCTCGGTGCGCATGGAGACCTACCACCTCAGCTGGAAGCTGGCGGCCAGCGCGCGCGCGGATGAAGTCGCCGAGGTCAGCCAGAGCCTGCAACGCCGGCTCGACAGCCCCTCGCTCAAGGCGGCGCTGGAAGACGGCCCGCAAAGCGCCCTGTTGCAGAGCTACCAGCAGATCCGCCAACGCTGGGACAGCGAACTGGGCCCGGCAGTGATTCGCGGTGACGCCGACGTGTTCCAGGCCCGCGCACCGGCGTTCGTCGAGCAACTGAACCAGTTCGTCAGCCTGTTGCAGCAACAGAGCGAGCAGAAACAGAGCTGGCAGCAAGGCATCCAGGGCCTGGCGCTGTTCAGCACCTTGATCATCCTGTTGCTCGGTCTGTACGAGTTGCAGTACGGCGTGGTCAACCCGCTGGAGGAACTGGTGCACGCCACCCGGCGTTTTCGCGACGGCGACTTCAAGACCCGGGTCAACCACCGCTCCGAGGACGAACTGGGCCAACTGGCCCTGAGCTTCAACGCCATGGCCGAGACCATCGAGGCCTCCCATCGCACCCTGGAAACCCAGGTACAACTCAAGACCCTCAACCTGCAACAGGCCAACGCCGCCCTCGAATTGCTCTACCAGAGCAGCCGCAGCCTGGCCACGCGCCTGGCCAATGCCGAGGGCCTGGATGAACTGATCCGGCGCTTCCAGAAACGCCTGCCGGGCCTGCGCCTGTCGCTGTGCCTGCAAGGTCACTTCCTTGCCCCGGCCCAACAGATGCTGGCCCTGCACGGCGAGAACAGCCGCAACGTGTGCGCCATCGGCGACTGCGCCACCTGCCAGAAGCACAAGGCCGCGCCGCCACAGGTGTTCAGCATCAGCAACCAGGGCACTGAACTGGGCGAACTCAAGGCGCACTTCCTCGACGGCCACCCGCCCCAGGACTGGGAAAAACAGCTGATCCAGGCCCTGGCCAACCTGATCGGCACCTCACTGTCCCTCAAGCGCCAGCGCGAGCAGGACCACCGCCTGTTGCTGCTCGACGAGCGCACCATCATCGCCCGCGAACTGCACGATTCCCTGGCCCAGGCGCTGTCCTACATGAAGCTGCAAGTGAGCCGCATGCAAACCCTGATCCGCCGTGGCGAGCCAGTCGAAACCCTGGCCACCGTCACCAGCGAACTGCGCGACGGCCTCAACAACGCCTACCGGCAACTGCGCGAATTGCTCACCACCTTCCGCCTGCAGATCCACGATGCCGGGCTGGTGCAGGAGCTGCAGGACACCGCCGAAGAATTCTCCCGGCGTGGCGAATTCCAGGTGCACTTGCACGTGGACGCCCTGGCCTTCCAGCTGTCGGCCAGCGAGCAGATTCACATGCTGCAGATCACCCGCGAGGCGCTGTCCAACTGCCTGCGTCACGCCCATGCGCAGAATGCCTGGCTGCAGCTGCGCCAGGTCGGCGAGACCGTGAGTTTGAGTATCGAAGACGATGGCCGGGGTTTCTGCGGCGCCGTCGACCAGCGCGAACACCACGGCCTGACCATCATGGACGAACGCGCCCGCAGCCTGCACGGCCAGCTTGAGATCAGCCCACGCGAGCCCCAGGGTACCCGCGTGCAATTACGTTTCCAGCCGGAATTCCTCGGCCACACCCTACAAGGCAGCACCTCATGAACGTCCCTCTTCGCCACCGGATCCTGCTGGTCGACGACCACCCGATGATGCGCCACGGCATGCGCCAGATTCTCGAACTGGAAGACGACCTGCACGTGGTCGGCGAGGCCGGCAACGGCCAGGAAGCCCTCGACCAGATCGCCAGCCTGCAACCGGACCTGGTACTGCTGGACAACAACATGCCGCACATGAACGGCCTGGAAACCCTGCGTCGCCTGCGGGCCATGGACTACGCGGGCAAGGTGTTGCTGTTTACCGTGTCCGACGCTGAAGACGATATTCGCGATGCGCTGCGCCTGGATGCCAATGGGTATCTGCTCAAGGACATGGAACCGGAATTGGTGGTCGAGTTTATCCGTGATGCGTTGCATGGCGCTTTGGTGATCAGCCCTGGCCTGACCAGGGTCCTGGCCCAGGCGTTGCGCTCGCCGCAGCCCCATGCGGCGGTGGAATTGACTGAGCGGGAGCGGCAGGTGTTGAAGACGATTGCCAGTGGCTACAGCAACAAGGTGATCGGGCATAAGTTGGGGATTACCGAGGGGACGGTGAAGGTGCATGTGAAGAATTTGCTGCATAAGCTGGGGTTGAGGTCGCGGGTGGAGGCGGCGGTTTGGGCGATGGAGCATTTGAGGCAGGTGGGGTGAGTTTTTTTTGAGGTTGAGGGGTGTGAGTACATATCCGTTATTTAGGTAACGGCTGCTGACGGTTCCGCTCTTACAGCGGCTCACTTTTGAAAAGCGCAAAAGTAAGCAAAACGCTCTTGCCCCAACACTCGGCACCTCGCCTAGGCTCGGTGTGCCCGCACTCCGGCTTGAATCCGTGGGCCGCCGTCATGGGCCATCCTTGGCCCAGGACGGCTAACCCGGCGTCCTGCCGGGTTACCCACGGATTCAAGCCTGCGTTCGGCCAGCGTGTTTGACGGGGCGCCCCAGATCAAGATCAAGAGCGACTCGCTGCGCATCGTAGATACGTTTTTTGTTCTGTGTAACCCACTTACTGTGGTGAGCGGGCTTGCCCCGCGTTGGGCTGCGAAGCAGCCCTGAAACCAGTGAGGGCGCCGCGTTCATTCTGGTTTCCCGCGTCATCGTTAACGACCTTCGCGGGCAAGCCAGCTCCTACAGGGGAGCGCGTACGCTTCGACGATCCGGTCGGCTACCAGGCCGCCGCGCTTTGATTTTGATCTTAGGCGCCCCGTCAAACACGCTGGCCGGAATTCGGCAGGGATTTGGGGGGTAAACCGGCAGGGATGCCGGTTTAGCCGCCCCGCGCCATGGATGGCGCGTGGCGGCGGCCCCCCAAATCACTGTCGGATTACGGGCATACCGAGCCTAGGCGAGGTACCGAGTGTTGGGGCAAGAGCGTTTTGCTTACTTTTGCGCTGTTCAAAAGTGAGCCGCCGTAAGGGCGGAACCAATAGCCGCCGTTACCGAAGAAACGGATATGCGCACCGTGATAACCCCAGCGAGGCATATCCCAAACCCCGGCGCTCGGATGCCGTCAGGTCGCAAGCCCCCGCCCCGCCCGCTCAAGATTGCGCCACAACCAGGGCGGCAAGACATCCGGGTCGAGGCTGTCAATCAGGTTCTTCAAGCCCAACCCCAGCTCCGTGTCCCCTTCGATCACCAGGCGCCGCCGGAAGAACAACGTATCCGGGTCTTCCTGTCGACTGGCCAGCAACAAGAACTCGCGCCAATTGCCGCTGATGGTCACCTGGGCCTGCGCCTTCGGCGCAATCCGCAACCCGTTCCGCGCCAATGTCAGGTACCAGCACAAGCCCAGGTCCGGAATGCGCAGGCACAGCCAGCGCCCGCGCAGCAGGTCAAAACCACCGTCGCGCAGCGGCTCGGCCAGGCAGCGGTTGAGCCCCTGTTGCAACGCCAGGCGCTGCACCGCGAAAGGCATAAGGCGAATCAGCGGCAACACCCGGTCAGCACCCTTGAGCAACCATTGCTTGTGATTCAACACAACCCCACCTCCTCGACCCGCAACATCCCCGCCTGCCCATGCCAGTAACCGTTGCAGCCACTCACCAGCAACGGTGGCGTGGCACCCTGGCGCACCTGGTCGAAGGCACGCACCACCTCGGTCATACCCTCGGCCCGTGGGCTCAGGCGCAACAGGTCGGCGCCACAGGCCACCAAGCCGGGGTAGTCCGCCAGCAAGTTGGTCACGTCCGCGGACATCGTCTGAATCCCATTCAAGGTAAACAGCGCCTGCCCCTCCTGGCTGGTCAACGCCATGCCATCCGGGTAGTTGATGCAGCAAAACTGGCAGTCGTCCTTGGGCCGGTTTTCCGCACGGGCGGTGAAACAGCGCGCCGAATACGCCAGGGGCAGATGGCCGTAGGCGAAGATCTCCACCTCGGGCAGCGGCCGTCCCAGTTCGCGGACCTGCTCCAGCACATCGGCGATCAGGCCGTGGGAGCATTCCACTGGCGGCACCCAGCGTTGCATGCCTGCGTCGAGCAGCTGCACCAGCGCGTGGCCGTTGTAGAGGTTGAGCGCCGGGCCACCGACAAAGGGCACTTTGCGCTCGATCAGCAACTGCACGGCGCCCATGTCGTTGGCCTCCACCAGCAACTCGCCGTTGTCGCACAGGCGGCGCAGGCTGGAGAGTTCGGAGGCGGCTTCGATCAGGGTGAGGCTCGACAGCACGATCTGCGCCGGGCTGCACGCCTGCAACTCACGGCCCAGGCCCAGCCATTGATCCAGGTTCAGCGCGCGGCGTTTGGCGCACACGGTTTCCCCCAGGTAAATCACGTCCAGGGGCAAGGCCGCCATGTCGGCGTAGAAGCGCCCCAATTGTTCCTTGTCCCAATAAAACAGCACCGGTCCCAGGCTGAGCTTCATCTGTGTGTCCTCATTGCCATGCACGATGGTAAGCCCCCAGGGTGGTCTGGCTGCCTTCGGAAAGCCCGGCAAGCACCTGGCGCCATTGGTCCTTGACCGCGAAATGGGCCGGGCTGCTGCGGTGCGCGTCGAGGGCGGCGCGCCACACGCGGGTGACTTGCTCCACATAGGCCGGGCTGCGTTGCCGACCTTCGATCTTCACCGCTTCCACGCCGATGGCACTGAGCTCGGGCAGCAGGTCCAGGGTGTCGAGGCTGGTGGGTTCTTCCAGCGCATGGAAGCGCTTGCCGCCCACCAGGAAGCGGCCCTTGCACAGGGTCGGGTAGCCGGCGGGTTCGTCCGGGGTGTAGCGGTCGATCAGCACTTCGCTCAGGCGGGCGCTGAGGCCGTCGGCATCTTCGCTCCAGCGCACCGCCTTGGCCGGCGAACACACGCCGCACAGGTTGGGTGATTCACCCGTAATGTAGGAGGACAGATGGCAACGCCCTTCGGCCATGATGCACAGGCTGCCAAAACCGAACACCTCGATGGGCACCGTGCCGCTGGCCGCCACCTGCTTGACCTGGGCCAACGACAACACCCGTGGCAGCACGGCGCGCCGGATACCGTAGCGCTCCACATAGAATTTCAACGCCGCCGCATGGGTGGCCGAGCCCTGCACCGACAGGTGCAACGCCAGCTGTGGATGACGTTGCGCGGCATAGCCAAGCACACCGGGGTCACCGGCGATCAGCGCGTCGACGCCATGGTCGGCGGCACGGTCCACGGCGCGCTGCCAGCGCGACCAGATCTTCGGCTGCGGGTAGGTGTTGACCGCCACGTAGAGCTTGCGCTGGTGCTGGCGGATATGGGCGACGGCGGCGTCGAACTGTTTGTCGTCCATGTTCAGCCCGGCGAAATGCCGGGCATTGGTGTCATCGCGAAAACCCACGTACACCGCGTCGGCACCTTGGCGCACGGCGGCTTTCAGCGCAGGCAGGTTGCCTGCCGGACAGACCAGTTGCATGGTGGCTCCTTATTGAAAATCGGCAAACGACAGGAACGGCACGGCGGCGCCCTTGAGCACCTGCTGCTCGCGCTCGATGATCACCAGGCCATCGGCCCAGCAGGCGGCGGCAAGCATCGCCGAGCTTTGCTGGGGGTGCAGGATTGCGCGCAGCTGCCCATCGCTGTCGGGGCTCAAGCGCGCACGCAGGTACTGGCGGCGCTTGTTGGATTTAAGCCACTCGAAGGCCGCCGGCACGCTGACAGGCACCGGCAACACCCGCTCCACGCCTTGGGCGCGCAGCAGGAACGGGCGCACCACGATCAGCGTGGTGACCAGCGCGGCGGTGGGGTTGCCCGGCAGGCCGATCCAGGGTTTGCCGGCCACTTGGCCGAACGCCAGGGGTTTGCCGGGCTGGATCGCCAGGCGCCAGAATTCAACCTTGCCGAGTGCCTGGATCGCCTGTTTGAGATGGTCCTCTTCGCCCACCGACACGCCGCCGGTGGTCAGCAGCAGGTCGCACTCGGACGAGGCCAGCGCCAACGCATCGCGGCTGGCCGCCAGGGCGTCGGCCATCACGCCGTAGTCGTGTACCTCCACGCCCCAGCCGCGCAGCAACGCCGCCACAAGGTAGCGATTGCTGTTGTAGATCTGCCCCGGCGCCAGCGACTCGCCCGGCTCGCGCAGTTCATCGCCACTGCTGAGCAGGCACACGCGCAGTGGCCGGTAGACCTTGACGCGGGGGATGCCTGCCGCTGCCAACAGGCCGAGTTCCTGGGCGCGCAGACGTTTGCCGGCGCTCAGTACCCGTTGCCCGCGTTGCAGCTCTTCGCCGCGCTTGCGTACATGTTCGCCCAGCCGCAACGGCGGGCACCAGATGCGCTGGCCGTATACCCGGCAGCGCTCCTGCGGCACCACGCTGTCGGCACCCGGCGGCAGCGGCGCGCCGGTGAAGATGCGCACGGTTTGCCCGGGCTGCAACGGCACATCCGTGCTGTGCCCGGCGGCGATCCGCCCGACCACTTCCAGGTAGCCGCCCTGCTCCGGCACGTCAAACGCGCGCAGGGCGTAGCCGTCCATGGCGCTGTTGTCCCAGCCCGGCAGGTCGCGGGGCGAGAACACCTCTTCGGCGGTCACCCGGCCCAGGGCCTGGGCCAACGCGATCATTTCGGTGGCCGGTGGTGGCGGCGCCTGGGCCAGCAACTGCTCGATGGCCTCCTCCACCGGCAGCAGGTCGCCGCTGTCGCAGGGACTCATGAGCGTGCCTCACAAGCAGCGAGTATCTGATCGAGTTGCGGCTTGAGGTGCGGCGCAAAATTGCACGGGCCGGTACGGCTGTCCAACTGGCCAACCAGGATCTGGTCCCAGGCAGTACGACAGGCCCCCGGCGAACCGGGCATGCAGCACACCAGCACGCCGTTGCTGAAACCGGCCAGGGCTCGGGATTGCAGGGTCGACATGCCGATTTCCGCCAGCGATACCTGGCGGAACAACTCGCCAAAGCCGTCCACCTGTTTGTCCAGCAGCGGCAACACCGCCTGGGGCGTGTTGTCACGCGCGGTGAAGCCGGTGCCACCGGTCATCAGCACCACTTGCACCTGGGGATCGGCGATCCATTGCGAGACGCGCGCGCGGATCTGGTAGATGTCATCCATCACGATGCCACGGTCGATCAGCATGTGGCCGGCACGTTGCAGGCGGTCCACCAGGGTGTCGCCGGAGGTGTCGGTGTCGTAGGTGCGGGTGTCGCTGATGGTCAGCACCGCGATGTTCAAGGAAACGAAACTGCGTTGGGTCAGATGGGCCATGATCCAGGCTCCAGGCGTTGAAAAGATGCATCCAGCCTGCGCCGCATCGGGCGCAGGGCCTATTCCTCGAAGGAGGTATGCCGTCAGGGGGCCAGGCGCGTGCGCTGCCACCCGGCGTCATGCAGGCGGTAGTCGAGGCGGTCGTGCAAGCGGTCCGGCCGGCCTTGCCAGAACTCGATACGTTGGGGTTGCAGGCAGTAGCCGCCCCAGTGCTCGGGCCGGGGCGGCTGGCGCCCGGCAAAACGCTCGGTGACCTCGCGCAGGCGCCCTTCCAACTCACTGCGATGGGCCAGAGGCTGGCTCTGGGGCGAGGCCCAACTGCCCAACTGGCTGGCGGCCGGGCGGGCATCGAAGTAGTCGTCCGACAGCTCGGCATCGGCCTTCACCACCGGGCCTTCGATACGCACCTGGCGCTCCAGCCCCGGCCAGAAGAACGTCATGGCAGCATGGGGGTTGTCCGCCAGTTCATGGCCCTTGGCGCTCTGGTAATTGCCAAAGAAGAAAAACCCGTCGGCGCTGAAGCCCTTGAGCAGCAGGATGCGGCAGTGGGCATGCCCCTGGCCGTCCACCGTGGCCAGGGCCATGCTGTTGGCCTCGGCGGGCGGCACTTCGGTCTTGCGGGCCTGCTCCAGCCACTGACCGAACAGCTCCAGCGGGTCGGCCTGCGGGCAGTCATCGCGCAGGCCATAAAGGGTGTAGTTGCGGCGCAATTGCGCAAGGGACAGGGGCATGGGGGCGGTCCTCCAGAAAGTTCGCCACAGTGTGGGAACTGGCGCACCGTTATCCCTTGACCGCGATCAACAATCGGCCGCGGCATGACGCCGCATACCGCTTACCACAACGATTTAGCGATGATCACGATCAGCACCATGTGCGCGAGGATGCTGCGCCGAATCCACAGCGCACGCTTGGCACTCAGAAGCTGTTTACCCAGCCAGTACGCCAGCAGCAGGTAGTGCCCGATGATGCTCAGGGCCAGCAGGATTTTCAGGCTCAGCAGCCACGCAAAACGACCACTCCACGGCATGCCCCAGTAGTGCCAGGCCAGCCCCAGGCCCGCGCCATAGAGCACGACCACCACCCCGTGCAACACCCGCCGCGAGCGCCGGGCAATCGCCTGGTCGCAGGTGAACTGCGCGGACCAGGCCAACTCCTCCCGGGCGCTGTGCCAGATCACCACTTCAAAAAACAGCGTGCCGATAAACGCGATGGCCGCCAGCAGATGAACCATCAATAGCACTGAATACATGGATCTCTCCTAACCCGGATGCCCGTCCACACGCGCCTGCCACAGCATCGGCCCGTAGCGCCACAGGTACAGCCCCAGCCCGCTGGACCAGCACAGCGCCGCCAACCACAACGCCGCCACCGGCCACACCAGCACCAGCAGCACCCGGCACCCACACGCCAGGTTCAGCAGTGCAAAGGCCAGGGTCATGCCCGAGGGCGGCTGCAATGGCCGGCCGGTATGGCCCAGGCTGACCCGCGCAATCATCGCCAGGATCAACCCGGCCATGGCGCCGATGGTCAGCGCATGCACCGCCAGGCTCGGGTTGAGCGGCACACCAAAATGCCACAGCGCCATGCCCAGGCACGCCAGCGCCAGCCAGGCATAGGCCAGGTGCAGGGACCACAGCAGCGGCACCCGCCACAGGCCGCGAGCATGCCAACGCGCCAGGCGCAACAGATGGCCCACGCCCAGCAGCGCGAACAGCACAGCGATCCAGGCCCGTGGCAACAAGGCCACCCCACCGGCATACAACAACGCTACCAGCACCGAACCGCCCAACAGCAGGTGATCCAACCACGGCCAGGGCTTGACCGCCGCGACCCGACCCAGGCCGCGCTGGGTGAAAAACGGGATCACCCGCCCGCCGATCAGCCCCATCATCGCCGCCACCAACCAGAGGCCGGTCAACACTGCCTGGCGCTGCAAGCCCTGGTCATACAGTGCCAAGCCATCAGCCACCGCCAGCAATACCAGCACCAGCACAATCGGATAATTGCGCGTCTGTCGCACCTGCCACAGCGTCCATCCCATCACGCCCGCCACGGCCAGTGGGAAGCTCAGTTCCAGTACCGCCAGCAATGGCAGGGGAACGTTGAGCAACCAGCCTACGCGCGCCGCCAGCCACAGCGCCGCGAGTGCGCCCAAGGGTGCCCCGCTGAGCCCCGGGCGACCGGTCCAGGTCTGCACCGCCGTCAGCAAGAAACCGGCGATGATCGCCAGGCCAAAGCCGAACAGCAGTTCATGCCGATGCCAGGCCAGCCAGCCGCCGGCCGGTTGCCAACTGCCGGTCATGCCGCCCAGGGCCAGCAGCCACAGCGGCACCGCCAGCGCGGCCAACAGGCAGGCACCGAGGAAAAACGGCCGGAAGGCCAGGCGAAACAACGGGGTAATCGACATGGCCTTGCGTCGATCCAGTACGTGCATGGCAGGGCTCCTGAATGTATCACTGCGCCGATGGTGCACCTGCGCGCGCGTCTTGCCCTTGTCGCAGATCAAGCCGCGCCAAGGGCAACCGGATTAACCTCGACGCCCCTGCCCCTGTGTGCCCCGAGGTTAAGATGGTGCTCCATCGCGTCCATCACCAGATCCTGCGCAGTCATCACCTGTTCGAGCCCATGGACGAGCTACAACTAAACGAGCTGATGAGCAGCAGCCAGTTGCTCAGCGTCGACAAGGGCCAACCCTTGTTCCGCCAGGGCGAACCGGCGGACGCCTTCTACTTTGTGATCGCCGGCGCAGTGAAGATCTACCGCTTGACCCCGGACGGCCAGGAAAAGGTCTTCGAAGTGGTCGGCGAGCGCCACACCTTCGCCGAAGCGATGATGCTTATGGATACGCCCAACTATGTGGCGTGCGCCGAAGCCGTGTGCCCAACCCAGTTGTACCGGCTGTCCAACGCCACCTACATGCGCCTGCTGCACAGCAACAGCCGCCTGACCTTCGCCCTGCTCGGCACGCTGTGCGTGCGCCTGCACCAGCGGGTCAACGAGATCGAGACCCTGTCGTTGAAGAACGCCACCCACCGCGTGGTGCGCTACCTGATGACCCAGTTGATGCGCCTGCCGGTCGGCGAAAACCGTTTCCAACTGCCCATGGCCAAGCAACTGATCGCCGGGCATTTGTCGATCCAGCCGGAGACGTTCTCGCGGATTATCCGGCGCTTGATCGACGAACAGATCATCACCCAGGACGCTCGCCAGATCGCGATTCTCGACCGCCTGCGCCTGGAGCAATTCGAGTGAAGACCTGCCTGTATTGCCAGCACCGCAATGCGGTGGAGCGCGACACCTGCGAGCACTGCGCCATGCCGTTGCCGAGCGCCGAGGCCGGCAACCAGGCCCGCCGGCTCAGCCGTTTCCAGTGGTTCTGCGTGGGCCTCGTGCTGTTCTGCATCGCGATGTTCTTCTGGTTGCCCCGTGATATCTACTGACCCTCGGTGAGTTGTCGGTACAGCTGCGGCAAACGCTGGGGCAACTGCGCCGACTGGCGGATCAGCGTGAAGCCATGGGCGCCGAACATGTACGGCAGGTAATCGCCGGCCTGCTTGTCGATGGTGATGCAGAACGGCACCAGGCCCTGGCGTCGCGCCTCCAGCACTGCCTGGCGAGTGTCTTCCACGCCGTAGCGCCCCTCGTAGAGGTCCAGGTCGTTGGGCTTGCCATCGGTGAGCAGCAACAGCAGTTTTCGCCGTTGCTTGCAGGCGCTTAGCAGGTGGGTGGCCTGGCGAATCGCGGCGCCCATGCGCGTGTAGTAACCCGGCTTGAGGGCCTGGATCACCCCGCGTGTGCGGTCATCGTAGGGGTGTTGGAACGATTTGATCACCTGCAGGCGCACCTGCTGCCGACGCAGGGACGAGAACCCATACAGCGCAAAGCGGTCCCCTGCCCCTGCCAGGCTTTCGCCGAACAGCAACAGGCTGTCGCGGATCACGTCGATGACCTTTAGCGTGTCGTTCAGATGGGCGTCGGTGGACATCGACAGGTCCGCCAGCAGCAGGCAGGCCAGGTCGCGGTGGGTTTGGCGCTGCTGAATGAACAGCCCGCGTTCGGCACAGGCGCCGTGCTGGCGCTCCACATGGAAATCCAGCCAGGCCTGCAGGTCGAGTTCGCTGCCCTGGGGCTGCTGGCGTTGCCAGTGACGCTCGGTGCGCAGGTGCTGGAACTGGCGCCGCAGGCGTTGGGCCTGGGCGTGCAGGCGCGTGGGCAGCGCTTGGGGTTGATCGGCGCGCGGTTGCATCAGTTGCAGGTTGACGAAGGCGTCCTGCAAGCACTGCCGGCGGTAGTCCCATTCGGGCAGCTTGATGCCCTCGCCGAGGGGGATGTCGTCGACATCGGCGGGCGGCAGGTCCAGGTGCAGTTTCAGCCCGCCACTCTTGCGCACGCGCTGGCGCGACAGGCTCAGGTGGTCGAGGTCTTCGGCGACGCGGGCGGCGTCGGGGTCCTGGCTGTCGTCGGTCCAGCGGTCAAGCTCGACGTGCTCGGTCCAGCTGAACAGGTTTTCCAGGCGCACCACCAGCAGGCCGCCGTCGCGGGCTTGGTCATCCAGGCGTGTGGCGCGCTTGGGTGATCCCTGTTGTGCGCCCGGCGGCGCCGACAGATCGTCACCTTCGTCGTCGAGGTCGGCGCTGTGCGGTGCGTCCAACTGCTGCGGTGGGTACAGCCATAACGGCAATGGCCACGGGGCGCGCTCGCTGCGCGGCAGCTGGCGCACGCTACCGGGTTCGCGCAGGGCCTTGCGCAAGGCTTTTTCCAGGGCCGCTTCGTCGGGCTTGAGGCCCGCCGGGTCGGGGCGCAACTCCAGATGGGCATGCACCAGGCGACGATAACGGGGCAGCATCGCCGGGTAGCGTTGCAGCAACAGCCAGGTCCAGCGTTGATTGTCGCGGGCCCAGTGGGTCATGGGACCGGCGTGGGCGGCCAGCAATGCCAACCATTGGTACAAGTCGGCATTCAGCACCGGGTCGGGAAATACTGCCAGGCTGATCGGCAAGCGCAGGCGGTTGCCGTCACAGGTAGCCAGCGGCGCCTGCTTGCAGGTGCCGGCGATGCGCATCAGCAGGTTGCGCCGCAGCAACAGGTCACGCTCGCCAGCCGCCTCCACGACGATGCCGCCCGCCCCACCGAGGGCTCGGAACAGCAGCGCCACACGGCGTTGATGGTCAGCCAGGGCAACCCGCGCTTCGGGGAAATCCACACTGGCGCGGCGTGTGATAAAGCGGTGCCAGGCACTGCCGACCCACTCTTCAAGTTCCAGGGTAAAGCCCATGTCATTGCTCCAAACGTAAAACGGCCCGCTGTATCAGCCGGGCCGCCCTCTTGGGGATTAACCTTGTTGTCTACACGGCGGGGACCGGCTCACTAACCACGCCGCGCCGTTGCCGGAAGCTGTACAGGTAGCAGAGCAGCCCCAGCAGGAACACCACGCCGCTGGCCAATCGCGCCCAGAACAGCGTACCCAGGTGTTCCACCGTGGCCATGAACGGCAGCGCCACACCGTCCACCGGCCAGCGCTGCAACCACACCTGCACGGCGCCGGCGGCGGTGAGGAACAGGGTGATCATCACCATCGACACCACCATCAGCCAGAAGCCCCATACCTCGATGGTCTGCGAACGCGCATCCGGCGCTTCACCGAGGCCACGCAGGCGCGGCATGGCGTAGCTGATCAGGGTCATCACGATCATCGCGTAGGCGCCGAAGAACGCCAGGTGCCCGTGGGCCGCCGTGAGCTGGGTGCCGTGGGTGTAGAAGTTGACCGGTGCCAGGGTGTGCAGGAAACCCCAGACCCCGGCGCCGAAAAACGCCGTCACCGTGGTGCCCTTGGCCCACAACGTCGCCGCCCGGTTGGGGTGTTGGCGCCGACGGCGTTTGACCATGGTGAAGGCGAACATCACCATCGCCAGGAACGGCAACGGTTCCAGGGCCGAGAAGATCGAACCGACCCACAACCACACCTGCGGTGCGCCGATCCAGAAGAAGTGGTGCCCGGTGCCGATGATCCCGGTGATCAACGCCATGGCAATGATCACGTACAGCCATTTCTCCACCACCTCGCGGTCGACGCCGGTGACCTTGATCAGCACGAACGCCAGCATCGAGCCCATGATCAACTCCCACACGCCTTCCACCCACAGGTGCACCACCCACCACCAGTAGAACTTGTCCCGCGCCAGGTTGCCGGGGTTGTAGAAGGAGAACAGGAAGAACACCGCCAGGCCGATCAGCCCGGTCATCATCACCATGCTCACCGTGGTCTTGCGACCCTTGAGCAAGGTCATGCCGATGTTGTACAGAAAGCCCAGGCACACCACCACGATACCCATCTTGGTGATGGTGGGTTGCTCAAGGAACTCGCGCCCCATGGTCGGCAGCAGTTCGTTATGGGTCAATTTCGCCAGCGCGGCATACGGCACCAGCAGGTAGCCGAGGATGGTCAGCACCCCGGCCACGGCGAACACCCAGAACAACAGGATCGCCAGTTTCGGGCTGTGCAGCTCACGGTCCGCCTCCTCGGGCACCAGGTAATACGCCGCGCCCATGAAGCCGAACAGCAGCCACACGATCAACAGGTTGGTGTGCACCATTCGCGCCACATTGAACGGGATCAGCGGGAACAGAAAGTCGCCCACCACGTATTGCAGGCCCATGATCAGCCCGAACAGCACCTGGCCGACAAACAGCATCAGCGCAAACACAAAGTAGGGTTTGGCCACGGCCTGGGATTGGAATTTCAGATAGGGATTGGCGCTGCGCATGGCTCAGCCCTCCTTGTTCGGTGGCCAGTTGTTGGTGTCAATCTTCGAGCTCCATTTGAGGAACTCGGACAGATCGTTCACCTCCTGGTCATTGAGGTTGAATTGCGGCATGGCCCGACGCCCCGGGACGCCCAGCGGTTGCATCTTCATCCAGGCGTGCAGGAACGGCTTGAACCCTTCTTCACCGCCCCGGCGCTGGAACACATTGCCCAGCTCCGGCGCAAAGTAGGCGCCCTCGCCCAACAGCGTGTGGCAGCCGACGCAGTTATTGCGCTCCCACACGCCCTTGCCACGCACCACCGACTCGGTGAGTTGGTCGGCGTTGCTGCGGGCGGGAAAGGTCTGTTCGGTGTGATAGGTCAGGGCCAGGAAAATCAGGAAGAAGAACACGCTTCCTCCGAAGTAGATATTCCTGGCCATGCCCTTGGTGAAGGTCTCTGACATGGTCGTCTTCCTCATGGCTTGGCGGGGGCCATGATAGGAAGGTGGGGTTGGGAAACTGCTTGATGGCGATCAAGAATTGTTGATCGCGGTGGTGGGGTATTGGCGATGGTATACACGTACACTCTCGAAGCGCACGAAAACCATGCACCCGATCAGGTTATGTTTTTAGTGTAGAAAACACGGTCGACATACCCACTTTCTCTTTTGTAATACCCCGGCAAGGTACCGGCAAGTTCAAACCCGCATGTTTTTACTACCGCTATGCCCTGGGATTGCGTCGCCAGGTGAAAGTAGTACAGACACTCAATACCGATGGCTTTTGCCCGCGTTTCCAAGAGTCTTACCAACTCACGTCCTTCTTCAGCGTAGTCAGGCAGCAAACCGAAACGAATTTCCGCTACGTGACGCTCAATCCACCGGGGCCGCCGCTCGACCTCGCCTAGTCCCACAATCACTGACGCCTTATTCAACACACACAAAACAATAGCTTCCCCCGCTGCCTCTTTTTCAAGTAACTTGCCGATCCAGATGGCTTCCTTGTCAGGGTTTAACAATCGAACATCCGTGGGGCGCTCTACCCGCTCGGGGTCCCGTTCAACAAGTTGACTAAAAAAGGCTAACAGCGCTACCGCGTCTTGGGATGACGGCTGCTTAAACTCCATGGATCTACCTCTCTTCTGTATACACGGAACAGTATTCACATTCGCGTTTTTTAGCCACCTCATCGACACTAAACACGCCACTCAACAAAAGTGACGAAAACGTCAGCCGCTTATTAAAATACATCTTTTCCTCATAACCCAAAAACCATTTGAACACTTCTGCTGCGCCCAGCGTCCCCGCCACTGATGTAGACAATACATTCACAGGAACAGGTCCTGTATGTTCAACACGAGAATGATCCCGAGGAAACAAACAAGCAAAACAAGCGCTATTTCTTGAAGGCAGCATTGAGAACACATAGCCGTAAGAAAACTGGGCAGACGCATGGACCATAGGCTTGTTTCTTCGAAGGCAATACTCATTAACCGCATTTCGCCCATCAGGGGATTCACCCCCTTCAACAATAAAATCGTATGATTGGAGCAGCCTATCAATATTAGATCTGGAGACTTTTTCCTCAATCAACTCGATCGTTATATCCGGATTCAGGTTCGTCAGCGTTTTATGAGCCGCCATCCCCTTAGGTAACCCGACATCATTGGTTCGATAAAGAACTTGTCGGTTCAGGTTCGACAATTCGACTTTATCAAACTCAATTATCCCGATCCTGCCTATTCCACCCGCCACCAACGCCATGAGCAAGGTTGACTTAACGCCACCCGCACCAATCACTGCAACAGACGCAGCCTTCAATTTCCGCTGCCCCTCCTGCCCCCATTCAGGCATATTTTCCTGTCGATTATATCGATCATCCTTAAAATCAAACTGCATAAAATCCTGCCCTGCCTGCACGATAAAAAACTCATATTGACTCGTCCCCAAGCCCCAGGAAACTCGGGGCCGAGTCAGTCTTTACTGATTCACCATTAATTAAAGATCAGTCAAATCAACCATCGCACGCACGAAAACTTCTAGCATTGCATGCACCACCACTCACCTGTTCTATTTCATGCTGAAAAAGCTCAAGAACAGGATACTCTTCAAAAGCAGACTCCAACGTTTCCGACTCCAATTCAGACTTTCCAATGAGGCCTTCAGGCAGGCCACGCAAATAGATTTTCATATCTACATCCTCACTCTGTTAATTTTCAGAATTGTTTGGCGCCAACGGATTGACTATAAGAATTGCGATTGATTAGAGTCAACACAGACATTATGAATTTTTTATTTAAGGCAGAACTATGAAAAGCCAAAGCAAAATGACTACAGAAAACACCTACAAAAAAAGACCACCTATATTCAGAGCGAAAGCACTTAAATATTTAACGCATCGCCTGCAAGGAGACTTCCTACAAATACAAACCTCTGGACCGACTCGCCTTGCGATAGTATTTACTTGCTTTTCAAGCCTCACATTAATTGCTGTAGGATTTTTTTACATAACCTACTGGAAAAGAGAGCACACGTACCAACCCTTACCCGCACAACCAATAATCGGAAAGGATACTCAACACGCACCGTGTGTTTCACCGTTCTCAAACAAACATGACACGTGAGCACTGATATGACCTGGTTAAGACGTTTCAATAGACGCTCACTTCCAGTTTTACTCCAATCTGAAGCCGCAGAGTGTGGTCTGGCATGCCTGGCAATGGTGGCGACCTACTGGGGAAAAACCACTGACTTACTTGCATTGCGCCTGCGATTCAGTGTCTCGCTGAAAGGTTCGACCCTCAAGAGTCTGATATCCATTGCTCAGCACATCGGCTTTCAGTCACGACCTCTGCGCGTGGAGCTGGTACAGCTATCTCGCTTGAGGCTTCCCTGTATTTTGCATTGGGATATGAATCATTTCGTCGTCTTGAAAGAGGTCTCAACCAAGCGTGTGGTGATTCACGATCCCGTCTGTGGCGTGAGGCGGATGTCTATGGCTCAGGTATCCGAGCACTACACGGGGGTGGTGCTGGAGCTTTTACCTGGAGAATTATTCACCCCCTCAAATGACGGTAATCGAACGCCACTGAGGTCCATGCTTGGCAAAGTTGAGGGACTGCATTCAGGCATCGGCAAACTGCTGTTGATAGGCCTGGTTTTACAAGCCATAGCGTTGACCGCTCCGTTTTACGTGCAATGGGTGGTGGACGACGTACTCGCCGCAGGTGATCGGCAGTTAATGACAGTTCTCGGCATGGGATTCTTACTGCTCATTTTGCTTCAGGCGAGCCTGACATTTTTTCGCTCGTGGATGACGGCGGCGCTTTCCACTCACGTGAATTACCAGTGGCTGGGTAATGCATTTTCGCATCTGCTACGGCTTCCCATGACCTGGTTCGAAAAACGTCACTTGGGTGATATAGCTTCTCGGTTCAACGCTCTACAAGTCATCCAGAGAACCGTCACTACGCAACTGATCGAGGGCATCATCGACGGAGTTCTCGTCATCACTACACTTGTCTTCATGACCTTCTACAGCCTAGGGCTCACCGCCATATGTCTATTGGCAGTGGGTTTCTACACGATTCTGCGCTGGTACGCATTCAGCAGACAGAGCGAGGCTACTGCAGTCCACATTTCGCACACAGCCAAACAACACACTTTGTTTATCGAGACTGCCAGAGGCATACAGAGCATTCGCCTGTTCGGATGCGAAGAGCAACGGCGCCTGGCATGGGTTAACGGACTGGCGGATCAACTCAACGCCGAATTACGCGTTTCGAGACTTTCAATTTCGTTCCAATCAGCCAACGCATGGATCTTCAACAGTGAAAGGGTTGTTGTAATTTGGCTAGCTGCGCTTGCCGTCATGGATGGCAAGCTATCGGTGGGAATGCTCTTCGCATTCCTCAGTTACAAAGACCAGTTCAGTCAGCGCATTGCGGCACTGGTCGACAAGCTATTCGAGTTGAAGATGTTGCGACTTCACGGCGAACGTGTAGCGGATATCCTCCTAACCGCCCCTGAAAAAGATGCGCAGACCTTGGATGCGGATATTGAGTGTTTGCCTGCAACGGTTGAACTACGTCATGTGACGTTCAGGTACGCAGAAGAGGAGGCTGACGTCATAAATGATGTCAGCCTGAAAATTTCGGCAGGTGAATGCCTTGCGATTACTGGGAGCTCAGGATGCGGTAAGACGACATTGATGAAACTGATGCTGGGACTCTTGAAACCCACCTCAGGGGACATACTGGTAGGCGGGGTTCCACTCGAACAGCTAGGTTTGAAAAACTATCGCCAGATGACTGCTACGGTTATGCAAGATGATCAACTGTTTACTGGATCACTCGCAGACAACATCAGTTTTTTCGACGCCCAACCTGACCATGAAGCAATCGTTAACAGTGCAAAACAGGCCGCCATCCATGACGAAATCATGAGCATGCCTATGAGTTACAACACGCTTGTAGGGGATATTGGTTCAGGACTCTCAGGGGGACAAAAGCAGAGAGTCCTGCTAGCACGAGCTTTTTACCGGTCACCCAAATTATTGGTGCTGGATGAAGCGACCAGCCACCTCGATGTGTGGAATGAAAAGCTCGTCAATGCGGCCATCAAAGATGTGTCAATGACACGCGTACTCGTGGCACATAGGCCTGAGACTATAGCGATGGCAAGGCGGGTTATTACTCTGAACCAGGGAAAAATCATCAGGGACGTAAGGCATGCTGAACAATGATTCACGCGTTGCGAATGCCCGCTGGAGCGGGCTTGCCAGCAAAAAACGTGAGGGCGCCGCGTGCATTCTGGTTACCCGCGTCATCGTTAACGACCATCGCTGGCAAGCCAGCCCAGGGGGGAACGCCCACGCCTCAACGATCCGGTCGGCTACCAGGCCGCCGCGCTTTGTTTTTGATTTTGATCTTAGGCGGCCCCCCAAATCACTGTCGGATTACGGGCATACCGAGCCTAGGCGAGGTACCGAGTGTTGGGGCAAGAGCGTTTTGCTTACTTTTGACTGGGCCGGCATTCCGGCTTTTCAAAAGTGACCCGCCGTAAGGGCGGAACCCTAGGTGGCCGTTACCGAAGAAACGGATATGCCCTCTCCCACATTCAAACCAACACCCCCACACACCCCACCACCACCCAAGCCCACCCCAACACCCCCCACCGCCACCCCCAAGGCGCATCCCGCAATTCCATGAACCCATCCGCAATCAACCACGACTTGCCAACCGCCAACACCCACACCCCCCACCCCACACCAGCGCCCCCCGCCAACACCGTCCCCACACTCAACAAAACCAGCACAACCCAACACACCATCAACCCCTGCGACGCACTCATCCGCTCCTACCTCATCACATACACCACCGGAAACAACACCACCCACACCAGGTCCACCATGTGCCAATACAGCACCCCCGACTCCACCCCATTCACCGCCACCCCACCCCGCCAGCACACCAATGCCAGCCACCCGAGGATCAGCATGCCCAGCAGCACATGCAGGAAGTGAAACCCCGTCAGCACCCAGTACAAGGTGAAAAACCGGCTGTACTCCATCCCCAACCCGACCTCCACCAGATGGGTGTACTCGCCGAGCTTGATCCCCACGTACACCAGCGCCACCAGCAACGCCGCGCCAAACAGCCCGGCGCTGCGCCGCCAATGTCCCAGGCGCACCTGCTGCAAGGCCAACGCCGCAAGCAGCCCGGTCGTCAACAGGCTCACGGTCATCGCCAGCCCGGTGGAGGTGTCCAGTTGTGCGCGGCCCGAGGCAAACACCGCGGGTTCCAGGCGCTGGGTCACGGCGAATGCCAGGATCAGCATCGCGAACACGGTCAATTCGGCGAGGATGAAAAACCACATCGCCAGGTCACCCGGCAGGCACCGGGGTTCAGGCAAAGTGCACATCCACCACGTCCATCAGCCCGGCGACGGTCTGCGGGTCGTCGCTCAGGGCCTGGGCCAGGCAGGCCATGCAGGCTTCGCGCGGGGGCATGCCGGCGGCGATCAGGCGGGCGGTGAAGATCAGCAGACGGGTGGAGGCGACTTCTTCCAGGTCGTGTTGATCCAGGCGCCGCAACGCCTGGCCCAGGCGTACCACCTCAGTGGCCAACGCGTTATCCACCTGCGCCTCCTGGGCCACGATGCGCGCTTCGTCCGCCGCCGCCGGGTAGTCGAAGCGCATCGCCACGAAGCGTTGGCGGGTGCTGGGTTTCATGCCCTTGAGCAGGTTCTGGTAACCGGGGTTGTACGACACCACCAACATGAACGACGGCGGTGCCTTGACCACTTCGCCGGTGCGTTCCAGGTACAGCTCGCGGCGGTCGTCGGCCAACGGGTGCAGGACCACGGCAGTGTCCTGGCGCGCCTCGATCACTTCGTCCAGGTAGCAGATGCCGCCTTCACGCACGGCGCGGGTCAGCGGGCCGTCCTGCCACCAGGTGCCCTGGGCGCCGATCAGATGGCGGCCGACCAGGTCGGCGGCGCTGAGGTCGTCGTGGCAGGCAACGGTGTACAGCGGCAGGTTCAGGCGGTGCGCCATGTGCTGCACGAAGCGGGTCTTGCCACAGCCGGTCGGCCCCTTGATCAGCACGGGCATGCGGTGGCGCCAGGCGTGTTCGAACAGCACCTGTTCGTTGGCGAGGGGTTGGTAGAAGGGTGTGGTCATGGCCGGTATCCAAAGCGGGTTCGACGGCCACGCTAAGGGCGCCTGCGACAACCTGGCAAGCGCTACCCAAGGCAAACTTGATCGCCGTCAAGCGAGCATTCCGACACGTCGCCATAGTCTGGCCGGGCACTAAGAACCTGCGCCCCGCACCTGTTGCGTGGCATCGCAAAGGTCTCGCCTGAGGAGTACATGGAATGCTGACTCGCACCCGCAAAACCTTCACACTGAGCCTCGCCAGCCTGAGCTGCGCGCTGGCCCTGGCAATGCCCCCGACGGCCCATGGCGCCGCGCAACCCGCGCTGGTGAAAACCGCCGGCGCGCCGGACATGAGCCAGGCCGACTTCGACACCTCCAAGCAGATTTACTTCGAACGCTGCGCCGGCTGCCATGGTGTACTGCGCAAAGGCGCCACCGGCAAACCGCTGACCCCGGACATCACCCAGGCGCGTGGCCAGGCGTACCTCGAAGCGCTGATCACCTACGGCTCCCCCGCCGGCATGCCGAACTGGGGCACCTCCAATGCGCTGACCAAGGCGCAGATCAGCAGCATGGCCACGTTCATCCAGCACACCGCGCCCACACCGCCGGAATGGGGCATGGCCGAAACCCTCAAGACCTGGAAGGTGCTGGTCAAGCCCGAAGACCGGCCGAAGAAACAGCTGAACACGCTCAACTTGGACAACCTGTTTTCCGTGACCCTGCGCGATGACGGCAAGATCGCCCTGGTCGATGGCGACAGCAAAAAGATCGTCAAGCTGATCGACACCGGCTACGCCGTGCACATCTCGCGGATCTCCGCCTCGGGCCGCTACCTGCTGGTGATTGGCCGTGACGCCAAGATCGACATGATCGACCTGTGGCCGGCCGAACCCACCAAGGTCGCCGAGATCAAGGTGGGCATCGAGGCGCGCTCGGTGGAGACGTCCAAGTTCAAGGGCTACGAAGACAAGTACACCATCGCCGGTTCCTACTGGCCGCCGCAGTTCACCCTGATGGATGGCGAAACCCTGGAGCCCAGGCAGATCGTGTCCACCCGTGGCATGACCGTGGACACGCAGGAGTACCACCCCGAACCACGCGTGGCGGCGATCATTGCGTCCCACGAATGGCCGGAGTTCATCGTCAACGTCAAGGAAACCGGCAAGGTGATGCTGGTCAATTACCAAGACATCAAGAACCTCACCATCACCACCATCGACGCCGCACCGTTCCTGCATGACGGCGGCTGGGACAGCACCCACCGCTACTTCCTCACGGCGGCCAACAACTCGAACAAGGTGGCGGTGATCGACTCCAAGGAGCGCACCCTCACCGCCCTGGTGGACGTGGGCAAGACCCCGCACCCCGGGCGCGGCGCGAATTTTGTGCACCCACAGTTCGGCCCGGTGTGGGCCACCAGCCACCTGGGGGACGGCGGCATTTCGGTGATCGGCACTGACCCTGTCAAGCACGCGCAGTACGCCTGGAAACAGGTGGCTTCGTTGAAGGGCCAGGGCGGCGGTTCGCTGTTTATCAAGACCCACCCCAACTCCCACCACCTGTACGTGGACACCACGCTCAACCCCGACGCCAAGCTCAGCCAGTCGGTGGCGGTGTTCGATATCAACCACCTCGACAAGGGCTACAGCGTACTGCCGATTGCCGAGTACTCCGGCATCAAGCAAGGCGCGCTGCGCGTGGTACAACCGGAATACAACAAGGCCGGCGACGAGGTGTGGTTCTCGGTGTGGAACGGCCAGACCGAAGAGTCGGCGCTGGTGGTGATCGACGACAAGACCTTGAAGCTCAAGCAAGTGATCAAGGACAAGCGCCTGATCACCCCGACCGGCAAGTTCAACGTGTTCAACACCCAACACGATATTTATTGAGCCCAATCAACATGAGGTCCGCCAATGAAAAATATTCTCCGCGCACTGCTGGCAACCGCCGCTGCGCTCAGCCTGCAACCGGCGCTGGCGCAAGACGGGCCGGCCCTGTTCAAGAGCAAGCCCTGCGCTGCCTGCCACGCCATCGACAGCAAGCTGGTGGGGCCGGCCTTGAAGGATGTCGCGGCCAAGAATGCCGGTGTGAAAGACGCCGCCACCACCCTGGCCAGCCATATCAAGAACGGCACCCAGGGTAACTGGGGGCCGATCCCGATGCCGCCGAACCAGGTCACGAATGACGAAGCCAAGGTATTGGCCGAGTGGGTCCTGACCCTGAAATAACCGCCAAGGAGCGCGCCATGAAAGTCTCGATGATCGGTTCGGCCGTGGCGCTGCTTCTACTCATTCCCGTGCCCGCAGGCGCCGGGGTGGATGCCCAACGATTGGAACATCTGCTGACCCAGGACTGCGGCGCCTGCCACGGTCTGTACCTCACCGGTGGCCTCGGCCCGCCGCTGACACACCAGGCCCTCGCCGGCCAGAGCCGTGACAGCCTGATCGCCACCGTCACCCATGGCCGCCCTGCCCGTGCGATGCCGGGCTGGGCGCCGCTGCTCAGCGCGAGTGAAATCGCCTGGCTGGTCGATCGACTCCTGCAAGGAAGCCCCGCCCCATGATCCGTCCCACCCTGTTAGCCGCTTGCCTGTTGCTGGGCGCCTGTACCCAACCGACGTTGCGCGGCACCGGCGACCTGGGCCTGGTGATCGAACGTACCAGCGCCAGCGTGCAAATCATCGAGTCCACCGGCATGAGCAGCCTGGCGCGCATCGAGGGCATGGGCGATCTGTCCCATGCCTCGGTGGTGTTCTCCCGCGACCAGCGCCATGCCTATATTTTCGGCCGCGACGGCGGGCTGACCAAGGTCGACCTGCTGGGCCAGCGCATCGAAAAGCGCATCCTCCAGGGCGGCAACAGCATCGGCGGCGCGATCAGCCAGGATGGGCGCCTGATCGCCGTGTCCAACTACCAGCCCGGTGGGGTCAAGGTGTTCGACGCGGTGACCCTGGCCCAGGTGGCGGACATTCCCGCCACCACCCTCGCCGATGGCAAGCGCTCCCGCGTGGTAGGCCTGGTGGACGCGCCCGGCCAGCGCTTCGTGTTCAGCCTGTTCGACACCGGCGAGATCTGGAGCGCGGACTTCAGCCAGGGCAACGCGCCACGCATCAGCCGTTTCACCGGCATCGGCGAGCAGCCCTACGACGCCCTGGTCACCGCCGATGGCCGCTACTACATGGCCGGCCTGTTCGGTGAAGACGGCATGGCCCAGCTCGACCTGTGGCACCCGGAACACGGCGTCAAGCGCGTGCTTGCCGACTATGGCCGTGGCCAGGAAAAACTGCCGGTGTACAAGATGCCCCACCTCGAAGGCTGGGCCGTGGCCGACAACCAGGCCTTTGTGCCGGCCGTGGGCCGTCACCAGGTGTTGGTGATGGATGCCCGCAGTTGGCAGCAGACCGCTGCCATCGCCGTGGCCGGCCAGCCGATCTTTGTCACTGCGCGGCCCGATGGGCGCCAGCTGTGGGTCAACTTCGCCTACCCGGACAACGACCGGGTGCAGGTGCTCGACAGTGAAACCCACCAGATCATCGCCGACCTGCGCCCCGGCCCCGGCGTGCTGCACATGGAGTTCACCGGGCGTGGCGACCAGCTGTGGCTGTCGGTGCGCGATGGTAAGCAGGTGCAGGTCTGGGACCCGTATCGCCTGACCTTGCTCAAGACCCTGCCGGCCTTGAGCCCCAGCGGGATTTTCTTCAGCAACCGTGCGCAAAAAATGGGGTATTGAAATGGACCTTGACCTGCTCAGCCGTCGACTGATCGACCGTTACCAGCACGGCATGCCGCTGTGCGCCGAACCGTACAGGGAGATGGCCCGGCTGCTCGACTGCACTGAAGCCGAACTGATGGCCTGCCTGCAACGCCTGGAACTGGCGGGTGCCTTGTCGCGCATCGGCCCGGTGTTCGAACACACCCGCGCCGGCGCCAGCACCCTGGCCGCACTGGCGGTGCCGATCGAGCGCCTGGAACAGGTGGCGCAGCGCGTCAGCCAGTACCCGGAGGTCAACCACAACTACGCACGCGAACACCACTACAACCTGTGGTTCGTGCTGACCGGCCCGCACCGCCAGCACTTGGAACAGGTGCTGGCGGAACTGGAGAAAGACACCGGCCTGCCGCCCCTGGACCTGCCGATGCTCACCGCCTACCGCATCGACCTGGGGTTTGCCCTGGGAGAACATCCGTGATCACGCCGCTGAACCACGAACAGATGCTCGACCTGCGCCAATGCCTGGAGCGCGGCCTGCCCCGAGTGACACGACCGTATGAGGAACTGGCGGAGCTGATCGGCGCCCATCACGACCAGGTGTTGCAGCAGATGCAGCAATGGCACGAGCAAGGCCTGTTCCGACGGGTCGGCCTGGTGCTCAACCACCGTGCCCTGGGCTTTGTCGCCAACGCCATGCTGGTGCTCGACGTGCCGGACGCGCTGGTGGACGAAGTGGGTACGCGCCTGGGCCGCGCCGCCGGGATCAACTTGTGTTACCAGCGCCCCCGGCGTTTGCCGCAGTGGCGCTACAACCTGTTCTGCATGGTCCATGGCCGTGAACGCGAAGCCGTGACCGCGCATATCCAGGCGGTGTTGCAACAACAGCAGCTCAGCGACCTGCCCCACCAACTGCTGTTCAGCACCCGCGCCTACAAACAATGTGGCGGACGTTTCGCCCCGCCGCCGTCACAGGTATGGGCCCATGGATGATCTCGATCGCCAATTGATCAATCGCCTGCAACGCGGCTTGCCGCTGGTGCGCCAGCCGTGGCAGCAACTGGCGCAGGAACTGCACAGCCGTCCCTGCGAGTTGCTTGACCATCTGCATGACTTGCTTGAAGACGACGTGCTGACCCGCTTCGGTCCGATGTTCGACATCGAGCGCCTCGGCGGCGCCTTCACCCTCGCTGCGTTGGCGGTGCCCGAAGCCCGCTTCGAAGCGGTGGCCGCGCAAGTCAACGCGCTGGCGCAAGTGGCCCACAACTACCGCCGCGAACACCACTGGAACATGTGGTTTGTGCTGGCCTGCGCCACCGAGGCGGAGCTGGCCGTCACCTTGTCCCGCATCGAAGCCCTCACCGGGTTGGCGGTGCTCAATCTGCCGAAGGAGCAAACCTACCATGTCGGTGTGTATTTCCCGGTCTGACAAGGCCCTGGCCCTGCGCTTGATCGCCCTGACCCAAAGCGGCCTGCCGCTGGTGGAGGACCCGTGGGCGTGGCTGGCCGAGCAATTGGGCATCAGCGTCGAATCGACCCTGGACCTGCTCAAGCGCTTGCAGGCTGAAGGTGCGATCCGGCGCATCGCTGCGGTGCCCAACCACTACCGCCTGGGCTATCGACACAACGGCATGACCGTGTGGGATGTAGTCGACGAGCAGATGCCGCGCCTGGGCGAACTGATCGGTGCGCAGCCCTTCGTCAGCCACTGCTACCGCCGACCACGCCGACCCGGTTGGCCCTACAACCTGTTCGCCATGGTGCATGGGCGCAGCCGCGAAGAAATCGACAGCTACCGTGAGCACCTGCGTTACCTGCTGGGTGAAGCCTGTGGTGCTGATGAAATGCTGGTGAGCAGCCGCATCCTGAAAAAAACCGGCCTGCGCCTGGCCACCTCGCACTAGAAGGAGTGCTCTATGCTGCGGATCAGTCAGTACTTGCGTACCCTCGCCGGCCGCTGCCCGCCGCCGCGCGCTTCAACACCCGGCAGCGACCGCCCGCCGGTGGTGATCTGGAACCTGCTCAGGCGTTGCAACCTCACCTGCAAACACTGCTACGCCACCAGCGCCGACAGCGTGTTTCGCGATGAGCTGGACACCGAAGCGGCGCTGCGGGTGATCGATGATTTGCACGCGGCGGGCGTGCGCGTGCTGATCCTGTCGGGCGGTGAACCGCTGCTGCGCGAGGACCTGTTCCAGCTCAGCGCCTATGCCCGCGACAAGGGCTTTTTCGTCGCCCTGTCGACCAATGGCACGCTGATCGATGAGCAGAATATCCAGCAGATTGCCGACGCGCGTTTCGACTACGTCGGCATCAGCATCGACGGCCTGGAGGCGACCCACGACGCGTTTCGCCAACTGCACGGCAGCTTCCAGCGCTCGATGCACGCCATTCGCCTGTGCCGCGAAGCCGGGATCCGCGTGGGGCTGCGCACCACGTTGACCCAGGCCAACCACGCGCAACTGCCGCAGTTGCTGGCGTTGATGCGCGCCTACGATGTGCAGAAGTTCTACCTGTCGCACCTCAACTACAGCGGGCGCGGCAAGCGCAGCCGCTTGCTGGATGCACACCGGCAGATGAGCCGTGACGCCATGACGCTGATTTTCCAGCAGGCCTGGCATGACATCGAACAGGGTATCGACAGCGATTTCGTCAGCGGCAACAACGACGCCGACGCCGTGCTGTTGCTGCAATGGGTGCACCAGCACCTGCCCGAACACTACCCACAGCTCGAACACTTGCTGCATGGCTGGGGTGGCAATGCCTCGGGCAGCGGCATCGCCAATATCGACAACACCGGCGAGGTGCACCCGGACACCTACTGGTGGCAGCACTCGGTGGGCAATGTGCGCAACACCCGCTTCCGCCAGCTCTGGCTGGACCAGCCCGACCCGTTGCTGCTGCGCCTGCGCGAACACCCGCGCCGCATCGGCGGGCGCTGTGCCGAGTGCCGCTGGCTGGCGATCTGCAACGGCAACACCCGCACCCGCGCCTGGGCCGATGGCGATCTGTGGGGGCCGGACCCCGGTTGCTATTTCAACGATGCCGAAATCGCCCGGCATCCCACACCGTTGATCCCTTGCACCACCCGGTGACACAACCGGGGGCGCCAACCTGATGATGAACCAAGGATGTCTCATGCACACGCCAACCGCCCTACCCGCTAGCTTGCACAGCCCCTTCCACCCCGGCGAAGTCGCCCTGGTCGGCGCCGGCCCCGGTGACCCGCGCCTGCTCACCCTGCGTGCCTGGAGCCTGTTGATGCAGGCCGACGCCGTGGTGTTTGACCGGCTGATCAGCGCCGAGCTGCTGGCGCTGATCCCCCTGAGCTGCGCCCGGCATTACGTGGGCAAGGCCAGCGGTTACCACAGCCTGCCCCAGGACCAACTCAACGCACTGCTGGCGGAACTGGCCGACCAGGGCCAGCGGGTGGTGCGGCTCAAGGGCGGCGACCCGTTCATCTTCGGGCGCGGCGCCGAGGAACTCGAATACCTGCTGGCACGCGACATCCCCTGCCAGGTGGTGCCGGGCATCACCGCCGCCTCCGGTTGCAGCGCCTACGCCGGCATCCCGCTGACCCACCGCGACCTGGTCAACTCCTGTCGCTTCGTCACCGGTCACCTGCAGCGCGACGGCGCCTTGAAACTGCCGTGGGCCAGCCTGGCCGAGCCGAGCCAGACCCTGGTGTTCTACATGGGCCTGGCGAACCTGGCGCTGATCGCCGAACACCTGGTGGCAGCCGGTCTGCCGGCAGATACCCCCGCAGCGCTGATCAGCAACGGCACTCGCGCCGACCAGCACGTGGCGCGTGGCACCTTGCGCCAGTTGCCGACCCTGGCCGCCGACTGTGAACCGGGCGTGCCCACCCTGACGGTGATCGGCCATGTGGTGAACCTGTTCGCCGAAGCCACCTTGCACTACCCCGCCAGCCTGTCGGCACCGCGCATCCCGGTGGCGGTATGAAACGCCTGCTGCTGGTGCCGTTGCTCTGGATCAGCGCTGCCCATGGCACACCAGCCGAGGATTACGGCGAATATTGCCAGAGCTGTCACGGCCTCAACCGCATCGGCGCCAGCGGCCCGGCGTTACTCCCGGAGAGCCTGGGGCGGATCAAGCCGGACGAGGTGCGCAAGGTTATCGAACAGGGCCGTCCCGCCAGCCAGATGGCCGGGTTCGGCTTGCAGTTGAGCGCCGCACAGATCGACGGCCTGGCGAACTACCTGCAACAGCCACCGGCCACGCCGGCCACCTGGAGCGTGCAGGACATCCGCAACAGCCACCGCCTGCTGGCAGACGTCAGCACGTTGCCCAGCACCCCGCAGCACCACGCCGACCCGCTCAACCTGTTTGTGGTGGTGGAGTCCGGTGACCATCACATCGACATTCTCGACGGTGATCGCTTCACCGTACTGGACCGCTTCGCCAGCCACTTCGCCGTGCACGGCGGGCCGAAGTTCTCGCCGGACGGGCGCTTCGTCTACTTTGCTTCCCGCGACGGCTGGATCAGCCTGTACGACCTGCACAACCTCACCCTGATCGCCGAGACCCGCGTCGCCCTCAACACCCGCAACCTGGCGGTGAGCAAGGATGGCCGCTGGGTGCTAGTGGGCAATTACCTGCCGGGGAACCTGGCGGTGCTCGATGCGCGTGACCTGTCGCTGGTCAAGACCCTGGAGACGGGCTCGCGGGTCAGCGCGGTGTACACCGCGCCGCCGCGCAACAGTTTTGTGGTGGCGCTCAAGGATGTGAATGAGGTGTGGGAGCTGTCCTACGCGGCGGCGCACCCCACGTTTGAACCCCGGCGTATCCCGGCCCGCGATGTGCTGGACGACTTCTCGTTCACCCCCGATTACCGCCAGTTGCTCGCCACCTCGCGCAAGGCCGGTGGCGGCCAGGTGATCGATCTGGATTCGGGCGCGGTGGTCACTGACATTCCGCTGGCGGGCATGCCGCACCTGGGCTCCGGTACGTACTGGAAGCGCGACGGCAACTGGGTGTTCGCCACCCCGAATATCAGCCAGGGGCAAATCACCGTGCTCGACCCGAGCACCTGGACGCTGATCAAGCAGATCCCCACACTCGGCCCGGGCTTCTTCATGCGCAGCCATATCCACTCGCGCTACGTGTGGAGCGATGTGTTCTTCGGCCCGGATAACGACGCCATCCACCTGATCGACAAGCAGACCCTGCACATCGCCCACACCCTGCGCCCGGTGCCGGGCAAGACGGCGGCCCACGTGGAGTTCACCCGGGACGGGCGCTACGTGCTACTGAGTATCTGGGCCACCGACGGCGCGCTGATCGTCTACGACAGCCAGACCCTCAAGGAGATCAAGCGCCTGCCCATGAACAAGCCATCGGGCAAGTACAACGTGGGCAACAAGATCGAGTTTGCCGAGGGCACCTCCCACTAGTGTCGGCCAAACAGACCCAGGCCAATGCGGCTGCAATCACCGTGCAGGGTGAAACCCTCTTCGGTGCGCCGCAATCGACCGCGCTCCTGGGCCTGGGTCAACTCATCGTCGCCACGGGCAAATTGGCCCAGGCCGAGGTAGTGATAACCGGCCGCTTCCAGGCGCTCGACGCACAACAGCCCCATGGCGGTGCTTTGCGCGGCGCTGCACAACGCCTGCGGGCACTGCCCCGCGTATCGCGCCGGTAGCCGGGCATAGTCGAACACTTGCAGGCGGTCGGGCTCCAGCGCGATCAGGCTGGCCAGCTTCGCCTCCAGGCTGGCCAGGGTCTGCCAGGCATTGCCGTAGCCCAGGTCAACACTCACTGAACGGAACCCGAAGGTGCGCGCCGCATCGATCAACGACTGGATCGGTGCCGGATCACGATAGGCATCCTGGGAAGCAGGGTCCGCGGTACAGGCATCCGGCACGCCGATGCACACCCGGTTGAAACCCAGTTCGCGCAACCGGCCGACGCTGCCCCAATCGCTGTGCTGGGGCGCCAGGTCGATGGCGTAGTCGCCGCGGTCGTGCTCAAGGAAATGCAAACGCTCATGCAGTCGCATCATGTGCGCCTGCACATCGCCGATGGGCGCTGCCCCGCGCCACTGGAAGTGCTCAACCGGCTGGCGACTGCCCAGGCCGCCACCGATCAGGCGTATCTGCTGCGCCAAGCTGCGGCGGTAAACGGCACTCGGCGTACCTGGCCAGTGCAGGGTCACTGCCAGTGGACGCTGCCGTTGGCGGCTGGTGCGCAAAGCACGGGCGACATCGAGAGGAATGACGGTGTGCATGGCGGGCTCCGGATCCGGCGACGATGCGCCATTGTCCGGTGCGACGCCACGGCGCACCTTGATGTGCATCAAAGGCTTTACCAACTGAGGTAAAACATGCCCTTGGCCAACAGCACGATGGCGACCATATGCCCGAACAGGCTCAGATGGATAAAGCGCAGGTAAGCCGCACTCACCCGGTCACGGCGCATGCGCAGCATCGTCAGCAGAAAGTGCAGCAGCACACTGGCGGCGAGGATCAGCTTGAGGGTCAACAAGGTACCGAACGACGACGCGAACGGCGCGGCCAACACCGGCAGGTAACGCAAGCCGACCATGCCCAGCCCGGCGCCGAACAGCACCAGCAACACCCACGGCATCAGCGCCCGGGCACGCACGCCGATGCCTTGCTCAACCTGCACCATCACCCTCGCCGGCAACTGCCGATGCAGACCGCCCAGGATCAGCACTTCGAAAAACACCGTGCCGATGAAGATCAGCGCGGCGAACAGATGGGCCAGCAGAAACAACAGGTAAAGCATGGTGGCCTCGCAGGTGGCGTCAAGGTGCCAGTGTGGCGCCTTGACGCCACCTGATCCTTGATACCGATCAAGCTAAACCCGCACGCCGAGCATGCCGGCAGTGATGATCAGCGTCACCAGCGCACCGACGCCGATCACCGCCCACGTCATCGTCGCACAACGCGCCTCGCTCACCCCATGGTTACGCAGCACGCCGCGCAGGCCACACCCCAGGTGCGCGATCAACAGGAACACCGCCAGGGAATAATGCGGCACCAGCCGGATGCTCCAGGCATCGGCCAGCAACCCCACTGGTTCGGCCACGGCCCAGGCGTAATCGGTGTCGGTGCCGAAGTAGCGCGCCAGGGTAAATACCGAGTTGATATGGGAGGCTATAAACACTGCCAGGTAAGCGCCAGACGCGGTCTGCAAGGCGTCCAGCAGGTCGGCGCGGTGGACGGTTTTGGGGCGGATCAGCACCAGGCCGCTGAGTATCTGGAAAAAGAACATGACGATAAGGATCGGCTCCAGCCAACCGTTGCGATACACCACCCGCAACACCTCCATCACCGCACGATGCGCATCGTTGCCGAAAACCCCGAGCAGATGGTTGAACAGGTGCGGCGCCAGGAACACCAGCAGGATCGCCACCGACGCAATGCCATGGGCGACCCGCAGCTTGATGTAGGTGCGCGGGTGGTGGGTGAAGTCAATGCTGGGCAGCGTGGCCGACACCATCGAGAAGTAAGCGCTCACTGCCAACCACAGGCCGCTCCACACGACAAGGTCGTGACCATTGACCTTCATCAGGTACAGCAGCACGCCCATCAGCGTATAGGCTGGCGGCGTGGCAACGGCCAGGCAGGCCAGGCGCCTGGCAAGCACCAGGCGTGCACTCATCATGGGCTGCACACCCGTGACGAACACGCAGTAGAACGCCACCACCGGCACTGCATAGGCACTCAACATCAGCGCCAGAGTCACCGGCCCGCCGGCCCCGCCAACATGGGCCAGGTTGCTCCATTGCAGTGCCCAGGGGTAATAGAGCGCGGCGGCGAATGGCAGCAGCCACAGCCATTCCAATCGGGTGTCGGCCAGCGGTTTTGCGAGAGACATTGTTGCGTCCTTACTCATGGATTTTCCCCCGCGACCCTACGGACTGGCGCGAGGGAAACCCAGGTCCAATTCCACGCTTTTTGCCTACACCACTGCGCGTTACAGCAAGGGGATGCTGTAGCTGACAATCAACCGTGTCTCGTCCTTGTCCGCCGTGTCATTGCCGCGCAATACCGCACTGCGCCAGGCAAACCCCAGGCCTTTCAAGGCCCCGGTGGGGATCACATAGTCCAGGCGCAGGTCGCGCTCCCATTCGCTGTTGTCGCGGCCGGCGGTGCGGATATGGCTGCCGTGAATGTAAGTCACGCTGGAGCGCAGCCCCGGTACGCCCAGGCTGGCAAAGTCATAGGCATAACTGCCTACCGCGGCCTGTTCGCCGGCATTCACGAACTTGAGCGACTGGGAGTTGGTGATCAGGTAAAGCGAACGGCCCTGCCCCTGGTTGATGTGCGGGAAGTCACTTTGCCCGGTGGTTTTCTGGTAGCCCAGGCTCAGCGAATGCCCGCTCAAACCATAGGTGAACAGTACGCTCCACAAGCGGTTGTCGACCTTGCCGGTGTTGACGCCGGGCGCGTAGTAACCCGAGCCGACATAACCTTCGCCACGGCCCGAAGCACTGCCGTTCTTACCGTCGGCGGTGCTGTAGAAATAACGCAGGTCGCTCTTGAGCTGCCCCACAGGCAGTTGCCAGTTGTGCAGCAGACCCAGGAAGTGCTGCTGGTAGAAGTTCTCCAGGCTGGCGTAGTAGTACTGCATCTGCAGTTGCTTGCTGACGGTGTAATCCACGCCGCCGTAGTAGAACTGGTTACTGGACTTGCCCTTGACCGGGTCATTGGCGCCGGCAATCGACAGGCCTTGGGCATTGCTGGAGTTGCGGTCCACGACCTGCTCGATCTTGCCCGCGATCAGGTTGACGTCCTTGAAGTCCTTGGACTCCACCTGATAGCCGCGGAAGGTCTGGGGCAGCAGGCGCCCGTCTTCGGTGGTCAGCACCGGCAGCCTGGGCATCAGGCTGCCGGCCTTGAGTTGGGTCTGGGCAATGCGCAGTTTGCCGGTAACGCCCGTCTTGCTGAAGTCATGGGCGGCCTTGCCATCGTCCAGCGGGAAGACGCTGCCGGGGGTGTTATCGGCACCGGACTTGCCGGCCCGGCCGGAGGCGTCCAGGCGCAGGCCGTACCACTCTTGCAGGTCCAGGCCCAGGCCGACCGTGCCTTCGGTGAAACCGGACTGGTAGTTGAACATAAAGGCCTGGCCCCATTCCTTGTCCGAGGCGGCCTTGGCGTTGCGGGTGTCCTGGTTGTAGTAGAAGTTGCGCAGGTCGAGGCTGGCTTTGCTGTCATCGATAAAACCCGACGCAGCCGCCTGCTGCGCAGCGCCGATAGAGACGGCGAGCGCCAGGCAAGTCTTGTGGTTCATGAAGGCTCCGAGAAGTGATTGAGGCGCCCCGTCGCAGCGCTGTTTTTGTTGTGCCTGGGGGCTGCAGTCAACGGGAGCGCGCACGGTATAGCGTTGCGTGGCCGGGAAAAAGCCGGCAAAACCGCCAATCACTTTTTCAGTTTGGGTAACAATCCAGCGAATGGCGAGCGCGTGTCCAGCAGTGAGGTACGGATGAAGTGCAGGTAACTTTCCACCCGGCGCAAGGCCGAGGTCTCAAAGTGCGCTTCGAAAGGTTCGACTGTGTCCTGCACGCACTCGATCGCGTGTTCGACGCGTGCCAGTGCACGTTGCCACCGTGCATGCCCCGGCTGGGTGAACAAGCGCACCAATGCCCGCCCCATGGCACGTACCGCCTGGCGCCACGCGGTGGTTTCGGCGTAGCAGGCCAGCGCCGGCAACTGCGCCTGCTCGCGGCGCAGTTCGATCAGGGCATGGCCGACGTCAAGCACCACGAACGTCCAGCGCAGCAGGCGGTGTTGCACCTGGGGCTGGCCGGCGGACAAGCCATGGGCCTGGTTAAGCAGGTCACGGGTGCCGCTTTCGAAACCCGAGCCCAGCGCCGGCAAGGGTGCGTGGAGGGCGAACACGACCCGCTGGCGCAGGTCCTGTTCCAACCGACGCCACAACCACGGGCTGTTGGGCGGCAGAATGATCGCCCCTGCCGCCGCGCACACCAGCATCCCGAACACCATGGCGAGGTAGTCATTGATCAAGCCATAAGGGTTGTAGAGCGTGAGATTGCCGGGCACCGAACTGGTGCCGAAAAACACCAGCATGCCCAGGCCGTAGCCCGCCCACTGTGGTTTGGCCAACCAAAACGACCCCAGCATGATCACCGGCGCAATCACCAGGCACAGTAACGGGAACCCATCGATCCGGGGATAGACGAAGAACACCTCGAAAATCCCGATGACCGCCGCCAACACCGTCCCACAGGCAATCTGGAACGACATGCGCCGGGGGTTGGGGGAGAACGCCGAGAGCCCCACCGTGAGCGCGGACACCAGGGTCATCGCCGCGCCACTGGGCCAACTGGTAGCGATCCACAGCGCACACAACACCAGCAGCACCACTGCGGCACGCAGGCCGGCGCCTACCGCTGCCAGCCAATGGGTCTGTGGCTGAAAAGGTTCGGCCCAACGCTCACGCCGGTGGTTGTGATCGGCCAGGCAAGCATGGGTCTGGGCGTAGCTGTACAACTCGTCGACGAAGCGATAAAGCAACTCGCAGGCCGTGTGAAAATCCAGCAGGTCATCGGCGGGCGGATGCGCCTGCGCCAACTCGGCGCGCCGGTGGCGGACCTGGCTCGGCAGCCCGTGGATATAACGCTTCAGGCGTGTCGACAAGTGTGCCGCATCCAGGTCTGTGAGTACCTGCCCGGCGAACGGTTCCAGCACATTGACCAGCGCCTTGAGTGCCGGGCCCACAGCTTCCAGCACCGCCGTGGCACCGCGCATCTGCACTCGGTCGAGCAACTGATGCAGGGCATTGAAACGCGTGGTGATGGCCATGAACTCGACGTTGAGCCGATCCAGCCGCCCCTTGCGTCGGCGCATGTAAGGGTCTTCGAACACACTGACGCTGCGCATCCCTTCCAGGCCCACTGCCTCGGCGATGAAGCGCAGGTTGGCGACCTCGAACGCCGCCTGGTCGTGGGTACTGCGCAGACCGCTCACGACAAATCCGGCGAAACGACCAAAGCGTTGGTACAGGGTATTGCGCATGGCGGCGCCCGCCGTATTGGGCAGCAACGTTGCGCTGATCCCGGTGGCGCACAGCACGCCCAGGGTGATCTCCAACACCCGCCACACCGCCGCCATGAACACCTGCTCCGGGTGCCCCACCACCGGCAAGCCGACCATCACCGCGGTATACCCCGCCAGCACCCACCCATAGGCGCGAAAATGACGATTGCGCGCCGCGCCGTATGAGCACACGCCCACCCACACGGCCAACCCGGCCAGGAACAGCTCGGTGCTCTGGGCGAACAGCGCCATCAACAGCACCATGAACGACGACCCCACCAGCGTGCCGATCACGCGGTAGACGCTTTTGGCCAGGACATGCCCGCTGTAGGGCTGCATCACAATGAATACCGTGGTGATCACCGTGCTGGGCTGCGGCAATTCCAGACGCATCGAAAGCCACAAGGCCAGGTACGAAGCGATCAGCACCTTGAACAGGTAGACCCACATCACCCCGTCGGTGCGCGCCCATTCCAGGAAGCCCCGGCGCCAGGGCAGTGCTCTCAGCCGGCGTGAAAAATCAGTGAGTGGCGGCACGAAACAGGGACTCCCGACAAGCTGGCTGGCACACAAGGCCGGCGACTTTAGGCAGTTGCGCCAGGGTCGGTAAGTCATCCAGAACGTGAATGACTGTTACGCAAAACACCACAATAAATAGCGTTTACAGCGGCCCGCGACTTCATGCCACACTGGAAAAATCCGTTATCCCTGGTAGCCATCGATGGACATTCTGCAGAACATGCGCATCTTCCGTTGCGTCGCCGAAGCCGGCAGTTTTACCGGCGCGGCGACGCGACTGAACACCAACACCACCCATGTATCCCGCTCCATCTCCAACCTGGAAGCACACCTGCGCACGCGCCTGTTCAATCGCACCACGCGCCGCATCGCCCTCACCGAATCCGGCCAACGCTATTTGGTGCGATGCGAGCAGATCCTGCATTCGATCGCGGAAGCCGAGGTAGAAGCCGGCGACGCCCATACCCGGCCTATCGGCCAGCTCAAGGTGCATTCGATGACCGGCATCGGCCAGCATTACGTGGTGGACGCCATCGCCCGTTATCGCCAGCATTACCCGGATGTGACCTTCAACCTGAGCATGAGCAACCGCACGCCGGACCTGGTGCACGAAGGCTTCGACGTATCGATCGTGCTGGCCATCGACCTGCCTGACTCCAGCCATGTGTCGCAGAAGCTCGGCAGCACCTACAGCATCGTTTGCGCATCGCCGTCCTACGTAAAAAGCCACGGCATCGCACAGGTTCCCAAGGACCTGCTCGACCACGCCTGCCTGCGCCTGGTCAGCCCGGTGATCCCCCTGGAGGACTGGACCTTCGACGGTCCCAACGGCAAGGAAAACGTGATCATCAGCCACTCGCCCTTCCTGGTAGATTCGGTTGACGCGATGAAAACCGCCATCAGCAATGACATGGGCGTCGGCATCCTGCCCGTGCATGCGGCGATCAAGGGGCTGCGCAGCGGTAGCCTGGTGCGCGTACTGCCCGAGTACCGCCTGGAGGAGCTGAGTCTGTACGCCATCTACCCTTCCCGGCATTACCTGGACGCAAAAATCAAAACCTGGGTGGAGTACCTGCGCAGCTCCCTGCCGGAGGTGCTCGCCGACCATAAGGCCGTGCTGAAGACCCGCCCGTTGCTCAGCGCTGTTGAGTCATAAGGACTACATCGGGTCATAGCGACTACAGGACGCCAGGGTCATAACGACAACAAAAATCGCAACCGACTGATTTTCATAACGTTATTCATTGGCATGATTTCTGACTCGAAAATGGGCAGGACACATCGTCGAAACCCACAGAGAGATCACCATGAGCAATGAATTCAACCAGCGTCTTGCCGTTGTCACCGGTGCCAGTTCAGGCATCGGCCTGGCCGTCACCCAACGTTTGCTCGAACGCGGCGCGAAGGTGGTCGCGATGTCGCGTCAACTGGGCGGGCTTGGCGTGTTGGCCGAGCAGTTTGGCGAGCAGCTCAGGTGGCTGGCCGGGGATGTGACCGAGGCAGCCGACCTGGCGCGCCTGGCGCAGGTGGCGGCACCGATGGGGCCAGTGGATTTGCTGGTGCCGAACGCGGGCATTGCCCAACTGGCCGATGGCCTGGACCTGGCCGCCTTCGATCGGCAATGGGCGGTCAATGGTGCCGGCGCCTTGAACACCTTGGGCAGCCTGCGCGGGCAGTTGTCGGCGCAGGCGTCGGTGGTGTTCATCGGCACGTTCCTGGAGCAAGTGACCTTTCCCGGCCTGGCCGCCTACATCGCGTCCAAAGCCGCCCTGCGCGCCCAGGTGCGCACCCTGGCGGTGGAACTGGCGCCCCACGGCATCCGCCTGAACATGGTCTCCCCCGGCCCCACCGCCACGCCGATCTGGAGTACCCTGGGGCTCAATGACGAAGCCCTGGGTTCGGTGGCGAAGACCGTCAACGCCCGCCTGCTCGACGGGCAGTTCCTGGAGCCGGGCGCCGTGGCCGATGTGATCCTGTTCCAGTTGGGCCAGGGCGCACGCAGCGTGTTCGGCCAGGATTGGGTGGTGGACGGAGGTTATACCTTGCGCTGATCAGGCCAGTGCAGGCATGGCCTTGGCACCTCCGAATGCCAGGGCCTTCCAACCGATCACCAACAGCGACAACCCGGCAAAGATCAGCCCGCAGCCAATCACCCCGGTGGTGCCGAAGGCATTGATGAACAGCCCGCCCACCGATGACCCGATCACCACCCCGGCATTCGCCGATGACACATACAGGCTGGTGGCGAACTCATGCGCCTCGGGTGCCGAAGACGTGAGCCAGACTTGCGTGACCACCAGGCCACAGGTATGCGCCGCGCCCCAGAGCAACACGATCACACTCATCGACGCCCACGACAGGCTGCCAAAGGCATACAACACCAGGTATGCCGCCGCCAGTACCACCGGATACAGTACGGCCGTCACAACCAGATGCCGGCTGAGCGCACGCCCCACCCATAGGTTACCGACGACGCCGCCGATGCCGAAGATCACCAGCATGACGCTGATGGTCCGGCCATCCATACCGACCTGGGTCTTGAGGTATTCGGCGGCGTAGCTGTACACCGAAAACATCGTGGTAAACACCAACACGGTAGCCAGGATCGCCAGCCACACCGAGAGGCAGCGCAGCACAGACAGCTGCTTGCCGAAACTCAGGGGTGCCGAACGCGGGTGATCGGGCAGTTTGAGCCACAGGCCCAACGCTGCCACCGCTGTTGCCACGGCGCAAAAGTAGAACGAAGCCTCGTAGGAAAGACTCGCTCCCACCCATGTGGTCAGAGGTACGCCCAACACCAGCCCAAGCGTGGTGCCCACCACCGCCAGCGCTGTGGCATGGGCCGCTTGTTCGCGGGGGTACAGCGACACCGCCGTGGAAAAAGCGGCGGCAAAAAATACCGGGTGGAGCATGGCGGGCACCACGCGCAGCGCCATCAGTGTCTCGAAGTTCGGTGCATACGCAGACAACACACTGCTGATCGAGAACCCCACCAACGCGCCCACCAGGATTTTCTTGCGCGCCACCCGCGAGGCCAGCAACACCAGGAACGGCCCCAGCACCGCCACGATCAGCGCAAACAACCCCATCAACCACCCGGCCTGGGACACACTGATCGCAAACCGCTCGACGATCATCGGCAAGATGCCGACCACCCCAAACTCCAGGGTATACAGGCCGAACAACCCCAGGATGAGGTAGATCACGGGCCGACCTCGATCACGACTTTACCGAAGGCACCGCGCTGCAAATGGGCGAAGGCCCGGGGCACTTCGGCAAAGCGGTAGGTGTGGTCGATCACCGGTTGGAGGGTGTGTCGCTCCACCATGCGAATCAGGTCTTCGAGGGCACGGCGTGGCCCCACCGCTACACCGACGATGGCGGCGCGCTTGGCCAGCAGGCTCATCAGCGGCGCGCTCAACTGGTCGCTCTCCAGCAGGCCGATCACTGAGACACGCCCACCGTTGCTCACCGCTTGCAGTGAACGCGCCAGGTTGTCGCCACCGGCCATTTCCAGCACATGCTCGGCACCCTGCCCGCCGGTCAGTTCCAGCACGGCGTGGTGCCAGTCCGGCACCCGGCCACGGTGGATGCCATGGGTGGCACCCAGTTCGACGGCACGGGCGATTTTTTCATCGCTGCTGCTGGTGATAATCACACGGGCGCCATGGGCCGCCGCTAGTTGCACGGCAAACAGCGAGACGCCACCGGTGCCCTGCACCACCACGGTCTGGCCGGCGTGCAAATGGCCGAGTTCGATCAAGGCCATCCAGGCCGTCAATGCCGCCACCGGCAAGGTGCTGGCCTGGGCGGCGTTCAACGAGCGTGGCGCGAGCACGCACCATTCGGCGGGGGTGGCCACGTATTCGGCCAGCATGCCGGGGATCGGGCCGCCTTGCGGTGGCGCGTCGGCCCAGGACAACGGCCTGCCGTCGACCCAGCCGGCAAAGAAACTCGACAGCACCTTGTCGCCCACCTTGAACCGGTTCACACCCTCACCCACGGCCACCACCGTACCCGCCATGTCGGACGCCGGGGTAAAGGGGAATTGCAGGCTGGCGCCCATGCCGTTTTCCGCTACCTCGGCGTCACGGTAATTGAGCGATACCGCCGCGACGCGCACCAGCACTTCCCCGGCCTTGGCTACCGGGCGTGGCACACGGGCCAGGCGCAGGGTATCGAGGCCAAAGGTCGGGATTTCCCAGCGTTGCATCAAGTCAGTCATGTTCAGGTCTCTCGTGAGGGTTTTGCGCAAGGATAAGAACCTCGCTTCACGGGATTAAGTAGGGCGCGGCTCCTGGGTCTACGGAGCTTTCATTCCGCAATACCGGCAATTGCGCTAGGGTATCGGCAATTCCCGTCGCCAATCGGTGCCTCAGATGGACAACCTCACGACCCTGAATGCCTTTGTGCAGGTCGCGCATACCCACAGTTTTGTCGCCGCCGGGCGGGTGCTCGGGGTGACAGCGTCGGCGGTTGGCAAGAGCGTGGCGCGCCTGGAAGAACGCCTGGGCGTCCGGTTGTTCCACCGCAGTACGCGCAGCGTGACGCTGACTGCCGAGGGCGAGCTGTTTCTGGAGCGCAGCCGGCGCATCCTGCGGGAAATCGAGGAAGCCGAGGCAGAGTTGTCCCAGGTCAGCCAGGCGCCCCGTGGTCGCCTCAAGGTCAGCCTGCCGCTGGTGGGGCATCCGTTTTTGCCAGTGCTGGCCGACTTCAAGCAGGCCTACCCTGACGTCGAGCTGGACCTGAGCTTCACCGACCGCCGCGTGGACGTGGTGGAAGAAGGCTACGACGCGGTGCTGCGCAGCGGCGAGGCGCCGGATTCGCGCTTGAGTTCACGGTTGGTGGGGGACTACCGCATGATTGTGGTCGCCGCCCCCGCCTACCTTGCGCGTCACGGCACACCACAGACGTCCAGCGACCTGGCGCAACACCGCTGCATCCTGTTTCGCTTCCCCAATACCGGCAAGTTGCAGCGTTGGCCGCTGCATGCACAAGGCCTCGAATTGGACCAGCCCCTGCCAGCGGCGATGATCTGCAACAACCTCGAGGCCCGGGTATGTTTTGCACTGCACGGCATTGGAATCGCCTACCTGCCGGACTTCGCCATCCGCGAGGCCCTCGACAGCGGGCAATTGCTGCAGGTGCTGCCTGACTGCACCGAGCACGGCAGCTTCCGCATGATGTGGCCGTCGAGCCGGCACCCGTCGCCGAAGTTGCGGGTGTTTATCGACTTTCTCAAGGAACGCCTGTTTCCCTGATCAGGCGTTGTCGAACCGCTGCCGCGCCTGGCGAAATTCATCGCCCTTCTCTACCACCCAGGTCCATAGCGGAATCATGTGTACCAGCAGTTCCGTGCCCAGGCTCGACAGCTCGTACTCGACCCTGGGCGGCACTTCCTGGAAGTCGTAGCGCAGCACCAGCCCGTCGCGCTCCAACTGGCGCAACGTACGGGTCAGCATGCGCTGGGTCACGCCCTGCATGCGCCGGCCGATCTCGGCGTGACGCAAGCGGCCGGACACGCCCAGCACGTGCACGATGCCCAATGACCAGCGGTTGCCCGCGTGGGTCAGCACCTCGCGCTTGAGGCCGTCATCGTCGGCGCTGAGGGCGTCGCAGGCGGCTTGGGAGCGGCGGATGATCTCGTCGTTATCCATGGGGAGCTCTCGGTATCACGGGTGTGCCTTCTTATGCGCGGCGATGAATTCTGCAAGCATGCCACGACTTTCAACCCAGACGGAGTTCCTATGACCGCCTCTTCCATCCTGGTACTCGGTGCCGGCGAACTGGGCATGGCCGTATTGCATGCACTGGCCGACCTGGCCGCACCCGGCGACATGCGCCTCGCCGTGCTGCTGCGCCCCGCGAGCCTGCACTCGGCTGCGGCCAACGCCTTGCGTGCGCGGGGTATCGAGGCAGTTGCCGGCGACCTGCAGAACGACAGCCAACGCGTGCTCGCCGAGCACTTCGCGCCCTTCGACACAGTGATCTGCTGCACCGGTTTTGCCGCCGGCCCCGGCACCCAGCGCAAACTGGCACGGGCCGCCATCGAGGGTGGAGTGCGGCGTTATGTGCCGTGGCAATTCGGCGTGGACTATGACCTGATCGGTCGTGGCAGCCCGCAGGATACCTTCGACGAACAGCTCGACGTACGCGACCTGCTGCGCGCCCAGCACGGCACGCAATGGCTGATCATCTCCACCGGCATGTTCACCAGTTTTCTGTTCGAGCCCTCGTTCGGCGTGGTCGACCTGGCGCAGAACACCGTGCGTGCGCTGGGCAGTTGGGACACCGCCGTCACCGTCACCACGCCTGAGGACATCGGCCGGTTAACCGCACACATCGTGCTGGCCGAACCGGCGCTGGGCAACCAAGTGGTGTTCACCGCCGGTGACACCCTGACCTATGGGCAACTGGCCAATACCGTCGACGCCACCCTCGGCATCCGGCTGCAGCGCGAGCCCTGGCCGGTGCCGAGGTTGCTGGCCGAACTGGCGAAGGACCCCGATGACAACCTGAAGAAATACCGCGCAGTGTTCGCCCAAGGCCACGGCGTGGCCTGGGACCCCGCCGTGACCTTCAACGCCCGCCATCACATCGCCATGACGGACGTTGCCACGTGGATCCGCCAACACCTCAGGGCACCGGCAACCATCCGCTGAATTCACCCCGGCTGTTCAACGGACACCAGGCGAAGTCCGTTTGCGCGCCGGGCAATGGCTGGGGTTCGACCGCCGCGCACGGCGCCCCTTTCCAATCGAACAGGGTTGCGCCCTGCCAGGCCAGGACCACACCCCTGGCCTGGCTTTTATCTGTCTGCACCCAACGCGCGGCAGCGGCCGCCATGAACGCCTCGATGGGTTCGTCATCGATCTGCGCCCGATACTCCGAGCCCAGCAGCCAGCGGCAGACGTTCACGTGGTAGGTCCAATCCAGCGGCGGGCGGTGGCGATAGGCCCAGGTCATGAAGCTGCGAAACAGGTTCAGGCCCTCGGGCGGGTCCAGCTTGAGCAGCGCCGGGCAGATATCGAACAGGGTGTGCCAATACGGCAGCAGGCGTGCATCCAGGTGCACGAAACTGCGGGAATTGCTGGGGTATTCAGGCGGCGCCGGCTCCGCGGGCGGGCGACGGGACGCCTTGCTGACCAGGCGGCGGGCGCCTGCGGGCAACAGGTGGTTCATGAAACGCACTCACAGTCATGACGATGGGAAGCCTCCTGGTTTCAGGAAGCCCAAGGCAAACGTCAGCGTGCAGGGGAAGCGCGAGGGTTGGCCGAGGGCCAGGAATAGCGTGGCGGCGCCTTGTTGCGCCGTTCATGGGCCGGGCGCGGGGTGTGTCCCAGGCCCAGCAACCAGGCCAGGCCGACCAGGAACACCAGGGCGACGGTCAATGCGTTGCAGACCGGGCAGGCAAAGTAGTTCGAGATGTTGCTGGAAGACGGGCTGCCTAACCCTTTGTCGGAAAGTGGCGCCTGGTTGCCGCTCACCGAACAGAACGCCCCACCGATGCCGTTGAGCGCCTGCCCCGTCATCTGCCCATGCCCCAAACCGCAGACAAACAGGTTCATGAGCACGCAGAAGTACAGGGCCCAGGCGATCAGCGAACGGTCAGGGTGGCTCGATTTCATGGCGGCGACTCTACCACCAGCGCCGCAAAAGGATGAAGCGCGACATGCCCCTGTGGCAGAACGTCGCAGATTACGTGCGCTTCCCAGGGTTGGTAGACTGGGCGCCCTCAAAGCCTGACGTATTGATCCAGAGCAATGCAGGCGCTTCACAGGATGCACAGTTGATGAGTACGTTATTCACCCGCCGCAAGGTGCTGACCGGTATGGGCCTGTTGGGCCTGGGCAGCCTGCTGGGCGGCTGTGACTACAGCCCCAAGCTGAACTTCAAGTACGGCAAGGACCTGAGCGACAAGATCATGGGCCGTACCTTCAAGCTCAAGAACACCGACGGCGAAACCGTCACCCTGAGCTCGTTCCGTGGGCTGATGCCGGTGGTGTTCTTCGGTTTCACCCAGTGCCCGGCCGTGTGCCCGACCACCCTGGCGCGCGCCGCCCAGGCCAAGAAGCTGATGGGCCGCGACGGCGAAATCATGCAGGTGGTGTTCATCACCCTCGACCCGGAACGCGACACGCCGGAGATTCTCGACAAGTACGTCAAAGCCTTCGACCCCAGCTTCGAAGCGCTGTACGGCACCCCGGAAGAAATCGCCGTGGCCGCCAAGGAATTCGGGATCTTCTATGAAAAGATCCCCGCCGGCGACACCTACACCCTGTCCCACACCGCCACCAGTTTCGTGTTCGACACCCGTGGCAACCTGCGCCTGGGCCTGCAGGCATCCCTTACCGCTAAAGAGTGCGCAGAAGACCTGCTCACCGTCATGGAGGTCTGCTAATGACTGCCGTTCAACACCTCAAGCGCACCCTTATCGGCATGACCCTGCTGGGCCTCGCCGCGCACGCCAGCGCCCAGGTGCAAGTCACCGACGCCTGGGTACGTGCCACTGTGCCAGGCCAGCCGTCCAGCGGCGCGTTCATGACCGTCACCGCCGACAGCGACAGCAAACTGCTGAGCGTGGCCTCGCCGGTGGCCAAGGACGTGCAGATCCATGAAATGAGCATGAAGGACGACGTGATGCGCATGGGCCCGGTGGACTCGGTGGCCCTGCCGGCCGGCAAGGCCGTGACCCTCGACCCTGATGGTTACCACGTGATGCTGATGGGCCTGACCGGCCAGATCAAGGAAGGTGAACAGGTGCCGCTGACCCTGACCGTGCAGAACGCCAAGGGCGAGAAGCAGGCGATTGAAGTGCAGGCGCCGGTGCGGGGTCTGGATGGGATGGACCATAGCAAGATGCATTGATAGGGTCTGTGGCTGACGGGTTCGGAAGGTTTGTCAGTTCTGTTGTGGTGAGCGGGCTTACTGTGTTGAGCGGGCTTGCCCCGCGCTGGGGCGCGAAGCGGCCCCAATCAAGAGCACTCAATTCCCTCTGACAGAACTCGGTGGATGGTTTTAGGGCTGCTTCGCAGCCCAGCGCGGGGCAAGCCCGTTCACCCCACCAAACGAGAGTTTTATCGGCTTGGCGCGGGCGTTGGGTGGGATGTATCGCAAGGGATCAGGCCAACGCTCCTTGGCTGCGTCATCTGGTGAAAACTCTCACTCAGCAGTTCGACCGTCGCGCGAATGCTGTCGGTCTGGCGCTGCACCGCGAACAATCCATAGTTGACGCTTAACCCAGGGCTGTCGCTGGGGCCCAGCGCAATCACACGCATGGTGTCCGGACGGATATTTTCGGCGGGTAGCAACGCGACACCCAGCCCGCTTTCCACGGCCGCCATGATCACGCCGATGTTCGGGCTGGTGACGGTCACCCGGAAATCGCGGCCGGCACTCAACAACGCGTCGAACATCAGGCGCCGCCACGCGCAAGGCTCGGCGTACACGATCACCTCCAACGCCAGCGCCGGGTCGATCTCATCATCGATGCCGCACACCCAATACAACGGCATGTTCCAGGTATGCACGGGGTCGGCGGCAAATACCGAGCTCACACCAATGGCCACGTCGAGCAAGCCATCGTGCCAGCGCTCAGCGAGCGCATCGCCGTGGTCCACGGTGATATCCATGTGCACATGGGGGCTGGCACGGCGTAAACGGCCCAGGGCGGCTGGCAACGCCGAGACGGCGACGTCCTCCGACAGACCGACGCGCACCGTGCCCATCACCGTACGCTCCTTCAAACGCGTCGCCACCGTTTCGCCCAACGCCAGGATGCGTGTGGCATAGCTGAGCAACAGTTCGCCCTCGGTGGTCGGCACCACACCACGCCCGGTTCGACGCAACAGGCGTTGCCCCAGTAACTCTTCCAACCGGCGAATCTGCGCACTCAGTGCCGATTGCGCCCTGCCCGCCTGTTGGGCGGCGCCACTGAGGCTGCCGTGATGACATACCGCGACAAAAGTGCGCAGCAAATAGGGTTCGAACGCATCGGATATCATGTTTGGCATAACTCTGAATCAATTGCTATCAGCCTACCTTGATATCCACCGTATGACTACGCTGCTCAGCCTGTTCAATCAGTGAGTAGAAACATCATGGATAACACCCGCAATCCGCGCATCGTATTGGCCGCTCGTCCCGATGGCCGCCCGAAAACCAGCGACTTTCGCCTCGAATACACACCGATCCCCGAGCCGGTCGATGGACAGGTGCTGCTGGAAAACCTTTACCTGTCCCTCGACCCTTACATGCGCTGGCGCATGAGTGCCGCCAAATCGTATGCCGAACCGGTGGGTATCGGTGAAGTGATGGTGGGCGGCACCGTGGCGCGTATCAAATACTCACGTCACGCCGACTGGCACGAAGGTGATTGTGTATTGGCCTACGCCGGATGGCAGCGCTTTGCGTTGTCTGACGGGCAAGACCTGCGCCGCCTGGACCCGAACATCGCACCGCTGACCACCGCCCTCGGCGTGCTGGGCATGCCGGGTTTTACCGCCTACGCCGGCCTGCTCAACATCGGCAAACCCAAACCCGGCGACACGGTAGTCGTTGCAGCAGCCAGCGGTGCAGTCGGCTCAGTGGTCGGCCAGATCGCCCGACTGCACGGTGCTCGTGCCGTGGGCATTGCCGGTGGAGTGGACAAGTGCGCATTCGTGAAAGACGACCTGGGCTTTGATGCGGTTATTGACCACCGCGCCCCGGACTTTGCCGAGCAGTTGGCCAAGGCGTGCCCCCATGGTATCGACGTGTACTTTGAGAACGTCGCCGGGCCTGTCTGGGATGCCGTGCGACCGCTGCTCAATAATTTTGCCCGCGTACCCGTGTGCGGGCTGATCGCCCATTACAACGATGGCGCCCTTCAAGAAGCAGCGTGCGACCGGCTGCCGGCAACAATGCATGACATCCTCGCCAAAAGCCTGACCGTGCGCGGCTTTATCCAGACCGAGTTTGTCGATCAGCAGCAGGACACATTCTTGCAAGAGGCCGCGCAATGGATCGCCGAAGGCAAACTCAAATGGCGCGAGGATATTGTCGACGGACTGGCCCAGGCACCCGAGGCGTTTATCGGGCTGCTGGAGGGGCGCAACTTCGGCAAGCTGATCGTGCGCCTCAGTCCACACTAAACAGCTTCGCCCCGATGCCCGTCGACGAGCGATGGCTTTCCATCAGGTATGCTGCCCGCACCACTCCCATGGATGCGCTTATGCAGATCGACCCTGCCTACATCCTTCACGAAACCGAACACTGGCGGCTAAACCATCATCTGGCATCTGCGTTGCCCGGCTACCTGATGCTGGGGGCCAAGGCACCGATCCACTCCCTGGCTGACATGCCGGAACCGGCGCTGGCCGAGTTGGGAGGATTGCTCGCGAAGGTCCAACGGGTAATGGAGGCGCAGCTGAAGCCGAAATGGCTGTACATCAGCCGGTATGGGCACATGCCGGGCTTCCCGCTGCACTTTCATTTCATCCCGGTGTATGACTGGGTGGAAGCAGCGTTCTGGCGGGATGAGCGTTATCGGCTGTTGCAGCGCTTTGGCACTGCGCAGCTGGCGCAGACCGATGGGGCCGAGTTGACCCTGTTTGTCTGGCGGGAGTTTGGAGAGAGCACTACGCCACCGTCGATCCAGGGGGCGTCAGTCGAGCAAGTGATTGCTCGACTGCGTTCAGCTTTCAGCTGGCAGCGCTGAAAAGCGCTCAGCAACCCAAGCGTTTTGTCATCGGAATACAGGCCAATTCCAATCCTGACGGCGAGTGATAAATCGCCTGCTCATCCCCTACATATCCACACGCCTGGTAGAAACTTGCTGCGTTCAACGTCGCATCCAGCACCACTGCTTCGATCGCCAGTTCCAGCGCAACGCGCTCAAGGTGATCAAGCATCGCCTTGCCATAGCCGCGTCCGGTGTACTCTGGCAATACGAACAATGCGCCGACTTCGTTGTTGTCCGGGTCAAGCATTCCAGTGACGACCGCCCTACCGTTCAGCCACCCCAGGTAAAACGGTTTATCCATCAGCGCGCTATAACCATCCTCGGCCTTACCTCGCGTCCACAGCAGCATTTGCTCGCGCGTGTATGCGCCTATGCACTGGCTGCGAATGGCCTGCAAACGTATGTCGAATGCCACTTGGGCATCTCGCGGGGTTGCGCGTGTTATCTCCAGCATTTCCCACTCCTTCCATGAAATCATCGTGCCATTAGCACACTTGTGCTAATCGACCCCTCCTCCCTGCGGCGCTATATTCCCCGGCACTTCCAACGTTCCCCAGGCACCGTGCAGCTATTGCGCGTGGGCGTGTTGTGCGCTGGAAAAACCATAACAACCCCAAGGAAGAAGCACCATGAAACTGCAACCCTCCGTTACCCGCCTCACCCTGTTGGGCGCCCTGATCATCGGCGTGGCCGGCTGCAGCAACATCAAGCCCACCGAAGATCACCTCAAGACGCTGTCGGAGACCAACCTGGGCGAACCGGTCAAGCGTATTTCCAATGTGCGCAGCGACTCGATGACCACCTACTATGTCGCCAGTGCCGCCTCCGGCGAGTACAACTGCTCGGTGCCCAGCGGTGCCAGCGGCGGCATGTTTGCCGTAGCCAGCTTTGGCATGATGAAACCTGCGGCCTACTGCCAACCCAAAGGTGCACGCGGCAACGCACTACAGGGCTTCACCCAGTAACCGCCTGCTGGCTCAGGTCGCGCAAGGTCCCGCGCAGTTCGGCGGGACGCACAGGCTTGGAGAGGATCGCGATCTGGCGGTCGTGCAAGGCGGCCTGGATTCTCTCCACGTCGTGCCCGGTGAGAATCAGCGCAGGGACGGCCCAGCCGCGTTGCTGGCGCAGGGCATCGATGCATTCGATACCCGTGGCGTGGTTGCCCAAGTCATAGTCGGCGACGATGATGTCGCAATCGCTGACCAGATCACGCCCCGAAGACTCCGCCTGCACCGCGCAACCCCAGCGCTCCAGCAGGGCCTGGGTGGCGAGCAGCACGTTGTGGTCATCTTCCACCAGGCACACCTTCAACCCGGTCAGCAGCCCGGCCTGGCGCGTGTCGTCGCGCGGTGCCGTGGCGCGTGGCGCGGTGGCCAGGGTCAAGCCATACAGGCTTACAGAAGTACCATGGCCCACCCGTGAGCGCAGGCCAACTTGCACCCCCATCAACTGCCCCAGGCGCTTGACGATGGACAGCCCGAGGCCGACGCCTTCGACGTCTTTGTCACGCAGGTGGCGTACCCGATAAAACTCCTCGAAGACATTTGACAGATGCTCCTCGGCAATCCCCCGCCCCCGGTCATGAATCTCCACCGCCAAGCCGCCGTCGCGAATGCGCACGCCGATCAGCACAGGTCGTTGCGCGCCATATTTGAAGCAGTTGGACAACACGTTCTGCACCATGGTCGCCAGCAGCGCAGGGTCGACCAGCACCCAATGCGTGCAGGGCCGCAGGCGCAGTTCCACCCCGGCCCAACGGGCGGCCTCGGCGTTCTGGCGTACCAGGTCGGCAAGGAACTCGCCCAGGTGCACGGCCTGGTACTTGGGCAACAGGCGACCGTTGTCGAGGGTGTAGAGGTCGAGAATGGAACGGAACAATTGCGATACGTTGAGCAGCGAACGGTCGATGTTATCCACCAGGCGCCGCTCTTCATCACCCAGCCGGGCTTCGCGCAGGCAGGCGGTGAACAGGCCGATGGAGTGAATGGGTTGGCGTAGGTCATGGCTGGCCTGGGCAAGGAAACGCGATTTCTCCAGGTTGGCGGCGATGGCCTGCTCGGAGGCCTTGCGCGTGCGCTCCAGCAGGATATGCGCGTACACCGGGATCACCGTGCTGGTGATCATCAGCATCAGCACCATGAAGGGTTGTGCCTGCCACACCGGCGTCAGCCGATACACGATCAGCAGCGCCAGCAAGGCCAGCGCCGTGGCGATCGCCAGGTAGCGCGAGCCGTAGCGCATGCCGTTGCCCAGGTTGACCCACACCATCACTGCATACAACGGCAACGCCGCTTCACCGCCCACCACCATGCCGAACGAGGTGCCGGTGTAGTCGTGGATCATGCCGAAGATGCGCCGTGCCGGGTAATGCCCCGGCCAGCGCACGATTACTTGGCGCAAGGCAATGGAGGCGAGCAGGAACAGGAAGATATACAGGATCACCGGCACGTAGGTGTTCACCGACTGTCCCGGCAGGAAGCCCAATGCACCGATGTAGACGATTGCAATGCTGGCGACCACGATGCGCAGGTTGGCCTGGTCGAGTTCGGAGTTAGTCTCAAGACTCATGGGTTTACGTCCTTGTGCGGCAGTCATCAATTCCTTAACGCACCGCAGGCAGGCCCTAGGCACGGTGGTAAGGTAGCATGCAACGGCACAACCTTGCCCCAGGGAGGAGCACCCCCATGACCGGCCGTATCATCATCGCCGATGACCACCCGATGTTCCGCGAAGGCATGCTGCGCACCGTGCAGCGTCTGCTGCCGGAGGCCGTGGTGCAGGAAGCCGGCGACCTCGACGGTGTGCTCACGCTGATCCACGAAGGCGGCGAGATCGACACGCTGATCCTCGACCTGCGCTTCCCCGGCCTGACCTGCATGAGCCAACTGATCGAACTGCGCCAGCAACTACGGCGCACCACGCTGGTCGTGGTGTCGATGGTGGACGACCCGGCATTGATCGATCAGGTGATGGCCCTGGGCGTGGACGGCTTCATCGGCAAGAACATTGCCCCCGACGAGATCGGCCAGGCGCTGCTGGCGATCCGCGAAGGCGAAGTACTGGTCAGGTTCGCCCCCTCCGGCCTGCTTCCGCTGGACACCCATACCCTCACCGCCCGCCAGCAAGACGTGCTGCGCCTGATCGCCCAGGGCAAGACCAACAAGGAAATCGCCAAGGCCCTGGATATCTCGCCGTTTACCGTGCGCATCCATGTGTCGTCGCTGCTGCGTACGCTAGGTGTGCCCTCGCGGGCGGCGGCTGCGGTCAAGTATTCCGGGGAGTTCTAGGCGTTTTCGTCGCCTGTGCGGGTGAAGGAGTAGCGGTCGATATCAGTACGCAATTTCCAGCCCTGGCCTTGCCAATACTGGGCGGCGCTGCTGTTGGTCTTGAACACGTCAAGGTGGCATTTGTAGATGCCCAACTGCTCCAACGCGTCCAGGCAGCGCTGTGTCAGCGCCTGGGCGATGCCTCGGCGGCGAAAGTCCGGCACTACCAGCAGGTGTTGCAGGTAACCGCGACGCCCGTCGTGGCCGCACATCACGCACGCGATCAATCGGCCGTCGGCTTCGGCGACAAAACTCATCTCGGGATTGCGCGCCAGGTAGCGCTCGGTGGCCTCGCGGGAGTCGGCGTCGCGCAGGGAGATGCCAGGGGTGTCTTGCATCAGGGCGAGGACGGCGTCGTAGTCGGCTGGGGTCATCACACGGATGTTGGGCATGGGCTGGGCCTGAGGTGAAGGGCCAAGCAGATTGGCACATTGTTGTGACGCTCTGCAGCCCTCTGCATCCGATATTTATGCTCACTTCCCAGCTTAATAATATTTTATTTATACCCCCCCTCCCCCTACCTTGAGGTCATGCCAACGCTGAATCCAACTGCATTACGCAAGGACAGAGACATGACTGAAACACTCACAAAAACAGACACGCTGGTGGTGGGCGCCGGCCAAGCTGGCGTGGCCATGAGCGAACATCTGAGCAAGCAAGGCGTGCCACACATGGTGCTGGAGCGCAGCCGCATCGCCGAGCGCTGGCGCACCGGGCGCTGGGATTCGCTGGTGGCCAACGGCCCGGCGTGGCACGACCGCTTTCCCGGCCTGGCATTCGATACCGTCGCCCCGGACGGGTTTGCGCCTAAGGAGCGCGTGGCCGATTACTTTGAAGCCTACGCGCGCAAGTTCAACGCGCCGATCCGTACCGGCGTCGACGTACTGTCGGTGGTACGCAATGTCGGTCGCCCCGGCTTCACCGTGCACACCAGTGAAGGGGTGATCGAAGCCAACCGCGTGGTGGCCGCGACCGGGCCGTTCCAGAAGCCAGTGATTCCGGCCATCGCACCTAAAGACAGCGCGTTGCATCAGATCCACTCCGCCGACTATCGCAACCCCGCGCAACTGCCGGCCGGTGCCGTGCTGGTGGTGGGCGCCGGCTCATCCGGCGTGCAGATTGCCGATGAATTGCAGCGCTCCGGGCGCCAGGTGTACCTCTCGGTCGGCCCCCACGACCGCCCGCCCCGCGCCTACCGCAACCGCGATTTCTGCTGGTGGCTGGGGGTGCTGGGCGAGTGGGACCAAGCGGCGATGAAGCCCGGCCGCGAGCACGTGACCATTGCCGTCAGCGGCGCACACGGCGGCAAGACCATCGACTTCCGCGAGCTGGCCCAGCAAGGCATGACCCTGGTTGGCCTGACCCAGGCGTTCAATGGCAACGTCGCCACCTTCCAGCCGAACCTGGTGGAGAACCTGGCACGCGGCGATGAAAACTACCTGGCCCTGCTGGATGCCGCCGATGCCTACATCGAGCGCAACGGCCTGGACTTGCCCCTGGAACCCGAAGCCCGTCGTGTGTTCCCCGACGCCGAGTGCATCAAGCAGCCGATCCTGGAGCTGGACCTGGCCGCGGCCGGCATCACTTCGATCATCTGGGCCACTGGCTTTGCCGTGGACTACAGCTGGCTGAAAGTCGATGCCTTCGACGCCGCCGGCAAGCCAGCGCACCAGCGCGGGGTCTCCACCGAAGCCGGGATCTACTTCCTCGGTTTGCCGTGGCAGTCGCGCCGTGGCTCGTCGTTTATCTGGGGGGTGTGGCACGACGCCAAATACGTGGCCGACCACATCGCCATTCAGCGTCAATACCTCGAATACCGCGAAGCCGCCCCGGTGGTTCGCCCATCCCCTGTCAACGCCTGAGCCTTATTGCCGGAGTTTTCCTGATGCCTACTCACACCCGTATCCGCATGTTCAACACGAAAGAAACCTACCCCAACCAGAGCCTCGACAACGACCTGTGCCAGGCCGTGCGCGCCGGCAATACCGTGTACGTGCGCGGCCAGGTCGGCACCGATTTCGACGGTAACCTGATCGGCCTTGGCGACCCACGCGCCCAGGCCGAGCAAGCGATGAAAAACGTCAAGCAACTGCTGGAAGAAGCCGGCAGCGACCTCAGCCACATCGTCAAGACCACCACCTACCTGATCGACCCGCGCTACCGCGAACCGGTGTACCAAGAGGTCGGCAAGTGGCTCAAGGGCGTGTTCCCGATTTCCACCGGGCTGGTGGTGTCGGCGCTCGGCCAGCCGCAGTGGCTGATGGAAATCGATGTAATCGCGGTTATTCCCGAATAAGGAGCGCCACCATGACCTTTTCAATCGTCGCCCGTTGTGCCGAGACCGGGCAGCTAGGCATCGCCATCAGCTCCTCGAGCATTGCCGTAGGCGCCCGCTGCCCATGGCTGCGGCCGGGTGTGGGCGCGGTGTCGACCCAGAACATCACCCTGCCGGCCCTGGGCCCGGACGTGCTTGATTTGCTGGAACAGGGCTTGGCCCCAGCTGAGGCCATCGACAAGGCGTTGACGAGCAACGGCTACAGCCAGTACCGGCAACTGACGGCGATTGATCACCTGGGGCGCAGCGTGCATTTCAGCGGCAGCGAAACCCTCGGCACTCACCACGCGGTGTCGGGCGAACAGTGCGTGGCGGCGGGCAACATGCTGGCCGACCGCGCGGTGATCGAGGCGATGGTCACTGCTTTCGAGCAAGGTGAAGGCCAACTGGCCGACCGACTGCTGGCGGCCATGCACGCCGCGATTGCCGCCGGCGGCGAAGCCGGCCCGGTGCATTCGGCCGCGCTGGTGGTGGTGGGCGAATTGACCTGGCCGATCATCAACCTGCGCGTGGATTGGGCCGATGAGCAACCGATCCTCGCACTGCAAACGCTCTGGGACGCCTACCGTCCGCAGGTGCAGGACTACATCGACCGCGCCCTCGCCCCGGACCGTTCGCCCGGCTACGGCGTGGCCGGAGATGACCGATGAGCACCAGCCGCGAACTGCTGCAATCGCTGGTTGCGTTCGACACCACCAGCCGTGAATCCAACCTGCAACTGATCGAGTTTGTACGCGATTACCTGGCCGGTTTCGGGGTGGCCAGCGAGTTGATCTACAACGAGGAACGCAGCAAGGCCAACCTGTTTGCCAGCGTCGGCCCGGTAGAGTTGCCCGGCATTGTGCTGTCGGGGCATACCGATGTAGTGCCGGTGGACGGCCAGCCCTGGACGGTGCCGCCGTTCGAGTTGACCGAGCGCGATGGCAAGCTGTTTGGCCGCGGCACCGCCGATATGAAGGGCTATATCGCCTGCGTGCTGGCGCTGGTGCCGGCACTGGTTGCAGCGCCGCTGCGGGTGCCGGTGCACATCGCCCTGTCCTATGACGAAGAAGTCGGTTGCCTGGGTGTGCGTTCGTTGCTCGCAGTGTTGGAGCAACGCCCGGTCAAACCCATGCTGTGCATCATCGGCGAACCCACCGAACTCAAGCCGGTGCTCGGGCACAAGGGCAAGCTGGCGATGCGCTGTGATGTGCATGGCGAGGCGTGCCACTCGGCCTATGCACCGTATGGCGTGAATGCGATTGAACATGCCGCCGAGTTGATCGGTGAACTGGGGCGGATTGGGCAGCGACTGCGCGATACCCAGGATGCGCGGTTTGACCCGCCGTTCAGCACGGTGCAGACCGGGGTGATCAGTGGCGGCAAGGCCCTCAACATCGTGCCAGCGGATTGCCGGTTTGATTTCGAGGTGCGCGCGTTACCGTCGCAGGACCCGTCCGAGGTGGCGGACGAATTGAAGGCGTATGCCGAGCAGCAGGTGCTGCCACGCATGCAGGCGGTGAGCGCGCAGAGTGCGATTCGGTTTACCGAGCTGTCGGCGTACCCCGGGTTGGTCACCGATGAACGCAGCCAGGCGGCGCAGTGGATTGCGGCGTTTTCCGGTTCGAAGGAGTTCGGCACGGTGGCGTTTGGGACCGAAGGCGGGTTGTTTGATGCAGTGGGCATTCCCACGGTGGTGTGCGGGCCGGGCAGCATGGACCAGGGGCATAAGCCGGATGAGTTTGTGACGGTGGAGCAACTGGCGGGGTGTGATGCGATGTTGGGGCGGATGTTGGCGTCTGTTCGCGCTTGAGCACTTGGATTCATGCAGAGCCTGGTAAGCGCTTGGTTTTGTAGTGAGCGGGCTTGCCCCGCGCGAGGCAAGCTCGCTCACTACAAAAGCAAGGCGTGCCTGGATTTAGCCAAGGATTCGGGCGAGTTCTTCCCGGCAGTAGTCGACAAATAGCTGCACCGGCTTGGTCAACGGCGCCCGCCGCAGCCACACCGCAGACAGGCCGGAACCGGTGACGGTCTCGGCCAACGGCACACACACGACCTTTTGCCCGTCATAGGTGTACTCGGTGAACGGCTTGGTCACCAGAATCGAAAACCCGAACCCCCGCCCCACCATGCCCCGCACCATTTCGATTGACGGCGAGCTGAACACGATATTCGGCGTCAGCCCGCGCTCTTCAAAGATGCTCACGAAGTAGGTGCGGCTGGGCAACACGTCCAGCAGGATCATCGGTTCCAGCACCAGGTCTGCCAGCGAGACCTTGGCCTGCTGCGCAAAGCGGTGATCAGCCGGCAGCAGCGCGTAAGGTTGCTGCGGCGGCATCAGCGGTGTGGTTTCGATAGTCGCGCCAAGGTCGTGCTCAAAGAGCATGGCCACGTCGATACTGCCCGCCGTCAGCGCCTGCACCAGCTCCTGTTGTTCGCCATCGCGGATACGGATTTCCACCCCCGGCCAACGCGCCTTGAAGCCGGCGATCAGGCGCGGCAGGTACAGCGGCGCCACGGTTTCAAAGCAGCCGATATCGATCTGCCCCGCCACCACGTCATTGTCCGCCAGGGCGTTCTGCTCGAACTCGTGGGCCACCCGCAGCAGCTCCAGCGCCTTGCGGTAAAAGCGTGCGCCGCTGGGTGTCAGCGACACGCCCTGGGCGTGATGACGGATAAACAGCTGCACGCCAAAGCTGTCTTCCAGCTGCTTGATCGCCGTGGATACCGACGGCTGCGCGATATACAGCTTGCGCGACGCCTCGGCGACGCTGCCGCACTCGGCGGTGGTGACGAAATATCTGAGCTGGCGCAGGTTGTAGGCAGCCATCGGGACCTCCAGAAACGTGGGACTTCGCCCGTCAATCAGGTGTAGGCAACATACCGGAGCGCGACAAGACGCGAGCTATATTTTTTAAGGTCTATAGCAACAAACTTACTAATTTACCTCCCCGCGCCCATTGCAGATGATCACTCCAACAACAAAGCGCCGCGCAGGTGGCGCACAGCGAAGTACGTCAACGTACTCACCTTGCCTTGGAGCTCGTCATGGTTACCACTGCAACATCCTCCGCCCCGCTTATCGAAAAACACACGATTGGATACGTGCCCCCGGAAGACCGCCATGGAAAGGTCAGAGACCTGTTCACCCTGTGGTTCGGCGGCAACATCGCGCCGTTGCCGATCGTCACGGGGGCGCTGGGTGTGCAACTGTTCCACCTCAACCTGCTCTGGGGCATCGTCGCGATCCTCGTCGGCCACCTGGTTGGCGGCGTGTTGATGGCGCTGCACTCGGCCCAGGGCCCGCAGATGGGCATCCCGCAAATGATCCAGAGCCGCGCCCAGTTCGGCTCGCTCGGTGCCCTGCTGGTGGTGGTGATTGCCGGCGTGATGTATGTCGGCTTCTTCGCCTCCAACATCGTGCTGGCGGGCAAGTCCCTGCACGGCGTGGTCGACGCCGTGCCCGTGCCAGTGGGCATCGTGATCGGCGCCATCGGCTCCGGCATCATCGGCATCATCGGCTACCGCTTCATCCACGTGCTCAACCGCATCGGCACCTGGGTGCTGGGCGCCGGGATCGTGTTGGGGTTCGGCTATATCTTCACCCACGTACAGACCACAGATTTCCTGACCCGTGGTGAATTCAACATCTCCGGTTGGCTGGCAACGGTGTCCCTGGCGGCGCTGTGGCAAATCGCATTCGCGCCCTACGTTTCGGACTACTCGCGCTACCTGCCGGCCGATGTGCCGGTCGCCTCCACCTTCTGGACCACCTACCTCGGCTCGGCCCTGGGCTCCAGCCTGTCGTTCATCTTCGGCGCCGTCGCCGTGCTCGCCACCCCGGTCGGCATGGACACCATGGACGCCGTCAAACTCGCCACCGGCGCCATCGGCCCGTTGATGCTGGTGCTGTTTTTGCTCAGCGTGATCAGCCACAACGCGCTCAATTTGTATGGTGCCGTGCTGTCGATCATCACCCTGGTGCAGACCTTTGCATACAGCTGGATTCCCACCGCCAAAAGCCGCGCGGTGATCTCGATCCTGGTGTTGGCGGCCTGTGCGATTGCCGCGGTGTTTGCCTCCAAGGACTTCATCGGCCACTTCGTCGACATGGTGCTGGTGCTGCTGGTGGTGCTGGTGCCATGGACGGCGATCAACCTGATCGACTTCTATGCGATCCATAAGGGCAAGTACGACATTGCCTCGATCTTCCGCGTGGACGGCGGGATTTACGGACGCTACAACCCACAGGCGTTGCTGGCGTATGCAGTGGGGATCGTGGTGCAGATTCCGTTCATGAACACGCCGCTGTATGTCGGGCCGATTTCGGCGCATATCAACGGGGCGGACCTGTCCTGGGTGGTGGGGTTGGTGGTGACGTCGCCGTTGTACTTCTGGTTGGCGAGTCGGGACAGTGCTTATAAGCGGCGGATGGAGGGAGGGACGTGGCTGGGTGGAGTTTGATGCACCCGTTGCAATTGGAACCAGACGCGTACGTACAGCCACAAAGCGTGGCTTGTATTGAACCGTTCCATCAACCTCCATCAGCGAGTTCCCGAATGTCTGCTATTCAGTTTCAACCTCTATCGGCGTCAACCGTTGCCTCTCAGTCACAGGTTGGCGCACTTCAGAACACCGTCAACACCGCGCCTACCGCCAGGGAAAAAATCGAGGTACTGGTCAGGGCGAGCGATGTCGATAAAACCATGAACATTGCCTTCAGGATCGCCGAAGCGATGGGCATGGCATTTCCGAATGCGGAGGTTGGCAGCCCGGAACATGCTAATTTCCAAACACCGGAGAACGGCTATCCGATCAAATTCGACTTCAGACCGGATGGTCCTGACGGTACCTATACCTCCGAGCTTCAACAGAAGATCAACCGCTTCAAGGAACAGTTTGCTCAGACGCTTCGTCATGAAGGCGTAGAAAACGCCCATTGATATACCCACCTGTGGCTATGCGCTTGCCTGATACCTAATATGTCACCTTTCAGTCACACCCCAGGAAACCCCATGTCCATCCTCACCTTGCGCAACGCCCTCCCCGCCGACGCCGCCCGTTGCTTTGAAATCGAGATCAGCGCCTACGAAGGCGACGAAGCCGCCACCCTGGAAAAGATCGCCACGCGTATTGCGCAGTACCCGCAAGGTTTTCTGATCCTGGAAGCGGCTGGCGAAGTGGTGGGTTTCATCAACGGCGGCTGCGCCCACAAGGTGGTGATGTCAGATGAAGCGTTCAAGGAGTTGGTGGGCCACTCGGCCGACGCGCCGAATGTGGTGATCATGTCGGTGGTGGTCGACCCGGCGCACCAGGGCAAGGGCTATTCGAGAATACTGATGACCGAGTTTGTGCAGCGCATGCGCGGCATGGGCAAGCAGACGATTCACCTGATGTGCAAGGAACAGCATGTGCCGCTGTATGAGCGCATGGGTTACCAGTATGTGCAGCCGTCGCCATCGGATCACGGTGGCATGGCGTGGCATGAGATGGTGATGGTGTTCTAGACCTCAGGGTCATGGCGGCACTTGTGTGTCCGGACGTAAGCCAATCACGGGCAGTAAAAGACGCCGATATATTTCAGCATGCAAATACCTGATCTAAGTGCACCCTCTCTGACATTTCGCCTGCATCGACAAGCAAAAAAACGGGACGTGTCGTACAGCCACACAAGCCATTGCATGAGTGCACCCGGTAGCGGTTTCACCCCGTTACATCCGCCGAAAACCGCCTGATTGAACAGCCTTTGCAAGCTCTGTAGCCTCTGATGCAACCCGCCAGACAAGTGCTGACGGGTTGGTTTTTTTCACTATCAGAGAGGTATTGCCATGTCTTCAATCAACGGCTTCAACCCTTACACCGCTGCCTATCAAGCGCTGGCAACACACATCGACAACGACCAGCCACGCCACAACCCCCTGGATGACACCGCCGGCGACGATGCCGAAGTGTTCGACCCCAATACGCAAAGCTGGCAACCCACCCAGGCGGCGGGCAAAGGGCAACATACGCCGCTGGGAGATCCGTACCGCGAACCAATAGATTTTGAGATCAAGGCCGATAACATGGGAGGATGGCAACGCGCATAAGCCAGACGAGAACCCGTGATGACAGCCCACTACATTGAAGTCAGCGACCAGCCCAACCCCGACGCCGAGCGTGTCCTCGGCGCCGGCTTGGCGGCGTTCAATGAGGCCATCACGGGCTATAACGACCGGCGCTTGCTGGCGGTGCTGGTCAAGGATCCCGACACCCGGCAAATCCTTGGCGGTCTCACCGGCAAAACCACGCTGGGCACGGCGTTTCTCGATCTGTTTCATCTGCCCGACACCCTGCGCGGGGTGGGTCTTGGCAGTCAGTTGCTGCACGCCTTTGAAGATGAAGCCCGGCGCCGCGGCTGTCGCCACGCAGTGCTGTACACCCTCAGTTTTCAAGCGCCGGGGTTTTACGAGAAGCACGGCTGGGTGCGTTTTGGCGAGATCCCATGCGAACCGGACGGCAGCAGCCGGGTGTTTCTGTCTAAGGCGCTGTGATGTTTTACCAGCTCCCTGACGCCCCGCCGCCGCCACTGGAACCACCGCCGCCCGATGAACTGCTGCTGGAACTGGAACGGGAGCTTCCGGAGCTTGAGCCGGAACCTCCGCCAGACCCCGAGCCGCCCTCGGAAATACTTTGGATAAACACAATAAACGCCACGATCGACGCGGCCGGTATCGCCACTATCCAGCCCTGGTAACCCTGCCCCAGCAACACCCCCACGGCCACATAGACCGCCAGCACCGCCAACACACGCAAGATGAAAAAGCGCGGGCGTTTTTTCCAGGATTCACGGATGACGAAAAACAGCCCCACGTATAACCCCAGTACCAAGGCGCCGCCAAACGGCCACACCAGCCAATGGACGAAATTGACCTCGACGAAGTGGTTCACCACCAGCACTCCGACGATGTACGCCAGCAGTCCCAACACGCTGTAGAACACCGCACGCGCCAGCCACAGTGCGCCGAACGTGGCGCCGCCGATCAGCAACGTCAGCGGCACGACAAACAGGTACATCGGCCAATCGCGCCCGCCGCCATAGATCGTCAGGAGCACCGTCACCACCGAGGTGGCAATCAACGCGCGGCGCCAATGCAGCTTGCCGGCGGCGATGAGCACACCGCCGATGGCGCCGATGACAAACGCCAGCAGTATCGCAATGAACTGCGGATTGAGCCCCGGCCCCGCAATCGCGGGCAAGTCACCACCGTCCACCAGCACCACCAGGTCGTTCACGCCCTGGGAGACGCCGCCGGCGAAATCGCCCTGGCGAAACGCCGGCGTGATGTGTTCTTCGATGATGCGATGGGCCAGCAGGTCGGTCACTGTGCCTTCCAGGCCATAGCCCACCTCGATGCGCACCTTGCGGTCGTCCTTGGCCACCACCAGCAGGATGCCGTCGTTGATGTCCTTGCGTCCCAGCTTCCAGGCACGGAACAGCTGATTGGCGTAGTCCTCGATACTCGCACCACCCGTGGTGGGCACCAGCAGCACAGCCACTTGCGCGCCTTTGCGCTGTTCAAGGTCCGCCAGCTGGTTTTTCAGACGGGTGGCGGTGGCGGCGTCCAGGGTGTTGGTGAGGTCGATCACCCGCTGGTCGAGGGCCACACCGATGGGCGAATCCTCCGCGTGGGCAGTGCTCAACAGACCGATAAGCGCCAGCGCCATCAGGCCCAGGATCGATTGCCGCAAAATCGCCATCATGCTTTGTTACCTGAAGTTTCTTCCTGAAGGCGCCGACTTTACCTTATCAACGCTATAACGCGTGACCCCACGGCGTTGACTATCTAAACTGCGCGGATACATAGCAATACGCCATAACCGGGAAATCCATGGATCTACGTCAGCGCAACAACGTCAATGTGATGGGCACCGGCACGTCGACCCTGGTGTTCTCCCATGGTTTTGGCTGCAACCAGGCCATGTGGAACTACCTGGCGCCGGATTTCCTCGAGCGTTTTCGTGTGGTGCTGTACGACCTGGTGGGCGCCGGCCTGTCTGACCTGAGCGCGTACGACAAAGACAAGTACAGCACGCTGGACGGCTATGCCCGGGACCTCAATCAGATTATCGACGCCCATGCCGTCGGCCCGGTGATTCTGGTGGGTCACTCGGTCAGCGCGATGATCGGCACCCTCGCCGACCGCCTGGCTCCGGGGCGTATCGCCGCCCACGTGATGATCGGCCCGTCGCCGCGCTATATCGATGACGACGGCTATGTTGGTGGTTTCAAACGCAGCGATATCGACGACCTGCTCGACACCCTCGACAGCAACTACCTCGGCTGGTCCAGCGCCATGGCCCCAGTGATCATGGGCGCACCTGATCAACCCGCGCTGGGCGAAGCACTGACCGAGAGTTTCTGCCGCACCGAGCCGGATATCGCCAAGCAGTTCGCACGGGTGACCTTTATGTCGGACAACCGCCAGGATGTGATCGGCCTGACCACCCCGGTGCTGATCCTGCAGTCGACCGATGACCTGATCGCCCCGGTGGCTGTCGGCGAATACCTGCACAGCGTGTTGCCCAACAGCACCTATCGCCTGGTGGACAACGTCGGCCATTGCCCGCACATGAGCGCGCCCCAGGCTTGCGCGGCGGCCATGGACGCGTTCCTGGTACCTTGGGCAACTGCACGTGCCAGCTGAATTGTTCGACAGCGCCGCCTGCGCGCTGGCCGTTACCTCGGAAGACGGCACGATCCTGCAAGCCAACACCCGCTTCAGCGAATGGCTGGGGCTCAGCACCACCGAGTTGTGCGGCAAACGCTTCCAGGACCTGCTGACCATGGGCGGGCGGATCTTCCACCAGACCCACCTGGCGCCCATGTTGCGCATGCATGGCAGTGTCAACGAGGTGAAGCTGGACATGCTGCACCGTGACGGCCACAAGATCACCGTGCTGCTCAACGGCAACAAGCGCGAGCAGGCCGACGTCGCGGTGTACGACCTGGCCCTGTTCGGCACCACCGACCGCGACAAGTACGAACGCGAGCTGCTCAATGCACGAAACCTGGCCGAAGCGCTGTTGCAGGAAAAAACCGCCACCGAACTGGCCTTGCAGCAAGCCCAGGCCGAGTTGCGCGAGGCCTATGCGATTTCCCAGCGCCGCGCATTGTTCGCCGAGCAGATGGTGGCGATTGTCAGCCATGACCTGAAAAACCCGCTCACCGCAATCCGCATGGCCTCCGACTTTCTCAGCCGCAGTGAACGCACGGCCAAGGAACGCCAGTTGCTGGGGCATATCGGCCAGTCGTCCGAGCGCGCCCAACGCATGATCGCCGACCTGCTGGACTTCACCCAGGCCCGGGTCGGCCAGGGCATCACCATCAAGGCATTGCCTCTGGACTTGCATGGCGTGATTCATCGCGCCGTGGATGAATTGCGCGTAGCGTTCCCTAAGGCGACGTTGGAGCATCACACCGAGGGCAGTGGCGACGCCTGCCTGGATGCCGACCGCGTGCAGCAGATCATCGGCAACCTGGTGGCCAACAGTGTGGCCTATGGCGACTTGCTGCAACCGATCACCATCACCTCACGCCTGGATAATGGCGGCTGCGAAGTGGCGGTACACAACCATGGCGCGGCCATTCCCGAAGCGTTGCTGGCCGGGCTGTTCGAACCCATGACCCGAGGCACCGAACAGGGCAGCGATGTACGCAGCGTGGGCCTGGGCCTGTATATCGTGCGCGAGTTGGCCAGGGTGCACGGCGGGGACGTGACGGTGAGTTCCTGTGCTACCGGCGGCACTACCTTTACCGTGACATTTCAGAGTACATAGGCGCTGCCTTGCATCACCGGCTCGACGCTGCCGGTCAGCACCACACCGCCCTCACCCGCCCAGTGCACGGTCACGGTACCGCCGTCGCACTCCACCTGCACCGTGGCATCCAGCAAACCACGCCGAATCCCATTGACCACCGCGCCGCAGCAGCACGAGCCGGAGCCCAGCGGCACGCCGCCGCCGCGTTCCCAGATGCGCAGGCGGATATGGCCGCGGTCGAGTACCTGCACGAAATGCACATTGGTCTTGTCCGGGAACAAGCGATGTTTTTCCAGCCCTGGGCCCACGGCGGCGACGTCGATTGCGCTGAGGTCATCCACGAAAAACGTACAGTGCGGGTTGCCCATGCTGCACGCAGCCGGGTCGCCCTCGATAGGTAAAACAAGCGTATCCATGGCTTCGGCCAGCGGCACTGCACGCCAGTCCAACGACGGCTCGCCCATGTTCACCGACACCTGCCGCCCGGGTGCACGCACGCAGGTCAGCAGGCCGCGGTCGGTGCGCAACAGCACCGAATCCGTAGCGGCCTCATGCATCAAGCGATCAGCCACGCCACGGGTAGCGCTGCCGCAGGTCGCCAGCGGCGTACCGTTGGGGTTCCAGAACTTGATGCGCGCAGCGGCGTCATCGCAGTCGAGTACCACGGCAAGCTGGTTGAAACCGATACCGGTGTGACGGTCGCCCAGGCGCCTGGCGATCTGTGGGGTAATGGGATCGTGCAAGCCACGGCGGTCGATGATGATGAAGTCGTCGCCATGGGCGTGCATTTTCACAAACGGCACAAGCATCGGTTGTCCTGTGGTCGACCTATTGGGGAACTGAAGGATACTCTGAAAGGCTCACCTCGCACCGCTGGCGAATGACTTCACTGTGGTGAGCGGGCTTGTTGTGCTGAACGCGCTTGTTGTGGTGAGCGGGCTTGCTGTGGTGAGCGGGCTTGCCCCGCGTTGGGGCGCGAAGCGGCCCTGAAACCAGGCAATGCATTCTAACAGGGGAAATGCGGGGGGCTTACTGGGGCTGCTTCGCAGCCCAACGCGGGGCAAGCCCGCTCACCACAGCAAGCCCGCTCACTACAACGTAGTCCCCATCGCCTTCATCAACACCAGGTCTCGCCCATAAATATCCGGCGCATATACCAGACCGCCCTGGCGATCGACCTCCACCGTCCAGTAACTCAACAACACCGGCACCGGCGTGGCCAGCCTGAATTCGTGGGTCACGCCGGTGGCCAGCAACTCATCGGTGCGCGCGCGTTCGGCCGGGCTCACCAGCAGATCGCGCAACAGCAGCGGCTGCTCGACCCGCACACACCCCGAACTGAATGCCCGTGGCCCTTTGGTGAACAGCGGTTGGCTCGGTGTGTCGTGCAGGTACACCGAGTACGGGTTGGGAAAGCGCATCACGATCTTGCCCAGCGGGTTGCGCGGGCCGGCTTCCTGGCGCAGCAGGATATTGCCCGGGCGCGCCCAGTCGATCTGTTCCGGCGCCAGCGGGTGGCCTTCGGCATCAAGCACTTGCAGGTTCTGCTGGCGCAGGTATTCGGGGTTGAGGCGGATGGCCGGGAGTTTGTCCTCGCGCATGATGGTGGGCGGGATGGTCCAGGTGGGGTTGAGGGTCAACCGGGTGATGCGGGATTTGAGCAACGGCGTCTGGCGCTCGGCGCGGCCCACTTGCAGGCGGGTTTGCCACACGGGGATGCCGCTCTGGTAAACGCTCAGTTGCGCGGCGGCGACGTTGACCAGCACGCCCTCGGGCTCCAGGTCCTGGGCCAGCCAGCGGAAGCGTTCGAGGTTGATGCGCAGTTGTTCGCGACGGATCGCCGGACTGATATTCAGCTCGGCCACCGTACCGGCGCCGATCACGCCGTCAGCCTGCAACGAATGGCTCAGTTGAAAGGCCTTGACCGCCTTGACCAGTTCGTCGCTGTACTGCTTGCCGCCGGGGGCCTTGGCCAGGTAACCACCACCAAGCAGGCGCCGCGCCAGTTCCGGAACGCGCGGGTCTTCCATGCCGGGACGCAGCAGCGGGCCCGTGGCGACCGGGTCCCAATGCGGCAGCGGTTGCTGGCGCACGGTGGAATAGGCATTGCGCAGGCTGCGGTAGAGGTCCGCGCTGGGGCGTGCCTGATCGAACGCCTGGGGCATGTCTTGCAGGCCGGTGGCGGCAAAGGCCAGCACTTCAACGTTGGGGTCGCGGGTCGGTGGCTGGGAATGCCATAGCGGCTCGAAGCGCGATTGCTGCAGGCGCCCGTAGTGCAGATCCTGCAGGGCTTGCAGGTAGTGCTGGCTGGTCGCGATGTCGCTGCACAGCACGTTGGCCGTGGCATCTGGCGCAGGCAGGCTATAGTGGGTGGGGTCCAGGCCGTCATCGGCGAGCATCAGCAACTGAGATTGCAGGGCTTGCCGGCGCTCGTCGGCGGACCACAACGGCAGATTCCCCTGCTGTTGGTAGAACGCTTGCAGACGCAGTTGGGCGGCGGCGTCAATCTGCGGCGCCAAGCCGGGGCAGACGCTCGGCAATTGCGCCAAGGCCTGCTGCACCGGCGCCAGATCGACCGGCGCAGGTGTTGTCACCGGCAACGGCTCGACCGGCAGCGCGTCGGCTGTCGCGACCAATGGTGCAACGAGCAGGCAAATGCTCAAGTAACATGCGTGTTTTTTGAACAATTGACCTGGCTCCAATCCACACCGGGGGATACTTTGTAGATGCTGACTTTTATACGCCGCCTCGGCTTGATCTCCGTGACGCTGGCTACGCTGAGCAATTTTGCGCTCGCTGCCAATCCGACCTCTCCTTCCCTGTATAGCAGCCTGGCGCGCTCGGCTCCAGAACTCAATCCCACTGTACTCAAAAGCGCCCTGAATGCGGTGCAATGCGCGGTCAATAACGGCGAGGAGCGTTCCGAACGCCTGGCGGTCATTGACTACTCCCAGCCTTCGACCGCCCGTCGGCTATGGATCTTCGACCTGCGCAAAAAGACCCTGGTACTGCGCGACCTGGTGGCCCACGGCGCCAAGTCCGGGGAAAACTTCGCCACCCAGTTCTCCAACCTGGAAGGCAGCCACCAGTCCAGCCTGGGCTTGTTCCGCACCCAGGAAAGCTACCTGGGCACCCACGGTTACTCGTTGCGCATGGACGGCCTGGAGCCGGGTTTCAATGACCTGGCCCGCGACCGCGCCATCGTGATCCACGCCGCCGACTACGTAAGCCCCCTGTGGAGCAAGCGCGAAGGCCGTATCGGTCGCAGCCAGGGTTGCCCGGCCGTGCGCCCGCAGGTCGCCCGCCAGGTAGTGGACAAGCTCAAGGATGGGCAGTTCATGTTTTCGTGGTACCCCGACCAGCGCTGGTTGAAGTCGTCGACCTACCTCAATTGCAAACCCCAACAGGTGGCGAGTAGTCGTACAATCCGTGGCGGATAGCCTGTCCCCATAGATAAGAGAGCGCCGCATGCTTCTACACAAGTCCACCTGGATCGAGATCGGGCAGTTTCTGGAACGCAGCCGCACGGTGGTGGTTCCCATCGGTTCCAACGAGCAGCACGGCCCCACCGGCCTGCTCGGTACCGACTGGATGTGCCCGGAAATCATCGCCCATGAGGCGCAGCAGAACGCCGACATCCTGATCGCCCCGACCTTCAATATCGGCATGGCCCAGCATCACTTGGGTTTTCCCGGCACCATTTCCCTGCGCCCTTCCACCTTTATCGCCGCGATTGGCGACTGGGTGCGTTCGCTGGCCGGGCATGGTTTCGAGAAGATTCTGTTTCTGAACGGCCATGGCGGCAATATCGCCACGATTGAAGCGGCCTTTTCCGAGCTGTACGCCGAAGCGAGCTTCGCCCGCCGCCCCGCCGGTTTTGCGTTGAAGCTGGTGAACTGGTGGGACCTGGAGGGCGTGACCGACCTGGCCCAGCGCCAATTCCCGGTGGGTCATGGCAGCCATGCCACACCGTCGGAAATTGCGGTGACCCAATGGGCCTACCCGGACGCGATCAAGACCGCCGACTACTCACCGCAAATCGCCAACACCGGGCCGATCCGCGAGGCGCTGGACTTCCGCGCGCGCTTCCCGGATGGGCGCATGGGCTCGGACCCGGCGCTGGCGACGGTAGAAAAAGGTGGGGAGTTGGTGGCGTTGGCGGCGCAGGGGTTGGTCAAGACAGTGAACAGCTTCAGCAACGAAGCCAAACCCTGAGCCATACATAGATCTACATGTGGGAGGGGGCTTGCCCCCGATAACAGTGTGTCAGCTACAGATGCTCTGGCTGATCCACCGCTATCGGGGGCAAGCCCCCTCCCACATGTGGTTTTATGTATGGCCTGGGATTACTGGCAGTCCTTTGCCGCCAGCTCAAGCCGCGACGGCGTGATCGTCGACGCCAGCGGCTTGCGCTCATACAGGAACACCTTGCCGCCCTCCTGGGACTTGTAGGCTTCCAGCACGTCATCGGCGGCAATCTTGCTGGTCAGCACCACTTTGGCGTGACGCGAGTTCTGGGTGACGGTCGAGGTGATCCCGTGCTTTTCCAGCTTGGGTAGCACGCACTGCACGTAGGCTTCCGGACTCTTGCTGGTTTGCAGGGTCAGGCTCGGGGCGTTTGGGGCGGTGACACAACCCACCAGCGACAGCGAAGCAATGGCCAAAGCCGGGACTAAGAAAGCGCGCATGAAAAATTCCTGACTATAAACAATAAAGGTTCACATCAACCGGCACGGACTAACGCTTTGAGCGAGGCATCGAACTGCTTCAAGGCGTCGAGCTGCACATCACGCTGCTGCTCGATCTGCGCGGCAATCTCCGGCGCGGCCTTGTCATGCACCCACACCGACGGCACCTGCTTGTGCACCGAGCCTTCGGCCCGGGCAATGTACTGCAGGTTCGCGTCATAGAACCGCGCAATAAAACGCGCCTCGACCACATCGTTACGCTGGGTCAGCAGTTGGTTATGGGTATCGAGCATCACCACCACATCGGGGTGAGCCTGCACCAGGGCATCCAGGTTGTCGTAGACCGTCACCGACAAAAAAGTGCCTTGCAGCGAGCTCATCAACCAATCAATGGCCAGTTCCGGGTCGGAACTGTTGACGAACGCCTGGCGGATGCGCCCGTCGAGGGCATCCTTGGCGCCATTCAAGGCCATGTCGTGGTAGCGTTCGAGGTAGCTGAGGTTGTCGCGGGTGTTGTCGCTCAACAACACACCCACCGACTGCGCGTGCTGCAGGGAGTCTACGCTACCGTTGATAGGTAGCAAATGGCTGGTATGCAGATCATCGGCGATTGCCGCGTTGTTGATGACCACCGTGCCAAGCATCAGAGCCATCAAAGCCAACTGAATAAACGTCCTCATCGCGCATTTCCTTGAACAGCGTCTCGATGGGGCGATTTTCCGCTTTTCCGGAAAAAACAGAACTTGCGATGCGTGATGGTGACTATTATCTGAACCGATAGTGCTGACATAAAACCTATAAGGACCACGCCATGAAGCCCCACCAGAAAACCTTCGACCGCATCCGCGAAGCCGTACTACCGGAGTTTCGCGAACGGGTCGCCGATTACCTGGTCGACTATGAACACGTGCTGCAGGACGAGGCGGCGGACGCGGACCGGATCAGCGCCAGCGCCCAGCAACTGCGCGGTTACCTGCGCGGCCTGAACACCATGCGGGTACTGGGCATGGCCGACTGGGAAGAGCTGGACCGCCGCGTGAAAGAGGATTGGCTAGGGGTGGTCGAAGCCGAATAACTGCCGGGGTGTATCGATCAGCAAGGCTTGCGCGACCGCAGCCGACCAGCCCAAGGCCTGGCGTTGCTCGATCACAGCGCGGTAGTCGACGGACGTTTCATGCTGGGTGTGCGGCCAGTCACTGCCCCACACCAAGCGGTGCAGACCGAAACTCTGTTGCAGCAACGGCATGGCCTGGCGCGCAAATTCAAGGTTCTGCGCCGGGCTGCCAGCCAGGCGATAGATCCCCGAGACTTTCAGCCACAGCTGGCCGCTGAGGCCCAGTTCCAGAAGGTCGGCAAAACCGCGTTGCGCGACGCCGAGCCGTGCATCTGGCCGGCCGAAATGGTCGACCACCAGCTTGACCCCGAACGGCAGCAACTGGCGCACCAATTGCGGCAGGTCGGTCACCTCGCGGTGCAATTCCACGTGCCAGCCCAGCGCGACGATGTGCTCGAAAAAAACCTTCCAGCCGGGCTCGGCAAAGTCTGGCAGCGCCCGGCCCACCAGGTTCAAGCGCACGCCGACCACGCCGGCGCGGGCCATCGCCTGTAAAGCGTGCTGCGGGATATCACGGTCCACCACCACGACGCCGCGCAACTGATCGGGTGCCTGCTGCAAAGCGGCCAACAGGTAGCCGTTGTCGGTGCCCAGGAAACTGGGTTGCACCAACACGCCGTGGCTCAGGCCATTGGCGTGCAAGTGGCCGAGGTAGTCCGCCAGCGTGGCGTCGTAGCCTGGGGTGTAGCGACGCTCACCGGCCAGGGTGAGCGCCTGGCTGAAGACATGGGCATGGGCGTCGATGCCGGTGATGGAACGGTTATCAAGCATGGGGTCGTCTTTCAAAAGTAAAAAGGATCAGGCCTGGGCGCGCTGGCCGCTCACGACGTTCTCGGCGGGTGCCGCTTCCAGCACGCGGCCACGGGTTTCCGGCAGGCACAGCGCGGCGATCACGGCGACGCCGTAGGCGATCCCGGCATCGATGCCGATGGCCGAGCCGAGGGACATCGAGTCGCTCATATGCCCCACCAGGAAGGGAAACACCGCCGACAGCACGCGCCCGAAGTTGTAGCAGAAGCCCACGCCGGCACCGCGCACATCCGCCGGGTAGAGTTCGTTGAACAACGCCCCCAGGCTGGCCGGGATACCGGCGGCGAAGAAGCCCAGCGGGAAGCCAAGGAACAGCATCTGCGTATTGCTCAGCGGCAGGAACACATAGGCCTGCACGGTGATCACGCAGCACAGCGCAAACAGCACGATGTTCTTGCGGCGGCCAATGCGGTCGATCAGCCAACCACTGGCGATGCAGCCACACCAGAAGGCAAAGATGATCACCGCCAGGTAGCCGCCCGAGTTGAGTACCGACAGGTTGCGCTCGGTCTTGAGGAAGGTCGGCAGCCAGGTCATCACCGCATGGTAACCACCGTGGGCACCCAGGCCCAGCAAGCCGCCGAACAGCGTCACGCGGATCAGCTCAGGGCGGAAGATGCCGGCCAGAGACTTGAAGAAACTCTGGGGAATCGCCTGTTCCTTCTGCAGGCGCTGGAAGCTGTCAGGCTCTTCAACGTTACGCCGCACCCAGATAATCAGGAACGACGGCAGCAGCCCCACCACGAACATCACCCGCCAGGCCATGTCCTGGGGCACAAACGAATAGATCAGCGCAAACACCCCGACCGCCACGCCCCAGCCCACGGCCCAGGCGCTCTGTACGGTACCCATCACCTTACCGCGATATTTCGGGTTGATGGTCTCGGCCATCAACACCGCGCCCGCCGCCCATTCACCGCCGATGCCGAAGCCTTGCAGCGCCTTGACGATCAGCAACTGGTGAAAGCCGGTGACGAACGCCGACAAAAACGTGAAGAACGAAAACCACAGGATCATCCACTGCAACGTGCGCACCCGGCCGTAGCGGTCGGACAACGTGCCGCCGACCCAACCGCCGATGGCCGAGGTCACCAGCGTAACGCCGCTGATCAGCCCCGCATCGCCCTTGCTCAAGGCGAAGGCTGCGATGAGTGCCGGGATCGCCAGGCCGAACATCTGCACTTCCAATGCATCCAGGGACCAGCCACCGAAGCAGGCCCAGAACGTTTTGCGCTCCCGAGGAGTGACTTGGCCATACCAACTGAACATGATTTTTATCCTTATAGGTCAAACGCGAGGCAGCCGGGCGCGAACCGCGCCACAGCCGGGCCAGTGTTGGGCAAACAGTTAACGGTGCGGGTGTGCGGTCAGCGAATGTCCACGCGGTAGCGGAAGTGTTCGGCATGCCCACGGGAGCGTCGCCACTCCAGGGGTTGGCCGGCGTAGTCGCGGGCCAGACGCTCGATCACCACCACCGGGCTGTTGACCGGTACTTGCAGCAACCGCGCGTACACCGCGTTGACCGATTCGGCCGTGAGGGTTTCCTCGGCCGAGGCCACCACCTGCCCGCAGACACTTTCATACACCGGATAGAGCAGCGGGCCTTGCGCGGACAGGTCGATGTCGAGCAACGCCTGGAAGCGCGCGCGCGGCAGCCAGATCTCTTCAGCAAGCAGTGGCTGCACGTCAAACAGACGGGTCCGAACGATGCGGATCACTTGGGCCTCGGGGGCCAGGCCCAGCGCCTCGCTGACCGCCGACGGCGCGGCCACGGACTCGACCGTGAGGATGCGGCTTTGCGGCACCTGACGCTCGCCCGACGGGCCTTGAAAACGGAAAAACCTAAACAGCGACGACTGGAATTGCGGGCGGCGCACAAAGGTGCCACGGCCCTGCTGACGCTCCAGAATGCCCTCGCTGACCAGTGCATCCACGGCCTTGCGCACGGTACCGGTGGACAGCGCGTACTCGGCGGACAACACCGCTTCGGTGGGAATCGCTTCGCCGGGGCGCCAGCGATTGTTGGCGATCTGCTCGATCAGCTGGTCGCGCAAGCGTTGGTAAAGCGGCAGGCGGGCATCACTGGACAGCGTGTTCATGAGGTCACATTCACTTTGTTATGTAGTCATATATATGAATATGACCAGAGTATTCTTCCGTCGGGTGACGCCTGTCAAGCGCATCACCGCAAACGGAAGATGAATGGTCGTTACTGCGCCGGGCGTTGTTGCCGCACCCACGCCTGCACGGAGGGCCGCTGCCACTGCCGTTGGGCGTACTCCACCAACTCGGCAGGCACGCTGTCACCGTTGAGGATCAAGCGATTGAGCATCACGGCCAGGTCCACGTCCGCGATGCACCATTCACCGAACAAGTACGGCGGATTACCCACCAACAGCGCCTGGGCCGCACTGATCAACTTCGCCGCCGCCGCTTCAGCCACCGGCGACAGTGCGGGCATCTTCTGCCCGTAGAACACCACCATCGTCGAGCGTTCCTGACGGATCGGCAGCAAGTCACTGCGCAGCCATGCCTGGACCTGGCGCGCCCTCGCCCGCTGTTTTGGATCGGCCGGATACACCGGCACGTCAGGGTAGGCCTGCTCCAGATACTCGGTGATCGCCGAAGACTCCGACAAGGCGAAGTTGCCCTCCAGCAAGGTCGGCACGCGCTGGGTCAGGGACAGTTGGGCGAAGTCGGCGGCGTGCTGTTGCGCGGCATCCAGGTCCAGGGCGATCGTGTCGAACGCCAGGCCTTTTTCGCGCAGGGTCACGAACACCGACATGGCGTAGGGGCTGGTGTACAGATGATCCACATACAGGCGCATAACGATTCTCCTTGAGGGGAACACCACGCTACGAGATGCGCCACAAGAAAGACAATGCGCTGTTTTTATGGGGGCATTCCTTGCGGGAATAGCCGTGCCCGCTGTGACAGCAACGCCTGTAAAGGTAGACTCGCCAAACTGCGCGCACCTGCGTACCACTAAAAAAGGATTTTCGTCTTGCGCCGCCCTTTCGCCGTGTTTTTGTCGTTCTCCAGTGTTCCTTGCGTAGCGTTTTCCAGTGAACTCCCCGCACTGCCCGGTGAAGCGCAGTATCAACAAGCCGCGAACCTGTTGAAGAAAAGCGACGCAGAGTACGCAGACCTGATGCGCTCATTGCTAGCCAAGAAAACGCCGACAGATATGGAAGAGAAGAAAGCGAACCTGGCGCTCGTCCAACAACGCTTGAGCGAATCGGCGCAGGCCGGACATCCCGTCGCCGAATATCGCCTGATGCTCCTATATCAGGTCTATTTGGTTCCTGGTAAAGAACAAGAGATGTGCCAACTGGCTGTCTCAAGCCTGGAACACGGCTTTGCCCCTGCCGCACTTTATGTAGACAACACCTGCCTGGACTATGTAGTGGGCCCCAAGTACATACCGGCACTGCAAAACGCTCTGGGCAAAATCGACGACTTTGCACGTTACTACCCGCAGCCCGCCGTATGGTTGACCTGCGGAGCGCGGCCGACTGGCGTCGAATTGCAATCAGGCAGCCAAAATGATTACCGCGCCGAACTTTATAAAGTGCTCGCCAGCCAAACCAATCGCAGAACTGCACGGCCGTTGCGCATTGAATACCTGGAGAAAGCGTTGGCAACCAACGGCTGCCCCTATGCGCACAAACGCCTGGAAATCGAACGGAACGCTCAATAAAGTCAAGTCGCTATCCGGCAAATCCGCCGGCTTCCAGAAACCTACGTTCAGCGTCAGTGGTCGCTCTGGCCAACACCTCGTTTCGATGGGGAAAACGCCCGAATTGCTCGATGATGCGCGCATGTTCCTTGGCCCAATGGAAGGTGTTGGCGTCCAGTTGCCGGTTCAACTCCAGAGAGCGCTGTTGATCGGCCGGGTCTTCCGAATGCTCGAACGGCAAATAGCAGAACGCACGCAATGCCGGGTCGACCTGCCGGTCCAGCCCGGCGTCCACCATGCGCCGGGCATACAGCCGCGCCAGCGGATCGGTGGCGAACATATGGGCGGTGCCACGGAAGGCATTGCGCGGGTACTGGTCCAGCAGGATCAGCAACGCCAGGGCGCCGTGCGCCGAGTCCAGCCAGCTTTCCAGCTCACGCCGGGCCGCTTGCAGGTGGGCGGTGTGGAAGGTGTCGCGGAAGCTGGCGTCGAAGGCATCGTCCTTGGCGAACCAGCGTTTGGGGCCGGCGTGTTGCCAGAAGTCGATGACAGCCTGCGCAGTGGTCATGGTGAGTACCTGGAAAGATAATTTAGCTGACGGTATCAGAATCCAATGTTATAGGATAACACCCCCTTGCCGCCCTGCCCTGTGATCACGCCCATGACCGATGCTGTTCCCCTGCGCCAACGCCTGCTCTCCATCGACGCTCTGCGCGGCCTGGTGATCCTGTTCATGCTGCTCGACCACGTGCGCGAAACCTTCCTGCTCCACCGCCAGGTCAGCGACCCGATGACCATCGACAGCACCGAACCCGCACTGTTTTTCAGCCGCACCCTCGCCCATCTGTGTGCGCCGGTGTTCGTTCTGCTCACGGGGTTGTCGGCCTGGCTCTACGGACAGAAGTACCAGGGCCGCCGCGATGTGTCGGCGTTCCTGTTCAAGCGCGGGCTGTTCCTGGTGGTGCTGGAATTCACCCTGGTCAACTTCGCCTGGACCTTCCAGTTGCCGCCCAGCGTAATCTACCTGCAGGTGATCTGGGCGATTGGCGTGAGCATGCTCGCCCTGGCCGCGCTGGTGTGGTTGCCGCGAGCGCTGCTGATCGTGTTGGCGCTGCTGATCATTGGCGGGCATAACCTGCTGGATGGGGTGCACTTCGCTGCGGGGTCGGCCTTGCATATTCCGTGGACGATCCTGCATGAGCGCAGCTGGATCGAGGTGGGCGATTCGCTGCGGTTGCGCACGACCTACCCGGTGCTGCCGTGGATCGGCGTGATTGCATTGGGGTACGGCCTGGGCCCATGGTTTGCCAATGGCATGCCGCCGGCGCTGCGCCAGCGTTATCTGTTGCTGGGTGGTGTGAGTGCGTTGGTGGGGTTCGTACTGTTGCGCACCGCCAATGGCTATGGCGAGAAGCCTTGGCAGGCCTATGAGAGCGGCGTCCAGACGCTGATGAGCTTGTTCAACATCACCAAATACCCGCCTTCGCTGCTGTTCCTGGCGCTGACCCTGGGGATTGGCTTGCTGCTGTTGCTGGCGTTTGAACGTGCGGGGCAGAAACGCTGGATTGGTGTGCTTGCCACATTTGGTGCGGCACCGATGTTCTTCTATTTGCTGCACCTGTACGTGCTGAAAATCCTCTACGTCGCCTGTGTGGCGTTGTTTGGCCTCAACCACGGCAACTACTTCGGTTTCGACAGCATCGGCGCCGTGTGGCTGGTGGCGCTATTGCTGCCCCTGGCGCTCTACCCGCCTGTGCGCTGGTTCGCCGGGCTCAAGGCGCGTCGCCGCGACCTGGCCTGGCTCAAATACCTCTGACCCCTGGCGCATGACACTGTAGGAGCGAGCTTGCTCGCGAAAAACGTCAACGATAACGCGTTAACTCAGGTTTAACGCGGGGCCCTCAGGTTCTTCGCGAGCAAGCTCGCTCCTACACGGGTGGTGTCAGGCCGATGCAGCCATCGTCGGCAGACGGTAACAGGGAGACAAACTCATTTTACTTCTGATGGTCGCAAGGTCCGTTCATGTTGCGATCAGATGCACATAGAACGCGTGAAACATGAAATACGCACACACCGCCAGTGCCACCCCCATGCACCGGTTGAACAGGGTGAACGCCGACGTCCCGTTGATCCGCCGCCCCAGCAGCGCCCCCAGCAGCGCGTAGATCCACGGTGCACCGAACGCCCCGAAGGCGAGCGCCGCCGAGACCACGGCGATGGACGCCCCGGTGATATGCGCCGCCGGCAGCATCACACTGGTGATCGGCAACACAGCCATGATGCCCTTGGGGTTGAGCAACTGGATCACCAGGCCATTCCAGAACGTAAGGGTTCTGGCCGGTGCCGTTGAAGCGTTTTCATCCACCACCGTGCGCGCGGTGAACACTTGGTAAGCCAGGTACAGCGTGTACACCCCGCCAACCAGCGAAATATACGGCAACGCGGCCTGGGAGATGATCGCCTCGCCGGTGTACCCAAACAGCACGAACAGCAGCATCATCGCGCAACCCACGCCGATGAAGAATCCGGTGGAGCGGCGGAACTGACCGGTGAGCCCGGCGTTGAGGCCCATGAAGTTCACGGGACCGGGGCTGTACATGACGCTGAAGGAGTAGAGGAAGATGTCCATGGAAGACCTGCTGTAGAGGAAGTGGGGCGAGTCTACTGAGGGGGGGTGGGGGGATTCTTGTACGTTTGTGGTAGGACAGGATTTGGCGATGCTGGGCATCCCAGCGGGAGCAAGCTCCCTCGCCACAGGTATAGTGTTTGTCGAACTCTTTGGGATAAAACCAGGCATGGATGCAATCAATCAAGGCAGTTGCCTCTGCGGTGCAGTCACTTATCAAGTCGCGACACCGCTCAAGTCCGCCACCCACTGCCACTGCAAAAAATGCCAGAAAGTGCATGGGGCAGCCTTTGCCACTTACGCCAGCGCGCCTCGATCAGACGTGACTATCCATGCTGTGCGGGACACGTTGAAAAGTTATGAGTCATCACCGGGCATTACTCGCCAGTTCTGTTCGGAATGCGGTTCATCGTTGTTTTGGCACGATGCAAAAGGGCAGTATCCCGATTGGACTTCGATTGCACTGGGCACACTCGATACCCCGTTCGCGCCTCAGAACCTGAAGCACAGCTGCATTGAGTCCAAGGCCACTTGGCTGTAGGAGCGAGCTTGCTCGCGAAAACCGTCAACGATGACGCGTTCATTCAGACTTAACGCGTCGTCCTCAGGTTTTTCGCGAGCAAGCTCGCTCCTACAGTCTCGACCTGCGTTTGCGGACCTACATCAACGGAATCGAGTAACTCACGAACACCCGATTCTGATCCTGGTCCCGCGCCACTTCACTGCGTGACACACCATTGCGCCAGCCGAACCCGACGTTCTTGAACGTGCCGCTCTGCACCACGTAATCCAGCGAGATATCGCGTTCCCACTCGCTGGCATCGTTGCCGCTGGCGGTGAGGATGTGCTCGCCCTTCAAGTACATCACCGACGCCTTCAGGCCCGGCACGCCAAGCGAGGCGAAGTCATAGGCGTATTGGGCAAAGGCCGTGCGCTCACCGGCCTGGATGAAGGTCTGCACGGTACGGTCGGTGTAGAGGTACAGGCTGGAACCGCCCTCCCCTTTGTTGACCAGGCCGCCCTGGTTGAGTTGGGCGAAGTTGCTGTCGTCCGAGACTTGCTGGTAACCGGCGGTGATCGCGTGCGGGCCCAGGGAGTAGATGAACGCCGCGCTCCAGGTGTTGTTGTCGATTTCACCCGTGCCGTTCTTGGTATAGCCGCCGAGCTTGTAACCTTCGGCACGGCCGGCAACGCTGCTGTTCTTGCCGTCGGAGGTGGTCTTGAAGTAGCGCAGGTCGGTTTTCAATGAGCCGTAGTCGCCCAGCGGCAATACATGGATCAGACCGGCGAAGTGCTGTTGGTAATAGTCTTCGAGGTTGGCGTAGTAGTACTGGACCAGCAGGTCCTTGGTTACCTGGTAATCGGCACCGGCGTAGTTGAATTTATTGCTTTCCTGGGTGCCGCCCGCCGCCGCCAGGCCGCTGCGATCGCTGGAGCCACGGCCAGTGGTGTGCTGCAGTTGGCCGCCGATCAGGGTCAGGTTGTCGATGTCCTTGCTGGTGATCTGCCCGCCTTCGAACGACTGCGGCAACAAGCGCCCGTCGTTGCTCACCAGGATCGGCAGGTTCGGCCGCAGGTAGCCGTAGCGCAGTTCGCTCTTGGCAAAACGCGCCTTGGCCGTCGCACCGCCACGGGCCCAGGTGTCGGCGGCCTTGCCGTCGTCCGTGGGGATCATCGAACTGCCCACATGGCGGCCGGCGCCGCTGTCGAGGGTCACGCCGAGCATGCCCACGGCATCCAGGCCGAAGCCGACCGTGCCGTCGGTAAAGCCCGACTGGTAGTTGAGGATAAATGCCTGGCCCCACTCTTCGGTCTTCGACGGTGCGGCGGCGCCGTCACGGTTGTCGTTGTTGAAGTAGAAGTTGCGCAGGCTCAAGTTGGCTTTGCTGTCACTCAGAAAATCAGCCGAGGCCAGGGGGCTCAGGGCAATGCCCAGGCCGCCGGTCAATACGCTTAACACATGCAAAGTGGCTTTCATCACAACCTCAGTCAATTAATCCATGGGCGTCATAAAACGGATACGGCCCCGGGTATTCCCCGAACACGCCGTTGTGGCTGATCAAACCCTGCTGCGCCTCCCAGCGATGCAACAGATAGCCCGCCGGCTCCAGGTTGAAATGCGCGGGCGCCGCTTCTTGTAAATCCAGCACGATCTGATGGGAGGTGCCGGGGCACACACAACTCAGGCTGCCGCCAAAACGCCGTTGCATCGGCCGGTGCAGATGACCGCAGAGCAGGCGCTCCACTTGCGGATGGCGCGCAACGACGTGCTCCAGGGCGGCAGCATTGATGAAGGGTTCGCGGTCCATGTGGCCGATGCCGCTGATGAACGGCGGGTGATGCAGGATCAGCAGGGTCGGCGCATCCGGGCGCAGCGCCAATTGCTCATCCAGCCAGTGCAATTGGCTGTCGAGCAATTGGCCGCCGTGGCCGCCGGGAATGGTCGAGTCGAGGCCGATCAGGCGCAGCGGATGGTGGTCGACCACCCAGTCCAACGGGCCATCGGCGGACAACGGCAGATACGCGTGATCACGGAACGCCTGCAGTAACGGCGCACGGTTGTCGTGGTTGCCGGGCACCAGGTAGCACGGCATGTGCAGGCGCGCGAGTTCGGGGTGCAGCACGGCGTATTCATCGGCACGGCCGAAGTCCACCAGGTCACCGCTGATGACCACGATGTCGGGGCGTGGGTGGCTGGCGTTCAAGTGATCGACGGCACGACGCAGTGCGCCTAACGTGTCGACAACCCCGTAAGTGAGGCGCTGGCCGGCTTTAAGGTGCAGGTCGCTGATCTGCGCGACGAGAAACGGACGATTCACAATAGAGTCTCAAGCATTCAGGGTGAACAACATGTGCGGCGCAATTGCCAGGGCAATCGGCGCGCCGACGGCGTACAGCTGGTTGTCGCTGCTGTCGACCAGCAGCGGTTGCGGGCCGCCCACATCCACCAGCAGGCGGCTTTGCGCACCTTGGAAGAACTGCGCCAGCAGGTGGCCGTGCAAGTGCCCTTCGCTCTCCATCACCTTCAGGTGTTCGGGACGGCAATACACCGTGCTGGGTAAATGGGCGTCATGCCACGGCAACTCGCCGCCACAAACTTTCAAGCCATGGGCCGCTGGCTGGATCACAGCGAAGGCATTGAGGTTGCCGACAAAGCCCGCAACGAAGGCATTGGCCGGTTTCTGGTAGATGTCACGCGGGCTGGCCAATTGCGCGACACGCCCGTGTTCCATCACCAGGATACGGTCGCCCAGGGCCATGGCTTCGCCCTGGTCGTGGGTGACGAACACCGAGGTGATGCCCAGGCCGCGCAGCAGCTCGTTCAGCTCGCTGCGCAGGCGTTCGCGCAGTTGCGCATCGAGCGCCGCCAGCGGTTCGTCCAGCAGCAACACTTTCGGGCGCGGCGCCAACGCACGAGCCAAGGCCACGCGCTGTCGCTGGCCGCCGGAAAGTTCATGGATGCTGCGCTTGCCGTGGTGTTGCAAGCCCACCAGTTCCAGCAACTCGTCGCAGCGCTTGTTGCGCTCCACCACCGCCATACCGCGAATCTTCAAGCCATAAACGATGTTCCCGGCCACATCCAGGTTGGGAAACAGTGCGTAGTTCTGGAACACCATGCCTACGTCGCGGCGTTCGATCGGCAGGCGGGTCACGTCCTGGTCGCCGAACCACACCTGGCCCACGTCCGGGCGCTCGAGGCCGGCGATCAGGCGCAAGGTGGTGGTCTTGCCGCAGCCGGACGGGCCAAGAATGGCCAGGGTTTCGCCGCCTTCGACGGTCAGGTCCAGGTCATGCACGGCCACGGTGCCGTCGGCGAACGCCTTGCGACAGCCTTGCAGGCGGATAGTGATAGCGGTCATCGACGCTCTCCACGGGACAAACGGGCACTGATGGCCTGCAGCGCAATCAGCAGCGGCACGATCATCAGCAAAAAGATAAGGGTGTAGGCGCTGGCGATTTCCAGGCGCGCCGAGGCGTAGCTGTCGGCCAGGCCCACGGGCAAGGTCTTGGTCATCGGCGTGTGGAGCATCCAGGTCAGGTTGAATTCACCCAGGGACAAGGTCACCACCATCAACACGCCTGCCAGGATCCCGGCCCGGCAGTTGGGCACCACCACGCTGAAAAAACGCTTGATCGGACCGGCACCCAGGCTGGCCGCCGCCTCCTCCAGCACCGGCAACTGCTGGCGCTGCATCACCGCCATCACCGGGCGTACCAGGAACGGCAAGGTGAACAGCACATGGCCGACCAGGATGAACAGCCAACTGCTGCGAAAGCTGCCGAACTGGCCGTAGGTCAGCAGCAAGGCCAACGCACTGGCCAACCCCGGCATGGCCACCGGCAGCACCATCAACTCTTCGAAGGCGCGGCTGAAACGGTTGTTCATGCGCACCAAACCGTAGGCCGCCGGCACACCAATCACGCAGACGCACGCCGCGCAGGCCAGCGCCAGTTGCAGCGACAACCACACGGTGGGCGAATAGGCCTGCCACACCTGCACCAGCCAATCGAAGGTCAAGCCACTGGACAGCCCGACGAAGAAATTGCGGGTCAGCCCGGCCAGTAGCGACATCACCACCGGCACCAGCATGAAGGCGCACACCAACAGGGTGAACAGCAGTTGCAGCACAAACAGCGATGAGCGCTTCACAGCACAGTCCCCGAGTTCTTGACCAGGCGGCGCGTGAGCAGCAGCACGGCCCAGGTCACCGCGCCGAGCACCACCGACAGTGCGGCCGCCACGGCAAAGTTGGCGTAGTTGGTGAACACGTTGTAGATCGCCACCGGGGTAACGTTCAGCCGCGTGCCCAAGGTAAAGGCGGTGCCGAAGGCGCCCATGGAGGTGGCGAAACAGATCGCCCCGCAGGAGGCCAGCGCCGGCGCCAGGCCTGGCACGATCACATCGCACACCACTCGCCAATGCCCGGCGCCCAGGGAATGGGCGGCCTCTTCCAGGCTGCGATCAAGGCTCTCGCACGCGGCCATCACTGTGAGGATCACCCGCGGGATCGAGAAGTACAGGTAACCCACGAACAGCCCCGCCAGCGAGTAGGCAAAGATCCAGCGTTCACCGGCCAATTGCAGGCCCAGCGCGGCAAACAAGCCCTGGCGCCCGGCCAACAAGATCACCAAGAAGCCAACGACCACGCCGGGAAACGCCAGGGGAAACGTGAGCAATGCCACCAGCGCCGAACGCCCGAAAAACTGCTGCCGGGCGAGGAACACCCCGCTGATACCGCCGATCAGCAGCGCCACCAGTGTCACCACCACCGCCAGCAGCAAGGTTTGCCCAAGGCTGCCCAGGTACTGCGCGCTGCTGAGCACCTGCCAGTAGCCGCTGCCGTTGCTGTCACGGCTTTCTGCACCGAGCACCATCAAGTGCGCCAGCGGCAGCAGCCAGAACGCGAGCAGCACCGCAAAGGCCGGGGCCAGTGCCCAGGCGGCATGTCTTGCCGATGCTGCCACTTACTTGACCTCGTTCAAGTAACGGGCGGCGAAGGCTTCCTGCACAGCGGCCATTTTTTCGTAGTCCACCACGCCGGCACGGGCGTAGTCGCTGTCGGGCAGGAACTGTGCGGCCACGTCAGCCGGCATCTTCATCGGCCGTACCGGGCGCAGATAGGCCTTGGCCCAGAGCGCCTGGCCTTCGTCCGACAGCACGAAGTCGAGGACCTTTTCTGCGTTGGCGCGGTGCGGCGCGTTGGCCACCAGGCTCATCACATAGGGCACGCTGATGCTGCCTTCCTGGGGGATCACAAAGGCGACGTTGGCCTTGTCCTTGTAGCGCGCGCGGTAGGCGTTGAAGTCGTAGTCCACCAGGATCGGCAACTCACCGGACAGCACCCGTGCATACGCGGTTTGCTTGGGCACGATGGGCGCGTTTTTCGCCAGCTTCTGGAAGTAGTCGATGGCCGGCGCGAAGTTGTCCAGGTCGCCGCCCATGGCGCGGTTGATCGCCACCGCGGAGACGTAGCCGACAAACGCGCTGGACGGGTCGAGGTAACCGACCATGCCTTTGTATTCAGGCTTGAGCAGGTCGGCCCAGCTGTGCGGCACCGGTAGACCGCCGAGTGCATCGACGTTGACCATGATGCCCAAGGTGCCGGAGTGGATCGCGAACCAATGGCCGGCCGGGTCTTTCAGGCCAGCAGGGATCTGCTCCCAGGCCTTGGGTTTGTAGGTGTCGACCACTTCGGCTTTTTGCGCCTGCAGGCCGAAGGTCACGCCGTAGTAAACGACGTCGGCCACCGGTGCGGCTTTCTCTGCTACCAACTGCGCCAGGGATTGGCCGGAGTTCTTGTTGTCCAGCGGCACTTGCACGCCGGTGCTGGCGGCGATGGCCTTGAGCTGGGTGCCCCAGTCGGCCCAGTCCGGCGGGCAGTTGTAGCAGATCGCGGTGTCGGCGGCCTGGGCCAGGCTGGCCGCACCGCACAGCAGCACGGCTGCCAGGGTTTTACGGAGTGCGCGCATCAGGGGTTTCCTCGTGGGGTTGAGTACTTTCGCCCGGCCGGATATGGCAAGGCAGGCAATGGGACGTCGGGGCGTTGCCGGCGATCTGCGCCAGCAGTTGGTCAATCACAGTGCTGGCGAGCAGCGCAATCGGCTGCACCACGCTGCACAGGGTCGGGTGCATCTGGGTGCCGAGGCTGATGCCGTCGAAGCCCATTACCGAGAGTTGCCCGGGTACGTTCCAGGCGTTGCGACGCAGCTCGGCGATCAGGCTGATGGCCAGGAAGTCGTTGGAACACACCAGTGCGGTGGGTGCCTCAGGGCCTTGCAGACAAGGTTCGATGGCGGCGAATTCGGCCTGGGTATGAGCTGGCATTTCGATCACTGTGCGGGGCTCGAGGCCGTATTCGCGCATCGCATCGCAATAGCCGGCGTAGCGCAGGCGCGCACGGTCCGACTGCAGCGCAGGGCCGGCGACCATGCTGATGCGGCGGTGCCCGGCTTCGAGCAGGTAGCGCGTGGCCAGGGCCATGCCGGCGCGGTTGTCCACCGACACGGCGCTGTAGTTGGGGTTGCTGGGTTGGTGGTAGGCCAGCACAAACGGGGTTTTCTCAGTATTCAGGCTGCTGAGCACCACGTTGCTTTCAGCATCCGTGACCGTCAGCACCAGGCCGTCCACGCGCTGGCGCAACAGCTCTTCCACCACAATGCTTTCGCGCTCGCTGCTGTAGTCGGTGGTCGCCAGCAACAGGCTATAACCACGCAACCGTGCCGCGCGCTCCATGGCCTGGAACTGTTCGGCGAACACCGGGTTGAGCAGGTTGGGCACCACCACGCCGATCAACTGGGTGGTTTGCAGGCGCAATTGGCGGCCCAGCAGATTGGGGCGGAAGCCCAACTCACGGGCGGCGGCGAACACCTGCTCACGGGTGGTCGGGCGCACCTGGTCGGGGGAAGCAAAAGTGCGGGCGGCGGTGGCGCGGGATACCCCGGCCAGCCGTGCTACGTCTTTCAAATCAGTCATTGTCACTCGCTTGAGATCGATCTCATTGGCGAGGACAGTAATGGGGAAATGTGGCAATCCGGCGGTAAGGTGATGACAGTTTGATGTCGATGGACCCGATAGACAGGGGCCAAACTGTGGGAGGGGGCTTGCCCCCGATAGCAGTGGGTCAGTACTGGATTGGGTGGCTGACACACTGCAATCGGGGGCAAGCCCCCTCCCACATTGGATCGGTGTCCCTCCATAGACGGTCATACTTAATGGGTAAGGTCGAAAATCTGGCGCAGCAAAATCCGCCCACTAACCTTTCGATTCGATCCAAGTGCGGGCACAATGCGTGTCCTTTTTTGGCAGGCACCGCCGCAGGCTCTCAAAAATGATCAAAACGCCGTACTACCTCATCGATAAACAGAAGCTTCTGGTCAACATGCAGAAGATTGCTTACGTGCGCGAACAGTCCGGCGCCAAGGCCCTGCTGGCGCTCAAGTGCTTTGCGACCTGGTCGGTGTTCGACCTGATGCAGCAATACATGGACGGCACCACCTCGTCGTCGCTGTACGAGTTGAAGCTCGGCCGCCAGAAGTTCGAAGGTGAAGCACACGCCTACAGCGTGGCCTGGGCCGACGATGAAATCGAAGAGATGCTGGATAACTGCGACAAGATCATCTTCAACTCCATCAGCCAGCTGCAGCGCTTTGCCGAACGCAGCGAAGGCAAGACCCGCGGCCTGCGCGTCAACCCACAGGTGAGCAGCTCCGACTACCTGCTGGCCGACCCGGCGCGCCCGTTCAGCCGCCTGGGCGAATGGGACCCGGTGAAGATCGAAGGCGTCATTGAGCAGATCTCCGGTTTCATGTTCCACAACAACTGCGAGAACGGCGACTTCAACCTGTTCGACAAAATGCTCGGCGTCATCGAAGAGCGCTTCGGCGCGCTGCTGCACAAGGTTGAATGGGTCAGCCTCGGCGGCGGCATCCACTTCACCGGTGAAGACTATGCCGTGGACGCGTTCTGCGCCCGCCTGAAGGCGTTCTCCGAGAAGTACGGCGTGCAGGTGTACCTGGAACCCGGCGAAGCGGCGATCACCAACAGCGCTTCCCTGGAAGTCACCGTGCTCGACACCCTCTACAACGGCAAGAACCTCGCCGTGGTCGACAGCTCCATCGAAGCCCACCTGCTGGACCTGCTGATCTACCGCCTCAACGCCAAGCTGGCGCCGAGCGACGGTGAACACACCTACATGGTGTGCGGCAAATCCTGCCTGGCCGGGGACATCTTCGGCGAGTATCAATTTGATCGTCCGCTGGCCATCGGCGATCGGCTGTCGTTCATCGACACCGCAGGCTACACCATGGTCAAGAAAAACTGGTTCAACGGCCTGAAAATGCCGTCCATCGTAGTGAAACAACTCGACGGTACAGTCGAGGTGGTTCGTGAATTTGGTTACGACGACTACCTGTCCAGCCTTTCGTAAGCTGGCGGATAAAGGAGAGATAAAGCAATTGAAAAAGAACGTTCTTATCATTGGTGCAGGAGGTGTCGCCAAGGTGGTGGCCCACAAGTGCGCGCAGCACAACGACGAACTCGGTCGTATTGCTATCGCGTCGCGCAACATCTCCAAATGCCAGGCCATCATCGACAGCGTCAAGGCCAAGGGTAGCCTCAAGGTACCCGCCGACATCCAAGCCTTCGCGCTGAACGCCCTGGACGTGGAAGCGACCAAGGCCCTGATCCGCGAGACACAATCGCAGATCGTCATCAACGTCGGTTCCGCGTTCCTCAACATGTCGGTACTGCGTGCCTGCATCGACACCGGCGTTGCGTACCTCGACACCGCCATCCACGAAGAGCCGGGCAAGGTCTGCGAGACCCCGCCGTGGTACGGCAACTACGAATGGAACCACCTGGAAGAGTGCAAACAGAAGAACATCACCGCCATCCTTGGCGTGGGCTTCGACCCGGGTGTCGTCAACGCGTATGCCGCGCTGGCGCAGCAACAGCATTTCGACCGCATTGATTCGATCGACATCCTCGACGTCAATGCCGGCTCCCATGGCAAATACTTCGCCACCAACTTCGACCCGGAAATCAACTTCCGCGAGTTCACCGGACAGGTGTGGAGCTGGCAAAACAGCCAGTGGACCAGCAACACCATGTTCGAAGTCAAACGCACCGATGACCTGCCGGTTGTCGGTTCGCAGAACCTCTACCTCACCGGCCACGATGAAGTGCACTCGCTGTCGAAAAACCTCGACGTGCCCAACGTGCGTTTCTGGATGAGCTTCGGCGAACACTACATCAACGTGTTCACCGTGCTGAAAAACCTCGGCCTGCTCTCCGAGAAGCCGGTCACCACCGCCGAAGGCCTGGAAGTCGTGCCGCTGAAACTGGTCAAGGCCGTGCTGCCCGACCCGTCTTCGCTGGCACCGGGCTACACCGGCAAGACCTGCATCGGTGACCTGGTCAAAGGCACCAAAAATGGCCAACCCCACGAGATGTTCATCTACAACGTGGCGTGCCATGAAGAAGCCTTTGCCGAGACCGACAGCCAGGGCATCTCCTACACCGCAGGCGTGCCACCAGTCGCTGCTGCACTGCTGGTGGCCCGTGGCGAGTGGGATGTGAAGCACATGGCCAACGTCGAGGAACTGCCGGCCGAGCCGTTCCTGAAGGCGCTGGATGTGATGGGCTTGCCGACTCGGATCAAAGACGAGAACGGTGATCGGGCTTGGGATGCGATTGCCTGAGTAGGCGATAGCGGCCCGAACAAAAAAATGCGCCCTCTGGGGCGCATTTTTTGTTCGGGGCAAACACAGCCCTCACGACCAATGAGGTCAGCTGTGGGATTTGTGGTGCTCTAGCACAGTGGTATACGGCGCTTGCTGTGCTCAGAGATTTCCCACAAGGCTTTCAGGTTGTCCCTCGGAACTTCACTGGCTAACCTCCTCGCCGTCGCTACCCATTTAGCGGCCGGATTTGACCGTCTGATTAATTGAAGTACTGTTGCGCCAAAACCTATTTCAGGCGTTTTTTTTATGCCTGAGGTATCGTGTCGCGGCGGCTGTACGCGGGATACCTTCGGGTATGCCGGATTTCCTTTGATTGCCGGTCGGTCAACCCGCGTACAGCTGCCACCCTCTTCGTTTGACCGCGAACGCTGGCAGCTCCACTAATCTTAGGAATGCCACCATGATCAAAGACAGTCCAAATCCCCCAACCACCCCCTTCACCCTCCACCCCAACCTGAACACCGAAACCTTGCTGGCCAATGCCTCGCAAGACCTGGCCAGCCTCAACGACATCGCCACCCATCTCGCCTTTGAAGTCGAGGGCGCTCAACGCAACGTAGCGCTGGGTATCTGCCGCATGCTCGAAGGTGTGCAATTGTTGGTGGACAAGGCGTTGGATCAGGCTCATCCGGTGACCTGACCAAACAACACTCTCGAAATCAATGAAGCACAAAATGTGGGAGCGGGCTTGCTCGCGAAAGCGGTGGGTCAATATTGAATAGGCTGGCTGACACACCGCATTCGCGAGCAAGCCCGCTCCCACAGGGGATCTCTAGTGAATTTGAAATAGCGGGTTATTCCAGGTTCCGCGCCGAATTGCTCAGCGCCCTTGAACACTGCAACAACGCCGGCGCCAATTGCCGCTCCGCATCCGCCCTGCTCCACCGACTGGTCGGCGCCACCACATGCACCGCCGCCACCGGCCGGCCATTGGCACCCAGCACCGGCGCACCGATGGTCATATCACCCAGGAACAACTCCTGGCCGTTCACTGCATAGCCCTGCTCACGCACCTGCTGCAACGACGCCATGATTTCGTCGACTTCAGTCAGCGTCTGGCTGGTGTGCGCAATACGCTGGCTGTTCTCGATCAACACCAACGCTTCCTCCTGCGGCAACGCGCTCAAATACGCCCGCCCCGACGCCGTGCAGTACATCGGCACCCGCGAGCCGATCGGCATATGCACGGGCACAAAACCCGAGCTGACGAACCGTGCGATATAGGTCATGTCGTACCCCGCAGGCTCGGTCAGGCACGACGTCTCACCCGTCAACCGGGTCAACTCCGACAGGAACGGATTCGCCACCTCGATCAACGAATGCGCATCCAGGTAACTGAAGCCCAGCTCCAGCACCCGGGGTGTGAGTTGGTAATGCCGGGTGCGGGAGTGTTTCCGAAGGTAACCCAGGCTTTCGAGGGTAAACACCATGCGCTGGGCCGAGCTTTTGGTCATGCCTGCGGCCTCGGCCACCTCTGCGAGGCTCATGCTGCGGCGCTGTGCGCTGAATGCCTTGAGCACCGACAGGCCTTTTTCCAGGGATTGGTTGTGCAGACTGTTGCGTTCTTCGGACATGGCGGACTCACGGTCAGGTCGATCAGGCGTGGCGATATTTCTACTCCAAATCACAGAAATAGACCATTAAATATCGCATATCGATACGAATGGTTCATTTTGTCTATTTTCTATAGCGCTATACGATTCTTATTGATCGAAATGGCACATAGCTTGCGATTTCATCGGCAGCCGCTTGCGGTACTGACTTTCCGTTTTCCTACTGGAGTAACCCGATGAACAGTCTTTCGCCCTTGTTTCGCCGCCTCGCCTTCGGTATTTGCGCCACGCTCTGCGTCACAGCGGTGCACGCAGAAAGTGCGTCCTCGTACAAAGTCGGTGCAACGGCCAGTGGTTCGCCGTTTACCTTCCTCGACATCAAGAGCAACAGCATCCAAGGCGTGATGGTCGATGTGGCAGAGGCCGTGAGCAAGGCCGGTGGTTTCACCAGCCAGATCGAGCAGACCAACTTCGCCGCGCTGATCCCCTCCCTCACGTCCGGCAAGCTCGACTTCATTTCCGCCGGCATGCTCAAGACCGAAGAACGTACTAAGGTCGTCGACTTCAGCGCCCCGGTGTATGCCTACGGTGAAGGCCTGATCATCAACGCCGACGACAACACCGCCTACCCTGACCTCATGCCTCTCAAGGACCAAGTGGTCGGCGTGCAGGCCGGCACTGTCTTCTATGACCAGTTGAACAAGCTCGGCATCTTCAAGGAGATCCGCACCTACGACTCCATCGGCGAGATGGTCCGCGACCTGTCCCTGGGCCGTATCAAGGCCGCCGTGGGTGACCAGCCGGTGGTGGCCTACCAGATCCGCCAAAAACTGTTCAAAGGCGTAAAACTGGCGCCGGACTACAAACCCACCAATGTCGGCGAAGTGTGCCTGGTGGTGCGCAAGGGTGACGCGCAAACCCTGGAGCGCCTGAACAGCGCGATCGCCAGCATCAAGGCGGACGGCACCCTCGACAACATCCTCAAGAAGTGGGGCCTCGATACCCAGGTGCGCCCATGAACCCGGCGGAGTTCCTGCAAAACGCCCAGGACTTTTTGCCGATTCTGCTGCAAGGCGCGTGGGTGACGATCCAGATCACCGTGCTGTCGTTCCTGCTCAGCAGCGCCATCGGACTGGTGCTGGCGTTGCTCAAGCTGTCGCCGATCCGTGCGCTGTCGTGGGCGGCGAGCACCATCATCAATGTGATCCGTGGCCTGCCGATCATCGTGCAGTTGTTCTACATCTACTTCGTGCTGCCGGACATGGGCGTGCACCTCACCGCGTTCTACGCGGGCGTGATCGGCATGGGCATCGCCTACTCGGCGTACCAGGCCGAGAACTTCCGCACCGGCATCATTGCCGTCGAGCAGGGCCAGCGTGAAGCCGCCGAAGCACTGGGCATGCGCTCGGCGCTGATGATGCGCCGGGTGATCCTGCCGCAGGCGTTTCGCATCGCGCTGCCGCCGTATGGCAACACCCTGGTGATGATGCTCAAGGACTCCTCCTTGGTGTCCACCATCACCGTCGCCGAGATGACCCGCCAGGGCCAACTGATTGCCTCGTCGACCTTCCAGAACATGACGGTCTACACCCTGGTCGCCCTGCTCTACCTGCTGATGAGCCTGCCGCTGGTGTATGGCCTGCGTCGCATGGAACAGCACCTGGGCCGGAGGAAAAAAGCATGATCGAGATTCGCCAACTGCAAAAACACTACGGCAGCCACCGCGTGCTGCACGGCGTCGACCTGGACGTGGCCAAGGGCGAAGTGGTGTGCCTGATCGGCCCCTCGGGCTCGGGCAAATCCACCTTGCTGCGCTGCATCAACGCGCTGGAAGCCTATGACGGCGGGCACATCAACGTGTTCGGCGAAACCGTGCAGCGCGGCAGCAAGACCGTGCACGCCCTGCGCAGCCGCATGGGCATGGTGTTCCAGCGCTTCAACCTGTTCCCCCATCGCAGCGTGCTGGAAAACGTGATGGAAGGCCCGGTGTACGTCAAAGGCGAACCGCCCCAGCAGGCCCGCGCAGAAGCCCTGGTACTGCTGGAAAAAGTCGGCCTGAGTGCCAAGGCCGACGCCTACCCGGAGCAGCTCTCCGGCGGCCAGCAACAACGCGTGGCCATCGCCCGCGCCCTGGCGATGAAACCTGAAGCCATGTTATTCGACGAGCCCACCTCGGCGCTCGACCCGGAACTGGTCGGTGATGTGCTGGCGGTGATGCGCACCCTGGCCGATGAGGGCATGACCATGATCGTGGTCACTCACGAAATGGGCTTTGCACGGGAAGTGGCCGACCGCGTGTGCTTCCTGCATGGCGGCTACATCGTCGAAAGCGGGCCCGCCGAACAGGTGCTGGGCAACCCGCAGCATGCGCGGACCCAGGACTTCCTGCGGCGCGTGCTGCACCCCACCGGCAACACGCGGAGCCTGTCATGAAGTCTTTGTGGTCAGCCACGGCTCCGTCTGTGGTGCCGACGCCTGCGTTGAGCGAGTCGCTGAAGGTGGACGTGGCGATTGTCGGTGCCGGGTATACCGGCTTGTCGACGGCGCTGCATTTGGCCGAGCGCGGCGTCAGCGTGTGCGTACTGGAGGCCAACGAGCCGGGCTGGGGCGCATCCGGACGCAACGGTGGGCAAGTCAACCCGACGCTCAAATACGACCCGCAGCAACTGGTGCAGATGTACGGACCGGAGCGTGCCGAACCGTTGATCTCGGCTGTATCGAACTCGGCCGACCTGGTGTTCAAGCTGATCGAAAAACACCGCATCGACTGCGCGCCGGTACGTAAAGGCTGGATGCAGGTGTCGTACAGCGAAAAAGGCGTCGCCGGGCTGCACGCACGGGCAGATCAATGGGCCCGGCGCGGCGTGCCGGTGCAGCGCCTGGATGCCGCAGCGGTGGCTTCACGCATGGGTAGTGACGCATTTGCCGGTGGCTGGCTGGACGGTCGCGCCGGGGCGATTCAGCCGTTGGCGTATGCCCGTGGCTTGGTGGGTGCGGCGTTGGCGGCGGGCGTGTGGATTCATGGGCAAAGCGCGGTGACCGGGTTGCAGCGCCAGGGTTGCGGCTGGCAATTGCAGACGGGGGGCGGTGCACAGGTCACGGCCGATCAAGTGGTGTTGGCCACCAACGGCTACAGCGGCAACCTGTGGCCAGGCATGGCGCAGAGTATCCTCGCGGCGAACAGTTTTATCGTCGCCACCAAACCCTTGAGTGGGCGCGCAGCGGACAGCATCTTGCCGGGCCAGGAAACCGTCTCCACCGCACAACGGCTGCTGCTGTACTTTCGCAAAGACAGCCATGGCCGCTTGCTGATGGGCGGACGCGGGCTGTTCAACGACCCCACGTCACCCACGGATTTTGCCCACCTGGAACGCTCGCTGGCGTTGCTGTTTCCGCAGTTGGGGCCGCTGGACTTCGAGTATCGCTGGGCGGGCCGCATCGCAATCACGCGGGACTTCATGCCCCATGTGCACCAGCCCGCACCGGGGCTGACATTGGCACTGGGCTGCAATGGTCGTGGCATCGCGCTGTGTACCAGCCTGGGCCAGCAATTGGCGGGGCGGTTGTGTGACAGCCAGGCGGAGTTCGCCTACCCGGTGACGCCGTTGCAGCGCTTGCCGATGCATGGGTTGCAGCGGTTTTACATTGGCGCGGGGGTGGCGTGGTATAGCTTGCTGGATCGGCTCAACATCAGCTGAACAGAGCCCTCACTCACACCACTCCCCATGTGAGAGTGGGCTTGCCCGCGACAGCGGTGTGTCAGCCGCTGGATGTGCTGGCTGATGTACCGCCATCGCAGGCAAGCCAGCTCCCACACTGGATCTCCTTTTCCGGGAGAACCTATTGCACACGTAAAGCGATCAATATTCTCAATCGCCAACGGCGGTCGCTCCCATGAACGGGGCGCGCCCTCAAAACACCGACCACCCAATCCGCTCACTCAACAATTCCAATGCCTTCATCCCCGCCAGCGAGTTCCCCGCCGTATTCAACTCCGGCGACCACACGCACACCGTAAATTGCCCCGGCACCACCGCGACAATCCCGCCGCCCACCCCGCTCTTGCCCGGCAACCCCACGCGATAGGCAAAATTGCCTGCCTCGTCGTACAGCCCGCTGGTGGCCATGATCGAGTTGACCTGCTTGGTCTGGCGCGCCGTTAAAATCTGTTCGCCACTGTGGGCACTCGTGCCCTCGTTGGCCAGGAAGCTGAATGCCTTGGCCAAATCCAGGCAGCTCATCTGCAAGGCGCAGTAGTTGAAGTAGCTGTGCAGCACCGCGTCCACGTCGTTGTGGAAGTTGCCAAAGGATTTCATCAGGTAGGCCATGGCCGCGTTGCGGGCGCCGTGCTGAGCCTCGGATTCAGCGACGACGCTGTTGACCAGGATCTGCGGGTTGCCCGACAGGCGCCGCACGAAATCGCGCATCGACAAAATCGGCACGGCGAAGCGCGATTGGTTGATGTCGCAGATCACCAGCGCACCGGCGTTGATGAACGGATTACGCGGGCGGCCACGTTCGAATTCCAGTTGCACCATGGAGTTGAACGGCTGCCCGGAAGGCTCATGGCCCAGGCGTTCCCAGATGGTTTCGCCACCATGGTCGATGGCCTGCACCAGGCTGAACACCTTGGAAATGCTCTGCACCGAGAACAGCGTGTCAGCGTCTCCGGCGCAGTAGGCCGAGCCGTCGTTCCCGTACACGGCGATGCCCAATTGGTTGGCAGGCACATCGGCCAATGCCGGGATGTAATCGGCGACTTTGCCGAGGCCGATCAGGGGGCGCACTTCGTCGAGGATCGACTCCAGCAGCGCCTGCATGTCTTGTCCAGTCATCTGTCTTTGAATCGGTGGTAAGCGGGGCGCGGAGGATACCTGAAATGCCCGATATCCTCGCCACAATCCGGTCGCCCTCGCTCAAAAGTGCGCCACATCCGACACCCGCTCATCCAGCACATCCCGCGCCAGTGCCCAGGCCCGGTCCCGGGATTCCACCACCAGCAACGGATAACCCCAGGCCTTGCCGAACATCGCGGCAAACGGCTTGAGCGCCAGGCGCTGCGCGGCACTGGGCTCGACCTGGATCATGCCTTTGACGTAGGTATGCAGCGCCTGTTTGTTTTTCTTCATCCAGATCGACGCTTGCTTGCGCTCCTCATGGGAGTGTTCGTGATTGTTCTCGTCCACGGATTTTTCGTGCAGCAGCAGGAACGGTTGCTGGCGGGCCAGCAGGCTTTCGAACACGGCGAAGGCATCCTCCGGCCCGCCTTCATTGGGCGCATCAAAGACGATTTTCACCACTGGGAATGTTGAACTGTCGAGTCGCATGGCCGAGCTCCTTGTTGAGAATTGATCTCACTATAAGGGCCAGACCACTGGACGGCATTGCACAGAATAGCCAGACTGTTTCGCAATTCAGCCAACCTGCGATACCCACCATGAAGCACCATCGCCTGGAAATGCACGACCCGTCGCTGTCCAGGGACGCCGACGTATTCCCCCGCGCCGTAGTGGCCGTAGGGGCCACCGCCACGTCGGATACCTGGGAACATACCCAGCATGCCCATCGCAAAGGCCAACTGATGTACACCTTGCGCGGGGTCATCCATTGCGAGATTGAGGCCGGTATCTGGATCGTGCCGCCGCAATGCGCGCTGTGGATTCCCGGCGGAACGCCCCACGCGGCACGGGGGGCTGGCGCTGCGGAAGTCTATTGCCTGTTGATCGACCCCGATGCCGCCTGCGCCCTGCCCCGGCAATGCTGCACGCTGGCGGTGTCGGCCCTGCTGCATGAGCTGATCAGCAAGGCAGTGAGCTTCCCGCAACTGTATGACGAGCACGGCGCCCAGGGCCGTTTGATCAGTACCTTGCTGGACGAGTTGGCCATCGCGCCGGTTGAAGCCCTGCACCTGCCCATGCCCCAGGACCCGCGCCTGCGTCGCCTGGCCGACAGCCTGCTGGCTGAACCGGCGGACAAGTCCACCCTTAGCCAATGGGCGGTGCGCATCGGCATGAGCGAACGCAGCATGACGCGCCTGCTGCTGGAGGAACTGGGCCTGAGTTTTGGCCGTTGGCGTCGGCAGTTGCATGTGATCCTGTCGCTGCAACGCCTGGCCAGGGGTGAGAGTGTGCAGCGCGTGGCCCTGGACCTGGGCTATGAGAACGCCAGCGGCTTTATCACCATGTTCCGCAAGACCGTGGGCCAGCCGCCGGCGCGTTACCTGGCGGACCGCGCCGGGGCCTTGAGCTCGCTGGCGCCGGCGACGATTGCGCTGAACTGAACGTGCCGCGCCCCCGGTCGACGGACCTGTTGTGGTGAGCGGGCTTGCCCCGCGCTGGGCTGCGAAGCAGCCCCAATAAAAGCACCGCGTTCTCCCAGGCAAACCGCGATGACCGTTTCAGGGCCGCTTCGCGCCCCAGCGCGGGGCAAGCCCGCTCACTACAACAAGCCTGTTCGCCACGCTACACAGTCAACTGTTCAGATCAGCCAGGCCCAAATGCTCACGCAACGTCGCCCCTTCATACGCGGTGCGGAACAGCCCCTTGCGCTGCAAATGCGGAATCACGCTCTCGACAAATTCAGTGAACGAGCCCGGTAGATACCCCGGAGAGATCACAAACCCATCGCAACCGCCCTGCTCGAACAGCTCGGCCAACTGGTCGGCAATCTGCGCGCCGGTGCCCACGAGCTGCGGCACACGTACGCTGCTGGCGAAGATGCGCCCGAGTTGCTCCAAGGTGGTTTGCGGGCCTTGCATCAACAGCTTTTCAGCCGCCGCCGGGTGGATCAGCGGCGACTGGGCGATCTCGGCCAGCGTCGCCGAGAGCGGGAATGGCGACAGGTCCACATTCAACTGCGAAGCCAACGTCACCAGCCCCAATTCCGGACGAGCCAATGCATTGTGCTGGTCGCGCTTGGCACGGGCCTCGGCCTCGCTGCCGCCAATGAACGGCATCACCGCCGTGAGCACTTTGCAACTGTCGGCGTCACGCCCCTGCTGCACCACCTGGGTACGCACGTCATCGCGGAACGCACGCATGGCCGCCAAGTGCGGGTGAATGGTGAAAATCGCCTCGGCCCAACGCGCACCGAAGCGCCGACCACGCCCGGAAGAACCGGCCTGGATCAGCACCGGTCGGCCCTGGGGCGTGCGCGGGATATTCAGCGGGCCTTCAACCCTGAACCATTCGCCCTGGTGCTGCACCGAACGGATCAATCCAGGGTCCGCCAGTACGCCGCTTTCGCGGTCCAGTTTCAGCGCGTCCTGGCCCCAGCTGTTCCACAGTTTCAACGCGACTTCGACAAACTCATCGGCGCGGTCATAGCGCAGGTCGTGCTCCAGGTGCTTGTCCTTGCCGAACAGGCGCCCTTCGCTGTCGTTCATCGAGGTGACGATATTCCACGCCGCGCGGCCCTTGGACAGGTGGTCGAGGGTGGCGAACTCCCGGGCGATGTGTGCCGGTTCGTAATAGGTGGTGGACCGCGTTGCGCCCAGGCCCAGCTTGCTGGTCTTGCCAACCAGATAAGAGAGGATCGGCAACGGGTCCAGGCGCGTGGCGTCCTGGGCGCCGTAGCGCAAGGCCAACTCGCGCGAGCCGCCCATCTGGTCGCCTACGGCCAGGCGGTCGGCGAAGAACAGGAAGTCGAACAACCCCTCCTCCACCACCTTGGCCACGCGCGCGTAGTACTCGGGGTCGAGGTAATTGCCGACGGTTTGCGGGTGGCGCCACACCGCATGGCTGTGCACGACCGGCCCACTCAGCAGGAACGCGGATAAATGGATCTGGCGGCTCATGGCTTGGGCGTCCACACGTTGATGTCGTTGATCTTCAACGCCTTGGGGATCAGCCTGGCGGCATAGTAGGTGTCGGCGATGCGCTGTTGCTCGGCGAGGTGGTCCAGCTTGACCGGGATGATGTCGTAGCTGCGGCGGCTATTGGCGCGCTCCACCGTGGCCGGGGCGATATTGCCCCACAGCGGACCAAGGATGGCGGCGGCTTCCTTGGGATGAGCCTTCACCCATTGGCCGGTCTCGCGCAGGGTGTCGAAGGTCACCTGTAACACGTCCGGGTGGGCCTTGGCGAACTTTGTCGTCGCCAGGTAGAAACGGTTGTAGTCGGCCAGGCCGTTCTTGCCGTCGGCGATCACCCGTACGTGGTGATCCAGCTGTTGGGTGGCGAGGAACGGGTCCCAGATCACCCACGCGTCGACACTGCCATTGGCGAACGCCGCGCCGCCATCCGGTGCTTCCAGGTAACGCGGGGTGATATCGGCCAGCGTCAGGCCGGCCTTTTTCAGGGCCGAGATCAGCAGGTAGTTGCTGCCCGAACCCTTGGACACGGCAACCGTCTTGCCCTTGAGGTCGGCGATGCTGTGGATCGGCGACGTGCCCTGGACGATGATCGCCTGGGCGCCCGGCGATGCGTTTTCCTGGGCGTAATAGGTCAGCGGTGCGTCGGCGGCCTGGGTGAACAACGCGAAAGCGTCGGCCACATCAGCGTGCAGGTCGACACTGCCGGCGTTCAGCGAGCTGAGCAGGCCGGTGCTGAACTCGTGCCAGTTCACCGTGAAACCCAGGGGCTTGAGGCGCTGTTCCAACTGGCCATTTTGCTTGAGCAGGATCCACAGGGTGGATGAGCGCTGGTAACTGATGTCCAGGGTTTGCTCGGCCTGGGCCGCCGTGGCGGCGAACAGCAGGCTGGCGGCGACGACTAGTTTTTTGAACGTCATGGGAGGCCTTGGCGTGGAAGAAAGGGAGGGCGCTGCTTATGCCAAAAAAGCGCGTAAGGCCTGGCAGTGAAGTTGATTCGATTATATTAATGATTAGGAATGATGAAAGAATCTTATAATTCTATGGTTATGCCCAATTCATAGGCGGGCAGGCAAAGCGTCCTAAGCTCAGATCTAAAGAGTATTTAACGAATAGTTTTTAGAACTTTAAGCTCAGGACTATTTCGTCAGAGATCGAGCCCACCATGTCCCTACGTCGCCCCTTCGCCGCAGTCCTCGGGTTGCTGGCTTTTTCCGTTGCGATCAGCGCGCAGGCCCAGGAAACCGTGCGCATCGGTTACCAGAAGTCCTCGACCCTGATCACCCTGCTGAAAACCCAGGGCACCCTGGAAAAAGCCCTCAAGGCCGACAACATCGACGTGAGCTGGCACGAGTTCCCCAGCGGCCTGCCGCTGCTGGAAGCACTGAACGTGGGCAATGTGGACATCAGCGCCGACGTGGCCGACACCGTGCCGATCTTCGCCCAGGCGGCCCAGGCCAAACTCACCTACTTCGCCCAGGAAGCGCCCTCGCCTTCGGCCCAGGCCATCGTGGTACGCAAGGACTCGCCGATCCAGAACCTGGCGGACCTCAAGGGCAAGAAGATCGCCGTGACCAAGGCCGCCGGCACCCACTATTTGTTGATCGCCGCACTGGCCAAGGCGGGGCTGGCCTTTTCGGATATCGAACCGGCCTACCTGTCACCCGCCGACGGTCGCGCGGCGTTCGAGAACAACAAGATGGACGCCTGGGTCACCTGGGAACCCTTCCTCACCAGCGTGCAGCGCCAACTGCCCACACGCACCCTGGCGGACGGCGCAGGGCTGGCCAGCTACAAGCGTTACTACCTGACCGGTACGCCGTACGCCAAGGCGCACCCGCAAGTATTGAAGGTGGTGTACGAGCAGTTGGAAAAGACCGGGCAATGGGTGAAAAACCACCCGCAGGATGCCGCCAAGGTGCTGGGGCCGTTGTGGGGCAACCTGGATGTGGCGACGGTTGAAGCGGCCAATGCGCACCGCAGTTATCAGGTGCAGCCGGTGACGCTCGATCAGTTGGGCGAACAGCAGAAGATCGCCGATGCGTTCTTCAAGGCGGGCTTGTTGCCCAAGGCGGTGGATGCCAGGGATGTGCAGACCTGGAAGCCTTGAAAAACCAAGGCCTGCGGGGCGCCCACCGCCGCAATTCAGGCGGGCATTTTTTTGCGGCATTCATCCATTGATCGTGCCGCTACCGCGCCCATCACCCCGCCCACCATCGGCGCCAGCCAGAACAGCCAAAGCTGTGCCAGGTAATCCACCCCGGCAAACAACGCCGGCCCGGTGCTGCGCGCCGGGTTGACCGAGGTATTGGTCACAGGGATCAGGACCAGGTGAATCAAGGTCAGCGCCAAGCCAATGGCAATCGGGGCAAAGCCAGGCACTGCGCCGGGTGCGGTCACGCGCAGGATGATGAAGACGAAGAAAAACGTGGCGATCAGTTCGGCCAGCAACGCGGACTTCATGTCGAAATGACCGGGGCTGAGCGGACCATAGCCGTTGGCGGCGAAACCACCCACCGCGAAATTCGGCTGCCCATTGGCAATCAGGAACAACGCGGCAGCGGCCGTAATCGCCCCCGCAACCTGCGCCACGATGTACGGCAGCACATCAGCGCCCTCGATACGGCGCCCCACCCACAGGCCGATGGTCACCGCCGGGTTGAAATGCCCGCCGGAAATACCGCCCAGCGCATAGGCCATGGTCAACACCGTAAGCCCAAACGCCAGGGAAACGCCCACAAAACCAATGCCCAACCCGGGGAACGCAGCCGCCAGGATGGCGCTGCCACAGCCGCCGAAGGTCAGCCAAAACGTACCGATGAACTCTGCAGTCAAACGTTTTTGCACAATCAACTCCATTGCTGCTCAAGTGCCGTCACCACGGGAGGTGGGCGGTCCGGGGCGACGGTAGCAATGGGTATCAATAGGTCCTGTAAGACTTGTCTGGTTTTAACGGCTTACAACGCCCTGCCCAAATGTCCTGATCGCCAGGCAGTAACCGATCAACGCTACCGCCGCCAGCAACCCACCGGCCGCGCCGATCCAGGCGAAGCCGAACTGGCTGCCGACCCAACTGCCCATCAGCGCGCCGCCGCCAATGCCGATGTTGTAGATGCCGGAGAACATCGCCATGGCCACGTCGGTGGCGTCGGGTGCCAGCACCAGCACCTTGGATTGCATGGCCAGGCCAAAGCCCATGATCGCCATGCCCCAGAAAACGCTCAGCACCACCAGGTAAGACTCGGCACCGCTCAAGGGCAGCAGCAACGCCAGGCAGGCGCTCAGGATGAACACCGCGCCCACCACGAACAGGTGCGGGTTGAAACGGTGCACCAGGCTGAACAGCAGCGAGCCGATGATGCCCGCACCGCCGAACACCAGCAGGATCAGGGTCACCGCGCTGCCGCTCATGCCGGCCACGCCTTCGACGAAGGGTTCGATGTAGCTGTAGGCGGTGAATTGCGCAGTGACCGTCATCGCGGTCAACACATACAGCGCCACCAGCGCCGGGCGCTTGAACAGCAGCGGCAGGCTGCGCAACGAGCCGGAGTTCTGGCTCGGCAACAACGGCAAGGTGCGCGCCAGCCAGAACACCAGCGCAGCGGCGAACGCGCCGATCACCAGGAACGTGGTGCGCCAGCCCATGGCCTCGCCCAGCAAGCGGCCCAACGGAATACCCAGCACCATCGCCAGGGAAGTGCCAGTAGCCAGCAGGCCGAGGGCTTGCACCTGCTTGCCTGCTGGCGCCAGGCGTACCGCGAGGGACGCGGTGATCGACCAGAACAGCGCATGGGACAGGGCAATGCCGATGCGACTGAGCATCAGGATGCCGAAACTGGTGGCGACACTGGAAAGGATGTGACTGGCGATAAACAGGCCGAACAGCACGATCAGCAACTTGCGCCGCTCCACGTTGCGGGTCAGCAGCATCACCGGCAGCGAGGTCAGGGACACGATCCAGGCATAGATGGTGAGCATCAGCCCGACGCTGGACACCGGCATGTCGAAACTGGCGCCGATGGCACTGAGCAGCCCGACGGGCACGAATTCGGTGGTATTGAACACAAACGCGGCCAACGCGAGAGCGAAGACCGGTTGCCAATTGGCTTGGGGCGTTGCGGCTGAAATACTCATGAAACGGCGCGGTACTCTGGCTGTGATCAAGCGGGGGCGGTGAGCGAGCGGCCACCCGGAACAAGCGCCGCCGCCGAGCATTCTATAGGTTTGCGGCCCGACTGTTGACGCTCATCCCGCTCAAAATGACCTCAACCGGGTCAGGGTGCCGTCATGGTGACCACGTAGGCCCCCGACTGAACCGGCTTGCCGAGGGCATCCACCAGCACATACCGCTGGTCGAAATAGCGCCCGTTGGGGCTGTCGGCCACCAACTTGACGTTGACCGCCGCATTGCCCAGCGCGGTCACACTGCGCACCGACTGTGCCTCGAACTGGCTGCCACGCAGCGCTTGCGGGCATCCATTGAACTCCACTGTCGCGCCGCCCGACGTACTGGGGTTACAACCGGGCTCGACGATGCTGCCGTGAAATTGAATGACACCGGAAGATGCCGCCAGGCATGCCCCCGTCCATACCGCAAGAACACCGCTAACCAGTGACAAACGTAAAACGTTCATGTCGACGCTCCTTCTTGGGCTGTTAAGAAGTAAGTCGTCTGGCCCGGCGTTTACTTGAGGTTATTCGTCGGTGTCTGAAAGAAAAGTTACGGGTCCACCTGCCCCATCAATTCCGGAATCGACTCCGGCCGATTCGCATAACGCTGGGCCAACGCCGCGCAGACCATCAACTGGATCTGGTGGAACAGCATCAGCGGCAGGATCAGCACACCCATGCTCGCTCCGGCGAACAATACTTGGGCCATCGGCACACCGGTGGCCAGGCTCTTTTTCGAACCGCAGAACAGGATAGTGATGCGGTCTTCCTGGTTGAAACCGAACGCCTTGCCAAGCACCGTGGACGCCACCAGCACCAGGCCCAGCAACACGCAGCACGCCACCACCAGGCCGCCCAGTTCCCATAGCGGGATCTGGTGCCAGATACCTTCATTCACCGCTTCGCTGAATGCGCCATAGACCACCAGCAGGATCGAGCCCTGATCGACGAACTTCAGCCAGGACTTGTTGCGCCCGACCCACTCACCAATCCAGCGGCGGGCGATCTGCCCGGCGATAAACGGCAGCAGCAATTGCACGCTGATTTTCAGGATGGCGTCGACCGTCGAGCCGCCGTCGCCGTGCACATTGAGCAGCAGCGTCACCAGCAACGGTGTAAGGAAGATGCCGAACAGGCTGGACGCCGCCGCGCTGCAGATCGCCGCCGGGATATTGCCCCGCGCCAGCGATGTAAAGGCAATCGCCGATTGCACCGTGGCCGGCAAGGCGCACAGGTAGAGCATGCCCATGTACAGGTCTTTACCGATCAGCGGCGACAGCACCGGCTTGAGCGCCAGGCCCAGCAGCGGGAACAGCACGAAGGTCAGGCTGAACACCAGCAAATGCAGGCGCCAGTGCCCGGCGCCGGCCACGATAGCCTGGCGCGACAGCTTGGCGCCGTGCAGGAAAAACAGCAGCGCGATGGCCAGGTTGGTGACCCAACCGAAGGCCACGGCGGTCTGGCCGCTGGCGGGCAGCAGGGAAGCGAGAATCACCGTGGCGATCAGGGTCAGGGTGAAGTTGTCAGGCAGGAAACGGGGGCGAGTCATAAGCAGGATCTTCCGGGGGTTGCCAAGAGCGTCATCGCGACTCTAACGTAACGGCTTGTTACCGACTAACGCCAATGAGCCAACAAATGCCGCCCAAAGGACATGCCAACACTGTGCGCCGTAGCGTGCCCGGGCTTTCCAGCCTGCCACGGCCGGTGTATGGGCGCACCGAATCGCTGCCCAACCGCGCCCTGACCCGCCGGCACAGTCACCCGTGGGTGCAATTGTCCTACGCAATTTCCGGGGTGCTGGAGATCCAGACCAGCGTCGGCCGCTTCGTCGCACCGCCCCAGCGCGCGGTGTGGATTCCAGCCGGTGTACCGCACCGCGTGTTCAGCTCGCCCCACACCGAAATGCGCAGCCTGTACCTGGATTGCAGCGTCACCACCTGGGCGGCCGAGCGCTGTCATGTGCTGGCGGTAAGCAGCCTGCTGCGCGAGTTGATCCGCAGTTTCAGCGAACTGCCGGTGGAATATGCCGAGGACGGGCCGGACGGGCGCCTGGCCCAGGTGGTGCTGGACCAGCTGGCGGCGGCGCCGCACGTCGACCTGATGCTGCCACTGCCGCTGGACCCACGTTTGCGCCCGATCTATCGCAGCCTGAGTGCGCACCCGGAGCAGCAAACGACCTTGGGCCAGTGGAGCCAGAAACTGGGGGTGAGCGAGAAGACCCTCAGTCGGTTGTTCTTGAGCGACACCGGGCTGACGTTCCGCGCCTGGCGCCAGCGCCTGCGCTTATTGAGCGCCCTGCCCGCCCTGGAGCAAGGCGAGCGGGTCACGGATGTGGCGCTGGGGTGTGGTTATGAGTCGACGTCGGCGTTTATCAATGCGTTTCGCCAGCAATTCGAGGCGACACCCGGTGAATTCTTCCGCTGACATCAGCTGCCATTGCCGCCATGGGCCTCTTCGAAGAAGTAGTCCTTCCAGCTGGCGGCTTTGTTTTTCAGCACGCCGAGTGCCTGCAATTTCTCGGCATAGATGTAGGTACGCTGCGGCACGATGGTGAAGTCGATCTCCGGGTCCTGGACGATCTTCTCTACCAGGTCCAACGGCAACTTCGACTGTTCTACACGGATATACGCCTTGGCCGCCGCCGGCTTATCAGCCTTGATGATCGTCTCGGCTTCGGCCAGCGCGGCATAGAACGCTTTGTAGGTCTTGGGGTTTTCGTCGTGGAATTTCTGCGTGGTGTAGAGCACGTTGAACGTGGCCGGCCCACCCAGGATGTCGTAGGAACTGAGCACCTTGTGCACGTTAGGGTTCAGCAGTTCCTGATACTGGAACGGCGGGCTGGAGAAGTGCGCGTTGATCTCCGATCCCCCGGCAATCAGCGCAGCAGTAGCATCAGGGTGAGCCAGGCTGATGGAGATGTCGTCGAACTTCTTGTAGTGGGCATCGCCGAACTGCTTGGCCGTCTCGATCTGCAAGGTGCGCGACTGGAAGCCCACGCCGGCGGCGGGCACGGCGATGCGGTCTTTTTCGCTGAAGTCCTTGAGGGTCTTCACGTTGGGGTTGTTGGTCAGCAGGTAGTTGGGCATCGAGCCCAGGGAGGCGATGGCCTTGACGTTCTGCTTGCCCTTGGTGCGGTCCCACAGGGTCAGCATCGGCGGCACACCGGCGGAGACCACGTCGAGCGCACCGGCCAACAGCGATTCATTCATGGCGGTAGCGCCGGAAATGCTGTTCCACTCCACCTGGATATCCAGGCCCTGTTCCTTGCCGTGTTTTTCGATCAAGTGCTGGTCGCGCACCACATCGAGGATCAGGTAGCCGATGCCGAATTGCTGGGCGATGCTGATCTTGCCTTCGGCCTGGGCGCCGATACTGATCAGGGCCGTCGCAGCCGCCAACAGGGTCAGGGAGGAACGCTTGAAAGTCATGGGAGTCTGCCGCGGTTTTAAGAAGGTGATGGAGCCTAGCGACGTTTTTTTAGACTGGAAAAGAATATCTGGATCTATTGTTATGCAAATGCACCACAAACCAGCGCCCGGCTGCTATTGTGCCGCGCTTTGAAAAACTGCCGAACCAGCGAGGAAATGGACGTTGAACACTGACGAAAAAATGACCGGGGACCTGTTCGAGGTGGATAAACGCCTGTCACTCAAACCCGTGGTGGACTTCAACGCCTACCTGCGCAGCGCGTTCGGCGACGGCCCGTGCAGCTGCATTCGCTGCACCAGTGGTAACGGCGATGAAAACGGCTATGAGTTCCAGCACAGCTTCACCTTCGACGGCAAACCCACCCAGCGCCGCTTCGCCACCACGGCGGGCAGCGATGTGTTGCAGGTGTTGAAGAAGGCCTGGTTGTCGTACACCAAGGCCGAACTGCCGCTGAGCGGTGTGCTGGCGCTGGATACGGTGAAGGAGTTTGTCGAACCGCAGTTGCACAAGCGCCTGGCGCCGTTGTTTTTGGCCAGTGGGTTGGTCAAGGATGTGGAGGGGGCGTTGCAGGTTCAGCCGCAGGCGGCGTAAGCCACATTTTGTGGTGAGCGGGCTTGCCCCGCGCTGGGCTGCGAAGCAGCCCCAAAACCAGACAACCAAGTTCCGCCTGAAGGAAATCGATCCCTGTCATGGGGTGGCTTCGCCACCCAGCGCGGGGCAAGCCCGCTCACTACACTTGCACAGAGGTGATTACTTACGCGCCGCCTCCCACTGCTTGAGCAGGTCACCGTAAGCCACGGTCTCGCCTTTCGGCTTCTCGTTGGCCAGTTTAGGTTTCGGCGCACCCGGCTGGTCGAACCAGTATTGCGCGTCGCGCTCGGGGTTCATTTTCGGCCCGCACACCGGTTGCACCTTGGAGCGTTCCAGGCGCGTCATGATCGCGTCCTGCTCCTTGGCCAGGTTGTCCAGCGCCTGTTGCGGAGTTTTCTCGCCGCTGGCAGCGGCGGCGATGTTGCTCCACCACAGTTGCGCCAGGCGTGGGTAGTCCGGCACGTTGGTGCCGGTCGGGGTCCACTCGACGCGGGCCGGGCTGCGATAGAACTCCACCAGGCCACCCAGTTTCGGCGCCATGTCGGTCATGGCCTGGGAGTTGATGTCGGACTCACGGATCGGCGTCAGGCCGACGATGGTTTTCTTCAGCGAAACGGTTTTCGAGGTCACGAACTGCGCGTAAAGCCAGGCCGCGAGTTTCTGTTTCTCAGGCGTCGACTTGAGGAAGGTCCAGGAGCCTACGTCCTGATAGCCCTTCTTCATGCCCTTTTCCCAGTAAGGTCCCACAGGTGACGGCGCCATCCGCCATTTCGGCGTGCCATCGGCATTCACCACTGGCAAGCCCGGTTTGGTCATGTCGGCGGTAAACGCGGTGTACCAGAAGATCTGCTGGGCGATGTTGCCCTGGGACGGCACCGGGCCGGATTCGGAGAAAGTCATGCCCGCCGCTTCCGGTGGCGCGTAGGCTTTCATCCAGTCCACGTATTTCTGCGTGGCAAACACTGCGGCCGGGCCGTTGGTGTCGCCGCCACGGGTGACGCTGGAGCCCACCGGATGGCAGTCCTCCACGCGAATGCCCCACTCGTCCACCGGCAGGCCGTTGGGCAGGCCCTTGTCGCCGCCACCGGCCATGGAGAACCAGGCATCGGTGAAGCGCCAGCCCAGGGACGGGTCTTTCTTGCCGTAGTCCATGTGGCCGTAGACACGTTTGCCGTCGATTTCCTTGACGTCTTCGCTGAAGAACTTGGCGATGTCTTCATAGGCCGACCAGTTCACCGGCACACCGAGGTCGTAGCCGTATTTTTCCTTGAACTTGGCTTTCAGCTCCGGACGCTCGAACCAGTCGGCGCGGAACCAGTAGAGGTTGGCGAACTGCTGGTCGGGCAACTGGTAGATCTTGCCGTCCGGCGCGGTGGTGAAGGAGATACCGATAAAGTCCTTGATATCCAGGGTCGGCGAGGTGAAGTCCTTGCCTTCGTTGGCCATCAGGTCGGTGATGGATTCGGTCTTGCCGTAGCGAAAGTGCGTACCGATCAGGTCCGAGTCGTTGACCCAGCCGTCATAGATGTTCTTGTCGGACTGCATCTGGGTTTGCAGCTTCTCCACCACGTCGCCTTCCTGCAGCAGGTCGTGGGTCAGCTTGATCCCGGTGATTTCCGTGAAGGCCTTGGCCAGCACCTTGGACTCGTACTCGTGGGTGGTGAGGGTTTCCGACACCACGTTGATCTTCATCCCACGGAACGGTTCGGCGGCCTTGATAAACCACTTCAATTCCTCCAGCTGCTGCTCGGCCGTGAGGGTGGACGGTTTGAACTCGCTGCCGATCCATTTTTTCGCGGCATCCTCGTAAGCATCGGCCCAGGCCGAAGCGCTCAAACCGCTCAGGGCCAGTACGGCGGCCAATGAAATGCTATGTCGCAGCTTATTGTTCTTATTCAACATAGAGACCTCCTGGTTGTTTATTCATAAGGGCACTAGCCCCAACGCATCACACTCAACAGCCATACCAGGGAGAGCGCGGACGCTACCCAGATGCTCCAGTCGGTAACGCCGATCACCAGCAAATGCAGGTAGGCGCTGCCGAGAAGACCGATAAACAAACGATCACCACGGGTGGTGCTGATCGGCAAAAAGCCCCGCCGGGGGATGCTCGGCGAGCGCAGTTCCCAGGTGGTCATGCCCGCGAGGATCAGGGCTATGCCGCCAAAGAACAGCGCGGTGGGGGTGGTCCAGGCCATCCATTCCATCATCGACTCCTCAGACCCGGCCCAGGGCAAAGCCCTTGGCCACGTGGTTGCGAACAAACCAGATCACCAGCATGCCGGGAAGGATAGTCAACACCCCCGCCGCCGCCAGCACGCCCCAATCGATACCCGATGCCGACACCGTGCGCGTCATCACTGCCGCAATCGGCTTGGCATTGACCGAGGTCAGCGTGCGTGCCAGCAGCAGTTCGACCCAGGAAAACATGAAGCAGAAAAACGCCGTCACACCGATGCCGGAACCAATCAACGGGATAAAAATCTTCACGAAGAACTTCGGAAACGAGTAGCCGTCGATGTAGGCAGTTTCATCGATTTCCTTGGGCACGCCGGACATGAAGCCTTCGAGGATCCACACCGCCAAAGGCACGTTGAAGAGGCAGTGGGCCAGGGCTACGGCGATATGGGTGTCGAACAGCCCAATCGACGAGTACAGCTGGAAGAACGGCAGCAGAAACACCGCCGGTGGCGCCATGCGGTTGGTCAGCAGCCAGAAGAACAGGTGCTTGTCACCCAGGAACCGATAACGCGAAAACGCATAGGCCGCCGGCAGCGCCACGCTCAGGGAGATCACCGTGTTCAGGCTCACGTAGTACAGCGAGTTGAGGTAGCCGGTGTACCAACTCGGGTCGGTGAAGATCACCTTGTAGTTGGCCAGGGTGAAATCCTGCGGAAACAGCGTCAGCCCGCCGAGGATTTCAGTGTTGCTCTTGAAGGACATGTTCAGCAGCCAGTAGATCGGCACCAGCAGGAACAGGATGTAGATCAGCAGCGGAATAACCTTGCGCTTGCTCATGTTGGCGGCCTCAGCGGTTGGCGTCGGAGTGGGTCATGGCGGTGTAGAACAGCCAGGACACCAACAGGATGATCAGGAAGTACACCAGGGAAAACGCCGCGGCCGGGCCCAGGTCGAATTGGCCTACGGCCATCTGAGTCAGTGTCTGACTCAAGAACGTGGTGGCGTTACCCGGTCCACCGCCCGTCAGGACGAAGGGCTCGGTGTAGATCATGAAACTGTCCATGAAGCGCAACATCACCGCGATCAGCAGCACGCTTTTCATCTTCGGCAACTGGATATGTCGGAACACCGCCCAGGGCGATGCACGATCAATCCGTGCAGCCTGGTAGTACACGTCCGGAATCGCCCGCAGCCCCGAATAGCAGAGCAGCGCCACCAGTGAGGTCCAGTGCCAGACGTCCATGACCAACACCGTGACCCAGGCGTCCATGGTGTTGGCGGCGTAGTTGTAACTGATGCCCAGGGCATTGAGGCTGTAACCCAGCAAGCCGATGTCGGCACGCCCGAAGATCTGCCAGATGGTGCCCACCACGTTCCACGGAATCAGCAGCGGAATGGCCAGGATGATCAGCACCAGCGACGACCAGCGACCCTTGGTCGGCATGGTCAGGGCGATGGCGATGCCCAGCGGGATTTCGATCAGCAGCACGCAAGCCGAATAGATGAACTGACGCAGCAGCGAGTCATGCAGGCGCGGGTCGAGCAGCACCTGCTTGTACCAGTCGGCACCGACGAAGTAGCGGCTGGACTGGTCGAAGATGTCCTGCACCGAGTAATTGACCACGGTCATCATCGGGATCACCGCACTGAACGCCACCAGCAGGAACACCGGCAGTACCAGCCACCAGGCCTTGTTGTTCTGCACCTTGTTCATGGCTGCACCTCCAGCAGGTAGTCGTCGGCATACACCATCAGCCATTGCGCCGGAAAGCTGATGGACGCCTTGCCCTCGGGCACCGGCTTGTCTTCGGCCAGGCGCACTTTGAGCAGCGCGCCGTCGAGGTTGAGAGTGATGATTTTGTAGGTGCCGAGGTCTTCGAGGTGAGTGACATCGGCCTGCAGGGCGTCAGGGTTGTACTCGTCCCAGACGTGGATGAATTCCGGGCGGATGCCGACCTGCAACTTCTTGTAATCAGTATCGGCAATACGTTGCTGCAGGGCCTCGGACAAGGGCAGATGGGTGCCAGCAAAGCGCACCCCGCTCGCCTCGGCCTGCACCTCGATCAGATTCATCCCCGGGCTGCCGATGAAATAGCCGACAAAGGTGTGGCTGGGCCGTTCGAACAGGTCACGCGGCGTGCCGAACTGCACGATCTGGCCGCCGTACATCACCGCGATCTTGTCGGCAAACGTCGAGGCTTCCAGCTGATCGTGGGTCACGTAGACCATGGTGATGTTGAACTGCTCGTGGATCTGCTTGAGCTTGCGCCGCAGTTTCCACTTCAGGTGTGGGTCGATTACCGTCAGCGGTTCATCGAACAGGATCGCCGACACGTCGTCGCGCACCAGGCCACGGCCCATGGAGACTTTCTGTTTTTCGTCGGCGGTGAGGTTGCGCGCCTTTTTGGTCAGCAGGTTTTGCAGGTCGAGGACTTCGGCAATTTCCTGCACCTTGCTATGAATCTTCGCCTCGGCCATGCCCTGGTTGCGCAGCGGGAATGCCAGGTTGTCGAACACCGTCATGGTGTCGTACACCACCGGGAACTGGAACACCTGGGCGATATTGCGCTTTTCCGGGGTGAGGTCGTTGACCACTTTAGTGTCGAACAGCACCTGGCCTTCGGAGGGGCTGAGCAGGCCGGAGATGATATTGAGCAAGGTCGACTTGCCGCAGCCCGACGGCCCGAGCAAGGCGTAGGCCCCGCCCTGCTCCCACACGTGGTTCATTGCCCGGATGGCGTAGTCCTCAGGACCTTTCGGCGTAGGGCTGTAGCTGTGCGCCAAGTTCTGCAAATGGATCTCGGCCATCAGGCAACCCTCGCGACACGGCGCCCGGGGGCCTGGACCAAACGGCCCTGACCATCGAACACAAACAGTTTATGGGTGGGGATATACACGCGGATCGGCGCGTCCACGTCGTATTCGTGCACCCCCGGCAGGTGCAGCACCAGCAGGAAGTGTTCGCTGCGCACATGCAGGAAGGTTTCCGAACCGCTGATCTCGGCGACTTCCACGGTGACCGCCAGCTCCAGGTCGTCATCGTTGCTTGGCACCAGGCTGATATGGCTGGGGCGTACGCCGAACCGGAACTCGCCTTCGCCGATGGGACGCAGGTCGACGTTGAGTGGGAAGTGCACGAAATTGGCGAAGCTCACTTCGTTGCCACTGATACGCCCCGGCATCAGGTTGATCGGCGGCTCGGAAAACAGCTCGGCGGCCAATACGGTCTGCGGCTGGTGATACACCTCGGCCGCCTTGCCGCTCTGGATCACCCGGCCTTCGTGCAGGATGGTGGTGGTGCCACCGAGGGCCAGGGCTTCGTTGGGCTCGGTGGTGGCGTAGATGGCGATGGTGTGGCGCGCAGCGAACAGTTCGCGCATTTCCTGACGCAGTTCTTCGCGCAGTTTGTAGTCCAGGTTCACCAGCGGCTCATCGAACAGAATCAGTTCGGCGTCCTTGACCAGTGCACGCGCCATGGCCGTGCGCTGCTGCTGACCACCGGAGAGTTCCAGCGGGTGACGCTGGAGGAATTTCTCGATGCGCAGCATCCTGGCGGTTTCCAGCACTTTGCTCTGGATCAGCTCATTGGACACACCGGCCTGGCGCAACGGCGAGGCGATGTTTTCGAACACGGTCATGGTCGGGTAGTTGATGAACTGCTGATACACCATCGATACGTTGCGCAGGCGCACCGGTTTTTGCGTGACGTCCACGCCGTTCATCAGGATGCGGCCGCTGTCGGGCTTGTCCAGGCCGGCCATCAAGCGCATCAGGCTGGTCTTGCCGGACAGCGTGCGACCGAGCAAGACGTTGAAGGAACCGGCTTCGAAACGCAGGTTGGCGTCGTCGATCCAGGTCTGGCCTTCGACAACGCGGGAGACATGTTCCAGGGTCAATGACATGACACGACCTTTTTATTATTGGAATGAATCTGGCCAGGTGTCAGAGCGAGTTCCGTGCCAAAACGGCAAGTTATTGATGTGCAAGGAAATGGGCTAAAAGGGATGTTCAGGTGTGAACAGAAATGAACATCACAGGCTGAACAACTGAACACTCAGGCCCTTGACAATGAACAGTTCTGAACAACACTCTCATCACCGATACAGGGCAAATGTGGGAGCGGGCTTGCTCGCGAAAGCAGTGTGTCAGTCAATACATAGGTCGACTGGTCCAACGCATTCGCGAGCAAGCCCGCTCCCACATTTTGATCCGGTTTCGTCAGGTAGATTGTGCAAGCCCAATAACAATAAAAACGAAGGTCAACCCATGGCCGAACCACTGGCTCACGACACCCTTATCCAGGAATCCTGGCGCCGTTGCCGCGCCTTTGGCCTGGACCACCAGAGCACGCCCAGCTTCGATCAACTCCCTGCCGAGGGCATCAGCCAATTGCTGGAGAGCCAGCACTCGCTGGTGCAGACCACCCACCAGGAAGTGCTGCCCTACTACGAGAACATCCTGAGCAATTCCAACTGCCTGATCATGCTGGCCGACAACCAGGGCCAGGTGCTGACCAGTTGGGGCACCCAGCGCTTTATCGAGCCGAAGCTGGCCCGTGGTTTCAACCCGGGTGCCAGCTGGATGGAGCGCGCCAGCGGCACCAATGCCATCGGCACTGCGTTGGCCTGCGCCCAGGCGGTGCATATCGAACACGATGAACACTTTCTCAAGGCCAACCGTTTCATGACGGGCTCGGCGGCACCGATCTTCGATGCCCAGCGCGAGATCATCGCGGTGCTGGATGTGTCCAGCGACAGCTACCTGCCGCCCTCCCACACCCTGGGCATGGTCAAGATGATGAGCCAGACCGTGGAGAACCGGCTGATCCTCAACCTGTTTCGCGGCGAACATTTCCAACTGACCTTCAACACCGGCCTGAGCAACCTCGACAGCCAGTGGGCCGGCCTGTTGATCTTTGATGAGAGCGGCCAGGTGCTCTCCGCCAATCGGCGTGCCGACAACCTACTGGGCATCAGCCTGTCGCGGGTGATGATCGACAGCCTGTTCAAGGTGTCGTTGCTGGAACTGTTGAACCAACCGGAAGGCCTGCCCTTCTCCCTGCAAGCGGCGGGACGCAACCGCTTCCAATGCTTGTTGAAGCGGCCCAAGCAGACGCCGGTGCAGGCGCGCGTGTTCACCGCGCCGGCACCGTCTAAACCGGCGCTGATTGGCCTCAAGACCTTGCACTTCGGCGACGCGCGCGTGGAGAAAGCCGTGCGCCAGGCCGAGCGCCTGCTGGAGAAGGACATCCCGCTGCTGATCCACGGCGAAACCGGTGTGGGCAAGGAGGTGTTTGTCAAAGCCCTGCACCAGGCCAGCTCACGCAGCCACAAGGCATTTATCGCGGTGAACTGCGCGGCGATTCCCGCCGAGCTGGTGGAATCGGAGCTGTTCGGCTACGAAAAAGGTGCGTTCACCGGCGCCAACCAGAAAGGCAGCATCGGCCTGATCCGCAAGGCCGACAAGGGCACGCTGTTTCTCGACGAGATCGGTGATATGCCGCTGCCCACCCAGGCCCGCTTGCTGCGGGTGTTGCAGGAGCGTTGCGTGCAGCCGGTGGGCAGCAGCGAGTTGTTCCCGGTGGATCTGCGCATCATCTCGGCCACCAACCGTGCACTGCGGGAACTGGTGCAGGCCGGGCGTTTCCGTGAGGATCTGTACTACCGCATCGGCGGCCTGACCCTGGAGCTGCCGCCGTTACGCGAACGCACCGATAAACAGGCGCTGTTCCAGCAACTGTGGCAGCAGCACCGCGAGCCGACTCAATGGGCGGGCCTGAGCGCCGAAGTGCTGGCGCTGTTCGAGCAGCACCCGTGGCCGGGGAATTTACGCCAGGTGAGCAGTGTGTTGCAGGTGGCGCTGGCCATGGCCGAGGAACAACCGATCCGTGCCGAGCATCTGCCGGATGATTTCTTCGTGGATCTGAAAGTTACCGCGCCGCTGCCCACCAGTGAATACCTGGATGACAGCATCGACCTGAACCAGCGCTTGAAGGCCGCCGGCGGCAACATCTCCCACCTGGCGCGGGAGCTGGGGGTGAGCCGCAATACTCTCTACAAACGCCTGCGCCAGAACGAAAACTAACGCGGCTTGACCACCACCAGCAGATCGGTGAAGTACTCCACCTGAATCGGCAGGTTATCGGCCAGCGACGACAACGCCGCCGCCGTGTCGTCCAGCTTGAACACCCCGGACACCCGCAGGTTTTGCAGGGCCTGGGGGTCGAAGCGCAGCATGCCGTGGCGATAGCTGGCGAGGGTTTGCAGGACCTCGCTCAGGGGTTGGTCGTTGACCTTGAGCAGGCCCCGGGTCCAGGCGTCGGGGTCGCTGTCGCCAATGGCCTGCGGCGGCTGGGCACGACCGTGGTCGAGCACGGAGCGCTGGCCGGCTGTGACCTTGACCCCTTCGTTGCTTTCACCTTTGACCGCTACCGTGGATTCGATCACCGTGACCAGCGTGGTGCCATCTGCTGCCCGCTTGACCAGATAACGCGTGCCCAGCGCAGTGGCCGTGCCCTGGTCGGTACGGACCACGAACGGCCGCTGCGCATCCTTCGCCACCTCGACCCAGAGCTCGCCTTGCAGCAGTTCGATCACCCGTTGATGACCGTCGAACTTCACATCCACTGCCGAGTTGCTGTTGAGCTGCAACTGGCTGCCGTCTTCGAGGGCTATCTGTCGACGCTCACCGATACCGGTACGCTGGTCGGCCATCCACACCGGCAGGTGATGCAGGCCCAGCCAGCCGCACAAAACCATGCCGAGCAGACCCACCACCTGTGCGCCACGTGGCCGTCGCGATGTGAATGCGCGGTTCAAGGCCATGCGCGCGGGCTTGGCGGGCACGGCATCGAGGCTGCCCCATAACGCACTCATGCGCTCGATGGCCACGGCGTGGCGCGGGTCGGCCTGGCGCCAGGTGTTGAACGCCTGGCGGTCGGCGTCGGTCACGCCTTCGTCGTGCAGGCGAGTCAGCCACTGCGCTGCTTGCTGGATGATCTGCTCGGAACTCATGCCAGCGGGTCTGCCGGGTGCAGGCTGTGGTAGCAATGCACCAGGGCGCTGGAAATATAGTTTTTGACGGTGCTGGAGGAAACGTCCAGGCGCAGGGCGATTTCGCTGTAGGTCAGCCCGTCGAGGCGGCTCAACAGGAATGCTTCGCGGGCCTTGGCAGGCAGGCCGGCGAGCATCTCGGCGATGCGTTCCAGGGCTTGCAGCGCCACATGAATCGCGGCCGGGTCGGGCATGCCGGCGTCTTCGCACTGGATCACCAGGGCTTCCATGTAGGCTTTTTCGATCCGGCGGCGACGGGCGCCGTCGATCAACAACCGGCCTGCCGTGGTGGCCAGGAACGCGCGAGGTTCCTTGATACTTTGCGGCTCGGCCAGCATCAGCACGCGAATGAACGCGTCATGGGCCAGGTCGGCGGCGTGCTGGGAACACCCGAGTTTCTTGCGCAGCCAGCCGTGCAACCAGCCGTGGTGCTCGCTGTACATCGCCGTGAGGGTCTGCTGGCGAACAGAGTCGCCCAGCGCGGCCGGAATGTCATGCATGCGCAAAAAGATCTCAAATGGGAAGAGTTACCAATTGCGCGAACAATGCCAGTAAAACCTGCCTGGGGCAAGGGCCTGTCTTTAACGCCAACTCCACGACACGCCGGTATAGATGCCACGACCATCTGCGGGTGTAGAGCGAGCAACATCCAACCCCTTGTCGTCATAACCCGGCGTCACGGTATTGGCGTAACGACGATTGGTCAGGTTGCGCAGGTCAACCCAGGCTTGCCAGTCCTGATTCGGCGCGTCATAACCGAACGTGGCGCCGAGCAGGGTGTAGGACGCGGCATAGTAGGAATTGGCGTAGTCCACCGCCACCCGCGAGGAATACTCGGTGTTGAGGCTGGTATAGAAACCCGTCGGATGGCTGTAGCGCACTTGCGCCTGGTAGTAGTGTTTGGGGATGCCGGGCAAGGTGTTGTCGCCGAAGCGGTCATCGTCACGGTAGTGGAAGTCGCTGAAGGTGTAGGCCTGGCGCAGGGCAAGCCGGCCGTTGCGGCCGCCGTCCCACAACGGGCTGAGCAGGCTCAGTTCAACGCCCTGGTGTACGGTGGGGCTGGCGTTGGACTCGGCGACGATGGCATTGCTGGTAGAGGTTTGCGCCTGGGTTTCCACGGTGAGCAGTTCGTGGCGCACTTCGGAGCGGTACAGGGCCAGGTCCCACTGGCCGAGCCAGGCCTCACCGCGCCCGCCGATCTCCAGGGTGGTGGCGGTCTGGTTTTTAAGGCTCACGCCTTCGCGCTGCAAGCCGGTGGCCGGGCCGCTGCCTGCGGGGAAATACTTGTTGGAACCCCAGATCATCGACCACGCATGCGGCGGCTCGACCGAACGGCTCAGGTTGCCGTACACCTGCAACTGCGGAGTGAAGTCGTAGCGCAGGCCGACGCGTGGTGCGTAGTCCCAGTCGTGCTGGCTGAGCGGCGCCTGGCCTTCGGGGTAGGTGACCTGGGTTTCGCGACGGGTGTAGATCGCCGCCAGGCCGGTGGTCAGCCACAAGTCAGGCACCAGTTCCAGGTCGTTGCCGATATGCAGCACGGTGTCGGAACCCAGGTAGCTGTAGTCGCGAGTCTTGGTACCTGGGGTGTAGCCGGCGGTATTGCCGGCGGGTGTGCGCACGTATTCCGAAGCGCCATTGTTGGGCATCGCCTGGGTGGTACGCAGGCCGACGGTGGTTTTGCTGTCATGGCCGAAAAGCGTGTCCTGGCGGATGTAGTTGAGGGTGCTGCTGATATCGGTGTAGGCGACTTTCAGGCGGTTGGTGCCTTCGCGCAGGTCCATCGGGTAGTCGTGGTAGGCCAGCCCGACTTCGACCCGGGCGTTGTCGTCCAACTGCAGGGTGGTCTTGTTGGCGATCCAGGTGGAGCCCGGTTGCAGGCGCTTGGAATCGCGGGCGGCGTTGAGGCTGTTGGCCGCACGCGGGTCGTGGCTGATCTGGCTGCGCGTGAGCTTGCCTGGGGTGTCGTTGGTGGTTTCGCGGTAACGGAAGTAGAAGCGGGTCTCCAGGTCCGGGTTGAAGCGGTAGCCGAAGTTGACGGCCACGCCCTTGCCTGTGGCGGCGCTCTGGCGCTGGTAGCCGTCGGATTCGGAGTTCGTGAGGCTGATGTAGTAATCGGCATCCCCCAGTACCTGGCCCGAACTGATCTCGCGCTGGGCATAACCTTTACTGCCCGCTTCGTAACGCAGTTGCAGCTTGGGCGCGTCATAGCCCGTGCGGGTCACGTAGTTGACTGCGCCGCCCAAGGCCAGCGCACCCTGATCAAAACCGTTGGCGCCGCGCAGCACTTCGACCCGGCTTTGCCACAGCGGGTCTTTCAGCTCATAGGGCGTGCCGCCGGGGCCGGTGAGTGGCAGGCCATCGAACATTTCATACAAGCCGGAAGCATGGGAACCGGGACTACGGTTCAGGCCCGAGCCGCGAATCGAGAGTTTCACCCCTTCGTTGTTGGCCGCCTTGGCATACACCCCGGCCTGGTACTTGAACACGTCTTCGTTGGTGCTCACCCTTCCCTGCTGCACGCTGTTCATGTCGATATAGTTGGTGGCGCCGGGCACGCTCTTGAGCTGCGCCTGGGCCACTTCAGCGTCGCTGGCTTGGCTGCTGGTGACTTCGACCGGGGCCAATTGCAGGTCTTCGGCGTGCACCAGTGAGCTTAAGGTCAGGGCGGCAAACAGGAGCGGAGGTTGGCGCAGCAGCATCGGGCAGGTCCTTGGAATTCGGGGGGCACGTGGTGGGAAGTCAGGGGCGCCCGCCAGGTCACTCCTTATTAACGGACCAGACCCTTCCTACACCAACGTCGGACCGAGACTATTCGCAGCAAGAGGGTGGCAGAGCAGCAGGACTTGGCGAGCGGGCTTGCCCCGCGTTGAGCTGCGAAGCAGCCCCAAAACCAGCAGCCGAAGAGTACCTGACTCACCGAATTCGTCCTTCCAGGGTCGCTTCGCAACCCAACGCGGGACAAGCCCGCTCGCCACAGTTGCAGTGTTCGTCCTTAATGGGAGGGTAGCCAGGTTTGCATCAGTTCTTCTGCTTCTGATCCCGGAGCAAACCGGAATCCATACATGTCATCAGTACTGAGGATTTCACCCAGCGCTTCCAATAACTGTGCCTCGCTCGGCGATTCGCGCAACAGCTTGTGCGCCGGCAGTAACAAGTCGGCAGAAACGCCTTGGACACTCGCCGCATCGATCACGGCGAAAAGGATAAAACGCAAACGTATTTCGCGATCAGTGGGCCAAACCGTTTTTTGCTTTCCCATGGTAGAGGCCTCGGATTTTCGGAAAAATCCGAGGCTATTGATGAGTACAGGGCGTTTCAACCATCGAGGGTCAAGATAGGGCGCTTCCTACAAGGGAAAACGAAACACCGTACCGATCATCAGAGGAAACCAAACCTTATTGCACCGGCAGAAAATTCATCAGCAACAAGCTCTGCGCATAATTGAGACCGATGCGCCGGTAACGTTCGTCGAGCATCTGGGTCAGCAGGTCAAGGCGCGCAACGATCTTGCCGAACTCCACAGCAAAGCTGAGGTTGCTGCCCTCCTCCGATATCTCGTTGGAGAACAAAAGCAGCACGCCATTGGCGTCCTGGCGCTGGCTCAGCAGCCAGGTGGCCTTCTCGATGTTGCGCGCGGCGTTGCTGACGAACTGCGGGTTGATCGAATCGGTGATGTAGAACTCGGTGCGCCCCCCGTGGGCGGTGACGATCATGCTGCCGATGGCATAGATAAACGCGCCGACGCGGTCGCCTTTGAACTCAGGACTCAGGGAGTAACTCAGCGCCGCCAGGTCGCGGCGATCACCCAGGGCCGACAGCGATCGCCGCTGCTCGATGGCCTGGCGGATCTCGCGCGCAGCGGTGACCGCATCCGGATAGCCCGACTGACGCCATTGGCTGGGGTTGCGCAGGTAGAGCTTGCTCATCAGCAGATACAGGCTTTGCAGGTTGTCGCGCATGCCCAGCGTGGCCATGCGGTCGACACTGGTCTGGAAGAACTCATCGGGCTTGCCGTTGCTGAACTGCTTGGCGATATCCCGCCCCTGTTGCTGGCTGCAACCGCCAGCGCAAAGCATCAACACGGCGGCCAGCAGCAAGGGCTGGCAACAGCGTGGAAGGTTGAAACGAAGAAACGTGCGATCCATCGGCACCCGATCTGATTCATCTGCCCACGCGGGAAATCGCCAGGGCTGGGACAAGGATAGAGCGGAGAAATCTAAAAAAGTGCAGTGGACCCGGGCAGATAGTTGTAAGCAGAGACCACCGGGCAGGTGAATCGGCGCAATCGTGAAGGATTCGTTTCAGGGCCTATACTCAGAGCAACAGCTGCGTGTGTTGTTGGCGCATTTGCTCATAAGCGGCTGTATAGGAGTTGACGGCAATGAAACATCCAATTCGGGCGCAAATGGTTGTTCAGATGATTTGCCTGCTTTCGGTGGCTCAGCTTTTTTGCTGAAAAACGTGTCACTGGTTTTGAATTCAGCCGTGGCTGCGGCGCTGGAAGGTATTGCCTGCAACAACCTCATCATCTGGCCCGACACAGGTGGCCGGGCCAGAACGTGCAACTACAGCAAGACCGTGGCCAGCATGCCTAGAGCCCCCAGGCAAAACCCGATCAGGGCACCCCGCCCGGGTACTTCATGGAACAGCGCCCAGATCACCACAGGCTCCAGCAGCAATAACGAGGTGATGGATACGACTGTCACCACCCAGATATCACCGACCGCCCGATACCCCAGCCAGTAAGCCCCCAGCAGGCAAAGCCCGGCAAAACACATGACTACGACCGGCATGATGAACGCCTGCCATGAACCGTCGCCGGCCTGAGCCAATCTGGCGGTGATTACCTCGCTGTAGATTGCACAAAACTCACCAACGACCATCAATCCTAGAGCAGAAACTCCGAGTAATTCTTTGGACATATCAAAAACTCCTTCGTATTCAACGCACTGTTTTTCAGCTCCCAGCGGGCGATGCCGTTGCCGAGGGTTTTGTTGCAGCGATACGAAGCAGCCTTGAACAGGCCTGAATTACCGAAGTGCTTTTGCATGCTCGTGTCCTTGAAAAGGGGGTGAATCCAAGCGACCGTAGAGGACGCCCGGCGTGATCATACGTTTGGTCAGGCGCTTTGAACAACCTGTGCAGGGCATCCAAAATTCATCAGAAGCCTAGCCGCCACTCGCCCTGTTCAGGCTATGATCGGCCCCTATGAACCGGAAGGCTGACTGCCCATGCCCGTTGACCTGGAAGCCCTCTATCCCAAACTGATCCACCTGATGCTGGATACGGTCTTCGTCGTCGACAGTGACAATCAGATTGTCTTTGTGAGCGATGCTTGTGAGGCACTGCTCGGCTATAGTGCCGATGAATTGGTGGGCACCCTGATCACCCACTACATGCACCCGCAAGACCTGGCACGCACCCGTGCCTCCATTATCCGGGTCATGAACGGCCAACCCCATGTCGACTTCCGCAATCGTTATATCCGCAAGGATTGCAGCGTCGTGCACATCCTGTGGGCAGCGTTCTGGTCCGAAGAAGTCGGGGCGCGCATCGGTGTCGCACGGGACGTCACGGCGCTCACCCAGGCCGAGGAGGAACTGCGCTTTCTGGCCCACCATGATCCGCTGACCGCCCTCACCAACCGGTCGCTGTTCAATGCCCGGCTGGACGAGGCCCTGCACACCGCACAGCTTCACAACCGAACCCTGGCGTTGCTGTTCCTGGACCTCAATGACTTCAAGGGCATCAACGACATACACGGCCATGCCATGGGCGACCGCCTGCTCTGCGTGATTGCACGCCGATTGGAGCGCTGCGTGCGCGAATGCGACCTGGTTGCACGTATGGGCGGAGATGAATTCACCGTATTGATGACCGATATCCCGTCACAGGATGCGGTTGCCGGCAAGGTCGCGCACCTACTCGCAGTGATGGCCGAGCCACTGGGGCCGGAGTTTGGTGGGGTTACAATGCCGTCCTGCAGCATCGGCGTGGCCTTTTTTCCGCAAGATGGGGCAGATGCCGATACGCTGCTGAGTCACGCGGATGGCGATATGTACCGCGTTAAAAGGCAACGGTATGCGACTGATTAACTCAGCCCGAACGCCGGGTGACCGCCAGCAATACACCAAAGCTCACTAGCAGGCCACCAAACAGTCGGTCGATCCAATGCCGTGCAGCCATCAACTTCTGGCGCACACTGCCCGCAGAGAAACACAGCGCGACGAGGCTGAACCACACCACGTGCGCCCCCGCGATGAACACGCCATAGGCGATTTGCACGCTTAAGTGCGTGTCCGGCCTGACGACCCCCATGAACAGGCTGACAATGAAAATCGCCGTCTTGGGGTTCAACGCATTGGTCAGAAACCCCGTCCGCAAAGCCGCCAGATCGGACATGACGGGTGACGGCGCATCCAAAGGATCGATCGCAGGCCTGGCCCGCAGCATGTTCACCCCCAGGTAGACAAGATACGCCGCCCCCGCCAGCTTCAACGCGCCGAACAACCAGAGCGTTTGCTGGAGCACCCAGCCTAATCCGAGCAGCGTATAGCTCACATGCACAAGCACACCCATGCCGATGCCCAGCGCAGTGAGGACACCCGCACGTCGAGACAGCAACAGCCCGTTGCGGGAAACCATGGCGAAATCCGGCCCGGGACTGATGCATGCCAGCAGGGTAATGGTGATTACTGCTATCCATTCGTTCATGGTGTACCTTGATAAATAGTGGTCGTAGGTCCCCATTTTTTCAAACTGTGCTGACTGGAACTAACGATGATTTCTAAAGGGAAAGGTGATTTTGAATCGCCTGTTTCTGACAATCGTATGCCCTCTTTACTCGCGTTGCGTTGCTTCGAATCAGCCGGACGCTTTGAAAGCTTTGCCCGTGCTGCAGAGGAACTGCACCTGACACCCGGCGCCATCAGCCGCGCCGTGCGCTTGCTTGAAGAGGATCTGGGCGTTGACCTGTTCGACCGACGCAGCCGCAGGGTGTTTTTAACGAATACCGGAAGACGCCTTGCCAAAGCGGTCAACGAAGGGCTTGGCGTGATGAACCACGCCGTGCGTGAGATCCGTACCGAATCCCGCCGCGCCCGTCAGCTCGTCCTGTCCTGCGAACCCACCCTGCTGATGCGCTGGCTGATCCCGCGCTGGAGCGAGTTCCAGGCACGCCACTGCGGGCTGGACATTCACTTGGTGGCGGGCGGTGGCCTGTTTTCATTCGACCAGGGCATCGACCTGGCTATCCGGCGAGACGACTTCCCACGCCCTCCCGGCTATCACGCCGAAGCCTTATTCCCCGAGAAGGTCGGCCCTGTGTGCCGGCCAGATAAGGTGGATACGTGGTTCGGCCCAAACGGGCATTTCTTGCATTCAACCGCCCCGCTGCTTCACACAAAAAGCCGGCCTACAGCTTGGCAGGAATGGGCCGTGGCAAAACAACTGCCCACCCCCGTGACGGAGATGCAAGCATTTGAGCACTTTTACTTCAGCATTCAGGCAGCTGTTGCGGGCCTCGGAGTTGCCATGGGGCCGTGGCATCTCGTTCGCGACGATATCCTCAACGGTGTCTTGGCCGCTCCTTTAGGATTCGTTGAGGACGGTACAAGCTATTGCCTGCTGTCTTCGACTGCGCCCAAGGCAGGCGGTGTGGAAATGGAATTGCTTCAATGGTTGCGGGCGATGGGCCGATGAAGTCGCAGGCAAAGTAGCGGGTTGACTGCGACGACCTGATCGGAAAGCCCGCAACTGCCAATGGAACTCAAAGCACGGATGAGTGCCGGATCATCCCGGCGAGGTCCGCGCATTGCGCCTGGAACAGCCACCCGTCAATCTGTTAATGTTCCATCCTTTTGGGTGGGTTCATAGACCCCTGACACATACTGCATTGCAGCCTGCCCGGACATTCTCTCAACGCATTGTGTTGTGCATTAAAATAACGGGATACTCATGGCTTTGATGTTTTTTCATATTCCCAGGACTGGGGGATCATCGGTCTGGCATAGTTTGGCCGGTGTAGCGGCCAGGCAGAATAGAATCATCGCCGACCTCTATCATCAATCCAAAGAGATCACCGGACATCCATTCGCCCCGGATAAGGCGATCCGGTTTTTCCACGAGTTTCTTGAGCAGACCGGCCTCTGCTTCGATGATGATGTCATTTACCATCACCATACCCATCAATACGAACCATACTTGCTGGAGTCTGACCAGGTACAGCGTGTGACATTGATTCGTGACCCGGTGAGCCGCCTGGTTTCAGAAGCCTTTCACATGCGTCGCTTTCTTCGCGAGGCGCATGCCAGCGTTGCTGCCGGGCAACTTCCATCCGGGGAATATGAGTTTCACCGCAAGGAGTACGGGGAGGCCTGGTTCAATCGAATGATTGAAGACGATGTCGATCCCGACGCGCTGGTTTTAAACTATGCGCAACTGAACCAGAACTATTACCTGTCTTACTTTTCAACCTTCCTGCATCCCCAGCATGAGCGCAAGACGTTCGATGAGGCCGCCGCCCTGGATTTGGCTCAACTGGTGCGCCAGACATTCATATGGGTGGGTCGCTTTCCTGCGCTGGGCGAATTCATGAGTACGTGCGGGCTGATCGCTGATCTGGACGTAAACATCGAGAAAGACATGCAGCACATCGCCAACGGCAGCAAAGTGCCTGCACTCAAGCCTCAGACATTGGCGCAAATCAAAGCCATCAACTCGCTTGACTATGTATTCACTGATGCCGTGCTGCAAGCATACGACCAGCGCTTGATCAGCAGGCTGATCAAGCTGAAAGAAAAACGACTTTCCTACAGTGAAAACACGTTGCGTCATGTCAATGAGGAACAGGCTCAACAGACCGCCAAGCTGGGTCAACTCAATGACGAACTGGCCAGGCAGAGCGCCCTGCTAGATCAACTCAATGACGAACTGACCAAGCAGAGAGCACTGGCGGACCGTCTCAATGACGAGCTGGTCAAGCAAGCCGTTTTAGCGCGGAACGCTGAACAGGCGCGATTGGAAGCGACTGCTGCCGCCACCTCAACGACAGAGGAACTGGCGCACTGCAAAGGCCTGCTTCAGGCCCTTTACAGCTCAACGTCCTGGCGAGTGACTGCACCGCTAAGAAACGCGGCCTCATGGATAAAGCGCTAGAGTGGTAAGACGCTCAATGCAGAAGCTGCTGTTAATCAAGCCTGAGATACTTTCAAAAAGCGGCCCCAGCCGCAGAGTTCCGAGACTTGCTTTCAATGACTCAAGAAAATCGAAATCTTATCGTCGCGCATAACAGCCAAGTGACGGCAGAAGACCGGCACCAACTGCTCGGCCACAAGCCCATGACACTATGGATGACGGGCCTGAGCGCATCAGGAAAATCAACCCTGGCTTACGCCTTGGAACGCAGGCTCATAGATAAAGGACGTGTGTGCTATGTGCTGGATGGCGACAATATACGCCATGGACTAAACAACAATATCGGCTTCAGCCCCGAAGACCGCGCCGAAAACATCCGTCGCGTCGCCGAAGTCGCGAAGCTGATGAACGATGCTGGAATCATCGTGATAGCTGCATTCATTTCCCCTTACGGAAAAGATCGAAAACAAGCGAGAACGATCATCGGGCCAGAGAGCTTCCGCGAGATTCATGTGAGCACCCGCTTGGAGATATGCGAAGCACGTGACCCAAAAGGGATGTACCACATGGCAAGAACCGGAAACCTGCCGAATTTCACGGGGGTCAGTTCGCCGTATGAGGCACCCGTTAATCCGGACTTGCGAATAGATACGGACTTCTGCTCGCTGGAGCAATCGCTGGAGCTGTTGCTGGGTATCGTGGAATCTGGGGCGTAACGGCGACGATGAAGTGAGCCGGGGAGACCGCGAAACCAGCTCGCTGATATTGAGTTGCGCAAACCGCATGAACCGATGCGCTTTACTGTGCCCGCTACCATCCCTCAAAAACGCAAAAGCCCCGCAATCGCGACGGCGTGAAAACGCAGCCCCTTCGGGTAAAAGCCAATACAAAGCATGTCCAGGTGCCACACAAACACACACCGGAGATCAACTTCGTCTCTCGGATAAAGCGGCGCCACGAAGGCCTTAAGACGCTTCCGGGGCACCACTTGAACTCTCCGGGCTAAGCAGCGCTCAAGGTGGGTATTCCGCCAGAAACGGAATGTTTTTCAACGTTTCCTCGACTGGCAAAAATCTCACCCTGACGCGGGATCACTATTTGGCTTGGCGAAGCACAAGTTCCGTCAAACGAGTCTTGACCCGGAAGCAGAATTCACGAATTTGAAATTGATAAGCCGGCATGACCATGTAGTTCAAATCAGGACCCAATGAGTCTTTGATTTCCATGTATTTAGCCGTCTTGGCCGCAATGGCCTGGTATTGCGCCTCGTATTTATCGTAAGACGCTTTGTTGTACACCCTTAGAACATCAAGCTCTTTACGGCATTGCTCAGCGCGATTCTGGGTCAAGTTTGTTTCAGATTCTTCCTGAGCAGCCTCCTGGGAGACATGGATTGGGGCTACAGGACGTGGGTTCGCAGGCGCAGCCTCATATCGCACAGTGAAATTTTCTGGTGGAGTCGAAGGTGCGGCTTCAGCGGGTGCCTCATGGACGACGGCTGGAGGGGGAGTCTCTTTAGGTTTTTCTGGAGTTTTCGTAGCGCATCCCGAGAGAGCAAGACCTACCACTACAACGATGCCACTCATTTTATTCATCGGTTTCACCAAGAGGTATTTGGGGTTGGCTGAGTCGTTAGGTTCTGGGTAAAAGTCATCACTCAATCAATGATCGAGCGTACATTTTCTACCAGACTCAAGGCGCTCAGCCGCTCTTCCTTGAGTGCGCAGGTGAGCAATAGTAGTAAAAAATCAAAGAGATGACGAGGAAAAGCTTGGCAGGAAGTGCACAAACCCAATGGGATAATGGCTGTGCGGCCCTGCTTCTCTAACTTCGACGACGCCCACATCACCCGGATGCCCGCATCCAGTAATTGGGCATGGTCTTCGTTGTGAATACTGCCGGTGTCGGTGAGGATCTCGGCTTGGAGTCATTCCCATACTTCGGGAGCCGGGGTTAGGCGAATGTCGAAGTCGGATAGGTCGGACAGCTCAAGCAGTGACGATGGTGGGTCTGCCTGTCCATAAGTTACCTTGAGCTTGAAATAGTGGCGCATTGCCGGTATTCATGGCGACTTCAAAAAGTAAGGACGCTAATACTCATGTCATTCGTCAAAGCCGGCTCACTCTTCGTATGCCTTTTGGGCGCTGCGTCGCTCAGCGGATGCACCGTGGGCCCTCAAGCAACGTGGACCAACCTGGGCCCCGGTGGGATAGCAACCAAACGCAGCCAAATCGCCTGCTATACAGACGCAAACATCATCGACGGGAAGCGAGTGGAAGGCACATTGTGCGCGTTTCCTACGTCCGGATTCCTGAGCGACGGCGAGCCTACCGTAATCGCAAGAATGGGCTATGGGCAGCAATACACTCTGGAATTCAGCAAGACGCTTGCGGGGTTTGAACTACCATTCGGCGACAAGAAGGGAGTTCTGAAATGCGAACCTCTGAAGACTGAGCCTGGCAGGACAATACCTGAGAGCTTTTGCACTCTCACGGTCAACGGCCAGAAACTGGTCAGCGCTAAGATACTGTTTGGTGGCATGTGACAATCACCCGTGCCGCACTCACCTGCGGCACACCTAAATCTACACAGTTTTCAGTAGCTCGAAGCGACTTACGCTCCCCACTGCTGGTTATAGGCCGCGACGTGCTCAGGAAAGACATCACCGTATGGTGGATACTCGATTCCTAGAACGCTCAACTCTATTGCGTCTTCCCCGCAATCAGACGAGTAATCCGCAATGCACACACCGGCTGCACGAATCGCCTCTGCGCCCACAATACGCACTGTAAAATTAAAATGTCTCTGATCACGCTGAGCAAAGGCTCTGACTTGCTCCTGGATAATGGAATATCCAGGAGCAGGAACAAATACGCCGAACGCAACCCCCATGGGCGGATCGCCGAGCTCTAAATCGGACCAACCGATAGGCTGCCCATTACTGAAAGCTTCGAATCGCAGCATGGAAATGACCTATCAGGCACTGCTAAATTTCCCGAAGAATAACGCATCAGCTTGGTAGCGGGTATTCAGGACCGCGGGCGTGGTCATCAATCGGCATCACGGTTGTGAATGCCCATGACCTGGTGGCAAGGGAGTATGCCGCGGTACCAACATCTCCCAAGCTGATGTAAAAAAGTACTATTGCCCTTGCAAGCCTTCACTGGATTCAGACCAACACATGCAGATCATCCGCACTGGAACGGTTTTCACTGGCGAATACGCTGGTTGGACGATAGAAATTCAGGATGACCGCGCAGGTGAAACGGGTGGATATTACCTGTTCATGGTGCAGGACGAATCCAATGGTTTCGATTCTTGGTTTGAGCGCATAGAGCAGCTGCAGCAACAAATTTCAGAACTCGACGTTCGCTGGAATTAGCACCTCACTCATTCGCTGCCCTTTTATCCCTCCCCTTCAAAGTCAGCCGCTATAGCGGCAAGACCCAAGGCGGCATCGGAAATCATCGATATTGGCGAAGCCAGCCTACTGCCGGGACATAGCACGCAGGAGATCACCAAACGGGTTTACAGGAGGATTGGCGCCACTGCTAAACCATCAAAATAGGCGAAGTTTCGGAACGCCTACCCGAAAGTTTCGGAACTCCTATGAAAAACCGTTGCTGCCTACCCAACCCCCAGAAACACAAAAGCCCCGCATTCGCGGGGCTTTCGTTTGAATCTTGGCGGGAAACCAGGGATTCGAACCCTGGAGACGCTATTAACGTCCGCCGGTTTTCAAGACCGGTGCATTCAACCACTCTGCCAATTTCCCTTGTGCATCACAGGATTATAGTAGCCTATCCCGTCTCAGCGGGCGCCATAATACCCGAATGAAACACACTGTCAAACTCTCGCCATAGCTTGTTACAGAGCGTCTGTTATGATCTTTGCGACTGAACGTTTCAAAACTGAAGGAGTGTCGCCATGCGCGAACAGAATTACGCAGTGAATGGTAACGCGCAGGCTGAGCAGCTTGAAGTCAGCCGCGTGTTGCGCAACACCTATGGCCTGCTCGCCCTTACCCTCGCATTCAGCGGCGTGATGGCGTTCGTGGCTCAGCAGATGCGCGTCGGCTACCCGAATATCTTTGTGGTGCTGATCGGCTTCTATGGCCTGTTCTTCCTCACCAACAAACTGCGCGACTCGGCGTGGGGCCTGGTGTCGGCATTTGCCCTGACCGGCTTCATGGGCTTTATCCTCGGCCCGATCCTCAACCGTTACCTCGGCATGGCCGGCGGCGCGGAAGTGGTCAGCTCGGCGTTTGCCATGACGGCGCTGGTGTTTGGTGGTCTGTCGGCCTACGTGCTGATCACCCGCAAGGACATGAGCTTCCTGGGCGGCTTCATCACCGCAGGTTTCTTCGTGTTGCTGGCGGCGGTGGTTGCGAGCATGTTCTTCCAGATCAGCGGGCTGCAACTGGCGATCAGCGCAGGTTTCGTGCTGTTCTCCTCGGTGTGCATCCTGTTCCAGACCAGCGCGATCATCCACGGTGGTGAGCGTAACTACATCATGGCGACCATCAGCCTGTATGTGTCGATCTACAACCTGTTCATCAGCCTGTTGCAGATCTTCGGCATCATGAGCCGCGACGACTGATTACTGGCTGCAATAAAAAATGCCCCGTATCGAAAGATGCGGGGCATTTTTGTTTTCAGGAGATCAGTACTGGTTGGGTTCCATTTCCAGCTCGACCTTGAAGCGCTCCAGAATGTCCCGCTGGATACGCCGGGCCAGGTTGGCAATGTCGTGCCCCGAGGCACCGCCATAGTTGACCAGCACCAGCGCCTGCAGCTTGTGCACACCCACATCCCCTTCACGGAAGCCCTTCCAGCCCGCCTTGTCGATCAGCCAGCCGGCCGCGAGCTTCATCTGCCCGTCAGGTTGCGGGTAAGCCACCAGGTCCGGGTACAGCGCCTGCAACTCGGCCGCCAGCACTTGGGACACCAACGGGTTCTTGAAGAAGCTGCCGGCATTGCCAAGTTCTGCCGGGTCCGGCAGTTTTTCGCGGCGGATGCTGCAGATGGCGCGGCTGACGTCGCTCGGCGTTGCCTCGCTGATCCCCTGCGCCGCCAGGCGCTGCTGGACGGGGCCGTAGTCGAGTTTCAGGTGGCTGGCGCGGCTGAGGGCGAAACGCACGCGCAGGATCAGCCAGCGTCCGGTCTCGTGCTTGAACAGGCTGTCACGGTAGGCAAAGTTGCATTCCTCCAGGCTGAAGTCGCGCAGCTCGCCGGTGTGGCGGTCCAGGGCGGTCAGGCCGGCGAATACATCCTTGATCTCGACACCGTAGGCACCGATGTTCTGCATGGGCGCGGCGCCGACGGTGCCGGGGATCAGGCTGAGGTTTTCCAGGCCACAGAAGCCTTGGTCCAGGGTCCACAGCACAAAGGGGTGCCAGGCTTCGCCGGCCTCGGCCTCGACCACCACACGCAAACCGTCGTCGTGCAACACGCGGATCCCTTGGGTGGCCATGCGCAGCACCAGCGCCGGAATATCCTGGGTCAGCAACAGGTTACTACCGCCGCCGATCACCAGCAGCGGCACATTGTGCGCGGTGGCGTATGTGAGGGCCTCGCGCACATCGCTGTCGTTGTGGGCTTCGGCGAACAGTTGGGCCCGCACATCAATGCCAAAGCTGTTGAAAGGCTTGAGCGATACCTGCGCAAGCACCTGCAAGGTCATAACCGCCCCTTCAATTCGATCACCAATAAATCACAGGCCTGTTCGATCAGGTCCAGGACCCGTTCGAAGCCCTGTTCACCTTCGTAATATGGGTCTGGCACTTCGTCCACTTCGGCATCGTAACGGCGCAGGAACAGGTCCAGCTCTGCCTTGCCCTGCCCCGGCTGCATGGCCTTGAGGTTGCGCAGGTTGCTGTGGTCCATGGCCAGGATCAGGTCATAGCGCGCAAAGTCGGCGCGGGACACCTGCTGGGCGCGCTGGGCCGACAGATCGTAGCCGCGCGCCAACGCCGCACGCTGGCTGCGCTGGTCCGGCGGATTGCCGATATGCCACTCACCGGTGCCGGCGGACGCCACATCGACCTGCCCCGCCAGCCCCGCGTCGCGCAGTTTGTGGCGCAGTACGCCTTCTGCGGTGGGCGAGCGGCAGATATTGCCCAGGCAGACGAACAGAACCTCCATCAGGCCCCCAGCAGGCGACGGACGCGCTCGAGGTCTTCGGGAGTGTCGACACCGGCCGGCGGCGCTTCCAGCGCATCGCCTACGTGGATGCGCACGCCGTGCCACAGCGCCCGCAGTTGCTCCAGGGATTCAGTGTTTTCCAGCCAGCACGGGCCCCAACTGACGAAGTCATGCAAGAAGCCGGCGCGGTAGGCGTAGATGCCGATATGGCGACGGTACGGCACGCCTTCCGGCAACACGTCCGGTTGCCTGGCGAAGGCGTCGCGTGCCCACGGCAGGGTCGAACGGCTGAACGTCAGCGCCAGGCCATTCATGTCGCTGACCACTTTCACCACGTTCGGGTTGAACAGGGTCTCGATGTCTTCGATCGGCTCGGCCAGCGTCGCCATGCGCGCTTCGCCATGGGCGGCCAGGTTGGCGGCCACCTGGTCGATAACGCCGGGCGGGATCAACGGCTCGTCACCTTGCACGTTGACCACGATGGCGTCTGGCGCCAGGCCAAGCTTTGTGGCGACTTCGGCCAGGCGGTCGGTGCCGGAGTTGTGGTCTTCGCGGGTCAGCACCGCCTCGGCGCCAAAGCCTTTGCAGGCCTCGATGATGCGCGGGTCATCGGTGGCCACCACCACACGCTCGGCGCTGCTTTTGCAGGCCTGTTCCCACACCAGCTGGATCATCGGCTTGTTGCCGATCAGTTGCAGCGGTTTGCCCGGCAGTCGGGTCGACGCATAGCGGGAGGGAATGACAACGGTAAAGGCGGTGGTCATTTATCCAGGCGCTCATCGGTGGTCAGGGTACGGGCTTCGCTTTCCAGCATCACCGGGATGCCATCACGGATCGGGTACGCCAGGCCGGCGCCTTTGCTGATCAGCTCGGTTTTGTCGGCGCTGAGCTTGAGCGGGCCTTTGCAGATCGGGCAAGCGAGAATGTCGAGCAGTTTGGTGTCCATGAGTGTTTCCTGGAAGAAAGCGGTTTAAGGCAAAAGACGGGCGGGCAACAGGCGCATCAGCTGCGTGTCGAACCAGGCGACGAACGCCGGCGACGGCAGCGCATCCACCGCAAGGTACCACCAGTCGGGCTGGGCAAAGGCGCGGCACTTCACCGCGTCCTTTTCGGTCATGACCAGCGGCAATGACGGCGTAAAATTCAGGACCTCGGCACTGTAGGGCGCGTGGTCGGCAAATGCATGGGGTATCGGCTGCCAGTGTAGCGTTTCAAGGGTGTTGAAGAAACGTTGCGGGTTGCCGATGCCGGCGACCGCATGCACCTGCTGGCCCGGCGCAAAATGATCCACCGGCCGGCGCTCGCCGGTTTGCAGGTTGACCAGTGCGGTGGGCTGCAAACGAAAGGCAAAGCCGTCCTCGTGGTCGCCGACGGCGCCGTTGTACAGCAACGCATCGACACCCTGCAGGCGCTCCACCGGTTCGCGCAACGGCCCCGCCGGCAGACAGCGACGGTTGCCCAGGCCACGGGCGGCGTCGATCAACACCAGTTCAAGGTCACGGGCCAGGCGGTAATGCTGCAGGCCGTCGTCGGAGAGGATCAGGTCCAGGGTTTCACTGGCCAGCAGCGCCTGGACCGCACGGCTGCGATCGGGGTCGATCATCAGCGGTACGCCGCAGCGCTGCACGATCAACAAAGGCTCATCACCCGCCACATCGGCGCTTTGGCTGGCCTCGACCCGCCACGGCAACTGCGGCGGCTTGGCGCCATAACCCCGGCTGACCACACCCACGCGCAAGCCGCTGCGTCGGCAGTGTTCGATCAACCACAGGATCAATGGCGTCTTGCCAGTGCCGCCCACGGTGATATTACCCACCACCACCACCGGCACTGGCGGTTGATAGATATCGCCCTCACCCGCCAGGAAGCGTGCGCGTTTGCGCTGCACCACCCGGCGATACAGCGACTCCAGCGGCCGCAACAACACGAGTGCCGGATGGCCCTCGTACCAGGCCTTGAGCAAACGATCGGACATGGCCATCAGGGTTGGCTCGCCGCCTCGACGGTGCTCATGCGCAAATGGCTGAAACCGAGCTTGCCGGCAGCGTCCATTGCGGTAATCACGGCCTGGTGCTGGGTCTTGCCATCAGCGCTGATGGACAGCGGCAACTGCGTGTCGCCGCCGGACTCCTTCTGCAACGCCTCCATCAGGTTGGCGAGGTCGTTTTTCTCCAGCAAATGGTTGTTCACCGAGAACACCCCGTCGGCGCTGATGGCGATGTCCAGTTGCTTGACTTGCTGGTCTTCGGCCGGCGAACCGCTCACGGCTTCCGGCAGGTCGACGCGCAGCTCGGTTTGCCGGGTGAAGGTGGTGGTGACGACAAAAAACAGCAGCAGGATAAACACCACGTCGATCAGCGACGCGAGGTTGATATCGACATTTTCCCGTTGCTTGCGGCGAAATTTCACGCTTTGCCCCCAACCAGGTCCACGTCGCGGTCGCCCTGCACCACTTCCACCAACTTGATGGCTTCCTGCTCCATGCCCACCACCAGTTCATCGATGCGGCGTTGCAGGAACCGGTGGAAGAACACCGAAGGAATACCCACCATCAGGCCGGCGGCCGTAGTGATCAGTGCCTTGGAGATACCACCGGCCAGAACAGCGGCGTTGGTGGTCATGCCGGAGCCCATGAACGAACTGAAAATGTCGATCATGCCCAACACCGTGCCCAGCAAGCCAAGCAACGGCGCCATGGCGGCGATGGTGCCGAGGGCGTTGATGTAGCGCTCCAGTTCATGGATGACGCGGGCGGCGGCCTCTTCGATGCACTCCTTCATGATCTCGCGACCATGCTTGGAGTTGGCCAGGCCTGCGGCAAGGATCTCACCCAACGGGGAGTTGGCGCGCAGTTCCTTGAGCTTTTCCTTGTCCAGTTGCTTGTTCTTGATCCAGCCCCAGACCTGCCCCAGCAGATGCTCGGGGGTCACGCGGCTGGCACGCAGGGTCCACAGGCGTTCGGCGACGATGCCGAGTGCGGCGATAGAGCTCATGATGATCGGCAACATCATCCAGCCGCCGGATTTGACCAATTCCCACACAGTGAATGTCCCCTCGAAAAAGTGCGCCACTTTACCATATAGGTGCGTCGGCCACAGACCCCATCGGCCGAGGCCTTGAACCCTTAGGGTAAGCGCTCGCGCCAGAACCTGCGTTGACTGCGCGCAACGACCGGTGGCGCGAACGCTCCCAACTGCACACGCACGGCCCCCTGCTCGGCACTGTCATACACCCGGCTGCCCAACCGCCGATAACGTTCCATCACCTGCGGATGGGGATGGCCGAATGCATTGCCACGCCCCCGCGAGATCAGCACATTGCGGGGTGCAAGCCGATCGACAAACGCCCAGGACGAAGAGCTGCGACTGCCATGGTGGGGCGCCTGCAGCCACTCGGTGGGCACCGCCAGGGGCGACGCAAGCATGGCCTTCTCGGCTTCGCGATCGATGTCGCCGGTCAGTAACAGGCGCTCGCCATTGGCCTGCACCTGCAACACGCAAGACTTTGCATTGCCACTGATGGCGCCAGGCCACTGCCAGAGTTCGAACGTGACGCCGTCCCAGGTCCATCGTTCGCCACTGACGCAGGGTTGCGTACCGATAAACACCGGCAACCCGTCGGTTTCCCCGCCCACCACACGCCTGATCGGTATGCCTTTGACAATTGCCGCCGCACCACCGGCGTGATCCGCATCGGCGTGGCTGAGCAGCATCAGGTCCAACGTCTCGACGCCAAGTTTGAGCAACGACGGCAGCACCACCCGTGCGCCCAGATCAAAGGTTCCGGTGCGCGGTCCGGCGTCGTAAAGCAATGCATGATGGCGCGTGCGCAGAATCAGCGACTGCCCCTGCCCGACGTCCAACTGCAGCACCTCCACCTGCCCGTGGGGCACCTGCTCTCGCGGGGGAAACACCGCCAGTAGCAACATCGGCCAGCCCAGCATGCGAAAGGGTACACCCCCGGGCAGCAGAAGCAGCACGGCACCCAGCAGGCTCACCAACCAGTAACCAAACGGTACTTGCGCCGGGATCCAGGCCGGCATGTGTCCGGCGAGCCACGCCAACCCCCTGAACAAGCCATCCAGTGCACCGCCCGCCAGCCACAGCAAACCCTCGCCAATGAACGGTAATGGCAGTAATGCAGTCCCTGATAACGCCAACGGCAAAACCACCAGGCTGATCCACGGCACAGCCACCAGGTTGGCCAGCGGTGCGCTCAGGCTGATGGGCAGTCCCAACACCAACAACACCGGAAACAACCCGATGGCAATCAGCCACTGCGGTCGGGTCCACGCCTGCCACAGGCTCCACGGCCCCAGCCGCCCACCAAACGCCAGAATCAACACCGCCACCGCTGCGAATGACAGCCAGAACCCTGGCTGCAAACTGGCCAACGGTTCCAGCACCAACACCCCATTGAGTGCCAGCAGCAATGGCCACCACAGCCCCAGATGCCGGAAGCGCAGCCGCCACACCAACACCAACCCGACCATCACACAAGCCCGTTGCACCGGCACGCCAAACCCTGCGAGCCAGCCGTAGCCCAACGCAGCGCTGAACGCCAGGCCACACGCCCAGGGCAACCACGGCCAGGTTCGTGGCCAGCAACCGTAGCGGGCCAACCCGGCGATCAGCCCATAGATCAAACCCGCCAGCAAACCAATATGCTGGCCGGAGATGACCAGCAGGTGCACGGTGCCCGTGTCCTGCAACACGTGCCAGTCGGCAGCGGCCAACCCGGAGCCATCCCCCAGCACCAGGGCAACCAGGCCGGCCTCACGGCCTTGGGCATCCACCGCCAGCAGGCGCTGACGCACACTGTCGCGCCAAGCATTGCGGGCCGGCGCCAGGCGCTCGCCGTCCTTGACCGAGCCCGTGGCGCCGATGCGTTGGGCCAACAGCCAGGCTTCCTGATCAAACCCGTGGAAATTCAGCAAACCGGCCGGACGCTTGAGGGTAACCGCCAGGCGCCAGCGTTCACCGCTGCGCACCGGCGGCCCGCCCCGCCAGGACACGCGGATGCGTTGGGGTAAGCGGGCATTTCGCGACCGGCTATCGGCAAATTCGAAGCGCACACCCTCGCCCGTCTGTCGCGGCAATCCGATCACCCGACCCTCCAGCCAGCGCGTCTGGCCGTCCAGTGCCGGTATCAGGCGATCATCCAGTGCCCACTGTGCGCTGAGGCATGCCCAACCCAGCCCCAGCAGGAAAAACGCCAGTGGGTAGGTACGAAACGGCAACAACATCAACGCCAGCACCGGGCAGGCAATCAGCCATCCCATAGGTGGCAACGCCGGCAAAAAGCGCAAGGCCAGCAACCCCAGCGCAAACGCGCACATCCCTGTTTTCATGAACCATCCTTTTCAAGTGATCCACTCAGTCTTAGCCGGATGCCCAGGGCGGCCTTTGATGTTTTGTCACAAAGTCTGAATTTTCTGTTTATAGAATGCGGGCATACTTGCCCCTCGAACTGACCTGGACCCCTTATGCCCCGGCGCTTATTCAAACGGTACATGCCCGATCCCACGAGTATCAGGGAACATAAGTCATTACAGTTTCTCGGCACGTTGCTGCATGACCCGAACCTCTGGCACCTGAACCGGCACTCGGTCGCACGCGCAATGGCCGTGGGTTTGTTCGCGGCGTTTATACCGATTCCACTCCAGATGCTGTTAGCGGCGGTCCTGGCGATCACCGTGCGCGGCAATATGCCCATCGCTATCAGCCTGGTGTGGCTGACCAACCCGATCACCATGCCCGTGGTCTTTATCGGCACCTACATGACCGGTGCCTGGCTGATGAATGTGCCACCGCGCAGCCTGCCCGACGACCTGACCTGGGAATGGATCAGCGGCCAACTGAGCACCTTGTGGCAGCCGTTCCTGCTGGGTTCAGTGGTGTTGGGGCTAGTGCTGGGCGCCCTCGCCTATTGCCTGACCATGGGCTACTGGCGCTGGTGGGTGGCCCACCAGTGGAAAAAGCGCAAACAGCGTCGCGCTTAGCTGGCCCGCAAGCGCAGGTGCACCCTCAGGCCTTGACCGGTATTTTCCGCCCACAGGTTGCCATCCTGGCGCTGCACGGCATTGCGGGCGATGCTCAGGCCCAGCCCGAAGCCGCCATCGCCGGGGCGTGAACCGTCCAGGCGGGTAAAAGGCGCGAAGATCCGTTCCAGGTCCCCCTCATCGATCCCGCCGCCCTGGTCTTCCAGCCAGACATGCCAATAATCACCTTCGTGACGCCCGTCCAGGCTGACCACACCGCCCGACGGTGAGTGGCGGATAGCGTTGCGCAAGATGTTTTCCAGGGCCTGGGCCAACGCATTCAGGTTGCCTCGCACCCAGCATTCCGCCCCCAGCAGGCATGGCAGCCGTGACGCCGGCCAGTCGCTCTCATAGCAGGCGTTTTCGCGCAACATGTCCCACAGTGCCTGAAGCTGGATAGCTTCCTGGGGCAGCGGCGCGCGTTCGGTGTCGAGCCAGGCCAGTTGCAGGCTGTCTTCCACCAGGCGCTGCATCGCGTCGATTTCACGGCCGAGCCGCTCGCGCAGTTGCACCAGGTCTTGCTCACTGTCACAGGCCACTCGGAGGCGACTCAGCGGGGTGCGCAGTTCATGGGACATGTCCCGCAGCAACTGTTGCTGCAACACCACGGTGCCCTGCAAACGCTCGGACATATGGTCGAACGCACGCCCCAGTTCGCCCAGCTCATCCTGGCGACTGGTGGCATCGTGAGACAACCGCGTATTCAACTGATCGGCACGCCAGGCATTGGCCTGCTCGCGCAGTTGATTGAGGGGCATGATCAGCAGCCGATACAGGCCGATGCACAGCAACAGGGTAAACAGACCGGGAATCACCCCGTTGGTCACCACCCGCCAGAACAGTTGATAGCGCCCCGGCATGAAGCGTTGCGGCAACTCGATCACCAGCGAACCCGCATGAGGGTCCACCGGAAACGGGATCTTCAGCCACGGCAGGCCTTTGACATGCCGGCTCACTGGCCAATCCAGGCCACGCAGAAAGGTCAGGCGCTGGCTTTCGTTGTCGCTCAGTGGGATGCTGCTCAACGATTGCAGGTCATTGCCGATCACGCCTATCCAAGTACTTTCACGCTTGCCCACCGCCTGCAGCCAGGCGTCAACGCCCGCACTCCCGCCGCGATTCCACGCTTGCTCAGCCCCGACTGCATAACCACTCAAGGTGATCCGCGCTTCATCGGACAGGTAGGCATTCTTCTGCTCCATGTAGCGGCCCCAGGACCAACTGAGCCAGATCATCAGCAAGCAAAAGGCGATCAGCAGGCAGGCCAGTTTCCAGAATAACGAGTGCCTGCCCGGCAGCCGTTTCAAGGGGCGTTCAAAGGCCGTCATCGTGACCGCTCAGCACATAGCCCTTGCCCCACACGGTGCGCACTTCGCGCTCGGTGTAGCCGATGGCCTTGAGTTTGCGGCGGATCTGGCTGATATGCATGTCGAGGCTGCGGTCATGGGGCGCATAACCGCGTTGCAGCACGTGCTGGTACAAGAAAGGTTTGCTGAGGACTTCTTCACTGTTGCGGTGCAGGGTTTCCAGCAGGCGGTATTCGCTGCGGGTCAGGCCGGCCCAGTGGTCAAGATGGAAGACATCACACAGTTCATCATCGAAACGCAGGGTGCGGGCATCGTCGCGCACCGGCGCCGGAATCGGCAGTGGACGCCGGTCAAGGGCCACCCGACGCAGAATGGCTTCGATGCGTACGCGCAGCTCGATCATGCTGAACGGCTTGGGCAGGTAGTCATCGGCCCCCAGGCGGAAACCACTGACGCGATCGGCCTCGGCACCCAGTGCGGACATCAGGATCACCGGGATCGAATGGCTCTGGCGCAGGTGAGTGAGGATCGACAGGCCGTCCATCCCCGGCAACAGGATATCCATCAACACCACGTCAAAGGCCTGGTCGCGTGCCATCTGCAGGCCCTGCTGGCCATTCTGGCACCAGGTCACGTGGAAGCCACACCGGCCCAGGTGCTCATGGACATAAGCGCCCAGCACGGGGTCATCTTCAATGGTCAGGATACTGGGTAGGCCGATTGCTGCGGGATTCATTAGTATCTGCAAGTCATTCTCAATAGCTGATTATTCAAGATTACCCCGCTACAGGCAATCGCCACCGGGCGCCAAATGGCGCGAAGATTGCCGTATGTCATTAATTTGCAAGATTCCACGCCGCGCAAATGGCTACACTGCGCAGGTGGCGCGGGCCGGATGCCCGTGTGAATCATCGATATCAATGTGGTAGCAGGAGAGTGGCGTGCTGACAAGAATGGGGATAAAAGGCCGCGTACTGTTGCTGACCTTATTACCAACCAGCCTGATGGCCTCGTTGCTGGGCGGTTATTTCACCTGGATGCAGTTGTCGGAACTGCAGACCCAATTGCTGCAACGTGGCGAAATGATCGCCGAGCAGCTGGCACCGCTGGTGGCGCCCGCCTTGAGTGCACGCAACACCGACCTGCTGGAACGCATCGCCACCCAGTCCCTTGAGCAGCCTGACGTACGCGCCGTGTCGTTCCTCAGCCCGGACCGCGCGTCCCTCGCCCATGCCGGCCCGACCATGCTCAACCAGGCACCCATCGGCAACAGCTCACACTTGTTGCAGCGCACCGGCAATGACGCCACGCGCTACCTGCTGCCGGTGTTTGGCCGCCATCGCAACCTCGCCGGCGACCTGATCCCGGATGAAGCCGACCGCCTGCTGGGCTGGGTCGAGGTGGAACTGTCCCACAACGGCATGTTGCTGCGTGGCTACCGCAGCCTGTTCGCCAGCCTGCTGCTGATTGCCATCGGCCTGATCTGCACCGCGGCGCTGGCACTGCGCATCAGCCGTACCATCAACGCGCCAATCGGCCAGATCAAGCAAGCCGTCGCCCAGCTCAAGGACGGCAACCTGGAAACCCGCCTGCCGCCCCTGGGCAGCCAGGAACTGGACCAGCTCGCCTCGGGCATCAACCGCATGGCCGAGACCCTGCAGAACGCCCAGGAAGAACTGCAACACAGCATCGACCAGGCCACCGAAGACGTACGCCAGAACCTGGAAACCATCGAGATCCAGAACATCGAGCTGGACCTGGCGCGCAAGGAGGCCCTTGAGGCCAGTCGCATCAAGTCGGAATTCCTGGCCAACATGAGCCACGAGATCCGCACGCCGCTCAACGGCATCCTGGGTTTTACCCACTTGCTGCAAAAGAGCGAGCTGACCCCGCGTCAACTCGACTACCTGGGCACCATCGAAAAATCCGCCGACAACCTGCTGGGCATCATCAACGAGATCCTCGACTTCTCGAAAATCGAAGCCGGCAAACTGGTCCTCGACAGCATCCCGTTCAACCTGCGGGACTTGCTGCAAGACACCCTGACCATCCTCGCCCCCGCCGCCCATGCCAAGCAGCTCGAACTGGTCAGCCTGGTCTACCGCGACACGCCGCTGGCGCTGGTGGGCGACCCGCTGCGCCTCAAGCAGATCCTCACCAACCTGATCAGCAACGCGATCAAGTTCACCCGCGAAGGCACCATTGTGGCCCGGGCGATGATCGAGGACGAACAGGAAGACAGCGTGCAATTGCGCATCAGCGTGCAGGACACCGGCATCGGCCTGTCCAGCCAGGACGTGCGCGCCCTGTTCCAGGCCTTCAGCCAGGCCGACAATTCACTGTCGCGGCAGCCCGGCGGCACGGGCTTGGGCCTGGTGATCTCCAAGCGCCTGATCGAACAGATGGGCGGCGAAATCGGCGTCGACAGCACGCCGGGCGAAGGCTCGGAGTTCTGGATCAGCCTGAACCTGCCCAAGACCCGCGACGACGTCGAGGACCTGCCTTCCGCGCCCCTGCTGGGCCATCGCGTGGCGGTGCTGGAAAACCACGAACTGGCACGCCAGGCGCTGCAACATCAATTGGAAGATTGCGGCCTGGAAGTCACGCCGTTCAACAGCCTGGAGAGCCTGACCAACGGCATCACCAGCGCCCATCAGACCGAGCAGGCCATTGACCTTGCGGTGCTCGGCGTCACGGCCAACGATATCCCGCCCGAGCGCCTCAACCAACACCTGTGGGACCTCGAACACCTGGGCTGCAAAGTGCTGGTGCTGTGCCCCACCACCGAACAGATGCTGTTCAACCAGTCGGTGCCCAACCCCAACAGTCAATTGCAGGCCAAGCCGGCGTGCACGCGCAAACTGCGCCGTGCCTTGTCCGACCTGATCAGCCCGCGCCCGACACGCAGCGAACCCGGCGAGCCACTGTCCAGTAGGGCACCGCGTGTACTGTGCGTGGATGACAACCCGGCGAACCTGTTGCTGGTCCAGACCCTGCTGGAAGACATGGGCGCCCGGGTGCATGCCGTGGAAAGCGGTTATGCAGCCATCGACGCAGTGAAGCAGGACACCTTCGACCTGGTGCTGATGGACGTGCAAATGCCCGGTATGGACGGTCGCCAAAGCACCGAGGCGATCCGCCAGTGGGAAAGCGAACGCAGCGGCACGCCGTTGCCGGTAGTCGCCCTCACCGCCCACGCCATGGCCAATGAAAAACGCGCCTTGCTGCAAAGCGGCATGGACGACTACCTGACCAAGCCCATCAGCGAACGCCAACTGGCCCAAGTGGTGTTGAAATGGACCGGCCTCGCCCTGCGCAATCAGGGGCCGGAACGCGCGACCGACGGCCTCGGCCCTGGCGTGCAACTGTCGGTGCTCGACCACGAGGAAGGGCTGCGCCTGGCGGCCGGCAAAGCCGATCTGGCGGCGGATATGCTGGCGATGCTGCTGGCCTCCCTGGATGCTGACCGCCTGGCTATCACCCTCGCCCGTGAGGCCAATGACAACAACGCCCTGATTGAACGCGTGCATCGCCTGCACGGCGCAACGCGTTACTGCGGCGTACCGCAACTGCGCGCATGCTGCCACCGCGCCGAAACCCTGCTCAAGCAGGACGACGCCAAGGCCATGCATGCGCTGGACGAACTGGACATGGCGATTGCACGGCTGGCCAGCGAGGCGCGGGTCAGCGCCTGAAGCGACTTCATGGACGCTGATCACCTGTGGGAGGGGGCTTGCCCCCGATAGCGTCGTGTCATTCGAAACGTCTGTCACTGACACACCGTAATCGGGGGCAAGCCCCCTCCCACTGTTGATCGGCATTTCCAAGTGATTAATTGCAGGGAGCTTTTTGATGCGCGTAATTCTATTCAGCAGCCAGGCCTACGACCGCGACAGCTTTCTCGGCGAACCATTACCGGTGGGTCTGGCGCTGCAATTCCAGCCGGCCCGACTCAACCTCGACACCGTGGCCCTGGCCGAACATCACGAGGTGGTCTGCGCCTTTATCAACGATGACCTCAGCGCCCCGGTGCTGGAGCAGTTGGCCAAGGGCGGCACACGATTGATCGCCCTACGCTCTGCGGGCTACAACCATGTGGACCTGCCCGTCGCCAAGCGCCTGGGCCTGACCATCGTGCGCGTACCGGCCTACTCGCCCCACGCGGTGGCCGAACACGCGGTCGCGCTGATCCTCGCCCTCAACCGTCGCCTGCATCGTGCCTACAACCGTACGCGCGACGGCGATTTCAGCCTGCATGGCCTCACCGGTTTCGACCTGGTTGGCAAGACCGTCGGCGTGGTCGGCACCGGGCAGATCGGCGCCACCTTCGCCAAAATCATGGCCGGCTTCGGTTGCCAGTTGCTCGCCTACGACCCCTTCCCCAACCCGCAGGTCCAGGCCCTGGGTGCGCGCTATGTGAGCCTGCCCGAACTGCTGGCCCAGGCGCAGATCATCAGCCTGCACTGCCCGCTCACCGCCGACAGCAAACACTTGGTCAACGCCCGCTCCCTGGCACAGATGCAACCCGGCGCGATGTTGATCAACACCGGTCGCGGTGGTCTGGTCGACACCCCGGCACTGATCGAGGCGCTCAAGGACGGCCAGCTCGGCTACCTCGGGCTGGATGTGTATGAGGAAGAAGCGCAATTGTTTTTCGAGGACCGCTCCGACCTGCCCTTGCAGGACGACGTACTCGCGCGCCTGCTGACCTTCCCCAACGTGATCATTACCGCGCACCAGGCATTTCTGACCCGCGAGGCGCTGGCGGCCATCGCCGGCACAACGTTGGCCAACATTGCCGCCTGGGCCGATGGCCGGGCACAGAACCTCGTCGAAGGATGATCAGCGGTCACATACCAGGCTCATGATGAGCCAGCACCCGTGATAGGATGCCGCGCCTATTTGGAGGATCCATGGCCGAACACGATTTCCGCTTCAGTTTGCTGAGCCCGCAACACACCCTGATCGAATGCCGCGCCCTGGTGCCGGGCCGTTACCAGGTCACCGGCAACGGTGGTTCGATCAAGCATGGCGACGTGCTGATCGTCTCCCTGCGCGGCAGTAAAACCCTGTCGATGCGCCTCACCGTCGAAGGTGACGCGCGCTACTCCATCCGGCCTGCAGGCCAGTGGGTCGCCATGGCCCAGGGGCCGAAGTTCGGCGAGTTGGAGATTCACACCTGGAAGGTCAACTGCGACAGCTGCGACGCCGTGTTGGACTTCGAGTTTGCGGTGGAAACCAAGCTGACCAAAGAGCCACTGCAACCGGCCGCCAATGCGCGGATCGCCGAGTTGGGCTGGGCCAGCGAGGGCGACAAGCACCGCTGCCCGAAATGCCAGAAGGCTGCGCAATGAGAAGCCTGATGCTGCTCGCCGCCCTCGGGTCGGCCCTGACCGGCTGCGCCGGCGACGCGGTCAAGCTCAAGCAGGATCACAGCTACGTGGTGGAATGGATTGGTGAGCGGCCGCTGATGGACTACGCGCACCTGACCGTCACCCTCGGTGCCGATGGCCGCGCCTACGGCAATGGCGGCTGCAACCATTGGTTCGCGCCCTACACCGTCGAGGGCAAAAAGCTCAGCTTCGGCCAGATCGGCAGCACCCGCAAACTCTGCGCCGAAGCCTTGATGGAGCAGGAACACCGCTTCTTCCAGGCCCTGCAAGGCGTACAGCGCTGGGATATCTCGCCGATCGAGCAGACGCGGTTCTGGCCGGCCGAGGGCAAGCCAATACGCTTGTGGCTCGAAGAAGGCTGATTTTCCCAATCCATGGATTGATGGAAGCTAAATGTGGGAGGGGGCAAGCCCCCTCCCACATTTGTTTTGAGTTGTGGCTTTAACCGCGCAAGGCCTTGAGCTTGGCCAGCACCCCTTCCACCGTCTGCTCGCCCATCAACGTTTCACGCACCTTGCCCTTGTCATCGATGATGTAGGTCACCGGCAACGCTTCGCTACGCGGAATATCGAAAATCTCTTCCGGGTTCTGCGCCAGCACCGTGAACTTGATGCCCAGCTTGTCGCTGGCGGCTTTCAGCTCTTCGCCCTGCACATTGTCGAAGTTGACCCCGAACACGCCGACGTTCTGCGCCTTCAGGTGTTCGGCCAGTGCGTTGAGTTCAGGGATTTCCGTGCGGCACGGGCCACACCATTCAGCCCAGTAGTTGACCACCAGCCACTGCTTGTCCAAGCGTTCGGACGCTACCTTCTGGCCATATTGGTCAACGCCGTAATCGTTACCGCAGCCGCTGAGCAGCAGGGTTGTGATGATCGCCAATACACCGATCAGTCGCCTAGTCATGGGGTAATCCTTCGCAAAAATGAACGTTGGCTGCGGCCTATCGCCTCTTACGGTTTAAGGACAGGTCGCTGCGCGGGTAGAATACCCGCCACCTTACGCAAGATGCGACCCGCACATGACCGATCTGACGCTTTATCACAACCCGCGCTGCTCGAAATCCCGCGGTGCGCTGCAACTGCTGGAAGCCCGTGGCCTCTCGCCCACCGTCGTACGCTACCTGGAAACCCCGCTGGACGCCGCGCAACTCAAGGCGTTGCTCGGCAAGCTGGGCATCAGCGCGCGCCAACTGCTGCGCACCGGCGAAGACGAATACAAGGCGCTCAACCTGGCCGACGCCAGCTTCAGCGAAGCTCAGTTGATCGCGGCGATTGTCGATCACCCGCAATTGATGGAACGCCCGATCCTGGAAACCGCCGACAAAGCCATCATCGGCCGTCCGCCGGAAAACGTACTGGAGATCCTGCCGTGACGTCGCCGTATGTGCTGGTGCTGTATTACAGCCGCAACGGCTCGGTGAGCGAAATGGCCCGGCAGATTGCCCGAGGCATCGAGCAAGGCGGGATGGAGGCGCGCTTGCGCACCGTGCCGGCGATCTCCACCGAGTGCGAAGCGGTGGCACCGAGCATTCCGGAGGAAGGCGCGCTGTATGCCAGCCTCGACGACCTGAAACACTGCTCCGGCCTGGCCCTGGGCAGCCCGACCCGCTTCGGCAATATGGCGGCGCCGCTCAAGTACTTCCTCGACGGCACCAGCAACCTGTGGCTCACCGGCGCCCTCGTCGGCAAGCCGGCGGGTGTGTTTACCTCCACCGCCAGCCTGCACGGCGGCCAGGAAACCACGCTGATGTCGATGCTGCTGCCGTTGCTGCACCACGGCATGCTGATCACCGGCCTGCCCTACAGCGAACAGGCCTTGCTCGATACCCAGGGCGGTGGCACGCCGTATGGCGCCAGCCACCACGCCGGCCCCGACGGCAAGCGCATGCTCGACCAGCATGAGATCGCCCTGTGCCGTGCCTTGGGCCTGCGCCTGGCGAACACCGCCACCCTGCTGGAGGGCGGTCGTGGCCAGGAAGCCTAAGATCCTGCCGCCCCAGGCGTGGCTGGAGCCACGGGTCAAGGTGGCTCGCGCACTCAGCCTGCTGGCGTTTTTTGGCCTGGTCGGTTTGCTCTGCGTGTATTACCTGTTCGTCGCCGACCTGCACGGTGCGCGGCCCTGGGTGATCCTGCTGATCGAACTGGTGCCGCTGCTGGTGCTGACGCCCGGCATGCTGCTGGGCAGCGCACGCGGACACTCGTGGATGTGCTTTGTGGTGAACCTGTATTTCATCAAGGGCGCGCTGGCGGCGTATGACCCGAACCGGCAGTGGTTCGGGGTGCTGGAGATGCTGGCGAGCCTGGCGGTGTTTTGCACGGCACTGTTGTATGTGCGCTGGCGGCATCAGTTGAACCGACAGCTGACAGCGGCCTGAAGTCCCTCATCGGGGGCAAGCCCCCTCCCACACTTCTACCGCGCCGCCTATCAAATGTGGGAGGGGGCTTGCCCCCGATGGCAGCACCTCAGTCTCAATGGTTGACGGTATACGCCAGCATCATCGACAACTGGCACATCGGCCGTCCGCTCTCGGCGTGCCACTGGTTGAACACCCCCTGCACCGTCGCCAGGTCGCGCAGGCTGGTCGGTGCCTTGTCGACGATCTTCTGCGCGTTCAACGCCGCCACCACGTCATCACTCGGCACAAAGGTGTCCTTGCCGACCATGCGCAAGAAACGTGGCGCTGACAGCCCGCCGAGCTGGTGGCCGTGCTTGCTCAGGTACTTCCACAGCCCGACGATGTCGGTCACCGGCCAATCGGCGATGAACGCGCCGAAGCTGCCCTTCTCCTGCTCGATATCCAGGATCATCTGCGCATTGCGCGGCACGCTCTTGAGCTTGCCCAGGTGGCGGATGATGCTGGTGTCCTGCATCAGCCGCTCCAGGTGCTCGGCGCCCATCAGCACTACCTTTTCCGGATCGAAGCCGAAAAACACCTTTTCGAACGCCGGCCACTTGGCGTCCACCACACTGTGCTTCAAGCCCGCACGAAACACGCGCAGCGCCAGGGTCGACAGGTAGCGATCATCACTGATCTTGCGCAATTGCGCCGGGGTCTTGGGTGCAGGCAGATGGGCTTCCAGCTCGGCCGCAGAACCGAAGCGGTTCAGACAATATTCGTGCAGCCACTTGTAATCGCGCATGCCCTCTCCTGGCAATTGAATGGAAAACGGCGCCCGCGAGCGCCGTGTGTCAGAGCCTTGAAGGGACTCAGAGGTTCACAACATTGACGAAGCGCGACGCGGCGGTTTCATCGATTTTCAGGCTGGTGAAGTCAAACAGGTTGCGGTCGGCCAATTGCGAAGGGATCACGTTCTGCAGGCTACGGAAGATGCTTTCGGTACGGCCCGGGGTCTTGCGCTCCCAGTCCACCAGCATTTCCTTGACCACCTGGCGTTGCAGGTTCTCCTGGGAACCACACAGGTTGCACGGGATGATCGGGAATTGTTTGAAGTCGGAGTAGGCCTGGATGTCTTTCTCGTTGCAATACGCCAGCGGGCGGATCACCACGTTGCGCCCGTCGTCGGCACGCAGCTTGGGCGGCATGGCCTTGAGCGAACCGTTGAAGAACATATTGAGGAAGAAGGTCTCGACGATGTCGTCGCGATGGTGCCCCAGGGCCATCTTGGTCGCGCCGATCTCATCGGCGAAGGTGTACAGCGTGCCACGGCGCAGGCGCGAACACAGCGAGCAGGTGGTCTTGCCTTCCGGGATCAGCTCCTTGACCACCGAATAGGTGTCTTTCTCGACGATGTGGTACTCGATGCCCAGCTCCTTGAGATAGGCCGGCAGCACGTGCTCGGGGAAACCCGGTTGTTTCTGGTCCATGTTGACGGCAACGATCTCGAACTTGATCGGCGCAACCTTTTGCAGGTGCAGCAGCACGTCGAGCATGGTGTAGCTGTCTTTGCCGCCGGAGAGGCAGACCATGACCTTGTCGCCGTCCTCGATCATGTTGAAATCGGCGACCGCTTCACCGGCCAGGCGACGCAGGCGTTTTTGCAGTTTGTTCTGGTTGACCGTAAGAGTGCCCATGGCGCTTGGATCCGCTAGAGGTGTGTGACGAAAAGCGCAGCATTTTACCGGTAAGAATCACCGAGTTCCAATGTGAGAGGGGGCTTGCCCCCGATTGTGGCGTCCCAGCGACTCATTGATAGCTGACACAACGCCATCGGGGGCAAGCCCCCTCCCACTATGATCCGCGTCCAGTCAAAAGACCTCAGCGCGATTAACCCCAACGTTTACAGCGCAATTTGCTCTAATGGCCCTACAGTTATTCAGGCTATCCCTTCCTATACTGCGACTAGAGGTCGCACAGCTATCCAGGACCTTTGAGGCCATTTGGCCCGTGGGCGCTCCGATGGGGGGCGATGGCAATAACGACAGGAGTGACTGGCATGATCCATCACGTCGTGGGGCTTTTTACCCATCCCGACCAGGAATGGCGGGAAATCCGTGGCGATAAAGAAGAAAGCATCAGCCACATGTACCTCACCCATACCTTGATTCTTGCGGCGATCCCCGCCGTTTCAGCGTTTATCGGCACCACCCAGGTCGGCTGGGTCATCGGCAACCGCGCGCCGGTGATGCTGACCCAGGAAAGCGCATTGTGGATGACCCTCATGTCCTACGCCGCCATGCTCGGTGGCGTGGCAGTGATGGGCGCCTTCATTCACTGGATGGCGCGAACCTACGACGCCAACCCCAGCATGGCACGTTGCGTGGCGTTCGCCACCTACACTGCTACACCGCTGTTCATCGGCGGGCTGGCGGCGCTCTACCCACACATGTGGCTGGGTATGGTGGTGGGCACGGCGGCCATCTGTTACACGGTGTACCTGCTGTATGTGGGGCTGCCGACCTTCATGAACATCGACCCGGATGAAGGCTTCCTGTTTTCCAGCTCGGTACTGGCCGTGGGCCTGGTGGTGCTGGTGGCGATCATGGCGTTTACCGTGATCGTCTGGGGGCTGGGCGTGGGGCCGATCTACACCAACTGACCGTTGAAAACCCTAAGGCAAAGCCACCGCAAGGTGGCTTTGTGCATCATGCATGACCATTCGGCGCCTGACAGATTCGGAAACACCCAGCTTTGCGGCATACTGGACGTCTCTGGAGATATGTACAGCATGCCCGAGCAACTCAATACCCGCGTCGAAGATTGTTTCCTGCTAGCCGAATCCTTTTTCAAACGAAGCTTCAAACGCCCCCAGGTCAGCCTCAAGCTGCGGGGCCAGAAGGCCGGTGTCGCTCATTTGCACGAGAACCTGCTGCGCTTCAACCCACAGTTGTACCGTGAAAACAGCCAACATTTCCTGAAGCAGACCGTTGCCCATGAAGTGGCGCACCTGATTGCCCACCAATTGTTTGGCGAACGCATCCAGCCCCACGGCGAGGAATGGCAATTGATCATGCGCGGGGTCTACGAACTGCCGCCGGACCGTTGCCACACGTATGCCGTGAAGCGCCGCCAGGTCACTCGCTATATCTACCGATGCCCGTGTGCGGACAGTGACTTTCCGTTCTCGTCACAACGCCATGGCATGGTGGCCCAGGGTCGAAGGTATTTGTGTCGGCGGTGCCGGCAGACCTTGGTGTTTACCGGCGAAACCCGAATGGAGTGAGGGCCTCATCGGGGGCAAGCCCCCTCCCACATAGTGACCGCGCCGCCGACCCAGTGTGTGAGGGAGCTTGCTCCCGATGGCGCCGGTCCAGTCACCCGACGACCTTGGCCCGCCGCAAAGCCTCTATCCGCTGAACACTGAACCCCAACTCCGCCAGCACCTCATCACTGTGCGCCCCCACGGCGGCGCCAATATGCCTCGGCTCAGGCAGCCCCTCGGAGAACTTTAGCGGGCACGCCAATTGCGCCTGGGTCGACCCATCGCCCCTAGGCACCTGACTGACCAACGCCCGCGCCTTCAACTGCGGATGCTCCACCGCTTCACTCAGGCTCAACACCGGCTCCACGCACGCATCCACCCCGGCAAACAACGCACACAACTCAGCAAAGCTGCGCTTCTCGAACTCAACCTGCAGCGCCGGCCTGAGTGCGGGCGACAGGCCCAGCGCCGCAAGCTCCGGCCGGCCCAGCGCGTCACAGAGCTGCTGCATAAACCCAGGCTCCAGACTGCCCACCGACATCCAACGCCCATCCCGCGAGCGGTAATAATCGTAAAAGCTGCCACCGTTCAGCACATGGCTTTCGCGTTCAGGCTCGACGTCGCACGCCAGGTAACCCGCGCCGGCCATGGCGTTCAGGCTGAACGAGCAATCGGTCATGCTCACATCCAGATACTGGCCGACCCCGGTCTGCTGCCGGGCGATGACTGCCGCGAGCAGCCCCACCAACGCATGCAGCGAGCCCCCGCCCACATCCGCCAACTGCACGCCCAGCGGCAACGGGCCGCTGTCCCGGCGCCCGGTGTAGCTGGCGATTCCGGCCAGCGCCAGGTAATTGATGTCATGCCCGGCGCGGTCCTTATACGGGCCAGTCTGGCCGTAACCGGTGATCGACACATAAATCAGCCGGGGATTGATCGCATTCAACGCCTCATAGCCCAAGCCCAGGCGCTCCATCACCCCTGGCCGGAACTGTTCGAGGACGATGTCGTAGTCCTTGACCAGCGCCCGTACGATCTCCAGCGCCTCGGCCTGCTTGAGGTCCAGCGCCAGGCTGCGTTTGTTGCGATTGAGGTAGGCGTGGCTGGCCGACGTGCCCTGGTCGTGGGGCGGCAGGACGCGCAACAGGTCCATGCGCGTGGGTGACTCGATACGCAGCACCTCGGCGCCCATGTCCGCCAGCATCAGCGACGCGAACGGGCCAGGCAGCAAGGTGGAAAAATCCAGCACTTTGAGGGACGCCAAGGGACCTGACATGGGCACTCCATTTCGGTTTTGAATGCCCACAGACTAGGCAGCCTTGCGCCAGTCGGCAATCACCGGAACAGTCACCAACAGTGACCGTTTTGATCACGGCGGGCTTTTTCGTGGCGGCGGCTTTATCATTGGCCCACGTTTGCTTGCAGAGTGTTCCATGAAGTTTGCGATTGCACTGTTTTCCGCCGCCCACGCGCCCTCCTCGCGCCGCGCCCTGCTGTTCGCCCAGGCGGCGCTGACCGGTGGGCATGAGATTGTGCGGCTGTTTTTCTATCAGGACGGTGTCTACAGCACCTCCAATTCCATCGTCGCGCCCCAGGATGAGCAGGACATCGCCCGCCAATGGCGCGAGTTTGTCAGCGCGCATCAACTCGACAGCGTGGTATGCATCGCCGCCGCCTTGCGCCGTGGCGTGCTCAACCAGGAGGAAGCTACGCGGTATCAACGCAGCGCGATCAACCTTGAGGCGCCATGGGAACTGTCGGGCCTGGGGCAATTGCATGACGCCGCCCAGGCCGCCGACCGCCTGATCTGTTTTGGAGGGCCGTGACATGTCCAAATCCTTGCTGGTCATCAGCCGCCAGGCGCCGTGGTCCGGCCCAAGCGCGCGCGAAGCGCTGGACATCGTGCTGGCCGGGGGCGCGTTCGATCTGCCCATTGGCCTGCTGTTCCTCGATGACGGCGTGTTCCAGCTGGCGCCGCACCAGGACGCCAAGGCCGTGCAGCAAAAGGACCTCAGCGCCAACCTGCAGGCGTTGGGCCTGTTCGGTATCGACGAGGTATTCGCCTGTAGCCATAGCCTGGCCGAGCGCGGCCTCACGACGCCCACCAGCGCACAGCCGCTGGACAGCGCTGCGATCTCCCAGTTGATTGACCGTTACGACCAGGTGATAACCCTCTGATGTCGACTCTACATGTGGTTTCCCACTCCCCGTTTACCGATAGCCGCCTGGACAGCTGCCTGCGTATCTGTGGCGTTAATGACGCCATCCTGCTCTGCGGCGACGGCGCCTACGGGCTGCACAACGCGGCGCTGCACACCAAAGGCGTAAAGGTGTTCGTACTGGCCGAAGACATGCAGGCGCGCAACCTGCCTCTGCCGGACTGGGCCGACAGCGTGGACTACCCGGGTTTCGTGCAATTGTCGCTCGCCTACGACAAGGTCAACAGCTGGCTATGAACACCCTGACCGTAGGCACTCGCAGCCTGGAACTGGACAAGGACGGCTACCTTGTCGACCTGAACGCGTGGTCCGAGGAAGTCGCCAACGCCCTGGCCGCCGCCGAACCGCTGGCGTTGACCGCGGACCATTGGGAAATCCTCACGCTACTGCGCCAGTTCTATGCCGAATTCCAGCTGTCACCCGCCACGCGCCCGCTGATCAAGTACACCGCTTTGAAGCTGGGCCCGGAAAAGGGCAACAGCCTGCACCTCAACAAACTGTTCAACGGCACTCCCGCCAAACTTGCCGCCAAGCTGGCGGGCCTGCCCAGGCCGACGAATTGCTTATGACCGACTTTGCCCCGCTGACCCTTGAAACCCCTGCCGAGCACCCGTTTGCACAGTTCGTGCGCATCCTGGGCAAAGGCAAGCGCGGTGCGCGCAACCTCACCCGTGAGGAGGCGCGCGAAGCCATGGGCATGCTGCTCGACGAGAAAGTCGAGGACACCCAGCTCGGCGCCTTCCTGATGCTGCTGCGCCACAAGGAAGAAAGCCCGGAAGAACTGGCCGGTTTCACCGAAGCCGTGCGCGAACGCCTGGACGCCCCGGCGCTGAATGTGGACGTTGACTGGCCGACCTACGCCGGCAAGAAACGCCACCTGCCCTGGTACCTGCTGGCGGCCAAGTGCCTGGCGCAAAACGGCGTGCGCATCCTCATGCACGGCGGCGGCGCCCACACGGCGGGACGGCTGTACACCGAGCAATTGCTGGAGGGTTTGCAGATCCCGCTGTGCCGCAACTGGCAGCAGGTCGAGGCCGCTTATGCACACGGCAACCTGGCGTTTATCCCGCTGGGCGACTGGGCGCCGCAATTGCAACGCATGATCGACCTGCGCAACACCCTGGGCCTGCGCTCGCCGATCCACTCCCTGGCGCGCCTGCTCAACCCGCTCAATGCGCGCCTGGGCCTGCAAAGTATTTTCCATCCGGGTTACCAGGGCGTGCACCGCGATGCCAGCGGCCTGCTCGGCGACAATGTAATCGTGGTGAAGGGCGACGGCGGTGAGATCGAGATCAATCCCGACTCGGCCAGTCACCTGTACGGCACCACTGGAGGCGAAAGCTGGGACGAAGAGTGGCCCGCCCTCTCCGCCCAGCGCCACGTCAAGCCAGCCATGCTCGAACCTGAGCATCTGAAAGCGTTGTGGCGCGGCGATGTCGAAGACAGCTATCCGCAACTGGCCTTGATCGCGACCATGGCCCTGGCCTTGCGTGGCCTGGGCCATTCACGGGAACAGGCGTTCGTCCTGGCCCAGCAATACTGGAACGCGCGGGACAAATCGATTTAATTGATCATTAACGCCCGGTCTTTGCGCTTTTAAATCGAACTCAGCCCTTTAGACTGGCCTCCAACGCTTATTAGCCAAGGAGCCAGTCATGGGTTTGCTGATCGAAGGACACTGGAAAGACCAGTGGTACGAAAGTAGCGCAGACGGCGCATTCCAACGGGAACAGGCGCAACGCCGAAACTGGGTGACCGCCGACGGCGCGCCGGGCCCGAGTGGCGAAGGCGGCTTCAAGGCTGAAGCCGGTCGTTATCACCTGTACGTATCCCTCGCCTGCCCCTGGGCTCACCGCACGCTGATCCTGCGCAAGCTCAAGAGCCTGGAAAGCCTGATCGACGTGTCCGTGGTCAGCTGGTTGATGCTGGAAAACGGCTGGACCTTCGACAAGGCTCACGGCTCCACCGGCGACAAGCTGGATGATTTCGACTTCATGCACCAGCGCTATACCGCCGACACGGCCGATTACACCGGACGCGTCACCGTGCCGGTGCTGTGGGACAAAAAGCTCAAGCGCATCGTAAGCAATGAATCGGCGGAGATCATCCGCATGTTCAACGACGCCTTCAATGAATTGACCGGCAACACCCTGGACTTCTACCCCCAGCCGCTGCGCACGACCATTGACGCGTTGAACGAACGCATTTACCCGGCAGTGAACAACGGCGTATACCGCGCAGGCTTCGCCACCTCACAGCAAGCGTATGAAAGTGCGTTTGATGATGTGTTCGCCGAGCTGGATCATCTGGAACAGCACTTGGGCGACCATCGTTACCTGGCCGGTGAATACCTGACCGAGGCAGATGTGCGGCTGTTCACCACGCTGATTCGCTTTGATGCGGTGTACTACAGCCACTTCAAATGCAATTTGCGCAGGATTGCGGATTATCCGAATCTGTCGAATTGGTTGAGGGAGCTGTATCAGTGGCCGGGAGTGGCCGAGACGGTGGATTTTGCGCACATCAAGGGGCATTACTATGCTAGCCATCGCACGATCAACCCGACGGGGATTGTGCCGAAGGGGCCGTTGCAGGGGTTTGATGAACAGCACGATCGGCAACAATTGATTGGCAAAGGCGTGTGGAACTGATCCACGTATTGGCTGGCTTTTAGGGCCTCATCGGGGGCAAGCCCCCGATGCTTTCAAGGTTCAGACCTGGGACTGCGCGCCTTCAAACCACTTCAGCTTCTCGCGCAACACCACCACTTCACCGACGATAACCAGTGTCGGCGCATGCACTTCATGCTCCGCCACCATGCGCGGCAAATCGGCGAGGGTGCCGGTGAACACGCGCTGATTGGACGTGGTGCCCTGCTGGATCAACGCTGCGGGGGTGTCGGGTGCACGCCCGTGCTTGATCAGCTGTTCGCAGATGATCGGCAAGCCAATCAAACCCATGTAGAACACCAAGGTCTGCGAGGGCCCCACCAGGTCATGCCAGGGCAGGTCCGAGGTACCGTCCTTCAAATGCCCGGTGATAAAACGCACCGACTGCGCATAATCCCGATGGGTCAGCGGAATCCCGGCATACGCCGCGCAACCGCTGGCCGCCGTGATCCCCGGCACCACCTGGAACGGGATGCCATGGGCGGCCAGTTCCTCGATCTCTTCACCGCCACGACCAAAGATGAACGGATCGCCACCCTTGAGGCGCAGCACCCGCTTGCCCTGCTTGGCCAGGTCCACCAATTGCTGGTTGATCTGGTCTTGCGGCACGGCGTGGTCGGCGCGACGTTTGCCGACATAGATGCGCTCGGCATCCCGGCGGCACAGTTCGAGAATCGCGGGTGCAACCAAGCGGTCATACAGCACCACATCGGCTTGCTGCATCAGGCGCAGCGCGCGGAAGGTCAGCAGGTCGGGATCACCCGGACCCGCGCCCACCAGATAAACCTCGCCCGGCGCATAAGGTGGCGCGCCGTTGACCTTCTCGATCAGCAGCCGCTCGGCCTCATCGCCCTGCCCGGCCAACTGGCGGTCGGCAATCGGGCCCTGGAACACTTCTTCCCAGAACGCACGGCGCTGCTGCACATCCGGGTACAAGCCCTTGACCTGGGCACGAAAACGCGCCGCCAGCCCGGCCAGTTGACCGTAGGTGGACGGAATCCAGGTTTCCAGCTTGGCGCGGATCAAGCGCGCCAGCACTGGCGCATCGCCGCCGCTGGACACCGCGATCACCAAGGGTGAACGGTCGACAATTGCCGGGAAGATCACGCTGCACAATGCCGGCGCATCGACCACGTTGACCGGCACGCACCGGCGCTTGGCATCGCTGGACACTTGCGCGTTCAGCGGCTCGTCGTCGGTTGCCGCGATGATCAGGGTGCAGCCATCGAGATCAGCCTCCTGATAACCGCGCAGAATCAGTTCCCCGCCACTGCCCAGTACCAATTCACGCAACTGGTCTTCGATCTGGGGAGCAACCACCCGCAGCAACGCCCCGGCGTCGGCCAGCAGCCGGGATTTGCGCAAGGCAATCTCCCCGCCACCGACGACCAGCACACGACTGCCGCGCAGGTTATGAAACAGCGGCAGAAATTCCATTTAGCGAATGACCTCAACGCCCGCCATGTAAGGCTTGAGCACTTCCGGCACACGGATCGAGCCGTCAGCCTGCTGGTAGTTTTCCAGCACGGCCACCAGGGTACGGCCTACAGCTAGCCCGGAGCCGTTGAGGGTGTGCACCAGCTCCGGCTTGCCGGTTTCCGGGTTGCGGAAACGCGCCTGCATGCGACGGGCCTGGAAATCACCGCAGTTGGAGCACGACGAAATCTCGCGGTACTTGTCCTGGCTCGGCACCCACACTTCGAGGTCGTAGGTCTTCACGGCGCTGAAACCCATGTCGCCAGTGCACAGCGCCAGTACGCGGTACGGCAGCTCCAGCAGTTGCAGGACGCGCTCGGCGTTGGCGGTCAGGCCTTCCAGGGCGTCCATCGAGGTCGACGGCTCGACGATCTGCACCATCTCGACCTTGTCGAACTGGTGCTGGCGGATCATGCCGCGGGTGTCGCGGCCGGATGCGCCGGCTTCGCTACGGAAGCACGGGCTGTGGGCGACGAACTTGATCGGCAGTTGCTTGGCGTCGAGGATCTCGCCGGAGACGATGTTGGTCAGCGACACTTCGGCGGTCGGGATCAGGTACAGGTCGGCTTCGCCTTCGCGGCTGATCTTGAACAGGTCTTCTTCGAATTTCGGCAGCTGGCTGGTGCCCATCAGCGCCGGCGCCTGCACCAGGTACGGGGTGTAGGCCTCTTCGTAACCGTGCTCGCCGGTGTGCAGGTTGATCATGAACTGCGCCAGGGCACGGTGCAGGCGTGCAACCGGGCCACGCAGCAGCGAGAAGCGCGCACCGGACATCTTGGCGGCGGTCTCGAAATCCAGGCCACCGCTCAGTTCGCCCAGGGCGACGTGGTCCTTGATCTCGAAATCAAAGGCTTTAGGCGTGCCCCAGCGGCGCACTTCGACGTTGCCGTCTTCGTCTGCGCCAATCGGCACGGATTCGTGCGGGATGTTGGGGATGCCCAGCAGGATCGAATCCAGCTCGGACTGGATCTTTTCCAGCTCGACTTTACCCTCGGAGAGCTCGGTGCCCATGCGCTCGACATCCGCCATCAACGGCGCGATGTCTTCACCGCGCTGCTTGGCCTGACCGATGGATTTGGAACGCGCATTACGCTCAGCCTGCAGTGCTTCGGTGCGGGTCTGGACGGTCTTGCGCTGTTCTTCCAGCGCTTCGATGCGCGCAACATCCAAGGCAAAGCCACGGGATGCCAGGCGGTCCGCTACGTCCTGAAGGTTGCTACGTAACAGTTTGGAATCGAGCATGTCGGTCTCTCGTTTATCAAAGTTTGGTCAAGGACAGGCCGGCCCAGGTGGCGAGCAGCCCGCCGAATACGCTGATGGCCGCATAGCCAATTGCCAGCGGCACTTGCCCGCTTTCCAGCAGGCGCACGGTATCCAGTGAAAAGGATGAAAAAGTCGTCAGGCCGCCAAGAAAGCCAACCATCAGGCCGGCACGTACCTCGATAGGCACTTCCGGGCGCAGCAAAAACAGGCCGTATAACACGCCGATCAATAGGCAGCCCACGATATTAACGGCGAGCGTCGCCGTATAGAAGTGTTTCGGCCAATTGGCGTTGATCCAATTGCCCGTGGCAAAGCGCAGCAGTGTACCTGCGATACCACCTGCCGAAACGGCGACAACCAGAGGAATCATGACTTTCTCCGCTGCCGGGGGCTCAGGCGGTCGAGGGTGGCGAGGTGATTGAGCTTTTCACCGATCTTCAGCTCCAGGCCACGGGGCACCGGCTGATACAGCGGCAACGGCTCAAGCTCATCGGGGAAGTAATCTTCACCGGCCGCGTAGGCATCCGGCTCATCGTGGGCGTAACGGTATTCATCGCCATACCCCAGCTGCTTCATCAGCTTGGTCGGCGCATTGCGCAAGTGCATCGGCACTTCGAGCGAGCCATATTCGGCGGCGGCGCGCAGTGCGGACTTGAAGCCCATGTACACCGCATTGCTTTTTGGCGCACAGGCCAGGTAGGTGATGGCCTGGGCCACCGCCAACTCGCCTTCCGGGCTGCCTAGGCGTTCCTGCACGTCCCATGCCGCCAGGCACAGGCTCAGGGCGCGCGGGTCGGCGTTGCCGATGTCTTCGCTGGCCATGCGCACCACGCGGCGGGCCAGGTACAGCGGGTCGCAACCGCCGTCGATCATGCGTGCGAACCAGTAGAGTGCGCCATCCGGGTTGGAACCGCGCACGGATTTGTGCAGCGCCGAGATCTGGTCGTAGAAGGCTTCACCGCCCTTGTCGAAGCGGCGGCGTGTGTCGCCGAGCAGGCTTTGCAGGAGGTCGACGCCAATCTCAGCGCCGTCTTCGGCCAAGTCGGAGGCGTTTTCCAACAGATTGAGAAAACGGCGCCCATCGCCATCGGCGGCCGTCAGCAGGATCTTGAAGCCCTCTTCGCTCACGCTCAGTTGGCGCTTGCCCAGGCCCTTGTCTTCGTTCAAGGCACGCTGCAACAGCTTTTGCATCGCCGCCTCGTCCAGGCTTTTCAGCACATAGACCCGCGCCCGCGACAGCAAGGCGTTGTTCAATTCAAACGAAGGGTTCTCAGTGGTGGCACCGATAAAGATCAGCGTGCCGTCCTCCACATAGGGCAGGAACGCATCCTGTTGCGACTTGTTGAAGCGATGCACTTCGTCGACGAACAGGATGGTGCGCTTGCCGTACTGCCCGGCCTGCTGCTTGGCGACTTCCACCGCCTGGCGGATCTCTTTGACCCCGGCGAGTACCGCCGAGACCGTTTCGAAGTGTGCATCCGAGACTTTTGCCAGCAGCCGCGCCAGGGTGGTCTTGCCCACCCCCGGCGGCCCCCAGAAAATCATCGAGTGCAGCGCACCCTGCTCCAGGGCTTCACGCAGGGGCTTGCCGCGAGCGAGCAGGTGTTCCTGACCGACGTACTCATCCAGGTTGGTCGAACGCAGGCGTGCGGCCAGTGGCTGGGCAATCGGGTCACTTCGAAACAGGTCCATGGGCAGCGTTTGAAACCTCTGGAGAGTTTATTCCTGGATCACGTCGGCACCCTTGGGGATGTCGAACTTGAACTTGGACGCCGGTACCGGCTGGTTGGCCTTGACCCCGGAGAACAGGATATCGGTGCGCTGGCCGACGCTGTCGATCAGGCGCATGTTGTTGATCACACCGTTACCGAACGACAGGGACAGCGTGTCAAACAGCGTGTCCTTGGATTTCGGCTTGAGGGTGAATTCGATCACGTTGCTGGTCTGCTTGGAGGTGATGTCGAAGCTGTCGTTGATCTTCGACACGTCACCGGAGAGCAGCAATGCCGGGGTCTGGTTCAGGCGTGGGTCGAGCTTCTTGATGGTTGCCTGTTCCAGGTCCGGGTCCCACAGGGTGACCTTCTGGCCATCGGACACGATGGTCTGCTCAGCCTTGCCCTCGGTGTGCCAGTAGAACAGGCCAGGACGCTGCACGGCCATTTCGCCAGCGGTTTCCTGCAACTGGGTGCCTCCGGCATCCAAGGTCAACTGGGAAAAGCGCGCGGTCAGGGTCTGGGATTTGTCGAGCAGGTTCTTCAGGCTGGCGACGGAGGCCGGGTCAGCGTGAGCCGAAACAGCGGTCAGGGCCAGTGCCGGCAACAACAGCATGCGGATAAAGCGCATGGGAGTCCTCATTGAGTAGTCAGGGCGCGCCGCGTGCTGCCACGCGGCGCGGGATCAGTCGCGCATCTGCCCGGGGGCAATGACTTCGCGCGAGCCGTTGGTGTTCATTGCGGTCACGACGCCAGCGTTTTCCATGGCTTCGATCATACGCGCGGCACGGTTGTAGCCAATTTTCAGCTTGCGTTGTACCGCGGAAATCGAGGCGCGACGGCTTTCGAGCACGAAAGCCACGGCCTCGTCGTACAGCGCATCGGTCTCGGCATCATCGTCGCCACCGCCGCTGCCACCGTCGAAGCCACTGCCGGCCTCTTCCACACCGGCGAGGATGTCATCGTTGTATTCCGGTGCGCCGCGCAGTTTCCAGGCTTCCACCACACGATGCACTTCATCGTCGGAAACAAAAGCCCCATGCACCCGGATCGGCAGGCTGGTGCCCGGCGGCATGTAGAGCATGTCACCGTGGCCGAGCAGTTGTTCGGCGCCGCCCTGGTCGATGATGGTCCGCGAGTCGATCTTGCTCGACACCTGGAACGCCATGCGCGTCGGGATGTTGGCCTTGATCAGGCCGGTGATCACGTCCACCGACGGCCGCTGGGTGGCGAGGATCAAGTGGATACCGGCGGCACGGGCCTTCTGGGCGATACGCGCGATCAGTTCTTCAACTTTCTTGCCGACGATCATCATCATGTCGGCGAATTCGTCGACCACCACCACAATGGTCGGCAGCTTGGTCAGTTTTGGTGCTTCGTCGTGAATGCTTTCGCGCCGGTACAACGGATCATCGATGGTCTCGCCGCGCTCGTGGGCTTCCTTGATCTTGGCGTTGAAGCCCGACAGGTTACGCACGCCCATCTTCGCCATCAGCTTGTAGCGGCGCTCCATCTCGGCAACGCTCCAGCGCAGGGCGTTGGCGGCGTCCTTCATGTCGGTGACCACCGGGCACAGCAGGTGTGGAATGCCTTCGTAGATCGACAGTTCCAACATCTTCGGGTCGATCATGATCAGCTTGGCATCTTCCGGGCCGGACTTGAACAGGATCGACAGGATCATCGCGTTCACCCCCACCGACTTACCGGAACCGGTGGTACCAGCCACCAGCAGGTGCGGCATCTTCGCCAGGTCGGTGATGACCGGCTTGCCGCCAATGTCGTGGCCCAGGGCCAGGGTGACCGGCGATTTGAAGTTGTCGTACTCGGGCGTCGACAGTACTTCGGAGAAGCGCACGATCTGGCGGTCTTCGTTGGGGATCTCGATACCCACAGTGGTCTTGCCGGGAATCACTTCCACCACACGCACGCTGGTCACGGCCAGGGAGCGGGCCAGGTCTTTCGCCAGGTTGGAAATGCGACTGACCTTCACACCGGCGGCCGGCTGGATTTCGTAACGGGTGATCACCGGGCCGGGGTGGATAGAGTCCACCGAGACTTCGACGCCGAATTCCTTGAGCTTGATTTCCAGCAGGTGGCCGACAGCCGCCAGGGATTCCGGAGAATAGTTGAGTTGTTTCTTTTCAGCCGGGTCGAGGATCGAGATCGGCGGCAAGGTGCCTTCGACGGCGCTGTCGACGAACAGCGGCGCCTGTTTCTCTTTCTGTACGCGATGGCTCGGTTCGGCCGGCTTGGGCGGCGCGGGGGCAATCACGGGCGGCACCTGCTTCTCGCGGTCCGACATGTGCTTGCTCAGCGCCTGCTCGCGCTCGATCAGGCGCTCCTTGACCTTGGCCTGCTCGCGCCGGTCCGGTGTACTCGGGGCCACCACTTCGTTGACGCGGGTGTCCACCTCACGCAGCTGGGCGACCATACGCTTGCGCTCGATACGGGCCGCCCACCAACGGTTGGCGGCTCCCTGGAACAGCTCCAGCAGGTCGAGGGTGATCTTGCCGGTCACGTCCATCACCTTGAACCAGGACAGGTCGGTGAACACGGTGAGGCCGAACAGGAACAGTGCGATGAACATCAGGGTGCTGCCCTGGATATTCAGGGTCCTGCGCGCCAGGTCGCCGAGGCTCTCGCCCAGCGCACCGCCCGCACCGGCAGGCAGGCCGGTGGGTGCGTGGAAATGGATATGCGCCAGGGCCGCGCCGGACAGCACCAGGAACACCAGGCCGATCAGGCGCCAGGAGAACAGCCAGCCGCTCCACTGCCACGGTTCGTGGCGCTGGCGGAAGATCTGCCAGGTCTTGATCGCCAGCAGCAACGGGAAGATATACGCGAAGTAACCCAGCACCATGAACAGGATATCGGCGCTGTAGGAACCAGCAGGGCCACCGAAGTTCTGCACGTCTTCGATCTTGCTGTTGTGGCTCCAGCCCGGATCGTCCTTGCCATAGGTCAGCAAGGCCATCATCAGGAACAGGCACAGTGCGCCGATGGCGATCAGCGCTCCTTCCTTGAGGCGATAATGCAGGTGCTGGCGCCAGGCCGGCACGACTGCGGCTTTAGGTGTTGCGGCGGATTTCTTCAAAACGGGTCTTTTCCTGCGCCTTCAGCGCGTCCATCTGTTGAATGACTGTAAATACTGCCCAATCCGAGCAGCTGAAAAATGAACGAGCGTCGTTGAATCTACTGTTTAACACCGGGCGATTGCTGGATGAAATGGCAATAACGCCACAATGGCCGCATTGTACGGGTTTGTGTCCCTGATGCCACGCCACTTGGCGCTCTTCCAGCAGCATAGCCAATTGTGTGTCACAAGATGTTCAATTTGAGCATGCATTGTCTTTGCTGACAAAGGCTTATGAGCTGTTTTTGCCAATCCAGGCAAGCTTGGCAAATGGCCTGCATGGAATAGACCCGATTACGACCACGCCCCCGGCATAGAGTTGCAGAAACACCTGCTCACGCTAATCCCCCTTAATGCCTGATTCGGGCTGGCCCGATGGCGCCAGGTCGACAATAATCAGCACTGCCGCCGCAGGTGTCATACCTGCCACTCCCCTCCCCTTCCGCAAAGCCTGGATGCCATGCTGACCTGGTTACAACGCGATTCACTGACTTTCCCCCCATTGGCCAAGGCCATGCGCGAACCCAATGGCTTGCTCGCCGCCGGTGGTGATCTCAGCGCCGAGCGGCTGATACAAGCCTATCGTCATGGCTGCTTCCCGTGGTTTTCAGAGGGCCAACCGATCCTGTGGTGGTCGCCCGACCCTCGCACCGTGATATTCCCCGACGAACTGCATGTATCGCGCAGCCTGGGCAAACTCTTGCGTCAACAGCGCTACAGCGTGACCTTCGACCAGGACTTCGCCGCCGTCATCCAGGCCTGCGCCGCACCACGCGCCTATGCCGACGGCACCTGGATCACCGAAGGCATCCAGAGCGCCTACCTGGAACTGCATCAGCGCGGCTACGCGCATTCGGTGGAGGTCTGGGACAAGGGTGAACTGGTCGGCGGTCTGTATGGCCTTGCAATGGGCCAGCTGTTTTTTGGCGAATCCATGTTCAGCCGCGCCGACAACGCCTCGAAATTCGGCTTTGCCACGCTGACCCGCCAATTGCAGGCCTGGGGGTTTGTATTGATCGACTGCCAGATGCCCAACGATCACCTGCACAACCTGGGTGCCCGCGCCATATCCCGCAACGACTTCGCAGGGTTCCTGCGCGACCATCTGGACCAACCCAACGCTGGACCGTGGGTTTCCTAGGCGACATCCGTGCTCCTGGCTTACACTTATTTCAAAGCTTATCCGAGGGTTGATCATGACCGAGTTGGCGCGTTTGAAGTTTTATGCCACTCAACCCCACTCTTGCAGCTATCTGCCCGACGAGCAGGCCACCACACTGTTCCTCGACCCCAGCCAGCCTATGGACGTGCATGTGTATGCCGACCTGTCGGAGATGGGCTTTCGGCGCAGTGGCGACCATCTGTACCGGCCACATTGCCAGAACTGTAATGCCTGCGTGCCCGCACGCATCCCCGTTGCGCAGTTTCTGCCAGACCGCAACCAGAAACGCATCCTCAAGCGCAACGCCGACCTGACGGTGACGTCGACCAAGCCACGCTTCACCGAAGAATATTTCGACCTTTACCAACGCTACATCGAGCAACGCCACGCCGACGGCGATATGTTCCCGCCCAGTCGCGATCAGTTTTCCACCTTCCTGGTACGCGACCTGCCCTTCTCGCGCTTTTACGAGTTTCGTGCGAACGGCCGCCTGGTGGCCGTCGCGGTGACCGACCTGCTGCCCAACGGCCTGTCGGCGGTCTACACCTTCTATGAACCCGCCGAAGAACGCCGCAGCCTCGGACGCTTTGCGATCCTCTGGCAAATTGGCGAGGCCTTGCGCCAGGAACTGGAGGCGGTGTACCTCGGGTACTGGATCAAGAACTGCAAAAAGATGAACTACAAGACCCAATATCGGCCCATCGAACTGCTGATTAATCAAAGATGGGTCGTGCTTAACTAGAACCCCTTGGCTTAAACACCCTTTTTCGGGCACAATGCACGCCGCTTTTGCCTGGCGCAGTTGCACCGGGCCATTCACTGGATACCGAGGGCTTTACTGCATGTCGAAAGAAGACAGCTTCGAAATGGAAGGCACTGTCGTCGACACCCTGCCCAACACCATGTTTCGTGTGGAGTTGGAAAATGGGCACGTCGTAACCGCGCATATCTCCGGCAAGATGCGCAAGAACTACATTCGTATTCTTACCGGTGACAAAGTGCGCGTCGAGCTGACGCCCTATGACTTGAGCAAAGGGCGCATCACTTACCGCGCTCGCTAAGCAAGTCAATACAAAACGCCCGGTTATGCCGGGCGTTTTTGTGTGTGCGCTATTTACCAAGCGCCAAAACCAAATGTGGGAGGGGGCTTGCTCCCGATTGCGGTAGATCAGTCACTCATGTAGCGACTGAAACACTGCTATCGGGGGCAAGCCCCCTCCCACATTGACGCCCGCAGCTATAGATCAAGCCATTTCAGCCGTGGTTTCGAACTCGAAGGTCAGCTCGCCGTCCTTCAGGTCGATGTGCACCACGCCACCATGGTCGGAGAGCTCGCCAAACAGGATCTCTTCCGCCAGCGGCCGCTTGATCTTGTCCTGGATCAGACGCGCCATTGGGCGTGCGCCCATTGCCGCATCGTAACCGCCTTCGGCCAGCCAACTGCGCGCCGCGTCCGTGACCTCCAGCTGCACGCGCTTGTCTTCCAACTGCGCCTGGAGCTCGGTAAGGAACTTGTCCACCACGCTTTTGATAACCTCATGGCTGAGGCGACCAAACTGGATAATGGTGTCCAGACGGTTGCGGAACTCCGGCGTGAAGCTCTTCTTGATCACTTCCATCGCATCGGACGAGTGGTCCTGATGCGTGAAGCCGATAGAAGCCCGCGCGGCCGTTTCGGCGCCGGCGTTGGTGGTCATGATCACGATCACGTTGCGGAAGTCCGCCTTGCGCCCGTTGTTGTCGGTCAGGGTGCCGTGGTCCATCACCTGCAACAGCAGGTTGAAGACTTCGGGGTGGGCCTTCTCGATTTCATCGAGCAGCAATACGCAATGCGGTTGCTTGGTGATCGCCTCGGTCAACAGGCCGCCCTGGTCAAAACCGACATAACCCGGAGGTGCGCCGATCAGGCGCGACACGGTGTGACGCTCCATGTACTCGGACATGTCGAACCGCACCAGCTCAATACCCATGGCCTTGGCCAATTGCCGCGCCGCTTCGGTCTTGCCGACGCCGGTCGGGCCGGCGAACAGGAACGAACCCACCGGCTTGTCTGGCGACTTGAGGCCCGCACGCGACAGCTTGATCGCAGTGGACAGCGAGTCGATGGCCGCGTCCTGACCGAACACGGTCAGCTTGAGATCACGCTCAAGGTTACGCAGCAGCTCCTTGTCGGAACTGGTGACGTGTTTAGGCGGAATCCGCGCGATCTTCGCCACGATGTCCTCGACCTGCGGCACGTCGATGCGCTTCACACGCTTCTCGACCGGCTGCAGGCGCTGGTAGGCGCCCGCCTCGTCGATCACGTCGATGGCCTTGTCCGGCATGTGCCGGTCATTGATGTAGCGCGACGCCAGCTCAGCCGCCGAACGCAGGGCCTCATCGGTGTACTCGATGCCGTGGTGCGCTTCGAAGCGCCCCTTGAGCCCGCGCAGGATGCCGATGGTGTCCTCCACAGAAGGCTCGGACACGTCGACCTTCTGGAAGCGACGCGCCAGGGCACGGTCTTTCTCGAAGATGCCACGGAATTCCTGGAACGTGGTCGAACCAATGCAGCGGATATCACCCGACGACAGCAACGGCTTGAGCAGGTTGGAGGCGTCCATCACCCCACCCGAGGCCGCACCGGCACCAATGATGGTGTGGATTTCGTCGATGAACAGGATCGCCTGCGGGCGTTTTTTCAGCTCACCGAGCAGCGCCTTGAAGCGCTTCTCGAAGTCGCCACGGTACTTGGTCCCGGCGAGCAAGGCGCCCAGGTCAAGGGAGTAGACGACGCTGTTGGCCAGGAGGTCCGGCACCTGGTTGTCCACGATGCGCTTGGCCAGGCCTTCGGCAATCGCGGTTTTACCCACGCCTGCCTCACCCACCAGCAACGGATTGTTCTTGCGACGACGCGCGAGGATCTGCGCTACACGCTCAACCTCAAGCTCACGCCCCACCAGCGGATCGATCCGCCCCTGGCGCGCAAGCTCGTTGAGGTTGCTGGCATAGGCATCCAGTGGATTGCCCGAAGAAGAAGACTCACCGCCCTCGTCGTCCTGCATATCCTGCTCACCCTCGGAATGATCGCCGTGCCCAGGCACCTTGGAGATACCGTGGGCGATGTAGTTGACGACATCGATACGGGCAACGCTCTGCTGTTTAAGCAGGAACACTGCCTGGCTTTCCTGTTCGCTGAAAATCGCCACAAGCACATTGGCGCCCGTGACTTCACGCTTACCGGAGCTCTGAACATGGAACACGGCACGCTGAAGCACCCGCTGGAAGCCCAGGGTTGGCTGGGTCTCACGGTCTTCATCGTGGACTGGAATAAGTGGCGTCGTGGAGTCGATAAACTCCTGCAGGTCATGCTTGAGTTTGTCGAGGTTGGCGCCGCACGCACGTAGAACGGTGGCGGCAGCTTCGTTATCCAAAAGTGCCAGCAGCAGGTGTTCGACGGTCATGAACTCATGACGCTTCGAACGAGCCTCCTTGAAGGCAAGATTGAGGGTGACTTCGAGCTCGCGGTTTAACATAGCTTCACCTCATACCCAAGTGGTCGGCGTTAACCGTCCTTCTCGATTTCACAGAGTAGCGGATGCTGGCTTTCCCTGGCGTACTGGTTGACCTGCATGGCCTTTGTCTCGGCGATGTCGCGGGTAAACACTCCACATACTGCCCGTCCTTCTGTGTGAACGGCCAGCATTACCTTGGTCGCCAACTCGCGGTTCAGGTTAAAAAACACCTCGAGCACTTCGACCACGAAATCCATCGGTGTGTAGTCATCATTGAACAAAACCACCTTGTACATCGGCGGCGCCTGTAGAGCAGGCTTGGCCTCCTGAACAGCAATGCCTGCAGAACCGTCGTCATCATGTTCCTGATCCGGTCGATCCTGATTGAATGTTAGTCGAATCTGGCTGTTTGCATGCATGGAAAGAAAGGTTCGTCAGTGGTTCAAATACAGTGGTGGGGGCGACCTGTCAGATTTTCAACTACTGACCGGCTGGTCGCCTTGACTATCGGCGAAACGGTGTTACAACCAATAGAACCCACAGTGGGTAAAAAAGGTCCGCGCAGTCAACCTTATTTATTCGGGTTAGGACGGATAAACTGGATGATACTCCAGTGATGGAGTCTGGTGCAGAGGGATATGGGTATGTCTGGCGTCAAGATCAATGGCAAGGTCAAATGGTTCAACAATGCCAAGGGATATGGCTTTGTTAATGAGGAAGGGAAAACCGAGGACCTTTTTGCACACTATTCAGCGATCATCATGGACGGTTACAAAACGCTGAAAGCGGGACAAGCGGTCACCTTCCAGATCATTCAGGGCCCCAAGGGACTGCATGCCGTGAATATCGACACAGTGAAGGCAGAAGTCGTTGCCAGCCCTGCGGCACGTGCGAGCGAAACAGAAAAGAAACAAACGGCCTGATCCGCCACCGATCGTACAGCCCGTAAGAAAAACGGCCACCCAATCAACTTGGAGTGGCCGTTTTTATACCTGCTTGCTTACATATGCGAGATCAGCGCATCACCAAAGCCCGACGACGACACCAGCTTCGCACCCTCCATCAGACGCTCGAAGTCATAGGTCACGGTCTTCGCCGAAATTGCACCATTGGTGCCCTTGATGATCAAGTCAGCCGCCTCGACCCAGCCCATGTGACGCAACATCATTTCCGCCGACAAAATCAACGAACCCGGGTTGACCTGGTCCTTGCCCGCATACTTCGGCGCAGTACCGTGTGTCGCCTCGAACATCGCCACGGTGTCCGACAGGTTCGCGCCCGGCGCAATACCGATACCGCCCACCTCCGCCGCAAGGGCGTCGGACAGGTAATCACCGTTCAGGTTAAGCGTCGCGATCACATCATACTCAGCCGGACGCAACAGGATCTGCTGGAGCATGGCGTCCGCGATAGCATCCTTGACCACCACATTCTTGCCAGTCTTGGGGTTCTTGAACTGCATCCACGGGCCGCCATCCAGCAGCGTCGCGCCAAATTCGTCAGCCGCCACCTCATAGGCCCATTCCTTGAAGGCACCTTCGGTGAACTTCATGATGTTGCCTTTGTGCACGATGGTCAGCGAGTCGCGGTCGTTATCCACTACATACTGAAGGGCTTTGCGCGCCAGGCGCTTGGTCCCCTCTTTCGAAACCGGCTTCACGCCGATCCCGCAGTCCTGGTCGAAACGGATCTTGGTCACGCCCATTTCTTCCTTGAGGAACTTGATCACCTTGATCGCTTCGGGCGAACCGGCCTTCCACTCGATACCGGCGTAAATGTCTTCGGAGTTTTCCCGGAAGATGGTCATGTCCACGTCGCCGGGCTTCTTGACCGGGCTGGGCACGCCTTCGAACCAGCGCACCGGGCGCAGGCACACATACAGGTCGAGTTGCTGACGCAGGGCCACGTTCAGCGAACGGATGCCGCCACCGACCGGGGTGGTCAGCGGGCCCTTGATGGACACCACGTAATCCTTGACCGCATCCAGGGTTTCCTGGGGCAGCCAGGTGTCCTGGTCGTAGATTTGAGTCGCTTTTTCGCCGGCATACACCTCCATCCAGGAGATCTTACGCTTGCCGCCGTAGGCCTTTTCAACAGCTGCATCGACCACCTTGATCATCACCGGACTGATGTCGACGCCGATACCGTCACCTTCGATGTAAGGAATGATCGGTTGGTCAGGAACATTGAGAGAATGGTCTGCATTGACGGTGATTTTGTCGCCGACTGCCGGAACCTGAATCTTCTTGTATCCCATGCTGAACTCCATCTATGGATTGAACATCTGGCTGCGTTCGAGCCTACTCCAGATAAATGGCGACTGAAACCTCACGCCATGCTCATTTGCATCGAAAACAGCATAATTTGTCGCCTACAAGCCTGAAAGCAAAGGCAAAATCGCCAATCTTGAGCACATCGTGCGACTTTGGTCGCAATTGGGCACCTGCGACCTTTAGACCAATGGACGACACACCTTTTGTATGAAGGCTCGGCGTAAGCATAGCGACCTATGTATAATGCCGCCGCTGACCAAAGAGTCACGACGGCGGACCGCTCTAGAACACAGCCTTCCGCTACAAAGCAGGACTATTACAATAGTCCACCCGCTTGACGCTCGACTGATGCAACCCAACATCACCGCGAAGAAACCTCGACATTTCGCTCATGGATGACTTTGAACGAACGCGCTCCACCCGGCGCATCTCGAGTTTCTGCGCACGCTTTCAGCAAAGAAGAGAGTTAATCCGAATATGCCCACCCGCTCGAAGATCATCTACACCTTCACCGACGAAGCCCCGGCCCTCGCCACCTATTCACTGCTGCCTATCGTAGAGGCCTTCACCGCTTCCGCTGATATTGCCGTGGAAACCCGCGACATCTCCCTCGCCGCGCGCATCCTCGCAAGCTTCCCCGAGCAACTGGGCGCCAAGGCCATCCCGGACCACCTCGCCGAACTGGGCGACCTGGCCGTTACGCCTGAAGCCAACATCATCAAGCTGCCTAACATCAGCGCCTCGACCCCGCAGCTGCAAGCCGCGATCAAGGAACTGCAGGCCCAGGGCTACGCCCTGCCGGACTACCCGGAAACCGTAACCACCGACGCGGAAAAAGAAACCCGTGCACGTTACGACAAGGTCAAGGGCAGCGCCGTGAACCCGGTACTGCGCGAAGGCAACTCCGACCGCCGCGCACCGCTGTCGGTCAAGAACTACGCACGCAAGCACCCGCACAAGATGGGCGCCTGGGCTGCCGACTCCAAGTCGCACATCGCCCACATGAGCAACGGCGACTTCTACGGCAGCGAAAAAGCCGTACAGATCGAAGGCGCTGATGCTGTCAAAATCGAGCTGATCGCCCAGGACGGCACCGCCACCGTCCTGAAGGAAAAGACCTCGGTACAGGCCGGCGAAATCATCGACACCGCCGTACTGAGCAAGAAAGCCCTGCGCGCGTTCATCGCCGCTGAAATCGAAGACGCCAAGAAACAAGGCGTGCTGCTGTCGGTTCACCTGAAAGCCACCATGATGAAGGTCTCCGACCCGATCATGTTCGGCCAGATCGTTGCCGAGTTCTATAAAGACGCCCTGGCCAAGCACGCCACCGTACTTGAGCAGATCGGTTTCAACCTGAACAACGGCATCGGCGACCTGTACGCACGCATCAAGGCCCTGCCGGCCGAGCAGCAAGCACAGATCGAAGCCGACATCGCAGCGGTCTACGCCGCTCGCCCTGCCCTGGCGATGGTCAACTCCGACAAAGGCATCACCAACCTGCACGTGCCGAGCGACGTGATCGTCGACGCCTCGATGCCAGCCATGATCCGTGACTCCGGCAAGATGTGGGGCACCGATGGCCAGCTGCACGACACCAAGGCGGTGATCCCGGATCGCTGCTACGCGACCATCTACCAGGCGGTCATCGAAGACTGCAAGGCCAACGGTGCCTTCGACCCAACCACCATGGGCAGCGTGCCGAACGTTGGCCTGATGGCGAAGAAAGCCGAAGAATACGGCTCCCACGACAAGACCTTCCAGATCAAGGCTGACGGCGTAGTCCGCGTCACCGACAGCAAGGGCAACCTGCTGATGGAACAGAAAGTCGAAGCCGGCGACATCTTCCGCATGTGCCAGACCAAAGACGCGCCGATCCAGGACTGGGTCAAACTGGCCGTCAACCGCGCCCGCGCCAGCAACACCCCGGCCATCTTCTGGCTGGACCCACAGCGCGCACACGACGGCGTCGTGGTCGAGAAGGTGCAGGCTTACCTGAAAGACCACAACACCGACGGCCTGGACATCCGCATCATGTCGCCGGTCGACGCGATGAAGTTCACCCTGGAGCGCACCCGCAAGGGCCTGGACACCATCTCGGTGACCGGCAACGTACTGCGCGACTACCTGACCGACCTGTTCCCGATCATGGAACTGGGCACCAGTGCCAAGATGCTGTCGATCGTGCCGCTGATGAACGGCGGTGGCCTGTTCGAAACCGGCGCCGGCGGTTCGGCACCAAAGCACGTGCAGCAACTGGTGGAAGAGAACTTCCTGCGCTGGGATTCCCTGGGCGAGTTCCTGGCCCTGGCGGCCTCCCTTGAGCATTTGGGTGTGACGTACAACAACCCGAAAGCCCTGGTTCTGTCCAAGACCCTGGACCAGGCCACCGGCCAGTTCCTCGACAACAACAAGTCGCCATCGCGCAAAGTCGGCAACATCGACAACCGCGGCAGCCACTTCTACCTGGCGCTTTACTGGGCCCAAGCCCTGGCCGCCCAGAGCGAAGACACTGCACTGCAAGCGCAGTTCGGCGAACTGGCCAAGACCCTGACCGCGAACGAGGCAACCATCGTTGCCGAACTCAACGCCGTCCAGGGCAAGCCAGTGGACATCGGCGGCTACTACGCGCCTAACCCAGAGCTGACCAGCAAGGCCATGCGCCCAAGCAACACCCTCAATGCGGCGATTGCCAAGTTGAAGTAAGGTTGTAAGGATGCAAAGAAGCCCCGGCCCCGTGCCGGGGTTTCTGTTTTATGTGCTTTCTTACTGAAGAAACCCAATCAAACTGTGGGAGGGGGCTTGCCCCCGATGGCAGTAGGTCAGGCACAGATAGATCAACTGACACTCCCTCATCGGTGGCAAGCCCCCTCCCACACTGACTGTTATCCTGCTCCAGGACTGCACCGCATCTTAAATCCAGAGGCAACCATGACTTGGCAACCCCACATCACCGTCGCCACCATCGTCGAAGACGATGGCAAGTTCCTGATGGTCGAAGAACTCAAGGGCGGCCGCGCCGTGCTCAACCAGCCCGCCGGCCACCTCGACCCGCATGAAACCCTCACCGAAGCCGCCGTACGCGAGACCCTCGAAGAAACCGGCTGGGATGTGGAAGCCACCGGCATCGTCGGCATTTACCTGTACACCGCCCCGAGCAATGGCGTGACTTATCAAAGAGTCTGCTTTATCGCCAAGGCCCTGAAACACCACCCCGACTACCCACTCGACGACGGCATCCTGCGCGCCCGCTGGCTGAGCCGTGACGAGCTGATGAGCCTGCGCGACGACTGGCGCAGCGAGCTGATCATCCGCTGCATCGATGATTATCTGGCCGGCCAGCGCCACAGTCTCGAATTGATCCGCCCTTCTCTTTAGCCTTGAAGGCCCGAGCCTGATAGAATCGCGTCCTTTTTCAAGACACCCGTTGAAACCCTATGCGTGATCCAGCCCCTTCTGACACACAAAAGAAGCGCGTCATCGTCGGCATGTCCGGCGGCGTGGATTCTTCCGTTTCCGCCGTTCTGCTCATGGAGCAGGGTTATGAGGTGGAAGGCCTGTTCATGAAGAACTGGGAAGAAGACGATGGAACGGAATATTGCACCGCGATGGACGACCTGGCGGATGCCCAGGCCGTGTGCGACAAGATTGGCATCAAGCTGCACACCGCCAACTTCGCCGCCGAGTACTGGGACAACGTGTTCGAGCACTTCCTGGCCGAATACAAGGCCGGCCGCACGCCGAACCCGGACATCCTGTGCAACCGCGAGATCAAGTTCAAGGCGTTCCTCGACTACGCCATGATGCTCGGCGCCGACCTGATTGCCACTGGCCACTACGTGCGCCGCCGCGACATTGATGGCCGCACCGAACTGCTCAAGGGCCTGGACCCGAACAAGGACCAGAGCTACTTCCTGCACGCCGTCGGCGGCGAACAGATCGCCAAGACCCTGTTCCCGGTAGGCGAGCTGGAAAAACCCGAAGTGCGCAGGATCGCCGAGAAACACGGCCTGGCTACCGCCAAGAAGAAGGATTCCACCGGCATCTGCTTTATCGGCGAGCGCCGCTTCAGCGACTTCCTCAAGCAATACCTGCCGGCGCAACCGGGCGAGATCCACACCACCGAAGGTGAGGTCATCGGCCGTCACCATGGCCTGATGTACCACACCATCGGCCAGCGCCAGGGCCTGGGCATCGGCGGCTTGAAAGACGCCGGTGAAGAGCCGTGGTACGTGCTGGTCAAGGACCTGGAAAACAACGTGCTGATCGTCGGCCAGGGCAACGAGCACCCGCTGTTGTTCTCCGGCGCCCTGCTCGCCTCCGAGATCTACTGGGTCAACCCGATCGACCTGAGCACCCCACGCCACCTGACCGCCAAGGTGCGCTATCGCCAGAGCGACCAGCCGTGCACCCTGGAAAAAACCGCTACCGGCTACCGTGCCACCTTTGATGACCCGCAACGCGCGGTCACCCCTGGCCAGTCCGTGGTGTTCTACGATGGCGAAATCTGCCTGGGCGGCGGCGTGATTGAAATCGCCGAAGCCTGGAGCCAGAAGGCATGAGCCCGACCCAGGAGCAATTGACGGCACTGGGCGGGGTGTTCCTCGCCGCGGTATTGGTGGACAAGATCGCCAAGACCGGCCAGGTCACCGAGGCCGGCCTGACCTGCATGCTCGGCAGCCTGTTGATCCGCGACCCCAAGGACACCCTGGAAGTCTACGGTGGCGACGACCTGGCGCTGCGTGAAGGTTACCGCGCGCTGATCGGCGCCCTGGAGCGCGACCCCAGCACCCTGCAGCGCGAGCCGCTGCGCTACGCCCTGTCGATGCTCGGCCTCGAGCGCCAACTGGCCAAGCGCGAGGACATGCTGGAGGTCATCGGCAAACGCCTGCCGCAGATCCAGTCCCAGGTGGAACACTTCGGCCCGGCCCACGAAAACGTGATCGCCGCCTGTGGCGCGCTGTACCAGGACACATTGAGCACCTTGCGCCAACGCATCCAGGTACACGGCGACATGCGCAACCTGCAACAACCGAACAACGCTTCGAAAATCCGCGCCCTGCTGCTGGCCGGTATTCGTTCGGCGCGGTTGTGGCGCCAGTTGGGCGGTCATCGTTGGCAGCTGGTGATCAGCCGGCGCAAATTGCTCAAAGAGCTTTACCCGTTGATGCGCAACGAATAAGTCGCAGCAGCAGGCCATTTTCAAGCCGTTACGCGTAATACGCCGGTCAGTTGGCAACGGACCGGCGGATTTTTTCATGTATGATACGCGCCCCATTTCGTTGCCCGACTGTCCGAGAACACCCCATGCAGCTCTCTTCGCTCACTGCGGTTTCCCCTGTAGACGGCCGCTACGCCGGCAAAACCCAGGCCCTGCGCCCTATTTTCAGCGAATACGGCCTGATCCGCGCTCGTGTACTGGTTGAAGTGCGTTGGCTCCAGCGCCTGGCCGCTCACCCCGCCATCAGCGAAGTGCCGGCGTTTTCCGCCGAAGCCAACGCTGCGCTCAACACCCTGGCGGAAAACTTCTCCCTGGAGCACGCCGAGCGTGTGAAAGAGATCGAGCGCACCACCAACCACGACGTCAAAGCCATCGAATACCTGCTCAAAGAGCAAGCGGCCAAGCTGCCGGAACTGGCCCAGGTCAGCGAATTCATCCACTTTGCCTGCACCAGCGAGGACATCAACAACCTGTCCCACGCCCTGATGCTGCGCGAAGGCCGTGATGACGTGATGCTGCCGCTGATGCGTCAGACCGCCAACGCCATCCGCGAACTGGCCATCCGCTTCGCCGACGTGCCGATGCTGTCGCGCACCCACGGCCAGCCGGCGTCGCCGACCACCCTGGGCAAAGAACTGGCCAACGTGGTGTACCGCCTGGAACGCCAGATCGCTCAAGTCGCCGCTGTACCGCTGCTGGGCAAGATCAACGGCGCCGTGGGCAACTACAACGCCCACCTGTCGGCCTACCCGGAGATCGACTGGGAAGCCAACGCCCGCGCTTTCATCGAAGATGAGCTGGGCCTGGGCTTCAACCCGTACACCACGCAGATCGAACCGCACGACTACATCGCCGAGCTGTTCGACGCCATTGCGCGCTTCAACACCATCCTGATCGACTTCGATCGCGATATCTGGGGCTACATCTCCCTGGGCTACTTCAAGCAGCGCACCATTGCCGGTGAAATCGGTTCGTCGACCATGCCGCACAAGGTCAACCCGATCGACTTCGAAAACTCCGAAGGCAACCTCGGCATCGCCAACGCCCTGTTCCAGCACCTGGCCAGCAAGTTGCCGATCTCCCGCTGGCAGCGCGACCTGACCGACTCCACCGTACTGCGCAACCTCGGCGTGGGCTTCGCTCACAGCGTGATCGCGTACGAAGCCAGCCTCAAAGGCATCAGCAAGCTGGAACTCAACGAGCAGAAGATCGCCGCTGACCTGGACGCGTGCTGGGAAGTCCTGGCCGAGCCGATCCAGACCGTGATGCGCCGCTACAACATCGAAAACCCGTACGAGAAGCTCAAAGAGTTGACGCGCGGCAAGGGCATCAGCCCTGAAGCGCTGCAAACTTTCATCGACGGCCTGGACATGCCAGCCGCCGCCAAGGCCGAACTGAAACTGCTCACCCCGGCCAACTACATCGGTAACGCTGTAGAGCAAGCCAAGCGCATCTGATCATCGCAAGACCCTTTGAGACGCCCGGCCGCGCCGGGCGTTTTTATTCCAGTCTGAAAAGTGCTTTTTTTCAATAGGTTACACATGAATCCTGATATCCCTCTTCAACTTCTGGGCGGCATCACGGCACGGGAATTCCTGCGCGACTACTGGCAGAAAAAACCGCTGCTGATCCGCCAGGCCATTCCTGATTTCGAAAGCCCGATCGACGCCGACGAACTGGCCGGCCTGGCACTGGAAGAAGAAGTCGAGTCGCGCCTGGTGATCGAGCATGGCGAGCGCCCGTGGGAGCTGCGTCGCGGTCCGTTCGCCGAAGACGCCTTCAGCACCCTGCCTGATCGTGAGTGGACCCTGCTGGTACAGGCGGTCGACCAGTTCGTACCGGAAGTGGCCGAATTGCTGGAGCAGTTCCGCTTTCTGCCGAGCTGGCGCATCGACGATGTGATGATCAGCTTCGCCGCACCGGGCGGCAGCGTTGGCCCGCACTTCGACAACTACGACGTGTTCCTGCTGCAAGCCCAGGGCAAGCGCAACTGGAAGATCGGCCAGATGTGCAGCTCCGAAAGCGCGCTGCTGCAGCACGCCGACCTGCGCATCCTCGCCGAATTCGAAGAAAGCGCCGAGTGGGTCCTGGAACCGGGCGACATGCTTTACCTGCCGCCGCGCCTGGCGCATTTCGGCATTGCCGAAGACGACTGTATGACCTACTCCGTGGGCTTCCGCGCACCGAGCGCGGCCGAGGTGCTGACCCACTTCACCGACTTCCTCAGCCAGTACCTGACCGACGAAGAGCGCTACACCGACGCCGACGCCCAGCCGGTCAGCGACCCGCATCAGATCCAGAGCGACGCCCTGGATCGCCTCAAGAGCCTGCTCGCCGAGCACATGAGCGACGAGCGTATGCTGCTGACCTGGTTCGGCCAGTTCATGACCGAACCGCGCTACCCGGAACTGGTGGCCGGCGAAGAACTCGGCGAAGAGGACTTCATCAGCGCCCTGGAAGACGGCGCGATCCTGGTGCGCAACCCAAGCGCACGAATGGCCTGGTCGGAAGTGGATGACGATGTACTGCTGTTCGCCAGCGGGCAAAGCCGTTACCTGCCGGGTAAATTGCGTGAACTGCTGAAGCTGGTGTGTTCGGCCGATGCGCTGCACAGCGAGAACCTGGGCGAATGGCTGGCGGACGAAGACGGCCGCGACCTGCTGTGCGAATTGGTCAAGCAAGGAAGCCTGGGATTTGCCGATGAATAAGATTCACGTAAGTGTCGCGGACTGGCAAAAGGATATCGCCGAGATTCGGCGCATTCGTGAAGCGGTGTTTATCGCTGAACAATCGGTTCCACCGGAGCTGGAGTGGGACGCGGACGACGCCGGCGCGGTGCATTTCCTTGCATTCGAAGGCGATTTTCCGATTGGCACTGCGCGCCTGCTGCCCAGTGGCGAGATCGGACGCGTTTCGGTCCTCAAGGACTGGCGCGGCTTGAAGGTCGGCGACAAGCTGATGGAAGCGGTGATCGGCGTGGCCGAGAAACGTGGCCAGACCCGGCAGTTCCTGAGTGCGCAGGTTTATGCTGCACCGTTCTATGAGCGGCTGGGTTTCAAGATTGTCAGTGATGAGTTTCTTGAAGTCGGGATTCCGCATGTGGATATGGTGCGCGGGGACTGATCCGACACCGCGTCGCCTGCATCGCAGGCAAGCCAGCTCCCACACTTGACCGAGTACACTCCTTGGAATGCGGTCAAATGTGGGAGCTGGCTTGCCTGCGAAAGCGATATCAGCAGCACCATAAATGCCCTGCACTGCCAGGGCATTTTGCCGTCTACGATTCAATTTGCGACCCGCCAGGCCGACAAACTGGCACTATCCAGCCTTTGACTCGCAGAGATAACGGACATGTCCCTACGCACCCTGCTCACCGCCCTCCTCCTGACCGCCAGCGTCTCGGCCGTGGCCGACACCGAAGTGGTCAACCTGAGCAACCGCACCAGCGCCGACTTGCTCCCCGTGGCGCAGAACTTCATCGGCAAGGACGGCACCGTCAGCGCCTACGGCAATCAACTGATCGTCAAGGCCGACCCTGGCAAGATCCAGGACCTTCGCGCCCTGCTGTCTCAACTGGATACTCCGGCCAAACGCCTGCTGATCACCGTCGACACCAACGAAAACAACCAGCAGAACACGGGAGACAGCCAGACCCGCATCATCAGCTACGGCACCACCAGCCGCGACGGCGGTACCCAGCAGATCCAGGCCAGCGAAGGCGTGCCTGCGCTGATCCAGGTCGGCCAGAGTGTGCCACTGACCACCACCCAGCAGGACAGCTATGGCCGCCTGCAAAACCAGACCCAGTATCGCAACGTGACCCAGGGCTTCTACGTGACCGCCAGCGTCACCGGCGAGACCGTGCACCTGGCAATCAGTACCAATCGTGACCGCATGAGCCAGGAGCGTCCCGATGTAGTGAACGTACAGAGTACCGACACAACCGTCAGTGGGCGCCTAGGCGAGTGGATCACCCTGGCCGGCATCAATCGCGAGACCCAAGCCGACAAATCCGCTACAACCCGCAGCTACTCTACTCAGGGCCGTGATGACCTGACGGTGCGCGTCAAGGTCGACACCCTGAACTGAAGCACCAAAAACTGACTGATGAGTCGTATTAGACTAAAGATGTAGTGCTTTAAAAAAAGCACTACAAAACATTTGACGATCCAAAAAAGCCTGGGCATGATGGCCTCGCTCCCGCTAATCAGGGGCCCTGGCAAGGGCCTTCGGATCGCGCTCCAAGCTACCCACCTGAGCCGATTCGTGTCTGTACCGCCCACAAGGCGTGTTTGACGAGGTTGCGACTGGAACGAAGTTGTCCCGAGGGACGGAAGCTAACCAGGTAACCCGGCTACACGCTGTTGAACACCCGAGGGCCCACGACGCCCGAAGACTGTTCTCGGTCCGCCTGTACCTGCCCGACCCTCTCGCTACTCGTTCATCCCGTCGCATTCCCCGCCAGACCCGACATGACCGCCTAAGCTTCTGGTCAGCGAGCAGCCCTGCCCCCGCACTTGAATGCAGGGCTGGCAAATGGATTTTTCCACCACACGAAGACGCGACGAGGTTTACTTCCATGGCACTGACACGCGAACAGCAAATTGCAGCCCTCGAGAAAGACTGGGCTGAAAACCCACGCTGGAAAGGCGTGACCCGCGCTTACTCCGCTGCTGACGTCGTCCGCCTGCGTGGCTCGGTTCAACCTGAGCACACCTTTGCAAAACTCGGCGCCGAGAAGCTGTGGAAGCTGGTTACCCAAGGGGCCAAGCCTTCCTTCCGTCCCGACAAAGATTTCGTCAACTGCATGGGCGCCCTCACTGGCGGCCAGGCAGTCCAGCAGGTGAAAGCCGGTATCCAGGCGATCTACCTGTCCGGCTGGCAAGTGGCGGCGGACAACAACTCCGCTGAATCCATGTACCCCGACCAATCGCTGTACCCGGTGGATTCGGTTCCAACTGTGGTCAAGCGCATCAACAACTCGTTCCGTCGTGCCGACCAGATCCAGTGGAAAGCCGGCAAGAACCCGGGCGATGAAGGCTACATCGATTACTTCGCGCCGATCGTGGCCGACGCCGAAGCCGGTTTCGGCGGTGTACTCAACGCCTACGAACTGATGAAGAGCATGATCGAGGCAGGTGCTGCCGGCGTGCACTTCGAAGACCAACTGGCATCCGTGAAGAAATGCGGTCACATGGGCGGCAAGGTATTGGTGCCTACCCAGGAAGCCGTACAGAAGCTGACCGCTGCGCGCCTGGCCGCTGACGTTGCTGGCACGCCAACCATCATCCTGGCGCGTACCGACGCCAACGCTGCTGACCTGCTGACTTCGGACTGCGACCCGTATGACCAGCCCTTCGTGACTGGCGAGCGCACCCAGGAAGGCTTCTATAAGGTACGTGCCGGTCTCGACCAGGCCATCGCTCGCGGCCTGGCCTACGCCCCGTACGCCGACCTGATCTGGTGTGAAACCGCCAAGCCGGACCTGGACGAAGCCCGTCGATTCGCCGAGGCGATCAAGAAGGAATACCCGGACCAACTGCTGTCCTACAACTGCTCGCCTTCCTTCAACTGGAAGAAGAACCTGGACGACGCGACCATCGCCAAGTTCCAGCGCGAACTGTCCGCCATGGGCTACAAGCACCAGTTCATCACCCTGGCCGGCATCCACAACATGTGGCACAGCATGTTCAACCTGGCGCACGATTACGCCCGCAACGACATGACCGCCTACGTGAAGCTGCAGGAGCAGGAGTTCGCTGACGCCGCCAAGGGCTACACCTTCGTGGCTCACCAGCAGGAAGTGGGCACCGGCTACTTCGACGACATGACCACCGTGATCCAGGGCGGCACCTCGTCCGTGACCGCGCTGACCGGCTCGACCGAAGAAGAGCAGTTCCACTAAGCACCGCGTACACGGCCACTGCAGCCCCAAGGAAGACCTAACCGCAGTGCCGCACAACGATCACGCCCCGACCTGTTCGGGGCGTTTTTTTGCCTCGTGAAAACCTCCCTGACAAAATGAAGGTCAAAATGTGGGAGGGGGCTTGCCCCCCGATGAGGGAGCGTCAGTTGATACATCTGTGACTGACCCGCCGTCATCGGGGGCAAGCCCCCTCCCACATTAAGAACGGTGGTGACCTCGGAATTTTTGTACGAAACATTGATCCAGAGCGGTATTTGCAGGGATCAAATCGGTTAAAAGATCCCCGTCGGCAACTAAGCGGTATTCAACCAAGTAACAGCAACTTCCCCCGCCCCACCACACACACCCGCTTAAAACCCGCGCAAACAATATTCATTATCATTTAGACCATGAAAACTTCGTTACCGGTTAAACAAAACACATTTGATTAAATGCCCGCTAATGCCCGCCACACAAGGGCTGCAGCCCCAAGAAGGTGCACTATGTGCTTATTCCATCGAATAATTTCGCCATAGGAATTTTACTTGCCCGGTGTTTAGCCATAAAATCACCGCGATTGATTGCAGTGCGACATATCGTCACTGCATCGTTACTTTTTCGAGCTCAGAGACCTTTGCTCTCTGTTAAGGATTTCCAGCATGACCGAAGCGACAGGACTCATGGCCCACAACTGGGGCTTTGCCATTTTCCTCCTCGGTGTTGTCGGCCTCTGCGCCTTCATGCTCGGTGTCTCCAGCCTCCTCGGGTCAAAAGCCTGGGGCCGCAGCAAAAATGAACCGTTCGAGTCCGGCATGCTGCCTACAGGTGGCGCCCGCTTGCGGCTCTCAGCCAAATTCTATCTGGTCGCGATGCTGTTCGTGATCTTCGATATCGAAGCCCTCTTTCTCTTTGCCTGGTCTGTGTCCGTCCGCGAAAGCGGCTGGACCGGATTCGTCGAAGCCCTCGTTTTCATAGCAATTCTGTTGGCAGGCCTTGTCTACCTATTCCGAGTGGGCGCCCTTGACTGGGCTCCGGAAGCTCGTCGTAAGCGGCAAGCGAAGCTGAAACAATGAGGCTTTGGCGATGCAATACAATCTCACCAGGATCGACCCGGATGCTCCTAACGAGCAGTACCCCATCGGCGAACGGGAAACCGTTTCCGACCCGTTAGAAGACCAAGTCCACAAAAACATCTACATGGGCAAGCTGGAAGACGTGCTGAGTGGCGCGGTCAACTGGGGGCGTAAAAACTCCCTGTGGCCGTACAACTTCGGTCTTTCGTGCTGCTACGTGGAAATGACCACCGCCTTCACGGCGCCCCACGACATCGCGCGCTTTGGCGCCGAAGTTATCCGGGCCTCGCCGCGCCAGGCGGATTTCATGGTTATCGCCGGTACCTGCTTCATCAAGATGGCGCCGATCATCCAGCGTCTCTACGAGCAAATGCTCGAGCCGAAGTGGGTTATCTCCATGGGTTCGTGCGCCAACTCCGGTGGCATGTACGACATCTATTCCGTCGTTCAAGGGGTGGACAAGTTCCTGCCCGTGGACGTCTACGTGCCTGGCTGCCCGCCTCGCCCTGAAGCGTTCCTGCAAGGCTTGATGCTGTTGCAGGAATCGATCGGCAAGGAGCGTCGTCCGCTTTCCTGGGTCGTCGGCGATCAAGGCGTGTACCGCGCCGAGATGCCGTCGCAAAAGGAACAGCGCCGCGAACAGCGTATCGCAGTCACCAACCTGCGCAGCCCCGACGAAGTCTGATCCAGCACCGCTTCTTTTATAGAACGAACACCTGGCTTCATTCTTTACGTTGACCGAAAGCGATAAAAAACCATGACTACAGGCAGTGCTCTGTACATCCCGCCTTATAAGGCAGACGACCAGGATGTGGTCGTCGAACTCAATAACCGTTTTGGCCCTGACGCCTTCACCGCCCAGGCCACGCGCACCGGTATGCCGGTGCTGTGGGTGGCGCGTGCCAAGCTCGTCGAAGTCCTGACCTTCCTGCGCAACCTGCCCAAGCCGTACGTCATGCTCTATGACCTGCATGGCGTGGACGAGCGTCTGCGCACCAAGCGCCAGGGGCTGCCGAGTGGCGCCGATTTCACCGTGTTCTACCACCTGATGTCGCTGGAACGTAACAGTGACGTGATGATCAAGGTTGCGCTGTCGGAAAGCGACTTGAGCATCCCGACCGTGACCGGTATCTGGCCGAACGCCAGCTGGTACGAGCGCGAAGTCTGGGACATGTTCGGCATCGACTTCCCGGGCCACCCGCACCTGACGCGCATCATGATGCCGCCGACCTGGGAAGGTCACCCGCTGCGCAAGGACTTCCCGGCGCGCGCTACCGAATTCGACCCGTTCAGCCTCAACCTCGCCAAGCAACAGCTTGAAGAAGAAGCTGCGCGCTTCCGTCCGGAAGACTGGGGCATGAAGCGCTCCGGCACCAACGAGGACTACATGTTCCTCAACCTGGGCCCGAACCACCCTTCGGCCCACGGTGCCTTCCGTATCATCCTGCAACTGGACGGCGAAGAAATCGTCGACTGCGTGCCGGACATCGGCTACCACCACCGTGGTGCCGAGAAGATGGCCGAGCGCCAGTCGTGGCACAGCTTCATCCCGTACACCGACCGTATCGACTACCTCGGCGGCGTGATGAACAACCTGCCGTACGTGCTCTCGGTCGAGAAGCTGGCCGGCATCAAGGTGCCGGACCGCGTCGACACCATCCGCATCATGATGGCCGAGTTCTTCCGGATCACCAGCCACCTGCTGTTCCTGGGTACCTATATCCAGGACGTCGGCGCCATGACCCCGGTGTTCTTCACCTTCACCGACCGTCAGCGCGCCTACAAGGTCATCGAAGCCATCACCGGTTTCCGCCTGCACCCGGCCTGGTACCGCATCGGCGGCGTGGCCCACGACCTGCCGAATGGCTGGGAACGCCTGGTCAAGGAGTTCATCGACTGGATGCCCAAGCGTCTGGACGAGTACCAAAAGGCGGCGCTGGATAACAGCATCCTCAAGGGTCGTACCATCGGCGTCGCGCAGTACAACACCAAGGAGGCCCTGGAATGGGGCGTCACCGGTGCTGGCCTGCGTTCCACCGGCTGCGACTTCGACCTGCGTAAAGCGCGCCCGTACTCCGGCTACGAGAACTTCGAATTCGAAGTCCCGCTGGCGGCCAATGGCGATGCCTACGACCGCTGCATCGTGCGCGTCGAAGAAATGCGCCAGAGCCTGAAGATCATCGAGCAGTGCATGCGCAACATGCCGGCCGGCCCGTACAAGGCGGATCACCCGCTGACCACGCCGCCGCCGAAAGAGCGCACGCTGCAGCACATCGAAACCCTGATCACGCACTTCCTGCAGGTTTCGTGGGGTCCGGTGATGCCGGCCAACGAGTCCTTCCAGATGATCGAAGCGACCAAGGGTATCAACAGTTATTACCTGACGAGCGATGGCGGCACCATGAGCTACCGCACCCGGATCCGTACCCCGAGCTTCGCCCACTTGCAGCAGATCCCTTCGGTGATCAAAGGCGAGATGGTCGCGGACTTGATTGCGTACCTGGGTAGTATCGATTTCGTTATGGCCGACGTGGACCGCTAAGCATGAACAGCACGCTTATCCAGACAGACCGTTTCACCTTGAGTGAAACCGAGCGCTCGGCCATCGAGCACGAGCTGCATCACTACGAAGATCCGCGCGCTGCGTCGATCGAAGCCTTGAAGATCGTCCAGAAGGAACGTGGCTGGGTGCCGGACGGCGCCCTCTATGCCATCGGCGAGATTCTCGGCATCCCTGCCAGCGACGTTGAAGGCGTGGCCACGTTCTACAGCCAGATCTTCCGCCAGCCGGTGGGCCGCCACATCATTCGCGTGTGCGACAGCATGGTCTGCTACATCGGCGGCCACGAATCCGTGGTCAGCGAGATCCAGAACAAGCTGGGCATCGGCCTCGGCCAGACCACTCCGGACGGCCGCTTCACGCTGCTGCCGGTGTGCTGCCTGGGCAACTGCGACAAGGCGCCGGCGTTGATGATCGACGACGACACATTCGGTGACGTGCAGCCTGCTGGCGTGACCCAATTGCTCGAGGGCTACCCATGACCCTGACTTCTTTCGGCCCGGCCAACCTGATCAAGCGTTCGCCCGAGACCCACCCGCTGACCTGGCGCCTGCGTGACGATGCCGAGCCGGTATGGCTCGACGAGTACCAGGCCAAGAACGGTTACGCCGCTGCGCGCAAAGCCTTCGCCGACATGGCCCAGGACGATATCGTCCAGACCGTGAAAGACGCCGGCCTCAAGGGCCGCGGCGGTGCGGGCTTCCCCACGGGCGTGAAGTGGGGCCTGATGCCCAAGGACGAATCCATCAACATCCGCTACCTGCTGTGCAACGCGGATGAAATGGAGCCGAACACCTGGAAAGACCGCATGCTGATGGAGCAACTGCCCCATCTGCTGATCGAAGGCATGCTGATCAGCGCCCGCGCGCTGAAAACCTACCGGGGCTACATCTTCCTGCGTGGCGAATACACCACCGCCGCCAAGCACCTCAACCGTGCCGTGGAAGAAGCCAAGGCCGCCGGCCTGTTGGGCAAGAACATCCTCGGTTCGGGTTTTGACTTCGAACTGTTCGTGCACACCGGCGCCGGGCGCTACATCTGCGGGGAAGAAACCGCACTGATCAACTCCCTCGAAGGCCGCCGCGCCAACCCGCGCTCCAAGCCGCCCTTCCCTGCCGCCGTGGGCGTGTGGGGCAAGCCGACCTGCGTGAACAACGTCGAGACCCTGTGCAACGTGCCGGCGATCATTGCCGACGGCGTGGACTGGTACAAATCGCTGGCCCGAGAAGGCAGCGAAGACATGGGCACCAAGCTCATGGGCTTCTCCGGCAAGGTCAAGAACCCTGGCCTGTGGGAACTGCCGTTCGGCGTGACCGCACGCGAGCTGTTCGAGGACTACGCCGGCGGCATGCGCGACGGCTACACCTTGAAAGCCTGGCAGCCAGGCGGCGCCGGTACCGGTTTCCTGTTGCCCGAGCATCTCGACGCACAAATGTATGCCGGCGGCATCGGCAAGGTGGGCACCCGTATGGGTACCGGCCTGGCGATGGCGGTGGACAACACCGTGAACATGGTCTCGTTGCTGCGCAACATGGAGCAGTTCTTCGCCCGCGAATCCTGCGGCTTCTGCACCCCATGCCGCGACGGCCTGCCATGGAGCGTCAAGCTGCTGATGGCCCTGGAAAATGGCGAAGGCCGCGAGGGTGATATCGAAACCCTGCTGGGCCTGGTCGGTTTCCTCGGCCCAGGCAAGACCTTCTGTGCTCACGCACCGGGCGCCGTGGAGCCATTGGGCAGCGCCATCAAATACTTCCGCTCGGAGTTCGAAGCCGGCATCGCGCCTACCAGCGCCGCCGTGCCGCCTCTGGCGAGGCCGATCGTAGTCGGCGCGTAACGCTTTAACAGGTGAAGGGTCCGTGCCCTTCACCTGCTCATGGGCTGACGCCGTAAAGGCTGTGTTGAGGCCCATGAATAACAAGATTCCATTAGCCACGCCCGCTGACAACGGGCCAACGAAGAACTTTGAACCATGGCCACTATCCACGTAGACGGCAAAGCGCTCGAAGTCGATGGGGCAGACAACCTGTTACAGGCCTGTCTGTCGCTCGGTCTCGATATCCCGTATTTCTGCTGGCACCCCGCGCTTGGTAGCGTCGGGGCCTGCCGCCAGTGTGCGGTCAAGCAGTACACCGACGAGAACGACACCCGTGGTCGTATTGTCATGTCCTGCATGACCCCAGCCACCGACAACACCTGGATCTCCATCGACGATGATGAATCCAAGGCGTTCCGCGCCAGCGTCGTCGAATGGCTGATGACCAACCACCCCCACGACTGCCCGGTCTGTGAGGAAGGCGGTCACTGCCACCTGCAAGACATGACGGTGATGACCGGCCACAACGAGCGCCGTTATCGCTTCACCAAGCGTACCCACCAGAACCAGGACCTCGGCCCGTTCATTTCCCACGAAATGAACCGCTGCATCGCCTGCTACCGTTGCGTGCGCTTCTATAAGGACTACGCCGGCGGCACCGACCTCGGCGTATTCGGCGCTCATGACAACGTGTATTTCGGTCGCGTTGAAGACGGCGTGCTCGAAAGCGAGTTCTCCGGCAACCTCACCGAGGTCTGCCCGACCGGTGTGTTCACCGACAAGACCCACTCCGAGCGCTACAACCGCAAATGGGACATGCAGTTCGCCCCGAGCATCTGCCATGGCTGCTCCAGCGGTTGCAACATCTCCCCGGGCGAGCGCTACGGCGAACTGCGCCGCATCGAAAACCGCTTCAACGGCTCGGTCAACCAGTACTTCCTGTGCGACCGTGGCCGTTTCGGCTATGGCTACGTCAACCGCGAAGACCGCCCACGCCAGCCACTGTTGGCCGACGGCGCCAAACTGAGCCTGGACGACGCGCTGGATAAAGCCGCCGATCTGCTGCGCGGCCGAAATATCGTCGGTATCGGTTCACCGCGCGCCAGCCTCGAAAGCAACTTCGCGCTGCGCGAGCTGGTCGGTGCCGAGCACTTCTACTCCGGTATCGAAGCCGCTGAGCTGGAGCGCATCCGCCTGGTCCTGCAAGTGTTGAACGACAGCCCGCTGCCGGTTCCGAACATGCGCGACATCGAAGACCACGACGCCATCTTCGTGCTCGGTGAAGACCTGACCCAGACCGCCGCCCGCATCGCCCTGTCGCTGCGCCAGTCGGTCAAGGGCAAGGCTGAAGACATGGCCGACGCCATGCGCGTCCAGCCATGGCTCGACGCCGCGGTGAAAAACATCGGCCAGCACGCGCTGAACCCGCTGTTCATTGCAAGCTTGGCTGAAACCAAGCTCGACGACATCGCCGAAGAATGTGTGCACGCAGCGCCGGACGACCTGGCGCGCCTCGGTTTCGCCGTGGCCCACGCTCTCGACGCCAGCGCGCCTGCCGTCGAAGGCCTGGACACCGAAGCCGGTGAACTGGCCCAACGCATTGCCGACGCCCTGCTGGCGGCCAAGCGCCCATTGATCATTGCCGGCACCTCGTTGGGTTCCAAGGCGCTGATCGAAGCCGCCGCCAACATCGCCAAGGCCTTGAAGCTGCGCGACAAGAACGGTTCCATCAGCCTGGTGGTGCCGGAAGCCAACAGCCTTGGCCTGGCCATGCTCGGTGGCGAGTCACTGGACGCCGGCCTGCAAGCGGTGATCGACGGCAACGCCGACGCCATCGTGGTACTGGAAAACGACCTGTACACCCGCACCGATGCCGCCAAGGTTGACGCTGCACTGAACGCGGCCAAAGTGCTGATCGTTGCCGATCACCAGAAGACCGCCACCAGCGACCGCGCCCACCTGGTACTGCCAGCCGCCACCTTCGCTGAAGGCGACGGTACCCTGGTCAGCCAGGAAGGCCGTGCCCAGCGCTTCTTCCAGGTGTTCGATCCGAAGTACATGGACGCCAGCATCCTGGTTCACGAAGGCTGGCGCTGGCTGCACGCCTTGCGCGCCACCCTGCTGAACCAGCCGATCGACTGGACCCAGCTCGACCACGTCACCGCAGCCACCGCTGCCAGCGCCCCGCAACTGGCGCGGATCGTCGACGCTGCACCGTCCGCCTCGTTCCGCATCAAGGGCATGAAACTGGCCCGTGAGCCGCTGCGTTACTCCGGTCGTACCGCCATGCGCGCCGACATCAGCGTGCATGAACCGCGTACCCCGCAAGACAACGACACCGCGTTCGCCTTCTCCATGGAAGGTTACTCGGGTTCGGTCGAGCCACGTCAGCAGGTGCCATTTGCCTGGTCGCCGGGCTGGAACTCGCCGCAGGCCTGGAACAAGTTCCAGGACGAAGTCGGTGGTCACATCCGCGCTGGCGACCCGGGCACCCGCCTGATCGAAAGCACCGGTGATGCGCTGAACTGGTTCGCCGCCGTACCGCGTCCGTTCAACCCGGCCCAGGGCACCTGGCAGGTCGTGCCGTTCTTCCACCTGTTCGGCAGCGAAGAGAACTCTTCCAAGGCCGCACCGGTGCAAAGTCGCATTCCTGAGGCCTACGTATCCGTGGCCAAGTCCGAAGCCGACCGCCTGGGCGTCAACGACGGTGCCCTGCTCAGCCTGAACGTGGCCGGCCAGACCCTGCGTCTGCCGCTGCGCATCAACGATGAGTTGGGTGCCGGTCTGGTTGCACTGCCTAAAGGCCTCGCCGGTATCCCGCCGGCGATCTTTGGCAAAACCGTTGACGGTCTGCAGGAGGCAGCGCAATGACCTGGTTCACCCCTGAAGTGATCGACGTGATCATCTCGGTCGTCAAGGCCATCGTGATCCTGTTGGCCGTGGTCGTCGCGGGCGCCCTGCTCAGCTTCGTCGAACGTCGCCTGCTGGGCTGGTGGCAGGACCGCTACGGTCCGAACCGCGTTGGCCCGTTCGGCATGTTCCAGATCGCCGCCGACATGCTGAAAATGTTCTTCAAGGAAGACTGGACCCCACCGTTTGCCGACAAGGTGATCTTCACCCTGGCACCGGTCGTGGCCATGAGTGCCTTGCTGATCGCCTTCGCGATCATCCCGATCACCCCGACCTGGGGCGTGGCGGACCTGAACATCGGCTTGCTGTTCTTCTTCGCCATGGCCGGTTTGTCGGTCTACGCGGTGCTGTTCGCCGGTTGGTCGAGCAACAACAAGTTCGCCCTGCTGGGCAGCTTGCGGGCTTCGGCCCAGACCGTGTCCTACGAAGTGTTCATGGGCCTCGCGCTGATGGGCATCGTGGTGCAGGTTGGCTCGTTCAACATGCGCGACATCGTCGAGTACCAGGCGCAGAACCTGTGGTTCATCATTCCGCAGTTCTTCGGCTTCTGTACCTTCTTCATCGCTGGCGTGGCCGTGACTCACCGTCACCCGTTCGACCAGCCGGAAGCGGAACAGGAACTGGCCGACGGTTACCACATCGAATACGCCGGCATGAAATGGGGCATGTTCTTCGTCGGCGAATACATCGGCATCATCTTGATCTCGGCCCTGCTGGTCACGCTGTTCTTCGGCGGCTGGCACGGTCCATTCGGCATCCTGCCGCAGTTGGCGTTCTTCTGGTTCTTCCTGAAGACCGCGTTCTTCATCATGTTGTTTATCCTGCTGCGCGCTTCCATTCCGCGTCCACGATACGACCAGGTGATGGATTTCAGCTGGCGCTTCTGCCTGCCACTGACCCTGATCAATTTGCTGGTGACGGCTGCCGTTGTGTTGTTGAACACGCCAGCCGGCGCGGTTCAGTGAGGATTTGACCCATGTTCAAATATATTGGCGACATCGTTAAGGGTACCGGTACCCAGTTGCGAAGCCTGGTGATGGTGTTCGGTCACGGCTTCCGCAAACGCGACACCCTGCAATACCCGGAAGAAGCGGTGTACCTGCCGCCGCGCTATCGCGGCCGTATCGTGCTGACCCGCGACCCCGATGGCGAAGAGCGTTGCGTAGCCTGCAACCTGTGCGCCGTGGCGTGCCCGGTGGGTTGCATCTCCCTGCAGAAAGCTGAAACCGAAGACGGTCGCTGGTACCCGGACTTCTTCCGCATCAACTTCTCGCGCTGCATTTTCTGCGGCCTCTGCGAGGAAGCTTGCCCGACCACCGCGATCCAGCTCACGCCGGATTTCGAGATGGCCGAGTTCAAACGTCAGGACCTGGTGTACGAGAAAGAAGATCTGCTGATCTCTGGTCCCGGTAAAAACCCTGATTACAACTTCTATCGTGTTGCAGGTATGGCCGTTGCCGGTAAGCCGAAAGGCGCCGCACAAAACGAAGCCGAGCCGATCAACGTGAAGAGCTTGCTGCCTTAAGGAAGAAAGATGGAATTCGCTTTCTATTTCGCATCGGGTATCGCGGTTGTGTCCACGCTTCGCGTGATCACCAACACCAACCCTGTGCACGCCCTGCTCTACCTGATCATTTCGCTGATCGCCGTGGCCATGACCTTCTTCAGCCTCGGCGCGCCGTTCGCCGGTGTGCTGGAAGTGATCGCCTACGCCGGTGCCATCATGGTGCTGTTCGTGTTTGTGGTAATGATGCTCAACCTGGGGCCGGCTTCGGTCGCCCAGGAGCGCGTCTGGCTCAAGCCCGGCATCTGGCTCGGCCCGGTTGTCCTGGCAGCGCTGCTGCTGGGTGAGCTGCTGTATGTGCTGTTCGCTCACCAGAGCGGCCAGGCCATCGGCCACACCACCGTGGATGCAAAAGCCGTGGGCATCAGCCTGTTCGGCCCGTACCTGCTGGTGGTCGAACTGGCGTCGATGCTGCTGCTCGCTGCAGCCGTCACCGCCTTCCACTTGGGCCGCAACGAAGCCAAGGAGCAATGACGATGCCTGCTATCCCTTTGGAGCATGGTCTGGCGGTCGCCGGCATCCTGTTCTGCCTTGGCCTGGTCGGCCTGATGGTCCGCCGTAACATTCTGTTCGTGTTGATGAGCCTGGAAATCATGATGAACGCCGCGGCACTTGCGTTCATCGTTGCGGGTGCACGTTGGGGCCAGCCGGATGGACAAGTCATGTTCATCCTGGTGATCAGCCTGGCAGCCGCCGAGGCCAGCATTGGCCTGGCGATCCTGCTGCAACTGTATCGTCGCTTCCACACGCTTGATATCGACGCTGCCAGTGAGATGCGCGGATGAACATGATCTTTCTGACTTTCGTATTCCCCCTGATCGGTTTCCTGCTGCTGTCGTTCTCCCGTGGACGCTGGTCGGAAAACCTCTCGGCCCTGGTGGGCGTGGGTTCCATTGGCCTGTCGGCGATCGTCGCCGCCTACGTCATCTGGCAATTCAACGTGGCGCCGCCGGAAGGCGGTCACTACACCCTGGTGCTGTGGCAGTGGATGTCGGTGGAGGGCTTCAAGCCCAACTTCGCCCTCTACGTCGACGGCCTGTCGATCACCATGCTCGGCGTGGTTGTCGGCGTGGGCTTCCTGATCCACCTGTTCGCGTCCTGGTACATGCGCGGTGAAGCCGGCTACTCGCGCTTCTTCTCGTACACCAACCTGTTTATTGCCAGCATGCTGTTCCTGGTGCTCGGCGATAACCTGTTGTTCCTGTACTTCGGCTGGGAAGGCGTGGGCCTGTGCTCGTACCTGTTGATCGGTTTCTACTACAGCAACCGCAACAACGGTAACGCAGCCCTCAAGGCCTTTATCGTCACCCGCATCGGCGACGTGTTCATGGCCATCGGCCTGTTCATCCTGTTTCAACAGGTGGGCACGCTGAACATCCAGGAACTGCTGGTGCTGGCACCGCAGAAATTCCAGGTCGGTGACTTCTGGATCACCCTGGCTACCCTGATGCTGCTGGGCGGCGCCGTGGGTAAATCCGCGCAACTGCCACTGCAAACCTGGCTGGCGGACGCGATGGCCGGCCCTACCCCGGTTTCCGCACTGATCCACGCGGCCACCATGGTCACCGCCGGTGTCTACCTGATCGCGCGTACCCACGGCCTGTTCACCCTGGCGCCGGACATCCTGCATCTGGTCGGCATCGTCGGTGGCGTGACCCTGGTCCTGGCTGGCTTTGCTGCCCTGGTACAGACCGACATCAAGCGCATCCTCGCCTACTCGACCATGAGCCAGATCGGCTACATGTTCCTGGCCCTGGGCGTTGGCGCCTGGGACGCGGCGATCTTCCACCTGATGACCCACGCCTTCTTCAAGGCCCTGCTGTTCCTCGCCTCCGGTGCGGTGATCGTTGCCTGCCACCACGAGCAGAACATCTTCAAGATGGGCGGCCTGTGGAAGAAACTGCCACTGGCCTACGCCAGCTTCATCGTCGGTGGTGCCGCCCTGGCCGCCCTGCCGCTGGTGACCGCCGGTTTCTACTCGAAGGATGAGATCCTTTGGGAAGCCTTCGCCAGCGGCAACCAGAACCTGCTGTACGCAGGCCTGGTGGGTGCATTCATGACCTCGCTGTACACCTTCCGCCTGATCTTCATCACCTTCCACGGTGAAGCCAAGACCGAAGCCCACGCAGGCCACGGCATCTCGCACTGGTTGCCATTGTCGGTACTGATCATCCTGTCGACCTTCGTCGGCGCCATGATCACTCCGCCTCTGCACGGTGTACTGCCGCAAAGCGTCGGCCATGCCGGCGGCGCAGCCCAGCACAGCCTGGAAATCGCCTCGGGCGCCATCGCCATTGCCGGTATCCTGCTGGCGGCCCTGCTGTTCCTCGGCAAGCGTCGCTTCGTGACAGCCGTCGCCAACAGTGGTATTGGCCGCTTCCTGTCGGCCTGGTGGTTCGCTGCCTGGGGCTTCGACTGGATCTACGACAAACTGTTCGTCAAGCCTTACCTCGCCATCAGCCACATTCTGCGCAAAGACCCGCTCGACCAGACCATCGGTCTGATCCCGCGTGCCGCCAAGGCCGGTCACACCGCCCTGAGCCGCAGCGAGACTGGCCAGTTGCGTTGGTACGCTGCTTCCATGGCTGCCGGTGCGGTACTGGTTATTGGCGCCATCGTCGTGGTAGCGGTCTGATTATGAACATTGCCAACTTTGCGAACTTGCGAAAGGAAACGAGCCTGTCATGATTCTGCCCTGGCTAATCCTGATCCCCTTCATCGGCGGCCTGCTCTGCTGGATGGGTGAACGCTTCGGCGCCACCCTCCCCCGCTGGATTGCGTTGCTGACCATGTCCCTGGAACTCGCGCTCGGCCTCTGGCTGTGGGCCCATGGCGACTATTCATTTGCTCCGGCACCGGGTTTCGATCCCACCTTCGCGCTTGAATTCAAGCACGTGTGGATCCAGCGCTTCGGCATCAACGTGCACCTGGCCCTCGACGGCCTGTCGCTGTTGATGATCCTGCTGACCGGCCTGCTGGGTATCCTCTCGGTACTCTGCTCCTGGAAAGAGATCCAGCGTCACGTGGGCTTCTTCCACCTGAACCTGATGTGGATCCTGGGCGGTGTCGTCGGCGTGTTCCTCGCCCTCGACCTGTTCATGTTCTTCTTCTTCTGGGAAATGATGCTGGTGCCGATGTACTTCCTCATCGCGCTCTGGGGTCACAGTTCTTCGGACGGCAAGAAAACCCGGATCTACGCGGCGACCAAGTTCTTCATCTTCACCCAGGCTTCCGGCCTGATCATGTTGGTGGCGATCCTGGGCCTGGTACTGGTCAACTTCAACAACACCGGCGTGATTACCTTCAACTACGCCGACCTGTTGAAGACCAAGATGTCCCTGACCACCGAGTACATCCTGATGTTGGGCTTCTTCATCGCGTTTGCGGTGAAGCTGCCGGTGGTGCCGTTCCACTCCTGGCTGCCCGATGCGCACGCCCAGGCGCCGACGGCCGGTTCCGTGGACCTGGCCGGTATCCTGCTGAAGACAGCAGCCTACGGCCTGCTGCGTTTCGCCCTGCCGCTGTTCCCGAATGCCTCGGCCGAATTCGCGCCGATCGCCATGACCCTGGGTCTGATCGGGATCTTCTACGGTGCGTTCCTGGCGTTTGCGCAAACCGACATCAAGCGTCTGATTGCCTTTTCGTCCGTTTCCCACATGGGCTTCGTACTGATCGGCATCTACTCCGGCAGCCAACTGGCGCTGCAAGGCGCGGTGATCCAGATGTTGGCCCACGGTGTCTCAGCCGCTGCACTGTTTATCCTGAGTGGCCAGCTGTACGAGCGCCTGCACACCCGTGACATGCGTGAAATGGGTGGCGTGTGGTCGCGCATCGCCTACCTGCCGGCGATCAGCCTATTCTTCGCCGCCGCGTCCCTGGGCTTGCCGGGCACCGGCAACTTCATCGGCGAGTTCCTGATCCTGATGGGTGCCTTCGTGCAAACGCCGTGGATCAGTGCGATTGCTACCTCCGGCCTGGTATTCGGTTCGGTCTACTCGCTGATCATGATCCACCGCGCCTACTTCGGCCCGGCCAAGTCCGACACCGTCCTGCAAGGGATGGACGCTCGCGAACTGATCATGGTGCTCGGCCTGGCGGTACTGCTGATCTACATCGGCGTGTACCCGCAACCGTTCCTGGACACTTCTGCCGCAACGATGCATGGCGTGCAGCAGTGGTTCGGCACCGCCTTCTCTCAACTCGCTTCGGCCCGGTAAGAGCGCTATGGAATTCACGATCCAACACTTTATCGCGCTTGCGCCGCTGCTGATCACCAGCCTCACCATCGTGGTGGTGATGCTGGCGATCGCCTGGCGCCGCAATCACTCGCAAACGTTCCTGCTGTCCTGTGCCGGCCTGAACCTGGCCCTGCTGTCGATCATCCCGGCCCTCAAGGTCGCGCCACTGGCGGTCACACCATTGATGATGGTCGATGACTTCGCCCTGCTGTATATCGCGCTGATCCTGGTCGCGACCCTGGCCTGCGTCACCCTCGCCCACGCCTACATGGGCGAAGGCGGCACCGGTTACCCAGGCAACAAGGAAGAGCTGTACCTGCTGATCCTGCTGGCTGCGGCCGGTGGCATCGTGCTGGTCAGTGCACAGCACCTGGCCGGCTTGTTCATCGGCCTGGAACTGCTGTCGATCCCGACCTATGGCCTGGTGGCCTATGCCTTCTTCAACAAGCGCTCCCTGGAAGCCGGCATCAAGTACATGGTGCTGTCGGCCGCTGGTTCCGCGTTCCTGTTGTTCGGTATGGCCCTGCTCTACGCCGAAGCCGGCAGCCTGAGCTTCACCGGTATCGGCCACGCCCTGGCCACCACCAGCCTGCCTGCGCCAATCGCCCAACTGGGCCTGGCCATGATGCTGATCGGCCTGGCGTTCAAGCTGTCGCTGGTGCCGTTCCACCTGTGGACCCCGGACGTGTACGAAGGCGCCCCGGCGCCGGTGGCTGCGTTCCTGGCCACCGCATCGAAGGTTGCGGTGTTTGCGGTGATGGTGCGTCTGTTCCAGATCTCGCCTGTCGCCAACACCGGTGTGCTGAGCAACGTGCTGACCGTGATCGCCATCGCGTCGATCCTGTTCGGTAACCTGCTGGCCCTGACCCAGAACAACCTCAAGCGTCTGCTGGGTTACTCCTCCATCGCTCACTTCGGCTACCTGCTGATCGCCCTGGTGGCGAGCAAAGGCCTGGCCGTGGAAGCCATGGGCGTGTACCTGGTCACCTACGTGATCACCAGCCTGGGTGCATTTGGCGTGATCACGCTGATGTCCTCGCCGTTCAAAGGCCGTGACGCCGATGCCCTGTACGAGTACCGCGGCCTGTTCTGGCGCCGTCCGTACCTGACCGCCGTACTGACCGTGATGATGCTGTCCCTGGCTGGTATTCCGCTCACTGCGGGCTTCATCGGCAAGTTCTACATCGTCGCGACCGGTGTTGAAGCACACGAGTGGTGGTTGGTTGCCTCCCTGGTACTGGGCAGCGCCATCGGCGTGTTCTACTACCTGCGCGTGATGGTCACCCTGTACCTGATCGAGCCGAACCTGCGCCGTGTGGATGCCGAGCTGCATTGGGAACAGAAGGCAGGCGGCGTGATGCTGTTGGCCATCGCCCTGCTCGCGTTCTTCCTGGGCGTGTACCCACAACCGTTGCTGACCCTGGTGCAGCACGCGGTATTGGGTGTTTGATCGCTTAGCGGGATGCAGTCAACAAAACGGCGCCCTAGGGCGCCGTTTTGCATTCTGGGCAATGGGTTCAAACACCCTCTTCAACTCACGGAAATTTCCTCTTCCACTCGCCTACTCATCTGGCATATGCACGCCGAAGCCCGCCGTATGGTGTTTGAGTTTTAGGAAAGTTCCCACAGCAAGGTCACTTGACCATAAGCAGGTGGGCCACCAAACTCTACGCAGGCTACGTACAGAACATGGATGCTCTATTTATCGAACTGCCGGCCTTCGAGCGGCATCGCAAGGACTATCTGAGTGACGAGCTTTTCCAGGGTTTTCAACAAGAGTTGATGAAGAACCCGGAAGCAGGAGATGTGATCGAGGGAACAGGCGGACTGCGCAAAGTTCGCTTCATCGATGAGCGACGCAACAAAGGCAAGCGCGGTGGCCTGCGGGTCATTTACTACTGGTGGTCGGGCGGCACGCAATTCTGGCTATTCACCCTGTACGGCAAGCACGAACAGGATGACCTGACACCACAGCACAAAAAAGCCCTGAAACACATGCTGGACAGGGAAATCAAAGCGAGAACACACCATGAAACGTGAAATCTTTTCCGAACTGGTCGAAGGCTTCGACGCCTTGGCAAACGAACGCCAAGGCAAAGTCACCCTGCGAACCCATAAGGTTCATCTCAACCAACTGGAGCCGCTTACCGCCGAGGAGGTGGTCGCCGTGCGCCAACAACTCAACCTCTCCCGGTCGGTGTTCGCCATGTACCTGCGCACCAACACCCGCACCCTGGAAAACTGGGAGCAAGGCCGGGCCAAGCCGAATGCCCAGGCTGCCACACTGATTCGCCTGGTGGCACGTTTTCCTGAGACCGTGGCGCAACTTGCCGCTTTGGGTTGATCTGCAATTGCCTCAAAAAAAAACGCCCCGGACATTCGGGGCGTTTTTCGGTGCATCGCGTCAGAAAGCGATACCGACCTTGAAGCCGTACTCGTTACGCTTGAGCTTGGTGTTGTCGGCCACTTCGGAGTCACCGTCGAGCTTGTACTCGGTGCGGGTGTAGTACAGGCCCGCGACCACCGGCAGGTCACCCTTCTGGTTCATCAACAGGCTGACTTCGGCGTAGGGGTTGGTGCGGTCCTTGAGGTCGACGGTGTCGCTGCCGAAGTCATCCACCTTGAGCTTGGTGCGGCCATCAATGGTACGACGGGCGCCGGCTTCGACACGCAGGGTCATGTCATCGAACTGGTGGTTATAGCCCAGGGCCGCCTTGGCGAACGGCGATTTGTTGGTGAGCTTCACATCAAGGTCGTTGATCTCTGGCTCGTAGCGGGTCCAGCTGTAGCCGCCACCGACGATCACGTCGACAAAATTGCGCGCATCCAGCGCGGCACGCCAGCCCAGGTCCAGGTCAGCCTGGCCTTCCTTGAGTTTGTTATCGCTCTTTTCGCCGTACTTGGCTTCGATACCGGCCTGGTAGATAAAGCCGGATTCGGCAGTGAGCTTGTTGCCGAAGTTGTAGAACAGGCCGGCCTCAGGCATGTGGCTCTTGTCGCTTTCGCTGCCGCCTTCGAATTTGAAGTCGTTGTAGCTGCCCAGGATCCCGAAGGTGGAAATCGGGTCGGTGGACGGTGCGGCGAACACCACGGCAGGCGCAGCGACCAGCGCCAGCAGTGAGGAACCCTTGAGGAATTTTCCGAATAGCTTGGACATCGTTTTACATCTCCTTGTCTGGTGAGCAAATTATTCAGGAACCGCTTCGAACCCCGGCGAGCACCAAAGGTTCGAATTAATTTGCGTTGATTTGGAGGTAAAACGGTTCAGCGAAGGCTCTATCTCGCTATTGCTGGGTAGCGGCCTGGACCAAGCCATCAAGGCATTGCCGAAGCGATACCGAGTACGGCACGCGAATCCCGAAGGTTTCAGTCAGCACCTGCACCACCTCATCGGCACTGCCAAGCATGCGTTTTTCGCTCGGCCGATCCAGGGAGTGGATCGCATAGTGGGTGTTGTTCAGGGTATGGCGTTTGCCCGGCGCCAGGCGCGCGACCTTCAGTTGGCCGACGAATACCGAATTCGGGTGGGTGGAGACGTACCAGTTGCCGATTTCGTAATCGATAGCCGCCTGTACTTGCAGGTCGAACACATACAGGCCGCGCCACTCCTCGGCCACTTGCGCCCACAAAGTGTAACTGCCCTGTCCGTCGAAGGTCAGACGATAAGGTTCATGAGCCGTGGCCTGCACCGCCTGCGTGTCCAACTGCAACGGGCTGCTGGGCACCATGCCGCCAAAGCCGACATCGGTGATGTAGCGCACGCCGTCCAGGGTCACCAGGCTCAAGCGATGGGTACGCGCCGTACGCGCATCCGGCGGCCCGCCCATCACCACCCGACCGGTGATGCCTCGGGCGTCGAAACCGAGTTCCTGCAATAGCGCCAGGAACATCTGGTTCAGCTCATAGCAATAGCCCCCGCGCCCGTCCAACAGCACTTTTTGTTCAACACTCGGTAGGTCGATCGGCACCGGCAGCCGTACCAGGCTCGACAGGTTCTCGAAGGCAAAGCTGCACACATGGCGCAATTGCAGGTCCTGCAAGGTTTGCAGGGTGGGCGCCGGCGGCGTGTCATAACCCAGGCGTTGCAGGTAGAGGCGGCTATGGGTCAGCACAGGCATGGCACGATCCTTTGGCACAGGAAGAAGGCGTCACTATGCCGCGCCCGCATGCAGATTGTCATTTTGAATGAACCTTTTTGAACGCTGCCCTATCCATCTATAACAACACAGGGAGGCAACATGAGTACCGCAAAAATCTACACGATCAATTATCAGCTGCACGGTCAACCGAAAACCTTTGTGGTGCGTGCCGAAGTGATGAACAACGCCGAGGCCTGGCACTGGGCGGCGGTGGATGCCGATATTGCCCATGTGAGTCGCGTGGGACGCGTGGGGCACGAGCAGGTCAAGAAGACGACCCGGCCCTGGGCGGAGAAGTTCGGGATTACGGATGTCACGTGGATCGCACCCAAGTAAGTGAACAGCCTCACCGTGCAAGGTGGGGCTTCCAACACCTTTTGCAGTTGACCGTTTGCCCATCATGAACAGGGCTAACGCTTCAGTGAAATCAATTCAATTTTACTCGACCTGTGCCCCGCCTAAACTACATCCTAATTATTGATACTCGAAATCAATCTGGCACCTGAACAACCCATCAGGTGTGCCCCAGAAATCAGGATGTCAGGTCACAATGAACAGCGAGTTTGCCTTTACCCTCAAAACCCTTCGTTTCGACGAACATTATCATCCCTCGGAAAACACGCGCATCACCACCAACTTCGCCAACTTGGCCAGGGGCAAAAGCCGCCAGGAGAATCTGCGCAACACACTGAGGATGATCAACAATCGTTTCAATGCGTTGGCACAGTGGGATAACCCCAAGGGTGATCGCTACAGCGTGGAACTTGATATCGTCTCCGTTGAAATGGGCATTGACCCTGAACAGCGTGGCAACGCCATCCCGCTGATTGAAATCTTGAAAACAACAATTGTCGATCAACACACCCATGAACGCATTGAGGGTATTGTCGGCAACAACTTCTCCTCTTATGTGCGAGATTATGACTTCAGTGTTGCCTTATCAGCGCACAACAAGGATCGGTCCGACTTCAGCACACCCGACAACTTTGGCGAGCTACACGGAAAGCTGTTCAAGCACTTCGTCAACTCAAGCACTTACAAAGAAAACTTCAAAAAACCGCCGGTAATCTGCCTGAGCGTTTCGAACACCAGGACCTATCATCGGACGGAAAACCAGCACCCTGTACTAGGCTTCGAATACCAACAGGATGCCTACTCCTTGACGGATGAATACTTCAGCAAAATGGGATTGAAGGTTCGCTACTTCATGCCTTCAAACAGTGTTGCGCCGTTGGCCTTTTATTTTTCCGGTGATTTGCTGGCGGATTACACCAACCTTGAACTTATCAGCACCATCAGCACCATGGACACCTTCCAGAAGATTTACCGGCCCGAGATCTACAATGCCAATTCGGCCGCCGGGAAATCCTATCATCCCAGTTTGAAGCATCAGGACTATTCACTGACGCTGATTGTTTACGATCGAGAAGAACGCAGCCGCCTGGCCATTGAACAGGGAAAATTTGTTGAAGAGCACTTCATCAAACCCTACCAGGCTGTTCTTCAACAGTGGTCCGCCAACTGCACGCTTTGACGCATTAATACTACAAGGTCATCCCTGATGAAAAAGTTGTTACCGACTTCGACTGCCGGCAGTTTGCCTAAACCTTCCTGGCTGGCCCAGCCTGAGACACTGTGGTCACCATGGAAACTGCAAGATGAGGCATTGACCGAAGGCAAACACGACGCCTTGCGTCTGTCCCTACAGGAACAACAACACGCGGGCATTGATATCGTCAGTGATGGCGAACAGACGCGCCAACACTTTGTGACGACGTTTATTGAACACCTCAGCGGTGTTGATTTCGAGAAACGCGAGACCGTGCGAATCCGTGATCGTTATGACGCAAGCGTGCCAACGGTCGTAGGGGCTGTTTCCCGCCAGAAGCCGGTGTTTGTTGAAGACGCCAAGTTCTTGCGCCAGCAAACCAGGCAACCCATCAAGTGGGCGCTGCCTGGCCCCATGACGATGATCGATACGCTGTATGACAACCACTATAAGAGTCGTGAAAAGCTGGCCTGGGAATTCGCCAAAATCCTTAACCAGGAAGCCCTTGAATTAGAAGCCGCCGGGGTGGACATCATCCAATTCGATGAGCCCGCCTTCAACGTGTTCTTTGATGAGGTGAACGACTGGGGCGTGGCTACCCTGGAAAGGGCCATTGAAGGCCTCAAATGTGAAACCGCCGTGCATATTTGCTATGGCTACGGCATCAAGGCCAATACCGACTGGAAAAAGACGCTGGGATCCGAGTGGCGTCAATATGAAGAAGCCTTTCCCAAGTTACAGCAATCCAGCATCGATATCGTCTCGCTGGAATGCCACAACTCCCATGTGCCCATGGAGCTGATTGAACTTATCCGCGGTAAAAAAGTGATGGTCGGGGCCATTGACGTGGCCAGCCATACCATTGAAACACCGGAGGAAGTCGCCAACACCTTGCGCAAAGCACTGCAGTTTGTCGATGCCGACAAGCTCTACCCTTGCACGAACTGTGGGATGGCGCCCCTGCCCCGTCACGTGGCCAGGGGCAAACTGAATGCGTTGAGTGCCGGCGCAGCCATCGTGCGCAAAGAACTCTCGAACGCGTACTGAGCACGCACAAGGCCTGACCCTGTCAGGCCTTGCCTGGCGCTTTCGAACGGCACACATTATTCAGGACCGCCTATGTCACGTCCCATCGAGCCGTTACGCTTTCGAGAAGCCCTCGGGCACTACGCATCCGGTATCACAGTGATTACCTCCCACGTTGATGGCGAGCCGATCGGCTTCACTTGCCAGTCGTTCTATAGCGTGTCGATGAGCCCGCCGCTGGTGTCATTCAGCGTCATGTCCAATTCGGCCAGTTACCCCAGGATTCGCCAGGCCGGCCGGTTCGCCGTCAATATCCTGTCCGGCGAGCAGATCAGGATTTCCAACCAGTTCGCTCGCCGAGGCACAGACAAGTGGCACGGCGTGAAGTGGCAAGAATCCCCATTGGGCAATCCGCTCATTGCCGGCAGCCTGCACTGGCTGGATTGCGAAATTCACGCCGAACACGCTGCGGGTGATCACCTGATCGTGATTGGTGAAGTGAAAGCACTGAACCTGCATAAAGCGACCGCTTCGCAGCCATTACTGTATTTCAAAGGACAGTATCGCAACCTCGCCGCGCATGAATCGCTGTGAGTTACGTGAGCACACGCATAGCGTGAGATGATGCCGGCCCCTTCTGGAGAGATGACCCGGATGTTCGAGCTCAAACCCTGCGACCCTGTCACCTTCCGCCAACAGACCCGGCGCAGCACGCTGATCGTGGCCGTGTTGTTCGTCGCCCTGGCGATGCTGCTGTCGAGCCTGGCGGTGATGCTGTTCGGTGAGCCCGGCGGTGACAATTTCCGCTTCAATGTCGGCGGTGTGTTCGCCGGGGTGCTGATCACCCTGGCCCTGGTGCGTGGCCCGTTCTGGACCCAGCCGTGGCTGGCGCCGGCAGTGTATGGCTGGCAGCTCAAGCGCAGCCTGATGAGCGTGACCAATGTGATGCACAAGGTCACCGAACGGGTACAAGCCAATGACCCGATGGCGATCAAGGTGCTGCGCTTCTACCACTTGGGCCTGACACAGATGCATGAGCTGGATGCCAACTCCAGCGCCCAGGTGCAGTTGCTGGCCGAGGTCGAGGCGCACAAGGCCAGGATGCAGGCGCTGGGGATCGACACCGAACAAACCCGGTTAGACCCCGCCTGGCTGGCAGCCTTTAAAACCGCTTAAGCCAACACGCCGATGCGCTGCTCGTCGGGCCAGAACAACGCCGCCTGGCCGCACGGCTGGCCGGCGTCATCGAGCAAGGTCCATACCACCCCGGCGTGGATCATGAACGGCTGGTTGTGCGCATCCACCCGCCAGCCACTGTAGCCATCGGCGATGCCGTTGGCGGTGACTTGCTCCAGCAGCCGCTGACGCGCAGCGCGGTCGAGTGCCGAGGCGCTGAAGCGTGAGGGCATGCCGATAAAACTGTCGCGCGGGTATTTGAAGCACTGCAAGGCGCATTCATTCACATACGTAAATCGCGGATCTGCTCCGCCGTCATGGGCCAGCAAGCTGTAGGGCGCGTCGCTGTGCAGCCAGGCCAGGCGCTGTTGCGCGTCCAGGTGTGCCGGGGCCGGCAGTCCCTGGCCGGTCCAGTGTCGATAGGCCTTATCCAGCACGTCTACGAAGGTTTCTTGAGAGGGCACGTACAACCTCACATCATCAGTTGGAATTTTTTGCGCGCCAGCAGAACACCGCGCTCACGGCGATGGCTGCACCGGCCAGGCCAAACACCCACGGCGCCGAGGCGATCGGCAACAGCAGGCCGGCGAGCAAGGGGCCAAGGCCGGCGCCGATATCGCGCCACACGGCGTTCGAGGCCAGGGCCGACACCCGCATCGAACCGGGGTTGCGCTCCGCTACCAGGGTGGTCACCAGCGGCAGTTGCAACGCACGCAACACCAATACCGCCGCCGCGCCGACTATCACCCAGTAACTGCCGAACGCCGTCAGGGCCAGGGCACTCAGGAACGAAAACAGCAGCAGCATCGAGGTGGCGCCAAAACGCTGGGCCGCACGACCGCCCAACGGGCTCAGGAGCATTTCCGAGACATAACGCAGCGCCATCAGGCCGCCGGCGATCAGCACCGCATCCCCGCCCAGCAGCTTCTGCGCCTGGATCGACAGGCCGAAGATAAACAGCCCGTCCAGCGCCACGCCCTCGATAAACGACCACACCGCCACACTGTCCGGCCATTTGAAGCGGCGCCCCGGTGTGCTGTGCAAATCATGCCCGACCGTAGGCAAGCCGCGCGCCATCCACAAGCCCACCAGGCAACACCCGGCCAGAATCAGAAAGATCGGACGCGGCCCGGCCCACAGCGTCAGCCAGCCGCCCAGGGGCAGCGCCAGCATCGGCCCCAGGGCGATCAACGCCCGCGAGCGCCCGGCGCGGCGTGCTGCACCCGCAGGTTCCGAGGTGGCCAGCACTTGGGTCGACAGGTTCAACGCGGCAAAGCACAGGCCCCACACCAGCCGCAGTCCCAGCAATGCCGCAAAACCCGACAACATCGAGTTGCCCACCGCACACAAGGTCGCGGCGCCGGCAGCGATCATGCAGGTCAGGCGGTCGCCGCTGCGTGCGTAAAAATTGAGTACATGCCGGTAGCCGAAAATCCGCACCAGGCGGTTGGCCGCCAGCAACACCCCGGCCTGGGCCAGAGTGATGCCGAACGCCTGGGATTCCATGGGCAGTAACAGGTAGAGCAACACATCACTGGGCAAGCACAAAGCGAGGGTCAGCGCGGCGCGGCGGGAGTGTGTATCAGCGGTGCGAAGGGCCAGGCTGGACATAAATCTGAAACATCCCGAAATATTCAGGTCGCCACGGTAGCGTTAATCAGACCTTTTTCCCATAGGGCAACAAACGCAGACCACTGGCCACCGCGCCCACCAGTGCAAACCCGCAGCCCAGCCACAGCGCGTAGTGCGGGCCGCTGCCCATGGACAGGTGGAAACAAAACGCCACCAGCGATGCGCCCAGCGTCTGGCCCAACAACCGAGAGATCGCCACGATGCCGCTGGCCCCACCGCTGCGGGCCAGCGGCGCGCTGGTCATCAGCGCCTTGAGGTTGGGTGACTGGAAGAACCCGAACCCGGCCCCGCACAGCGCCATGCGCCAGCCGATATCAAATGCCGAAGCACCGCTGCCCAGGGTTGCCAGCGCGGCCATGCCCACGCTGAGCATCAACAAACCGATGCCACACAACACGCCCAGGGACACCCGATCCGCCAGGCGCCCCGCGACCAGCGCCATCACCGCCACCACCGCCGGCCATGGCGTCATCAGGAAACCGGTTTCCACCTGGGTGTGCCCGAGCACCGCCTGCAGCAAAAACGGCAGCGACACAAACGCCAGGCCCTGGGCGCTGAAGGCACACACAGCGGTCAAGGAAGACAAGGCAAACACCGGGCGCTTGAACAGGTCGAGCGCCAGCATCGGTGCCGGGTGCCCGGCCTGGCGCCGCAACAACAGCGCGCCGCAGACCAGCGCCACGGCAATCAGGCCCAGCGTCAGCGCGCCCTGGGCGCCGTGCACTGCCGTGCCCAGGCCCAGCACCAGCAGGGCGAACAGCCCGGCGCACAACACGGCGGCAAGCCGATCGAAGGCATGCCCCGTCATCGGCAGGGTCGGTAGCGAGCGCAAGCCCAGCCCCAAGGCCAACAGCCCCAGCGGCACGTTGATCAGATACAACCAGTGCCAGGTCGCCACCGACAGGATCGCCGATGCCGCCGTCGGCCCCAGCGTGAACGCCAACCCCACCACCAACGAGTTATAGCCCAGCCCACGCCCGAGCATTTTTGACGGGTAGATATGCCGCAGCAACGCCGTGTTCACGCTCATGATCGCCGCAGCCCCGAGCCCCTGCGCCACTCGCGCGGCGGTCAGGGTGACCAGCGACCCGGCCAACCCGCAAAACAGCGACGACACAATAAACAGCAGCAACCCGCCAAGGTAGACCCGCCGATGCCCCAGCACATCGCTGAGCGACGCAAATGGCAGCACCGTGGCGATGATGGCCAACTGGTAGGCATTGACCACCCAGATCACCGAGGCGGAATCGGTGCCGATCCCCTCGGCCAGGGTGGGCAACGCGGTGTTGACGATGGCCGTGTCCAGGGTCGCCATGCCGATCCCCAGGGAGATCGCCATCACGGCCGGCAGGCGTTTATTGAGGGGCAACCCATCGGGGGCAGAAGACATGAACGGTCCGGCTCAAGTGACAAGATGCCTAGATTACGGGCAGACCGGATTTTTTTCAGTGGGCGATGGCCTGCCTGTCAGAATTTTCATGTTGATGACCATGGGATTGCCCCTGGAGTACAGATATTGCCTACATCCTCCCCTTAACATTCTTTGCACCCTTGGCGCTTCTTCTCTCAACGAACCTGAGAATACAGCCCATGTCCAACCGGCAACCTCCGATCAACGCACGTCGACGGTTTTTGCGCCTCGCCACCGTCGGCGCGGGTGCCCTGATGTTTGCGGGGGCGCTACCCGCAACTCTGGCACACGCCGCACCGGCCCCCAAAACGGCCAATGACCTCAGCCCGCAACAAGCCCTTGCCCGGTTGATGGCAGGCAATGGCCGCTATGTCGAAGGCGTCACCAAGCGGCATGATTTCATGAGCGAGCGCGTGATATTGGAAGGCGGGCAGAATCCATTCGCGGCAGTCCTGGGCTGCGCCGATTCACGGATTGCGCCGGAATACGCGTTCGACACCGGCCGTGGCGACCTTTTTGCGGTGCGGGTGGCGGGTAACTTCGTGACCGATGACGGGCTCGCCAGCCTCGAATATGCGGTAGCCGTGCTGGGCACCCCGCTGATCATGGTGCTCGGGCATGACAGCTGCGGCGCCCTGGCCGCCGGTGTCAAGGCCGTCAAGGACAACGCCACGTTCCCCGGCAAGATCCAGGGCCTGGCCGAGGCGTTCAAGCCGTCGGTGCGCAAGGTCTTGAAGGCGCCTGGCGATCTGCTTGCGAACGCGATTGCGCAAAATGTCAGCGACACCGTGGCGCGGCTCAAAACCGAGTCGACGCTCCTGGCCGATGCCCTGGCCGCCGGGAAACTGCAGATTGTCGGCGGTATCTACAAGTTGCACAGTGGCCAGGTCGAGTTGCTCGGCTGAAGCTCAGCGCCAATGCCCAGTACTGGCCATCACCCCGACGGCCTGTGCAAAACCAGCCTGGGGGAGGCTGTTCAGTGTGACCAGGCCCACGCACCGGCTCGGTTTCAACGTGGCAGCGCGCGCAGCAATCCGTGCGCCCTGCTCCACACCGGCGAAAACCGCCTCGGGGATGTGCAGGGCGTTCATCAGGTCCAGCACGTCCTGGCCGAGCGCAGCGTCATCGGCCTCGCGCAGAGAGGGAACGATCACGCGAAAACCCTGGGCGGCCAGCGGCGTCGTAACCTGGGAAAATGCACGGACATCCGCCGCCAGCAAGATGATCGCTCGGCCCTCTTGCGGCCCGAACTGCTCATAACGGATCTCCCCCTCATCCGTACTCACCTGTTGCAGCGCGAACGCCGGTGCGGCCATCACCACCGCCGCCAACAGTAAAAAACCACGCCGATCAAACATCGCTCACCCCCACGATCAATTCACTGCCCAGCCAAGCGGCCAGGTATTCACCCGCCTGCATCACGCCCGCGTCTTCACCCAGGCGCTGCACCAGGAACTCACACAGCCCGGCGAAACTGCCGTCAACCTGTACGTGCTGCACCGCCTGAAGTTCCAGCGCATCCACCTGACGCAGTCGCGAGGTGAATTGACGCCGCCACACCAGCAGGCCGCCCGCCTGTTCCAGCATCACCGCCTGCGGTGCGGGTGCTTCCTGCCACAACGCCGACCAGATGGCCTCGGCATTGGTGGTCAAGTCGTGGCAACGCAACGACGGTGTGAGCTGCACTACCGCCGTGTCCCAGTCCAGCTCGGCCAGCGCTTCCAGGGCCAGCGGTTGCGCGTCAGCGGCGACAAAGGCTTCATTCAGGGCCGACTCGATCCACGCCAACTCATGCACATCCGGATTGCGCGGGAACACCTCCTTCAACGTGGCGTAGAACCCCTCGGGGTACGCGTCCAGGGTCCAGGCATGGGGCGGATGGTTGTCGATATGGGTGATGCTCGCGGCCAGGAACGCGTCGTCCCCCACCCAACGGCGCAGGTTGGGGAACGCCTGTTCCAGGCAGCCCACCAACTGGGCGCGATAGTTGTTCTGATACACCGCCAAACCGGCGTGATTACTACCCAGCAACTGTGCGGATTCATCCGACGCGGTCACCAGCCAGCCACGAAAAGCCTGCTGAAGTTGCGCCAGGTTCATCGCACCGCCCCCAACGTCCGGGCCATCGACAGCTCCTGAAGCAGCTCGGCCAGCGGCGGGATCTCATCATCGCGCTCGATCATGGTCGCTACCGGCCCCAGCCGGGTCATGGCCTGGGCGTACAGTTCCCAGACGCCGGTGCACACCGGGCTATCATGGCTGTCGATCAAGATGTCACGACCCTGGCTGTGGCCGGCCAGGTGCACCTGGCGTACTCGCTCGGCGGGGATGCCGTCGAGAAACGCCAGGGCGTCGAAACCGTGATTGCTGGCACTGACGAACACGTTGTTGACGTCCAGCAGCAGTTCACAACCGGTGCGCCGGGCCATGGCCGTGATGAACTCCCACTCGGTCATGGAGGCGCCCTCGAACGCCAGGTAACTCGACGGATTTTCGAACAGCATCGCGCGGCCCAGCACATCCTGGGCCTGATGGATATTGGCGCAGACCCGGTCCAGCGCTTCGTCGGTGTAGGGCAGCGGCAACAAGTCATGGGCATTGAAACCGCCGCTGCGCGACCAGCTCAGGTGGTCGGAGACAAACAGCGGTTCAATTTCATCCACCAGCGACTTGAGGCGTTGCAGGTAATCGGTGTCCAGCCCTTCGGCGGTGCCGATGGACAGCGACACGCCGTGCAGCGCCACCGGGTAGCGTTCGCGCACCTGGCGCAGGATGTGCCGGGGCTGGCCGCCCGCGACCATGAAATTTTCGGAGATCACTTCGACGAAGTCCACGGGCACCGAGGTCTCCAGGAAGTCGCAGTAATGCTCCTTGCGCAGCCCCAGGCCGTAGCCTGAAAAGTGAGGGTTGGATGTCGACATTGGGAGTTCTCCAATAACCCTGTAGGAGCGGGCTTGCCCGCGAAGAACGCAAGGTCACCACGCTCCTCCAGGTACTACGCGTCATCGTTGACGTTTTTCGCGAGCAAGCTCGCTCCTACAAGGGGTGAGGGCTTATTTCGGTTCAGTCAGCGTGCCGCCGGCCTTGAGGCACTCGGACGGGGTCTTGACGATCACGCCTTCGCCCTTGCAGCTGTTGAGGCCCTTGCAGTCGTTCTTGGCGGTGGCGCACAGGCTGGTGCCTTTGCAGGTGTTGACGCCGTAGCAGCGACCGGGTTTTTCCTGTTGGTCGGCGGCGCTGGCGGCGGTGGCGAATGAGGCAGACGCCATGGCGATCAGGGCAGCAGCGGCAGCGAGGCTCAGACGGGACTTGAGTGCAGTGTTCATGGGTGTTTCTCCAGGGTTGGGGGTGAATTACTTGATAACGGACGCAGCGTCTTCGATGACCTTCGCCACAGCCTCGGGCTGGGAGATGTACACCGAGTGGCTGGCCTTGATTTCGCTGACCTTGGAACCGGCACGCTTGTACATCCAGCGCTGCAGGTCGGGGCTCAGGGCGCGGTCTTCGGTGGAGACCACCGCGTAGGTCGGCTTTTTGTGCCAGGCCGCGGCCCACACGGTGCCGCCGAACAAGGCGGTGGTCGCGGGGACCTGGGAGGCGGCCATGAAATCGGTGCGGTTGGTGGTCAGGTCGGCGGCGAAGTCAGCGTTGAACTTGGCGCGGTCGAAGAACAGATGACCGTCGCGGCTCTGCTTGATGTCATCGCTGGGCGCCGGCATGGAGCCGATCAACTGGGCCATGTTCTCGCCCACTTCCGGTTGCAGCGCCGACACGTAGACCAGCGACTTGACCTTGTCGCGGTCACCGGCAATCGAGATCACCGCGCCAGCGGAACTGTGACCCACCAGCACCACCGGGCCGACTTGCTGCTCCAGCACTTCGCGCGCCTCGGCCACATCGGCGGCCAGGTTCTCGTGACCCTGGTGCACCACCGTGACCTTGTAGCCCTTGTGAATCAGGATGTCGTGCACCACACGCCAGCCGGAGCCGTCGACAAACGAACCGGGCACGATCACCACGCTTTTACCAGTGCCGGGCTGCGGGGCATCGGCGGCCTGGGCCAGCATCGGAACAGTCAAGGCCATGGCAATGGCCAGGGTAGAAAGCATACGCATTGGAAATCTCCATCAAAGTTAAGAACGTTTGCCCAGGATCAGGCGGTCCAGCGACCAGGCCCCACCGCCGTAAGCCAGCAGCGGCAACAACAGGCCTGCCCAGGTCAGGTGCACAGGCCAGGCGTCGGGGTATACAAACACCTCGATCACCAGGGTCATGCCCAACAGCGCGGCGGCGGCCGGACGGGTCAGCAGGCCCAGCACCAGCAACAGCGGGAACAGGTGCTCGGCGTAGGTCGCCAGGTGCGCCGCCCACTCCGGCGGGATCAGCGGCAAGGCGTACTCCGAGCGGAACAGCGTGTAGGTCGACGGCTTGAGTTCAAGAAACCCGGTGACCTTGGTGCGCCCCGACAGGAAGAACACCGCCGCGATCCCCACCCGGGCCACCAGCAACAACAGGGCTTCGGGCAGCAGGCGCTGGATCACGGTTGCTCCGTGAGGCTGCCGAAGCCTTTCGGGGTCTTGATCTGGGTGCAGGTGCCCTTGTCCACCAGTACCCAGGCATTGCCCTGGTAGTCGGTGGTGGCGGTGCCGGCACACGAGGTGCCTTTGCCGGCGGCGCAGTCGTTGGCACCGGCGAGGGACACGCCGAAGCATTTTTCCTGGGGCTTGGGCTCGTCGGCGTGGGCCACGGCCGCGAAGGCGCTGAGGGACAGCGCAAGGGTTGCCGCGAGGGCTGCGTAAGGACGCTTCATAGGGTGAGTCTCCTGGCTTGACTGAGTGTGACCAGGGCGCCTTGGGGGTCGATGACCGCCTGCGCCAGCTGGTGAGCAGAGTTAAAGCCAGGCGTGTATCCGCTCTGTGTCGCGAACGCGATAGAACGTCATGCAGGTGTATCAGGATGGTGCAGGGATACAGTTCGATACACAGTCAATAAAACAGTGCCAAAACCCCGGCGCTTTATTCGGCATCCCGAACGAAACAATTTGAAATATTCGCCTTTCCGAACGAAGGCCCTCCCGTGTCGCCCACGACCGCAAAAATCACCATGAATTTCATACGGTTGATGTCATGTTTGTTACATGCCAACTGGCATACATTCTGCTTTATCAGTATTTCTGGTAATAAAATGTTTCAGCTCTGAGACAGTCTCATCCCCTGAAACAGGCTCTGTGACGTACCCATAAAAACGACCATGCCCCAAAGGAGGGCAGCCTTTAACACTGTTGATCGACATCATTTTCCAAGACTGCTGCTGCACATCTGTACCCCAAAAAGGGCGAATGGCCTGATCGCCAATAACAAGCCCGACTATAAAAAGGATGATTTGATGAGCTCGAGCAAGCACCACGCCGTGTCCTTCCTGGACGCAGACCACCCCGCGCCGGCCACCCCTGACAGCACCCTGGGCTTTGGCCCCTTTCTATTACTGGCCAAGCAACATGTGTTGTTGCGCAACGGCGAGCCGGTCACCCTGGGCAGCCGCGCGCTCTACCTGTTGATCGCCCTGGTGACCCGTGCGGGGGAATTGCTGGAGAAGTCCGAACTGATCGCCTTCGCCTGGCCCAAGGTGGTGGTGGAAGAATGCAACCTGCGAGCACAGATCGTCGCGCTGCGCCGTGCCCTGGGTGACGATGGCAACTTCAGCTATATCGTTACCGTGCCGGGCCGCGGCTATCGCTTTGTCGCCCCGGTCACCGTACAGGCAGCCGCTGAAGAGCACCTGCCCGTGCCCTATGTGCGAATGGATGAGTCCAACCTGCCGACGCCGACGGCTGAGGTGATCGGCCGCGACGCCTTGATCGCCAACCTCGCCGACCAGGTCATGAGCCAGCGCTTCGTCACCCTCACCGGCCCCGGCGGTATCGGCAAGACCACCGTGGCCATGGCCGTGGCGCAGCGCCTGGCCGGTGAACTCAACCTGGGCACGTGCTTTGTCGACCTGGCCCCGGCCACCAGCGGCCAATGGGTGGCCGGCATGCTCGCCAGCGCATTGGGTATCCAGACCGTCAGCGCAGACCCGCTGCACTCTGTGGTCGCCAGCCTGGCCAACCGCCGCTTGCTGCTGGTGCTCGACAATTGTGAACACGTACTGCCGGCCATCGCCGATGCGGTGGAAACCCTGATGCGCGGCGCCCCGCAATGCTGTGTGCTGACCACCAGCCGCGAGCCGCTGCGTGCAGACGGCGAACGGGTGCACGACCTGGCGCCGCTGGAGGTGCCCGACGCACACGCCCCTCTCAGCGCCGAGCAAGCCCTGGCCTGGTCCGGTGTGCGTCTGTTTGTGGAGCGCGTCCGCGCGCTCGACCCGAGTTTTGTGTTCCACGACGCCGACGTCGCGGCCGTCAGTGCGATCTGCCGCAAACTCGACAGCAACGCGCTGGCGATCGAAATCGCCGCCGCTCGCGTACGCACCTTTGGCGTCCAGGACCTGGTGGGCCTGCTCGACGGCAGCTTCCGCCTGCAAATGACCGGCCGGCGTACCGCCCTCGCCCGGCACCGTTCCCTGAGCGCGACCCTGGACTGGACCTACGCCATGCTCAGTGACGACGAACAGGCCATGCTGCGCCAACTCGCGGTGTTCACTGGCTCCTTTACCCTGGAGGCCGTCAAGTCGATGACCGCCACCAGCCGCCTGGCCCCGCGCAATGCCCTGCCCTTGCTCGAAAGCCTGATGGACAAGTCGCTGCTGATCGCCAGCGATTCCACCCTGCCCAAGCGCTATCGCCTGTTGGAAACCACCCGCGCCTACGCTTTGGAAAAACTCAACGAGCAAGGCGAAACCCACGCCACCAATCAGCGTCACGCGCGGTATGCCCTCGGTATGTTGCGCGAAGCCGGGCGAACCCTGGATGGCCTGTCGCCGGGCACCTGGCTGGCCCTCTACGCTGCGGAGATCAACACCCTTCGGGCCGCCCTCGACTGGGCCTACTCGCCCACCGGCGACCTGCCCCTGGGCATCGAGTTGACCTTGGGCGGCGTGCCGTTGTGGCTACGGGTGTCACTGGTCAGCGAGTGCCGCAGTTGGGTCGACAAAGGCCTGGCCAGCGACGCCCTCGTCCCGCTGCCCTTGCGCCAGCGCATGTTGTTGCAGACCGCCCTGGCCAGTGTGCTGATGCTCACCTATGGCACCGGCGGCCCGATGCGCGAAGCCTGGCGCCAGGTGTGCGAAGACGCCCGCGACCTCGGCGATGCCGAGCACAAGCTGCGCGCCCTGTGGGGCCTGTGGACCGACCGTTGCGGCTGCAACCAGTACACCGAAGCCCTGGAACTTGCCGAGCGCTACATCGCGCTGAACAGCAGCGGCAGCCAACAATTGCTCGGCAAGCGCATGCGCGCCGTGGCGCTGTTCCACATGGGAGACCTGATGGGTGCACGGCAGAACATCGATGAAGCCCTGGGCTCGCCGTCGGCACCGCGCTCGCACATCATCGACCTGCACTTCGACCAACGCATCGCCGCCCGCTGCCTCAAGGCCAAGGTGCAGCTGCTTGAAGGCGACGTTGACCCGGCGCTGCGCCTGATCGGCAGTTGCGTCGACGAAGCCATCTCCCTCGAACACCCCGCGACCCTCTGGTACACCCTGTGCCTGGGCGCCATACCCCTGGCCCTGCTGGCGTCCAACCTGCCGAAAGTGCGCTATTACCTGGGCCTGTTGCAAGACAGCACCACCGGCCAGGACCTGCATATCTGGCGGCAATTTCGCCTGTGTTTCGAAAGCATCCTGCTGATCCGCGAAGGCGCACCGCAAACCGGTGTGCCGCAGCTGGGCGAAGCCTTGCACCACCTGCAAGGCCAGGGTGACAGCCAGCTCTACAGCCTGCTGCGCTGTGAATACGCCCTGGGCCTGGCGCGCCTGGGCCTGGAAAAACTCGCCCTGGAAGTGCTGGAAGACACCCTGCAACTGGCCCTCGGCCGCCATGAACGCTGGTTCGTGCCGCAAATGCTGCGGATCAAGGCACAACTGACCCTGCGCCAGGCGCACTATGGCTCGGTGGACAAGGCCACCGTGCTGCTGCGCCAGGCGTGGGTAGACGCGCAGTTGGCGGGCGCGCACTTCTGGCGGGCGCAGATTGCGACCGACCTGGCGCGCCTGCAGGAACCCAAGCTGCGCATCGCCTCCCTGCCGCGCTTCCAGCACCGATAGCATGGTGAGCAGACTTCCTGTGGCGAGCGGGCTTCCTGTGGTGAGCGGGCTTGCCCCGCGCTGGGCTGCGAAGCGGCCCTAAACCAGGCGACCTGTTTCTGACTGGAGATATGCGGTGACTGGATTGGGGCCGCTTCGCAGCCCAGCGCGGGGCAAGCCCGCTCACCACAACCACAACCACAACCACAAGCCACACCCAGAAACCCATCAGAGCCAAACAGCATCCCACAGCGGGTAATCGCCTACCCGCTCAACCAACCCAGCCCGCAATGGGTTGGCGATGATGTAGCGGGCCATGTTGCGAATATCATCTTCCTCACGTACCGCCCTATCGTGATATCCGGGCGGCCAGACACGTTCTTTGCTTCGGCGACGACGATTGATGGTCAGTGTGCTGCGCGACTTGATACGCCGCATTACATCGGCCAGGGTCTTTTGCTTCAGATCGAATAGCCAGTGGATATGGTCAGGCATGATGACCCAAGCCAGGGACTCGACCAGGCCCAATTCGTGGGCATTCCGGAATTCGGCAACCAACAGGCGCCCAAGGAACAAATCAGTGAATAGACGTTGGCGGTTGTGAACGACGATGGTGATGAGGTAGCTACGGCCGTGTTCCGAATAACGCCCGTGGCGCAGGCGATGGGATTGAGGTGCTGGGCGCATATCCATTACTCCTGGAGAAGTCCTTAAGAGCATTAACGCTAGCGACTGATGTAAGGTGAGCCAGTGTTACTTGGTGACTGGATGTATCCCAATGTCCTTGAACAGCCTCCCTCTGGTAGCTGAGGGTCAGATAAGGCGAGCGGCCACCAACCAGTCCGCCACGGCCTGGAACGACGCATCCGGCACCGGGTCACCGGGGACGGTCCTGCGCGCGATCTCAGCGGCCAGGCCCCTGTCCGGCGCATGGGGAATTCCCAGGTCATACGCCTCCTGCAGCATCAACAACGCCTCCTGCGGCGAAGCCCGGCACACGATCACCGGCACCGGGGTTTCCCCGCGCACATAGCGCACGCCAATCACCCAGCCGTCGGTGGTGCCGATCATCAAGGACGCACGGCCCAAACCCAGCTTGGTCGCCAGGGCCTGCATCTCATTGCGCTGGCGGCGGCGTTCGCTTTTGATCAGCGGGTCGCCGTCGATGTCCTTGCGTTCGCGCTTGGTTTCACTGCGGGTCATCTTCATGTCGCGGCCGAACAGCCAGCGCTGCATCATCACGTCCACCCCACCCACCAGGATGAACGCACACAGCACGGTGAACACCAGCGGCTTGAGCACCAGGAAGAATGTCGATTCCATGCACTCGGCGCCACAGCGCGACGACTCCATCAGCGCCTGCAACGCATGCTTGCCGACAAGGTAGAACGCGATTGCCAGCACCTGTACCTTGATCAGGCCCTTGATGAACTCCACCAGGTTGCGCAGGGCAAAGATCTTCTTCATGCCCTCTGCCGGGTTGATGCGTTTGAACTCGGGTTTGATCGGGTCGGTCGAGAACACAAACCCGCGCATGGTGATGATATTGGTCAGGATCACCACCCCAGTGGTCACCGCCATCACCGGCAGGGTAATGCCGATCACCAGTTGTTCGGCGTGGTCGAGCACCCTGGGCCATACGGTGGCGAACGGTTCGATATAGATTTGCGCGGTGAGGTCGATCAACGCGGTGACCTGGGCCTTGGCCCGTGGCGCCAGAATGGAAATGCACAGCGTACAGAACAGGATGACCATGCCCGACACCAGGTCCTGGCTTTTGGCAACCTGGCCCTTTTTGCGTGCGTCCTGGAGCTTCTTGTCCGTGGCCGGCTGGGATTTTTCTTCGCTGGTATCGGCCATGGGCTACTCCATGCCGGCCAGGGTCTTGAGCAGTTCGACGGTGCCGCGGAACTCCGCCAGTTGGTCGAGCATCAGCGGGATCAGGAAGCCGATGTAGATCACCATCAGGATCGTGAAAAACAGGTTTTTCACCGGCAGCGACAGGTCAAAAATATGCAGGTTCGGCGCCATGCGCGACAGGTAGGCAAGCATCAGGTCGGTCACCAGCAGTGCGATCAACAGCGGCGAGACCATCAGCACGCCAACGCGCATGATCTGGTCGAGGATCGACAACACCGCCAGCAGCGCCGAGCTGGCAAACACTGGCGTGAACGAGGTGACCGGCCACAGCTGGTAGCTGTGGTAATAGCCGTCGACCATCAGGATGAACCCGCCGGACATGAAGAACAGCGTGATCAGCATCACCGTGAGCAGGGTCGCCATCACGCTGGACTCCCCGGACGACAGCGGGTCCACCAATTGCGCCATGGTCGAGCCGCGTTGCAGGTCGATCAACTCCCCCGCCACCTCGGCGGCCCAGAACGGAATGCCGAACAGCAGGCCGATGAGGATGCCGATCAGGAATTCCTTGATCAGCAACCCGGCGATAAACACGCTGCCGTGCTCCGGCATCGAGGTCAGCGCTTCAAACACCGGGAAAAACATCGGGATGGAAATCGCCACGGCCACACAGCCGCGAATCATGCCGGTGAGGCCCAGGCGGTTGAACGCCGGGGTGATCACCACCACCCCCATGGCGCGGCAGGCGGCCAGCGACGCGGAGCTGATCACCGGGTAGGCGACTTCGAGGAACTGCGCGGTCAGGCTGGCATCCATGGGCGGTCAGCGCGTCCACATTGGAAAATTGTCCAGCACCTGACCGCCGAGTTCCGCGACTTGTCCGGCGAGAACCGGACCGAGGAACACGATGGTCAGCAACACCGCCACCAGCTTCACCACCTGGGGCAACGTCTGGTCCTGGATCTGCGTCAACGCCTGGAACAGGCCCACGCTCAACCCCACGATAATCGCCACCCCCAACGCCGGCGCGGAGAGCATCAGCACCGTCATCAGTGCCTGTTTCATCAATGACAGGAATACGTCCTGGCCCATGGGTCGTGCCTCAGCCGTAACTCAGAATCAAACCGTGCATCAAGCGCGACCAGCCGCTCAGGGACACGAATAAAAAGATCTTCAGCGGAATGGAAATCAGGTTCGGCGAGACCATCGACATACCCATGGCCATCAGCACGTTGGACACCAGCAAGTCCACCACCAGGAACGGGATGTAGAGCAAAAAGCCGATCTCGAAGGCGCGGGTCAGTTCCGAGCTGACGAACGCCGGGATCAGCACCACCAGGTCGTCGTCTCGCAAATCGGCGCGTGCCTCAGGCGACCAGATGGTCTCGGTGGCCTGCACGAAAAAACCGCGTTCGGACTCATTGGCGAAGCGCTTGAGGTGCGCTTGCAACGGTGGACGCAATGCATCGCCCAAATCCTTGAGTTGCTCCACATGCTCGATGTTGAGGTCGCGCCCCTCCACCTGCCGGTACATGTCGCCAATCAACGGCGTGGTCACATACACCGACAGGATCAGCGCAATGCCGTAGAGCACCAGGTTCGGCGGCGTCTGTTGCACGCCAAGGGCGTTGCGGATCAGGAACAGCACCACCGAGATCTTCATGAATCCAGTAAGTGTCACCACCGCCAGCGGGATCAGCCCGATCGTCGCAACGACCAGGATGATCTCGATCAGGTTCGGCTGATAACCGGTCATGGGGTGGCAAAACTCAGCAGGCGCACACCCAGGCCGTCACCGATTTTCACCAGTTGGCCCTGGCCGACGCGGCGGCCGTTGACCAACAGGTCGACGCTGTCCACGCCCGGCGTATTGAGCTGCAACAGGCTGCCGGCACCCAGTTCGCGCAATTGCGCCAGGGTCAGTTCCAGGCTGCCCACCTGGCACACCAGTTTCAACGGCAGGTCATCCAGCGCAACGGCGGCATCAACATCGGTCATGGGGTTCTCCGGTTCCACAAAGGGGGCTTTCAAGGCTTCCTGCAGGCGCAGGACTTCGCCCTGGTATTGGCAGCGCGCCTGCAGGCGGCCGTCGAGGTCAAGCAAAAGGCCCGGGCCTTGCTCCAGCATCAGCACATCACCGGGGCGCAGGCTGCGCAGTTCGCCGAGGCTCAGCCACTGCCGCCCCGCCACCACCGCCAGGGTCTGGCGCAGGCCTGGCAAGGGGTCGGGGTCGACCTCGGCGTATTGCGCCAGCAGCTGCGCGACCAGCACGGCGGCGCTTTCGCTCAGGTCCAGCTGGACGCTCATGGCGGGTTGGTCGCCGAAGGTCAATTCCAGCGTCAACCGCAGGGCAAACACGCTCTGCTCATCAGCGGCTTCAAGCACCTGCACCGGGTGACCGAGCAACGGCTCCAGGGCTTGGATCAGGTCGAGCAGCGCCAGCTCCAGCAACAACGCGCGCGGTAGCGCAGGCAACGGCTGCACGTCGAACGGCAGTGCCAGCGGCAGCATCAGTTGCTCCAGCGCCACAGCGGACAACCGTAGGCGCACCGGGGCACGGCCCAGCGACAGCAACACCTCACGCGGCGCGTCGAGGCTGTGCGCTACGGCGGCCCAGCTCACGCGCAGGTCCTGCCCGGCGCAACGGCCCTGCCAGGGACGGCAGCGGCGGTGCAATTGGTTATGCAGCGCCAGCAATGCCGGGTCGTAGTGGGTCAGCCACGGCGACAGCGGGTCGGCAAGGGCTGCGATCATGTGCCGGTGCCTTCATCACGCAGCTCGCCCACCCGGCGTTCGGCGCTTTCGCGGCCCTCCAGCAGGCTTTGCCAGGCGTCGGACTGACGCTGGCGGCTCAGGCGCTCCTGACGGAACAGATCGCGTTCACGCTCCTGGCTTTCCAAGGTAATGGAGACGTGACTCACATCGTTTTCCAGTTGCTGCTGGTCATCCGACAGGCCGCGCAAGCGATCCTGGGCGGCCTGCCAACTGGCGACCGACAGGCCTTCGGTCAAGGACGCATAAACCAGCCGCGCTTCTTCGGCGATGGCTTCACGGTGCAGGCGCAATTGCTCCTTGGCGTCGGTGAGCACGCCGTGGGTCTGCTCACAGCGCTGCTGCTGCGCGGCCAGCTGGCTGGCGGCCCGTTGTTCACGCAATACCCGCAGGGTTTGCAGGGTGCGCAGTTGTTGGGTTTTCATTGGATATGCTCCTTGTTCATGCCAGTACCCGGCGCATGTGGGCCAGGGTTTGTTCCAGGTTGCTCGGCTCATCCGCGTTCTGACGCAGGAAGGCTTCGATAGCGGCGTGGCGGTTGATCGCTTCATCGGCCAGAGGATCGCTGCCGGCGGAGTACTCCCCCACGCGAATCAGCATTTCGATCTCGCCATACCGCGCCATCAATTCACGCATGCGCATGGCCAGTCGCTTGTGCTCTTCACCGGCGACCTGCTCCATCAAACGACTGCGACTGCGCAACACATCCACCGCCGGAAAGTAGTTGCGCTGGGCCAGCTCGGCACTCAACGCGATATGCCCGTCGAGGATCGAACGAGCCTCTTCGGCCACCGGATCACTGGCGGCATCGCCCTCGGTCAGCACGGTGTACAGCGCGGTAATGCTGCCGCTGGGACCGGGGCCGGCGCGTTCCAGCAAACGCGGCAAGGCCGAGAAGAACGACGGCGGATAACCGCGCCGGGTCGGCGGCTCGCCCACGGCCAAGCCGATCTCGCGCTGGGCCCGGGCGAAACGTGTGAGGCTGTCCATCAACAGCAACACGTTGCGGCCCTGGTCGCGGTGGTACTCGGCCAGGGTCGTAGCGACAAACGCCGCACGCACCCGCTCGGCGGCCGGGCGATCCGACGTGGCAACCACCGCCACCGTGCGCGCACGCGCCTGGGCGTCTAGCTGCACATCGAGCAATTCGCGCACTTCCCGGCCACGCTCGCCGATCAGGCCGATCACGATCACATCGGCTTCACTGTTGCGGATGATGCTGGCGAGCAGCGACGACTTGCCCACACCGGGCTCACCGAAGATGCCCATGCGTTGGCCCTGGGCCAGGGTCAGCAAGCCATCGATGGAGCGAATGCCCAATGCCATGGAGCGCACGATCAACTGCCGCGAAAACGGTGCCGGCGGTTCAGCGTGCAGCGGGTAATGCTGCAAGGCCACGGTCGGCGGGATGCCGTCGCCGTCGAGGAAATCGCCCATGGGGCTGATGACCCGGCCGAGCTGCGCATCCCCGACCGCCACGCCCAGGGTTTCGCCGGTGGCGGTGATTTGGGTGCGCGTGGACAGGCCTTCCATGGAGCCGATGGGCGACAGGATGGCTTCGTCGCCGTCAAAACCGATCACCTCGGCGCTCAGGCTGCGCGCGCTGCCGGGGTCGCGCAGCTGGCACAGTTCACCGATGCTCGCCCCGGCCACGCTGGCGCGCAGCAATACACCGCGAATACTCAGCACGCTGCCGTGCATGGGTCGCGGGCGCGCCTGGGCCAGGCGTTCAGTGAGGCGTGGCAGCAGGTGTTCCAGGTTCATGCCACGCCCTCTTCGGCGAAGGGCAACAGGCTGCGACGCAGGTTCTGCAATTGGGCTTCAAGGCCCAGTTCCACAGAGCCGGCCGGGCTGTTCAGGCGGGCCTGGCCGGCGCTCAGCTGTTCATCCGCATCCACTGCAATCGCCAGCCCCTCCAGCTTGAGGCGTTGACGCAAGGCATCCACGTCCGCCGGCGGCACCCACAAGGTCAGGGCCTGGTCCTGGCGAAACGCGCTCAACGCCTGGCGGGTACTGCGCACCACACGCTCGGCCGTGTCCAACTCACCCAGCACTTCACGCACGATACCCAGGGCCAGGTCGACCAGGGACGTTTCCAGACTGCTCAAGTAATGCTGCACCTGGGCTTGGGTAGCGAGCAGCAGTTGCGCCACCTGTTCAGCACCGGCTTGCCGGGCGCTTTCGAAACCCTCTGCGCGGGCGCTGCTCAGCCATTGTTCGCTGTCGGCGCGGAGCTGCTCGGCCTGCGCCTTGGCCGCTTGCAGGAAGGCAAACCCATCACTCCATAACGCGGCGTCCTCGGCGCGCAGGATGCGGGCGGTGGGACGGCTCGGCAGTTCACTCATGGCGCAATCTCCTCGGCCAGCAGGCACGCAGCGGCGGCCTGGACGATTTCCAGGTCGCGGGGCACACGGGCGCTGTGGCCCTGGGGGAAGGCAAAGCGCAAACGCAGCCAGCCCTGCCAGTCGGCATGCTGGGCGTGCAACCAGGCCGCGACACAGCCTTGGCCATCGCGGTCGATGGCGTCGACCAACTCGGCCGGCTCGCGCAGCAGATCCGCCGCGCCACCGAGTTGGCGCAAGGCCAGGGCGCTCACGAAGACCTCAGCACCCAGGCCTTCGCGCAACTCATTGACCACCTCGCGGCGGATCTCGCGGCTCAGGGTCGGGGCATGCCAGATGGCGCCGCACAACCTGGGCAAGCGCGCAAACTGTGCCGGTGACAACAACAGCACCGCCAAGTCTGCCGCCATTGGCGTGGTCAATTGCGCCATGGGCGCCAGTTGATAATGGCTGACCAGCAACTGCTCCAGGCGCTGGCGAAAGCGTGGCTGGCCCTGCATCGCCTGCAACACCGCTTGCGGCAACTCATCGGCAAAACACGCGCCCAGGCTCTGCCCGCGCACGAACTGCAACGGCTCGGCGACCAAGCCCTGCCAGCGTTCGAACAAACTCATTCACCCTCCTTGAGCACATACAACGCCTGGGACTGACGACGCGCCCACTGCTGACGGGCCAGCACGCCCACGGCACCGAGTGCGATCAACAACAAGGCGCCGAACATCAGCCGCGCCTGCGCCAGGTTGTCTTCCAGCAGCCACAGGCCCATGAACCGCGCCAGTCGCGGCTGCGCCGGGTTCTGGCTGATGGCGACGGCAGCCTTGATCGCGGTCACAGAAACGCCGTCGTAACTCAACCCGGAGATGCCGTTGGCAACCAGCGTCTTGATCTGCGGGATCAGCGTATTGATATCGGTGCCCGGGTCGTAACGCACCAGCACCGAGGCCGACGACGGCGAGATCACACGCTTGAGCAAGTCATTGTCCGGCAGCACCACATGCACACGGGCGGCAACGATGCCGTCGATCTGCGACACCGAGTGGGACAGTTCTTCGCTCAGCGCATAGATCATCTGCGCCCGCTCCTGCACCGGCGACGACACCAGGCCATTGCCCTTGAACACTTCGCCCATGTTGGAAAAGCTCTGTTGCGGCAAACCAGCGTTGTCGAGCAGGGTCATGGCTTCGGCAAAGCGTGACTCATCGACCACCACCTTGAGCTGGCCGTTGTCCTGGGCCTTGCGTTCGGCCGGGACACCACCGCGCAGCAGCACCGCGACCATGGCGTTGGCGTCGCGCTCGCTGAGGTTGGTGTAGAGGTCGGTGTTGCACGCCTGCAACAGGCTGGCGAGCAGGCCGATCAGCAACAGGCGCAAGGTGCGGTTTGGGCTTGGCATACGGTTATTGACCCTTGAGCAGCGTGTTGGCGGAACCGGAAATCTGTGTCGCACCGCGCACCACCATCTGGGTTTCGATGGAGTAATCGAACATCTTGCCCAGGGAGTGGACGATCTGGTCGACCTGTTGCTCGCCGACTTTTTTCCCCGGTTCACCCTGGGGCGAAGCGCTGGCGGTGCGGATTTCTGCCTGGGCCGGCGGCGGTGCCGAAGGATTGTTGGTGAGCAGGTCGGCCCGTTCGGAGAAAGCCCGCGTACGGTCGATGAAACTGTTCATGCGCTCCATCAGGCCCGAGCCGATCTGGTGCGGGCTGGCGCCTTCGGGCATGCCCTTGGCGGTGTTGGCCATGTGCTCGAACAGGTTCTGCGAGGCCCCGGCGGGCCCCGCGCCGGCAGACGGCGGCAACGCCGAAGCACCGGCAGCGAGACTGATAGTCATAGGGGTTTCCTACTCTTCGTCGTCATCGGACATGGCGTCGTTCAGCAGTTCCTGCATCTTCGGCATGATGATGAACTGGCCGCCGTAGGTGACAGCCTGGGTGATGAACGAATCGGTGAGTTCGGCGTCGGTGGGCTCGTTAGGTTTATCGGCGGTCTTGGCGTTTTCCACCGCCGCATTGAACTTGGCTTCAGGGCTGGCGCCACCAGGGGTGGGATTGCTGTCTACGGCCGTTACGGACATGGTGCTGCTCCTTTACTGGGTTGGGGTTTCGGTACTGACTTGCGCGCCACGGAACACCCGCACCCCGCGCTCGCGCGCCACCGGGGTGGCGACGACCTTGGGTTGCAGGTGATCCACATGCTGCTGCACCAGCGCCAGGTACGGCGGTGGTCCGGACACGAACACTTCATCGCCCTCGGGGCCGTTGCGCATCGACAACTGCTGGCCGAACACATCGAGGTTGTTGAGGTAGGCCTGCAACTGATCGAGGTCCAGGGCGCTGGCCTTGAAGAGCTTGGTGCTGATTTCATCGCTGGCGTTGAGGTACAAGAGGTTGCCGTCGAAGTACCAGGTGAGGCCGTTGGTGCTGCACAGGGTTTGCAGGAACTCCCCGGCGGTGGCCGCGCGAATCGTGCTGCGAGCCTTGCCGCGCACCTTGTCGGAGAGCACCAGCGGCACATCGAGGTTATGCCCGAATTCTTCCAGGGCACTGCGCACATCCTGGTCCACCAGCACGTAGGCGTACGGCTGGGAGAACCAGGCAGGCTCTTCGGCAGCGTGGGCGAAACTGGCGCTGAACAGGCATAGGACAGCCATCAAAAATATGCTTACATGGCCTCCGCCTTCGCCAGACGAGTTGTGACGATGACCCCCAGATTTCTGCTCGCCAGTACCCTGCTGCTGGCCGCCTGCGCCCACCAGCCTGCGACCGATGCCGACAAGTCCCTGCAACTGGCCAACGACCTGAGCAAGCGCGGCGACTACGCCAGTGCGGCAGCGCTGTACGAGCGGGCGGCGCAGCAACCCGGCGCGGGTATCGAGCTGTGGCTCAAGCTCGGCCAGGCCAGGCTCGACGCCAAGGATGCGGCGGGCGCCGAGCGGGCGTTCCAGCAGGCCCTGGGGTTCGATGCGCGCAACGCCGAGGCTCTGCTCGGCCTGGGCACCGCGCAATTGCAAGTGGGCAAGACCCAGCGCGCCGCCACCGCCCTGGGCCAGGCGGCTGATATCAGCGGCTTGCCGGTGGCCTACACCCGCCTGGGTGTCGCGCAGATGCTCAATGGCCAGGCCGCTGCGGCGCAAACCGCGTTCGCCAAGAGCCTGAGCCTCAAGCCCGACGACCTCGACAACCGCTGCAACCTGGCCCTGGCGTATGCGCTGGGCGGGCAGTCGCAGCAGGCGCTGGACACCATCACCCCCGTCGCCCAGTCGCCCCGCGCATTGGCGCGGCATCAGCGCAATGAGTTGTTGGTGATGGTGTTGGCGGGGTACGAAGGCCGCGTCGCTGCGCTGCCGTTGGACGATATTCCCGCAGCCGAGCGGACGCGGTTGGTGGATGAAGCCAAGCGGATCAGGGCGATCAGTGATCCGGTGGCGCAGGCTCGGGAGTTGGGGTTGGTGGATCCGCGCTGACTCTGCTGCAGATGACTTTTCTGTGGTGAGCAGGCCTGTTGTGGTGAGCAGGCTTCCTGTGATGAGCAGGCTTCCTGTGGTGAGCGGGCTTGCCCCGCGTTGGGGCGCGAAGCGGCCCCTGTCAAATTCACCGCATTCCAACAGACAGTTCTCAGCGCCTGGTTTTGGGGCTGCTTCGCAGCCCAACGCGGGGCAAGCCCGCTCACCACAGTAGTCAGTGTGATCTTCCAGGGTCATTGCTTGCCCCCTGCCGCATCAGCCTTGGCTTCCTGCTGGTCCTTGCGACGCTGCAATTGCTCGCGGTCAAACCCTTCGATGTACACCTGGGCAGCGCGGCCTACTGGCGCGGCCATGGCCGGGCCGGTGGCGCGGCCTTGGGTCAGGTCCTGCTTGCGCTCGACCATTTGCATCAGGTTCAAATTGTTCGCACAGCCAAGTGCCAACGTCGGTTTGAAATCCTCACCCAACCCGACGGTGTCCGTCGCCGGGGCTTGCTGGCACTGGGTCGGCAAGCCATCGGCACGGTATTCGGACGAGTAGTACGTCGGCGCCAGGTGGGTCTGGCAACCCATCAGCGCCAGGGGCAACAGCAGCAACACACGCAAAACAGTCATGGCAGGCCCCCTGATCAATTCATGTAGAAACCGAACGCCCCGCCGCTGCGCGGTCCGGTGGTCGCTGCGGTAGCCGGTGGTGCGTCGAGGGGCGTGGCGAGGGTGCGACCGCGCACCGGCTCCACGAGGTACGGCGTAATCAGGATCACCAGTTCGGTTTCATTGCGCTGGAAGCGCTTGGAGCGGAACAGGTTGCCGAGGATCGGCAGGTCACCCAGCAACGGCAGTTTCTCGATGTCCTGGCTGCTTTGGCGCTGGAACAGCCCGGCGATGGCGAAGGTCTGCCCGCTGCCGACTTCCACCCGCGTATCGGCGCGACGCACGCTGAAGGACGGCACATGGAAGTTGCCGAAATCCACGGTGCCACCGCTGACCACCTGGCTCACTTCCGGGCGCACTTGCAAGGCTATGCGGCCGTTGGGCAGCAGGGTCGGGTTGAACAACAGCGACACGCCGAACGACTTGTATTCGATGCCCACCAGGTCGCGGTTGACCGGCACCGGGATCGCCACTTCGCCACCGGCGAGGAAGCTGGCGGTCTGGCCGGTCATGGCGGTGATGTTCGGTTCAGCCAGAATCTGCAACACACCATTGGCCTGCAAGGCGTCGAGCATGCCGTCGATATTCACATTGCCGGAGCCTGCGCCCGCAGCGGCCAAGCCCCCCGCCGAGGCCGCGGCCAACGGGCCGCCGGTGATCAGGCCGAACGAGAACGTGCCGTTGTTGAACATCGCGTTCCAGTTGACCCCGTAGTGCAGCAGTTCCGAACGCGAGACTTCGGCAAAGCGCACCCGCAGGTTCACTTGGGCGGAACCTGCGTACTCGGTAGTGTTGATCGCGCTCTGGAAGCCTTGCCCCTGGGGATTGAGCAAGGCATTCAAGTCCGTCGCTTCTGCCACCGACCCCACGGTGCCCTTGGCGATCAGGCGGTTACCGGCACCGCTGATCTGCGCAGCGTTGCCGGGATGCAATGCCTGCATCGGCGCCGTCACCGCCTGGCTGGCGCTGCTGACGGCCAGGCTCAGGCTCGCCAGTTGCTTACCGTCACTGCCGAGGGCGATCAGGCTGGTGTTGCCCGGCGCCTTGCCGAAGATGTAGATCGTGCCCGGTGACACCACCTGCAAATCGGCCACATTCGGTTCGGCCACCAGCACCGTGTCCACGGGGGCGACAAAATGCAGGATGCGCCCTTCACCGGAGGCCAGGGCGATAGAGCCACCGGCGCCGGCGGCGATTTCCTGAGCCTGGCTCACACACGAAAAAACACTCAGCAACAACACACAAAAACGCATCATGAGGCAGACGCCAGGGCAGTGACGGAAGCCGCGGCAGGCGCGCGGCGATTGGAAATTTCGGTCAGGCTGATGGTCACCAGCGCTTGCAGGTTGTACTCGGTGGCCAGCTCGCGGAACGACAGCACCGCCAGTTCCAGCTCGCCGCGCACCACCAGGCGACGCAGGCTGCGGCGCAGTTCCGGGTGCACCAGCAACACCGCGCTGTTGACCTCGCGGGTGTGCTCGCAGGCCTGGCGCAGTTGGGTGAGCAAGGCGCGGCTGACGTCCTCGGGGATCAACTCGCGCTGCGGTTCCTGGCGACGCAGGGCGCCGCGCAACTGGTCTTCCAGGCCCGGCGCCAGCACCAGCGCACCGATCACCCGGTTGCGGTCGGCGTACTGATGGCTGATCTGCCGTGCCAACGCGGCGCGCAGGTGTTCGGCCAGGCGCCCGGCATCGGTTTCACGGGCGCCCCACTCCACCATGGCTTCCAGCAAGGCGCGCTGGTTGCGGATCGACACACCTTCGCCGACCAGCAAACGCAGGGTTTCTGCGACCCGTTGCAACGGCACCAGGCGCAGGGCTTCCTTGACCAATTCGCCGTAGGTGGCCTCGGTGCGCTCCAGCAGCAGGCGGGTTTCCTGGATGCCGAGGAAGTCGGCAGCGTAGCGGCGCAGGCTGCGTTCCAGCACACCGCGCAACACCTCGTCGGGCAGCAGGAAACCGATGCCGGCGTTACGCAACGTGTCTTCGTGCTGGCGCTCGACCCAGTGGGCGTTGCGGCCCGTGAGAGGCGAGTCGGCCTGCACCGTGGCGAGATCGAGCAACTGCACGTGCACCGGGTCGTCCTGCACCAGCAGGCAATTGATCGGCAACTCGCCTTCGCTGACCGGCACGCCTTCCAGGGACACACGGAAACTGCCCGGTGTGGCCTTGGCCTCCATGTAGATACCCGGCACCGGTACGTCCACGCCGAGTTCGGTGCGCAGGTCGTGGCACAGCGCTTCGACGCGTTGGCGCAGCAGTTGGCGCGGCGCGCTTTGCGACACGCCGCTGCCGAGGGTCAGCAGCACGCGGGTGTCGGGCAGCAGGTTGTCATTCAGTTCGGCCTGGACTTCGACCACCGGCTCCGGCGTCTCGACCAGCACGTCAAGTTCCGGCTGGCGGTGATGCCGGCGATACATCATGAACGCCGCGCCGCCGAACACCAGGGACAAGCCGAGGAACACCCAGCTCGGAAACCCCGGCAACAGGCTCACGCCGATCATGATCAACGCGGTCAACCCCAGTGCACGGTAGCTGGCGCCCAGTTGCTTGATGATCTCGCTGCCCAGGTCCCCCGCTTCACCGTCGCTGTTGACACGGGTGACCACGGTGCCGGCCGCCACCGAAATCAGCAGCGCCGGGATCTGTGCGATCAGGCCATCACCCACGGTGAGCAACGAGTAGGTGTGCACCGCGACGCCGAACGGCATGTCGCGCTCGATCATGCCGATCAGCATGCCGCCCAGCAGGTTGACCGCCAGGATCACCAGGCCGGCGATGGCATCGCCCTTCACGAACTTCATGGCGCCGTCCATCGCGCCGAACATCTGGCTTTCGCGCTCCAGGCGTGAACGCCGGCGCCGGGCTTCGGCCTGGTCGATATCGCCATTGCGCAAGTCGTTGTCGATGCTCATCTGCTTGCCCGGCATCGCGTCCAGGGTGAAGCGCGCGGCCACTTCCGCCACGCGCTCGGCGCCCTTGGTGATCACCACGAACTGCGCCACGGTGATGATCAGGAACACCACCATGCCCACCACCACTTGCCCGGCGATCACAAAGTCGCCGAAGGCCTTGACGATATGCCCCGCATCGCCGTGCAGCAGGATCAAACGGGTGGTGGTGATCGACAGCGACAGGCGAAACAGCGTGCTGAGCAGGATCAGCGGCGGCAGCGCGGAGAACTCCACCGAGTGGCCGATGTAGAACGCCACGATCAGGATCAGGATGCTCAGGGCGATATTGAGACCGATCAGCGCGTCCACCAGGTAGGTGGGCAGCGGGATGATCATCATCACAATCGCCATCAGCATGAACGCGACGATGATCACGTCGGTGCGCTGCGCAGCCAGGCGCGCCAGGTTGTTCAGGCGGTTGAGTGCACTCATGCGCCGGCCCTGCGTGCGGCCAGGTAGCGTTTGAAGCACTGGCGCGCGTCGTCCTTGCGCTCGCCGTACCACAAGGCGCGGGCGCGCAGCAGCAACAGGCTGGCGGACTCGCCCTCCAGCGCCACCAGGCGATCCAAGGCGCCGAGGGCGCGAGTCGCGTCGCCGCTGTCGGTGAAGGCCAGCACCAGCGAGCGCAGCAAAGCACCGTCATCGGGAGCGACGTTGACCGCGATCAGCAGCATCACCAGGGCGCGCTGGGACTGGCCATTGCGCCGGTACAGCTCGCCGATGCCCTTGAGCAGTTGCACGGCGTCGTCGTTATCGCGGGCCATCAGGCGTGTACCTCCGAGCGTTGCTGTGCGAGGGTACGGCGCATCTCGATCTCTTCACCGATCAGCTCGACGGCCAGTTGCTTGATGTGTGGCTCGGCGTCCAGGCTTGGCAGGATGTGTTCCATCACATGCTCCAGCAGTTCCAGGGAACGGGCGCTGCCGAACAGCAGCGAGTCGACGCCGGCGGCGCTGGTGAGTTCTTCGAGGTCACTGCGCAGGGAGCGGCGGGTCTGGGTCTTGCGGGTCTTGAGCACCGCTTCGAAAGCGGTGGCCTGGCGCGAATTGACCGGGCGCACGGCTTCGACCGGGGCACTGCGTACGTCACTGGGGATCAACGGGCGGGGTTCGACTTTCATGAAAAGACTCGCAAAAACACTGTAGGAGCGAGCTTGCTCGCGAAGGTCGTGAACGTTGGCGCGGGCCGCCTGGAGGAACGCGTTGGCTGGAGGTTTTTCGCGAGCAAGCTCGCTCCTACAGGGAGGCGGTGGTTTTTCATAGGGTGAAGGTGAAGCGCTCCTCGCCACGGGCGAGGATCACTTGGTTGTTTTCGATGCGTTCCAGCACCCAGTTGTCCGCCAGTGCCGCGCCGGGGTACAGGCGCTTGCCGCTGTCGTTGATCACATAGGGATGAGGGCCGAACCACACGGCCTGGAAGCGCACACGCGGCGCCGCCGCATCGGCCCGCGCGGTGACACGCGGGTTGAGCACGATCTGCTGGCCGTAACGCTGGTCGAAGGCTCGCTGCACCGCCAGCCACTGCGGTTTTTGCGACTGTTCGAAGGTGCCGGTGGCGCTGAGCTGGCCGTTGCTGTTGCTGACTTTCACCGTGTCCAGCTGGGCGGCTTGCAGCTGCTGCTCCAGCCAGGCCTTGGCCTGCTCGCGGGAAGGTTTTTTCAGCGGGGCAACGTCGGCCACGGCGGTTGTCGGCAGCAGCGGTGCTTCACTGCGAAACGCCAGCGCTCCAGCACAGATAAACAACAGCGCGGTCGCGACAATCCAGGGGGTCAATCTGCGTGGTGCGGGCACGGGTTTTTCAGCACCGCCAGGCATTGCCAGGCTTACCCCCGCCGTGCCGATGCGCAGCTGCACCGGCAGCCGCGCGCGATGACCGTTGCCTTGGGGAATGCGCACGTTGCCGGCGATCAATACGTCACCGCCCAGGGCTTCGACCGCCACCTGGCCACCTTCAAAACGCAAGCGCAGGTGCAGGCCGGCAATGCCGGGATCGCTGAGCACCAGATCAGCCGCCAGATCGGCGCCGAGGGTGTAGACAGGCTGGTCGAGCACCAGGGAACTGCCCTGATGCAAACCGCCGGTCACCGTCAGGGTCGGCGCGCCAGTTGCGGCGACCGGACCCAGGGAAATCAGGGCTGTCATAGTCGGGTTTGCCCCCTTGAGCCTGTGCAACGGGGTCAAGAATCAGGATAAAAACGGAACTTGAGGGGTAAACGGGCAGCGCCGGCGCTGCCCGTTTGGCGAATCAGTTCTGCGGACGCTGTTTGGTGGCGTCCAGCTCCGCTTTTTTCGCGGTGCTGATTTCGGTGATCTTGGCCGACTTCTCGATAGCCATGTTGAAGGTCGCTTCCATCTTCGCGATAGCGTCGTCGGCGCCGCCGGCTTTTACTGGTGGGACATCAGCCATGTTCATCTCCTTGCATCGATAGGGAAGTTATTCAGTTGCGCAACAGCACGCTGAAAGTATGCAAACCGGTGAAGGCCCAAAACGTCAGACAGTGAACCTTCGAATCGCCGTTGGTTTGCATGGAATCCATACTACTCACGATCAAAACGCCTTCGCTGTGAAAGCTTGTGAAACGTTTCAGATAGGCACTGTGAAAGATGTGGCTCAACCTGGCATTGAAAAAAACTCATCGCCGGAGCGGCATGGAACTTTTAGCAGAAACCCAAAACACGCTACAGGCCCCGATTGACGGGGACTCACCTAGTGTTTACAGAACGAAGCTGAACAATAAATCTCGATGGAGACGCCCGGCACAGCACTGCTCGGCAATTATTTTCGCGACAACGTCACATTTTTCGCTAATAGCCTTTTGCCCAACTTCCAGGGCATTTCGATTTGTAACAAAAGCGACTTAATCATCGCGTTTGATAGGCCTCCCCCAACAACCTAATTGCGGGGGGAGCAACTTTCCTCCGTGCCTGTTAGTGCAACTGCACTAATAACCAAAGGACGCGCTTGCAGGCCGCCTATATATGAAACTTCCAGGTGATCTATGACCGACATGAATTATTCACCCCCAACTTTCCTTGAAGACGACGGTTGCGTTGAGATTCACTTCGGCCCTTATCGACTGCTGCCCAAGCGCCACCAACTGCTCAGGCATGGCCAGCCGGTAAACCTTGGCAGCCGCGCCCTGACCCTGCTGATCGCCCTGGCCTCGCGGCCCGGTGAATTGCTGCAGAAAACCGAACTGCTGGACATTGCCTGGCCGAAACTGGTGGTAGAGGAATGCAACCTGCGCACGCAGATCAAGACGCTGCGCCGCACACTGGGCGATGACGATGTGCCGTACATCGCCACGGCATCGGGCATGGGCTATCGTTTTGTCGCGCCCACCTGGTTCGAGCGGGCGGCGCACCCGCGGGCGATGAGGCCGTCAGGCGGCGGCGGTGAACGTGTGGGCGGCGGCTTGGTTTAGCTCAGGGTGCTCAAGTCCAGATGCCCATCCTTGATCGGCGGGCACCAGTAGTAACCACCGGTCAAGGGGGTGCTGATGCGGTACAGACCATCGACAATCCCATCCTCCAACCCGCTCATGCGGCGCAGTTGCGCTTCGAACGCATCGAAGGAATGCCCGAACGCGAGGAACATCAACCCTGCCTGGCCATTCTCGGCCCATGGCATGGAGCGACGTACCACGAAGGCTTCCGGCGTGAAGCTTTCCTGGGCAGTGCGCTTGGTGTGGGCGGACTCGGGAGCGTCGTCGAGTTCTTCGTTGTCGCCGTGGCGGCGACCGATGATGTGGTCGCGCTCCTGCGCCGGCAGCGCAGCGAAGCTATCGAGGTCATGCTGCCATTGCTGGATCGCGGCAAAGCTGGCGCCGCTGTCGGTCAGGGCGGCTTCAACCGCGGCGTCGTCGTGGGGGTTTTCGGTGCCGTCTTCGTAGTCGGTGAGGTCGAAGCCGGTCTTGTAGCGGAAACCTTCGGTCATCTGCACCAGGCGAAATGCCGGGGCCAGGGCCTTTTCAAAGGCACGGCTGCGCAACAGCAATTCACCGCGATCCACGCCATGCAGCCACACCCACAGTGCGTGTTGAGTGGACGGATTATGCGCACCCGGCCCGCTGACCGCCGGGAAACTGCGCAAGCCGTCAACGCGCGCGCCCAGTGCGGTGACCAGCGGCTCGCCCAGACCGACCACTGCCGCCGAGTCAGCCAATTGCACCAGCGCGTCCAGCGCAGCAGGCACGGCGGCCAGGGCCTCCACAGTAAAAAACAGATGGCGTGCCTGCAACGGCACCGGTGCGGCGAGAATGCCCGGCTGGTACTGACTCATGTGAACTCCTTCTGAAAAGCCACGCAGTTTAACCGCCGGGCACAGCCATGCGTACAAGAAAGCGCGCAAGCCTTGCCATAGAGCCTGTTGTTGAGTGACTCTCTAGTCATGTTTTGCAACTATTCCAGGGGTAGCGCCATGACCACCAGCAACCTGCTCGCCCAGCTGTTTCCCGCCTCCGCCGCCGCAGTTCCCGAGCAGTTCCAGCTCGGTGCGCCCATTGAACAGCGTGATTACCTGGTCGACGGCCAGTTGCAGGTATGGAACGGCCCCTTGGCCAAAGTGCAAAGCCCGGTGCAGTTCGGCGATGAGCGCGTGCACATCGGCAGTACGCCGCTGCTGGATGCCGAGACCGCCCTCACCGCCCTGGATGCCGCCGTGCGTGCCTATGACCGGGGCCAGGGTGAATGGCCGACAATGCGCGTGGCCGAACGCATCCAGCATGTCGAAGCGTTTCTGCGGCGCATGCGTGAACAGCGCGACGCGGTGGTCAAGTTGCTGATGTGGGAGATCGGCAAGAACCTCAAGGACTCGCAGAAAGAATTCGACCGCACCTGCGACTACATCACCGACACCATCAACGCGCTCAAGGAACTCGACCGCCGCTCCAGCCGCTTCGAGCTGGAGCAGGACACCCTCGGCCAGATCCGCCGTGTACCGCTGGGCGTGGCGCTGTGCATGGGCCCCTACAACTACCCGCTGAACGAAACCTTCACCACCCTGATCCCGGCGCTGATCATGGGCAACACCGTGGTGTTCAAGCCGGCCAAGCTTGGCGTGCTGCTGATCCGCCCGTTGCTGGAGGCGTTCCGCGACAGCTTCCCGGCCGGGGTGATCAACGTGATCTACGGCAGCGGCCGCGAAACCGTCAGTGCGCTGATGGCCAGCGGCAAGATCGATATCTTTGCGTTTATCGGCACCAACAAGGCCGCCAGCGACCTGAAAAAACTGCACCCGAAACCGCACCGCCTGCGCGCGGCATTGGGCCTGGATGCGAAAAACCCTGGCATCGTGCTGCCGGAGGTGGACCTGGACAATGCGGTCAGCGAAGCGCTCACCGGGTCCTTGTCGTTCAATGGCCAGCGCTGTACCGCGTTGAAAATCCTGTTTGTGCATGAAGACGTGGTCGACCGCTTTATCGAGAAATTCAACCAGAAAGTGGCCACGCTCAAGCCCGGCATGCCGTGGGAAGACGGCGTGGCACTGACGCCATTGCCTGAAGTGGGCAAGGTGGATTACCTCGACGGCCTGGTGGCCGATGCCGCGCAACACGGCGCCAGGGTGGTGAACGAACATGGCGGTGAAAGCCGTGGTTCGTTCTTCTACCCGGCAGTGCTGTACCCGGTGAACCCGCAGATGCGCGTGTACCACGAGGAACAGTTCGGCCCGGTGGTGCCAATCGTGCCTTACCGCGATCTGGACACTGTGATCGACTACGTACTGGACTCGGATTTCGGCCAGCAACTGAGCCTCTTCGGCACCAACGCCGTCGAAGTCGGGCGCCTGGTGGACGCCTTCGCCAATCAGGTCGGCCGTATCAACATCAACGCCCAGTGCCAGCGCGGCCCGGACACCTTCCCGTTCAACGGCCGCAAGAACTCGGCCGAGGGCACGCTGTCTGTGCATGACGCGTTGCGCGTGTTCTCGATCCGCACACTGGTGGCGACCAAGTTCCAGGAGAGCAACAAGGCGCTGGTCAGCGACATCCTGCGCAATCGCGATTCAAGCTTCCTGACCACCGATTACATTTTCTGAAAACGACACGCACCCAAATGTAGGAGGGGGCTTGCCCCCGATAGCAGTCTCTCAGTAACAGACCGGTTGACTGATCCACCGTTATCGGGGGCAAGCCCCCTCCCACATTTGCACCGCGTACCCCATGAATTTCGAGGCCACTTTACTACCGATGAACCTGCCCTTCTTCGCCCGGCGCCTGTTGCGCCCGTTGCTCGACCCTTATCGCCGCTACCGCCATGCCAAGCTGATCCATGCCGTGCGCGTGTCCATCGGCTTGCTGGCAACGATCCTGCTGACCACCGGCATCAACCTGCCCCACGGTGAGTGGGCGTCGGTGACCATGCTGATCGTGATCGGCGGTTTGCAGCACCACGGCAATATCGGCAAGAAAGCCGTGGAACGCGCCTATGGCACCTTGATCGGCGCCAGCGTCGGCTTGGTGCTGGTGGTGCAACAGGCCTACTTCGGCCAGCCCTTCCTGACCTACCTGTTGATGTCGGCGGTGTGCGGGTTCTTTTCCTATCACGCCATCGGCAAGGGCGGTTACATCGCCCTGTTGTCGGCGATCACGGTGTTTATCGTCGCCGGCCACGGGGACAACCCGATCTCCGATGGGCTATGGCGCACCGTGGATATCCTGATCGGCATCGTGCTGGCCTTGGCGTTCTCGTTCGCCCTGCCGCTGTATGCCGTGTACTCGTGGCGCTACAACCTGGCGAGTGCGCTGCGCGATTGCGCGGCGATCTACAGCCGGATCATCAATGGCCAGTCGGTTACCGATGATGAACATCTGAAGCTACTCAATCGCTTGAACGCGGCGATGCTGCAACTGCGTTCGTTGATGCCGTCGGTATCCAAGGAAGTGCGCATTTCCATGACCGAGCTGGACGCGATCCAACGCCACCTGCGCATGTGCATCAGCACCCTGGAGATTCTTGGCAATACCCGGCCCGATCCACGGGATGAACAGGCGATGGCGCGGATGCAGGTGATGTTGAGGGCCGAACATCGGCAGATCCGGGTGCAGTTGGTGGGGATGGCGCGGGCGTTGAAGTCGGGGGTGACGGAGCGGTTGGAGCGGCCCAGCCCTATCACGGGCACCGAGCCAGCACTGGATACGCCGGTCTACAGCGCGCTGGATGGCTATCGGTTGTTGACGGTACAACTGGCGGCAAACGTGGATACGATGCGCCAACGCCTGGCCAAAACTGCCGGGCACTGGAAGATCTAGAAGGTGGCTTGTTGCCGAATTCGCCAACGTCAACACTTTCACACTTTCTATTACATATTTTTCACGTTTTATTCACATCCCGGAACGTAGGGTGAAGCCTCATCCGTTACAAATGTTGCATATCAAGCCCGCCGCCCCAGCGGGCTTTTTTTTGCCTGTGCAAAACACTGTAGGAGCGAGCTTGCTCGCGAAAAACGTTAAGGATGACGCGTTTATTCTGGGTAAACGCGGCGCCCTTGAGTTCTTCGCGAGCAAGCTCGCTCCTACAGGTACAGGGCGGTCAGCGTGAGGCCTTGGCGGCGGGGGCTGCCGCTTGTTCGCGGATGGCCCGCTGGGTATCCAGTACCTTGGCCAATGCGGTTTCCGCTTCCGGGCTTTGCTGTGGCACACGAATCGCCGCCGACACCAGGGTGATCAACTTGGCCATCACCTCGGCATCCGTCGCCGGGCGGCCCAGGCTCATGGAATTCATCAGCAGGCGCAGCTCGGTGCCGGCCATCACCCCGGAAATCGCCTTGAGGGCAAATTGCAGGCGCACCCCCAGTTCATTGCGCGGCAGGTCCGGCAAGGCCAGGGCGAAGGCTTCGAAGAAACGCTGGAACACCGGCTGGTAATGCACCTTGAGGTATTCCTGGATAAACGGCGAGGTGTCGCTGTAGACCCGGCCCAGGAAACGGATGAACGAACGCCCTTCCCCGCTGGCGCTGGCCGGATCGCTGCGCTCCAGGCCCATGGCCGGGGCGAACAGCACGCCGAGCAAGGTGTCGCAGTCCAGCGGGCCGTCGGACTCGGCCTCACACCGCGCCAACAGTTCCAGGCGCTGCTCGTTGAGCGGCTCCAGGCGCTGCTTGAGCAGGGTTTGCATCAGGGAGTCCTTGTCCCCGAAGTGGTAGTTCACCGCCGCCAGGTTGACCTGGGCACGCTCGGTAATCTGCCGTAACAAAACCGCGTCATATCCGTACTTGATGAAGAGAGCCTCTGTCGCATCCAGCAATCGAGTCTTGGTAATGTTTGGAGCGCTGACTTTCTTCGCGACCATAGAAGTTCCACGTGGGAAATATTGTTTTAAAAAATAATTTGATTTTTTATACCGGGGCCGCCGCCTGAAAGCAAGTAGTGACACTGCGCCATATGATCAAAAGCCTGCGCCCACGGGCTCTTTGAGACTGGTCGAATGAATTTTGAGCGGCCTGGAGGCCCCTGGAGGAAATCGTTTCAAAGGATGAAACCGCTCTATATCCATGGCTGGCGAAGCAGCAGGAACACGGTTAGTATTCAAACAATATTTTAAAAACAAGAAATAAAACCAGTCCGTGACGCATGCCAGGCAGCTCCCGAACTTGTAACAATGCTTTTCCGGGGGCTGCACAGCATCGTCGAGACTGCAGGCGTAGTCATGATGACAGATACCCCCACGCACCCAGGCTTGATCTCCCTGCAAGGCATCGGCAAAAGCTATCAGCTGGCCGGGCAACACCTGGCCATTCTCAATGATGTGTGCCTGTCCATCGCCAGCGGCGACAGTTGCGGCATCCTCGGCGCCTCCGGTTCGGGCAAAAGTACCCTGCTCAACATCCTCGGCCTGCTGGACCTGCCCAATTGCGGCCAGTACCACTTCGCCGGCCACGACATTTTCAACGCCACACCGGACCAGTTGGCCGCCATCCGCAACCAGCAGATCGGCTTCGTGTTCCAGAGTTTCAACCTGCTGCCGCGCCTCAGCGCCCTGGACAACGTCGCCCTGCCCCTGAGTTATCGCGGCGTATCGCGGCATGAGTCGGTGGAACAGGCCCTGCGCATGCTGGAGCAGGTCGGCCTGGCCGACCGCGCCCACCACCGCCCCGCCGACCTCTCCGGTGGCCAGCGCCAACGGGTCGCCATCGCGCGGGCACTGGTGGGCAACCCGTCGGTGATCCTCGCCGACGAACCCACCGGCAACCTCGACAGCACCACCGCACAGGAGATCATGGACCTGCTGCTGGCGTTGAACCGCGAACAGCAAGTCACGCTGATCATCGTCACCCATGACCCGCATATCGCCGAGCGCCTGGAACGCAAGATCCTGGTGCGCAATGGCGTGGTGCAAGAGGCCCGAAGCCTATGAGCTTGCGGGTCGAACAAAGCCTCAGCCAGCTGCTGCATGAAGCCTTCGTCAGCCTGCGCACCCTGGGCAAGCGTTCGGTCCTGGCCTTGCTGGGCATCGTCATCGGCAGTTCGTCGGTGGTGGCGTTGATCAACATCGGCCACAACGCCGCCACCGACGCGGCGATGATCTTCAAGGACATGGGCACCGACACCCTGATCGCCCAGTTCCCAGCCAAAGGCGGCAGCAGCATCCCGATGCCCGCCCGCCTCGACCTCGACGCCGTGCGCCAAACCGTGCCGGGCATTGCCCATATCGGCGCCCTCACGCTGTTCAGCGGGCCGATCGTGTTCCACGGCCGCACCACCAACGCCAACTTCGTCGGCAGCACGCCAGACATCAAGGACGCAATGCGCCTGGCGATACAGCAGGGGCGCTTCCTGTCGAGCTTCGATGCCAATGAAACCTACGGCGTGATCGGCGACCAACTGGCCCAGGCGCTCGGTGCGCCAGGTGACCCGCTGCAACTGGGCGACCGCGTGCGCATCAACGACTACCTGTTCCTGATCGTCGGCATCCTGCGCAGCCAGCCCCGGGCGATGCTGATGCCGGTGCAGGCCAATGAGTCGCTGTTCATCCCCGCCGAAGGCATGCGCCGCATCTATGCCACACCGCAGATCGGCAACGTGATCATCCGCGCCACGCCCGGCCAGGACATGGAGCGCCTTGCCAAGGACGTGGCTGCCGCCTTGAGCTCGCAGCTCGCCGACCACGATGCAGACATCCAGGTGCCCCAGCAAATGATCGACGGCATGACCCGGCAAAGCCGCACCTTCGCCTATCTGCTGCTGGCCCTGGGGGCGATCTCCCTGGTGGGCGGTGGCGTCGGGGTGATGAACGTGATGCTGATGAACGTCTCGGAGCGCCGTCGCGAGATCGGCATTCGCATGGCCCTGGGTGCGCGCCAACGCGACATCCGCAACCTGTTCCTGCTCGAAGCCGTAACCCTCACCGCCGTCGGTGCCCTGTGTGGCGCCGTGCTGGGCATGACGGCAGCCTGGTTGTACGCCTGGCTGTCGGGCTGGGCATTTGCCCTGGCGGTCGCCGCTTTGCCGCTGGGGGTGGGCAGCACGTTGCTGGTGGGGTTGTTCTTCGGCATCTACCCGGCGGTCTCGGCCTCGCGGTTGCAGCCGGTGGAGGCCCTGCGCGATGAGTAAATGGCTATGGCTGCTCGCATTCGCCAGCCTGCCCGGCATGGCCGCCGACGTGGTGATCAAGCCCTCGGCACCCAGCACCACCCGCAGCGGCTACGAGCGCAGCGTGTCGTTGAACGCCCAGACCACCGCCATGACCCTCGGTGATGCGGTGTACCTGGGCCTGCGCAACAACCCGGCGATCCGCAGCGCGTACCTGCAACGGGTGGCCCAGAAGTTCGACCTGCGCGTGGCCGAAGATGTGTTCAACCCCAAGCTCACCCTCAACAGTTACTACCGCACCACCCGGGGCTCCGCCGACAGTGCGCGCAATGCCAACCTGGCGCCCGCCACCAGCCTGCTCGGCGAGTACGGCACGCGCCTGAGCATGGCCTGGACCCAGCAACTGAGCAACGCCGACCGCGCCGGTCGCTACCGCAGCGACGGCCTGGACCTGGCAGTCATCCAACCGCTGCTGCGCGGCGCCGGCTGGGACGCCACCACCGCGCCGCTGCGCCTGTCACGCCTGTCGGAACAGGCCAATCGCCTGAACCTCAAGGCTACCGTGGCGCAGACCATCAGCCAGATCATCGCCACCTACCGCGAACTGCTGCGTGCCCAGGAGCAACTGAGCATCGTGCAGGATGCGCTCAAGCGTTCCGGCACCCTGCTGGACGTGAACAAGGCGCTGATCAGCGCCGGGCGCATGGCCGAATTCGAAATCGTACAGACCGAAGCCGATATCGCCACCCAGCAACTGGGCGTCGAAGAAGCGCAGAACCAACTGGACACCAGCCGCCTCGCCCTGCTGCGCCTGCTGGCGCTGGACCTGTCCACGCCGATTCGCGCCACCGAAGCCCTGGAGGCCAGGCCCATGCAGATCGACAAGCGCCAGGCCTTTACCCTGGCGCAGACCCAGCAACCCGAATACCTCGCCGCCCTGCTCGGCAGCCAGCAGGCCGACCTCAACCTGGTGATCGCCAAGGACTCCGGGCGCTGGCAGGTGGACCTGGTGGCCGGCGCCAACCAGGTGCGCGCCAACACCGACAACGACGCGGGCCGTTCCAACAACCGTACCTGGGACAGCTACGCCGGGGTGCAGGTGCAGATTCCCATCGGCGATATCAGCACGCGCCAGGCCGAAGTGCGCGCGCGGGTGAATGTGGAGGACCAGGCCATCCGCATCACCGATGCGCGCCAGGAACTGGAACGCAGCGTCAACGATGTGGTGCGTGACCTTGGTACGCGCTGGCGCCAGTATGAAATCTCCCAGCGGGCGGTGGAATTGTCGCGGCGCAAGATCGAGATCGAGCGGGAAAAACTCAGCGCCGGGCGCTCCACCAACTTCCAGGTGCTGAGCTTCGAGACTGATTTGCGCAACGCCGAAAACGCGCAACTGAATGCGCTGATCGCTTATTTGAACGCCCAGACCCAGCTCGACCTGACCCTGGGCATGACGCTGGAAAGTTGGGAAATCGCCCTCAATGACTACTAATCAGAAACGCCTGCTGGGTGCTGTGTTGATCGTCCTGCTCGGCGGCGCGGGCCTGGCCTTGCGCAGCCCGGCGTCCGATCCGGGTGGTGCCAGCGAACAGTGGCTGGCCGTCAAGCCCGAAGCGCTGGAGCACCGGATCGGCCTGGTGGGCAAGATCGAGCCTGACACCACCATCACCCTCACCGCGCCCTTCGATGGCAACGTGCAAGCCAACCTGGTGGAGCAAGGTCAGCGGGTCGAGGCCGGCCAAGTGCTGTTGCGCATGGACCCGGCCACGCTGGAGGTGCAATTGCGCGAAGCGCTTTCCGCCCAGCTCAAGGCTCGGCGCACCGTGCAAGAGATGCAGGACTGGGACAGCAGCCCCGCCGTCAGCCGCGCCCGCCGCAGCCTGCGCACCGCCGAAATGACCGCCGGCAACACCCAGCGCAAACTCACCGAAAGCGAAAACCTGTTCCAGCGCGGCATCATCCCGCGCAATGAGCTGGACGACCTCAAGCAACAGACCCAGCAGCAACAGCTGGACCTTGCCTCGGCCCGCAGCGAACTGCAGCAGGCCATCGACCAGGGCAAGGGCGAGTACCGCCAGATCGCCGACATGGAGCTGACCAACGCCACGGTGAAATACGACGCCCTGCACAAGCTGCTCGACGGGCAAGAGGTCAAGGCGCCGTTCTCCGGCATCGTGGTGCCGCCACCGGGCAACACCTCATCCCAGGGCGGCGGCAACAACAATGCCCCGGTGCAGGCCGGCAGTAAAGTCAGCCAGGGCCAGGTGCTGTTTGGACTGGCGAACATTGAACGGCTGAAAATCACCGCCAAGGTCTCGGAGCTGGACATCAACCAATTGCACCAGGGCCAGGCGGTGGAAGTGCTGGGCGACGGGTTTGATGGCGAGCGACTGACCGGCTCGGTAAGCGTGGTCAGCGGCCTGGCAATTGCCAACGACAGCCAGGGCAGCGCGCAGTTTCCGGTGACCCTGTCAATCCCCAAGCTCACGCCGCAGCAGTTGCAACGGGTGCGCCTGGGGATGAGTGCGCGGCTGACCATCGTGACCTACAACAATGCGCAAGCCATTGTGATTCCGAGCCAGGCGATCCAGGCGGACAAGACCGTCGAATACCGCGAGGCGATGGATAAGCCGGTGGAGCGGGTGATGGTGACCACCGGGCAAGCAACGGCGCAGGGCGTGGAGGTGTTCGGCCTCAAGCCGGGCTTCGTGAAGACCTCAAGATAAATGGAGCCCTTCCCACATTTAGATCTTTGTCAGCTTTGAAGCCAGTGCCTTGGCTTGCAGCGCCACATCAGTCACAGCGGTGCTCTCCCACCACACCCCGCGTAACGGCGGGCCCATGGCGAACAAGCGCTGGCTGACCTGCCCCTGGGCGTCCACCACCGCCCCCGACGTATCCGCCGCAATCCCCAACGCCAGCGGCCCTGGCTGGATCAGCCCACGCTTGAGCAATTGCCGGGGCAATGGCCGGGCCACGCGGCGCCAGTCGTATTCGATACCGCTGGAGTTGATCAGCGCTGCGCCCGAGACCTGGGTGATGCCTTGCTCGCCGCGATAACGCAAACGAATCGTCACCCCTTCACCCGAAGGTTCCAGCCCCTTGAACGACGCCGCCCGGATCCGCAACCGCCCCTCTGCATGCAGCCGCGCCACCAACTGCGCGCTCAATGGCGGCGAACGGTGGTGATGGCTCTCCCACCAGGGCCGCACATGCCGCACGAACTGGCGCTTCTCGCGCTCGCTGGCCTGGCTCCACAAACGCGCGATATGCGCACGCACGGTGTCCAGCGGCGCTTGCCAATCAATGCCCTGGGCCTGCGCAAACGCGCATTGCCGACGCACCTCGCGCAGCAACTGCCGAGGGCTGCGCAGGCCATGGTCCTCGCCAAGAAAATCCACCCAGCCCGGCGGTTGCCGACGCACATGGGGCAACAGGCCGTGACGCGAGAATACCTCGATGGGCCCGCGATGCCCGGCCTGTTCCAGGGACACCACGGCGTCGACCATGGTCAGCCCGGAACCGATGATCAGCACCGGCGCGTGAGGGTCGATCCGGCGCATCGCGCTCACATCCCAGGGGTCGACCGCCGCCGCGTTCAGCCCGCTGGAGTCGGTCTGCGGTGTACGTGCCGCCGGGAACATGCCGGTGGCCAGGACCGCAAACCCACCGCGCAGTTGCTGGCCGTTATCGAGAATCAACAGGGTTGAGCCTGCATCCACTTGCAGGTCGACCACTTCGCCACGCACATGCTCGACGCTGGACGCGGACTGCGCCTTCGCCTCGGCCAGGCGTTGCTGGGCATACAAGCCAAACATCCCGCGCGGCGGGAACAGTTCGCTGATCGGCACGTGCTGCTGGTCGGACTCGGGCCAGCCGCCGGCGCCGATGTAGTCGGTGAGCCATTGGGTCAGGTCGTCAGGGTTGTCCGGGTCGACACTCATGCGCGCCGCGTTGCCGTTCAGGGTGTGGCCCAGTTCGACGGCGCTGTAGGCCTCGCCCCGGCCCAGTTCGGCACGCGGTTCGATCACCAGCACCCGGCGCGCGCCCGGCAGGCGCAGCAGTTGCACGGCCAGCATCGTGCCGCTCAGGCCGCCGCCGATGATCAGGACATCAGCGTTGCGGATGGATTCAGTCATGGGGAGTCGCCCTTACTGTTTGCCCAGGTAAATGTCATGCAGATCGCCCCGCGCCAGCAGTTCAGCGGCGCTGCCACTCAAGGCCACGCGCCCAGTATCCAATACGTAGCCGTGGGACGCATAGTTCAGTGCGACGTTGATGTTCTGCTCGGCGATCAGGAAGCTCACCTGCTGCTCGCGGTTGAGCTGCGCGATAATCGCGAAAATCTCCTGCACGATCATAGGCGCCAAACCCATGGACGGCTCGTCGAGCAGTACCAAAGTAGGACGGGTCATCAACGCCCGGCCGATGGCGACCATCTGCTGCTCGCCGCCGGAGGTGAGGCCGGCACGAGTGTGGCGCTTGGTCTTGAGCCGTGGGAACCAGGCGTAGAGGCGCTCCAGGTCGTGCTCCATGTCGCGGCGACTCAGGCGCCGCACAAAGCCGCCGCTGCGCAGGTTGTCTTCCACGCTCAGTTGGCCGAACACATGGCGGCCCTCCAACACATGCACCATGCCCTGGCGCACGCGCTGGCTGGGGTCGATGCCGGCCAGATCGGCACCGGCGTATTCGATCACACCGCGGCTGACCTCGGCGCGTTCGGCACGCACCAAGCCGGAGATGGCCTTGAGCGTGGTGCTCTTGCCGGCGCCATTGGCACCGAGCAAGGCGACGATGGCGCCCTTGGGCACGCTCAGCGACACCCCGGCCACCGCGAGGATCGCGCCGTCGTAGATCACTTCGATATCGTTGACCGTCAGCAGCGACGGCTGCGCGGCAGCGGTGGCGGGCTGGCTCATGGCTTATTCATCCCCGGTGCAGGCGCGTGGCGTCAGGCCTTTTTCCTTGGCGAAGGCGGCGGACTTTTCATCGATCAACGGGCGCAACAGCGCACGGTCGGCGGCGATCCAGTCGCTGATCAGCGTCCAGTTGGCGCCGTCCCACTGCTGCACCCGCGCCGAGCCGCCACCCTCGTGGTCACGGCACGACAGCTTGAGGTTCTGCATCAGGCCCAGGTAACCCATGTCATTCAAGCGCGCATCGTCGATGTTCAGGTGTTCCAGGCCCCAGCGACCTTCTTCGCCATTGAGCGGGCGCTTACCGAATTTGGCCTGGCCCGTGCGGATCGCCTCCACCGCCACGGCGGCGTTCACCAGGCCGGAGTTGTAGTAGACGCTGCCGAAGCTCTTCAGGTCCTTGAGGTCACTGTGGCCCTTGTCGAGGATGTATTGCTTGAGGCGCTTGTGGATCTCGAAATCCGCCCCGGCCGGGTATGGCGTAAGGGCCAGGTAGCCCTTGGCGGCGGCGCCGGCGGGCAATACGTCTTCGCTGGAGCTGGCCCAGATATCACCGATGATGTGGTCCACCGGGAAGCCGAAGCGCGCCGCCGTCTTTACCGCCACTGGCGTGGACACACCCCAGGTGCGCAGGAACACCCAGTCCGGGTTGGCCTGGCGCACCTGGCGCCATTGCGCGGACTGTTCGTTGCCGGGGTCGGCCACCGGAATCTGGATGTTTTCGAAGCCGTATTTTTCCGCCAGCAACTTCAGCGGGCCGAGGGTTTCACGCCCGTAGGCCGAGTCGTGGTAGACCGTGGCGATCTTCTTGCCCTTGAGCTTGTCGAAGCCGCCTTCGCGCTGGGCGATGTAGTTCACCAGCGTCGACGCCTCGCTGTAGAAGGTCAGCATCACCGGGAAGTTATACGGGAACACCGTGCCGTCGGTGGCTTCGGTGCGACCGTAGCCCAGGGTGATCAGCGGGATCTTGTCCACCTCGGCCCGCTCGCTCAGCGCATATGCCGCCGGCGCGCCATTGGGCTGGTACACCGCGACCGGCGCGCCATCCAGGCCATGCTTGAAGCGCTCGTAGCACTCGATGCCCTTCTCCGCCGTCCACTCGGTCTCGCATTCCTGCCACACCAGCTTGACGCCGTTGATGCCGCCTTCGACCTCGTTGATGTAACGCAGGTAGTCGATCATCCCGGCCCACACCTGCACGCCGCTGGACGCATAGGCGCCCACACGGTAGGTCGCAAGGGGAATGAATTGCTGGTCCGGCGAGGCCATCGCCTGGGGGACTGCACCGGCCAAAGTTGCCAGCGCAAAGGCAGCGCCGACCAGGGAACGTTTCAAGGATGCACGCATAGGGATTCTCTTAGAGGAATGTCAGAAACGCAGCGGCCACTGCCGCACGCGATCACGCAGGTTGTGCAACAGGCGAATCAAGCCCTCGGGTTCCTTGATCAGGAACACGATGATCAACACGCCAAAAATGATTTTCTGCAGGTTCTGCAACTGCCCCGCATCCACCGAGCCGCCGAACAGTGCCTGCCCGGCGTGGCTGAGGAAGATCGGCAGCAAACTGATGAAGGCCGCGCCGACAAAGTTGCCGGCGATACTGCCCATGCCGCCGATAATGATGATGAACAGGATCTGGAAGGAGCGGTTGATATCAAAGCTGCTGGCGCTGGCCGTGCCCAGGTAGGCAAAGGCCCACAGCGCGCCGGCTATGCCCAGGTAGAACGAGCTGACTGCGAACGCCAGACGCTTGTAGCGCACCACCGGGATGCCGACCACGGCGGCGGCGGTGTCCATGTCGCGGATCGCCATCCAGTTGCGGCCGACCTGGCTGCGCACCAGGTTGAGGGCGGTCCAGGTCAGCAGCAGTACGGTGACCAGGGTCAGCAGGTAACGGCCCAACGGTGTGTTGAGGTCATGGCCGAACAGCGCCAGCCTAGGCGCGGAAATGGTCCCGGACGAACCGTAGTTGTAAAACCAGGGAAACTTGACGAACAGCCACTCCAGGAAAAACTGCGCGGCCAGGGTGGTGACCATCAGGTAGAAGCCCTTGATCCGCGAGCTGGGCAGGCCGAACAGCAGGCCGACCAACGCACTGATGACCCCGCCGCCGAGCAGCGCCAAGGGCAAACCCAGCTCCGGCAGGCGCAGCAGAAAACCGTAGGTGGCAAACGCACCGACGGCCATGAAGCCGGCCGCGCCCACCGAGGTCTGGCCGGTGTAGCCGGTGAGCAGGTTCAGGCCCAGCCCGGCCAATGACAGCACCAGGAACGGGATCAGGATCGCATTGAGCCAATAGTCATTGCCCCACAGCGGCACCCCGATAAAGGCCAGTGCCAACAGGCCGATCAAGGCCCAGGGAATGCGCCGCTGAATCAGCAGCAACGGCGCGGCGTGTTGTACAAGAGGGATCGACATGCTTTCAGACTCGCTCGATGGCGCGCTCGCCGAACAGGCCGGCGGGGCGGATATACAGGAAGGCCAGGGCCAAGACGTAGGCGAACCACGGCGTGATACCGCCGCCGATCAACGGGCCGATGTAGACCTCGGCGAGGTTCTCCGCCGCGCCGACAATCAGTCCGCCGACAATCGCCCCGCCAATCGAGGTAAACCCGCCGATGATCAACACCGGCAAAGCCTTGAGCACCACCAGCGACAACGAGAACTGCACGCCCTGGCGCGCGCCCCACAGCAGCCCGGCGACCAGCCCGACGATGCCGGCCACGGCCCAGACGATCTGCCAGATGCGGTTGAGGTTGATGCCGATGGAAAGCGCCGCCGTGGTGTCATCCGCCACTGCGCGCAGCGACACACCGATGCGGGTCTTGTTGAACAGCAGTGCCAGCACTGTCACCAGCACCACCGCAGCGGCGGCGGCGATCAGGTCGAACTGGCTGAGCATCAGCGGGCCGACGAACAGCGGCACGTCGTCGATGCCCAGGTCCAGCGCCCGCACCTGGGAGCCCATCAAGCCCTGGGCCAGGCCTTCGATAATGAACGACAGGCCCAGCGTGGCCATAAACAGCGTGATCTGTGAACGGTTCACCAATGGCCGCAGCACCAGGCGCTCGATCAACAAGGCGCCGACGCTCATCACAATCACCGTGAGCAGCAACGCCAGGGCAAATGGCACGCCCTGGTCATGCAGGCTGACGAACGTCAGTGCAGCAAACAGCAGCATCGCGCCCTGGGCAAAATTGAACACGCCACTGGCCTTGTAGATCAGCACGAAGCCGATGGCGACCAACGAATACATGGTGCCGGCGAGCAGGCCGCCGAGCAGGGTTTCAAAGAAAAACGTCATCCGTTTACCACTCCCAGGTAAGCCGCGATCACCTCGGGATTGGCCTGCACGTCGGCTGGGGAGCCGTCGCCGACCTTGCGCCCGTAGTCGAGCACCACCACATGGTCGGACAGGCCCATGACCACGCCCATGTCGTGTTCGATCAACACCACGGTGGTGCCGAGGTCGCGGTTTACATCGGCGACGAAGCGCGCCATTTCCTGTTTTTCTTCGGCGTTCATGCCCGCCATGGGCTCGTCCAGCAGCAACAAGCTCGGCTCTGCGATCAACGCCCGACCCAGTTCCACGCGTTTTTGCAGGCCGTAGGACAGGTTGCCCACCAGCACATCGCGGTGGGCTTGCAGCTCCAGGAATTCGAGAATGCCCTGTGCGCGCAACCGGAACGCCTCGGCTTCCCGGCGTGCGCGAGGCAAGCCGAGGGCCTGTTCGATAAAGCTGCTGCGCATATGCCGCGACAGGCCGGTGAGGATGTTGTCGAACACGCTCATTTTCTTGAACAGCGCGTTGTTCTGGAAGGTGCGCCCAATGCCGCGGAGCGCGGCGCCCAACGGATCGATACGGTGGAAGTGCTGGTCTTCGAAGACAATCTCGCCGGCATCGAAGCGATACACGCCATTGAGCACATTGAGCAGCGAACTCTTGCCGGCACCATTCGGCCCGATCAACGCGCAGATCTCGCCGCGCAACACCTCGAAGGACAAGGCATTGATCGCCTTGACCCCCTTGAACGACAGCGAGATATCCCGCACCTGCAAAATGGCCTGGCTCATGCGATGTCCCGTTTGAATTGCGCCAGCCACACCGGTGAAGGCGTGGCTTTGACGGGTTGCCAGATGTACGCCAGGCGCTGGAACCCCAGGAGCCGGCGCACGCGGTTTTTCAGCAGGCGCCGCAGGCCGCTTTGCGGGTGGGCGATGGCCCAGTCGCACAAGCGTCGGCGCCAGGTGCCGTGGGGCGCCAGGCGGCTTTCGATCTCGTCGGCCAGGTGCTGCAAGCGTGCGGGCGACAACAGCAGGCCGGTGGGTGCGACTTCGCTGCGGTCGCGCCGCGCCGAGGCCAGGCTCTCCGGGAAGGCCAGACCGTGACCGCTGTTCAGCCATTGCTCCAGCACCACCGCCAGACCGCCCTGCCAGTGGGTGCCCTCTTCGCTCCACAACAGGATTTCCCCCGTGGGCTGCCACCAGCGTGCCAGGTGTTGCGTCGGCGCCAACGGGCCGAGCAACTGGGCAAAATCCAACAAGTTGGCCGACTGCCAGTGCCGCGCGGTCTGGCGGCCCTGCACATAGGAATGAGTCGGGCGAATGCGCCACAGGTGCTGTTGCAGTGCCTCGGGCTCCAGGTCATCGGCCAGGGTCAGCACCTGCCCGCCGATGCTGTGCGCCGCCAGCGCCAGCAATAGCAGGTTCGGCTCGAACGCACCGCTGAGGGCCAGCCGCGATTGCTCGCTGAACCCCTGCTGGCGCAAGCCATCGGCCAGGCGTTCCACATCGCGCAAGGCGTCGATCCAGCGCCACGCGTACCACTGGCCCTGGCGCTTATGGCGCAGGGCGGTGTGCAGCGGCGTGATCTGCGCCCAGTGGCGCAGTTGTTCCAGGGCCTTGGGCAGGTTGCCGAGCAGTTCGGCGGGCCATTCCAGGGTCAGCGGACGGTTGAGTTCGTGCACGCTCATAGGGATTTGCTCCTATTGAAGTGTTAAGCGTGCGGTGGTCCGCTGGCTGATTTTTTTGAATCGACACCGATCTACTGTGGGAGCGGGCTTGCTCGCGAAAGCGGCAAATCAGTCGACATCAATGTTGAATGTCAGTCCGCATTCGCGAGCAAGCCCGCTCCCACAGGGGAATAGTGCAAGGCCGCCAAATCACGGTAACCGGCCCCCGGATGATTCGCCGGCAATCGAGCACCAACGCCAAACAACTTCTCGCGCAACGTACCCTGGGCATATTCGGTCTTGTACACCCCACGCTTCTGCAACTCCGGCACCAGCAAGTTCACGGCGTCGATGAAGGTTTCGTGGGTCAGCGCGTAGGCCAGGTTGAAGCCATCCACATCGGTGTCTTCGACCCACTCCTGCAACAAGTCCGCGACGGTTTCCGGGCCGCCGACGAACAGCGGGCCGAAGCCGCCGATGCCGACCCAATCGGCCAGCTCGTTGGGCGTCCAGACCTTGTTCGGATCGGCCGTCGAGAACGCCTCTACCGCCGATTGAATGGCGTTGGTGTGCACATGCTTGAGCGGTTCATCGGGTTTGAACTGGCTGAAGTCGATGCCAGTCCAGCCGGAAATCAGTGCCATCGCACCTTCGTAGCTGACATAGGATTTGTATTCCTCGAACTTGGCTTTGGCCTTGGCATCGGTCTCACCGACAATCACGGTCTGCAAGTTGAAGATCAGGATTTTCTGCGGGTCACGCCCGGCTTCGGCGGCACGGCGGCGGATGTCGGCGACGGTCTTTTTCAGCAGCACCTTGGACGGCGCGGCGACGAATACGCACTCGGCCTGTTCGGCGGCGAACTGCTTGCCACGGCTGGACGCGCCCGCCTGGTAGAGCACTGGCGTGCGCTGCGGCGACGGTTCGCAGAGGTGAATGCCGGGCACCTGGAAATGTTTGCCGACGTGGCGGATCTCGTGGATTTTGCTCGGGTCGCTGAAAATCCGCCGTTCGCGATCACGCAACACGGCGCCCTCCTCCCAACTGCCTTCCCAGAGCTTGTAGCAGACCTCCAGGTATTCCTCGGCGTAGTCGTAGCGCGCATCGTGTTCGGTCTGGGCTTTCTGCCCGAGGTTCTTGGCGCCGCTTTCCAGGTAGGAGGTGACGATGTTCCAGCCGATGCGGCCCTTGGTCAGGTGGTCCAGGGTGGAGAGTCTGCGAGCGAACGGGTACGGGTGTTCGAATGACAACGAAGCGGTCAGGCCGAAGCCCAGGTGTTCGGTGACCAAGGCCATCGGCGCGATCAACGACAGCGGGTCATTGACCGGCACCTGCGTCGCCTGGCGAATGGCCGCGTCGCCGTTGCCGTTGTAGACGTCATAGATACCCAGCACGTCGGCGATAAACAGGCCGTCGAACTTGCCGCGCTCAAGGATTCTGGCGAGGTCGGTCCAGTATTCCAGGTCCTTGTACTGCCACGAACGGTCACGCGGATGCGCCCACAGGCCAGGGGATTGGTGGCCGACACAGTTCATGTCGAAGGCATTCAAGCGGATTTCACGGGACATCAAAGCACTCCGTTGAGGTGGTAGTTGCCGACGATCTGGTACTTCGTACGCAGCGGGTCATCAAGGCTCGCCGGCAACGCGGTGCGTTGGCCGGTGAGTTCGAACTCGGCATTGCTCGCGGCGATCAGGGCTTCGGCGGCGGCGATTTGCGCTTCGGTAGCCGCGACGGGGCTGGGGTGGGTTTCGGCGCGTTCAAACAAAGCCGCAGCCACATCGACGCGAATCTGCAAGTCGCCGAAACGGCTGATCACGTAGGGGTCGGTGCTGTTTTCAACGTGGCGGCGGGTGCTGTCCAGCAGTTGGCGCGCAAGGTTCAGTGCAGTCATGGGTGAGGCTCCTCAGTTCCAGGCGTGGCGCGCAGGCTTCACGCCGTTGAGCACGTAGTTGCCGATCAGGTGGTATTTCCAGCGGGCCGGGTCGTGCAGAGTATGGGTGCGCGCATTGCGCCAGAAGCGGTCGAGGTTGTGCTTGCCGGTGACCGAGCGGGTGCCGGCCAGCTCGAAGAGTTTGCTGCTGGCGAGCAAGGCGGTTTCGGCGGAGAGGACTTTGGCCTGGGCGACCACCAGCGAAGCGTTGGCGACGGTGTCTTCATTGGGCTCGGCAAGGGCACGGTCTACGGCCAGCCCGGCCTTGGCGAGGATCGCTTCGGTGCCGTGCACACGCCATTCCAGGTCGCCGATGGCGGCGATGGTGAACGGGTCTTGCCAGCCGTGTTCCTGCTGGCTGTCGATCCAGGGTCGCGCCTGGCGTGCGTAAATCTTCGCCTGTTCAAGGGCCCCGAGGGCGATACCGGTATCGACCGCCGCCTGGATGATCTGCGAAATCGGACCATTGGCGGTGGGCTGGTCAAAAGCCTGATGCGCAGGGATCACCGCGCTCAAGGGCACGGTCACACCATCCAGGGTCACGCCACCACTGGCGGTGGTGCGCTGGCCGAAGCCGTCCCAACTGTCGATCACGTTCAGGCCGGGCGCGTCGCGTTCGACAAAGGCGATGAAGGCCTGGCCGGCTTCATTGTTACCGACGGTAGGCACCAGGTGAGCGAACAGCGCGCCTGTGCAGTAGAACTTCTCGCCGTTGATCTGCGCGGTATCGCCGTGAAAGCGAATCTGGGTATCGAAGGTGCCGGCGTTCTTGCTCTTGGCTTCGGAAAAGGCGTTGCCGAAACGGTAGCCCTGGAGGACTTTGCCGAAGTAATACTGTTTTTGTGCCTCGGTCGCGGTTTGCAGCAGGATGTCCACCACGCCCAGGTGGTTCTGTGGGATCTGCCCCAGGGACGGATCGGCGGCAGAGATCAATTTGATCACCTCGGCCACGGTCACATAGGACACGCCAGCGCCGCCGTACGCTTTGGGAATGGTGATGCCCCACAGGCCGCTGGCGGAGAACTCGTCAAGCTCGGCCACTGGCAGGCGCCGCTCACGGTCGCGGGCGCTGGCCTCGACGGCAAAGCGTGCGGCCAGGCGCGTGGCGACCTCGATGGCTTGCGCGTCAGAGCGGATGATATGGGCAGGGTGTTGAGGGTGGGCTGACATGGGCCGACTCCAGGCTCCGAGGGGATGACCTGGGTGATTGCAGAAGTCGTGCCTGAATCCAGTCGCCAATAAAATCAGCGAGTTGCTGGCATTTCAACGCAGTCGAGCGCGTTTCAAACCAGCAAAGTGTCCATCCAGTGTTGCCGCAGGAACAGTTAGATCACCACATTGCGCACAAAGCGCACCGCCACGTCGCCGTCATTGCGATAGCCATGCACGTGACGGCTGGCGAACATATAAAACTCACCGGCAGCGACGTGCTTTTCTTCATCGCCCACCAGCAGCGTGAGGCAGCCTTGGAATACAAATAGCTGCACGCTCCAGCCGTCCGGGTCGGGGTCCGGGCTGTAGCGATCGCCCGGCTCCAGTTGCATCTCCCACAACTCGACTTCACGCCGCGCCGTGGCCTTGGCCAGCAACACCGCCTTGCTGCCGGGGATTTCACCGGCCCAGGCCAGTTCATTGATGCGGCTGTGGTCGGGGGCATCGGGCGCCTGGATCAGGTCGCTGAAAGCCACGTCCAACGCTTCGGCCACGCGGTCGAGGGTGGACAGGCTGACGTTCTTTTCGCCCGCCTCGATGGCCACCAGCATGCGCCGGCTGACCCCGGATTTTTCCGAGAGCGCAGTCTGGCTCAGGTCGGCGGCGTGGCGCAGGCGACGGACGTTCTGGCTGACGTGCTGCAGGACCGAGGCCCGATGTGGATTTTCTTTGTGCACTATATTGCTCAATGGGTGGGTGTGCGCAGTATACTGCCCAGCGTGCGGCGCATTGTGCGGTCCGTGCCTTTCCCTTGCAAGACCGAGCCGCCATGACCACCCCGAACGCCTCCCCTCGTTTCAACCGTTTCAGCAAAGCCGAATGCATCTTGGTGGTGATCACCATGATCTGGGGCGGCACCTTTTTGCTGGTGCAACATGCGATGACGGTCAGTGGGCCGATGTTTTTTGTCGGTCTGCGCTTTGCGGCGGCGGCGCTTGTGGTGGGGTTCTTTACCTTGCGCACCCTGCGCGACCTGACCCTGCTGGAATTGAAGGCCGGGGTCTTCATCGGCGTGTCGATCATGTTTGGCTACGGCTTGCAGACCATCGGCCTGCAGAGCATTCCCAGCAGCCAATCGGCGTTTATTACCGCGCTGTATGTGCCATTCGTGCCGTTATTGCAGTGGCTGGTACTGGGGCGGCGGCCGACACTGATGCCGAGCATCGGCATCATGCTGGCGTTTACCGGGCTGATGCTGTTGACCGGGCCGGCGGGCGCGTCCTTCAATTTCAGCCCCGGTGAAATCGCCACGCTGATCTGCGCAATGGCGGTAGCGGCCGAAATCATTCTGATCAGCGCCTATGCCGGCCAAGTGGATGTACGCCGCGTCACCGTGGTGCAACTGGCCACCGCGTCGGTGTTGTCATTCCTGATGGTGGTGCCGATGGGCGAGGCGCTGCCGGGGTTTTCCTGGTTGCTGGTGTTCAGCGCGGTGGGCCTGGGCTTGACCAGTGCGGTGATCCAGGTGGCGATGAACTGGGCGCAACGCAGTGTTTCACCGACGCGGGCCACCCTGATATACGCAGGTGAGCCGGTATGGGCCGGTGTGATCGGACGCATTGCCGGTGAACGTTTTGCCCCCATCGCCATGGTCGGAGCGGCGTTGATCGTGGTCGCGGTGATTGTCAGCGAGATGAAGACCAAGGGGCAAAAGGCACTGGAGCTGGAACTGGAAGAAGAGCTGGAGCAGAAGCGCCAGAACTGACGTTCCTTTAAGGGTTTTTCGGCCTATCTTGTAGGATCCTGCCGCATCTTGCCGTTTGGTGATCGTGAAAGCGGCTCAGGATTTGATTTCATATCACGCGGCACGGGATGTCATCGGATTTCCCGAGGAAGAAGTAATCCTGTAATAAGCCGCCGAGTGCCCGATAAAGAACGCCGACAGCGGCACAATGAAAATCAGTGTATTGCCAACGTCGCTGGCGGCATCACGTCACGAGTGCTGTCGCCACGACGGCGCTGTGCGCTACGTCAACTCTGACTTCGAGAGCAAACACTTAAACCCGTTGAATATACTCTTGATATTCTCATCATATAAAAATGCCTGACAACTAAACGGTTCATATGATGAGAAGATCGACAGGCGCTTTTAAACTACATCGTAGTGGCGCTTCGCAGAATGTCCCAAAGGAGTCCCATCAGCGCGTTTCACTGTATAAGAAACGATTGTATAAGAACCGCCCTCCACATCGACTGGCCTGACGCGCACATTGACAGAAACGCTTGGGTCGGTTACTTCTCTAAAGCTAAACCATGTCCCACCCAGGATTTCCTGGACGCACGTAATTTCATCCCCCAACTGGATACCGGCGTATGGGTATATGTGTATATAAGCAAGGTTGGCCGCAATATCAGCATGATTGATAGTGCCATCTGCATTCACGGGAGTAATCGAGGGATCTGGTAGAATCGCGCCCGGCAGACTTGAGCCTGGGGCAGGAATAAAAACATCCATTGCATGAACCTCCATTGTTTAGTTGCTCGACACCCGCTGGCAACAACTAACTGTGGTATCGAGGGCCTAATCTAACACCCGGTGCGCGCATTGAAACCTGTCAGACTTGACAGTTGACATAAAGACGCTGGCGTTGAAGGCCGGGCCCTCATCGACGGATCGATCATGTTTGTTTATGACTTGCAGACCAACGCTCTGCAGAGCATTCCCCGCAGCCAGTCGGCATTTATCACCGCGCGGTATGTGTCACTCGTATCGTTAGGGCAGAAGGCCCTCCAATTGCACGATGAGAGGGAACAGGAACAGCAGGGATGAGGTCCGAATAGTTGAAATGGCTGTCAGATCGCCATCGCGGGCAAGCCCGGCTCCCACAGGGGGCGGTGCCGCGTGCCCGAATCGGTTTTCTGAAACAACGCGAAATGGGCGATTTCAGCTTGGCTTGTAGGATCCTGCCACATCTTGCCGTTTGGTGATCGTGAAAGCGGCACGTATGATGCATCCCAAACTCCCGCAGATTAGAAGCCTATGTCCCTGATAGTTCTACTGCTTCTGCCGTTCATTGGCAGCTGTCTGGCGGCCTTGCTGCCGCACAATGCACGTAACACCGAATCCCTGCTGGCCGGCCTGGTGGCCCTGGTCGGCACTATTCAAGTCGCCCTGCTCTACCCCCAGATCGCCCACGGTGGCGTGATCCGCGAAGAATTCATGTGGTTGCCCAGCCTCGGGCTGAACTTCGTGCTGCGCATGGATGGGTTTGCCTGGCTGTTCTCGATGCTGGTGCTGGGCATCGGCACGCTGGTGTCGCTGTATGCGCGCTATTACATGTCGCCGGACGATCCGGTGCCGCGCTTCTTCGCGTTTTTCCTGGCCTTCATGGGCGCCATGCTCGGTCTGGTGATCTCCGGCAACCTGATCCAGATCGTGTTCTTCTGGGAACTGACCAGCCTGTTCTCGTTCCTGCTGATCGGCTACTGGCACCACCGCGCCGATGCGCGCCGTGGGGCGTACATGGCGCTGATGGTCACCGGCGCCGGCGGCCTGTGCCTGCTGGCGGGCGTAATGTTGCTGGGGCATATCGTCGGCAGCTATGACCTGGACCAGGTACTGGCGGCGGGCGCGCAGATCCGCGCGCATTCGCTGTACCCGGTCATGCTGGCCCTGGTGCTGATCGGCGCCTTGAGCAAAAGCGCACAGTTCCCCTTCCACTTCTGGCTGCCCCACGCGATGGCGGCCCCTACGCCGGTGTCGGCGTACCTGCATTCGGCAACGATGGTGAAGGCCGGCGTGTTCCTGCTGGCCCGCCTGTGGCCGTCGCTGTCCGGCAGCGAAGAATGGTTCTGGATCGTCGGCGGTGCCGGCGCCCTCACCCTCCTCCTCGGCGCTTACTGCGCCATGTTCCAGAATGATCTCAAGGGCCTGCTGGCCTACTCCACCATCAGCCACCTCGGGCTGATCACCTTGCTGCTGGGCCTCAACAGCCCACTGGCTGCCGTCGCAGCCGTGTTCCATATCCTCAATCACGCCACGTTCAAGGCCTCGCTGTTCATGGCCGCAGGCATCATCGACCACGAAAGTGGTACGCGAGACATCCGCAAGCTCAGCGGCCTGGTGCGGTTGATCCCGTTTACCGCGACCCTGGCGATGGTGGCCAGTGCGTCCATGGCCGGCGTGCCGTTGCTCAACGGGTTCCTGTCCAAAGAGATGTTCTTCGCCGAAACCGTGTTCATCACCTCGACCGCCTGGGTGGAGTTCGCCCTGCCACTGATCGCGACCATCGCCGGTACGTTCAGCGTGGCCTACGCCCTGCGCTTCACCGTCGACGTGTTCTTCGGCCCGCCCGCGACCGACTTGCCGCATACGCCTCACGAACCACCGCGCTGGATGCGCGCACCGGTCGAGCTGCTGGTGTTCACCTGCCTGCTGGTGGGGATCTTCCCGGCGCAGGTGGTCGGTTCGATCCTCGCCGCCGCCGCGTTGCCGGTGGTGGGCGGCGTGCTGCCGGAATACAGCCTGGCGATCTGGCACGGCTGGAACGCACCGATGATCATGAGCCTGGTGGCCATGTCCGGTGGCGTGGTGCTGTACCTGCTGCTGCGCAAGCAACTCAAGCGTGGCCGCTTCAAGTACCCGCCGGTGATCAGCTACTTCAACGGCAAGCGCGGCTTTGAGCGCAGCCTGGTGGTGATGATGCGTGGCGTGCGCAGGATCGAAAAACGCATCAGCACCAAGCGCCTGCAGACCCAGTTGTTCCTGCTGGTGCTGGTGGCGGTGATCGGCGGCATGATCCCGATGCTCAACAGTGGCCTCAGTTGGGGCGACCGCCCGAAGATCCCCGGCTCCATCGTGTTCGTGACCCTGTGGCTGCTGGCGATTGCCTGCGCGCTCGGCGCCGCCTGGCAAGCCAAGTACCACCGGCTGGCGGCCCTGACCATGGTCAGCGTGTGCGGCCTGATGACCTGCGTGACCTTCGTGTGGTTCTCGGCACCGGACCTGGCGCTGACCCAATTGGTGGTCGAAGTGGTGACCACCGTGCTGATCCTGCTCGGCCTGCGCTGGCTGCCACGGCGGATCGAAGAGGTGTCGCCACTGCCCAGCTCGCTGCGCAAGGCGCGCATCCGTCGCCTGCGTGACTTCCTGCTGTCCACCGTAGTGGGTGGCGGCATGGCGTTGCTGTCCTACGCAATGCTGACGCGCCAGACGCCCAACGATATCTCCTCGTTCTACTTGAGCCGCGCCCTGCCCGAAGGCGGCGGCAGCAATGTGGTGAACGTGATGCTGGTGGACTTCCGGGGCTTCGACACCCTGGGTGAAATCACCGTGCTCGGCGCCGTGGCGCTGACGGTGTATGCCCTGCTGCGGCGCTTCCGCCCGTCAAAAGAAAGCATGCAACTGCCCGCGCAACAGCGCCAACTGGCGCCGGACGTGGCCACCGACCTGGTCAACCCGCGCCAGGCCAGCGACACCGCGCTGGGCTTCATGATGGTGCCGGCGGTGCTGGTGCGCCTGCTGCTGCCGATTGCGCTGGTGGTGTCGTTCTACCTGTTCATGCGCGGCCACAACCAGCCGGGTGGCGGGTTTGTCGCCGGGCTGGTGATGTCGGTGGCGTTCATCCTGCAATACATGGTCGCCGGTACGCAGTGGGTCGAGGCGCAGATGAGCCTGCGGCCGATGCGCTGGATGGGCTTCGGGCTGCTGTCGGCAACCCTGACCGGGCTCGGCGCGTTGTTTGCCGGTTACCCATTCCTCACCACTCACACCTGGCATTTCAGCCTGCCGTTGCTTGGCGACATTCATATCGCCAGCGCGTTGTTCTTCGACGTCGGCGTGTACGCCATGGTCGTCGGCTCGACGCTGCTGATGCTCACCGCCCTCGGTCACCAGTCCGTGCGGGCCCATAAACCGAGCAACCAGGCCAAAGTGGTTGCCGCAACGGAAGGAGCCGCCTGATGGAAGAAGTCATCGCAATTGCCATTGGAGTCCTGGCGGCCTCCGGCGTCTGGTTGATCCTGCGACCACGGACCTTCCAGGTGGTGATGGGCCTGTGTCTGCTGTCGTACGGGGTCAACCTGTTCATTTTCAGCATGGGCAGCCTGTTTATCGGCAAGGAGCCGATCATCAAGGACGGCGTGCCGCAAGACCTGCTCAACTACACCGACCCCCTGCCCCAGGCCCTGGTGCTCACGGCCATCGTGATCAGCTTCGCCATGACCGCGCTGTTCCTGGTGGTGCTGCTGGCGTCACGGGGCCTGACCGGCACCGACCATGTGGACGGCCGGGAGCCCAAGGAATGAATTGGGTGAATCAACTGATCGTCGCACCGATCCTGCTGCCGTTGATGACGGCCGCGCTGATGCTGATGCTTGGCGAAAAGCGCCGCCCGCTCAAGGCGAAAATCAACCTGTTCTCCAGCGTCATCGGCCTGGGCATCGCCATCCTGCTGCTGTACTGGACGCAAAAAGGCGGCCCCGGCTCGATTGGGGTTTACCTACCGGGCAACTGGCAAGTGCCGTTCGGCATTGTGCTGGTGGTGGACCAACTGTCGGCGCTGATGCTGGTGCTCACCGGGATCATCGGCGTGAGTGCGCTGCTGTTCGCCATGGCCCGCTGGGATCGCGCGGGCACCAGCTTCCACGCGCTGTTCCAGATTCAGATGATGGGGTTGTACGGCGCGTTTCTCACGGCGGACCTGTTCAACCTGTTCGTGTTCTTCGAAGTGCTGCTGGCGGCCTCCTATGGCTTGATGCTGCATGGCTCCGGGCGCGCGCGGGTGTCGTCGGGGTTGCATTACATTGCGATCAACCTGTTGGCGTCTTCACTGTTCCTGATTGGCGCGGCGATGATCTACGGTGTGACCGGCACGCTGAACTTCGCGGACCTTGCGCTGAAAATCCCGCTGGTGCCGGAGGCTGATCGTGGCCTGCTGCATGCCGGTGCGGCGATCCTGGCGACGGCGTTCCTGGCCAAGGCTGGCATGTGGCCGCTGAACTTCTGGCTGGCGCCCGCCTACTCTTCGGCCAGCGCGCCGGTGGCGGCGATGTTTGCGATCATGACCAAGGTTGGCGTGTACACCGTGCTGCGCCTGTGGACCCTGCTGTTCTCCGGCCAGGCCGGGGCGTCGGCGCTGTTTGGTGGGGATTGGCTGGTGTATGGCGGCATGGCGACCATCATCTGCGCGGCGCTGGCGATGGTCGCGGCGCAGCGCCTGGAGCGCATGGCCAGCTTGAGCATCCTGGTGTCGGCGGGAATTCTGTTGTCCGCAGTGGGGTTTGCCCAGCCAAGCCTGACGGCGGGCGCGCTGTTCTATCTGGTCAGTTCTACTTTGGCCTTGAGTGCGCTGTTCCTGCTGGCTGAGTTGATCGAGCGCTCGCGTTCGGCCAACGACCTGCCGCTGGATGAAGAGATCGATGCGCTGCCCAAGGCCATGGAATCCCTGCATCCGCGCCCTGGCGTCAACCTCGATGACGAGCAGCAAGCCGTGGTCGGCCAGGTGATTCCCTGGACCATGGCGTTCCTGGGCTTGAGCTTTATTGCCTGTGCCCTGCTGATTATCGGCATGCCGCCGCTCTCCGGGTTTATCGGCAAGCTCAGTCTGTTGAGTGCGCTGGTCAATCCGCTGGGCCTGGGCGTCAGTGTTGACGAACCGATCCGACCGGCCGCCTGGGGCTTGGTGGCGCTGCTGATTCTCTCCGGCCTGGCCTCGTTGATTGCCTTCGCACGCCTGGGCATCCAGCGTTTCTGGACCCCTGAGGAACGCCCTTCGCCGCTGCTGCGTCGCTACGAGTGCTTGCCGATCTTCTTCCTGCTGGGCTTGAGCATCCTGCTGACCTTCAAGGCCGAGCCGCTGATGCGCTATACACAGGCCACCGCCGTCAGCCTGAACAACCCGGAACACTACGTGATGGCGGTGATGGCGACGCGACCGGTGCCGAGCCCCGAAGCCCAGGCCGCCGCGCTGGAGGTGCAGCCATGAAGCGACTGTTCCCTGCCCCGTGGTTGTCCCTGGCGCTGTGGGTGTTGTGGCTGGTGCTGAACCTGTCGGTCAGCCCGGGCAACCTGCTGCTGGGTGCACTGCTGGGCTTTCTTGCGCCGCTGCTGATGGCACCGTTGCGACCACTGCCGATCCGCATCCGTCGCCCCGGCGTGATCATCCGCCTGTTTTTCCTGGTGGGCCGTGACGTGATCGTCTCCAACCTGCAAGTGGCCTGGGGCGTGCTGACCTGCGGCTCCCGCCCACCGCGTTCGCGCTTCATCAGGATTCCCCTGGACCTGCGCGACCCCAACGGCCTCGCCGCGCTGTCGATGATCACCACCGTGGTGCCCGGCACCATCTGGTCGGAACTGGCGCTGGACCGCAGCATCCTGCTCTTGCACGTATTCGACCTGGACGATGAGGCGCCCTTCATCGAGCACTTCAAGACCACCTACGAACGGCCCCTGATGGAGATCTTCGAATGAGCGCGCTGCTCTCCAATGCGATCCTGTTCAGCCTGTTCCTGTTCTCCCTGGCCATGGTGCTGACGCTTATCCGCCTGTTCAAAGGCCCGTCAGCCCAGGACCGGGTACTGGCGCTGGACTACCTGTACATCCTGGCGATGTTGATGATGCTGGTGCTGGGTATCCGGTATGCCAGTGACACCTACTTTGAAGCGGCGCTGCTGATCGCGCTGTTCGGCTTCGTAGGCTCGTTTGCCCTGGCGAAATTCCTGTTGCGTGGGGAGGTGATTGAATGATGCCGTTATGGATGGAAATCGTCGTCGCGGTATTGCTGGTGCTCAGCAGTGTGTTTGCGTTGATTGGCGCGATCGGCTTGCTGCGCATGAAGGACTTCTTCCAGCGCATGCACCCGCCGGCACTGGCTTCGACGTTGGGGGCCTGGTGTGTGGCGTTGGCGTCGATTATCTATTTTTCGGTGCTCAAGTCCGGGCCGGTGTTGCACGGGTGGTTGATTCCGATCTTGTTGTCGATCACCGTGCCAGTGACCACGTTGCTATTGGCCCGCACTGCACTGTTCCGCAAGCGCATGGCCGGTGACGACGTACCGGCCGAAGTCAGCAGCCGCCGCTGATTCATCAAGCGAACACAGTAAAAAATGTGGGAGCGGGCTTGCTCGCGAATGCGGTTTTTCAGTCAGCACATCAGCGACTGACCCACCGCATTCGCGAGCAAGCCCGCTCCCACATTTGGTTTTGCATTAGACAAATGATCTGATGTGCGCCGCCAACTTCGCTAGCTCGGCATCATCTGCCCGCACAAAATCGTGGGACGAGATATAGCCCTCATAGGCTTCGAAGAACTTCTCCACCTTGGAGCTGATGGGCTTGAAGGTGCTATCGCCGCCGGTCCCATGCATGGGAAACAGCTTCGCATGCAGGTGATCCACCCCATACCCTTCCAGGATCATCCCGGTGCGCGCCACATCGGGAAACGCACGGTCGATCTGTTGTGCGGTTTTCTTTGCGGCGACGGCGAGCCCGGCCAACACTTCATCCGACTGCGCAAACGCATAACTGCCGTAATGCTGCTTGGGGATCACCACGCTGAACCCCGGGGTGTTGGGGAAGATCGACAGGAAGGCCATGTGCTGGTCGTCTTCCCACAGAATGTGCGCCGGGGAAGTCTTTTGGACGATGCTGCAGAAAATACACGTCATTCGAGTCTCCATCAGTGGTTCTTGGTGCCCTTCAAATAGCACAACTTCCATTACAAGATAGGCGAGCCAAACCTGCGAAACCGTGGCATCCAATCACCCGGAATCTGTGCCGATGCCAGCACATGATGCGCCCTCCCGATCAACAGCCGGCGCGGCACAACGCCGATGTACCGGGAATCATCGCTGTTGTCGCGGTTGTCCCCGAGCATGAAATAGCTGTCAGCCGGCACCACCACCGGCCCGAAACTGCGCATCGCCCGCACCGTCGGTATGAACTGCACCGTGCGCTGCCGGCTGGCCGCCAACTCGTTCAGCTTGATCCCCGGCACCGCATGGCCGGGAACGATAGGCTCGCTGATGTCCTGCGCATCACTGTAGGTGGCAGGCACGCCGTTGACCCACAACACCTCATCTTTCATTTCCAGGGTGTCACCGGGAATGCCGACGATGCGCTTGATCAGGCGCATGCCGTCCTTGGGCGACGAGAACGTCACCACATCACCGCGCTGGGGGTTATCGAGTTGGGCCAGGGAAATGTCCGTGAGCGGCAGCTTGAGGTCGTAGGCCACACGATTGACCAGCACCACATCGCCCTCCAGCAAGGTCGGGCGCATGGAGCCGGAGGGAATGGGATTCCAGTCCGCCAGAGAGGTACGGAAAACGCCGAAGCACAACCAGAAAATGATTGCGTAACGGTAACGGATCAACCAACTTCGCATACATCCTCGCACGGCAGACAGGGGCATCAGGGCTGTTTCCCAGACGCCCGGTTGTTACACGCGAGGATTAAATCAACATTAGCGTCCAAGCGCACAAAAAGGAGTTTTCGCCATGGATATCCAATGCTCGGTGTTTATCGCCGCCAGCATCGACGGCTTCATCGCCCGCCCGGACGGTGATATCGACTGGTTGCACCGGCCGGAGTATGAAACCGCCGAGTTGAACGGCGTGACTTACGAAAGTTTCATCGCCACGGTGGATGCACTGGTGATGGGACGCAAGACCCTGGAGAAGGTACTGTCCTTTCCGGAGTGGCCCTATGAGGGTACGCCGGTCGTTGTCCTGTCTCGCCAGCACCTGGAGATCCCGGCGCATCTGGAAGGCAAGGTTGAGGTCATGGCAGGAGACGTGACCACACTGGTGACGACGTTAGCCGAGCGCGGCGTGAAGCATCTGTATATCGACGGTGGGCAGACGATCCAGGCGTTTCTTGAAGCGGGCCTGATCGAGGAGTTGATCATCACACGCATACCAGTGTTGCTGGGCAAAGGGGTTTGTTTGTTCAGCCAGATGGGCAGCGAGCAAGAACTTCGTCATCTCGGCACGTATGTATCGGACAATGGATTTGTGCAGAGCCGCTATCAAGTATCGCTGTCGTAGCAATTGCAAAGCCAGCGGGCAATGAAGGTGGGCGAATCGATATGTGGCAGACACGCTGTTATCGCGACATACGTATCAGCACAACTTTCAATCTCGCGCATAACCTGTGGCGAGCGGGCTTGTCCCGCGCTGGGTTGCGAAGCGACCCTGGAAGGAGGAATGCGGTGAATCAGGCACTCTTCGGCCGCAGGTGCTGGGGCTGCTTCACAGCCCAACGCGGGGCAAGCCCGCTCGCCACAGGGCACTCCTCGCCTGCCCTGCCAGCTACCACAGTCGATCGAGTAAGCCGTTAAACCGATGTGCAAAAAAACGCCCCGAACCAGTCGGGGCGTTTTTCGTTCAGCATTTACCGATCAAGCCTTATCAGCCAACCGCCACGTCGTCCCACCCTTCCCGTCTTCCAACACCACGCCCATGGCGGTGAGTTGGTCACGGATACGGTCGGATTCCGCCCAGTCTTTATTGGCGCGCGCTGCCAGACGCGCCTGGATCAGCGCATCCACCTCAGCCGCATCCACACGCCCTTCGGCGCCGGCTTGCAGGAAGTCCTCAGGCTTCATTTGCAGAACCCCAAGCACGCTGGCCAGCTCTTTCAGGCGAGCAGCAAGGCCGGCCGCTGCGTCGAGATCACTCTCACGCAAACGGTTGATCTCACGGACCATCTCGAACAGCACCGCGCAGGCTTCCGGCGTGCCAAAGTCGTCGTTCATCACCTGGGTAAAGCGCTGAACGAACGCTTCGCCGCCGGCTGGGGCGACAACGGGCAAGCCTTTCAACGCATGGTAGAAACGCTCCAGGGCGCCCTTGGCGTCCTTGAGGTTGTCTTCCGAGTAATTGATGGCGCTGCGGTAGTGGCTCGACACCAGCAGGTAACGCACAACCTCGGGATGGTACTTTTCCAGCACGTCGCGAATGGTGAAGAAGTTGTTCAAGGACTTGGACATCTTCTCGCCATTGATGCGGATCATGCCGCAGTGCATCCAGGCGTTGGCGTAGGTCTTGCCGGTGGCGGCTTCGCTCTGGGCGATTTCGTTTTCGTGGTGCGGGAACTCGAGGTCGCTGCCGCCGCCATGAATGTCGAAGGTCTCGCCCAGGCAGCAGGTGGACATCACCGAGCATTCGATGTGCCAGCCCGGACGCCCGGCGCCCCACGGCGACTCCCAGCTCGGCTCGCCGGGTTTGGTGCCTTTCCACAGCACGAAGTCGAGCGGGTCTTGCTTGGCTTCGTCGACTTCGATGCGCGCGCCGATGCGCAGGTCTTCGATTTTCTTGCGCGACAGCTTGCCGTAGCCCATGAACTTGGCGACGCGGTAGTACACGTCGCCATTGCCTGGTGCGTAGGCGTAACCCTTGTCGATCAGGGTCTGGATCATGGCGTGCATCCCCGGGATATGGTCCGTGGCACGCGGTTCCATGTCCGGCTTGAGGATGTTGAGGCGGGCCTCGTCCTCGTGCATTGCGGCGATCATGCGCTCGGTCAGCGCGTCGAACGACTCGCCGTTTTCGTTGGCGCGGTTGATGATCTTGTCGTCGATGTCGGTGATGTTGCGCACGTACGTCAAGTCATAGCCGCTGAAACGCAACCAGCGGGTTACCAGGTCGAAGGCAACCATGCTGCGGCCGTGGCCGATGTGGCAGTAGTCGTACACGGTCATGCCGCACACGTACATGCGCACCTTGTTGCCATCCAGCGGCTTGAAGACTTCTTTGGTCTTGCTGAGCGTGTTGTAGATCGTTAGCACGATGAATCCCTTAAGACTTGATCACTGGCCCCACGAATCACGCAAGGTCACGGTACGGTTGAATACCGGGCGACCTGGTTTCGAGTCCTTGATATCCGCGCAGAAGTAACCTTCGCGCTCGAACTGGAAACGGTCTTCCGGCTGTGCGTCGCCAAGCGATGGCTCAGCACGACAACCCGTAAGTACTTGCAGGGAGTCAGGGTTGATGTTGTCGAGGAAACTCGCGCTGTCTTCGGCCTTTTCAGGGTTCGGCGAGCGGAACAGGCGATCGTACAGACGCACTTCGCACTCGATGCTGGCGGCCGCCGGCACCCAGTGGATCACGCCTTTGACCTTGCGGCCTTCGGGGTTCTTGCCCAGGGTGTCCGGGTCATACGAGCAACGCAGTTCGACGATGTTGCCATCGGCGTCCTTGATCGCTTCGTCGGCACGGATCACGTAGCTGCCACGCAGGCGCACTTCGCCGTTTGGCTCCAGGCGCTTGTAGCCTTTTGGCGGCTCTTCCATGAAGTCATCGCGGTCGATGTAGATTTCACGGGCGAACGGCAGCTTGCGCACGCCGAGTTCTTCTTTTTGCGGGTGACGCGGCAACTCGAGGTGGTCGACCTGGTCTTGCGGGTAGTTGGTGATCACGACCTTCAACGGGCGCAGCACGCACATGGCGCGTGGGGCGTTGGCGTCGAGGTCCTGGCGGATGCTGAACTCGAGCATGCCGTAGTCGACCACGCCGTCGGAACGGTTGGTGCCGACCATCTCGCAGAAGTTGCGGATCGACGCAGGCGTGTAGCCACGGCGACGGAAGCCCGACAGCGTCGACATGCGTGGGTCGTCCCAGCCGTGTACGTGCTTTTCATCAACCAGTTGCTTGAGCTTGCGCTTGCTGGTGATGGTGTAGTTCAGGTTCAGGCGGCTGAATTCGTACTGACGCGGGTGCGCCGGCACCGGCAGGCTGTCGAGGAACCATTCGTACAGCGGGCGATGGCTTTCGAACTCCAGGGTGCAGATGGAGTGGGTGATGCCTTCGATGGCGTCCGACTGACCGTGGGTGAAGTCGTAGTTCGGGTAGATGCACCACTTGTCGCCCGTCTGGTGGTGATGGGCGTGGCGGATGCGGTACATGATCGGGTCGCGCAGGTTCATGTTCGGCGAAGCCATGTCGATCTTGGCGCGCAGTACGCGGGCGCCGTCCGGGAACTCACCGGCGCGCATGCGGGCGAACCAGTCGAGGTTCTCTTCGACCGAACGGTCGCGGAACGGGCTGTTCTTGCCCGGTTCGGTCAGGGTGCCACGGTATTCCTTGGCCTGCTCCGGGGTCAGGTCGTCGACGTAGGCCTTGCCGGCCTTGATCAGCTCGACGGCCCAGTCGTGCAGTTGGTCGAAATACTGCGAGGCATAGCGCACTTCACCGGACCACTCGAAGCCCAGCCATTTCACGTCGCTTTCGATGGCGTCGATGTATTCCTGGTCTTCCTTGGCCGGGTTGGTGTCGTCGAAACGCAGGTGCGTGACGCCGCCGAATTCCTGGGCCAGGCCGAAGTTCACACAGATCGACTTGGCGTGACCGATGTGCAGGTAGCCGTTGGGCTCTGGCGGGAAGCGGGTGACGATCTGCGTGTGCTTGCCCGAATCCAGGTCCGCCTGGATGATCGGGCGCAGGAAATTGACCGGGACGGCAGGTCCGGCCTTGGAATTCGAGGTAGGGTCGACAGTGGGCTTGCTCATAGGATCCTTGAACAGACAAGTACGTGGCCGGGCTAGGCCGATAAAACAAAGGGCTTATCATAGCTGATGCTGTCAAGTCGCTGACAGGGTTGCGGTGCATTTAACGCACCAGTGGTAAAAAACCACCTCGAAATTCCTGCAGGGCACGCTAAACTGCGCGCCTTGGCCGCAGTTTCGCCATACCGGTCGTGGTGCCCATGCACCCAAACCCACGAATTCCCTGAAAAGAGTAGTGAACATGACTCAAGTCAAACTGACCACCAACCACGGTGACATCGTCATCGAGCTGAACGCCGAGAAAGCGCCGATCACCGTCGCCAACTTCATCGAGTACGTGAACGCCGGCCACTACGAAAACACCGTTTTCCACCGTGTCATCGGCAACTTCATGATCCAGGGCGGCGGTTTCGAGCCTGGCATGAAAGAAAAGAAAGACAAGCGCCCAAGCATCCAGAACGAAGCGGACAACGGCCTTTCCAACGACAAGTACACCGTCGCCATGGCCCGTACCATGGAGCCGCATTCGGCCTCCGCGCAGTTCTTCATCAACGTGGCCGACAACGCCTTCCTGAACCACAGCGGCAAGAACGTGCAGGGCTGGGGCTACGCGGTATTCGGTAAAGTCACCGAAGGCCAGGACGTCGTCGACAAGATCAAAGGTGTGCAGACCACCGGTAAAGCCGGTCACCAGGACGTTCCGGTAGAAGACGTGATCGTCGAGAAAGCCGAGATCGTTGGGTGATATTGCTGATTTCAGATTTGCATCTGGAAGAGGAGCGCCCGGACATTACCCGGGCGTTTCTGGATCTGCTCCACGGCCGCGCCCGTGGCGCCCAGGCGTTGTACATTCTGGGGGACTTCTTCGAAGCCTGGATTGGCGACGATGGGATGACACCGTTCCAGCGCTCCATTTGCTCAGCCCTGCGCGAACTGAGCGACAGCGGCACCCCGATTTTCATCATGCACGGCAATCGCGATTTCCTGATCGGCAAGGCGTTCTGCAAAGCGGCAGGTGCCAGCTTGCTCAAGGACCCGAGTGTCGTGCAGCTGCATGGCGAGCCCGTGCTGTTGATGCACGGCGACAGCCTCTGTACCCGCGACGTCGGCTATATGAAGCTGCGACGCATCCTGCGTAACCCGATCGTGCTGTTTATCCTGCGCCACCTGCCCTTGGGCACACGCCACAAGCTGGCGCGCAAGCTGCGCAGTGAAAGCCGTGCGCAGACGCGCATGAAGGCCAACGACATCGTCGATGTAACGCCCGAGGAAGTGCCACGGGTGATGCAGCAGTTCGGCGTGCGCACCCTGGTCCACGGCCACACCCACCGCCCCGCCATTCACAAGTTGCAGATTGGCGACCAGGCGGCCAAGCGCATTGTGCTGGGGGATTGGGACAAGCAGGGCTGGGCGTTGCAGGTGGATGAGCAAGGGTTTCAGTTGGCGGCGTTTGATTTTGTGAACCCGCAACTGGCACTGCCCGGCACATAACCCCTGCGCACATAGTTCAAATGTGGGAGCGGGCTTGCTCGCGAAGGCGGTGGCTCAGTCGATACATAAATTGACTGACGCACCGCCTTCGCGAGCAAGCCCGCTCCCACATTTTTGACCGCGTACATCCCGAAATCAGTGGCCGGAAGCCGCCGGCCCCGCCTTCGCCGTAAACGGCGGCTTGGCCAACCACACCAATAGCATCAACCCCATGAACATCCACCCCAGCAACGTGAAGTAATCCACGGTGGACATCATGTACGCCTGGCTGGTGAGGATCTGGTCCAGCTGCGTGTAGGCCTTCTGCCCTGCCCCGCCCAGCGCCTGCAAGGCATCGCGGGTCGCCGAGTCGTAGGTGGTCATGTTCTCGCTCATGTACGCATGGTGCTGGTCCGCCCGGCGAATCCAGATCCAGGTGGTCAGCGACGCCGCGAAGCTGCCGCCCAGGGTACGCAGGAACGTGGCCAGGCCCGCGCCATCGGCAATCTGGTGCGGCGGCAGGTCGGACATCAAGATGCTTAAGGTCGGCATGAAGAACAGCGCCACGCCAATCCCCATGAACAGCTGCACCAGGGCGATGTGCTGGAAGTCCACCTCATTGGTGAAGCCTGCGCGCATGAAGCAGCTCAAGCCAATCGCCAGGAAGGCCAGGCCCGCCAGCAGGCGCAGGTCGAATTTGTGCGCGTACTTGCCCACGAACGGCGACATCAGCACCGGCAAAATACCAATCGGCGCCACCGCCAGGCCCGCCCAGGTCGCGGTGTAGCCCATCTGGGTCTGCAACCACTGCGGCAGGATCAGGTTGATGCCGAAGAAACCCGCGTACCCCAGGATCAATACGATGGTGCCGATGCGGAAGTTGCGGTAGGCGAACAGCTTCAGGTTGACCACCGGGTGTTTGTCGGTGAGTTCCCAGATGATGAACACCGCCAGGGCAATCACCGAAATCGCCGCGCCCACGATAATGAAGTTGGATTCGAACCAGTCCAGGTCATTGCCCTTGTCGAGAATGATCTGCAATGCGCCAACCCCGACGATCAAGCTCAGCAACCCGACGTAGTCCATCGGCTGATAACTGGTCTGCACCGGGCGTTTCTTCAACTGCGAACGCACCACCATCACCGCAAAGATGCCGATGGGCACGTTGATGAAGAAAATCCACGGCCAGCTGTAGCTGTCAGTAATCCAGCCGCCGAGGATCGGCCCGGCAATCGGCGCCACCACCGTAACCATCGCCAGCAACGCCAGGGCCATGCCTCGCCTCGCCGGCGGGTAGACGGCGATCAGCAGCGTCTGGGTCATCGGGTACAACGGCCCGGCCACCAGGCCTTGTATGACGCGGAAGGCGATCAGCTCGGGCATCGACGAGGAAATACCACAGAGGAACGAGGCCAGCACAAACAGCATCGTCGCCCACAAGAACAGCTTCACCTCGCCAAACCGCCGGCTCAGCCAGCCGGTCAGCGGCAAGGCAATCGCGTTGCTCACCGCAAACGAGGTGATGACCCAGGTGCCCTGCTCCGAACTCACGCCCAGGTTGCCGGAAATGGTCGGCAACGCCACGTTGGCGATGGTGGTGTCGAGCACCTGCATAAAGGTCGCCAGCGACAGGCCAATAGTGGCCATCAACAGGCTGGGTGGCGTGAAGGAGGCGTTATTGCTCATCAGCGTTGCACAGCCTTGGGCGCGGCGAGGCTGTTGTCATGGATCAACTGGGTGATCATGGCGTCAGCTTCAGCGAGTTGGCGGTCATACACGTTGGTGCTGAACGAGGCCTTCTGCGGTGCCTGCTGCGCCAGGACCGGGCCGCTCTGGTCGTGCAGGTCGACCTTGACCAGGGTGCTCAGGCCCACACGCAGCGGGTGCTTGGCCAGTTCTTCGGCATTGATGTGGATACGCACCGGCACCCGTTGCACGATCTTGATCCAGTTACCCGTGGCGTTCTGCGCTGGCAGCAGGGCAAATGCGCTACCGGTGCCGGCGCCGAGGCTGTCGATGGTGCCGCTGAATTTAACGTCACTGCCGTAGATGTCCGACTCGATGTCCACCGGCTGGCCAATGCGCATGTCACGCAGTTGGGTTTCCTTGAAGTTGGCGTCGATCCACAGCTGGTTCAGCGGGATCACCGCCATCAAGGCGGTACCCGGTTGTACGCGCTGGCCCAATTGCACGGTGCGCTTGGCCACATAGCCGGTGACCGGTGCGATCAAGGTGCTACGCGCATTGGCCAGGTAGGCCTGGCGCAATTGCGCGGCGGCGGCCTGCACATCCGGGTGGGAGCTGATCACTGTGTCATCCACCAGCGCGTTGGTGGTTTTGAGTTGTTGCTCAAGGTTGGTCAGGGCGTTTTTCGCGGCGGTCAGGCTGTCACGGGCGTGGGACAGTTCTTCCTGGGAAATCGCCCCGCCCTGGGCCAGAGTCTTACGCCGGTTGAAGTTGTCCTGGGCAGTCTGCACGTCGGCTTTCTGCGCATTGACCTGGGCCTTCATGCCGTCGACGTTGCTGTATAAGCCACGCACCTGGCGCACGGTGCGGGCCAGGTTGGCCTGGGCGCTTTGCAGGCCGACGGCGGCGTCGTTCGGGTCGAAGTTGATCAGCACCTGACCTTCGTGGACCAGGTCGCCATCGTCGGCGCCGATGCTGACCACGGTGCCGGTGACCAGCGGAGTGATTTCCACCACGTTGCCGTTCACGTAGGCGTCGTCGGTGCTTTCGCTGAAGCGGCCGTAGAGCTCGTACCAGCCCCACACGCCGACCACGGCGAGGATGACGATCAGCGCCAGGCCGATCAGCATCACTTTGCGTTTGCGTGGGTTGTTGTCTTTGGGTTGTTCGGTTGCGTTGGTGTTTTCGGCAGTGGCCATAACAAATACCTCAAATTATTCCGTGCGTGTGGCGGGGGTGGTCGCTGCCACGTTGTCGGCGCTGTAGCCGCCGCCCAGGGCCTGCATCAGTTGAATCGACAGATCGATCTGCGCAGCATTCAGGGTTGCCAGCTGACGCTGGGCCTGCAGCAATTGCTGCTCGATGCTGAGCACATCCAGGTAGTTACCGATCCCGGAGCTGTAGCGCTGTAACCCGGTGTCGTAGGACTGCTGCGCAATGTCCGCGGCATGTTGCTGGGCCTGGATCTGCCGGCCGGTGTCGCGCAGTTGCGAAAGGGTGTTGCCGATATCGCCCAGGGCTTGCACCAGGGTTTTGTTGTATTGCGCCACGGCCAGGTCGTAGTCGGCGTCGCGGGCGTCGAGGTCGGCACGCAGGCGGCCGCCGTCGAAGATCGGCAGCGATATCGTCGGCGCAATGTTGAAGAAGCGGCTGGCCGAGCCAAACATCGCATCCCCCAGCAACGACTCGGCGCCAGCGCTCGCGCTCAGGTTGAGGTTGGGGTAGAAGCGCGTCTTGCTGGCGTCGATGTTGCGGCCCGCCGATTCGACCCGCCAGCGTGCGGCGATCAGGTCCGGGCGCCGGCCCAGCAGCTCGGCCGGCAGCACCGAGGGCACGGCGACAGCGCTGGGTTTCAGTACGTTGGGCCGGGCCAGTTCACTGCCACGGTCCGGGCCTTTGCCGAGCAATACGGCCAGGGCGATCTTGGCACTTTGCAGTTGTTTTTCCGCGTCGATCAGTTGCGACTGGGAGCTGGCTTCCAGGCTTTCGGTCTGCTGGTACTGGTACTGGCTGTCGATACCCGAATTCAGCCGGCGTTTGCTCAGGTCGAGCATCTGCCGGGTACGCTTGAGGTCATCGTTGGCCAGGTCACGCACGATATGGGCCTGGCCCAGGTCGCTGTAGGCCTTGGCCACGTTGGCGGCCAGGGTCAGGCGCGCGGCCTGCTGGTCGACCTGGGCGGCACGCGCTTCACCCAATGCGGCTTCCCAGGCCGCACGCTGGCCGCCCCAGAGGTCGAAGGTGTAGTTGAAGCTGGCGCCGATATTGCGCACGGTCGAGTAGGCATCACCCTGCCCGCGTGGGTCCTGGTCTTTCGCCAGGCGTGAGCGGGTCACACCGGCGCTGGCATCCAGGGTCGGCATGCGCGCTGCGTCGGCGGCGTAGGCGGCGGCTTCGGCCTGGTGGGCACGGGCGCTGGCCACTTGCATGTCGGGGCTGTTGTGCAGGGCTTCCTGGATCAGGCCATCGAGTTGCGGGTCGCCGAGGCTTTTCCACCAGTCGGCGGTCGGCCAGGCAGCGCTCGACAGGGTCACGCCGCTCAAGGTTTTACCGGTTTGCAATGTGCCGGCGTCGAGGCGTTTGCCTTGGGTGTCGAGGCCGCTGTAGTTGGCGCAACCGGCCATGCTCATGGCCACCAGCACCAGGCTAAGTGCGCGTCTGTTCATTCTTTACCTACCCGCTGGATGACGATGGCGTCACCGGCAGCTACCAGAATTTTCTTGAGGATCCGCTCCAGCGTCTGCAACTCGCCGGGCTCCAGGGCGCCGGCCAGTTCGTTCATCGACTGGGCGCCGATGTGCGGCAGCATGTCCGCCAGGCGCTGGCCGTCTTCGGTGAGCACCAGGCGCACCTGGCGCCGGTCCTGCTCGGAACGCTGGCGTGCCAGCAATCCCTTTTGCTCCAGGCGGTCGAGCATGCGGGTCATGGAACCGCTGTCCAGGGACAGGTTGCGGCACAGCTCCGCCGGAGTATCCACGTCGAACTGGGCGATGATGATCAACACCTTGAACTGCGCAGCGGTCACGCCGTGCGGCTCCATATGGGTGTCGATAATGCGGTCCTTGAGCAGCGCCGCCCGGCCCAGGAGCAGGCCGAGGTGGCAGTTGCGAAAGCTGTCAGGGGTGAAGTGGGGCATCGGAAGTCACCTTATTACTGCCTAGGCAGTGAATGTATGACAAGATGTTACTGCTTAGGCAGCGAATGTCAAATGGAATTATTAGCTTGCTTGGTAATGTAACAGGGGGCTTGCCCCGACAGCGGTGGGTCAGTCAACTTGAAGCCGACTGAAACACCGCTATCGGGGGCAAGCCCCCTCCCACATTTTTGTCACTGTGTGGCTTAGAAATCGCGCTTGTAGAAGATGTCCAATGAGCTGGCCACGCCGCTCGCCACTTCCAGGTACACCTTCTTGCTCAACAGGTAGCGCAAGGCAATGGTGCTGGCCGGTTCGAACACCCCTACCCCATAACGCAGGCTGAGTTTCTCGGTGATCTTGCCGCTGGCCACCACGGCGGTGGTGTTGCCGCTGCCCTGGGTGTCGAGTTCGAAGTCCTGGATGCCCAGGTTCTTCGCCAGGTCCGAGGTGACCCCCGCACTGCCCATCAAGCCGAGGCCCAGAGCGGCCTGGGCCAGCATGTTGTTGTCTTCACCGGTGGTGCTCAGCGGACGCCCCAGCACCAGATAGGACAGCGCTTGTTCCTGGCTCATGGCCGGTTCGGAGAAGATTTGCGTGGTGGGCTGTTCCGCGCTGCCGCTGAGGCGGATACCCGCGACCACATCGCCGGTCTTGCGGATGGCTTCAATATCCAGGAATGGCTGGTCCAGCGGCCCGGCAAACAACAGCCGCGCACGCCGCACATCGAGCTTCTGGCCGTAGGCGCGGTAGCGGCCATCGTTGAGCCATAGCTCGCCTCGGGTGTCGAGGTTGTCGCCGATGTGCACCTGGCCCTGGACCTTGGCGGTGAGGCCGAAGCCGGAGAAGTTGAGCTTGTCTTCGCCCACAACCACGTTGATATCCATCGCCATGGCCATCGGCGGTTTACCCTCTTCGGTCTGGCTGCCGATGATCACCGTGTCATCCGAGACCTTGACCGTCGACGGCGGCAGCTCGCGCACGGTGATATCGCCGCGTGGGATATGCACGTTGCCGGCGATGGCCAACTTGTCGTTCTTCAGGCTGATTTTCAGGTCCGGCGCTACTTCCAGCACCGCGTAAGGCTCGACCGTGACCGGCAACTGCGAGCCTTGCAAACTGAGGTCCACCACCAGCGCCTTACCCCAGTCGACCTGCCCCTTGAGGCTGCCCTGCCCGGCCTTGCCACTGCGCCAGGCGCCGTTGAGCTGCACACTTTCGCCGGCAATCAGCGCCTGCACATTCAGGCCTTCCAGGCTGATGGGCAGTTCCGGGCCGGAGATCTCACCGCCCACCAGGTTGACGTTGCCGTTGACCTGGGGCGCCAGCAAGCCGCCGGAGAGACGGCCGTTGCCGTTGAGCTTGCCGGTGAGTTTTTCCACCATCGGCACAAACGGCCGTGCCACCGCGAGATCGAGGCCGACCAGGCTGAAGTTGCCGGTGATGGGTTTGTTCTTGGGTAACGGGTTGATCTGCGCCTGCAACAACAGTTCGCCGAGCTTGCCGCCCTGGAAGTTGAGCTGCGTGTCGATACGCTTGGGGTTGAGGGTGGTTTCCAGTTTCAGGGTGTTGTAGGGAAAATCCAGCCACTGGTCCTTGTCCTTGACGCGCAAGGTGCCACCACTGGCGTCCACCATCACCACGCCCTTGGGGCCACTGGCCGGCAGGTCCAGTTGCAGGTCGGCATTGAGCTTGCCCTGCCAGGCGAAATCCTTGGGCAGGAACGCCGCCAGGCTGTCGATGGGGAATTGCTTGAGGTGGTAACGCAGCTTCGGCTCCGGCATCAGGCGCTGGTCTTCGCCGCACAGGCTGGCCGGCCCGGACACCCAGCAATGCGCGGCAAAGGTCAGCCTGCCATCCGCCATACGTTCGATCCTGGCCGGGGCTTGCAGTTTCCAGTCCTGGCCGCCGGCCTGGACATCGCCACTGGCCAGGCGCCCGCGCCAGTTGCCGTTGTCGAGGTTGCCGTCCAACGCCAGGGCCAGCTTGACCAGCGGGCCGGCGAGGTCGAGCTGGACCTTCTGGTTCTTGATATCGCCCTGGGCACTGGCGGTCAGGGTGCCGACCTGGGTCTCGCCGGATTGGATACCGCTGCCTTTCAGGTCAATCTTGGCGCGCTGGGCACCGTCGAGGCTGGCGTCGAGGGTGAGGCTTTGCAGGCGGTTATCGGCGAACGCCAGTTGCTGGCCCTTGAGGTCGAGTTTGCCTTGGGGTGCCGTGAGGCTGCCGGCCACATTGAGTCGGCCGTTGACCTGCCCACGCAACTGCGGCCACAACTGGGCCAGGCGCGCCAGCTTGATGTCGATCTGCCCGGCCAGGCGTTGTTGCAGGCTGCCGCTGCCGTTGATGCGGTTGTCGCCCAGGCGGATATCCAGGTTGGCCAGGGTCCATTGCTCGCCCGCGCCTTCGGCCTTGGCGACCAGCACGGCGGTTTGCCCGCGCAGGCGGCCCTTGAGGTCGAGGTCGGCATTCAGCTTGAGCTGCTCGTGCTTGAACTCGCCCTTGCTGCGCAGCGGCCCGGCCAGGGTGCCGGGCAATTCGGCGACCCAGTACGCCGGGTTCAGCGCCGACAGGTCGAGTGCCGTGTCCCAGGCGATGCCATCGGCAAATTGCAGGTTCAGGTGGCCCTCGGCCTTGCCCTGGCCGGCAGTGAGTTTCAGCTCAGGCAGGAAAACTTGCTTGAGGTCGCCACTGAACGGCGTGACCACGTTGAACTTGCCTGCAGGGCCGTCGAGATCGGCCTTGAGGTTGCCCAGGTAGTTGCCATCCTTGTAGGAGATCTCGCCATTGAATGTATGCAGCGCGACTTGGGGCTCATCGATGACGGGGTAAAGGCGATGCCAGGGGAAGTCCAGCCAATCGACCTTGGCGTCGGCGCTGAAGCCTTGCTGCCAGTCCAGGTTGGCGCTGAGCTTCAGGCTTTGCTTGTCGTCGCCATACAGGTCGAGTTTTTCAATCTGCGCCCCTTTGGCATCCACGCGCCCCAGCAACAACAGGCTTACCGGGCTCTTTTCGGCAGGCAGCGACGCCTTGCCCGAGAGCACATAACCGGTTTTCAGGTCGCCCTTGGCCAGGAGCACCAGCTCATTGAGTTGCAGGGTGTCCGGCAAACCGGCATCCGGTTTGAATGCATCGGACTTGATCAGCACTTGTCCCGGCAGATCTTCTGCCAGCGGTTGCAACTGCGCCAGCAGGCTGCCGTCCAGGTAGCCATGGCTATCGCCGTTGACGGTGAGGGTCTTGAGCAAGTCGCCTTCGACTTTGAGGCCAACCGTCCACTGCTCACCACCGGGCGCGTAAGGCAGGCTCAGGTTGCCGCTGGCGTTCAATGGCCAGTCGCCGGTGGGTTGCAGCAGACCAGCCAGGTCCAGCACCAGGCCATCACGTTGCAGATGCACCGAATCAATCTGCATGCCCGCAGCCGTCCAGTGCGCCGCCAGTTGCAGGCCCTTGAGTTCTTCGCTGCCATTGAATAGCAGGCTGCCGACGCGAACATCGCCCAACTGGATGGCCAGCGGCAGTTTCAGGTCGGGTAGCTCGATCGGGCCGCTGCTCTGCTCGGTACTGGGGGGGAATTGCAGGCTGACTTGCTCGACATCCAGTTGATTGATGCACAGGGTCATGCGCAACAGACACGCCGGCGACCAATCCAGCTTGGGCGCCTGGAGCTCGACACGGCTGCCGTCCTGCTGCCACAGCACCTGATCGGCGCTCCACTGGCCGCCCAAATGCCCCTGGAAATTCTCTAGGGTCAACCCCGGCACGCTGCCCAACGCCCAGCGGCTGCCCGCCTGGGTGCCCAGCACCGCCCACAGTGCCAGCAACAACACGGCAAGGCTGGCCACTACCGCCAGCCCCGCTATTTTCACACCACGCATCACAGCTCAGGCCCCATGGAAAAGTGCAATCGAACGCCGCCCGGGTCTTCCAGGGCATGGGCCAGGTCCAGGCGGATCGGGCCGACCGGCGACACCCAGCGGATACCGACGCCGACGCCGGTTTTCAGGCTGGGCAGGTCCAGATTATTGAAGGAGTTACCCTGGTCGACGAACGTCGCGATCCGCCATTTCTCGGCGATGGAATACTGATACTCGGCACTCAGGGCCACCATGTAGCGGCCACCGATACGGTCGCCGCGATCATTCTCCGGCGACAGCGTCTGGTACTCGTAGCCGCGCACGCTCTGGTCACCACCGGCAAAGAAACGTAGCGACGGCGGCACCGAGTTATAGCCGTTGGTGGCGCTGCCGCCCACCTGCGCACGGGCCAGGAAGCGATGGTTGTCCCACAGCGTCGTCAGGCCTTTGACCATGGCCGTGCCGTAAAGCAGGTTGGTGTCGGAGCCCAGGCCTTCCTTGGCGACTTTGGTGTCGAATTGCAGGCGGTAGCCGTTGTGCGGGTCGATACGGTTGTCACTGCGCAGGTAGGAGTAGCTGATCCCTGGCATCACCAGGTTACTCAGGCCGGAGTCATTGCCCAGGCGATATTCTTCACGCTGGTACTTGAGCGAAATCACCCGGGTCCAGCCGCTGGGCAGCTTGCTGTGCCACTCCGGGCCCACGGTGAGCAATTTACTCAGGGTGTCGGTGTTGGCGATTTCTTCGTTCTGATAGCCACCGGCGAAGCGCAGTTTGTCGGTGAGCGGTGGGTCCAGCGGAATGTCGTACCACAGGCCGACGTTCTGCCGTGGTGCCGATAGCTCGGCCTCCCAACCATAACTATGGCCCTGAGGGTTGACCCAATGGCGGGTCCAGTTGGCTTTGCCGCGCGGGCCGACGTCGGTGGAGAACCCCAGGCCCAGCCCCATGGTGCGGGGTTTGCGGGTCTCCAGGCGCACGGCCACCGGGATGATGTCATTGGTCGAGGCTGCCGGAGCAGCATCCACGCGCACACCTTCAAAAAACCCACTGGCTTGCAGGTTCTGGTTGAGTTCGGCGATCAGTTCGGAATCGTAGGGCGTGCCGCTTTTGAACGGCACCATGCGTTGCAGCAGTTCTTCGTCAAACGGCGTGTCGCCAGCAAAGCTGACCTTGCCCAAGGCATAACGCGGACCGCTGTCATAGATGAGTTCGATATCGGCGACACCGGCCTTGGGGTCTACCGCCAGTTTCTGGCGGGTGAAGCGCCCACTGAAAAAACCGTAGCGCGAGGCCTGGTTCTGGATCAAGCGCTTGGCGTCTTCGTAATGGCCGTGGTTGAGCACGGCGCCGGCCTTGAGGTCTTTGCTGACGGGCACGCGAAAGGTCTTGAGGTCTGCGGCAGGGCCGTCGACCCGAATGGTCACGTTGCGCAAATGCACCGGTTCGCCGGGGTCGATGGTGAGGATCAGGCGCGGGTTCTTGCCGCCTTTCACCTCACTGTCAATCTGTGGCTGATAGAAGCCAAGGGCCTGAGCCGCTTTGCGCGCCTGCTCCTCGGCGCCACGGCTGAACCGCAGCAGGGCTTCTTCATCACGATCGCCCACCCCGCCGATATAGCCTTCGATGTTGGCTTTCAACGCGTCGTTTGAGGGTTTGATCCGCACGTCCAGTTCGCTTTGCGCCAATGCGCCGCAGCTTGTGAACAGCAGAATCAAGCCGCTGGTAAATCTTCCTGGAAACTTCATAGGCGCGGATGCTACACGAGCAAGGGAGATTCTTTGAACCTGGATTTATCTGAATAATTCTGGATCAAGCCGTTGCAGCATGTAACGGCTGGGGATTGGGATGAAAAAACACGTGCTCCAGGATCGGGCCTACCGCCACTTCACCGATTTCCTCATAGCCTTGACGCTTATAGAACTCCAGGTAACGTGAATTCCCCGTGTCCAGCACCACACCGGACGAATGCGGGTCTTCGGCACACCAATTGTGCACGGCTTCCAGTAACTGCTCGCCGTAATGCTTGCCCTGGAACTGCGGGTGGATGCCGAGCAACGGCAGTAGATGCACCGACTCACTGGGCAGGCACGCCAGCACCGCGTGGTGGTAGTCGAGGTAACGCCGTGTACCGCGCACACCAGTACTCAGCCACATGCGCAGTTGCCAAGCCCAGCTCTCGGTGATGCCCAGGCGCCGCTGCGGTGGCGCGATCAGGGCGATGCCGATCAGGCGGTCATTGACGAACAAACCAATGGCCGGCAGTTTCTGAAAGAAGTGCTGCTTGACCAACTCGCGCACGGTGGCGCGCACCCGTTGTTCATAACCGGGACGCTCGGCTTCGAAGATGTAGGCGAAGGTCGGCTCATGCCGATAGGCCTGGTACAACAGGGAACGGGCCTCACGGGAATAGCCGCTGTTGAGCAGGCGAATTTCAGCAATTGCAGTTGTAGTGTCCGGCATACCGTCAATCTCCCTGGGCGCGGCTCAAAAGGCAGCGTTCTTATGGGTACGAACCTACACAGCACGAGTCGTTCCCAGACATTAGCAGTGCATCTGCCCTACCGCCACGCTGGCCCCCGTCCGACTTGTCCGCTAGCATCGCCCTTTTGCCAGACTGGACTGCCGACCATGAAAATCGTCTCCTTCAATATCAACGGGCTGCGCGCCCGCCCACATCAGTTGGCGGCGCTGATTGAAAAGCACCAGCCCGACGTGATCGGCCTGCAAGAAACCAAAGTCCACGATGACCAATTTCCGCTGGCCGAAGTGCAGGCCCTTGGCTATCACGTGTACTACCACGGGCAAAAAGGCCACTACGGCGTCGCCCTGCTGTCGCGCAAGGAAGCCCTGAGCGTGCACAAAGGCTTTGCCAGTGACGAAGAGGACGCCCAGCGTCGCTTTATCTGGGGCACCTTCGCCGACGAGAACGGCCACCCGGTGACCATCATGAACGGCTACTTTCCCCAGGGCGAAAGCCGCGACCACCCCACCAAGTTCCCGGCCAAGCAGCGCTTCTACGAAGACCTGCAGCAACTGCTGGAAAGCCAGTTCAGCAACGACCAGGCGCTGGTGGTGATGGGCGACGTGAACATTTCCCCGGAAGACTGCGACATCGGCATCGGCGCCGACAACGCCAAGCGTTGGCTCAAGACCGGCAAGTGCAGCTTCCTGCCGGAAGAGCGCGAATGGATGGCCCGCCTGAAAAACTGGGGCCTGGTGGACAGCTTCCGTCACCTCAACCCGGACGTGGCCGACCGCTTCAGTTGGTTCGACTACCGCAGCCGGGGCTTTGAAGACGAGCCCAAGCGTGGGTTGCGCATCGACGTGATCCTCGCCTCCAATGGCCTGCTGCCGCGCGTCAAGGATGCCGGGGTGGATTACGAGCTGCGTGGTTTGGAAAAACCGTCTGACCATGCGCCAATCTGGCTGGAACTGAGCTGATCACAACATGTGGGAGGGGGCTTGCCCCCGATGACAGTGGGTCGTCAGCCCATCTATAGCTGACACGCCGCTATCGGGGGCAAGCCCCCTCCCACATTCAGCCTTGCGGCGCGTCCGTCATATTTATGCAACCTGCCTGACTTATTCTCGCGGCACTCCCTTTGGCTTGAGAAGGTGCCGGCATGAGGCTGCGCGTTCTGTTACTGCTGACTGTTTTTCCCCTCTTCGCCGTTTCCGCCCCCCTGCCCGTTCCTGATCAAGGCCCTGCACTGCGCATCCAGGGCTCCAATACCATTGGCGCGGCGCTGGGCCCGGCACTGGTCAAGGGGCTGATGGAGCATCAGGGCTTGCAGGGAGTGCACAGCGAACCGGGCGAAGGCGCCAATGAACAACGCGTTATCGGCAAGACGCGCCAAGGCAAGACCGTGACCATCGAGGTCGCGGCCCACGGTTCGAGCACCGGGTTCACAGCGCTGAAAAAAACCAGCGCCGATCTGGCCGCCTCGTCTCGCCCGATCAAGGACAGGGAACTGGTCGACCTAGAACCCCTGGGCGACCTGAAAAGCCCCGAAGCCGAACAGGTGATAGCCATCGACGGGCTGGCCATCATTCTCCACCCGCAGAACCCTTTGAACACACTGAACACCGAGCAACTGGCGCAGATTTTCAATGGCGACATCAGTACCTGGGAGGCCGTGGGCGGCATCGGCGGGCCTATCCATGTGTACGCACGGGATGATCAATCCGGCACCTACGATACGTTCAAGGAACTGGTGTTGCGTTTGCGTGGCAAGCCGCTGGCCTCGGGTGCCAAGCGCTTCGAGTCCAGCGAGCAGCTGTCCGACGCGGTCAGCCACGACCCGCAGGGCATCGGCTTTATCGGCCTGCCCTACGTGCGCCAGGCCAAGGCCGTGGCGATTGTGGATGGCGATTCACAGCCCATGTTGCCGCTCAACAGCCTGATTGCTACCGAGGATTATCCGCTGTCACGCCGGTTGTTTTTCTACCTGCCGCCGTCCGGGCACAACCCGTGGGCCAAGGCACTGGTGGACTTTACCCAGGGCACCAAGGGCCAGGCGATTGTGGCCGCCAACGGGTTTATTGCGCAGCAGGTGCAGGCAGTCGCCGTGCAACCGCGCCCGTCGATGCCCGATGACTATCAAGCCATCGCCCGCGATGCCCAGCGCTTGACGGTGAATTTTCGCTTTGAAGAAGGCAGCGCCAGCCTCGACAACAAGGCGCGCCAGGATCTGCAGCGGGTGGTGGCCTATCTGAAAAACCACGACAAGCTGAATAAGCAGGTGACGCTGGTGGGGTTTGGCGATGCCAAGGATGACCCGCAGCGCGCCGCGTTGTTGTCAAAGCTGCGGGCGATGGCGGTGCGTCGGGAACTGGTGAAGAACGGCGTAGTGCTGCGTGACATCCGCGGGTTTGGTGCGCAGATGCCGGTGGCGGCGAATACGGCGGATGAGGGGCGGATCAAGAATCGGCGAGTGGAGGTGTGGGTTTACTGAGGACTGATGGAGCTTCATTGCCTGATCCGGCCTCATCGGGGGCAAGCCCCCTCCCACATTTTGATCTGTAAACACATCCAAGTGTGGGAGGGGGCTTGCCCCCGATGCAGGCGACGCGGTGTTACTGCCCGCTGTGCATCAGCTCTTTAGGCACATACTTGCCAATCTCGAACTTGCCGATGGCCGCCCGGTGCACTTCGTCCGGGCCGTCCGCCAGGCGCAGGGTGCGTTGCATGGCGTACATGTAGGCCAGCGGGAAGTCGTTGGAAACGCCGGCACCGCCATGGATCTGGATCGCGCGGTCGATCACCTTCAAGGCCACGTTCGGCGCCACCACCTTGATCTGGGCGATCTCGCTTTTCGCCACTTTGTTGCCCACGGTGTCCATCATGTACGCCGCCTTCAGGGTCAGCAGGCGCGCCATGTCGATCTCCATGCGTGAATCGGCGATCTTGTCGATGTTGCCGCCAAGTCGTGCCAGCGGCTTGCCGAATGCGGTACGACTGACCGAGCGTTTGCACATCAATTCCAGCGCACGCTCGGCCATGCCGATGGAGCGCATGCAGTGGTGGATACGGCCTGGGCCAAGGCGGCCCTGGGCGATTTCAAAGCCACGGCCCTCGCCGAGCAGGACGTTTTCATAGGGCACGCGGACGTTGTCGAACAGCACTTCGGCGTGACCGTGGGGCGCATCGTCGTAACCGAACACCGGCAGCGGGCGCACGATCTTCACGCCGGGTGTGTCCACCGGCACCAGGATCATCGAGTGCTGCTGGTGGCGCGGTGCATCCGGGTTGCTCAGGCCCATGAAGATCAGGATCTTGCAGCGCGGGTCGCAGGCGCCGGAGGTCCACCATTTCTTGCCGTTGATCACCCACTCATCGCCCTGGCGTTCGGCACGGGCGGCCATGTTGGTAGCGTCGGAAGAAGCAACGTCCGGCTCGGTCATGGCGAACGCCGAGCGGATCTCGCCGCGCAGCAGCGGCTCAAGCCAGCGTCGCTTCTGCTCTTCATTGGCGTAGCGCACCAGCACTTCCATGTTGCCCGTGTCGGGGGCGGAGCAGTTGAACGGCTCCGGGCCCAGCAGGGAACGGCCCATGATTTCGGCCAGTGGCGCGTATTCGAGGTTGGTGAGGCCGGCGCCCAGTTCGGATTCGGGCAGGAACAGGTTCCACAGGCCTTCGGCCTTCGCCTTGGCTTTGAGCTCCTCCATGATTGCGGTGGGCTGCCAGCGGTCGCCTTCGCTGACCTGGCGTTCGAACACCGGCTCGGCCGGGTAAACGTAAGCATCCATGAACGCAGTGACACGTTCACGCAGTTCCTGAACCTTGGGCGAATAGGCGAAATCCATGAGCAGCTCCCTTCTCTGAGAGGTTGTTTAGGTCATGCAATCGATGCTAGAACAGCGTTGATAATTTACCTAGCCTATTCTCGGCGTGTATTAACATTCATCACCGATATATGATCGACGTATGGCCACCTAACAATAAGAGCGCTGCGAAATGAATCTGAGCAAGGTCGACCTCAACCTGTTTATCGTCTTTGACGCGATCTACACCGAAGCCAACCTGACCCGCGCCGGGCAGATTGTCGGCATCACCCAGCCGGCGGTGTCCAACGCGCTGGCCCGCCTGCGCGAGACCTTCAACGACCCACTGTTCGTGCGCACCGCCCAGGGCATGGTGCCGACGCCCATGGCACAGAACATCATCGGCCCGGTGCGCAACGCGCTGTCATTGCTGCGGGTGTCGGTGCAGGAAAGCCGCATCTTCAACCCGCAGCAGGCGGCCAAGACCTACCGCATCAGCATGACCGACCTCACCGAGGCGGTGATCCTGCCGCTGCTGTTCCAGCGCCTGCGCCGCCTGGCGCCCACGGTGGTGATCGAGAGTTTCCTGTCCAAGCGCCGCGAAACCACCAAGGAGCTGGCCGCCGGGCGCCTGGACTTTGCCGTGGATGCGCCGCTCAACACCGACCCGCAGGTACGCCACGTCAAGCTGATGGAAGATCGCTACGTGTGTGCCATGCGCAAGGGCCATCCCATGGCCGGCAAGGACAAGCTCACGCTGGATGACTACCTGTCGCTGACCCATATCCATATCTCCAGCCGGCGTAACGGCCTGGGTCATGTGGACCTGGCACTGGGCAAGATGGGCATCCAGCGCAAGATTGCCCTGCGCTCCCAACACTACCTGATGGCCTCGCAGGTGTTGCAGCAGACCGACATGGTCATGACCGTGCCCGAGCGCTTCGCCCGCCGCCACGAACTGCACTGGTTCAACCTGCCGGTCAACGACGTGCCGCCGGTGGAAACCCACCTGTACTGGCACGAAAGCACCGACCAGGACCCAGCCAACCGCTGGATGCGCGAGCAGATGATCGAGTTGTGCCAGCAGGTCACCGCTCACGAGAAGAAACTCGATAAACAACAGGCCTGAGGTTGAAGCGCCGGCCCTGTGGGAGGGGGCTTGCCCCCGATGGGTCGCGCAGCGACCCTTGACGTTTACGTCAACCTGCCAGTAGCTTAACGCCAAGACCTTCTTGAGCGCCCCCATGAGCACCACCTACAGCATCTCCGACCTCGCCCGCGAGCTCGACATCACCACCCGCGCCATTCGCTTCTACGAAGAACAAGGCCTGCTGGCCCCGGAACGCCGGGGCCAGGAGCGCATCTACTCGGCCCGCGACAAGGTCAGCCTCAAGCTGATCCTGCGGGGCAAGCGCATCGGTTTTTCCCTGGCCGAATGCCGCGAGCTGATCGAACTCTACGACCCCACCAGCGGCAACCACGTACAACTCAACAGCATGCTGGCGAAAATCGCCGAGCGCCGTGAGCAGCTGGAACAGCAACTGCTGGATATCGAACAGATGAAGCTGGAGCTGGACACCGCCGAAGAGCGCTGCACCCAGGCCCTGGCACACACCTTGCGCCAGGCCGACCACTGATCAGAAGGTAACCACCATGTCCCTCCCCTCACACGTACGCCTGGTGGAAGTCGGCCCGCGCGACGGTTTGCAGAACGAAGCCCAACCCATCAGCGTGGCGGACAAGGTCCGCTTGGTGGATGCATTGAGCGCAGCCGGCTTGCGCTATATCGAAGTCGGCAGTTTCGTCTCGCCCAAGTGGGTGCCGCAGATGGCCGGTTCCGCCGAGGTGTTTGCGCAGATCCAGCGCAAGCCCGGTGTGACTTATGGTGCGCTGGCGCCGAACCTGCGCGGGTTCGAGGACGCGCTGGCGGCTGGCGTTAAGGAAGTGGCGGTGTTTGCCGCCGCGTCCGAGGCGTTTTCCCAGCGCAATATCAATTGCTCCATCAGTGAAAGCCTGGAGCGCTTTGCGCCGATCATGGCGGCGGCCAGGCAGCACGGGGTCAGCGTGCGCGGCTATGTGTCGTGCGTGCTGGGGTGCCCTTATGAAGGCGAGATCGCGCCGGAACAGGTCGCGGCCGTTGCGCGGGAACTCTATGCCATGGGCTGCTATGAGGTGTCCCTCGGCGACACCATCGGCACCGGTACGGCAGGCGCCACGCGGCGGCTGTTCGAGGTGGTAGCGGCGCAGGTGCCACGGGACAAGCTCGCCGGACACTTCCATGACACCTATGGCCAGGCCATCGCGAATATCTACGCCAGCCTGCTGGAAGGCATCACGGTGTTCGACAGCTCTATCGCGGGCCTCGGCGGCTGCCCTTACGCCAAGGGCGCCAGCGGTAACGTCGCCACCGAAGACGTGCTGTACCTGCTCAACGGCCTGGGTATCGAGACCGGTATCGACCTTGAGGCATTGATTGGCGCGGGCCAGCAGATCAGCCGTGTGCTGGGCCGGCCGACAGGGTCGCGCGTGGCAAAGGCGCGTAACGCCGGTTGAGTAGCTTAGCCGTGACAATGTGTTACCGCACGCCTACACATCGAGTAACACGGGAACATATTTTGTCGTATTTGCCGTAGGCCAAACCCTACAAAAAAATCAACTCATTGATTTTAAAGGGATTTTAAAAGTTGGCACGGCTTCTGCTATCTCTATGGCATAACAAGAATAAAAAGCGCCAAACCTAATAAAAATAAGACGAAACGACTCTGACATAACAAAAACAACACGGCAGAGACGCAGCTAACAGATTTTTTTGGAGAAGATGTGCTTCGCAGGGTACGGCATGCCGAAACCCGCAACCGGTCAGAGAAAAATAAAACTACCTCAGGTAGCTGCCCACTGGTTGGATCATCACGAAGAAGCAGATCAGCGCTCAAAAAAATACGTTTGCTCTTGATCCCGGATGGGGGTCGCCAAAAACAGCGGTAAAGGGTAACGGTTGCCAAAAACAACAATAGACCGCCCCTCAATAATAAAAAAAGAGCACGCAACGACAAATTAAAGGGGACCCTCGGGTCCCCTTTGTGCTTTCCGGGCTTTATTCCTGCCCTGTCCCCAACTCTTGCATGGAAATCTCGCGCATGCGGAATTTCTGGATCTTGCCCGTCACCGTCATCGGAAACTCCTCCACGAACTTGAAGTGCTTGGGCGTCTTGAAGTGCGCGATACGACCCTTGCACCAGGCTTGCAACTCCAGCTCGTTGGCGACATGGCCGGGGTGAAACTTGACCCAGGCGACGATGGCTTCACCGTAGCGCTCGTCCGGAATGCCGATGACCTGCACATCCGCCACCGCAGGATGCGTGAAGAAAAACTCCTCCAACTCTCGCGGGTACACGTTCTCGCCGCCACGAATGATCATGTCCTTGTTGCGCCCGGCGATGCATACGTAACCCTGGGCATCCATGCTCGCCAGGTCGCCGGTGTGCATCCAGCCGGCGTCGTCGATGGCCTCGCGGGTGGCGTCGGGGTTGTTCCAGTAGCCGAGCATCACGCTATAGCCACGGGTGCACAATTCGCCGATCTCACCGCGCGCCAGCGTGTTGCCGTCGACGTCGATGATCTTGTTTTCCAACTGTGGCTGGGTGCGCCCGACAGTGGTCACGCGGCGTTCCAGGTCGTCGTCCGCTCCGGTTTGCAGCGACACCGGGCTGGTCTCGGTCATGCCGTAGGCAATCTGGACCTCGCGCATGTGCAACTCGCTGATGACCCGGCGCATCACCTCAATGGGGCACGTGGCACCGGCCATGATGCCGGTGCGCAGGGTGGACAGGTCAAAGTCGCGCAGTTGTGGATGATCGAGCAGGGCGATGAACATGGTGGGTACGCCGTAAAGACCGGTGGCGTGCTCTTCGGAAACCGCAGTGAGGGTCAGCAGCGGGTCGAAGCCGTCGTTCGGATAGATCATGGTGGTGCCGTGGGTGATGCAGCCCAGGTTGCCCATGACCATGCCGAAACAGTGATACAGCGGCACCGGGATCACCAGGCGGTCTTGCGCGGTCAGGCCCAGGCTTTCGCCGACCATGTAGCCATTGTTGAGGATGTTGTGGTGACTGAGGGTGGCGCCCTTGGGGAAGCCGGTGGTGCCGGAGGTGTACTGGATATTCACCGGCTGGTCGAAGTGCAGGCTGGCCTGACGGCTGTGCAACTGTTCGGGCGGCACGCCAGCCCCGAGCGCGGCCAGTTGCGACCAGGGCATGAACCCCGCAGGCGGGTTGGGATCGAGGCTGATGAGGCCGCGCACGTCCGGTTTCAGTTCCTGCAGCATGGCGTGGTAATCGGAGCTCTTGAATGAGCCGGCGCACACCAGCCATTGGCAACCGGACTGCTTGAGCACGTACTCCAGTTCACTGCTGCGATAAGCCGGGTTGATATTGACCAAGATCACCCCGAGCTTCGCGCTGGCAAGCTGGCTGATGCACCACTCGGCGCAATTGGGCGCCCAGATGCCCAGGCGGTCGCCGGTCTGCATGCCGAGGGCAAGAAAGGCACGGGCATGCAAATCCACCGTCTCGGCCAACTGCCGCCAGGTGTAGCGGCGTTGTTGATGGCGCACCACCAGGGCCTCGCCATCGGGAAACTGCGCGACGGTTCGGTCAAAGGCTTGGCCAATCGTCATGGCCAGCAAGGTCTTGTCCTGTGAGCCACGGCTGTAGCTCTGGTTCGGTTGATCCATAACGACCCCTGTTGTCTTTTTTGTAGGTTGACGTAAACGTAAACTACGATTGACAGCGCCGTAACGCAAGCTTACGTTAACGTAAAGGTGAGCGCCCTCCCCTGGCGCCCCATCCACACAACAACAATGCTCACATTAAGGTGCCTGTCCATGAGTTACCCGTCCCTGAACTTCGCCCTCGGTGAAACCATCGACATGCTGCGCGACCAGGTGCAGTCCTTTGTGAGCAAGGAAATCGCGCCCCGTGCGGCGCAGATCGACATCGACAACCTGTTCCCCGCCGACCTGTGGCGCAAGTTCGGCGACATGGGCCTGCTGGGCATTACCGTCCCAGAAGAATACGGCGGCGCCGGCCTGGGCTACCTGGCCCACGTGGTGGCCATGGAGGAAATCAGCCGGGGCTCGGCTTCAGTGGCGTTGTCCTACGGCGCGCACTCCAACCTGTGTGTGAACCAGATCAACCGCAACGGCAATCACGCACAGAAACTCCAATACCTGCCCAAGCTCATCAGCGGCGAACACGTCGGCGCCCTGGCCATGAGCGAGCCGAATGCCGGCTCCGATGTGGTCTCGATGAAGCTGCGCGCCGATAAACGCGGCGATCATTACGTACTCAACGGCAGCAAGACCTGGATCACCAACGGTCCCGACGCCAGCACCTATGTGATCTACGCCAAGACCGACCTGGAAAAGGGCCCCCACGGCATCACCGCGTTTATCGTCGAGCGCGACTGGAAAGGCTTCAGCCGCAGCAACAAGTTCGACAAGCTGGGCATGCGCGGCTCCAACACCTGCGAGCTGTTTTTCGATGACGTGCAAGTGCCGGAAGAAAACATCCTCGGCGTGCTCAACGGCGGCGTCAAAGTGCTGATGAGCGGCCTCGACTATGAGCGTGTGGTGCTCTCCGGCGGCCCTACCGGGATCATGCAGGCGTGCATGGACCTGATCGTGCCCTACATCCACGACCGCAAGCAGTTCGGCCAGAGCATCGGCGAATTCCAGTTGATCCAGGGCAAGGTCGCCGACATGTACACCCAGCTCAATGCCAGCCGCGCCTACCTCTACGCGGTGGCCCAGGCTTGCGAGCGTGGCGAGACCACGCGCAAGGATGCCGCCGGGGTGATCCTCTACAGTGCCGAACGCGCCACGCAAATGGCCCTGGACGCGATCCAGATTCTCGGCGGCAATGGCTACATCAACGAATTCCCGGCTGGGCGCCTGCTGCGCGACGCCAAGCTGTATGAGATCGGCGCCGGCACCAGTGAGATCCGGCGGATGTTGATCGGTCGCGAACTCTTCAACGAAACCCGCTGAAGGAGCGCACCATGGCCACTCTGCATACCCAGCTCAATCCGCGCTCGGCAGAATTTGCTGCCAACAGCGCCGCGATGCGCCAACAGGTCGACGCCCTGCACACCCTGCTCGCCCACGTGCAGCAAGGTGGCGGCGCCAAGGCACAGGAGCGACACACCTCACGCGGCAAATTGCTGCCCCGCGAACGTATCAATCGTTTGCTCGACCCGGGCTCGCCGTTCCTTGAACTCAGCCAACTGGCGGCCCATCAGGTCTACGGCGAAGACGTGCCGGCCGCCGGGGTGATTGCCGGGATCGGCCGCGTGGAAGGCGTCGAATGCATGATCGTCGCTAACGACGCCACGGTGAAAGGCGGCTCCTACTACCCGCTCACCGTCAAAAAACACCTGCGCGCGCAGACCATCGCCGAGCAGAACCGCCTGCCGTGCATCTACCTGGTGGACTCTGGCGGCGCCAACCTGCCGCGCCAGGACGAAGTGTTTCCCGACCGTGAGCACTTCGGGCGGATCTTCTTCAACCAGGCCAACATGAGCGCCCAGGGCATCCCGCAGATCGCGGTGGTGATGGGCTCGTGCACCGCCGGTGGCGCCTATGTGCCAGCCATGGCCGACGAAGCAATCATGGTGCGCAACCAGGCCACTATCTTCCTTGCCGGCCCACCGCTGGTGAAGGCCGCCACCGGCGAAGTGGTGACTGCCGAAGACCTCGGTGGTGCCGATGTGCACTGCAAGATCTCCGGCGTGGCCGACCACTATGCCGACAGCGATGAGCATGCACTGGCGCTGGCCCGGCGCAGCGTGGCTAACCTCAACTGGCGCAAACAAGGCCAGTTGCTGCAACGCTCGCCAGTCGCGCCGCTATACAGCGGTGAAGAGTTGTACGGCTTGATCCCGGCCGACGCCAAGCAGCCGTTTGATGTACGCGAAGTCATTGCACGGCTGGTGGACGGTTCGGTGTTCGATGAATTCAAGGCGCTGTTTGGCACCACCCTGGTGTGCGGCTTTGCCCACCTGCACGGCTACCCGATTGCGATCCTGGCCAACAACGGGATTCTGTTTGCCGAAGCGGCGCAAAAAGGCGCGCATTTTATCGAACTGGCCTGCCAGCGCGGTATTCCGCTGCTGTTCCTGCAGAACATCACCGGCTTCATGGTCGGCCAGAAGTACGAAGCCGGCGGCATCGCCAAGCACGGCGCCAAGCTGGTCACCGCCGTGGCCTGTGCCAAGGTACCGAAATTCACGGTGATCATCGGCGGCAGCTTTGGTGCCGGCAACTACGGCATGTGTGGCCGCGCCTATGACCCGCGCTTTTTGTGGATGTGGCCGAACGCGCGTATTGGCGTGATGGGCGCCGAGCAGGCGGCGGGTGTGCTGGTGCAGGTCAAGCGCGAGCAGGCTGAACGCGCCGGCACAGGGTTCAGCGCCGAGGAAGAGGCGGCGATCAAGCAGCCGATCCTCGACCAGTACGAAACCCAGGGCCACCCCTACTACTCCAGCGCACGCCTGTGGGACGACGGTGTGATCGACCCGTTGCAAACCCGTGACGTGCTGGCCCTGGCCTTGTCCGCGTCGCTGAATGCCCCCATCGAGCCGAGCCGCTTCGGCGTGTTCCGCATGTAAATGGAGCTGTACCCCATGAGCGATTTCAACACCCTCGAACTGATCACCGACCCCCGTGGCTTTGCCACGCTGTGGCTCAGTCGTGAAGACAAGAACAACGCGTTCAACGCCGAGATGATCCGCGAACTGATCATCGCCCTCGACCGGGTACAAGGCGATCCGTCCCTGCGCTTCCTGGTCCTGCGCGGGCGCGGCAAGCACTTCAGCGCCGGCGCCGACCTGGCCTGGATGCAGCAGTCGGCAGAACTGGACTACCACACCAACCTGGACGATGCCCGCGAACTCGCGGAGCTGATGTACAACCTGGCCAAACTGAAAATCCCGACCCTGGCGGTGGTGCAAGGCGCGGCCTACGGCGGTGCGCTGGGCTTGATCAGTTGCTGCGACATGGCGATTGGCGCCGATGATGCGCAGTTCTGCCTGTCGGAAGTGCGCATCGGCCTGGCGCCAGCGGTGATCAGCCCGTTCGTGGTACAGGCCATCGGCGAACGTGCGGCGCGGCGCTATGCCCTGACCGCCGAACGCTTTGGCGGCCAGCGCGCGCGCGACATCGGCTTGCTGGCGGAGAGTTATCCCCTTGGCGAGTTGGATGATCAAGTCGAACAGTGGATTGCCAACCTGCTGCAAAACAGCCCGGCGGCGATGCGCGCCAGCAAAGACTTGCTGCGCGAAGTGGGCAACGGTGCCCTCACCCCGGCGCTGCGTCGCTACTGCGAAAACGCCATTGCGCGCATCCGGGTCAGCGCCGAAGGCCAGGAAGGCTTGCGCGCTTTCCTGCAAAAACGTCCACCGAGCTGGCAGCCCCAGGAGCCGCGTTCATGAGTACATTGACGACCCTGCTGGTAGCCAACCGTGGCGAGATCGCCTGCCGCGTGATGCGCACCGCCAAGGCCATGGGCCTGACTACCGTCGCGGTGCACAGCGCCATCGACCGCGATGCACGCCACAGCCGTGAGGCGGATATTCGTGTCGACCTGGGCGGCAGCAAAGCTACCGACAGTTACCTGCAAATCGACAAGCTGATCGCCGCCGCCCAGGCCAGTGGCGCCCAGGCGATCCACCCGGGGTACGGTTTTCTGTCGGAAAACGCCGGGTTTGCCCGTGCGATTGAAGCCGCCGGGTTGATCTTCCTCGGGCCGCCCGCCTCCGCCATCGATGCCATGGGCAGCAAGTCGGCCGCCAAGGCGCTGATGGAAACCGCCGGTGTGCCCCTGGTGCCGGGTTATCACGGCGAAGCCCAGGACCTGGACACTTTCCGCGCCGCCTGCGAGCGCATTGGCTACCCCGTGCTGCTCAAGGCCACCGCCGGTGGTGGCGGCAAGGGCATGAAGGTGGTCGAGGACGTCAGCCAGTTGGCCGAAGCGCTGGCCTCGGCCCAGCGTGAGGCGCTGTCGTCTTTCGGCAATGGGCAGATGCTGGTGGAGAAATACCTGCTCAAGCCACGTCATGTGGAGATCCAGGTGTTTGCCGATCAGCATGGGCACTGCCTGTACCTCAACGAACGGGATTGCTCGATCCAGCGTCGCCACCAGAAGGTCGTCGAGGAAGCACCGGCACCGGGGTTGAGTGTTGAACAACGCAAGGCCATGGGCGAGGCGGCCGTGCGTGCGGCCCTGGCCATCGGGTATGTCGGTGCGGGCACCGTGGAATTCTTGCTGGACGCGCGCGGTGAGTTTTTCTTCATGGAGATGAACACGCGACTGCAGGTGGAACACCCGGTCACCGAGGCGATTACCGGCCTGGATCTGGTGGCCTGGCAGATTCGTGTCGCCCAGGGCGAGGCGCTGCCGATCACCCAGGAACAGGTGCCGCTGGTCGGCCATGCGATCGAAGTGCGGCTGTATGCCGAGGACCCGGCCAATGACTTCCTGCCCGCCACCGGGCACCTGGCGCTGTACCGTGAATCCGCACCAGGCCCGGGACGCCGTGTGGACAGCGGTGTCGAGCAGGGTGACAACGTCTCGCCGTTCTATGACCCCATGCTCGGCAAGCTGATTGCCTGGGGCGAGGACCGTGAACAGGCGCGACTGCGGTTGCTGGGCATGCTGGATGAGTTTGCCATCGGCGGCCTCAAGACCAACCTGGGTTTTCTGCGGCGCATTATCGGGCATCCGGCATTTGCGGCGGCCGAGTTGGATACCGGGTTTATTCCGCGTTATCAGGATGAATTGCTGCCGGCCCCAAGAGAGCTAAGTGATGAGTTTTGGCAGGCGGCTGGCGCGGCCTTTGTTCAGAGCCTGCCGCCGGGTGAGGGACCGTGGGCGGATAGGCACGGCTTTCGCGCCGGGCTGCCTGCCGAGGTGTCGCTGCATTTGAGTTGCGATGGCCAGGACCGACTGGTGACGCTGGCCGCCCAGGCGCCACAGTTGCGGGGCGAACAGTTGCTGATCGAACAACAGGGCGTGCGTCGCAGCCATCTGGCGGTACGCCATGACCCCACGGTGTATCTGCGTTGGGACGGCGAGATGCATGGCGTCACACTGTTCGATCCGATTGCGGCAGTCGAGGCCAACCAGTCGCACCAGGGTGGGCTGACAGCGCCGATGAACGGCAGCATCGTACGGGTGCTGGTGGAGGTGGGCCAACCGGTGGAAGCCGGCGCGCAACTGGTAGTGCTGGAAGCGATGAAAATGGAACACAGCATCCGTGCGCCCCAGGCCGGGGTGGTCAAGGCACTGTTCTGCCAGGAAGGCGAAATGGTTGCCGAAGGTTGCGCATTGGTGGAGCTCGAAACGGCGGGTTAAAACTTTGCCGTGGCCTGTACGACGACGCCCAGCAGCCGGCAATCGTCGGTCAACAACTGCTTCGGGTAGGTGGGATTGAGCGGCACCAGGTAACGCTGGCCGCTCTCTTCCAGCAACTGGCGAAAGGTCGCCTGGGGGCTCCCAACCCACTGGGCCACTACCAATTTACCGGGCTCGGCGGCAATGGCCGGGTCCACCAGGATCATCATGCCCGCACTGATGCTCAGGCCACTGGGTGCGGTCATGGCGTCGCCGGTGACCGGCAGCCAGAAGGCTTCGCCCCGGGCGTGGTAATCCGTCAGCTCGAAGCGGGAAGCGCCGTAAGGTGTTCGCGGCTCACGCAATTCGCACAGCCCTTTCCAGTCGCTGACCGGATAGCGGAAATACGGGTTGTAGTTTTTCTCCGCAGGCGGCTCATCGACCCGCTCGCGGATATCCAGCGCGACTTCCAGGTAGCCCAGCCCCAGCGCCGCCAGCACCCGATTCATGTCCACCAGGCTCGGCGCACGGCGCTTGTTGAGCCAATGGCCGACACCGCTCTGGGACATGCCCAGGCGCTCAGCCAGTTCACCCTGTGTGACCTTGCGGTCTTCCATATTGGCCTTGACCAACGCGATCCAGTTATCCATGGGCGCTGACAATACGTCACGCAGTTTCCAGGGCAATAAACAGTTTGTAGTAATCCATAAAACGACATAAATACGATACGTACTATCATCGGGCATAAGGTTTTCGACACCCACCCCAGAGTACCGCCCCTTATGACGACAAGCCCGTATCTGCTACCTGAAATCCCCGAAGACACCGAGCTGCACGACCTGCGCAGCAGTGGCGCCGCCAAGCGCGCATTGGACTTTTACTTGAAAGAAGATATGTCGGAATCAGCCCCTGGCGAGGCCCTGTTTGCCATCAAGCCGGGCATTGGCCGTGAAGAAGCCCTGGTGCACGCCTCGGATCTGTTGCGCAGCGCTGCAGCCACGGCCTATGAGTCAGCGAGCAGCCATCAGGGCAATCATCGGGACCTGGCGTTTTCGGTGGTGTATTTGATCGATATGGCGAAGGCGATGGTAGAGCGATCGTTGCAGGCGCCGGAGGCTCAGGCGAACGGATGACAGGCGCGAAGGAAAAATATTTCTATCCAGGGGATAAAAACATTTGACTTGCAAATGATAATGATTATTATTGGACCCAGCTGATCACGAGATCAGTCGATAGACCAAGGGACCTTAGGTCGGACTCTTGGAATATCTCCTCATCAGGCTAATCACGGTTTTTGACCCGGCTCTTTGGCCGGGTCTTTTTTTTGCCAGTTTCCCTGGCATGGCTTCAGGCTAATGAAGACTGTGTTGCTTGATGGCGCGCATGGTAGCAAAAGACCATCGCCAAAAGAAAGCCAGCCGACCGCTCTAGCCCAGATCTTTGCGAAATAGCGCTTGAGAATCAATCTCATAGATTCTAAGCTGCTGCTGCGTCAAGGAAGACGCCCCCTCCCCTTCGCAACAATTTTGCGTCCAGTCTTTACCAGACTCCTGTGTAAGATAGCCGCCACAACACTCATATTCAGGCAACCAGACTATGACCGTGGCCTTGACCTCCATCAGGATCAGCACCGACTTCGACAGTGGCAATATCCAGGTACTGGATGCCCACGACGCCTATCAGTTATTGCTGGCCATCAAACCCGACACACGCAGCCCACATTACCAATGGTTCCACTTCAAGGCCGAAGGCATGCACGTGGGTCATACCCACACCTTTCGCCTGAGCAACGCGGGTAAATCGTCCTACCCACACGCGTGGAGCGGCTACAACGCCGTGGCCTCCTATGACCACGTCAATTGGTTCCGGGTGCCGTCGCGCTTCGATGGGGAAATCCTGCATATCAGTTTGGAAACCCGTGAGAAGCTAGCCTGGTTCGCCTATTTCGAACCCTATAGCCGTGAGCGCCACGACTGGCTGATCGAGCAGGCCCTGAGTCGCGCCAATACCCAGTTGCTGGCCACCGGCAAAAGTGCCGAAGGCCGTGACATCCAACTGCTGCGTCGCGGCAAAGGCGGCGAAGGTCGGCGCAAGATCTGGATCATCGCCCAACAGCATCCCGGCGAGCACATGGCCGAATGGTTCATGGAAGGCATCATCGAACGCCTGCAACAGGACGGTGACGCCGAGCTGAAAAAACTGCTGAAAGCTGCCGACCTGTACCTGGTGCCCAACATGAACCCGGACGGTGCCTTCCACGGCCACCTGCGCACCAACGCCATGGGCCAGGACCTCAATCGCGCCTGGCAGAGCGCCAGCCAGGAGATCAGCCCGGAGGTATTGTTCGTCCAGCAACAGATGGAAAAGTACGGCGTCGACCTGTTTCTCGATATCCACGGCGACGAGGAAATCCCCTACGTCTTCACCGCCGGCTGCGAAGGCAACCCGGGGTACACCCCACGCATCGAGGCATTGGAAAAACATTTCCGCAGCCACTTGAGCGCCCTGACCCGCGACTTCCAGACCACCCACGGCTACACCCGCCACCTGCCGGGCGAAGCCAACATGACCCTGGCGTGCAACGCGGTAGGCCAGAAATACGACTGCCTGTCCCTGACCCTGGAAATGCCCTTCAAGGACAACGACGACGCGCCCAACCCGAAGACCGGCTGGTCCGGCGAGCGCTCCAAGCAGTTGGGCAAGGACGTGCTGAGCACGGTGGCCGATATCGTCAACGTGCTGCGCTGACGCCCTCTCCCACCGGCATCACTCTTGGGTGCCGGTCATGCTCTGCAACACGCCGTCGCGGCGGATCAACCCATGGAACAACGCCGCCGCCAGGTGCAACAGCACCGTCAGGAACAGCAGGTAGGCGAGATAACCGTGGGCCTTGCGCAGCACCGCGAACAACGGCGCATCCGCGCCCACCAGTGCCGGCAGTTGCACCGAACTGCCGAGCATCACCGGGTCGCCCGCCGCCGAAATCATCGCCCAGCCCAGCAGCGGCAATACCAGCATCAAGGCATACAGCAGCACATGGGACGCCTTGGCCGCCAACACTTGCCACAGTGGCAAGTCGGTGGGCAATGGTGGCTGACGGGTGGCGAAACGCACCATCAGGCGCACGATCACCAGCGCCAGAATCGCGATGCCCAGCGGCTTGTGCAGGTGGATCAACCACTCATGCCGCTCCGAGACAGACGCCGCCAGGCCCGCACCGATAAACAGCATGGCGATGATCATCAGCGCCATCAGCCAGTGCAGCAAACGCGCCAGCGGGGCAAAAAACCGTGGTTGGGCATTCATGGCTTCGACTCCTGAGGGGCGCTGTGCAACGGGCCGACTTCACCGGCGCGACGCAGGTAGGAACTGGCATACGCCGCCGAACGTGCCGCCAGCAACGGGTCATTGGACGCTTCGATGCCACTGGGCAGAATCAGCGGGTCGAAGTTGATGTCGCGGCAATCACCGTCCGCCTGCGGCTGGCTACTTTGCAGCACCAGGGTCCCGGCATTGATGACTTTATGCTCGCCAGTCCAGGCCTTGCTCGCATCGTCCAGTGGGTCACCCGGGTTGGCCAGGGTCATGTTCAACTGCCAGCGCAACGGCCCGGTAGCCAGGCGCTGGACCAGGTCTTTTTCCAGGTAATCACTCCCCGCCGGGGCGACGTCGCCCGCCGCGTCCTGACTCTGCGGCACCACACCCCAGCGCACGGCCTGGCGCTTGCCATCGGCCCCTACCAGGTAAAACGCGTTGATACCGTTGTAGGTTTCAGTCGCATAACTGGCCGAAGGCTTGGCAGTCTTGACCCACGCCATGAACGGCGCGGTCTCGGGGTGGGCAGCAAAAAACGCCGGCATGCTCGCCGGGTTCGGCTTGCCGGTAGCGGGCTCCGGAGCACCGGCCTTTAGCATCTGGTAGAACGCCTCGGGCGTGCCCACCGGGAACACCGGCATGCTGTTCATGCCGGTGCGCCATTGCTGGCCGTTGGCCTGGGTGAACTGCACGGCAAAACTGCGGATCGGCACACTGCTGTCGGGCGCGTAAGGGTTACCGCTGGGCAAGGCAAAGCGGCCGATCATTGGGGTCTTGGCCTCGCTGAACACTTGGGCACTGGAATAGGTGCGGGCTTCGGGCGTGCTCTCGAAATACCCGGCGACGCAGATGCCTTTGGCATGGTTACGCCGAAAACCCGGGTGCACGCCATTGTTGGTTTCCAGCGCGTTGACCAGGGTTTTAGGACGCAGGCGCTGTGGGTCGAGGGTGCCGTTGACGTAGGCAAAGGCCCCCGCCACAACCGCAACCACGGCACCGATACCCGCCAGGCGCGCGATCAGGCTCGCGATGCTCAACGGAGGACGGGGCGGTGATGAGTGATCTACCATGAAGGAACTCCAGGCCAAAGGCCTTAGGGGTGAACATAAGGTCGGAGCATTGAGACGAACGCCGATCGGCTCTATTCCCTGGCCCTGGATTTATTTTCACGCACGGGGAATAACCCTCAACGGCGCACGTCTCTCTAATCCCAGCGTAGTGACCAGCCAGATTCCCATGCATGAACTCGACGAACCGTTACGTGAACTCATCCCCAGGCTGCGGCGCTTTGCCGTGTCCCTGACCCGTAACGCCAGCAGCGCCGACGACCTGGTGCAGTCGACCCTGGAGCGGGCGATCATCAGTTGGGCCGATAAACGTGTCGAAGGCGACTTGCGCGCCTGGTTGTTCTCGATCCTCTACCGGCAATTCCTCGATGCCCACCGCCGCACCCGGCGCTATGCGCGCATGCTGGAATTCTTTACCGGGCGTGACGATGCGCAGCCGTCGGTTGAACGCACGGTGATCGCCCAATCGACCCTGCAAGCCTTCGATCAGCTCAACACCGAGCAGCGCGCCCTGCTGCTGTGGGTCTCGGTCGAAGGCTTGAGCTACAAGGAAGTCGCCGAGATCCTCGATGTGCCCCTCGGCACGGTGATGTCACGCCTGTCCCGGGCGCGCCAAGCCCTGCGTCAACTCAGTGATGGCGAAATTGCCAGCCCTTCCCTGCGGATACTCAAATGATCAGCCTGCCCCCCAGCGAACGCGATTTGCATGCCTACGTCGATCACCAACTGCTGGAGAGTGATCGCCGTATCGTTGAAACCTACCTGGCGGCGCACCAGGACGTTGCCGCCCAGGTCCACGCCTGGCAGCACGACGCGCAGTTGCTGCGTGCCGCGTTGGGCGGTGCCCTGCAGCAACCGGCCAACCCGGACCTGGACCCGGCGCTGATCCGCCAGCGTATCAAGCGTCAATCACGCCGCCACTTCGCCACGGCAGCCGTGCTGCTGATCGCTGTCAGCCTCGGCGGTGTCGGCGGCTGGCACGCCCGTGAAGTCAGCCAGCCGGCCCAACTGCCGATGGCCGATGCGATGCAGGCGTTCCGCTTGTTTGCCCAGGACGGCATCATGCAGGCCGACTACAAAGGCCAGGGCGGCGGCACGATGCAGGCCTGGCTCGACCGCTATTTCAACCAGGCCCACCGCCTGCCTGACCTGAGCGCGTCGGGCTTCACGCCGGTCAGCGGGCGCTTGCTCACCACCGAGCAAGGCGCCGCCGCCATGGTGCTGTACGAAGACCCGCAAGGGCGGCGCATCAGCTTCTACATCCGCCCGCCAGGCCCGGAAAACGGCTTCCTGCCGCGTGGCAGCCGCAGTGCCGATGGCTTGCAGGCCCAGTACTGGTCCGGTGCCGGCTACAACTATGCGGTGGTCAGCCCGGCAGATCAGCCCACCCCGGCGATGTTGAAGTTCTAGAAACCCACGTCGAGTACCACGTTGTCGAGGTAGGTGCCGGCGGGCGGTGTGGTTTGATCGGTGTAGATCCTGGCGTTGTAGTTGAACACCTGGCTGCCGATACCCAGGCCATTGCCGGGGTTGACCTCGGCGCTGGAACTGTCGCGCCGCGCCGCGCCCACGCTGCCCCAGCGCGTGGTGCCGGCGCTTTTGAAGATGTCGTAGGCCAGGTAGTTGGTGCCTGAGATCATGCGCCGCCGCCCGCCCACACTGACAGCGTTCTGGCCGTCGCTCAGGCCCACGCTGTAGGCACTGCCCTTGGTGCAGGAAACACTGATGGTCTGGCCGGTGACAGCGGTGAACCCGCTGATAACGGGCGCACTGCCAAAACTGATATTGGGCGCGGTGATCTGGCAGTCATTGGTGACGGTCATGCTCACGGTCAGGAGCTTGACTTGGGGAGTCAGGTTCTTGTCGCGCAATACGCACAAGTTACCCACCCCCAGGCCAATGCAATAATCCCAGGTCCATGCAACGCTGAGGACTTCGGTATACACCCCGGCCGCCACATTGGTCCCGGTAATACTGCCCACGTAAAGCGGCAGGTTCTTGCTGCCCGGCCCCGTCAAAAGCCCCGCGCTTGTCGCAATGCCATTGGGGCCGAAATCGAACTGGAGCCCGCGTGTAATAGGGAACGTGGTGGTGTTATTGCCATACAGCGTATAACCGATCACATCCCCCGTGGGGCCGACCATGCCGCTGGTGGTCGAGGTGATCGTGGCATAGAAGTGGTCACTGGTGCCGAGGGCAATCAGTGAAGCGGTGCAGCTCAACCCGCCGTTGAGGGTCGAACTGTTTTGCGTCGTGGTGCGTACGTTGATCGAACTCACCGAGCCAAAACTCACCGGGGCCGTCGCCACCGTCGAACACAGCGCCATTGCCTGCCCCGAGCACACCATCCCGAGGAGCGGCAGCCAGCCCACGCGTCTCATTGGCACACCAACGGCCCGATCAGCGGCACGCCTTGTTGCTGCTCGTCGACCTCGAATCGCGCCTGGCACGTACGCCCTTCACCCAGCGTGACCTGCAAGGTGTTATGCGCCGAGAGGTTCTCCAGGTACACCAGGCCGTCCCAGCCAACCACCGCCTGCTGGTTGCTTTGCTCGTGCACCACCAGGCTGCCCAAGGGCAATTCCTGATGCTGGGTGTCCACCAGGGTAACGCTCGCCGCGAGTACCCGGCGCAATGGAAACTCCAGCAGGTAGCCACTGCCACGGCGCACCGACACACGTTGTTCCACATTCGGGCTCTGCACATTGAGCGGCAGGTTCAGCGGATCGATTTCGTACTTGGCGCGGTAGTACGCGCTGCTCCACGGCACCAGGAGATGCCCATTACGGTCGGTTTCGCCCACCAGCTGGTTCTCGTAGCGCACCGGGATACCGGCGAAACCCTGGGTACTCACTACCACAAAGGCATCACTGATACGGTTGGCGGCAAAGGTGTCGCCACCCATCCACACCAGCGAGCCGCTGGCATCCGCCCAGCGAGTCTCGGCATCGCTGCTGCCGTACACGCCGGCCTGCAGCTGCACCGACTGCAAGCGCCAGGTCAGGTCGGCCTGCCGATACGCCGCGCCATCGCCCTGGGCATAACCGAGGTTGTAGCCCACCCCGCCCTCGCTGGGCACCGCGCTGCTGTAATTGAGGCGCTGGCGACTGGCGCCGTCCTTGCTGCGCTCGGTGCTCAAGGCCAGGCTGCCGTTGAGGTCGAACGGAATCACCAATTGCGCCTGCATCGCCCAATTGCTGTCGCCGATCTCGCGGTTGGCCGACAGGTAGAAACTGGTATTGCGCCACAGCGGTTTGCTCCAGCTCAGGTTGAGCAGCCGCGTGCGCGAATCGTCCGCCGCCTGCACGTCGAAATAGCCCATGCCCAGGCTGCCGAAACGCTCAAGGTTGAGGCTCAGGGTCACCTGCTCGCTGCGTTTGCTGAGGCTCGCGTAAGCGGTGTCGACCAGGGTCAGGTCGGCGTACTCGTCGTGTCGTTCCACCCGCTGATAGGACAGGCTGTAGCGCGTGCTGTTGTACTGATACCCCAGGCTCAGTTGCTGGCCGCTACGCCCTTCAAATCGGCTTTGGCTGACGGCGGCATTGAGCACGCCGAGGTTGCCCAGCCGCAGGTTGCCACCCAGGCCGCCCAGCGTCAGGTCGGTGGAGGCTTCGGCATGGCTCTCCAGGGTCAAATTGTCGGAATAACCATAACGAAAGGTACCGCTCGCCACGCCGGGGCCGTAGGCGAAGTCCTTCAGGGTGTACTCCCGGCGCAAGGTGCCGGCGGCCACCGAAAAATCCGTCAGGCCTTTTTGCAACAGGGTGCTGGTCACATAGAACGGCACGGTGGTCGACACCTGGCGACCCAGGGCGTCAGTCGTCACCACCACCGCTTCGCCCGCTCCGTTGATAAACGGCACGTTGGTCAGGGTGTAGGGCCCCGGTTGCAACTGCGCGCTATCGGATTTGTAGCCATTGATAAACAGGTCCACCGACGACGGCACCGCGGCCTCACCGGCAAATTGCGGCAGGGGGTAAGTCACCAGGTCCGGACGCACCGCGAAGTCCCGCGAGAACTGCACACCGCCGAGGCGCACCGAACTGCTCCAGGGCAAGGCGCCGCTGATCACGTCACCGGCTTCGTAGGTCAGCAGCCGCTCATCATCGGAGAAGCGCCAGGTAGTGTCATAGCGCCGGTAGCCGTTGTTGAACGTACTGCTGCTGACGCCGTCGGCCAAGGTCTGGCGGTACTGGCCGGTATTGGACAAGGTGCCCCAGTGATCGAACAGTCGCACTTCGTTCCAGGCGGCGAGGTAGCTGCCGCCTTCGTCTGTGTCGTTGAAATACAGGTCATAGTTGAGCAAAGCGCCAAAGCTGCTCATTGCCTGGGTGCGCGGGTAGGTGTTGCGGTTGCCGATAAATTGTTCCTTCAGCCACGACGGCGGCACATCCAGCAGCAGGCGCTGGCCGTTGCTGTCGTAATCGCTGTGCAGGCCGGGGATCGTGTCCAGCGCCACGCTGCCGCTCAATTCGCCGGGCAGCTTCATGCCCACGTCCTGCAGCGCGCTGGCCGGCACATAGAGTTGCCCGGCCCGTTGATCGACCGCGATAACGCGGCCGGTGTCCATCTGATTGACCACCAGCTCCAGAAACAACTGTGCATCGGCGACAGCCTCCATACTGCTCGGGGGCGGAGGCAGGTCGCCAGCCACGCCCGGAAGCGCAACCATTGCACCGCCCAGCCCGCCCACCACCGACAGCCATAGACTGCGAGCCAGACCACGACTCACCATGGCGTTGTGTCCTTCAATGGACATCTCCATCCGTTTAAATCCCGGGGCGTTCCTGCCCCGTTACCGGCTTGTTACCGCTGCGGCGCGAGGCTCTCCAACTGCGGTGCGCCGTTGACCCTGACCTGCAGCGGCTGGTCTGCCGACAGCGCTTGCGGCACCGGCCAGCGCATGCTGGCGCCCGGCAGCACGTAGCCCAACAGGCCATCCACCAAGGGGCGTGTCTGCCCGCCCTGCTTGAATGCGGCATCGGTCAGGCGCGCATGCACAGCGCCCTGGTTGCGCACTTCGATGTAGTCGCGCCCTGCTACCGTGACCTTGTGCCAGCTCAAATCCGGTTTGCCCGCGCCCTTGGGGTCACGCTGACGTGTGCTGTCCTCCTTGTTCCACAGGCCCGCGCCGTAGGCGAACAGCGGCACCGAATAACGCATCTGAAAGCGGATCGCCGCTGCGGTGTTCTTGCCTTCCGGCGGCGTAGGCACCTGCAAGGGTGAAGGGATTTCATCGATGATGATGCGGTAGGCCAACTCTTGCCCCGGTGGTACTTCGCGGGTGCGGGTCAGGCGTACCAATTGTTTCTGCCCCGGCTCGATCCGCGCGACGGGCGGGCTGCCGATCACATCACGCTGGTTCTGGTATTGCTCCTCGAAACCACGCTGGCTCCAGGCAAACACGCGAATCTGCAGGCTCGCGGTTTCGGTCCCACGGTTTTCCAGCCACAGCGCGCTCGCCTGTTGATCGGCCTCCAGCACCGGGTCGATGGGCCAGATCAGCACCGAGCTGGCCGCCTGCACAAGCCCCGCCGTGCACACTGCACTCAAGGCAATACCCGCGGCCCACAACCGCCGGGATGGTGAACGCATAACCCCACTCCTTATACCGATAGCCTTACCACGTCAGCTGCACCTGCAGCGTGTCGCTGTATGTCCCCCCAGGCTGATTGCCCGGCAATTGCACCCGCCCGTAGATCGGCAGGCTGATGTTGTTCGCATCGCTGTAGGCCACGTTGACGCTCTGGCCGATCCCCAGGCTCTGACTGAACGCCGCATCCTGAAACAACTGGTAAGCCACCCGCGCGCTACCGCTATTGAGCTGCAGATTGCGCCCGGTGCTGCTGTGCTGCCCGCCGTCGACGCTCATGCTCAGCGTCACCCCCGGCGTGCACTGCAAGGTCACGCCCCCCGTCAGCGCCGCCGTGACCGTGCTGGTGGCCAGGGCCGAATAACTGCCATAGGTCAGCGCACCATAATTGGAGCTGCCGCCCACGATCAGGCAGCCCGGGATGATGGTCGCGCTCACCTGGAAACTCTGGCTGGTCACCGCCGACAACGGCAACGGCACCGCCAGCCCACAGGCCAGCAACGCTCTGAGCCACATTGCTAGAACGTCAGTTCCACGGCCACGGTGTCGGTGTAGGTGCCTGCCGGCAGCCCCGCCTTGCCCACCGCCCGACCATAGAGGTTGACGGTCTGCGCCACGCCGGTACTGGTGGCGAGGGTGATCACACCGTCAATCGCCAGCAGCGCGGAATGGCCGCTGTCGGTGTAGAAATCGTAGGGCACGAAGTTGCCCGCACCGTCGGCCAATGCACGGCTGCCACCGGGGGACGCGCCATCATGGGCACCGGCGCGTACCTTGACCGCTGGCGTAGTGCCACTAGAACACAGGATCGACAACGCGCCACCGGTACCCGTACCGCCAAGCAACTGGGCATCGGCGTTGGTGAACAGGCTGTTGGTGGTGCCGAAATTCAAGCTACCGAAGTTCAACCCGGTAGCCGCGCCCGAACCGTTGACCTGGCAACTGGCGATCAATATCAGGCTGGAGGTGATCTGCCCGGTCACCGTAGTTGCGGCATTGAGGCTGGAGGCCATTGCCAGGCCCAGCGCACACACACCCAATCGCGAAACAAGTACATGCATGGTTTTCATCCTCTTGAGTTACCAGTCCAGTGTCACCGTCAACGTGTCGGTGTAGATCCCTGCCGGTAAGGCACTGGTATTTGCCACCACGGAGCCAAATACCGGGATCGGTATCTGGGTGCCCTTGGCCACGACAAAATTGCGTTGCTGCCCGATGCTGTAGGTGCTGCGCCCCTGCGGGTCGGCGGACAGTCGATAAGGAATCATCTGGCGCCCATTGCTCAGGCGTCGGGTAGTGCCATCGCCGTTGGTGCCGCCGTCGATGGTCACGGTGAAGCTCGAGACCGAGGGGTTGCACCACACCGCCAAGGGCGCCTTGTCGCCAGCGGTGACGCCAGCACCCAATGGGTTGTTCCAGGTCGGACCCTGACTGCCGAAGTCGAGCATCGCCGTGCCGCCCGTGGGGTTCACCGGCGCGCTCTCAACGCCTTTGCTCACTTCGCAACTGGCGGTGATCACCAGCCGCGCCTGGATAAACCCGCTGGCGACAGCCGCCTGCACGTCGTCTGCCAACACCAGCAGGCCGCCCATGGCCACCAGGGCCAGGCAACGGCTCACCATGTCACCGTCACCTTGAGCAGGTCGGTGTAGCGGCCGACGGCGGGGATGTCCTTGAGTGGCTCGATGCGACCATAGAGCGGCAGGTTGACGAACCCTGCGTCCGGCACCCGGCCGCTGAGCGGCACATCCACCGGCAACGGCACGCGCCGTGCCCCGTCGGCATAGATGCGATAGGGAATGGGTTGGGTCGATGGGGTAGCACTGAGGTAGCGTACTTCACCGGTGCCACCATGCAGGCCGCCATCAACGCGGACCTGATACGGCGTGTCGGGGTTGCACTCCAGCCGCGGTTGGCGCTGGCTGATCAGCGCCGCACTCAGGGGCCCGGCCGGGTCATCCAGACGCGGGCCGCTGCCGAAATCCAGTACGCCCAGTTGCTCGATGCCAGCGCTGCGGGTGGTCCCCACCAACTGGCAACCGCGCTGCACGTCGATACGCACCTCCACCTGGAGCTGTGCACCGTAAACCGTGTTGCAGAGCATCGCGCCCATGACTGCCAATACTGCTCGTCCCTTCACTGCCCCAAATCCTTGTACAGGGGTGACTGCTGTGTAGGAGGTTAGTCACTCAGCGAGAAACTGCCAGTCTGGACAGGATTACCTTCACGAGATGCTTTTTCGAGATAGCTGGCAGCGCCCTTCTCTATTGGTCAAAACGCGACGAGCGTCCTAAAGTGAGCAACCACCGAAATACAGAGTGACTTGCATTGGCCGCGCTTTCCCTGATCCGTCGCCTGCTCGGCCAAAAGCCCGGGCCCCTTGACGCTTCGCCCATTCCCGCGTTTTTTCAGCAAAAGGCCGCGCAACAGGGTTACACCCTGAGCACCGGTCAAACCCGCGCCATTGCTGCCCTGGCCCGGGAAACCCAACAACTGCTCGCCGGCCAGCCCGCCCGCAGCCTGTACCTCCACGGCCCCGTGGGTCGCGGCAAAAGCTGGCTGCTGGACGGGTTCTTCCAGGCGTTGCCGATCGCCGAGAAGCAGCGCGTGCACTTCCATGATTTTTTCGCCCAACTGCATCGCGGCATGTTCACGCATCATGCGCAGGACGATGCCCTGGCCGCGACGCTCGATGAGCAGTTGGCAGGCTGCCGGGTGCTGTGTTTCGACGAATTCCACGTCCATGATATCGGCGATGCCATGCTGATCACACGGCTGTTCAAGGCCCTGTTCGAGCGCGGTGTACTGGTGCTGGTGACGTCCAACTATGCGCCGCAAGGGTTGCTGCCCAACCCCCTGTACCACGAGCGCTTCAAGCCGGTGATCGACCTGATCGCCGCGCGCATGGAGGTGCTGGAAGTCAGTTCGCCCCAGGACTTTCGCAGCCTGCCCCAGGCCCAGAGCGCGCAACGTTTCACCTGCGGTCACTACGTGTGGCCGGGCACCCCGGGGCAGCGGGCGGCGCTCGACCTGCCCGCCGCAGACAGCCCGCCCCGCCCCCTAGGCGTTGGCCATCGGACCTTGATGTGCCGCCGCCATGAAGGGCGCAGCATTGCCTTCACCTTCAACGACCTGTGCGAACAACTGACGGCGGTGATGGACTACCTGCTGCTGTGCCAGGACTACGACCACTGGATCATCGACGGCCTGCCTCAACTGGCGACCTGCCCGATTGCCGTGCAGCAGCGCTTTATCAACCTGGTGGATGTGCTTTACGACCGCGACAAGCATCTGGTACTGATCGGCGAACTGCCGCTCGAGATTGCCTTGAGCGGCCAGGCCATCGACCTGGCCCGCACCGCCAGCCGTCTAGGACAATTGCAGCAGGCCCCCCCGCAACGCACCCCCGACCCGGTATCATGAGCGCCTTCCACGACTTCTTGCCGAGTGACCGCGCCGTTCATGAATACCCTCGCCCAACTCAAGGCCGGCCAATTGGCCGGCATCACGCGCCTGGACTTGTCCTGCGGGCTGACCGAATTCCCCCGGGAAATCTTCGAACTGGCCGACTCTCTGGAAATCCTCAACCTCAGCGGCAATGCCCTGAGCAGCCTGCCCGACGACCTGCACCGCCTGCCGCACCTGCGTGTGCTGTTCTGTTCGGACAACCTGTTCACCGAACTGCCGGCTTGCCTCGGCCAATGCGCCAAACTGAGCATGATCGGCTTCAAGGCCAACCAGATCAGCCACGTGCCCGCCGCCGCGTTACCGCCGCTGTTGCGCTGGCTGATCCTGACCGATAACCGCGTCAGCGCACTGCCCGAGGCATTGGGTGAACGGCCATTGCTGCAAAAACTGATGCTGGCCGGCAACCACCTGGCGCACCTGCCGCAAAGCCTGGCCAACTGCCACAACCTCGAACTGCTGCGCATCGCCTCCAACCGCTTCACGCGCCTGCCGGAATGGCTGTTGACGCTGCCGAGCCTGACCTGGCTGGCCTACGCCGGGAACCCGGTGGAAATGGCTGTGACGGTGGCGGGTGAAGACACCACGCCGGACATTCCCTGGTCCGAACTGGAACTGGCCGAAGTACTGGGCGAAGGCGCGTCCGGCGTGATCCGCAAAGCACGATGGACGCCCTCAAACACGCCCGTCGCCGTCAAGCTCTATAAGGGCAGCATCACCAGCGACGGCTCACCGCTGCACGAAATGCAGGCCTGTATCGCCGCCGGGTTGCACCCCAACCTGATCAAGGTCGAAGGCCGCGTGGTCGGCCACCCCGATGACCAGGCCGCCCTGGTGATGGACCTGATCGACCCGAGCTACCGCAACCTCGCGGCGCTGCCGAGCCTGGCGTCGTGCACCCGGGATATCTACACGCCGGACACCCGTTTCAGCCTTGACGTGGCGCTGCGCATCGCCCGTGGTATCGCCTCGGTCGCGGCGCATCTGCACCGGCACGGCATCACCCATGGCGACCTGTATGGCCACAATATTCTGTGGAATAAAGCGGGTGACTGCCTCCTCGGGGACTTTGGCGCGGCATCGTTCCATGCTACGGCGGACACCGTGGAAACCACGGCGTTGCAGCGTATTGAAGTGCGTGCGTTCGGGATTTTGCTGGGGGAGTTGCTGGAGCGGGTTGAGGAACAGGTGAGCGGTGAATGGCTGACGCTACAAGCAAGGTGCTGTCAGCCCGATGTGCTGGCTCGGCCTGGATTCGAAGAGATCGAAGCCATCCTGGCCTCTATCCAACTGCGCTGAGCCAATGTGGGAGGAGGCTTGCCCCCTCCCACAGTTTGAGGGTTCAGCCCGCCAGCCCGACGAACATATCCTGCACGTCATCATGGTTGTCCAGGCCTTCGAGGAAGGCTTCGACTTCCGCCATCTGCTCATCGCTCAAACCGCTCACCGGGTTCTTCGAGAGGTAGCCAAGCTTGGCCGACAACACGGTGAAACCCTGCTCCGGCAAGGCTTTCTGCACAGCGTCAAGGTCGGTAGTCTCGGTAATGAACAGGGTGGTGCCCTCTTCTTCGCCTTCTTCGAAATCCTGGGCGCCGGCTTCAATGGCGGCCATTTCCGGATCGGCGTCCGGGCTGTCCGGCGAGGCTTCGATCAGGCCGACGTGGTTGAAGTCCCAGGCCACGGAACCGGAAGCGCCCAGCTGGCCCTTGCGGAACGCCACGCGGATTTCCGCCACGGTGCGGTTGATGTTATCGGTTACGCATTCGACGATCAGCGGCACCTGGTGCGGGGCGAACCCTTCGTAGGTCACGCGGTGGTATTGCACGGTTTCGCCGAGCAGACCGGCGCCTTTCTTGATGGCGCGGTCCAGGGTTTCCTTGGGCATCGAGGCCTTTTTCGCCTGTTCCACTACCAGACGCAGGTGGGCGTTGGTCGCGGTGTCGGCACCATTGCGGGCAGCGATGGTGATTTCTTTCACCAGCTTGCCGAAGATCTTGCCCTTGGCATTGGCTGCCGCTTCTTTATGTTTGACTTTCCACTGTGCGCCCATGACTCACTCTCTTTAATGTCCATCGCGCCGAAACGTCTACTGGCCGGCGCTTTGGGGGCAGAGTTTATAGCGCAAGAACGCATCGTTCCACCAAAAAACCGTCAGGGCGCCAACTCGAAAAACGCCTGGATCAGGCGCAATGCGCGGCGCCGTTCCATGCAGCCGAGCAGGTGCCGGTTCACCAGGCCATCACCCTGGATCGGCACGGCGCACACCCGCGGGTCGGGGCTGACCTCCATCGACGACACCACCCCCACGCCCAATTCGGCAGCCACGGCTTCCGTCACCGCCTCGCGACTGTCCAGCTCCAGCAGCACCCTGGGCTGTACACCGGCAGCGAGGCAAGCACCGTCAAACGTGCGCCGGGTGATGGAACCGGGTTCACGCAGCACCATGATGACCTCATGCAATTGCTCCAGCTGAACACCCTCGGCCTGCCTGGCCCACGGATGCGCCACCGGCACCAGCGCGCAGATCCGCGATTCGGCCAACGGCTGCAAGTGCAGCCCATTGCGCGGCTCCACCTCAGTCAGCACCGCCACATCCGCATGCTCGGACAACAGCGCCGCCAGGGTTTCCTGGGCGTTGCCGAGGCGCAGATTGACCGTGATCCCGGGATAACGCGCACGCAGGCTGGCGATCATCGGCATCACCAGGTGCGGACCGTCCGCCGCCACTTCCAGGCGCCCGGTGAGCAATTGGCGATTGGCTTCCAGCAGGGTCTGCGCCTCGTCCACCAGACCGAAGATCGCCCGGGTGATGGCCGCCAGGCGCGTGCCTTCCTCGGTCAGTTCCACGCGCCTTGCCGTACGGCGCAATAAAGGGATCTGGTAATACTCCTCCAGGGCCTTGATGTGCCCGGTCACCGCCGGCTGGCTGATGAACAGCCGCGCCGCCGCACGGGTAAAACTGCCCTCGCGGGCCACGGCATCGAATGCGCGCAGTTGGAACAGATTCATATTTATCGGCCTCACTGATAGCTCGCATAACAACAAACAATTTGATTGATGACAAGCCAAACTGCAATTTAGGCGCCGTAGATTCAACCGATGCTTCGCGAGGATTTGTAATGACGACGCCCATCCTGCTGACCCCCGGCCCCCTGACCACCTCCAACCGCACCCGCCAGGCCATGATGGTGGATTGGGGTTCATGGGACGACCGATTCAACCAGCTCACCGCCAGCGTCTGCGAACAGTTGCTGGCAATCATCGACGGCGCCGCCAGCCACCATTGCGTGCCCTTGCAAGGCAGCGGCACCTTTGCCGTCGAAGCGGCCATCGGCACGCTGGTCCCGCGCGACGGCAAGGTATTGGTGCTGATCAACGGCGCCTATGGCAAGCGCCTGGCGAAAATCTGCGAAATACTGGGCCGCGAGTTCAGTACCTTCGAAACCGCCGAGGACCAACCCACCACCGCCGCCGATGTGGACCGCCTGCTGCACGCCGACACGGCCATTACCCATGTCGCGCTGATCCACTGCGAAACCAGCACCGGCATCCTCAACCCCTTGGCCGAGATCGCCCAGGTGGTGAAACACCACGGCAAGCGCCTGATCGTCGACGCCATGAGCGCCTTTGGTGCGCTGCCGATCAACGCCCGCGAAGTACCGTTCGACGCATTGATCGCCGCTTCGGGCAAGTGCCTGGAAGGCGTGCCGGGCATGGGCTTTGTCTTCGTCGACCAACAGGCGCTGGCCGCCGCCCAAGGCAACTGCCACTCCCTGGCGATGGACCTGTTCGACCAGCACAGCTACATGGCCAAGACCGGCCAATGGCGTTTCACCCCGCCGACCCACGTGGTGGCGGCCCTGCATGAAGCACTGCTGCAATACGCCGAAGAAGGCGGCCTGCGCGCACGTCATCAACGCTACGCCAATAACTGCCAGGCTCTGCTGGACGGCATGGCCGAGCTGGGCCTGCACAGCTTCCTGCCGGTGGCGATCCAGGCGCCGATCATCGTCACTTTCCACGCGCCGCAAGACCCGCGTTACCAGTTCAAGGACTTCTATGAACGGGTCAAGGCCAAGGGTTTCATTCTGTATCCGGGCAAACTGACCCAGGTGGACACCTTCCGCGTGGGCTGCATCGGCCATGTCGATGACAGCGACATGCACGCCGCCGTCACCGCCATCGCTGACGTACTGCAGGCCATGGGTATCACCCTTTCATCGATTGGAGCACACGCATGAACTATCAAAACCCCAACACCCTGCAAGCCGTGATCCTCGATTGGGCCGGCACCGTGGTCGACTTCGGCTCCTTCGCCCCGACGCAGATTTTTGTCGAAGCCTTCGCCGAATTCGACGTGCAAGTTTCCATCGAAGAAGCCCGTGGCCCGATGGGCATGGGCAAGTGGGACCACATCCGCACCCTGTGCAATCAGCCGCAAGTCGCCGAGCGCTACCGCAAGGCCTTCGGTCGCACGCCCACCGACGATGACGTAACCGCCATCTACAAACGTTTCATGCCGTTGCAGATCGAGAAAATCGCCGAACACTCGGCACTGATCCCTGGCGCCCTCGACACTATCGCCCAGCTGCGGGTGCAAGGCATCAAGATCGGTTCCTGCTCCGGCTACCCCAAGCAAGTGATGGACAAGGTGGTTGCCCTGGCCGCCACCAACGGCTATATCGCCGACCACGTAGTCGCCACCGACGAAGTGCCCAACGGTCGCCCATGGCCAGCCCAGGCCCTGGCCAACGTGATTGCGCTGGGCATCGACGATGTGGCGGCCTGCGTGAAGGTCGACGACACCGTGCCGGGTATACTCGAAGGCCGCCGCGCCGGCATGTGGACCGTGGCCCTGACCTGCTCCGGCAATGCGCTGGGTTTGACCTACGAGCAGTTCCGCGACCTGGATGCGGCCACACTGGCCAGCGAGCGCAAGCGCATCGAGGCGATGTTCGCAGGCTCACGGCCGCACTACCTGATCGACACCATCAACGACCTGCCTGCGGTCATCACCGACATCAATGCGCGCCTGGCCCGTGGGCAAATGCCGCAGAGCTACTGATAGAGGTCAACATCACGGCACTTACCCAAGGCAAACCGCTCAAAACCGGCATACAGTTAAAGGACTCCATCGCCAAAGAATGGAGGTTTGCCCTGATGAGTGAGGAACCCAGCAATGCCGTGGAAAAACTCCGATACACGCTACAGCACCATGTCGATTGCGTTGCACTGGTTGATGGTGGTGCTGCTGGCGGTGGTCTACGCCTGCATTGAGTTACGCGGCCAGTTTCCCAAAGGCAGCGGTGCGCGAACGCTGATCGTCGAGATGCACTTCATGTTCGGCCTCACCGTGTTTGTGCTGGTGTGGCTGCGCCTGTTCGCACGCAGCCTGGGGGTGGCGCCGAAGATCGTACCGGCACCGCCGCCATGGCAGAGCCTGTTGGCGACGCTGATGCACGTTGCGCTGTACGCGTTGATGATCGGCATGCCGATTGCGGGTTGGCTGATTGTGAGTGCCGAGGGGCATTCGGTGATGTTCTATGGCATGGAATTGCCGCCGTTGATCGCGGAAAACAAGGCGCTGGCCAAGCAGATTGAAGGCTGGCATGTGCTGTTCGGCAAGATCGGCTACTGGTTGATCGGGCTGCATGCGCTGGCCGGGATCGCCCACCATTACATCCTGCGGGACAACACCGCGTTGCGGATGATGCCGGGCAAGCGCGCTAACCCTTGAAGCCTCGCTGGCCTTGCAGCCCGCCGGTGTGGACGAAGACCAGGCGAGTGCCGGGGGCGAAACGCCCGGCTTCGATCTGCGTCTTCAAGGCCAGTAACGCCTTGCCGGTGTAAAGCGGCTCCAAGGGTACGCCGCAGGCCTGCTGGGTGGTGTCGATGAAGTCGAGCAACTCGGGGTCGACTTTGGCGAAGCCACCTCGACTGGCGTCCAGCAGTTCATAGCCGCCCTGCACGATGGCCTCGACGTTCTGCGCCACACCGTGATCGTCCGGCACCGCCATGGCGCCGTGCACCGGGTGCGCGCCCGCCTCTGCCAGTGCCAGGCCGCCCAGCGTGGTGCCGGTGCCTGCGGCCAGCCACCAGCCGTCGTAGTCCGCCCAGCCCACGCTGTGCAACTGTGCACGCACCTGCTCGACCAGCACCGCGCAACCCAGGGCGCCCTCCCGACCACCGCCGCCCTCGGGCACCGGGTGCAGGTGGGGATACTGCTCACGCCACGGCAACCAGAAACCGGGTTCATGCCGCGCGCGATAACCGCCATAGCCCAGCCAATGCAGCTGCATGCCGAAGGCTTTCAGGTCGAGAACGGTGGGGGTGTCTTGCGGGTGCCCGCGCAGCAGGCCGACGGTGGGGAAACCGAAGCGCTTGCCAGCGGCCGCCAATGCATGCAGATGGTTGGAGTAAGCCCCGCCCAGGCTGATGAGGCCGCGAGCGGCTTGCGCCTGCGCCAGGTGCCCGGTGAGCTTGAACCACTTGTTGCCGCTGATCAGCGGGTCGATGCGGTCCAGGCGCAACACGGCCAGCTCGACACCTCTGAGCCAATCCAGGTGCAGCGGCTCAAGCGGTGCGTGGGGAAGCCAATCGAAGGGACCCATCGGGCGGGACCTGCATGAAAAACGGGGCGGTAGTCTACCACCGCCCCGCCCAGGGTCTTACAGCTCGGCGGCGAGGCGCGAGCCCTGGTTGATGGCGCGCTTGGCGTCCAGCTCGGCCGCCACATCGGCGCCGCCGATCAGGTGCACGTTCTGGCCGGCGGTGACCAGGCCGTCCTGCAGTTCGCGCAACGGGTCCTGGCCGGCGCAAATGACGATGTTGTCCACCGCCAGCAGCTGGGGTTCACCTTCAGCGCCAATGCGGATGTGCAGGCCCGCATCGTCGATCTTCAGGTACTCGACGCTGTTGAGCATTTGCACCTGCTTGTTCTTCAACCCGGCGCGGTGGATCCAGCCGGTGGTCTTGCCCAGGCCGTCGCCGACCTTGGAAGTCTTGCGTTGCAGCAGGAACACTTCACGCGCCGGGGCATGCGGCTGAGGCTTGATCCCGGCCACGCCACCACGGGCTTGCAGCTGGGTGTCGATGCCCCATTCCTTCCAGAACGCTTCGCGGTCCAGGCTGGTAGACACGCCCTGATGCACGAGGAATTCCGACACGTCAAAACCGATACCGCCGGCGCCAATCACCGCCACGCGCTTGCCGACCGGCTTGCGCTCCAGGATCACATCCAGGTAGCTCAGCACCTTGGCGTTGTCGATCCCCGGGATCGCTGGGGTGCGCGGTGCGATACCGGTGGCCAGGATGATCTCGTCATAACCGCCCGCCGCCAGTTGCGCCACGTCCGCGCGGGTGTTGAGGCACAGCTCCACATGGGTGGTCTGCAATTTGCGCTTGAAGTAGCGCAGGGTTTCGAAAAACTCCTCTTTGCCCGGCACCCGCTTGGCGATGTTGAACTGGCCGCCGATCTCGCTGGCGGAGTCGAACAACGTCACTTGGTGGCCACGCTCGGCGGCCACCGTTGCGGCGGCCAGGCCGGCAGGACCGGCACCGACCACGGCGATCTTCTTGATCTGCTTGACCGGCAGGTAGTTGAGCTCGGTTTCGTAGCACGCCCGTGGGTTGACCAGGCAGGTGGTCAGCTTGCCGCCAAAGGTGTGGTCCAGGCACGCCTGGTTGCAGCCGATGCAGGTATTGATCTCATCGGCGCGACCGGCGGCGGCCTTGTTGACGAACTCCGGGTCGGCCAGGAACGGGCGCGCCATGGAGACCATGTCGGCATCACCCTCGGCAAGAATCTGCTCGGCGATTTCCGGGGTGTTGATGCGGTTGGTGGTGATCAGCGGAATCTGCACCGCACCGCGCAGCTTGGCGGTGACTTTACTGAACGCGCCACGCGGCACCTTGGTTGCAATCGTCGGGATGCGCGCTTCGTGCCAGCCGATGCCGGTGTTGATGATCGTCGCACCGGCGCCTTCGATGGCCTTGGCCAACTGCACGATCTCTTCCCAGGTGCTGCCGCCTTCCACCAGGTCGAGCATCGACAGGCGGAAAATAATGATGAAATTCGGGCCCACGGCTTCACGCACCCGGCGCACGATTTCCACGGCCAGGCGCATGCGATTTTCGTAGCTGCCGCCCCAGCGGTCGGTGCGGTGGTTGGTGTGGGCCGCGAGGAACTGGTTAATGAAGTAACCTTCGGACCCCATGATTTCCACGCCGTCGTACTCGGCGACCTGGGCCAGCAGCGAGCAGGTGACGAAATCCTGGATTTGTTTCTCGATGCCCTCCTCGTCCAGCTCCTTGGGCTTGAACGGGTTGATCGGCGCCTGGATCGCACTCGGCGCGACCTGTTTGGGGCTGTAGGCATATCGGCCGGCGTGGAGAATCTGCATGCAGATCTTGCCACCCGCCGCGTGCACCGCCTGGGTCACGATCTTGTGTTTTTGTGCTTCTTCCTCGGTGGTCAGCTTAGCTGCGCCGGCGTACACCCCGCCCTCGTCATTCGGGCCGATGCCGCCGGTGACCATCAGGCCCACGCCGCCCCGGGCGCGCTCGGCAAAATAGGCAGCCATGCGTTCGAAACCGCCGGGTTTCTCTTCCAGGCCGGTGTGCATCGAACCCATCAGGGTACGGTTGCGCAAGGTGGTAAAACCCAGGTCCAACGGGGCCAGCAGATGCGGGTAGGCAGCAGCGGTCATGGTCAAGCTCCACAACGGATCATCACGGGGTGTGACGGGCTCGTGCGGCCCGCCATCGGTTTATGTCCCACAGACTAAAAGGCGGTGGATGACGGCTCAATGACTGAAACTGACAAGTTATTGATCCAAATGCACAGCGCCCCTTGGCAAGCCCGCCCATGGGCCCTACCCTAGTCGGCGAACCCTGCACACGGTCTGTTGTCTGTTCCCCCATGCGTAAACTTCTTGCTTTTACCGTCTCCCTGGCGCTGGTTGCCGCCATCGCCGCGTATCTGGTCTGGACCCAGGAGCGCCCCGTGGCGCATTACCTGTCGGATCTGCGGATCACTCTCGCCGTCAACGAAGGCCTGCCTGCCGACCGCGGCAACCTGCTGGGCATCCAGCCGGAGCTGTTTCCCGCCGACTACCAGAGCCTGGAACGCCTGCACCTGAAGCTCGCGGCCTACCTGCAAAAGGCCCGGGACCAGGGGCTGATCAACAACAAGACCATCGTGGTGCTGCCCGAACACATCGGCACCTGGCTGATGCTCACCGGCGAAAAGAACGAGGTGTACCAGGCGCTCCATGTCAAGGATGCGATGAACTGGCTGTCGGTCAGCAACCCGCTGCTCTTCGCCCGTGCCTGGATCAGCGCCACCGGCGACAACCGCACCGACGACGCCTACCTGCGCATGAAAGCCTCGGGCATGGCGCGGGACTACCAGCTGTTGTTCGGCGGCCTGGCCAAGGAGTTCGGCGTTACGTTGGTGGCCGGCTCCATCACCCTGCCGAACCCGACCGTGAGCCAGGGTCAACTGCAGGTCGGCCATGGCGCCTTGTATAACGCCAGCGTGGTGTTTGCCGCCGACGGCTTGCCGATCGGCGATCCGCAGCGCCAGCTCTACCCGATCTACGATGAGCGCGGCTTCATCAAGCCTGGCGATGAAAACATCGTCAGCGTGGTCGACACTCCTGCCGGGCGCCTGGGGGTGCTGGTCGGCAGCGACAGCTGGTACCCGGACAACTACCGCAAGCTCAACGAACAAGGCGCGCAATTGATCGCGGTGCCAGCCTTTGTGCTGGGTCGCGATACCTGGGACCGTCCGTGGCGCGGCTTCAAAAGCGTGTCCACCCCGACCGAAATCAGCCTCAAGCCCGAAGAACTCAGTGAGGGCGAAGCCTGGCGCCGTCTTACGCTGATCAGCCAGCAGCCGATCAGCCAGGCCAGCGCCGGCATGAGCGTGTTCCTGCGCGGGCAGTTCTGGGACCTGGGCACCGCCGGGCACAGCTTTCTCAGCAGCAACGGGCAAATCAGCGCCGATGGCGAGGCCCGTGGTGCGCGCTTGTTGAATATCTGGTTGTGAAACCGGTACGGCTGGGGGACCTGTCTGTGGGCTTCGTGCACAGCCTGGCCGATGCCATTCACAGCCATGGCCTGGACCCGCAACCGCTGCTGCTGCAATACGGTCTCGACCCGGCGCGTCTCGCCGAAGCCGGTGCACGCCTGTCGATCCCGCGCTACATGCGCCTGGGCCACGCGGCCATCCAGCTTACCGGCGACCCGGGCCTGGGCCTGCGCATGGGCCAGCTCAGCCGCTTGAGCCAGGCGGGGCTCGCCGGCGTCACTGCCGCCCAGGCGCCCACTGTGCGGGAGGCGGCGCGCGCGCTGACCCGCTTCGAGGCACTCTACGGCTCCAACTATCGCGGGCAGTCGAGCTTCGTCGAGGATGCCGAGGGTGCCTGGCTGCGCTTCTACTCCATCAGCCCCTACAACGCCTACAACCGCTTTGTGGTGGACTCGATCATCGCCGGCTGGCTGCAGCAGTTGTCGAGCCTGGCCCGGCAACCGGTGCAGGCGCAGCGCATCGACATTGAGTTCGAGGCACCGGAGTACAGCGAACGCTACGACGCGCTGGGAGACGTTCACTTCGGCGCCGACGCCAATCAACTGCGCCTCGACCAGCACACCCTGGCCCTGCGCAACCCGCAGCACTGCCCGAGTACCTGGAACCTGTTGGTGCAGCTGTGTGAACGAGAGTTGGAGCAACTGACCCGCACCCGCAGCCTGCGCGAGCGCATTACCCGTTTGCTCGGGCCGATGCTCAATGGCGGCCGGGAACCCGACCTGGAAGAAGTGGCGGCACGCTTGAAGCTGCCGACCTGGACGCTGCGCCGCAAACTGGCCGATGAAGGCACTCAGTTTCGCGCGATTCTCAACGATACCCGTCGCGACCTGGCCATGACCTACATCCGCGACACGGAACTGGCGTTCGGCGAGATCGCCTACTTGCTCGGTTTTGCCTCGGCCCAGGCATTTCAACGGGCCTTCAGGCGGTGGAACAACCAGACCCCAGGGGAATTTCGCCGCAGTCAGCGGCATTCCGCCTGAAGTCGGTCTTACAGCTCTGTAGCGTCGTCTGCCGGTTCCAGCGGGTCCAACTCAATCGCATGGTACTCGAGCAGTTCTTCCTGGTAATCGTCCATGGCGGACTCCTTCTTGCGTTAACAGGGGTTGCAGATAAATGACCTGCATCACCAGCCTAAAGTGCCGTGATGACGAAAAAATGTCGACGTCATGACGTTCCTGCACTCAAGGATTAAACGTAGCAGCGTTGCAGGGATTTAGCACCTGACGGCCGAGAAACTATTGCAATCATTGCAATTGCAATCAAATACAGATTTGCATTAGGGTATGGGCATTCGTCGCCAGGTGACCCTCTCCATGACCGCCGCTACCGCACACGCCGCGCAGCTCTGTATCGACGCCTTGAGCACTGCCACCCCCGCCAGCCGGTCACCGTTGCACACCGTGATCAGCATGGCCAGCACCCTCGAATACAGCCGCCAGGCCTGGGTGATCCACGGCCAGTCGCGCTCCCGACGCGTGGGTAACTGGCCCGCCTGGTTCGCCCGCAACGCCGTGGAAAAACCCTTGCTGTACCTGCACAGCGCGCACTCGGCGGCACAGTTGAGCGCGCTATCGAACGTTACCCGGCAGCGCGGCATCCTGTGCAACGACAGTGAAAACCAGCCTTCGCGCTGGCCCAAAGGTGCACAGCCGTCCTTGCCGTTGTGGCTGGCCACTCATCCGCGCTGTACCCCGTATGACCCGGCCTCAGGGGAAGAAGCCCGTACGATTGTGCTGGCGGCGTTGCGAAGCCTGTATGTCGATGGCAAGCCCGGTTTCTATTACCTGGCGTTGCATGATCAAGACAGCGCAGCGCCCTTGAGCGAGCAGGACCGAGAGGCCGCGCTCAAGGGCATGTACCCACTCCAGTGCGACGGCCCCTTCGATGTGCGATTGCTCGGCGCAGGCCGGGCGCTTGACGAGGTAGTGCACGCCAGGCGCTTGCTCAAACAGGACTGGAACATCAGCGCGCAACTGTGGAGTTGCCCCAGCTACACACGACTGGCCCGCGAGGCAGCCGCGGCTGAGCACTGGAACCGCCTGCATCCCACAGCCCCCAAGCGCAGCTGCCATCTGCGTGACTGCCTGGCGGGAAGCGGCGCGCCGGTGATTGCCGTCACGGGCTACCCGCAACCGATTGTCGACCAGTTGGCGGCCTATGTGGATGCGCGATATGTGGCGCTGGGGGCGGGTTCAGTGCAGGCGGCGGCGCCGAGTCGGTACTGGATAGTGGTGTTGGCGCTGAAGGCGTTGGCGGATGAGGGCCGGGTTAATGCACTGCAGATAGAAAAAGTGATGCAGCGCTACCCACTGAAATGAGCTGGAATGCACTCAAAAATGTGGGAGCGGGCTTGCTCGCGAAGGCGGTGGTTCATTTGAAACACCTGTGGCTGACACGCCTTTTTCGCGAGCAAGCCCGCTCCCACATTGGATGTCTATTGTTTCTTGGAGCTGCGTCGTCCTCGAACCTGTACACCGGCCTCTACGGCCAGCCCGGCGGTGCGCTCCAACGCGTCGGCAAAGCCCTGGCGCTGCTCGGGCTCCATCTGCGACAGAAACAACTCATCCACCGTGCTTTCGTAGATCTTCCACATCTTTTTACGCAGCACCCGACCGGCCTCGGTGATCGAGGCAAACGCCGCACGGCCATCGCCGTCGGAGCGGGAGCGCACCACCAGACCGTCCTTTTCCAGACGGTCGACCAGTCGCGTGAGGTTGTAGCGTTCGATGGCGAGCACATCGGCCAATTCGTGCATGCGGCGGGTGCCGTCGGGGCCGCTTTCCAGGCCCCATAGCGCGTCGTACCAGGCGTACGGCGGCAGGTCCGCCTCAGCCAGGCGACGCTCGATTTCACGGATGACGGTCCTGTGGGCCCTGACAAAACGGAACCATACATCCGGCTCTTTCGACGACATGCAACACCATCCGGGGAATTTCAAGAAGGTTGCAATAGTAGCTCATCCCGCGCTAGATTCGGCCATGTAGTTGCAATTGCAATTACATTTGCCGGCACTCCCACAAGGAGCCCGCCACTTCAAACCTGCCTACCCTGGAGCCTCACATGACCCCGAACAACGCAGTCAGACGCGACGACGACCCACAGGAAACCCGCGAGTGGCTGGAGTCCATCGAATCGGTGCTGTCCACCGAAGGCCGGCCCCGCGCGCACTACCTGATCGATCAGTTGCTGGATTTCGACGTGGCGCGGCATGGCGACTTCTACGGGCGGGTGACCACGCCGTACGTCAATACCATCCCGGCGGACCGTCAGTTGCCCTACCCCGGCAACCTGGCCATCGAACGCCGTACCAATGCGTTTATCCGCTGGAACGCCATGGCAATGGTGCTGCGTGCAGGCAAGCACTCAGGGGTCGGTGGGCATATCGCGACCTATGCGTCAGCCGCCGTGCTGTACGACGTAGGCTTCGACCACTTCTTCCGTGGCCGTACCGAGCGCTTTGACGGCGACCTGGTGTACATCCAGGGCCACTCCTCCCCGGGCATTTATGGCCGCGCCTACCTGGAAGGCCGCATCAGCGAAGCGCAACTCGACAACTTCCGCCGTGAGGCCAATGGCGACGGTATTTCGTCCTACCCGCACCCACGGCTGATGCCGGACTTCTGGCAATTCCCCACCGTGTCCATGGGCCTCGGCCCGATCACGGCCGCTTACCAGGCGCGCTTCATGCGTTACCTGGAATTGCGTGGCCTCAAGCAACACCAGGGCCGCAAGGTCTGGGCTTTCCTCGGTGATGGCGAAATGGATCAGCCGGAATCCCTGGCCGCCATCTCCCTGGCCGGGCGCGAGAAGCTCGACAACCTGATCTTCGTGGTCAACTGCAACCTGCAACGCCTAGACGGCCCGGTACGCGGCAATGCCAAGGTGATCCAGGAGTTCGAAAGCCTATACCGCGCCGCCGGCTGGAACGTGATCAAAGTGATCTGGGGCGGCGGTTGGGATGCCCTGCTGGACAAAGACCACAGCGGCCTGCTGCGCCAACGCATGATGGAATGCGTGGACGGCGACTATCAGAACTACAAGTCGCAGAACGGCGCTTATGTGCGTGAACATTTCTTCGGCAAATACCCGGAGTTACTGGCATTGGTTGCGGATATGTCCGACGACGAAATCTGGAAACTCTCACGGGGCGGGCATGACCCGGACAAGGTCTACAACGCCTATGCCGCCGCTGTGCGCCATAGCGGCCAGCCTACGGTGATCCTGGCGAAAACCGTCAAGGGCTTCGGCATGGGTGAAGCCGGCGAAGGGCAGAACATCAACCATCAATTGAAGAAGATGGGCGCAGATGCGGTAAGGGCCTTCCGCGATCGTTTTGGCCTGGAAGTCGCGGACGAGCAACTCGCCGACATTCCCTACCTCAAGCCCGCCGCCGACAGCGAAGAAGCCCGCTACTTCGCCGCGCGCCGCCAGGCCCTGGGCGGCTATGTGCCATCACGCCACAGCGCGGTCGAACCCTTGCAGATTCCCGAACTGGCCGCCTTTGCTACCCAGCTCAAGGACACCGGCGAACGGGCGATCTCCACCACCATGGCCTTTGTGCGCATCCTCGGCACCCTGCTCAAGGACCCGCACCTGGGCAAACTGATCGTGCCTATCGTGCCGGATGAGTCGCGCACCTTTGGCATGGAAAGCCTGTTCCGTCAGATTGGCATCCACTCCGCCGTAGGCCAGCTGTACACCCCGCAGGACGCAGGGCAACTGAGCTACTACAAAGAGAGCAAGGACGGACAGATCCTGCAGGAAGGCCTGAATGAATCCGGCGCCATTTCCTCGTGGATCGCGGCCAGTACGTCCTACAGCAACCACGGCTTGATGACGGTGCCGTTCTATATCTTCTATTCGATGTTCGGTTTCCAGCGGGTCGGTGACCTGGCGTGGGCTGCCGGCGATGCCCGGGCACGCGGCTTCCTGCTGGGGGCCACCGCCGGCCGCACCACGCTGATGGGCGAAGGTTTGCAACATGATGATGGGCACAGCCATATCCTGTCGTCGGTGATTCCGTGCTGCGTGTCCTACGACCCGACCTTTGCCTACGAGCTGGCGGTGATCATTCGCGAAGGCATGCGGCGGATGTACGTGGAACAGGAGGACATCTACTACTACATCACCCTGCTCAACGAAAATTACCCGCACCCGGCGATGCCCGAAGGGGTGGAAGACGGGATTCTCAAGGGCATGTACCCGCTCAAGACCAGCGAGCAGGCCCGGGTGCAACTGATGGGCAGTGGCTCAATCCTGCGCGAGGTGATTGCGGCGGGCGAGTTGCTTGAGCACGACTTCGGCGTGCACAGCACTGTGTGGAGCGCCACCAGCCTCACCGAATTGCGCCGTGACGGGCATGCAACCGAACGCTGGAACCTGCTGCACCCGCAGAGCGAGCCAAGGGTGAGTTATGTGGAGCAACGCCTGGCCGGGCAGGCGGGCCCGGTGGTGGTGGCGACGGACTACATGAAGCTGTTCGCCGATCAGATCCGCCCCTTTGTCCATGGCCGGCGCTTTGTGGCCCTGGGCACCGACGGCTTCGGACAATCAGATACCCGTGAAACCCTGCGCGCGTTCTTCGAAGTGGACCGGTATTTCATCGCGCTGGCAGCCTTGAAGGCGTTGGCGGATGACGGCGTGATCGGTCGTGAAAAAGTCAGCGAAGCCATCAGCCGCTACGGGATCAACGTCGACAAGGCCGACCCCGTAGCGGTCTGAATTACTGCGCAGGCGTCGGCAGGGGCGGAATCGCTTCTGTCGGCGCCGGCAGGTCCGGGTTGCTGGTGGCCGGCGCGGGTTCCGCCTGCGGCGCGAGCGGCGCAGCCTCGGCAGGCGGCGCCACGGGTTGGGACACGGCTGGCTCTTCCTTCGGCGGCTCGGTTTTCTCTGCCGCCGGTGCGGTTTTAGGTTCCGGAACACCCAGCTCGGCTTTTGGCTGCTCGGGGATATGCGCGGCCTTCTTCACTTCCTGAGGCAGGAACACATCCACCAGCGCAAAGTAGCGCTCGTAGAATTTCGGCGCCGAAACGGTCTCGCTCGCTACCTTCACCATCGAGTCATCGGTAGAGCCGATCGGCATCGACACCGACCCCAGCACGCCCACACCCAGGCTCGCGGAGTTGTTGACCTTCTTCAGCGCATAACGGTCCTGCAAGGCGTTGGCGAACATGGTCGAATGATTGGTGCCCTTACCATCATCGGCACACACCACGTTGAAGCTGATCTGCAGGTGGGTCTCGCCGGTCTGCTGGAAGCTCTTGTTGCCCACCACCAGTTTCGGATCGCTGCTGGTGATGATGTAGCCCTGGCTCAGCAAGGCACGTCGCGCCGCTTCGCACGCGGCCACATCGGTGACTGGGTAATCGCGGGAAAACGTACCGGAGTCGTCGAAATTCTCATGTTCATAAATGGCGGTCTTGGGTGACGAGCAGCCCGCGGCGCCCGCCAGCACCAGCGCCAGCCCGAGGCTACGCAAGTGAAATGATGTCGACATTGAAAATCCTGAGGAAAACGGTCCGGGCGGTATTGTGCAACAGAACGAGGCCTTGGCGCGCGCATTCCTGTCGGTAAAACGTCACAGCCCTACCGCGTACCGGCCGTAGGAAAAAGCCCTGCACACATATGATCAATAAACACGCGCAATTTGACCGAAGCATGGCGACTTGATGGCCATAAGATCCAGAAACTGCCCCGGTGTTCCAGGCAGTCATCCAGCACCCTTTGCAGCCGCCCCTCCTGGACGGCCTGATTGACCATGTAGTCCGGCAGGCAAGCGATCCCCATTCCTTCTAGCACTACATGCTTGAGGGACTCGATGGTGGTGCTGACCAACGGGGTGCGCAGGACCGGCTCCGAGGCGCCGGGCACCAGGCGTAGCGGCCAGGGTTCGAGCTTACCGGTGGCGCAGAACTTGTGGCGCAGGCAGGCATGCCCGTTCAAGTCCTGCGGCTGTCGTGGAGTGCCGTGCTGGCGAAAATAGGCTGGCGTGCCCACCAGCACCAACTGGTAATGCCCCAGATGGCGTGCCATCAAGCGCGAATCTTCTGGCTTGCCGGTACGAATCACCGCATCGAAACCTTCCTCGATCACGTCCACCATGCGGTCGGAAAAATCCACATCCAGCTCGATCTCCGGGTAGGCACGCAGGAAGTCGCTGAGCACCGGCATCAGCAAGCCGCGCACCTGCGGCACGCTGATGCGCAACGTGCCACGGGGCATGGCGCTGGCGTCCGTCAGCTCCCGCTCGGCCGCCTCGACCTCGGCCAGGATCCGCCGCGAACGCTCCAGGAACAGCACGCCTTCACTGGTCAACGTGATGCTGCGGGTGCTGCGGTGAAACAGCCGTACGCCCAGACGTTCTTCCAGCCGCGCAATGCTCTTGCCGACGGCCGACGACGACACGCCCAGCACACGCCCGGCTATGGTGAAGCTACGCGTTTCTGCCACCTGTACGAATACAGAGAGGCTACCCAGACTATCCATGAGCGAGTCCCTGGAAATTGCGGACTCCAACGTCCGATAAGTTCGGAACCTTAGCCTGTTTTTCCGTAGACCACAGCCCCCTACTCTGTCGGCTTGCCCATTTGCATGGATAGAGCGCGATGACCTCCCTCACCGATTCCGCCGTGACTGCTCGAAAAGAAACACTGCCACTGGGGGGATTGCTGGCCCTGGCCAGCGCCGGCTTTATCACCATCCTGACCGAAGCCATGCCCGCCGGGCTCCTGCCGCAGATGGGCGATGGCCTCGGCGTGTCACCCGCACTGGTCGGCCAATTGGTTACGCTGTACGCCCTGGGGTCGCTGCTGGCGGCCATCCCGCTGACCCTGTTGACGCGAGGCTGGCGACGCCGTCCCTTGCTGCTGGTCGCAATTGGCGGCTTTGCCCTGGTCAACAGCGTGACCACGCTCTCCAGCCACTATGGGCTGACCCTGGTGGCGCGCTTCTTTGCCGGTGTATTCGCCGGACTGCTGTGGGCGCTGTTGGCAGGCTATGCCAGCCGAATGGTCGCGCCCCACCTGCAAGGCCGGGCCATCGCAGTCGCGATGCTGGGCGCACCGCTGGCCCTGTCGCTGGGTGTGCCCGCGGGTACATTTCTGGGGGCTGCGGTTGGCTGGCGCCTGAGTTTTGCAATCATGACCGGGCTGACGCTGGTGCTACTGATCTGGGCACGCCTGCAACTGCCGGATTTCGCCGGTGAACCGGCGGGGAAACGCTTGGGGCTGCTTCAAGTGTTCAGCTTGCCGGGTATTCGTCCGGTGCTGTGGGTGACTTTTACCTACGTGCTGGCCCACAACATTCTCTACACCTACATTGCGCCGCTGCTGGTGCCGGCGGGGATTGCCGCCGATATTGACCAGGTCCTGCTGGTGTTCGGCCTTGCCGCGTTGCTGAGCATTTGGCTGGCGGGTGTATTGATTGATCGGTGGCTGTACACGCTGCTACTGGTCAGCTGTGCGCTGTTTGGCCTGATCGCCTTGGCGCTGGCGTTCTGGATGAACCGGCCGACGGTTATCTACCTCGCGGTCGCCCTGTGGGGCCTGGCGTTCGGCGGGCTGCCTGCATTGCTGCAAACCGCACTGGCCAAATCGGCAGGTGAGTCAGCGGACGCCGCGCAATCGATGCTGGTGACTGTGTGGAACCTGGGCATTGCGGGCGGCGGCTTGGCGGGCGGCGTGTTGCTCCAGGGCTGGGGCGTCGCGGCGTTTCCGTGGGCGGTGGTGTTGCTGATGCTGTGGGCATTGGCCGGGGCGTCGAGAGGCGCCCGCAGCTGAAGAATCAATAAGACCGTACCTGGCTGAGCACCACGGCCGAAAGATACAGACCGGCACCAAATACGCCATGGGACAGCCCACTGCGCAGGCGATTTCTCCAAGGTGTTGGTGTGCGAGAAGCCGCCACACCCGCGCCCATCGCGGGCTGCATCACAAAGAAAGGGATCACCACCGTCAGCGTGCCCACCATCAACGCAGGCAACCATTGGGGATCATGCAGCCATTGCACCCCGTAGATACTCACCAACAGCGCCGCAAAGGCGATACCCACGGCATAGTGAATCGCCCAACCCAGCGCCGATTCGCCGCGAACCGGCGAGGCCTTGCCGATACTGGCATGGGCAAACGTGCCGTGACGCAGGTGGCCTGCCCAACGGCCCACCATCGAGTAGTCGAGCGTTGCAATGCCCAAGCCTTTGAGGATCATTGACCACACATCCATCACGGCAGTCGCCCCGACCCCGATCAATACTAGCCTTACCCCTGCTTCCATCGACAACATGACCTACCCTCTGATTGATGAGACCTTCGTTCACAGGCAGGATAGAAGTTGAAGTCAACTTCAAGTCAAGCGAGGCGTCATGGATATCTCGGAAGTGGCCCGGCGTACGGGACTGCCCTCCTCCACTGTGCGATTTTACGAGAAGGCCGGGTTGATCACCGCGACCAGTGCCCCAGGCAAACGGCGCCACTTCAAGCCCGATGTGCTTGATCAGTTGGCGCTGATCGCCCTCGGGCAGGCCGGCGGTTTGTCGCTGGACGAGATCCGCAGCATGCTGCCCTTCGAGGGTGCGTTGCAGGTGGACAGGCAACTGTTGCTGGACAAGGCCGACAGCATCGACGCGACCATCAAGCGCCTGAAAGCGATGAGCCAGGGCTTGCGGCATGCCGCGGACTGCCCGGCACCTGACCACGGGCAATGCCCGAATTTCCAGCGTTTGCTCAAGGTCGCGGCCGGCTCCTTGAAAAGCGGCAGGACAAAGCGTGCGTCACCGGGCATCCCACTCCAGCGCCCATGAAAAAGCCCCCGGTCTTTTCAGGCCGGGGGCTTTTTATTCAAACCGACATCAGAACTTCTTGATGTCAGCCTTGGTTTCCAACTGCTTGCGGTAGGCCGCGAAGTCCTGCTGGCCGACACGGGAGGCAAGGAAGCGGCGGTATTGCGCCTTTTCTTCGTCCGTTGGCGCAGCGGCTTCGTTGACGCCGTTCAGGCGCACGATGACCAGGCTACCGTCCGCCAGGGTCACGGTGGTGAAGGTCGGCTTGTCCTTGGCCGCTGGCTTGGGCATGCGGAACAGGGCTTGCAGCACGGCAGGATCGATCGCTTCCTGGCTACGGGTAGCCGCTTCAGTGACCTTCCAGGCCTGGCCGTCAACCGGCTGGTTCAGCGGGGTCTTGCCATCACGCAAGATGGCGATCAGCTCGTCAGCGTGAGTCTTGGCAGCCGCGCTGGCGCGCTCCTTGGCCATCTGCGTGCGAATTGCCGCTGCAACGCTTTCCAGCGGCAATTGCGAAGGCTTCAGGTGCTCTTTGGCACGCAGCACGATGATGGTTTCCGGGTCCAGCTCGATGGCGCTGCTGTTGGCACCCTCATCCAGCACTTCCGGGCTGAACGCAGCGGTGACCACGGCACGATTGGCCGCAACACCTTCGCCACCTTCACGGCCAAACGGCGCGGAGGTGTGTACGGTCAGTTTCAGGTCAGACGCCGGCTGGGCCAGGTCGGAGGCTTCGAATGCCGCATCTTCCAATTGCTTGGTCGCTTCGACATAACGCTGCTCAACCTGCTGGGTCTTGAGCTCTTTGGTCAGCTTGTCTTTCAGGCTGGCAAAGGTCGGCACTTGCGGTGCCTCAACGCCCAACAGCTTGATCAGGTGCCAACCGAAGCTGCTGCGCACCGGCGCCGATACCTGGTCCTTGTTCAACGCGTACAAGGCGGTTTCGAAGTCCGGATCGTAGACGCCAGGGCCGGCAAAGCCCAGGTCACCGCCATTGCTGGCCGAACCTGGATCCTGGGAGAACTCCTTGGCCAGGGCTTCGAACTTCTCGCCCTTGGCAAGGCGTGCCTGGATTTCTTCGATCTTGGCCTTGGCTTGCGCGTCGGTGGTCTTGTCGTTGACTTCAATCAGAATGTGCGCGGCACGACGCTGTTCAGCGAGGTTGGCGATTTCTTTCTGATAGGCGGCCTGCAGCTCATCATCCTTCACGGTGACCTGGTCGAAGAAGGAAGACTTCTTCAGTTCCAGATAGTCGATGACCACTTGATCAGGGGTCATGAACTCTTTGGCGTGCTGGTCGTAGTAAGCCTTGACCTCGTCGTCGGTGAGCTTCACCGCAGCGGGGTTGGCCTTGATGTTGACGGTGGCGAAATCGCGGGTCTGCTTTTCCAGGCGGGCGAATGCCAGGACTTCGGCGTCGGTCACGAAGCCGCTGCCAGCGATACCTGCGCGAATCTGGCCGATCAGCATTTCCTGGGTCAGCATCTGACGGAACTGCATACGGGTGTAGCCCAGCTGACGGATCACCTGGTCAAAGCGTTCAGGGCTGAACTTGCCGTCGACCTGGAATTCCGGCGTTTGCAGAATCACCTGGTCCAGCGCAGCTTCAGAGAAGCCAAACTTGGCGTCGGCAGCGCCTTGCAGCAGCAGCTTGCGATCGATCAGCCCTTTGAGGGCCGCTTCGCGCAGCAGTTTTTCGTCCAGCAGCGAAGCATCGAAATCCTTGCCCAGCTGTTGCATCAGCTGGCGGCGCTGCATGTCGACGGCCTGGCTCAGTTCGGTCTGGGTGATTTCTTCACCGTTGACCTTGGCCACGTCCTGCTTGTTGTTACCCGAAGCCTGGAAAATGGCCTCGATACCGGTGAACGCCATCAACGCGACGATGATCCCGATAATGGTCTTGGCAATCCAGCCTTGTGAATTGTCCCTGATATTTTGCAGCATGCGTCCCCCAGAAACGGTTGAACTTCAAGAATAGGCAACCGTGGAGCGTGGGTAGAGTACGGATATAAGAAAGGCGCATCCAAGGATGCGCCTTCTCGCAACTGGCGGAGCGGACGGGGGTTTTCGTTCTCCCCCCGGCTTGGCGACCCGATGCATACATGGGTCTGCTTGCCGCTCCGCTGCCAGGTCGAACCTGCGTCCGACCCGGGTAGGTAAAGGCTTGGTCGAAGCTTAGTTAACGGCTTCTTTCAGGGCTTTACCGGCTTTGAAACCTGGTTTCTTGGCAGCAGCGATTTGCAGTGCTTTGCCAGTCTGTGGGTTACGGCCAGTGCGAGCTGGACGGTCAGTCACAGAGAACGTACCGAAGCCTACCAGTACTACGGAGTCGCCGGCCTTCAGAGCGCCAGTGACGGATTCGATTACTGCATCCAGCGCACGGCCAGCAGCAGCTTTCGGGATATCAGCGGATGCAGCGATAGCATCAATCAGTTCCGACTTGTTCACTCTAAGTCCCCTTATATATCTGTTGAGTATGATTCTAAGTTTTTTGGTGAAAGCAAAAACCAGTGCTGAATGGCCTACAGACACTTAAGAGCCGCTTTATAACAAGGGCTCTAAAAAGCTGTCAAGGAAGCCCCCAGGCTTTAACACATTAATGCGTGCTAATTCTTTCCTTGGAATCAGACTCGCGTTTTTCGTCCTTTGCAACTATCTCCGGAGCCACATCCGGCAAGGGCTCCGGCGCGTATTGCAGCGCAATTTGCAGGACCTCGTCAATCCATTTAACCGGTTTAATCTGAAGATCCTGCTTGATATTGTCCGGAATTTCCTTCAAGTCGCGAACATTCTCTTCAGGAATGATCACGGTCTTGATACCACCCCGGTGTGCAGCAAGCAATTTCTCTTTCAGACCACCGATAGCCAATACCTGACCACGCAGGGTGATTTCCCCTGTCATGGCCACATCGGCACGTACTGGAATGCCGGTCAATGCCGACACCAGGGCCGTGCACATGCCTACGCCGGCGCTAGGGCCGTCTTTGGGGGTCGCCCCTTCCGGCATGTGGATGTGCGTGTCGTGCTTCTCGTGGAAGTCCAGGGGGATCCCCAGGCTTCTGGCGCGGCTGCGCACCACGGTCTGCGCGGCAGTGATCGACTCGACCATCACGTCACCGAGGGAACCGGTCTTGATCAATTGGCCTTTGCCCGGGATCACCGCGGCTTCGATGGTCAGCAACTCGCCGCCCACCTGGGTCCATGCCAGGCCAGTCACCTGGCCGACCTGATCCTGCTGCTCGGCCAGGCCGTAGCGGAATTTGCGCACGCCCAGGAAGTGCTCCAGCGAATCGGCCGTGACCTTCACCGCGAAGCGTTTTTCCAGTGCATGTTCCTTGACCGCCTTGCGGCAGATCTTCGCAATCTGGCGCTCCAGGCCCCGTACACCGGCCTCGCGGGTGTAATAACGCACGATGTCGCGGATCGCCTCGACCTCGAACTCGATCTCGCCTTTCTTCAGGCCATTGGCCGACGTCTGCTTGGGCGCGAGGTACTTGACGGCAATGTTGATCTTCTCGTCTTCGGTGTAACCCGGCAGACGAATCACCTCCATCCGGTCCAGCAACGCTGGGGGGATATTCATGGAGTTGGAGGTGCACAGGAACATTACGTCGGACAGGTCGTAGTCGACTTCCAGGTAATGGTCGTTGAAGTTGTGGTTCTGCTCGGGGTCGAGCACTTCCAGCAAGGCCGATGCCGGATCGCCACGCATGTCGCTGCCCATTTTGTCGATTTCATCGAGCAGGAACAGCGGGTTGCGCACCCCCACCTTTGTCATCTTTTGAATCAATCTTCCTGGCATCGAACCGATGTAGGTGCGGCGATGACCACGGATTTCCGCTTCATCACGCACACCACCAAGGGCCATGCGCACGAACTTACGGTTGGTGGCGTTGGCAATCGACTCGGCGAGGGAGGTTTTACCCACACCCGGTGGACCGACCAGGCACAACACCGGGCCGCGAATTTTCTTCACGCGTTTTTGCACGGCGAGGTATTCGAGAATGCGCTCCTTGACCTCTTCCAGGCCATAGTGATCGGCGTCGAGAATGTCTTCGGCGCGAGCCAGGTCCAGGCGTACCTTGGTCTGGGCCTTCCACGGCACCTGCACCAGCCAGTCGATGTAGGACCGCACCACGGTGGCTTCGGCCGACATCGGCGACATCTGCTTGAGCTTGTTCAGCTCGGCGGTCGCTTTGGTCAGGGCGTCTTTCGGCAGGCCGGCGGCATCGATGCGCTTTTTCAGCTCTTCGATTTCGTTGTGACCTTCCTCGCTGTCGCCGAGCTCTTTCTGAATGGCCTTCATCTGCTCATTCAAGTAGTACTCGCGCTGACTGCGCTCCATTTGTTTCTTCACGCGACCACGAATGCGCTTCTCGACCTGCAACAGGTCGATCTCGGCATCCAGCAAGGCCAGTACATGCTCGACACGGGCCGGCAGGTCGATGATTTCGAGGATGTCCTGCTTCTGCTCGATCTTCAGCGCCATGTGCGCGGCCATGGTGTCGACCAGGCGGCTCGGCTCATCAATGCTGTTGAGGGATGACAGGACTTCAGCCGGAACCTTCTTGCCCAACTGCACATACTGCTCGAATTGCGAGAGTAGGCTGCGTACAAACACTTCGGACTCGCGCTCAGGGGCCTCGACTTCGTCGATCAGCGCCACTTCGGCACGCAGGTGGCCGTCCACCTCCATGAAGCGCTCCACCGCACCACGTTGCTCACCTTCCACCAGCACCTTGACGGTGCCATCCGGCAGTTTGAGCAGTTGCAGTACGGTAGCAATGGTACCGACGCGATACAGGGCATCTTCGCCCGGATCATCGTCGGCAGGATTTCTCTGGGCCAACAGCAGGATTTGCTTGTCGCCCGTCATCGCGGCCTCGAGGGCTTCGATAGACTTCTCGCGCCCCACGAACAGCGGGATAACCATGTGCGGATAGACGACGACATCACGCAACGGCAGGAGAGGCAATTCGATGGTTGTCTTCATGATTTCGCCTCTATGACAGTTGAAAAGTAAGCTTGAAACCAAGATGGGGGCTGCATGCAAAAAAAACAAGCTTATTGCCAGCAGTTAAACGCACTAAACGCTCCGGCGTAAAAAACGCCGTAAAAACAAAGGGGCCTCTGGAGGCCCCTTTGTTTATACCGACACTGCGACACGCTTACGCGTCAGGCGCAGCCTTGGCAGTCGGCTCACTGTTTTCATAGATATACAGTGGCTTGGACTTGCCTTCTATAACGCTTTCGTCGATCACCACTTTACTCACCTCGGACTGCGAGGGGATCTCGTACATGGTATCAAGCAGCACACCTTCAAGAATCGAACGCAGGCCACGTGCACCGGTCTTGCGCTCCAGTGCCCGCTTAGCCACTGATTTGAGCGCGTCGGTACGGAACTCGAGGTCTACACCTTCCATCTCGAACAACTTGGCGTATTGCTTGGTCAGCGCGTTCTTCGGCTCGGTGAGGATCTGAATCAGAGCAGCCTCATCCAGCTCGTCCAACGTGGCCAGGACCGGCAGACGGCCAACGAATTCCGGGATCAGACCGAACTTGACCAGATCGTCAGGCTCGACTTCACGCAGGGACTCGCCTACTTTCTTGCCTTCTTCCTTGCTGCGCACTTCGGCACTGAAACCAATGCCACCACGGGTGGAACGCTGCTGGATCACTTTTTCCAGGCCGGAGAACGCACCGCCACAGATGAACAGAATGTTGCGTGTATCAACCTGAAGGAATTCCTGCTGCGGGTGCTTGCGGCCGCCTTGTGGCGGTACGGAAGCGACCGTGCCTTCGATCAGTTTCAACAACGCCTGCTGCACGCCTTCACCGGAAACGTCCCGGGTGATCGACGGGTTGTCCGACTTGCGCGAGATCTTGTCGATTTCGTCGATGTAGACAATACCCATCTGGGCCTTCTCTACGTCGTAGTCGCACTTCTGCAGCAGTTTCTGAATGATGTTCTCGACATCCTCACCCACGTAGCCAGCCTCGGTGAGGGTGGTGGCGTCGGCGATGGTGAACGGAACGTTCAGCAGGCGAGCGAGGGTTTCTGCAAGCAGGGTTTTACCCGAGCCTGTAGGACCGATCAGCAAGATGTTGCTCTTGCCGAGTTCAACTTCGTCGCCTTTCTTGTCACGCTGGTTCAAGCGTTTGTAGTGGTTGTACACCGCTACGGCCAGAACCTTCTTTGCACGCTCTTGACCGATCACATACTGGTCAAGGATGCCGCTGATTTCTTTAGGCGAAGGCAATTTATGCGCGCTGCTCTCGGCCTGGGCTTCCTGCACCTCCTCACGGATGATGTCATTGCACAGGTCGACGCATTCGTCGCAGATAAACACCGAGGGGCCGGCAATCAATTTGCGTACTTCATGCTGGCTTTTGCCACAGAAGGAGCAATAGAGCAGCTTGCCGTTGTCCTCGCCGTTGCGGGTGTCAGTCATTCGTTCGATCCAAATCCGATAGGCTTGCAACACAAGATGAAGGCTTATGCGGGCTTTTTCAAGCCCGCCAGTGGTCGGACATGCCGACCAGCCCTATTTTGAGCGGCTTATATTAAGCGGGGCGCTTTTCGATCACTGCGTCGATCAGCCCGTACGCACGTGCGGCCTCTGCACTCATGAAGTTGTCGCGGTTGGTATCACGCTCGATTTCTTCCAGCGTGTGCCCACTGTGCTTGGCCATCAGCGTGTTGAGACGCTCGCGGATAAACAGGATTTCCTTGGCGTGAATTTCGATATCCGACGCCTGGCCCTGGAAACCGCCCAGTGGCTGGTGAATCATCACGCGCGAGTTAGGCAGGCAGAAACGCTTGCCCTCGGCACCGGCAGTCAGCAGGAACGCGCCCATGCTGCAGGCCTGGCCGATGCAGGTGGTCGACACGTTCGGCTTGATGAACTGCATGGTGTCGTAGATCGACATGCCCGCTGTTACCGAACCGCCTGGGGAGTTGATGTAGAGATGGATGTCCTTGTCCGGGTTTTCCGCTTCAAGGAACAGCAGCTGCGCACAGATCAGGTTGGCCATGTAGTCCTCTACGGGGCCCACCAGAAAGATCACTCGCTCCTTGAGCAGGCGCGAGTAGATGTCGTAGGCGCGTTCGCCACGAGCGGACTGCTCGACAACCATCGGGACCAGGCCGCCAGCGGCCTGGATATCAGAGTTCTGCTGAATATAGGAATTACGGAACATGCTCTGCAGTTACTCCCAAATAGTCATGTCTTGAAAACGCATAAGCCAGCGCGAGGCTGGCTTATGGTTGAATTTCCAACGAGTTGGACAATCAGTCGGCTTGTGCTGCTTCCGCCGGTTTGACTGCTTCTTCGTAAGAGACCGCTTTATCGGTCACCTTAGCCTTCTGCAGAACAGTATCCACAACTTGTTCTTCCAGCACAACCGAACGCACTTCGTTCAGTTGCTGATCGTTCTTGTAGTACCAAGCCACGACCTGCTCAGGCTCCTGGTAGGCCGAAGCCATTTCCTGGATCATTTCGCGAACGCGGTCTTCGTCTGGCTTGAGGTCGAACTGCTTGACCACTTCAGCCACGATCAGGCCCAGCACGACGCGGCGCCTGGCTTGCTCTTCGAACAGCTCAGCCGGCAGTTGGTCAGGCTTGATGTTGCCACCAAACTGCTGAACAGCTTGAACGCGCAGGCGATCCACTTCGTTGGACAGCAGGGCCTTAGGCACTTCGATCGGGTTGGCGGCCAGCAGACCGTCCATGACCTGATTCTTGACCTTGGACTTGATGGCCTGACGCAGCTCGCGCTCCATGTTCTTGCGAACTTCGGTACGGAAGCCTTCGATACCGGTTTCCTTGATGCCGAATTGAGCGAAGAACTCTTCGTTCAGCTCTGGCAGCTTAGGCTCGGAAACGCTGTTGACGGTCACGGTGAACTCGGCAGCTTTGCCAGCCAGGTCCAGGTTCTGGTAGTCAGCAGGGAAGGTCAGGTTCAGAACGCGCTCTTCGCCGGCTTTGGCGCCAACCAGGCCGTCTTCAAAACCTGGGATCATGCGGTTGGAACCCAGCACCAGCTGAGTACCCTTGGCGGAGCCGCCAGCGAAGACTTCGCCGTCAACCTTGCCAACGAAATCGATGTTCAGTTGGTCTTCGTTCTGGGCAGCACGATCAGCCACTTCGAAACGGGTGTTCTGCTTGCGCAGGATTTCCAGCATGTTGTCCAGGTCGGCATCGGCCACTTCTGCGCTCAGGCGCTCTACGGCGATGGAATCGAAGCCGGCAACGGTGAACTCAGGGAACACTTCGAATACGGCAACGTATTCCAGGTCTTTACCTGCTTCCAGGGACTTAGGCTCGATCGACGGCGAACCCGCCGGGTTAAGCTTGTGCTCAACGACCGCTTCGTAGAAAGAAGCCTGGATCACGTCACCTACAGCTTCCTGGCGCGCGTCGGCACCAAAACGGCGCTTGATTTCGCTCATCGGCACTTTGCCCGGACGGAAACCAGCGATCTTGGCCTTCTGGGCAGTCTGCTGCAGACGCTTGTTGACCGCAGTCTCGATACGCTCAGCCGGCACGGTGATGCTCAGGCGACGCTCGATAGCAGTAGTATTTTCAACAGAAACTTGCATGGATATTCCTCGTTGCACAGACGTTAGCCGGCCATTTCCGACCCCAATCAAGGGCATGCATTCTAGAGGGTCAAACTCAAGAAGTCACCCTGCTGGAAATGGGTAAAAAAACAGCAGGCCATTTATGGGCTCAAGCGCACTCATGCACCTCAGCCCGTTAGCAAATACAGCTCGTCACGCCAGGGCTCTGCAACGACCCTTCTATATATAGAAGGGTCGGCGAGCAGACCCCGACCGCCAGCCCTGCGAACAAGGCCGGCAGGCAGGCTCGCAGCATCGAGAAACACAAATACGACGAAACGCCCTGCCCTGGAAACTCGAAACGCCTGAACGAAAACGGCACAGCCCTTTTCAGGTACTGCGCCGTTATTTGCTATTTAATAGCTGTACTGACCCCTGTATAGCCGAGCATCAGTTCTACACGTTCAAAACCGGCAGCGATTCTAACGCCAAGGCATTGAGAATGCTTGTTTTTTCTTGGCGTCAATAACTACCGGACGCCTCGTATCGCTCTATGGCCGCAAACACCCGCAGGCGTGCCCGATGCAACAGTACGCGCGCATTGGGCACACTTACCCCCAAAAGCTCGGCGACTTCATCCAGCTCAAGCCCCACACGCTCGCGCAGTATCAACGCACCACTCTGCAATACCGAAAGCTCCTGCAAAGCCTGCTCAATACAAAGCCGCAACTCATCTTCGCCGATCAACGCCTCAGGCGTATCTTCATGCCACCCAACCGGGCCACCTACCCACTGGCCACCAACTGCGCAAAAGCGCTCGCCACCCAACCCGCCATCCAACAGGGCCTCACGCCGCGTCACCCCATAGCGGCATTTCGCCTTGTTGGCAGTAACCGTCAACATCCAAGTCTTGAGACTTGACCGCCCCTGAAAACCACCCACCCCACGAACAATGGCGAGCCACGCCTCCTGCACCACATCGTCAACATGCCGATGACCTGCAATCGCACACGCCACCGCACGCATCGCCCCCTGGTAAGTGTTGACCAAATCACGGTAGGCTGACTGCTCTCCCCGCAGCAGGCGGCCCACTAATTGCGCCTCATCCATGGCGACCTCCCGACTTCCATCCTGTTGTCGTACCAACATTAGACCGCCCTCGACGTTAGCGCCCGAAAACCGCGAGGCCTCAGACCTACCCAAGGCCGTCCTCGCCAATACATACGAGACAGGGCATTTTTCGGATGCAAAAAAAAGCGCCAGATCGATGATCTGGCGCTTTTTCGAATATGGGGTGGACGAAGGGGATCGAACCCTCGACAACGGGAGTCACAATCCCGTGCTCTACCAACTGAGCTACGCCCACCATATTGCATCAACAAGGAACTCAAACTGCTTCCCTGCCTGACCTCACCCCGCCCGAAGGCATGAACGAAGCTTTAATTGGTGCGGATGAAGAGACTCGAACTCTTACGCCTCGCGGCGCTGGAACCTAAATCCAGTGTGTCTACCAATTCCACCACATCCGCGCTTGAAGCTCTTAAAGCAAAGGCGCCAGACGATTAATCTGGCGCCTTTTAAAATATGGGGTGGACGAAGGGGATCGAACCCTCGACAACGGGAGTCACAATCCCGTGCTCTACCAACTGAGCTACGCCCACCATCTGACGCTACTTGTGCCAAAGCTGCCTAATGGCGCACCCGGCAGGACTCGAACCTGCGACCATCCGCTTAGAAGGCGGATGCTCTATCCAGCTGAGCTACGGGCGCCTTATTAATCTGTACTCTTGGAGGATTACAAACTAAGTGCTTCCAGCCTTGCAGAACAACACGCTATTCTGCTCGACCTTCTTAACCAGTGCTAGGCTGTGCCCGACAAGTGCGACGAATAGTATAGACGCCCTCCAAACCCGTCAAATCTTTTTTGAAAAAAATTCATTTTATTTAAGGGGTTAGGGCAATTTGCAGACCAAGCGCCTTTGCCCTCACGCCTTGGCATGCGAGAATGCGCGCACTTTTCTTCCCCCTCTCGATGGTTAATCACGCGTAATGACTGCACAACTTATCGACGGCAAATCAATCGCCGCCAGCCTGCGCCAGCAGATCGCCAAACGAGTCACCGAGCGCAGCCAGCAAGGCCTGCGCACGCCTGGCCTCGCGGTGATCCTGGTCGGCAGCGATCCTGCCTCTCAGGTTTATGTCTCGCACAAGCGTAAAGACTGTGAAGAGGTCGGCTTTATCTCCAAGGCCTACGACTTGCCTTCCGAGACCACCCAGCAGGCCCTTACCGACCTGATCGACGGTCTCAACGACGACCCTAAGATCGATGGCATCCTGCTGCAACTGCCATTGCCCGAGCATCTGGACGCCTCGAAATTGCTGGAGCGCATTCGTCCGGACAAAGACGTCGACGGCTTCCACCCTTATAACGTCGGCCGCCTGGCCCAACGTATCCCGCTGCTGCGCCCGTGCACGCCGAAAGGCATCATGACCCTGCTGGAAAGCACCGGTGTCGACCTGTACGGCCTCGACGCCGTGGTCGTCGGCGCGTCCAACATCGTCGGCCGCCCGATGGCCATGGAACTGCTGCTGGCCGGCTGCACCGTGACCGTTACCCACCGCTTCACCAAGGACCTCGCCGGTCACGTTGGCCGCGCCGACCTGGTGGTGGTCGCCGCCGGCAAGCCGGGCCTGGTCAAGGGTGAGTGGATCAAGGAAGGCGCCATCGTGATCGACGTGGGCATCAACCGCCAGGAAGACGGCAAGCTGGTCGGCGACGTGGTGTACGATACCGCCCTGCCCCGTGCCGGCTGGATCACCCCGGTGCCCGGCGGTGTCGGCCCGATGACGCGCGCCTGCTTGCTGGAAAACACCCTGTACGCCGCAGAGACCCTGCACGCTTAATAACCGGGTGTACTGAAAAAGCCCTGCCTTATCGCGGGGCTTTTTATTGCCCGCAATAAATCCTGTTTTTTCTTAGTTTTTAAGCACTTTCGTCAGGTTCTAGAAGAACATTCGACAGTTTCTGATCCATACTCCTAAAATGTAACGGCATTTATCCAAAACCCGTTTCCGAACGGTATTTCCTTACTTTTTAGCGAGTTCATCCGCGTGAAAATTCGTCTCTCTATTGTCAGCCTATTTTTTGCGTTTACAGGCACCTTCGCTCACGCCGCCGAAACCACCCAGGCCCCGCGTGACACCTCCAAACTGCAAATCGCCTCCGGCAGCGCCATGCTGGTAGACCTGCAGACCAACAAAGTCATCTACTCCAGCAACCCGGACGTGGTGGTGCCCATCGCCTCGGTGAGCAAGCTGATGACCGGCCTGGTGGTGCTGGAAGCCAAACAGAACATGGATGAGTACATCGACATCAACATCAAGGACACGCCGGAAATGAAAGGCGTGTTTTCCCGCGTGAAAATCGGCAGCGAGATGCCGCGTAAAGAAATGCTGCTGATCGCGCTGATGTCCTCGGAAAACCGTGCCGCCGCCAGCCTGGCGCACCACTATCCAGGCGGCTACCCGGCGTTTATCGCCGCGATGAACGCCAAGGCCAAGGCGCTGGGCATGACCAGTACTCACTATGTGGAACCCACCGGCCTGTCGATCCACAACGTGTCCACCGCCCGGGACCTGAGCAAATTGCTCGCCGCCGCGCGTCACTACCCGTTGCTCAGCCAGTTGAGCACCACCAAGGAAAAGACCGTGTCGTTCCGCAAGCCCAACTACACCCTGGGCTTCTCCAACACCGACCACCTGATCAACCGCGCCAACTGGGACATCAAGCTGACCAAGACCGGCTTCACCAACCAGGCCGGCCACTGCCTGGTGCTGGTGACCAGCATGGGCAACCGCCCGGTGTCATTGGTGATCCTGGACGCTTTCGGCAAATTCACCCACTTTGCCGATGCCAGCCGTATCCGCAATTGGGTTGAAACTGGCAAGAGCGGGTCGGTGCCGGATGTGGCGTTGCGCTACAAGGCCGACAAGAACCTGAAAAATCGGCCGAACGCTGCAGAAGCGCGTCGATAACCGACCATAAAAAAACGGCGCTTGATAGCGCCGTTTTTTATTTGCGCTCCGCCAACACCTTCAGTGCCTGCGCCGCCGCCCGTTCCTGACCGGCCTGGGCCGTCGCGTTAGCCGCATCCCGCCAGCGCTGCGCGTCGACATTGGCTGGCAACTGGCTCGGGCGCTGGGTGAGGATTGCCCAGTTTCCGGCACTTTTCCATTTTGACTCGAAGTCGCCAAAGCTCATCAACAGGCGCCGGTCCATGCCTGAGCGCAGCAACACCGTGCTTTTCTGCTGATTGAACCCCACCACTACCACGTAGTGCGCGTCGGACCACAGCCCGCCACCAATCCGCGCCATCACCGGATAACCCGCCGCGACCTGCGCCAGCACCGCCGTCAACTTCGCATCGAGCGGGTACACCATCAGCCCGTACTCACGCGCCAGCACCTGCATGTTGCGTTCAAGGTCCGCTTCGCCACCCGGCAAATGCAACGGCTTATCCAGCAACCCCGGTGTCATGACAATGCCTTGTTGCGACAGCATGCTGGCTAACGATGTAGGACCGCTCTGATAAGCCTCGCTACGAAAGGTCGGCACGCCATTGAGCTCGACTCGCTCCGGCAGGCCCGCCAGCCTCGACGGTGTGGAGGAGCAGGCCGCGAGGCCCAGGGCACAGGCGAACAATAAAGATGTTTGAAGGTTTGACCGTAACCGCAATTTTCTACTCTCTTGTTCAACTGCCGGTGTGGGCCCTGATCATAGCCGAATCGCGCTTCATGTTTCCTGCAGGAGCGAGCTTGCTCGCGAAAAACCCGAATGCACCGCTAAAACCCGGGAGTCCGCGTCATCGTTGACATTTTTCGCGAGCAAGCTCGCTCCTACAGTGAAAGGCGGGGCCTATAGCCGACCAGGCCAGTCAGCGAGCGCCAATAGAGCAAAGAAGTTGGTTGGACTCGACCATTGGTCAATAGCAGGCAACCGCCCGGTAGCTAGACTGTCCATTGAGAAGACTGTGTGTGCCCGTAGGGGCGAAAGGAGGCCCGAATGAGCCTTGTAACGACGATTTTTCTGTTGATCTGCGGTTGGCTGGCGGTAGCCGGCGCCATGTTGTGGGGGGTGTTGCGCATTACCCGCCGGCACCATCACCCCCACGTCAAATCCGCTGTACCCGCCAAGCCTCACAAGGCCGCGGTGCATCACGCCTAGCCTGGCATGCAATTAAAGTCCTGCGTCGCAGCGACTTCCTTGCCGTGGCCGTCCATCAAGGAGGCGCGCACGGTGGTGCCCAGGCTCGATTCCACCAGGGTGTAGTGCTCACCCGCCTTGAAGTGCTTGTACTCGACACGCCCCTGGCAATCCTGTTGGTTGTCGTCGCCAGGCTCTTCCTCGAACAGCGTCACATCCAGGCGATGATCCCCCGGTGTCACCTCAAAAAAGCGTCCGTCATCCACGCGCTTGCCGTCTACCCGCTCGGCCATCAAGTCATTCGGCGCTTCTTCTTTAAGACCAATCCACGCTTCGCTCGGGTCAGCCTTGGGGATGGGCCCCGCGCATGCTGACAACAACAGCACAGCACCAAGGGCAGGAATCAACAATAAAGGTTTGAGTGACATGGCAGGGCTCCAAAACAGGACAAGGTGTCCGATGGGCTGCAAGCTTGAGGAGCTGCCCTTTGTAGAACAAATGAATACATATGAAACGATCTTCAGCCCTTACCTAAATGTTCCTTCACCTGGCTGAAAGGTGCGTGTTAGGTGGGTCGCGTGAGACTGCCGGGGTTTGCAATCCTGCTCCTTTCGGAGGTTCACGCATGCTCGGGCTGGTAAAGACCGCACTGCAAAAGCCATACACCTTTATCGTGTTGGCCATCTTCATCTGCATCATCGGGCCGATGGCGGCCCTGCGTACCCCCACGGATGTTTTCCCGGATATCGGCATCCCCGTGGTCGCCGTGGTCTGGCAGTACAACGGCCTGTCGCCGGACGCCATGGCCGGTCGGGTGATCTACACCTACGAACGCTCCCTGAGCACCACCGTCAACGACATCGAACACATCGAATCGCAATCGCTGCCCGGCATGGGCATCGTCAAGATCTTCTTCCAGCCCGGCGTGGATATCCGCACCGCCAACGCACAGGTGACGGCGGTTTCACAAACCGTGCTCAAGCAAATGCCACCCGGCATCACGCCGCCGCTGATCCTCAACTACAGCGCCTCCACGGTGCCGATCCTGCAAATGGCGTTCTCCAGCCCCAGCCTCTCGGAAGCCAGGATCCGCGACCTGGTGCAGAACAACATCCGCCTGCCCCTCAGCGCCCTGCCCGGCCTGGCCATGCCGACGCCGATGGGTGGCAAGCAACGCCAGATCACCCTCGACCTCGACCCGCAGGCGCTGGCTGCCAAAGGCCTGTCGGCGCAGGACGTCGGCAACGCACTCGCCCTGCAAAACCAGATCATCCCGGTGGGCACCGCCAAACTCGGCCCCAACGAATACACGATCCTGCTCAATAACAGCCCCAAGGCCATCGACGAACTCAACGACCTGCCGATCAAGACCGTCGACGGCGCGCTGATCACCATCGGTCAGGTGGCGCACGTACGTGACGGCTCGCCACCGCAGACCAACATCGTGCGCGTCGACGGCCACCGCGCCGTGCTGATGCCGGCGCTGAAAAACGGCAACATCTCCACGCTGTCGATCATCGATGGCATCCGCCAGATGCTGCCGCGCATCAACGAAACCCTGCCGCCGTCACTGAAGACCTCGCTGCTGGGCGACGCATCGGTGTTCGTCAAGCAATCGGTGGGCAGCGTGGCCCAGGAAGGCATCATTGCCGCACTGCTGACCAGTGCGATGATCCTGCTGTTCCTCGGCAGCTGGCGTTCGACGCTGATCATCGCCGCGTCGATTCCCCTGGCCGTGCTCTCGGCCATCGCGTTGCTGGCGGCCAGCGGGCAAACCCTCAACGTGATGACCCTGGGTGGGCTGGCGCTGGCGGTCGGGATCCTGGTGGACGATGCCACGGTGACCATTGAGAACATCAACTGGCACCTGGAACAAGGCAAGGCGGTGAAGACCGCGATCCTCGACGGCGCCGCGCAAATTGTCGACCCGGCGTTCGTCTCGCTGCTGTGTATCTGCATCGTGTTCGTGCCGATGTTTTTGCTGCAAGGCATCGCCGGTTATCTGTTCCGGCCGATGGCCCTGGCGGTGATCTTTGCCATGGCCAGTTCGTTCATCCTCTCGCGTACGCTGGTGCCGACCCTGGCGATGTTCCTGCTCAAGCCGCATACGCCGGAGCCAGGCGCCGGGCATCACCCGGAAGATGAGTTCATCAACCATCATGAGGGCGAGCAGCACCAAAAACCGCGCAACCGCGTGCTGCAATCGGTGCTGAATTTCCAACAGGGATTCGAGCGTCATTTCTCGAATATCCGCGACACCTATCACGGCCTGCTGACCTTGGCGCTGGGCAACCGCAAGCGTTTTATCGTCGGCTTCCTGGCCTGTGTGCTGACGTCCTTCCTGCTGCTGCCGAGCCTGGGCCAGGATTTCTTCCCGGCCACCGACGCCGGCGCCCTGGCCCTGCACGTACGCCTGCCACTGGGCACGCGTATCGAAGAAAGCGCCGCGGCCTTCGACCGTATCGAAGCGCGGATTCGTGAGGTCATCCCCGCCGAAGAACTGGACACCATCGTCGACAACATCGGCATTCCGCTCAGCGGCATCGACATGGCCTACAGCAGCAGCGGCACCATCGGCCCGCAGGATGGCGATATCCAGGTCACCCTGAAAAAAGTCCACGCGCCCACTGCCGACTACGTGAAAAAACTGCGTGAAGCCTTGCCGGAAAGCTTTCCCGGCAGCCACTTCGCCTTCCTGCCGGCGGACATCAGCAGCCAGATCCTCAACTTCGGCGCCCCGGCCCCGCTGGACGTGAAAATCTCCGGGCGCAACGACGAAGAGAACCGCGCCTATGCGGTAGAACTGGAGCGCCGCCTGCAGCATGTACCCGGCATCGCCGACCTGCGTATCCAGCAGTCCACCGGTTACCCGTCGCTGCAGGTGAATGTCGACCGCCTGCGCGCCAATGGCCTGGGCATCACCGAGCGTGACGTGACCAACAGCATGGTCGCCTCCCTCGCCGGCAGTTCCCAGGTGGCGCCGACGTTCTGGCTCAACCCGGCCAACGGCGTGTCCTACTCCATCGTCGCGGCTACCCCGCAATACCGCCTCGACAGCCTGCCCTCGCTGGAAGCCCTGCCGGTGACCGGTGCCGACGGCCAGTCGCAGATCCTCGGCGGCGTAGCCACCATCTCCCGCGTGCAAAGCCCGGCGGTGGTCACCCACTACAACATCGAGCCGACCCTCGACCTGTACGCCAACGTACAAGGGCGCGACCTCGGCGGCGTCGCCCGCGACGTGCAGAAAGTGCTGGATGACACCGCCTCCATGCGTCCCAAGGGCGCGGTGATCAGCCTGCATGGGCAGATCGATGCGTTGCATGAGGCGTTCAGCGGCCTGAGCTTTGGCCTGCTCGGTGCAGTGGTGCTGATCTACCTGCTGATCGTGGTCAACTTCCAGTCGTGGGTCGACCCGTTCGTGATCATCACCGCTTTGCCGGCGGCGCTGGCGGGGATCGTGTGGATGCTGTTCCTCAGCGGCACGTCCTTGTCGGTGCCGGCACTGACCGGCGCCATCCTGTGCATGGGCGTCGCTACGGCCAACTCGATCCTGGTGGTGAGCTTCTGCCGCGAACGCCTGGCCGAACATGGCGACGCACTCAAGGCCGCCCTGGAAGCCGGCTACACGCGCTTCCGTCCGGTGTGCATGACCGCCCTGGCGATGATCATCGGCATGTTGCCCCTGGCGATGTCCGAAGAACAGAACGCCCCGCTTGGCCGTGCGGTGATCGGTGGCCTGATCCTCGCCACCACCGCCACCCTGTTGTTTGTTCCCGTGGTCTTCAGCCTGGTCCACGGGCGCCACCCTACTCGCGCAACTGCTGGAGAAACGCCTCATGTCGTCTGATCACAAACCCTCGCGCAAGCGTCTGATGCTCATGGGTGTCGGCGGCCTGACCCTGGCCGCCCTGTTGGTCGCCAACGGCCTGCATGCCCGCACCTTGCACGAACAATCGGTCACCGCCTGGACCGAAACCGCCGCCATCCCGCAGGTGATGGTGTTCCAACCGCAGCAGAACGCGACCGGCGATACCCTGCGCCTGCCGGCTCACCTGGAGGCCTGGAGCAAGGCGCCGATCCATGCCCGCGTCAGCGGCTACCTCAAGGACTGGAAAGCCGACATCGGCACCCGGGTCAAAGCCGGCCAAGTCCTCGCCGAGATCGACAGCCCCGACCTCGACCAACAACTGGCGCAGACCCACGCACGCCTGGTGCAGGAACAGGCCAACGCACGCCTGGCCGCCACCACCGCCACGCGCTGGCAGAACCTGCTGGCGAGCCACTCGGTGTCGCGCCAGGAGGCCGATGAAAAAACCTCGAATGCCGCTGCCGCCAAAGCCAACGCCGAGGCCGCCGCTGCCGACTACGCCAGGCTGACCGCACTGGAAAGCTACAAGACTATCCGCGCGCCGTTCGCCGGCACCATCACTGCACGTAACACCGATATCGGCCAGTTGATCAAGGCCGACACCGACAGCGACCCGGAGCTGTTCAACATCGCCGACACCCACCAACTGCGCCTGTATGTGCCGGTGCCGCAGAACTACGCGGCGGTCATCCACCCCGGCCTGGAAGCCGAACTGACCGTGCCCGAGCATCCCGGCGAGCACTTCAAGGCGCGCCTGATCGGCGACTCCACCGCCATCGACCGTCGTTCCGGCACCCTGCTCGCGCAGTTCGTGGCCGACAACCCCAACGGCGAGCTGCTACCCGGTGACTACGCCGAAGCGACCCTACCGATTCCGGCGGACACCCATGGCGTGAGCATCCCGGCCAGCGCGTTGATCTTCCGCGCCCAGGGCACCCAAGTGGCGGTGCTGGATGCGCAGAATCATGTGCACTTGCAGGACATCCATATCGGCCTCGACCTCGGTGAACGCCTGGTCATCGACCAAGGCCTGAAACCCGCCGACCGTGTGGTCGATAACCCGCCCGACGCCCTGCGCGAAGGCGACCCGGTGCAACTGGCCGACGCCGCTGGAGGTGCGCATGCGCCCAAGGCTTAAGCCCCTCTGCGCCCTGATGTTGCTGGCTCTACAGGGTTGCTCGATGGCGCCCACCTACAAGGTGCCGCCGATTGACCTGCCTGCGAACTACCGCGAGCAGACCAGCGACGGTCCCTGGCACAGCGCGCAACCGTCCGACCAACTGGCACCCGAATGGTGGAAGCTCTACCACGATTCCCGCCTGAGCGATCTGCAACAACAACTGCTTAACGCCAACCCGGACCTGGCGGCGGCGCTGGCGCACTTCGATGGGTCCCAGGCGTACGCCAGCCAACTGCATGCCGGACTGTTCCCGCAGATAACCGCCAGCGCGCAGCCGTTGCGCCAGCGCCAATCGGACTCGCGGCCACTGCGGGGGACCACGCAGCCGTCGGTGTACAACAGCAACACCGCGGGTTTCTCGCTGAGTTATGACCTGGACCTATGGGGCAAAATTCGCAACCAGGTGGCGGCGGGTGACGCCCAGGCGCAAGCGTCGGGGGATGACCTGGCGGTGGCGCGCCTGAGCCTGCAGCACCAGTTGGCAAGCCTGTATGTGCAGCTCAATGGGCTGGATGCACAGGCGCGGATCCTCAACAGTTCGCTGGATGATTTCAGCCAGGCGCTGCAACTGACCCGCAGCCGGTACGAGGGCCAGATTGCTTCGGAGCTGGACCTGACGCGTGCACAGAACCAACTCGCCGAAGCCAAGGCCCAACTGGATGAAGTCCGCGGGCAACGCAACCTGACCGAGCATGCCATCGGTGAACTGGTGGGCGTGGCGGCCAGCGATTTCTCCCTGCCGCCGAGCCCGCAATTGATTGCACTGCCGGGCATCCCATCGCAGCTGCCAAGCCATCTCCTGCAACGTCGACCGGACATTGCAGCGGCGGAACGGCGGGTGTTTGCCGCCAATGCGAACATAGGTGTAGCGAAGGCTGCGTGGTACCCGGATTTCAGCCTGACCGGGTTGATTGGCGGGCAGACGCAAGGCGTCGGCAACCTGCTGTCCGCCGGCAATCGCTATTGGGCGCTGGGGCCGCTGGTGAACCTGCCGATCTTCGACGGCGGCCGCCTGAGCGCCAACGAGCGCCAGGCCAAGGCCGAGTTTGAAGAGGCATCGGCGCAGTACCGTAGCCAGGTGCTGAAGGCCGTGCGCGAGGTGGAAGATAATCTGGGGCAATTGCGCGATCTGCAGCAGGAAGCCCTGGATGAGCAGGCAGCAGCGGATGCGGCGCAGCACACCCAGGCGCTGGCGATGAACAGCTACGAGGCGGGGGCCGTGAGTTATCTGGATGTGGTGACGGCGCAGACGGCAGCGTTACAGGCGCAGCGCACGTTGCAGGCGGTGCAGACGCGGCAGTTGCAGGCGAGTGTGGGGTTGGTGACTGCGCTGGGTGGTGGCTGGCAGCCGGGTGCCTGATACGGTGGGTCAGTCACATAACTGTCAACTGAACGACTGCTATCGGGGGCAAGCCCCCTCCCACACTTGTCCTGTGCCAGACACACAATGTATGAACGCCGCAGAACCAATGTGGGAGGGGGCTTGCCCCCCACCCTGCTCCTGTGCCAGACACACAATGTATGAACACCGCGGAACCAATGTGTGAGGGGGCTTGCCCCCGATGGCGTTCTTCCAGACACATCCTGCCAAAGGCCAGCCCGTCAGCCTCTTACACCCCGATCTAGCCTCTCTGAACACACCTTGAGAGGGCCAGGGAATGGCAGATTTACCCGCTTCACATCGGCTGCGCATCGGACGCTTCAGCGAACCCAACCGCATTTACCTGATCACCACCAACACCCACGAACGCCTACCGATATTCAGCGACTTCCACCTCGGTCGACTGGTGGTCTGGCAGTTTCGCCTGGCTCAGTACCGAGGGCTCGCAAACTCCCTGGCGTGGGTGATCATGCCTGACCACTTTCATTGGCTTATTGAGTTGAAAAAAGGCTCGTTGGCGGACCTGATGCGGCAGGTGAAATCCAAGAGCACGCGGTCCGTCAACGGCCTAAGCGGACGCAAGGGAAGACTCTGGCAGGAAAGCTTTCATGACCGCGCACTGCGCAATGAGGATGATCTAGTGAAGATGGCGAGGTATGTAGTGGCCAATCCATTGAGAGCAGGCCTGGTGAAAAAGATCGGCGACTACCCATTGTGGGATGCCATCTGGATCTAACATCACACACTGTTCAAATGTGGGAGGGGGCTGCCCCCGATAACAGGGTGACTGACCCACCGCTATCGGGGGCAAGCCCCCTCCCACATTTTTTCTACCGTATTTCAGGCGGCTAACTTGCCGCTGGCGATTGCGGCGGAAGCTGCCACCATTGCGCGTAATAGAACCGCACACCCAGCAGCCAGGTCATCCGGTGCGGCATTCTCGATTTCGTTGTGGCTGATGCCACCTTCACACGGCACGAAGATCATCCCCGCCGGGCCCAGTTCGGCGACGAAGATCGCGTCGTGCCCTGCCCCACTGACAATGTCCATGTTCGACAAGCCCAGGCCATTCGCCGCATTGCGCACCGCTTCTACGCAGCCTTTGTCGAAATACAGCGGCGGGAAGTCAGCGGTGGGCTCCATCTCAAAACTGAGGCCATGTTTGGCACAGGTGTCTTCAATGACCGTGCGCACCTCGCCAATCATCGAGTCCAGGCGTGCCGGCTCCAGGTGACGGAAGTCCAGGGTCATGCGCACTTCGCCAGGGATAACGTTGCGCGACCCCGGATAAGCCTGCAGGCAACCCACCGTCCCACACGCGTGCGGTTGATGCCCCAACGCCGCCGCATTCACCGCCGCCACCACCGCTGCCGCGCCTACCAGGGCATCCTTGCGCAGGTGCATCGGCGTCGGCCCCGCATGCGCTTCGACGCCGCGCAGTTTCAGGTCGAACCACTTCTGCCCCAGTGCGCCGAGCACGACACCAATAATCTTCTTCTCATCCTCAAGAATCGGCCCTTGTTCGATATGCGCTTCGAAATACGCGCCTACCTTATGCCCACTCACAGGTCGCGAGCCCGCATAGCCAATCGCGTTCAGCGCATCGCCCACACTGACGCCGTCCACATCGACCTTGGCCAAAGTATCGGCCAAGGTGAACTTCTCGGCGAACACCCCTGAGCCCATCATGCATGGCGGAAAGCGCGAGCCTTCTTCGTTGGTCCACACCACCACTTCCAGCGGTGCTTCGGTTTCCAACCTGAGGTCATTGAGCGTACGCAGCACTTCCACCCCCGCCAGCACGCCGAAGCAACCATCGAATTTGCCGCCGGTGGGCTGGGTGTCGATATGGCTGCCGGTCATCACCGGCGGCAGGTTGGGGTTGCGCCCGGGGCGGCGGGCGAAGATGTTACCGATACCGTCGATGGTCACGGAGCAGCCGGCGTCTTCGCACCACTGCACGAACAGGTCGCGGGCCTTGCGGTCGAGGTCGGTAAGGGCCAGGCGACACACGCCACCCTTGGGCGTGGCGCCAAGCCTGGCCAGGTCCATCAAGGATTGCCACAAGCGGTCACGGTTGATGTGCTGATGGGTCGATTGCAGAACGTCGAGGGCAGCGTTCATGGGGGATCTCCTCAGGCTACATTTCTTATGGATTGACTCAATTCCATCAATGGAATGCGTTCATACATGTGGGAGCGGGCTTGCTCGCGAAGGGGCCGTGTCAGTCGCTGCAAATGTCGCCTGAAAGACCGCATTCGCGAGCAAGCCCGCTCCCACATGTGGATTGCATTTCAAATTATCTACAGTGGTGTTTTCACCGCGACCGGGCTGGCCCCGCGCTTGGCATTCAGGCCGTAATACAACAACCCACCCAGCGCCGAACCGGTAAACCAGCCATAGCTGTAGAACCAGCTGAACGCATCGCTGCCCAACGACAGCAAGGTCAGCACCACCGGCACGCCGAACGCGATGAAACCGCTCCAGTTCCATGCCGGGTACACGTCATCGCGATACAAGCCGGCCAGGTCGAGTTGCTGTTTGCGCGTGATGAAATAGTCCACCACCATGATCCCGGCGATCGGCCCCAACAGGCTGGAATAGCCGAGCAACCAGTTGGAGTAGACGGTCTCCAGGCTCACATCGGAAACGATCAGGCCGAGTTTTTTCAGCAGCTCATGGGCCATCAACGCCAACCCCACCAGGCCAGTGAGGATCACCGCCGTGGTGCGGTTGATTAGCTTGGGCGCGATGTTCTGGAAGTCATTGGTGGGCGAGACGATGTTCGCCGCCGTGTTGGTGGACAAGGTGGCGACGATGATCAGCGCCATGGCCACGGCCACCCACACCGGGCTCTGGATGTGCCCGATCAGGGTCACCGGGTCGGACACGCTCACGCCCACCAGTTTCACCGAAGCGGCGGTCATGATCACGCCGAGGGCGGCGAACAGGAACATGGTCAGTGGCAGGCCGAAAATCTGCCCGAGGATCTGGTCCTTCTGGCTTTTGGCGTAGCGGCTGAAGTCAGGAATGTTCAGCGACAAGGTGGCCCAGAACCCCACCATCGCCGTAAGCCCGGCCATGAAGTAACCGGTCAGGCTCGCCCCCTCCGGACGCTTGGGCGGGATCGCCATCAATTCGCTGATCGACACGTTGGGCATCGCCCACACCAGCAGGCCGATCCCCACCGCCACCAGCAGCGGCGCCGACAGGGTTTCAAGGCGCTTGATCGATTCGGCACCGCGCAGCACCACCCACAAATTCAGGCACCAGAAAATCATGAAGCCAATCACTTCACCCGTGCCGCCGAGGGATTTCCAGCCCTCGAAAATCGAACCCAAGAACAGGTGGATCGCCAGCCCGCCGAACATCGTCTGGATACCAAACCACCCGCACGCCACCAGTGCCCGAATCAGGCACGGCACGTTCGAACCGAGGATGCCAAACGACGAACGCAACAGCACCGGAAACGGTATGCCGTACTTCGTGCCAGGGAACGCATTGAGGGTCAGCGGGATCAGCACCACGATGTTCGCGAGCAGGATCGCCATCAGCGCCTCGCCCACCGACAACCCGAAATACGCGGTGAGCACCCCGCCCAACGTGTAGGTCGGCACGCAGATCGACATACCGACCCACAGCGCAGTGATGTGCCACTTGTTCCAGGTGCGTTCGTGCACCTTGGTCGGCGCCATGTCGTGGTTGTAGCGAGGGCTGTCGAGGACGTCGGGGCCGGCGTCGAGTTCGTACAGGCCGTTGCGTTCAATGACTTGCGATCTGTTCTGTTGCATGGCCGCTCCACAGTTTTTTCGAATTATTGTTGCGCGCCTGCAGTTGACTGCAGGCGGCCGGAGTACCTCGTAAACAACATGACATCACGGGTCCGGCCAGCCGCCTCTGCACTCAATAACCGTGCCGACAACCAACATCGAACCCACACCGCTTATATAACTGGCTGATGTTAATCAGCTTTCCGATTGCGCCTTCGTTACTTGCCGCCTTACTCAGGCTAAATAGTGCGGAAGTTGCCCGAACCATCAGGACTCAATCTGGTGCAACACAATTATTTTTATTTCCCCTGCCCGTCAAGAGGCATGTCTCAAGCGTCTGATTTGCAATAAGAAATGTTGCTCAATTTAAGAACCTGTCAAGTGCGTCAAAATGGTGAGAAGCCGCTACATTTTGGTGATTATTGATTTTTATCCTTATAAATCAATAGCCTGAAAACAATATAAGCTTATAAAAAATCTTCTTGCCCAATCGAAAAACTCGGGCTAGCTTCTATTCCTGTCACCGATGACAGGAATTAACCGACCATCGGCAAGCAGCACTACAACACTTAGAACTGGCACAAGCCGGTCAAGCCTGTGAGGAACTCGACATGTCGCTGTTGATCCGTGGCGCCACCGTTATTACCCATGATGAAAGTTACCGCGCCGATGTGTTGTGCGCAGACGGTCTAATCCGGGCTATTGGTACGAACCTGGATATACCCGCCGGCACTGAACTACTCGATGGCAGCGGCCAATACTTGATGCCCGGCGGCATCGACCCCCATACCCATATGCAACTGCCCTTCATGGGCACCGTGGCCAGTGAAGACTTTTTCAGTGGTACGGCGGCGGGCCTGGCGGGGGGCACCACGTCGATCATCGATTTCGTGATTCCCAACCCGCAGCAATCCTTGCTGGAGGCGTTTCACCAGTGGCGCGGCTGGGCGGAAAAGTCCTCCTCTGACTATGGCTTCCATGTGGCGATCACCTGGTGGAGCGAGCAGGTGCGCGAGGAAATGGCCGAGCTGGTCAGCCACCACGGCATCAACAGCTTCAAGCATTTCATGGCCTACAAGAACGCGATCATGGCGGCGGATGACACCCTGGTCGCCAGCTTCGAGCGCTGCCTGGAATTGGGCGCGGTGCCCACCGTGCACGCGGAAAACGGCGAGCTGGTGTATCACCTGCAACGCAAGCTGATGGCCCAGGGCATCACCGGGCCGGAAGCGCACCCGCTGTCGCGTCCGTCGCAAGTGGAAGGCGAAGCGGCCAGCCGCGCGATCCGCATCGCCGAGACCCTCGGCACGCCGTTGTACCTGGTGCACGTCTCCACCAAAGAAGCGCTGGATGAGATCACCTACGCCCGTGCCAAAGGCCAACCGGTCTACGGTGAAGTCCTCGCCGGTCACCTGTTGCTGGACGACAGCGTCTACCAGCACCCCGACTGGCAGACCGCCGCCGGCTACGTGATGAGCCCGCCGTTCCGCCCACGCGGGCACCAGGATGCACTGTGGCACGGCCTGCAATCAGGCAACCTGCACACCACCGCCACCGACCACTGCTGCTTCTGCGCCGAGCAAAAAGCTGCCGGGCGTGACGACTTCAGCAAGATCCCCAACGGCACCGCCGGTATCGAAGACCGCATGGCGCTGTTGTGGGACGAAGGCGTCAACACCGGGCGCCTGTCGATGCAGGAGTTCGTGGCGCTGACCTCCACCAACACCGCGAAAATCTTCAACCTCTACCCACGCAAAGGCGCGATACGCGTGGGTGCGGATGCCGACCTGGTGCTGTGGGACCCACAGGGCACGCGGACCATTTCGGCCAAGACCCATCACCAGCAGGTCGACTTCAACATCTTCGAAGGCAAGACCGTACGCGGCGTGCCCAGCCATACCATCAGCCAGGGCAAGCTGGTCTGGGCCGATGGCGACCTGCGCGCCGAGCGCGGGGCCGGGCGTTATGTGGAGCGGCCGGCGTATCCGCCGGTGTTCGAGCAGTTGAGCAAGCGGGCTGAGCATTCCAGGCCAGTAGCTGTGAAGCGCTGAGACCGCTATCGGGGGCAAGCCCCCTCCCACATTGACCCCATTCCAACAGGATCAACGCGGTCAAGTGTGGGAGGGGGCTTGCTCCCGATGAGGCCAGTGCAAGCAACAAAAAAACCACTGCCCATCAGAGGCAGCACCTCAATAACCGTGAGGCCAACACCGTGATCCAGACCCTGACCCACCTTCCCCATCCCGTTGAGGATGGACCGACACTCGCCAGTCATTTCACCGACCTGGCGCCGCCGCTCAACGCTCGCCAGGCCCAACTGGAAGCCTCGCGCTGCCTGTATTGCTACGACGCGCCTTGCGTGAATGCGTGCCCCAGCGAAATCGATATCCCGTCGTTCATCCGCAATATCCACACCGAAAACGTGCAAGGCGCGGCGCAGAAGATTCTCTCGGCCAACATCCTCGGCGGCAGCTGCGCGCGAGTGTGCCCCACCGAGATCCTGTGCCAGCAGGCCTGCGTGCGTAACAGTGCCGAAGAATGCGCCCCGGTGCTGATCGGCCTGTTGCAACGCTACGCCATCGACAACGCCCACTTCAGCGAACACCCCTTCCAGCGCGCCGCGCCCACCGGCAAACGCATCGCCGTGGTCGGTGCCGGGCCTGCCGGACTGGCCTGCGCCCATCGCAGTGCGTTACACGGCCATGACGTGGTGATCTTCGAAGCCCGGGAAAAAGCCGGCGGCCTGAATGAATACGGAATCGCCAAATACAAACTGGTGGACGACTTTGCGCAGAAGGAGCTGGATTTCCTCTTGCAGATCGGCGGTATCGAGATCCGCCACGGCCAGCGCCTGGGGGACAACCTCACGTTGAGCGAACTGCACCAGCAATTCGATGCGGTGTTCCTCGGCCTCGGCCTTGCCGCCAGCAAACAACTCGGTTTGGCCAATGAAGACGCGCCTGGCCTGCTCGCCGCCACCGACTATATCCGCGAACTGCGCCAGGCCGATGACCTCACCCAACTGCCCCTGGCCGATCGCTGCATCGTGCTCGGCGCGGGCAATACCGCCATCGACATGGCCGTGCAAATGGCCCGCCTCGGCGCCCGCGATGTGAACCTCGTATACCGCCGCGGCCTGGCGGACATGGGCGCCACCCACCACGAACAGGCTATCGCCAAGGCCAATCAGGTGCGCCTGCTGACCTGGGCCCAGCCCGAAGCCGTGTTGCTGGATGACCTGGGTCATGTACGCGGCATGCGCTTCCTGCGCACGCGCATGGAAAATGGCCGCCTGCACCCCACCGGTGAAACCTTCGAGCTGGCCGCCGATGCAATCTTCAAGGCCATCGGCCAGGGTTTCGACAACGAGGCGCTGCACGACCCGCTGGCCGAGCAACTGCATCGGGTCGGCGAGCGCATTTTCGTCGACGAACAGCTGCGCACCAGTATTCCTGGGGTGTACGCCGGTGGCGATTGCGTCAGCCTCGGCCAGGACCTCACCGTGCAGGCGGTGCAACACGGCAAGCTGGCCGCTGAAGCCATGCACGCCCAACTCATGCTGACTGTGGAGGCTGCGTAATGGCCGATCTCTCGATTGTGTTCGCCGGTATCAAAGCCCCCAACCCGTTCTGGCTGGCCTCCGCGCCGCCCACCGACAAGGCCTACAACGTGGTCCGCGCCTTCGAAGCCGGCTGGGGCGGCGTGGTGTGGAAAACCCTCGGCGAAGACCCGGCGGCGGTCAACGTGTCATCCCGCTACTCGGCGCACTATGGCGCCAACCGGGAAGTACTGGGCATCAACAATATCGAGTTGATCACCGATCGCTCCCTGGAAATCAACCTGCGGGAAATCACCCAGGTGAAAAAGGACTGGCCCGACCGTGCGCTGATCGTGTCGCTGATGGTGCCGTGCGTCGAGGAATCCTGGAAAAACATCCTGCCGCTGGTTGAAGCCACCGGCTGCGACGGTATCGAGCTGAACTTCGGCTGCCCCCACGGCATGCCCGAACGCGGCATGGGCGCGGCGGTGGGCCAGGTGCCGGAGTATGTGGAACAGGTGACGCGCTGGTGCAAGACCTACTGCTCGCTGCCGGTGATCGTCAAGCTCACGCCGAACATCACCGACATCCGCGTGGCGGCGCGGGCGGCGTATCGGGGCGGTGCGGATGCGGTGTCGCTGATCAACACCATCAACTCCATCACCAGCGTGGACCTGGAGCGCATGGTCGCCCTGCCGGTAGTCGGCACCCAGAGCACCCACGGCGGCTACTGCGGTTCGGCGGTGAAGCCGATTGCGCTGAACATGGTCGCCGAAATCGCCCGCGACCCGCAGACCCAGGGCCTGCCGATCTGCGGTATTGGCGGCATCGGCAACTGGCGCGATGCGGCGGAGTTCGTCGCCCTGGGCTGCGGTGCGGTGCAGGTGTGCACGGCGGCGATGCTGCATGGGTTTCGGATTGTGGAAGAGATGAAAGACGGGCTGTCGCGCTGGATGGACAGTCAGGGCTACCAGAACTTGCAGGCTTTTTCCGGGCGGGCAGTGGGCAACACGACGGATTGGAAGTACCTGGATATCAACTACCAGGTGATCGCCAAGATCGATCAGGCCGCCTGCATTGGCTGCGGGCGTTGCCATATCGCTTGCGAAGACACCTCGCACCAGGCCATCGCCAGTTTGAAACAGGCGGATGGCACACATAAATATGAGGTGATCGATGACGAGTGCGTGGGCTGCAACCTGTGCCAGATCACCTGCCCGGTGGCCGATTGCATCGAGATGGTGCCGATGGATACCGGCAAGCCGTTTTTGAATTGGACGCAGGACCCGCGGAACCCCTATCGGGAGGCTGTCTAACCCTGATCGTTCCCACGCTCCGCGTGGGAATGCCTCCAGTGACGCTCCGCGTCACACTCCCAACAGCGGACGCAGAGCGTCCAGGGCGGCGTTCCCACGCAGAGCGTGGGAACGATCAGGCTCAAGGCTCCAACCCAATCCCCCGCAAGATCACACCGGTCACCGTCTGAATCGCCTTCTCGAACTGCATATCCGACAACGGCTGGTGATCATTCAAAATCTTCACCTGGTGATCAAAGTCCGCATAGTGCTGGGTCGAGGCCCAGATCATGTACAGCAGGCTCGACGGCTCCACCGGCAGGATGCGCTTGTCCTCCACCCACTGGCGAATCTTCGCTTCCTTCATCTTGGCCCAGTCGTACAGGCTTTCATCCAGCGCCTCACCCAGGGTCGGCGCGCCGTGGATGATTTCGTTGGCCCAGACTTTCGAACCATACGGCCGCGTGCGCGAGCGCTGCATCTTGGCGCGGATGTAGCTACTCAGCACCACCCGGGGATCATCGAAGGTCTCGAAGCTCAGGGCGTCCTGCTTCCACACTTCCAGCAGGTCGAACAGCACCGCGCTGTACAGCTCGCTCTTGGTGGTGAAGTAGTAATGCAGGTTGGAGCGCGGCAGTTGCACTTCTTCAGCGATGTCGGCCATGGCGGTGCTGCCATAGCCTTTTTCGGCGAAGATTTTTTCCGCAGCCAGCAGGATTTTTTCGACGTTGACCCGGCGAATTCCGATCTTGTGATTGCCCATAAGGGCTCCCTGACAACAACTTGGCTTAAAGACTACCATCGGCTCTAGATCGGGGCGACAGGCCATGGTGAAACTTCTGACGCTAACCTTTCCCGCGGAAATCGGATTGGTTAGGATCGCGGTCCCCATGAAGGATCATTGCAATGACTATTCGACCTCGCGTGGCCACCGACGACACCGTGCTGGGAGCACTGTGGGAGCGCTCGGTACGCGCCACCCATGACTTCCTCCCCGAGGATGACATTCAACGTTTGCTGCCCCTGGTACGCGACACCTACCTGCCGATGCCCGCCCTGGACGTGTGGGTGTACGAAGATCAACAAGGCATCGCCGGTTTTATCGGTACCGGCGGGCACAATGTGGAGATGCTGTTTATCGACCCAGAGCGTCGTGGCCAGGGCATCGGTCGCCAGTTGCTGGACCACGCCCGTGCCCGTCACGAGACCCTCACCGTCGACGTAAACGAACAAAACCCACAAGCCGTGGGGTTCTACCTGCACTATGGTTTTATCCAGGTCGCGCGCTCGCCGCTGGATGGCGAAGGCAAGCCCTTTCCCTTGCTGCACATGGCTCTACCGACTCCCTGACTTCGAAGGTATTGAACAATGTTGATCAAGAAAAGCCTCACCACCCTCGCCCTGCTCGCCTCCCTCCTGGGCGCCTCGGCGGCGTTTGCCCATGCCCACCTCAAGAGTGCGGAGCCGGCGGCCGACAGCAGCGTCGCAGCGCCCAAGGACCTGCGCCTGACCTTCAGCGAAGGCGTCGAAGCCACCTTCACCAAGGTGTCGCTGAGCAAGGACGGCACCGAAATCGCGATCAAGGGCCTGGAAACACCGGACGCCGACAAGAAAGTGCTGGTGGTCACGCCGGCCGCCCCGTTGGCCGCCGGCACCTACAAAGTGGTGTGGAACGCCGTCTCGGTCGACACCCACAAGAGCAACGGCGAATACAGCTTCAAGGTCGGCCAGTAACCCATGGCGACCCTGCTGGTGCTGTGCCGTTTCCTGCATTTCAGCGTCGTGTTGTTGATGTTCGGGGCCTGCGCATTCAGGCCCTGGCTGCTCGGCGCTGCACCGCAACCGGCACTGGACCGGCAACTTGAGCGGATCACCCGTGGGCTGGCCTGGCTGGGGCTGGGGTCCGGCGTCGCCTGGCTGTTACTGATCACGGCAAGCATGGCCGGCAGTTGGGACGCGGCGCTGCAGCCGGCCACGGTGCAGCTGGTGCTGGGCAAGACCTTCTTTGGCCAGGTGTGGGTGTGGCATCTGTTACTGAACCTGCTGCTGGTGATCGTGCTGGTCAAACCCTGGCCGATGGTGCGCCTGCCAGTGATCGCGCTGCTGCTGGCGACACTGGCACCGGTCGGCCATGGCGCCATGCTGGACGGGCTCAGCGGCAGATTGCTGATCCTCAATCAGGTGGTGCATCTGGTGTGTGTCGGCGCCTGGCTCGGCGGGTTGCTGCTGTTGGTGTTGATCCTGAGCCAATCCCCGCCTGTTGCGCTGGAGCCGATCCTGCGACGCTTCAGCGGTGTGGGTTATGGCCTGGTCGCCGGCTTGCTGGTGACTGGCTTGATCAACGTGCGCGTACTGACCGGGCAACTGTGGCCCACACCGTTGTTCAACGGCTTTGCCCTGATCCTGTTGATCAAGGTGCTGCTGGTGCTGGGCATGTTGGCCCTGGCGCTGTTGAACCGCCTGCGTATCGAGCGTTGTGAAGAACGCCTGGGCAGCCTGAAGGCCAGCGTGAAGCTGGAGTGGGTGCTGGGGATTGCCGCCGTCGCCGCCGTCTCCCTGCTCGGAACCTTGCCGCCGATGCTCATGGTTGGCTGAAACACACCATTAAAGGTGGGAGGGGGCTTGCCCTCGATTGCAGTGTGCCAGCAGGTAAATGTGCTGCTGATTCACCGTCATCGGGGGCAAGCCCCCTCCCACATTGACCTTCCACACCCAGCAGGTCATCGTATAACTTGTGCTTGACAACGCCTTAAAACCCCGCAAATATCGCACCCAATGTTGTACGACAACGTATGACAAATAATAAAAACAACAAAAGAAAGGGAGCTTCACTGTGAGTTCACTCGCCCGCAATTCCTCCGTCCGCCTGGGTTTTATCGGTCTCGGCAGCCTGGCCTTCACCCTTCCCCTCAACGCCCATGCCGAAGGCTTCGTCGACGACGCCAAAGCCACGCTCAACCTGCGTAACGCCTATTTCAACCGCAACTTCACCAACCCGAGCAACCCTCAGGGCAAGGCCGAAGAGTGGACGCAGAACTTCATTCTCGATGCCAAGTCCGGCTACACCACAGGCACGGTAGGCTTCGGCATTGATGTGCTGGGCCTGTATTCGCAAAAGCTAGATGGCGGTAAAGGCACCGGCGGTACGCAATTGCTGCCGATCCACAGCGATGGCCGCCCGGCCGACAATTTCGGCCGCCTGGGTGTGGCGCTGAAAACCAAGCTGTCGAAGACGGAACTGAAGGTCGGCGAATGGATGCCGGTACTGCCGATCCTGCGCTCCGACGATGGCCGTTCCCTGCCCCAGACCTTCCGTGGAGGGCAAGTCACGTCCAATGAGATCGCCGGCCTGACCCTCTACGGCGGGCAATTTCGCGGCAACAGCCCGCGCAACGACGCGAGCATGGAAGACATGTTCATGAACGGCAAAGCCGCGTTCACCTCCGACCGTTTCAACTTCGGTGGCGGCGAATACAGCTTCAACGACAAACGCACCCAGGTCGGTGTGTGGTACGCCGAACTCACCGACATCTACCAGCAACAGTATTTCAACCTGACCCACAGCCAACCCGTGGGCGACTGGACCCTGGGCGCCAACCTTGGCTTTTTCACCGGCAAGGAAGACGGCAGCGCGCTGGCTGGCGACCTCGACAACAAGACCGCCTTCGCCCTGCTCTCGGCCAAGTACAACGGCAACACCTTCTATGTGGGCCTGCAGAAACTCACCGGCGACAGCGTGTGGATGCGGGTCAACGGCACCAGCGGCGGCACCCTGGCCAACGACAGCTACAACGCCAGCTACGACAACGCCAAGGAGAAATCCTGGCAGGTGCGTCATGACTTCAACTTCGTGGTGCTCGGCATTCCCGGGCTGACCCTGATGAACCGCTACATCAGCGGCAGCAACGTGCACACCGGGGCGATCACCGATGGCAAGGAATGGGGGCGCGAATCGGAGTTGGCCTACACGGTGCAGAGTGGCGCGCTGAAGGATTTGAACGTGCGCTGGCGCAACTCGACCATGCGTCGGGATTTCAGCAATAACGAGTTCGACGAGAACCGCCTGTTCATCAGCTACCCGATTTCACTGCTGTAGGTTTCCGACCGGGCGCAAACGTCGAATCAATGCATATCCCCTGTGGGAGCGGGCTTGCTCGCGAATGCGCTGTATCAGCCATGGATGAGTCGCCTGACACGACGTATTCGCGAGCAAGCCCGCTCCCACATTTGAAACCCCATCGCCTGTATTAGCGTTGACAAGCCGGGGAATCAATAACGATACTTCGGCAAAGTCATACGACAACCTACAACAACAATGGAACCTACATGACCACCCTCACCACCCCGCCCGTTCCATTCAACCGCCTGCTGCTCACCGGTGCCGCCGGCGGCCTCGGCAAAGTCCTGCGCGAACGCCTGCGTCCTTACGCCCAGGTGCTGCGCCTGTCGGACATCGCCAACATGGCCCCGGCCGCCGACGCTTCCGAAGAAGTGCAGGCCTGCGACCTCTCCGACAAGCAAGCCGTGCACCACCTGGTGGAAGGCGTCGACGCCATCCTGCATTTCGGCGGCGTATCGGTTGAGCGTTCGTTCGAAGAAGTGCTCGGCGCCAATATCTGCGGGATTTTCCATATCTACGAAGCCGCCCGCCGCCACGGCGTAAAGCGTGTGATCTTCGCCAGTTCCAACCACGTGATCGGCTTCTACAAGCAAGGCGAACAACTCGACGCCCACTCGCCACGCCGCCCGGACAGCTACTACGGCTTGTCCAAGTCCTACGGCGAAGATATGGCCAGTTTCTATTTCGACCGCTATGGCATCGAGACCGTGAGCATCCGCATCGGCTCGTCGTTCCCGGAGCCGCAGAACCGCCGCATGATGCACACCTGGCTGAGTTTCGATGACCTGACCCAACTGCTCGAACGCGCGCTGTACACGCCCAACGTCGGCCACACCGTAGTGTACGGCATGTCGGATAACCTCGACACCTGGTGGGACAACCGCTACGCCGCGCACCTGGGTTTTGCGCCCAAGGACAGCTCCGAAGTGTTCCGCGCCCAGGTCGAGACCCAGCCGCCCGTGGCTGCTGATGACCCGGCCAAGGTCTACCAGGGCGGCGCGTTCTGCGCGGCCGGCCCCTTCGGTGATTGACCCATGAACGCCGAACTGATTGTCGACGCGCGCAATGCCGTGGGTGAATGCCCGGTGTGGGTGCCCGAGGAAAATGCGCTGTACTGGGTAGATATCCCCAATGGCGGCCTGCAACGCTGGAGCGCCACTACCGGCCATCTTGCCGCCTGGAAAGCGCCGCAGATGCTCGCCTGTATCGCCCGCACCGATGCAGGCAACTGGGTCGCCGGGATGGAGAGCGGCTTTTTCCAGCTTACCCCGTACAACGACGGCAGCCTCGACACCACGCCCTTGGCTGGAGTCGAACACCCCCGCGCCGACATGCGCCTGAACGACGGCCGCTGTGATCGCCAGGGCCGCTTCTGGGCCGGCAGCATGGTGCTGAACATGGGCTTGAATGCGCCCGAGGGCATCCTCTATCGCTACGCATCCGGCGCTGCGCCCCATGCACAACTGGACGGCTTCATCACCCTCAACGGCCTGGCGTTCAGCCCGGATGGCCGTACGATGTACGCCTCGGACTCACACCCCTTGGTGCAACAGATCTGGGCCTTCGACTACGACATCGACACCGGCACGCCCTCCAACCGCCGCGTCTTCGTGGACATGCACAACTACCTCGGTCGCCCCGACGGCGCGGCGGTAGACGCCGACGGCTGCTACTGGATCTGCGCCAACGACGCCGGGCTGATCCACCGGTTCACCCCCGACGGCCGCCTCGACCGTTCCCTCACCGTACCGGTGAAAAAACCCACCATGTGCGCCTTCGGCGGCAGCCGCCTGGACACCCTGTTCGTCACCTCGATCCGTGACGACCAGAGCCCCCAGTCGCTGTCCGGCGGCGTGTTCGCCCTCAACCCCGGCGTTGTCGGATTGCCGGAGCCCACGTTCACCCTCTAGCTGCATCGCTGTGCCTTGAATACAACAATAACAAGACAGGAATGAACCCCCATGGACTTCAAACGCACCTTGCTCGCCGCTGCATGCTTCTCCCTCGCCAGCGCCGCCCACGCCCTGGAAATCAAGTTCGCCGACATCCACCCCGCCGGCTACCCCACCGTCGTCGCTGAAGAAAACATGGGCAAGGCCCTGACCAAGGAAAGCAACGGCGAACTGACCTTCAAGTACTTCCCCGGCGGTGTGCTGGGCTCCGAGAAAGAAGTGGTCGAACAGGCCCAGGTCGGCGCCGTGCAGATGACCCGTGTCAGCCTCGGCATCGTCGGCCCGGTGGTGCCGGACGTGAATGTGTTCAACCTGCCGTTCGTGTTCCGTGACCAGGCGCACATGCGCAAGGTCATCGACGGCGAGATCGGCGATGAGATCCTCGCCAAGATCACCGATTCGGAATTCGGCCTGGTGGCCCTGGCCTGGATGGACGGCGGCACGCGCAACCTCTACACCAAGAAACCGGTGCGCAAGATCGAAGACCTCAAGGGCATGAAGATCCGCGTGCAAGGCAACCCGTTGTTCATCGAGGCCTTCAATGAAATGGGGGCCAACGGCATTGCCATGGACACCGGCGAGATCTTCAGCGCCCTGCAGACCGGGGTGATCGACGGCGCGGAAAACAACCCGCCGACCCTGCTCGAACACAACCACTTCCAGAACGCCAAGTACTACACCCTCACCGAACACCTGATCTTGCCCGAGCCCATCGTGATGTCGAAAATCACCTGGAACAAGCTCACCCCCGCCCAGCAGGACATGGTGAAAAAAGCCGCCAAGGCCGCCCAGGCAGACGAGCGTGTGCTGTGGGACGCCAAGTCCGCCAGCAGCGAAACCAAGCTCAAGGCCGCCGGCGTGGAGTTCATCACCGTCGACAAAAAGCCCTTCTATGACGCCACCGCGCCGGTTCGCGCCAAATACGGTGCGGCTTACGCCGATATCATCAAGCGTATCGACGCCGTTCAGTAACGCCCTCCTTCTCTAGCAAGGCCCGGCGCGGTCGGTATCGACGCGCCCGGTTACGGTGAACGCCATGAAGAATTTACTGCTGCGCATCAACGACCGCCTGTACATGACCTGCATCTGGGTCGCCGGCCTCTCGGTACTGGGGGTTGCGCTGATCATCCCCTGGGGCATCTTCGCCCGCTACGTCCTCGGCACCGGCGCCAGTTGGCCGGAGCCCACCGCCATCCTGCTGATGCTGATCTTCACGTTCATCGGTGCCGCCGCCAGCTACCGCGCCGGCGCGCATATGTCGGTGGCAGTGGTAACCGACCGCCTGCCGCAACGCCAACGCCACATCGCCGGTATCGTCGCGCAACTGCTGATGGCCACCATCTGCCTGTTCATGACCGTGTGGGGCACCAAGTTGTGCCTGTCCACCTGGAACCAGTTCATGAGCGCCATCCCCACACTGCGCGTGGGCATCACCTATATGCCGATTCCTATCGGCGGGCTGCTGACCCTGGTGTTCGTGCTGGAAAAACTCCTGCTTGGCGACCAGAGCCAGCGGCGCGTGGTGCGGTTCGACCTGGTGGAAGAAAACGAAGGGGCTGCCTGACATGGATGCATTGATTCTGTTGGGCAGTTTTATCGCCTTGATCCTGCTGGGCATGCCGGTGGCCTATGCCCTGGGGATGTCGGCACTGATCGGCGCGTGGTGGATCGACATCCCGTTCCAGGCCCTGATGATCCAGGTGGCCGGGGGCGTGAACAAGTTTTCGCTGATGGCGATTCCGTTCTTTGTGCTGGCCGGGGCGATCATGGCCGAGGGCGGCATGTCACGTCGCCTGGTGGCGTTTGCCGGGGTATTGGTGGGTTTTGTGCGCGGCGGCTTGTCCCTCGTCAACATCATGGCCTCGACGTTTTTTGGCGCCATCTCCGGCTCCTCGGTGGCCGATACCGCCTCGGTCGGCTCGGTGCTGATTCCGGAAATGGAACGCCGTGGGTATCCACGGGAATTTGCCACTGCCGTGACCGTCAGCGGTTCAGTGCAGGCGTTGCTGACGCCGCCCAGCCATAACTCAGTGCTGTACTCCCTGGCCGCCGGCGGCACGGTGTCCATCGCCTCGCTGTTCATGGCCGGCGTGGTGCCGGGCCTGTTGATGAGCGCCTGCCTGATGGTGCTGTGCCTGATCTTCGCGAAAAAGCGCAACTACCCCAAGGGCGAAGTCATCCCCCTGAAGCAGGCGCTGAAGATCGCCGCCGATGCCCTGTGGGGCCTGATGGCCATGGTGATCATCCTCGGCGGCATCCTCTCGGGCATCTTCACCGCCACCGAATCGGCCGCGATTGCCGTGCTGTGGGCGTTCTTCGTGACCATGTTCATCTACCGCGACTACAAATGGCGCGAGCTGCCCAAGCTGATGCACCGCACGGTGCGCACCATTTCCATCGTGATGATCCTGATCGCCTTCGCCGCCAGCTTCGGCTACGTCATGACCCTGATGCAGATCCCGGCGAAGATCACCACGGCGTTCCTGACCCTGTCGGACAACCGCTATGTGATCCTGATGTGCATCAACGTCATGCTGCTGTTGCTCGGCACGGTGATGGACATGGCGCCGCTGATCCTGATCCTCACGCCGATCCTGCTGCCGGTGGTGCTCGGGCTGGGTGTCGACCCGGTGCACTTCGGCATGATCATGCTGGTCAACCTCGGCATCGGCCTGATCACCCCACCCGTGGGCGCGGTGCTGTTCGTGGGCGCCGCGGTGGGCAAGGTGAGCATTGAAAAAACCGTGAAGGCACTGCTGCCGTTCTATGCGGTGCTGTTCCTGATCCTGATGGCGGTGACCTACATTCCGGCGCTGTCATTGTGGCTGCCGAGCGTGGTGCTGTGATGCTGATTGAATTGGAAGACAACCTGACACACCTCACCCTGGCCCCGTCCGTGGGCGGGAGCATCGTCAATTGGCGCGTACGGGCCAGCGGCCAGCCATTGTTGCGCCACAGCGACCAGCGGGCCCTGGACACGGGCCTGCCAGGCAAACTCGGCTGCTATCCGCTGGCGCCCTGGTCCAACCGGATCGCCAAAGGCGGTTTCGATAACCCCGACGGCTGGCTGGCCCTCACGCCGAACAGCCTGACCGACCCACTGCCCATTCACGGGTCGGCCTGGCAACAGGCGTGGCAAGTGGTCAGCCAGTCGGCGGATGAAGTGGTGCTGGAACTGGTGTGCGACACGCCATTCGCCTATCGCGCCGAGCAGCGGTTTTGCTTGCGTGACGGTGAACTGGGCATCACGTTGCGGGTGACCCATCTGGCGGATAAACCCGCGTGGCACGGCGTGGGATTGCATCCCTACCTGCCGCGCACAGCGCAAACGCGGTTGCAGGCCAAGGCCTCGCAGGTGTGGATGAGTGATGCGTCGAAACTGCCCACGGGGCTGGCACCAGTGCCCGCTGACTGGGATTTCCGGACGTTGAAGACCTTGCCAGAAGGCTTGGTGGACAATGGATTTTGCCAGTGGGGCGGGCATTGCCTGATCGAGCAGCCAGAGTTGGGCTACATGCTGGAATGCCAGGCCACCGGCGCCGACTACTTCCTGCTGTACTGCCCGCCGGGGCTGGGGTTCTTTTGCATCGAACCGGTGAGCCATCCGGTGAATGCCCATCACCTGGCGGGGCGGCCGGGCCTGAAACTGCTGGAACACAATCAGTCGGTGCAACTCCATTTCAACTTGAAATACATCCAACATGTGGGAGGGGGCTTGCCCCCGATGGCGTTGAATCAGTAATCCATTGGGTGGCTGACACACCGCTATCGGGGGCAAGCCCCCTCCCACAGTTTTGATCTGTGTTGTGTCAGGGTGGGGAGTTTTTCAGGCGGCCGGCCGTGTCGATACTGACCACCACCGACAACCCCGGCCGCAACCGCTCGCTCTCGGCCTGGTCCGGGTCCACCGTGATCCGCACCGGAACGCGCTGGGCGATCTTCACAAAGTTGCCGGTGGCATTGTCAGCCTGCAACAGGCTGAACTCCGAACCGGTGGCCGGGGAAATATGCTGCACCGTGCCGTGGAATTTGCGGTGGTTCAGGGCATCTACCGTGAAGGTCACCGGCTGGCCGACCTGCACGTTGTCCATCTGGGTTTCCTTCATGTTGGCGATCACCCACAGCTGCGGCGGCACCAGCGCCATCAGTTGCGCGCCGGAGTTGACGTAGGCCCCCAGGCGCACGCCAATCTGCCCCAACTGACCATCACGCGGCGCGGTGATGCGGGTGTTGGACAGGTCGATACGCGCCAGCTCCACGGCTGCCTCGGCACTCGCTACGGCGGCTTCCAGGGAGCCACGGTTGACGATCACTGTCTGCAGGTCCTGCCGCGCGATTTCCAGGCTGGCCTGGGCCTGGGCCACCGCGGCGATGGTCTGCGCATTGGCGGCGCGGGTCACGTCCAGTTCGCGCCTGGACACCGAGCCGTCGCTGATCAGTTCTTCATTGCGGCGCAAATCGGCCGTGCTTTTGCGCGCCTGTGCCTGGCTGTCCACCAAGGCTGCCTGGCGCAACTTGATGGTGGCTTCGGCGCTGTTGCGCTGCTGCACCACATTGGCCAGCGAGGCCTTCTGCACCGCCAGTTGCGCCAGCGCCTGGTCCAGGCGCTGTTTGTAGATGCGGTCGTCAAGGCGCACCAGCAGGTCGCCGGCCTTGACGTGTTGGAAGTCCTGCACCGGCACTTCGAACACATAGCCGCTCAGTTGCGGGCCGATGATCGTGACCTGCCCGCGCACCAGGGCGTTCTCGGTGGTTTCCACGGCGCTGCTGAACGGCGGCAATTGCCAGGCATACAGCACGATCAGCACGCCGACGATGGCAATCGCGGCAAAGCCCAGCGATGAGACGATGCGCACCCGCAGGGAACGTGGCTCGGTGACCGAGGCGCCGGGCGGCGTGGTGCCTTCCGGGGTGGCGGCGATGGCGTTGGTGGTCGTGGTGGTGGAAGTCGGTTCGGTCATGAAGAAGCGCCGCTGGGTTGAACGGGAGGGGCTGCTGTTTTGGTCGTGCTCATCAGCCACAGGCTGCGGATAAAAATCCAGATCATGGTCAGTATCGCGATGATCGCGATCAGCATGAAGACATCGTTGTAGGCCATCACGTTCGCCTCACGGGTCGCCGCCGTAGCCAGGCTGCGAATACCCATGAGGTTGCGCAACTCGGGGTCGGCGACAATGCCACCGTAGGCCGAGCCGCCGCTTTGCACCCGCGCGGCCACACGCGGGTCGAGCAAAGTCAGGTGCTCGACGATCATGCTGGAGTGGTATTTCTCGCGCACGATCTGGAACGTGCCCAGCAACGCCGCGCCAATCAGGCCGCCGAGGTTCTGGCAGATACCGAACATCACCGAGAAACTCACCAGGTTGCGCGGGTTGGTCAGCACGTTCTTGGTGCCCAACACCATGGTCGGTCCCAGGAAGAACGTACCGCCGAAGCCTAGCAGGAACTGGCTGATATACAGGTTCTGCGGCCGGGTCAGGTTGCTGGAAAAACTGTCCATCACCGACCCGGTGGCCATCAGGGCCAGGGAAATCACCAGGGGCATCAGCAAATGGGCCGGGTTGATGGTCAACGCACTCACCGCCAGCCCGGCAATCGCCCCGGCCAGCATCACCACATACAGCGTGTGCATCTGCTGGTAGCTCATGTTCAACATCTGCATGAAGCCTACGGCGCCGGTGGACTGCTCGGACAGCACCATGCGGATCAGAATCACTGCCAGCGCCAGGCGGATCATCACGCCGCTGCCCAGCCAGCGGGTCATCAGCATCGGGTTGGCGCGGTTATGCTCGATGGCCAGCCCAGCCATGATCAGCACCAGTGAACAGGCCGACGCGATGCCGATCCACGGCGCTTCCAGCCACCAGTCGATGCGACCCAGGGACAGCACGGCGCAGAGCAAGGCGACACCGGTGGCAAGGATGGCGAAGGTGACGAAGTCGAGTTTTTCAAAGGTCTTGAAGCGGTCGCCGGGCGGCAACTTGAGCAGGAACACGCAGCCCAGGCAGATCAGCGCCAGGCCCAGCTCGAACAGATACAGCCCGCGCCATTCGGCGATTTGCAGCAGGTCTTCGGAGAACAGTCGCGCCAGTGGCAAGGCCAACTGCGCCGTGCCCAACCCCAGCACCAAGGACTTCAAGCGCCACTTGGCCGGGAACGCCTGGATCATGTAGTACAAACCCAGCGAACTCAGCGCCGCCCCCACCATGCCATGGGCCGCCCGCACCGCAATGGCCGAACTGAGGTCGTTGACGAACAGATGCCCGAAGGTCACCAGCGCGTACAGCACCAGGAACACCTCGGTGAACGCGCGCAGTCCGAACTGCTGGCGAAACTTCACCAGCAGCAGGTTCATGCACACGTTGGTCATCACATAGGCAGCGGGCAGCCAGGCCATTTCGGCGGTGGTCGCGCCCAGTGCACCTTGCAGGTATTGCAGGTTGGCGATGACGAGCGCGTTGCCCAGACCGCCGGTGATCGCCACCAGCACGCCGACCATCGCGAAGAGCCAACGCTTGTGCGTCGGGTGCAACGGCGTCGACGGTGAGCCCGGCAGGCTCGGCCGCTCGTGGGGCTCCCAGGTGTGGGGGGTGTATTTATTCATTCGGTGACCTTGATGACCCGACGTGGGAGGTCGGTAAAACCATTACTCAGGGAGTAGTAAACCTGAGTGGAGTTCATCTTGCCATGTTTGGCTGGGGCTGGATTGCGCTGGATTGGGCTGGATTGGGTGTATATCCGTTGCTGCGGTAACGGCGGCTATTGGTTCCGCCCTTACGGCGGCTCACTTTTGAAAAGCGCAAAAGTAAGCAAAACGCTCTTGCCCCAACACTCGGCACCTCGCCCAGGCTCGGTGTGCCCGTAATCCGACAGTGATTTGGGGGGCCGCCGCCACGCGCCATCCATGGCGCGGGGCGGCTAAACCGGCATCCCTGCCGGTTTACCCCCCAAATCCCTGCCGAATTCCGGCCAGCGTGTTTGACGGGGCGCCTAAGATCAAAATCAAAAGCAGATCAAAAGCCAGAGCCAGAGCCAGAGCCAGAGCCAGAGCCAGAGCCAGAGCCAGAGCCAGAGCAAACCACCCTTCAACTGATACATGAAGATCAAACTGTGGGAGGGGGCTTGCCCCCGATGGCGGTGTGTCAGCCAACTCATCAGTGACTGACCCACTGCCATCGGGGGCAAGCCCCCTCCCACACTTTGACCGAGTACCGGCCATACAATCCGGTCGGCTCTAAGGCCGCCGCGCTCTTGCTTTTGATCTGGGGCGCCCCGTCAAACACGCTGGCCGAACGCAGGCTTGAATCCGTGGGTAACCCGGCAGGACGCCGGGTTAGCCGCCCCGCGCCATGGATGGCGCGTGGCGGCGGCCCACGGATTCAAGCCGGAGTGAGGGCACACCGAGCCTAAGCGAGGTGCCGAGTGTTGGGGCGAAGGCCTTTTGCTTACTTTTGGGCCTTTCCAAAAGTGAGCCGCTGTAAGAGCGGAACCATAAGCCGCCGTTACCGAAAAAACGGATATGTACTCAACCTACCTACCTACCTACCTACCTACCTACCTACCCCAACAACTGACTCAACACCGCCCGCAATTTCCCCGGCTTCACCGGCTTATTCAACAACGGCGCCTCCAACCGCCGCAAAACCCGACGGCACTGATCAGTGCGGTCAGCCGTAATAATCACCGCCGCAATCTTGCACCCAAAATGCTCCCGCAACTCGCGCACCACCGCACACCCCACCACCCCATGGTCCAAGTGATAGTCCGCCAGAATCAACTCCGGCGCCCTGCCCTGCAACGCCACCAATGCCCCCGCCAGGTCAGTGGCCGTGACCACCTCGCACCCCCACTGCCCAAGCAACGCACTCATGCTTTCCAGGATGCTCACCTCATTGTCGATCACCAACAACCGCCGCCCCGGCAACGGGTTGCCCGTGGTCGGTTGCACCGGCAGTTGACTGATCGCCAGGGGCATCTCGGCACTCAGGGGCACTTCGATGCTGAACATCGACCCGCGCCCCGGCCAGGACCGCACCGCCACCGGGTAGCCGAGGATCTCGGCAATGCGCTCGACAATCGCCAGGCCCAACCCCACGCCCTTGCGATCCGACGCACGCCCCACATCGAGCTGGTTGAACTCGAGGAAGATCGCCTCCAGCCGGTCCTGCGCAATCCCGCGCCCGGTGTCCCAGACCTCCAGGCGCAGGCAATCGCCGCGCTTGCGCGCGCCCAACAGGATGCAACCTTCGTCGGTATAGCGGCAGGCATTGCTGAGGAAGTTACGCAAAATCCGCGTCAGCAAGCGCAAGTCGGTGCTGATCGCATAGCAGCCGGTGTGCACCCGCAGGTTCAACCCCGCCGCGTGGGCCACCGACTGGAACTCCGAGACCAGCGGCGCGAATAGCTCGTCGAGGCGGTACAGCGCCACATCCGGCTTGACCGCCGCCTGGTCGAGCCGCGAGATGTCCAGCAAGTCGGTGAGCAAGTCCTCGGCGCCCTCCAGCGCCTGATGCGTGCGCTCCACCAGCACCTGCTCGACGCTGGGCAACTGCCGCTCGCGCAAGGTGGCGATCAGCAAGCGTGCGGCGTTCAACGGTTGCAACAGGTCGTGGCTGGCGGCCGCGAGGTATTTGTCCTTGCTGCGGTTGGCGGCCTGGGCGGCGTCGCGGGCGTCGCGCAGGTCCTGTTCGATCTGCTCGCGCTGGGCGATCTGCTGTTGCAGGTTGTGGTTGGCTTCCAGCAGTTCATCGGTGCGTGCGGCGACCCGCTGCTCCAACTCGTCATTGAGACGGATATAGCGCTTGCGCTCAGCCTCCAGCTCATCCAGCCGCGCCGTGAGTTCCGGGTAATGGCTCTTGCGCGCCGACTGGTCGCCCAGCCCCAACAACCCGGCGAGTGCGCGTTGCTGGTCGTCAGAGAGCTTCGCCATAGACGACCTCGACGTCACGCTGGCTCGACTCCCTCGGGTTGGTGAGGATGCATGGATCGCCCATCGCATGCTGGGACAGGAACGGAATATCCGCCACGCGCACGCCATGCAGGCCGAGGGTTTCGTGGAAGCCGATCGCCCGCTTGAGCGCTATCAAATGCTCCACCAGCCGCCCGCAGATCTGCCGGTGGTTGAGGCCGCGACAGTCGATGCCAAACGTCTCGGCAATCACCTTGAAACGCTCCGGCGCCGAGCTGTAGTTGAACGCCACCACATGCTCCACCAGCACCGCGTTGCACAGCCCATGAGGCAAGTCGAGGAAGCCGCCGAGGCTATGGGACATGGCGTGCACTGCGCCGAGGATCGCATTGGAAAACGCCAGCCCGGCCTGCATGCTGCCAAGCATGATCTTCTCGCGCAGCGCGATGTCCGTGGGGTTGGCGATCATCTGCACCAGGTTGCCGTTGATCAGGCGCATTGCCTCCAGCGCATGGGGGTCGGTGAGTGGGCCGTGGCCGGTGGAAACGAACGCCTCGATGGCATGCACCAATGCGTCGATGCCGGTGCAGGCGGACAGGAACGGGTCCATGCTGGCGGTGGTTTCCGGGTCGATCAGCGACACATCCGGCACCACCGCCTTGCTGACGATGGAAAACTTCATGCGTTCCTGCTGGTTGGAAATGATCACGAACTGCGAGACATCCGCCGAGGTGCCGGCGGTGGTGGGGATCAGGATCAGCGGCGGGCTGGGCACGCGAATGGTGTCGACGCCTTCGAACTCAAGGATGCTGCGCCCGTGGGCCACCACGATGCCGATGGCCTTGCCGCAGTCCATGGGGCTGCCGCCGCCGATGGCCACGATCACGTCGCAGTGGTGTTCGCGGTACACCTCGGCGCCGGTCATCACTTCTTCGACCCGCGGGTTGGGCGAGACGGCGCTGTACAGGCAATAGTCAATGCCGAGGGCTTGCAGGCTGGCTTCCACGTCGGCCACCCAACCGGCGGCGATCACGCCGGGGTCGCTGACCACCAGCACCTTGCGCGCGCCGAAGGTCTTGGCGTAGTTACCGACGTTGTGCCGGCAACCGGCTCCAAAGATGATTTCAGGCGAGACGAATTTACGCAGGAGGCTCAGATTTGGGCTCATTGGAAAGCCTGTTTTTATTATTTTGGAAGAATGCGCTCCACACTAACCGATCCGTCTGTGAATGCAATCAGACCAAAGAGGCATCCTTCCGACAGCGCCCGCGATCAACGGCTGGCGAAGTACATGGTCACTTCGAAGCCGATACGCAGGTCGGTAAACGCAGGTTTGGTCCACATGGGGGCAGTCCTCTGGTTGGGCCGGAAGATTCCGGTGGGGTCATTAATGCACGGGGGGATGGGGCAGCGAATGCTACTTTCGAACGATGCGGCGCCTGCATTGGTAGCGAATGTACGCCGATCAAAATGTGGGAGGGGGCTTGCGCCCGATGGCAGCGCGTCAGTCAACATTTATGTCAATGACACACCGCTATCGGGGGCAAGCCCCCTCCCACAGGGGACCGCATTGCAATCAGAGGGTCAGAAGAAACCCAGCGGGTTGATGTCGTAGCTCACCAGCAGGTTCTTGGTCTGTTGGTAATGATCCAGCATCATCTTGTGGTTCTCACGCCCGACGCCCGATTTTTTGTACCCGCCAAACGCCGCATGCGCCGGGTACAGGTGATAACAGTTGGTCCACACACGACCGGCCTTGATCGCCCGGCCCATGCGGTAGGCGCGGTTGATGTCGCGGGTCCACAGGCCGGCGCCCAGGCCGAACTCGCTGTCATTGGCAATCGCCAGCGCTTCGGCTTCGTCCTTGAAGGTGGTCACGCCCACCACCGGCCCGAAGATTTCCTCCTGGAACACACGCATCTTGTTATGGCCCTTGAGCAGGGTCGGCTGGATGTAATAGCCGCTGGACAGGTCGCCTTCCAGGCGCTCGGCCGCGCCGCCGGTGAGCAGCACCGCGCCCTCTTCCTGGGCGATCTTGAGGTAGGACAGGATCTTGTCGTATTGCTGCTCCGAGGCCTGGGCACCGACCATGGTCTCGGTGTCCAGCGGGTTGCCGCGCTTGATCTTGACGATCTTCTTCATCACTTCGGCCATGAACGGCTCGTAGATTGATTCCTGCACCAGCGCCCGCGACGGGCAGGTGCACACTTCACCCTGGTTGAAGAACGCCAGCACCAGGCCTTCGGCGGCTTTCTCGATGAACTGCGGTTCGGCCTGCATGATGTCTTCGAAGAAGATGTTCGGCGACTTGCCGCCCAGCTCCACGGTGGACGGAATGATGTTCTCGGCCGCCGCATGCATGATGTGCGCGCCCACCGGAGTGGAACCGGTAAAGGCGATCTTGGCGATGCGCTTGCTGGTGGCCAGGGCCTCCCCCGCTTCGCGGCCAAAACCCTGCACGATGTTCAGTACGCCGGGCGGCAGCAGGTCGCCGATCAGCTCGGCAAACACCATGATCGACAGCGGCGTCTGCTCGGCCGGCTTGAGCACGACACAGTTACCGGCGGCCAGTGCCGGCGCGAGTTTCCACGCGGCCATCAGCAATGGGAAGTTCCACGGGATGATCTGCCCGACCACGCCCAATGGTTCGTGAAAATGATAAGCCGCTGTGTGCTCGTTGATCTCGGCGGCACCGCCTTCCTGGGCGCGGATGCACCCGGCGAAGTAGCGGAAATGGTCGGCGGCCAGGGGCACATCGGCGTTGAGGGTTTCGCGCACGGCCTTGCCGTTGTCCCAGGTCTCGGTCACGGCCAGCACTTCCAGGTGCTGCTCAATACGGTCGGCGATTTTCAGCAGCACCAGGGCGCGGTCCTGGGCCGAGGTCTTGCCCCAGGCATCGGCGGCGGCGTGGGCGGCGTCAAGGGCCTTGTCGATATCGACGGCGCTGGAACGCGGGAACTCGGCGATGACGTCACCGGTGACCGGCGAGGTATTGGTGAAGTACTCACCGTTGATCGGCGCGACGAACTCACCGCCGATGTAATTGCCGTAGCGCGGCTTGAAGCTGACGATGGCGCCGGGGGTGCCAGGTTGGGCGTAGATCATGGTGAGGCCTCTGCTTATTGTTGGGTGTTGATGGGCTGCATCTGGGTGCGTTCGTAGTGCGGGTACAGGTGGGTCACGCTGCGGGTCAGTTCATAGCGGCTCAGGTTGATGCTCGCGAAACGCTCGGGGATCGGGCTGCGGATCAGCTCGGGCATGTCGCTGCCCTGTGTTGCGGCGTCGCGCAGCAGTTGATCAAGCCAGGTGAGGTAGTCGCGCATCTGCTCGAACGGTTTGGCATCGGTCGCAATGGGGCCGTGGCCGGGCACGATCAGGGTCCAGGGCAAACCTTGCAGGGTGGCGATGTCCGCCAGCCAGATCGCCAGACCCGGTGAATGGGGCGTGGTGAGCGCACGCTGGTAGAACACCAGGTCGCCGGCAAACAGCACGCCGGTCTTGCGGTCGAGGATCGCCAGGTCGGCGCCGGTGTGCCCGCGCAGTTGCAGCAGTTGCAGGTCGTGGCTGCCGAAGGTTTTCACACCGGGCTGCAGCGTTTCGCCGGGCAGTACCACTTCGGTGCCGCGCATCCAATCGCCGACCATGCGGTACAGGTTCTCGGCCATGCTGTCGCCCTGCTCATGCAGCAAATCCTGGGTACCGGCCAGGGCGCCAATCGGCACATCCTTGAAGGCTTGGTTACCCAGCGCATGGTCGGGATGGTGGTGCGTCAGCAGTACCTGGATCACCGGTTTGTCGGTGACACGGGCGATGGCCTGGCGCAGGGCTTCGCCGTAGCGCCTGGACGGTCCGGTGTCGATCACCACCACGCCGGGCTCGGTGACGATGAACCCGACATTGACGATATTGCCGCCGTTGTCCTTGGCGAAATTGTCGGTGCTGCCCTCCAGCAGCCAGGTGTTGTCGGCGATCAAACGGGGCTTGAGGGCGTAATCCAGGTCCGCCAGCACCGGCAGGCTGAACAGCAGCAGCCACAGCAGAATCCAGCACCGGTTCATGGGATAGCTGCCTCGAACTGGCTGCCGCTGGTGTCGCGCAGGATCAGGCGCGTGGGCCCGCCGCCTTCGATGTCGAAAGCCAGGCTGGGGTTTTCGCTGACCGCCGGGAACAGTTCCAGGCGGGCCAGCAGCTGGTTATCTGCGCCGCGCAGCTCGGCCTGGTTGATGAAGAATTCAGGGATGCCGCTGACCATGCCGTTGTCCATCGGATGGGCGACTTGCAGTTTCACGCGGCTGAACTCGGCGCGTGGGTAACGGCCGCCGAGCACTTCGCCCAGGTGCTCTTCCCAACCGGGTTGGGTGCGCATCACGCTGGGCGCGGTGCAGCCGCCGCCGGCAGCATCGATCAAGGTCGAGCCGACATGCCACATGCCATCCCGGGTAAGCACCGCTGCACGCAAAGGCGTGGCCTGTTCGATGCGAATCCGCATCGACAACCACGGCAGCACCGGCCCCTGCGGCTGGAAATCGACGATCTGCGGCAGCGGGTTCAGCTCGGCCCAGGCAAGGATCTTCACCACGTCACCCTTGAAGACGCGGGCGTCGATCTCCAGCGGCACCTGGCGCGCATCCTCGGCGAACGGCGGCGCCAGGAGCTTCACCCGCTCGTCGAACACAAACGCCGCATTGTCGAGAAAGCGCTGGTGATAGTAGGCCCACATCACCGAGGGCACCGGGTCCACGGGCGCGCCCCAGGCCAGCATCGGCACACAGCACAGCCACCACCCACGCAGGCCCATGGCTTACTCCTCGACGTGCACGCTGTCGAGGTAGGTGCGCACCGCCCACAGGGCTTCCTGGCTGAGGTAGTCGGCCATTTTTGGCATGTACACCCGGCCATCGCGCACGGCGCCGTGGCGCACGCGCTCCACGAACCATTCATCTCCGGCGTCGCCGGCATCGAGCATGCGCAGGTCGGGGGCGATGCCACCGGACTTGGCTTCCAGGCCGTGGCACGCCGCGCAGTTCTGGTTGTAGGCCGATGCGCCGACCTCCACCGCCTTGTCATGCTCGGGCGTGGTGCGATAGGGGTTGGTGGCGGCCCAGCCATCGGCGTCCAGCGGCACGCCGGCATCCTTGATCGGGGTAAGGCCTTTGGTTTCCACGGCGGTGGGCGTCACGTTGCCGTGGGCCCAGGCGGCACCGGTACTGATTGCACTGGCGAGCAGGCAGGCGGTGATCAAGGCGTTGCGTTTTGTTGTCATTATTTTTTCCCTCGGGAGTGCACGCAAAACCTCTTGGCAGAGGCTATGGCAACCATCTTAGGAAGCACCCGGCAGGACCCGTATGCTGCTTTGGTGGGCGGGCTCTCATCCGTTGGTAGCAGGCCTTGTGGGGCACTGCTAAATCAGAGGCGGTTCGGGAAATTGTCCCGGCAACACCGGGACTTTTTCCGTATTCGCCACGGCGTTCACATCGCACCCTGTGCAGGCCAAAACCTCCACTGGGAACTGCAACCATGACAATAAGATCGCTACCCGCCCTCTCGCCGCTGAGCCTTGCCGTGCAGGCCTTCCTGCTGGTCGGCAGCCTGTCCTTGAGTGCGGCCAGCTTCGCCGCCGCCGAGCCTGCCAAACAGACCCGCAACGTCACCTGGGAAGACATCGCCAACGACCACCTGACCACAAAGGACGTGCTGCAATACGGCATGGGCACCAACGCCCAGCGCTGGAGCCCGCTGGCCCAGGTCAACGACAAGAACGTGTTCAAGCTCACGCCGGCCTGGTCCTATTCGTTCGGCGATGAGAAGCAGCGCGGCCAGGAGTCCCAGGCCATCGTCAGCGACGGCGTGGTCTACGTCACCGGCTCCTATTCCCGCGTGTTCGCCCTTGATGCGAAGACCGGCAAACGCCTGTGGACCTACAACCACCGCCTGCCCGACAACATTCGCCCGTGCTGCGATGTGGTCAACCGGGGCGCGGCGATCTTCGGCGACAAGATCTATTTCGGCACCCTCGACGCGCGCCTGATCGCCCTCGACAAGAACACCGGCAAAGTGGTGTGGAACAAGAAATTCGGCGACCACGCCGCTGGCTACACCATGACCGGCGCGCCGGTGCTGATCAAAGACAAGGTGACCGGCAAGGTACTGCTGATCCACGGCAGTTCCGGCGATGAATTTGGCGTGGTCGGCCAGCTGTATGCGCGCGACCCGGACACCGGCGAAGAGGTGTGGATGCGCCCGTTCGTGGAAGGCCACATGGGCCGCCTGAACGGCAAGGACAGCACCCCGACCGGCGACGTCAAGGCGCCTTCCTGGCCGGATGACCCGACCACCGAAACCGGCAAGGTCGAGGCCTGGAGCCACGGCGGCGGCGCGCCTTGGCAGAGTGCGAGCTTCGATGCCGAGACCAACACCATCATCGTCGGCGCCGGCAACCCCGGCCCGTGGAACACCTGGGCGCGCACCTCCAAGGACGGCAACCCCCACGACTTCGACAGCCTCTACACCTCCGGTCAGGTCGGCGTCGACCCGAGCACCGGCGAAGTGAAGTGGTTCTACCAGCACACGCCGAACGATGCCTGGGACTTCTCCGGCAACAACGAACTGGTGCTGTTCGACTACAAGGACAAGGACGGCAAGGTCATCAAGGCCACCGGCCACGCCGACCGCAACGGCTTCTTCTATGTGGTCGACCGCACCAACGGCAAGCTGCAGAACGCCTTCCCGTTCGTCGACAACATCACCTGGGCCAGCCACATCGACCTGAAGACCGGCCGCCCCGTGGAAAACGCAGGCCAGCGTCCGGCCAAGCCATTGCCGGGCGAAACCAAGGGCAAGCCGGTGGAAGTCTCGCCGCCGTTCCTGGGTGGCAAGAACTGGAACCCCATGGCCTACAGCCAGGACACCGGGCTGTTCTACATCCCGGGCAACCAGTGGAAAGAGGAGTACTGGACTGAAGAGGTCAACTACAAGAAGGGCTCGGCGTACCTGGGCATGGGCTTTCGCATCAAGCGCATGTATGACGACCACGTCGGCACCCTGCGCGCGATGAACCCGACCACCGGCAAGGTGGTGTGGGAACACAAGGAACACCTGCCGTTGTGGGCCGGCGTGCTGGCGACCAAGGGCAACCTGGTGTTCACCGGCACCGGCGATGGCTTCTTCAAGGCCTTCGACGCGAAGACCGGCAAGGAGCTGTGGAAATTCCAGACTGGCAGCGGCATCGTCTCGCCGCCGATCACCTGGGAACAGGATGGCGAGCAGTACATCGGCGTTACCGTCGGTTATGGCGGCGCGGTGCCGCTGTGGGGCGGCGACATGGCCGAGCTGACCAAGCCGGTGGCGCAGGGCGGATCGTTCTGGGTGTTCAAGATCCCGAGCTGGGACCTGAAAACCGCGCAGAAGTAACTTCACCCTATATGCCGGGGTCATCCTTTGTGGTGAGCGGGCTTGTCCCGCGTTGGGCTGCGAAGCGGCTCCCGGCTTTTCTCCAGCACCAACGAGCCGTCAGGTTTGGGGGCTGCTGCGCAGCCCAGCGCGGGGCAAGCCCGCTCACCACAGCAAGGCCGCTCACCACAGCAAGCCCGCTCGCCACAACAAGCCCGCTCACCCCAGGATCCACAGAGGTCTCGCGATGAAATATCTGCCGTTTTTAATCCTGCTATCCCTGCCCCTGGCCTACGCCGACGAGGGCGACGACGCCCCGCTGGTCATCAACGGCTGCACCCTGGCTGCACACAGCCAATGCCCCGGCGCCAACCTCAAGGGCGCCAACCTGAGCAATCAGGACTTGAGCAAAATGAACCTGGCCGGCGCCGACCTGCGCGATGCGGATCTACGCCACGCCAACCTCGACCTGGCCAACCTGGAAAAAGCCCAACTGCAAGGTGCCAACCTGACCCGCGCCAGCCTGCAACAAGCCAACCTGCGCCTGGCCGACTTCACCGGCGCCACGCTGATGGCCGTGCAAGGCTGGGGACTGTTTGCCCAGGGCGCACAATTTGAAAACGCCAACCTGAGCGCCGCCTACCTGCAATTTGCCCGGTTGTCGGGGGCGAAGCTGCACCAGGCCAACCTGCGGGCGGCCGACCTGGAGATGACCTGGCTGAGCAAGGCCGACCTGCAAGGCGCCGACCTCAGCGACGCCAACCTGCAAGAAGCCAAGTTCGGCGAAAGCAACCTGGAAAAAGCCACCCTCACCGGCAGCCGTCAGCACTATGCGAATTTCCAGGATGCGAACATGGAAGGCTGCAAGGATTGCCCGACCACCTGGGACCGTTAGCCCGACACCCGCACCACCCCCATGTCGATACCCAAGTGCACCAACTCGGCATGGGAACTCACCTGCAATTTACTCTTGAGCAGGGTCAGGTGATTGGACACGGTCTTGCTGCTGATACTCAGCTGGGCGGCAATCGCCCGCGCCGGGGTGCCCTTGGCGAGCATCAGGAAAATCTCCAGCTCACGCTGGGTCATGCTTTGTAGGCGCCGGTCGGTGGGGTGGTAAGCCAGCTGGGTGGCCAGGTCCTGTTCAATATAGGTGTGGCCGTCAAGAATGCGCTCGACCGCATCCAGCATCACCGACGGCAACGCGCTTTTGGTCAGGTAGCCGGACGCACCGGCCTCCAACGCCTGGCGCACCAGGGGCAACTCGGCGTGCTGGCTGAAAAACAGCACGCGCAATTGCGGCAGGCGCTGGCGCAGGCGGCGGGTGGTTTCCAGGCCGCTGATACCCGGCAGGCCGAAGCCGATGATCACCAGGTTAGGCACCGCTTCGTGCACCCGCGCCAAGGCATCCTCGCCACTCGCCGCTTCGCGCACCACCACACCGGGCAGCCCGCTGCGCAATAGTCCGGCGTAACCCAGGCGAACCACGGCGTGATCATCGACCAGCAGGATATTCATAGTGCCTCCAATGGCAGTGCCTCTGGCCATGCTAGAACCCCGGGGACCAATGGGACCTACTACTTTGGTACTGGTTTTGCTGTCTATCGTCGCATTCCCAAGGCAGCGGGACTGGCGTGTAATGGGTGCATAACGATAAGGACCGGACCCGCCATGCTGCCCGCTCGACTGCCACTTGCGGCACTGTTGTGCCTGTTCATCACGCACATACAGGCCGACACTCCACTGTTTTCCGCCGATGGCTACCGCATCAGCCTGTACCGCAGCCCCACGCCCGAACACCTGCCCGGGGCGATCATCGTCGACACCCCAGCCCTGCAAACCCTGTTGACCCAGACGCCCGCACCGGTGCTGATCGACGTGTACCGCCGCCCGTGGCTACAGGGCCGCTTCATCGAAGACCAGCCCCACGCCAACCTGCCCGGCAGTCACTGGCTGGCCAATACCGGCGACGGCGACCTCACACCCGAGTGGCAAGGTTACTTTGTGCGCCACCTGTACAAGTACACGGGCGGCAACCTGGCCCGCCCGCTGGTGTTCTACTGCCGCGCCGATTGCTGGCTGAGTTGGAACGCGGTAAAACGGGCCGCCAACCTGGGCTATACCACTGTGTATTGGTACCGCGATGGCTTGGACGCATGGGAAGCGGCAAACCTGCCAGTGATGGCTGCGACACCCGAACCCTTTGAATAAAAAACCACAACAAGAAGGTGAACGGCCATGTACAAAATTCTGATTGCCGACGATCACCCGCTGTTTCGCGAGGCGATCCATAACGTCATCAGCGACGGTTTCCCCGGCAGCGACGTGATGGAAACCGCCGACCTGGACAGCGCCCTCGCCCTGACCCAGGAACATGACGACCTCGACCTGATCCTGCTGGACCTGAACATGCCCGGCATGCACGGCCTCAACGGCCTGATCAACCTGCGCAACGAGTCGCCGACCATTCCGGTGGTGATCGTCTCGGCCGAACAGGACAAGCAGATCGTGCTACAAGCCATCACCTACGGCGCGGTGGGCTTTATCACCAAGTCGTCGCCGCGCCTGCAAATGACCGAGGCGATCCAGCAGATCCTCAACGGCAACGTCTACCTGCCGCCGGACATCATCCGTACCCAGAAAAACACCGGGCAGCGGCGCATGAACGACAGCCCAGGCTTTGCCCCCGAGCTGTTGCAGGCGCTCACACGCAAGCAGCTGCTGGTGTTGGAGCGGATGACCAAGGGTGAGTCGAACAAGCAGATCGCCTATACGCTGGAGATTGCCGAGACCACGGTTAAGGCGCATGTGTCGGCGATTTTGCGCAAGTTGAATGTGCATAACCGGGTGCAGGCGATACTCAGTGCCGGGGATATCGATTTCGGCTCGTACCTGCGCCGCTGACACACCACCAGTCAACTGTGGGAGGGGGCTTGCCCCCGATGGCAGAGTGTCAGTCGGCACATGCATTGACTGATCCACCGCTATCGGGGGCAAGTCGAGTCGTCGCACCGCCCCTCCCACATTTTGATCTGCATTTTGTCAGGGCCGGCTGAGCAGGTGGCTCATGGCGGTCTTGAGCTTCATCGGCCTTACCGGCTTGTGCATCAACGTATGCCTAGCTCACGTATCTGCAGCTTCAATTCTAGGCTCGTACTTGCGCCGCTGACCCCTTTGACACACCACCAGTCAACTGTGGGAGGGGGCTTGCCCCCGATGGCAGAGTGTCAGTCAGCACATGCATTGACTGATCCACCGCTATCGGGGGCAAGTCGAGTCGTCGCACCGCCCCTCCCACATTTTGATCTGCATTTTGTCAGGGTCGGCTGAGCAGGTGGCTCATGGCGGTCTTGAGCTTCATCGGCCGCACCGGCTTGTGCATCAACGTATGCCTAGCTCACGTATCTGCAGCTTCAATTCTAGGCTCGTACTTGCGCCGCTGACCCCTTTGACACACCACCAGTCAACTGTGGGAGGGGGCTTGCCCCCGATGGCAGAGTGTCAGTCAGCACATGCATTGACTGATCCACCGCTATCGGGGGCAAGTCGAGTCGTCGCACCGCCCCTCCCACATTTTGATCTGCATTTTTGTCAGGGTCGGCTGAGCAGGTGGCTCATGGCGGTCTTGAGCTTCATCGGCCTTACCGGCTTGTGCATCAACGTATGCCCCAACTCACGGATCTGCTGCTTCAATTCATTGCTGTAGTTGGCGGTGATCATCAGCGCCGGTATTGCGCGACCGCGTCGTCCATTGATGCGGGCCACGGCGTCCACGCCATTCTGGTCGTCGTCCAGGTGGTAATCGGCAATCAACAGGTCCGCCTCGGCATGGTAGTTGTCCACCTGCCGCGCCAGGTCCTGTTCCGACAGCGCCGTGATCACCCGGCAGCCCCAGCCTTCGAGCAAGGTACGCATACCCGCGCAGATCGCCGCGTCGTTGTCCAGCACCCACACCCGCGCACCTTGCAGGCGTTCGAGCAACGGCTCGCTCATGGAAGGCGCAGGCAGCGACTTGGGTGCCGTGGCGCTTAACGGTACCTCCACCGAGAACATCGAGCCTTTGCCCGGCCAGGATCTGACGCTGATGCGATGGCCGAGTATCCCGGCGATCTTTTCCACGATGGCCAGGCCCAGGCCCAAGCCGCGGTCCTGGTCCGGTCGCTGCACGTCGCCGCGCTTGAACTCCTGGAAAATCTCCTCCAAGCGCTCTTGCGCAATCCCCATGCCGCTGTCCCACACCTGGATCAACAGGCGCTGCTGCTGACGCCGGCAACCCAGCACCACCCGCCCCTGGTAGGTGTAGCGAATGGCATTGCTGAGCAGGTTGCGCAGGATCCGCGCCAGCAACTGGATGTCGCTGCGCACCAACGCAGAGCAGCCGACAAAGTGCAGCGCCAAGCCTTCGGCGCGGGCCAGCTGGGTGTACTCGGCGGCGAGGTTGTCGAGCAATTCACTCAAGGCGAACGGCGCGATATCGGCCTTGATCACCCCGGCATCCAGCTTGGAAATATCCACCAGGGTCCCCAGCAGGTTTTCCACGTCCTCCAGTGAGTTGCTCACATTGCGCACCAGGGCTTCGCTGGGGCGCTCCAGCAAGGCACTGGTGAAAAGCCGCGCCGCATTCAACGGTTGCAACAGGTCATGGCTGACGGCGGCGAGAAACTTGGTTTTCGACAGGTTGGCCTGCTCGGCTTCGAGCTTGGCTTCGCGCAGGCGGGTTTCCATGCGACGGCGCTCGTCAATTTCCTTGAGCAGTTGGTCATTGAGCGACGTAAGCTCCGAGGTGCGCTGGGCCACGCGCTGTTCCAGATGCTGGTAGGCCTGGTGCAAGGCTTCGGCCGTGCGGCGGCGTTCGGTGATATCGCGGATCAACACGAAGATTCCCACCACCTCGCCACTGGCCAGCATGTTCGGCACATAGGAGCGCAGCATGTAGCGTTCCTGGTGGTTGATGTTGGTTTCGGCGAACTCGAAGGTCACGCTCTCCCCCGCCAAGGCACGGGCGACGTAGGCATCCAGGCGCTGGCAATGCTGCTCGCTGTGTACTTCGCGCAGACTCTGCCCAAGCATCATGCCGCGCGGCCAGCAGTACCATTCTTCATAGACCTTGTTGGTGAACTCGTAGACCAGGTCGGCATTCAGGTAGCCGATCAGCGCCGGCACGTTGTCGGTGATCAGGCGGATCCAGCGCTCGCTCTCCTGGGCTTTCTGCGCCGCCGCCTGTTCGCCACGCAGTGTTTCGGCGCGCAGCCGGGCGTTGATCAGCAGGTGGTTGCTGGCCTTGAGTTCGGCCATCGCCTGGTTCAGCGCGTCGGTGCGCTCGCGCACCTGCTCGGCGAGCACCACCGAATGCTGGAAGGTGGTGTAGGGGTTGTTGCCCTGGGGCATGCCGGACTCGATGCGCTCGATCAGCGCCGCATTGATCCGCGCCAGCTTGTGGTTGTCCTGTTGCAGCCGGGCCAGTTGAGCGGGCAGGTCAGCGCCGGCCTCGGGCAATGGCGACCCCGGTGAACGTCTGGTTGATGTGCATGCCATTGAACTGTTCTCCGTAGGTGTTGAAACCCATCACCCGCTGGTCCCGCAAGTAACCACCGAGCTGTTCGAGGGTGCCGTTGTCTTCCAGCTCCAGGCGGCGCAAAAAGCAGTCGCAGCCGATGGTCAGCAGCAGGTCGCCAAGGCGCGCATGCAGGCCGTCGAACAGGGTTTGCAGGTTCGGCAGGAGCGGGCCGGGCGTCATGACCGTCAGCACGATGCCGTTTTCCACCGCGCAGTAGAAACTCAGGCTGAGGTCCTCATGCACCTGCTGGATAGCGCGCACGTAGTACTGGTCGTGGATACGCACCGCCAGCGGATGGGCGGCGAACGTGCGGTGGTCGAGGTCGGCCACCGCCACGCCGATATGCCGCGCGTACTCTTCGGCGGCAGGCTCGGCGTTGAGCTCGAACACGCGGCGTGACGGGCTGTCGGCGCCGGTCACCACCAGTTTTTCCGTGCGCGGCAGGATGTGGTGGGTGGTGAACACCTCGAAATCCAGCCAGGTGTTGACCAGCACTACCACCGCCGCGCCGCTGTGGAACACGCCGTTGAAGTACACGTGGGTGTGGGTGAGGAAGTTGTCGTCACCGGCCGAGCCGCCGAAGTGCGGGATATCCCCAAGGGCCGCGCTAAGGGCGGCGAGGACCATTTCTTCGCGGCTGGACAGGCCGTCAAGCAGGGTCAGCGCAAACGTGTTGCCCTTGATCGGCGCCAGGGTGTTGCTGCGACAGCCGCCGACCAGACGCTCGACCATGTCCTGGGCACCGATCAGGCTGAAGTGCTCGACCTGATCGATCAGCTCCGTGGCGATGGAAAAGTGCGCATGGTTGAAGCCCACCGCCGTGATGCAGTTGCGACCGTAGCCTTGGGGCGTGATCTCGCCGGCGCTGGTACAGCCGACCACCCGCACCTTGCCGAAGCACTGTTGCAGGGCCTGGCCAAGGGCCTGGAGGTCGTAGGACGCGGAACAGAAAAACAGCACAAACCCCAGGTACGGGTGCAGCAGTTGCTGGGCCAATTCCTCGGCGGCCTGCCCAGCATCGGTGGCCTGGGACATGGCACTGACTACGCCTTCACTGTTGTGCATCGTTGCCTCCCCCTCTGAAGCATCAGTGTACGAAGGGCCTGCGCGTGGACCTATGCTACTTGGGTACTGGGTGGGGGGATTCGATGGGATGAAGGGTCGCGACCGCTGAAGAGCCGGGCTGCCGGCGACCACACGTGGCGACGTGGCCTGCTAGCTCCCACGCCACACGTCTCAACGCAAGGCGTTGAATAGCATTCCAGCCGCCACCACGACACACAGACTGGCAAAACCGACCTGCAGGGCACGCGCGGGGATCACCGAACACAGGCGCCGACCGGCGAGCATGCCGACGATGCTCGCGCCGATAAACACCCAGCCCACCGGCTCGATGCGCACACCGGCATGCAACGCGCCGGCCACGCCGATCAACGACAGCAGGCTGATCACCATCAGGGAGGTGGCAACGATGCCGCGCATCTGCACGTCGGTGAGCTGCTTGAACGCTGGCACGATCAGGAAACCGCCGCCCACACCCAGCAGGCCGGACACCGCGCCGGTCACCGCGCCGAGGGCGGCCAGGGTCGCGCTGCATTTGGCGGTCCAGGCCAGGCGCCCGGTCTGCTGGTCGAGCATGCAGTTCTTCTGGCCCCAGGAGGCGGTGCCATGGTCACTCGGCCCTGCCTCGCGTTTTTCGCGCTGCAACATGCGCCAGGCCACCAGCACCATCAATGCACTGAACAGGCCCATCAACAGGGCTTCCGGCAATTGGTGGGCGAGATACACCCCCACCGGCGAAAACAGCGCACCGAGCAAGGCGATCAGCAACGCGGCGCGATAACGCACCAGGCCATGGCGCAAACCATCGACCGCCCCCACCGCCGCCGCCGCGCCGACGGCGAGCAACGACACCGGCGCGGCCTGGGTCATGCTCAAGCCCAGGCCCAGCACCAGCGCCGGCACCCCGAGGATGCCGCCACCGGCGCCGGTCAGCCCCATGACCAGGCCCATCAACAAGCCCAACACACTGGCGAGCAGCATTCAGTCCACCTTGCTCAGGCGGGTCAGCCATTCGCGGCCCTTGAGCATGCCGTTCCAGTAGAACCACGGCAGCAAGGTCGCCTTGAGGAACCACATCGAACGGCGCGCCCGGGTCGGGTCCAGGGGAAAGGTCGGCAGCAGCTTGCCGCCATAGCCAAACTCGGCCAGCACCACCTTGCCCTTCTCCACCGTCAGCGGGCAGGAGCCGTAGCCGTCGTATTTGAGCGGCAACGGCGCCTGTTTGCGCAGGGCCAGCAGGTTTTCGGCAACCACTACGATTTGCTTGCGCACCGCTGCGGCGGTCTTGGCGTTGGTGGTGCCACACACGTCGCCCAGGCCGAAGATAGGCGGATAGCGCAGGTGCTGCAGGCTATGGGGGTTCACCTCAAACCAACCGGCGGCGTCGGCCAGTGGGCTTTGGCGGATGAAATCCGGCGACACTTGGGGTGGGACCACGTGCAGCAGGTCGAAGGCTTTCTCTTCGATGCGGACGTTGCCCTCGGTGTCCTTCACTTCGAACCAGGCCTTGCGGGCTGGGCCGTCGACTTTCACCAGGTTGGTATTGAACGCCAGGCGGGCGTTGTACTTTTCCACATACTTCATCAGCGGCGGCACAAAGGTCGCCACCCCGAACAGCGCGGCGCCGGCCAGGTTGAATTCGACGTCGATGTGTTTCAGCGTGCCCTGTTTGAGCCAGTGATCGCAGGACAGGTACATGGCTTTTTGCGGCGCACCCGCGCATTTGATCGGCATCGCCGGCTGGGTAAAGATTGCCTTGCCGCCCTTGAGCTGCCGCACCAGTTGCCAGGTGTAGGCCGCATGTTCATAGCTGTAGTTGGACGTGACGCCATGCTGGCCGAGGGTGTCTTGCAGCCCTTCGACCTTTTCCCAGGCCAGGCGCAGGCCGGGGCAGACGATCAGGTTGTTCCAGGTGACGCGCTGGCCGCTGTCGAGCACCAGGGTCTGCTCATCGGGCAGCAGTTCGGTGACGGCGGCCTGTACCCAGGTGACGCCATTGGGCAAGACGTCAGCCAGTGGGCGGCGGGTCTTTTTCACGTCGTAGGCACCGCCGCCCACCAGGGTCCAGGCGGGCTGGTAGCAATGGTGGTCGCTCGGTTCGATCAGGGTGATATGCAGGTGGGGGTCGCGCTTGAGCAGGCTGGCCAGCAGGCCAATGCCCGCCGAGCCGCCGCCGATGACTACGATATCGCCACTGATGGTAGGGCCCCAGTGTTGGTCGGTCATGGTCTATCGCCTTTGTAATACATGCACACAAGGGTCGCTGCCGGATGGCGTCACGCCCAGCTTTTTATGACCGCGCCGCAATACAGCCCGGACAGGGTCTTCATCACTTGAATCACTTCATGGCTGGCCAGCCCGTAGAAAATGTATTTGCCTTCCCGACGGGTGGCCACCAACCCTTCGTCGCGCAGGATGCCCAACTGTTGTGACAGCGTGGGTTGGCGCACACCGGTGAGGGCTTCCAGCTCGCCGACATTGCGCTCGCCCTGGGTCAACTGGCACAGGATCAACAAACGGTCCTCATTGGCCAGGGCCTTGAGCAAGGAACAGGCCTTGGACGCCGATGCGCGCAACTGGGCGACTTCGCCTTCACTCAGAGTAGATTCCATTTGCCTCGGGTCCTTTATGTCACTTAAGCTCAAAACATTATGTGAAAACGTAAACTGATTGTAACCACTTTTTTCTTCATCGGGGACGTCCGCTATGCCAGCGTTGATTCAAGCCTTTCTGGACGAGGCATCGTCGACCTACACCTACGTCGTCTATGAAACCGACGGCGGCCCGTGCGCCATTGTCGACTCAGTACTCAACTACGACCCGGCCTCGGGGCGTACCGATACCGCCCAGGCCGATAACGTCATCGCCTTCGTGCGCGAGCACGCTTTGCAGGTGCAGTGGCTGCTGGAAACCCACGCCCACGCCGACCACCTGTCGGCCGCGCCCTACCTGCGCCGCACCTTGGGCGGCAAGATCGCGATTGGCCAGTCCATCAGCAAAGTCCAGGGCGTGTTCAAGCACCTGTTCAACCTGGAGCCGGAGTTCCGTGTGGATGGCTCGCAGTTCGACCACCTGTTTGCGCCGGATGAGGTGTTTCATATCGGTAACCTCAAGGCCCAGGCACTGCATGTGCCGGGGCATACGCCGGCGGACATGGCCTACCTGATCGACGGTCGATTGATCCTGGTGGGCGACACGCTGTTCATGCCGGATGTCGGCACCGCGCGCTGTGATTTCCCCGGCGGGGATGCGCGGCAGTTGTATGCATCGATGCGCAAATTGCTGGCCTTTCCAGTGGAAACCGAGTTGTACGTGTGCCATGACTACCCGCCTGAAGGCCGTGAGGCCAAATGCCAGACCACCGTGGCCGAGCAGCGCGCAGGCAATATCCATGTGCATGACGGGGTGGATGAAGCGGCGTTTGTCGAGATGCGCACCCAACGCGACGCCGGGCTGGGCATGCCGACGCTGTTGCTGCCGGCGATCCAGGTGAATGTGCGGGCGGGCAACCTGCCCCCCGCCGAAGCTAACGGTGTGGTGTACCTGAAGATTCCGCTCAACCAGCTCTGAATCGAGCTGACTGGGGAATCGCAAGCGTGAACGCGCAGAAAAGAACACCTCGGCCTTGGGGGGCAGCAGCGACGTAGGCATGGCGCAGCATGGCGAGGGACATGCCCTCCACCAGGCTGGCCACATGACGAACCTCCACCGCTGGCCCCACGTGCAGGTCACTGAACCAACTGATCACAGCACGCTTGGCGGTCAACTCACCGCAAACTTCGCCACGATCTGCTTCAAGTCCACCGCGAGCCTGGACAGTTCCTGGCTGGCCACCGATGTCTGACCGGCGGCCGACGAACTCTGGATGGACAGGTCGCGGATGCTGATCAGGTTCTGGTCAACGGAACGCGCCACCTGCGCCTGTTCTTCCGACGCGGTTGCAATCATCAGGTTACGCTCATTGATATCGGTAATGGCTTGGGTGATCTGGGTGATCGCCACGCCGGCTTCATGGGCAACCTTCAACGAGTCCACCGCTTCATTGCGATTGAGGACCATGGAGGCCACTGCTTCGCTCGAACAGCTCTGGATTTTCGCAATCATCTGTTCGATTTCCTGGGTCGATGTTTGCGTCCTGTGGGCCAGCGCCCGCACTTCATCGGCGACCACCGCAAAGCCCCGCCCTTGTTCTCCCGCCCTCGCTGCTTCAATCGCTGCGTTCAAGGCAAGCAGATTGGTCTGCTCGGCGATGGAGCGAATCACCTCGACCACCCGGGCGATGTCTTGGGCCTGTTTAGCCAGCCCTTCAACTTCCACCCCGGTTTGCTGCACCGTGGTGCTCAACTTGTCAATCGAAGCAATGGTTTGCGTCACACGCTCCATCCCCACACTTGCCGAACGCTGCGAGTCCTGCGTCGACTGGGACGCAGACACCGCATTCCTCGCCACCTCCTCGACCGCCGCCGTCATCTGGTTGACCGCCGTGGCAGCCTGATCCGTCTCCAGGCTTTGGCGCTCAATGCCGGCAGTGGACTCACGGGTGATCGCACTCATCTCCTCGGCTGCCGACGCCAACTGCCCGGACGCCTCCGAGATATGCTGCAACGTGCTTTTCAGGTTCATCTGCATGGTAGCGGTCGACTTTTGCAGCTCGGTCAGTTCGTCATTGCCGCTGATGGTAATGGCCACACGCAAATCGCCGTCGGCAATCTTGCCGGTCGACACCAGCAGCTCCCGCACCGGATTGATAATGCTGCGGGTCAGCAAGCGGGCCACCACCACGGCGATCAACACCGAACTGACCATCAACACCCATGTGAACAACCGCGCCGCATCATGCTCACTGGCGGCGGCTTGCACCGCGTTCTTCGAGCCCTGTTCATTGATCGCAATCAAATCACTGATGGAGGCCTGCACTTGGCGAGCAATGGGGCCGTTGACGTCGCGCAAATACACCGCCATTTGTTCCGCGGAAAAGCTGGAGGCTTGCGCGAGGAATTCATCCATCTTCTGGCTGTAGTTTTTTATCTCGCTCAGTGCCTGGTCGTACTTGGTACGCTCCTCGGGGCTCGATACCAGCGTTCCATAATGCTCGGCAACTTGCAGTACTTCGGCGCGAACCGCCTTGAGTTTTTCCAGGGAGGCAGGGTCCTTGTCCGCGTATTCCATGGCGTAACGCCGCAGGTCCAGGCGAAGTTTGTAAAACGTCGAATCTATCTGGCCGGCCAGACGAATGCTGGGCAGCCAGTTGTTTTGTATTTCGACCGTCGATGAATACACCTTATCGACTTTTATCAGCGTCATTGCGCCTTGTATTAACAGCAGGAAACACACCACACCGAAGCACAATGTGGTACGAAAGTTCAACTTCAAGGCTCTCATGGACATCTCGGCTCACCCTTCCCCTTGGCCGTGCTGTACACGGCCTTACGGGTACAACTTTGTTTAACCGAGTGTGAAAAAAACGTGACTACTTACGCATTTTTTTATGAATAGTGGCAAATAAACATGACGCAGATCATTGCTTAGCTAACCATCATAATTAACGGCTGTTACGACTCTCCGATATTCATACCATTAGTCCATCCCGTGGTAACGGCAGCGCTGTTTTATATCGCACTTGTTTAAGTGCAAAACTGGACCGGATATTGGCGACACCCGGCACCTTGGTCAAAAAGTCCATCATGAAACGCTCCAGCGACTGGATAGTCGGCACCAATACCCGGATGAGGTAGTCCGGGTCTCCGGCCATCAGGTAGCACTCCATCACTTCCGGGCGGTCCGCAATCGCCCCTTCGAACTGCTGCAACGCCAGCTCATTCTGCTTTTCCAGGCTCACGTGGATGAACACATTGACGTGCAGCCCCAGCAGGTCGGCGTCCAGCAGCGTGACCTGGTCACGAATCAGGCCCAGTTCTTCCATCGCCTTGACCCGGTTGAAACAAGGCGTGGGCGACAGGTTGACCGAGCGGGCCAGGTCGGCGTTGGTGATCCGTGCATTCTCCTGCAGGGCGTTGAGAATGCCGATATCGGTACGGTCCAGTTTGCGCATGAGACAAAATCACCTGTTTATTATGTTTATGCAGTTTTTTTATCCGCAAATGATCCTGAGCGCAACGAAACAGAGATAAATATTCTTCTACGCCACGCCTATGATTGTTGTAGGACAAGATTTCCCCTACCCGGGGACTGACTGTCAGCTAGCGCGCCCACTACAAGAAATTCACAAGATAGAGCGTAGAAAGCCATGACCCAGCAGTATGAACCACTGCGCCTGCACGTCCCTGAACCCTCGGGCCGCCCAGGCTGCAAGACCGACTTCACCTACCTGCGCCTGACCGACGCAGGCACCGTGCGCAAACCCGCCATCGACGTAGAACCCGCCGACATCGCCGACCTGGCCAAGGGCCTGATCCGCGTGCTCGACGACCAGGGCCAGGCCCTCGGCCCATGGGCTGAAGGTGTGCCGGTGGAGATCCTGCGCAAAGGCATGCGCGCCATGCTCAAGACGCGGATCTTCGACAACCGCATGGTGGTCGCCCAGCGTCAGAAAAAAATGTCGTTCTACATGCAGAGCCTTGGCGAAGAAGCCATCGGCAGCGCCCAGGCCCTGGCCTTGAACATCGACGACATGTGCTTCCCCACCTACCGCCAGCAAAGCATCCTGATGGCTCGCGAAGTGCCACTGGTGGACCTGATCTGCCAGTTACTGTCCAACGAGCGCGACCCGCTCAAGGGCCGCCAGTTGCCGATCATGTACTCGGTCAAGGACGCTGGTTTCTTCACCATTTCCGGCAACCTCGCCACCCAATTCGTACAAGGCGTGGGTTGGGGCATGGCCTCGGCGATCAAGGGCGATACCAAGATCGCCTCCGCCTGGATCGGCGACGGCGCCACCGCCGAATCCGACTTCCACACCGCCCTCACCTTCGCCCATGTGTACCGTGCGCCGGTGATCCTCAACGTGGTCAACAACCAGTGGGCCATCTCCACCTTCCAGGCCATCGCCGGAGGTGAAGCAACGACCTTCGCCGGACGCGGCGTCGGTTGCGGCATCGCCTCCCTGCGTGTGGACGGCAACGACTTCATCGCGGTGTACGCCGCTTCCGCCTGGGCTGCCGAGCGTGCGCGCCGCAACCTCGGGCCAACGCTGATCGAGTGGGTCACCTACCGCGCCGGTCCGCACTCCACCTCGGATGATCCTTCCAAATACCGCCCCGCCGACGACTGGAGCCACTTCCCCCTGGGCGATCCGATCGCCCGCCTCAAGCAGCACCTGATCAGGATTGGCCAGTGGTCCGAAGAGGAACACGCGGCGGCCAGTGCCGAACTTGAAGCCGAAGTGATTGCCGCGCAAAAACAGGCCGAACAGTACGGCACCCTGGCCGGCGGCCAGATTCCAAGCGCCGCGACCATGTTCGAGGACGTCTATAAAGAGATGCCGGAGCACTTGAAGCGCCAGCGTCAAGAGTTGGGGGTCTGACATGAACGATCACAACAACAGCATTGAAGTGGAAACCGCCATGACCACCACCACCATGACCATGATCCAGGCCCTGCGCTCGGCCATGGATGTGATGCTCGAACGTGACGACAACGTGGTGGTGTTCGGCCAGGACGTCGGCTATTTCGGTGGCGTGTTCCGTTGCACCGAAGGCTTGCAGACCAAGTACGGCAGCTCGCGGGTGTTTGACGCACCGATTTCGGAAAGCGGCATTATCGGCGTGGCCGTGGGCATGGGTGCCTATGGCTTGCGCCCGGTCGCGGAGATCCAGTTCGCTGACTACGTCTACCCCGCCACCGACCAGATCATCTCCGAGGCGGCACGCCTGCGTTATCGCTCGGCCGGCCAGTTCACCGCACCGCTGACCATGCGCATGCCGTGCGGCGGCGGCATCTACGGTGGCCAGACCCACAGCCAGAGCATCGAAGCGGTGTTCACCCAGGTCTGCGGCCTGCGCACGGTGATGCCGTCCAACCCTTACGACGCCAAAGGTTTGCTGATCGCCTCCATCGAAAACGATGACCCGGTGATCTTCCTCGAGCCCAAGCGCCTGTACAACGGCCCGTTCGACGGCCACCACGACCGCCCGGTAACGCCGTGGTCGAAACACCCGCAAGCGCAAGTGCCGGACGGTTACTACACCGTGCCGCTGGACGTGGCCGCCATCGTGCGCCCGGGCTCGGCCGTCACCGTGCTGACCTACGGCACCACCGTGTATGTGTCGCAAGTCGCCGCCGAAGAAACCGGCATCGACGCCGAAGTCATCGACCTGCGCAGCCTGTGGCCGTTGGACCTGGAAACCATCGTCAAATCGGTGAAGAAGACCGGCCGTTGCGTGGTGGTGCACGAAGCCACCCGCACCTGCGGCTTTGGCGCCGAGTTGGTAGCGCTGGTGCAAGAGCATTGCTTCCACCACCTGGAAGCGCCGATCGAACGCGTCACCGGTTGGGACACCCCCTACCCGCACGCGCAGGAGTGGGCGTATTTCCCAGGGCCGTCCCGCGTGGGCGCGGCGTTGCAACGGGTCATGGAGGTCTGAATGGGCACGCACGTTATCAAGATGCCGGACATTGGCGAAGGCATCGCGGAAGTTGAACTGTCGGTGTGGCATGTGAAGGTCGGCGACATGGTGGTCGAAGACCAGGTATTGGCGGATGTGATGACCGACAAGGCGATGGTGGACATTCCCTCGCCGGTGCACGGCAAGGTGATTTCGCTTGGCGGCGAGCCGGGTGAAGTCATGGCCGTGGGCAGTATTCTGATCAGCATTGAAGTGGAAGGAGCGGGCAACGCCAAGGATGCGCCGCTCGTCAAAGAGGCGCCGAAGGCCGCCCCGGTGGTGGAAGCCAAGCCGGCGCCGACGGTTGTCGAGAGCAAACCCGCGCCTGTTGTCGCGGCGCAGGCGCCTGTAGCACGTGCCGCCGACGAACGCCCATTGGCCTCCCCTGCCGTGCGCAAGCACGCCCTGGACGCCGAGATTCAATTGCGCCTGGTACAGGGCACCGGCCCGGCGGGTCGAATTCTGCACGAAGACCTCGACGCGTACCTGCAACAAGGCACGGCGAAGGCCTCATCCACCGCCAACCCCTACGCGGAACGCAACACCGAAGAACAGATCCCGGTGATCGGCATGCGCCGCAAGATCGCCCAGCGCATGCAGGACGCCACGCGCCGTGCCGCGCATTTCAGCTACGTGGAAGAAATCGACGTCACCGCCCTCGACGAGCTGCGCGTGCACCTCAACGAAAAGCACGGCGCCACACGCGGCAAGCTGACCCTGCTGCCGTTCATCGTACGCGCCATGGTCGTGGCGTTGCGCGACTTCCCGCAGATCAATGCGCGTTATGACGACGAAGCCCAGGTCATCACCCGCCTCGGCGCGGTGCATGTGGGCGTCGCCACCCAGAGCGATGTCGGCCTGATGGTGCCGGTGGTGCGTCACGCCGAGGCCCGCAGCCTGTGGGGCAATGCCGAGGAAATCGCACGCCTGGCCACGGCGGCGCGTAATGGCAAGGCCAGCCGCGATGAGCTGTCGGGTTCGACGATAACCTTGACCAGCCTGGGCGCGCTGGGCGGCATTGTCAGCACGCCGGTGCTGAACCTGCCGGAAGTGGCCATCGTCGGGGTCAACCGCATTGTCGAGCGGCCGATGGTGCTCAAGGGCCAGATCGTGGTGCGCAAGATGATGAACCTCTCCAGCTCCTTTGATCACCGCGTGGTCGATGGCATGGACGCGGCGCAATTCATCCAGGCCATTCGCGGCCTGCTCGAACAACCCGCCAGCCTGTTCCTGGAGTAAGGCATGACGCAGACATTGAATACTACCCTGCTGATTATCGGCGGCGGCCCTGGCGGTTATGTGGCGGCGATCCGTGCCGGCCAACTGGGTATCCCGACCATCCTGGTGGAAGGCCAGGCGCTGGGCGGTACTTGCCTGAATATCGGCTGCATCCCATCCAAGGCCCTGATCCATGTGGCCGAGCAGTTCCAGCAAACCGTGCACCACAGCCAGGGTTCACAACTGGGCATCGAAGTGGATGTGCCGACCCTGGACATCCGCAAGAGCGTGGAATGGAAAGACGGCATTGTCGATCGCCTGACCACTGGCGTCGCGGCGCTGCTGAAAAAGCACAAGGTGCAAGTGATCCACGGCTGGGCCAAGGTGGTGGACGGCAAGACCGTCGACGTCGGCGACCAGCGCATCCAGTGCGAACACCTGCTGCTGGCCACCGGCTCGAAAAGCGTCAACCTGCCGATGCTGCCGATTGGCGGGCCGATCATCTCCTCGACCGAAGCACTTGCACCGAAAAGCGTGCCCAAGCGCCTGATCGTGGTGGGCGGCGGTTACATCGGTTTGGAACTGGGCATCGCTTACCGCAAGCTCGGCGCCGACGTGAGTGTGGTCGAAGCACAGGATCGTATCCTGCCGGCCTATGATGCCGAGCTGACCCAACCGGTGAACGAATCCCTCAAGCAACTGGGCGTGAAGCTGTACCTCAAGCACAGTGTCACCGGTTTTGCCGATGGCAGCCTGCAAGTGAGCGACCCGAACGGCGACACCTTGTCGTTGGCCACTGATCAGGTGCTGGTTGCCGTCGGTCGCAAACCCAACACCCAGGGCTGGAACCTCGAAGCGCTGAACCTGGACATGAACGGCGCGGCGATCAAGATCGACAACCGCTGCCAGACCAGTATGCGCAACGTGTGGGCCATCGGAGACCTGAGCGGCGAGCCGATGCTGGCGCACCGGGCCATGGCCCAGGGCGAGATGGTCGCCGAACTGATCAGCGGCAAGCATCGCGAATTCAACCCGGCGGCCATCCCGGCGGTGTGCTTTACCGACCCGGAACTGGTGGTGGTCGGCAAGACGCCCGACGAAACCAAGGCCGCTGGCCTGGACTGCATCGTGTCGAGCTTCCCGTTCGCGGCCAATGGCCGGGCGATGACCCTGGAATCGAAAACCGGCTTCGTGCGGGTGGTGGCACGCCGTGACAACCACCTGATCGTCGGCTGGCAAGCCGTGGGGGTTGGCGTCTCGGAACTCTCCACCGCCTTTGGCCTGAGCCTGGAAATGGGTTCGCGCCTGGAAGACGTGGCGGGCACCATCCACGCCCACCCGACCCTCGGCGAAGCCGTACAGGAAGCCGCACTGCGGGCGTTGGGGCATGCCCTCCACCTGTAAAATCACGGTGAGCCAATCGGGGGCAAGCCCCCTCCCACAGGGGAATGCATTCAAATTGTGGGAGGGGGCTTGCCCCCGATAGCGGTGGATCGGTCAAACCAGAGGCTGAAGGCGTCCACCCAGTGGCTCCCACACAAGCCAAGAATGCAGTATTGTTGCGCCCATCCAGAAAAAAACCGACTTGACCAACGATAGAGGGTGTCATGGGTAACGAAAGCATCAATTGGGACAAGCTGGGTTTTGACTACATCAAGACCGACAAGCGGTTTCTCCAGGTCTGGAAAAACGGCGAATGGCAAGAAGGCACCCTGACCGACGACAACGTGCTGCACATCAGCGAGGGCTCCACCGCCCTGCACTATGGCCAGCAGTGTTTCGAAGGCCTCAAGGCCTACCGCTGCAAGGACGGTTCGATCAACCTGTTCCGCCCGGACCAGAACGCCGCCCGCATGCAGCGCAGCTGCGCACGCCTGCTGATGCCGCACGTGTCGACCGAAGACTTCATCGATGCCTGCAAACAAGTGGTCGCGGCCAACGAGCGCTTCATTCCGCCGTACGGCAGTGGCGGCGCGCTGTACCTGCGCCCGTTCGTGATCGGCACCGGTGACAACATCGGCGTGCGCACTGCGCCGGAGTTCATCTTCTCGGTGTTCTGCATCCCGGTCGGCGCCTACTTCAAGGGCGGCCTGGTGCCGCATAACTTCCAGATTTCCACCTTCGACCGCGCCGCCCCACAGGGCACCGGTGCCGCCAAGGTCGGTGGCAACTACGCCGCCAGCCTGATGCCGGGTTCGGAAGCGAAGAAATCCGGTTTCGCCGACGCGATCTACCTGGACCCGATGACCCACTCGAAAATCGAGGAAGTCGGTTCGGCCAACTTCTTCGGGATCACCCACGACAATAAGTTCATCACACCGAAGTCGCCTTCGGTGCTGCCAGGCATCACCCGCCTGTCGCTGATCGAACTGGCCAAGACCCGCCTGGGCCTGGACGTGATCGAGGGCGAAGTGTTCATCGATAAGCTGGACCAGTTCAAGGAAGCCGGCGCCTGCGGTACGGCGGCGGTGATCTCGCCGATCGGCGGTATCCAGTACAACGGCAAGCTGCACGTATTCCACAGCGAAACCGAAGTCGGCCCGATCACCCAGAAGCTCTACAAAGAGCTGACGGGCGTCCAGACCGGTGACGTTGAAGCGCCGGAAGGCTGGATCGTCAAGGTATAACTGCCACTGCCCAAAACTAATGTGGGAGGGGGCTTGCTCCCGATAGCGGCGTATCAGTCATGAATGTGCTGACTGACACACTGCCATCGGGAGCAAGCCCCCTCCCACATTTGGTCTCCAGTGTTTCAAGTTTTGGGGATGTTTTCGGCAATCTTCTTGCCCATGCTGATCCTCGGCTCCACCCCATACCCCAACGCCTCGTAAAACCCCACCACCGCCTCATTACCACTGGTGATCTGCAGGTTGATCTTCATGCAGCCCAGCGCCGTCAATGCCTGTTCCGCATGCCGCACCAGCGACGAACCCAGGCCATGGCGCCGGTAGTCCGCATGCACCGCCACTGAATACAGCCAGCCACGGTGCCCGTCATACCCGGCCAGAATCGTCCCGATCACGGTTTTTTTGTCCGTCGCGACGAAGAACAAACCATCGTTGACCGCCAGCTTCTTATCAATCGCCAGAATCGGCAGGTTGTGTGCCGTTTCGTAGCCAAACGCCTCTTGCCACAACGCCACCACCTGCGCCCGGTGCTGGCGGTCACGATACGGCCCGATGGGGTGCCGGGACAGCAGGGCCTTTTCCATCACCAGCGTCCGCTCGTTGCCGTGATAAACGTGGCGCACGGTGTGAAAACCCAGCTTGGTATAGAACGGCTCGGCCGTCAGTGAGGACGGCACGTTCAACACCGTCACCCCGGCTTCACGGGCGCGCCGTTCGATCTCGCTCATCAACAACCGGCCAATCCCCTGCCCTTGCAGCACAGGATTGACGAACACCGAGCGCACCACATTGGCATCCAGCGCTGCGGTGGCGACGATCACCTGATCCTGAACCGCTACCAGCACCACGCGGCGCTTGAGCAGTTCCAGCACCGCCTCCGGCGTGAAGTTAGCGGCGACCCGCGCAATCACCTCCGCCGGATAATCCCGCGCATTGCTGCTGCGCAGGGCCGCGAGGATGACCTGGCTGATGCCTTCGGCATCGGCCGGCTGGGCGAGACGAACGACGGTAGACATGATTCCTCCTGGCTAACGCAAGCACGTGGCAACGAGCAAACTTTTCTGTAGGAGCGAGCTTGCTCGCGAAAAACGTCAACGATAACGCGGGAAGTCAGATTACACACGGCGCTCTTGAGCTTTTTCGCGAGCAAGCTCACTCCTACAGCCATCACAGCCGATTCGGCTGCCCCACCCCACTTTTCAGCTTTCCCGGCTGAACCACCCCCTGGTTTCAGCCGGGATTCATCCCGCACAACCCACAAAATAGCCCCACAGCTCACCCCATGGATGTCGTGCCCCCATGCAAACCACCAACACCGTCTTGATGATTCGCCCGGCGCGCTTTGCCTTCAACCCGGACACCGCAATCAACAACCGCTTCCAACGCCAGCCCCTCGACCCACTCCACGCACAGCAAAAAGCGCTGGAGGAGTTTGACGGCTATGTCGCCACCCTGCGCAATCACGGCGTGGAGGTGCTGGTGGTGCAGGACACCCCGGCGCCCCACACCCCCGACTCGATCTTCCCCAACAACTGGTGGAGCAGCCACGCCGACGGCAGCCTGGTGCTGTACCCGATGGAAGGCCAGAACCGACGACTGGAACGCGACAAAGGCGTGCTGCAAGTGCTGGAGCAACGTTTTGCGATCAACAGCACCATTGACCTCAGCCACCTCGAACAACAGAACATCTTCCTCGAAGGCACCGGCAGCATGGTGCTCGACCGCCAGCACCGCATCAGCTACGCCTGCCACTCCGGGCGCACCCACCACCACGCCCTGCGCCAGTTCGCCGAACGCCTCGACTACCAACTCTGCGTGTTCCATGCGGTCGACCGCCACCACGCGCCGATCTACCACAGCAACGTGATGATGAGCGTCGGCCGCGACCTCTCGGTGGTGTGCCTGCAAGCCCTGCCGGTTGCCGATGAGCGCCAGGCTCTGGAACGCTCCCTGCGCAACACCGGCAAGGACATCGTCGCCCTCGACTTCGACCAGTTGGAAGCCTTCGCCGGCAACATGCTCGAAGTCCACGACCGCGACGGCCAGCCACTGCTGGTGATGTCGGCCAGCGCCTGGGGCGCCCTGCAACCGGCGCAGCGCCAACATATCGAGCGCCACACCCGGCCGGTGGTGGTGAACATCGACAACATCGAACGCATCGGCGGCGGCAGTGCCCGCTGCATGCTGGCGGAAGTGCACCTGCCCGCCCGTCCCTCATTTCAATAAGGAGTCTTGCCATGACCCGCTATATCGACGTCAACGACCTCTGCTACCTGGTCTCGCAAAAAGGCCTGCCCACCTGCATCACCGAAATGGCCGAGTACATCCGCGCCGACTACCTGCGCTGGCAGGACTTCGAAAAATGCGCACGCCTGGCCAACCACTCGCCGGACGGCGTGATCGAGCTGATGCCGGTGTCCGATGCGTCGCTGTATGCGTTCAAGTACGTCAACGGCCACCCGAAAAACACCCTGGCCGGCATGCTCACCGTAATGGCCTTCGGCGCGCTGGGCGATGTCGACACCGGCCTGCCGGTGCTGCTGGCGGAAATGACCCTGACCACCGCGATCCGCACCGCCGCCACCTCGGCGCTGGTCGCCCGCTATCTGGCCCGCGAGAACAGCCGCAGCATGGCGCTGATCGGCAACGGTTCGCAGAGCGAATTCCAGGCCCTGGCCTTCCACGCCATGCTTGGCATCAACGAAATCCGCCTGTTCGATATCGACGCCAAGGCCACTGCCAAACTGGCCGCCAACCTCAAGGCTTTCCCGGCGATCAAGGTGATCCTGGCCGGCAGCGTGGCCGAAGCGGTCAAAGGCGCCGACATCATCACCACCGTCACTGCCGACAAGGCCTACGCCACCATCCTTACCGACGACATGATCGAACCCGGCATGCACCTCAACGCCGTGGGCGGCGACTGCCCGGGCAAGACCGAGCTGGACCGACGTATCGTCGAGCGCGCCCGGGTGATCGTCGAGTACGAACCACAAAGCCGCATCGAAGGCGAAATCCAGCACATGCCGGAAGATTCGCCGGTCACAGAGCTGTGGCAAGTGATCAACGGTCAGCAGCCTGGCCGCGAACATGCGCGCCAGGTCACGCTGTTCGACTCGGTGGGCTTTGCCATCGAAGACTATTCGGCGCTGCGCTATGTACTGGACGTCGCAAAAGCGCTGGAAGTGGGCAGCACACTTGAACTGGTGCCGAACCTGGCCGACCCGAAAGACCTGTTCGCACGCCTGGCCCAACAGCCCCGCGTACAGCAGAAAAAGCGCGCCTGAGACCGCTCTGGCCTGCCGCTTTGCGTCGAGGGCGGGCCAGTTTTTCAGGGATGAAAAGCCGATTCAGCGGGTATCACAGCCGATTCCGCTGCATTGCCGGTTTTAACAGCGCAATTCGCGCTTTATGCACGGGGTAAACGACACAAAAAACGCACCATCATGAAGCATTCTCTGCTCCCAGTTATTCACTGCCCTGACATCAATTACAAAATATAGGGACCTGCACATGACTCCATTGCGATCACTCTTCGCCGCGCTGCTGTTGCCACTCTGCGCCACCTCCGCCCACGCCCAGGACTGGAAAGAAATCCGCTTCGGCGTGTTCCCCGAATACCCGCCCTTCGAATCCGTGGCCGCCGACGGCAGCCTGCAAGGCTTCGATATCGAGTTGGGCAACGCGATCTGCGCCAAGCTCGAAGTGAAATGCATTTGGGTCCACAATGAATTCGACGGCATGATCCCGGCCCTGCGCGCGCGCAAGTTCGACGCGATCATGTCGTCCATGGCCGTCACCCCGGCCCGTGAAAAAATCATCGACTTCAGCGACCGGCTGTTCCTCAGCCCGACTTCGGTGATCACCCGCAAGAGCGCCGACTTCGGCGACACCCCGGAATCCCTCAAGGGCAAGCAAGTCGGCGTACTGCAAGGTTCGTTGCAGGAGGCCTATGCCCGTGCGCACCTGGCCAGGCTCGGCGCGCAGATCAAGGCGTACCAGTCCCAGGACCAGAACTACGCCGACCTGCAGAACGGTCGCCTCGACGCAACCCTGACCGACAAGCTCGAAGCCCAGCTCAACTTCCTGTCCAAGCCCGAAGGCGCCGACTTCAAGACCGGCCCGGCGTTCAAGGACCCAACCCTGCCCCTGGACATCGCCATGGGCCTGCGCAAGAACGACCAGGAACTGCGCGCGCTGATCAACAAGGGCATCGCTGCCGTGCAGGCTGATGGCACTTACGCGCAGATCCAGAAGAAATACTTTGGTGATCAGGACATCTACCACGAGTGATGCTCTGACCTCGCTGTGGAAACTTGCTTGTGTGGGAGGGGGCTTGCCCCCGATAGCGGTGGGTCAGTCAACTGATTTGGCACTGATACACCTCTATCGGGGGCAAGCCCCCTCCCACAAAAGGCAGCGTCCACAGTCAATCTCTGTGCTCCATCGAGATCATTTCCATGAATGAATTCCTCAACTTGCAAGGCTACGGCCCGATGCTCGCCCAGGGCGCGTGGATGACGCTCAAGCTGTCGTTCCTCGCCCTGGCCTTGAGCCTCGCCCTCGGCCTGATCGCCGCCGGTGCCAAGCTCTCCAGCGCCAAATGGCTGCGGGTGCCGGCCACGCTCTACACCACGCTGATCCGCAGCGTGCCGGACCTGGTGCTGATCCTGCTGATTTTCTACAGCCTGCAACTGTGGCTCAACGACCTGAGCGAAGTGTTCGGCTGGGACTACTTTGAAATCGACCCGTTTACCGCAGGCGTCGTCACCCTGGGCTTCATCTACGGCGCGTATTTCACCGAGAACTTCCGGGGCGCGATCCTCAGCGTGCCGGTCGGCCAACTGGAAGCGGCGACCGCCTACGGCCTGAGTCGCTGGCAGCGCTTTCACCTGGTGCTGTTCCCGCAGCTGATGCGCTTTGCCCTGCCGGGCCTGGGCAATAACTGGCTGGTGCTGCTCAAGTCCACGGCCCTGGTGTCGATCATCGGCCTGTCGGACCTGGTCAAGGCCGCGCAGAACGCCGGCAAGACCACCAACGAGCCGCTGTACTTCCTGATCCTCGCGGGCCTGGTGTACCTGGTGATCACCACCCTCTCCAACCGCATCTTCAAGCGCCTCGAACGGCGCTACAACCTCGGCATCAAGGGGATGGCGCGATGATCGAACTGTTCCAGCAATACGGCCTGGCCTACCTGTTCAGCGATGGCGCAGGGTTGTCCGGCGTGGCCATGACCCTGTGGCTGTTCATCATTTCGGTAGTACTCGGGTTCTTTCTATCGATTCCGCTGGCACTGGCGCGGGTGTCCGAACACTTCTGGCTGCGCTGGCCGGTGGAGGTCTACACCTACCTGTTCCGGGGCACGCCGCTGTATATCCAGTTGCTGATTTGCTACACCGGGCTGTACAGCCTGGAAGTGGTACAGGACAACGCCTTGCTCAACCAGTTTTTCCGCAACGCGCTGAACTGCACCCTGCTGGCCTTCGTGCTCAACACCTGCGCCTACACCGTGGAAATCTTCGCCGGGGCGATCCGCAATATTCCCCACGGCGAAATCGAAGCGGCCCGCGCCTATGGCCTGCATGGCTGGCGGTTGAACCTGTTTGTGGTAGTGCCGGCAGCTCTGCGTCGCGCATTGCCGGCCTACAGCAATGAAATGATCCTGATGCTGCACGCCACCTCCCTGGCGTTTACCGCTACCGTCGCCGACATCCTCAAGGTGGCCCGCGACGCCAATGCCGAGACGTTCCTGACGTTCCAGGCCTTCGGCATCGCCGCCCTGCTCTACATGCTGCTGTCCTTTGCACTGGTGGGCCTGTTCCGACTGGCCGAACGTCGCTGGATGCGTTTTCTTGTTCCTACCCGAGGCTAACCCATGAACCAGTCCGCGCAGGCCCTGGCCGCTTATCCCGTTGACGAACCCGTAGCCAAACCCGCCACCGCCGCCATCAAGCTGCAAGTCGAAGGCATCCACAAACGCTACGGCGAACACGAAGTGCTCAAGGGTGTATCGCTGAACGCGCGCAATGGCGATGTGATCAGCCTGATCGGCGCCAGCGGCTCCGGCAAAAGCACGATGCTGCGCTGCATCAACTTCCTCGAACAGCCGGACGCTGGGGTGATCACCCTGGACGGCATCAGCATCGAAATGCAGCAAGGCCGCGCCGGCACCCGCGCGCCGCACCAGGCCCAGTTGCAGAACCTGCGCACACGCCTGGCCATGGTGTTCCAGCACTTCAACCTGTGGAGCCACATGACCGTGCTGGAAAACATCACCATGGCCCCGCGCCGGGTGCTGAACGTGAGCGCCGCCGAGGCGGAAAAACGCGCACGCCTGTACCTGGACAAGGTCGGCCTGCCGGGCCGCGTGGCGGATCAGTACCCGGCATTCCTGTCCGGCGGCCAGCAGCAGCGCGTGGCCATCGCCCGGGCCTTGGCGATGGAACCGGAGATCATCCTGTTCGATGAACCGACTTCCGCACTCGACCCAGAACTTGTAGGAGAAGTCCTCAAAGTCATACAGACGTTGGCCGAGGAAGGTCGTACCATGCTGATGGTCACCCACGAAATGGGCTTTGCCCGCCAGGTGTCCAGCCAAGTACTGTTCTTGCACCAGGGCAAGGTTGAGGAACAAGGCGATGCCAGGATCCTCGACCACCCCAGCAGTGAGCGCCTGCAGCAATTTCTTTCCAACCGTTTGAAGTGAAACCCATGGATACCAAGGCCAACGGACCCCATTCCTCCCCTGCGCTGGACCGCATCGATGAGGCCATCATCGAAGTGCTGCGCCATCAGGGGCGCATCACCTACGAAAAGCTCTCGTCGCTGGTGCACCTCACGCCCCGGCCCTGCCTGGAACGGGTGCGCAAGCTGGAGCGGCGCGGGGTGATCCGGGGATATGGGGCGATCATCGATGTGCAGATGGTCTCGCCAGGCTTGTCATTGCTGGTGCTGGTGGCCTTGTCCAACCAAAGCGGGCGCTCGGCGCAAAAGGCCTTCGAAGCCTGTGTTAAAGCCTGCCCGCAGGTGTTCGAATGCCAGCTGATCAGCGGGCCGTTCGACTACAGCCTGCGCATGCGCTGCCGGGACATGGAGCATTACCGGGTGTTGACGGAGACCTGGCTGAACAATGACGAATTGCACATCGATAAGTTGGTGGCGCATCCGGAGTTGGCGGTGGTCAAGAACACCGCCACCGAGTTGGCCTGAACTTATCTCTCCAAAACACTGCCGATCGAATGTGGGAGGGGGCTTGCCCCCGATAGCAGTGTGTCAGTCTATGCATCTGTGACTGACACTCCCTCATCGGGGGCAAGCCCCCTCCCACATATTCAACCCTGCCCGCTTAAGATTTTCTTGCCAGGCTTGGTGCCGATCAGCGTGGCTTGCCCATCCTTCTGCTTCCCCGTCCGCGCCTCGCTGATCAACCCCGGTATCAACTTGCCCTCCGGCAGGTTCTTCCAGAACCGGCTGGGCAAGTGCCCTTCCATCACCTTGGGGTTCAACCGCGCGGGGTTGAAGATGTGGCTGTAGTAGGTCAGCCACATCGCACTGTGGGGGTCCTCGACATTCTGCGCCAACTGCCGCCACGCCTCAGGGCACTCACGCTGGTGGATCAACTGCTCGCCGTCGTAGTAAACCCCATCCAGCGGCGTCGCGATCATCCAGCGATGGCGGCCCATGCGCCCGATAAAGTGCTGGCTGGCTGATTTCAGGATGTCATGGGCCGGCTCGTGCCAGGCCACGTATTCCGGCAGTTCCGGCCTGGCGCCTGCCGGCAGCGCGATAAACCGCACAAACGCATGCAGATGGTGCGCCTCGCGGCTGACCTGCTTGATCCGCCGCTGCAACTCGCTGCCCAGCTTGTCCCCGGCCAGCATCGCGGTGCGGTCGCCATGGCTGACGCGCCATAACACTTCGTACAACAAGCTCCAACGCTGGTCGCCGTGATAGCAGGCAGCCGACTCCAGCAGTTCCAACAACGCTTTGGGGATCCGCGCCTGGAACGGCCCCAGGCCCTCAGGGATCGGCTCATCGGTGGCAAACAGGTCCGCCACCTCCGCCTCGCCCCAGCTCACCTGGCTGGGGTCGACCTGATGGCTGAGCAGCCAGCGTGCCTGGTCGCGCCAGGTGGCGAACAGGTTGTCGCATTCCAGGCTGATCACCCCCACAACCCCATCTGCTGAGGTTGCGGGCGATCGCGCAGTTGCTCGCGCAGCAGCACGCTGGTGCTGTCGGCCTGTTGCGGGTGGTAGTCGCTGGTGATGAAAAACGGCTTGGCCTTGGCCAGTACGCAGCGCATGCGCGCCAGGTCTTCGAAGCGGATCTTGCGTTCGCGGCGCAGGTCGACCAGGCGCTGGGTGGTGCGCAGCCCAATGCCTGGGATGCGTGCGATCAAGGTCGGTTCGGCGCGGTTCAGGTCCAGCGGGAACACGTCGCGATTGTCCAGGGCCCAGGCCAGTTTGGGGTCGATGTCCAGGGCCAGGTGGCCAGGGCCTTTGAACAGTTCATTGGCATTGAACCCATAGCTGCGCAACAGGAAATCAGCCTGGTACAAGCGGTGCTCGCGCATCAACGGCGGCGCGGCCAGCGGCACGCTTTTCGGGCTGTTGGGAATGGGGCTGAACGCCGAGTAATACACGCGACGCAGCTTGAAGTTGCCGTACAACGCCTCGGCACCGTGGAGGATGGTGCTGTCATCGGTGTCGTCGGCGCCGACGATCAGTTGCGTGCTCTGCCCGGCCGGCGCAAAACGCGGTGCACGCGGTTCGTTGCGCACGGTCTGCTCGCCGGTGTAGATGGTCTGCATGGCCTGCTTGATCGAGACGATCTTTTTTTCCGGCGCCAGGGTCTGCAGGCTGGCCTCGGTGGGCAGTTCGATGTTCACGCTCAACCGGTCGGCATAGCGCCCGGCCTCGGCGATCAGCGCCGGGTCCGCGTCGGGAATGGTCTTGAGATGGATATAGCCGCGAAAGTCATGCTCTTCACGCAGCAGCTTGGCCACACGCACCAACTGCTCCATGGTGTAGTCGGACGAACGGATGATGCCGGAGCTGAGAAACAGCCCGCTGACGCAATTGCGCCGGTAGAAATCCAGGGTCAGGGTGACCACCTCCTCCGGGCTGAAACGCGCACGGGGCACGTCGCTGGAGCGGCGGTTGACGCAGTACTGGCAGTCGTAGAGACAGAAGTTGGTGAGCAACACCTTGAGCAGCGACACGCAACGCCCGTCGGGCGTGTAGCTGTGACAGATGCCCATGCCATCGGTGGAACCCAACCCTGCCTTGCCCTCGGAGCTGCGCTTGGGCGCGCCACTGCTGGCGCACGACGCATCGTACTTGGCGGCGTCGGCGAGAATGCTGAGTTTTTCGATCAACTGCATGGAGGGCTACCGATACTGGTTTTTTGTACAGTACCAATAGCCACTCCTTGCCACAAGTGCCGTCTGTAGGAGCGAGCTTGCTCGCGAAGGTCGTCAACGATAACGCAGCCCTTCAGAATGAACGCGTCGTCTGGACGTTTTTCGCGAGCAAGCTCGCTCCTACAGAGGGGGCGGGTATCAGCTCGCAGTTGCCAGGAGCAGGTCCTGCACCGAACGCCCCTTGCCGCGCCCACGGTCCAGGGCATACAACGACGCCGCAATTTCATCCGCGCGAATCGGCAGCACCGACAGCAAGGTGTCGCTCAAGCCGTGGCTGGCCTGGCTGAAACCCTGGATGTAGATGCCGGCGTTGCAGCGCTCGTCGGTGACGATGCGGTAGTCGCGCGCCACTTCGAAGTCGCCCAGGTAATCTTCCAGGGGCGCCAGCAAGGCGCGGTGCGTCTGGCGTTCGTAGCCGGTGGCCAGGATCACCGCGTCGTAATGGTTGACGCTGGTTTCGCCGTTGGCGTTGTTGCGCAGCGTCAGTTCGATGCCCAGTGGGCCGGGGGTGGCCTTCTCGACCACGGTCATGGTGCGGAACGCCTGGCGGGCGATTCCGGAGACTTTCTGGCGATAGAAGATGCCGTAGATGCGTTCGATCAGGTCCAGGTCCACCACCGAATAGTTGGTGTTCTGGTACTCGGCCACCAGTCGCTCACGTTCAGCGCCTTCCTGCTGGAACACCAGGTCGGTAAAGGCCGGCGAGAACACTTCGTTGACGAACGGGCTGTCATCGGCCGGCTTGAGCGCCGAGCCGCGCAGGATCATGTCGACCTGCACCGACGGGAAGCTATCGTTCAGGTCGATAAAGGCTTCGGCCGCACTCTGGCCGCCGCCGATGATAGCGATGCGCATGGCCTTGCCGTCGACACACGGCTGGGTGGCCATGCGCTCCAGGTATTGGGAATGGTGGAACACCCGGCTGTCGCCTTTGAGCGCCTTGAACGCCTCTGGAATGCGTGGCGTACCGCCGGCGCTGACCACCACCGAACGGGTGGTGCGCACATGCTGCTCGCCCAGGGCATCGCGGGAGATCACGCGCAGCGCTTCAACCTGTTGCTGGTGCAGGATCGGCTCGATGGCCAGCACCTCCTCGCCGTAGCGCGCCTGCGCCTGGAACTGCCCGGCGACCCAGCGCAGGTAGTCGTTGTACTCCATGCGGCACGGGTAGAAGGTGCCCAGGTTGATAAAGTCCACCAGGCGGTCGTGGGCTTTCAGGTAGTTGACGAAGGAGTACGGGCTGGTGGGGTTGCGCAGGGTCACCAGGTCCTTGAGGAACGAGATCTGCAGCTCGCTCTGGGTGACCAGGGTATTGCCGTGCCAGCGGTAGTCGGCCTGTTTGTCCAGGAACAGCACGTCCAGTTTGCCCTGGGCCTTTTCGCGCTCCTGCAGGGCGATGACCAGCGCCAGGTTCGAAGGGCCGAAACCGATACCGATCAGGTCGTGAACCGCGGGCGAAGCAATTGCCTGTGTCATTCCAGTGTCCTCTGGATAAGCCCCTTGGCGGTGGGGCGGGAATACCTTTCAAAGCCTGAACAACAGGCCGTGTGTTGATAGGAAACGAGGACAGTGAAATAAAATTTAACCGATCATTGATCAGTGTGCTTCCCACTCGCGCATTCGCACCCGGCAGTGCTTCATGGCGTTGACGATGTGTTTTTCCACCAGGGCGCGGGAAATGCACAGGCGTTCGGCAATCTGCAAGTGAGTCAGGCCGTCGAGCTTGCGCAGCAGGAAGCTGTCGCGACAGACCGGCGGCAGCTCGGCCAGGGCGCGCTCGAGCAGTTTCAGGCGCTGGCCGTGGTCGTGGGTGGCGTGAGGTGAACAGCTGGCGAAGCGCTCTTCGGCATCGAGTACGTCCAGCGGTTCGACCTGGCGCAAGGCGTTGCGCCGGTGGCCATCGATCACCAGGTTGAGCGCGGTGCGGTACAAAAAGGCCCGGGGTTGCTCGATGGGGGTGTCGCTGGAACGTTCCAGCACCCGGACATACGCGTCATGCACCACATCCTCGGCCACCTGACGGTTGCCCAGCTTGGCGTTGAGGAAACACACCAGCTCGCGATAGTAGTTTTCCAACATGACTCCCGGCCGCGGGGTAGCGGCATTAGGTCCCCGGGTGCAATAAAGACAGCATTTAGGTGATGGCAGTTTGAGTGTGTGCAATTTATAGTAATTCTCATCTACTTTTAAAGCACACTTGCATCAACGGACGATTTTTTTCTTCAAGGGAGCTGTAACTGCTTATGTAACCGCCTAAATCCCCGCGCAATTCTCTCGTTTACTTGTCAGCTCCCCGCAACTGCGGTCCGAACTTTCCTGGCTGGAAACCCACGCATGAAACGCCCTCGACCTGCCCGACGCGCCTTGCTCGTTATCGCGTGCCTGATCCCCATCATCGCCGTCGCGGCCTGGCAGGTGCTGCCGCCGGGGCGTGATACCCTCACCACCGTCACCGTCACCCGCGGCAATATCGAAAACAGCGTGACCGCCCTGGGCACCCTGCAACCGCGCCGTTATGTGGACGTGGGCGCCCAGGCATCCGGGCAGATCCGCAAGATCCACGTCGAGGCCGGCGACCAGGTGCAGGAAGGCCAGTTGCTGGTGGAGATCGACCCGTCCACGCAGAAGGCCAAGCTCGACGCCAGCCGCTACGCCATCGAAAACCTCAAGGCCCAGTTGCAGGAGCAAAAGGCCCAGCACGAACTGGCGCGCCAGAAATACCAGCGCCAGCAGCGCCTGGTCGCCGGCAACGCCACCCGCGAGGAAGACGTGCAAACCGCCAAGGCCGAACTGAGCGCCACCCAGGCCCGGGTCGATATGTTCCAGGCGCAGATCCTGCAAGCCCAGGCCAGCCTGCGCAGTGATGAAGCCGAGCTCGGCTACACACGGATTTATGCGCCGATGACCGGCACTGTGGTCGCAGTGGACGCACGGGTCGGCCAGACCCTCAACGCCCAGCAGCAGACACCGCTGATCCTGCGGATCGCCAAGTTGTCGCCGATGACCGTGTGGGCGGAAGTCTCGGAAGCCGATATCGGCCACGTCAAAACGGGCATGACCGCCTACTTCACCACCCTGAGCGGCGGCAACCGGCGTTGGACCAGCACCGTGCGGCAGATCCTGCCGATCCCACCCAAGCCCCTGAATCAGACTCAAGGCAGCGGCAGCCCCAACAGTTCGAATAAAAGCGGCAGCGGCCGCGTGGTGCTGTACACCGTGTTGCTGGATGTAGACAACAGCGACAACGCGCTGATGGCCGAAATGACCACCCAGGTATTTTTCGTCGCCAGCCAGGCCCAGGACACGCTGACCGCACCGGTCGCTGCGCTGCAGGGCACGACGAACGCCAACCAGCAGATCGCCCGGGTGGTGGCCAAGAATGGCCGCATCGAACAGCGCCAGGTGCAGGTCGGCATCAGCGACCGCCTGCGCGTGCAAGTGCTCGACGGCCTGAAAGAAGGTGATCACTTGCTGGTCGGCCCGGCCGACGGCAACGGGGGTTGAGGTGAACACGCCCCTGATCGAACTCAAGGACATCCGCAAGTCCTACGGCGGCGGCGACAGCCCGCAGGTCGACGTGTTGCGCGGCATCGACCTGGCGATCCATGCCGGGGAATTCGTCGCCATCGTCGGCGCCTCCGGCTCCGGCAAGTCCACGTTGATGAACATCCTTGGTTGCCTCGACCGCCCCAGCACCGGCGACTACCTGTTCGCCGGGGAAAACGTGGCGCACCTGGACAGCGACGAACTCGCCTGGCTGCGCCGCGAAGCCTTTGGTTTTGTGTTCCAGGGCTACCACCTGATCCCCTCGGGTTCGGCCCAGGAAAACGTCGAGATGCCGGCGATCTACGCCGGTATCAGCGCCGCCGAGCGCCATGCCCGCGCCAACGCCCTGCTCACCCGCCTGGGCCTGGCCGAGCGCACCGGCAACCGTCCGCACCAACTGTCCGGCGGCCAGCAGCAGCGGGTGTCCATCGCCCGTGCATTGATGAACGGCGGCCATATCATCCTCGCCGACGAACCCACCGGCGCCCTCGACAGCCACAGCGGCGCCGAGGTCATGACCCTGCTCGACGAACTCGCCAGCCAGGGCCACGTGGTGATCCTGATCACCCACGACCGCGAAGTGGCCGCGCGGGCCAACCGCATTATCGAGATCCGCGATGGCCTGATCATCAGCGACTCGGCCAACCACAGCGATACCCTGCCCGTGGCCACCAGCGGCGCCCTGCAAGCCGTGGATCTGCGCCAGCGCCTGGCCGACGGCGCCGAGCACAACGGCGCCTGGAAAGCCGAACTGCTGGACGCGGTACAGGCCGCCTGGCGTGTGATGTGGATCAACCGCTTTCGCACCGCGCTGACCCTGCTGGGCATCATCATCGGCGTGGCGTCGGTGGTGGTGATGCTGGCAGTGGGCGAAGGCAGCAAGCGCCAGGTCATGGCGCAGATGGGCGCGTTCGGCTCCAACATCATCTACCTCAGCGGTTCGTCACCGAATCCGCGCACGCCGCTGGGCATCGTGACCCTCGATGACGTGCATGCACTGGCGTCCCTGCCGCAGGTGCAGCGCATCATGCCGGTCAACGGCAACGAAGCCGGGGTGCGTTTCGGCAATGTCGACTACATGGCCTACGTGGGCGGCAATGACACCAACTTCCCGGAGATTTTCAATTGGCCGGTGGTCGAGGGCAATTACTTCACTGCCGCCGACGAACGTGCGGCTGCCACCGTGGCGGTGATTGGTCATCGCGTGCGCGAGAAGCTGTTCAAGGGTGAGGTCGACCCCATCGGCCAGTACATTCTGATTGAAAACGTGCCGTTCCAGGTGATTGGCGTACTGGCGGAAAAAGGCGCCAGCTCCGGCAACAAGGACAGTGACGACCGGGTTGCCATCCCTTACACCGCCGCCAGCGTGCGCCTGTTCGGCAGCTACAACCCCGAGTACGTGGTGATAGCGGCGGCAGATGCGCGCAAGGTCCGCGAGGCTGAGGTGGCCATCGACCAGTTGATGCAAAAGCTGCACAACGGCAAGCGCGACTATGAGCTGACCAACAACGCCGCGATGATCCAGGCCGAGGCGCGCACGCAGAACACACTGTCGCTGATGCTCGGTTCGATTGCCGCGATTTCCCTGTTGGTGGGCGGCATCGGCGTGATGAACATCATGTTGATGACGGTGCGCGAACGTACCCGTGAAATCGGTATCCGCATGGCCACCGGCGCACGCCAGCGCGACATTCTGCGCCAGTTTCTCACCGAAGCAGTGATGCTTTCGGTAGTCGGCGGCCTGTGCGGCATCGCCCTGGCGTTGCTGGTGGGCGGCGTGCTGGTGCTGGCCAAGGTGGCGGTGCAGTTTTCCCTGGTGGCGGTGTTCGGTGCATTCGGTTGCGCCCTCGTCACCGGCGTCGTATTCGGCTTCATGCCGGCCCGTAAAGCTGCCCGGCTCGATCCGGTTAAGGCGTTGACCAGTGAATAAACGATTCATTTTTCTGCCTGGCGTGTGTGTGTTGCTCAGTGCCTGCACCGGCAACCCGCCAGCCCTCGACAGCGGCATTGCCCCCCCGACCGCCTGGCAATATACCGAGCGTGCGGCGGCGCAGGCCACCAACCAGCAATGGTGGACACAGTTCGGCAGCCCGCAACTCGACCGCCTGGTCGATCAGGCTCGCCGCGACAGCTTCGACGTAGCTGCCGCCACCGCGCGCGTGCGTCAGGCCCAGGCCAGTGCAGTGATCGCCGGCGCACCGCTGTTGCCGGAGGTGAAGTTCAACCTCGCCACCAGCCGTCAAAAGTTGCTGCGCGGACCGGGCGGGCCCGATCTGGATGCGTCACGCACCAATGATGCCGTCGACAACTTTGGCGCCAACCTCACCGCCAGCTACGAAGTGGACTTCTGGGGTGGCCGTGCCGCCGCCCGTGACAGTGCGCTGCATAGCCTGCGCGCCAGCGAGTTTGACCAGGCCACGGTGGAGTTGACCTTGCTCAGCAGCGTGGCCGACCGTTACGCGCAAACCCTGGCTGCCCACCAGCGCCAGCAGATCGCCGAACTCAACCTGGCGAACGCGCGCAACGTACTCGACCTGGTGCAGACCCGCTATGACGCCGGCTCCGCCACTGCCCTGGAACTGGCCCAGCAAAAAAGCCTGGTCGCCAGCCAGCAACGTCAACTGCCGCTTATCCAGCAACTGGCCGAAGAATCGCGCATCACCCTGGCCGCCCTCCTCGGCCAGCCCGTGCAGGCCCTGGCGCTGGGCAGCGAACCGTTCCAGGCCCTCACCTGGCCGACCATCGGCGCCGGCATGCCCAGCCAGTTGCTCAGCCGTAGACCCGACATCGCCAAGGCCGAGGCGCAACTGGCGGCGGCGCAAGCCGACGTCACCGTGGCGCGCGCGGCCATGCTGCCCGCCGTCACCCTTGGTGCGACGCTTGGCTCCGACGCTTACAAGGCCGCAGACATCCTGCGCAGCCCCTACTACACGCTGACCGCCGGCCTGGTCGGCCCGATCTTCAACAACGGCCGTTTAAGCGCTGAACGTGACAAGGCCCGCGCCCGCCAGGATGAACTGCTGCATACCTATCGCGGCGCGATCATCAACGGTTTTGCCGATGTGGAAAAAGCCCTCAGCAGCATCACCCGCCTCGACCAGCAACGCCAATGGCAGCGTGAAGAACTGCAACAGGCGCAGACGGCGTTCCAGATCGCCGAAAGCCGCTACCAGGCCGGCGCCGAGGACCTGCTCACCGTGCTGGAAACCCAGCGCACGCTGTACGCGGCCCAGGACCAGAACGTGCAACTGCGCTTGTCACGCCTACAGGCCAGTATCGCCCTGTACAAAGCACTGGGTGGTGGCTGGCAGACAGAGATCCGATAAACAAAACTCCAGTTTCATACACGAGGCGTCCTTTCAGCCTACATTCTTCGACACAAGGTCCTTGGTAAAAACACCGTTATCACACGGTTGCCCCGGACCTCTCGATGATTGCTGCAAAACACCTGACGTGCGCCTGCCTCTGGCTGATGGCAAACCTTGCTACCGCCCAGCCGCTGATCCCCCCCACTGCCATCGACTGGTTGCTGGACTGTCCCCTGCCCACCGTTGAACGCCTGGACCCCGCGGTACTGGAACGTACCCAGTGCGGCACCGTAAGCGTACCGCGCAATCATGCCGCGCCACGCCAGGGCCGGCTGCGTCTGTACGTGACCCGTGTCGGTGCCCGCGATCCGCTGAGCCGTGAAGGCGTGATCATTGCCCAGGCCGGCGACGCCGCCAAAAAGAACCAGGTCGGCACCTTTGCCATCCACCTGGCCAGCCTGTGGAGTTCCCACTCCCAACAGGCCTATCGCACGCTGGTCAACCGTTACGATGTCATTGAACTAAGCACGCGCGACCTCGGCGACGACAGTGGGGTCGAACAGGCCGCTCAAGACCTGGAGTACGTACGCACCCAACTTGGCGATGCCCAGTTACTTTACCTGGGCATCGCCACTACCGCTCGCCTGGGCAACCGCTATGCCACCCTGTTTCCCGAGCGGGTTGCACGCATGGTGCTGATTAACGCGCAACCAACCGATACGGCTGCTTCACCGGTTGAACAACTGCGCCTGAATGACCCCGTCGAGCACAACGCCAGCGGTTGCATCAACCGCTGGGTTGGCGACTATCTGGTCCATGGCAAACATCCGCCGCGCTCATCCCGATGCCTGGACACCCGCACACCGCAATGATCCAGTCAGCGCCCACCTCCAAGGCCGGGAGGGCGGTCAAGTTGTCGTGGGTTTTGCCACCTGGATATCCGTAGGCTTCAAGGGAGATTGGCTATCAATCAATAAGACAAAGTTGGGATTGCCGTTGCCATTCACATCAATTTCCAGTCGCGCCTGTTTGATCGCAGGGTCATAACTAAGCACCGCCTGGTTACGCTTCCCGGTGAATTGGGGCACTAACTCCACCGGTCTCTGTACCTTTGTGCTTTTGCTTGGTGTGTCGCCGCGGGCGGATTTTCGGTGTAGCTCGGACAGGTCAATCTTGTCCTTTCCCGAAACAAAATCAGTGATTCTATCGGGCCGGTCCGGCGTCGACTGCTTTGTGCTCAGAAACCGGAAGGTATTTTTGCCTCCATTGCCCGTCATCACATTTTGTGCGCGGTTACTGATAAATACGTCGTCCCCGGATCCCCCAATCGCATTTTCAATCGTGACGCCTTTGGCAATAAATACATTGCCCTTCATCCCGCCGATGCTGGACCCCTGACCCGGATTCATATTGATGATTTGCTGATCGCTGAATCCCGAGAAATCCATGGTATCCACACCGCCGCCATCCCAGATGGTAAACACAGGCGCATCGCTGGAGTGGCTCAAACGATAGTCATCACGGTCAGCGTTGGAGTTGAAACCATAAGTGGTGTCCGTCGACCGGGCATCGGTATTGGCCCCGTAGAGTTTCTGGATTGCCGCGATGTCGTCCACCATCGGCCCCGAAGGGAAGTGCTTCACCCCATTTTTATTGAAATCCTGGCCAGTGTGATGTTCATCCCAATTGCTCATCACACTGTATCCGACCGTGTCCTGCGCATAGGTAGCGGTGTCATAGCTCATACCCTGCGGAAGGTCCCGGTGGGGGTGCGACATACCAAGTGCATGACCCACTTCATGCAGACTGGTTTTTTTCCCACCGTTGGTCGGGGTCGGCTCCCTATTGGCGTCGTCGGTGCTGTCAAAAAAAACATCCGAAACCAACCCGAAGCGTGGCATTTGTGGGTTCTTCCCCAAATACTGCTGGCTCGCTTCAGACGGCAATTTGGTAGTGATCGCGGTCGCGCCTTCGCGTTCACCTTCGTTGGTCGTGTAGTTGCTGAAGGCAATATTGCCTTCTTCAGCACCACCCGGTGGGGCTTCGGAGAATCGTACCTTGGCGACATCCGACCAGGCTGCCATAGCGTTCCGAGCCTGTGCCTCGGCCGCGGGGTTGAGCTGACTGAACCCACGAAGCCCGTAGCCAGCGAACAGCGGGCTGGCGGTTTTTCGGAATTGATAGGAAACATCTGTTACGCCGTCGCCGTTGACATCGTGCCATCGGTCCCCAGTGCGAGTCAGCTCGTTGGCTGCCTGCTCCACGGTGTACGACGGCTTGCCATTGATCTGGCGACCACCACCACGCCCGATGTCGAAGAGCACGGCCCCAGGATGTGCGGCAACGCTGGATCCCACTGAATTAACCATGCTTGTTCCTCCAGTATCTTGTTACGACGTATTGACGAAACCGCCCTATCCCTGCAAGCCACAACGATGGGGCACCCTGTAAGACTCACTGCCCGCGCACGCCTCATCAATCAGATTTTTCAGCAACTGTCCGGCTCTGCGCATACCACAAGCCACTATCTGGATTACGACCGATGCTCATTGAAAACGACATAGCCGCCGCGCTCCAATTGACGAGTTGCGGCTCGTCCGATTAAGGTCAATTTATCCGCATTAATATGATAAACCGCATCCATGCTAAGCCGCCCGCTACGACGCAAACGCCAGAAGCTATCCGATGTGATTGTCGAGTCGGTCAAGCGCTCCATCGTTACCGACGCCTTGAAGCCCGGCGACCGCCTGCCCACCGAGCGTGAGCTGATGGAAAGCTTCCAGTGCTCCAAGGGCTCTGCCCGCGAAGCACTCAAGGCCCTGGAAGTGGAAGGCCTGGTGAGCACCCGCACCGGCCCCAGCGGTGGCGCCTACCTGAACCAGGCCGGCACCGAACCGGCCAGCCGTGCACTGCGCAACTACCTGCACTTCCAGCACCTGGACGGCGAACAGGTATACCAACTGCGCAAAGTCATCGAAGTGGAACTGGCGGTGTCGGTGCTGGGGCGCCTCAGCGAAGACGACTACCAGGCCCTGCAAGACAACGTGGATTTCTGCAGCGCCCCGGAAGACAGCGAAGCCGGCCAGCGCGAACAACGCCTGGCGGAGTTGGAGTTCCATAACCTGCTGGCCAAGGCCTGCCCCAACCCGCTGCTGAGTTTCATGGCGCAGTTCCTCAACGACCTGCTGCGCGACCTGGTGGTGCTGAAAAAAGCCTACAAGCCCAAGCGCAAGCAGTTCGACGCGGCCAACCTGGACTATCACAAGCAGTTGCTGATCGCCTTTCGTGCCGGGGATGAAAGCGCGGTGCGCAGCTTGATGCATGAACACATGTGCGATGCCGAACACCATATGACCGCCCTCGAAGGCCAGGTCAGCCCGCACTTTTTGCTGGAGTTCGATCACTCTTAAAAAACACCACAGACCCCATGTGGGAGGGGGCTTGCCCCCGATGACGCCAGCACATTCAACGTTAATGTCGACTGACACACCGCCATCGGAGGCAAGCCACCTCCCACATTTTGGCTGCATTTCAACCACACACCGTTTCATCCAATAACAGGCCTGCCCACAGGCCCTTGCTCCACCGTATCGCCATTGCCACTCCTGCCAATAACTAAACCAGGGAGTCACCCCATGCAGCGTCGTACGTTGTTGAAAGCCAGTCTCACCGCAGCCGCCGCCCTCAGCCTCCCGCTGAGCGTGCGTTCGGCATTTGCCGCCGAGCCCTTTACCTTTTACGGCCTCAAGTCCATGTCTGGCGCGTTTGCCAGCTATGGCAAGTTTGCCGACATGGGTTCGCGCCTGGCGGTGGAACAGCACCCCGAGGTGCTCGGTCGCCCGTTGAACTACAAGGTCATCGACACCGAAGGCAACGCCGGCAAGGCGGTGCGCAAGGTCCAGGAAGCCATCCAGCAGGACGGCGCGCGGTTCTTCCAGGGGTGCACCTTGTCGTCGTCGGCGCTGGCGGTGGCCAAGGAAGTCGACAAGGTCGGTGGCGTGTTCATGACCCCGGTGGGCGCCGATGAAGTCACCGGCAAGGACTGCAACAAGGCGACGTTCCGCTGGTCGGTGCCCACCTACGGCGCGATCCGCGAAACCATGGTGCCGTTGATCAAGCTGCTGCCCGACGCCAAGCGCTGGTACACCATTACCCCGCAATACGTGTTCGGCGAAGCCCTGCTCGAAGGCGCCAAAAACGTGCTCAAGGAACACGGCCTGGAACACGTCGGCAACAGCTACCACTCGCTGCAGGAGCAGGAATTTTCCGGCTACCTGACCAACGCGATCTCGACCAAACCCGACGTGCTGGTGCTGCTCAACTTCGGCAGCCAGTCGTCCAACACCCTGCGCCAGGCGGTGAATTTCGGCATCAAGGAGCGCATGAAAGTGCTGCTGGTGTGGTCGGCCGGCCTCGACCAGTTCCAGGAACTGGGCAGCGATGTACTCGAAGGCGTGTACCTCGGCGCGCAGTACTGGCACCAGGTCGACACCCCGCTCAACCGTGAACTGGTCAAGCTCACCCAGGCCAAGTACGGCATCAATCCCACCTACCCGCTGGCCGCCGATTACATCAGCACCAAGGTCATGCTCGAAACCATCATTGCCACCGGCAGCTTCGACGGGCCGACCGTGGCCAAGGCCATGCAGGGCCTGAGTTTCGAAGGGCCGACTGGCAAGGAATCGATCCGCGCCGGCGACCACCAGGTGATCAAGGACTACTACCTGCTGATCGGCAAGGCCAGCAACGACATGGCCGACAAGGATGACCTGGCCAAGGTGCTCAGCGCCGGCCAATCGTTCCCGCCGGTGGACGCCACGGGCTGCACGCTCGGCTGATCCGCTGAATTTTGTAGCGCAGGGCCGCGCAAGCGGCGTCCTGCCGAGGGTTCCTGCATGCTTAATCTTTACCTGTTCCAGATCCTCAACGGCCTTGGGCTGGGGATGATCTACTTCCTCATTGCGGTCGGGCTGACGATCATTTTCGGCCTGCTCAACTTCGTCAACTTCGCCCACGGCGCGTTCTTTTTGCTGGGTGCCTATATCTGTTACACCGCCGTGAGCCTCACCGGCAACTTCTGGCTGGCGCTGCTGATCGCGCCACTGGTGGTGGCTGCCTTGGCCTGGGTGATCGAGCGATTGTTGATCCAGCGGATCTACCACTTGCCGCACATGTTCCAGATCCTGGTGACCCTGGGCATCGCACTGATCATCCAGGAAGCCAGCGTGATGATCTGGGGCCCGGTGGGCAAGAGCGTCGCAGTACCGGAACTGCTGCGCGGCGTACTGGTGGTGGGCGACTTCGTCTACCCCTACTACCGCCTGTTCCTCATTGTGTTTTCCGGGCTGGTCGGCCTGGGCCTGTGGCTGCTGCTGGAACGCACGCGCTTCGGCGCCCTGGTGCGCGCCGGCAGTGAAAGCACTGAAACCGTGTCGCTGCTGGGCACCAATATTTTCCGCCTGTTCTCCATGACCTTCGCCCTCGGCGTGGCCCTGGCCGGCGTCGCCGGTGTGCTGTTTGCACCGTTGCGCGGCGCGCAGCCCTTTGTCGGCCCGGAGATTCTCGGCGTGGCCTTCGTGGTGGTGGTGATCGGCGGCATGGGCTCGTTCAGCGGTGCGCTGGTCGGCGGACTGCTGGTGGGCGTGGTGCAAAGCCTGATGACCACACTCTGGCCCCAGGGTGCGAGCCTGATGATCTACGGCGCCATGGCCGTGGTGATTCTGGTCCGCCCCTACGGCCTGTTCGGGAGAGCCTGACATGAGCGAGAAAAATCCCCTGCCGTTTGCCAAGACGCAATCGCGCGCAATGTTGCTGTGGGTGTTGGCGGTACTGATCGGCCTGCCGCTGATCCTGCCCTCGGCGACCCTGGCCACCGAGATCCTGATCTTTGCCATGGCCGCCCTGGCCTGCAACCTGTTGCTGGGCTACACCGGGCTGCTGTCGTTTGGCCAAGGCATTTTCTTCGGCGCCGGCGCGTACTGTGCGGCGTTGCTGATGATCCACCTGCAACTGGGCCTGTTCACCGCGTTGCTCGGCGCCGCCATTGCAGGTGGGTTCCTGGCCTTGCTGGTGGGTGCCCTGGCGATCCGCCGTACCGGTATCTACTTCGTGATGCTGACCCTGGCGTTCAGCCAAATGGCGTATTTTGTCGCCTACACCCTCAGCGACTGGACCGGCGGCGACAACGGCCTGCTCAGCGTGCCGCGCCCGGAAATCCGCCTGGGTGACACCGTGCTGCTGTCGCTTGCCGACGCCCGCGCGTTCTACGGTTTTGTCGCGGTGCTGTTCCTGCTGATCTTCATCGGTGCGCGCCGGGTGATCGCCTCGCCGTTCGGCAGCACGCTGATGGCGATCCGCGAAAACGAAACCCGCGCCTCGGCGATCGGCTACGACACGCGGCACTTCAAGATCCTGGTGTTCGTGCTGTCCGGCGCCGTCACCGGGATTGCCGGGGCGTTGTACGCCATGCTGCTGCACTTCGTGCCGCTGTCGAACATCGACCTGGCGATGTCCGAGAACATCCTGATCATGACCATCGTCGGCGGCACCGGCTCGCTGTTTGGCTCGTTGCTGGGCGCCGGTTCCATCGTTCTGCTCGGGGATTTCCTCTCCGACCTGTGGCCGCGCTGGCTGATGCTGCTGGGGGTGATCCTGATCCTGGTGGTGATCTTCATGCGCGGTGGTTTGTGGGGCGGCCTGGCGTCGCTGTTCGAGAAGGTGCGCGGCAGCCGCAGACCCGCCGCTATCGCCAAGGAGGAAGGGCTATGAGCATCCTGCTGGAAACCCAAGACCTGGAACTGGCCTATGGTGCGTTCCATGCGGTGAATGGCGTCAACCTCAAGGTCGAGGCCGGCACCATCCACACCATCATCGGCCCCAACGGCGCCGGCAAGACCAGCCTGTTCCACTGCCTCACCGGCGAGCGCCAGGCCACCGCCGGGGCGATTCATTTCGACGGCAAAAACCTGATGCGCAAGCCCGCCCACGGCCGTGTGGGCCTGGGCATGGCGCGCTCGTTCCAGCTCACCAGCCTGTTCCAGAACCTCAGCGTGCGCGAGAACCTGCGCCTGGCCGCCCAAGGCCGTGACGGTGCGCGGGCGCTGAACTTCTGGTGCCGTGTGGACAGCAAACGCGAACACCTGGAGATGGCCGACCAGGTGCTGGAACGCCTGCAACTCACTGCCCGCGCCGACACCTTGGCCGGCGAGTTGTCCCACGGCCAGCAACGGGTGCTGGAGGTGGGCATGTCAATCTGCTCGAAACCGAAACTGTTGATGCTCGACGAACCCACCTCGGGTATGGGCATCGACGATATCCCGATCATGACCCAGCTGATCAGCGACCTTGGCCGCGACCACACGGTGCTGTTGATCGAACACAACATGAGCATTGTCATGTCCATCAGCCAACGCATCACGGTGATGAGCCACGGGCAGATCCTGGTGGAAGGTACGCCGGAATTCGTGCGCGCCGATGAACGTGTGCGCACCGCATACCTGGGGGAGGCTGCCTGATGCTGATCGTCGAGAATATTCACTCCTACTACGACAAGAGCCACGTACTGGAAGGCGTGTCGCTGAGCGTCAACCCCGGCGAACTGGTGACGTTGCTGGGCCGTAACGGCGCCGGCAAGACCACCACCCTGCGCAGCATCCTCGGCATCATCTGCCCGCGCCAGGGCCAGATCCACTTCAACGGCCAGGCGCTGGTTGGGCAGAAGATCTTCGAAATCGCCCGCCAGGGTTTGGCATTGGTGCCGGAGAACCGTGGGATTTTCCGTTTGCTCACCGTCGAGGAAAACCTGCGCATCGCCGCCCGCAAGACCAGCCGCTGGCAGCTGGAAGACGTGTACGCCATGTTCCCGCGCCTCAAGGAGCGGCGCAAAAACGCCGGCCACGCGCTGTCCGGTGGCGAGCAACAGATGCTCGCCATCGCCCGTGCCCTGCTCAACGACCCCAAGCTGCTGATCCTCGATGAACCCACCGAAGGCCTGGCCCCGGTGATCGTCGACGAGCTGGTGAAGATCCTGCGCAAGGTCAAGGACGACGGCCTGCCGGTGCTGCTGGTGGAACAGAACCTGATGGTCTGCGACAAACTCGCCGACCGCCATTACGTGCTTGAACAGGGCCGAGTGGTCTACGAAGGCAGCGCCGAAGCCTTCCGTGCCGACCCTACGATCAAAAACCGTTATTTGGCCCTGAGTGCCTGACCGGAGACTGCTGATGAACAGTTTTACGCAACCGCTCCAGAGCAACGCCCCGCTGATCAACCGCGACCGCCTGTGGCAATCGCTGATGGATTTGGCCCGACTGGGCGCCACGGTAAAAGGCGGCGTGTGCCGCCTGGCCCTCACCGACCTCGACCGCCAGGCCCGCGACCTGTTTGTGCAGTGGTGCGAAGCCGCCGGCTGCAGCGTCAGTGTCGATGCCATCGGCAATATCTTTGCGCGCCGTGCCGGGCGCAACCCCGCACTGCCCCCGGTGATGACCGGTAGCCATATCGACACCCAGCCCACCGGCGGCAAGTTCGACGGGTGCTACGGGGTGATGGCCGGGCTGGAAGTGATCCGCACCCTGAATGACCTGGACATTGAAACCCAAGCGCCGATTGAAGTGGTGGTGTGGACCAACGAAGAAGGCTCGCGCTTTCCACCGTGCATGATGGGCTCCGGGGTGTTTGCCGGGAAGTTCGACTTGCAGGACACCCTCGACAAAGTCGATGACCAGGGCCTGTCGGTGGGCGCCGAATTGCAGCGCATCGGTTACGCCGGCTCCCGCGCTGTGCTCGGCCACCCGGTAGGCGCGTATTTCGAGGCGCATATCGAACAAGGCCCGGTGCTCGAAGACCAGGCCACCACCATTGGCGTGGTCATGGGTTGCCTGGGCCAGAAGTGGTTCGACCTGACCCTTACCGGCGTCGAAGCCCACGCCGGCCCGACGCCGATGCACCTGCGCAAGGACGCCCTGGTCGGCGCCGCCGAGGTGGTCAGCGCGGTCAACCGCATCGCCCATCAACAGCAGCCCCACGCCTGCGGCACGGTGGGTTGCCTGAGCCTGCACCCCGGCTCGCGCAACGTGATTCCCGGCCAGGTGCACATGACGATCGACCTGCGCCACCTGCACGCGGACAGGCTGCAAGCCATGGTCGATGAAGTACGCGGCGTGATCGAAGCCACCGCCCAGCGACACGGCCTCACCTTTGAGCTGACGCCCACCGCCGATTTCCCACCGCTGGACTTCGCCCCGGACTGCGTCAACGCGGTGCGTGACGGTGCCGAGGCCCTGGGCTTGAGCCATATGGACATCGTCAGCGGTGCCGGGCACGACGCGATCTTCGTCGCCGAACTCGGCCCGGCCGGGATGATCTTTGTGCCGTGCGAAGGCGGCATCAGCCATAACGAAATCGAAAACGCCGCGCCGGACGACCTGGCAGCCGGCTGCGCGGTATTGCTGCGCGCCATGGTCAATGCGGCACAGGGGGAAACGGCATGAGTGAGATCGGCCAACTGACGGCGGTGCAACTGCTGCAGCATTTTCGCGACAAGACCTTGTCGCCGGTGGAGGTCACCGAGGACGCCTTGCTGCGCATCGAACGCTACAACCCGGTGGTCAATGCCTATTGCCACGTCGACCCGGAAGGCGCTTTGAATGCCGCACGCGCCTCGGAACAACGTTGGCTCGACGGCCGCCCCTGCGGTGCGTTGGACGGTGTGCCAGCGTCGATCAAGGACCTGACACTGACCATCGGCATGCCGACCCGCAAGGGCTCGCGCACCTCATCCGCCGAGGGACCGTGGGACGTCGACGCGCCCTTCACAGCCTTTATGCGCAAGGCCGGCGCGGTGCTGCTGGGCAAGACCACCACCCCGGAATTCGGCTGGAAAGGCGTGACCGACAACCCACTGTACGGCATCACCCGCAACCCCTGGGACACACGCACCACGGCGGGCGGCTCGTCCGGCGGCGCAGGCGCAGCGGCAGCGCTGAACCTCGGCGTGTTGCACCAGGGCAGCGATGCCGGCGGCTCGATCCGCATTCCCTGCGCGTTTACCGGCACCTTCGGCATCAAGCCGACCTTCGGCTATGTGCCGCAATGGCCAGCGAGTTCCATGACGATCCTGTCGCACCTGGGGCCGATGACCCGCACGGTGGAAGACAGTGTGCTGATGCTGCAGACCATCGCACAGCCGGACGCACGGGATGGGTTGATCGGTGCACCGTGCACCACACCGTGGTTATCGGGCGCGATGGATTTGAAAGGCTTGCGCGTGGCCTACAGCCCGACCTTCGGTTACGTCGATGTCGACCCACAGGTGGCCAAGGTGGTTGCCGACGCGGTTCGAGGCCTGGAACAACTGGGCGCCCATGTCGAGCAGATCGACCCAGGGTTCAGCGACCCGCTGGAAGTGTTCAGCACCTTATGGGCAGCCGGCGCAGCGCGCCTGACCGGCGCCATGAGCGAGGTACAAAAACAGCTGCTGGACCCCGGACTGTTAAAGATTGCACAACGGGGCGCACAGTTGAGCCTGGACGACTACAGCGCCGCCCTTGAAGCCCGCGCCGCATTGGTGGCGCGCATGGCCGCGTTCCATGAGCATTACGATGTACTGGTGTCGCCGATGATGCCGATCACCGCCTTCGAAGCCGGGCACGACGTACCGCCCGGCTCCGGCTTGCAGGCCTGGACGCAGTGGACCCCCTTCACCTACCCCTTCAACCTGACCCAGCAACCGGCGGCGTCGGTGCCGTGCGGGCTGGCGGCGAATGGCTTGCCGGTGGGGTTGCATGTGGTGGGCGCGAGGTTTGCCGATGAGCAGGTGTTGCGGGTGTGCCACGCCTACGCGAAGGCCTTCCCGACCCAGCACCTCCAAGCCCCACAAACCCCAACCTGAAAGGCACTCCCTGTAGGAGCCGGCTTGCCGGTTCCTACAAGACTGTGTATCTACGATGCGAAGCGAGTCGCTTTTGATCTTGCTTTTGACCTTAGGCGCCCCGTCAAACACGCTGGCCGGAATTCGACAGGGATTTGGGGGGTAAACCGGCAGGGATGCCGGTTTAGCCGCCCCGCGCCATGGATGGCGCGTGGCGGCGGCCCCCCAAATCCCTGTCGGATTACGGGCACACCGAGCCTAGGCGAGGTGCCGAGTGTTGGGGCAAGAGCGTTTTGCTTACTTTTGCGCTGTTCAAAAGTGAGCCGCCGTAAGGGCGGAACCATAAGTGGCCGTTACCTAAATAACGGATATGTACCCGGTCAGATCCAACATCCAGGTCGGCTGTCAGGCCGCCCTCGCAGGCAAGCCAGCTCCCACAGTTTCAACCACATTCCATTACACTGTCCCCCATTAACTCCCAGGGGCCTTCATGGACATCGAACTGGCACGCACCTTCCTCGAAATCACCCGCTGCGGCAGCCTGGCCGCAGCGGCCGAGAAACTGCACGTCACCCAGACCGCCATCACCGCACGAGTCAAAAGCCTCGAAAGCCAGCTAGGCAGCACGCTGTTCGTGCGCAACCGCGCCGGCGCCCGGCTGACCGCCGACGGCGAGGCCTTCGTGGTGTACGCCAACCAGTTGCTGCAGACCTGGGAAGCCGCCAAGCGCGACCTGCCACTGCCCGATGGCTATCGCAACGTGCTGCACATCGGCGGCGAAGTCAGCCTGTGCAACCCGCTGATGCTCGGCTGGGCCCAGGCCTTGCGCCAGAACATCCCCGGCCACGCCCTGCGCACCGAAATCCGCGAAGGCGAATACCTGCTGCGCCAACTGGAGCTGGGTGTACTGGACGCCGCCCTGGTGTTCCAGCCGCAGTACTGGCCTGGGTTGCAGGTGGAACAGGTACTGGAAGAAAAACTGATCCTGGTGCAGCTGGTGAGCAACCCGGCGCCCTATGTGTACATCGATTGGGGACCCGGCTTTCGTCAGCAACACGACGCCGCCCTGCCCGACAAGGCCCGCGCCGCGCTGAGTTTCAACCTGGGGCCGCTGGCATTGCAGTACATCCTTGAGAACGGCGGCGCCGGCTATTTCCGCACCCGCGTGGTGCAGAGCTACCTGGACAGCGGCGTGATGCAACGCGTGCCCAAGGCGCCGGAGTTCAGCTTCCCCACGTACCTGGTGTATTCACGGGCGCGGGATTCGGCGGTATTGCAACAGGCGCTGGCGTTGCTGCGCGAGGTGGTCAAGGCCGAAAGCGACTGGTCGCAGCGCTGGGACCCGTTGATTTGAAGCAACAATATCCGCCGCGCATGCTAGCCTGCGGGTGTTTCCTTTTGCAGCCTTACCGATGAACAAGAAAAAGTCCGTCACCATCAGCGACATCGCCAAACAGGTCGGCATGACCACCATCACGGTGTCACGGGCGCTGAGCAAACCTGACCTGGTCAAGCCGGCCACCCTGGCACGCATCCTCGAAGTGGCGCGTGAGTTGGACTATGTGCCCAACGCCTTCGCCCGCGGGCTCAAGCGCAGTGAAAGCCTGATCATCGGCGTGATCACGGCGTCGGTGGACAACCCGTTCTACAGCGAAATGATCAAGGCGATTTCCCGCGAGGCCAAGCAGCACGGCTACACCATCATGCTGGTGGACACCGATGAACTGGAAGAACTGGAAAGCAAGGCCGTGGACACCCTGCTGGGCTACCGTGTGGCGGGGATCATCCTGTCGCCGGTCTCGGATGAGCCGGGCTACCAGCCCGACTACCTCGAACGCCTGGCCAACGGCAAGACCCCGGTGGTGCTGCTCGACCGCACGATCCACGACAGCCCGTTCAGCCGTGTGGTGCTCGACAACTACCACAGCGGCATCCAGGCCGCGCACTACCTGCTGCGCCAGACGCCCGACCTCAGGCGCCTGCTGGTGCTGACCGGCCCCGAACATTCACGCATCACCGTGGAGCGCCTCAAGGGCCTGCGCGAAGTGCTGGCCGAGCACCCGCAGGTGCAGGTCGAAGTGCAGGCCGGCGACTACACGCTGATGCCGTCCTACCTGCATACCCTCGACTACCTGGCCGAACACTCGGCGCCGGACGCGATCATGGGGTTCAACCAGTTGATCACCCTCGGCGCGCTGCGCGCGTTGCGCATGCACAACATCCCCCACGACAGCCTGACCATCTGCGGCATCGACCGCCTGCCCTTCGCCGATATCTTCGGCGTGCCCATCGCCTGCGTGGCCCATGATGCATCCCTGGCCGGCAGCAGCGCGGTACGCCTGCTGCTCGACCGCCTCGAAGATCCGAGCAAGCCCCGGGACAAGGTGGTCATCGCCGGCCAGTTGGAAAACGGCTAGCGGCTGGTATAGCCGCCGTCGATGGGCAGGCTGACACCGCTGATCATGCTCGCCGCCCGGCTCAGCAGGAACAGCACCGGCAGGGCCACTTCCGCGGTTTGCGCAAAACGCCCCAAAGGAATCGCCGCCAGCGCCGGGTCACGCTTGGCCGGTGCGGACCACGCCATGGTCGCCATCGGTGTGAGCGTGACCGTGGGGTTGACGCTGTTGACGCGAATGCCGAAGCGGCCCCACTCGGCACATTGCACGCGGGTGATCGCATCCAGCGCAGCCTTGGAGGCGCAGTAGCCAAGGTGATCGTCCAGCGCCACCAACGAGGCCTGGCTGGAGACGTTGACGATGCTGCCGGCGATCTGCGCTTCGATCATTTTCGCCGCCACACGGCTGGCGACCTGCGCGGCGGCGCGGGCATTGACGTTCATCACTTGGTCAAATGCCTCGGCGCTGATGGCAGCGGCAGGTTCCAGGCGCGAGATGCCGGCGCAGTTGACCAGGCCGTGCAGCGGCGGCAGGTCTTGCAGGGCGTTGTCGAGGGCCGCGCTGTCAGCGATGTCCAGGCAGAGGCTGCGGCAACCGAGTTGGGCCAGGGCCTGCGCGTCGCGGCCGAGGGCAAACACGTCGGCGCCGCTGGCGATCAGTTGTAGGGCGATTTCACGGCCAATGCCGCTGCTGGCGCCGGTGACGAGGATGCGGTGGTGGGTGAAGTCGAAGGCGGCGTTCATTCAGTTCTCCTGCAGGCTGTGCATGATCGGTTTCAGGGCCGGATACAGCTTCAGGTATTCGCCGAATGCGCGGTCATACGCCTCGACGTTTTGCGCCTTGGGCTCAGCGCGCAGCTCCAGTTGCACCCAGCCCTTGTCCATCGCCGCATCACTCACCAACCCCACCGTATGCGCCGCCAACAACGCCGCGCCCAGCGCTGCCTCAACCTCCTGCACGATGGTGTACACCGGGTACCGCGTAACGTCGGCGATGATCTGCATCCACAGGTCCGAATGGCTCGCCCCGCCCACTACGATCAAGCGCGGGTCGAGGGAATGCGCGCCGCGTGTGCCCGCTTCGATGTTATGGCGCAGGGCAAGACTCACCCCTTCCAGCACTGCGCGATACAGGTGGATTCTGCTGTGATACAGGTTCAACCCGACAAAGCTGCCACTGGCGCGGTCATCCCACACCGGGCTGCGCTCACCCATCAGGTAGGGTAGGAACAACAACCCTTCGCTGCCCGCCGGGATATGCATCGCCCGCTGTTCCAGCAGCACCAGGCTGTCCTGGCCGCTGGCCTCGGCCTGTTGCTCTTCCGCCTGGCAGAACTGCTCGCGAAACCAGTTCACCGAGGCACCGGCGGTGATCGCACCGCCAAAGATGTACAGGTCGCGGTGGCCGTTGTAGACGTGGGGCATGCTGACCAAACCGTGATGGGCATCCACCTGTTGGTTCAGGTAACCCCAGCACATGCTGGTGCCGATCATTGCCACGTGGTTGCCTGGCTGAGTCACACCCGCCGCCAAGGTTGCCATGGCCGCATCGACGCCACCGGCCAGAATCGGTGTGCCCGCCTGCAGGCCCAGGAGTGTCGCCCAGGCCTCAAGCAAACCACCGACCACCTCCCCGGAATGCACCAAGCGCTGCGGCATCATGGCCTGCGGGATACCCAGCGCATCGAGCATCTCGGCCGACCAGCCACGCGCCTTCACGTCGTAGACGCCACCAATGTTGCCGGCACTGCTGTGGTCCACCGCCAACTCACCGGTGAAGCACCAGTTGAGATAGCTGTTCGGCGGCAGCAGGTAGCGGGTCTTGGCCCACACCTCGGGTTGGTGCTGCTTGAGCCAGAGCATCTTGGTGAAGCCGTAGTAGCTGTCCACCGAGTTGCCGGTCACCTCGAACAGGCGCTCCAGGTCCACATGCTCGCGCACCCAGGCCACCTGCTCGCCGGCGCGGCGGTCCATCCAGATCAGGCACGGGTGCAGCGGTGTGAGCTGCGCATCCACCGCAATCCCCGAACCGCCGTACAGGCTGCTGATGCACAGCGCCTTGACCTGGTCTTTCGCCACGCCGGCCTTGGCCATGCACTGCGCCACACAGGCCTCGACGGCGTCCAGCCAGACCTGCGGCCATTGTTCGGCCCAGCGCACTTTCGGGGTATCCACCCGATACCCCTGGCTGTGCTGGGCGATGATCGTGCCTTGAGCATCCACCAGCAGCGCCTTGGTGCTCTGGGTTCCGATGTCGACCCCCATCACGTAATTCATGTTCAAACCACCGGCTTCAACAGCACCTTGATCGACTTGGTCGAGTTGGCCAGCTCGAAGGCTTCGGCCCAGTCGTCCAGCGGGAAGTCATGGGTGACGATGCCTTTGGACGTGACCAGGCCGCGCTCGAACAGGTCGATGGCGATCGGGTAGCAATACGGGCCAAGGTGCGCGCCGCGTACGTCCAGCTCCTTGCGGTCGCCGATGATCGACCAGTCGACGCTGGTCTCGGCGCCGAACACGCTGAACTCGACAAACCGCCCGAGCTTGCGGATCAGGTCCAGGCCCTGGGTGACGCCGGCCGGTACGCCAGTGGTTTCGATGTAGACGTCGCAACCGTAGTTGTCGGTGAGGCCGTTGATGATCTCGCGGGCGTTGTCACGGGCCGGGTTGATCACCACGTCGGCGCCAAATTGCTTCGCCAGTTCCAGTCGTTCGTCGACCATGTCGATCACCACCAGTTTCTTCGGGGTCTTCAACGCGGCGACCTGGACCATGCACAGGCCGAGGGTGCCGGCGCCGGCGATCACCACCACGTCGTCAAGCTGGATATCGCCACGGTTGACGGTGTGGATCGAGCAGGCCATCGGTTCCACCAGCGCCGAGTCTTCCAGCGACACCGACTCGGGAATCTTGTGCACGATGGCGGTCTTGGGAATGCGCATGTACTGGGCCATGCCGCCTTCGGCCACTTCACGCTGGAAGCCGAAGATGTTGTGCACTTCGCACATCCAGTACTTGCCGGATTTGCAGAAGCGGCACTTGCCACAGGGCACGATCTGCTCGGCGATCACCTTGTCGCCGACCGCGACTTCAAAGTGCTCGGCGGCGCCCTCGCCCACTTCCACCACATAACCGAAAAACTCGTGCCCCGGCACCACCGGCGCCTTGACCCAGGGGTTGTCGCCACCCCAGAACATCGCGGCGCCCGAGTGGCATTTGCAGTCGCTGGCGCAGATACCGCAGGCGGCGATGCGGATCACCAGTTCATTGGCGCGGGCCTGGGGTTTGCCGATGCGTTCCAGGCGGTAGTCTTTGGGGCCGTGGCAGACGACGGCTTGCATATCGGTGTGCTTGTCCATGGTGTCGAATCCTGTGCTTGTTAGGAGTTTATTTGTGGCGCTGACGGCTGATGAAAATCGCCAGCAAAATGATCGCGCCCTTGATCACGCTCTGGACGTAGGGCGACACGCCAAGCATGTTCAGGCCGTTGTTCAGCACGCCAAGCAGCATGGCGCCGAGCAAGGTGCCGACGATCACCCCGCGCCCGCCAGCAATCGATGCCCCGCCGAGTACCACGGCGGCAATCGCATCCAGCTCGAACGACACGCCGGCATTCGGCTGGCCGCTCATCAGGCGTGAGGTGAGTACCAGCCCGGCAATCGCTGCGGTCAGGCCGCTGATGCCATACACCAGCAGCTTGAAGCGCGCGGCGCGCACGCCGGACAGGCGCACCGCTTCTTCATTGCCGCCGATGGCGTAGATGTAGCGGCCGATGCGCGTGTGTTGCAGCAGCACATAGGCGGCGGCGTAGGTGATCAGCATGATCAGGATCGGTACTTCGATGCCGAACAGGCTCTGGCGACCGAAGAAGCCGAACCACTCCGGCAGCCCGGAAATCGGGTAGCCGTCGGTGTACATCAGGCCCAGGCCACGGGCGATGCCCATGGTCGCCAGGGTCACGATGATCGGCGGCATGTGCAGGTAGGCGACGAACAGGCCGTTACCGATGCCGAAGGCCACACCGATCAACATCCCCGCGCCAATCGCCAGGCCCGGCGGCAGGCCCGCGACCATCAACCCGGCGGTGAGCGTACCGGACAACGCCATCACCGGCCCCACCGAGAGATCGATGCCGCCGGTGAGGATCACGCAGGTCATGCCCACCGCGATGATCGCGTTGATCGACACCTGGCGGGCGATGTTCGACAGGTTGCTGGCCGTCAGGAAGGTATCGCTGGCGAGGATCATCACCAGAGTCACCACCACCAGCCCCACGAACGGGTAGAACGCTGGCGAGCGCACCAGCCGCGTCAGGTTCAGGCGCAGCCGGCTGCTGTCGACGGTGTTAATGGACGTATTCACTTGAGCCCCCTGTTGCATGGCGCATGACCTCTTGAGGATTGACGGCGGACGCTTCGAGGACCTTGACGATCGCGCCCTTGTGGAACACGGCGACGCGGTCGCACATGCCGATGACTTCCGGCAGCTCGGAGGAAATCATGATGATTGCGTAGCCCTGTTCGGTGAGGCTGCGCATCAGCGCGTAGATCTGCGCCTTGACCCCCACGTCGATGCCTCGGGTGGGTTCGTCGAACACCAGCACGTCGCAGTGGTGGTTGATCCAGCGGGCGATCACCACCTTCTGCTGGTTGCCGCCACTGAGGTTGAACACCCGGCTTTCGCCGCTGGGCGCCTTGATCGACAGCTGGCGCATCAGGTCTTCGACGCTGGCGCTTTCCCTGGCCTTGTCGATCAGGCCCGAAGCGTTCTGGTATTTGGGCAGGTTGTTCAGCGAGATGTTTTCACGAATGCTGAAATCGGTGATCAGCCCTTCGCTCTTGCGGCTTTCCGGCAGCAGGCCGATGCCGTGGGCGAGCGCCTGGGCCGGGTCATCCAGGGTGATTTTCTCGCCGCGCAGCCACACGTCTTTGCTCACCGACGGCCGCGCGCCCATCATGCCCAGGGCCAGCTCGGTGCGACCGGAGCCGACCAGACCCGCAAAGCCGAGAATCTCGCCCTTGTGCAACTGGAAGCTGTTGCGGGGCCCGTTGCGCACCAGCTGGATGTCCTTGACCTCCAGCAACAACGGCCCGCGTGCGCTGCTCGGTTTGGGCGGAAAACTGCATGCCAGGCGGCGCCCGACCATCATCTCGACCAGGCGGTCGATGTCACTGTCGGCCACCTCGGTGACGCCGACATTGCCGCCGTCGCGCAACACGCTGATGCGGTCGCACACCTGGAAAATCTCCTCCAGGTGATGGGAGATAAAGATCACCGCCACGCCCTGGCGCTTGAGCTCGCGCATGATCTCGAACAGCAGCTCGGCCTCGCTCGGCGTGAGGGTGGCGGTGGGTTCGTCGAGCACCAGCAGGCGCGCATCCAGGGCCAGGGCCTTGGCGATTTCGACGAACTGCTGTTCGGCCACGCTCAGGTGCTTGACCGCGCATTGCAGGTCGAGGGTCACGCCCAGGCGCTTGAACAGCGCCTCGCTGGCCGCGACCATTTCGCGCTTGCGCAGCAGGCCGAAACGGTTGCTGAGCTCATGGCCGAGGAAGATGTTTTCCACGGCCGTGAGGTAGGGAATCAGGCTGAATTCCTGGAACACGATGCCGATGCCGGCGGCGATTGCATCGCGGTAGGTCGCAAACTGGCAGGCCTGGCCATCGATCAGGATCTGGCCTTCGTCCTGATGCTCGACACCGCCGAGGATCTTCATCAGGGTCGATTTGCCCGCGCCATTTTCGCCGAGCAAGGCATGGATCTCGCCGCGCTCGACCTGCAGGTTGATGGACTTGAGGGCCTGTACGCCCGGGTACCGCTTACAGATGTTTTCCAGCTTCAGAAGACTGCTCATGCCGCCGACCTCGTATTCAGAAGGAGACCGCAAGCCCCACGGATGGCGTGGGGCCTGGGTGATTTACCAGCTGAAATCCTTGGCCTTGGCCTGGTCGATCAGGGTGATGTCCACCGGGATGCTGGCCGGCACTTGCGAGCCCCACTTCTTGGCCAGGGCGATGCCCAGGGCAAGGCGGATCTGGTCACGAGGGTATTGCGCCGAGGTGGCGATGAATTTGCTGCCCGGCTTCTGGATCGCCTTGATCGCTTCCGGCGCGCCGTCGACGCTGACCAGCTTCACGTCCAGGCCACTGGCTTCGATGGCCGAGAGTGCGCCGAGGGAGCCGTTGTCATTCACGCTGAAAATGCCCTTGAGCGTCGGTTGCGCCTGCAGCATGTTTTCGGTGACGGTCAGCGCCTGGTCACGTTCCTGCTTGCCGTTCTGGATGCTGACAATCTTGATGTCCGGGTGCTTGGCCACGGCTTCTTTGCAACCGCGCACACGCTCCAGGATCGGTACCACGGCAATGCCGTCGAGGATGGCGATATTGCCTTTGTCGCCAATGCTCTTGGCCAGGTGTTCACAGGCCTGGAAGCCGGCGTCGAAGTTTTTCGAACCGACGAAGGAGTCCAGCGGGCCGTCCGCCTGGGCATCGACCGCAACCACCACTACACCGGCGGCGTGGGCGGACTTGACGGCCGATTGCACGCCGACCGAGTCGGTGGGGTTGATCAGCAGGATATCGATGCCTTTTTGCAGCATGTCTTCAACGTCGCTGACCTGCTTGGACACGTCATGGCGGGCGTCGGTGATGATCAATTTCGCACCGATGGTCGCCCCGGCTTCTTCCAGGGCGTTTTTCATGGTGACGAAATAGGGGTTGTTGATTTCCTGGAAGGACGCGCCGATGCGGATCGGCTTGGCGGCGTCGGCAAAAGCGGGGGCAGCGGTGCCGAGGGTGATGCTTACAGCCAATAAACACAGGGTTTTCGGGAGCATTTTCATGGCGTGGTTCTCTGTTTTGTTTTTATTGTTAGAGCAAATGTTATCGTTAACATTTTGCGAGAAGCTAACAAGGAAATTCGGGTGACGCAAGGGGCCGCTGGTCGGCTTCGGTCGGAATGTCACAAGGGGGGGGCTGCTTCGCAGCCCAACGCGGGGCAAGCCCGCTCGCCACAGCAAGCCCCTCCCACACGTGTTCATGTGTGCACCACAAAACCTCGCACAATCTTGAGTACCAACTAAGCTCAGCCTCCAACAAAAAATACCGAGCTGCCTGCCATGGCCCATCCCACCGAGACCTTTCGCGCCCGTTACCGTGCCCAAGTCGCGCCCCACTACAACCCCTGGCTCCACGCCAGTTTCGTGTTCGGCTACGGCATCGCGTGCATCAGCCTGGCCTGGTCATCGACGCACCAGATCACCGCGCTGCAATGGCTGACCGTGCCCGCGACGCTGGTGTTCTTCAACCTGTGTATCTACCTGGTACACCGCCACCTCGGCCACCACAAACACGCCCTGGCCCGCCTGTTTTATGCGCGCCACACCGGCGATCACCACAGTTTTTTCACCCCCGGCCACATGACCTACGACAGCCCTCGGGACTGGCGCGTCATCCTGTTCCCGGCCTGGCTGATCGTGCTGCACAGCCTGGCGATCACCCTGCCCGCCTGGTGGCTGCTCCAGCAGTTGAGCCCCAACGTCGCCGGATTGTTCGCCGGGTGCATGATCCTCGGGTATTTGCTTTACGAATTGTTTCACGCCTGCGAACACCTGCCCGCCGACCACCCGGTGGCACGCCTGCCGTGGCTGCGCCAGATGCATCAGTTGCATGCCCTGCATCACCGCCGTGAGCTGATGCAGGGGCGCAATTTCAATATCGTCCTCCCGCTGATGGATTACTTGTTCGGCACCCTGTACTGGGAGCCGGGCCCCCACGACAACCAGGAATCGTCATGAGTACCCGTCCCAAAAAACTGCGTCATCTGTTGTTTGTGCTGTTTCTGCTGGTGATCGCCTTCTTGCTGTTGATGCCCACCAAAGTGCAACCGGTGAACTGGACACCGCCCAAGCCGCCGTCGCTGAAGGACGGCCCCTACGCCGAAAACCAGCGCCTCAAGGGCGTGCAGAAGATCGGCGCGCAGGACATCGCCGGGCCAGAGGCGTTGCTGCTGGATGCCCAGGGTTATCTGATCAGTGGCTTGCATGACGGGCGCATCATCCGCACCGCGCCTGACAGCCGCAGCCTGGAGGTGCTGGCCAACACCGGCGGGCGGCCTCTGGGTATGGCGCTGCACCCGGATGGGCGCTTGATCATTGCCGATGGCATCAAGGGCTTGCTCGCCCTGGATGCAAACCACCAACTCACCACCCTGAGCACGGGTGCCAATAATGTCCCCTTCGGCTTCACCAATGACGTCACCGTGGACGCCAGCGGGCGTTATACCTACTTCAGCGATGCATCAAGCCGCTGGGGTTATGGGCAGGACGGCGAAGCGGTGATCGAACATGGCGGCGATGGTCGGCTGCTGCGCTATGACTTCAGCAACGGCACCACCGAGGTGCTGCTCGACCAGCTGCAATTCGCCAATGGCGTGGCCCTGGGCCCGGATGAAAATTATGTACTGGTCAATGAGACCGGCGCCTATCGCATCAGCCGGTATTGGCTCAAGGGGGAACGTGCCGGCAGCCATGACCTGTTTATCGACAACCTGCCCGGCCTGCCGGACAACCTCAGTTTCAACGGCCAGGACCGTTTCTGGGTAGCACTGTATTCACCGCGCAACCCGCTGCTGGACAGTTTCGCCGGCTACCCCATGCTGCGCAAAGTGATGGTGCGGGCGTTGATGGTGGTGCCCAAGCCGATCGAGCGCAAAGCCTTCGTGCTGGGGTTGGATACGCAAGGCAAGGTGATTGCCAATTTGCAGGATGGCAGTGCAGGAAATTACTCGCCCATTACTACCGCTCGGGAATACGGCGAGTGGCTGTACCTGGGCTCGCTGAAGAGTACGAGCATGGCGCGACTGCCGTTGGCACTGGCGTTGGCGCCCTGACGCAAAAAGGGCATACAGGCGCGCGGCCCGTATGCCCTGGTGGTTACCGGTTAAACACGCTTAGCTCTTGGTGCTGCTGAGCAGGGTCTGCTTGCACAGGTGGCCAAAGCTGACGAACTGGACGTTGTCACCGCCGACGCCAATACCCGGATACTCGAGCACTTCCATACGCCATACGCCGTAGTTGAAGTCGGTGCGCCAGGTGTTTTTGTAGCCCTGGGCGTAGTCGACAAAGGTGGTCTGGAAGTCACCGAAGCAGGTGCCTACGTTGATCGTGCCCCCTGCCAGACCGGCGCTGTTGGTGGCCGCCGAATAGCCTTTGTAGACAATAGCGCCGGTGTCCGGGTTGATGTGCTGGTCGAGGTAGACGATCGGGTGCAGGCCCACCAACGGTGCGCCGGTGCTGTCCGACAGCCCCATGGTCCAGGTCAGGTCGCGATAGGCCTGGGTGGTCATGTAGCCATACCCCACGTTGGACGCGGAGGAAGGAATGCGCAACACGTTGCCTTCGCCTTTCACATCTGGGTTGTTCACCCGAGGGTTGGAACCGAAGGACAGGTTGTATTTGCCCGTCGCGCTCCAAGGCTCATTCGGGTGTTGGTTCGGACGAACACGCACCTTGACCACCCCGCCGACACCCGGGTTCGGGATCGACGTCGACACGACATTCGCGCCCACGGTGACCCACTGGCTGCCATCGAAACGCTCAAGGATCCACTTGTTGCGCGTGCTGCCACTGGCCGCGTCGGCCGTCAGCGCGATGCCTACGCTCTGGCCACGGACCGCCGTGAAATCAAAGTAGTCGACGTCGTTGAGGCTGTCGGCGTTGCCTTTGATGTAGTTCAGGGTATCCGGCAGTTGAAACGCCGTGTCGGGCGTGTCATTGGGCTCATAGGCATCGATATTGGCATCCACCGCCACACCGAACTGGAAGCTGGAACCCTGCACCGCGGCGTTGGCTTCCATGAACCAGTAGTAGTCACCGGCAGGCACCACACCGCTCAGGCTCTCATCGCCCGTACCTGGATTATTCGAGGTGCCCAGCGGGAGCGGATTGCCTTGGCCATCGTCCTGGAACAGGGTCAACGACATGTCGGTGCCTGCGGTCTGGCCGACCAGCAACGCGTTGATGCGCGCCTTCTGTGGCAGGTTGAAGTGATAGCACAGCAGGTCACCGGTCTGCACGCCATTGAGGGTGTACAACTGGTTCACATCCAGCGTGGTTTCGCAGCCTTGGACCAGTGCCGCCTGCACGGCAGCCGCTGCCTGGGCATCGGCTTTCCTGACCTGGGTCACCGGCGCCGGAGCGGCATGATCTTCCACCACCGAATCGGCCTGGGCCTTGGCGGCGAACGCCGGTTTTTTCAATTGAGCGCCCGCTTTGAGTTGCTGCTTGAGCGTCGCAGGGGCCTTGGTGGCCGGCACTTTACCGGCGGCCTTGAGGCTTTGCTTGATGTCAGTTTGAACGGCTTGGGCAGCCAGGTGAGGGTATTGCTCGGCCAGGGCAAAGGCCGAAACGAAGCAGGAGGCCGCCATGGCCGCGCCCAGCATAAAGGCTTTTTTCGATTTCATTTTTTATCCATCCATAGTTAAAAAGTGAAGCTCAGGTGACGTCCGGTCACCTGGGATGGAATGTAGGATATGACTGGATGGATGTACAGTATTTTTTTCTGAAAAAGGCAATATCACCATTGATCGCTATGATCTTGCCTAATACCCAGTCATTTCCAGGTAACCCACCCCACCTTCGAACTGCACCGGGCCTTCCCAGTACGGGATACTCAGGTTCATCCAGGCATTCGGGTTGACCGCTTGCGCGGTGATATCCAGCTGCTTGCCGGGGACCTTCAGCGACCAGCGAGTGGGGATCTTGCGCCCTTCAAGGGTCGTGGTTTCCAGGGGCTGAAGCTGGATATCCGCGTTGTGCAGGGTTTGCGTATGGCCCTCGCGATCAATCCAGGTGCCGGTCAGGTAGGACGCGCCATCGGTTTGCCGTACTCGGAACAACATCAATTGCTCGCCCCGGTCCAGGTGCAGGGAGAACCAGTCCCAGCCGGTCTGGCTGGCGGTCAACGGCTGGCTGCTCCATTCACGGTCGAGCCAGGCCGGGCCGCTGACTTGATACACCCTGCCGTCAATGCTGACGCTGCCACGGGCACTGAAAAACGGCTGACTGTAGTAGTAAGACGCCTGGCCCTGGTCGGATTTGCGGCTATAGCCGTGGTCGCCCTGCAGCACCAATGGACGGCTGGACGTAAGGTGCAGGTCGTAGGCGAATTGCGCACCGCTGGCCTTGAGTTGCATGTCCGCCAGAGGGCTATCGGCACCAGGGCGGGTGACGAAACTCCAATCATCGATCCAGGCGTTGAACGGCACTGCCTGGGCTCCGGCCTGGCCGACGCCGCCGCGTGCGTAACGTTCGGCGGCGTAATGGCGGGTGGCGGACGTGACAGCGGCGTGGCCGAGCCACACGGTGGAGTCGTGCCAGCCCGCTTGTACCGGCCCGGCCTTGAGCGCGTTGCGAAACAGCGTCCACTGCACGCCGAAGACATTGCCTTGCGCGTCCTTGAGGTTGGCGGTGACGTACCACCATTCGATACGAAAGCCCGCATGGGGGCCGTGATCCTCGGGGAAGCTGAACACCTTGCCGGGCACCACCCGGGAAAAATCCGCCGCGTCGCTGCCCAGGCCGGCAAAGCTCTCTACGGGAACAGGCGCTTTGTCACAGGCACTCAGCAACAACAAGGCAACCCCTGTAGGAGCGAGCTTGCTCGCGAAAAACCTCAACGATAACGCGTGCTGCCTGGTTGCACGCGTCGTCCTGGCGTTCTTCGCGAGCAAGCTCGCTCCTACAGAGAGCACGGCTTGAAACAGGGTCTTAATCTTCATTGGCAAACGTCCTCAACAAATCCGCAGGACGGCTGCGGTACAACTGCCACAACGGCCAGGCCGACGCCAGCAAGGTCGCCAGCATCGCCAACCCGAGCAATTGCGCCAGCTGCCACGGGAACACCTGCAATGGCAGGCGCCAGCCAAACGCTTGCACGTTGATCACCGCATCCAGGCACCAGGCCAACAGCAGGCCGAGCGGTACGGCCAGGACTAATGTGAGCACCGCCAGCAGCCAGGTCTGGCCCAGATTGAGCAGCATCAATTGCCGACGCGTGACGCCCAATGCCCACAACGGTGCAAGCTGGCCCAGGCGGTTCTGGCTCTGGGTCAACAGGCTGATGAACAACGCCACGCCGGCCACGCCCAAGGTCAGGCTGTTCAGGGCGGCAGTGGCGGCGAAGGTGCGTTCGAACACCTGGCTCGACCAGCCCTTGAGTTGTTGCTGATCGACGATACGGCTGTCGTCCAGGGCAAAGGCGCGCTGCACCTCACGTACCAGCGGCGCTACGTCCGACGACGACACCCGCAGGTTGAAACGCGCCGGTGACAGCGTCGGCCAGTGCGCCAGCAGATGTTGTGAATTGACCAGCACATGGCCCTTGGGGTTGCCGTAGTCGGCGTAGATCCCCACCACCTTCGGCGCCCACACACCTTGGGGCGTGGGGATGTTCACGGCATCGCCCAGTTTCACCCCGAGCCGGCGCGCCAGTTGCTCGCTGAGCATCAAGGTGTCGCCCTTCTGCAACTGGTCCCAGGGTTCGCTCGTGGCCTCCAGCAGCGGCCAATGCTGGCGGTAGGTGGGATCATCGACCACACCAAACAGGTCCGCCGGCCAGCCCTGCACTTGCACGGCGACCTGCCAGGTGGGCAGCACGGTCTTTACTATTGGCTGTTGCGCCAGCCAGGTGCCGAGTTGTTCGGCTTGGGCAGCGCTTTGAGGATTCAGATACAGCTCGGCCGTCAGTCGCTGCTCCAACCAGTTGCTGAAGGTATGCCGAAAACCCGAGGTCATGGAGCCCGCGCCGATGTTCGCGGCCAGGGCCAGGAGCAACGCCATCAGGGCCAGGCTCAAGGCCGGCAACTGCTGGCGGCAGTCGGCGAGAAACCATTGGCCAAGCACTGAACGGCTGCGCCCCAACACCGCCTTGAGCAGGCCATTGAGCAGCACCGGCAAACCGAGCGCCGCCCCCAGCAGCAAGGCGGCCATCAGCACAAACCCGGCAGCCAGGCTATTGCCCAACCACAGCGCCAGCACAGCGATCAGCAATGCGACGGCAGCCACCCACGCTTGACGGCGCAACCAGCGCCCATGGGCTTCATGCCAGGCCTGGGCATTGGCCAGCGCCAGCAAGGGCAGGCGCGCTGCCCGCCACAGGCTACCGGCACCGGCGAGCAACGCACCGATCAGGCTCAAGCCCAGCCCCGCGCCCCACCACCACGGGCTGAGGCTCAACTGCCCCGGGACTTCGGCGCCATACAAACCACGCAGGCTGGCGGCCACATCCGGCAATAACAGACTGGCCAGCAGGTAGCCACTTGCGACGCCCAGCACACCCCCGAGCAACGAGAGCACGCCCAGCTCCACACTCAGGCTCACAATCAGCATGCGCACGCTGACCCCACAAGCGCGCAACGTACGCAGCAACCCGCGCCGTTGCTCCAGGGCCAGGCCGATGGCGGCATGCACAATGAACAGCCCCACCACAAAGGACAGGAAACCCAGCGCGTCGAGGTTCAGGTGAAAGCTCTCGGTAAGGCGTGCGAGGTTGTTGTCCTCGCCTTGCTTGAGCTGCAACCCGGCGGGCGGCGTGGGTTGGCTGGCGGCGAATGCCTTGTCCACCAGCAGGCGCGACAGGCGCTCCGGCATATCGAGCACAGGCTGGGCAAAACCGATGTCGGTGAGCAACAGGCCGGGCGCCATGTCTGCTTGGGCTTGCAGCGGCGGCAGGGGGTGACCGCCCACAGTGGTCGGTTGCTGGCCTTCGCGCAGCCCCAGGGCCTGCAAGGTCTGCGGCGCAATCCAGGTACGCCCCGGCGGTTCAAAAAACGCGAGCATCTGCGCCTGGCTCAAGCGCTGCCCCGCCACGGCGCCGCTACCGGGCAACGACAACGGATCGATGCCCATCAACTGCAGGCGTACATCCTCCCGCCCCTTGAGCTGTACCCGCCCCTGCACCACCGGCGACACCGGCCACCCGGCGCGGCGCAATTGAGCAAAGACCGCCTGGGGGAAACTCGCCCCGTCCGGCGCGCCGAGGCTGGCCTGGGGTTCGCCGCCGATCAATTGGCTGGCGCGGGCATAGCTGTCACGCGCCTGGCTGTTGAGGGCTTGCACGCCGATCAACAGTGCGGTCGCCAGCCAGAGGCCGGTGAGCACGCTGAAAAACTGCACCGGATGCCGTCGCCAGTGGCTGAGCAATGCGCGCAAGGTCCACTGAAATACCGCCATCTCAGGCGGCGCCTGCGGCTAGAACGCGCCCACGCTGCAACACCACCTGGCGGTCCAGCCGTGCAGCGATGCGCGGGCTGTGGGTGACCATCAACAGGCTGGTGGGGCTGTCGCGCAAAAGGTCCAGCAACAGTTGCAGCACTTCGTCGCTGGTCGCCTCGTCCAGGTTGCCGGTGGGCTCGTCGGCCAACAACAGGCCCGGCCGTGACGCCAATGCGCGCCCCACCGCCACCCGTTGCTGCTGGCCGCCGGAGAGCTGTTCCGGGTAGCGCCTGAGCAAATCCCCCAGGCCAAGGCGCTCGACCAGCTGCGCCTGCCACTGCGGGTCAAAGCGCCCCGCCAGCCGCGCCTGGAACGCCAGGTTGTCCTCGACCCGCAAGCTGCCGATCAGGTTGAACTGCTGGAACACCAGGCCGATTTCGGTACGTCGCCAATGGGCCAGTTGCGCTTCGCTCAGTTGATCAAGGCGCTGCTCGCCCACCTGGATGCTGCCGCCATCCACCCGGTCGAGCCCGGCCACCAAGTGCAGCAAGGTGCTCTTGCCGCTGCCCGACTCGCCCATCAGCGCCAGGCTGCTGCGCTGGCCCAGCTGCAGATCGACCCCGGCCAACACCGCCAACGGCCCCTGGGGGGTGGCATAGCTTTTGATCACACCTTGCACCTGCAACATGACAACACTCGTTTGATGGGTGGCCATCGAGAATAACGGCTGCCGCCCAAGGCCACGCAAATTTTTCACATGGATTTCACCGGCTGCCTACCCACCTTTCTTTAAATTACCCATCAAGCGTCACTTGTGGGCAACTTGTTAGTTGCCCTGTTTCACAACTTTTTACATGCAAGGTGTTCAGCGAAAAGACAGCCGTCGTGTGACAGCCTCTGGTCCCACTAAGGACACTCGCTAAACCGTTGCGCCTAATTAATACAACACTGCCAACAATGCCCATGGTGAATGAAGTGGTTGACCTTACCCTGACCAAACCGCGCTCGCCCCGGGACTTTTTCAAGCGCCTGCAACGGCTCTGGCTGGGGCTTGCTGTGGTTGGCCTATTGCTGGCGTGCAGCGTGTTCTGGCCAGCGTCGCCGCGGGACCTGGGCATCGGCAATCGCCTGCTCACCTCACAAGTGATGCCGCTGTGGCGCGATGGCGACCTGATCGTACTGGTGCGCCATGAAGAACGTTGCGACCGCTCGACCAATCCGTGCCTGGGCCCGGTGGAAGGCCTGACGGTGCATGGCAGCCAACAGGCCGAAAAGCTCGGCAACGCCTTCAAATCCTTGGGCATGGACACCAGCGACGTACTCGCCAGCCCCGCTATCCGCACGGCGCAGACCCTGCGTTTCATGTTCGACAAAAAGGAGCTTACCTCGGGTGAAAGAACCGTCTGCGGCGCGGCCATGGGCGAGGAATTGCTCAGTCACAAGGCTCCGGGGCGCAATCTGGTGTTCGTTACCCACAGCGGTTGCATCGCCGACTTCGAAAAAACCCAGGGCTTCCCGCATGCCGCGTTCCCCGAATACGGCAGTGCGTTGTTCGTGCAGGCATTGCCCAACGGCAAGTTGAAGATCCTGGGCATCGTCAACAATCCGGATTGGCCTGCCGCGCTAAAACAGACTCACTAACTTACCCTTCGCCCTGTTCAGCAAAAAGACAGCCCTGTTCTGGCATGTTTAGTTGCGCCTTTTAAATAAGGACGTCATGAATATTTTCTGCAATTGCGTGAACGCTGTGACTTTTTCCGCTATTACTTCATTAAATCAACTATCTACCACTGAACGTCAGGGAGCGACGTTTTCATGACTCGATTGAAACCATTGCCAGTGCTGTTGCTGGCCTTTGTTGCGTTTTACCTGTTGCCCCTGGGCCTGCATGGCCTGTGGATCCCCGACGAAACCCGCTACGCCCAGATCAGCCAGGAGATGCTCCAGAGCGGCAACTGGGTGTCCCCGCATTTCATGGGCATCCGCTACTTCGAAAAACCCGCCGGCGGCTACTGGTTGATTGCCCTGGGCCAGGCGGTGTTCGGCCAGAACCTGTTCGGTGTGCGCATCGCCTCGGCGCTGACCACTGGCTTGAGCGTGCTGCTGGCCTACCTGATCGCCCGTCGCCTGTGGAACGACCCACGCAAGAGCTTCACCTGCGCCCTGCTCTACCTGAGCTTCGGCCTGGTAGCCGGGCAGGCGGGGTACTCCAACCTCGATCCGCAATTCACGTTCTGGGTCAACCTGAGCCTGGTGGCCCTGTGGTTTGCCCTCGATAGCGCCACGCTGCGAGGCCGCCTCTGGGCCTGGACCGTCGTGGGCCTGGCCTGCGCCATGGGTTTCATGACCAAGGGCTTTTTGGCCTTGGCACTGCCAGTACTGATTGCAGTGCCTTACATGCTCTGGCAACGCCGCCTGGGTGAGCTGCTGCGCTATGGCCCACTGGCGATGGTGGTCGCAGCGTTGGTCTGCCTGCCTTGGGTGCTGGCGGTCCACCTTCAGGAACCGGACTTCTGGCGCTTCTTTTTCTGGAACGAACACATTCGCCGCTTCAGCGCCGACAACGCGCAGCATGTACGGCCGTGGTGGTTCTTCCTGCCGATCATCGCCGTGTCCAGCCTGCCGTGGGCCGGGCTGCTGCCGTCTGCCCTGCACAAGACCTGGCAGGAAAAACGCCAGCCGGCGATTACCTTCCTGGCGTTGTGGCTGCTGCTGCCCCTGGGCCTGTTCAGCTTGAGCAAAGGCAAGCTGCCGACTTACATCATGCCGTGCCTGCTGCCCCTGGCATTGCTGATGGGCCATACCCTGATCGACCTGGTCAAGCAGGGCAAAGCCCGCACGATCTGCCTCAATGGCCTGTTCAACTTCGTGATCGGCATGGCTGCCATGATCGGCCTGATCTATCTGCAAATCGCCCGGCCGCTGTACAGCAACAGCCACGCAGAAATGTTCAGCTTGTCCCTGGCTTTCATCGTGTTGCTGGCATGGATCCTCGCCAATCTGCTGCAAGTGATTCGCCCATTGACACTGTGGGCGATGCCTGCGCTGGGCATCGGCGTGCTGGTGATCCTGCTGCCGGCGAGCATGCCGTCGTGGATCGCGGACAACGAAATGCCCGACCAGTTTGTGCTTGAACACCTGGAAGAACTGCAACAGACCCAGGCACTGCTGAGCAATGAACTGGGGAGTGCCAGCGCCCTGGCCTGGCGCCTGAAACGACCAGAAGTATCGCTGTATGACACCGAGGGCGAACTGCGCTACGGCTTGCAATACGCGGGCTCGGTGCATCGCAAAGTGGAACTGGATGAGGTCCAGGCTTGGCTAAAGAATGCGCGCCAGCAGGGGTCGGTGGGCGTGTTGCTGCGGGTCAACAGCACCAGTGAAATGCGCGAAGCCGGGCAACTGCCGCCCGGCGGCAAACGTTATTACAAGGGTTATCTCGAACTGATCATCTACCCGAAATTGCCCTGATGACGACATTCTGGAAGACCGAACGCGGCGCCCTGCTGCTGTTGCTGGGCGTCACCGCGCTGCTCCTGCTGAGCGGCCTCGGCGCACGCGACCTGTGGGGCCCGGAAACCCGCTGGGCAAACATCGCCTTGCAGATGCTGCAGAGCGGGAATTACTTCGACCCCTACCTCAAGGGCGCGCCCTATTACGACAAACCCCTGCCCTCCTACTGGCTGATCACCGCCGCCGCCCACCTGATGGGCGGCCTCGGTCCGTGGTCACTGCGCTTGCCCTCGGTGATCGGCGCCTGGCTGAGTGTGTGGCTGGTCTACCTGCTCGGTGAGCAACTGATGCGCAAGGGCACCGGGCTGATCGCCGGCTGGATGCTCGCCACCACCTTCTACTTTCTGTTCTGGGCGCGGGTGGCCACGGCGGATGTGCTGACGGTGTGCGGCGTGCTGGCCGCCGTCTGGTGGTACTGGCGTGGGCCGGAGGACACCCGGCTGGGTCGCTATACAGTGTTCTTCCTGCTGCTGGCCGTGACCTCGCTGTTCAAGGGCTTGATCGGCTTTGTGCTGCCGGGCCTGGTCCTGCTGCCACACCTGCTCGGCGAGCAGCGCTACAAGCGCCATCTCAACCTGCGCCTGGTGTTCGCCCTGCTGATCGCCGCCGCGGTGTATGCCGTGCCGTTCGTGCTGTCGCATATCTACGGTGCGCCCTCCTATGGGCAAAGCGGCCTGGCGCTGGTGTTCCGCGAAAACGTGGTGCGTTTCTTCGATCCGTTCGATCACATGGGGCCGATCTACACCTACCTGATCTACCTGCCCGCCTACACCCTGCCGTGGGTGCCGTGCTGGCTGCTCGGCCTGTGGCTGGCGCTGCGGCACTGGCGCCAGACCCCGCCAAACGTGCGATGGCTGGTGTGGGCCCTGGGCCTGCTGTTTGTGTTCTTCACCGTCAGTGGCAGCCGGCGCAGCTACTACGTGTTGCCGCTGGTGCCCTTCGCCCAGCTGCTCGGCGCCTGGTGGCTCAGCGAACGCCTGCAGGCCAGGCCCGCCAGCCGGCCGCGCTGGAGCAAAGGGTTCGCCATCGCTGCCCTGTTGATGCTGCTGACCATTGGCGTGGCCTATCCATGGAGCAACGGCAATGGCGGCGTCACCCGCTTGGCCGAGGACGTGCGCACTGAAGCCGTCAAAAGCGCGCCGTGGGAGGAGTGGCAACTGGTGCTGGTGGAAGTGGACAACAAGGTGCCGATGTACCTGCAAAACGGTGGCAAGCCGTTCTACTACGTGGCCGAGACCCAGGACTTCCCGCGCCAGGGCGACAGCGCAGCGTTCATGGCCTGGTTGCAGAAAACCAGCGGCAAGGCCTTCGACCCGCAGCGCACGATCATCATCGCGCAGTATTCCAAGGACGACCCGACACCGTTGGCCTACCTGGGCGCGGATCACCAGGTCATCACCACCCAGCCAGACAACGGCGAGCGAATGTTTCAAAAACGCCAGGACGGCAGCGTGGCGTTCGTTCCAGTGTCCAAATAGACGGCGGTCTTACATTTTTTTGCTGACGGCATGGATAAATGCCTCATCCAGGCTTTGGGCGTCGTACGCGTCCATGAAGCCTTGCGCGTCAGTGAACCGGTTGAATCGCCTTTGGCTCAGCATATAAAAATCATCGCAATGCGCGACGATCTCATCGACGTTATGTGATGAAACCAAGACCGCGACACCCTCTGCCGCTGCCCCCTCCAGACAGCGCCAAATGTGATAACGAAATTCCGGATCCACACCCGCGGTGGGCTCATCCAGTATCACCAGGTCTGCATTTGCACAGAGCAACGACAACGTAAAAAACCAGCGTTTCTCTCCATAGCTGCAGAGCGCAGATTTTTTGTTCCAGATCTCGCAGTACCGCTCGGCGATGCCGGGGCTCCATTTTTCGATTTTATCGAGCGCATGTTGTTGGGTAACCCGGGTGTCGGAGCAAAACAGCATGGCCATTTTGAAGATGTCGAACATGCGAAATACAGGGGGTGTGCTGATGACCTGCGACAGGTACAGCAGCTTGGAGAAGGAGCTGTTTATTTCACCACCCTCCACTTTCTTTAGGCCGCACAGCACATCAAAAAAAGTGGTTTTACCGGAGCCGTTTGGGCCGAGAAGGCCTGATATGCAACCGGCCTCAACTGTCAGCGAAGCCTGATGAAACACGGTATGAGTTCCATACCTGACACCGAGAGAGTCTACGAGAAGCCTCGCCATCAATATCGACTCCAAACAGGATTAATCAACAAAAAACGACATAGCACTAAAAACAACAACAGAAGGGAAAGGGTAACCACCCAGACAAGCAACGCGCACTCCACCACGCCGCCCAACATTATTTTATTCGCCCACCACAGGGGGTTGAAAAAATTGACAACCGTTAATAACGGACTGACTGAACCCATACTGACGATCCCAACAGCCAACATCAAAAGGGACAGAATAGAAAAGAGCGTACTCGCATTTTGAAAACCTAACGGGACCAGCGTCAGCAATAACGCGGGAATAGAGAAAAGCAGAAAGCAAACATAAAATCGCCCTACAATCATGAGGTACTCCGCACTATCAAGCCCCCCTGAATACATTCGCGTGAGCATATAAAATACGGAGCAATATACTATTGAAACAACTGAGTAAGCCAAAAACTGCCCAAACAAAAACACAACCTTCGTACGGCCCGTGTAAACAAAAGATCGAAGGAAGCCACTTTCCCTTCGCCCGACGATGTAAAAGGCCAGACCAAACAACGCCACATTGGAGGACACAAATGCGTAAAACCATGAAGTCCCCGAAAGATAATCCACAGCCTCACCACTCAGCGGCGCACGCGCATAGGTAATCAAGTAATAGGTCACCACGGGAGACACGACTGTCCACAATAATGCAACCGGCTCTCTGAGTTGCTCTTTTATGAATAACGCCGCTAGCACAGCCGGCCTCGACACACAATAAAAGTCCATGATTGACCTCACGGAAACGGGACCATCACGCCTAGCCTAGTGCTGAGTATCGACGACTCAAACTCCTTGGAGTACTTATTTATCAAATTGAAATTCTGCGAATTATTCATATGAAGAAACAAATCAGGAGAGACAAACTTAACAAAGACGCCTGCCACTCCATTAATTTCTTCTAATCTGGAATAAAAATAGCCAGCGATATCTAACTGCTTCAGCACAAGCAAAAATTCAGGCAATGTAAAATCTTGTATAGATCCCACACCTCCACACTCGAGCACATTGACGGTTTCCAGATAGGTCTCATAAGCATTGCAACTTAAAAAGTAACGTATATATGAGTCCTCAAGCTTTTCCTCGTCAGAGTTAGTTGCCTTGAACACATTCATAAAACGAAAAGTTTGCCAGAGTTCTAGCAAGGACTTTTCTAAAGCGAGCGTCATATTCGAAGAATAGGCCATACCAGCACAATAATTCACATGACGATCATTTCTTTCCTGTCCATACACAACCAATATGCAACACCCTGGAAATCTGGAATCCGATATATCTAAAAAAGTAATATCCCCGGACATAGATAGAAGACCATATAAGTGCCTGACTTCCCGACTCGCCAACAATTTCCTCGCTTCTGTAGCCGGGATCAGTGAACGACACATTTTCGTTAACCAGAACCTGATAAGAAACTGACGTTCAAGGTATTCTTTTATGGCCCCTAGAAAGGCAGTATTTGGGCACCAGTGAAAACTGCACCCACAGGTATCCCGCAAAGGGTAGAACACGTTATCATCACCGACGCTATGGGACGAGAGCGAAATACAGACAGTAGGAATAAAACACGTAGAGAAGTCAGAGGCTCTGGCCACTTGACTTAAAGCAAATCTGTGCGCGCTAACCTCTGCTAGAGTGGTTTTCTTATTCGCAGTCTGAATGAATGCTTCCGCAAAACCCAGAGACTCGCTTCCTGATAGAGATTCACTAAGGCAACCGCGTTCTTTTGCCAAAACTTCCCTATAGAAATGCCGGCGCTCGAAATACTCACCTGTAGCAGTTTTTATCGAATTCGAGCCTCCTCCGACACCAGATCCATTAACAGAAAGGAAATCCGATATTTCTACGGAGCTTGGCAGACCGAGTATGCCCGCAGGCTGAAAAAGGATTATCCCGGGCAAATCCGGATTATGCATACCATTAATAAGCTTCATGCTGCTTACCTACAAAATGAACGCACATCGGAAAAAACAGAGCAGGGTTAATTCCCAAAACCTTGCACAGCATAAGGTCCGTATAAGCCGACCATAGCCGACATGACAGCCCCAAGAGCTTTGCTTGCAGTTCGACAAGCATGTAAATTGAGCCAACCTCCATCAAGGCCATTCGATACGCACGATACCGATACTTGAAGAGATTTTTGGGCATATAGACCGCGTAAACTATTGCCAGACTGGGCGTTCCAATTTTATTAGAAGAGAACAGCAATGCCGCTTTGAGTTCATCTACGGCAATTTGAATTTGCATCACCTCAAATTTTCGGGACTTCGGAAGCAAATGGAGTACTTTTCCAGGACAGGGCCAAGTAGGATCATCCTCAATCATCGAACAGAGAAAAACCTCAGCCGGATACAGTGCACCACCGCTCGGATATCCTCTTTTACAAGAGTCCAAATCCCGTGACAGTAATGGGAACATCAATTTCTCTACATCTGAAAACTCTAACAAGAGAGATGCAAAATCCTCACACGACTCATTCCTGTATAATGCTCCCTCTCTATCGTCCTGGGATATATTGATCGCCAGCGACAGGTCCATATCGGGATAAAGCGCCAATTCATTACCCGTTAGTTGCTCCAAACTTTTCTCATCCAACCGATGGAGAACTGTACGGCCTTTAGTAGCGCCATGAAATGTAAAATTACCCTTATTATGAAATTCAAGCACCTCATCGTAAACTGACGACTCTATAAACCTAAGATAATAATCATGCGGTATATTTTTCATTTACCCGCCCTCAAACAATCACACATATACCAATGCGAGTTAGACTCTTCTGACATCTGACCATCTATCAGCTGAATATATGAACCATGCAAAACGTCATCCTGATATTTATGCATATCATTATACTCGGTGAAAAACTTAACTTTTTTGATAACCGCACCAACAACAATCATTTCCTGATAAAGACTGAGCGTCTTAGCGGGCACACCTATATGTTCATTCTTACAAAATGCCAAAACACTCGCCCAGTTATTCTTTGCAGCCGTCACTGACTGGTTATGAAGAAGCCTGTCGACGCTACAAAAATGACACGGGTTCCCTATCTCTGCGATATGAGGCTGACCAACGCAAAAAATGCTACCCATTTGCAAACAAACACTAATGGCGCTTTTAGGGGACGCGCGCGCAAGATCAAAATATAAATTTTTAACGCGATCATAATCATACGTATAGCACAACAGCACAATAAAACACCTAAGATTCCGGACTGACTCGACCAGCTCACCTGAAAACGACTTAAACTCCAAACACGTGGAAAGCTCACATCTGAATAGGCGTTCAATATCAACCTGACCTGCCCACTCATGAACAACTATCGTTTTTTCAAAAAATATTTCCTCAGCTAGCCGCAGGGGAACTACTCTTTCTAAAAATTCAAAAGCACCACTTTGACTCAAACCATTTTCCGCCAAGACCTCTTCCAGCTCTACTTTCGTCATTAACTTCGACAGCTTTATTTGTCGAAGAGCTTTCAGTAACGACTGAGAATGAATTTTCGAAATCCCAACATCGGAGATCAGCAGACTCTCCGTTTCGAAGTTCAATATTTCATAATTTGGTATGATTATATTCATTGTACGATCCCCTGTAGAGGTTTTCTGACAAACCAGAAAACCTCATTAGGTGAGTGAATACTGAATTTACTCATCCGTTGATGCAGGCTCCATTATCGAGTTATGGCAGCCCCCGCTTCCCCCATTACACCCGCCGCCCCCACCACACCCTCCGCTACCACCGCACCCACCTTGACTTCCTGACGCTCCGGCATTACCTGCGTACGGGTTGAACCCTTCTTCACTTTCGAAACTAAAAACAACTTCTCCAAACTCTTCGCTGTTCATTTCGGGCCTCCAGTTTCAGCCTTATACATATATTGACTCAGGTTGCTCACCATCATGCAACAAAACCAAATCTAGTCCAACTGGAGAATATCGCAACAACAATAAAATCTTCATGTAGGAAACATAACTACCAACTTTAGGAAATTTCACTCACACAATTCAGAAGATCAACAATTGCCCAAAACATCAAAGCCATCACTCATCGCGCCTCAAAAAATCAATCCATGCGAATTTAATAACTTAAAAATTATCGGACTAATAGAATCAACTTATATCCACGCAGGTGTCTTTTGCAAAACAGAACTTAGTCCTACAGACGCGAACAAAAAAAACCGACAAACGGCACTGGTTAGTTCTTAATGTTTGTCATCCGCGCTACGCTAATACCGGCTTCGCTCATCTGTGTAATGACTACATCGCCGAGGATGTGTGAACAGACGGCCAAACTCGCGTAGTGCTTTCAGCACACCCGCAGGTGGTGTGTATGGTGCAGAGTACCTCCTTGGTTTTTTCTGCCTCGCGAATGAATGCGATGCGCCCTTCGGGCTCTTCGCAGTGGGCATCGCTCGCTGCGCCATAAGCCCGCAATCAAGTATCCGGATTGATCCGGCTTTTGCGCTGCGCACTCGCCAAGTTCCGGCTGTTAAGGTCGCTGTTCCGTCTGCCCGCTTGCAGGACGATGGCGCGGTTGGTCACCCGTTGCAGGTCGGATAAGCGCTGAGAAATGCAAAGGATGACTACGCAGCGGGCGTGTTGGCAGTGTGTGTGGTGAGCGTATAGGTAGCCTTGGACTGCGTGGCGCAAGCGGCAATAGCCAGAAAACGAGTCGAACAAATAGTCATGCGCCGCAGGGAAGAACAATCATCTTAATCACCTGCAAGATAGTTAGGCTCATCAAAACCAACAGCTCCATATAACCTCCCGACACATGGATACTCGCTTTTTATACCTGTCAACATTCACAGTTTACACACGCCTGAAACTTGAAATAATTGGAGCACACCCACGCAAAGGAAGCTCTCATCATGTCTCAGGCACACTTGAAAGACCTCATTCATCACAACGATCCCGGCAAAAGCACAGCAACTGGAACATTCAACGTAACACTGCATGATGCTCAATTCCCACTACCACGACAAAAACGATTGGACTTCGAGAAACATCTCGGCGACGATCCTTCCGAAGCCAGATGGATTGGCAGGAGAGTAGGTGAGCAGGCTGACGCCAACTATCAAGCCGTTGTATTGGCCATTTCAGATTCGGTCCCCGATGGCACTCATCAAGTTACATACTTTGGAGCCGTAGCGGTGATTTACGCTCTTGTTATAAACGATGTCATCGTCAGTTATTATGCAACGGAAGGAGAACTCACCCTCACCTCTAATCGCACACCTGGACAGGAGCATATTTCTGGCACTTTCTCCAATTGCCGAATGGTTCAGGATGGGGCGCCGCATAATGAGTTCCGGATGTCGGGCAATTATGACCTGGAGGGAGTTCACAACATTCCTTGAAAAAAGGGGGGCGGTGCCAATTGCAGCCGCCCCCCCCCTCACTTCAAATCCGCCGCCGCCGCCCCAACTGCGGAATAGCCGCCTGAGGCACCTCCACCCGCTGAACCTGCGTCAACACACACCCCGCCAGTTGCGCCACCGTCGGATGACTGAACAACGCCCGCGCATCCACCTCCACCCCCGCCTTGCGCATCCGCGCCACCAGGTTCACCGCCAACAACGAATGCCCGCCCAGCTCAAAGAAATGATCATGCCGCCCCACCCGCTCCAACTTCAGCAACTCAGCCCAGATCCCGGCCATCAACACCTCCACCGCCCCGACCGGCGCCGCATAGGCCCGGCTAACCACCGCCCCCAACCCCGGCTCCGGCAACGCCTTGCGGTCAAGTTTGCCCGCCGGATTGAGCGGCAACGCGTCAAGCTGCACAAACGCCGCCGGCACCATGAACTCCGGCAACTGTTCCAGCACATGGGCGCGCAACGCATCCAGGCTCGGCGCCTCGCCACGCACGGTGAAATACGCCACCAGGCGTTCATCGCGAATCAACACCGCCACTTCACGCAACGCCGGATGCACCAGCAGCCGTGACTCGATCTCCCCCAGTTCCAGGCGCACACCGCGCAGTTTGACCTGGAAGTCGTTACGCCCGAGGAACTCCAGATTGCCGTCAGGCAGGTAGCGCACCAGGTCGCCAGTGCGATACAGCCGATCACCGGCCACGAACGGGCTGTCGATAAAGCGCTCGGCGGTCATCTGCTGCAGCCCCAGGTAACCCCGGGCCACACCGACCCCACCGATATGCAATTGACCGCTCACGCCCATCGGCACCGGCGCATCGTGTTCATCCAGCACATACAGGCGCGTGTTGTTGATCGCCCGCCCAATCGGCAACTGCAATGCCGGCACCGGCGCGCCGGGTTCCAGGGTCCAGGCGCTGCTGTCCACCGTGGCTTCAGTGGGACCGTAGACGTTATGCAGGCGCACCTTGGGCAAGCGCGCCTGCACGCCATGGGCCAGGGCTTCGGTGAGCTCGCCACCGCCGCACAGCACATCAGTGAGGCTGGTACACAACGCCGATTCTTCCAGCTCAAGGAACTGCTGCAACATCGCCGGCACGAACTTGATCACCGTGATCTGCTGCTCACGAATCACCTGCGCCAGGTAGGCCGGTTCGCGATGGCCGTCGGGCCGTGCCAGCACCAGGCGCATGCCGTTGGTGAGCGGCCAGAACAGCTCCCACACCGAACCGTCGAAGCTGAACGGCGCCCGCTGCAACAGCGCGCCGCCTTCGGCATTGGGGCACAGCTGCGAGCCCCAGTGCATCAGGTTGCCGAGGCCACGGTGTTCGATCATCACGCCCTTGGGTGTGCCGGTGGAGCCCGAGGTGTACATCACGTAGGCCAGGTTGGCCACGCTCAGCCCCGGCACCAACGGGTTGCCGACAGGTGCCTGGCTCCAGGCGCAGTGGTCGAAGTCGATCACCGGGATCGACACGTCACCCGGCACGTCACGGGTGGCGGCATGTACCAGCAGCGCCACCGGCTGGCTGTCGTGGAGCATGTAGGCCAGGCGCTCGCGCGGGTAGCCCGGATCCAGCGGCACATAGGCACCGCCGGCCTTGAGGATGGCCAGCAGGCCCACCACCAGTTCCAAGCCGCGCTCGACGCACAGCGCGACGCGGGCGTCCGGTTGCACACCGCGCTCACGCAGGTGGAAGGCCAATTGGTTGGCGCGTTCGTTGAGTTCGCGGTAGGTCAGTTGCAACTCGCCGGCCTGCACCGCGATGGCATGGGGGATATGCCGTGCGTGGGCTTCGAACAGCGCCTGCACCGTGAAAGTGTCGGGGTAGTCGGTGTCGGTAGCGTTGAAGTCCACCAGCAGGGTTTTCAGCTCGTCGGCGGGCAGTACCTGGACGTCGCGCAAAGGTGTCTGTGGCGCCTGGTCCAGCATGTCCGCCAGGTTGACCAGGGTGGTTTCGAGGTAGTCCAGCAGGCGCTCGGCGCCGACCTTGTGTGGCGCCTTGGCCTTGATGCGCAAGCCTGCAGCCGTGTCGTCCACGGTCAGCATCAGCGGGTAGCTGAGGATGTCCTCGCTGCTGAGCAAGGCAATGCCCGGCACCAGGGTCAGGTCACGCTCGGCGTCGGTGTGCCGGTAGTTGAGCAGGCTGTTGAACAACGGTGACGCGCCGCTGCAACGCTGGGCCAGCGCAAGGGAGGCTTGTTCATGGGCAAGCAAGGCGCTGAGTCGGACGTGGGTGTGCGTGAGCGCATCGGCCACGGTTCGCCCGGCCAGGCGCACCCGCAGCGGCAGGGTGTTGATGAACATGCCCAGGGCGCGGTCGGCGCCCTCGCCCGCCTGCAAACGGCCGAGCAGCACGGTGCCGAAGACCACGTCATCACGGCCGGCGACACGGCTGAGCACCTGGGCCCAGGCCAGGTGGAACAGGCTGGCGGTGCTCACGCCCACGCCACGCGCCTGGGCACGCAAACGCTGATTGAGGCTGTCACTCAAGCCACGTTCGGCTTGTTCGGTGTGCGCCCGATCCGCCTGGCGCTCCTGTAGACCGAAGGCCAGGGTCGGCTCGTCGACATCCCCCAACTGCTCGCGAAAGAACGCCTCGTGCGCCGCTTGACGTGCCGGCGAACGGGCTTGCACCACCACATTGCGATACGGCACCGGCACCGGCAACTGCGCCTGCTGGCCGAGCAAGTGGGCGCGGATTTCCTGCATCAGGAGCGTGGTCGAGGTGGCGTCATTGACCAGGTGATGGAAACGCAGCCGCGCCACCCAACGCGAGTGCTGCGGCTCTTCGGCATAGTCCAGGGCCATCAGCGGCGCCTGGCGCAAATCCAGCGGCGCAGGGTCTTCGCGCAGCGGCTCAACGCGTAATTGCGCCTGACGCCACACCACCTGCATCGGTTGCTCCAGGGCCTCCCACACCAGGCTGGTACGCAGGATGTCATGGCGGTTGATCACCTGTTGCAGGGCCTGGGCAAACGCGTCCAACTGCTCGCGCTGCGCAAAGCTGAACAGCGCCTGCTGCTGATACGGATCGCGCTCATCAGTGATGTGGTGGTAGAGCAAGCCTTCCTGCAACGGCGCCAGCGGGTAGATGTCCTGCACATTGGCCGCGCCGCCGGGGATGCGCGCGACGATAGGCGCCAGGCTGTCGGGGTCGAGTTCGGCCAGGTCCGGCGCGTCCACGTCGCTGAGTTCACTCGCCGCCGCCAGGGCCGCCAGAGTCGGCTGGCCGAACAGCACCTGCACATCGGCGCGCAAGCCGACCTGGCGCATGCGTTGCACCAATTGCACGGCCAGCAACGAATGCCCGCCCAGTTCGAAGAAGTGGTCGTGGCGCCCGACCTGCTGCACCTGCAACAGCTCGGCCCAGATCTGTGCGAGTACGCTTTCCGCGCCGGCGTGCGGTGCTTCGTACAGGCGGGTGACGAATGCGTCTTGGGTCGGTGCGGGCAACGCCTTGCGATCCAGCTTGCCGTTGGCGGTCAGGGGCAACACGTCCAACTGCACGTAGGCGGCCGGCAGCATGTAGTCGGGCAGCGACGCTTGCAGGTGGGCGCGCAGGGCTTCGATCGGCACCGCTTCACGCGGGACGAACCAGGCCAGCAACTGCCCTTCGCGGGCCTGTACCACGGCGTCCTGAATATGCGGGTGCGTGGCCAGGGCCGATTCGATTTCACCCAGTTCAATGCGCACGCCGCGGATTTTCACCTGGTCGTCATTGCGCCCCAGGTATTCAAGGTTGCCGTCCGGCAGCCAGCGCACCAGGTCGCCGGTGCGGTACATGCGCCCCTGGGTAAAGGGGTCGTCGAGGAAACGCTCGGCACTGAGGTCGGGACGCTTGAGATACCCGCGCGCGATGCCCTTGCCGCCCACGTACAACTCCCCTGCCACGCCGATGGGCAGCGGCCGTTGCTGCGCGTCCAGCACGTACACCGTGGCATTGGCGACAGGCGCGCCGATATGCAATGGCCGGCCGACAGCCATGGGGCCAGAGGTGGCGACCACCGTGGCTTCGGTAGGGCCGTAGTTGTTGATCACGGCGAAGGACTGCGCCTGGGTGAACGCGCGCAGACGGTCGCCGCCGATCAGCAGGGTGCGCAGTGTCGGGTGGTGCAGGCCCTGGCTGAAGGCGTACTCCGCCACGGGCGTCGGCAGGAAGCACACGTCCAGCGGCTGCGCCTGCCACCAACCGAGCAGCGCGTCGATGTCTTCGGCGCCGTCATGGGCCGGCGGCAGGTGCAGCGTGGCGCCCACGCACAACGCCGGCCAGACCTCCCAGGCCATCGCGTCAAAACCGAAACCGGCGACGCTGGCGGTATGGCTGCCGGCATGCAGGTCGAAGGCCCGGCAGTGCCAGTCCACCAGGTTCGAGACGCTGTGGTGCTCGACCATCACGCCCTTGGGCAAACCGGTGGAGCCGGAGGTGTAGATCACGTAGGCAAGGTGCGAGGGGCTGATCGCTACGCGGGGGTTGGTGCCCAGGTGGAAGGTCGGGCGGTCGAGTTGGATCACCGGCACCGTCAACGGGGGCAACCGATGCAGCAAATCGTGCTGGGTCAGCACCACTACCGGGTCGCTGTCCTGCAGCAGGTAATTCAGGCGCTCGGCGGGATGGGCCGGGTCTACCGGCACGTAGCAGGCGCCGGATTTGAGGATCGCCAGCAACCCCACCAGCGTGTCCAGCCCGCGCCGCGCCAGGATCACCACGCGGTCGTCCGGCCGCACGCCGCGCTCCAGCAGTTGATGGGCCAGCGCGTTGGCCTGCTGGTTGAGTTGGGCGTAGCTCAGGTGCCGCCCCTGATACACCGCCGCGATGGCGTCCGGCGCACGCGCAGCCTGGGCTTCAATGCGCGCGTGCAGGGTTTGTGGCTGGGTAACGGGCTCGGCAGTGGCGTTCCATTGCTGCAACCGGGCCTGCTCGGCAGGTGTCACCAGCGAAAAATCGCGGATCGTCAGCGCGGTGTCTTCCAGCCCCTGTTCCAGCAACCAGGTCAAGCGTTGCGCCAGGGCCGCCACTTCATCGTGCTGGAAGTACGCTTCGTTGTAGACGCAATGCAGGCACGCAGTGTCCTGGTAGCGATTGCTGCGCAGGTGCAGGGCCAGCGGCAGCGGCTCATGGTGGTTGGACACCTTGACCGCACGGCCTGCGGTCGTGCCGTAGCGCAGTTCATGATCGTCCTGCTCGAAGGACACCGACAGGTCGAACAGCTGGCCGCGATCGCTGCGACGCAGGCGCAACTCGCGGTTCATCTCGCTCAGGGGGAAACGCTGATGGCGGAAATCCTGCTTGAGCTGGTCGCGCACCCCACGCACCACCGCGCTGAACGGCGACTGCTCATCAAACTGCAAGCGCACGGCGCTGACCTGGGTGAACAGCCCGACGGTGGAGCGGAACCGCGCATTGGAACGGTTGAGAATCGGCAACCCCACTACCCACTCCTGGCGTTGAGCGGTACGGGTGAAATACACATACAGCGCCGCCAACAGCACATGAAACGCCGACGCCTGGTAACGGTTGGCCACCTGCTCCATGCGGTTGAGCAGTGCCACCGGAAACGCCTGCGCCAGGGTATTGCTCGTGGCCTTGGCCGTGTGCCGCGGGGTCAGCAGCGGCTCGGGAATCAGCCGGTACTTGTCCAGCCAATAGGCGCGGTCGCGGGCATAACGGGCGGACGCGTGGTAGTGCTGGTCTGCGTCGATAAAGTCGATGTAAGACGGCGCCGGCGACTCCGCTTGCCGGCCTTGCGCCAGGGCGGTGTACAGCTGCGCGAGGGATTGCAGCATCTGGCCGAAGCCCCAGCCGTCGAGGATCAGGTGGTGGGCCTGGGTGCCGAGGCGATAGTGGTTGTCGTCGAGCTTGACCAGGAAAAAGCGGAACAGCGGCGCGCCCTGCATCGCATAAGGCCGGGCCATTTGCGCCTGCATCAGGGCGTGGCTCGCGGCCTGCGGGTCGCAACCCTTAGAAACGTCATGCAGCGCCAGGTCCACAGCCAACGTGGCAGCAAAGGTTTGGCGAGGCAGGCCGTCGGCGTCGCTGTGCAGTTGCGTGCGCAACGCGTCGTGCCTGGCGACCAGACGTTCAACAGCGCGCTGCATCAGGCCGGGGTCAATGGCGCCGGCAAAATCCACATAACCACCAATGTTGTACAGCGGCGAATCGCCTGCACGCAGTTGGTCGAGCCAGATGTCCTGCTGGGCGGCGGTGAGGGGGAAGCTGGGTGAATGCTTCATAAGATCCTTCTCATGGAGGTCAGGCACTGGCCGCGCAGGGGTGCCCATTACGACGAATGGGCCGGATTGGAGCATGGGGGCCAGGGGCTGTCTGTCACCCTAAACCCGGACATCCGAAGGGATAGACCAGGCTTGGCTGATGGTTCATTGCTGAAACGATTAAAGAGTTGTAGGACATTGGCTATATTTGGCCGATGCCGGTTTGAATTGAACATTTCAAAAAATATATTTTTATCTTATTTATCATATGGTTAATTAACTCTAAAAAATCCGCTTGGTGACTCGTAGTCGGAATTACCTCTCAGAAACGTCGAATTAATGACGCGGTTTCTATGGCAGGTTGTGTCCCTCGTTTCCGCTACATACGTAGGACAAATCCACTGGCTAAATACACTTTCGAATACCGACTCTGGTGTGTGAGCAACGGATCGCCCCCGCAGAGGCCCAGAGCGTCTGTACACGGTTTTCGATATCAAGGATGAGAAGGCTATGAGTTTGACCAGCAGTATTGCCAACACACAAAGCCCGCATTTCTACGCCGAAATGGGCGAGTTGATTGCCAGCAGTGGCCACCCGGGCTTTGCCGCCCACATGCTGCACCTCGTGGGCAAATGGGTGCCGATCCACCTGGTGGATCTGAGCGAATGGACCCTCGACGAGCTGCGCGACCGCGTGCTCGATATCACGTTGCTGGGCAGCGCCGGCCAGACGCAGGACCTGCCGCCCCTGGCCCTGAATTCCATGGACGACCATCCCTTATTGCGCGAGATGCTCGGCATGCAGGACCCGCTGCTGATCCAATTGAAGGCCAAGGCCAACAGCGCTCACCCGCGTGGCACCTCGCACCAGTGCAACCTGGTGTCGCGCCAGGGCAACCGGCGCTGTGTGATTTCGTTTTATCGCCCGCCGACCCAGCGCGGGTTTTCCCTGGCCGAGTTGTCGTTTCTCAAGTGCCTGTCGGACACGCTGCTGCCGCTGATCGAGTGCCACGCCCAGAGCCTGCGCCAGGCACCGCACACCGAGGTTGAACCGGCCCACACGTTGCTGGAGCAGTCGCAATTGCAACGTGAGTTCTACAAGCGCCTGTCCCTGGGCGACATCACGTTGTCGGCGCGCGAGCAGGAGGTGTGCCTCGGCTTGCTGACCGGCGGCACCGTGCCGCAGATCGCGGAGAAACTGAGTGTGAAGAACAGTTCCATCGAGACCTACCTTAAACGCGCCGCCGCCAAGTTGGGCGTGAGTGGCCGGCACGGCCTCGCCAAGTGGATGGTGGGCGCCTGATGCATAAATTGAGCACCTTCGCGATGGTCTGGATGCTTGGCGGCTGCTCGCTGATCCCGGACTACCAACGGCCTGCGGCCCCTGTGCCTGCGCAGTATCCCCAGGAAGGCGTGTATGCGCTGGCGCAGTCCGGCACGTCGGACTGGCAGCAGCTGTTCCACGACCCGGCGCTGCAAGGGTTGATTGGCGATGCACTGGTCAATAACCGCGACCTGCGCGTGGCCGCGCTGAACGTCGAAGCGTTCCAGGCGCAGTACCGTATCCAGCGTGCCGACCTGTTCCCGGCGGTGTCCGCTACCGGCGCCGGCCAGCGTCGGCGTGTGCCTGGGGACGTGACCGGCACCGGCAAGGCCGCCATCACCTCCAGCTATTCCGCGACCCTGGGTATCAGCGCCTACGAGCTGGACCTGTTTGGCCGCATCCGCAGCCTCAGCGAACAGGCCATGCTCACCTACCTGGGCACCGAAGAGGCGCGACGCACCGCGCAACTGAGCCTGGTCGCCAACGTCGCCAATGCCTACCTGACCTGGCGCGCAGACCAGGAATTGCTGGCCCTGGCCCGGCAAACCCTGGTGGCCAACGAACACAGCCTGCGCCTCACCGGCCGCAGCAAAACCGCCGGCAAAGCCTCGGCGCTGGACGTGGTGCAAGCCACCACCAGCGTCGAAAGCACCCGCGCCAGCGTGGCCCGCTATGAGCGCCAGGTGGCCCAGGACCTCAACAACCTCGCCCTGCTGGTAGGCGGCCCGGTGGACGAACAGTTGCCGTCACGTCCACTTGCCGCCGACCTGGTGGCGCGCGTACCGGCCGGCCTGCCCTCGGACTTGCTGCAACGCCGCCCGGATATCCTCCAGGCCGAATACCAGTTGCGCGCCGCCAACGCCAATATCGGCGCGGCCCGCGCAGCGTTTTTCCCGTCGGTGAGCCTGACCGCCAACGCCGGCAGCGCCAGCACCGAACTGTCGGGGCTGTTCAAGGGTGGCTCGGGCAGCTGGACGTTCCAGCCGCAGATCAACCTGCCGATCTTCAACGCCGGCAGCCTGCGCGCCAGCCTCGACTACGCCAAACTGCAAAAAGACATCAGCGTGGCGCAGTACGAAAAATCGATCCAGACCGCCTTCCAGGAAGTCGCCGATGGCCTGGCGGCGCGGCAAACCTATACCGACCAGTTGCAGGCGCAGCGGGATTTCGTCGCGGCCAACCAGCAGTATTACAACCTGGCCGAGCATCGCTACCGCAGTGGCGTCGACAGCAACCTCACCTTCCTGGACGCGCAGCGTGCGTTGTTCAGTTCGCAACAGGCGCTGATCGTCGACCGCCTGGCGCAACTGGTGGCGGAGGTGAAGTTGTACACGGCGCTGGGCGGCGCGTGGAACGTCAGCGCAAGCCCGACTGCCGCAGCCGATACTCCCCCGGCGTCACCTGGGCATACCGAAGGAAAAACCGGCTGAAATACGCCGGGTCCTTGAAGCCCAGCTGGTAGCAGATCTCGTTGGCGGAACTGCCGGTGAACAGCAACAGGCGCTTGGCTTCCTGCATCACACGTTCCAGGATCAGGCGCTTGGACGGCAGGTCAGCCAGGCGCCGACACACCTCATTGAGGCGCGCCTCGGTCACGCCAATCCCCTCGGCGTAGCGCGCCAGCGGCCAGTGCTCCAGATAGTGGGCCTCGATCAGTTCGTTGAAGCGATGGAAGATGCGCAGGTCTTCGTGCCGGGTCGGGCGCGCCGGCAGTGAGTGGGCGCACAGGCGCAGCAGACGAATCATGATCAGGCGCGTGAGGCTGTCCAACGCGGCGGCGCGCCCTGCCCGCGCGGCGTTGATCTCCTCGTTGAGCTCTTCGAACAGTTGATCCAGGCCGTGGTCACCCGCCGTCAGTGCCACGCAGGCTGCGCCGGAGGCCAGGCTGGGATCAGCGTCGATCAACCCCCATACCAACTGCTGGCGCACCGTCAGCACATGCCCATCGGCATCCGCCTCGGTGACGAAGGCGTGGGGCACCGTGGGCGGCGTGAGGAAGAACATCGGCCCGGACTCCACGAACTGGCGGTCATCCAGGTACACCCGCACCGCGCCGCTCTTCACGTAATGCACCTGGAAAAACCGGTCATGCCGATGCACGGGCATGTTGCGCCCGAAAAATCCCGCCAGGTTGCCGAGCTTGTCGTAATGCACCTCGGCATCGCTGTAACGCTGGTCGTAGACCTGCCCGATGTTGATGTTGGGGATCGGCTTCACGGTGCCCTCTTTTTGTTGTTTTGATGCTGCCTGATTTTGCCACGCTTGACGGTAGTTAACATATTAATTATAACGTTAACACATTAACGAACTGCCTATGCAGCAGTCGCCACCGCCAGGAGAAACGCATGAGCCGTACCCTGCATGATGTTGCCAGCGGCACCCTGCTCGGCGTTGCGCTGAACTACCAGGGTCTGCTGGACCAGCATCTCGCCGCCTTCCAGCAGGCGCCCTACCAGAAGCCGCCGAGCAAGCCGGTGCTGTTTATCAAGACTCCCAATACGCGCAACGAGCACGCTGGCGTGGTGCGGCACCCCCAGGGTGAACGCCTGCAACCCGGCCCCGCTTTAGGCGCGGTAATCGGCCAGCGCGCCAGTCGTGTCAGCCTGGAAAACGCCATGGCCCATGTGGCCGGCTATGTGGTGGTGAATGAATTCAGCCTGCCGGAAGACAGCTACTACCGCCCGGCCGTCAAAGCCAAATGCCGCGATGGTTTTTGCGTCCTCGGGCCACAGTTGATCCCACGGGACCAGGTGGCCAACCCCAATCAACTGAGCCTCAGGCTGTGGGTCAACGGCGAACTGCGCCAGGAAAACACCACGGCCAATTGGGTGCGCGATATCCCGCAACTGATCGCCGAAATCAGCGAATTCATGACCCTGCACCCCGGCGACGTGCTGATCACCGGCACCCCCGAAGGCCGCGTCGATGTGCTGCCGGGCGACAGGGTAGAAGTCGAGATCAGCGGCGTGGGCCGTCTGCTCAATCACATTCAAGCGGAGACTCCAGCATGAAACACGCCCGTATCCGCTTTGAAGGTGCCGTGCACGCCGTACAGGTGCAAGCCGACAACGCCGTGCGCCTGGGCGATGGTCGCCTGCTCGCCGAAGACCAGGTGCAATGGCTTCCACCGGCCACCGGCAACATGTTCGCCCTCGGCTTGAACTACGCCGACCATGCGGCTGAACTGGCCTTCACCCCGCCCACCGAACCCCTGGCCTTCATCAAGTCCGTTGGCACCTACACCGGCCACCGCCAGGTCACCTGGCGCCCGGACAACGTCGCCTACATGCACTACGAGTGCGAGTTGGTGGCCGTGATCGGCAAGACCGCGCGCAACGTCAAGCGCGCCGACGCCCTGGACTACCTGGCCGGCTACACGGTGTGCAACGACTACGCGATCCGCGACTACCTGGAAAACTACTACCGCCCCAACCTGCGCGTGAAAAACCGCGACGCCACCACCCCGGTCGGCCCGTGGATCGTCGATGTGGCCGATGTGCCCGACCCCGGCAACCTGACCCTGCGCACCTGGATCAACGGTGAGCTGCGTCAGGAAGGCAGCACCCGCGACATGATTTTCGACATCCCCTACCTCATCGAATACCTGTCCAGCTTCATGACCCTGCAACCCGGCGACATGATCGCCACCGGCACGCCCGAAGGCCTGGCCGATGTGGTGCCCGGCGATGAAGTGGTGGTGGAAGTCGAAGGCGTGGGCCGTCTGGTCAACCGAATTGTCAGCGAGGCGGAGTTTTTCTCCGCCCGGAAAGAGGCGTGAGCAGCATGATCAAACACTGGATCAACGGCCGTGAGGTCGAAAGCAAAGACACCTTCATCAACTACAACCCGGCCACCGGCGAGGCGATTGGCGAAGTCGCCAGCGGCGGTGCCGAGGAAGTGGCCCAGGCCGTAGCGGCCGCCAAAGCGGCGTTCCCGAAGTGGGCCAACACCCCGGCCAGGGAACGCGCACGCCTGATGCGCAAGCTCGGCGAACTGATCGAACAGAACGTGCCGCACCTGGCCGAACTGGAAACCCTCGACACCGGCCTGCCGATCCACCAGACCAAGAATGTGTTGATTCCCCGCGCCTCGCACAACTTCGATTTCTTCGCCGAAGTCTGCACGCGCATGGATGGCCACAGCTACCCGGTGGACGACCAGATGCTCAACTACACCCTGTACCAACCGGTGGGCGTGTGCGGGCTGGTATCGCCGTGGAACGTGCCGTTCATGACCGCCACCTGGAAGACCGCGCCGTGCCTGGCGTTGGGCAATACGGCGGTGTTGAAGATGTCCGAGCTGTCGCCGCTGACCGCCAATGAACTGGGGCGCCTGGCGGTGGAAGCCGGAATTCCCAACGGTGTGCTCAACGTGATCCAGGGCTATGGCGCCACGGCTGGTGACGCGCTGGTGCGGCACCCGGATGTGCGCGCCATTTCGTTCACCGGCGGCACCGCCACCGGCAAGAAGATCATGCAGACCGCCGGCCTGAAAAAGTACTCCATGGAACTGGGCGGCAAGTCGCCGGTGCTGATCTTCGAGGATGCCGAGCTTGAGCGCGCCTTGGATGCGGCGCTGTTTACCATCTTTTCCCTGAATGGCGAACGTTGCACCGCCGGTAGCCGTATCTTTATCCAGGAAAGCGTGTACCCGCAGTTTGTCGCCGAGTTCGCCGCCCGCGCCAAACGCTTGATCGTCGGTGACCCACAGGATCCGAAGACCCAGGTCGGCTCGATGATCACCCAGGCGCATTACGACAAGGTCACTGGCTACATCAAGATCGGCATCGAGGAAGGCGCCACCCTGCTCGCTGGTGGCCTGGAACGCCCGGCCAACCTGCCGGCGCACCTGAGCAAAGGCCAGTTCATCCAGCCGACCGTGTTTGCCGATGTGAACAACAAGATGCGCATCGCCCAGGAAGAAATCTTCGGCCCGGTGGTGTGCCTGATCCCCTTCAAGGACGAAGCCGAGGCCCTGCAACTGGCCAACGACACCGAGTACGGCCTGGCCTCCTACATCTGGACCCAGGACATCGGCAAGGCCCATCGCCTGGCGCGCGGGATCGAAGCCGGCATGGTATTTATCAACAGCCAGAACGTGCGCGACCTGCGCCAGCCGTTTGGCGGGGTGAAAGGTTCCGGCACCGGACGTGAAGGCGGCCAGTACAGCTTCGAAGTGTTTGCCGAGATCAAGAACGTGTGCATTTCCATGGGCAGCCACCACATCCCGCGTTGGGGTGTGTAACACCGGGTCATGCGCTCCAACAACAATAATGAATCTGGAGAATCATCATGGGCGAAGTGGTCCTGGCAGCGAAGATCTGCCACGTACCGTCGATGTACCTGTCGGAACTGCCCGGCAAGCATCACGGCTGTCGCGAAGCGGCGATTGCCGGGCACAAGGAGATCGGCCGCCGCGCCCGCGAACTGGGCGCCGACACCGCAGTGGTGTTCGACGTGCACTGGCTGGTCAACAGCGGTTACCACGTCAATTGCGGCGAGCGGTTCCAGGGCACCTACACCAGTAACGAACTGCCGCACTTCATCAAGAACATGCAGTACGCCTACCCCGGTTGCCCCGAACTGGGCGCGTTGATCGCCGCCGAGGCCAACCTGGCCGGCGTGCGCAGCATGGCCCACAACATCCCGAGCCTGGAGCTGGAATACGGCACCCTGGTGCCCATGCGCTACATGCACATGGACGTGCCGGAGGATGAGACATTCAAGGTTATTTCCATCGCCGCCTGGTGCGCCTGGCACCGCCTGGAAGACAGCTTCGCATTCGGTGCCGCCGTGCGCCGGGCTATCGAAAAGAGTGACCGCAAGGTGCTGGTGCTGGCCTCGGGCTCGCTGTCGCACCGCTTTTCGGACGACCGTCAGGCCGAGGCGAATATCCACACCTGGACCCGCGAATTCGACAAGCAAGTGGACCTGCACGTGGTGGAGATGTGGAAGCAAGGCCGCTTCAAGGAGTTCTGCGCGATGCTGCCGGACTACGCCGAGCACTGCTTCGGCGAAGGCAAGATGCACGACACCGCGATGCTCCTGGGCCTGCTCGGCGGGCCGGATTATGCCAAGCCGGCAGAAATCATCACGCCGCCGTTCGGCAGTTCGGGCACCGGCCAGATCAACGCGATTTTCCCCCTGTAGAACCGGGAGATACCCATGCCGCACTTTATCGCCGAGTACACCGACAACCTCGAACCACAGGCCGACCTGCCCGGCCTGTTTGAAAAGATCCACCGCGTGCTGGGCGACAGTGGCGTGTTCCCCCTCGGCGGTATCCGCAGCCGTGGCGTACGCCTGGACACCTGGCGCATGGCCGATGGCAAGCATGACTACGCCTTTGTGCACATGACCCTCAAGGTCGGCCATGGCCGCGACCTGGCCACACGCCAGGCGGTGGCCGAAGCGGTGTTCGCGGTGATCACTGCGCACTTTGCCGAACTGCAGGCGCAACGTTTGCTGGCGCTGTCATTCGAGATGGTCGAGCTGCACCCGCAGCTCAATTTCAAGCAGAACAATGTGCATGCGTTCCTGAACAACCCGGCGGGGTAAACCCGCTGTTCTCCTCACGGCCTCTCAGACAAAAAGTACAACATCATGAGCACAGCCCACTCCACCGCCAGCCACGCGCTGGCCGAGCACGACCGTACCCATCGTTCAGTGACGTGGCGCCTGATGCCGCTGTTGCTGGTGTGTTACCTGTTCGCCCACCTGGACCGCATCAACATTGGCTTCGCCAAGATGCAGATGAGCAGCGACCTGCAGTTCAGCGACACGGTCTACGGCTTCGGCGCCGGGCTGTTTTTCATCGCCTATGCGCTGTTCGGCGTGCCGAGCAACATGGCCCTGGACCGCGTCGGCCCCAGGCGCTGGATCGCCAGCCTGATGGTGGTGTGGGGCCTGTTGTCCACCGGCATGCTGTGGGTGGAGAGTGCCCGTGGTTTCTACGTGCTGCGCTTTCTGCTGGGGGTGGCCGAGGCCGGGTTTTTCCCGGGCATCCTGGTGTTTCTCAACCGCTGGTACCCGGCGCGCCGTCGCGGCCAGGTCACCGCGTTGTTCGCCATCGCCGTGCCCATGGCCGGGGTGTTGGGCGGGCCACTGTCCGGGGCGATCCTGGAACACTTCCACGATGTCGGCGGGATGCGTGGCTGGCAGTGGATGTTCCTGATCGAAGGCTTGCCCGTGGTGCTGCTGGGGCTGGTGGTGCTCAAGTGGTTGCCGGACGGCTTCGACGCGGTGCACTGGCTGACCGCCGAACAAAAACACCAGTTGCATGACCAACTGCGCAGCGAGGAACAGCGCAAGACCATCACCTCGTTCGGCGGCATCCTGCGCGACCCGCAGGTATGGCTGCTGGTGGCGGTGTATTTCGCGGTGATGCTGGCGGTGAACACCCTGGCGTTCTGGATGCCCACCCTGATCCACGGCGCCGGTATCGGCCGCGACAGCCAGGTCGGCCTGCTCAGCGCCGTGCCGTACCTGGCCGGGTGCTTCTTCATGATCGGCTGCGGGCGTTCCTCCGACCGCCATCGCGAACGCCGCTGGCACCTGTGCGTGCCGCTGCTGATGGCGGCGGTCGGGATTGCCGTGGCGGGGCTGGCGCCGGGCAATCCGCTGCTGGTGATGGGCGGGCTGGTGCTGGCCGGCATGGGCGCCAGTGCCGCCCTGCCGATGTTCTGGCAACTGCCGCCGGCGTATCTATCCACCACCACCCAGGCCGCCGGTATCGCCATGATCAGCTCGTTCGGCAGCGTCGCCGCGTTCCTCGCGCCGTACCTGATCGGCTGGATGCGCGACGCCACCCAGAGCGCCAGCCTGGCGCTGTACGTACTCGCCTTGTTCATCGCCCTCGGCGGCCTGCTGGTGCTGCGCACCCACGCCGCCATCGTCAACCCACATTAAGGACCGTTGCCATGCTCCCCCCCCAGCAAATTCTCCAGGCCGCTGCGCACCTGGACCGCGCCGAACGCAGCCGCGAACAGGTGCGCCAGTTTTCCCTCGACTACCCCGGCATCACCCTCGACGACGCCTACGCCATCCAGCGCGCCTGGGTCGCGCAAAAGATCAAGGACGGGCGCACTTTGAAGGGCCACAAGATCGGCCTCACCTCGCGGGCCATGCAGGTCTCGTCGAACATCACCGAGCCCGACTACGGCGCCCTGCTCGATGACATGTTTTTCGACGAAGGCAGCGACATTCCCTTCGAACGCTTCATCGTGCCGCGAGTGGAAGTGGAGCTGGCGTTCATCCTCGGCAAGCCGCTCAAGGGCCCGAACTGCACGGTGTTCGATGTGCTCGACGCCACCGAGTGGGTGATCCCGGCGCTGGAGATCATCGACGCACGCATCCAGCAGGTCGACCCGCAGACCAACGCGACGCGCAAGGTGTTCGACACCATCTCCGACAACGCCGCCAATGCCGGGGTGGTGCTGGGTGGCCGTGCCGTGCGGCCGACCGAGATCGACCTGCGCAAGGTGCCAGCGGTGCTGTACCGCAATGGCGTGATCGAAGAGTCCGGCGTGTCGGCCGCCGTGCTCAACCACCCGGCCAAGGGCGTGGCCTGGCTGGCGAACAAACTGGCGCCGTATGACGTGACCCTGCTGCCGGGGCAAGTGATCCTCGGCGGCTCCTTCACCCGCCCGGTCGCGGCCCGCCCTGGCGACACGTTCCATGTCGACTACGACCTGCTTGGGTCGATTGCCTGCCGCTTCGTCTGACCCCTGGAGGATTGCCATGGACCTGCCCATCAACCGCTTCAAACAACGCCTGCACAGCGGCGAGGTGCAGATCGGCCTGTGGCTCGGCCTGGCCGACGCCTATTGCGCAGAGCTGGCCGCCAATGCCGGTTTCGACTGGCTGCTGATCGATGGCGAACACGCGCCCAATCACCTGCAAGGCATGCTCGGCCAGTTGCAGGCCATCGCGCCCTACCCCAGCCAGGCGCTGATCCGCCCGGTAATCGGCGACAGTGCGTTGGTCAAGCAACTGCTGGATATCGGCGCCCAGACGCTGCTGGTGCCCATGGTCGAAAGCGCCGCCCAGGCCCGCGAACTGGTGCGTGCGATGCGGTATCCGCCCCAGGGCATTCGCGGTGTCGGCAGTGCCCTGGCGCGAGCTTCGCGCTGGAACAGCATCCCCGGCTACCTGGATCAGGCGGACGAACAGATGTGTCTGCTGGTGCAGATCGAAAACCTTGAGGGCCTGGCGAACCTGGACAAGATTGCCGCCGTCGAGGGCGTGGACGGTGTGTTTATCGGCCCGGCAGATTTGAGTGCATCGATGGGGCATCGGGGGAATCCGGGGCACCCGGATGTGCAGGCGACGATTGAGGATGCGATCACGCGCATCGTGCAGTCGGGCAAGGCGGCGGGGATTCTCAGCGCGGATGAAAACCTGGCGCGGCGCTACATTGAGTTGGGCGCGACCTTTGTCGCGGTGGGCGTGGATACCACTGTGTTGACGCGTGGGTTGCAGGCGCTGGCCGGGAAATTCAAAGGCAGTCCCGAGGCTGACCACAGCGGTGGAGTCTACTGAAATCTCATGTGGGAGCGGGCTTGCTCGCGAATGCAGTGGTTCAGCCAGACTATTCTCTGACTGACCCACCGCATTCGCGAGCAAGCCCGCTCCCACATTTTGATCCTCAGTGTTCGATGTGTTGATTCAACGCTTGATATTGATGTTCTTCAAGTCATCCAGCAGACCCAGCAGGGTCTGCAACTTCTCTTCGCCAAACTGATCCTGCAACCGCTGGTAGTTGGCCTCCATGCACTGGCTCATCGACTCGAAGCTGGCCTTGCCCTTGTCGGCCAACGTCACCAGTACCCGGCGCTGGTCCTGCTCGGCCTTGCGCCGATGCACCATGCCGGCGGTTTCCATGCGCACCAGCACACCGGTCATGCTCGGCTTGAGGATGCAGGCCAGTTCGGCCAACTGGTAGATCTCCAGTTCACCGTACTGCTCGAGGATGCGGATGATCCGCCATTGCTGTTCGGTCAGGCCGTGTTCATTCAGGGACGGGCGGAAAAAACTCATGGCGGCTTCGCGGGCTTGCAGCAAGGCCAGGGTCAGGGATTGTCGAGGTTTGGACATAGGGATCAGGGTCACGAAGTATTTAGTTAATAATTTAACGAAACTCTAACATTCCCTGCCGGCGAGCGCGCTATAACTTGTTGAGCGCACCGCCCATGGCGCGCTGAATCAAATGCATGGGCACGCAGGATCAAGACTTCCATCCCGCCAGGGCCCCTAATGGAGGCATCCGCTTTAGAGCCTTCCTTCACCTTTTCAGGCTGCGCCATGATCAACATCGAAACCCCCACGTATTACACCGCCACCAAGAAATACAACCTGAGTTTCCCCACCCTGGAACAGGATATCGACGCCGACGTGATGGTGATCGGCGGCGGTTTTTCCGGCATCAACACGGCCCTGGAACTGGCGGAAAAAGGCATCACCAATATCGTGGTGCTTGAAGCGCGCTACCTGGGGTTCGGTGGCACCGGCCGCAACGGCGGGCAGATCATGGCCGGTATCGGTCATGACCTGGAGAAGATCAAGAAGGACGTGGGCGAAGACGGCCTGCGCCAGGTGTTCGAGATCAGCGACCTGGGCGCGGACATCATCAAGAACCGCATCGCCAAGTACAACATCGACGCGGACTTCTGCCACGGCTACGGCTACATGGGCTTCAACGCCCGCCAGGAAAAAACCCTGCGTGCCTGGGAAAAGGACTTCAAGTCGATCAACAGCCAGCACGAGATCCGCTTTCTCGGCGGCGCGGATGTGCAGCAGATCATTGGTTCCAAGGCCTACAGCAGCGCCCTGCTGCACATGGGCGGCGGGCATGTGCATTCGCTCAACCTGCTGCTGGGCGAAGCCACCGCGCTGGCCGGCCATGGGGTACGGATTTTCGAGAACAGCCCGGCGCTGGAAGTAAGCTACGGCGGACGCATCACCGTGCGCACCGGCCGTGGCTCGGTGCGCGCCAGCAAGCTGCTGTGGGCCTGCGACAGTTTCCTCAACAAGCTGGAGCCGGAGTTGCACCGTTCGACCATCAACACCTACGCGTTCCAGATGATGACCGAGCCGTTGTCCGAAGAACTGATCCAGCGCATCAGCCCGATTCGCGGGGCCTACAGCGACATTCGCCCGGTGATCGACTACTACCGCGTCACCAACGAAAACCGCCTGCTGTTCGGCGCCGCAACGCCGTTGGTGGAGCATATTCCCGGCGACCTCAAGGCCTGGAACCGTCACCTCATGCTGAAGATCTTCCCCTACCTCAAGGACGTGAAAATCGACCTGGCCTGGGGCGGCCCGATGGCGTGCAGCCCCAACCTGTTCCCGCAGATCGGCACCTTGCCGGGGCGCAGCAACGCGTTTTTCGTGCAGGGCTATTCCGGTTTCGGCGTGACCCCGAGCCACATCATCTGCAAGGTCCTGGCCGAAGGCATGAGCGAAGGCTCAGCGCGCTACGACCTTGTCAGCTCGATTCATCGCCCGACCATCATCGGCAAGGACGCGATTCGCCCCTTGCTGCTGACGGCGGGCAAATCCTGGCACCAGCTTTCCGGCTATTGGAACGGTCGCCGCTAACCCCCCCCCTCTGTAGGAGCGGGCTTGCCCGCGAAAATCGTTAACGATAACGCGGGCATTCTGAATGATCGCGGTGCCCTTGCGTTTTTCGCAAGCAAGCTCGCTCCTACAATTTGTCCTCATCAGGAGTAACTGCCATGCCCCTCACCCCCCTCAAGCACAATGTCCAACTCTCGGAACTCGACCCTTGGGGCACCGTGGCCGACCTCGGCTCCGAGATCCTCGAAGGCGACGTGCGCGCCTTCGGCAAGATGACCTTCGGCGCGCCCACCGACCCGGTCAGCAGCGCTTATTTCGGTACCACCCAGGGCAAGTTCCGTATGGTTTATCCGTTCGCCGAACAGGCCACAGTGGTCACCGGCGAAGTGCTGCTCACCGACGAATCCACCGGCCAGTCCACCCGCTACAAGGCCGGTGACAGTTGGTTCGTGACCAAAGGCACGCCCGTGCTGTGGGAAGTGCTCAGCGAAAGCTTCGTCAAACATTACTTCGCCGTCGTGTAGGGAGGCGCCACCATGTCGAGTTCCCCAGATTGGATTACCGTGGGCGCGCTGGCCGACGGCTTCGCTCCAGACGCCTTCATCCTGCCCAACCTGGCCGAGCTGGCGGGCCAGGCGTTCACCCTGCACTTCGCCAATGGCTGGCAGATCGAGCACCGTTTCGAGCAGGACCGCCTGGCCTGGCGCGCCGCCGATGGCCACTCCAGTGGCAGCGCGCCTTACCGTGCTACCTCGATTCGCCCGGGCCTGTACCTGGTGGATTTCATCAAGCACGAGGCCGGGCATAGCTGGTCGATCAGCCTGGTGCTGGACACACCGAACGCCTCGTTCACTGCCGTGATCGGGCGCCTGCCGGATCAGGCCCAGACCCACGAAGGCCTCTACCACCGCGCCCTGGCCGGCAAGCCGCTGACCTCGGTGGAAGTCGACTTCCTCCACGGCAGCCTCGACCGCCCGTGGCACGCCGGCCACTGCCGGCATGTGCCCACCGATGAGCTGGTGGGCCTGCGCAACCAATACCGCTACAGCCCCAGCGAGGTCTACGAGCACATCTACCTCAACGAGCGGTTCTATGCCTGGCAATGCCTCAAAGGCGTGGAGCAAGGCTTGTGCGACACCGACCGCTGCCATTACTACAAGATCGCCGACCAGCTGTACCTGTTCGTGTGGCAGGAGAAGATCGTGCCGACCCTCGGCCTGGTGCTGATCGACCTGCAGCAGCACCGCAGCGACGGCAAGATCTTCGGCTATGCCGGTGCATCCTTCGATGCGCTGTCGAACTTCCCCATCAGCTCGTATTGCCAGGTGCTCAACCGCACGGAGTATCCCGATGACTGAGCCGCGCACGGTGTTGATCACCGGTGCCGGCACGGGCATCGGCGCTGCGTGTGCCCGGCTGTATGCACAGGCAGGTGCGCGCCTGGTGCTGGTTGGCCGGCGGCGTGAGCCCCTGGAACAGGTGGCGCGGGACACCGGCGGCCTGGTCCTGGTGGGCGACGCCGCCTGCCCGGACACCTGGGTAGGGTTTATCCGCCAAATCCGCGAACAGTACGGCCGCCTCGATGTGCTGCTGGCCTGCGCGGGCGGGCATGGCCTGGGCAGTGCAACCCAGACCAGCCCCGCCACCTGGGACAGCGCCCTGCGCAGCAACCTGGACAGCGCGTTCTATAGCGCCCGTGCCTGCTTGCCGCTGTTGCAGGAAAGCACGGGAAATATCGTGCTGATCGGCTCCATCGCATCAATGGCGGCAGGGCCTGAGGTGTGCGGCTACACCACGGCCAAGCATGCGCTGATCGGGCTCAATCGCTCGCTGGCGCGGGATTATGGGCCGAGCGGCGTGCGCGTGAACGCGGTGTGCCCGGGCTGGGTGCACACACCTATGGCGGATGCCGAGATGCAGCCACTGATGCACGCCTATGGCGACACGTTGCAGCAGGCCTATGCGCGAGTCTGCGCTGACGTGCCGCTGCGCCGAGCCGCCAGTGCCGAAGAGATCGCCAGGGTCTGCCGCTTTCTGGCCTCAAGCGACGCTTCGATCATTACCGGCGCAACCATCGTCGCCGATGGCGGCTCAAGCATTGTCGACGTGCCCACGCTGGCCTTCGCGCACCTGGAGAGCGCCCATGAGTGACCTCGATTTCAGCGGGCAAGTCGTGCTGGTCACGGGCGGTGCCCAGGGCATTGGTCGTGGCATCGTCGAAGCGTTTGCCCAGCGTGGGGCGCGAGTGGTTATCGCCGATCGCCTGCTGGTGCAGGCCCAGGAGGTGGCCGACGACTTGTGCGCGCAAGGTTTTCGCGTTGAGGCCGTGGGCGTCGACCTGGCGGATTCAGAGGCGGTGTTCGCCTGCGTCTACGGCTTGGGGTCGCTGGATATCCTGGTGCACAACGCCGGCTATTTTCCGCTGACTGCGTTTGAGGACATCACTCCGGAAATTCTGCAACGCACCTTGGCCGTCAACCTGTCGGCGCTGTTCTGGCTGACCCAGGCCGCGTTGCCGGTGTTTCGCGAACAGGGCCGGGGCTGCGTGCTGGTGACCTCCTCGGTCACCGGCAACCGCGTGGGTTATCCGGGGCTCAGCCACTACGCGGCGTCCAAGGCCGGGGTCAATGGATTTATCCGCAATGCCGCGCTGGAACTCGCGCCGCTGAATGTGCGGGTCAACGGTGTGGAACCGGGCATGATCGCCACGCCGGCGATGGATAACCTGGGGGATGCTGGGTTGAATGACGCCATTGCCAGGCGGGTGCCATTGGGGCGTCTGGGCGCGGCGGCGGATATTGCCGGGGCGATGCTGTTCCTGGCTTCCGGCCTGGCCAGCTACATCACCGGGCAGACCTTGGTAGTCGATGGTGGCGCCACCCTGCCTGAGATCTGAAAACCGATTCCAATGTGGGAGGGGGCTTGCCCCCGATAACAGTGTGTCAGTCACCACAGGCTTGGCTGAACCACCGCTATCGGGGGCAAGCCCCCTCCCACCTTTGGCCTCCTTGGTTTTGGAGGCCCCGGTTATGCCCCCACCGCCTGCATCCGGCTCGAACGGAAATCCTTCGGCGACACCTCGAACTGCTTCTTGAACGACCGGCTGAAGTGCGCCGAATCGGTAAAACCCCATTTATAGGCAATCGAGGTGATCGACTCGCTGCGCAGGCACGGGTTGGTCAAGTCATCCGCGCTGCGCTTGAGCCGCGCGCGCTGGATGTAGCGGCACACGCTATCGTCCTGTTCTTCGAACAGACGGTACAGGTGGCGCACCGAGATGTTCAGCCGGTTGGCCAGGCCGATCGGGCTGAGCCCCGGCTGGCTCAGGGACTCATCGATGACCTTTTGCACATAGCTGCGCAGGTTACTGCCCTGCAGCGCTGCCAGGCCCTCGCGGCATTCGTCGCCCTGCTCCAGGGCCGACCCCAGCAGCGACACGAAGGCCGTTTGCAGCGCTTCTACTTCACCCGCGCCGTCTGCCGTGTCGTCCTTGCACAGTTGATCCATCAGCACATGCAGCATGCGCCCGCAGGCTTTGGTCGAGGATATTTTGCCGAAGGCCCGTGCGTCGCCGCCCAGGTGCTTGCACACCTGCGGCCGCGAGAGTGACAGCGAGGCGTGCTCGATCAGGCCGAAGGGGGTGATTTCGATGGAGCCCACCGAGTCCATCAACAGCATCTCGCCAGGCGCCAGTTGCAGGGTCTGGCCGTTCTGCGCGATCTGCGAATAGCCGCTGCGTTGGCTGACCAGGAAACAGTCCTGGTCGTTGTCATGGTCGGCGTGGTGCGCCGGGCGTTTGATCAGCCCGGCATTGGTGCGCAGGATGGCCACGCCGCGTGGCAAGTCTCGGATCTCGCCGATGAACAGCGAGCGGTTGAACGCCAGTTCCGTCTCGAAATAACCGCACGCGGCGCGTAGCTCGCGGTTCCAAGTGTCCAGCCCGTCGTGTGCATGCTGTGGGATGCTCATGGGGTGTCTCCGCAATGGCTTCTTTTTGTTGTTCTGATGCAATAGTTAACATGTTATCTATATGCACGCAACAACAACCTGTTTGCCCTTTGCAGAAGCACTAATGATGCCAATCAGAGGTTCGACAACACCCGATTCAACCCGACCAGCGCCGCGAGCAAATGAGTGCGCTGCACCGGGCGCAGGGCGATATAACGCCGAAACGCAGGCAGGCGATTGACCACCTCGCTGCCGCCCATATGCTCCAGGCGCACGCACCATTGCTGCTCGTGCAGGTCGATGCGCAGACGCTTGAAATCCAGCGGCATCAACGCCTGGAACAACGCCTCGTCGGCCAGCAGGCGTGCCTGCAACTCACGCCCCAGCGCCTGGTTGCCGGCACGGCGCTGCACACGAATTCCATGGCGCCGGATCGCGCCGCCGTGGTGCACCGCGAAGCTCGCCGTGCCCCCCGTTGCTGCCGGTACGCGCAGGACAAACTCGGTCAGCACCAGGTGCATCAACAACTGCGACTCGGTGCGCTCGACAATCTTGAACGCCACGCCGTCCACTTCAAGCGTTGCCAGCCCAAGGTTGCGCCGCAGGTGCGCGAGGGTCACCCCCGGTCGATATCCCGATGGCGCACGATCGGCACGCAACAGCTCAAACAGTCTTTGCCGCAAAGTCGCCATAACCGTCATCAGTCTGCTCCGGTTGGTTACTGAACTCCTTTGCCAATACTTCCTCCACGGAGGCCGGCTTGAAGGGGTTGACCTTCTGCACCACCAGGGTCCAGAACAGTGCATACGCCGCCGTACCGGCCAACATCACGCAGAACGGCACGTAGATGTCCGCCGGGGTCATGCCCGGTGGCGTGATGAACCCCATGCCCAGCAGGATGCCGATGCTCGACACGATCTGCGGCAGCGGGAACCACGGCGAGCGATAGGCCCGTGGCAAGTCCGGCCGCCGAATACGCAGGCTCACCACCGAGATCGTCACCAGCAGGTAGGCAAAGCTCCACGCACACACCGCCGCCAGCACCAGGTGCATGATGTTGTCGGTGTTGCCGCCCAGGTACAGCGCGTGCAGGCAGGGAATCAGCATCGCCACCAGGATGCACAGCAGCGGCGTCTTGAAGCGTGGGTGCAGGTAGGTGAAGACTTTGGGCAACGCGCCGTCCACCGCCATGCCGTAGAGAATCCGTGGCACGCCGGCCATCAAGGTATTGATGGTGGCCGCGCCGGCAAACAGAAAACCGATGCCCAGCCACAGCGGGCCGATCTGCCCCATCACCTGCTCGGCGAACCTGGGGATGGCCATGGGCGTGTCCAGCAGGTGCACGCCAGAAGCGGCGTCGAGCACCACGTTGTCCACCTGGCGTTTCATCGCCGCGCCATAGATGAACATGCAGGTGGCCACACCCATCAGCCCCAGCATCATCGCGCGCGGCATCACCTTGGCCGATTGGCGCAGGTCCGGCGCCAGCGGCGTGACGAACTCGCAACCGACAAACATGAACATCGCCATGCCCACCAGCGACAGCACGGTGATCAGGTCGGTGCCCACCAGCGACTCACCGAACCAGCCGTCCAACTGCACGGCGGGTGCGGCGATCAGGCCGAGCACGCCGAACACCATCAGGGTGGTCCACATGCCGAAGGTGAGGATGATTTCCGCACGGCCAAACGCGCTGACGCCAAACGCGTTCAGCACCCCAAAGACGATCACGAAACCCACGCCGAGCAACCACGAGCCACCCGCCGATTCCGCCAGGGTGTTCAAGTGTTCGAAGTTCACCAGGGCCATGACCCCGGACAGGATGGTTTCAGCGGTGCCGGCAAACACATGCACGATCAGGTACGCCGACAAGGTGCCGGTGATCGCGAAAAAGCGCCCCATGCCGCAATTGATGTAGTCGTACACCGAGCCGGTGGTGGGCAGGATCGAGGCAGCCTCGGCAAAGGTGGTGGCCTGGGCCAGCATCATTACCACGGCGATCAGCATCGCCAGGGCGAACGCACTGCCGCCGATGCCAAAGCCCATGGTGGCGGTGAGGATCACCGGGCTGGCCATGATCAGGCCAATGGTGCTGGCCAAGGCGGTGGGGAAACCTACCGTACCCCGGTTGAGGTGCGCGGTGAGTCGGTCGTTGATCGACATGGTGGGGTCCTCGAAGACGGTTTTTTTAATGTGTCGGTACTCTGCGCCCCACCCGAATTGATCGTCTTGCCCCTGTCTGCCGCCGGTTTTGTTGCTCCCTGCCACAGCGGGCGGTGTGGCGGCCAGGGTCAATTCCCTGGCACGCAGAGAAAAGACTCAGGCCCCCGCCACTCGCCCTAATGCGCCCTCACTCTTAACCAAGCTGGGGACAATAACAATGGAGCACACACTGAAAAATCGCGGCCTGCGCCAGGCGGTCGGCCTGGGGATTGCGCTGCTGGTGGGCCAGGCCCAGGCGGTCGAGTTGTACGCCGATGCCGACACCCACGTCACCGGCAACTTCCTTGCCGTGTACGGGATGTTCAACAGCAAGAAGAACTACGACGGGCGCAACGGCGGTTCCACCTGGCGCGAGGCCTTCATCAAGTACGGCCTGAGCGTCGACCAGAGCCTTGGCCGCTTTGGCGGCGTATATGGCACGGCCAACCTGGTGAGTTCCGGCACCTGGGGTGATGGCGATGCCTCCGGGGTTATCACAGGCAAGGAGCGCACCACCAAGTTCGACGAAGCCTTCGCCGGCTGGCGCTCGGGCGACCTGTTCCCGGCGTTGGGCAAGGACGGTGTAGACCTGTCGTTCGGTCGGCAGATCATCATGCTGGGCGACGGTTTCCTGATCAACGACGATGGCCCCAACCTCGGCAAGGGCGTGGGTGACGGCGAGTTCAACCGTGGCGGTGCCTACTACATCGCCGCACGCCATGCCTTCGACAAGACTGCGGTGATTCGCCTCGGCGGCAAGGACGGCGTACATGGCAGCCTGATGTGGATCAAGTCCGACAACCCCGCCCAGGCCATGACCGAAATGGCCGCCGGCACCCTGGAGTACAGCGCCGCGCCGGGCACCCTGGGGCTCACGTATATTCATGGGATCGATGTGGACGAGCGCTTCGCCAGCGACGTGCAGCGCCAGCGCAAAGGCATGAACCTCTACAGCCTGCGCGGCGCCGGCAATGCCGGTATCGACAACGCGCACTTCGCCTTTGAACTGGCCCGCCAGAACCGCCGCGACAGCCAGGAAAACGCCGGCTACGCCGAAGCCGGCTACACCTTCACCGACCTGCCCTGGTCGCCGGACCTGACCTACCGCTACGCACGCTATTCAAAGAACTGGGACGCGATGTTCGCCGGCTTCAACCGCGGCTACGGCACCTGGGTGCAGGGTGAAGTGGCGGGCAACTACTCCGGCCCGTACAACACCAACACCTCCGTGCAACACGTGGCGCTCAAGGTCAAGCCGCTGGAGAACCTCACCCTGGGTGCGCTGTTCTTCGACTACAACACCGTGAGTAGCCGTGGCCAGCTGAACCTGGACGGGCGCGAGCTGGACCTGTACGCCGAGTGGGCGGTGAACGAGCACCTGATCATCACGCCGCTGCTGGGCCTCTACAAACCCGACAAGGATGCCGAAACCGGCGGCAACCAGGTCGGTGGCAACGGCACCAATGTCTACAGTCAGTTGGTGGTCGCCGTACCGTTCTGAACCGTCTCGGGCGCGCAGGGACGCAGCGCCTGGACCTCGGCATAAGCGCCCTGGTGATACAACAGCGGCGCACGCCCGAAATCATCGAAGGCCACCACCTTGCCGATCATGATCCAGTGGTCGCCGCCGTCCACCTGCTGGTATTTCTCGCAGTGGAAGCGCGCCGAACAATCGGCGAACACCGGTGAACCGCCCTCCCCCGGCTCGTACTCGATCAGGGCGAAGCGATCCTCACGCGGGCGCGCGAAGTTATTGGACAAGTGCACCTGGTCGGCGGCCAATACGTTCACCGCAAAGTGGCTGGCTTCTTCGAACACTTCGTGGCTGTTGGAGCGTTTATCGATGCTCCACAGCACCAGCGGCGGATCGAGGGACACCGAGTTGAAACTGTTGGCGGTCACGCCCACCTTGCGCCCGGACGCGGTGGCGGCGGTGACCACGGTCACGCCGGTGGCGAAGTTGCCCAGGGCGCGGCGAAAGGCCCGTGGGTCGAAAAGGCTGTGCTCAGACATGCAAGACTCCCGGGCGCCCTCGAACGGACGCCCTGATTGTTTTAGTGGAAGAACGGGTCACACCATGCTCGGGTCCGGCTCCAGGCCCATCAGCTCACGGCCGAGGATCTGCGCGCAGACGTCGTAGTCGGTGTAGGCATGGGCGCCGGTCATGTGGGAATCGCGGAACAGGCGCTGCATTTCGTTGTGTTCGAACCAGGCATTGCCACCGGCGGCGGAGAACAGGCGGTCCACCGCTTCGATGCACATCTTGGTGGCGTAGGCCTGGTTGGTGCGCCAGAACGCCAGGGTTTCGCGGCTCGGGTAGCGGTGCGCGGCGCTATGTTCGGCGTGGTCCTGCCAGGTCTTTTCGAGGAATGCGCGGGCGGCAGCCACTTGGTGGGTGGATTCGGCCAGGCGCATCAAGGCGGGCGTGGCCGCACCGACGGCGGCACCGGTGTAGGCACGCACGCGGTTTTTGGTTTTTTCGCGGAACACCTCCAGCATGCGCTCGGCCACGCCGAGGCTGACGGTGGAAAATCCACTGGCGAAATACGGGCGGTACGGCGCGTAGAAAATCTGGCTGTCTGGATAGAGGCCGAAACCTGCGGACTTGCCCTCCATCATGTCCCTGGCCTTCTGGATCCGGTGCTCGGGCACCCAGGCATTGTCGATAATCAGGGTCTTGGTGCCGCTGCCTTTCATGCCGGCGGCGAACCAGTCATCGCGGATCTGGTAGTCGCTGCGCGGCAGCACGGCAAAGCAGTAATCCTGGGTGCCTTCGGCATTCTGTCGACGGCAGCCGACAATCGCCCACTCGCCGTGATCACAGCCGCTGCTCCAGCCCATTTCACCGCTGAAGTGCACACCGCCTTCGCCCTCCACCACACGCCCGAACGGCGCAATACTGCTGCTGGCGGTGGCATCCGGGTTTTCGCCCCAGATTTCCTGCTGCAACCGGGCCGAAAACAGCGCCAGTTGGTGGCTGTGGGTGCACAGCAAGCTCATGGCCCAGGCGGTACTGGCACAGCTGCCGGCGAGCAAGGCGATGCAGTCGGCGAACTCGGGCAACGACAGTTCCAGGCCACCAAAGGCCTTGGGTTGAAAGGCACGGTGCAAGCCGATGCTTTTGAGCAAAGCGATGTTCTCATCCGGCACCTGGCGTTGTTGTTCGGCACGCGTGGCATTTGCCGCAATCTGGGGCAGGAGGGGCTTGAGGTCTTCGAGGAGCGGGTTTGGCTTTTTCATGGACGGCCCTGCTTATTATTGGAAGTCCGGCTGGCACTCCGAGTCGAGGGGCAGCGCTGGATGCAGGGCCAGTATCGAACGGGTCGGGCGGGTGGAAAATGTACGTTCCACAGGCAAGGTTGTACTTTTCACAGGCGCGGCAGCCACAGGCATGACGCCTGGCAGGCACAGTCAAGCCAGGCCTGGGCGGCTTGGTTACCCTCGGGTTTTCTTTTGTGAACTGCCAGGAACCTGCCATGAGTGATATCCCGCTGCTGCCTCACGTCGAAGCGTTTTTACGTCGACCCCATGGGCTGTTCATCGAAGGCGTCAACGTCCGCAGCCATTCCAGCCAGACGCTGGCGGTGACCAATCCGGCCACCGGTGAGGTGATCGCCCAGGTCGCCGATGCCGATCTGGCGGATATCGATGCGGCCGTAGACTCCGCCAACCGGGGCTTCCAGTTGTGGTCCCAGGCTGCGCCGGCGACACGCGGCAATGTGCTGCTCAAGCTCGCCGACCTGCTGGAACGCAACCGCGAAGAACTGGCGCAGATCGAGACCTGCCAGTCCGGCAAGATCATCCAGATTGCCCGTGCGTTCGAGGTCGACCAGGCCGCGCATTTCCTGCGTTACTACGCAGGCTGGGCGACCAAGATCAGCGGCCAGACGCTCACCCCGTCGCTGCCCTCGTTCAATGGCGAACGCTACACCGCGTTCACCCTGCGCGAACCGGTGGGCGTGGTGGTGGGCATTGTGCCGTGGAATTTCTCGACCATGATCGCCATATGGAAACTCGCCTCGGCACTGGTGACCGGCTGCAGCATCATCATCAAGCCCAGCGAATTCACGCCGCTGACGATCCTGCGCATCGCCGAACTGGCCATCGAAGCCGGGTTGCCAGCGGGTGTGCTCAACGTGTTGACGGGCGGCGGCCACGTCGGCAAAGGCCTGGTGGAACACCCCGGCACGCACAAGGTGTCCTTCACCGGTTCGGTGCCCACCGGCATCGCCGTGGGCCGCAGCGCCATGGGCGCCGGCCTCACCCGCGCGACCCTGGAACTGGGCGGCAAGAACGCCGCCGGCTTCCTGCGCGACATGGACGTAGACAAAGCGGTGGACGGCATCATCGAAGCCGGTTTTTTGCATTCCGGGCAAATCTGCGCGGCGGCCGAACGATTCTTCGTGCACCGCTCGCAGCTCGACGCAGTGCTGGAAAAACTCAGCCAGCGCCTCAGCCGCCTCACCATCGGCTCACCGCTGGACGAACGCACCGAATTCGGCCCGGTTACCCACCATCAGCATCAACTCAAACTGCTCGGCTATTTCAGCCAGGCCCGCGCCGAAAACAACCGGATCATCCACGGCGGCAAACTCATCGACCGCCCCGGCTGCTACGTCGAACCCACGGTGATCCTCGCCAACAGCATCAACGACACCCTGCTCAACGAAGAAACCTTCGGCCCCATCGCTACCTTCCTGCCCTACGACAGTGAAGACGAGCTGCTCGCGCTGATGAACAACGGCCCCTTCGGCCTCAGCGCCAGCCTGTGGACCAATGACTTGGGCAAGGCCCTGCGCATGGTGCCGGCGATCAGGGCCGGCACGTTGTGGGTGAACATGCACACACTGCTCGACCCAGCAGTGCCGTTTGGCGGCAATCGCTCTTCGGGGGTTGGTCGGGAGTTTGGCAGTGCATTCATCGAGGATTACACCGAGCTCAAGTCGGTGATGATTCGGTACTGAACGGAACAACCGCCTCCGCCTCGATCTCGATCAACCAATCCGGCAACGACAACCCGCTGACGATAATCCACGAAGACGGCGGCGGGTCCTGCGGGAAGCGCTCGCGCAGCGCTTGCGCGATCGGCTCCTGCTGGTCACGGGCGGACTCGACGATGTACAGCCGCAACATGATCACATGGGACAGATCACCGCCGGCCTCGGCCAGCACCTTTTCGATGTTGTCCAAAGCGGCGGCGGTCTGTTGCGCAATACCCGGGCCGACGGTGCGCTCGTCAGCATCCACACCGACCTGGCCGGACAGCATGATGCGCCGGCCTTGCGGCACTTCCATGGCCTGGCTGAAGCCGTATTGCAGGGCGTTGAATACCGTTGTGGGATTAATGACCTTCCGTTGCATGACACTTCCTTGTTGTTTGTAGGAAAACAAGGCTAACCCAAAGCAATCGTTCAATCCGGCGGTTCAACATCCCGCAACATATCGGGGATCATCGAGGGGCGGGACAGACTACCAACTCCCCATCGCCAGACTGAACGGCGAAAACTCCGCGAACTGCCACCGCAACGCCAACGCCGCCGGGCGGCGTACGACATGTTCCACGGTGACCGTCCACAAGCGCTGGGCGCCCTCGAACAGCGCCACTTCAGGGCCGTCGAGGATCAGTGAAGTACGCCCAGCCACCTGCAGCACATCCCCCGATTCAAAATCGATAAACAACAACCCCGCCACCGGGTTCACCTGCAAATTACCCAAGGTGTTGAAGAACAGGTTGCCGGCAAAGTCAGGGATGGTCAGCACGTTGCCTTCGACCCGTACAAAACCCGTATTGCCGCCGCGATGGGAAACGTCCACCGAGCGCTGGCCATCCACCTCGACATAGCTGGCGACGAAGAAGGTGTCGGCGTTGCGGATCAGCGCTTGGGCCGCGTCATCCAGGCTGCTGGAACGTTCGGCCACGCTACCGGGTTTGCGTGCGACGGCATCTACCGGCCGCAGTTGAATGTACTTGGGGCAATTGCCGAACGTGTGCACCACATTGACCGAAAAACCTTCGTGATCAAGCGCTTCAATACGCCCGTTCATGCGGTTACGGCGGCGGGTGTTGAGGTCGATCCCCAGCAGGCCGACGGCTGCCCCCTGACGCAAGGCATTGCGGGCAGGGTCGGTCGCGGATGGCAAGCTATCAACCTGCAAGGTCTGTGGGTCCGGCGAGTGGGCAAAGCCCGGCGCACCTTCAAGCATCGTCGCCCAGGGAATGCCTTGCTCGTCCACCACACCCAACATCAGGTAGGGCAACAAGGGGTAGAAATCCCGATGCTGCTCGGGCAAGTGATCACGGATCACCTTGGGCCCGACCACGGCCATGCGCTCGGCGACGCCCACAGCTTCTTGCATGAGCCGTTCACCGGCATGCCAGGGAGATTGTTCGATCAGGTTCATGGCAAGCACCTCATGTTGGATAACCCGATGCTGCGCCCTGCCCGCCACCGAGGGAATCACCACGCCAGGCAATCCACTGTTACGCCAGCTGAAATGCCGGGTGTTCACGCAGCGCCGCCACGCAGTGGTCGACAAAGCTGCGCACGCGCATCGGTGCGTTGCGGCCTTGGCGATACACCACGTGCACGGGCAATGGCGGCTGTTCAAAACCCGGCAACAGGCGGCGCAATTGCCCATTCTGCAGATGCTCGTGGACCGGGTAACTCAGGCAGCGAATCACCCCCGCGCCATGCACCGCCGCATTGATCGCGCCCTGCACCGTGGCGCAGCCAAGGCGGGCACGGGCCTTGAGTTGATAGCCCTGGAAATCCCAATGCACCTGATCGGCACTGGCGATCAGCCGATGCTGCTTGAGATCCGCCGGGCACTGGGGTTCGCCGTGAATCGCCAGATAGCCGGGACTGGCGCAAAGGATAGGCCGCACCTGCCCCACCGCCCGGGCGATCAACGACGAGTCGGGCAGTTCACCG